>NZ_BEZT01000018.1:0-2500 GCF_003402455.1 Bacillus sp. HMA207 | reverse complement strand
TTAACGGGTGATGGCGTGCCTTTTGTAGAATGAACCGGCGAGTTACGATCCCGTGCGAGGTTAAGCTGAAGAGGCGGAGCCGCAGCGAAAGCGAGTCTGAATAGGGCGTTTAGTACGTGGTCGTAGACCCGAAACCAGGTGATCTACCCATGTCCAGGGTGAAGTTCAGGTAACACTGAATGGAGGCCCGAACCCACGCACGTTGAAAAGTGCGGGGATGAGGT
This sequence comes from Bacillus sp. HMA207, assembly GCF_003402455.1. NCBI lineage: Bacteria > Bacillati > Bacillota > Bacilli > Caryophanales > Bacillaceae > Bacillus > Bacillus sp. HMA207. The sequence goes on along the minus strand of NZ_BEZT01000018.1, from coordinate 2,276 downwards.
GTGGGTAGCGGAGAAATTCCAATCGAACCTGGAGATAGCTGGTTCTCCCCGAAATAGCTTTAGGGCTAGCCTTAAGTGTAAGAGTCTTGGAGGTAGAGCACTGATTGGACTAGGGGTCCTCATCGGATTACCGAATTCAGTCAAACTCCGAATGCCAATGACTTATCCTTAGGAGTCAGACTGCGAGTGATAAGATCCGTAGTCAAAAGGGAAACAGCCCAGACCGCCAGCTAAGGTCCCAAAGTGTGTATTAAGTGGAAAAGGATGTGGAGTTGCTTAGACAACTAGGATGTTGGCTTAGAAGCAGCCACCATTTAAAGAGTGCGTAATAGCTCACTAGTCGAGTGACTCTGCGCCGAAAATGTACCGGGGCTAAATACACCACCGAAGCTGCGGATTGATACCAATGGTATCAGTGGTAGGGGAGCGTTCTAAGGACAGTGAAGTCAGACCGGAAGGACTGGTGGAGTGCTTAGAAGTGAGAATGCCGGTATGAGTAGCGAAAGACGGGTGAGAATCCCGTCCACCGAATGCCTAAGGTTTCCTGAGGAAGGCTCGTCCGCTCAGGGTTAGTCAGGACCTAAGCCGAGGCCGACAGGCGTAGGCGATGGACAACAGGTTGATATTCCTGTACCACCTCTTTATCGTTTGAGCAATGGAGGGACGCAGAAGGATAGAAGAAGCGTGCGATTGGTTGTGCACGTCCAAGCAGTTAGGCTGATAAGTAGGCAAATCCGCTTATCGTAAAGGCTGAGCTGTGATGGGGAAGCTCCTTATGGAGCGAAGTCTTTGATTCCCCGCTGCCAAGAAAAGCTTCTAGCGAGATAAAAGGTGCCTGTACCGCAAACCGACACAGGTAGGCGAGGAGAGAATCCTAAGGTGTGCGAGAGAACTCTGGTTAAGGAACTCGGCAAAATGACCCCGTAACTTCGGGAGAAGGGGTGCTTTCTTAACGGAAAGCCGCAGTGAATAGGCCCAAGCGACTGTTTAGCAAAAACACAGCTCTCTGCGAAGCCGTAAGGCGAAGTATAGGGGGTGACACCTGCCCGGTGCTGGAAGGTTAAGGAGAGGGGTTAGCGTAAGCGAAGCTCTGAACTGAAGCCCCAGTAAACGGCGGCCGTAACTATAACGGTCCTAAGGTAGCGAAATTCCTTGTCGGGTAAGTTCCGACCCGCACGAAAGGTGTAACGATTTGGGCACTGTCTCAACCAGAGACTCGGTGAAATTATAGTACCTGTGAAGATGCAGGTTACCCGCGACAGGACGGAAAGACCCCGTGGAGCTTTACTGTAGCCTGATATTGAATTTTGGTACAGTTTGTACAGGATAGGCGGGAGCCATTGAAACCGGAGCGCTAGCTTCGGTGGAGGCGCTGGTGGGATACCGCCCTGACTGTATTGAAATTCTAACCTACGGGTCTTATCGACCCGGGAGACAGTGTCAGGTGGGCAGTTTGACTGGGGCGGTCGCCTCCTAAAGTGTAACGGAGGCGCCCAAAGGTTCCCTCAGAATGGTTGGAAATCATTCGTAGAGTGCAAAGGCATAAGGGAGCTTGACTGCGAGACCTACAAGTCGAGCAGGGACGAAAGTCGGGCTTAGTGATCCGGTGGTTCCGCATGGAAGGGCCATCGCTCAACGGATAAAAGCTACCCCGGGGATAACAGGCTTATCTCCCCCAAGAGTCCACATCGACGGGGAGGTTTGGCACCTCGATGTCGGCTCATCGCATCCTGGGGCTGTAGTCGGTCCCAAGGGTTGGGCTGTTCGCCCATTAAAGCGGTACGCGAGCTGGGTTCAGAACGTCGTGAGACAGTTCGGTCCCTATCCGTCGTGGGCGTAGGAAATTTGAGAGGAGCTGTCCTTAGTACGAGAGGACCGGGATGGACGCACCGCTGGTGTACCAGTTGTTCTGCCAAGGGCATAGCTGGGTAGCTATGTGCGGAAGGGATAAGTGCTGAAAGCATCTAAGCATGAAGCCCCCCTCAAGATGAGATTTCCCATAGCGTAAGCTAGTAAGATCCCTGAAAGATGATCAGGTTGATAGGTTCGAGGTGGAAGCATGGTGACATGTGGAGCTGACGAATACTAATAGATCGAGGACTTAACCATATAATATGTAGCAAATGTTATCTAGTTTTGAAGGAATATGCCTTCATAGTTTGGTGATGATGGCAGAGAGGTCACACCCGTTCCCATACCGAACACGGAAGTTAAGCTCTCTAGCGCCGATGGTAGTTGGGACCTTGTCCCTGTGAGAGTAGGACGTCGCCAAGCAA
>NZ_BEZT01000017.1:0-1002 GCF_003402455.1 Bacillus sp. HMA207 | reverse complement strand
CGAAGATTTCCGAATGGGGAAACCCACCATACGTAATGGTATGGTATCCTTATCTGAATACATAGGGTAAGGAAGACAGACCCAGGGAACTGAAACATCTAAGTACCTGGAGGAAGAGAAAGCAAATGCGATTTCCTGAGTAGCGGCGAGCGAAACGGAACATAGCCCAAACCAAGAGGCTTGCCTCTTGGGGTTGTAGGACATTCTATACGGAGTTACAAAGGAACGAGGTAGACGAAGCGACCTGGAAAGGTCCGTCGTAGAGGGTAACAACCCCGTAGTCGAAACTTCGTTCTCTCTTGAATGTATCCTGAGTACGGCGGAACACGTGAAATTCCGTCGGAATCTGGGAGGACCATCTCCCAAGGCTAAATACTCCCTAGTGATCGATAGTGAACCAGTACCGTGAGGGAAAGGTGAAAAGCACCCCGGAAGGGGAGTGAAAGAGATCCTGAAACCGTGTGCCTACAAATAGTCAGAGCCCGTTAACGGGTGATGGCGTGCCTTTTGTAGAATGAACCGGCGAGTTACGATCCCGTGCGAGGTTAAGCTGAAGAGGCGGAGCCGCAGCGAAAGCGAGTCTGAATAGGGCGTTTAGTACGTGGTCGTAGACCCGAAACCAGGTGATCTACCCATGTCCAGGGTGAAGTTCAGGTAACACTGAATGGAGGCCCGAACCCACGCACGTTGAAAAGTGCGGGGATGAGGTGTGGGTAGCGGAGAAATTCCAATCGAACCTGGAGATAGCTGGTTCTCCCCGAAATAGCTTTAGGGCTAGCCTTAAGTGTAAGAGTCTTGGAGGTAGAGCACTGATTGGACTAGGGGTCCTCATCGGATTACCGAATTCAGTCAAACTCCGAATGCCAATGACTTATCCTTAGGAGTCAGACTGCGAGTGATAAGATCCGTAGTCAAAAGGGAAACAGCCCAGACCGCCAGCTAAGGTCCCAAAGTGTGTATTAAGTGGAAAAGGATGTGGAGTTGCTTAGACAACTAGGATGT
>NZ_BEZT01000016.1:0-1185 GCF_003402455.1 Bacillus sp. HMA207 | reverse complement strand
TGGAAGCATGGTGACATGTGGAGCTGACGAATACTAATAGATCGAGGACTTAACCATATAATATGAAGCAATGTTATCTAGTTTTGAAAGAATATAAAAAACTTGTTGACTTTAAAAGTTAAATGAGTTACAATGATTCTTGTCTTAAATGAATACAGTCTGGTAATGATGGCAGAGAGGCCACACCCGTTCCCATACCGAACACGGAAGTTAAGCTCTCTAGCGCCGATGGTAGTTGGGACCTTGTCCCTGTGAGAGTAGGACGTTGCCAGGCAATCCGGAGGATTAGCTCAGCTGGGAGAGCACCTGCCTTACAAGCAGGGGGTCGGCGGTTCGATCCCGTCATCCTCCACCATTTAGCCGACTTAGCTCAATTGGTAGAGCAACTGACTTGTAATCAGTAGGTTGGGGGTTCAAGTCCTCTAGTCGGCACCAGTTTTTATTGTAAGAGCCATTAGCTCAGTTGGTAGAGCATCTGACTTTTAATCAGAGGGTCGAAGGTTCGAGTCCTTCATGGCTCACCATTTTAATTAATATGCGGGTGTGGCGGAATTGGCAGACGCACTAGACTTAGGATCTAGCGCCTTTGGCGTGGGGGTTCGACTCCCTTCACCCGCACTTTTAATAAAATATCTCAAACATGTCTTGCGGAAGTAGTTCAGTGGTAGAATACAACCTTGCCAAGGTTGGGGTCGCGGGTTCGAATCCCGTCTTCCGCTCCAATTTTCAATATGACATGCCGGGGTGGCGGAACAGGCAGACGCACAGGACTTAAAATCCTGCGGTGGGTGACCACCGTGCGGGTTCGACCCCCGCCCTCGGCACCATATGCGCCCGTAGCTCAATTGGATAGAGCGTTTGACTACGGATCAAGAGGTTAGGGGTTCGACTCCTCTCGGGCGCGTTTTCTTTCGGGAAGTGGCTCAGCTTGGTAGAGCACCTGGTTTGGGACCAGGGGGTCGCAGGTTCAAATCCTGTCTTCCCGATACTTGTTTGGGGCCTTAGCTCAGCTGGGAGAGCGCCTGCCTTGCACGCAGGAGGTCAGCGGTTCGATCCCGCTAGGCTCCACCATTAGTTCTTTGAAAACTGAACGAAACAAACAACGTGAAACGTCAATTTTTATTTTAGATGCTAGACAAACTAACTTTATTGGAGAGTTTGATCCTGGCTCAGGATGAACGCTGG
>NZ_BEZT01000015.1:0-2383 GCF_003402455.1 Bacillus sp. HMA207 | reverse complement strand
GTTAAGCTCTCTAGCGCCGATGGTAGTTGGGACCTTGTCCCTGTGAGAGTAGGACGTCGCCAAGCAAGAACCTAAGTTATTTTGACTTAGGTTTTTTTGTGTTTATTTTTATTATTTTAAATTTAAAGGTAAGAATTACCTTTTCAAGAATATAGTCCAGATGTAAAAAGAATGTTTGTGATCTTACATAACCTTTTGTGCTTTTAAAGGATTTTACATTAGAAAAAATCTATAATTAAGGTAGTTAACATATATTTTTGATGGGTGTGGGGAATTATGAAAGAAATATGCATGTTATTAGTGGCTGTTATATTATGGGGCACAGCCATTGCGCCAACAAAATGGGCGTTAGAATCTATTCAGCCGTTTACTTTGTTATTTATTCGTCTTTTCTTTGCAGGTGGAATTTGTATGCTATTCTCATTTAAGGAATTACAAAAATCAGTTGTACATAAAAAAGTTCCATGGAAAAGAATGAGTTTGTTAGCTTTTACCGGTGTAGCTGGTTATTTTATGTTTACATCCTACGGCATTTCTTTAACAAGTGGATTACATGTGAGTATTATAGATGCTGCATTACCATTAGTTACAATTCTTTTTTCAGCACTCTTTTTGAAAGAGAAAATTCGATTGAATTATTGGATAGGAATTATATTGGGTGCTATAGGAGTACTCTTTATTACGATTCCATCTAAAAGTGCTAATCAAGAAGTGTCCTTAATAGGAGATATACTAATATTATTAAGTACTTTTCTATTTGCTTTCTACACAGTTTTGCTAAAACGACCAAAACAAGAACAGTATTTATCAAACGAGGTTTTTACAACATTAACTTTAATTATTGGAGCTGTTATTCTCTTACCGTTTGCACTGATAGAAATTTTTTATTACGGTCTTCCAAAGGTTGAAACTTGGAAAACGGGACTTAGTGTAATATACCTTGTTATTGGAGCAACAATTTTAGCATATTGGTTTTGGAATAAAGCGCTAGAGAGAGTTTCAGCATCAGTAAGCGGATTATATTTAAATGCATTACCATTAATAAGTATTATTACTTCAATTATTCTATTAAATGAATCTCTGACATGGAGAGTAATAATGGGAGCGAGTTTAGTCTTAATTGGAGTAGGATGGGCGGATAAGCAAAAGTTATGTAATCTATTAAAAGGTAACAAGGTGGAGAATAGAGACTGTTAAACAGTATGATTTATATAATTGAAATGTTAAAAAGATACCTTATATATGAGGGATCTTTTTTATTTAGCAAAGATAATAGACTAAAGTTAGTATGGATATTCTTTGCTGTATTTATATGTGTCGAAATCATTTTGAAATATTGTTTGGACAAGTTGTATACATTCAGTATCATAAAAGCTTTCAAAAGTTGGATGACGTGGAAATAAAGGATCAGTAATATCGCCTTCGCTAAAATTCCCTTTATAAATCATGGCGGGAGTTTGATGATGCCATGATGTTGAGAACTCATTTATTGGTGCGGTTTTTAATTCGAAACGCTTTTCTAATTCTTTCATTTCCTGATCGAAGTTTTCTAAGTATATATAATTGGTCACATATTCTTCTTCACCAGCTATATATTGTTGTGTGAAATGTGGGTTAATATCACTTGCGTGAGCCCCTTTTATAAATAGATAGTATAGAAATTGTTTAAATGAGATCCCTTTGGAGGAATTTTCATCTTGATATAAAAACTTTCGGATGGGTTTCCATTCGGGATTTTCCATATAAGGAGGTCCAATTAAGGATACGAAAGAACTGACTGCTCTCCTATAAGGGTTACGAACAAGTTTAAAAGTTTCTTTTTGTTTTTCTCGTAACGCTACTCCTAGTCGTACACTATAAGCAGGTGTACTTTTGTATATATCATATTCATAATTATGAATGAAAGGACTATAACTTAGAGCGGTTTGTAATAAATCAATCTGGTAAAAGAACCACTTAGCAAGAGAAGTACAGCCGCTTTTTTGACTCCAAAATAGAATGATTGGAAACTTCCTATGATAGTGTGGGCTTCTTGAATGGGAGCTTATGATGTGTAATAAAGAAGGATTGAACAAGTTCTACACTCCTTTCAGTTATCTTATTGATATGTATGAGAAATAAAAGGGGGATATGAGAGTCTTTTTCATCTTTTTAAAAAAAATGAAAGATTAATATTGACTATTATTATATAGAGGTGTAATATAGGAAAAGTCGCCGATGACAATAACGTCGCAAGCGACAAACGAAATAAAAAAACTTAGTTGACATTAACTAACGAAGATGTTAACATAAGGAAGTCGCAAATGAGCGACCAAGTAGTTCTTTGAAAACTGAACGAAACAAACAACGTGAAACGTCAATTTTTATTTTAGATGCTAGACAA
>NZ_BEZT01000014.1:0-2453 GCF_003402455.1 Bacillus sp. HMA207 | reverse complement strand
AAGTTAAGCTCTCTAGCGCCGATGGTAGTTGGGACCTTGTCCCTGTGAGAGTAGGACGTCGCCAAGCAACTTTAAGACGAGTCAGAATGACTCGTCTTTTTTGTGTTTTATAACTTCTTTTTAAAGCTAAATATTTTGAAGTGCTTCTCGCTTTTTAAAAAGGTTTTTGAGTACGTAGCTATATAAGTTTTATTCAATTTCTTTCGTGATTTTTTATATGTAATTTAAGATTTTCTATTTTATTTCTTAAAGATAGGATTCATCAGTGTGTTAAAATAGTACAGTTGTTTTTGATGTACTTTAATATAAGAAGATTTAAGTTAGAAAAGGAGATAATATGAAAAAGATAAGTATAATTACTATAGTAGTCTTAGTCCTGCTAGTAATCGTGTATATGTTAGTTGGAAATTATTTTTATAACTATGCGTTAAATGCGAAACAAGAAAAGGAATTTTTGCAAGATAATCCTCATTTAGTAGAAACGGTAAGTGCATCGGGAGATGTATTGGCTGCAAATGAAGAAAAGAATGCAAACTTCGTATCGAAGTATAAACCTAACACATTATCTATACGTTCTTTCGATAAATTAAATTTAAAAGGTTATGAATATATGAATGAACCATCTAGTCATAAATGGGCAATTGTAGTTCATGGATACAATGGTAGAGCATCAGAAATGACGAAATATGTTCGTAATTTCTATGAACAAGGCTATAATGTCATAGCACCAGACCTTCGTGGACATGGAAATAGTGAAGGAGATTATGTTGGTATGGGCTGGCATGATCGTAAAGATGTTTTGATTTGGATTCAACAAATCTTAAAGAAAGATCCTAATGCTGAAATAGCTCTATTTGGTGTTTCGATGGGCGGGGCAACTGTAATGATGACTTCAGGAGAAGATTTACCTTCTAATGTTAAAGTTATTATTGAAGATTGTGGATACTCAACTGTTATTGATGAATTTACTTATCAACTAAAAGATTTATTCCATTTACCGAAGTTTCCTGTTATGAATGCGGCAAATACGGTTACTAAATTAAGAGCTGGTTACGATTTAGAAGAGGCTTCAGCTGTAAAACAAGTAGCGAAAAGTAAAACACCTATGTTATTCATTCATGGGGATGCTGATACATTCGTTCCTTTTGAAATGTTAGATGAAGTATATAATGCTGCAAAAGTAGAAAAAGAGAAATTAATTGTTCCAGGTGCTGGACATGGAGAAGCGGAGAAAGTAGATTCGAATAAATATTGGAATACTGTATGGAAGTTCGTAGGGAAGTATATTCCGGCATAATTAAAATTGTTGCATTTATATAGACGATAATCGGAGGGATAATAGTTAATCCTTTTGATTATCGTTTTTTTGTTAATTAGGTATTCTGCTATAAGTGTGTTTTTGTATGTACTATATGAAGGAGATAGAGCAAAAACTTTTGAATTCCTTAATCTCAGTGCTACAATGATTGAAAACTAAATGTTAATGAGGTGTTTTTATGAAAATTGAAGCATGGTCGGATTTTGTATGCCCATTTTGCTATATTGGGAAACGTAGATTAGAGATGGCTTTAGAGCAATTTCCACATAAGAAGGATGTTGAAGTTGAGTTTAAAAGTTTTGAATTAGACCAAAATGCTCCAATCTATTCTGGAACAAGTATTAATGAAGTACTTGCATCAAAGTATGGAATTAGTATTGAAGAAGCTAAGCGTAATAACGTACAGTTAGGAAATCATGCAGCTAGTATGGGTTTAAGTTTTAATTTTGATGAGATGAAGCCGACTAATACTTTTGATGCGCATCGTCTTGCGAAGTTTGCAAAGAATCAAGGGAAAGAAAAAGAGATTACAGAAAATCTACTTTTTGCATATTTCACTGAATCGAAAAATTTAAGCGATGTGGATACACTTGCTACTATCGCTGAAGCTTCAGGTTTAGATAAGCAAGAAGCTTTAAATGTTATTAATGATAAAAATGCGTATGCAAATGATGTTAGAATTGATGAAGCGATTGCTCAGCAATATCAAATTTCGGGAGTGCCTTATTTTATTATTAATCAAAAGTATGCTATTTCAGGTGCACAACCACTTGAAACTTTTGTTGGTGCACTTCAGCAAGTGTGGGAAGAAGAGAATCCTACACCTAAGTTGCAAGAACTTTCTTCAGAGGGTGGAAGCGATCTTTCTTGTACTGATGGAAGTTGTTCGGTACCGTCGAAAGAACAATAGTTTTTATGGTAGAAGAGCACCCCATAGATTGTTCTGTGGGATGCTTGTATATAACTTATAGAAGAAATACGTAAATGAAATCTATAAAATATAAAGTTTTTTAAAAAACGTATTGACGATTATACTTTAGAGGTGTAATATAGAACAAGTCGCCGATGACATTAACGTCGAAAGCGACAAACGAAATAAAAAACTTAGTTGACATCAATTAACGAAAGTGTTAAC
>NZ_BEZT01000013.1:0-5989 GCF_003402455.1 Bacillus sp. HMA207 | reverse complement strand
AAGTTAAGCTCTCTAGCGCCGATGGTAGTTGGGACCTTGTCCCTGTGAGAGTAGGACGTCGCCAAGCAACTTTAAGACGAGTCAGAATGACTCGTCTTTTTTGTGTTTTATAAAAATAAGAATGGCTGGTAAATCTCAGTTTATTAAAATTTCACTTTATTGTTCACATCAACAAGTTCAAAACGCTCACAGACGAGTAACATATCTTCAGAGAAATTAAGACCAAGCTCATTTAGTTCCTTTGTAAAAAAACGAACATGGGTGTCTCTCCAGTAATTATAAGTACGATCTCCTTCGCCTTCAGCGATAGCGAATTCTTCGCTTACTTCATTCATTGGTGTTACAGTTACTTCTATTGTCTTAATAATAGCTACAGGTTCATCATTACTATTGAGTATAATACTATAATCATTAGTAGTCGGTAGCGATTCATGTTCTAATTCATAAAAAATGTGACCGGAGCATGTAGCTGTTTTAATACCGTCAATTACTAGTTGTGCAAGATAATTAGGGGCATCCCCAAATTGCCAAGCTGTAACAGATTCTGGTTTTTTGTTGTTTCCCCAATAAGTATCCCAATATGTCTGTGCTAATTGATTCATTTTTATCGTCACCTCACTCTAATTAATATTTAATCTCTTTATAATTCCTAGGAAATTTATTTATTTGTTATGCCTTTGTACTTATTTTTAATTTGTATCAGTGTGTTGCAAATTAAAAAGATACTATGTGGAGTGAATATAGTTTGTAAATATGTTCTGTACATATATGGGATCTTTAATTTTCCAATTGCATTTTATGATAAAGGACATAGTTACTTAAAGAACGTTCAGATTATGAATGATAGTTTATTATCACTATGCCATATTGAAGTGAGTAATACTAGAGTTGAAATAGATAAAAAAACCGATATTCTAAATTGAATATCAGTTTAATAATATGTGACTTATATGAATCTATAGCAATACGAAAAGCGTAAATAAGATAGCCAACAAAATACGATAGTATGCAAAAGGTTTTAAACCTATCTTCTCTAAAAGTTTTAGAAAAGTTACTACCGCTAGCATCGCTACTATAAAAGAGGTAATGAATCCTACCGCAAACATAGGGATGTCATCGACACTTAAATACTTCCAACTTTTTAGTAAGTCTAAGCCTGTCGCCCCAATCATTACAGGAAGAGCTATTAGAAAAGAGAATTCAGATGCAGTCTTATAATTTACTTTTGCTAATAGACCTCCAGAGATAGTAGAGCCAGCTCTAGAGAAGCCAGGGTATACCGCTAAGCACTGAAATAATCCGATTGTTAAAGCTTGGCGGTATGTTAAATCGTCCAGTGAATAGGCTGCTGCCTCTTTCTTTTTTACTTCTGCAAAGATCATAAGAATTGCCCCTGCTACAAGTCCAATCACAACAGTGTATGGCTGGAATAAGTATGTTTTAATAATATCATGTAGTAGCAAACCAGCAACGACTGCCGGAAATACGCCAAGAAATACATGGAACGCGTTGAATTTTTTTTCTTTCTGTATAAGAGGTTTAATATTACATAAAGAAACGAGACGTTTATGATATAAAATTGCAATAGCTAAAATTGCGCCTAGCTGAATAACAATTTCAAACGTTTTTGCTCTTTCTCCCTCAAAGCCTAATAAATGCCCGACTAATATAAGGTGGCCAGTAGAAGATATAGGTAAAAATTCAGCTAATCCTTCTACAATACCGAGTATGAAGGCAATAATGATATCGCTCATAGTTTCACTCCTATACATTAATGAATGTCTACTTTTTTAAAATAGAATAGTGTTGCAATAAATCCGGAAATTGTCGTTACTGCAATGATGATATAAGAATACTCTGGTGGATATGTCGGTTGTAATTCGTTATTTGCGATATCTAGAGTAGCGGTCCACGGAAATAAATCTTTATGCTTGGAGTTTACGAGCATAAGATTAGTCATTGTAATAATGACTGTTAATATAATGGGTGGTACATAGCTCTTCATTACAAGAGTTAGTAGCACAATAGGTGAAGACAATAGAAAGAGAAGTCCACCACATATTAAAAATTCTAGGAAAGAACCTAAAAGTAAAGAAATGTTAAAACCAGGGAAGTTCCCCAATAGCCCTAATATTAAAGTAAGTGCCCAAGCGACTAAAGTTAGCATCATAATCCAAAGAAAGAGAATGATGAATTTACTTATAATAAAGCTAATGCGCGACACGGGGATAGTTAGTAAATTTTTCAGTGTATCTTCTGTATATTCGCGGGTAAGCAAATAAGCAACCACTACTCCATATAAGGGGAATCCTATAACTAAAGTAGTATATAAGTTAACGTCAGTGAATAATTGATGGAACCAAATAGTTGGAGTTGGCTGTTTTGTTTTTATATGTATATAAGAGGCTACTACAACTAAGAAAGGTGCGACACCAGCACCAATAATGCTAATTAAAAACATATTAGAGCGTTTTAGCTTTAAGAGTTCTGTATAGAGTAGATTAACCAATTGTTCCACCTCCAACTAGTTTGGTGAAATAATCTTCTAGTCTATCTTCGCTTATCATCATTTTTAATACTTCAATATCATTAAGAACAAACGTTCTGTTTATGTATCCTTGTTGTCCAAAATGAGAGTAAATACGAATATTTCCTTCATCATGTACTTCATAATCAAAAATTTGAAGATGATTTTCTAATAACATCACAGCTTTATCGTCATTATTCACTTGAAACTCTATGTACTTACGGTTTGCCTTGCGCAGCGTATCAAGAGAAACTTCTTCTAGTAACTTTCCTTCATGAATAATTCCGATACGATCGACTAACTGTTCTACCTCGGTTAATATGTGACTAGAAATGAGTATTGTTATATTTCTTTCTTGAGCTAAAGAATGAATAAGTTTTCGCATTTCTTTAATACCAATAGGGTCTAGTCCGTTAGTTGGTTCATCTAATATGAGTAGCTCAGGATAATGGAGAAGAGCACGTGCAATTCCTAAGCGTTGCTTCATTCCTAAAGAATACTTTCCTACTAACTTTTTTGTCTCATGCTGCAAGCCTACTATTTCTAATGCTTCTTCGATAGCATTCTTTTTGTGAACCCCAATTATCTTTGCATTAATTAATAGGTTTTCTTTTGCAGTTAAGTTTTCATAAAATCCTGGAACTTCAACTATAGAACCAATTCTGCTTAAAATATCTTTTTGATTTTGGAATAAGTTCGCTCCGAATATTTCAATCGTTCCACTTGTAGGCTTTATAAGACTAAGTAGCATACGAATGGTTGTTGTTTTACCAGCACCGTTGCGGCCTATGAAGCCATAAATCTCCCCTTGTTGAACATTAATATTTAAATTATCTACTGATTTTTGATTGCCATATACTTTAGTAAGGTTAGTCGTTTTTATAATTGTATTTATAGGAGACACCTGCTTTCTATAAGTTCTTACTTACATCATAAAAAGGAAGGCTTAACTGCATATTAATCATTTCTTAACTATTTCTTAAAAGTATTGTGCTTTGGAATAGAAAAGCCAAAAGTAGTTCGTTTCCATGGAGTACTTTCAACCCATATATGTCCACCGTTTTTCTCAACAAGCGCTTTGGAAATAGAAAGCCCGAGACCGCTACCACCAAATGAAGAGTTTCTTGATTGTTCGCTTCGGTACATTCGCTCAAATACGTTTTGTAAATCATGTTTTGGAATACCAGGGCCTTGATCCCAAATATGAAGTTCGTATTCTGCATCAGCTTCTAGCAATTCGACTCCTATTGTTTTCCCATCCTTTCCGTAATAAATTGCATTTTTCATTAAATTACCGATAATCCGCATAATGCTTAGATGATCTGCGATGATAGGACAAGTAGATTCTGGTATGAGAATTTGCAGTTCGATGTTATGTTTTGAGAGCTCAGGTAAAAATTCAATCAAAACTTCTCTAGTAACTTCAGAAAAGTCGAGTTCTTCTTCTTTTAGTGGAAATTCATTAGCGTCTAGCTTCGCCATATTGAATATTTCATCAACTAGGTGCTTTAAGTTATTTGATTTCATATAGAGTATTTTAAGATATTCTTGTTTTTCTATTTCAGAAGCAGCAACTCCGTCTTTCAAAGCATCTATATATCCGATAATGGAGGTGAGTGGTGTTCGTATATCGTGGGAGATACTAGACAAAAGTTGTTTTCTGGATTCCTCGGATCTTTTGGCTTCAATTTGAACCTGCTCTAATTTACCTATTAGCTCGTTTATTGAAAAAACGATATTATGTAATGAGTGGTCATTGCTTGTGAATAATCTCGTTTGTAAGTTTCCTTTTAGTACACGACTTAATTTAGTATCCATTGCTTTGCGATATTGAATGAATTGTATTCTTGAAAAGAAGAGATAAATTGTAATTAAGATAAGGATAATAAATAAAGACATTTTTATTCTTGGATCCATTTGTATGTTTAAAATCCCGCAAATGATAAGTTGTAATGAAATCAGGAAGAGGGTTTTATCAGTCTTCAAGCTTTTCACCTACAAACTTATAACCAATTCCCCATATAGTCTGAATGAATTTTGGATTGGAAGGGTCAATTTCTATTTTCTTTCTGAGTTTTCGAATATGTACCATAACGGTATTATCATCTTCTATATAATTATCGTCCCACACATTTCGGAAGAGCTGTGTTTTTGTAAATACTTGCCCTGGGTTTGAAGTAAAGAATTTTAACAGTTCCAGTTCTTTTCCGGTTAAGCTAATTTCTTCTTTGTTTGTATGAACTGTGTATGTATTTAAATTGATAGTTAGTCCTTTAAAAGATAAAGTTGTTTTTTCTTGAGCAGTATTGTTACTTCCGAGAACTAAAAAACGCCGCATAAGAGCTTTTACTCGTGCAATTACTTCGTGAATGCTGAAAGGTTTCGTAATATAATCATCAGCACCAATGCTTAAACCTAAAATTTTATCAACTTCGTGATCTTTAGCGGTGAGCATTAATATAGGTATGTTAGTTTTATCTCTAAGTTTTTTACATACCTCGATTCCATCTATTTTGGGCATCATAAGATCTAATATAACGAGGTTATAGTTATTTTGATTAAATAAATGTAAGGCTTCTTCGCCGTTGATTGCAGTGTCTACCATGTATAATTCTCGTTCTAAATATATTTTTAATAAATTTCGGATTTCTTTATCGTCGTCTGCTATAAGGATACGTATATCTTTCATATCTTCACCTGCTTCTAATAGAGTTTTATTGATAGTACAACAACTCTCTAATTATATACTAGTATTTGTTAAAATAAGGTTGCTAGTTTTGTTGGAGGAAAACGTCCACACAAGTTAAGTTTAGAGTTCAAATTAACTCGAATATATTTGGAAAAACAAATTAAAGAGAAGCAGAAGGTGTGCTCCGATAATGAAATCCTATAGAGACGTATTTAGTTAAAAGAGCATAAAAATATTAAATTGAAGTTCTTTATAAAAAGGTGTTGACGATTATACTTTAGAGGTGTAATATAGAACAAGTCGCCGATGACATTAACGTCGAAAGCGACAAACGAAATAAAAAACTTAGTTGACATCAATTAACGAAAGTGTTAACATAAGGAAGTCGCAAATGAGCGACCAAGTAGTTCTTTGAAAACTGAACGAAACAAACAACGTGAAACGTCAATTTTTATTTTAGATGCTAGACAAACTAACTTTATTGGAGAGTTTGATCCTGGCTCAGGATGAACGCTGGCGGCGTGCCTAATACATGCAAGTCGAGCGAATGGATTAAGAGCTTGCTCTTATGAAGTTAGCGGCGGACGGGTGAGTAACACGTGGGTAACCTGCCCATAAGACTGGGATAACTCCGGGAAACCGGGGCTAATACCGGATAATATTTTGAACCGCATGGTTCGAAATTGAAAGGCGGCTTCGGCTGTCACTTATGGATGGACCCGCGTCGCATTAGCTAGTTGGTGAGGTAACGGCTCACCAAGGCAACGATGCGT
>NZ_BEZT01000012.1:0-7916 GCF_003402455.1 Bacillus sp. HMA207 | reverse complement strand
GAATTTTAACGTTACCAAGCCGATACATCCAAAAGCAACTATTTAGGTTTATCGGCTTGAATTTGTTATTATACGAGCCGAACCGCTAGTGCATTCGAATTATAATTTCACTTACCATATGGATAGATACGTAATACGTGGGGTTTCGCCCCCACACGACGAACCAGCCTCTACTCCAAAAGTCAACGAAAACCATTGATTGAAATGCCTAATTTATGTTAAATTAAATATAGATTTACTTTTCTTTTTTTATTTCTTTTAAACATTCAAGAGCCGTTTCGCGGTTCAGATTCAGACACTTATTTTGTGTCTATGACTCTGAGTCCGGAACGGCTCTTTTTATATATAATTATTTATTTTTAATGAGATCATGAAAATGAACAAATGTGTTTGGGGATGAAACAATATAAAAAAGGAGTGAGGACCGGAAGGTACGAAAGAAGCATGGCTATAGCCATGCCGTTGCGAAGACAAGTGGATTTGCTAAGGAAAACGTGGATATAACAGTTGCTCTCCACGCTAAATATGGAGCGATAGGCGTAGGCTTAAATTTGGGTTTTACAGATACATATAGAGTAGCGAGTTGACACCTTATGGTGTGCGGCGCATTTACCGCGCACCATAAGGTGTATTATGCCCGTTTGAGCGTGAGCGAAAACGGGCCGACCGAAGGGCGGCGAAAATATGGGAAGACGGCGAGGATCTTCTAAGGTATCGCTTGTAAGACAAATCGAAAATGTGGTAAAGGAAATTATTTGTGTTGGACAATCGAAATATGAAGCAAAAAAGGAAGGGCGACATACGGAAGGGTTATATTCTTTTAAACATATTCAAAATACGATGTCTGTTTCGATTGATTTTGCTCGCTTTTGTAGAGAGCAATTTGAAATTACGCGAATTATTCATTTTAAACAAGAACACTATCATGCTTATTTACAGCATAAAGAACAGGAAGGAGTGTCCAACGGACACTTAATGAATATTGAAACAGGATTAAGGAAATTACAAACAGCAATGCATAGACAAGCTGAGAAGCTTCAGAAAGAACCTATAAGCTTTTGTTCTGAAAAAAGAGTGTATAACTATCGAAAAGATAGAAAGGGGCCTGAGAATCGCTCTATGAGCTTGAAAGACGCCAATAGATTAATAGAAAGTGTATCTTCTGTTCATGTTCGAAATGCATTCCAATTACAATTATATTTAGGTCTTCGTGCGCGAGAGGTTATTAATTTAACTCCGGAACATTTTGATTTGAAAAATAATGTTTTGAAGATTGAACAAGGAAAAGGAATTACAAAGGGTGGGCGAAGACGTGAAGTTCAGATTCCGGAACATGTAAAAGATAAGATCTGTCAGATGATTGGAGATAAACAATTACATGAAAAAATTATTCCGGTTAAAGATAATACTTTGAGAGCCGCATTACTTAAAGCTGGGAAAGTAACAGGAATTCAAACAAATGGAACCCATATGTTTCGCCATACATTTGCTAGAGAACGTTTTAAGGAATTATTAGGAGTATCTTATGAGAGAGGACAGGAAGTCCTTACTTATATGCTGAAAAATCATGAGCAAGGAAAAAGGGTGGATTATGGAATTGGCCAGGAATTTAAATCAACTTATCAGCAAATACAAAAGGTAATGAATATAGTTCATGATGAGTTAGGACATGGAAAAGGGAGACTAGATTTAGCTCAAGTCTATTTAAAATGCTAAGATAGAGGAGTTATAACCGTTATAACGAATTTGAAATACTAAAAGAAGGAGGTTATAACTATTATGACTCTTGTGGTTTATGAAAATGTGACTCAAATTGCTAAAAGATTAAAAATATCACCGTCTACGGTTAAAAAATATTATTTATTAATTGAAAGTTATAACTGTTATGCTTTTAAAAGAGATGAACGGGAACGGGTTATTTTTGATGATTATGATGTTGGATTATTGCAAAGGTTAGTAGAACTAAAGAGTAT
Source organism: Bacillus sp. HMA207 (assembly GCF_003402455.1). Lineage (NCBI taxonomy): Bacteria > Bacillati > Bacillota > Bacilli > Caryophanales > Bacillaceae > Bacillus > Bacillus sp. HMA207. The sequence goes on along the minus strand of NZ_BEZT01000012.1, from coordinate 5,943 downwards.
GCCACAAGTTACATTGGAAGATGCTTGTAAATTGCTTTTAGAAGAGGAAGGATTAACAGTTAAAAGCAAAGATATGACTGTTATAACCCCTAAATCAGATGATTTGAAGGAATTATTACAAGAATTAAAAGGTACTGTGGAGTTACAACAAAAACAATTACAAAATCAAAATGAACAGATAGCTCAATTAACAAACTTATTGGAATCGCAACAAAAGTTATTAACTCATTCTAATATTATAGAGAAACAACAAGTTACTGATCGTGATAAAGCTGTTATGACTGTTATGCGAGAGCTTCAAGAAGTAAAACAGATGGTTGCAGTAAGTAATGAAAAGAAATGGTATCAATTTTGGAAGTAACCCACTGAGTCCTATGCGTTTATGCCGCGAAAGTCACTTGAGTATGAGGGACACCCTCATGCAAACTCATCAGAGGTGGCCCCAGAAGGGCGGTTTTTGCCCGCTGGGGTTATCTATGGGAGTTTGAGGGTGTAGAGGCTCGTAGTCAAGTGAACCGTGGAATAAAAAGCGTAGGACGGATTCCCCAGTAAAGGGCAAAAATCAATTTCTTCGTCAAGATTCGTGGTTCTACTGTTAGAAAAAGGCGAATAAGAATATAGCATACATACAATAAGGGAATGCAGTATAGATCAGTCTACAAGCATTCCCTTGTTATAAATATGCGGTAAGTAAATGTTTTTGGTATATTAAATAAATTTTGATAGATTTAGTTATATTGAGAAAAAATAGAAGGAGAAAAAAATGAAAATTGATTTTACTTCTAATATTCCAATTTACATTCAAATAAAAGAATGTATTAAAAAAGAAATTGCATCTGGACATTTAAAACCAGGTGATAAGATTCCTTCTGTGCGTGAATTAGGGTGTGAGTTAGAAGTGAATTCAAATACAATTCAATATGCATTTAAGGGATTGGAGAGAGAAGGTATTGTTGTAGTAAGTAAAGGAAGAGGAAGGTATGTAGCAAATAATGATCTAAAAATTAAAAAATTACGTAAAAATATGAAAAAAGAATTGGTTTATTCTTTTATAAATGGAATGGAAAATTTGGGGTTTACAAATAAGGAAATAATTTTTGTTACTTTATCTTTTCTAAAAAATAAAGAATAAGTGAGTAAAAGTATTTATATTAAATATAAAATGTATCTAGAATATTGTCTTTCTCTTCTTTATTAATTCCTATATATTTTAATGTGATTTGTGGAGTGCTATGATTGAGTATTTCTTGCAACATAGCTACATCTTTTGTTTGTTTATAGAACCAATAGCCGAAGGTTTTGCGCATGGTGTGGGTACCAATGGATTCTATATCGGCAAAATCTCCGGCTTTTTGCAATTGTCTATAAGCCTGGATCTTACTAATGGGTTTATCTCCTTTTCGGGAAGGAAATAACCAGGTATTATCTAGAGTTTGAGCATAAGAGTATACTTCATCAAAAATGGAAGTAAGGTTAATCATGCGTTCTTTCTTTGTTTTTCCTTCTTTGATCTTAAATTCTTTTCTGTTTTTTCGTTTTAGTTTTAATATGGTTTGTGTTTCGAGTTGAAGTAGATCACTTACGCGTAGTCCGGTATGAATACCAATAAGAAAGAGAATATAGTCTCGTTCGGAACAATGACGTTTAAGGGCCCATTTCATATCTTCGATCTGTTCTTTGCTACGGATGGGTTGGACATCAATAAGATGTGTTTTTTTATTCATGGATTTATGAACTCCTTATTTACAGTGTTTTGAATGTATACTTTTATTGTATAAATTGAGGATATCAGTGGAATTGGTAAGAAGTCAATGTTTAAGGGGAAATGAATGTAAACTAATATTCAAAAGTTTACTTTCATGAAGATAGAAAATCGAGCAAAGCGACAACCGTTTTAGGACGAAGAAATGAAATTTCGAGGACAAAAAATGGTAAAGGTACTAGGAAACTTCCTAGTAAGACAAAAATGTAGTTTTTGAGGTTTACCATGGTAAACCCGTAGCTTGCCCTTCCTTTTTTACTCTTATAGAGTTCTACACTTAATTGCTATTTTGCCTTTGGTTATAAAACATTGGTACAGGGCTATGAAAGATGGTTGATGTTAAGTTTTTTTATTTTTTATAATGAAAGAGTAAGTAAATTTCTATTCAAAGATTCACATTATATAAAAGTAAAAAACGTGAATTGATTACCTTTATTTGGATATGCAAAATTGCATTAAAATATAGATTTATACAAGATGTGTTTTTACTTATACTGGTAAAAGAATTAAATAATAATATTTTAATATCAATATTTAAAATAAAAAGCCAACTAGAAATTAAGATGGCTTTTTATCAATTTGTTTTATTTTTTTCATATAACGATAAGTCTGTATTAAATTAAAAAGAAATAAAAGTAAGAAGATTACCATAGTTTTTTTATAGTCATGCAAATAACAACCTACTGTAAATAATAATGCAGCTAAAGCTGAAGGTGCATAAGCTAATATATTACTTTTCATTTCACTTTTGGTTAAATTTTTTTTCAATATATTCACCTCTATACTATTACAATAAACAAAAAATATTATTCAATAAGGTAATCATAACAAATATTTTACTGTTTGTAAGTTGTACTTAATGTTATATGTTTTTTTTAAAAGAAATCCATTCTATTATTAAAAGCGGATTTTAAATATTAGGGAAAAAATAACAAATCGTAGAATAGTTTAATATTTACGAAAAAAAGTAAAATTAATTTTCTAAATATATTGATTAACATTATAAAACATGGTAATATATCCCTAGGATATCCTTAATTATACTTTTTTAAGAAAAAAAGGTGGTGCAGTTATTATGTGGAAATACGGATGGAAATTAGGTAAAATGATGTGGTATTGGGTTCTTCCGCTTGGTGGAAGTTCTAAATAAATCACTTCAAATAAAAAGAAAGGGAATCTCTAGAGATTCCCTTTCTTTTTATTTGAGTATATAGATGAAGGGGTAAATATGTAATGAAATCAGAAAAAGAATTTTGGATTAAGAAAGTATGGAATATAACTAATCCATCAAAAAGTTATTTTATTCTAGGTTTATTTTTATCTATTGTTTCGGGTTTATTTTCATTAGTAATTCCTTTATTAATAAGAGATATCATGGATCAATTTTCTAAAGGTGTGTCATTTGAATTATTAAGTAAACTTTTTTTCTTTTTAATTTTAGGTATGGTTTTTACATCTTTTTCTCTTTATTTATTATCTAAAGTGGGAGAAGAAATAGTAAAAAATTTAAGAGATAAATTATGGAGTAAGTTATTAAAACTACCTATAAATTATTATAATAAGAATAAATCAGGTGAAATGGTTAGCAGAATAACTAATGATACAACAGTAATAGTAAATGTTATGACACATGAGATTATAGATTTAATTACAAACTGTATTACTTTAATACTTTCTATAATTATTTTATTTACATTAGATATTCCAATGACATTAGTTTTAATTTCAGTAATACCTATAACACTTTTTGTTGTTATGCCTTTGGGAAAACGAATACATGATGTTTCGTTTCAAGAACAAACTACAATGTCTCAATTAACAGCTTATTTATCACAAAGACTTTCTGAAATTAAATTTATAAAAGCTTATAATAATCAATTAAAAGAAATAGAAAATGGAAAGGGGTATTTTTTATTTCTTTTAAAATGTAGATTGAAAAAGGCTAAAATAAACTCAATATTAATTCCAATTGTAGGATTATTCACTCATGTAATTTTAATTGGTGTTATTGGATTTGGTGCTTGGAGAGTAGATCAAGGGTTAATTAGTTCAGGTGAATTGGTAGCATTTTTATTATATTTGTTCCAAATAGTAACTCCTTTTGTACAAATGAATCATTTTATAACAAGTCTTCAAGAGGCAAAGGGTGCTATGAAAAGAATTTTTGAAATTTTAGAAGAACAGGAAGAACAAGAAGAACAAATTGAAATTGTTACTCAAAATAACATTATTCTTCCAACTGAATTAGAATTTAAAAATGTTTCTTTTGGATATAATGAAAATCAAACTATTTTAAAAGATGTTTCTTTTAAAATAAAAAAAGGTTCTTTAACAGCGTTAGTTGGACCGAGTGGTTCAGGGAAAAGTACTATATTTTCATTAATAGAGCGATTTTATAATCCTATAAAAGGTGATATTTTATTAGGGAATCAATCTTATAAATATATAAATTTAAATAATTGGAGAGAAAATTTTAGTTATGTTTCACAAGATACTTCTATTTTCCCTGGTACAGTTAAAGAAAATATATTATATGGGGTTAATAAAACTATTACGGATAATGAAATTATAGAGATATCTAAACTTGCTAATGCACATGAATTTATTATGAATTTTCCAGACGGATATAATACACAAGTTGGAGAAAGAGGAAATCAACTTTCAGGTGGACAAAAACAACGTATTGCAATAGCTAGAGCTTTAATACGTAATACTAATTTTTTATTATTGGATGAAGCTACTGCTAATTTAGATTCTGAATCGGAAAAACAAATTCAAGAATCAATAAATTCATTAATTAATAAACAAACAACTTTTGTTATAGCGCATCGTTTATCTACAATAATAAAAGCTGATCAGATTATTGTTTTAGAGAATGGGAACATCACAGGAATTGGAAATCATAATGAATTAATGAATAAAAATAAGTATTATCAAAATGTTATAAAACAACAATTTGATTCTAAACATACGGAAAATGAATTAATAAAATTTCCTATATTAAACAATTAAATTAGGGAAGAATTAGAGGGTATGGCTAACGATTAGTTAATGGTTTGGATTATATAAAAAAAGAAGCCCTAATGTAGAGCTTCTTTTTTTTAATACAAGAAAAAAATCCCGCATGCTATAATTGTAAGTGACCAAACTAACAACTAGAGAGGGGATTTAATGTCTTTATTAATTTTCTATAAAAATCATAGCATAAATTGTTCCTCTTCTCTAGTTGAAAATCTTAGAAAAGAGGAGAAAGATTATGTCAAAGCTCGTCAATTTAGAACAAGCCGAAAAAAATGCAAGATTGAGAGATATCGAGAATTCAAAAATTTTGTCCGAAGAAGAGATGTACATAGCAAATGAACTTCAAGCAAAGGCTGGCTTAAGAGGAATGAAATTAGTTCCTGAACGTAAAGTGAAGAATAAAGCGAAGTTTGTTCAGATCATTCAACAAAACATCCAGTATTTATTTGAAATTGATTATTTAACAAATGCTGAGAAGGTATTTTTATTAGATATTTCAATGTGTGTAGGTTTTTTAAGTAATTGTTTAGTTAGTGATATTAATTCTAAAGAACAAATCCCATTAACTCAACGAGAATTAGCAAAAAAAATAGGAAGACATGAAACGAAAGTTAGTCCTTTGGTTAGAAAATTAATTGATAAAGGCATTATTGCTCGTTCAGAGAGTGGTGTTGATGATAATAATGTTAGGGCATATGCTTTGTTTATAAATCCTCATGTTATGTTTTCAGGGAATAGAGACGAAGTCAATCCAACACTTAAAGCTATGTTTAGAAAGGTTCCTAAACAACTTAAAAATTTACCTATTAAATTATTCTGAGTCTACTAATTAGTAGACTTTTTTTGTTAATTTCGTACTTACCAAAAACGGTAAGTTTACTTACCAAAAACGGTAAGTACGAAAAAACCTGAAACCCTTGATATTACTGGAGATTTTATACTTTTGTATACTTGTCCCTTCTCACTCTATATAGAAATGGCTAAAAGTTCCGCAAGGAACGGGTCGTATTTTCTTTCGCGTTGCTACAGAAAATCTCCACCCTTTTCGCTTTGCTACATCCTTGCAAAACTTTTTTCGGCTCGAATTTTAACGTTACCAAGCCGATACATCCAAAAGCAACTATTTAGGTTTATCGGCTTGAATTTGTTATTATACGAGC
>NZ_BEZT01000011.1:0-8658 GCF_003402455.1 Bacillus sp. HMA207 | reverse complement strand
TGATGATGGCAGAGAGGTCACACCCGTTCCCATACCGAACACGGAAGTTAAGCTCTCTAGCGCCGATGGTAGTTGGGACCTTGTCCCTGTGAGAGTAGGACGTCGCCAAGCAAGCTTAAGACGAGTCAGAATGACTCGTCTTTTTTGTATGCTTTCATACCTCTATCAATTGCATTTTTAACCCCTTCTAAATAAGAGAATCCATATTTTTTATCTGGCTCTAAGTAAGTTCCTTCCGCCCACTCGTTCCATGCGTTAATAAATAAAAACTCGCTGTTATAAAAAGAGTAAGTCCGATGAATTTGCTTGCTTAAATATATGGTGAACTTTTCAGGGGTAGAACCTACAAAGATGCTGCTATTTGCGTTTTTACGTCGTGCAGTATTATCCCAATCAACAAAAGCCCCGGGAAATGTTTTTTTCTTTGGGAGCGATCGTTGTAATATATACATCCATACTTTATCGTAGTCCCAAACATTTAATTGCATATCAGAATCATATATTACCTTATTTATGTCTGAAGAGCTATCATGGGCAATTGTATAGAAAGGTTCAAACTGAATGCTAGCATCGAATCCATTTATATTAGGTAGTGGAAAACTGTTTAATGTTTCAGCAAAGTATATACCTTTTAAACCATTTTCTCGCGCTAATGCATTCCAGTAATTAAGCATTTTTTCACAATCAGGAATATGTCCTGGACGATAAATAATGAATAGAGGTTTATCATCTATATAAATATATCTCTCATCCTGGAAAGCCTGTAATAAATAATCAAAGTGTTCCTTCCAATCAGATATATCTCCGTAGTCTTGAGGCATTAATATATGTTTATCGAGACCATCCCAAGATTTTGTCCATGGTTCATTTGCCCAAGAAAGACAAAAAGGGAAGTCAGGTTCCTTCATCTTTAGTACCTCATTAAAGGGTGTTTCTAATAGTCTTTTTCCCTTAAACCAGTAATGATAATAACAAAAACCATATATACCGTATGCTTTAGCGATTTCCGCTTGCCACTTTCTTACGGAGGGGGTAGTTAAGTCGTAATAAAAATCTTGATAAGGTTCCCTAGGTTGATAATGTCCTGAAAATAAAGGTCGTGCACTTTTAGTATTTGTCCATTCAGTAAATCCTTTCCCCCACCATCGATCATTTTCTTTAATTTGATGGAATTGTGGTAAGTAAAAAGCTATTATTTTCAAGTTATATCCCCCTCATGTTTTTCGTAGTTCAAGTGTTGGGAAGTTATTCTTGATTTGGTGAAGCAATTTTAAAACAAGAGATATGTTATCTGTTTACTGTTTTTTATGGTATGTATTGGATTTTTTTAAGCTTACTTAATAAGAGAGTATTAGGTAATTTGATATATAGCTGAAATAGAAAGTGCTTTTCGTCATGAAATTTATTACGTTGAATGAAAGGAATTAAATTTTTTGAAGGACAAAGAGGGCCTGTGGTAATCGATTTACATCATCAAAAAAGTCTTGTAGCTTTAAATATTTCTCATAATGATTTTCAATATAAGTCCTAGGTATAACAGTTTCTCCGTAAAAACTACTATTTCTAACATCCCCTGCACCAGTAGGACTGTGAACAAATTTGCCGTTTTCATAATCCGAGATGGCGCGATGTATATCTGGAAAAGCTTGAGATAAAGTTTTATGCCATCCTGTTTAAATTAATTCAGGATGTTCTTGGAATTGTTGACAAAAATCAAGAAAATAGCGCGCTTGTGTTGTTGCGATGAAGATTCCACCAGGGCGAAGAACTCTTGAAAATTCTTTTACCCAATTTTCGGCAGTTGCTTCGGATAAATGTGAGAATACAGAATAAGCGAATATGATATCTAATGAATTGTCACTAATAAATTCTACAGGGGGATGTGGACTTGCTGTTTTATATATCCCTCTTCCTAGTGTTTCATTACAAAGTGTGATCATCGCAGGATCGACATCAATGCCAAGTAAATTTTGATCAGAGGCATCTTTAAATAAGAAGCGTATAATTCTTCCCCATCCGCAGCCGAAGTCTAAAACTTTACTTTCTTTATTCAAGGGAACCCCTAAATTTTGGGCGTATTCTTTTATATGTCTATAAAACAAATATGCTTCGTAAAGAGCATGTTCATAGGAAGCACCTACAAATTGTTTTTGAATTTCTTCAGGAGGAAACCTAGGTACGGGAACCCCATTTATCGTTGTTTGTGAACAACTTTGTATAAATAAATTTAGAAGTTCGACATCAGATAGTGAATTAACAAGATGATCAAAATCACTTCCTAACTTAAATTTATTCATTTGTTAAACCTCCGAATTATATAGTGATTAAACTTTATTTTCTTGCTTTTTACTAATAAAAACATGTAAAAATTCAGCATCTAACCCTAGTGATCTATCCTTTTGTAAATAAACAATGGTATACATGTTTGCGTGTGTATAAATATATTCAATCATATCCTGCCCCCAATCGAACGTTACTAAAGATCCATTCTCATCAATAGGGTTTCCGTGATAAATGGGCTCTTCAATATATTCAATCACCTCTTGATTCATTCTTGCTCTTTGCACAGTTTTTGTGAGTGTATGATACCAAGGGACAGTAAATACATGAGCGCCGCCAGGTTTTAATACTCGTTCTATTTCTTTAAAGGCTTTGTTCGGCGTCATTACATGCTCAAAAACGTCTTGAGTAATGAATAAATCAAAAGATTCATTTTCAAAAGTCATGTCTTCTAAGTTCTCACATCTAATACCTTGAAAGTATTGGCCAAGAGGATAATTTCTAAAGTATTGAGAATAAGTATAGTTTTTACAGTTTTTTAATAGTAGCTGAGTTGTAATCCCTCCAGGAGAGGATTCGTGGATACTATAGGAATCCCATTTTGGAAAAAATGTATGCAAAGCATGGATTAAAGCTCGCTGCCTTGGTATAGAGTTACATGTAGAACATAAATAATGATCTCTAAGCCAATCATTATGCTCTATAAATGTAGCTTTCTTTTCGCAAATAACGCAGTACCCATTATTGTGTTTCAAATTGATTTCCACACGACATCCCTCCTATGTTAAATGCAATCTATTTATGGAAAGTATGATACACGTCAACAATCAGCGAAATCAAAGGGGGAATGGGGGAAAGTTAGGTATCTCTTAAAATTGCGATTAGGAGAAGGGAATAATCAGTTGAAGAGAACCCCCAATCGAATTAAAGTTTCACTTTATGCTATGCGATGCATCAGCTTTTATTCATGGGAAAATGTATAGACTTAAAATATCCCTTTCGTGTATGGGTACATTTCAAAATCCTGTGCGTATATTTCTGTAACTAAATCCATAGTTTCTTTATCATAAAAGCTTTCGTATGTTGGAAATCGTGGGAAGTCTGTATCTGTAATGCTAAGTTCTGCATAGCTCCCTGCATAAATCATCTTATGTGCGCGATGATGATCTGAATTTGTAAGAAGTGCTAAAGGGGATTTTATCAAATCGTACGTGTGTTCTAGTTTGGTAATTTGTGTATTAAAATCTTCTAAAGGAATATAACATTGGATGAAGTTTTCTTCACCAGGGACGTATTGTTGACTAAAATGTATATCTAACGCTAGAGAATTGGAGCTGAATGCCTGAACGTAATATAAAAATTGTTTAAATGATATTCCTTGATTACTATATTTGTCATTGTAAAAATAATGACGGATACTTTCCCATTGAGGGCTAGCATATGGGTTGTCAGCAAGTAATAGAAATGAGCTGACAGCCCTTGTATAGGGATTTCGCACAAGTTTACAAACATCCTTTTTACCCTCTAGAAGACCATTTTGTAACTCTGGTATGTAATTTGTATTGTTCTTATACACCCAGAACTCATAGTAATGAATAAAGTCATTGTATTTCTTTGCTTCAGTAAATAATCCGATTTGAAAAAAGAACCAATTAGCTAACGCGGTGCATCCGCTTCTATGACTCCAAAATAGTATAATCGGAAAGTCTTTATGGTAATGTGGAATTCGATCTTTATGTAGAATTACATGATTTAAAAGTTCTTGATTTATATTTTTCATGAGTTTCGCACTCCTTTTTTGAAAACCTTGTGTATTTAGAAGTTTTTTTATGGGTTAAACAAGTGAGGATTGTTTATTAAATATATTCATGGGGATGAGTAAATATTATGAGTGTTTTTGCAGTCAACCTGAATAAGGAAGCTATTCTGAAATGAAAATAGAAAATAAAGATAATGAAAATTTATAACAAACATACAATGATAAGAAGATGAATAATCGAAATGATCCAGTTTATTTGTGTATATTTTTAGGTTTGAAGACGGGAAAAATTTACTACTAGAGAGATGATATTATGAGGAAGAATAATTATTTAATAGTAGGTGGAAATAGTTTCATTGGTATCAACCTCGCATTGGGTTTATTGAAACAGGGGCAAAATGTAAAAGTATTTTCCAGACATATAAATAATTTTCCTCAAAATATTGTAAGTGAAGTTGAATTTATTAAAGGTGATTTAAAAAATGTTGAGGATATATATAAGGCTTTAGTGAATATAGATATTATTATTTATTTAGCTGCGACGTCTAACGTAGCAACTTCAATTGAAGATGTTTTCGGTGATATTAATAGCAGTCTATTTTTTCTTAATTTCATGGAAAGTGTTAAAGATTTTCGTATTAAAAAAATTATATTAGCTTCTTCGGGAGGCACAGTTTATGGTGAACCTGAATATTTGCCTATTGATGAGAAACATCCATTAAGACCACTTTCCCCGTATGGAATAACAAAAGTTTCGCTGGAGAATTATTTGTATTTTTATAAGAGAAAATATGGAATAGATTATGTTGTATGTAGATATTCTAATCCGTATGGAAAATACCAAAACCCCTTAAAAAAAGTTGGGGCGATAAATTGTTTTTTGTACCAGCATCTCAGTAATGAAAGGATTCATATATATGGGAATCCAGAGGAGATTATTAGAGATTATATTTATATCGATGATTTAGTTGAAATTACTATACAACTAGCACAATTAAATCAATTGAAATCTTGCGTATACAACATAGGGAGTGGCAAAGGTCTTTCTTTAAAACGAATTATAGTGGAATTAGAGAAAATAACAGAAAGAAAAGTGGATTTTATCTGTTACAAACAAAAACAAGAGAACGTTCAAAAAATCATTTTAAATATTGATAAGATAAAACAAGAATTGAATTGGGAACCTAAAATAGATTTTAAACATGGGATTAGATTAAATAAGCTATGGATTGAAGAGTTCTTATATAGTAAAAAACAATAACCCACACTCTACTTGTATAAGCAGAGTGTGGGTTATTATTTTACTTCTTTTTCTATAACCCAAAGGTCTTGATGTTCCCACCAAAATCCTTCAGTATACTTTTTGATAATTGGGTTATGGGGTAATAATTTAATTTTGTCACACACGTAAGAGGGACTAACTATCGTTTGTCCGTATTGATTCACATCTAAATCGAATTGTTCACTAGAAGAGAGAAACCAATAGCCCTTTTCATTTAAATTTGGAAACCCGAAGTATTTTTTGCTTTGATAGCCATGGGTTGTGAAAATGAATAAACCACCAGGTGAAACAGCGTTATACAATGTTTGCAGCCAACGAAACCAAGTTGTATCAGGCATATGAGAGAAAAAGGATAGACAAAAAACGATATCGTACGTAGAGGAGTCCAATTTTAACTGTTCAGGCTCAGGATGAGATAATATAGAAGAATTATTTAATTTGTTTTCAATAAAGGAAATAGCCTCTTCGTGTATATCGCAAGCGGTTATACTCAAATTCGCTTGTAGATTTAATAAATGACGTGTTACGCAGCCGTATCCGGATGCAAATTCTAACAATTTAATTGGATTGCCTGTAGGAGGATAAAGGGAAGTAATTAAGTTTAAGAGTATTTGTGCTGAGTTTTGCCCCTCTTTAAAGTAGTAATCTATCGCTTCTTTTTTTGATGGGAAGACGGGATTAGTGACAATGAACTGAAAGATATGATCCTCAGGATGGATACTTGCATTTACATTATAGCTGTGTGCGATTTGAGAAATTAAATCTTTATGTTCCTCTATAAAGTCTTTCAAAGAGTATTCCTCCCTTAAGTAATAGTAGCAACTTACAAGAGATATTGATGGCATAGAAAGCACAAGTTTAAATTTTTAAGTATGCTTTAAGATGCTTTCTATATGTATACATTTTCATTTTAGAAATGTCGTCGATAGTAAATCTTTCTTTAATGAAATTTTGCATTTGCACAACTTCATTGTAATGGGAGTATGAATCTTCTGTTCTTGTTACGCTATTTAAATGTCGTCTATGATAGTTTAAGGGGGCTGGATTGAAGTAAATATCTCCCTCTGTAAGAAGAGAAACATAGAAAAACCAATCACCAGCTATTTTGAACTTCTCTAACTGTTTTTCTGTTTTCTTCATATCTATATTTTTAAAAACTACACTTGAAACATTAGGTATAGTGTTTTTGATAAGTAACGTATCTTGTATTTCTTCGACGCCTTTTCGAAAATAGGGGCCTTTCCATTTTTCTTTATCGATATCATTTGTGTAATTTAAATAATGATTAGCCAATACATTTCCTTGTTCATCAATTTGTTTTGATTGTGTGTAACTTAAGGTAATATTGTTATTTATATAAAACCCCGGTATCACCTCTTGTAAAAATGTCTTATCGCATAAGTCATCGGCCTCTGCGATCCAAATATAATCACCAGTTGCTGCAGAGACTCCTTTTATCCATTGTTTAAATACAGAACCAGAGTTTTTATCATTAATAATCTGTTGAACCTTCAGGTGGGGCTTATTTTCTTTTGAGAGCAGCTTTTTAAAAGTTGATACGCTATGATCAGTGGAGGCATCGTCTAAGAAAATTAGTTCGTAAAGAGGGTAGGTTTGGTTTAAGATTGATTCGATTCGAGCAGGTAAGTATTTTTCATAATTATAGTTCGGTATGATTACACTTATCTTTTTGTAATTATGTTCGAGAAGATCTAGTAATTGATAAATGTAATTAAGAAAATTGAAGTTTTTTTCGATAAGTTCTTGGCCAAAGCTTCCCTTTTGTAATCGTAATCCCTCATCGTGAATAAATTCATATATTTTCTCTAGCATTTTGGGTAAATTTAAAAAATCTACTAAGGCACCAGTTTTTTCTGTAACAACATCCTCGAAACCTCCAGCATTTTTAAACCCTATAACAGGAAGTTTTGCATCTAATGCTTCTAAAACAACATTTGGAAAAGGATCTTCCCTTGAAGTTAATAAGTATAAGTCAGCCCCGGCGTTATATAATCCGATATCGGGAGTAGGATCGACTAATGTGAAATGTGCTTTATATTTAGGGGGCAGTGTATTCAGGAATTGAACGTCTGTTCTCCCTACCCAAATGAAATGAATATCCTTGTGAGTTTTTCGTACTGAGTAAGAGATAAGTGAGAATAAATCTATTCCTTTTCGATAATCTGCGAAGCCTACACCTAAGATGATTTTGCTATCTAGAGGCAGGTTAAGCTTCTTACGTAACTCATTTCTAGCTTTTGCGATATTGTTTTTATAAGGATTGTGGTTAAACAAACCTTGAGGGAGAATGTGACATTTTTGAGGATCCAATTCAGTGATTGTACGAAATTTTTCATATACGTATTGTGAAGGGAAGACAACTTTGTAAGCAAATTCAGCGATGTTTTTAGCTTTCCCTTCAGCAGAGTACTGTTGTATTAAATGCGGTAATTCATGTATTAATGAAACAACTTTTATATTGTGTCTAGCTAGTAATGCGACGATATCGCCACTTATGACAGTGCTACATATGGCGAGGGTAAAATCCTGTGATAATAAATCCTTTATTAATAATTCGACCTTTTCTTCTGTTTGATAACCTTGCTCGAGACAATAAACAGGACCGTACTTTTGAAAATCTGGAATTAAAATACCTGATCCAATAGAAATAATTGCAACAGAGTAATCAAAGTTTTCTTTAAGAGCCTTAATAGTATGTAAAGAAAGCAGCTGTGCTCCGTGGAAATGGGCATCATGGGATACATAAATTATCTTTTTATTAACATGCATTTCATAACGCCTCCTAAGTATATTAGATTTTAAAGGTAAAGAAGAGAAGTGTTTTATTTATAATCTCCCTAGAGATGAGCAGGAGGGAGGACGTACTAAAAGAAAAATACTATCCTTAATATATATTTACTTGGTCTCACATTCATTCTTTAGAAAAGTATTAGTATTAAGTTAGAGAGTGTAGGCTGCAGATTGTTAGTTTGAATACATAAGTTTAAGAAGTTATAAGGCTGTGTTAGAAATTAAGAGAGGGCAAAGCTTTTATGATTTATAAAATAAAAAAGATAAAAAGTATTGACGGTTGATCTACGGGGGTGTAATATAGGACAAGTCGCCGATGACATTAACGTCGAAAGCGACAAACGAAATGAAAAACTTAGTTGACATTGAAAGATGAAAATGTTAACATAAGGAAGTCGCAAATGAGCGGCCGAGTAGTTCTTTGAAAACTGAACGAAACAAACAACGTGAAACGTCAATTTTTATTTTAGATGCTAGACAAACTAACTTTATTGGAGAGTTTGATCCTGGCTCAGGATGAACGCTG
>NZ_BEZT01000010.1:0-15173 GCF_003402455.1 Bacillus sp. HMA207 | reverse complement strand
CTAGTAAGATCCCTGAAAGATGATCAGGTTGATAGGTTCGAGGTGGAAGCATGGTGACATGTGGAGCTGACGAATACTAATAGATCGAGGACTTAACCATATAATATGTAGCGATGTTATCTAGTTTTGAAGGAATATGCCTTTATAGTTTGGTGATGATGGCAGAGAGGTCACACCCGTTCCCATACCGAACACGGAAGTTAAGCTCTCTAGCGCCGATGGTAGTTGGGACCTTGTCCCTGTGAGAGTAGGACGTCGCCAAGCAACTAAAAACACAAGTCATTTGACTTGTGTTTTTTTATTTCCCATGAAATAGATTTGGTTCCATTAATAAAAAATTTGAAATATAGTAAGGGATTTTTTGAGCAGAAATACTTAGAAATTGATAAATAAATGGATAATCTTCAGAACCATAACTTCCAAGTAAGTCATACCACCAATCTGTTTCATATCTAGAAATCATGCTTAAATTATAGAGCAATAAATAATGAATGAGGAGTTCAGGTAATATTGGCTTAGGATTTCTAGGGTCAGTCGTAAGTGGCAAATAATAAGTATTAGTAAGATGTTCATAGTATAAAGGAGTACTGTACATAGGATTCCATGATTGAATGGGCGCTGTAAAAAGTAAATTCGATTCATTAGTCTTCTCAGGTACGTGTTGTATTGATAAATGCTTACAAGATGTTTCAATGTAACGAGAAAATCTCTCTTTAGTCATATGTAATCGATCTAGTAGGTTGACTGAAAAGGAGAGCTCATTTTTAATTGTTGAATCAATTTTATATAAAGTTGATCCTTTTTGACTATAACGAAATAAATTTTGTAATTCTGGAATATTTCCCATTAGTTCTAACATGTTAAATTTTTCTGCTTCTAAGTGTTTCATGTGAAACAGTTGTTCTGCAACATGAGTAAACAATCCGTTTTTTTGTACCTTCACCTCATCTTCTAAAAATTGATACCCTTGTTTTTTTCGTTTGCGAGTTGTAACACCATGAGCTAAAACAGTAGTGGATTCAGGATAGTTAGGGTCAATAGTTAGTAGGCATGCTTTAAACAGTTGGCTAATTCCATAAAATAACAACATTGGTCGAATGGAAAATGGAGCTGTCTTATATAATTCATAATAATTTTTCCCGTGTTCTAAGTAATAAATAAAGGGATAACAATTTTCAAAACTTTTTTTTTCTGCATCCTGAATAGAGGATTTTTCATAACAACGGGCAAGATAACGTTGTACATTTTGAGATGAAAAAAAGAAACTTAACTGCTGCCAAGTACAAGATGTTTGATGCATATATTACGCTCCTTTTATTGTCTAAAAATTCTAACATATATATACGTCCTTGACAGTATTTTAACCAATTGATAAGCTACTAATAATAATTTCTGGTATCATAGGGGGAACAATTATGTGGGAATCTAAATTTGTTAAAGAAGGTTTGACTTTTGATGATGTATTACTTGTACCAGCTAGGTCAGATATATTACCAAGAGAAGTAAGTGTTAAAACAGTTTTATCTGAAAGCTTACAGCTAAACATCCCGTTAATTAGTGCAGGAATGGATACAGTAACAGAAGCTGACATGGCTATTGCAATGGCTCGCCAAGGTGGTTTAGGAATTATTCATAAGAATATGTCTATTGAGCAACAAGCAGAGCAAGTTGATAAAGTAAAGCGCTCTGAAAGCGGCGTTATTTCAGATCCTTTCTTCTTAACTCCAGAACATCAAGTATATGATGCAGAACATCTTATGGGAAAATATCGTATCTCAGGTGTACCGGTTGTAAATAATTTAGATGAGCGAAAGTTAGTTGGTATTATTACAAACCGTGATATGCGCTTCATCCAAGACTACTCAATCAAAATTTCTGACGTAATGACAAAAGAACAATTAATTACAGCTCCAGTTGGTACTACACTGGAAGAAGCTGAAAAGATCCTACAAAAGTATAAAATTGAAAAACTCCCTCTTGTTGATAATAACGGTGTATTACAAGGGCTTATTACAATAAAAGACATTGAAAAAGTAATTGAATTCCCAAACTCTGCTAAGGATAAGCAAGGACGCTTATTAGTTGGAGCAGCAGTTGGTGTAACAGCGGATGCTATGCTTCGCATTGATGCATTAGTAAAAGCTAGTGTAGATGCAATTGTACTTGATACAGCACATGGGCATTCTAAAGGTGTTATTGATAAGGTAAAAGAAGTTCGTGCTAAATACCCATCACTAAATATTATCGCTGGAAATGTTGCTACTGCTGAAGCAACGAAAGCATTAATTGAAGCTGGTGCAAACGTAGTTAAAGTTGGTATTGGACCAGGTTCTATTTGTACAACACGCGTTGTAGCCGGTGTTGGTGTACCACAATTAACTGCAGTTTATGATTGTGCAACAGAAGCTCGCAAACACGGTATTCCAGTTATTGCTGATGGCGGTATTAAGTACTCTGGTGATATGGTGAAAGCATTAGCGGCAGGAGCACATGTTGTTATGCTAGGTAGCATGTTTGCAGGTGTTGCAGAAAGTCCTGGAGAAACTGAAATTTACCAAGGTCGTCAATTTAAAGTGTATCGTGGTATGGGTTCTGTCGGTGCGATGGAAAAAGGAAGTAAAGATCGTTACTTCCAAGAAGGCAATAAAAAACTTGTCCCAGAAGGTATTGAAGGACGAGTGCCATATAAAGGACCTTTAGCAGATACAGTTCACCAATTAGTTGGTGGCTTACGTGCAGGTATGGGATATTGCGGAGCACAGGATTTAGAATTCTTACGCGAAAATGCACAATTCATTCGTATGTCAGGTGCGGGCTTACGTGAAAGTCATCCTCATCACGTACAAATTACAAAAGAGGCTCCAAACTACTCGTTATAATGTCTTATATACAAATAGACAGAGATTTGATATCTCTGTCTATTTTTTTTTGATTATGTTAGAATAACGGTTATGTGAGTACATAGATATTGGGGGTAGCAAAAGTGAAAGGTATGTTTTGCAAAAGATTCATTGCTTTGGTAACAGTGCTTACACTAGCTTGTAGCATCTTTATGCCATATAGCAATGCATCAGCTGAAACAGGAGCCGCTTTAAACATTGAAGCAGGTGCGGCAATTTTAGTAGAAGCGAATTCTGGGAAAATTTTATATCAAAAGAATGCAGATGAATTATTATCCATTGCTAGTATGACAAAGATGATGAGTGAATATTTAGTTCACGAAGCAGTGGATAAAGGAAAACTTAAGTGGGACCAGAAAATTAAGGTTTCTGAATATGCATATAAGGTTTCACAAGATGCTTCATTATCAAATGTTGCATTAGAAAATGGTGGCTCTTATACAGTAAAAGAGTTATACGAGGCAATGGCAATCTTTTCTGCAAATGGTGCAACAATTGCATTAGCAGAAGCAATTGCAGGTAAAGAAGTAGACTTCGTAAAAATGATGAATGATAAATCGAAAGAACTAGGGTTGAAAAATTATAAATTTGTCAATTCTACAGGTTTAACGAATAAAGATTTAAAGGGAATGCATCCTGAAGGAACAACAGCGGATGAAGAAAATAAAATGTCTGCAAAGGATGTTGCAACTTTAGCACAACATTTAATTAAAGATTATCCAAAAGTGTTAGATACAGCAAAAATCCCTAAAAAAGAATTCCGTCCAGAAAAAGAGAAGTTTGGAATGTCGAACTGGAACTGGATGTTAAAGGGCTTAGTTAAAGAATATGATGGTGTAGATGGCTTAAAAACAGGCTCAACTCCAGAAGCAGGAGATTGCTTCACTGGTACGGTTGAAAGAAACGGAATGCGTTTTATTTCTGTAGTTATTAAAACAAGTTCTCATACAGCACGTTTTGATGAAACAAAGAAGCTATATGATTATGGATTTGCTAACTTTGAAGTGAAACAAATGTATAAAAAAGGTTCTTCAGTAAAAGGACAAGAAACAGTACGAGTAGAAAATGCGAAAGATAAAGATGTAGCAGTTCAAACGAAACAAGCTATTTCACTTCCAGTGCCAAAAGGAAGTAAAGATGTTTATAAAACAGAATTAAAAGAATCAAGTAAGGGACAAGAAGCACCTATTAAAAAGGGAGCTGCGCTTGGTCAAATGGTAATTACACCAAAAGATCCAAACGACCCTGGATTTTTAACTGGTAAGTCACTGCAAGTGGATCTTGTAACGACATCTGAAGTAGAAGAAGCAAACTGGTTTACTCGTGCTATGCGCGGAATTGGTTCATTCTTTAGTGGTATGTGGAATAGTGCTGTTGATACAGTAAAAGGTTGGTTTTAAAAGCTCCTCACGATAGGAGCTTTTTTTTATTCCTATTTTTCATACCGACTTTATGAAAAAGTAGTAGACAAGCATCTGATAGTTAGTGGTAGAATGTAAGAGTATTCTTAATTTTCGCCTTTAACGGGGGAAAGCAATTCACCTAGGGGGGTTTTTGTACATGACAAATGTAACAGGGACAGAACGTGTAAAACGTGGAATGGCAGAAATGCAAAAAGGCGGCGTTATTATGGACGTAGTTAACGCTGAACAAGCAAAAATTGCAGAAGAGGCAGGCGCAGTTGCCGTTATGGCATTAGAGCGTGTACCAGCAGATATTCGTGCAGCAGGTGGCGTTTCTCGTATGGCAGACCCAACAATTGTTGAAGAAGTTATGGGTGCGGTGTCAATTCCGGTTATGGCAAAATGCCGTATCGGTCACCTTGTAGAAGCACGTGTATTAGAATCATTAGGGGTAGACTATATCGATGAGAGTGAAGTATTAACTCCTGCTGATGAAGTATACCATTTAAATAAACGTGATTACACAGTTCCATTTGTATGTGGTTGCCGTGATATCGGAGAAGCTGCACGTCGTATTGCAGAAGGTGCATCTATGCTTCGTACAAAAGGTGAACCAGGAACAGGAAACATTGTAGAGGCAGTGCGTCATATGCGCCAAGTCAATGCAGAAATCCGTCAAGTTGCGAGTCTACGTGAAGATGAGTTAATGACATATGCAAAAAATACTGGCGCTCCTTACGAAGTATTACTTGAAATTAAACGTCTTGGTCGCTTACCAGTTGTAAACTTTGCGGCAGGTGGTGTAGCAACACCAGCAGATGCAGCATTAATGATGCAACTTGGTGCTGATGGAGTATTTGTTGGATCTGGTATCTTCAAATCAGAAAACCCAGAGAAATTTGCACGTGCAATCGTTGAAGCAACGACTCATTATGAAGATTACGAACTAATTGCAAGCCTTTCTAAAGGATTAGGTAATGCAATGAAGGGTGTCGAAATTTCAACGTTATTACCAGAACAACGCATGCAAGAGCGTGGATGGTAATTAAAGGAGAACTTTAAAATGGTGAAAATCGGTGTACTAGGTCTTCAAGGTGCAGTTCGTGAGCATGTAAAATCAGTTGAAGCAAGTGGTGCAGAAGCTGTTGTTGTAAAGCGTATAGAGCAACTTGAAGAGATTGATGGTCTTATTTTACCGGGCGGTGAAAGTACAACAATGCGCCGTCTTATTGATAAGTATGCTTTCATGGAACCACTTCGTACATTTGCAAAGTCTGGTAAACCAATGTTTGGTACATGTGCAGGGATGATTCTTCTTGCGAAAACACTTATTGGCTATGAAGAAGCACATATTGGTGCTATGGATATTACAGTTGAGCGCAATGCGTTCGGACGCCAAAAGGATAGTTTTGAGGCTGCGCTTTCAATTGAAGGCGTGGGTGAAGACTTCGTTGGTGTATTTATCCGTGCGCCGTATGTTGTAGAAGTAGCTGATAATGTTGAAGTGCTTTCTAAGCATGGTGACCGAATGGTAGCGGTAAGACAAGATCAGTTTTTAGCTGCTTCATTCCATCCGGAATTAACAGATGATCATCGTGTGACAGCATACTTTGTTGAAATGGTAAAAGAAGCGAAAATGAAAAAAGTTGTATAAGTAACTTGCAACTTGTATAAGATTATAGTAAATTGATGGTAACAATTTTATAAAATAAGCGTGTTGATAGGAAATAGTAACAAATGTCGTTTCTTATAGAGAGTCGATGGTTGGTGGAAATCGATAGAAACAGTTTGTGAATCCATCCTGGAATGGAATGTGGAATATCTTTTGGATTAGTAAGCATTCCCGGTGAAGAGCCGTTATTTCTACTTGAGAGGAAAGCGGTAATGCTTTCAACTAGGGTGGCAACGCGGGTTAACTCCCGTCCCTTTATATAGGGACGGGAGTTTTTTGTGTTTTATAAAATAAAAGGAGGAGTATATAATGCTTGATATTAAATTTTTACGTACAAACTTTGAAGAAGTAAAAGCGAAATTACAGCATAGAGGCGAAGATTTAACTGATTTCGGACGTTTTGAAGAACTTGATACGAGAAGAAGAGAACTACTTGTTCAGACAGAAGAATTAAAAAGTAAACGTAACGAAGTATCTCAACAAATTTCTGTATTAAAGCGCGAAAAGAAAGATGCAGAAGCTCTAATTTTAGAAATGCGTGAAGTTGGAGAAAAAGTAAAGGATCTTGATAACGAACTTCGTACAGTTGAAGAAGACTTAGAAAGATTAATGTTATCTATTCCAAATATCCCTCATGAATCTGCTCCAGTTGGTGAAACAGAGGATGATAATGTAGTAGCACGTACTTGGGGAGAAGTGAAAGAATTTACTTATGAGCCAAAACCACATTGGGATCTTGCTACTGATTTAGGAATTTTAGATTTTGAACGCGCTGGGAAAGTAACAGGAAGCCGCTTCGTATTTTACAAAGGTGCTGGTGCAAGATTAGAGCGTGCTTTAATTAGCTTTATGCTTGATCTTCATACTGATGAGCATGGATATGAAGAAGTATTACCTCCATATATGGTAAACCGTGCAAGTATGACAGGAACAGGACAACTTCCAAAGTTTGAAGAAGATGCATTCCGTATTGAAAGTGAAGATTACTTCTTAATTCCAACAGCTGAAGTACCTGTAACGAATATGCATCGTGATGAGATTTTAAATAAAGAGCAATTGCCTATAAGATATGCTGCATTTAGCTCTTGCTTCCGTTCTGAAGCAGGTTCAGCTGGGCGTGATACACGTGGTTTAATTCGCCAGCATCAGTTCAATAAAGTAGAGCTTGTGAAGTTCGTAAAACCAGAAGATTCTTATGAAGAGTTAGAAAAGTTAACAAATGATGCAGAACGCGTGTTACAATTATTAGAGTTGCCATATCGCGTTATGAGCATGTGCACAGGCGATTTAGGATTTACAGCAGCGAAGAAATACGATATTGAAGTATGGATTCCAAGCTATGGCACATATCGTGAAATTTCTTCTTGTAGTAATTTTGAAGCTTTCCAAGCGAGACGTGCAAATATCCGTTTCCGCCGTGAACCAAATGGAAAACCAGAACATGTTCATACATTAAATGGATCTGGTCTTGCAATTGGACGTACGGTTGCAGCTATTTTAGAGAACTACCAACAAGAAGATGGTACAATTATAATTCCAGAAGTTCTTCGCCCTTATATGGGAGGAAAAACAGTTATTAAGTAAATTTAAACATTCATCGGTATGAGTGATTGGTAATTATGAGCGTTGTCAGTACTGTAATGTAGGAAGGGGAAAGTAAAATTTTCCTTTCCTCATAATTTATTTTAGTAGGGTTGACTAACTGTTTTTCTTTTGATATTATATTTGATGTCAATATGGAGGTATACCCAAGTCTGGCTGAAGGGATCGGTCTTGAAAACCGACAGGCGGCGAGAGTCGCGCGGGGGTTCGAATCCCTCTACCTCCTCCAGATATAATTGACAACAGCGCATATAAGTGGAGATTGGAGAACTCGTTACCAACACGTAACGAGTTTTTATTTTAAAACCAATCATAAAGTATGGTGTAAGGTAATTTTGTCCTTATTACACACTCATATTCCGATGATTATCTTCATAGATATGAAAGGAGTCAACATGGATCTTATTATACAAACGTTTCCTTTAGATGGAAAAACTTTATATTATGTACAATGTCCTGTCTGTAAGAACAATAGAATTTTAAACAGTGGTGCAAACGTATCACGCATTATTAGTGATGATACATTCCGTAAACTTTGTGGTTGTACTTGTGATGTAAAACCAGCTACGAGTAAAGTAGAGGCGCCAAAACAAGTTAAAAAAGCAGCTGTAAAGAAAGAAGCAGCTCCAAAACGTACAGGTAAAGTATTAACGGCAGTAATTAACGGGAAAGAAATGACTGTTAAAGAGATTGCTGAAGCATACGATATTAGTACAAGTACTGTTCGTCAGCGCATTAACGCAGGAAAACCTGAGAGTGAAATTATTGCTCCAACAAAGAAGAAGTAATTTAATAGGAAAACCCGTGCATATGCACGGGTTTTTTATTTTACAAGTTTACGTGTTTGTTTTAAAAAATGGCCAATTTTTTTTATGATTGGTTCGATTGAATCACCATCTTTTAAAATATCGTACTCATTAATATTTAAGCGTAATACAGGGCATGAATTAAAGTTGTTAATCCAGTTTTCATAACGTCCATGCATTTCTTTCCAGTACTCAATTGGTGTTTGCTGTTCCATTGGGCGCCCGCGTTCTTGAATACGATCGACAATATCATCGAAAGAACCTTCTAAGTAAATTAATAAGTCTGGATGAGGGAAGTAAGGAGTCATGACCATAGCGTCAAATAAACCTTTGTATGTTTCATAATCAGTTTCTGTCATTGTTCCTTTTTCATGATGCATCTTTGCGAAAATTCCAGTGTCTTCGTAAATGGAACGATCTTGAACAAAACCGCCACCATATTCAAAAATTCTTTTTTGTTCCTTAAATCGTTCTGCTAAAAAGTACACTTGTAGGTGGAAGCTCCAGCGAGTGAAGTCCGCATAGAACTTGTCCAAATATGGATTGGAATCTACTTTTTCAAATGATGTGCGATAACCTAAAGCATTAGCTAATGCAGTTGTCATAGTTGATTTACCCACACCTACTGTTCCGGCGATAGTGATTACTGCGTCATTGGGTATATCATATTTTTGCCTTAAATTCATTATTATTTCGACTCCTTTAAGAGAGTATTTTGAAGGGCAGATAGGATAACGTTTAAATCATCAGGATTTTTTACAAAATCCATATCGTCGCCATTAAATTTCAATACTGGTATTTCCGGATGATCTTTTTTAAAAGCATCCATTGCTGTTTCATAATCTTTTGTGAGCTGTAGTAAGTAATTTGGATCCATGTTTTTTTCAAATTCTCTTCCGCGCATGGCGATTCGTTTTTGCAATGTTTCTAGGCTAGCTGTTAAATAAACAATGACATTTGGCACAGGCATATCTTGTGTAAGGATACGATAAATTTGCATGTATTTGTCATATTGAGAGTCTTTTAATGTGCGGGATGCAAAAATTAAATTTTTAAAGATATGGTAATCCGCTACTACTGGTTTCCTTTGATTCAAGTACTTTATGTTAATGTCTTCTAATTGTTTGTATCTATTACAAAGAAAGAACATCTCTGTTTGAAAACTCCATTCGTCGATGTCTTCATAGAACTTTCCTAAAAAGGGATTTTCATCAACAATCTCTTTTAGTAAGTGGAGTTGCATGTGAGTTGAAATTTCCTTCGCAAGTGAAGTTTTTCCAACACCAATTGGTCCTTCAACCGTGATAAATGGTACTCCGGTCACGCTGTTTCCTCCTTTCAATCAGTGATTTACCGTGACTACTAAAAACACAAAACAGAATTATTGTAGCACAAGAGGGAAGCGAGCGGGTTAATTTGATATAAAAAGTTAGAAAATAGATATATGTATTAATTAAATTTTATTTTGGTTGATGATGTTATATTTGCTTTCAATGTAGTTTCCATTATTTTTAAAGCATGTATATTATCTTGGTCGTTGTTAGAGGCGATACAATCCTGTGGTACATACAATTTATAATTTCTCATATGAGCATCATTAGCTGTAAATAGGATACATATATTTCCAGCTACCCCTGTTAATATTAGATTTTCTATTTTTAAATAACCTAGTAATGAATTTAAAGGTGTTTCATAAAAAGCGGAATAATGTGGTTTAATAAAAATGTACTCATCAAAACTTGGAGCAATCTTATGGATTATATTTTCGCTATATTTATTTGTGCAATGAGTAATAAGTTGGTCGATATCAGATCTCCAAAGTTGATAATGGTCATTAACGTAAATTATAGGATAGCCGAAGGATTTCATTTTTTTCTTTAATTGTAAAATAGGGTTTGTTATAGTTTCGCATTTTTTAGCTAGAATGGGTCCGTGGGAAAATTGAAAGTCATTAATCATATCGATAATGAGCAAGGCGGTATTTTTCATATGTAATCCCCTCTCTTTTTTCTTTTAGGGTGGATTGAATTTGTAAAAGTTATCCCCTGTGTAGTAAATGGAAATAAGTGTACTTTATTTGTAATGAAAGGACTATGTTATGGAACAAGATCAAGATATTTATTTTATGCAATTAGCGATAGAAGAAGCTAAAAAGGCAGAGGAAATACAGGAAGTACCAATTGGAGCAGTTATAGTGTTAGATGGTGAGGTAATTAGTGTTGCCCATAATTTAAGGGAAACTGAGCAAAGATCAATAGCTCATGCTGAGTTGCTAGCGATAGATGATGCATGTAAAAAATTAGGGACATGGCGTTTAGAAGATGCAACATTGTATGTAACATTAGAACCTTGTCCAATGTGTGCGGGTGGAATTGTTTTATCACGAGTGAAGCGAGTTGTATATGGTGCAAGTGATCCGAAGGGCGGATGTGCAGGGACATTGATGAATCTTTTAACGGATGAACGCTTCAATCATCAATGTGAAGTAGTATCTGGTGTACTAGAGGAAGAATGCGGTACGTTGTTAACAAACTTTTTTAGAGAGCTTCGTAAAAAAAGAAAAGCAATAAAAAAATTAGAGAAGAATACTGGGAACTAACGTATTTGCATTTTCTAAAGAAACAAGTTATACTGATAATGCCTTTAATGAAGGCAACCGAATATTGGTTTTAACTTTGCCGTGCTAAGCGGGGAGGTAGCGGTGCCCTATACTCGCAATCCGCTCTAGCGAGGCCGAATCCCCTCTCGAGGTTATGTTGCTGTAAGGTCTGCCTTAAGTAAGTGGTGTTGACGTTTGGGTCCTGCGCAACGGGACCCCGTGAACCTTGTCAGGTCCGGAAGGAAGCAGCAATAAGCGGGTCTTCTCGTGTGCCGCAGGAGTGCCTGAACCGAGCTAACTGCTTGAGTAACGCTTATGGTACGTAATCGACGGAGGGTGCACGGCAGTTATATATGTATACAAAACTCACCTTAATACAAAGGTGAGTTTTTTGTATAGAAAATAACTTTTGGAATCTATAAACAGAATGGGTTATAATAAATGAGATAATAACCTTTGAGGGAGGCCGTATTTTCGTGTCATACCAAGCGTTATACCGAACATGGAGACCGCAAAAGTTCGAAGATGTAGTCGGTCAAAAGCACGTGACAAAAACGTTGCAAAATGCCCTTCTTCAAGAGAAAGTTTCACATGCTTATTTATTTTCTGGCCCGAGGGGAACAGGAAAAACGACAATTGCAAAAGTATTTGCAAAAGCAATTAACTGTGAACATGCTCCGGTAGCTGAACCTTGTAATGAATGTCCTTCTTGTTTAGGAATCACACAAGGATCCATTTCAGATGTATTAGAAATTGATGCGGCTTCAAATAACGGTGTAGATGAAATTCGAGATATTAGAGATAAAGTAAAATACGCTCCAAGTGCTGTAGAATATAAAGTATACATTATTGATGAAGTTCACATGCTTTCTATGGGTGCATTCAATGCGCTTTTAAAAACCTTAGAAGAGCCGCCAGGACATGTTATCTTTATTTTGGCGACAACAGAACCTCATAAGATCCCACCTACAATCATTTCACGTTGTCAGCGCTTTGAATTCCGAAAAATATCAGTGAATGATATTGTTGAGAGATTATCAACGGTCGTGACAAATGAAGGTACGCAAGTGGAAGGTGAAGCATTACAAATTGTTGCGCGTGCTGCCGAAGGTGGTATGCGTGACGCGCTTAGTCTTATTGATCAGGCTATATCTTATAGTGATGAGATTGTTACGACAGAAGATGTATTGGCCGTAACAGGATCTGTTTCTCAGCAATACTTAGGCAATTTAGTAGAGTGCATACGTGAAAATGATGTATCAAGAGCATTGCAAATCATAGATGAAATGATGAGTAAAGGGAAGGATCCAGTTCGTTTTATGGAGGATTTCATTTACTATTATCGTGATATGCTTTTATATCAAACTTCACCACAACTAGAACATATGTTGGAACGAGTAATTGTAGATGATCAATTCCGTAAGTTGAGTGAAGAAATGCAACCGGAAGTGATCTACGAGATTATTCATACCCTTAGTAAGGGACAACAGGAAATGAAGTGGACAAATCATCCGCGTATTTTCTTAGAAGTTGTTATGGTGCAATTGTGTCAACAGTTTATGATGCAAGCAAATGGTACAGATCGTTTGCAAGCAATTATGAACAGGATGCAGCAACTGGAGAAAGAGTTAGAGCAAGTCAAAAAGAACGGTGTGCCAGCTGGTGTACAACAGGAAGTAAGAGAGACACGTGCAACACCAAAACCGGTACGAACAGGAAGTATGAAAATTCCTGTCGGACGTGTAAATGAAGTATTAAAACAAGCGAAGCGTCAAGATTTAGAACAATTAAAAGCTGTATGGGGTGAGTTGTTAGGAAGACTCAAATCATATAACAAAGTAGCGTTTGCCGTTTTACTTGAAAATAGTGAACCAGTGGCAGCTTCAGATGACACTTACGTTTTAGCATTTCAATATGAGATTCACTGTAAGATGGCGAGCGAAAATCGAGAAGCTATGGATACAGTAGAACAAGCTTTATTTGAATTGCTAAGTAAAAGGTTAAATATGATTGCCATTCCAAAAAGTGAATGGGGTAAAATCCGTGAAGACTTTTTACAACGTGAAGGTGGAGAGTCTGAAGAAAGCCCGGAGAAAAAGGAAGACCCTCTTATAGAAGAGGCAGTGAAGTTAGTAGGGAAAGAACTCATTGAAATAAAAGAGTAATAATAATTAGGAGGAATTAATTATGATGCGTGGCGGAATGGGAAATATGAATAACATGATGAAACAAATGCAAAAGATGCAAAAGGACATGGCGAAAGCACAAGAAGAGCTTGGTGAAAAAACAGTTGAAGGTACAGCTGGCGGCGGAATGATTACAGTTATTGCAAATGGTCACAAGCAAATTCTTGAAGTGAAGATTAAAGAGGAAGTTGTAGATCCAGAAGATATCGAAATGTTACAAGACTTAGTATTAGCTGCAACAAATGATGCACTTAAAAAGGCTGATGAGCTTTCAAACTCTACAATGGGTAAATTTACAAAAGGCTTAAACTTACCAGGTGGAATGTTCTAGGAGGATATTGATACATGCATTATCCAGAACCAATATCAAAACTAATCGATAGTTTTATGAAGTTGCCAGGTATCGGACCGAAAACAGCGGTTCGATTGGCATTTTTCGTATTAGATATGAAAGAAGATGATGTGTTAGGTTTCGCGAAAGCACTTGTAAATGCGAAGCGAGATTTAGCGTACTGTTCTGTATGCGGACATATTACTGATCGTGATCCTTGTTATATTTGTAATGATTCACATCGAGATCAATCAGTTGTTTGTGTCGTGCAAGAACCGAAAGATGTAATCGCGATGGAAAAAATGAAAGAGTATCAAGGTGTATATCATGTGTTACGTGGTGCGATTTCTCCTATGGAGGGAATTGGACCGGAAGACATTAATATCCCGCAACTCTTAAAGCGACTACATGATGAAACGGTACAAGAAGTGATATTAGCAACAAACCCTAATATTGAAGGGGAAGCTACAGCGATGTATATCTCCCGCCTCTTAAAACCTACAGGCATTAAAGTAACTCGTATTGCACATGGTCTGCCAGTTGGTGGAGATTTAGAATATGCAGATGAAGTGACATTATCCAAAGCGTTAGAAGGGCGCAGAGAAGTATAAGAGGAGAAACAAAAATGTTCTTTCAAAAAAAGGGTAAATTGCGTAAAGAGTATGACGATAAGTTAATTGTACTTTTGGAAAAAGTGAAGAATGAGTGGTTACGTCAGAAGAGAATGGTCGAACAAAGTGTAGAACCGTCTCAAGATGTCATTTGTTCTTTGAAAATAGCAGAGGCGAAATATTTCTTTTTGTTGAAAGAAGCAAAGCGTCGTCCTGTAAAAATGGAACAATGGTAAAAGGTTCTGCTTTCTAAGCAGGCCTTTTTATTTTGTTTTTTAAATGCTGAGGTATTGTTTTATTTAGTTTATATGAAAGAGATGCCGCTTATGATACCTGTTCTTTTTTATTGTCTTGTCCCATACAAATAGATGTATAGGTCATTCATAAGGAGGAAAAAATGAATTCTACAATTATTATTGTTGGCATTCTTACTTTAGTATTTATTTTTCTTGTTTTTGGTGTTGTCTCTAAGCCATTACGTTTTATAGGTAAGGTGATTTTTCATGTTACTTTAGGAATAGCATTGCTTTTTATCGTAAATGTTGTAGGGACATATTTTGATTTTCATATCCCAATTAACATGGGTACAGCAGCAATAACGAGTTTATTAGGCCTACCAGGTGTGGCAGCATTAGTGATTATTAAGCTTTATATCATGCCAAGATAAAATTATTTTGGCATTTTTTTTAAAAGTGTTGACTATTAAATGATTAATATGGTAAATTAATAAGCGTCGTCAGGAACGAAAGAAAAAAGTTGTTGACAGATTTAACGCAAAATGTTAAATTATAAAAGTCGCTGAAACGCGATATTGAACTTTGAAAACTAAACGAAACAAACAACGTGAAACGTCAATTTTTATTTTAGATGCTAGACAAACTAACTTTATTGGAGAGTTTGATCCTGGCTCAGGATGAACGCTGGCGGCGTGCCTAATACATGCAAGTCGGGCGAATGGATTAAGAGCTTGCTCTTATGAAGTTAGCGGCGGACGGGTGAGTAACACGTGGGTAACCTGCCCATAAGACTGGGATAACTCCGGGAAACCGGGGCTAATACCGGA
>NZ_BEZT01000009.1:0-16322 GCF_003402455.1 Bacillus sp. HMA207 | reverse complement strand
AGGTTCGAGGTGGAAGCATGGTGACATGTGGAGCTGACGAATACTAATAGATCGAGGACTTAACCATATAATATGTAGCAAATGTTATCTAGTTTTGAAGGAATATGCCTTCAATAGTTTGGTGATGATGGCAGAGAGGTCACACCCGTTCCCATACCGAACACGGAAGTTAAGCTCTCTAGCGCCGATGGTAGTTGGGACCTTGTCCCTGTGAGAGTAGGACGTCGCCAAGCTATTTATATTGTCGCGGGGTGGAGCAGCACGGTAGCTCGTCGGGCTCATAACCCGAAGGTCGCAGGTTCAAATCCTGTCCCCGCAACCAAATGGTCCCGTGGTGTAGTGGTTAACATGCCTGCCTGTCACGCAGGAGATCGCCGGTTCGACCCCGGTCGGGACCGCCATTTCATATAAAGAAAAGAACGAAACAAGTTGTTTCGTATTTTTTTATTTGTTTTAACAAAAAACTAATAAAGACAGTCAAACTATCCTTAGGACAACTCCTAAGGACTTTTTTATATATTCAAAACCTGTATAATAAAGAGCAGAGAACATTGTGAGTAAAGTAGGTGAAGTCTGTGAGTAAATATGAAGTAACAACAAAATCTTCTGAGGAAACACAAAGGTTATCAGAAAAACTAGGTGAGCTCGTAGAGGCACAAGACGTAATTATTTTAGAAGGAGATCTTGGAGCTGGTAAGACGACTTTTACAAAGGGACTAGCAAAAGGTCTTGGAGTGAAAAGAGTTGTAAATAGTCCTACCTTTAATATCATCAAAGAATATAAAGGAAGATTACCGCTATATCATATGGACGTGTATCGCTTAGCAGAAAGTGAAGAGGACTTAGGCTTTGATGAATATTTCTACGGTGAAGGAATTACGGTAGTAGAATGGGCTCATTTAATAGAAGCATATTTACCGAATGAAAAGTTACAAATTAGTTTATTCCATGCTGGAGATGACACAAGAAAAATTATACTCGAGCCAATTGGAGATCGCTATATTAGATTATGTGAGGAGCTATTACAAGATGAAAGTACTAGCAATTGATACTTCAAATTACGTAATGGGTGTATCCCTTATTGAGGAAGAAAACGTAATTGGGGAAATCATTACAAATTTAACAAAAAACCATTCTGTACGTCTTATGCCAGCTGTAGAGAAACTGTTAAAAGAGTGTGGCGTAAAACCGAAGGAATTAACTAAAATCGTTGTAGCTGCTGGACCTGGATCCTATACAGGTGTTCGTATAGGCGTGACAGCGGCGAAAACATTAGCTTGGTCACTTCAAATACCAATTGTAGGTGTATCAAGTTTAGAGGTAGTAGCTGCAAACGGTGCTAACTTTAACGGGTTAATTTGTCCTTTATTTGATGGAAGACGTGGGCAAATTTATACTGGGTTATATACATATGAAGGAGAGCAGTTAACTTCAATAGAAGAAGACCGAATTATTCTTATTGTAGACTGGTTGCAAATGTTAAAAGATAAAGGACAGCCTGTTTTATTTATCGGTAACGATGTTAAATTGCATAAAGAAACAATTATAGAACATTTAGGTGATCAAGCTGTATTCGCTCCATTTACTAAAAATAACCCAAGACCAAGTGAGCTAGCATTCTTAGGATTACAAAAAGAAGAACAAGATGTGCATACGTTTGTTCCAAGCTATCTTCGTTTAGCTGAAGCTGAAACAAAGTGGTTAGAAAGTCAAAACAAGTAGGAGCTTGCAGAAGATGGATATGATATTTAGAAAGATGGAGCTTGATGATATTGCTCAAATTGTAGCTATTGAAGAAGCGTCTTTTTCAACTCCTTGGACTGCAGATGCCTTTCACCGTGAATTAACGATGAATGAACATGCACATTATATTGTGTTAGAAAAAGATGGTCGTGTAGTCGGGTATTGTGGATTGTGGATAATTATTGATGAATCACATATAACAAATATAGCTATTTTGCCAGAATACCGAGGTCAAAAGTTAGGAGATGCCCTATTGAAAGCAGTTATTTCTGAAGCGAAAGAACTAGGGGTAAAAACAATGACACTTGAAGTACGTGTATCAAATGAAGTAGCAAAGCAGTTATACAGAAAATACGGATTTCAAAATGGTGGGATTCGTAAACGATACTATGCAGACAATCAGGAAGATGGTCTCGTAATGTGGGTGAATATATAATGGAAAAAAATACGATTATACTTGGTATTGAAACAAGTTGTGATGAAACAGCAGTAGCAGTTGTTAAAAATGGAACGGAAATTATTGCGAATGTCGTTGCATCACAAATTGAAAGTCATAAACGTTTTGGCGGCGTTGTACCAGAGATTGCATCACGTCATCATGTAGAAGAAATTACAGTTGTGTTAGAAGAAGCTTTAAAGGAAGCAAACATCACATTTGATGATATTGATGCAATTGCTGTAACAGAAGGTCCTGGTTTAGTAGGAGCACTTCTAATTGGAGTAAATGCAGCGAAGGCAGTAGCGTTTGCACATGATATTCCGTTAGTCGGTGTTCATCATATTGCTGGTCATATTTATGCGAACCGTTTAGTAAAAGAAGTTCAATTCCCGTTATTATCACTTGTTGTATCTGGTGGGCATACAGAACTTGTTTATATGAAAGAACATGGTTCATTCGAAGTAATTGGTGAAACACGAGACGATGCAGCTGGAGAAGCATATGATAAAGTAGCTCGTACGTTATCTATGCCATATCCAGGTGGTCCTCATATTGATCGCCTTGCACATGAAGGAGAACCGACAATTGATTTGCCTCGTGCATGGCTAGAACCGGATTCGTATGATTTTAGCTTTAGTGGATTGAAATCAGCAGTTATCAACACTGTGCATAACGCAAAACAGCGCGGTATAGAAATTGCACCAGAAGATTTAGCGGCAAGTTTCCAAGAAAGTGTAATAGATGTACTTGTAACGAAAGCAGCTCGTGCAGCAGAAGCTTATAATGTAAAGCAATTACTTCTTGCTGGTGGAGTAGCTGCTAATAAAGGACTTCGTGCGCGATTAGAAGAGGAATTTGCACAAAAAGAAAACATTGAATTAATTATTCCGCCGCTATCTTTATGCACAGATAATGCAGCGATGATTGCAGCGGCAGGGACAATTGCTTATGAACAAGGTAAGCGTGCAACATTAGCCTTAAATGCAAATCCAGGATTAGATATTGAAGCATAGTTATACACATAATTAACCACAGGTTGTGGATAAAACCCATATTATCTGTTGATAATGTGGGTTTTATTGTGTATATAAAATGTTGATAACTTTTTTATTGACTGTGGATAATGTGGAAAAGTTATTTTAATGTTTATTTTATAAAGGTGGATATGTGTATAAACTTGTGGATAAATAGGTTGATGTCAGACCTTTGAATTTGTTCTTTTTCGGGAAATAAAAAGCAAGAAGATATCCCCGAAAAACATTTTGAAACATCTCCCTATTATAGAAGATGCTAATATTGTCAATCTTTGTCGTTAAATCGATATTTCGTGTCGGATTGTTAATATGTATAGGGTTACAATAGATATATTTAAAAAATCGTTAGTATATTCTAAGTTACGATAGATATATTCAAAAAATTGTTTAAGTACTAAAAAAAGATGTCACATAGTCAAAAATCCTGACTTATGAGACATCTTCCTTATTTAAATATGCTTATACATGCAGCTCTTCCCATTCTGCCATATAAGTTTCAAGTTGTTCTTGTAGCGTTTGCTTTTTAGTTGTAATTTCACTAGCTTTTTCATAATCTGCATATATTTCTGGTAAGCAAAGTTGATCTTCTAACGTAGCAATTTCTTCTTCTAATTCCACTATACTTTGTTCTAGCTCTTCAATTTTTCTAGTGCGTTGACGCTCTAGTTGTTTACGCTCTTTTTCTTCTAAATAATTTAATTTCTCTTGTGCAACCACCTTTTGAACAGGAACGTCACTTTCTTGCTGTTCAAGTTCTGCACGTTCAATCATTTCATTTTTCTTTTCAACGTAGTAATCGTAATCCCCTAAATATTCCTGTGCACCTTCTGTTGATAACTCAACCACAGTCGTTGTTACACGGTTAATAAAGTAGCGGTCATGTGAGACGAATAGAAGAGTCCCTGGGTAATCAATTAAAGCATTCTCCAAAATCTCTTTACTATTTAAATCAAGGTGGTTCGTAGGCTCATCTAGAATTAACAAATTTGACTTTTGCATCATAAGTTTTGCAAGAGCTAATCGAGCTTTTTGTCCACCACTAAGGGAAGATACTGGTTTCAGTACATCATCTCCTGTGAATAAAAAATTCCCAAGTATAGTACGGATTTCTTTTTCCGGTTGCAGTGGATATTCATCCCATAGTTCATTTAAAACCCGTTTAGAAGATGTTAAGTTTGCTTGTTCTTGATCATAATAACCAACAGATACATTTGATCCGAAAGAAACATCACCATTTAATAGTGGTAACTTATTCACAATGGATTTTAACAATGTGGATTTCCCAATTCCGTTTGGACCAACTAAAGCAACACTATCTCCGCGAGTTAAGCGCATAGTTACATGTTCAATTATAGGGTTTTCATCATAGCCGATGGTTGCATCATTTACTTGTAAAACATCATTTCCACTTTGTTTTTCAATATCGAAGTGGAATGATGCTGACTTAGAATCCCCTAATGGTCTCGTTAATAATTCCATTCTGTCTAGTTGTTTACGGCGACTTTGAGCACGTTTCGTTGTAGAAGCGCGAGCTATATTCTTTTGCACAAAGTCCTCAAGTTTTGCGATTTCATCTTGTTGTTTTTCGTAACGTTTCATTTCTTGCTCATATAATGCTGATTTTAAGTCTAAATATTTACTGTAGTTACCAACAAATCGTCTGCTTTCTTTATTCGAAATTTCATATACTTGTGTAACGAGTTTGTCTAAGAAATAACGGTCATGTGAGACGATTAATATTGCGCCAGGATAACCTTGCAAATATTGCTCAAGCCATGTTAATGTTTCGATGTCTAAATGGTTTGTAGGCTCGTCCAAAATAAGTAAGTCTGGTTTTGTTAATAATAATTTCCCGAGAGCTAATCTTGTTTTTTGCCCGCCGCTTAAAGTAGAGATCGTCGTCTGGTGCGTTTCAACTGGGAAGCCAAGGCCGCTTAAAATGGAGCGAATATCCGCTTCATATTGATATCCACCTTGATCTTTATAATTGAGTTGTAATTGGTCATAATCAGCTAACAATCTTTCATATGTAGCTTCGTTTGAAAAGTTTTCTTCTTTTCCCATTTCTTGCTCAAGCCTTCGGAGTTTTGTCTCCATTTGCTGTAAATGGGTAAAGACGGTTAGCATTTCATCCCAAATTGTTAAAGACGTTTCTAGTCCGGTATTTTGAGCTAAATATCCGATTGAGACATCTTTCGGTTTTATAATTTCGCCACCATCATGAGATAATTCACCAGCGATAATTTTTAATAATGTAGATTTACCTGCTCCATTCCTTCCAACTAATGCGATACGATCTTTTGTTTGTACTTCCAATTTTATGTTTGCAAGAATTGTTTCTGCACCGTATAATTTCGAAAGCGCGTTTACTTGTAATAAAATCAATGTTTTCACCTCAAATAATTTCTTAACTTTGCCATGTTTATATTTCTCAATCATACTAAAAATAGTGTATAGTTTAAAATAAAGAGAGAATACTTCTTCTCTTTATTATACAAGGAATTTAATGAGTGCTAAACTTCTGTATTTGATTAAAGTATATGAATAAAGATAGGAAGAGAGGAGAGGTCATATGGATCAGCAAAAGATTCCACAAGCCACTGCTAAAAGATTGCCTCTATACTATCGATTTATCCAAAACTTATCTCTTTCTGGTAAGCAGCGTGTTTCATCGGCCGAATTGAGTGAGGCAGTAAAAGTAGATTCCGCAACAATACGAAGAGATTTTTCGTATTTTGGAGCGTTAGGGAAAAAGGGATATGGATATAACGTAAATTATTTATTATCATTTTTCCGCGAAACACTTGATCAAGATGATATAACACGTGTAGCACTTATTGGAGTAGGTAATTTAGGGACCGCTTTCTTACATTATAATTTCACGAAAAACAATAATACAAAAATTGAAATGGCATTTGATGTTAGTGAAGAGAAAGTTGGAACAGAAATCGGGGGCATTCCTGTATATCATTTAGATGAATTAGAAGAGAGATTATCAAATGATATACAAGTGGCAATATTAACAGTACCGGCTACAGTAGCGCAAGCTGTAGCAGATAGATTAGCTGAAACAAGCGTGCACGGTATTTTGAATTTCACACCAGCGCGATTAAACGTATCAGAGAATATTAGAATTCATCATATTGACTTAGCTGTAGAGTTACAAACATTAGTTTACTTTTTGAAAAACTATCCACAATAAAACGCAGAGGAAGCGACCTCTGCGTTTTATTATTGTTTCTTCTTTGTGAATTTAACTAATATAAGGCGAAGTGCCAAATTAAAATCAATTGTTGCCATAACTGCAAATAGTATTGTCCACATATTCCAGATTGTATCTGTCACGTTCGTAATGGCAAAGCGTGTAAAGATACATCCAAGAAGGAAGTATAGTGCAGCCATGAACAATGGTGAGTTTCTCATACAAAAAATCCTCCGATAAAGCCTTGCATTTTTTCAGCTTCTTTAATCATTTCTTGAATTTGTTCATTGCTCATAAAAATTTGCCCAATAGCGACTAATGTATTCATCGCAACATGAGCTGCAATCGGAACGATAATACGTTTCGTCTTCACATATAAGAAGGCGAATACGAGCCCCATAGCAGTGTATACCAATAAGTGAGTAAAATCAAAATGAATTGCTGCGAATACAAGCGAACTAATGATAGCTGCAATAAAGAAGTTAAACTTCTTATAAAGCGTGCCGAATAGAATTTTTCTAAATACGATTTCTTCTAAGATAGGTCCAATTATAGATACAACAATAAGGAACCAAGGTATCGTTCTTGCGATGTCCATCAGTCTGTCTGTATTCTCAGATCCACGTGGAACCCCAAATACATACATTTCAATCATACCTGCAATGGATTGTGAGATGATTGCTAAGAAGAACCCGATGAAAATCCATCCAATAGTAGCTGGAGCAGAAGAGCGCTTTGGATCTAAATGCCTGTTACGAATATCTGTTCTAAGTAACCAAAGTACGATACATAATGCAACAAAGAAGCTAATAATTGCCCAGTGTCCCGTTATGATTTGTCCTTTTTCCTCAATGGTAAATCCTCTATTATCATAGAGTCCTGTTTTTAGGAGAAGTGGCAATCCAACAACGCCAGATAACTGCATTAAAATGTATGTAACGATAATCCACCAGTATTGTTTCTTCAAATGGTTTAACCATCCTTTCTAACTATAGTGTATGAGATAAGTTAGGATAACATGTAAATATGCTACCTACGATATAAACCTCACTTGAATTATGTTTTTTCGTAAATCCTTATTTGAAATTATAATAGAAGACAGGAGAAAGTTGTGTGTGTAGCGAAAACAACTTAGGGTGTCCTTTCATATTGTAACATACGAGCAGTGGAAACAACGATTCATATAGTAAAGGCAGTATTCTATATAGAAAGTTTATATAGTGATTTGCGAAAAAATTATGATTTTTTTACTTGCAAAAGAAATTGAGATTATTTATTATTATAAGTGTGTTAGCACTCGGATGACTTGAGTGCTAATAAAAGAAATTTACATAACAAAATGAGGAGGTTATTGTTCATGCTAAAGCCATTAGGTGATCGCGTTGTAATTGAGCTTGTTCAAGCAGAAGAAAAAACAGCAAGTGGTATCGTATTACCAGATACTGCAAAAGAAAAACCACAAGAGGGTAAAGTAGTTGCAGTAGGTACTGGTCGAGTGCTTGAGAATGGTGAGCGTGTTGCTTTAGAGGTAGCAGCAGGTGATCTTATCATCTTCTCAAAATATGCAGGTACTGAAGTGAAATATGAAGGTACAGACTACTTGATTTTACGTGAAAGTGACATTTTAGCAGTTATCGGTTAATTATATAAATCTTAAAAAATCCAAGGGGGTCAATTATTATGGCAAAAGATATTAAATTTAGTGAAGAAGCACGTCGTTCGATGCTTCGCGGTGTCGACACTCTTGCAAACGCAGTAAAAGTTACGCTTGGACCAAAAGGTCGTAACGTTGTACTTGAGAAAAAATTTGGTTCACCACTTATTACAAATGATGGTGTAACAATCGCAAAAGAAATCGAATTAGAAGATGCATTCGAAAACATGGGTGCGAAATTAGTAGCAGAAGTTGCTAGCAAAACAAATGACGTAGCTGGTGACGGAACAACAACTGCAACTGTATTAGCGCAAGCTATGATTCGTGAAGGTCTTAAAAACGTAACAGCTGGTGCTAACCCAATGGGTCTTCGTAAAGGTATCGAAAAAGCTGTTACTGCTGCAATTGAAGAATTAAAAGCGATTTCTAAACCAATCGAAGGCAAATCTTCTATCGCACAAGTAGCTGCTATTTCTGCAGCTGACGAAGAAGTAGGTCAATTAATCGCTGAAGCAATGGAGCGCGTTGGTAACGACGGCGTTATTACTTTAGAAGAGTCTAAAGGATTCACAACAGAATTAGACGTAGTAGAAGGTATGCAATTTGATCGTGGATATGCATCTCCTTACATGATTACTGATTCTGACAAAATGGAAGCAGTTCTTGATAACCCATACATCTTAATCACTGACAAAAAGATTTCTAACATTCAAGAAATCTTACCAGTATTAGAGCAAGTGGTACAACAAGGTAAACCACTTCTTATCATTGCTGAAGATGTTGAAGGCGAAGCTTTAGCTACATTAGTAGTGAACAAACTTCGTGGTACATTCAACGTAGTAGCTGTTAAAGCTCCTGGATTTGGTGACCGTCGTAAAGCAATGCTAGAAGATATCGCAATCTTAACAGGTGGCGAAGTAATCACTGAAGAATTAGGTCGTGACTTAAAATCTGCTACAGTTGAATCTTTAGGACGCGCTGGTAAAGTTGTTGTTACAAAAGAAAACACAACTGTAGTTGAAGGTGTAGGAAGCACAGAACAAATCGAAGCTCGCATCGGTCAAATCCGTGCGCAATTAGAAGAAACAACTTCTGAATTCGATCGTGAAAAATTACAAGAGCGTCTTGCTAAACTAGCAGGTGGCGTAGCAGTAATTAAAGTAGGTGCAGCAACTGAAACTGAGTTAAAAGAGCGCAAACTTCGCATTGAAGATGCACTTAACTCAACTCGTGCAGCAGTAGAAGAAGGTATCGTTGCAGGTGGTGGTACTTCACTTATGAACGTATACACAAAAGTAGCTTCTATCGTAGCTGAAGGCGACGAAGCAACAGGTATCAACATCGTACTTCGCGCACTAGAAGAGCCAGTTCGTCAAATCGCAATCAACGCTGGTCTAGAAGGATCTGTAGTTGTAGAGCGTCTAAAAGGCGAAAAAGTAGGCGTTGGTTTCAACGCAGCTACTGGCGAATGGGTTAACATGCTTGAGTCTGGTATCGTAGATCCAGCTAAAGTAACTCGTTCTGCACTTCAAAACGCAGCATCTGTTGCAGCTATGTTCTTAACAACTGAAGCTGTAGTTGCTGACAAGCCAGAACCAAATGCACCAGCAATGCCTGACATGGGCGGCATGGGCATGGGCGGTATGGGCGGAATGATGTAATTCCGTTTGTCCTAAAAAACATCCATTTCTATATAGAAATGGATGTTTTTTTATGTTTTTTAGAAAAGGAAATGAATTTCTGTAGAATTTTGTCGCTTTCTCTCTTGACCATATTGATACTTCATTGTTAGAATCTAGGAAGATAATATAAAACGATCCTTCATATATCCTCAATGATATGGTTTGAGAGTCTCTACCGGGTTACCGTAAACAACCTGACTATGAAGGCAGTGTGTCTTATATTTATAAAGAGCGGAGACTATCTTTCTTTATAAAGCCAGACCCCTGCCTTTTCTTTGTTATGAGACTAGAGGCGGAGGACTGGCTTTTTTTATTATATTGGTAATGCTTTTCGCCAAATTGGTGAAAATATTTATATACGAGAACTAACGTTGGGGTGATTATTTTGAAGAAACAACACGATACAATTATCGTTTTAGATTTTGGAAGTCAATACAATCAGTTAATAGCACGTCGAATTCGTGAGTTCGGTGTATACAGTGAACTTCATCCACATACAATTACTGCAGAAGAAATTAAAGCAATGAATCCAAAAGGGATTATTTTCTCTGGTGGACCAAATAGTGTATACGGTGAAGGTGCATTACATTGTGATGAAAAAATCTTTGAACTAGGTTTACCAATCTTCGGTATTTGTTACGGTATGCAGCTTATGACGCAACACTTCGGTGGTAAAGTAGAGCGTGCAAATCACCGTGAGTACGGAAAAGCTGTTCTTAAAGTAGAGAACGAATCAAAATTATATGCGAACCTTCCAGAAGAGCAAGTTGTATGGATGAGCCATGGCGACTTAGTAACTGGTTTACCTGAAGGATTCGTAGTAGATGCAACAAGTGAGTCTTGCCCAATTGCTGGTATGAGCAATGAAGCGAAAAACTTATACGGTGTACAATTCCACCCAGAAGTACGTCACTCTGAGCACGGTAACGATTTAATTAAAAACTTCGTATTCGGCGTATGTGGTTGTTCTGAAGGATGGAACATGGAGAACTTTATTGAAGTAGAATTAGAAAAGATTCGTGAAACTGTTGGAGACAAAAAAGTACTATGCGCACTTAGTGGCGGTGTAGACTCTTCTGTTGTAGCAGTATTAATTCATAAAGCAATTGGTGATCAATTAACATGTATTTTCGTTGACCACGGTTTACTTCGTAAAGGTGAAGCAGAAGGCGTTATGAAAACATTTAGCGAAGGCTTCCATATGAACGTTATTAAAGTGGATGCAAGAGACCGCTTCATGGACAAGTTAAAAGGTGTAGAAGATCCAGAACAAAAACGTAAAATCATCGGTAACGAATTCATTTACGTATTTGATGATGAAGCATCTAAATTACAAGGTATGGACTTCCTAGCACAAGGTACACTTTACACAGATATCGTTGAGAGTGGTACAGCAACTGCGCAAACAATTAAATCTCACCATAACGTTGGTGGACTTCCAGAAGACATGCAGTTCAAATTAATTGAGCCTTTAAACACGTTATTTAAAGATGAAGTACGTGTATTAGGATCTGAATTAGGAATTCCTGATGAAATCGTATGGCGTCAACCATTCCCAGGACCGGGTCTTGGTATTCGTGTATTAGGTGAAATCACAGAAGAGAAATTAGAAATCGTTCGTGAATCTGATGCGATTTTACGTGAAGAAATTATTAAAGCGGGCTTAGACCGTGAAATCTGGCAATACTTCACTGCGCTTCCTGGTATGCGTAGCGTAGGTGTTATGGGTGACGAGCGTACTTACGATTACACAGTAGGTATCCGTGCGGTAACATCTATCGACGGTATGACAGCTGACTGGGCACGTATCCCTTGGGACGTATTAGAGAAAATCTCTGTACGTATCGTAAACGAAGTAAAACACGTTAACCGTATCGTGTATGATGTAACGAGTAAGCCACCAGCAACTATTGAGTGGGAATAGTATTTATAAAAAGGTCCATCTATTGCTTATGCATAGGTGGATCTTTTTTGTTTTGGTGTTAATACGAACAAAACTATAAAAGTTTACAAAAACGTTCGTTTTTAAATTGACAAAACTACTTCGTCGAGTTAATATGATTATGTAATTCAAACAAAAAGTGAATATTATAGCCGTCGTATAATATCGGGGATATGGCCCGAAAGTTTCTACCTAGCTACCGTAAATGGCTTGACTACGAGGCGTTTTTATAAAGGTGAGGGGAATCTTATCTTTATTCATAGAACGCTTCCATGTATATATGCAATGGAAGCCTTTTTTGTTTCTCGGGATAAAAGAGGGCTAGGAGAAATGCGGCGAGTAATCATATAACGGGGGAAACGTAGGATGAAACGCTATTTTCAGTTTGATGAGCTCGGTACGAATTATAAGACTGAGTTCATAGCAGGGTTAACGACATTTCTATCTATGGCTTACGTACTATTTGTCAATCCTGCTACGCTGTCGCTTGGAAATGTTAAAGGGTTACCAGCAGGTACAGGGATGGATCCAGGTGCAGTATTCGTTGCTACGGCATTAGCGGCAGCGATCGGTTCGTTAATTATGGGTATTTTCGCGAAGTATCCAATTGCTTTAGCGCCAGGTATGGGAATTAACGCGTTCTTTGCTTATACAGCAGTGTTAACGATGGGGATTCCATGGCAAACAGCAATTGCCGGAACATTAATGTCAGGTATTATCTTTATTATTCTTACTGCTTCAGGTATTCGTGAAAAAATCATCAATGCAATTCCATCGGAGTTAAAGTTTGCAGTAGCAGCAGGTATCGGATTGTTCATTGCATTTCTTGGATTCCAAAATGCCGGAATTATCGTGAAAAATGATGCAGTTCTTGTTGGGTTGGGGGACTTAACAAAGGGTACAACGTTACTAGCAATCTTCGGGGTTGTTACTACGATCATCTTCATGATTAAGAAAATTAATGGTGCAGTATTTTACGGTATGATTCTTACAGCGATCTTAGGAGTAGCAACAGGATTAATTGATACTCCGAAAGCTGTGGTGGGAGCAATACCGAGTCTAGAACCAACGTTCGGCGTGGCGTTAACGCACTTCGGAGATATTTTCACAGTTCAAATGGGGATTGTTATTATAACGTTCTTCTTTATCGATTTCTTTGATACAGCAGGTACGCTTGTAGCGGTTGCAAATCAAGCAGGATTAATGAAGAACAATAAATTACCAC
Organism: Bacillus sp. HMA207; assembly: GCF_003402455.1. Lineage (NCBI taxonomy): Bacteria > Bacillati > Bacillota > Bacilli > Caryophanales > Bacillaceae > Bacillus > Bacillus sp. HMA207. The sequence continues at coordinate 3,401 of NZ_BEZT01000009.1, read as the reverse complement.
GTGCAGGAAAAGCGTTATTTGCAGATGCGATTGCAACTGTAATTGGTGCGATTCTTGGTACATCAACAACAACGTCTTACATTGAATCGTCTGCAGGGGTAGCAGCAGGAGGACGTTCTGGATTTACAGCAGTTGTAACAGCAGGATTCTTTTTACTGGCACTATTCTTCTCGCCATTACTAAGTGTTGTAACGCCAGCTGTAACGGCGCCGGCTTTAATTATTGTAGGAATCTTGATGGTTTCTTCCTTAGGGGAAATTGATTGGAAGAAATTCGAGATTGCAGTGCCAGCATTCTTTACAATTATCTCTATGCCACTTACGTATAGTATCGCAACTGGGATTGCGATTGGATTTATCTTCTATCCAATTACAATGGTAGTGAGTGGTCGTCGTAAAGAGGTTCATCCGATTATGTATGTTATGGGAGTTTTATTCGTACTATATTTCATCTACGTTCGTAAATAAAAGGGGTTTTTTAAAGGTCTAGACTTAAGGGGAGTCTAGACCTTTTTTGCGTCTTCAGAAAATCTTAAGGATTTCCGAGCGTTTTTCTTCAGAAGTTTTCCTATAATAGAAGTTAGGGATTAAAAAAGTGATGGGGGAGATATTGTGGCACACGAAACAATACTTGTCGTAGATGATGAAAAAGAAATTCGGAATTTAATTACAATCTATTTAAAGAATGAAGGATATAAAGTATTACAAGCAGGAGACGGAGAAGAAGGATTACGTCTACTGGAAGAAAATGAAGTACATCTAGTCGTATTAGATATTATGATGCCGAAAGTGGATGGTATTCATATGTGTATGAAAGTAAGGGAAGCGAAAGAAATGCCTATTATTATGCTTTCTGCCAAAACGCAAGATATGGATAAGATTTTAGGATTAACAACAGGAGCAGATGATTATGTAACGAAGCCGTTTAATCCGTTAGAGTTAATTGCACGAATTAAATCTCAGTTACGCCGTTATATGAAAATGAATGGTTTCGCTATTCAAAATGAGGACGAGTTAGAAATTGGGGAGATGAAAATCAACATCTCGACCCATAAAGTTATTGTAGAGGGAGAAGAAGTGAAACTAACTCCGAGGGAATTTTCAATTTTAGAACTGCTAGCTAGAAATCCAGGTATGGTGTTTAGTGCGGAGCAAATTTATGAAAAGGTGTGGAACGAACGATCTTTCCAGTCTGATAATACTGTAATGGTGCATATTCGAAAAGTACGTGAAAAGATTGAGGAGAATCCAAGGAAACCTAGATATATAAAAACAGTATGGGGAGTGGGGTATAAGATTGAAAAAGATATTTAATCCGTTTACTTATATAAGGAAAATAAGAGAATTATTTGAGAAATTAGTAAAGAGCGTACGAAAGAGTATAAGGATTCAATTGATTACTACTTTTGCTGCTTGTGCGTTATTAGGAGTTTTGTCAGCGAAGGCAGCAGCGCCGTTTTTTGAGAATGCGAATCGTCAAGCAACTATTGATTATCGGGCTGGTATGGAACAAATTAATCACCAAGCTCAAGGAGCGGCAAATAGTTCGGTTCATGAAAATAAATTAGAAGCTATATCAAATATGATCGAAATGGAGAACCAAAATTTAGAGCAAGGGTCTAGAGCTTTGAAGATATTGGTTACTGATGAAAGTGGTAAAGTTTTATATAAAACAAAGCAAGCGCAAGAAGAGCAAATCGATTTGCATAATACGATTCGTAATGCAGCATCATTCGCGATTAATTATACAGATGGTAGAAATGTATTTGAAAGTACAAGAAAAGAGTTTATATCTTTTTCACCTATTACTATTGAAGGAAAGAATTTGTACATGTTTGTTAGCGGAATTCCAGAGGGAGAGGTAATATATGACACGCAAGAAGGACCATTCCCGTTTTTAATTGGTGTACTTGTATTCATTTTCTCTTTCTTCTATATAACAAAGAGAAAGATGAAGCAGATTGAAGCGATGGCACAAGGCGTAAAGGAAATAGAAAGAGGTAACTTAGCCTACCGCATTGAGAAAAAAGGTGAAGATGAGATTGCAGCTTTAACTGAGAATATTAATAATATGGCAGAAGAGCTTATGAATAATATAGAAAAGGAACGTAAATTAGAAAAGCAAAAGAATGAGCTTATCACAAATGTATCACATGATTTGCGTACACCACTTACTTCTATTATGGGTTACTTACGATTACTTCGAGATTCTAAATATGAAAATAAAGAACAACACGATGAGTATACGAGAATTGCTTTTGCAAAGTCGGAGCAGTTAAAAAATTTAATAGAAGATTTATTTGAGTATACGAAGTTAACAAATGAACAAGTTGTATTAGAAAAACAAGAAGTATGTGTAAATGAGTTGCTTGAGCAATTAATAGAAGAGTTAGTACCGCAAGCGGAAGAGCATGGACTTACGTTTGTTAAGAAGTTTCCTGAGGAACGTGCTTATGCATCGATTGATTCGGAAAAGATGGTTCGTGTATTTGATAATTTACTAATGAATGCAATTAAGTATAGTAAAGATGATGGAGAGATAAAAGTTTCTCTTCAAAGGCAGCGTAGGGATATACAAATTGTAATTGCGAATCATAGTGAAGAGTTTACAAGAGAAGAGTTAGCGAATTTGTTTGAACGTTTCTATAAGAAGGATCAATCTCGAAGTAGAGTAACGGAAGGCTCGGGACTCGGTTTAGCGATTGCGAAAAGTATTGTTGAGTTACAAGGTGGTAGTATTCGAGCGGAATATAGGGATGGCACTATTCAATTTATCGTCTCGTTACCAATTATAGAAAAATAATAAATGAATAGAATGGTATGTGATAAAAAGGCTTATTTTAAAAGAAATAAGCCTTTTTATATTTTTTATAAAAACATATTGACGATTATACTTTAGAGGTGTAATATAGAAAAAGTCGCTGATGGCAATAACGTCGCAAGCGACAAACGAAATGAAAAACTTAGTTGACATTGAAAGATGAAAATGTTAACATAAGGAAGTCGCAAATGAGCGACTAAGTAGTTCTTTGAAAACTGAACGAAACAAACAACGTGAAACGTCAATTTTTATTTTAGATGCTAGACAAACTAACTTTATTGGAGAGTTTGATCCTGGCTCAGGATGAACGCTGGCGGCGTGCCTAATACATGCAAGTCGAGCGAATGGATTAAGAGCTTGCTCTTATGAAGTTAGCGGCGGACGGGTGAGTAACACGTGGGTAACCTGCCCATAAGACTGGGATAACTCCGGGAAACCGGGGCTAATACCGGATAACATTTTGAACCACATGGTTCGAAATTGAAAGGCGGCTTCGGCTGTCACTTATGGATGGACCCGCGTCGCATTAGCTAGTTGGTGAGGTAACGGCTCACCAAGGCAACGATGCGTAGCCGACCTGA
>NZ_BEZT01000008.1:0-48418 GCF_003402455.1 Bacillus sp. HMA207 | reverse complement strand
ATGGCAGAGAGGTCACACCCGTTCCCATACCGAACACGGAAGTTAAGCTCTCTAGCGCCGATGGTAGTTGGGACCTTGTCCCTGTGAGAGTAGGACGTCGCCAAGCAACTAAAAACACAAGTCATTTGACTTGTGTTTTTTTGTATTGTTAAAAAGAATGGGAAAGAAGTAATGGAAATACAAACACGTTGCCCAAGAGTTAATCATATTATATAAAAGATGGGTGTATATTTTTCTGTAAATTGTTAAGGATTAGAAGTATAAAATAGGTTCACTTAAATAGGGAGGGAAGATTATGACATTACAAAGTGAAGTTTGTATTGTTTGTGAGACAAAAAGAAAAGAAGGTATATATGTTTATAATAATTTAATATGCCATGAATGTGAAAAGGATATGGTGAATACAGAGACAGATGATCCGAAATATATATATTATTTAAAGCAGCTTCGAAAATTAGAAGTATCATATTTTTAAATAGGCATATGCCTATTATTTTTTTTGTTCTGTATAATAGATAGAGAATGAATAATAAGGAAGAGATGTAGATGAATCAAAATCGTATGCCTTTATATGAGGCGTTAATAGAGTTTAAAGAAAGAGGGCCGTTATCCTTTCATGTTCCTGGTCATAAGAATGGTTTAAACTTCCCTCAGGAGGCAATAAGAGAGTTTAAAGGTATTCTATCTATTGATGTAACTGAATTAGCAGGACTAGATGATTTGCATAGTCCGTTTGAATGTATAGATGAGGCACAACAATTATTGGCTGAAGTTTATAATACAAAGAGAAGTTATTTTTTAATTAATGGTTCAACAGTCGGGAACTTAGCAATGATTTTGTCTTGTTGCGGGGAACATGATATTGTTCTTGTACAAAGAAATTGTCATAAATCAATTATTAATGGTTTAAAACTTGCGGGAGCAAATCCCATTTTTTTAGATCCATGGATTGATGAAGCTTACAACGTACCAGTGGGAGTTCGTAATGAAATTATTAAGAACGCAATTAGAAAGTATCCAAATGCGAAAGCACTTATTTTAACGCATCCTAATTATTATGGTATGGGGATGGATTTAGAGGCAAGCATCGCTTTTGCACATGCACATAAAATCCCTGTTTTGGTAGATGAGGCACATGGGGCACATCTATGTTTGGGAGAACCATTTCCGAAGTCAGCATTAACATATGGTGCAGATATTGTAGTTCATTCTGCACATAAAACATTACCCGCAATGACAATGGGTTCCTATTTACATATAAATAGTCATTTAGTAGACGAAGATAAGGTTACTACTTATTTAAGTATGCTACAATCTAGTAGTCCATCGTATCCAATTATGGCTTCCTTGGATATAGCACGCTTTACAATGGCGCGTATAAAAGAAGAAGGTCACAGTGAAATTGTTGAGTTTTTACGAAGATTTAAGGAACAATTACGTTCTATTCCCCAAATCGCCATTTTAGAATATCCGTTGCAAGATGAGTTAAAGGTCACCGTACAAACTCGTTGTCAGTTATCAGGGTACGAATTACAGTCTGTATTTGAAAAGGTCGGTATATATACAGAGATGGCTGATCCGTACAATGTCCTATTTATTTTACCCTTACAAGTAAATGAGGGATATATGAAGGTTATAGAGATGATCCGAGTAGCATTGCAACATTATGAGGTGAAAGACAAGAGGGAATCTATTCGTTATACTTATAATGGTGAATTCTCTCTTTTACCGTATACGTATAAACAACTAGACGGATATGAAACAAAGATAGTATCTATAGAAGATGCTGTTGGAATGATAGCGGCGGAAATGGTGATTCCGTATCCACCTGGAATTCCATTAATTATGTATGGAGAGAGAATTACTTCAGAGCATAAAGAGCAAATTATGTATTTAGAAAGAGCAGGAGCTCGTTTTCAAGGTAATACGAAATATATGAAAGTGTATGATATAGAAAGTAGGTTTTAGGATGAAGGGATTATTTGTAACAATTGAGGGCCCAGAAGGTTCAGGTAAAACAACGTTAATTAAAAGCTTATTGCCATATTTTGAACAAAAAGCACAAAAGGTAATGGCGACAAGGGAACCAGGCGGTATTGCAATTTCTGAGGACATTAGGACGATTTTACATAAACAAGAATATACGATGATGGAAGCACGTACAGAAGCGCTTCTTTATGCTGCTGCGCGCAGACAACATTTAGTAGAAAAAGTTATGCCAGCACTTAATGAGAACTACCTCGTGTTATGTGATCGTTTTATAGATAGCTCTTTAGCATACCAAGGCTATGCAAGAGGATTGGGTATGGATAAGGTATTTGAAATAAATCGTTTCGCAACAGAGGACTGTATGCCTAGTTTAACAATTTATCTAGACATTGAGCCTGAGGTTGGTTTGGCTCGGATTGAAAAAGATGCAGGACGTGAAGTAAATCGACTAGATATGGAAGATATCTCTTTCCATAAACGTGTGCGCGAAGGGTATTTACAAGTTGTAGAACGTTTCTCGGATCGTATTGTATTGGTAAATGCTGATCAACCGATGGAAAAACTTATAGAAGAAGTTGTTCAGATTATAGAAGATAAATTGTTATAATAGAAGGAAAGAATGAAATAAGTGAGGTATGCATTATGACGAAGACGTGGGAGCAGCTTTCTGCTATACAACCCATCGGTGTAAAAATGTTGATGAATAGCATTGCAAAAGAGCGTATATCCCACGCTTACTTGTTAGAGGGAGGGAAAGGGACAGGAAAGTTTGCGACAGCAATTCAAATGGCAAAGAGTTTCCTCTGTTCTGAGCGGAATGGAGTAGAGCCCTGCCATGTATGTACAAACTGTAAGCGAATTGATTCAGGTAACCACCCTAACTTACATATTGTAAAACCAGACGGATTATCTATTAAGAAGCAGCAAATTCATGATTTACAAGAAGAGTTTTCCAAAACAGGATTAGAGGCAAATAAAAAAATATATATTATTGAGCACGCAGATCGTATGACAGCAAATGCGGCAAATACACTTTTGAAATTTTTAGAAGAACCAAGTAGTGATACAACTGCTATTTTACTTACTGAACAAAGTCATCAAATTTTAAATACGATTTTATCTCGCTGCCAAGTTGTTACGTTTAGACCGTTACCTACGGAATCTTTAATTAGAAGATTACAGGATGAAGGGATTACAGCATCTTTATCGACACTTGCTGCTCAACTTACAAATAGTTTTGATGAAGCTTTAGCTTTATGTAGTGATGAATGGTTTGCACAAGCACGAGCTTTAGTGATAAAATTATGTGAAGCGCTCGAAAAAGATAAAACCTCTATTTTTTTTGTACAAGAAAAATGGGGAAAACACTTTGGAGAGAAAGAACAATTACAGCAAGGTTTAGATATGTTACTCCTTATTTATAAGGATTTATTATATGTTCAACTTGGAGAAGAAGATCGTCTTGTTTTTCATGAGCAGAAAGAGATGTTTGAATCGTTTTCCTATGCTCAGAAGCGCATTGTATCAGCTCTCTTTAATATATTAGAGGCAAAAAATAGAATCAACGCTAATGTAAATGCGCAGCTTGTGTTCGAACAGTTAGTGTTGCGGTTGCAGGAGGGATGACCGTTTTGTATGATGTAGTAGGTGTTCGCTTTAAGAAGGCCGGAAAGGTATATTACTTTGATCCAAACCAGTTCGATATCTCTGAAAATGAGTTTGTCATTGTAGAAACGGTAAGAGGTATTGAATACGGAAAAGTAGTTATTACCAAAAAACAAGTTGATGAAAACGACGTTGTATTACCGCTAAAAAAGGTTATTCGTATTGCAAATGAAAATGATCGTACCATTGTTGAAGAGAACAAACATGCTGCCAAAGAAGCATATCAAGTTTGTCAACAAAAGGTAGTAGAGCATAATCTTGATATGAAACTTGTAGATGTAGAGTATACATTCGATCGTAATAAGATTATTTTCTATTTTACTGCGGATGGTCGGATCGATTTCCGCGAACTAGTGAAGGACTTAGCCGCAATTTTTAGAACAAGAATTGAACTAAGACAAATTGGTGTTCGTGATGAAGCGAAGATGCTAGGTGGTATTGGTCCATGTGGTCGTATGCTTTGTTGTTCTACTTTTTTAGGGGATTTTGAACCTGTATCCATTAAAATGGCAAAGGATCAAAATTTATCATTAAATCCTGCAAAAATCTCTGGTTTATGTGGTCGCTTAATGTGTTGCTTAAAATATGAGAATGATGAATATGAGGCAGCAAAGGAACAACTTCCTGATTTAGATCAACGTATACAAACCCCGCATGGTACTGGCCGTGTTATCGGATTAAATATTTTAGAAAGATTAATTCAAGTGGAACTAGTAGACAAGGAACGGATAGTAGAATATACGTTAGATGAGTTAGTGAATAAAGGGGTCGTTTCGAGTCAAACCACAGATTAATGAGGTGGGTGCTTGTGGAGAAAAAAGATATTTTTGAATCGGTTTCTAGTATGGAAGAGCAAATTGGACATTTATATAAACAGTTGGGAGAGTTAAAACAGCATCTTGCAGAGTTGTTGGAAGAAAACCAACATATAAAAATGGAAAATAACAATTTGCGACACCGTTTTGAAGAAGTGCAGAATAAAGAAAAACAAAAAACTCAAAAACGTAAAGAAGTGAAGCCGAAAACAGATATTGGTGAAGGCTATGACAATTTAGCGAGACTATATCAAGAAGGTTTTCATATTTGCAATCTACATTATGGAAGTGTACGTAAAGAGGGAGATTGTTTGTTCTGTCTTTCATTCTTAAATAAAAAGTGAAATTACCTTTCCAATTATAATTGGAAAGGTAATTTTTTATACATGAAATAGGGTAGGTTAAGGGTAAGAAAAGGAGCAGTATATGAATTTATATGAAGATGAACGTTTAGATTACTTATTAGCACAAGACATGAAGATTATACAAAGCCCATCAGTATTTAATTTTTCTTTAGATGCCGTTTTACTTGCAGATTTTGCATGGGTACCAATTCAAAAGGGGAATTTACTTGATTTGTGTACAGGTAACGCGGTTGTTCCCCTTCTATTAAGTACAAGAACAAAAGGAAATATTACTGGTGTGGAAATTCAAGAACGCTTATATGATATGGGAGTAAGAAGTGTTCAATACAATGGGTTAGAAGAAAGAATTCACCTCATACATGGAGATTTGAAAGATATGCCAGAGAAACTTGGGCGTCATCAATATGATGTTGTTACATGTAATCCACCATATTTTCAAACACCTCAAACTTCAGAGAAAAATATGAATGAACATTTAGCGATAGCTCGTCATGAAATTATGTGTACATTAGAAGATGTTGTATCTGCAAGTAGTCAGTTAGTAAAACAAGGTGGGAAAGTAGCGTTTGTACATCGTCCAGGGCGATTACTAGACATTGTCACATTAATGCGTAAATATAAAATTGAACCAAAGCGTGTGCAATTTGTTTATCCTAAGGTTGGAAAAGAAGCAAATACATTGTTAATTGAAGGAATTAAGGATGGAAATGCAGATTTGAAAATTTTACCGCCTCTCGTTGTATATGAGAACAATAACGAATATACAAAGGAGCTACGTTCAATTTTATATGGAGAAGAATAAGCACTTTTTTTATGTGGTAGAGTGCTCTGATGGAAGTTATTATGCTGGATATACAAACCATATAGAAAAGAGAATTCAGACTCATAATAGCGGCAAAGGGGCTAAGTATACACGCGTCAGGCTTCCTGTCGTTTTAAAATATGTAGAGACCCACGATGATAAGCGTACAGCTATGCAAGCGGAGTATTACTTTAAGCAATTAACGAGAAAACAAAAAGAGGCATATATGCAAAAAGGAGAACGCTATGTGGCAACAAAAAAGCTTTCAACAAAATGAAAAGGGAGTTTTATATTTAGTACCAACTCCTATTGGAAATCTAGAAGATATGACATTTCGTGCAATCCGAATTTTAAAAGAAGTTGATTTAATTGCTGCTGAAGATACGAGACAAACGAAAAAACTTTGTAATTATTTTGAAATTGAAACACCTGTCACGAGTTATCATGAGCACAATAAAGAAGTAAGTGGGAAGAAACTATTAGAGAAATTAGAGGATGGAAAGAATGTAGCACTTGTTAGTGACGCTGGTATGCCGTGTATTTCTGATCCAGGTTACGATATTGTCGTTGAGGCAGTAGCTGAGCAATATCATGTAATTCCGCTTCCTGGAGCAAATGCAGCCCTTACAGCATTAATTGCATCCGGTCTTGAAACAAAGCAGTTTTATTTCTATGGTTTCTTGCAGAGAAACAAAAAGGAACGGAAGATGGAGTTAGAAAAGCTTCGTTATGTACAAACTACAATGATGTTTTATGAAGCACCTCATCGTTTAGATGATACTTTAATTTCGATGCAGGAAGTGTTGGGAAATAGAGAGATTGTATTATGTCGAGAGTTAACGAAAAAATTTGAGGAATTTATTCGAGGAACAATCGAAGAAGCAATTGAGTGGACGAAGCAAAATGAAGTACGTGGTGAATTTTGTATTTTAGTAGCTGGTTCAACAGAAGAACCTGCTCCAGAAGAACAATGGTGGGAATCTCTTTCGGTATATGATCATATTGAATATTATATAAATGAAAAAAGTATGAATTCAAAAGAAGCGATTAAAACAGTCGCTAAAGATCGAGATTTGTCGAAAAGAGATGTATATCAAATCTATCATGTCGATAAAAAATAAGCTTCTCATAATTGAGAAGCTTATTTTGCTGTTTCGATATAATCTTGAAGTTCGTTTAAGATTTGCTCAGCGCCTTCTTTGCTTAAGATGATTTTACCTTCAGCTAAAGAAAGGTTACCGTCAGATACTTCACCAGTTACTTGGCAAGTCATGTTTGGTTTATATTTCTTTAAGATGATTTTTTCGTCATCAACATAGATTTCAAGAGCGTCCTTTTCTGCAATACCTAAAGTACGGCGTAATTCGATTGGAATTACTACACGACCTAATTCATCAACTTTACGAACAATACCAGTAGATTTCATAATTTTTTTCCTCCTAAATAAATAGTTTATAAGTTTCGAGTCTATTTTTAGATTCGTCATTTTTCGACAAAATACCCTATGGACATATGATACCAATCATTTACATTTCCGTCAATTCTTAAATTCTATATTTTTTAAAAAGATTTATAGATTTCTTATTTCTTATATATAATAGATTGAGAGGAAATTCCACAATTATTTACATTATTTTCTGAAAAAATAATAAATTTAAAGTGGATATTGTATATTTTTTTGAAATATGAGCAATAGATGATAAAGATATCGAGCATTAAGACCTAAATTGAAAATTAGGTTGGCGTAAAGAAGATAAGTTAGATTTGGGCTGCTCGTAAAAGCCCAATTAACGTGGGCTAATAATTAGTGGGGAGGAACAAAAACCCTACTGATTAAAGTTTCACTTTATATATGAGTTTTTGATATACTGTTTATAAATACATATGAGGTTATTCGGGAGGTCCAAAACAATGACAGAGGAAAATAAGTCCTTTTATATTACTACCCCAATTTATTATCCAAGTGGAAAATTACACATTGGACATGCTTATACGACAGTAGCAGGAGATGCGATGGCACGATATAAGCGTATGCAAGGTTATAATGTGCATTATTTAACAGGAACTGATGAGCATGGACAGAAGATCCAAAAGAAAGCAGAAGAGTTAAATATTACGCCACAGGCATATGTTGATAACATTGTTGCAGGAATTAAAGAGCTTTGGGAGAAGATGGATATTTCTTATGATGATTTTATTCGTACAACTGAAGATCGTCATAAAGATGTTGTCGAAAAAATCTTTAAACAATTAGTAGATCAAGGTGACATTTATCTTGATGAATATGAAGGTTGGTATTCTGTACAAGATGAGACGTTCTATACAGAGCATCAATTAGTAGATCCAATTATGGAAGGCGACAAAGTAGTTGGAGGAAAAAGCCCAGATAGTGGTCATGATGTAGAACTTGTTCGTGAAGAATCTTATTTCTTTAGAATGGGTAAATATGTCGACAGACTATTAAAGTTCTATGAAGATAATCCACATTTCATTCAGCCGGAGTCTCGTAAAAATGAAATGATTAATAATTTTATTAAACCAGGATTAGAAGATTTAGCAGTTTCTCGTACTTCATTTGACTGGGGAGTTCGTGTTCCTGGTAACCCAAAACACGTTATTTATGTATGGGTTGACGCATTATCTAACTATATTACGGCGTTAGGTTATGGAACAGCAAATGAAGAGAAATATAAAAAATTCTGGCCTGCAGATGTGCATTTAGTTGGGAAAGAAATTGTTCGTTTCCATACAATTTATTGGCCGATAATTTTAATGGCATTAGATTTACCTCTTCCGAAGAAAGTCTTTGCTCATGGCTGGATTTTAATGAAGGATGGAAAGATGAGTAAGTCAAAAGGAAACGTAGTAGATCCAGTTACATTAATCGATCGTTACGGATTAGATGCATTACGTTATTACCTACTTCGTGAAGTTCCATTTGGATCTGATGGCGTATTTACACCAGAAGGATTTGTGGAGCGTATTAATTTCGACTTAGCAAATGACTTAGGTAATTTATTAAATCGTACAGTAGCTATGATTGATAAGTACTTTAACGGAGAAATCCCTGCATTTAAAGCAAATGTGACGGAATTTGATGAAACGTTAGTAGCGTTTGCACAAGATACTTTGAAAAAAGTAGAAGAAGCAATGGAGAATATGGAGTTCTCTGTAGCGTTAGGATCTATTTGGCAACTAGTTAGTCGTACGAATAAATATATTGATGAAACACAACCATGGGTATTAGCAAAAGATGAGAATGATCGTGAAAAGTTAGCCTCTGTAATGGCTCATTTAGCAGAAGTACTTCGTCAAACAGGTATTATGCTTATGCCATTCTTAACAGTAGCACCAAGCAAGATGTTTGCTCAGCTTGGCCTTACTGATGAAGCTCATAAATCTTGGGAAAGTCTCTCTACAATTGGCTGCATTCCAGCTGGAACAAAAGTAGAAAAAGGAAACCCAATTTTCCCTCGTTTAGAAATGGAAGTGGAAGTAGAGTACATTAAAGAACAAATGAAAAGCTCTGCTCCTAAAGTAGAAGAGAAAAAAGAAGAAGAACCGAAGGCAGAAGAAATTACAATTGATGATTTCTTTAAAGTAGAATTACGCGTAGCTGAAGTACTATCTGCTGAACCTGTGAAAAAAGCAGACAAGCTGTTAAAAATTCAACTAGACTTAGGTACAGAAAAGCGTCAAGTTGTTTCTGGAATTGCAAAATTCTATTCGCCGGAAGACTTAAAAGGTAAAAAGGTTATTTGTGTAACAAACTTAAAACCTGTAAAATTACGCGGTGAATTATCGCAAGGTATGATTTTAGCGGGTGAAGAGAATGGCGTATTGTCATTAGCATCAATTGACCAAAATCTACCAAATGGTACAAAAATCAAGTAATTAAGACAAGAAAAGAGATGTTTCACGTGTAACATGTGTGAAGCGTCTTTTTTCTTTTTACACTCTCTATTTTTGCATTAAGATTGTAGTATTGTTATCGTTAAGTCATTAAAGAACTTATTTTTGTAGAATAAACTTGATTTCAATATAAAAGGAGTTATGTATTATGTTGTTTGATACACATTCACATTTGAATGCAGAGCAATTCGAAGGAGATTTGCAAGAGGTTATTGCCCGAATGAAAGAAGCGGGAGTTACTTATACAGTTGTTGTTGGTTTTGATGAAGTAACGATAAAAAAGGCGATGGAATTAGCTGAAGCCTATGATTTTATTTACGCTGCGGTTGGGTGGCACCCAGTTGATGCAATCGACATGACAGAAGAACATTTAGCTTGGTTAGAAGAACTTGCTTCTCATCCTAAAGTCGTTGCACTTGGAGAAATGGGCTTAGATTATCACTGGGATAAGTCTCCAAAAGAAATACAGAAAGAAGTATTCCGTAAACAAATTGCATTAGCGAAAAAAGTAAAATTGCCGATTATTATACATAACCGCGATGCAACTCAAGATATTGTTGATATTCTAGAAGAAGAGAATGCAGCTGAAGTAGGAGGCATTATGCATTGCTTTAGCGGCAGCGTAGAGGTAGCAGAGCGATGTGTTGATATGAACTTTTTAATTTCGTTGGGTGGACCAGTTACATTTAAAAACGCTAAGAAGCCGAAAGAGGTTGCTACGGAGATTCCATTAGAGAAATTGTTAATAGAGACGGATTGTCCGTATTTAACACCGCACCCATTTCGAGGGAAACGAAATGAACCGAGTTATGTAAAGCTCGTAGCAGAAGAAATTGCGAATTTAAAAGGAATTTCTTATGAGGAAGTAGCAGAAATGACAACTAAAAATGCAAAAGTTTTATTTGGTGTTGAATAAAAAAGAATGGGGAAACCTGTTCTTTTTTATTTTGAGAAAAACTAGTAGAAGTGATGAAGAAAATAAATGTGAATGATGAAGTGTTACAATAAGGACAGAGAACAAAGATTTTTCTATTCTATTTTTTAAAATATAAGAATGGGGAAAATAATAATGGAAAAGTCGTCATTTTTTTGTTTTACTAAGTAGAGACGAAATGAGTGTGGAGGCAAGCATGAAAATAAAAGAGATTATCGTTGTAGAAGGTAAAGATGATACAGTTGCGATTAAGCGTGCTGTTGATGCGGATACAATTGAAACGAACGGTTCAGCAATCGGTGATCATGTTATTGAGCAAGTTAAATTAGCGCAGCAAAAAAGGGGAGTTATTATTTTCACAGATCCGGATTATCCTGGAGAGCGTATTCGAAAAATTATTTCTGACAAGGTTCCTGGCTGTAAGCATGCCTTTTTACCGAAGGAAGAAGCGCTTGCTAAAAGGAAAAAGGGTGTTGGAATCGAACACGCTTCTAATGAGTCGATTCGCCGCGCTCTAGAGAATATACATGAAGAAATGGAAGCTTACACAAGTGAAATTAGTTGGAGTGATTTAGTCGATGCAGGCTTAGTGGGCGGAGAAATGGCAAAGAGCCGCAGAGAAAGAATGGGTAAGCTATTAAAGATTGGTTATACAAATGCAAAACAGTTACATAAACGATTACAGATGTTTCAAGTTTCAAAGGAATCATTTGCAGAAGCTTATAAGCAAGTAATACAGGAGGAAAAAAGATGAAGGATATCGCAACGCCAAATCGTACAAAAGACATTGTTGAAAAGTATGGATTTTCATTCAAAAAAAGTTTAGGACAAAACTTTTTAATTGATACAAATGTATTAAATCGTATTGTCGATCATGCAGAAATTGGTTCAGAAAGTGGTGCAATTGAAATTGGACCAGGTATTGGTGCATTAACAGAGCAATTAGCAAAGCGTGCTAAAAAAGTAGTGGCTTTTGAAATTGATCAAAGACTATTACCAATTTTAGATGAGACGTTAGCGCCATATGGTAACGTTACAGTTATTAATAAAGACGTACTAAAAGCAGATGTACATGAAGTATTTAATGAGCAATTTGAAGAAGGGCAAGATGTAATGGTAGTAGCTAACTTACCATACTATATTACAACGCCAATTTTATTTAAATTGCTTGAAGAAAAGTTACCAGTTCGTGGATTTGTTGTTATGATGCAAAAAGAAGTTGGAGATCGTTTAGCTGCTAAACCTGGAACGAAAGAGTATGGTTCTTTATCGATTGCCATTCAGTATTATACAGAGGTTGAAACAGTTATGACTGTACCGCGTACAGTGTTTGTACCACAGCCAAACGTTGATTCTGCAATTATCCGCCTTCTAAAGCGTCCTAAACCGGTTGTAGAGGTGACAGATGAAACGTTCTTCTTTGAAGTAGTACGAGCAAGTTTCGCACAGCGCCGTAAAACTTTAATGAATAATTTATCAAATAATTTAAATGGTTTCCCGAAAGATAAGGAGTTATTGGATCGAATTTTAACAGAAGTAGGAATTGATCCAAAGCGAAGAGGCGAAACGCTATCTATTGAAGAGTTTGCAACATTAAGTAATGCATTAGTTCTTCATAAATTATCATAAGAATATGAAAGGGACAGTTCAACTTGAACTGTCCCTTTTGTCACCTTTCTCTCTCTAAATTCATACTTTAAAAACAGGTAAGATGGCCTAATGAGTTTGGAGGTAGGAGAATGGTTTTACATGTTGGAGAATTAGTGGAACGATATTCTCATAAGAGGGATATTCTTTTTCGTATTATAGAAATAAAAGGTGAGATAGCTATATTGTTTGGAGAGGAAATTAGACTGGTGGCGGATGCGCCACTTGAAGATTTAATTAGTATAGATCAAAGAGAACATAAAAAAAGGGTGAAGCGTGAGAAAGAAACAATGGAGCGCACGTATCGTTTGTTTCAACAAGATTATGTACTGATGAAACAAAGGCATGAACATACTTCAACTGGTGGATACACAAGTGAGGTGAATTATTTTCAAATGCCGGGACGTGTATTGCATATAGATGGAGACCCTTTATATTTGCGCAAGTGCTTAGACTTATATAACAAAATTGGCGTTCCTGTTCAAGGTATTCATTGTAAAGAAACGGAGATGCATGAAAAAGTAGTAGACTTAATAGATCACTTTCGCCCAGACATTCTCGTTATTACAGGGCATGATGCATATACAAAATCAAAAGGAGTGAAGGGAGATTTAGCGGCATATAGGCATTCAAGGCATTTTGTACAGGCTGTTCGTGAAGTACGAAAAAAATATCCATCACTGGATCAACTTGTTATTTTTGCTGGGGCATGTCAATCACATTTTGAGGCACTAATTCGTGCAGGGGCCAATTTCGCTAGTTCACCATCTAGAATTAATATTCATGCACTAGATCCTGTATATGTAGTTGGTAAAATTAGTTTTACTTCATTTATGGAGAGAGTCAATGTATGGGATGTCGTACGTAATACAATTACTGGTGAAAAGGGACTAGGTGGAATTGAAACGAGAGGGATTTTACGAACGGGATTACCTTTTCAACATTACGAAGAGTAAGCAGGATACATATGTATCTTGCTTTTTTGTATGGAAGGATTTAAATGAATTTGGATAAAAAGAGGTAAGAACGTACAGACTACGTAATGATACTTTTACAATATAGTATTTCTTCTATCTATTCAAACGCAGGATGATATTAGCTGTGAATCGCGGTTAATAATTAGGATAGATATATCGTGCTTTAAGTGTTCAATCTAAATTACAGCGAGGTGTAGCGAAGTATATGTCAAAACGTTTAGATGAAATTAAAAGCGAATTAGATCACCATCTTGGACAACGACTTATGTTAAAAGCAAATAGTGGAAGAAGAAAAACTGTGGAGCAATCAGGTGTACTAGCAGAAACATACCGTTCCGTTTTTGTTGTACAATTGGATCAACAAGAAGATGCGTTGCAACGTGTATCTTATAGTTATGCAGATGTTTTAACAGAGACAGTAGAGTTAACATTTTATGGAGACCCTCATAATGAGGTCATTTTATAATCCGTATATCATTACATATATTCCCATAAATGAAAAGCTATATTATTTTGCATACTAACTATACCGTAGCAAAATAAGGAGGGACTCTGCATTGAGTAGACGAAGAGGTGTCATGTCAAACCAATTTAAAGAAGAGCTAGCAAAAGAGCTTGGCTTTTATGATGTTGTTCAGAAAGAAGGATGGGGCGGAATTCGTGCGAAAGATGCTGGTAACATGGTGAAACGTGCTATAGAAATTGCAGAACAGCAATTAATGAAACGAAACCAGTAGTTGTAAGATACTTTCTATGCTACGGTAGCCGAGGAGACATTCCTCGGCTTTTTGTACTCTAAAAGGTGCCATCATTTTACATAAGTAGTTTCATTCTGAATGCTTTTCGTTATAATTAGGGAAGTGTCATCGTCTTACTATAAATTTATGGTAAAATAAACGATAAAAGATTGAGTACATAGAGTGGGTGAATAGATTGAAGCTACTAGTGAAAGCACCAGCAAAGATTAATCTGTCGTTAGATGTACTGGGAAAAAGACAAGACGGATATCATGAAGTGAAAATGATTATGACAACCATTGATTTAGCAGATCGTCTAGAACTAACGGAATTAGCAGAAGACCGTATTGAAATTTTATCCCATAATCGGTATGTCCCAGACGACCAACGAAATTTAGCTTATCAGGCAGCGAAATTATTAAAAGAGAAGTTTAATGTAAAAAAAGGTGTATCTATTACTATTGAAAAAACGATTCCAGTAGCAGCTGGATTAGCAGGTGGAAGTAGTGATGCAGCAGCGACATTACGTGGTCTTAATAAATTATGGAATTTAGGGCTTACAATTGATGAGTTAGCAGAGCTTGGCGCAGAAATTGGATCAGATGTATCGTTCTGTGTATACGGAGGCACAGCAATTGCCACTGGAAGAGGAGAGAAAATTGAGCATATAAAGACTCCACCTTCTTGTTGGGTTATTTTAGCGAAACCACATATAGGTGTATCTACTGCTGATGTGTATGGAAATTTAAAGTTAAATCGAGTTACACATCCAAATGTAGATAAAATGGTTGATGTCATAAATTCTGGTGATTATAAAGGAATTTGTGATACTGTTGGTAACGTTTTAGAAGATGTAACATTTGGAATGCATCCTGAAGTTGCCCGTATTAAATCACAGATGAAGCGATTTGGAGCGGATGCTGTATTAATGAGTGGAAGTGGTCCAACTGTATTCGGACTTGTACACCATGATTCACGAATGCATCGCATTTATAACGGATTAAAAGGATTTTGTGAACAAGTCTATGCGGTACGTTTATTAGGAGAGCGAGAAACGCTTGAATAAAGACGTATAATACGTTATGATTTGTTTAGAATATTCGTGATTTGAGGTGAGAGTATGAAAATTAGAAGAAGTACAAGGTTAGTCGATATGACTTATTACTTGCTACAAAACCCTCGTCAGCTAGTATCTCTCACTTTTTTTGCTGAAAGGTATCAATCGGCTAAGTCTTCCATTAGTGAAGATTTAGTTATTATTAAGCAAACGTTTGAACAACAAGGGGTCGGCACATTGCAAACGATACCAGGAGCAGCAGGAGGAGTGAAATATATACCGTATATAAGTGAAGAAGAGGCAGATCTAATTATTGATGAGCTTTGTGGCTTATTTGAAAACCCAGATCGTATTTTGCCTGGCGGTTACTTATACATGACAGATTTATTGAGTAATCCTCGCCATATTAATGGCGCAGGTCGTTTGTTTGCTTCTGTTTTTGCTAGGCAACCAATTGATGCAGTTATGACGGTGGCAACGAAAGGGATTCCACTTGCTTATGCAGTGGCAAATTACTTAGATGTACCAGTTGTAATTGCAAGGAAAGATAATAAGGTAACAGAAGGTCCGACTGTTAGTATTAACTATGTGTCGGGTTCTTCTAAACGAATTCAAACAATGACGTTAGCAAAACGCAGTCTTCCAGAAGGGTCGAATGTTTTAATTATTGATGACTTCATGAAAGCTGGCGGAACAATTCAAGGTATGATGAGTATGTTAGAAGAGTTCAAGGCTAATGTTGTTGGTATTGGTGTATTAGTAGAATCCACAGATATTGAAGAACGACTAATTAATAATTTTGTATCATTAATTCGTCTATCGGAAGTTGATGTGAAAGAAAAAACGATTCAAGTGGAAAAAGGGAATTATTCTCTTGCGCCATTTGATGAAGGGCTTGTAGAGGCGGAATAAAAGATAGAGCAGATAGCTCTATCTTTTTTTATTTTATTTATAGATTATAAAATAGGTGGACAAACTGCCTTTCGTACACTATTTTTAAAGAGTAAAATAAATAATAAAAGGGTGAAAAGTATGAAAGTTGTTCAAACAAGCAAGGCACCACAAGCAATTGGACCTTATTCACAGGGGATTATTGTAAATAACATGTTCTATAGCTCAGGACAAATTCCATTGACGGCAAATGGGGAGCTTGTAACAGGAGATGTAACAGTACAAACAGAACAAGTATTTCAAAATTTACAAGCGGTATTAGAGGAAGCAGGTGCTTCATTTGATACAGTCGTAAAAACAACAGTATTTTTAAAGGACATGGATGATTTTAATGCTGTGAATGAAGTGTATAGCTCTTATTTCTCTACTCATAAACCAGCTCGATCTTGTGTGCAAGTAGCAAAATTACCGAAAGATGTTTCCGTTGAAATTGAAGTAATCGCCCTAGTTAAGTAACCTTTTGTAAGCGATAACCTCCACTAATCTCTATATTCAACTACTTTAAAAATTTTTATCTTAAAAATTTTTAAAAAATTAAAGGGAAAATAGAAAATTTGTGGAATTTATACAAATATATCGCTTATTTAGAAAAGGGTGGTGAACACAAGATGGAAGTGACTGACGTAAGATTACGCCGCGTAAACACAGAAGGCCGCATGAGAGCAATTGCCTCTATTACTCTAGACCATGAATTTGTTGTTCATGATATTCGTGTAATTGATGGTAATAATGGATTATTTGTAGCAATGCCAAGTAAACGTACTCCAGATGGAGAGTTCCGTGACATTGCACATCCAATTAATTCTGGTACACGCTCTAAAATTCAAGATGCGGTTTTAACAGAGTATCATCGTTTAGGCGAGTTAGAAGAGGTTGAGTTTGAAGAAGCAGGTGCTTCGTAAAATTCGAATGAAAAGGGCTTTTGACAAAAAGCCTTATAATTTTGTAGCAAACTCCTGTAAGCATTTACAGGAGTTTGTTTTTTTTGCTTTATATTTGGAAACTGCATAATTTATTAACATAAAA
Organism: Bacillus sp. HMA207; assembly: GCF_003402455.1. NCBI lineage: Bacteria > Bacillati > Bacillota > Bacilli > Caryophanales > Bacillaceae > Bacillus > Bacillus sp. HMA207. The sequence goes on along the minus strand of NZ_BEZT01000008.1, from coordinate 31,541 downwards.
AGAAGAAACTACTAATTTTTTCAAAATCATTTTAAATAGTATAGCTTATTTCTTAAAAAAGATACTAAAGAGTAAAACATCTTATAAGAATTATGGTAAAATTTAATAGTTAAAATGTGTTTCTTGAAATATATGATGATTTAGGATAATATCTTTAATGGATAAATAGGTTGCGATGGAGGGTCTATATGTCAAACAGATTTGCAGTGATTCTAGCTGCAGGTAAAGGCACACGTATGAAGTCTAAGCTATACAAAGTGCTGCATCCTGTATGTGGAAAACCTATGGTACAACACGTAGTCGATCAAGTATCTCAATTAGGATTGCAGAAACTTGTAACGGTTGTTGGACATGGTGCTGAAATGGTACAAGAACAGCTAGGGAACGTAAGTGAATTTGCATTACAAGCAGAACAACTTGGTACAGCACATGCTGTAGATCAAGCTGCAAGTGTACTTGCAAATGAAGAAGGAACAACTTTAGTTATTTGTGGTGATACGCCTCTAATAACTGCTGAAACAATGGAAGCATTACTTCAGCAACATAAAGAAGCAGGAGCAATGGCGACGGTGCTAACAGCATACATAGAAGAGCCTGCTGGATATGGCCGTATTGTTCGTAATGAGAATGGTCATGTTGAAAAGATTGTTGAGCATAAAGATGCAAATGAGAAAGAATTAGCTATTAAAGAAATCAATACAGGTACGTATTGTTTTGATAATAAGGCTTTATTTGCTTCACTTTCTAAAGTTTCAAATGATAACGTGCAAGGTGAATATTACCTTCCAGATGTTATTGAGATTTTAAAAAATGAAGGTCATATCGTATCAGCTTATCAAACAGAGCAGTTCGACGAAACGTTAGGTGTTAACGACAGAGTCGCTCTATCGCAAGCGGAAATTATTATGAAAAACCGTATCAACCGAAAGAACATGGTAAACGGTGTTACAATTATTGATCCAAGTAACACTTATATTTCTGCTGATGCAGTTATCGGTAGTGATACAGTTCTTCATCCAGGAACAATTATTGAGGGGAACACTGTAATTGGCTCTGATTGTGAAATTGGACCGCATACAGTAATTCGCGATAGTGAAATTGGAGATCGTACGACAATTCGACAATCTACTGTACATGATAGTAAGCTTGGTACAGAAGTATCGGTTGGTCCATTTGCACATATTCGCCCAGATTCAGTTATTGGAGACGAAGTACGCGTTGGAAACTTCGTGGAAATCAAAAAAACTGTCTTTGGTAATAGAAGTAAAGCTTCACACTTGAGTTATATCGGGGATGCACAAGTTGGAGAAGACGTGAATCTTGGTTGTGGTTCAATTACGGTGAACTATGACGGTAAGAATAAATTCAAAACTGTGATTGGTAATGGGGTATTTATTGGATGTAATTCAAACCTTGTTGCTCCAGTAACAGTTGAAGATGGTGCTTATGTGGCAGCAGGCTCTACAATTACAGAGAATGTTCCATCAAAAGCATTATCGGTAGCACGTGCACGTCAAGTTAACAAAGAAGACTATGTTGATCAATTGCTGAATAAGAAAAAATCATAATGTGGAGGGTTAATCTAGATGTCGACTCAATATCTAAATTCTAATTTGAAAGTATTCTCTTTAAACTCTAATAAGGAACTTGCTGAGCAGATTGCAAAGCATATTGGAGTAGGGCTAGGAAAATGTTCTGTTGATCGTTTTAGTGATGGAGAAGTTCAAATTAACATTGAAGAAAGTATCCGTGGTTGCGATGTATTCATTATTCAATCTACAAGCTTCCCAGTAAACGAACATATCATGGAATTACTTATTATGATTGATGCATTAAAACGTGCATCTGCGAAAACAATTAATATTGTTATTCCTTACTATGGTTATGCGCGTCAAGACCGTAAAGCGCGTTCTCGTGAACCAATTACATCGAAACTTGTAGCAAACTTGCTTGAAACAGCAGGTGCAACTCGTGTAATCACTCTAGATTTACATGCTCCACAAATTCAAGGGTTCTTTGATATCCCAATCGACCACTTAATGGGTGTACCGATTCTTTCAGATTACTTTGAAACAAAAGGTCTTAAAGATATCGTAATCGTGTCTCCTGACCATGGTGGTGTAACTCGTGCAAGAAAAATGGCAGATCGTCTAAAAGCGCCAATCGCTATTATTGATAAGCGTCGTCCTCGCCCGAATGTATCAGAGGTAATGAACATTATCGGTAATATTGAAGGTAAAACAGCGATTTTAATTGATGACATCATTGATACAGCTGGTACAATTACATTAGCAGCAAACGCTCTTGTTGAGAACGGTGCTTCTGAAGTATATGCTTGCTGTACACACCCAGTATTATCTGGTCCAGCAATTGAGCGTATTCAAAATTCAAATATTAAAGAGTTAGTTGTAACGAACTCTATCGTATTACCAGAAGAGAAGAAAATCGACAAAGTACATGAACTTTCAGTTGCTCCATTAATCGGAGAAGCAATCATTCGTGTATACGAAGAAGAATCTGTGAGTGTATTATTCAATTAATTGGATAGAATGAGACGTAACCAAAATTGGTTACGTCTTTTCGTATCGAAAAAAGAAAGTAGTGGTACAAGAATGAAATTGATAGTAGGACTTGGGAACCCAGGTAGAGAATATGAATTAACAAGGCATAATATTGGATTTATGGCCATTGATGAACTTGCGAAGCGTTGGAACATTTCTTTGAATGAACAAAAATTTAAAGGTGTATTTGGTGCAGGGTTTGTTAATGGAGAAAAGGTAATCTTATTAAAGCCGCTAACATACATGAACTTATCTGGGGAAAGTATTCGTCCACTCATGGATTATTATAAAATTGATGTTGAGGACTTCGTTGTTATGTACGACGATTTGGACATTCCTGTAGGTAAATTGCGTCTTCGCATGAAAGGTAGTGCTGGTGGACATAATGGTGTAAAGTCAACGATTTCGCACCTAGGAACACAAGAATTTCAACGTATCCGTATGGGAATCGATCGCCCGAAAAATGGAATGAAGGTAGTCGATTATGTATTAGGACGCTTTACATCTGAAGAGATTCCGGATGTTAACCATTCTATTGAAAAAGCAGCGGATGCATGTGAAGAGTGGCTAAATAAGCCTTTTCTCCAAATCATGAATACTTTCAATAGTTAAAAATGAGATTGGGAATATTTCTCTTTTGTTTTACCCATACTAGTAGTAATTGAATTTTTAGGAGGCTAGTATGGAAGGGTATTATTATTGCAGACACTGCGGAGGTAATGTAGGCTCCATTAACGCAGAAAAAGTATATAGCGACGTTTTATTTCAACTAACAGAGCAAGAAGTAGTAGAAATGATTCATTTTCATGAGAATGGAAATATATATATAAAAACGATTTGTGAATCGTGTCAAGAAACGCTCGCATCTTATCCTGAGTATTATGAGTATGAAAAATTTCTGCAATAAAATGTTGTCGCTTTGGCATGTCCAAAGCATTTTTCTGTTTTCCTTTTCCGAAATATTTGCATAAAATAGAATGACTTGCTCTTTATGTTGAGAGGAGTTTTAAAAATGATAGGTTTATTAGAGCAATTTTATAAAAATGAAGAGATACAATCGGTTATTAATGGATTAGAAGATGGGTTAAAAGAACAACTTATATCAGGGATGGCAACGTCTTCTCGTTCATTATTAATGGCGGCTTTATATAAAAAAACAAAAAAATCACAATTAATCGTGACGCATAACTTATACCAAGCACAAAAAGTACATGAAGATTTAGTGGCGTTACTTGGTGAAAAAGATGTGTGGTTATATCCAGTGAATGAACTGATAGCATCGGAAATTGGAGTTGCAAGTCCAGAATTGAAGGCGCAACGTATAGAAGTGTTAAATCGCTTGGCTGCGGGAGAGAATGGAATCATTGTAGCGCCAGTGGCAGGATTGCGTAGATTTTTACCAATAAAAGAATTGTGGAAGCAAAAGCAAGTTGAAATCAATCTAGGGCAAGAGATTGATTTAGATGCGCTCTTGCATACTTTACATCATATTGGCTATGAACGTAAGTCGATGGTAGAAGCTCCAGGGGAGTTCAGTTTGCGTGGGGGAATATTAGATATTTATCCTTTAACTGAAGAACTACCATTTCGTATTGAATTCTTTGATACAGAAGTCGATTCTATTCGATTATTTGATGTGGATGAACAGCGTTCTCAAGGTAAAAAAGAAAGCGTTAGGTTTGGTCCAGCAACAGAGTTTTTATTTTCACAGGAAGAATTAAAATCAGGAATTCAGCATCTTGAAGAAGGTTTGACTAAGACGATGCAAAAACTTTCTGATGATAAACTAAAGACTACAGTGCTTGAGACGGTAAGTCATGAAATTGAGATGTTGAAAAACGGGCAAAGTATAGAACAGATGTTTAAATACTTATCTATTTTCTATAAAGAACCTGCTAGTCTGATAGATTATTTACCAGAAGACGGTGTTGTAATTTTAGACGAGATTTCCCGTATTCAAGAAACAGCATCGCATCTTGAAACAGAAGAGGCGGAATGGTATATATCACTTCTTGGTGAAGGAACAATTATTCAAGATTTATCTTTCTCTCACCCATTCGAGGGGTTTCTTCATCATAAAAAAAGAAGTTTTGTATATTTAACGTTATTCTTGCGTCATATCGCACACACACATCCGCAAAATATTGTTAATGTAACATGTAAAACAATGCAAGATTTCCATGGACAGATGAATTTGTTAAAAACAGAAATTGATAGATGGAATGAAGGGCATTTTACGACTGTTGTACTTGGAACAGATGATGAACGTGTGAAAAAATTACAACATATTTTAAGTGATTATGATATTGAGGCAGATATTGTAGAAGGTACAGATATTTTATTGCCTGGAAGGTTACAAATTGCTGTAGGTGATTTACATGCAGGTTTTGAAATGCCGATGCAAAAGCTTGTTGTCATTACTGAAAAGGAGCTTTTTCATAAGAAAGTTAAAAAATCACAACGTAAACAAAAGTTATCGAATGCTGAACGTATTAAAAGTTATTCGGAATTAAAAGTTGGAGATTATGTAGTTCATGTAAATCATGGTATAGGTAAATTTTTAGGTATTGAGACATTAGAGATTAATGGTGTTCATAAAGATTATTTAAATATTAAATATCAAGGTAATGATAAGCTATACGTTCCAATTGAACAAATTGATCAAGTTCAAAAATATGTAGGATCTGAAGGTAAGGATCCGAAAGTTTATAAATTAGGTGGTAATGATTGGAAGAAGGTTAAAACGAAAGTTGAAAAATCTGTACAAGACATTGCGGATGACCTAATTAAACTATATGCTGAGCGCGAAGCTTCAAAAGGCTATGCATATACGCCAGATACGGCAGAACAACAAGAGTTCGAATCATCTTTCCCGTATCAAGAGACAGAGGATCAGTTACGTTCTATTGACGAGATTAAAAAAGATATGGAACGCGGACGCCCAATGGATAGGCTCCTTTGTGGTGACGTAGGATATGGAAAGACTGAAGTGGCTATTCGTGCGGCATTTAAAGCAATTATGGATGAAAAACAAGTTGCAATTTTAGTACCGACAACGATTCTTGCGCAGCAACACTATGAAACAATTCGAGAGCGTTTTCAAGATTATCCGATCAATATAGGCTTATTAAGTAGATTCCGTACGAGAAAACAACAAAATGAAACAATTAAGGGCTTAAAGGATGGAACAGTAGATATTGTAATCGGAACACATCGTATTTTATCTAAAGATGTTACGTATAAAGATTTAGGGCTTCTTATTATTGATGAAGAACAAAGATTTGGTGTAACACATAAAGAAAAAATTAAACAATTGAAGGCGAATGTTGACGTATTAACATTAACGGCAACTCCGATTCCGCGGACGCTTCATATGTCTATGCTTGGTGTGCGCGACTTATCTGTTATTGAGACACCACCAGAAAATCGTTTCCCAGTCCAAACGTATGTAGTAGAGTATAATCCAGCATTAATACGAGAGGCGATAGAGCGAGAGCTTGCAAGAGGTGGTCAAGTTTACTTCCTATATAACCGTGTAGAGGATATTGAAAGAAAAGCGGATGAAATTTCGATGTTAGTTCCAGATGCCCGCGTAACGTACGCACATGGGAAAATGAACGAAAGCGAATTAGAGTCTGTTATGCTATCATTTTTAGAAGGACAGCATGATGTTCTTGTAAGTACAACAATTATTGAGACGGGTGTAGATATTCCGAATGTAAATACGTTAATTGTATTTGATGCAGATCGTATGGGATTATCACAGTTGTATCAGCTTCGTGGGCGTGTTGGACGTTCTAATCGTGTTGCATATGCATACTTTGCATATAAACGTGACAAAGTGCTGTCAGAGGTTGCAGAGAAGCGTCTACAAGCAATTAAAGAGTTCACGGAACTTGGATCTGGTTTCAAAATTGCTATGAGAGATTTATCTATTCGTGGAGCAGGTAATTTGTTAGGGGCAGAACAGCATGGATTTATTGATTCTGTCGGATTTGATTTATATTCTCAAATGTTAAAAGATGCAATTGAACAGCGTAGAGGAACAGATGGGGCTGAAAATATAGTTAATGTTGAAATTGACTTAGAGGTAGATGCATATCTACCAGATGCTTATATTTCAGATAGTAAGCAAAAAATTATGATGTATAAACAATTTAGAGGTGTTTCTGCAATTGAGGATATTGAAGAATTGCAGGAAGAAATGATCGATAGATTTGGCGATTATCCACAAGAAGTTGGTTATTTATTACAAATTGCAAATATTAAAGTGTTGGCAATGAAAGAACAAATTGAATTAATTAAGCAGAATAAATTTGAAGTAACATTCCTGTTTTCTGAACAAGCAAGCCAAAATATTGATGGTGGAAAATTATTCATGCTCGGAAATAGTTTTGGACGTATGATCGGTTTAGGAATGGAAGGATCACAATTGAAAATTGTTATGAAAACAAATGGCTTAGAGACATCGAAGTGGTTAACAATTGCTGAAAATTTATTAAAAGGCTTACCAGACGTAAAAAAAGAAGTAATAAATGCCTAAAATAAGATAAAAAAATACAATTCGACGTGCATAGAAGAACTAATGTGTAAAATACTATGTCTAACAGTTGGTGATTTTTACATGAACAGGTAAATTCACCACTTTGATCATCAGTAGAAAGTGAGGCAGCATTAGAATGAAAGCAACTGGAATCGTACGTCGAATTGATGATTTAGGCAGGGTAGTAATCCCGAAGGAAATTCGTAGAACCTTACGTATTCGAGAAGGAGACCCACTAGAAATATTTGTTGATCGCGATGGAGAGGTAATTTTAAAGAAGTATTCTCCAATTAGTGAGCTAGGTGATTTTGCAAAAGAATATGCTGATGCTTTATATGACAGCTTAGGACATAATGTGCTTGTGTGTGATCGAGATTCTATCATCGCAGTATCAGGCGTATCGAAAAAAGAATACTTAAATAAAAGTGTTGGCGATCTAATTGAAAAAACGATGGAAGAACGAAAGTCTGTTATTATGACGGATGAAAGTGATATTTCCATTATTGATGGTGTAACAGAAAAGGTTCATTCTTATACAGTTGGACCGATTGTTGCAAACGGAGATCCGATTGGAGCCGTCATTATTTTCTCAAAAGAAGCCATTATAAGCGAGATCGAGCATAAAGCGGTTAATACTGCTGCCAGTTTCTTAGCGAAACAAATGGAACAGTAAGGGTATATTGATTTTAGAAGTAGCAATCTTTCCTAATTATGATCTTTCTTTTTGAGAAATCAATTATTTGGAGATATATGTATATTGAATGAAGGTAGCACTTTGCTACCTTTTTTCGTTGAATATTTTTAACATGTAGGAACTCATTATTACCCGTGTTGGTAAGGGAGTTTGTTCTTTTCTTTATGATATAATACGAGAGGTGAGAATAGAAAAAGGAGTTTTCTTGTATGGAAGCGAAGAAGTATCAAGCCTTTTGGCGTGGGGCTATTATATTAACGATTGCAAGTTTTGTTACAAAAGTATTAAGCGCTTTTTACCGTATTCCATATCAAAATATAGCGGGGGATATTGGGTTTTATATTTACCAACAAATTTACCCGTTTTATGGATTTTGTTTAATTTTAGCTACTTATGGATTTCCTGTTATCATTTCGAAAATGGTTGCAGAACGACTAGAGCGGGGAAAACAAAAAGAAGCAGAAGAAATTATTTGTGTATCTTTTTGGTTCTTATTAGGAATTGGTTTTATAGGCTTCTTTACATTGTTTTTTGGGGCCGAAACAATTGCGGCAGCTATGGGCGATATACACTTAGATAAGTTACTACGTGTTATTTCATTTTCATTCTTATTGATGCCATTTTTGTCTGTAGCAAGAGGGTATTTTCAAGGATTTAATAATATGATGCCAACGGCTGTTTCGCAAGTAATAGAACAAACAATTCGAGTTTCTATTATTGTGTTTTTATCGCTATTCCTAATTGCTCACGGATTTGATTTATATACAGTTGGTGCAGGGGCTATGTTAGGCTCAATTGCGGGTGGACTTATTGGGATTATTGTACTTATATTGTATATGCGTCAAGATTTTCGTTCTATATTCTTCAAAAGTGCAGCGAGAATTAAGGGTAAAAGGAAGATAGTTAAAATCCTTTTTTGGCAGGGGTTAGCGATTTGTGTTAGTAATTTAGTGCTTATTTTTATACAGATGGCTGATTCAGTGTCCTTTTACAGCTTACTTATTGGTGCGGGAGAACAGGCTGAAAATGCAAAGGTATTAAAGGGTGTTTATGATAGAAGTATTCCGCTAATGCAATTAGGTACTGTTGTGACGACTTCTTTCTCGTTGTCACTTATTCCGATTATTACAGCGGCGAAGGAAAGAGGAGATCTTTCCTTTATTCAAGAAAAGGTAAAGTTAGCAATGAAAATAACATTTGTTATTGGACTTGCAGCAGCTATTGGACTAACTTGTATTATTCAACCTACCAATATTATGTTGTTTGAAAACAGTGATGGATCAGATGTTTTATCTATTTTATCGTTATCTATTTTATTTAGTTCATTGTCAATTACGACAGCTTCTATTTTACAAGGATTAGGGCAAACGTTTAAGCCAGCATTATTTGTTGTATTTGGAGGTTGCTTAAAGTTAGCGTTAAATTATATATTCATGCCTTATTTTGGTGTGAAAGGTGCAGCTTTTGCGACTTTATGTGCGTTAATTATAATCTCTGGATTAAATAGTTTGTTGCTTACGAGAGCTGTATCAGGGTCACTTATCAATAAGCGAAATATGTTAGGGATAGTAATTAGTGGTATTTGTATGGGATTTGTATTAATGGTGTTCACACGTGTGTTACAGATGTCTGGATTAGTAATTAATACGGAACATAGAGGAAGCGCGACGCTTGAAGCGTTGTTAGGTGTAGCCATCGGCGGATTGACATATATGTTTTTTATTTTGAAATTACGTGTATTTACAAAAAAAGAATTAGGAACCGTTATGAAACAAGAGAAAAAAGAAGGTTCATTGAAGAAGAGTGGATAGAGGTGACTGGTTGTGAGTGGAATCATTACTATTTTAGGTTTAGGAGCTGGTGAATTAGATCAGCTAACGATGGGTGTATATCGAAAAATAAAAGAAGCAGACCATCTGTTTGTTAGAACGAAAGAACATCCAGTTATAGAAGAATTGGAGAAAGAAGGCGTACAATATACGTCTTTTGATGCTGTATATGAAGCACATGATACGTTTGAAATTGTATATGAAACAATTGCGAATAAATTGCTAAAACAAGCTGAAGGTACAGAAATTATCTATGCTGTTCCCGGGCATCCACTTGTAGCAGAAAGAACAGTTCAGCTGCTGTTAGAAAAAGGAGAAGTTTCAAATGTTGAAGTGCGAATTGAGGGTGGACAAAGTTTCCTTGATCCTATGTTTGCAAGTCTAAAGATTGATCCGATTGAAGGATTCCAATTACTTGATGCTACATCATTTGAAAGAGGGCAATTAGAACTGCGTCAACATTTAATCTTTTGCCAAGTATATGATGCATTCGTTGCATCTGATGTGAAATTAACATTAATGGAGATGTTACCAGATGATTATGAAGTGTATATCGTAACAGCTGCAGGAACTTCATTTGAACAAGTAAAGAAGGTACCGTTGTACATGTTAGATCATGAAACGGAATTGAATAATTTAACGAGTGTGTACGTGCCGCCAGTTCAGGAGCGTGCGTCCTTGTATCAACAGTTTGATGTTCTTAGAGAAATTATTGCGGAACTTCGTGGTCCAAATGGTTGTCCGTGGGATAAAAAGCAAACACATCAATCATTAAAGAAATATTTAATTGAGGAAGCTTATGAAGTGTTGGAAGCAATCGATGAAGAGGATGATGATCACTTAGTAGAAGAATTAGGAGATATATTATTACAAGTTATGCTTCATGCTCAAATCGGAGAAGATGAAGGTTGGTTCTCTATAGATGATATCATTCGAACTCTATCTGAGAAAATGGTTCGTCGCCATCCGCATGTGTTTGGAAATACGGATGTAAACAGCGCTGATGAAGTGATTGCAAATTGGGAAGAAATTAAAAAACAAGAAAAAGGATTCGTGAAAGAATCTGTTTTAAATGGCGTTCCCAAAAGTTTGCCACAGTTACTACGCGCCTATGAAATTCAGAAGAAAGCTGGTAAGGTTGGATTTGATTGGGTTGATGTGCAACCGATGATAGAGAAAGCTTTGGAAGAATGGCAAGAGTTCCAACAAGAGGTTACAAATATGGATGAGGAAAAGATGCTGGGTGAGTTTGGTGATTTACTATTTGCATTTGTTAATATAGCTCGTCATTACAAAATAGATCCAGAAGAGGCGTTACGTTCAACTAATGAGAAATTTACTGGTCGTTTTTTATACATGGAGGCAAAAGTAGCTGAAATGAATAAAGAGATGAAAGATTTATCATTAGAACAGTTAGATGTTTTATGGGAAGAAGCGAAACAAACAGAGCGTTAATAGGGGGATTTGATATGCGTCTAGATAAGTTTTTAAAAGTATCACGTTTAATTAAAAGAAGAACATTAGCGAAAGAAGTAGCTGATCAAGGAAGAATATCTATTAATGGTCAAGTGGCAAAAGCGAGTTCTGATGTGAAAGTAGCTGATGAATTAACAATTCGTTTTGGTCAAAAAATAGTGACTGTGAAAATAAATGAATTAAAAGAAACAACTAAAAAAGAAGATGCAGCAAATATGTATAGCTTAGTTCGTGAAGAAAAAGTAAAAGCGGAAGAAGGCTTGTTCTAAAATCATTTATCCCCTCATACATTACTATTAGCTAGTAAAAACCTATGGGGGGATTTACGTGAATAATGGTTACTCACCTACGTCTTCTAATCAACAAAATGTTTCTGTAGAGCATGACATTATTATGCGTGGCAGGCGTATAATTGATATTACCGGTGTGAAGCAGGTAGAGAGTTTTGATAGCGAAGAGTTTTTACTAGAGACCGTAATGGGTTTTTTAACGATTCGTGGTCAAAATTTACAAATGAAAAATTTAGATGTGGAAAAAGGTATTGTGTCGATTAAAGGGAAAGTTAATGAGATGCTGTATATTGATGAAAATCAAGGGGAAAAAACTAAAGGTTTCTTTAGTAAGTTGTTTAAATGAGCTTAACAATTCAGTTGTATACAATGCTTTCAATGATTGGAATGGGTGCTTGGATTGGAGCGTCTTTAGATACATATCAACGTTTTTTAAAGCGCCAAGAACGTAAACGTTGGCTTGTATTTATACATGATATATTATTTTGGATTGTCCAAGCATTATTCGTCTTTTATGTATTGCTTCTCGTAAATGAAGCTGAGCTACGTATATATGTGTTTTTGGCATTATTATGTGGTTTTGCGGCATATCAAAGCTTATTGAAGGCACTATACATGAAGCTGTTAAATTTTCTCATCTATATTTTTATGCAAACAACATATTTTTTTGTTCGAATTATACAGCTACTCATGATAAAACCTGTTATTATTATAGCGCAGCTATTTATTGCATTTATATTATTCTTATTTCGTATACTGCTTTCAATTGGACATGTGTTATGGAAAATGGTGATTTGGATATTACTTTTCATATGGAAAGTTTTTTTCTGGCCTGTTCGATTTATTGCTTCGCTCATATGGAAACTTCTCCCTAATCGTGTTAAACTTTTTATAGTGAAACATATAGGGTTCCTGCAATATATAGCAAAATTGAAGGGACATATCTTCCAACTATGGGAGCATATAAAAAAGAAGTTAGGGGGACCTCGGAAATGAGGGAACTGAGACAAAGAACAATCGAAAAACAGAGTCCAAATCCTGTTAAAGAGCATATAATACAAACGGATGAGAACAGGAAGCGACTTTATCGCCGTTTAGCGGTTTTTCTTGTCTTTACTTTTACAATTATTGCGAGTATTAGTGTAACGTTTTATCAACAAAACAGTTCCATTAAAGCAAAAGAAGCAAAAGTTAAGGACATGAAAAAAGAACTGGATTCATTAACGAATAAAGAAAAAAGTCTAAAAGACGAAGTTCAAAAGTTAAATGATGAAGAGTACGTATTAAAGATTGCTAGAAGGGATTATTTCTTCTCTGGTAAAGGGGAGATAATTTTTCCTGTTTCTAAGTAGAGTATGTCTTATTGACACTATATTTTAGGATTATATATAATAAAGTAAAATTTGACTTTTTAACCACTAAGGAGGAGCATTTTTTTTATGTCAATCGAGGTAGGCAGCAAGTTACAGGGTAAAGTAACAGGTATTACAAATTTTGGGGCTTTTGTGGAGCTGCCAGAGGGCTTAACGGGTCTTGTTCATATTAGTGAAGTTGCTGATAACTATGTAAAAGATATTAACGATCACTTAAAAGTGGGCGACCAAGTAGAAGTAAAAGTTATTAATGTTGAAAAAGATGGAAAGATTGGTTTATCTATCAAAAAAGCGAAAGAACGTGAAAAAACAGAAGGAGATCGTCCACGTGGTGAATACCAACGCGGTGGTGATCAACAACGTTCTGGACGTCCACAACGTAATAATCGCTCTTTCAACAGAGATAATCGCGGTGGCGGTAACGACCGAGCTCCGAAAGAAACATTTGAGCAAAAGATGGCACGCTTCTTAAAAGATAGCGAAGATCGTTTAACTTCTTTAAAGCGTAACACAGAGTCTAAACGTGGTGGCCGTGGCGCGCGTCGCGGATAATAAGGACGTTTAGTTTTTAACATATAGAGAGGTACCCAGAGTGATGGCTCAGGGTGCTTTTTTATATGTAAAAAATATTTTCAAAAAAGTTTTTGAGATGTGTTGACTTTAATCAGTATCTGATGTAAGATACTAATTGTCCGTTAAATAAGACGACATGGCGGTGTAGCTCAGCTGGCTAGAGCGTACGGTTCATACCCGTGAGGTCGGGGGTTCGATCCCCTCCGCCGCTATATTTAATTTAACGGCCCGTTGGTCAAGTGGTTAAGACACCGCCCTTTCACGGCGGTAACACGGGTTCGAATCCCGTACGGGTCATCTAAAAAGATCATGCAAATTTGCATGATCTTTTTTTGTTAAATAAATTAAGATATACAACACTTCTACAAAATCACCCTATATTTTCTGAATATTTAATTAAAATATCGAAAATAACTTACATACCCTGTATATCTGTAGAGTTATTTCGAATAAAAAGTCGAACGATTATAAAAGTGAAAACTGTTGTTTTGACAAAAAAACCAACAATCATCTTTTATAATGACAGTAATTAAACTATGCAGGTGGTGTTAAAAATATGCCTAAAGCAGGAAGGAATACTATGAATACAAGTGCATTGGCAATGAATGAGAGTCAGCTTGGTGGAATAAAGTGGACGAGTAAGTTGCGAATGAAATTTGAGCAAGTTTTCTTTAGATGGGGATTTATTATTGTTGTTATTGGTTTTCTTTTGGGACGAGCATATATATTAACAAATATTTTACCGTTTGCACTGCCATTTTTTGCTGCTGTTTATGTTATGAAGCGGGATAAGATGCCGCTAGCATTTTTAGCTCTAATGGGAGGAGCTCTTTCAGTATCGATAGATAATTTGTTTTTTACCTTTGCATCTATCTTTACCTTCTTCATTTATAATATCTTCTTTAGTCGATTTACACGTAAAACTGTTGGACTTGTTCCATTTCAAGTATTTATCTCCGCATTAACCGCACACTTAGTTGTTGTATATTTTGCGCAACAAACTGTCACCATGTACGATTTACTCGTTAGTACCATTGAGGCTGGACTTAGTTTTGTATTAACTATGATATTTTTACAAAGTGTCCCGCTTTTAGTGGAAAGGAAAGGAAAACAACAGGCATTAGAGACGGAAGAAATTGTTTGTTTGATTATATTACTAGCATCTGTTTTAACGGGTACAACAGATTGGTTTGTATATGATGCTTCTATTCAACATATTTTTACAAGGTATTTAGTGCTAGTATTTGCATTTATTGCGGGTGCTGCAACAGGGTCTACAGTGGGGGTTGTAACAGGACTAATATTAAGTTTAGCAAATGTGTCTAGCTTGTCTCAGCTTAGCCTTCTTGCTTTTTCTGGATTGCTTGGTGGATTGTTAAAAGAAGGAAAGCGTTTAGGTGTTAGTTTAGGTTTATTAATTGGGACAAGCTTAATTACATTATATGTAGACAAACAGACAAATATTGTAACAACTTTAATTGAGTCAGGTGTAGCGATTGTTATCTTCTTATTAACACCGAAGCTTGTTTTGGATCGTATTGCTAAATTTATGCCAGGTACACAAGAGCATTCGCAAGATCAACAACAATATTTAAGAAGGATGCGTGATGTTACAGCAAATAAAATCAACCAATTTGCAAATGTATTTGCTGCTTTATCTAATAGCTTTTCTGTATATGGGTATGTAGAGGAAGAAGATAAAGAGACAGAAGCAGATTTGTTTTTGAGTACAATTACTGCGAAAACATGTCAAACATGCTTTAAAAAGGATCAATGCTGGGTAGTGAATTTTGATAAAACGTACGATTATATGAAACAAATAATGAATGAAACGGAAGAAGGAACCCTGCAACATAATCGTAAATTAGTTCGTGAGTGGGACAAGCATTGTGTGAGAGGGAAAAAAGTGACGGATTTAGTAGCCGGTGAATTAGATCACTTCTATGAGGGACAAAAATTACGAAAACAAATGAAGGAAAATCGTAGAATAGTAGCGGAGCAACTATTAGGTGTATCAAAGGTTATGGAGGATTTTGCTAAGGAGATACAACGAGAGCGTGAAAATCATCAAGTGCAGGAAGAACAGATTATGCAAGCGTTCCGAGATTTTGGTGTTGAAGTAGAGCATGTTGATATTTATTGTTTAGATAGAGGAAGTATTGATATTGAAATGTTAATTCCAGTTGCATCTAATGAACATGGTGAGTGTGAAAAGTTAGTTGCACCGATGCTTTCAGATATCCTTAAAGAAAATATTGTCGTTAAACATGAAGAAAAGTCGTCTTATCCAAATGGCCATAGTTTAATATCATTTGGTTCGGCGAAGACGTATTCTCTTGATACAGGATTGGCTACAGCTGCAAAAGGCGGTGGATTTGTTTCGGGTGACTCTTATGCGATGATGGATTTAAGTGTTGGTAAATATGCACTTGCGATTAGTGATGGTATGGGTAATGGGCAAAGAGCTCATATGGAAAGTAAGGAAACGGTGAAATTATTACAAAAAATACTCCAATCAGGCATTGATGAAGAAATAGCAATTAAGTCTATCAATTCAATTCTTTCTTTGAGAACGACAGAAGAAATGTTTACGACATTAGATTTAGCTATGGTAGATTTGCGGGATGCGAGTGCAAGGTTTTTAAAGATTGGATCGACGCCGAGTTTTGTTAAACGCGCAAATAATATTTTGAAAATTGAAGCAAGTAATTTGCCGATGGGAATCATCGAAGATGTTGAAGTTGATGTGGTGGGTGAACAATTAAAAACGGGCGATATTCTTATTATGATGAGCGATGGGATTTTTGAAGGAGCACAGCATGTGGAGAATCATGAATTGTGGATGAAACGAAAAATTAAAGAATTGCAAACCGAAGACCCGCAAGAAATTGCTGATATCATTATGGAAGAAGTGATTCGCTCTTGTGATGGTTATATAAATGATGATATGACTATTGTAGTGGCAAAAGTGAAGAAAAATATGCCGAAGTGGGCTACGATTCCGATTGTAGGAATGCAGGCGCAGTAAAATGTAAGTGGAATGTTTATCTATAATTTGATTTTAAAAACCTAGGTGAATACCTAGGTTTTTTTGTGGGAAAAGGTAATGTTATTAATTTTGTGAATATACACGGAGGATGTAAGATAAAAATGTAATTTTTGTATATCTTTTTTTTGCACAATGTTTGTAAAAGTTGTACCATTGTAGACAAGGTGACTAAGGTTGCTGTTCTTGTTTAATGAAAGGTGATTGCGAAGTTGAAAGATACATTTGTTGAAAAAGTAGATGACTTTGTAAAGCAGCATGATGTATTAAAGAATGATTCAACAATTGTTGTGGGAGTTTCTGGTGGTCCTGACTCGTTAGCGCTTTTATATTATTTATTAGAAAAAAGAGCGGAAAAACAGTTGGAAATTGTAGTTGCTCATGTGGATCATATGTTTAGAGGTGATGAATCTTATGAGGATTTACAGTTTGTGCAGGGCCTTTGTGAAGAACTGGGAATTATTTGTGAAACGATAAGGATTAATGTATCACAATATCAACAGCAATACGGAATGAATGCACAGGTTGCTGCGAGAGAATGCAGATATGCATTTTTGGAAAGAATAATGAAGAAATATGATGCGAGATATGTTGCTCTTGGACATCATGGAGATGATCAAGTCGAGACAATTTTAATGCGTCTTGTAAGAGGGAGTACTCCGAAAGGATATGCAGGAATTGCAGTGAAGCGTCCTTTTCATAATGGATATTTAATTAGGCCGTTACTTGGCGTAACGAAGGAAGAAATTGTTGATTACTGTAATAAGCTAAATTTAATGCCACGTATAGATCCGAGTAATAAAAAGGAAGTATATACAAGGAATCGATTACGTAAATATGTCCTTCCTCATTTGAAAGAAGAAAATCCACAAATGCATGAGAAATTCCAAAAATTTAGCGTGCAGATGCAAGAGGATGAGGCTTATTTGCAGGAATTAGCTTTTGAGAAAATGAATAAAGTAATTACAAAAAAAAGTGATAAACAAATTAGCTTATCAATTCCTGCCTTTGAATCCATGTCTATGCCTTTACAAAGAAGAGGGATTCAACTAATATTAAACTATCTTTATGAATATAAGATTCCATCTTCTCTTTCTTCTATACATATTGACAAGTTGATTGAGTTTTTTAAGCGGACACAACCTTCAGGTTCACTTGATTTTCCGGGTGATTTGAAAATTGTTCGTTCATACGAGGAGTGTAGCTTTAGATTTAAACAAGAAATTGTCTCTCCTTTTTCACAAGATTTATTAGTACCCGGGACCATTACGCTATTGAACGGGGATGAATTTGTAACAGAGGTGAGCGAAGATATACCAAGTAACATGAATGAAACAGTATTTGTTGCTAAGTATAATGATATATCATATCCACTTCGTATTCGTTCTAGAGAAAATGGAGATCGCATGTCAATACAAGGTATGAATGGTACGAAAAAGATAAAAGCTATTTTTATCGAAGCGAAAGTACCGAAAGAAAAAAGAGAAGAATGGCCGGTCGTTTGTGATGCAAGTGGGACTATTATTTGGGTACCCTTGTTGAAACGATCTGCATTTGCAATTTCGAAAGAGATGGCAAAGAAGGATAAATATATGATTATTCACTACAAAAGCAAGGAGTCTTCCGGGAGGATAATGAAATGATGAATCAAGATATCGAAAAAGTATTAATTTCTGAAGAGCAAATACAAGAAAAGGTGCGCGAACTAGGTGCAATTATTGCAGAGGATTATAAAAACACAGTACCTCTTGCAATTGGTGTATTAAAAGGCGCAATGCCATTCATGGCAGATTTATTAAAGAGAACAGATACATATCTTGAAATGGATTTTATGGCTGTATCTAGTTACGGTCACTCTACAGTTTCAACAGGCGAAGTGAAAATTTTAAAAGATCTTGATACTTCTGTAGAAGGTCGCGATATTTTAATCGTCGAAGATATTATTGATAGTGGTCTTACACTAAGCTACTTAGTAGACTTATTCAAATATCGTAAAGCGAAGTCTGTAAAAATTGTTACATTATTAGATAAGCCAACAGGCCGTAAGGTTGATCTGAAAGCGGATTATGTTGGATTTACTGTTCCACATGAATTTGTAGTAGGATATGGATTAGATTATAAAGAGCAGTACCGTAATCTTCCTTATGTAGGCGTATTAAAACCAAGCGTTTACTCAAATTAATTAAATATAGGCTTCACAATTGTATAGGAAAGTTTTTCTATGTTACGATTTACTATAGTGTTTATGCCGTGAGAGGAGGTTAGGAATGAATCGTATCTTCCGTAATACCATCTTTTATTTACTGATATTCTTAGTAGTAATTGGAATCGTGAGCTATTTTAATGGTTCGACACAAAAAACGACATCAGTTAGCTACGACAAATTCATTACTAAACTGGAAAGCGGTGAAGTGCGTAATGTGCAACTTCAACCGAAAAATGGTGTATTTGAGGTAAAAGGACAATTTAATAACTCTAGCCAAGGAGAACAATTTGTTACTTATGCACCAAATACTGAGGAATTACAAAAGAAAATTAATGATAAAGCGAAAGGTGCCGAAGTTAAGTATCAACCAGCAGAAGAAACAAGTGCTTGGGTAACATTCTTTACTTCAATCATTCCATTTGTCATCATCTTCATTTTATTCTTCTTCTTATTAAACCAAGCTCAAGGCGGCGGTAGCCGTGTTATGAACTTCGGGAAAAGTAAGGCGAAGTTATATAATGATGAAAAGAAAAAAGTTCGTTTCAGAGATGTTGCTGGTGCGGATGAAGAGAAACAAGAACTTGTTGAGGTAGTTGAATTCTTGAAAGACCCTCGTAAGTTCTCTGAAGTTGGTGCTCGTATTCCAAAGGGTGTCCTATTAGTTGGACCTCCAGGTACAGGTAAAACTTTATTAGCACGTGCTGTTGCAGGTGAGGCTGGCGTTCCATTCTTCTCTATCAGTGGTTCTGACTTCGTAGAGATGTTTGTCGGTGTCGGTGCATCACGTGTACGTGATTTATTTGAAAATGCAAAGAAAAATGCTCCTTGTATCATTTTCATTGATGAAATTGATGCAGTAGGTCGTCAACGTGGCGCAGGTCTTGGTGGTGGTCATGATGAGCGTGAGCAAACATTGAACCAATTACTTGTTGAAAT
This sequence comes from Bacillus sp. HMA207, assembly GCF_003402455.1. Taxonomy (NCBI): domain Bacteria; kingdom Bacillati; phylum Bacillota; class Bacilli; order Caryophanales; family Bacillaceae; genus Bacillus; species Bacillus sp. HMA207. The sequence goes on along the minus strand of NZ_BEZT01000008.1, from coordinate 12,014 downwards.
GGATGGATTCGGTGCAAACGAAGGTATTATTATCATTGCTGCGACAAACCGTCCAGACATTCTTGACCCAGCGTTATTACGTCCAGGTCGTTTTGACCGTCAAATTACAGTAGATCGTCCAGATGTAAATGGCCGTGAAGCTGTACTGAAAGTACATGCGCGTAATAAACCACTTGATGAGCATATTAATTTAAGAGCGATTGCGACTCGTACACCAGGATTCTCTGGTGCGGATCTTGAAAACTTATTAAACGAAGCTGCTTTAGTAGCTGCACGTCAAGATAAGAAGAAAATTGATATGAGTGATATCGATGAAGCGACGGATCGTGTTATTGCAGGTCCAGCTAAGAAAAGTCGTGTTATCTCTGAAAAAGAACGTAATATCGTTGCTTTCCATGAAGCAGGTCATACTGTAATTGGTGTTGTTCTCGATGAAGCAGATGTCGTTCATAAAGTAACAATTGTCCCTCGTGGTCAGGCTGGTGGATATGCGGTAATGCTTCCGAAAGAAGATCGTTACTTCATGACGAAACCAGAGTTACTTGATAAAATCACTGGTTTACTTGGTGGCCGAGTAGCTGAGGAGATTGTATTTGGTGAAGTGAGTACAGGTGCTCATAATGACTTCCAACGTGCGACTGGTATTGCAAGACGTATGGTTACGGAATTTGGTATGAGTGACAAACTTGGACCGATGCAATTTGGTAGCTCGCAAGGTGGTCAAGTGTTCTTAGGAAGAGACTTCCACTCAGAACAAAACTATAGTGATGCGATTGCACATGAAATCGATATGGAAATGCAATCAATTATGAAAGAATGTTATGCTCGTGCAAAACAAATTCTTACTGAAAACCGTGATAAACTAGATATTATCGCACAAACGTTACTTGAAGTAGAAACATTAGATGCAGAGCAAATCAATCATTTATGTGATTACGGCAGATTGCCAGAACGTCCAACATCTTCAGATGATGTGAAAGTAAACATCAACATGAAGAAAGACGATGAAGATAAAGAAGATAAGTAAGAAGTGAAGGAGTGACTATCGTCACTCCTTTTTTGTTTGTTAAAATCTTTGTTAATTACTATTGAGAACTTAGTGGATAAAGTAATTTAAGTAAAACTAGTATTAAAAATTGAAATAGAGAGCAATCTTTTTGTAAAATGATGAGGGTAGGAAAGCTGATTATATAAGTATGTGTGATATGATGTTTTTATAAGTTTTATACATACTGCACAAATATAGATTAAATAAGATAAGTGGTGAGAATATGATTTTTGTATTGGATGTAGGGAACACAAATGCTGTACTAGGTGTGTTTGAAGAGGGGGAACTTCGTCAGCATTGGCGCATGGAAACAGATCGTCATAAGACAGAAGATGAATATGGAATGCTTGTAAAGCAATTGCTTGAGCATGAGGGTCTTTCGTTTGAAGATGTGAAAGGTATTATTGTGTCTTCAGTCGTACCACCAATTATGTTTGCTTTAGAGCGCATGTGTGAAAAATATTTTAAAATTAAACCGCTTGTAGTAGGGCCTGGGATAAAAACAGGACTAAATATTAAATATGAAAATCCGCGTGAAGTAGGCGCAGACCGAATTGTAAATGCAGTAGCAGGAATCCACTTATATGGAAGTCCGCTCATTATTGTTGATTTTGGTACGGCTACTACATATTGTTATATTAACGAAGAAAAACATTATATGGGTGGAGTTATTACGCCAGGAATTATGATTTCAGCAGAGGCTTTATATAGCAGAGCAGCAAAACTTCCTCGTATCGAAATTACAAAACCAAGCAGTGTTGTTGGGAAAAATACAGTAAGTGCGATGCAATCTGGTATTCTTTATGGTTATGTTGGACAAGTGGAAGGTATTGTTAAGCGTATGAAAGAAGAAGCTAGACAAGAACCTAAAGTTATTGCAACAGGTGGATTGGCAAAATTAATTTCCGAAGAATCGAATGTAATTGATATTGTAGATCCGTTTTTAACGTTAAAAGGTTTGTATATGTTATATGAACGTAATGCAAATTTACAGCATGAGAAAGGTGAATAAATACGTATGAAAGATTATTTAGTAAAAGCGTTAGCATTTGATGGAGAAGTGCGTGCGTATAGTGTGCGTACAACAAATACAGTAAGTGAGGCGCAAAGACGTCATGATACATGGAGAACAGCTTCAGCGGCACTAGGGCGTTCTTTGACTGCGGGTACAATGATGGGCGCAATGTTAAAGGGCGAGCAAAAGTTAACGATTAAGGTAGAAGGTAACGGTCCAATTGGCCCTATCTTAGTAGATGCTCATGCAAATGGAGATGTACGTGGTTATGTAACGAATCCGCATGTTGATTTTGAAGGAACAGAACAAGGGAAGTTACGTGTATATCAAGCGGTAGGTACAGAGGGGTTTGTAACTGTAATTAAAGATATTGGAATGCGTGAGCCGTTTATTGGTCAATCTCCAATCGTTTCAGGAGAATTAGGAGAAGACTTTACGTATTATTTTGCAGTTTCTGAACAAACGCCTTCTTCTGTAGGTGTTGGTGTTCTTGTAAATGGAGATGATAGCATATTAGCGGCAGGTGGATTCATCCTTCAAATTATGCCGGGTGCGCAAGATGAAACGATTTCATTTATTGAAGACCGTTTACAAAAGATTCCACCTGTATCAACGTTGATTGAACAAGGTCTTTCTCCGGAAGAGCTACTATATGCAGTTCTTGGAGAAGATAAAGTAAAAGTATTAGAAACAATGGATGTTCAATTTAATTGCACATGCTCACGCGAGCGTATTGAGAGTGTATTAATTAGTTTAGGTAAAACAGAGTTAGAGCAAGTTCGTGAAGAAGAGGAAGAGACAGAAGTTCACTGTCATTTCTGTAATGAACGATACAAGTTCTCTAAAGAAGATATTACAAATTTAATCGAGAATTTGTAATAAGGGAATTAAGAGGAGCAACCCTCCAAATGAATTGACAAACAGGGAATTTTCTGACAAAATCTAAATATAGATAAAACCAATAAAAATACTCGGTGTTAGGAGTGACAGGAATGCGAGTGGCACAATCAGTTTCAGAATTAATCGGGAAAACGCCGATCGTTAAGTTGAACCGCATCGTAGAATCAGACAGCGCAGATATATACTTAAAATTAGAATTTATGAATCCGGGGAGTAGTGTTAAAGATCGTATCGCATTAGCTATGATTGAAGATGCTGAAAAAAAGGGATTATTAAAAGAGGGCGATACAATCATTGAGCCGACAAGTGGTAACACAGGAATTGGTTTAGCGATGGTAGCGGCTGCTAAAGGATATAATGCAATCTTAGTAATGCCAGAAACAATGAGTATTGAGCGTCGTAATTTATTACGTGCTTACGGTGCGGAATTAGTATTGACTCCAGGGCCTGAAGGAATGGGTGGAGCAATTCGTAAAGCGACTGAATTAGCAAAAGAACATGGCTACTTTATACCACAACAGTTCAAAAACCAATCGAATCCAGAAATTCACCGTTTAACAACAGGTCCAGAAATTATTGAACAAATGGGCGACCAATTAGATGCGTTTATTGCAGGTATTGGTACAGGTGGAACGATTACTGGTGCTGGTGAAGTACTGAAGGAAGCGTATAAAGATATTAAAATTTATGCAGTAGAACCTGCAGATTCACCAGTATTATCTGGTGGGAAGCCAGGTCCACATAAAATCCAAGGAATTGGGGCGGGATTTGTTCCGGAGACGTTGGATGTAGAAGTATATGATGAAATTATTCAAGTGAAAACAGAGCAAGCATTTGAATATGCGAGAAGAGTGGCTAAAGAGGAAGGTATTTTAGTTGGTATCTCTTCAGGCGCAGTTATTTATGCAGCAACAGAAGTTGCGAAAAAGTTAGGTAAAGGGAAAAAGGTACTTGTTATTATCCCAAGTAACGGTGAACGTTATTTAAGTACACCACTTTATCAATTTGAATCCTAATTAAACGCGATTGAAAAAGCATCCTTGAAAAAGGGTGCTTTTTCTTTTGGGATTGGAAATAGGAAAAGAGTGAATGACTAGAAAACTTCATGTAAAATAAGAGGTAGTATAATTAAATTATTTTCACTAGCCTTCGAGTATAATCAATCTCTATATAAATAACTTATGTAGTTTGAGCTGGTTTATCTAAGAGGGTGGGATAAAAGAAGACGGGGTGTTGATATGCAACGAAGAAAATCTTTAGCGCTTTCTATTCCATATCAGTTAGATTTCTTTAAGCAATATAAATTTCTTTCTCAGGGTAAATCGCAACATATTTTGTTAGAAAGCGGCCGTGGCGGTCGTTATAACATTGTAGGGCTGAACCCAGTAGCGGTAATTCGAGGGAAGGATGAAACGTTACATATAAGTGAAAGTGGTAAGGAAACAATAAAACGAGGGAATCCGTTAGATTTAATGCAAGAATATATGGAACAATGGAAGACGGACTATAACCCAGAGTATCCGCCTTTTCAAGGTGGTGCAATTGGCTATTTCAGTTATGACTGTATCCGTTATATTGAAAAGCTGCCTTCTCTTGCGGAAGATGATATTAATATACCTGACATCTTCTTTTTATTATTTGATGACGTATTTGTCTATGATCAAAAAGAACAAGTGTTATGGGTTATTACGCATTATGTAGATAAATATGAAGAGGCGAATGAACGGCTAAATGAGTGGAAGAGTCTTTGGATGACAGAAGCGCCTGAAGTGACCGTGCCTTTTGAAAGTCCTGAAAAGAAAAGTGAAGCAGTTGCTTTTACTGAAGCCAGCTTTATGAAGGCAGTTGAATGTATTCAAGAATATATTGGGGCGGGTGATGTGTTCCAAGTAAACTTGTCGACGAGACAAGAAAGAACGTTACAGACACACCCACTAGAAATTTATACAAGTCTTCGTGAGATTAATCCATCTCCATATATGGGTTACCTGGAGCTTGGGGATTTTCAAATTGTTAGTGGATCACCAGAGTTGTTAATTAAGAAACAAGGAACTGAAGTAAGTACAAGACCGATTGCTGGAACGAGATCTAGAGGCGCGGATGAGCAAGAGGATGAAGAATTAGCAAGAGAATTAATTGAGAACGAAAAAGAAAGAGCAGAGCATGTAATGCTTGTGGATTTAGAAAGAAATGATTTAGGACGTGTTTGTAAATATGGAACTGTAGAAGTAGATGAATTTATGGTAATTGAGAAATACTCACATGTTATGCATATTGTTTCTAATGTGCGTGGTGAGGTGGAAGAAGATAAGGATGCTTTTGATTTAGTGAAGGCTGTATTCCCTGGGGGAACAATTACTGGTGCCCCAAAAATACGTACGATGGAAATTATTGAGGAATTAGAACCTGTTCGAAGAGGGATTTATACAGGTTCAATCGGTTGGATTGGTTATTCTGGAGATACAGAATTGAATATTGTAATTAGAACACTTCTTGCTAAAGATGGAAAAGCTCATGTACAAGCAGGGGCGGGAATTGTAATTGATTCAAATCCGGAAAATGAATATAAAGAGTCGTTAAAAAAGGCGATTGCTTTATGGCGTGCAAAAGAACGTAGCGAAGAAACGGTTAGGTGAGAGAAATGATATTAATGATTGATAATTATGATTCTTTTACATTTAATTTAGTGCAGTTTCTTGGAGAACTTGGACAAGAGCTCGTTGTTAAACGTAATGATGAAGTGACCATTTCAGATATTGAGAATATGAAACCAGATTTTCTAATGATTTCTCCAGGCCCATGTAGTCCTAATGAAGCTGGGATTAGTATGGAAGCTATTAAATACTTTGCTGGAAAGACTCCGATTTTTGGTGTTTGTCTAGGGCATCAATCTATTGCACAAGTGTTTGGGGGAGAGGTTGTCCGTGCAGAGCGATTAATGCATGGAAAAACCTCGCTTATGCATCATGATGGAAAGACGATTTTTTCGGATATTCCTAATCCGTTTACTGCGACGCGCTATCATTCCCTTATTGTTAAGAAAGAGACGTTACCCGATTGCTTAGAGGTAACATCTTGGACAGAGGAAGGGGAAATTATGGCACTTCGTCATAAGACATTGCCGATAGAGGGTGTGCAATTCCATCCAGAATCTATTATGACTTCTCATGGGAAAGAGCTGTTGCAGAATTTCATTCGTAAATACAGTCCAAGTGCGACATTATGTTAATTTACGTAAATGGTCAGTATGTAGAAGCAAGTGAAGCGAGAATTTCTCCTTATGATCATGGTTATTTATATGGTCTTGGAGTTTTTGAAACGTTTCGTATTTATAATGGTCATCCTTTCTTATTGGATGATCATTATAACCGTTTAATAGAGGCGCTGGATACATTGCAAATTAAATGGACAATGACAAAAAATGATGTGATGCTTATTTTGAAAGATTTACTCGCTAAGAATGAATTGAAGCATGCATATGTACGTTTTAATGTATCGGCGGGTATAGATGAAATAGGATTACAAACGGAAATGTATGAAGAGCCTTCTGTTATTGTTTTTATAAAACCTTTAACAGCTCCAGGGGATGTAGTGGAAAAAGAAGGTGTTATTCTAAAACAAGTGCGAAATACACCGGAAGGGACATTTCGCCTGAAGTCTCATCACTATTTAAATAATATTTTAGGGAAGCGTGAAATTGGAAATGTTGTGAGTAAGGAAGGTATTTTCCTCACTGAAGCAGGTTATGTTGCAGAGGGCATTGTTTCGAATCTATTTTTTGTGAAAGGTGATGTTTTATATACACCTTCGTTAGAGACAGGGATTTTAAATGGTATCACTCGTGCGTTTATTATAAAGAGTGCTGAAGAATTAAATATAGAAGTAAAGGAAGGTTTCTTTACAAAAGATGAGCTACTTTCAGCGGATGAAGTCTTCGTAACAAACTCCATTCAAGAAATTGTTCCGCTTTATCGTATAGAAGCGCAGGATTTCCCGGGTAAAGTAGGAGTGGTTACAAAAAGTTTAATGTACCTTTATGGAATGCAAAGAGAGAAATTATGGAGCAGAAATGAATTACGAAGAGGAGATGTGTAGTTTGAAGTGGGATTATGATTTGCGCTGCGGCGAATATACATTGAATTTAAATGAAAAAACATTAATTATGGGGATTTTAAATGTAACACCAGATTCGTTTTCTGATGGTGGGAGTTACAACGAGGTAGATGCTGCGGTACGTCACGCAAAAGAAATGCAAGGTCAAGGTGCTCATATTATTGATATTGGTGGCGAATCTACTCGCCCAGGTTTTGCTAAAGTATCAGTAGAAGAAGAAATAAAGCGAGTTGTCCCGATGATTCAAGCAGTTTCAAAAGAAGTAAAATTGCCTATATCTATCGATACATATAAAGCTGAAGTTGCAAAGCAAGCAATTGAGGCTGGTGCTCATATTATTAATGATATTTGGGGAGCGAAGGCGGAGCCAAAAATTGCTGAAGTCGCAGCTCATTATGATGTACCCATCATTTTAATGCATAACCGCGATAATATGAATTATCGTAATTTAATGGCGGATATGATTGCTGATTTGTATGACAGTATTAAAATTGCTAAAAATGCTGGTGTGCCAGATGAGAATATTATTTTAGATCCAGGTATCGGTTTTGCTAAAACACCTGAGCAGAACTTAGAGGCGATGCGTAATTTAGAACAGTTAAATGTGCTAGGTTATCCGGTTCTCTTAGGTACTTCGAGAAAGTCCTTTATTGGGCACGTATTAGATTTGCCAGTGGAGGAACGTCTTGAGGGAACAGGAGCTACCGTTTGTCTTGGTATTGAAAAGGGCTGTGAGTTTGTTCGTGTCCATGATGTGAAAGAAATGGCGCGTATGGCTAAAATGATGGATGCGATGATTGGTAAGGGGGTAAGGTAATTGGATAAAATTTATATCCATGATATGGAGTTTTATGGTTATCATGGTGTGTTCCCAGAGGAGAATAAATTAGGTCAGAGATTTAAAGTTGACTTAACGGTGGAGTTGGATTTAAAGCGTGCAGGGGAAAGTGATGACTTAGAGCATTCGGTCAATTATGGAGAGCTTTTCGAATTATGTAGAAAAGTTGTTGAGGATAGAAAGTATAAGCTTGTGGAGAGTATCGCTGAAAATATTGCTGCAGATATATTAAAACAATATGAAAGTATTTCACGCTGTACAATTAAGGTAATTAAGCCGGATCCACCGATACCGGGTCATTATCGTGCTGTAGCAGTAGAAATTACGAGAGAACGTCCATGAACAATATAGCTTACATTGCATTAGGGTCAAATATTGGAGAGCGTTATACGTATCTAACTGAAGCGATTCAGTTTTTAAATAAAAATCCTTATATTCAGGTTGATGATATTTCATCTGTATATGAAACTGAGCCAGTTGGCTATACTGACCAAAGTTGCTTTTTAAATTTAGTTATAAAAATTTCTACCAATTTATCACCACAAGAGTTATTGAAAGTAACACAAAAAGTAGAAAATGACCTAGGAAGAAAAAGGGAAATTAGGTGGGGGCCGAGGACTATCGACCTTGACATTTTACTTTATAATCAAGAGAATATTGAAGCAGAGAATCTTATTGTTCCGCATCCGCGGATGTTTGAAAGAGCTTTTGTTATCGTTCCGTTGTTAGAGATTAATCAAGACATAAAACAAAACATTTCACGTTCACAAGTAGAAGAAATGAAAAGGCGAGAGGGAGTAACGGTATGGAAGCAGAAAAATGGGGAAGACGCATTCGTGCTTTTCGAAAGCTAAAAGGCTATACACAAGAAGGTTTTGCTAAAGAACTAGGGGTATCTGTATCTGTTTTAGGTGAGGTTGAGAGAGGGAATAGATCGCCTTCTCAAGATTTTGTAGTAGAAGTTGCTAAGGCATTAAATGTTTCGATAGAGGAATTAATGCCAAAGTGATTGTACAGGAAGGAGTAGGTTGATTGTTAAAGATTGCAAATATCGAGATGAAAAATCCGGTTGTACTAGCACCGATGGCGGGAGTGTGTAACTCTGCATTCCGTTTAACAGTAAAAGAATTTGGTGCCGGCTTAGTTTGTGCTGAAATGGTAAGTGATAAGGCAATATTACTTAATAATAAAAGAACATTAGATATGTTATATATCGACGAGAGAGAAAAGCCATTAAGTTTACAAATTTTTGGTGGAGGGAAAGAAACTCTTGTAGATGCTGCGAAATATGTAGATAAATATACGACAGCAGACATAATTGATATTAATATGGGTTGTCCAGTGCCGAAAATCGTTAAATGTGATGCGGGGGCAAGGTGGCTTTTAGATCCGAATAAAATATATGAAATGGTAGCAGCGGTTGTAGATGCTGTTGAAAAGCCGGTTACAGTTAAAATGCGTATCGGTTGGGATGAAGAACATATTTTCGCAATAGAAAATGCTAGGGCTGTTGAGCGTGCTGGTGGCCAAGCTGTGGCGGTTCACGGACGTACACGAGTGCAAATGTATGAAGGAAAAGCGGATTGGGATATTATTAAACAAGTAAAACAATCTGTAAATATCCCGGTTATCGGAAATGGTGATGTCGCAACGCCGCAAGATGCAAAGCGTATGCTTGATGAAATTGGTGTAGATGGTGTTATGATTGGTCGTGCGGCTCTTGGAGATCCGTGGATGATTTATCGTACGGTAAAGTATTTGGAGACGGGTGAATTAATGCCGGAACCAACAGTGCGCGAGAAAATTGATGTATGTATGTTACATCTAGATCGTCTTATTGACTTAAAGAACGAAAGTGTCGCTGTAAGAGAGATGAGAAAACATGCAGCTTGGTATTTAAAAGGTGTTCGTGGTAATGCGAGTGTACGTAATGGTATTAATGCTTGTAACACACGGGAAGACCTTGCGAATGTGTTAGGTACATTTGTAGAAGAAGTGGAAGCGAAACAACAAACAATTTACGTTGGTTAATAATGGACATAGGAGATTGACATTCTTCTATACACTTCCTATAATTACGTGAAAGAAAGAAGAGCTGCCAGTTAGTTGCTGGCAGTTTTTCTAGTTGAGTAGAAAATGCTATACTGTATATATTGTAAAATTAAATAGAGCTGGAGTGATATCAATATCATGGATAACATGAACCACGAAGAATTAAACGACCAATTGATTGTTCGTCGTGAAAAGCTACATAATTTACGTGAACAAGGAATTGACCCGTTCGGTAAAAGATTTGAACGCACAAATTCAACAACTGATTTAGTGAGTCTATATGGAGAGTTCTCTAAGGAAGAATTAGAGGAGAAGGAAATCGCTGTTTCTATCGCTGGTCGTATTATGACAAAACGCGGAAAAGGGAAAGCTGGATTTGCACACGTTCAAGATTTACATGGACAAGTTCAAATTTATGTTCGTAAAGATGCTGTTGGAGATGACGAGTACGAATTATTTAAAACAGCAGATTTAGGTGATTTAGTAGGTATTGAAGGTAAAGTGTTCAAAACAAACGTTGGAGAACTTTCAGTAAAAGCAACAGGCTTTACGCTATTAACGAAATCTCTTCGTCCATTACCAGATAAATACCATGGATTAAAAGATGTTGAACAACGCTACCGTCAACGTTACTTAGACTTAATTACAAGTATGGAAAGTCGTGAAACGTTCGTTACTCGTAGTAAAATCATTCGTGAGATGAGAAGATACCTAGATGACAACGGTTATCTTGAAGTGGAAACACCTATGATGCATGCAATTGCAGGTGGAGCTTCTGCGCGTCCTTTCACTACACATCATAATGCGTTAGATATGGAATTATATATGCGTATCGCAATTGAGCTACATTTAAAGCGTCTTATTGTAGGTGGTTTGGAAAAAGTATATGAGATCGGCCGTGTATTCCGTAATGAGGGTGTATCAACTCGTCATAACCCTGAGTTTACGATGATTGAATTATATGAAGCATACGCTGATTATAAAGATATTATGAAGTTAACAGAAGATATGGTTGCTCATATCGCGAAAAAAGTACTGGGTACAACAACAATCAAGTATGGTGATTATGAAATTAATCTAGAACCAGAATGGACACGTCTTCATATGGTAGATGCGATTAAGCAATACTCTGGAGCTGATTTCTGGAATCCGATGAGTGTAGAAGAAGCACGTGAGCTTGCAAAAGAACATAATGTAGAAATTAAAGATACAATGGAAGTTGGTCATATTATAAATGAATTCTTCGAACAAAAAGTAGAAGATAAATTAATCCAACCAACATTTATTTACGGTCATCCGGTAGAAATCTCACCGCTTGCGAAAAAGAATGATGAAGATCCAAGATTTACAGATCGTTTCGAATTATTTATCGTTGCGCGTGAACATGCAAATGCATTCACTGAGTTAAATGATCCAATCGATCAAAAAGAACGTTTTGAAGCGCAATTAAAAGAGCGCGAACAAGGTAATGATGAAGCTCATATGATGGATGACGATTATATTGAAGCTCTTGAGTACGGTATGCCTCCTACGGGTGGATTAGGAATCGGTATTGATCGTCTAGTTATGTTATTAACAAATGCACCATCTATTCGTGATGTATTATTATTCCCTGCTATGCGCCATAAACAAGACTAAGCTTTGGAGATTTCTCCAAAGCTTTTTTTATTTGAGCATGAGTTGCGTGGGTATAGTAAATCTTGATAGTGCGAGAAATTATATTTATATAGAAGAAATGTGCTGTTTTTATACTTTTTTACTAAGTTAAAAATTTTATTAGAAAAACTATTGCATTTTAATAATCAAACTGGTATATTTATATTCGTTGCCACGAAAGGTAACAAACAAAACAAACAAAAAACAACTTATTGAAAAAAGTTGTTGACGAAAATATAACGAAATGTTATATTGATAAAGTCGCTTCTGAGCGACGAAGTAGTTCTTTGAAAACTGAACGAAACAAACAACGTGAAACGTCAATTTTTATTTTAGATGCTAGACAAACTAACTTTATTGGAGAGTTTGATCCTGGCTCAGGATGAACGCTG
>NZ_BEZT01000007.1:0-58573 GCF_003402455.1 Bacillus sp. HMA207 | reverse complement strand
ATGGCAGAGAGGTCACACCCGTTCCCATACCGAACACGGAAGTTAAGCTCTCTAGCGCCGATGGTAGTTGGGACCTTGTCCCTGTGAGAGTAGGACGTCGCCAAGCAACTAAACACGAGTCAAATGACTCGTGTTTTTTCGTGTTTTCTTTTATAATCCATAGTAATTAAAAAAATGTGCTTAAATAATTACTATTTTGATTAAATGCAGGGGAATGTGGCTAGGATAGTGAATAAGCAAAAGAGTTGCAAATTTTATTAATACGTATATAATTAAAGTCAAAGATAGTCAAAGTCAATAAAGGTGGCGGATAAATGAGAAATATATCTGATATCATTGAGCAATATCTAAAGCAAGTTATTGACTTAAGTAATAATAATGTGATTGAAATCAAAAGAAATGAGATTGCGGATCGATTCGAGTGCGTACCATCTCAAATCAATTATGTAATCAATACCCGTTTTACATTAGAAAGAGGATTTATAGTAGAAAGTAAACGTGGTGGTGGAGGTTACATTCGCATTATAAAAGTCAAACTGCATGATGATATAGACATTATTGATCAAATGCTTCATATGATTGATCATAGCGTTGCACAAGGGAATGCAGAGAGTATGATTATACGTTTATTAGAAGAGGGAATTATAACAGGCCGTGAAGCAAAACTAATGTTAAGTGTACTAGATCGTTCTGTATTATCAATGGATATTCCTTCTCGAGATGAACTTAGGGCTCGAATATTATGCGCAATGTTAAGAACACTGAAATATAAATAAATACAGCTTTTGTAAAAGAATGATAATTAAGATAGGGCAGTTAAATATTGTAGAAGTTTTGAAAAAGAGCATGTACTTTTATCTAAATGGATTAAGGAAAGAGGACAATCTAGTAATGTATGAAAAGTATCATGAGGTAGATCGTTCCTATTGTAAAGGTGGGGATATTGATGACTTGTCAAAACTGTAATATAAGACCAGCAACTTTACATTATACAAAAGTAATCAACGAGAAGAAGGCGGAAGTTCATCTTTGTGAGCAATGTGCGGAGCAAAGTGGCTATACGTCTTTCTTTCAATCATCACAGTCTAACTTTTCATTTCATGATGTATTTGCTGGTTTATTACACGGTGAATCAACAATGTTTGGAGAAGGAAAAAACGGGTTTTCAAATACAAATACAGTAAGATGTCCAGATTGTAAGATGACATATGAACATTTTACAAAAGTGGGACGCTTTGGTTGTGCTTCTTGTTACGATACATTTAAAGGACACTTAAACCCATTGTTAAAGCGACTTCATGGTGGACATACAGAACATTGTGGAAAAATTCCGGAACGAATGGAAGGAAATATCCACTTAAAGAAAGAATTAGATGAACTAAAACTTATTCTGAAACAATATGTACAGAATGAGGAGTTTGAGAAAGCTGCTGAGGTAAGAGATGAAATTCGAGGGCTTGAAACTCAGCTTAGTGAGCATAGAGAGGGGGAGTAGTTCTATGTCACTGGACAAAATTATGAATGAAGCGATTAGTCCATGGATGAAGGGGGATGGCCCTGATTCTGATATTGTTTTAAGTAGTCGAATTCGTTTGGCTCGTAATTTTAAGCAATATCAATTTTCTACTATGCAAAACGAAGAGGAAGCTCAACAGGTTCAAGAATTATTTAAAAAGAAATTTATAAATAAATCGGTAGAGCCCTTTGGGAAGTTTGGATTATTAAAAATGAATGAATTAACGCCTCTTCAAAGGAGAGTTTTAGTCGAAAAGCATTTAATTAGTCCAAATCTCGCAGGGACCGAATATGGAGCATGTCTGTTATCAGAAAGCGAACACATTAGTGTGATGCTTAATGAGGAAGACCACATTAGGATTCAGTGCCTATTTCCAGGGCTACAGTTATCAAAGGCGCTTCAAAGCGCTAATCAAATAGATAATTGGATTGAGAAAGAGGTTGAATATGCTTTTGATGAATCACTTGGATATATTACGAGTTGTCCTACTAACGTTGGTACAGGATTAAGAGCTTCTGTAATGATTCATTTACCAGGGCTGGTTTTAACAAAAAGAATTAGCCGTATTATACAAGTAATACAAAAATTAGGGTTAGTAGTAAGAGGAATATACGGTGAAGGTAGCGAAGCGTTAGGTAATATATTTCAAGTATCAAATCAAATGACGCTAGGGAAATCCGAAGTAGATATTATTGCAGATTTAAAGAGTGTCATGCAGCAAATTATACAACAAGAAAAATTGGCCAGAGAATTAATTGTACAAAATTCGAGTATTGAGCTTGAAGATAAGGTTTATCGTTCTTACGGTATACTAGCAAACAGTCGTTTAATTCAATCTGCAGAAGCGGCAACTTGCTTATCGGATGTACGACTTGGTATTGATCTAGGATATATAAAAGGTATATCGAGAAATATTTTGACTGAGCTAATGGTTCTTACGCAACCAGGTATTTTACAACAATATGCAGGAGGACCTTTAGGACCAGAAGAAAGAGATTATCGAAGAGCAACCTTAATCCGTGAGCGATTACGTATTGAAAAAAACTAAGCGCAAGTAGGAGGCGATTTCTATGATGTTTGGAAGATTTACAGAAAGAGCACAGAAAGTATTAGCTTTATCTCAAGAGGAAGCAATTCGCATTGGGCATAATAATATTGGAACAGAACATATTTTACTTGGGCTTGTACGCGAAGGTGAAGGAATTGCAGCAAAAGCGTTAATTGCTCTTGGATTGAGCCCGGAAAAAGTGCAAAAAGAGGTAGAAGCGTTAATTGGACGTGGAACAGAAGCTTCTCAAACTGTACATTATACACCTCGTGCTAAAAAAGTTATTGAATTGTCTATGGATGAAGCGCGTAAGCTAGGACATTCTTACGTTGGAACAGAACATATTTTACTTGGCTTAATCCGTGAAGGTGAAGGTGTAGCGGCACGTGTTTTAAATAATTTAGGCGTAAGCCTCAACAAAGCAAGACAACAAGTATTACAACTTCTTGGAAGTAACGAAGCAAGTTCAGGTCACCAAGGTGGTTCATCGACAAATGCCAATACACCGACACTAGACAGTTTAGCACGCGACTTAACAGTTGTTGCACGTGAGAATCGTTTGGATCCTGTTATTGGACGTAGTAAAGAAATTCAACGTGTAATTGAAGTGTTAAGCCGTAGAACAAAAAACAATCCAGTGTTAATTGGAGAACCTGGTGTAGGTAAAACAGCAATTGCTGAAGGGTTAGCACAGCAAATCGTAAATAATGAAGTTCCTGAAACGTTAAGAGATAAGCGTGTTATGACACTAGATATGGGAACAGTGGTAGCTGGGACGAAATATCGTGGTGAGTTTGAAGATCGTTTAAAGAAAGTAATGGATGAAATACGTCAAGCAGGGAATATTATTCTATTTATTGATGAACTTCATACATTAATCGGTGCAGGTGGAGCAGAAGGTGCAATCGATGCATCAAATATTTTAAAACCATCTTTAGCACGCGGAGAATTACAATGTATTGGTGCGACAACTTTAGATGAGTATCGTAAATATATTGAAAAGGATGCAGCTTTAGAGAGACGTTTCCAGCCAATTCATGTTGATGAGCCGAGTCTAGAAGAATCAACTCAAATCTTGAAAGGTTTACGCGATCGTTATGAGGCGCATCACCGTGTGTCTATTACAGATGATGCAATTGATGCAGCTGTAAAACTTTCTGATCGTTATATTACGGATCGTTTCTTACCGGATAAAGCAATTGATTTAATTGATGAAGCTGCTTCAAAGGTTCGCTTACGCTCTTATACAACACCACCAAACTTAAAAGAGCTTGAAGTGAAGCTTGAGGAAATTCGAAAAGAAAAAGATGCGGCTGTACAAAGTCAAGAGTTTGAAAAGGCTGCTTCCTTACGTGATATGGAACAACGCTTACGTGAG
This sequence comes from Bacillus sp. HMA207, assembly GCF_003402455.1. NCBI lineage: Bacteria > Bacillati > Bacillota > Bacilli > Caryophanales > Bacillaceae > Bacillus > Bacillus sp. HMA207. The sequence continues at coordinate 54,631 of NZ_BEZT01000007.1, read as the reverse complement.
AAATTGGAAGATACAAAGCGTCAGTGGAAAGAGCAACAAGGAAAAGAAAATTCAGAGGTTACGGTAGAAGATATTGCAAATGTCGTTTCTACATGGACACGTATCCCTGTTTCTAAACTTGCACAAACAGAGACTGATAAATTATTAAACTTAGAATCCATTCTTCATGATCGTGTCATTGGCCAGGATGAAGCGGTAGTGGCTGTAGCGAAAGCTGTTCGTCGTGCAAGAGCAGGACTAAAAGATCCGAAACGTCCAATTGGTTCATTTATTTTCTTAGGGCCAACAGGTGTAGGTAAAACAGAATTAGCAAGAGCATTGGCAGAATCTATGTTCGGTGATGAGGATGCAATGATTCGCATTGATATGTCTGAGTATATGGAGAAACATTCAACTTCTCGCTTAGTTGGTTCTCCTCCAGGATATGTTGGGTATGAAGAAGGCGGACAATTAACAGAGAAGGTTCGTCGTAAGCCGTATTCAGTTGTCCTATTAGATGAAGTAGAGAAGGCGCATCCCGATGTATTTAATATTTTACTACAGGTATTGGAAGATGGTCGTTTAACTGATTCTAAAGGACGTACAGTTGACTTCCGTAATACGATTGTTATTATGACGTCTAACGTTGGTGCTGAGGCGTTAAAACGTAACAAACATCTTGGATTTAACGTACAAGATGAAAGCCGTGATTATTCGGATATGAAAGGTAAAGTAATGGATGAGCTGAAAAAGGCATTTCGTCCAGAATTCTTAAACCGTATTGATGAAATTATCGTATTCCATATGCTTGAGAAAAAACATATTCAAGAAATTGTGACTCTTATGGTAAATCAGTTAGTGAATCGCTTAAAAGAACAAGAAATTGAATTGCAATTAACAGAAGGGGCGATTGCAGCTATTGCTGATAAAGGGTTTGATCGTGAATATGGTGCTCGTCCACTACGTAGAGCAATTCAGAAGCATGTAGAAGATAGACTATCGGAAGAACTTTTAAAAGGTGCTATTGAGAAAGGGCAAAAAGTTATCTTTGATGTAGAAGGGGAAACATTTGTCATTCATAGTGCTGAAAAGGTAAAATAAGTATAGACAAACTAAGAGGGCTACGAGATAGCCCTCTTTCTTGTACGAGAAGGTCAAATGTTTATAGATGAAAGCGAAGTGAAATATAAAAAGATATGGCTAAAAAGAAAACAAAATTCACATGTCAAGAGTGTGGTTATCAATCACCAAAATATATGGGTAAATGTCCAGGGTGTGGTCAATGGAATTCGCTTGTTGAAGAGATGGAACCCGTTGTATCATCCAGACGCCTAAATTATGCAAATGCAATTCAAACAGAAGTAACAAAACCAAGACGTCTTACAGAAGTAGAAACAAAGTCTGAGGCACGTATTGAAACAAAATTTCAGGAGTTTAACCGTGTACTAGGTGGCGGAATTGTAGATGGATCTTTAGTACTTATTGGTGGGGACCCTGGGATTGGAAAATCAACGTTATTATTACAGATTTCCTCGCAATTAGCAGATGCTTCATATGATGTATTGTATATATCAGGTGAGGAGTCAGCAAAGCAGATTAAACTTCGTGCAGATCGTTTACATGTAAATGGTAGTAATCTATTTGTTGTATCAGAGACAGATTTACAGCGTATTGCAGCACATATTGAAGAGATGAATCCTGCTTTTGTTGTTATTGATTCTATTCAAACGATACATTTACCTGAAGTGACATCAGCTCCTGGTAGTGTGGCGCAAGTACGTGAATGTACAGCAGAATTAATGAAACTTGCAAAAACAAAGGGAATCCCAATTTTTATCGTAGGGCATGTGACAAAAGAAGGTGCAATTGCGGGACCGCGTATGCTAGAACATATGGTCGATGCAGTTCTTTACTTTGAAGGAGATCGACACCATACATATCGTATTTTACGAGCTGTAAAGAATCGTTTTGGTTCTACGAATGAAATGGGTATCTTTGAAATGAAAGAACTTGGCCTTGCAGAAGTCTTAAATCCTTCTGAAATTTTCCTTGAGGAAAGACCAGTTGGAGTTGCAGGTTCAACAGTAGTTGCCTCAATGGAAGGAACAAGACCAGTTTTAGTAGAAATACAGGCATTAATTTCCCCTACTAGTTTTGGAAATCCTCGAAGAATGGCGACAGGAATTGATCATAATCGTGTCTCGCTTATTATGGCGGTACTAGAGAAAAGAACAGGTTTACTATTACAAAATCAAGATGCGTATTTAAAAGTAGCTGGTGGTTTGAAATTAGATGAACCGGCAATTGATTTAGCTGTTGCCTTAAGTATAGCTTCAAGTTTTAGAGATAAATCTACGGCACCAACTGATGCGGTAATAGGAGAAGTTGGATTAACTGGAGAAATAAGAAGAGTATCAAGAATCGAACAACGTGTACAAGAAGCAGCTAAATTAGGATTTCAACGTGCTATCATTCCTAGAAAAAATTTAGGGGGGTGGACAATTCCAGAGGGGATTGAGGTTGTAGGTGTTTCTAATTTAGGAGAAGCGCTTCGTTTGACATTAGGAGGCTAGGCTATGGAAGAAAATAAGCAACGTGTCAAAAGTATAATTAATATTTTACAGCTCGTGGCCCCGGGAACACCACTGCGCGAAGGGATAGATAATGTACTTCGCGCACAAACAGGGGGACTAATTGTTCTTGGGTATAATGAGCAGATTAAAAGCATTGTTGATGGTGGTTTTCATATTAATTGCGCATTCTCTCCTGCTAGTTTATATGAATTAGCAAAAATGGATGGAGCACTTATTTTAAATGAAACTGGAAGTAAAATTTTAATTGCAAACGCACAGTTAGTTCCGGATTCATCTATTGATTCTATTGAAACAGGTATGCGTCACCGAACAGCAGAGCGTGTAGCAAAGCAGACGGGCAGCCTTGTTGTGGCCATTTCACAAAGACGTAATGTAATTACGCTATATCAAGGGAACTTACGTTATACATTAAAAGATATAGGTGTCATTTTAACGAAGGCAAATCAAGCAATTCAAACGCTAGAAAAATATAAGGCTGTATGGAATGACGGCATTACGAATTTGGGTATTCTAGAATTTGAAGAGGTCGTTACAATGTCCGAGGTGGTTCACGTTTTACATAGTGTTGAAATGGTGCTGCGTATTAAAAATGAAATATTGAGCTATATTCATGAGTTAGGAACAGAAGGTAGGTTAATTCGTTTACAGCTTACAGAATTACTAGCTGATTTAGAGGCAGAGGCAGCATTGTTAATTAAAGATTATCACCAGGAGAAAACACAAGACCATCATCAAATATTGAAAAAGTTACAAGATCTTGCAAATACACAACTTTTAGAGGATAGTGATTTAGTTAAATTGCTTGGCTATCCAGGACAAACAAGTTTAGAAGAAAGTGTGACACCTAGAGGGTACCGAATCACAAGCAAGATTTCTCGTGTTCCGCCACTTATTATCGAGAATTTAATTAATCGATTTAAAACATTGCAAGGTGTTTGCCGAGCAACTATTAATGAATTGGATGATGTGGAAGGAATTGGAGAAGTGAGAGCGAAGAAAATACGAGAAGGTCTAAAAAGAATTCAAGAGCATCTCTATATGAGTAGACACAATTAAGAATATTACATTGATTCTATAATATAACGACACTAGAACATTTTTGGTATATGATATGATATATTGGTAAATAAAACTATTTACAAAAAAACACGTCCGCTTTTGCATTCGGCGTTTTGATTAGCGAAACAATGGTTAATAATGAGTAGGAGGTGGTTGGATGTTAAAACGGATTGTACAGCTCTTCTTTTTAGTGATCGGGGGAGCGTTAGGGATTTACTTAATCCCAAAAATTATTAATGTATTAGATATCGGTGCGGTTCCTTTGTTGGAAGGATCGTATGTTCGTGCAATTATTGGTGCAATTATTTTATTTTTAACAACATTTTGGCTTGTAGATTATATTGTTCAACTTATTAAGCATATTGAAGAGGCTCTTGTAAAGGCGCCTGTAGCAGATGTTTTATTTGGTACATTAGGATTAATCTCTGGTCTTATTGTTGCATATTTAATTTTGATACCAATTCGTGAATTTACAATTCCAGTTATTAGTACGGTGTTGCAAGTGTTCTTCACCCTTTTACTTGGATATTTAGGATTCCAAGTAGGATTTAAAAAGAGGAATGAATTGCTAGGATTATTTACATTACCCCAACGCGGAGGTAAGAAGAAAAACAATAGTGAGAATGAAGAGGTAGAGGTCGAAGCAGAAAAATCTACGACTCATTGGAAAATTCTCGATACGAGTGTAATTATTGACGGACGTATTGCAGATATTTGCCAAACAAAGTTTTTAGAAGGAACAATTGTCATTCCGCAATTCGTATTAGAAGAGCTTCAGCATATTGCCGATTCTTCAGATGCTTTAAAGCGTAATCGTGGCCGCAGAGGGCTAGACATTTTAAATCGTATTCAAAAGGAGATGCCAATTCCGGTAGAAATTTATGAAGGCGATTTCGATGATATCCAAGAAGTAGATAGCAAGCTTGTAAAGTTGGCAAAAATCACTGGTGGAACTGTAGTAACAAACGATTTCAATTTAAACAAAGTTTCTGAATTACAAGGGGTTACGGTGTTAAACATTAATGATTTAGCTAATGCGATTAAACCAGTCGTACTCCCTGGTGAAGAATTAAGTGTTTATGTTGTGAAAGATGGTAAAGAACAAAATCAAGGTGTTGCATACTTAGATGATGGTACGATGATTGTAGTAGAAGATGGTAGAGAGTATGTGGGTTCACAACTTGACGTACTTGTTACTAGCGTATTACAAACATCGGCTGGTCGTATGATTTTCGCAAAACGTAAATTGCTAGAAAAAGCATTATAAGTAGAGGATTATTAATATGTATACATTAATTATTCCGGCAGCGGGCCAAGGAAAACGAATGGGTGCTGGTAAAAATAAGTTATTTTTACTTATAGATGAAGTACCAATTATTGTGCACACATTGCGTGCTTTTGAAAAAGATAAAGCGTGCAAAAGTATTATTATGGCAATTAACGAAGAAGAACGCCCGTATTTTGAAGAGTTAATGCAGAAGTACCAGATTGAAAAGCACGTACAATTCATTCAGGGTGGAGCCGAAAGACAAGATAGCGTCTATAACGCACTTCAGTATGCGAGTGGTGTCGAATATGTTCTTGTGCATGACGGGGCGCGCCCGTTCGTAACGAATAAAGTGATTCGCGATGTATTAACTGCAGCAGAAAAATATGGAGCTTCCATTTGTGCAGTGCCAGTAAAAGATACTGTTAAGAAAGTAGAGAAGGGTGTTGTTGTAGAAACGGTAGAGCGATCTCAACTTAACGCTGTACAAACACCACAAGGATTCTCTGTTTCTCTTTTGCTAGAAGCTCATAGAAGCGCAAAGCAAAGTTGTTTTCTTGGCACAGATGATGCAAGTCTCGTAGAACGTGTGGGGAAGCAAGTAGGTGTAGTAGAGGGGAGTTACTATAATATTAAAGTGACGACTCCGGAAGATCTATTAATTGCTGAAAGTTTCCTACGTGTTCAGAAGAAATAACATTGATGACGTGTTAATAAAGAAAAGCTCGGCAACAGCCGGGCTTTTCTTTATAAGGATAGCGATATAATATAGAGTCATAAAGCTCAGTAGTTTAGCTTAAGGAGGAAGTAAGGATGTTTCGAATTGGACAAGGTTTTGATGTACATGAATTTGCGGAAGGGCGCCCGTTGATTATCGGTGGAATTACAATTCCACACGAGAAAGGATTAATCGGTCATTCAGATGCAGATGTATTGTTACATACGATTGCTGATGCATGTTTAGGTGCGATTGCAGCAGGAGATATCGGAAAGCATTTTCCTGATACAGACCCAGCTTTTAAAGATGCAGATTCAGCTGTATTGTTACAAAAAGTTTGGGAATTTGTGCGTGAACAAGGTTACGAGTTAGGAAATTTAGATTGTACAATTATTGCTCAAAAACCAAAAATGGCACCACATATTGAGAGTATGCGTAAGCGCATTAGTGAACTGTTAGAAACGTCTATCGATAACATTAATGTAAAGGCAACAACAACAGAAAAATTAGGATTTACAGGTAGAGAAGAAGGGATTGCTTCTCAAGCGGTTGTTTTATTACAGAAAAAATAATGGTTTTTAATTCGTAAGATGGATAATCACATTTTTTTGGTGTACAATTATAGAATGTGTTGACATTAAGAATGGAAGGTGTACCAATTATGGAAAAGCAAGTGAGAGTGCGCTACGCGCCAAGTCCAACAGGACACTTACATATCGGAAATGCGCGTACGGCATTATTTAATTATTTATTTGCTCGTCATTTAGATGGCAAATTTATTATTCGTATTGAAGATACTGATGTAAAACGTAACGTGGCTGGTGGAGAAGAAAGCCAATTAAAATACTTGAAATGGCTCGGTATGGACTGGGATGAAGGTGTTGATGTTGGTGGTGAATTTGGACCATATCGCCAAACAGAGCGTTTAGATATTTATAAAAAATTATATGAAGATTTATTAGAGCGTGGTCTAGCTTATAAATGTTATATGACAGAAGAAGAGCTAGAAGCAGAGCGTGAAGGACAAATCGCTCGTGGTGAAACACCTCGTTACGCAGGTAACCACCGTGAATTAACTGAAGAACAAGTGAAAGAATTTGAAGCTGAGGGACGTATTCCAAGTATTCGTTTCCGTGTACCAGCTGATCGTGACTACACATTCAAAGATATTGTAAAAGATGAAGTTGCGTTCCATTCAAATGATTTCGGTGATTTTGTTATTGTGAAAAAGGATGGAATTCCAACTTATAACTTTGCAGTAGCAGTAGATGATCATCTAATGGAAATTACACATGTACTTCGTGGTGATGATCATATTTCAAATACACCGAAACAAATGATGATTTATGAAGCTTTCGGCTGGGATATTCCACAATTCGGTCATATGACTCTAATTGTTAATGAAAGTCGTAAAAAGTTAAGTAAGCGTGATGAATCTATTATTCAATTTATTGAGCAATATAAAGAGCTTGGGTATCTTCCAGAAGCAATCTTTAACTTTATTGCACTACTAGGTTGGTCTCCGGTAGGAGAAGAAGAAATCTTCTCTAAAGATGAGTTTATCAAAATGTTCGATGCAGCTCGTTTATCAAAATCACCTGCATTATTTGATTCTCAAAAACTAAAATGGATGAACAACCAGTATATGAAAAAGCAAGATTTAGATACGGTTGTAGAGTTAAGCTTACCGCATTTAGTGAAAGCTGGACGTGTGGGAGAAACTTTAAGCGAACAAGACCAAGCTTGGATTCGTGATGTAATTGCTTTATACCATGAACAAATGAGTTTTGGAGCTGAAATTGTAGAGCTTTCTGAAATGTTCTTTAAAGATCATGTTGATTATGAAGAAGAAGGACAAGAAGTATTAAATGGTGAACAAGTACCTGAAGTACTTCGTGCATTTGCTGGTCAAATAGAAGCTCTAGAAGCAATGGAGCCAGCAGCAATTAAGGCAGCGATTAAAGCAGTTCAAAAGGAAACAGGACATAAAGGTAAAAATTTATTTATGCCAATCCGTGTTGCAACTACAGGACAAACGCATGGTCCAGAGCTTCCGAATGCTATTGCACTTCTTGGAAAAGAAAAAGTTTTAAATCGTCTTCAAAAAGTAATTGGTTAACATTTTCTAGGTTTAGAAATATAATAAGTATACCTAAAACCTAATAAGGAAAAGCGACGAGAAGGAGAAGTAGAAAATCAGGCTTTTTACAGAGAGAACCACCTTTAGGCTGGGAGTGGTTTATAAGCGGATTTTTGAAATGCCCCTTCGAGTCTTCTGCTGAACAGCGAATTGCTTCGTGGGATGTCTTAGGCCGCAAAGTAAGCAGAAGCGGTGTACACCGTTATCATGGATGAGTTTGAGGCTTTTTTAAGCCTAAACAGAGTGGAACCGCGCTTAAAAGGCGTCTCTGTCAATATGACAGAGACGCCTTTTTTTTATACCGTGTAAATAGGTATGAATATAGAATTTATCTCCTTATATAAAGAATTAGGGGAGAAGTGATGAGTTAGGGGAGTTAGTTCGCTCGACAAAAAAGCAGCCCATAAAGGGGAGGGAACACCGATGTTTAAGAGGCTTCGGGAAGATATTGAAGTCGTTTTTGAACAGGATCCAGCGGCAAGAGGTTATTTCGAAGTCATTTTAACTTACTCTGGATTACATGCAGTTTGGGCCCATCGAATTGCACATGCTTTTTATAAAAGAAATTTTTTCTTTCTTGCACGTTTTGTTTCACAAGTGAGCCGCTTTTTTACTGGCATTGAGATCCATCCAGGAGCAACTATTGGTCGACGTTTTTTTATAGATCATGGAATGGGAGTTGTAATCGGAGAAACTTGTGAAATTGGTGATAATGTAACGATTTATCAAGGGGTTACATTAGGTGGTACAGGAAAAGAAAAAGGAAAGAGGCATCCAACAATTCAGGATAATGTATTAATTGCGACGGGTGCTAAAGTTCTTGGTTCTATTACTGTGGGAGAGAATTCTAAAATCGGAGCAGGGTCTGTCGTATTAAAAGAAGTTCCTGCACATTCTACAGTTGTAGGTATACCTGGCCGTGTCGTTATTCAAAATGGAGTAAAGATTGGTCAAGAATTAAATCACTCTGACCTTCCGGATCCGATTTTTGATAAATTAAAGGCTATGGAAGTAGAACTTGATAAATTGAAGAAACAATTGGAATTAAAGGTAGAAAGGAAGGATAAAAATGACTATTCACATTTATAATACGTTAACACGTCAAAAAGAAGAGTTTGTTCCATTAGAAGAAAATAAGGTAAAGATGTATGTATGCGGACCTACAGTTTATAACTACATTCATATTGGGAATGCAAGGCCTCCTATGGTATTCGATACAGTGCGTCGTTATTTAGAATACAAAGGATACGATGTGCAATATGTATCTAACTTTACGGATGTAGATGATAAATTAATTAAAGCGGCAAATGAATTAGGTGAAGATGTACCGACAATTGCTGATCGCTTTGTTGAAGCGTACTTTGAAGATGTAACAGCACTAGGTTGCAAACACGCAACAGTTCATCCTCGTGTAACAGAAAATATGGATATCATTATTGAATTTATTCAAGAACTTGTGAATAAAGGGTATGCATATGAATCAGAGGGTGATGTGTACTTTAAGACGAAGGAATTCGAAGGTTACGGTAAATTATCACATCAACCAATCGCAGATTTACGTCACGGTGCTCGTATTGAGGTAGGGGAAAAGAAACAAGACCCTCTTGATTTTGCTTTATGGAAAGCTGCGAAAGAAGGAGAAATCTTCTGGGAAAGCCCTTGGGGGCAAGGACGTCCAGGATGGCATATTGAATGCTCAGCAATGGCGCGTAAGTACTTAGGGGATACAATTGACATTCATGCTGGTGGTCAAGACTTGGCATTCCCACATCATGAAAATGAAATTGCGCAGTCAGAAGCATTGACTGGAAAAACGTTTGCACGTTACTGGATGCATAATGGATATATTAATATTAACAATGAGAAGATGTCTAAATCGCTGGGTAACTTTATTTTAGTTCACGATATTATTAAGCAATACGACCCGCAGTTAATTAGATTCTTTATGTTATCAGTACACTATCGTCACCCGATTAACTTTAGTGAAGAGTTATTACAAAGTACGAATAATGGACTGGAAAGAATTAAAACAGCTTATGGAAACTTAAAGCATCGTATGGAGAGTAGTACGGATTTAACGGACCATAATGAGAAATGGTTAGCTGAAATAGAGAAATTCCAGACTGCATTTGAAGAGGCAATGAATGATGACTTTAACACTGCAAATGCAATTACCGAATTATACAACGTAGCAAATCATGCAAATCAATATTTACTTGAAGAGCATACATCTAAAGTTGTGATTGAAGCATACGTAAAACAACTGGAAACGTTATTTGATATTTTAGGATTAGAATTATCAAAAGAAGAATTACTGGATGAAGAAATTGAAGAGCTTATCCAAAAGCGCATTGAAGCTCGTAAAAATCGTGATTTTGCATTGTCTGATCAAATTCGTGACGATTTAAAAGAACGTAATATTATTTTAGAAGATACCGCTCAAGGTACAAGATGGAAAAGAGGATAAGGATGATCGATGCAAAGCAATTAAACAGCTTGGCGTTAGCGTATATGGGTGATGCGGTATATGAACAATATATCCGCTATCACCTCCTTCAAAAAGGAAAAGTTCGACCTAATCAATTACACCGCTTAGGGACGAGCTTTGTTTCAGCAAAAGCACAGGCGAAAGTTGTTTATCATTTATTAGAGACGGCATTTTTGACAGAGGAAGAAGAGGCGGTATTAAGAAGAGGGCGTAATGCAAATTCAGGTACAGTTCCGAAAAATACGGATGTACAAACATATCGACATAGTACAGCCTTTGAAGCGCTAATTGGTTACCATCATTTATTAAATAATCGTGAAAGATTAGACGAAATTGTATATAAGGCAATAGCAGTTTTAGAAGAAAAGGAAGGGGGCACATCATCATGACTAGTGAATATATTATCGGACGTAACCCTGTAATTGAAGCGTTAAGATCAGGGAGAGATATTAATAAAATTTGGATCGCAGAAGGTGCTGCCAAAGGACAAGTACAAATTGTACTAGCATTAGCGAAAGAAAATAAGATTATTTTACAACATGCACCAAAGAAAAAGTTAGATCAATTAGTTGAGGGTAATCATCAAGGTGTAATTGCTCAAGTAGCTGCATATCAGTATGCAGAGTTAGAAGATTTATTCAAAGTGGCAGAAAAACGTAATGAAGATCCGTTCTTCTTGATTTTAGATGAGATTGAAGATCCGCATAACCTAGGTTCTATTATGCGTACTGCTGATGCAACAGGAGCTCATGGAATTATTATTCCGAAGAGAAGAGCTGTGGGACTTACCGCATCAGTTGCGAAAGCATCAACAGGAGCGATTGAATACATTCCTGTTGCGCGCGTAACAAACTTATCTCGTACAATTGATGAATTAAAAGAGCGTGGACTTTGGATTGCTGGTACAGATGCCAAAGGAAAAACGGATTACCGTAATTTAGATGGTACAATGCCGATTGGATTAGTAATTGGTAGTGAAGGAAAAGGTATGAGTCGTATTATTGGTGAAAAGTGTGATTTCTTAATCACTCTACCGATGGTTGGTAAAGTTACATCCTTAAATGCTTCAGTAGCCGCAAGTTTGTTAATGTATGAGGTATATCGTAAACGTCACGAAATTGGTAAATAAAAAATGAACGATATTTTAATCGTTGACGGCTACAACATTATCGGAGCTTGGGGAGATTTGAAGAAACTGCGGGATGTAGATTTACAATCATCAAGAGATGCGCTTATTGATAAGATGGCGGATTATCAAGGTTATACAGGCACAAAAGTGATGATAGTCTTTGATGCCTATACAGTCCATGGTATTGAAAAAAAGATGAAACAATCTCGTGTAGAAGTAATATTCACACGAAAGAATCAAACTGCAGACGAAAAGATAGAGCAACTTGCGATAGAGCTTAGAAATATAAATACACAAATATATGTTGCGACTTCTGATTATACAGAACAATGGGTTATATTTGCGCAAGGTGCCCTTCGAAAATCTGCGCGTGAATTAGAGTTGGAAGTACAAGCAATGGAACAACAAGTAAGAAGGCGTACAAAAGACGCGAAAGAACAGCAGCCCGCCATGCGAAAGATATTTAGTAAGGATATTACAGAAAAATTAGAAAAATTAAGAAGAGGAGAGCGTTGAAGCATTGACGCTCTTTATCTTTTTACTGTATAATATTGCTAAATAAATAGCGGTCGGAGGGATCAAGGTGGAAGCAGGCTTCGTAAGTATAGGCGACGTTACATTTCGTGATTTAGAGGATGAGGCAATCGTTGAGTTAGTTCGAAAAGGTAATACTGACGCTCTAGAATATTTAATTCACAAGTATAAGAACTTTGTTCGTGCGAAATCAAGATCTTACTTTTTAGTGGGTGCCGATCGAGAAGACATTGTTCAAGAAGGTATGATAGGGTTGTTTAAAGCAATTCGTGATTATAAAGAGGACAAGCTGTCTTCATTCAAAGCATTTGCTGAACTATGTATCACTCGACAAATTATTACCGCTATTAAAACGGCAACAAGACAAAAACATATTCCTTTAAATTCGTATGTGTCTTTAGATAAGCCGATTTACGATGAGGAATCTGATCGAACGTTATTGGATGTTATTTCTGAAGCGAAGGTGACTGATCCTGAAGAGATGATCATTAGCCAGGAAGAATATACAGACATAGAATCAAAAATATCTGAATTATTAAGCGATTTAGAAAGAAAAGTGCTTTCTTTATATTTAGATGGTCGTTCTTATCAAGAGATTTCAGAACAGTTAAACAGGCATGTGAAATCTATTGATAACGCTTTACAAAGAGTAAAGAGGAAATTGGAACGATATATGGAAATGAGAGAAAGTACAACTTTAAATTCATAAGAAGTAACAAGTGCTGCAGGTGTAAAATAAATCACCTGTTTTCTTTTGTAGAGAGTACAAAATGCATGTCATTGACATTGTCTTTTATTGTATGATACATTTTTAGGGACATAATGTTACAAGGTTGGTGTAACTAATGAGGAAAAAAGTTGTACTCTCATGTGAAGAGTGTAAAAATCGAAACTACTCTACTATGAAAGATACGAGCTCAATAGAGCGACTTGAAATAAAAAAGTTTTGTAAAACATGCAATCAGCATACAGTTCACAAGGAAACAAAATAAATAATTGAAATAATACACTGGAGGTCCCGCAGATGCGTTTAACGAACTTTTTCGGCGATGTAGGTCGCGAAATGAAAAAAGTAAGTTGGCCTAAAAAAGATGAATTACTCCGCTCAACAGCGACTGTTGTTGCTACAGTTGTGTTCTTTGCGATTTTCTTCGCAGTAGTTGATATGGGCATTTCTTCTTTAATTCGGTTAATTCTTGGTTAATTCTTGAATAAGAAGCACTTATCCATGATATAATGTTATTTATAAGAACTGTGTAAAAGCCCGGTGAACGGGTTTTTTCATTTGCGCAAAAAAATGTACGTCAGGGAGGGAAGGACGCTCGTCCTAAATGAATGGAAAAAAGTTGGTATGTTGTCCATACTTATTCTGGATATGAAAATAAAGTAAAAGCAAACCTAGAGAAACGTGTAGAATCAATGGGTATGCAAGATAAAATTTTCCGTGTTGTTGTCCCGGAAGAAGTAGAAGTAGAAATGAAAAACGGAAAAGAAAAATTAATGAAAAGAAAAGTGTTCCCAGGTTATGTATTAGTAGAATTAATCATGACTGATGACTCTTGGTATGTTGTACGTAACACGCCGGGTGTAACTGGGTTCGTTGGTTCTTCTGGTTCTGGATCTAAACCATCACCTCTATTAGAAGAGGAAGTTGTTACCATTATGAAACATATGGGAATGGACAACGAAGTGGTTGATTTCGACTTTGAACTTCATGAGACAGTACGTGTAAATGAGGGGCCATTCGCAGATTATACAGGTGCTATTGAAGAAATTGATGTGGAGAAGAAAAAGGTTAGCGTGCTTGTGGACATGTTTGGTCGCGAGACTCCAGTTGAACTTGACTTCCATCAAATTGAAAAATTATAAAATGAAACTTGAAATGAATTGTAAAAAGTGATAATATCTTTTAAGTCAGTACGTCTTCGTTATCGGAGACGTTTTTTGAAAGATTTTATCCTTACAGATAAAATATGACGTGGGAGGGCAAATCACTGTCCAATTGACCACATCACGGACTTAAGGAGGTGTGTCTCGTGGCTAAAAAGGTAATTAAAATGGTAAAGCTTCAAATTCCTGCAGGTAAAGCTAACCCAGCTCCACCAGTTGGTCCAGCATTAGGACAAGCAGGTGTTAACATCATGGGCTTCTGTAAAGAGTTTAACGCTCGTACAGCAGATCAAGCTGGTCTTATCATCCCTGTTGAAATTACGGTATTTGAGGACCGTTCATTCACTTTCATTACTAAAACTCCTCCTGCTGCTGTTCTTCTTAAGAAAGTAGCTGGTATTGAGTCTGGTTCTGGTGAACCAAACCGTAATAAAGTGGCAACTGTTAAGCGTGATAAAGTACGCGAAATCGCTGAAACTAAAATGCCTGACCTAAACGCTGCTAGCGTAGAAGCTGCAATGCGTATGGTTGAAGGTACTGCACGCAGTATGGGCATCGTTATCGAAGACTAATTCGATTTGTTTTTAAAAAAGGTTGCGGGTCTGGAATTCCAATTCGCAACCTTTATTATCGTAAATGATTATCGTTTTTAAATAAATGGATGGCGCTCATCCTCAGGTTATACCTGAAAACAGGCGTAAACGTGGGAGGTTATTCCGCTAAAACCACATTCGAGGAGGAAATAAAAATGGCTAAAAGAGGTAAAAAGTACGTAGAAGCTGCAAAGCTTGTTGATCGTGCAGCTGCTTACTCTGCAACAGAAGCAGTAGAATTAGTAAAGAAAACAAACACAGCTAAATTTGATGCAACTGTAGAAGCTGCATTCCGTTTAGGTGTTGACCCTAAGAAAGCTGACCAACAAATCCGTGGTGCAGTTGTTCTTCCACACGGTACTGGTAAAGTACAACGTGTATTAGTATTTGCTAAAGGTGAAAAAGCTAAAGAAGCTGAAGCTGCTGGAGCTGACTTTGTAGGCGATACTGATTACATCGGTAAAATCCAACAAGGTTGGTTCGATTTCGATGTAGTAGTAGCAACTCCTGACATGATGGGTGAAGTTGGTAAACTTGGTCGCGTATTAGGACCTAAAGGTTTAATGCCAAACCCTAAAACTGGAACAGTTACTTTCGATGTAACTAAAGCTGTTAACGAAATCAAAGCTGGTAAAGTTGAATACCGCGTTGATAAAGCTGGTAACATCCACGTTCCAATCGGTAAAGTATCTTTCGAAGATGCTAAATTAGTAGAAAACTTCAAAACAATTGCTGACACTTTACAAAAAGTTAAGCCAGCTGCTGCAAAAGGTACTTACATGAAGAACGTAACAGTTGCTTCTACAATGGGACCTGGCGTACGTGTAGACGTTTCTACATTAGCGTAAATTTTGGAAGTTGACTTCATAAAGAAGTTTTAATATAATCATTTATGTTGTGAATTTAATTAGTGTACCGTAGACAGTAGGTGTCAATAGACTTAATTTCCTACCTAGGTGTTAATATACGAAGCGGAATCTTTTTTCTGTGACTATATGCCTCCATGTCTACAAGTTGGGCATGGAGGTTTTTAGTGCACTTTCGGTACATCTTCTATATAATCTACAGGAGGTGTAATAACATGAGCAAAGTAATCGAAACTAAACAACAAGTTGTAACTGAAATCGCGGACAAACTTCGCGCTAGTAAATCTACAATCGTTGTTGACTACCGTGGTTTAACAGTTTCTGAAGCAACAGAATTACGTAAGCAATTACGTGAAGCTGGCGTTGAGTTCAAAGTTTACAAAAACTCTCTAACTCGTCGTGCTGCAGAATCTGCTGAAATGGCTGAGTTAAATGAATTCTTAACAGGACCAAACGCAATCGCGTTCAGTAACGAGGATGTAGTTGCTCCTGCGAAAGTATTAAACGACTTCGCTAAAGATCATGAAGCTTTAGAAATTAAAGCGGGCGTAATCGAAGGTAAACTTGTAACACTTGATGAGGTTAAAGCAATTGCTACTCTTCCATCACGTGAAGGCTTACTTTCTATGCTTCTTAGCGTTCTTCAAGCTCCAATCCGTAACCTTGCACTTGCTACTAAAGCAGTTGCAGACCAAAAGGAAGAGCAAGGCGCTTAATTTTTTAAAAGATAATTACGTATTATCGATAAAACAATACAAACCTATTTAAGGGAGGATATTTACAATGACTAAAGAACAAATCATTGAAGCAGTTAAATCTATGACTGTATTAGAACTTAACGACTTAGTAAAAGCTATCGAGGAAGAATTCGGCGTAACTGCTGCTGCTCCTGTAGCTGTTGCTGGTGGCGCTGGAGAAGCTGCTGCTGAGAAAACTGAATTTGATGTGGAACTAACTAGCGCTGGTGCACAAAAAATCAAAGTTATCAAAGTTGTTCGTGAAATCACTGGTCTTGGCTTAAAAGAAGCTAAAGAATTAGTTGACAACACTCCAAAAGTAATCAAAGAAGCTGCTGCTAAAGAAGAAGCTGAAGAAATCAAAGCTAAACTTGAAGAAGTTGGCGCTGCTGTAGAAGTTAAGTAATTAACTTTTGATGCTTTAAAAAAAGCTCGCTCTCATGCGAGCTTTTTTTTTAACTGTAAAGAAAAGAGGTGGCCATATGGCAGACCATTATTTTTCTAACGACCCTTCTAGTAAAAGTGATCGTAAGCGATGGGAGTTTGCCCTTCGTGGATCTCGATTTACTTTCTTATCTGATCATGGGGTGTTCTCGAAAAACGAAGTGGACTTTGGTTCCCGTCTTTTAATTGAAGCGTTTCAAATGCCAGATATTAAAGGTAATATATTAGACGTAGGTTGCGGATACGGTCCTATTGGTTTGTCGTTAGCGAAAGAGTTTCAAGGTCGTGAAGTTCACATGGTGGATGTGAACGAGAGGGCACTTGGGCTTGCGAAAGAAAACGCCGCTAATAACAAAATCGAGAATATACGTATTTTTCAAAGTAGCGTCTATGAAAATGTAGATGGTAAGTATGCTGCTATTCTATCTAACCCTCCGATTCGTGCGGGTAAAGATATCGTACATGAGATTTTAGAAAAAGCTGTGGAGTATTTAGTTCCAGATGGAGAGCTTTGGATTGTTATTCAAAAGAAACAAGGTGCACCGTCTGCGCTAAAAAAACTAGAAGAAGCATTTTCTGAAGTTGAGGTTGTAGAAAAGAAAAAAGGATATTATATCATAAAATCAAAAAAACGTTGACGGTTATTTTTGGCTATGTTAACATTATACAATGCCAATATATGATTTTCTGCGTTGAGAAAGATGTATATTTTTGTTTCTCTTGGAAAAGATAGTAAAATCAGCAGATTATGAAACAGAATGATGGTTTTCTTATAGAAGCCATTTTTCTTTTTTGAGCAGGTAGAAAGACTCAACGTATTTATCTTTAAGAGAAAGAGACTACGCTAATAGCAGTAGTTGTATTTATTTGTGATTTTGCACAAATTTTTTTGTGCATTTATAATACTCATGATTTGAGGGGTGAAGCAGTTGACAGGTCAACTAGTTCAATACGGACGCCACCGCCAACGAAGAAGTTATGCCCGTATTAGTGAAGTATTAGAGTTAC
The DNA here is from genome assembly GCF_003402455.1 of Bacillus sp. HMA207. Lineage (NCBI taxonomy): Bacteria > Bacillati > Bacillota > Bacilli > Caryophanales > Bacillaceae > Bacillus > Bacillus sp. HMA207. Next base: position 37,185 of record NZ_BEZT01000007.1, on the reverse strand, counting down.
CAAATCTTATCGAAATTCAAACCTCTTCTTATCAGTGGTTTCTTGATGAGGGTTTGCGAGAAATGTTCCAAGACATTTCTCCGATTGAAGACTTTACGGGAAATCTATCGCTTGAATTTATCGACTACAGCTTAGGTGAACCTAAATACTCTGTAGACGAATGCAAAGAGCGTGATGTGACGTATGCAGCACCACTTCGTGTAAAAGTGCGTCTAATCAACAAGGAAACTGGTGAAGTAAAAGAACAAGATGTGTTCATGGGAGATTTCCCACTCATGACAGAGACTGGAACATTCGTAATTAACGGTGCAGAACGTGTTATCGTTTCCCAGTTAGTTCGCTCTCCAAGCGTATACTATAGTGGCAAAGTGGATAAAAACGGAAAACGTGGTTTTACTGCTACTGTAATTCCAAACCGCGGAGCTTGGTTAGAGTATGAGACAGATGCTAAGGATGTTGTATATGTGCGTATTGACCGTACGCGTAAACTTCCTGTAACTGTTTTGTTACGCGCATTAGGGTTTGGCTCTGATCAAGAAATCACCGAGCTTTTAGGTGATAACGAATACTTAAGCAACACATTAGAAAAAGACAACACAGATAGCACAGAAAAAGCATTGCTTGAAATTTATGAGCGTCTACGTCCTGGTGAACCACCAACAGTAGAAAATGCTAAGAGCTTACTTGTGTCTCGTTTCTTTGATCCAAAGCGCTACGATTTAGCAAATGTAGGTCGCTATAAGATCAACAAGAAGTTACACATTAAAAACAGATTGTTTAATCAACGTTTAGCTGAAACATTAGTGGATCCAGAAACTGGTGAAATTTTAGCGGCAGAAGGAACAATCTTAGATCGTCGTACACTTGATCGCATTTTACCTTACTTAGAGAAAAACATTGGATTCAAAACAGCGAAACCAATGGGTGGAGTGGTAGAAGGCGATGTTGAGCTGCAATCTATTAAGATTTATGCTCCTGAGTCGGAAGGCGAACGCGTAATTAATGTAATTGGTAATGCAAACATTACTCGTGATGTGAAACACATCACACCAGGTGATATCCTTGCTTCTATCAGTTACTTCTTCAACCTACTATACAAAGTAGGGGATACAGATGATATTGACCATTTAGGAAACCGTCGTCTGCGTTCTGTTGGAGAACTGTTACAAAATCAATTCCGTATCGGTCTTTCTCGTATGGAACGTGTTGTTCGTGAGAGAATGTCGATCCAAGATACAAATGCAATTACACCACAGGCACTAATTAATATTCGTCCTGTTATTGCATCTATTAAAGAGTTCTTCGGAAGTTCTCAGTTATCTCAGTTTATGGACCAAACAAACCCATTAGCAGAGTTAACTCACAAACGAAGACTATCTGCATTAGGACCTGGTGGTTTAACGCGTGAGCGCGCAGGCTTTGAAGTGCGTGACGTTCATTACTCTCACTACGGTCGTATGTGTCCGATTGAAACACCAGAGGGACCAAACATCGGTTTGATTAACTCATTATCTTCGTTCGCGAAAGTAAATGAGTTTGGTTTCATTGAAACACCATACCGTCGTGTTGACCCAGAAACTGGTCTTGTAACAGGGCATGTTGATTACTTAACAGCAGATGAAGAAGATAACTATGTTGTAGCCCAAGCGAATATGAAATTATCTGACGAAGGTGAATTCCTAAGTGAAGATATCGTAGCTCGTTTCCGTGGTGAAAACATTGTCACAAATAGAGAACGCATCGACTACATGGATGTATCTCCAAAACAAGTAGTGTCGGCAGCGACAGCTTGTATTCCGTTCTTAGAAAACGATGACTCTAACCGCGCACTTATGGGAGCGAACATGCAACGTCAGGCGGTTCCGTTAATGAATCCGGAATCTCCGATTGTAGGTACAGGTATGGAGTACGTATCAGCAAAAGACTCAGGTGCTGCAGTAATCTGTAAACATCCTGGTGTTGTTGAGCGCGTAGAAGCACGTGAAGTTTGGGTACGTCGCTATGTAGAAGTTGACGGTCAAACAGTAAAAGGCGACTTAGATCGCTACAAAATGCAAAAATTCATTCGTTCTAACCAAGGAACTTGTTACAACCAACGTCCAATCGTAAGTGTTGGAAATGAAGTTGTAAAAGGTGAAATCCTTGCGGATGGTCCTTCTATGGAATTAGGTGAACTAGCACTTGGACGTAACGTGCTTGTTGGCTTCATGACTTGGGACGGTTATAACTACGAGGATGCGATCATCATGAGTGAGCGCCTTGTAAAAGATGATGTGTACACTTCTATTCATATTGAAGAATATGAATCAGAAGCTCGTGATACGAAGCTTGGACCAGAAGAAATTACACGTGACATTCCAAACGTTGGGGAAGACGCATTACGTAACCTTGACGAGCGCGGTATCATTCGCGTTGGTGCTGAAGTAAAAGATGGAGATTTACTTGTTGGTAAAGTAACACCTAAAGGTGTAACAGAATTAACAGCTGAAGAACGTCTATTACATGCTATCTTTGGAGAAAAAGCGCGTGAAGTACGTGATACATCACTACGTGTACCACACGGTGGTGGCGGTATTATCTTAGACGTAAAAGTATTCAACCGTGAAGATGGCGATGAATTGCCACCAGGCGTGAATCAACTTGTACGTGCATATATCGTTCAAAAACGTAAAATTTCTGAAGGTGACAAGATGGCCGGACGTCACGGTAACAAAGGTGTTATTTCTCGTATTTTACCAGAAGAAGATATGCCTTACCTACCAGACGGTACGCCAATCGATATCATGTTAAACCCATTAGGGGTACCATCTCGTATGAATATCGGTCAGGTATTAGAGCTTCATCTTGGTATGGCAGCAAGATACCTTGGCATTCACATTGCAACACCAGTATTCGATGGTGCTCGTGAGGAAGATGTTTGGGGCACAATTGAAGAAGCTGGTATGGCAAATGACGCGAAAACAATCCTGTATGACGGACGTACTGGTGAACCATTCGATAACCGCGTATCTGTTGGTGTCATGTATATGATCAAACTTGCGCACATGGTTGACGATAAACTTCATGCTCGTTCTACTGGACCATACTCACTTGTAACGCAGCAACCTCTTGGAGGTAAAGCTCAGTTCGGTGGACAGCGTTTCGGTGAGATGGAGGTTTGGGCACTTGAAGCTTACGGTGCTGCTTATACTCTTCAAGAAATCTTAACAGTGAAGTCTGATGATGTTGTTGGACGTGTTAAGACTTATGAAGCAATTGTTAAAGGCGAAAATGTTCCAGAACCAGGCGTTCCTGAATCATTCAAAGTATTGATTAAAGAGCTGCAAAGTTTAGGTATGGACGTTAAAATGATGTCTAGCGACGATACAGAAATTGAAATGCGTGATACAGAAGATGACGATGATCATCAATCAGCAGATAAATTGAATGTCGAAGTTGAGACAACTAAGGAATAATTGGGATAACCTGTAGACTAAAAGGGAGGTAGGCCCCTTGATAGATGTAAATAACTTTGAATATATGAAGATTGGACTTGCTTCACCTGACAAGATTCGTTCTTGGTCATACGGTGAAGTTAAGAAACCAGAAACTATTAACTATCGTACGTTAAAGCCTGAAAAAGATGGCTTGTTCTGTGAGCGTATTTTCGGACCACAAAAGGACTGGGAATGTCATTGCGGAAAATACAAACGTGTACGTTATAAAGGTGTAGTTTGTGATCGATGTGGCGTTGAAGTAACGCGTGCAAAAGTACGTCGTGAACGTATGGGTCATATCGAATTAGCTGCTCCTGTATCTCATATTTGGTATTTCAAAGGTATCCCGAGCCGCATGGGACTTGTCTTAGACATGTCCCCTCGCGCGCTTGAAGAAGTAATTTATTTCGCTTCTTATGTTGTAACAGAAAGTGGAGATACACCACTTGATAAGAAGCAATTACTTTCTGAAAAAGAATACCGTGCATATCGTGATCGATATGGTAGCACATTCCAAGCTGCTATGGGTGCAGAAGCAATTAAAAAGCTACTACAAGACATCGATTTAGATAAAGAAGTAGACTTCTTAAAAGAAGAATTAAAAACAGCACAAGGACAACGCCGTACTCGTGCTATTAAACGTCTAGAAGTATTAGAAGCATTCCGTAACTCTGGAAATGAACCGTCTTGGATGATCTTAGATGTTCTACCAGTAATCCCACCAGAACTACGCCCAATGGTACAGTTAGACGGTGGACGTTTTGCTACTTCTGACTTAAACGACTTATACCGTCGTGTAATTAACCGTAACAACCGTTTAAAACGTCTATTGGACTTAGGTGCACCAAGCATCATCGTTCAAAACGAAAAACGTATGTTACAAGAAGCTGTAGACGCATTAATCGATAATGGTCGTCGTGGCCGTCCAGTTACTGGGCCAGGTAACCGTCCATTAAAATCACTATCTCACATGCTTAAAGGTAAACAAGGACGTTTCCGTCAAAACTTATTAGGTAAACGTGTTGACTACTCTGGTCGTTCTGTAATCGTTGTAGGACCGAACTTAAAGATGTATCAATGTGGATTACCAAAAGAAATGGCGCTTGAACTGTTCAAACCTTTCGTAATGAAAGAGTTAGTTGAAAAAGGATTAGCACATAACATTAAGAGTGCGAAACGTAAAATCGAGCGTGTACAACCTGAAGTTTGGGACGTTTTAGAGTCTGTGATTAAAGAACATCCAGTACTTCTAAACCGCGCACCAACACTTCACCGTCTTGGTATCCAGGCGTTTGAACCTACATTAGTAGAAGGTCGCGCAATCCGTCTTCACCCACTTGTATGTACTGCATACAACGCGGACTTTGACGGTGACCAAATGGCCGTTCACGTACCTTTATCATCAGAAGCTCAAGCTGAAGCTCGTCTTCTTATGTTAGCGGCACAAAACATCTTGAACCCGAAAGACGGTAAACCAGTTGTTACTCCATCTCAGGATATGGTATTAGGTAACTATTACTTAACACTTGAGCGTGAAGGTGCAATCGGTGAAGGTATGGTCTTCAAAGATGCAAATGAAGCATTGCTTGCATATCAAAATGGATATGTTCATCTTCATACACGTGTTGCAGTAGCTGCAAGTGCAGTAAACAACGCAACATTTACTGAAGAGCAAAAGAGTATGCTTCTATTAACAACAGTTGGTAAATTAATATTTAACGAAATCTTACCAGAGTCGTTCCCTTATATTAATGAACCAACAAATTCAAACCTTGAAAAAGAAACACCAGCGAAATATTTCGTTGAAAAAGGTGCGAACATTAAAGAAATTATTGCTAGTCGCGAAGAAGTGGCGCCATTTAGCAAGAAGATCCTTGGTAACATCATTGCGGAAGTGTTCAAACGTTTCCAAATTACAGAAACGTCTCGCATGCTTGACCGTATGAAAAACTTAGGATTCAAGTACTCTACAAAAGCTGGTATTACAGTTGGGGTATCTGACATTCTTGTATTAGGCGAAAAAGATGAAATTCTCCACGAAGCACAAGCAAAAGTAGATAATGTAATTAAACAATTCCGTCGCGGTTTAATCACGGAAGAAGAACGTTACGATCGCGTTATCTCTATTTGGAGTAATGCAAAAGATGTTATCCAAGGAAAACTGATGAAATCCTTGAATAAACGCAACCCAATCTTCATGATGAGTGACTCAGGTGCCCGTGGTAACGCATCTAACTTTACTCAGCTTGCTGGTATGCGTGGTCTTATGGCCAATCCATCTGGTCGTATCATCGAACTTCCAATCAAATCGAGTTTCCGTGAAGGTTTAACAGTACTTGAGTACTTCATCTCTACGCATGGTGCGCGTAAAGGTCTTGCCGATACAGCACTTAAAACTGCCGATTCTGGTTACTTAACACGTCGTCTTGTTGACGTTGCACAAGATGTAATCGTTCGTGAAGATGATTGTGGAACAGATCGCGGTTTATTAATTGGTGCGATTAAAGAGGGTAATGAAGTTATCGAGTCATTATATGATCGTCTTGTTGGACGTTTTGCAAGAAAAACTGTAAAACATCCTGAAACAGGTGAAGTATTAGTTGCTGAAAATCAATTAATTACTGAAGATATCGCTCATATCGTTGAAAATTCGGGTGTTGAAACTGTAAACATTCGTTCAGCGTTTACGTGTAATACTCGCCACGGTGTATGTAAGAAGTGTTACGGTCGTAACTTAGCAACTGGAACAGACGTAGAAGTAGGAGAAGCGGTAGGTATTATCGCAGCTCAATCTATCGGTGAGCCAGGTACACAGTTAACGATGCGTACATTCCATACAGGTGGGGTTGCCGGAGATGATATTACTCAAGGTTTACCTCGTATCCAAGAGATCTTCGAAGCTCGTAATCCGAAAGGTCAGGCAGTTATCAGTGAAATCGACGGTGTTATCGCAGCGATCAACGACGTTAAAGATCGCCAAGAAGTAGTTGTACAGGGTGAAGTTGAAGCTCGTACGTATGCTATTCCTTACGGTGCTCGTCTGAAAGTAACTCCAGGACAGCCAATTAGCCACGGTAAAGAGTTAACAGAAGGTTCTATTGATCCGAAAGAATTACTAAAAGTAACGGACATTACGGCGGTTCAAGAATACTTATTACGTGAAGTTCAAAAAGTATACCGTATGCAAGGGGTAGAAATTGGTGACAAACACGTAGAAGTAATGGTACGTCAAATGTTACGTAAAGTTCGTGTAAGTGATGCAGGTGAAACAGATGTATTACCAGGAACATTACTAGATATCCATCAGTTCACTGATGCGAATGCTAAGGTCTTACTGCAAGGTAAGCAACCAGCAACAGCTAGACCTGTTCTACTTGGTATTACAAAAGCTTCACTTGAAACAGATTCATTCTTATCTGCAGCATCGTTCCAAGAAACAACTCGTGTCTTAACTGATGCAGCAATTAAGGGTAAACGCGATGAACTTCTAGGATTAAAAGAAAATGTTATTATCGGTAAACTTGTTCCTGCTGGAACAGGTATGAATCGTTATCGCAAAGTGGATCTTGTAAAAACAACACAAGATGACATGAATGTAGAAAACGATGAGGTTTATGTGGAACAGTAAAATTTTCCGGCATAAATTTTGTATAAAAACAATTAATCTTAGTTGACATTGTATGAGTCAAAATGTTACTATAATCAAGGTTGCTCCTGAACGATGCTTTGGAGGATATTTATATGTCTTATCAAAAAGTATCAACTGCTGAAAATGTAGTCGTTGGTCATAAACGTACATTGGAGGCAATCAAAAATGGTACAGTTAAAGAAGTTGTCATCGCAGAGGATGCTGACATGCGGTTAACCCATGCTATCATTCGTGTTGCAATGCAATATAACGTGCCCATAACAAAAGTTGAATCAGTTCGTAAGCTTGGTAAAGCTTCGGGGATTCAAGTGGGAGCTTCAGCAATAGGAATAATAAGTTAAAACTGTTTTTGTGAGGAGAGAGCATTTGCTCTTCCTTGCAAAAACTTTGTTTTCAACTAATAATGAACCACCTGGATATGTGGTCATACAAACATGCGAAGGGAGGATAATCAAATGCCTACTATTAACCAATTAGTGAGAAATGGTCGTACTGATAAAGTATGGAAATCTAAATCACCTGCGTTAAACAAAGGTTTTAACTCTTTAAAGAAAAAATCAACTGATATCTCTGCACCTCAAAAACGTGGTGTATGTACTCGTGTTGGTACAATGACTCCAAAGAAACCTAACTCAGCGTTACGTAAATACGCTCGTGTACGTTTAACAAACGGTATCGAGGTTACAGCTTACATCCCAGGTATCGGTCATAACCTACAAGAGCATAGCGTAGTATTAATTCGCGGTGGTCGTGTAAAGGATTTACCGGGGGTACGTTACCACATCGTTCGTGGTGCGCTTGACACAGCTGGTGTTGACAAACGTATGCAAGGACGTTCTAAATATGGTACTAAGAGACCAAAACCTGCTAAAAAATAATAACTTTAAAATGAAAGGAGGAACTCAATATGCCTCGTAAAGGACCTGTTGCGAAACGTGACGTGTTACCAGATCCAATGTACAATTCGAAGCTAGTAACACGCCTTATCAACAAAATGATGGTTGACGGTAAAAAAGGTAAATCTCAAACAATTCTTTATAATGCGTTCGATATCGTAAACGAACGTACTGGTAAAGAGCCAATGGAAGTATTCGAGCAAGCTCTTAAGAACATCATGCCTGTTCTTGAAGTACGCGCTCGTCGTGTTGGTGGTGCTAACTACCAAGTTCCAGTTGAGGTTCGTCCAGAACGCCGTACAACTTTAGGTCTTCGTTGGTTAGTAAACTACGCTCGTCTTCGTGGTGAAAAAACTATGGAAGAGCGTCTTGCTAACGAAATCTTAGATGCAGCTAACAACGCTGGTGCATCTGTTAAGAAACGTGAAGACACTCATAAAATGGCAGAAGCTAACAAAGCATTTGCTCATTACCGTTGGTAGGATTCAACGTAAAATAAATGTAAGCATAAACCGCTTTATTTGTCGCTTATGGAAGTGTGGAGAGGGAGAATGCCTCTCCCTTTCATCGGGCGCTCGTTTTACATAATGAGAGTACTGGACATACTGACATGTGTAACAATATAAAGTGGCTTTTTTGCTACTTAAAATAAAAAAATCCAATCCATATATGGAAGGAGCAAGACACCAAATGGCAAGAGAGTTCTCTTTAGAAAACACTCGTAATATTGGTATCATGGCTCACATCGATGCTGGTAAAACAACAGCAACTGAGCGTATTCTGTACTACACAGGACGTATTCATAAAATCGGTGAAACTCACGAAGGTGCATCTCAGATGGACTGGATGGAGCAAGAGCAAGAGCGTGGTATCACAATTACTTCTGCTGCAACTACAGCACAATGGAAAGGTCATCGTGTAAACATCATTGATACTCCAGGACACGTAGATTTCACAGTAGAAGTAGAACGTTCTTTACGCGTACTTGATGGCGCTGTAGCGGTACTTGATGCGCAATCTGGTGTAGAACCACAAACAGAAACTGTTTGGCGTCAGGCTACTACTTACGGCGTACCTCGTATCGTATTCGTTAACAAAATGGATAAGATCGGTGCAGATTTCTTATACTCTGTAGGAACAATCCACGATCGTTTACAAGCAAACGCACATCCAATTCAGTTACCAATCGGTGCTGAAGATGAGTTCAATGGTATCATTGACCTTGTTGAAGAGTGTGCTTACATGTACGGTAACGATTTAGGAACAGACATTCAACGTGTTGAAATTCCTGAAGAGCACAAAGAATTAGCTGAAGAATACCGTGGAAAACTTATTGAAGCGGTAGCTGAGCTTGATGAAGAAATGATGATGAAGTACCTAGAAGGTGAAGAAATCACTGTAGAAGAGCTTAAAGCTGGTATCCGTAAGGCTACAACTTCTGTAGAATTCTTCCCAGTAATCTGTGGTTCTGCATTCAAAAACAAAGGTGTTCAAATTCTGTTAGACGCAGTTATCGACTACCTTCCATCACCACTAGATGTACCTGCTATTAAAGGTACTCTACCGGATACAGATGAAGAAGTAGAACGCAAGTCTAGCGATGAAGAACCATTCGCAGCTTTAGCATTCAAAATCATGACTGACCCTTATGTTGGTAAGTTAACGTTCTTCCGTGTGTACTCTGGTGTGTTAAACTCTGGATCATACGTGAAAAACTCAACTAAAGGTAAGCGTGAGCGTGTAGGTCGTATCCTACAAATGCACGCTAACAGCCGTGAAGAGATTTCAACAGTTTACGCTGGTGATATCGCTGCTGCTGTAGGTTTAAAAGATACTACTACTGGTGATACTCTTTGTGACGAGAAGAGCCTTGTTATCCTTGAGTCTATGGAATTCCCAGAGCCAGTTATCTCTGTAGCTATCGAACCAAAATCTAAAGCTGACCAAGATAAAATGGGTACAGCATTATCTAAGCTTTCTGAAGAAGATCCAACATTCCGTGCTCACACTGACCAAGAAACTGGCCAAACTATCATCGCTGGTATGGGTGAACTTCACCTTGATATCATCGTTGACCGTATGCGTCGTGAATTCAAAGTGGAAGCAAACGTTGGTGCTCCTCAGGTAGCATACCGTGAGACTTTCCGCGCTGCTGCGAAAGTTGAAGGTAAGTTCGCTCGTCAATCTGGTGGTCGTGGACAATTCGGTCACGTTTGGATTGAGTTTGAACCTAACGAAGAAGGTAAAGGATTCGAATTCGAAAACAAGATCGTCGGTGGTGTAGTTCCTCGTGAATACATCCCAGCTGTTGGAGCAGGTCTTGAAGATGCACTTAAAAATGGTGTACTAGCTGGTTATCCACTAGTTGACATTAAAGCTGCATTAGTTGACGGATCTTACCATGATGTCGATTCATCTGAGATGGCGTTCAAAATCGCTGCATCTATGGCACTTAAAGCTGCGGTTTCTAAATGTAGCCCAGTAATTCTTGAGCCAATGATGAAAGTTGAAGTTGTAATTCCTGAAGAGTACATGGGTGACATTATGGGTGACGTAACATCTCGTCGTGGACGTGTAGAAGGTATGGAAGCTCGCGGTAACGCACAAGTTGTTCGCGCTATGGTTCCACTTTCTGAAATGTTCGGTTATGCAACGTCATTACGTTCTAACACTCAAGGACGCGGAACATTCTCTATGGTGTTTGACCACTATGAAGAAGTACCAAAGTCTGTTTCTGAAGAAATTATCAAAAAAAATAAAGGTGAATAATTGATTTTTATCGATTGTTCAAGTATAACTACTTATGTAAGCTTAGAAAGTGGGACGTAAGTTTCACTTTCTAGTCTAAATATAAAATAACCTATATAAACTAAGGAGGAATTTAGAATGGCTAAAGCTAAATTCGAACGTTCTAAACCCCATGTTAACATCGGTACAATCGGCCACGTTGACCATGGTAAAACTACATTAACTGCTGCGATCACTACAGTTCTTGCAAAAGCTGGTGGTGCTGAAGCACGCGGATACGATCAAATCGATGCTGCTCCAGAAGAAAGAGAGCGCGGTATCACAATCTCAACTGCACACGTTGAGTACGAAACTGAAACTCGTCACTATGCACACGTTGACTGCCCAGGTCACGCTGACTATGTTAAAAACATGATCACTGGTGCTGCTCAAATGGACGGCGGTATCTTAGTAGTATCTGCTGCTGATGGCCCAATGCCTCAAACACGTGAGCACATCCTTCTTTCTCGTCAAGTAGGTGTTCCTTACATCGTTGTATTCTTAAACAAATGCGACATGGTAGATGACGAAGAATTATTAGAATTAGTAGAAATGGAAGTTCGCGACCTATTATCTGAATACGGATTCCCAGGCGACGACATTCCTGTAATCAAAGGTTCTGCTCTTAAAGCTCTTCAAGGAGAAGCTGATTGGGAAGCAAAAATCATTGAATTAATGGCTGAAGTTGATGCTTACATCCCAACTCCAGAACGTGAAACTGACAAACCATTCTTAATGCCTGTAGAGGACGTATTCTCTATCACAGGTCGTGGTACAGTTGCTACTGGTCGTGTTGAGCGCGGTATCGTTAAAGTTGGTGACGTAGTAGAAATCATCGGTCTTGCTGAAGAAAATGCTTCTACAACTGTAACTGGTGTAGAGATGTTCCGTAAACTTCTTGACCAAGCTCAAGCTGGAGACAACATCGGTGCTTTACTTCGTGGGGTTGCTCGTGAAGACATCCAACGTGGACAAGTACTTGCAAAAAGCGGTTCTGTAAAAGCTCACGCTAAATTCAAAGCTGAAGTTTTCGTATTATCTAAAGAAGAAGGTGGACGTCACACTCCATTCTTCGCTAACTACCGTCCTCAGTTCTACTTCCGTACAACTGACGTAACTGGTATCATCCAATTACCAGAAGGTACTGAAATGGTAATGCCTGGTGACAACATCGAAATGACTATCGAACTTATCGCTCCAATCGCTATCGAAGAGGGAACTAAATTCTCTATTCGTGAAGGTGGACGTACAGTAGGTTACGGTGTAGTTGCTACTATCGTTGAGTAATCTTAACTGATATAAAAAAACCTAAGGGATTTTCCCTTAGGTTTTTTGTTTGCGTTTATATAAGGAAGAAGAGGGTGTTTTTTGTTTTGACGAGTTTCTTCTATAGTAATATAAAAACGACAAAAGATAATCCAGAAACTGTAAAATGAATTCTGTTAGATGAAAACTTGAAATTCTTTAAAGTGCCATGTATAATAGCAAAAGTAGAGAAAAGCAGATGCAAACAAAAAGATGCTTGCATCTAGACGAATAACATTGTATAATAGACAATGTTGGTCTTTGACTGCGATGAAGTGGAAGGTTGCTGACACACCCGGCCGCTTTGCCATGGCATGGTGTGGGGAAATTTCCATGGAGAAGGTCTATTTTAGAAATAGGCGAACGAAGGAGGGAAAATAATGGCAAAAGAAAAAATTCGTATCCGTTTAAAAGCTTACGATCACCGTATTCTTGATCAGTCAGCTGAGAAAATTGTAGAAACAGCTAAGCGTTCTGGGGCAACAGTTTCTGGTCCGATCCCATTACCAACTGAAAAAACTGTTTACACAATTCTTCGTGCTGTTCATAAGTACAAAGATTCTCGTGAGCAATTCGAAATGCGCACGCACAAACGTCTAATCGACATCGTGAGTCCTACTCCACAAACAGTAGATTCATTAATGCGTTTAGACTTACCATCTGGTGTAGATATCGAAATCAAACTATAATTTATATAACTTAAAAATGTAGGAGGTGTAACTCATGACCAAAGGAATCTTAGGAAGAAAGATCGGTATGACTCAAGTATTTGCTGAGAACGGTGAGTTAATCCCAGTAACAGTTATCGCTGCTAATCCAAACGTTGTTCTTCAAAAGAAAACAACTGAAACTGATGGCTACAATGCAATCCAGTTAGGATTTGAAGATAAACGTGAAAAGTTAACTAACAAACCTGAACAAGGCCACACTGCTAAAGCATCTACAACTCCTAAGCGCTTCATTCGCGAAATCCGCGATGCAGACGTGGACGGATTAGAGGTTGGTCAAGAGGTAAAAGTTGACGTATTCGCTACAGGTGAAATCGTTGATGTAACAGGAATTTCTAAAGGTAAAGGTTTCCAAGGTGTTATCAAACGCCACGGACAATCTCGCGGACCTATGTCTCATGGTTCTCGCTATCACCGTCGTCCAGGTTCAATGGGCCCAGTTGCTCCGAACCGTGTATTCAAAGGCAAAAAACTTGCTGGACGTATGGGTGGAGACCAAGTTACTATCCAAAACTTAGAAATCGTTCAAGTTGACACTGAGCGCAACTTATTACTAGTAAAAGGTAACGTTCCAGGTGCTAAGAAATCTCTTGTAGTTGTTCAAGGCGCTGTGAAGGTTAGCAAATAATTCACAATAGGAAGGAGGAATTCCAATGCCAAAAGTTACTGTATATAACCAAACTGGTTCACAGGTTGGTGAAATCGAATTAGCTGAAGCTATTTTCGGTATCGAACCAAATGAAGCTGTACTTTTCGAAGCTGTAATGATGCAACGTGCATCTTTACGTCAAGGTACACACAAAGTAAAAACTCGCTCTGAAGTTCGCGGTGGTGGTCGTAAACCATGGCGTCAAAAAGGAACTGGACGTGCTCGTCAAGGGTCTATCCGCTCTCCTCAATGGCGTGGTGGTGGTACGGTATTCGGACCTACACCAAGAAGCTATGCGTACAAACTTCCTAAGAAAGTTCGTCGTTTAGCAATCAAATCTGCATTAGCTACTAAAGTAGTTGAGAACAACATTGTAGTTCTTGAAGACCTAGTGTTAAATGCACCAAAAACAAAAGATATGCTAGCAGTACTTAAAGGATTAACTGTTGAGAAGAAAGCTCTTATCGTAACTGCTGATGCAAACGAATCTGTAGAGTTATCTGCTCGCAATATCCCTGGAGTAACAGTAATCACTGCTGATGGCGTAAACGTTTTAGACGTGCTTCATCATGATAAGCTAATCATGACAAAAGCGGCAGTGGAAAAAGTAGAGGAGGTGCTTGCATAATGAGAGATCCTCGTGATATCATTAAGCGCCCAGTTATCACTGAACGTTCTATGGAAATGATGGCTGAAAAAAAATACACGTTCGATGTGGACGTTAAATCTAATAAAACAGAAGTTAAAGATGCTCTTGAAGCGATCTTTGGTGTTAAAGTAGAAAAAGTGAACATCATGAACTACAAGCCGAAAGCAAAACGCGTTGGTCGTCACGCTGGTTTTACTAGCCGTCGTCGTAAAGCAATCGTTAAGCTAACTGCTGACAGCAAAGAAATCGAAATCTTCCAAGGCGTTTAATTCTTACTAAAGAAGGAGGGAAATTGAGATGGGAATCAAAAAGTATAATCCAACTACTAACGGTCGTCGTAATATGACTACGAATGATTTCGCTGAAATCACGACTGATAGACCCGAAAAGTCATTACTTGCTCCTTTAAGCAAGAAGGCTGGTCGTAATAACCAAGGTAAAATCACTGTACGTCATCAAGGTGGCGGACATAAGCGTCAATACCGTATCATCGACTTTAAGCGTAACAAAGATGGAATTCCAGGACGCGTTGCTACGATCGAATACGATCCAAACCGCTCTGCGAATATCGCATTAATTAACTACGTTGACGGTGAAAAACGTTACATTCTTGCTCCTAAATCTTTAGAAGTAGGTATGGAAGTTATGTCTGGCCCAGAAGCTGACATTAAAATCGGTAACGCATTACCATTAATCAACATTCCAGTAGGTACTGTTGTTCATAACATCGAGCTTAAGCCTGGTCGTGGCGGACAATTAGTTCGTTCTGCTGGTACATCTGCTCAAGTACTTGGTAAAGAAGGTAAATACGTACTTGTACGTTTAACTTCTGGTGAAGTACGTCTTGTATTATCTGCTTGTCGCGCTTCAATCGGTCAAGTAGGTAACGAACAACACGAACTTATCAAAATCGGTAAAGCAGGTCGCTCTCGCTGGTTAGGTAAACGCCCAACAGTTCGTGGTTCTGTAATGAACCCTGTTGATCACCCACACGGTGGTGGTGAAGGACGTTCTCCAATCGGACGTAAGTCTCCAATGTCTCCATGGGGTAAACCAACTCTTGGATTCAAGACTCGTAAGAAAAACAAAGCGTCTGACAAATTTATCGTTCGTCGTCGTAAAAAATAATGGGATTGTAGTACGGTTCATTTCTAGAACCGTACGCCAATCACGAAGGGAGGCACCAAAATGGCTCGTAGCTTAAAAAAAGGACCATTTGTCGATGATCACTTAATGAGCAAAATGGAAAAATTAGTTGCATCTGAGCAAAAACAAGTTGTTAAAACTTGGTCTCGCCGTTCAACAATCTTCCCTCAGTTCATCGGACACACAATCGCTGTATATGATGGTCGTAAACACGTACCTGTGTACATCACTGAGGATATGGTTGGCCATAAGTTAGGTGAATTCGCACCAACTCGTACGTACAAAGGTCACCTTGCTGACGATAAGAAAACTAGAAGATAATGAGAGGAGGCACTTCAATGCAAGCTAAAGCAGTAGCGAGAACAGTTCGTATTGCTCCTCGTAAAGTTCGTTTAGTAGTAGACTTAATCCGAGGTAAGCAAGTGGGTGAAGCGATTGCTATCCTTAACCACACACCAAAAACTGCTTCTCCAGTTGTAGAAAAAGTTTTAAAATCTGCAATCGCAAATGCAGAGCACAATTATGAGATGGACATTAACAACCTAGTTGTAGAAAAAGTTTTCGTTGACGAAGGTCCGACGTTAAAACGTTTCCGTCCACGTGCAATGGGTCGTGCAAGCCAAATTAACAAACGCACAAGCCACATCACAGTTGTGGTATCAGAAAAGAAGGAGGGATAATCGATGGGTCAAAAGGTTAATCCAATTGGTCTTCGTGTCGGCGTTATCCGTGACTGGGAATCTCGTTGGTTCGCTGAGAAAGATTACGCTACATTATTACATGAAGACATCAAAATCCGTGAGTACATTAATGTACGCTTAAAAGATTCTGCTGTTGCTAAAGTAGAAATCGAACGTGCAGCAAATCGTGTAAATGTTACAATTCACACTGCAAAACCTGGTATGGTAATTGGTAAAGGTGGTACTGAAGTTGAAGCACTTCGTAAAGCTCTTAACCAATTAACAGGCAAGCGTGTACACATCAACATTTTAGAAGTTAAGAGAGCTGATCTTAACGCTAAATTAGTAGGCGAAAACATCGCTCGTCAATTAGAAAACCGTGTATCATTCCGTCGTGCACAAAAGCAAGTTATTCAACGTGCTATGCGTGCAGGTGCTAAAGGTATTAAAACACAGGTTTCTGGTCGTCTTGGCGGAGCTGATATCGCTCGTGCAGAATCTTACAGTGAAGGAACTGTTCCACTTCATACACTTCGCGCTGATATTGACTATGCAGCAGTTGAAGCTGATACAACATACGGTAAATTAGGCGTAAAAGTATGGATCTACCGTGGAGAAGTCCTTCCTACAAAAAAGAAAGCTTCTGAGGAAGGAGGAAAATAATATGTTAATGCCAAAACGCGTAAAATATCGTAGAGAGCATCGTGGTAAAATGCGTGGTCGTGCTAAAGGTGGAACTGAAATTGCTTTCGGTGAATTCGGTTTACAAGCACAAGCTGCTTCATGGATTACAAACCGTCAAATCGAAGCTGCTCGTCGTGCAATGACTCGTTACATGAAACGTGGCGGTAAAGTATGGATTAAAATTTTCCCTTCTAAACCTTACACTGCAAAACCTCTAGAAGTACGTATGGGTTCCGGTAAAGGGGCACCAGAAGGCTGGGTAGCAGTAGTAAAACCTGGGAAAATTATGTTCGAAATCGCGGGTGTATCTGAAGAGGTAGCACGCGAAGCATTACGTCTTGCAGCTCACAAGTTACCTGTGAAATGTAAATTCGTAAAACGTGAAGAAAATGGTGGTGAATCTAATGAAAACTAATGATATTCGTGAATTAACCACTGCCGAAATCGAAACAAAAGTTAAAGCTTTAAAGGAAGAGTTGTTTAATCTTCGCTTCCAACTTGCTACAGGACAATTAGAGAATCCAACTCGCATTCGTGAAGTGCGTAAAGCAATTGCTCGTATGAAAACTGTAGTTCGTGAAAGAGAGATCGGAATTAATCGATAAATTGAGGGGAGGTTTGCATAGTGAGCGAACGTAACCAACGCAAAGTTTATACTGGTCGTGTAGTGTCTGACAAAATGGACAAAACGATTACAGTTTTAGTTGAAACTTACAAAACTCATTCCTTGTACGGAAAACGTGTTAAGTATTCTAAGAAGTACAAAGCCCATGATGAGCAAAACCAAGCGAAACTTGGCGATATCGTTAAAATCATGGAAACTCGCCCGCTTTCTGCTACTAAGCGTTTCCGTTTAGTTGAAATCGTTGAAGAAGCGGTTATTATCTAAATAGACGAATCGGAATTTTTAGTCCGAAGGGAGGTTTCATAACATGATCCAACAAGAATCTCGTTTGAAAGTTGCTGACAACTCTGGTGCACGTGAACTTTTAACAATTAAAGTATTAGGCGGCTCTGGTCGTAAATATGCTAACATTGGTGACATTATCGTTGCTACGGTAAAACAAGCAACACCAGGTGGCGTTGTTAAAAAAGGTGACGTTGTTAAAGCAGTAGTAGTACGTACGAAGAGCGGAGCTCGTCGTCCGGACGGTTCTTACATCAAATTTGATGAAAACGCAGCGGTTATCATTAAAGACGATAAGAGCCCACGTGGTACTCGTATCTTCGGACCAGTAGCTCGTGAATTACGTGATAGCAACTTCATGAAGATCGTTTCTTTAGCTCCAGAAGTTCTATAATTTAAGGTATTGCCTTGCTAAGGAGGTGCAGAATTAAGATGCATGTAAAAAAAGGTGATAAAGTACAGGTAATCACTGGTAAAGACAAAGGAAAACAAGGCGTTATCCTTGTGGCTTTCCCAAAGCAAAACCGTGTTATCGTTGAGGGTGTCAATATCGTTAAGAAGCACTCTAAGCCATCTCAATTAAATCCACAAGGTGGAATTATTACTAAAGAAGCACCTATTCACGTTTCTAACGTTATGATTTTAGATCCGAAAACAGGTGAACCTACTCGCGTAGGCTTCAAAGTAGAAGATGGTAAAAAAGTTCGTATTGCAAAAAAATCTGGTGAATTATTAGATAAATAATTTTCTTAAGAAAGGAGGTCACTTCATTGAATCGCCTTAAAGAGAAGTTCCAAAAGGAAATTACTCCTGCTCTAGTGAGCAAGTTTAACTATAAATCTGTAATGCAGGTACCAAAAATCGAAAAGATCGTAATCAACACTGGTGTTGGTGACGCGGTATCTAACTCAAAAGCGTTAGACAACGCAGTAGAAGAATTAACACAAATCACAGGTCAAAAACCTGTTGTAACTCGTGCTAAAAAATCAATCGCTGGTTTCCGTCTTCGTGAAGGTATGCCAATCGGTGCGAAAGTAACTTTACGCGGCGAGCAAATGTATGAGTTCTTCGACAAATTAGTATCAGTTTCTTTACCACGTGTACGTGATTTCCGTGGTGTTTCTAAGAAATCATTCGATGGTCGTGGAAACTATACATTAGGTGTTAAAGAGCAACTTATTTTCCCTGAGATTGATTATGATAAAGTAAGCAAAGTCCGCGGTATGGACATCGTAATCGTTACTACAGCGAAAACTGATGAAGAAGCTCGTGAACTGTTAACACAATTCGGTATGCCATTCCAAAAATAATGGAAGCCAACGCTAAGTAGAGGAGGCGAAAACGTGGCTAAAAAATCTATGATAGCGAAACAAAAGCGTACTCCTAAGTTTAAAGTACAAGAGTATACACGTTGCGAACGCTGCGGTCGTCCGCATTCTGTATACCGCAAATTTAAACTTTGCCGTATTTGTTTCCGTGAACTTGCATATAAAGGTCAAATTCCTGGTGTTAAAAAAGCTAGTTGGTAAAACCCACAAATGGGAAGGAGGTAAAACACATGGTGATGACAGATCCAATTGCAGACATGCTTACTCGCATCCGTAATGCGAACATGGTACGTCATGAGAAATTAGAGGTTCCTGCTTCTAAAATCAAAAAAGAGATCGCTGAACTTTTAAAACGTGAAGGTTTCATTCGTGATGTAGAATACATCGAGGATAACAAACAAGGTATCCTTCGTATTTTCCTGAAATATGGTGCAAACAATGAACGTGTAATCACTGGATTAAAACGTATCAGTAAACCTGGCTTACGCGTTTACGCTAAAGCTGACGAAGTACCACGTGTACTTAACGGATTAGGTATCGCTCTTGTTTCTACATCTAAGGGAGTAATGACAGACAAAGACGCTCGTCAATTACAAACTGGTGGAGAAGTAGTAGCATACGTTTGGTAATATATATTTAAAACGAACGGAGGTGTGACCACATGTCTCGTATTGGTAAAAAGATTCTTGAAATCCCTGCAGGTGTTACTATTACAGTTGCAGAAGACAATACTGTAACAGTAAAAGGCCCTAAAGGTGAATTAACTCGTACTTTCAATGCTGATATGCTTATCAAAATTGAAGAGAATACATTAACAGTTGAGCGTCCATCTGAACAGAAGGAACACCGTGCATTACACGGTACAACTCGTGCTTTAATCGGAAACATGGTTGAAGGTGTAACTGAAGGTTTCGCACGCGGACTTGAATTAGTCGGTGTTGGTTACCGTGCTCAAAAACAAGGTGATAAACTTGTATTAAGCGTAGGTTATTCTCATCCAGTAGAAATGACTCCGGAAGCAGGTCTTGAAGTTGAAGTACCTGCACCAACTAAGATCGTAATTAAAGGTATCGACAAGCAACGTGTTGGCGAATTCGCTGCTAACATCCGTGCTGTACGTGCTCCTGAGCCTTACAAAGGTAAAGGTATTCGTTACGAAGGCGAAGTTGTTCGTCGTAAAGAAGGTAAAACTGCTAAGTAAACCCGTTAGGTGAGAGAAAGGAGTGACAAGAATGATCACTAAAGCTGATAAAAATGCGACTCGTAAGAAAAGACATGCACGTGTACGTGCTAAACTTACTGGTACTGCAGAGCGTCCACGTTTAAACGTGTTCCGTTCTAACCAACATATTTACGCTCAAGTTATTGATGATGTGAATGGTGTAACGTTAGTAAGTGCATCTACTCTTGATAAAGACCTTGCTCTTAACGGTACTAGCAATATTGAAGCTGCTACGAAAGTTGGAGAATCAGTTGCTAAGCGTGCTGTAGAGAAAGGCGTTAAAGAAGTAGTATTTGATCGCGGTGGTTACTTATACCATGGCCGTGTTAAAGCTCTAGCTGAAGCTGCTCGTGAGGCTGGATTACAATTTTAATGGTCAAAGGAGGGAAAATTGATGCATCGCATTGACCCAAGTAAATTAGAACTTGAAGAACGTGTAGTTACGATAAATCGTGTCGCGAAAGTTGTTAAGGGTGGTCGTCGTTTCCGCTTTGCTGCACTAGTTGTAGTTGGCGATAAAAACGGTCATGTTGGATTCGGTACTGGTAAAGCACAAGAGGTACCAGACGCAATCCGTAAAGCTATCGAAGACGCTAAGAAAAACTTAATCGCTGTACCATTAGTTGGTACAACAATTCCACACACAATCAACGGTCATTTTGGCGCTGGTGAAGTATTCTTAAAACCTGCTGCTGAGGGTACTGGTGTTATTGCTGGTGGACCTGTTCGTGCGGTCCTTGAATTAGCTGGTGTACAAGATATTCTTTCGAAATCTCTTGGTTCTAACACACCAATCAACATGATTCGCGCTACTGTGAACGGATTAAGCGAACTTAAGCGCGCTGAAGATGTTGCAAAATTACGCGGTAAATCTGTAGAAGAGCTACTAGGTTAAGGAGGGAAAACAAATGGCGAAAAAGTTAGAAATTACCCTCACTCGTAGTGTAATTGGTCGTCCACAAGATCAACGTGCGACGGTAGAAGCTTTAGGTCTTAAAAAGTTGAATTCAACTGTAGTTAAGGAAGAAACTCCTGCTATTCTTGGTATGATCAACAAAGTTTCTCACCTTGTAACTGTAAAAGAAGCTTAAGGATAACTCATTAATATAAGGAGGTGCCTGGGAATGAAACTTCATGAATTAAAACCTGCAGAAGGTTCTCGTAAAGTACGTAACCGTGTCGGTCGTGGTATCGGTTCTGGTAACGGTAAAACTGCTGGTAAAGGTCATAAAGGACAAAACGCACGTTCTGGCGGCGGTGTTCGTCTTGGCTTCGAAGGTGGTCAAACTCCATTATTCCGTCGTTTACCAAAACGCGGCTTCACAAACATTAACCGTAAAGAGTTTGCTATTGTAAACTTATCAACGTTAAATCGTTTTGAAGATGGTACAGAAGTAACACCTGAATTATTGCTGGAAACTGGCGTTATCAGCAAGTTAAACGACGGTGTTAAAGTTCTTGCAAGCGGAGCAGTAGAGAAAAAACTAACTGTTAAAGCGCACAAGTTCTCTTCAAGTGCTAAAGAAGCAATTGAAGCAGCTGGCGGATCAGTTGAGGTGATCTAATGTTTCGTACAATCTCCAACTTTATGCGCGTTGCTGAGATAAGACGTAAAATATTATTCACTTTAGCGATGTTAATCGTATTCAGGATTGGCACGTTTATCCCCGTGCCATTTACAAATGGAGACGTACTGAAGGCACAAGATCAATTAAATGCTTTAGGTATTCTAAATACATTTGGCGGTGGAGCCTTGAAAAACTTCTCCATCTTTGCGATGGGAATCATGCCGTATATTACAGCATCCATCATCGTGCAATTATTGCAGATGGATGTTGTTCCTAAATTTTCGGAATGGTCGAAGCAAGGTGAAATGGGCCGTCGTAAATTAACGCAATTCACCCGTTACTTTACAATTGTTCTTGCGTTTATTCAGGGGTTTGGTATGTCAATCGGTTTTAACGGTATGGTAGGTGGACAATTAATTTTGAATCCAGGTTGGAGCACTTATTTATACATTGCTACGGTACTGACTGCTGGTACTGCATTTTTAATGTGGTTAGGTGAACAGATTACAGCTAAAGGTGTAGGTAATGGTATTTCCATCCTTATCTTTGGCGGTATTGCCGCAGCGATCCCAAGTGTTATATCTCAAGTGTATCAGCAACAGTTTCAAAATATCGGAGATCAATTGTTCATGAGTATCGTTAAAGTTGCATTGATTTTACTAGCTGTGCTAGCAGTTATTGTGGGTGTTATTTTCATTCAACAGGCTGTTAGAAAGATCCCAATTCAATATGCGAAGCGTGTAACAGGAGGAAATGGTGGTTATGCTGGAGCACAAAACACACATTTACCGCTTAAGGTAAATAGTGCTGGTGTTATTCCAGTAATTTTTGCTGTTTCATTCTTAATTACGCCTCCGACTATTGCACAGTTCTTCCCGAAACATGATGTATCGCAGTGGATTATTGCAAACTTTAACTATTCTCACCCAGTGGGAATGATCATATATGTTGCGCTCATTGTAGCCTTCACATATTTCTATGCATTTGTTCAGGTTAATCCAGAGCAAATGTCAGAGAATCTAAACAAGCAAGGTGGATATGTTCCAGGTATTCGTCCGGGTAAGAATACGGAACAATATCTAACAAAAATCTTGTATCGTTTGACCTTTGTAGGATCAATTTTCCTAGCAGCGATTGCAATCTTACCAGTTATCTTTACGAAATTGGGAAATCTTCCTCCATCTGCACAGATCGGTGGAACGAGTATGTTAATCGTTGTCGGCGTTGCTTTAGAAACAATGAAGCAGCTAGAAAGCCAACTGGTAAAACGCCATTACAAAGGGTTTATCAAGCAGTGAGTAAGTGGGAAGAATTGTCTTCCCTACATGCTCATGTACTCTGAGGGGGAACAAGGATGAACTTAATTTTAATGGGGCTTCCTGGTGCTGGTAAAGGTACACAAGCCGAACAGATTGTTGCCAAGTATAACATCCCTCACATTTCAACAGGAGACATGTTCCGTGCAGCTATGAAGGCTGAAACTGAAATGGGTCTACAAGCAAAATCTTTTATTGATAAAGGTGCACTTGTTCCAGATGAAGTTACAATCGGAATCGTTCGTGAACGTTTAAGTCAAGACGACTGCGTAAGAGGTTTCTTACTAGACGGTTTCCCACGAACTGTTGCACAAGCATCAGCTCTTGAAGAAATTATGAAAGATCTTGGCAAAAAAATCGACTATGTTTTAAACATTAATGTGGATTCAGGGTTGTTATTAAAACGCCTTACAGGCCGTCGCATTTGTAAAGAGTGCGGTGCGACTTACCACTTAGAATTCAATCCACCAGCAAAAGCTGATGTGTGCGATAAATGTGGTGGCGAATTATATCAACGCTCTGATGACAATGAAGAAACTGTAGCAAATCGTTTAGATGTAAATATTAAGCAAACAAAACCTTTGCTTGATTTCTACGAAGAGCTTGGTTACTTACAAAGCATTAATGGTGAGCAAGATATCAATAAAGTATTTGCTGATATCGATGTTCTCATCGGAGGCTTAGCGTAATGATAATCTGCAAAACTCCTCGCGAGATAGAAATCATGCGAGAAGCTGGCAGGATCGTTGCTTTGACTCATCAAGAGTTGAAACAGCACATTACTCCAGGAATTACAACGAAAGAGCTCGATCAAATAGCGGAAAAGACGATTCAAAAATATGGTGCTACGCCATCTTTTAAAGGATACAACGGATTTCCGGGGAGCATATGTGCTTCTGTAAATGAAGAGCTTGTACACGGAATTCCAGGGAAGCGCAAGCTCAAAGAGGGCGATATCATCAGTATCGATATTGGTGCGAAATACAATGGGTACCATGGAGATTCTGCATGGACGTATCCAGTTGGAAACATTTCTGAATCTGTTCAAAAGCTACTTGATGTCACAGAAAAATCGTTGTATCTTGGTCTAGAACAAGTAAAACCAGGCGAGAGATTATCAAATATCTCACATGCGGTTCAAACCCATGCTGAAGAGAATGGATTCTCGATCGTTAGGGAGTATGTTGGTCACGGAATCGGGCAAGACTTACATGAGGACCCTCAAATCCCGCACTATGGTCCACCAAATAGAGGCCCTAGATTAAAGCCGGGAATGGTCATCTGTGTTGAGCCGATGGTGAATCAAGGAAGACGATATGTAAAAACACTATCTGATGACTGGACAGTGGTAACGGTAGATGGTAAATGGTGTGCCCATTTTGAGCACACGATTGCTCTTACAGAAGCAGGATACGAAATCCTTACCACTTTATAAGTAGCTGGCTCTCCGGGATTTCAGAGCAGTGTAAAATGTTACTGATTTGAAGAAGGGAGAACTATTGAATGGCTAAAGATGATGTAATTGAAGTCGAAGGTACCGTTCTTGAAACGTTGCCAAATGCTATGTTCAAAGTAGAATTAGAGAATGGGCATGTCGTATTGGCTCACGTTTCTGGTAAAATCCGTATGAACTTCATTCGTATTTTACCAGGAGACAAAGTTACGGTAGAATTATCTCCGTACGATTTAAATCGTGGTCGTATTACGTACCGTTTTAAATAATATAGCACTCCGTAATCTTTAAGGAGGTTCGAGACATGAAAGTAAGACCGTCAGTTAAACCAATCTGCGAAAAATGTAAAGTTATTCGTAGACGTGGAAAAGTAATGGTTATTTGTGAAAACCCTAAACATAAACAAAAACAAGGTTAATCAGAAGGAGGTGCATTCGTAATGGCACGTATCGCAGGTGTAGATATTCCTCGAGACAAACGCGTTGTTATTTCTTTAACTTACGTATTCGGCATTGGTCGCACAACTGCTGAAAAAATTCTTGCTGAAGCAGGTATTTCTGAAGAAACACGAGTTCGTGATTTAACGGAAGACGAATTAGGACGTATCCGTGATATCATCGATCGTATTAAAGTTGAGGGAGACCTTCGTCGTGAAGTATCTCTTAACATCAAACGTCTAATGGAGATCGGTTCTTACCGTGGTCTTCGTCACCGTCGTGGTTTACCAGTTCGTGGTCAAAACTCTAAAAACAATGCTCGTACACGTAAAGGTCCACGTCGTACAGTAGCAAATAAAAAGAAATAATAAGTAAAGGAGGTTGAACTAACAATGGCACGTAAAACAAACACTCGTAAAAAACGTGTGAAAAAGAATATTGAAGCTGGTATAGCTCATATTCGTTCTACTTTCAACAACACAATCGTAACACTTACAGATACTCACGGTAACGCACTTTCTTGGTCTAGTGCTGGTGCACTTGGTTTCCGTGGATCTCGTAAATCTACTCCATTCGCTGCGCAAATGGCTGCTGAAACTGCTGCTAAAGCTGCAATGGAACACGGTTTAAAAACTTTAGAGGTTACTGTTAAAGGTCCTGGTGCTGGTCGTGAAGCTGCAATTCGTGCTCTTCAAGCTGCAGGTCTAGAAGTAACAGCAATTAGAGATGTTACTCCAGTTCCTCATAATGGATGTCGTCCACCAAAACGTCGTCGTGTGTAATTTTTCTGTATAGAATTTTCCCTTTTGTCTATAATGGATATGATGCATTATCGAGAAATTTCGTACAGAAACATCGCTTGTTGTGCACAATCGGGAACTGCCTAAGGGGGACTTTCGGTTAGACAGGGGTTATACCTTTGTTTAACCGGGGTTTCGACGTTTTGAAGGAGGGTTTAGTTAATGATTGAAATCGAAAAGCCGAAAATCGAAACGGTTGAACTTAACGAAGATGCTAAATATGGTAAATTCGTAATTGAACCGCTTGAGCGTGGATATGGTACTACTTTGGGTAACTCCTTACGTCGTATTCTTTTATCCTCACTCCCTGGTGCCGCTGTTACTGCTATCCAAATCGATGGCGTATTACATGAATTTTCAACAGTTGAGGGCGTAGTAGAAGACGTTACGACGATCATCTTAAACTTGAAAAAGTTAGCTCTTAAAATCTACTCTGAAGAAGAGAAGACGTTGGAAATTGATGTACAGGGCGAAGGTATTGTCACAGCTGCTGATATTACTCACGATAGTGATGTAGAAATCTTAAATCCAGATTTACACATTGCAACGTTAGCAAAAGATGCGCATTTCCGCGTGCGTTTAACTGCAAAGCGTGGCCGTGGGTATACGCCAGCTGATGCAAATAAAAGCGAAGATCAACCAATAGGAGTAATTCCTATTGATTCTATTTATACTCCAGTATCACGTGTGACTTACCAAGTGGAAAAGACACGTGTCGGACAAGTGGCTAATTATGATAAGCTTACGCTTGATGTATGGACGGATGGAAGCATCGGGCCAAAAGAAGCTATCTCTTTAGGTGCCAAAATCTTAACTGAGCATTTAAATATCTTTGTTGGTTTAACTGATGAAGCACAAAATGCTGAGATTATGGTCGAGAAGGAAGAAGATCAAAAAGAGAAAGTTCTTGAGATGACTATCGAAGAACTAGACCTTTCTGTTCGTTCTTATAATTGCCTAAAACGTGCAGGAATTAATACTGTACAAGAGCTTGCGAACAAAACAGAAGAAGATATGATGAAAGTTCGTAACTTAGGACGTAAATCCTTAGAAGAAGTTAAACATAAACTTGAGGAATTAGGTTTAGGTTTACGTAAAGACGACTGAGGATTTAAACCCATCAACAAAGGAGGGAACTACGAATGGCATACAGAAAATTAGGCCGTACAAGTGCGCAACGTAAAGCTATGTTACGTGATTTAGCTACTGATTTAATTATCAACGAGCGCATCCAAACGACAGAAACTCGTGCAAAAGAACTTCGTTCTGTAGTGGAAAAAATGATCACTTTAGGTAAACGCGGAGATCTTCATGCTCGTCGTCAAGCAGCAGCTTTCATTCGCAATGAAGTAGCTAACGCTGAGACTGGTCAAGATGCACTTCAAAAACTATTCGCTGATGTAGCTCCACGCTATGCTGAGCGCCAAGGCGGATACACTCGTATTGCAAAAATTGGTCCACGTCGCGGAGACGCAGCACCAATGGTAATTATCGAGTTAGTATAATGATAATTAAAAGGGCAGGACAGTTCTTTTCAAGAAACTGGTCATGGCCCTTTTTTTTAAATATAAAAATAGGCTAACTTGGCGAAGGAAAGGGTGCCTTCTATTGAAAAAAGAGAAACTTCGGATAGAAAATATATCATTTCAATATCCTGGGGCAGCCACTTATGCATTAAAAGATGTTTCATTTTCCTTATATGAGGGAGAATGGGTATCTATTATTGGTCAAAACGGTTCAGGAAAGTCTACACTTGCAAAATTATTGAATGGTTTGTTTTTGCCAGAAGCAGGGACTATTACAGTAAATGATACAATGGTTTTATCAGAGGAAACGGTATGGGATGTTCGAAAACAAATTGGAATGGTATTTCAAAATCCAGATAATCAATTTGTTGGAACGACAGTGCAAGATGATGTTGTATTTGGCTTGGAGAATATCGGAATGCCAAGAGAACAAATGATTGAAAGATTAGAACAGGCCTTGCAACTTGTCCGTATGGAAGATTTTCTTAATGATGAGCCTCATTCCTTATCTGGTGGGCAAAAGCAGCGAGTGGCAATAGCAGGCGTTTTAGCACTTCAACCATCTATTTTAATATTAGATGAAGCAACGTCAATGTTAGACCCTCAAGGGAGACGTGAAGTAGTAGAA
The DNA here is from genome assembly GCF_003402455.1 of Bacillus sp. HMA207. NCBI lineage: Bacteria > Bacillati > Bacillota > Bacilli > Caryophanales > Bacillaceae > Bacillus > Bacillus sp. HMA207. The sequence continues at coordinate 9,351 of NZ_BEZT01000007.1, read as the reverse complement.
ACGGTTAGACAACTTGTTACTCAAAAAGGTATTACCGTGTTATCAATTACGCACGATTTAGAAGAAGCGGCACAGTCAGATCGTGTCATTATTTTAAATAAGGGAGAAATATTAGAGGAAGGGACTCCAGAAAAAATTTTCAAATCCTCTCATATGCTCCAAGAAATTGGCTTAGATGTACCGTTTTCGGTGAAAATAGCAGAATTATTAAAAAGAAATGAAATTCTCTTGCAAAATACGCATCTTACAATGGAAAGCTTGGTGAACGAACTTTGGAGATTACATTCCAAAAAGTAGAACATCGTTATCAATATAAAACTCCATTTGAAAGACGCGCACTTTATGATGTAGACGTGTCGTTTCCAAGTGGGGGCTATTATGCCATTATCGGTCATACTGGTTCAGGAAAGTCGACGATGATTCAACATTTAAATGGTTTATTGCAGCCGACAAATGGTACAGTTCAAATTGGTGAACATTTGATTTCGGCAGGAAAGAAAGAAAAAAAGCTAAAGCCACTACGTAAGAAAGTAGGGGTTGTCTTTCAATTCCCAGAACATCAGTTGTTTGAAGAGACTGTGGAGAAAGATATTTGTTTCGGCCCTACTAATTTTGGAGTATCTGTAGACGAAGCAAGGCAAAAGGCTAGAAAGGCAATTGAACTTGTAGGGCTAGAACCAGAACTGTTAGCACGTTCTCCGTTCGAATTAAGTGGTGGACAAATGAGACGTGTTGCTATAGCGGGTGTACTGGCAATGGAACCTGAAGTGCTTGTATTAGATGAACCTACAGCAGGACTAGATCCAAAAGGGCAGAACGAACTTATGGAGATGTTTTATAAGCTGCACAAGGAGAAGGGTCTTACAGTCATCCTTGTAACGCATAATATGGAGGATGCTGCTCAGTATGCGGAGCAGATTGTAGTTATGCATAAAGGAACGGTCTTTTTGCAAGGAAGTGCAGAGGAAGTATTTTCACATGCTGATGAACTAGAGAAAATTGGTGTGGATCTTCCTATGTCATTAAAGTATAAACGTGCAATTGAAGAGAAGTTTGGTATTTCAATTCCAAAGGCTACCTTATCTTTAGAGGATCTTACTCATGAAGTTGTGCAGGTGTTACGAAAAGGTGGTCATGAATCATGCAGCAGTTGATTATTGGGAGATATATCCCGGGGAATTCACTTATTCATCAACTTGATCCACGTACGAAGCTGCTGATTGTCTTTTTATATGTATTTGTTGTTTTCTTAGCAAATAATGCGATTTCATATGGATTTTTATTTTTATATGCACTCATTGCTTTATTTTTTGCAAAAGTGCCGATTCGTTATGTACTTTCGGGCTTAAAACCAATTTTATGGATTTTTCTTTTTACATTTTTCCTGCATATTTTTACAAATAAAGAGGGGGATGTACTATTCCAGCTTGGTTGGTTTTCGATATATGAAAAAGGATTAGAGCAAGGGATATACATTTCTGTACGATTCTTCGTTATTATTTTAATGACGACATTATTAACGTTAACGACGACACCTATTGAAATTACAGATGGTTTGGAGACGTTATTAAAGCCGTTGAAGCGTATAAAGGTTCCTGTTCATGAAATCGCATTAATGATGTCAATTTCTCTTCGTTTTATCCCGACATTAATGGATGAAACGAGTAAAATAATGAAAGCACAAGCGTCACGTGGTATTGATTTTGCCGGGGGACCGATAAAAGATAGAATGAAAGCTATTATTTCACTGCTCGTTCCTCTGTTTATCAGTGCTTTTAAGCGTGCAGAGGACTTAGCCATTGCGATGGAAGCTCGTGGATATCAAAGTGGTGAAGGACGTACTAAATTTAGGCAACTACGCTGGAAAACAAGCGATACAGTAACGATTGTCAGCTTATTTTGTTTAGCTTGTATTTTGGCATGGGTGCGATCGTAATGGAGAATAGAGAAATGGATAGAATAAAATGTACGGTTGCATATGATGGCATGCATTTTTGTGGTTATCAAATTCAGCCGAACCATCGTACTGTTCAACAGGAGATAGAAAAAGCATTGCAGAAATTGCATAAGGGAGAACTTGTTCGTGTTCAGGCATCTGGTAGAACAGATTCTACAGTTCATGCAAAAGGACAAGTAATACACTTTGATACTCCTTTGTCTCTTGAAGAATGGCAATGGATTAATGCTTTAAACACAATGTTGCCAGATGATATTGTTATTAGGCAAGTAGAGAAAAAAACAGAAGAATTTCATGCACGTTACGGTGTTGAGAAAAAAGAATATCGTTATCGTGTATTATTATCAAAGACTGCGGATGTATTCCGTAGAAATTACGTATATCAATATCCATACCCGCTCGAAATCAACTCTATAAGAAAAGCAATTCCTTATTTTATTGGAACACATGATTTCACTTCTTTTTGTTCGGCAAAAACTGACAAAAAAGATAAAGTGCGAACAATTTATGAAATCGAGTTAATTGAACAAAATGATGAAATAATTTTTCGTTTTGTAGGTAATGGATTTTTATATAATATGGTCAGAATTATTGTTGGTACGTTACTTAGCGTAGGGCAAGGAAAGCTTGATCCTGATAGCATTCCAGAGATTTTAGCGAAACAAAATCGTCAGTTTGCTGGAAAGATGGCTCCAGGTCATGGGCTTTACTTATGGGAGGTAAACTATAACAACTAATCCTGGTGTAACATTTGCTTGACATTAGAAACTCAAAAGTATATCATAACATATGGTATTGTTTCTAAAACCACGATTAGCCCCGGAAGGAAATCGTGTTTAAGATAAACAATAGATTTTTTCTATGGAAAAGATAACGAGGAGGGAAACACATGCGTACGACTTTTATGGCAAAAGCTAACGAAGTTGAGCGTAAATGGTATGTGGTTGATGCTGAAGGTCAAACTTTAGGTCGCCTTGCTAGTGAAGTAGCATCCATTTTACGTGGTAAAAACAAACCTACATTTACACCACACGTTGACACGGGTGATCATGTAATTATTATTAACGCTGAGAAAATTCATTTAACAGGTAATAAATTAAACGATAAAATTTACTACCGTCACACTAACCACCCAGGTGGACTTAAGCAAAGAACAGCTCTTGAAATGCGTACAAACTACCCTGTACAAATGTTAGAGCTTGCAATTAAAGGCATGCTTCCAAAAGGACGCTTAGGCCGTCAAGTTTCTAAGAAACTTAACGTGTATGCTGGAGCAGAGCATCCACACCAAGCACAAAAACCAGAAGTTTACGAACTTCGCGGATAATTAATTAAAGGAGGGCTTACTTTGGCACAGGTTCAATACTATGGCACTGGACGTCGTAAGAGTTCAGTAGCGCGCGTACGCCTAGTTCCAGGCGAAGGACGCGTTATCATTAACGGTCGTGATTTTGAAAACTATATCCCATTTGCTGCATTACGTGAAGTAGTGAAACAACCTCTAGTTGCAACAGAAACTTTAGGTAACTACGATGTACTTGTAAACGTAAATGGTGGTGGATACACTGGTCAAGCTGGTGCTATTCGTCACGGTATTTCTCGCGCTTTATTAAAAGCTGATCCAGAATACCGTCTAACATTAAAACGTGCAGGTCTATTAACTCGTGACGCACGTATGAAAGAGCGTAAAAAATACGGTCTTAAAGGCGCACGTCGTGCACCTCAGTTCTCAAAACGTTAATTTTTGCGAACTACAAACCCCAACCATTTTGGTTGGGGTTTTTTATGTTTCATTCCTCTTTTGCAATTTTTATAGCTTGGAATATTTTAGTGCTCCCGCCACGCGTATGCTTCTTCTTTAGAAGTTTAGACTAATACGTATTAGGGAGGTTTATATGTACTATGAATGTCATTGTCAGCTTACAAGAAAAACAAAAAGAAAAGCAGTTAAAATACGAGCGGAAGATGTTGCGGGAATTATCATTAAAAACATTGCGTTCAAATATTCGTGATGCCTTTCAAATGCAAGAGCTTCATCGTCAGTATGAAGATTACTGTATTGAATTAGGGATAGAATCTTATTTATTAGGAGCGAGATACAGTAAATTTGGTTATTATGGTGAATCGTTTTTTGATGTGAAATATAGAGCTTTAGAAGAAGAACAACAATTAACTGAAACGCTATTTCAATTTTTAACGAGTATGACTATGCGAGAAATAAAGTTGAAAGATGAGGAGTTACTTTTTGAATCTTGTCAGCAGTTTATAGGATTGTGGTGGCAAGAAGGGTATGAAAAAGGTGAAAGAAGATATCGATTAAAGCTTCATTAAGACAAGCATAAACTTTCCTCTTGTCCCATATAAGTAATTAGAGGGACTAGCTGGAGGAGGAAAGGTATGAAGAGAATTCGAATTATCTCTTTTGCACTCGCTGCGGTTGTATTGTTTTTTTTAGTCAAGCAAGAATTTCAAATTACAAAATCGTGGCGAGCTTGGAATTTACCCTTATCAGGGAAAGTAATTGTGTTAGATGCTGGGCATGGTGGACCAGATGGAGGGGCTGTTGGTGGAAAGGATATTATAGAAAAGGATATTACGCTTGAAATTACAAAAAAGGTACAAGACTATTTACAAGAACAAGGTGCACTAGTTATTTTAACGCGTGAGGGAGATTATGATTTAGCTAACAAAGATACAAAGTCATATAGTAGACGTAAAGCAGAGGATTTAAAAAAACGTGTAGAAATCATCAATAAACCTGATGTAGACTTTTTTGCAAGTATTCATTTAAATGCTTTAACTAGTAGTGGATCGAAAGGCGCACAAACGTTCTATTACCGCTCTTCGATTGAAAATGAACGTGCTGCAAAATTTATACAGGCTGAATTGAGAACAAGTTTAGAGAACACGAATCGTTCTGCTAAGACAATTTCGCATGTATATTTATTAAAGTATTCTAAAACACCAGGTGCTTTAATTGAAGCTGGCTTTTTATCGAATGTGAACGAAAGGTATATGTTAAATTCGGAGAAATATCAGCAAAAGGTAGCAGCTGCAATATACCGTGGTATATTACGTTATTTCACGGAAAAAGGAAATCCTCCAGAATAAGGAGGATTTTTTTGAGCTTCTCTCGTTAACGAAGTTTTCGGAAAATATGTTATACTGGAAATGTAAACGCATTTATTTCAAGGATAAGCAGAGATAAATTCAATTAACATTACGTTATTTTTCATACAGGGGGCTGGGCTAATTATGGTAACGAAAGAGCAAGTGGTTGAAGCGTTAGAAGGGATTGTAGATCCGTTTTTACATAAAACATTAAAAGAAACAAGTGCAATTAAAGAGGTAACAGTCAAGCCAGAGAAGGAACATGTGAGTGTCAAAATTGCAATCGTAAAAACCGGTACAGCGGAACAAATGCAGTTGCAGTCTGGAATTGTAAAGTTAGTAAAAGAACTTGGGGCAGCAACAGTTGGACTTCGTTTTGCAGAATTTACAGAAGAGGAATTAGCTCAGTTTGCACCGGAACAAGAAGAAGAGCAAAGTGAATCTTTATTGTCACCTAATTCAAAAACAACATTCTTAGCAGTAGCGAGTGGAAAAGGTGGCGTGGGAAAATCAACTGTTTCCGTTAACCTTGCAGTTGCTTTAGCTCGTTTAGGAAAAAAAGTTGGTATTATTGATGCGGACATTTACGGTTTTAGTGTGCCAGACATGATGGGGATAGAAAAACGTCCTATCGTAAGAGGTGACAAGATAATTCCGGTGGAACGTTTAGGTGTAAAGGTAATCTCAATGGGCTTCTTTGTAGAGGATAATGCACCAGTTATTTGGAGAGGACCTATGCTTGGGAAAATGTTAAACCACTTCTTCACAGAAGTAGAATGGGGCGATTTAGATTATTTAGTACTAGATTTGCCACCAGGCACAGGTGATGTTGCGTTAGATGTGCACTCAATGTTGCCATCTTGCAAAGAGATTATTGTAACGACGCCTCATCCAACAGCTGCGTTTGTAGCAGCGCGTGCTGGAGCGATGGCATTGCGCACTGAACATAGTATTCTTGGTGTTGTTGAGAATATGGCATATTTTGAAAGTAAGGTAACTGGTGAGAGAGAATATGTATTTGGAAAAGGTGGGGGAGATAAGTTAGCTACCGAATTACAAACGAATGTTCTTGGTCGTATTCCACTGCAACAACCCGATTGGAATAAAGAAGACTTTGCTCCTTCAGTATATGAAAATACACATACAACGGGCATTATTTATAGTAAAATAGCTGAAACAGTAATTGATAAAACAGCTGTTACACAAAAATAAAGTGAAACTTTAATCAGTGGGGTTCACCTGTTACTGACAACAATAAGGCTTTTGTTGCTAGTAAACCTTTCGCTTAATTAGAGGGGTCCATTTTGTCTGTTAATAGCAAGATAAAGTAATAACGAGTGAACAATATATAAATTGTCCACTCGTTATTATAGTTATTATTTTTTACTGTTCTTCCTTCTTCTCGCCTTGAGAACCACCGTCACCGCCTGCTTCTTTCTTGCCAGATCCGCCTTTTTCAGCTTTTTGCACACCTTTACTAATGATATCAATCATCTTGGCTTGGAAGAGTGGACTTTCAGCAGTTTCTGTTAGTACTTGTTGTAGATATTGACGGTATTCTTTACTCTTCATTGTTTGTAACATCATTTTTTCTACTTCAGGATTTTTCATAATTTCTATAACGCCTGCTTGGTATTCAGGGTCTTTTAATAAGGTTTTCATTAATTGAGTTTGTTCTTTCCCCATACTTTTAGCAAATTTTGATGAGAACTCAGGATCTTTAAAGAGCTTTTCCCAGAATTGTTGCCCTTTATCGGATACCATGGCATCTTCAATCGTTTTCTTTACTACTGTTTCATCTAGTATGAGTGCTTGTTTCATTTTTTCATCAGTTAATACATCTTGAATAGCTTTCTTACCTTGATCTGTTTTTAAAATATCAACAATCATTTTCTTTGTTTGATCGTAATCTAGTTCGGATTTCGTTTCTTTTCCTTGTGCGCATGCTGCAAGTGCGATAAGTAGAAAAGAAGAAACGAAAATGAATAGCATCCGTTTCATAAGTTGGAACTCCTTTCAGCACAGTTCTCTCTTTTTAATATAAATATCTTTAAGGAATTTATACATGAACATGGCTAGCTTTTTGAAATTGTCATTGATACAATTTAATTAGAAATATAAGGATAATGGGGGATGTGTTGTGAATAGCCGCAAGTGGGTACGACTATTTTTAACGACGTTGTTTCTTGGTGGGATTAGCACAGTTATTATTGGTTTTGTTTTGGAGTGGGACAAGTATGATAAATTTTTTCAAAATTTCGACGGTAAGGAGATTTTAGCAGTATCTTTCTGGCTGATGGGTGTAGGATTTATTTTTAGTGTTATAAGTCAAATGGGATTCTTTGCATATTTAACAATCCACCGTTTTGGACTAGGGATGTTTCGCTCATCTTCTTTATGGAATGCAGTCCAGCTCTTCTTTATTGCATTCGTATTATTTGATTTTGTGTATTTAAGATCTGTACTTATTGCAAATGGGGAAGTCTCGTTAGGGAATAATATACTTGTTGCTGGAATGTTATTTGTGTTTGGAGCAATTGTTGCTTATGTAAAAAGTAAAGAAACAAATAAAAAAGCATTTGTGCCAGCTCTGTTCTTTATGGTTGTTGTAACGATCCTTGAATGGGTACCGGCGCTTCGGATTAATGATACAGATTGGTTATATTTAATGGTTATACCGCTATTGTTATGTAATGCATATCAATTACTTGTATTACATCGTTTAATCGGAAAAACAAGTAAATCAGCTTAATAGAGAGGTTTTATACAACAGCAGTTATAATGTTGTAAATGGTATGATTAAAAAAGCTCTACCACCTTCTTGAAAGGTAGTAGAGCTTTTTATGCGTGAAGAGTAGTAGGGAAGAAGCTACTTCACATCCTCACTTTTCGTACTTGTGTTGGAAATAAGTTGTGAAACGGATATTTGCTCATATCCATCACTTTTTATTTTTTGCAGGAGCAGCGGTAAAGCTCTATTTGTTTGAAGGGCAGAATCGGATGCGTGTAATAAGACGATATCTCCACCTTTCAAATTATTAGAGACAGTGGAAACGATGTTATTTACACCTGGGTTTTTCCAATCGTTTGAATTATTACTCCAATGCACGACGGTGTATCCAAGTGATTCTGCGATTTTAAGGGTTGCTTTGTTAAATTCGCCACTAGGTGGACGTAACAGCTTGACTTGTTTTACACCAAGTTTCGTAAAAACATCTTGTGCTCGTAAAAGGTCTCGTCTTATTTCATTTGTCTCTAGAGAAGTATAGGATGTGTAATTGTACCCCATACTACCGATTTCGTGTCCATCTTTCATGATTCGCTCTACAATATCGGGGTGTCTTTCGGCCCATGCAGCAGAAAGGAAGAAGGTTGCATTCTTAATTTCTTTTTCTTTAAGAGTATCTAGGATTGGAATTGCTTTTTTGTCTCCCCAACTAATATCAAACGTAAATGCAACTTGCTTTTTAGCGGTGTCTCCTTTGTAAATTACTTTAGGGCCTGTAGCAGTTGAAAAAGCAGATTCATGTGAATATGTTTTTAAAAAGAGTAGCCATGCTGTAAATAAGGACAGTATCACTATTAAGCTAATGTGTTTAAAATTTCTCTTACTCGTAATAAAAAAGAAAAACATAATATTACGCCCCTTTGTCCAATCCTTTTCAGTTACATATATGCTGGAAATATAAAAAAGAGAACAAAGGATTAATATCGTAAGTAGTGGATATAATGGATGATAGGATTGTGATAATTGAAAATGAGCGGAACGTTTATTGTTGCGTAAGGAATTATTGAGGTGATTGTTTGCTTGGGCTGATGTTGACAAAAGAAGAGAGAAAAGAAATGGAATACATATTGAAGAGAGAATTAGAGGAACTTTTATTTGATTTTGAAGATGAGCGTATTCATGAAGTTGTAAAAAAAGCCATGGAAGAAAGATATAAAATCATTTTCTGTTTATTCCGGAGAGTAGCTAACACAGAAGAATGTATTCGTTATGTAAGAAAAAGAATTTTTTATTAAAAAGTGTTGACGTTAATAGTTTGTATATGTTAAATTAATAACCGTCGCTGATGCGGAAACGCAGAAAACGACAAAAAGAAATTGAAAAACTTAGTTGACATTAACTAACGAAGATGTTAACATAAGGAAGTCGCAAACGAGCGATCAAGTAGTTCTTTGAAAACTGAACGAAACAAACAACGTGAAACGTCAATTTTTATTTTAGATGCTAGACAAACTAACTTTATTGGAGAGTTTGATCCTGGCTCAGGATGAACGCT
>NZ_BEZT01000006.1:0-65626 GCF_003402455.1 Bacillus sp. HMA207 | reverse complement strand
ACTAAGAAGAATGAGAATATTATATCTATCATTACTTATGTACCTCCTTAATGCGTGCTATTAATTTCCTTATACGTTTTAAACTAAGATACCTGAAATCATAATGTTAATAAATATATCCCCCCGATTAAAAGTGCCGCAACAACGATTAATATTATTATTCCATCAGGACTATTAAGAATTTCTTTTAAATTTTTTTTTGCTATTTGCTTAGTTTCTCCACTTGAAAAGAGATAAACAATGGAATAGAGAATTAGTAAGAAAAATGCCGAAACTACCTCTAACATGGCTTATGTACCTCCTAATATATGTACCTTTAATTAACCAATAATTGACTTATACATTATATCAGCTAGGGTACATGGAAGTATAACAAATTATTTATATAATTTAATTTATTAATTGGAACAGCATTAATACAGGATTGTTCAAGTCGGAGGAAGGCACCTTTGGGTGTCTTTTTTTCTACCTATAAACGTTTAATTGTTATATAATAATATTATTGTATTTTAGGAGGAACATAAATGAATAAAAAACTAATCATTGGAATTATCGCTGTACTAGTAGCTATCATTGCTTCCGTAGCTATTTTTAAAGATTCCAAATCAGAAGATATGAAACCTAAGTATTCACAAAAAGATATGGATAAACTTATCGATCAACACTTTAATGAACAGCAAGAATTAAAAACACAAATCAAAGAGTTGAAATCTAAAGTAGACTCCTATGAAAAAGAGCAAACTAGTTCACTTCAAAAAACTACACAGCCGAGTCAAGAAACACCTAAACCACAAGAACAAGAACAGCCTAAAAAAGAAGACGTAAAGCCGGAGTCTCAACCGGAAAAGAAAGAAGTACCTAAACCGGAACAAACTACTGGAACATTAGCGAACCCAGTAAAGAACATCGACAAAACAGAAGCTATGAATAAGGTTAAAGAAAAAGCTAAGAAAGACTTCCCAGATGATTATTCTACTCAAAATTATGTTGCAAATAAACAATCCAAAGCATTTGACTATTTAAATAACATTGAAATTAAGTCGCAAGAAGAATTAAATATTATAAATAAGGCACTACGTGATTTTCCTACTGATTTTTCAACAGCAAAATATGTATATGAAAAACAAATGAAAGCTAAAGGTGAGCAAGAGGCCCAGTAATAATTTAATAAAATAGATAATAAACATGGTAAAATAATAATAGGATGGGAGTCCAATACATATTATTTTAATTAAGATGGTTCAAGTCAGAGGAAGGCACCTTAGGGTGTCTTTTCTTTATGAATAAGAGATAGATGGGAAAAATAAATTATAGGACAGAAATATAGTCTAAAACTTCTAAACTATCTTTTTATTTCCTTTCGACATAATATGACAATATAAAGATATTTAATTTGTTATTATTAACGTGGCAATCTTACATTTTACATAATTGGAGGAACAAACGTGGGAAAAATATTTAAGTTTGGATGCCTGGGCATTATAGTTTTATTTGTAATTGGAATAATTGCTATGGTTGCTGGTGGCGGAGATTCAACAGAAAAAACTTCAACAGACACTAAAGCTGTATCAAAAGAAGGTGTATCTTCTGATGTGAAAATCTCTGTAGGATCTATGGAAACAGTAGATTCTGTGGGTAATGAATACTCAAAAGAACAAGCACAAGGTGTCTTTAAGATTTTAGAAGTTACACTTACTAATAATCAAAAAGACGCTATCACTGTTGATACTAACAGCTTTAAATTGGTAGATAACAAAGGTCGTGAATTCACATCTTCTGTACAAGGTCAATCATCTTTTGACTTAGCTAACGGTGGAAAAACTGACTTCTTCTTAAAACAATTAAATCCTGGTCTAACACAGACAGGGAAAATTGTATTTGATATACCAAAAGATGCTGAAGGACTTTTCTTAAAAGCTAGTGGCGGTATGACAGGTAAAGAAATTAATTTAAAAGTAGAATAGGAAAAAGGTACTCGAAAGAGTGCCTTTTTTTCTTAACAACTGACATTACTTAATGTAGTAAAATAATGTTTGGAAGGGAGTCCAATACATATTATTAAAATTAAAGTGGTTCAAGTCGGAGAAAGGCGTTTTAGGTTGTCTTTTTCATGTGAAAATGGACTCCTAAAACGCCTTAAATTAGTAAACTTCAATATTACTCTTTTTTATTGGTTTACTTTAACTTAATATATTAATATTAGATTAAAAATTTAATATTATTATTTGCTAATTATATTAATTAGATGGAGAGGATACAATATTATGGGTTATAAATTTCGTAGAATTATCCAGTTTTCCCCGGGTGTGAAAATTAACTTTACATACACAGGTATGGGAGGGAACTCTATTTCACCTGAATCAAGAACAGCAACTTATGTACCTGGAACTGGAATCTCGTATACACCACGAATAGCTGAGTCAAACAATTATTATATACAACGAGGATATCAAGGACCAAACACTTCCTATCCCACTATGGATGAACAAGATTACAATACGGTAAATGCATTTGAGCCAGTAAAAGAAACCCAAACTTACCTTGTCACTGCTTTTCGTAAAAAGGATAATCAAGTAAACTCCGTAGGTAGAAAACTAATGAAACCACTTTCCATAATTACAGGCGTTTTTGCGGGCCTATTCTTAATTATGATGCTTATTATACCTGCTCTAATCATGGCATTCTTTTCTTTCCTATGCTATAAAAATATAAAAACACCATTTGCAGTTGTATGCCCAGAATGTGATGCTGAGAATCTATTCATTTTTGAAGAAGAGAAGATCGCTTGTCGTAAATGTGAGAGTACTCTTATAATCCAAAAATAAATGGTTCTCAAATTAACGTCTCTTTATTAGTCAAAACAATATAAATCTAATTATAAATATAAACAGATAAAAAGAGGGATAAGTGAATATCATTATTAACTTTGAAGCGTTTAATCCAACTATAAACGACTTAGCTATCAAACTTGCTATGGTACTGTTTATACCGTTATTCTTAGCATTGATTGTCAAAGTGATACTTATGAAATTTATGAAAGAATCAATTGCTGGCAGATTAGCAAGTCTATCTTTGTTATTCTTTATGTACTATGTATTTAAATTTATTACAACGTAAAAGGCACCTTTGGGTGTCTTTTTTCTGCATTAAAAATGCCTACCTATTTCCCTAGGTAGGCATTTTGTGACTTTGTATTTGCAAACGATGATATTATGACAAAACTCCTTAATCCCCAAACTCTCTGATCGTTCTTCTTCAATACGCTTAAACTGGTTCTATGTATACTAGTCTAAAGTACGAGCAGCTGCATAGAACGATCCAGAACCACCATTTCTGTGAGTAACTTTAAGCTTATATTTACCTTTTGAAAGAGTATTGTACGTATTTGTAAAACCCTTTCCTGCTGCTAACGATCCAGAACCAATAACATTACCTTTTGAGTCTTTTAAAGACCAGTCAAGTGTACCTTTAGTATTGTTTGTCATATGAACTCTCATATCTGCTTTTTTTACATGCTCGAACGATACTTCTCTTTCACCATTTATCAGGCTGAAATCATCTTTAAGTATTTGGGTACGTTGGACAATTGGTGCTGCATTTTTAGTATTATCTACACCTTCTGTACTTGCTGATGCTGCTCCAATCCCTCCAGTTAATGCGATACCAGTTGCTAATGTTCCTACTACTAATTTCTTAAACATAATAAATCCCCCTTAAATATGTTTTATAACTTGCACCTTAAATGTATCACTTTTATAAAATTTGTAAATATTTTCAATTTATATAAATATTTATTTAATTATTAACAATATTGGAATTGTATTTTATCAAATAGAAAATAGAGGGATTTGAAGATATATGTAAAAATGCATAATAAATCAAGCGAATATCATGATATACTCTCAAAGAGCTGATACAAAATTTCTTTAGATTGGAAAACTAAAGTCTTATCTACCTAAAAGGAAGGCGCCTTATGGCGTCTTTTTTCTATCTTCAAAAGGACCTGCTCAATTCATTCTTGAAAACATAAGGTAAAGTGAACCCATTAAAATCCATGGAATGAACCCTAGTTTTACCCTCTAATCTAAAGGAGGCACTATTGTTATGGGATATGGTGGTAGTTGTGGCGAAGGCTGCGGTTTCGCTGGAGGTTTCGCTTTATTAGTTGTATTGTTTATTTTATTAATCATTATCGGATGCAGTTGTTTCTGCTAAAAACTATTGGAAAAGGCACCCTTATATGGGCGCCTTTTCTTTATGTATATTATTTATTATCCAATTCATTGGTTTTATTATAAACACATTTTATTTTTCCAAAATTTAACTATTACTGATAGTCTTTTTAGGTGAATTTAGAGATATTAATTATATTATAAAAATATTAGGATGAATAAATTTTTATTATTCTCTTGTAATCTTTATCATCCACCATTTAAAGTTTCTTTAAACTATTACATAACATATGTTTTTTTGTACCATGCTTTGTTAATACATTTAACCTTCTTAGATATTGAGGGTTTAGAATTATCCCTTGGTATAGCTATATCATTAGAACATCCTGCGATATTTAAACAAAATGTAGCCAATAAAGACAATAATATTAATTTATTCAAATAATCACTTCTAACTCTTTTTTATTTAACATTTTGATATAAAATAAACCTCTCACTAACTTTACATTAGATTAAAAGTTGAAAACTATTCTTATAATCATAAAATGTTAAATTTTTATCCAATGAGATAGTAATACCCCTCCTAAAAACCTACTTATTTCCCTAGATCGGTCTTCTTAAATTCTTCATCTTCAGCATCATGAAATCCTAAATCGAACGAATACAACGTTTCTAATGTCTCTGAAGCTCCAATATATATCAAAATACTCTCTATATCTTTGTATGATTGAAAATATAAAATTTTTGCTTTTGGTATTTTCCCGTCAGTTTGTAATTTTTTCTTCTTAATGCCTAATTCTTCAAACATAAAATTATTTAAATGCTCCAAGATATCTTCAGACCCATGAATACGAAAGCGTGGTCTAACATAAATTTTATTTTTAGGTCGTTTAACTTTGATCGTGCCAAGTTCATGCCTCAATAAAACATATTTTTTAATGAATATTTTTTTATTAAACTCACCTTTAGGAAATAACCTAGATTTTCCTCGTATCGGTGTCCAACCAAATTCTTTTACCTTTGTAATAAATGGATGGTCACTATTCATAGACATATACCATTCCACATACCCTTTATCTTCACAGTATCTTGATCTTATTTTTCTCCCAAAGAAATCAGCAAACTTTTTTACTATCACTTGTGACTTATGAGTAAATTGAAAGTAACCTCCTGATTCATAACCATTACGCCATACCATACCTAAAGCCTCTGAAAATGCATCTGTTTTAATAAAATCATCTATCCAATTCTTCTCTATAAGATTATTAGTCATAAAATATTCCCCTTAAATTTTATCCTTCTAATCAATTGTAAAATAATACTTTATTTCTATAAACAAGAAATCAATCTTTTAAATTTCACGTACTATATCCGATGTGTAAAACCAAATCTTGCAATAAAGCCTATTCTGCCATCCATCCCCTTATCCTCTAACCAAGTAAGTTATAAATCCCTTATTTATTCCTCTATCTTAGTAAATCATTCCCCCAGGTCTTAAACAATCTCATGTTTTTCTATTTTTCTTCGTAATTAAGCTTGACTGAAGGTCTTGAGGGTTTTTATCATGTGGGAACGATTATGGAACACGGCTGGAAGGCAGATTTATCCCCTACTTTGAAAGATCACAAAAAAGTAATCGATCAAAATAGATGGATAAGCGTCTTAGTTTTCGCCATGCGGTCACTTATAAGGTATCCGTATGTATAGACCCTGTTCACTCAGCGATTTTCACCGCATACATCCTTTTACTATGGCTTGTCCTTGTAATATCGTCCCTACACGACAAACTGAATGTACTCCCTAGCACCTTGATGCTAACGATAACCACCCGAACCTTTTAGAGAATCGTCCCTGGGCAAGTTCTCGCCCTCCCTCACCAGAAGAACAGGATTCCAATGAGAGGTGCTGTTTTTTTAGGCGCATACTCTGTACCCCCTGCACGACCAACAGCTAGCCACGCACATAACACGTTCCTCCTATATGTATAGCAGCACGGAATTACGGCTTATCAGTTTTTATTTACGTGGTATCAGGCAATTCCACGCGAACAAAAAACAAAAAGGCATCTCCAATTCCTAAATGGCCTGTACATTCACAAGACCTCTAGGCTTAGAGATGCCCTATATATATCTTTTGACTGCAAAAAATACAATTCTAGCATTTACTAGTTGAATTTTAGCTGAATCATAGATAAAATGGGTATATCAAATAAGCCTAGTCGAAAGGCATAATTGTTTAAGGATAGTGGTGGTACACTACTTAAACCGAATTCCTGCATGGTTACAGGTCATGTCTAGTAAGTGTTGGTAGCAATTACTAGAGCTGAGTCATTCCCACAACGGTTGGTAGCCGTTAGCATATGGGAGTGGCTTTTTGTTTTGTGTTCATATTCAATTGTTTTTAAGTTTGTTCTATCGATCTTCTTGCTCTTCATTTATGTAAACTATCAAATTATGTTTTGTTTTGTAGAATGGTGCTTGTTGTTTACTACGTTACAACAAGCATTATCCTTTGTAAACAGCGAATTTGCGCACTTTCTGAATAATATCCCTATTTCCCTATTTCCCTATTTCCACTTATAGATATAGGGATATTTCCCCTTTTCCCTATATCTATATTTCCCTATTTTCGTTATTTTTGCGTCTACTATCTCTTCTAAAAAATTTCATATTTATTACTTAACTCTCTCCATTTCATACATCTGAAAAATCTTTTAATATCAACGTTTCTGTTATTAATTACTAACTCTATGATTCTATTGCATAACCCAAATATCATTGTTATAATTTCCATAAAGATATAGAAATATCCCTATTTCTATAGTTGGAAATATCCCTATTTCCCTATTTCTATTTTTCCCTATTTCTATAAAGGGATATAGGGAAATTTCAAAAACTATAACTGGAGTGTTAAAAATGGCCATTACAATTACTGTAGGTAATTACAAAGGTGGAGTCGGTAAAACCACAAATGCTGTATTGAACTCTTATGAATTTGCTAAAAAAGGTAAGCGTACATTACTCGTTGATCTTGATCCACAAAGTAACGCAACAAAATCTTTAATGTTAACAAAATCAATCCTTAATCCTGATGAAATCGTTACTGTTGAAAAAACATTAATGAAAGGTATACAAGAGGGGAACTTGGATGGCTTAGAAGTAGAAATTACGGATAACTTATATTTAATTCCTTCTTACGTTGATTTCCAGGACTTCGCAAAATTCCTTTATAAAAATTGTTCTTCGGAAGCTGAAGAAGATCATTACTTTAGAGGATTGCTTGAAAAGATAAAGCACAAATACGACTACATATTTATCGATGTTCCCCCAATGTCATTAGAAGTTACAAAGAACGCCGTTGTAGCTTCTGATTATGTTCTAATCGCTCTACAAACACAAGAACGTTCTCTTACTGGTGCTGAGAATTATGTTAATGAGCTTATCAAGTTAAAAGAGCAATATGACCTTGATATTGAAGTAGTTGGTATTCTTCCTGTCTTATTAAAAAACAACGGTAAGGTTGACGAATATATCATGGAAAACGCTCGTGAAATTTTCGGTGAAGAAAACCTATTCAAAAACATCGTCCCTCAAATGGAGCGTATTAAACGATTTGATGTTAATGGTATTACTGAAAAAGATAGACATGATATGAATGTAATTGAACTATACGAAACAATTAGTGATGAATTATTATCTCGTATTGATATGTTTGAAAAAATGAAGGTTGGTGTGTAAGATGGCGAGAACTCCTGGTTTACTAGGTAGAAAGAAAAGTAACTTTGAACCTACTGAGCCTTATGTACCAGAGCAAGGACAAGCTGTAGTGGAAAATAATGAGGTTCCAGCTACTCCTTCTCAACCTAAGACTGAAGAAAAACAAGTAACTCGAAAAGAAAAAAGAAACGAAAAAACTGAATCCAAAAAGAAATTTAAAAATCAGCAAGGCAGCATTAAAATTTCTAATCAATCAAAAGAAGAGCTAGAAGTATTAATGAAACTTACAAACACAAAATTCGCTTATGAAATCATCGATTTGCTTATAGATCGTTATGTAGAAAATGAGCTAACACCTGAACAGAAAAGGAAATTCAAGCTGTTAACAGAGATTTAAAAAATATAGAAATATCCCTATTTAGAAATAGGGATATTTCTATATTTCCACTTTTTTTAATATATCTATACTTAATCAATCTTCTTCAACTTACTTGAATACACTGGGAAAACAGCCGATAATAACGTTATTGTTACCTATACAAATGCTAGATAGTTTTAACCGTTTAAGATAGAAAAACTAACTGGGAGTGGTACCTTTGGACAATAAAAGTAAATCTTTTGTAGTAACTGTGACACCTATTACGGAAAGTTCAGATTTAACTATTCAACACGATCAAACTAACACGGAAAAGGAAATACAGATACCAGAGAAACCAGATCAACGTTTAGTTCCATCTAAAACAGCTAAAATTTCACCTGCTGTTTTACTAAAGCTCAATACTCTTAAACCATTTATCCAGGAACAAGAGAGTATGGATAAAACATCAATTAATAACATCATTGACATGCTAGTTGAGCATTATGTAGATTCTCAGCTAGTCAACCGACATTCTAAAGCATATAAAGACATATATAAGCGCCTCTATGAGACGTTAGAGAATAAATAAAGAAAAAAGAAGTATCCCTGTTTTTCATTAAGGATACTTCTTTTTTATGTCCCCTCTTATTAAAACCGCCATCGTTAGCGGAAGGCATTTTAAAATTCTATGTGTCGATTTTACCTTTCACCTTTTGGATAAACCACCATATTAAAGCTACAAGTAGTAGAAGGATCGGTATTCCCTGAATAAAGAGAAATCCTCCCCAAAAATCAAGTACAGTACTATATGGAGAGTCTGTTGCCATCACACCTATAAATAAAGCCACTGGAATTGTGCATAGATTTGCCCCTAAACTGACCATTATGAATGTTAGATTTTTATCCTTAGTTTTTGGTGAATCAGAATTGAAGAATGAGAATACTGCAATGCCGCTTATAAAATACAGTATTACATAAAGCTGATTTAGATATCCCATAACATTCCTCCATTATCCTAATTGTACCATTAGCAAGTTCGATTTTGTATAAATTCGGATGAATAGGATATTCGTATAAATTTAACGTTATGTAATATTATTGATAGCAAGAAAAAAACGGATCCCTCCTCTAAAAAGGAATTCACTCTTTCATTATGTACTTCTATACTCGATTTGTTTTCTTTACTCTTGCAAACTTCCACAAAGCGACAATTAGTATGAGGAGTGGTATTCCCTGAATGAAGAGAAATCCTCCTGAAAAATAAAGCACACGACTAACTAGAGGAGGAGCTGTTGTCGAATCACCCGCAACATAAGCTCCATAATTAGCCACGACACCTGCATAATCAGCTATCCCACCTATAAATAAAGCCACTGGACTTGTAAGTAGATTTATCCCTAAACAAACCATTATCAATGATAGGTTTTTAGCCTTAATTTTTGATGAACTAGACAAGAAAAAAAAGAATATTGCAGTGCCGAATATAAGAAACAGTGATACATAATAAATTCCCATAATACCCCTCCATGACTTTAATTGTATCATCAGCAAGGATTAATTTGAGCAAATAGGATATTTATGTAAGTCAGGTATAGTGTTTCATTATCAGTAACAAGAAAAGAGTGGATACCTACTCTCACAAGGAATCCACTCTTTATTTTTCTACAACTCTATTTTTATACGTTCCTCTTCTTATCCTCACTAGAACTTCCACCACTAGTTCATTTAAATAATTATCATTAATAGAAGACATTTAGCGATGGACTACCTATAAAAGAAAAGTTAATCACCTTAAAAATGGAATTTCAGTAACAAAATTGAACAATATTACATTTCTGTTATAATATAATACGACAAAAAACTTATTAGAAAACATCTTGGAGGATCGTGCATTGAAAAGACATTATAAAATTGGCGGAATTATTCTTGCTGCATCACTCTTCGTTAGCGGCTGTGGGAATGGAGAAAAAGCAGAAGAGAAAAAAAGGGAATCTTGGACAGAACATGAGCAAAGATTAGAAAAAGAACAAGCCGAAAAAGAAGCACAAAAAGAAGCAATTAATTTTGAAGTAGGCGAATACTCTTATAATCCAGAAACTAAAATGTTAACGGTAAATGTAAAAACAAATATGCCGGAAGGATCAAAAGCAAAAGGTGTTATCAAAGAGCCAGAAAAAGAATATATAGCAGTAATGTCAAAAGAGAGCACTGTTCATGATGGGAATTTTCATTTTGAATTTGGTGACCATGTATCCGAAACGTCAGGACGTGAAGTTGTTAAAAATGGAAACTATGATTTTAAAATGACTTTTACTGTTGATGCCGAAAACAAAGCTGCATTAGATGCATTCAAAGACTATGACAATTTCGAAAAAAACTATAAATCTAATGGGGAATTAGAAGAGATAGAAAATGGATTTAAAGTTAGAGGAATTAATGCTGGAAAAGTAAATATTGAAAATGCTCTATCAGCAGAAGAAGCTGAAAAAGCAGAAATTAAAGAAAAAAAGAAACTAGCGAAAGATCTTTCTTATCCTGAATTAAAGAAAAATCCGGATGGACACAAGGACGAATTAGTGAAATATACTGGTGAAATTGTTCAGATCATAGAAAGTGGCGGTTCAACTGATATTAGATTAGCTGTTACAAAAAGGTCATATGGATATAACACCAACGACATTGTTTATGTAACTTTCGATAAACCAACAGAATTTGTTGAAAAAGATATAGTTACAGTAACAGGAAACATAGAAGGCAGTTATTCTTATACATCACAAGCAGGTTGGAATATATCCGTACCACTAATGAAGGCTATTGATATAACGAAATAGGTCATCAAAAAAAGCCCGGTTAATTTAATCGGGCTTTTCCCTTATCAATATAGGAAATAGTTTTAAGCATCCGATAATACAAATTCCATTTGCCGACTCTGTGTTTTAAATCCAAGTTTTTCGTAGAATCGTATAGCCTTCTTGTTAAATTCTAAAACATTTAATTCTACACTTGTTGCTTGTATTTCTTTAGCATACTCAAATGCTTTTTGAACTAAAATTTTTCCTATTCCTGTTCCTTGACATATTTCACTTACACCAATATTGCGGATAAAGAGTACTTTTCGCTCAACTAACTTTGGATTTTCAGATGGTTCTTTAATATCTAAGATTAAGTAAGCAAGAATCTCTTTATTATTGTCCTCTACTACAAATATCTCTATGTTTTTATCATTAAGCCACTCTTCGTATGCATTGCGATCCAAAGAAGCTGAAGTATCAGCGTAAATATCTGGTCTTCCCTCTATATGTAACTGTTGAACCTGCTTGTTTATATTTGATATATCCCAAAAATCTTCTGAAGCAGCTAGTCTTACTGTGAAAGGCAAAACTTCATTAGACATAAGTCCATTCCTCCAAATGTTTTATTTAAATTGGGTTTAACAAAGCGCATCATTATCCGTAGCAAAGACAAAGAGGAACCCTCCTCTCACAAGGGAACCTCCTTATTCTCACCAGAACTTCCACCACGGCTTTTTCTTCTCTTTCGCAGCAGCAACCTCATCACGAAATTCTTGCATCATTCTCTTCGTTTCCTGCATCTCACGCAGTGTCTTCATAAGCGTCTCGTCTCGCGCTTCCAATCGTTTTTCCACTCGTTCATTATGTGCTTCTACGCTTGCTTTGATTTCCTCATTGCTTTGCTTGGCCTGCTCGCTTAATCGCTTCTCCATCGCTAACATACTCTGATTCATTTCTTGCGTCATAACGCTGTACTGTTCCTGTAGTTGTTGTTTAATGTGGAATGGCACTAAGTCCGTTTCCTCAGGCTCTTCTTGAATCAGATCCGGATTAACTTTCTCTATTTGCTGCGCAATCATCTTCGCTGCCTTCTCTAGTGTCATACCGTCATGCTTGCTAAGCTCAATTAATTTCTCAATCACCATAATGTCACTGTCTGTGTACTGGCGTCTGCCGCGATTATCCTTCTTCACTACGAATCCTTCGCGTTGCAATACTTCCATGTACTTTCTAAGGGTGCTATCACTTATTCCTAGTCGTTTATATACTTCACTAGCAGAATAAACAATTTCGTCCGTCATAACGTCACAACACCTCCTAGTGAGAGTATTCCATGATGGTTAAGAAATTCCTGCAAGTAAAAAAAGGAGCCTACTAGGACTCCTTTTTGTCTTAAATCTTAATAGTTAATTGTAGCTTGTCCAGCCGGATACCATGTTCCGTTTTTTGCTAGAGCGAAACCATAGACAGTCTGACCAGAGCCGATTTTTTGTTTAACATTATTTAATGATTCATATCCATATGCCTTATAATCATTCCCGCTTTGTGGATATGCTACTGCTAATGTATTGTAATTATTTGGATCAGAATAACTATTTGTCCAAGCTATTTTTTGATAATACGTTGAAGTGAATGGATTTTCTAAGCCTTTTACAGCAAACTCAACAGTGCTCCCATAGACATTAACAGTAGTATACGCCGTACTTAAAGTATTTAAGTCTGCAACCTTTTCCTTACTTAAAGCTGGTGTTTTTTCTGCCGCCATCACACCGCCAGCTCCAGACAACATGACCCCAGTCGCTAATGCTCCAATTGCTAGTTTCTTTAACATAAAAAATCCCCCTTTAATAGTTTTATAGCTTGCACCTTCATCATACTTTCGATTTTATTTTATGTAAATATATTACAATTTTAGAAACATAAAACTATTTATTGCGAATGTTGAGTTAAGATATGTTGTCTGATAATAACGATAGATGGTTATTATTATTATTATATGAAAAAGTCCTACATTAAGTAGGACTAAATAGCCTTAGCGATCTCAACAAGTAGCCTCATAAACAACGGAATCATTTGAACTACAATATAGCCAATCCCTGCTCTTGATATAAGAGAAAACCCCCGTTCCTGGCTACCAACCATAATGAACAAGCCCCCACATAACGCTACAACGGATGCAATTGGATAGGATACCGCTTTAATCAGAAAGATAACCGGTTCAAACGCATTCACAATAAGATTATACAGTTGGCCATCTATATAATTTTTTATTGCCCCGTCATTGGACTGTACATCTTTAAATACTTCATTCACGTCTGGATTATTTCCATCAGCAAACACATGAGGAATATCTATAAAATTATTGAATATAATTACACTGCCAATCATAATTCCTATTCGCGCCGCCACGGGTGCGTATTTTTTTGCTTTCTTTTTGAACAAGCTCCACTTTTTCTTTGCTCCATAGTTACCATCCATGAAATCTTTGATGCTCATTGTCTCAGTTGCCATATGGACCATCTCCCTGTTTTTAATGGAAATCAGTAACGGTAAATATGTTGCAATCCAATCCCTCGCAAAGCTTCTGAAGTTGTTTTCTGCGATATTCTGTCGTGGTGTACCAAATAAACTTAGGGGTCTTTTCAAATACTTTGCATTCCATCAATTTGCAATACTTCTGCATCTTGATACGATTTGCACTCATTTTCTGCTCATGATCCACTTCTACAATGTAATAACGGCCATTATCAGTGAAGAGTGCATCTGCAATTATAGAAACGATACCTTTTACGTTCATTTTCACTTCCTGCTTCCACGTTTTCGGACATTCGTAAGCAATATAGATGTCATTCCTCATAATGTAGTGTCGGAATTGATTCGAACGTTTGAGTATTTTCTTGCTCCCAATACGTTCGCGCCCTTCTTTGTTAAGGTAATAAACTTTCTCCCCATCCCTAAAGCTAGACACATATTCTTCAATTCCCTTCATGACACGCGATGCATTCCTATCTCCACCGAGATTATGAAGAACCTGTAATTGCTTCCTAGTCAAGAATCCCAATTTCCTCAAGCTGTAGAGTATGCTTTCTGTGCGTTGTTCCTTCATGGCTAGTTTTTGCATCTTCATGCTCCTTCCTCGCTCTTATGTTGATGTGTGGCTTTATGATGTTATCAATTTGCTTATTATCGATATAAATAGTCTGTAGGACCGTTTTCTCGTTCGTTTGATATATAGCCCTTCCTTTTATGTTAGGAAGACTCTCTGCGCCGCCCTCGTCTAATACGGCACGGCTCCCTGCTTCTGTCTGCAATCTAAAGCAAACACGAGCACCAATGTTTTGACGCAGTTGTGATGGCATAGCGCTATTCGTCGGATATTGGGTTGCATATATTAAACGGAATCCGGCCGCCCTGCCACGACGACCAATATCAACAATAATGTCCTGGCACTCCTGGTATGGCGCTATATCGGCTGCTTCATCTACGATTACAAAATACCGTACTGGATCCCCCGCTTCTTTTATATCTTCGTATCCTTTTTCTAGTAAGTATTCGTTTCTAGCATTCAGTTTATCTTGCAATTCCCTTAGAGTCTTAAGGGCTTCCTCTGGATTCTTCGCAATTGATTCGACTTGGTTTAAGAATCGGTAACGGTTGAAAGAGAGACCACCCTTCAAATCTATAAGGAATAGCTTTATATTTTCTGATTGGTTGCGTACCAGCGAAGTAATAATAAGCTTTAATACATTCGATTTCCCCATATCCGTCATGCCGGCAGAGATCATATGTGATAACTGGTCAAAGTCGTGTTTTACTAATCCGTCCCTTGTATAACCAATAGGTACTTCCCATCCCCTACATTGCTTCATCATCTCTTCTTCAAATTTCACGAAATCAGGTATCCCTTTCTCGTAAACTCGTATTTTAAGTAACCCATCGTAAAACAGCTCAATTTCCTTTCTAATGAGTTTTTTCTTGCTTATAACGTTTTGTATTTGTTTTAAGATATCTTTTCGCAAACGAAGAGATTTGAAGTCTTGTAGTTTAAAATCATAAACTTTGCTCTTGTGATTTAATCCATCCTCTAAATGTTGCATCTTTTGCTCGAAATCGGAGAAGCTAAGTCCAAGAGGGATCCTATACGCATATTCAACTCCCCAATCATTTCTTGTTTTGCGAAGCAGTTGTATAGTCCTGGTCTCTTTTCCTTCTTTTACTTTTAATCCGCAGTTCGCACAAATCCTTTGAATCTTAGAAGCATCATTTGTTGCTCCTTTTTGATGCATTTTTGATAGAAAGACTACACCACCGACTGCAGCTGAACTTACTAACTCAAATATCACAAACTGACACCACCCTTCTTTATGTATTCTGCAAGAATAGTCCCTAAAGATTAGAAGAGATGAAAACAGCTATGAATCATTGAAAATACTAATTTTTTAATGTCTGAAGCAGCATTCTGTGAACGAACTCTATTTGGAATAGGTGAAACGTAGTTTTAAAAGGCTGTTAATTCGGAACTGAGAATCGTAATTTGTTTGGTATGGTAAATCGTATTCTATAAGGCTTGAACAATATGTAAAAAACTTTTTCCTCTACGCGAATATTTTTTTACATACGTGTCCACAATGTTGAAAAAGAGTTTTAGGAGTGGTAGAGGTGTTTTGGAAATTTGGCGGAAAGCAGCGAACCAAGTTAGGGAAATTTCTCGACTCGAATGGATACAACCAAAATGATTTAGAAAAAATAGCAAAATTAAGCAGACCTACTGTATCCAAAGCTTGCAATGATAAAGAATACATTCCTAGTCCTACTGTTATGAAAAAGATACTCCAGGCCATTCGAAGGATAAATCCACATGCTAAATCCACTGACTTTTGGGATATGTAATAAGATAACCATATTTTTGAAGTCATGTTGTCCTCCAATAAGTTCATAAACTTATTTTATGATACAATTGAATTAAAAGATAATTCAGAATAAAAGGAGCGATTTACATGGCTAGCATTACATTTGTAGATTATTTAAACGAAAGAAATATTGAAGCGTTTAACCCTGAACCAACTGCTGCTGATAATTTTGTGGAAGGACAAGTTATATCTATAAAAGGAGAATTATTTCTATATACTGAACTAGATAAAAGTCCATATAAAGATCTTCATAAGCAATATCTAGGGCGATTGCAGGAATAAATATATTCTTGAAAAGTTGGCTAAATGTAGTCAACTTTTTTATTTTTTTAAAAAAAACCTCTTCATAAAAGAACATACATTCGTATATAATAAGAACTAACGTTCTGTTATTTAGGGGGAATAACGGTGTATGACTATTCAATATTGCCAAACCGAATTGTTTTATGTGTAGATCTTCGTAGCTTCTATGCTTCAGTCAGTTGCATCAAGATGGGATTAGACCCACTTCATACTAAATTAGCTGTAGTCGGCGATGTGAATAGGAGTGGTTCAATTGTTTTGGCTGCAACTCCACCATTAAAAGCGTTGGGTGTTAAGAAAATGGCTAGATTATACGAAATACCACGTCGTAAAGATATCCTTGTGGTAAACCCAATTATGAGCACTTATATAAAATGCTCTAATTTCATAACTAAGTTGGCTCTACAATACGTGCCTATTGAGGATTTTCACCAATATTCCATCGATGAGTTTTTTATGGATATTACGGATAGTATTCATTTGTTTGCTAACGACCCATACGACTTCGCATTAAAATTAAAACATGAAATTTATGCAAAGACACGAATCGAATGCACGATAGGGATTGGTCCCAACCTTTTAATGAGCAAAGTCGCTTTAGATGTGGAAGCAAAGAAAACGAAAGATTGCATAGCATACTGGAAATACGAAGATGTACCCATAAAATTATGGCCAATACGACCACTTAGTAAGTTTTGGGGGATTTCGGGTAAAACAGAAGCGAAGTTAAACCGAAAAGGAATTCATTCAATTGGAGACTTAGCGCAATACCCACTCAAATACTTAAAGCAAAGCTTCGGGGTCATTGGCGAAGAATTACACTTACATAGTAACGGCATAGATTTTAGCCGTATATCAGAAAAATACGTTCCAGCAACAACTTCTATTGGTAAGAGTCAAATACTTATGCGCGATTACACTATAGAAGAATTTCCGATTATTCTACTGGAGCATATTGAAGAAGTTTGTTATCGAATGCGAAGGCAAAACAAACTAGCTCAAACTATTCATTTTTCCATTGGTTATAGCAAAAATTACGCTGGTGGTTTCAGAAAAACTCACACTATGAACCGACCTACCAATTTAACAATGGATATCTATAAGATTTGTACATATTTTTTACATGAGTTTTATACTGGAGAACCCATTAGAACCATCAATGTTTCTTTAACTAACTTAATCAATGAAGGCGAAGAACAAATCTCACTATTCGATAATGTAATACAACGAGAAAAAGAAATGAAACTAACTAAAGTAATGGATGAAATACGCACTAAATTTGGTAAGAACAGCATATTAAGAGGAATTTCGTATACAAATAGTGCAACAGCAAGATACAGAAACACATTGTTAGGGGGACATAAAGCATGAACAACGCTAATATGCCAAAAGGAAGAGGAATGGTTAAATGGACTCCGTTCGCCGCTATGCCGGAGCAATTCGCTGGTATCCGTGAGATTATTAAAGAAAAGACGAAAGTGGAGAGACCTACATTAACCCAGGATGAACAAGAACGTATTGAGAACCTGTTATTATGTTCGCTGCTTTCTGAAGAAGAAATATTGATTACATATTATGAAGGTGGTTTTTTACTTACTAGCTATATGACCGTCGTTGATATAGATCCGTTGAATAAATCTATAATTTGTACAGATGCATTTTACAATAATATGACGTTGAAATTTATTGGTATTATTGATGCTAAATAAGAAAAAAACAGAGAAAACCTTAAAAAATTTTCTCTGTTTTTTCTTATAATTTAATAGATGTAATATCACTCTTCCATTTTTCTAAATCTTCAATAACCTCAAAAGTACGCATATGCATCGGAAAATCATTATCGAAATGTTTTTCAATAATTACTTGTCCTCCATTTTTAATAGACTCAGCCATTATGTCGTACATACCATTAAATGAAGAAATATGACCCATAATTAATAAATCACCCAGATACGTATGATTAATATACAGTTGAATTCGACCGTTTTTATTCGTTCTATACACATCTCCATATCTGTAGAATGAATCATTTATATATTGAGTTAAATTTTTATTAGCAGCTTTTGCGTACTCAGTTAAACGCGAATGTAATTCGTCATCTAACCTTAACGAAATTTGTTTCATATCTATCATGTCCTTTCTTTATTTGTGTACTAATTATAAAAGAAATGCAATTAGATGTCAAAAATACCTCTAATTGCATTCCTAAAAAAATTAAAAACATTTCATTTTTATATTATTCGAGTGTTATTTTAAATACTCATAATACCATTTACGCTCATCCAACCAAGCTGTGAATTTATCAATTTTCCCGGATGGATAACCATTTGTTACAGCGTAACCAATACCATCTTTCTGAACAATAATCTGTCCGTCAACGTCTGCATCAACCATTGCTTGGGATAAAGCTTGTAAATTACTAAATCCTACACCTCCAGTTTGCACCTTAAGCAATTGAACGGCACCGCCTGTATTTACTGCATTCGAATTGCCTACTGTTTGTCCTGTAAGAGCATAGACAATTGAATTAGCAATTTTATCAACGTTCCACTTCGCCATATCATCATCATTATCAATGAATCCAAGTTCAATTAGGATTGCCGGTGCTTTAGTTCCTCTTAGTACAGCTAAATCAGTACGTTGTTTTGGACCACGATCACGCCACCCGATATCTTTAGCAAGTTGAGCTGATACTTTTTCCGCTAAATCCTTTTGATCAAAATAAAGTACCTCCACACCATGACCATTACCGTCTGAAGCATTTAGATGATATGAAATAACTAAATCAACAGCATGCGAGTTGCAATTTGCTACAATGTTATTTAGGTTTTGTGCTTGAGTTCTTCCTACTTCATCAGTGTCATCATAAACAATATGACCTAACGCTCTTAATTTAGCTGTTACAGAATCTTTAACTTGTCTATCCATGATGTGTTCTTTTCTATTACCCCAATTAGCACCTTGTACAATTGTATTGTGTCCACCATGATTACTATATCTAGCCATTATTCAACATCTCCTTTTTTTATTTCTTGTTTTTGTTTACCGCCTAAAATTTCAACTGCATTCGTTAGCGCTGAAGGCAAAGGTATTCCAATACGCCCTGCATTTTCTAAAAGTGAAAGCAACTCATTCCCAATAAAGAAAAAGATTGTCGCTTCACGAATGGCACTATTGCTTCCAAGTGCTGTATCTAACTGAGCTGCCACTCCAACCAAAAGAAAAAGCACCACCTTTTTGGCGATGCCTTTGAAACCAACTTTACTTTTTAGCTCTCCGTTATATCCTGCTGCGACTACTCCTGTGATATAGTCGATAGCTGCCATGATTACTAGGACTTTCAATGTTGCATCCCATCCTCCCAAGAAATACCCACAGAAGCCACCAAAAGTGGCAATAAAGGTTTTTAATAATACATCAATACGATCCATCTTTTTCTCCCCTTTTTTAGATAATAAAAAAAGACCAGCTTATGGCTGCTCTGATTTCTCGTCTATTAATTTTTGTACTAATTCTGTTAATGTGGACACATCGTTTGTTAGTTTCGTAACTTGCTCTTTTAGTTGTTTATTCTCACCTTTAACAGTAGTTAACTCTTCGTTAAATTGATGATACTGCTGTTGGAAAGCTGCAATAAAGATTGAAACAGTATTATATAAATTAATAGCCCGTTTCTCTTTATCTGTAAATATATCTTCCGTATCATCTGCAATCATACCAAAATACGTTTCAATTTCTTTTGTTGTATATGGTTCTGTTTGTTCTTCCGGTTTGTTCACACGCATTTGATACAGATCATACATGTCGTCCTTGAAGTTGTACTGTTTGATAGCTAAACTCATGATTTTATCAAGAGCGGAGAAAGGAATATCTTTTATATTTTCTTTCATATTCCTAGCTGATGTAGGATTAAATGCTTTCGCCCACATTTGACCATTAGCATTTACATTTTCTTGCGCTCGTAGCGTTCTTAATTCTATATCTTTCCATCCTTGGCCCATCATATCTTTAATCTGTAATCCGTTGTTATAACCTTGTACAAAACTTGATCTTATCATTGCATTACCCATGATTAAATCATGATCGGTGGCGCCGTTTATGAAATGTATTTTATAGTCACTGCCTTTTCTTTTGAAAGTAAACTGTCCCTTGTTATTGTTAAAAATATGCGGTTCAGTTGTAGTTACAGAGAAGTAACCATATCCTGGAGCCCATCCTTCAGATTCAAAAATAATATCATTCAAGTTTTGAAAACGAAATTGTCCATCTGAATATACGCTTAGATGTCCACCGTCATTCTGCATTTGAATATAATTTGACCAAATATTAGTTCCTTCTGCATTTTCTCCTTTAGAAACCCCAAATTTTGCATACGCTTTAGAAGGTTGATCGACTCCATTAATTCGCGGCATGACTTGATAAATATAAAATGATCCTGTACCAGCGTATTTTCTATTATCAGAACCAAGGACTAATGAAGGTTGAATACTCCCATCATTTGTCTCCATAAATCCTATATAACCACGTGGCTTATCTAAATCGAAAATCTTCATGTCTTGTTTATTTATTTCAACAAATCTGTTTCCACTCGTTTTAAGTGTTACTCCTTCTAAAACTTTTCCTTTGATATGATTTGCTGTAATAAAACCTAATAAGTTAATCCTATTTGCATTCAAAGTAATGTTTTCTTTACTCATATTGAATGCTGCGATTACATCATTTTCTTTTACGGATATACTAACACCCTTTTCAGTTAACTGAAGACGGGTTTCCATATCTCTTACATAAGATGATGTGGCAAATTGCCCATTTGCTTGCTCTTTTGTATATACCTCTGTCTTTTTGGCCGAAGCATTGATACCCTGTTCATTGATAGTAAAACGGTTATCAATCAAAGTCATTTTTTGATTAAATTGCTCAGTCGCAAGCTTGTTAGCCAATTCACCTAATAAATCTTGTTTATTCTGATTAACTGTTTGCTTCAACTCTGGAATCTTAAACCCAGCAACATAATCCTCTACTTGTTTAAGCCCAACTTTACCTTCAAGTGCTTTCGCAGTATTTTCCCATCCAGCTTTCGCCTCTTGTAATTGTCTTCCTTGTTCTGTCTGCGTATTTTGTATTAAAGAGACATTTTGTTTAATGGCAGTTGCATCTTTTTCTACAGTAGCAACGCGCTTATCAAATCCACTTTGATTATTTTCTACTTTTGTAATTGTTTCATTGATACCATCCACACTTTTTTCAATCTCGGTTGTTTTCTTGGTGAATGCATCGGTTGTTACTTGCTCTTCAGGCGGTGCCGTCCAATCCTGAGGCTTATTCCCTTTATACAAGGCAACCCATTCCACAATAGATTTCGTAGTACTACTCGGATAGTTATATAAGCTTAACTTTCGTTCATTTCCACTTGCAGCTGCAACAGCTTTGAAGGTTACATAAGTTATTCCATTAGCGTAAACACTTGTTGCATATCCAACATTACTAGACCCGCCATTCTGCCAAACTCCAAATTTCTGCCCTTGTGGGACACTCCCTTTAATTACAAAGGTATATTCCTCACCCGCAAAGAAATTTTCAGTTAGGGAATATTGATTTATTAGATAGTCTGTTTTTTCATATTTAACATTTGATTTTAATAAAAGATTACGTCCTCCAGCTTTATCGTTATTTACCTTTGTTTCTACACTTGTTAACTTCTCACTTATCTTCCCTGCTTCTTCTTTTATTTCAGTTGTTGTTTTCTTTAGTTCACTTGTTGTGTGCTGCACCTCAGAGATTTTCTTTATTGTGCCTTCGGAAGTCTCTACTACTGTATTTAGTTTCTCAGTGATTTCACCATCTTTTTTTGTTAATGCTTCAATAGATTTATTGAACCCTTCGTTAGTTTGCTGCAAGCTAGTAACTTTTTTAGCTATTTCACCTTGAGAGTTTTGTACATTTTTAATGTTTAGAGAAACTTCTTGAAGATTTTCTGTTACTTCCTTGAATTGTCCATTTGTCTCTTTTTGCGCATCTTCTACTTTTTTATCTACTTCTTCTTTTGTGGACTGAATATCCTTATTAACCTGTTCAAGTGTTTCTTTTTTGAGAGACTCTACATCAGGTACAACCGATTCCCAAGCTGCGCCTGTCCATATTTTTAAAATACCAGGCTTCCCATTGCTAATATCACGCCAAAGTGTTTTATAAGGTTTTAGTCCTGTTGTCGGTGGATTCTTAGCTTCAATTATTTCTACCGTGTTATTTTTAAGATTCTCTTGAACTTTTTCAGCCAATGTTTTCGCTGCTTCGGATTCTTTCTTAGCATTACTAGCTGTTTCGTTCGCATCTTTCACTAATTTATCTAACTGATCTATCAGCTCTTGTTTATTACCTAATGACCCCAAGATTCGATTGTAAATTTTTCGTAGTTCTTCGTTTGGATCAGTAATTTCGCGATAATCACCAAACACATATTTATCTTGTGTAGGGTCCGTAAAAGATTCATCACCAGCAATTACACGTGCTTCAAGGTATAACTTAGGTGTGAATCCTGTATCTTTGATTCGAATCGTATCGCCCTCATTAATTAGTTCATGTGCTAGACCGAAAATGCGTCCAATCGATTGTGCTTCTACTTCATAAGAAACTGAAGAATTGACACGCTTCTTTAATTCCGTCTTCATCAAAGTCATTAATCGCTGCGGTGTCATATTTTGGTCTTCTGTTTCCGGAGTGTAGAAACAAAATTTATGCTTACCATGCGCATTCCAGCGTTGAAAGGAATCACTATCTGTAATATAAAGAAGCCCGTTATTAATACTCTCAATCGTGATAAGTTTGTCACCTTCGCCCCGTACAAATCCGACTAAGGCGGTACAAATATCCCTGGAATGTTCAATGCGTCTAATGCCTATTAAGTCTTTTCCCAAGGTTACTTCCTTCCCTGTTTCTCTCCCTCGTTTCTTTATCATATCGACATACCATCCAGTAATTTGAGAACCGAATACTTCAACACGATATTGGATTTCTAACTCAAACAAAGCCGCGATTTTCTTTAAAAAAGTGAGGGGATCGATGAATTCATCAATAGTCATCGTGTGGAATGAAGAATAATCCGTTATTCCACGTTGCCATTTTGACTCAGCAAGAGCGATATCAATAAACGTATTAACTGTTTCGCTCTCTATACGTTGAGGTTTAATAATGTCATCTTTGGCTATTTGAACCCAGGCACCAGAAGCATGTACAGTGAGCGATCTATCAGTAGATTCTTTTTCTACTTCATTATTGATAACATATGGAACAATGCGACCATCACGCACTTCCTTTAAAACTAGGTTCTGCTGCTGTAAAGTAACTGCATGTGGAGTGCCGTCAAAAGTTTTGAATTCTAACATATCAATGTTATTTTTTATTTCCCAATGACGGTTATCAGCCCAGTAGTCCTTTGGTTGAATAGCTGATATAATCTGATCTGTTTTGAAATCAACAACATGAAGTATTCCGCTTGGTGTTCTCATCTGAATCGCTCCCTATATTTGACCCTTGCTGTTCCGATATCAGAAGGCATGATCTCTAGTTTATTAGTGCCTCTATTGATAACAGGGAAATTACTGAAAATGTCCTTAATGTTAATCGCATTCTTTCCTTCAATTGTTACATGACTGTTTTCTGTGTCGATCACGACTTTATCACCAACATCTACTATATAAGGCGGTGTATTTTTCGTATTTAAATTCACTTTCCAAAACTTCAAATCACTAACTGACATTGCTTCTACTGGTGGAACGTCTTGAAACTGCATGATGCTAATCTGAATTTGTGTTGCTTTTTCCATATGATAGTTTTTTTCATCCGTCCAACGTGCAAATCGTTCTGAATCATCTTTTTCTGTACCTGGAAGGAATTTTGAAATATACGCTTCCCATACATTTCCTGTCCTAGCTATCCACAATCGACCAAAATACTGATTCCATGTATTCGGATAATCGCCACTCTCATAAATTAAACCTGTTTTCCCCGGCTTATTGTCATATCCAATTACCATTGTTCCAAAATTTTGTTCAGCTTGCCAAAAGAGATCGTTCATAGCAATTTTTGAAAGTACCTTGCTATTTTCATCCAGTATAGCTATCTCAACTCGTCCCATTTCATTGATTTTTTTACTCTTACATGTAACGTAGGCTTGCATAATAAAGTCTTGTACTGGACCGCCAGGGATACTCTTTTTAACGGCTGCGCCGTGCCACCCTTTACCCGCAGTACCAAAATCAGAACAATAGAATTGGTATTTATCTGATTTCATTTCACCTACTGGTTCACCATCTTCCATCGAGCTGACCTTACTCCACCCTACAGTGGTAGCCATTTCATCCCATATAAGCCTTTGATTTCTTTCTACAGGTGTTTCCACAGTTTTTAACGGCATTCCGATACGAAAATAATCCCGATCATTTAAAGATGTCTCGCCAAACCATACATCTAGAAAAGTATTTGGTTTCGTAATATCAATCTCAATAATAGGGTTAGAATGAACAGTTCCTTTATTTTGGACATTAGCAACTAACCCACTAACATCTTTTTTAAAGTCAACCGTTTGCTCTTTTCCTAACTTATATGGCATTGGACAAATGAAAGTTAAAGTACCTTCACCTAGATCAACTAACTGGTCTAAATCTAAAGTTTCATCTACGACAGCTAAAAACGTACGATCTTTTTCATCATCAAAAATAAGCTCGCACGGTTGATCCGTAACGAGCCAATCTGCTATTTCTTCTTTTAGTTTTTCAGCTTCTTCAGCTGAATCATATAATAGTGCAATAGGAACTAAAATCTTTCTCATTTTAGTTTGTGTGCGTAGTAACCTACCTCCTGGATAATGCGAGACTTCAAGAAACATATGATCCAAAGGAGCCCATGCAGGGCGCTTTTTACCCTGCAGTGGAATTACATTTGGATTCCTTTTCCCATTAAAACTAAAGAAACTAATTCCCGTCATACCATCACCTGCCTAAAATACTTTACGTCTTTCTTTTTCTTGTTCTTGAAATTCATTAACATCTGAGTAAATTTCCTTCGCTATTTCTCGTCCGTTTAGATTGATTTGCAAAATAGTTGGGCTTTGTGATACATATTTGGCCCCTTGCTGTTGATTTAATGGTAATGAACCCATAATTCCATTCGCAATCGCGTCAAACGTTTGCTTACGTAAAGGTAAAACCGTTTCGTCGTATCCTCTTGCGTCACCACAATTGTTATGTTAAGGCTCTTTATCCTTAACTCTCCGGTTTTCACTGGAGTATCGGACTATATCATCACCCATTCATCGGGTGTCGTGCGCTCTTGGATATTTCGCCATACTTTTAGCTTAGGCTACTTTACCTAGTCTCTACACCTTCCTGTCGTTTCCGTACAGGCTTGGCTCGGGATTGCCATATTTTATCAACAAAAAAAGCACTCATAATAGAGTGCTTACCTTCAATTCAAGTATTGGTTTTAATATATCTTGCTCTAGGTAAGAAATTCTAATCAATGGGATATTGTTTCGTTTGCAATATGCATTTTTTATTGCATCCCTTTTCTTAGAATCTCGAAATTTAGTATTTCTTGTATCTTCATCCCTAATATATTGAAAGGGTCTGAAGTGTTGTTCTCCGTCATATTCAATTAAACATTTAACATGTTCATCTGAATCTAAAACAGCGAAATCGAAGGCTAAGCTCCTTTGGTGTTTACAATCAGGGAATTTGTATTCTTTTTCAAATAGAACATCATGTTCAGTTAACCAGCTTTCAATTTCTTTACTAGCTTTGGATGAACGAAAGTCGCTACAATTAGGGCAACGTCTATTTTGGTTTAAAATCTTATCCGGCGCTACATAATATTCATGACCACAATCGTTATGTTTTACAAGAATCTTGTCTCTCGCTGTTGTGTATTGACCAAGTACAGAATACTCGTCTTTTAATAGCTTGTACATTCTTGTTACAAATTCATTGTGATTAGATTTATTATATGGCCCTTCAGATTTAGGTCTTCTCTTTGCCAATAAAGCTGCTGTTTTCCCTGTGTTCTTATTGGAGCAAAAATTACATCTTCTTTTTCCGCTATTTTTAAAAGAGTCGAATGTGGTAACAAATTCGTTTCCGCACCTACATTTAAGTTTAATAGGTGTTTTACAATTTGTGTATTCGTTGCTAATTAAAGTGCAACCACTGTCGCTTTCGAGATCAATAAAGGCTTTTATCTCGCTATAAGTGAATATCTTATCTTGATTGCATCTTTTGAAACCGCACTTATTACATTTACGTTTCCCTTTCCTAAATTGATTGAAAGTGGTTATAAATTCATCTCCGCAGTCACATTTGAACTTCATTTTTTCGCGATTGCCAACATATTCATCTGAAATTAATGTACAATCACTATTCTCGTTAACGAAAGAAATAGCATCTTCTAAACATCTGACTCTTTTAGACATAACAAATACCCCTCCGACAGAGTTTTTATCCGATTATTTAATTTTTAAATGAGAAAAAAGGTGTCGGAAGATTCTTTCAATTCAGGTAGCTAATCCAAATCTATCTCTCTCCTATATTATACCATACTTGAAATTGTTGATAAAACTTAGGTTTCCCCGAATTCACACGATATTTTATGCTGCCGATTTCTCGACAACCGGGCTAGATTTAACCCCAATTAATGTAGGATTACCGGGCTTAATTAAAGCTCCATTCGCAGCCCATTTAACATCGAAAGATGGCAGACCTTCACTAGCCCAATTTACAGGATTTAGAGAACCGTTCACACTAATTTTGGGAACAGGTATATGCACGCCACTAAACATATTTGAAACACCTTTTTTAATTTTATCAATCCATTCCATAACGCCTTCCCAAGCATTTTTAAATGGGGTTGCGATTGCATCTTTCACTTTTCCGAACACTTCTTTTATCACTGTAAGGGTGTCTCCTGAGCTTTTAAAAATACCCTCGAACATGTCAGAAAATACTTTCTTTACACCTTCCCAAGCTTCTCCAAACAGTCCCTTCATTTTGCTGCCTATTTTGCCAATGATGCCAAGTACCTTTCCAACTCCCCATATTTGAATGAAATTCCAAATGAATTCCCATGCTCCTGATAAAATTTGTTTAATAGCATCCCAAACACCAGTCCAATCACCAGTTAGTAAGGAAGAAAATAGTTTAATTGTCCCTAAGATGATATCTAAGGCTCCATTTATAACACCTTTTATGTTTCCCCAGACATCTTCAATAATGAATAGAACAACAGGCATTACAAATTCTATAATTCCTTTTATAATATCGAATGCATTTTTTACAGCTTGAACAATTTGATCTCCGTTTTCTTTCCAAAATGCCGCGATTTTTTCTATAATTCCGTTCACAAACGACATCACATCTGTTAGCAAAGGTAGTAAGTAAGGAGCTATCGTATTAAATACACCCTTAATAAAATCCCACGTAGCACCAATGATTCCCATAATTACTGGAGCAGCAGCTGAGATTAGAGATTGTACATTTTCTATAAAACTACTTAATTGGGCATGTACATCCTGAACGAACATAATAATATCCGCTTTTTGTTCTGGAGAAAACCCTAACTTATCCAAGAAATTACTAGCGGCTCCCCAATCACCAGATACGAGGGCTTTCATAGTTTCTACACCATATTGCACTGCGGCTGTAGTTTCTTGTATAAACTGAATTGCATTAGCCGAAAAACCTAGTTTAGTAAGGATGTCATACCCTTCAACTAGCGCATTCCTATCTCCAGTTGCAGCAATCCAGAATTGCTCGATAGCAGCGCCAACTTGTTGGATGATTCCAATTGCATCACGAAGTGGTTCGAATACTTTATTCATCGCTTCTTGACGTTGACGAGTTTGCTCAATACCCTGTTGGAGTTTCTGGTATTCAACTTCAGATTGGTCGAGGATTTTATTGGCTTCTTCTTGAGTCATGGTCCCTTCCTCGACCTTCATTTTTAACTCTTCTTTTTTCTGAGCTAACATACCATCGGCATTCATCATATCTTCAGCGTGCTTCTTAGATAAAGCAAGTTTTTCATTATACTCTTCTTGCGTTATCTTCCCTTTTTTGAGATTCATATCAAGAATGGCTTTAGATTGAGCTAACTGCTGATCAGTTTGTTGCATTAGCTTAGCTGCTTCAACAGCTCTACCAGATGGATCAAGCCAGTCAGTAAGAGATTTAACAGCACTATTTGTTCCGTTTGTCATTGCAACAAGTGCTGGTTCAACATGTGAGAAAACAACAAGCCCTAAATTTTCTAATTGTGATTTAACGCCATCAACTGCACCCGATAAGTTATTTGCCATTGTTTCAGCCATAACCTTTGCAGAGCCTTCAGCAGTTTCGAGGGTATTTACCATATCATCAAAGGCAGGTTTACCACCTTTAATAACTTGGATCCATCCTGCATACGCTTCTTCACCGAAGATTGCTTTTGCAGCAGCGATTTGTTGAGCGTCGGTTAACTTCCCAAACCCATCGTGTAATTGACCAATAATCTCATTCATTGGTTTTAAATTACCTTGTGAATCCTTTACAGTTACATTTAATGCTGATAACGATTTAGCAGCTTCTTTCGGCGGGGCAGCTAAACGAGATAATCCGGCACGTAATGCAGTACCAGC
Organism: Bacillus sp. HMA207; assembly: GCF_003402455.1. Lineage (NCBI taxonomy): Bacteria > Bacillati > Bacillota > Bacilli > Caryophanales > Bacillaceae > Bacillus > Bacillus sp. HMA207. The sequence goes on along the minus strand of NZ_BEZT01000006.1, from coordinate 36,714 downwards.
CATAGAAGCTTTGATACCGTTATTTGCAAATATCTGAGCAATTGCAGCTGTTTGTTCGATGTTTAAACCGAATGTAGCAGCTACAGGAGCTGCGTATTTCATGGTCTCGCCGAGTTGTTCAACATTTAAGTTGGCAGTCGCTTGGGCTAACGCGAATACATCGGCCGCTCTTCCTGCTTCAGAAGCCTTCATTCCGAATGGTGTCATTGTATCTGTTACGATATCAGAAGCCTTTGCAAGGTCTAATGCACCAGCAGTTGCTAAATCAAGTAGTGGTTTACTAGCTGCAATCATTTGGTTAGAATCCCAACCTGCGAGAGCCATATATTCATAGGCCTCGGCTACGTTGGTAGCAGACCATCTGGTATCAGCACCAAGTTTACGAGCGTTAGCTCCAAGCTCAGCCATTTGTAGTCCGTTCGAACGCGAAAGAGCTTCTACCTTTGACATTTGTTTCGTGTACTCAGAACCAACATGAACTACACCAGCAACTGCGGCACCAACACCGACAGCGATGCCGACTAATCCTCCCATAGCTATAGCCGCTCCACCAACAGAAGAACCTAAACCAGCTGCCGCAGCACCAACTTGACCAAATCCACGACCTAAGACACCTGTGGCCCTTTGCCCGCTTCTTTCTGCATTAGCCAATCCTCTTTGTAACTGATCGTCCTTTAAGAAGATTGACCCAAACATCTTAAATAATTCCATTTATTCACCCGCCTTTCCGCGGATTGTCGCAACTCGAGCAAACACTTCTTCTTTTGTGAGTTTCTGTTTCGATGTTTGTTCGATTGAATTGTTATATTGTAGTACCTGTTCTTGCGTTGGATTTTCACGTTTATGTTTAAATTGAGGAAACGTTACATCGCAGTACGGTTGTAGGGCACACCATTCCTCCCATAACATGCGGTCCATCTCTTTTTTCTTTGCGGTGAGATACAAATTAATAACTATCTCGGCATCCAAACCACGTATGTACTCCATGTTCGGATAACGAGAAGCTAACGTATCGATGAAGTCTATTTCATCAAGTTCACCGCATTGGAAAAAAGCTTAACCAGTCCAACTTCTGAGTTTTTAATTGCAGTAAACAACTTCGCTAACTCTTCTAGATTTAAAGTTCGTATTGTTTCCCAATCTGGGGATGCTTTTTTACCGTTTTCATCTTCACACACTAATAGATCAGAAATGAACTCGAAAAATTCTTGCTCAGCCTCTTCTAATCCAAAGATAAACTTCATAATGATGTCGTAACCGAACGTCTCTTGTGCAGCTAATACATCTGCTTGTGTTGCCCCTTCTTTATTTCGTACGCCCATCATTAAATCTTTAAGTAAGTTAATATCAACCTTAAATTTCGATTTCTTCAAAATACGAACTACAGAAAATAAATCTCCGCCATGAATTTGTCTCACTTTGTATTCTTTTTCTTGAATTGCAATAGTCACATTTATTCCTCCTTAAAATAAAAAGAGCAGGGATTGTCCCTACTCTTTAACCTGCTGGTATTAATTTAGCTACTTCTGTCGCTGTTAAAATACGTTTTTTCCATGGTACTTTTCGAATGTTTTCTGGATCACGATGTCCTGTGAATGTTACTTCTGGAACAACTTCACTCTCATTTTCAAATCCTAGTTCTAATGAACCGTCAGATAGTGCGTTATATACGATAATTTCAACGATATCGCCACCTAAAGTTTCACCAACCCATGCTACATTTTTAAGATAGCTTTCTTTCGTAAGACGTTCCGTTGCTTCAATTACATCGTATTTGATAGTTTTTCCGTCTTTCGTAACGGTTTCTTCGAAAACTTTTAATCCAGCAATAAAGTTTTTAATTTTATCTTTATCAAGGAATTCAAGTGTTTTAAAACTAATTTGAGTTTTTGATTTCGTAATACGTTTCATCCCCATAGTGTCACCAGGAGAACCATCATATTCAATTTCTTTAAACTCTGGTTCATACTTAAACGAACCACCACCTTGTGTGGCACCTACTGATAGTTCATCTTTTTCCCCGTAATTAAAGAAGAATGCCCCCCAGTCTCCAAAGAGAACATTTTCTGGTTTTGGTTGTGGAGCTGCCATATAATCAACCCTTTCTATTGTTTAAAATAAGTTCGTAAAATGAACCGCACTTCTTTGCGTATGATATTTGGGTCTGAATCAGGTACTTTCTGACTCGAAAGATAAGAAATAGCAGCACCAAATTCAGCGCTGCTTAATCTATTTCTATGAAGATTGCTTTCTAGTTTCGTAATCAGTTCGTCTATTTGAGCAAGATGAGCAGAAGTACCGTAAATATCAATTGTAAGCATGATATTTTTTCTTCCCCATGATTCTTTATCATCATTAATCGTGTACACCAAATAAGGCATTACAGCGGTTGTTTTAGCGATTTCATAATACGTTTCTTTATCAATTTGTTTTAATTCACTGTGTAATATATTTATAAAGTCATTCATGCTATCTACCTCATTAACGACGAATAGGTTCGCGTGCCAACTTGTGTAATTTGCGGTTTATTGCTCTCTGCTGCTGGTCTAAGAAAAGGCTGTGCATGTTGCCCTTGAGTTTTAACCATCTTCCCTGTTTTAGGGTCACGGTACATCCAAGGAGTTTTACGCCCATCACCGTCTACAGCAAAAATTCCTGTTCCTTTCTCAACATAAATTCCATGATCAGCAGAAGTACCGATAATAACTTTTTCTTGCTCTGCTTTAGAACTAATGCTTCTTCTTAGATTGCCAGTGTCTACAGCAGCAAGTAATTTAGCTTTAGAAGATACAAATTGACCAATAGCAGTATGAGCTGCTTTCTTTGCAGCCAAATGTCTTGCCATAACAGCGGCTCTATTTGATTGAAATTTCATGCTCATATGGCAACATCTCCAATTCTATTTGAAAGAATCTACCCGCATTCATTGGATCGCCCGGATAAGTAACGCTGTATACCTTCTTATCGATAACTAATCTATCTTGAATAGTTACGTCGAAAAGCATGCAGTAAAAGAAATGTGTGCTTTTCTCTTCTACTTTCTTATTGCGAGCATCCTTTGTCCCTTGGATTGCATCCAATACACCTTTAACAGTATTGATTTCTTTCCATTCTTCTATTGGATATGGTCCATCATCAAAACCAGCGTTGCGAAGTACTGTAGCATCTTTTCCAAACTTGCGAATCATTGACTGAATCATCGAATACGTAACCTCACTTTCAGCCCCTTCGTGATGCTTGCTGGATAATCTCCCACGTCATCATAAGTAACAGAATAGTTACCTAATGATTCGCCTTTCTTCCCTTCTCTCTCCCGCTCCTTATACTGATGAACCACCATTTTAGCGATGATACCAGGATAAGCAGGAGGGAATTCAGAAATAGTTCTATTGGTATACTCTGCAACCATTAACATTGTATCTTCAATGCTTATTAATAAATTTTCATCAATTATATTAGGTACTTGCAGTTTTACACGTTTTAAAATTTCTGCTTTCATATCTTCCATCTAATCACCTACTTACGTAAAAGAAAAAAATGGAGAAGGCTTATTAAGCCCCTCCACCTGGTTTTTCCGGAGTAATTGATGTAACTGTAGCTGTAAGTACCGCTATTGACTCTTGACGAAGGATATCTCCACCATAAACCATAAGACCACGAATACCATCTGCAAAGGAATTTTGCAGACGTTGTGCCTCTGTTTCAGTTAACTGTGTCCCGTATCCAATGGCAGACTTATGAAGACCTAAAATTTTATACTTACCACCAGTACCGTGAATTTCTTCTGATACAACGATTTGTGATCCATTAATAATCTGTCCTTCAACAATACCATTTTCTAAAACAACAGGTTGCTTAGTAAAGCGATCATCTTTAGATAATAAACCTAAAACCTGAGAATTGATGATTGTGAATCGTTCAGTTTTAGGGACCTTTTTAATATTTAAAATCGTATTTAAGTCTACAATGTAATCATATGCATTTTTAGGTGATAACTCAATTGGACTAGAGTCACTCCCAATTGTATGAGTTTTATAAGCGCCTTTATAAAGCCCTAATACGAATGTATCAACGGTTTCCTGAAGTACCGCTCCTGCCTCTTGTGTATGTGGGTCGATTAAATCTCCAGCAGCCTGAACTGCATCTACATCATCAACTTTGAAAGCAAAATACTTTTGTTGATCCATATTAATTTCTACTTTAGAAGGGTTGGTATCATCCCATTCGATTGTACCATTATAATCTTTTACATTTACTGCGCCTACACGATTAAAGATAATCTTATTACCTTCGATTTTCGTTGGCGTTGTTGTAATTAAATCCGCAATAGAACGCTTGTGAAAGTTCGCCATCAAGCGCGCTTCCCAAATTGTTGGAATAAAAGTTGATACTGACATATATTAATTCCTCCTTAATGTTTTTCCATAACAAAAGAGATTACTAAACTAGCAATCTCTTTTGTTCGTTTTATATTTTTTTGACTGTACCATTCAAATCACTTAACTTTCCTAGTGCTACTTACCCCAATTGCGCATATCCTTCTGAATTTGTGGCCAGTTCGCATTAATTTCAGCTTGACTCATTGAATTTACTTGTTCTCTCGTAAATCCTCCTCCAGTTCCGCCACTAACATGGATTTCTCGGCCAGCAGCTTTAAACTTTTCAGCCACTTTTACTTCTAATGCAGTAGAGAATAAATCATTAAACTTTGACACCCTAACTTTTGTATCTTCTACATCTGAACCAATAACAAAATCTACAAATTTAAGATCCAATCCAACCGCTGATAAACCATCTGATGCAACACTCTGCATTTCTTTCTGATGAAGTACTCTTTCTCGTTCTTCTAGTTGTTCCTGAAGTTGCTTCATCTCATATTCAGCTTTCTCTTGTGCAGTCATAGAAGCGGTTTTATAGTTCTCTAATTCCTTTTTTGTTGCATTCAGTTCTTTCGAATATTTAGAGCGCACTCTATCTTCCGCTGATTGTACCATCTTCTCAATAAATGTTTTTGTTGCATCATCTAATTTCGGTTCTTTTTGTTCACCAACTGGCGGTTCTTTTTGCTCTTCAACTAGTGAATCTGTTATATCATCCGCAGGTGATGTTTGTTCATTCTGTAATGTCTCATCTGCAGGTATTGCAGGATCAGAAAAGAATTGCAGATTTGATAAACGTAACGGTAACCTTGTTAGTTCTCTTTCTTCTAAAAAATGTACTTCCGCATGCTTTTGTAATTGTTTCATTATTATTCCTCCTCTGAGTTCCTATAATTACGCCCTATTAAGTTCGTAATCTATAAGCCCTCAAGTGTTTTTTATTATTCAAGAGATTCTTTCCATTCTTCATAACTAACTGCGGTAATAACCTCATTCTTACCTGTAGTTGGGTTTCTGGCCCTTCTCTCAATAAATGGGCTAACATCCGCTACCTCAGTAATGAAAGTACAGCGGCATCGTACAACTTCTTTAGCAGGTAAATTACTATCATGTGGATATTCGCAGCTATAACCACCGACTTTAAATAATCCTTTAAACGGTACTTTTTGATGATCTGCTGCTTGGTGAGTAGGACGCGTACGTTTATCTAATGTAGAAATCCAAATCTTCTTCATTGATACACCTTCATCAAAAGCGTGAGAAGCACTGTCATAAGTACCTAAGTTTTGCACCCTAGCACTTTCTGTCCAAGCGACCATTTGAGCTTTCCTCGCATCACCATCAAGTATCGGCTTAATCCGATTTGCCATTGTTGCATATCCTTCGCCTTTTCTAAGACCGATAGATAACTCTCTGCGTATTCGGTTAACTATCTGTACTCGATGTGTACTTAATCTTTGATTGAGTGTCATTTTATCGATTGGCATTTGTACCGCTCGTTTAATGACGTTCGGATCAAGAAGACCATACGAAAGAGCCACGCCGACTTCTTTCTCGATGAGATAACTCGTATAATAAAAAGACTCTCCATACTGATTGGAGAGCGTTTCATTGAGAGTTTTCTTTTTCTCATATGTTATTTCATTAATTACTTGTTGCAGTTCACTTTGCATGCTCTTATATCGATTGAATCGACGCATTTCCTGCATACTTAACTGTTCATTCACTGCATATTTGGCATAATAAAAAGCCAGTATTCCTCTGACTTCTTCTAAAGCATCTTTATACAGGTAGAGAATCGTCTTTTCCAGTTCGTCCTCTATCTTTTGGAGGTGTTTCTGCTTCTTGTCCCATTCCACTAGGCTCACCTACCTTGTCGAGATTCATGGAATCAGCCTCTTCTTCCTGCATCTTCTGTATCTCCGCTTTCGGATCAGAAACAACAGATAACATAGATAATCGTGTTTCTTCGCTTACTAAACCTTGTAGTTTAGACTGCACATCAGCTTCATCAGCTAAGTTAGCTGGAAGATTTCGTGTGAATTGGAACGTCATACAAAGGTAGTCTAGTTCTCCTTTATTTGAGCGTAAGTTCCAAGCATCAAACAATAACTTAAATTGTTGTCGCAATGACTTAGTAAACTTCATTTCTAATGTTCCTGATTTAGTTTCTAAAGCTAATAACTTGTAACGAATAGCAACACCAGTAAGGTTACCACCAAATGATTCATCAGAAAGGTTCACATGCTTTGTGAAACGGCATATATTCTTTTCTAATCTGTCGAGATGGTGTTCAAGTATGTTGTCATTAAGGTCCTTAGTTAAGAAAGAAGCCTCACCATTCTCACCTACATCAAGAGCTCCTGTTTGTTTTAGCTTCTCGATAGTATCATCATCTATATCAACGCCTTTAAAGATCATATAAGCCAGACGAAACTGTTCAATCTCACTGTTTACATCGGAAAACGAACGGTCGTAACCTTCAATAAGTGATATAGCTTTATCTACATCTCCTTGTAATTCTTCATTGTTAGGAAACCCAATAAGTGGCACACCTTTAAATAAGTTTGGAATACGGTCAGTCTCTGTTAACTTATCTAAATCTTCACCAGTGTACTCAATAATGTTTGTTTCATTGTAAAACTCTACTTTGTAACCATCCTTGAAATCATCACCATCAATTACTTTGATTGGATAGCAGCGTATAGCGTATTTAGGTTCTGCAATACTTGAATTCGTAAGAAATATAGCTTCATAAGGTTTGATATTCATAACCTTTTCGATGCCTTCTTTATCGTGATACAGTAGTCTCGCTCCGTATCCACAAATAGAAGCGAACTTCCCTGTTTCTGCGTCAGCATCCTCAGTATGATTCGCTTTTAAAAAGTCCTGAATACGTTTCAATACTTCATTATCTTCATGATCTAAGCTGTATGAGATAGGCAACCCAAACATATAACCGATTTTTGTATCGATAATTTCAGAAAAGAAGTCATTGTTTAGCTTATTGTTAACCTTATCTTTATTACCATTACCTTTAAACTCGCGAGTAAAGATAGGCACACCCTTTTCACTTGCTTTGTATCGCTCGTACCTGTTAATCATGCGTTGTTTTAATGGTTCAAACTCATCAATAATTTTTTTAGTAACTTTGAGGTAGGCTCGCCATTTTGTTCATCCAGCAACGGAATATAGTGTTCAAACATCGTCTCACCTCCTTAATAGATTGACTTAACAGCCTTAGCTTTGTTATTAGTTACAACAACTGTATTTACAAAGTAACGATCACCATCCATTTGGTGGTCATTCTCTTTATTTGGTTTATCTTCACCACGAGCTGTAGCTTTTTCATCCCAAGTATAAGAAGCGTATTCACGAAATGTTTCTTTACAACAGTCATTGTATTTTATCTTCTCTTCATTAAGAAGTCGCGCTACATTTCGTATGCCATCTATAACTTCATTCTTAGCTTTAAGCACTTTGAATCGATTCTTTTTCAATAAAGCAATAAATGAAGCTGCTGATGGATCAACTATAATCCCACGAATAGAAATATCTCCAATGAATGCTTTTAGGTCGTCAAGATACTCATCATCTGTCTTTTGCCGTGAATTTTTACGACCATCATAATGGTACTCTTTTGTTTTGTACCATATACCTTTACACAATCCCCATAGTCCATATGTCATAGGGTTCTGTGTACCATAGTCACAAGATACATAATACTTCTCGTATTCTCTTTCTACTGTTTTTACAACATGCTTTTCTTTATTAAACATGTCATATACAATACCTTCTGCAAGCACCCATAAACCTAAAATGAAGCGTTGAAAGAAGACTCCACTATACATACGATAGTATCTTTGCTTCACTTTTTCAGATAAAGAAAGATTATCGTCCATCGTAAAATGAACATGTAGCAGATTCTTGTCTTCTTTATTATCTATCCATTCAAGTTTGAACCAATGATACGGGCCGGCAGGGTTACAGTTAAACCAATACTTTGAGCCTTCGATAGAACAACGTCCTGTAGCCTGGTTCACAAAGCTTTGTGGCATAAGAGCAACTTCATCAAAAAACATACCAGCTAATGTAATACCTTGGATAAGTTCTTGTGATGATTCGTCCTTACCACCAAATATATAGAAATGATTCGTATGGCCATCTTTACTAATGGTAAGCATGTTCTCTGATAGATGGTCTTTCACTTTATATTTACGTGATTTTAACATCTTCTTTAATGGAGTAATTACGTTGCGTCGCAGTGATCCAATTGTTTTACCTGCCATACCTAAGTTTTCACTATTAAATGTTTCAGTTCCCCACATAACATAAGAAAGAGCCATCGAAACAGTTTTGCCAGCACGAATAGAACCATCGCATATAATACCGTCATGGTCCTTCACAGGTGAATCTTTTCTCCACCAAGTGAGTACTTGTAATTGTTTCTTTGAGAATGGTCTAAATTTAAAAGGAGCAGGTTTAAGTTTCATCTTCCCACACCTCTGCTGTTTTACCTTCTAACGCATCGATGAATCCGTCATCTTCATACTCTTCACCTTCATCACCTTTAATACGAGAAGTATCTGCTTTAATTTTATCAATTTGAGCTTTCTGGACTTCCATCTGCATTTTGTGGCGTTCTTCTTCTATTTTACGTTTGAAATTGTCAGGTACTAAGTCAAAGTACTGAGATAGTTTGTCCAGTGCTTTCATCTTGTCAGCAAGTTTTACCGACACGCCATCTTTTCCGAGTTTTACTTCGGTTATTATAGAACCATCAACCATGTCAGCCTCGTGTAAATCTACATAATTTATGATACGAGTTATTTCTTTACCGGATTCATCTTTCATCGGGCCAAACATCCCCATTACAGGTACTTCCTTCTGTCCAAAGGTTACATAGTTAGTAATATCAGCAAAAGCAATCTTAATGTACTCTTTAAGCACATCCATAGCTTCTACAAATACATTCTCGACTAACTCACCTTTAAGCTCTTTTATATAGGAAGAAACTCGTTCACGTCTTAGCAATCGACTAGCCTGTACATGAGCACCGTCTTTGGAGTATCCAGCCTTCAGTGCAGCTTGTGTACCATTGAAGTATTTCACATAATACAAACAAAAGAGCCTTTCCTTTTCGGTCAGCTCTTCATCTTCTAAAATCTCTTTCAGTTTTTCTTTCGTTTTGGGATTTTTAACATTAGTAACGCTCCTTTTCGCAATAGTAACGTTACCATTCATTTGTTCATCCCATTTGTCTTGTGATTTCCACTTTCTGATTTGCGAAGGCTTAAGGTTTAACTCAGTAGCAATATCAATTAATGGCTTCTCACCTTTACTTACTTTATATATTTCGAATGCTTTATCTCTGTCCGGGCTACGTTGTCTAGCCATAACCACCACCTCACGATAGGCTCTATTAGTTTTTTAAGCTTTTAGGAATTCATTCATTGTTTTATCGAGCAAACTAACCATTGCTTCTCTCTTTTGCTTTGGTGTTGTGTTATCTTCTAACTCATTAAAGATTGGAATTGCACTTTCTAATTTCTGTTTATCGATGCGCTCATTTACAAAGTCCTGTCCCAACATCGAAATGAATGTACCAATTGCAATCGCTTGTTCTTGTTTAGTTAGTTTCATTATTCATCATCCTCCAAAATCACTCTAATTTATTCTTGAAATTCCCTAAAACTCGATGTATTATATTTTTGTGTTTTTCTCAGTTCCCAAGCCGAGAATACATCATCACTTCTGAAAGGACCCGAACTCCAGCGGGTTCTTTTTATTATTCCCTCTTCTTGTAAATCTATTTATTTAAATGTAAAATTATAAATAAGTTCTAACATTTTGAATCGAGGTGAAAATCATGAGAAGTTTTGGCTCATTAATGGTCTCTACTGTCTGCTCAGTACTTCTTGTAATTTGGAATGCCTATGAATTCTATAACGGATTCACAACAGGGCGCACATACTACTGGATTAATGGCATCGGAGCTGTTATCTTCCTTCTATTCTTTATCCTCAACATGCGAGATTTCAAAAAGAAAAACTACAGAACCTCATAACAATAGGAGTTGATACATATGTGGAAAAAGATTAATAATTATAAGTTTCATCTAAAAGATTTGAAATTTATGACTTGGCTATTTCCAATTGTCGGTTTGTTATATGCCTATGAATTCTTTTCTGGGCTAATGTACCACCAGGAGGTTCGTTGGCTTAAGTTAATATGCATGGCAATAATGATTATAGGATTCATGGATACTAGAAAAAAGCTTAAAAACAAAGATTATAGAGTGGCTTAAATCACCAAACACTCTTGAACTCATTTTCGAATCATTGTATTATATTTTCGGGTCTTACTTCATAAATCATTATCAAGAGAATCTGCATGTTTGCAGGTTCTCTTTGTCAAATAAAAAACATCCATTATATAAACACTTCATGTTATTATGATTAAATTGTTTTAATTCAGATTGATATGCAGGTGAAACGAATGGAAAATAAAGAACATGAACAAAAATACGATTTAAGCAAAATATACACATACGAAGAGCATCCTGATAAAATCAGTGGTCGCTGTGATAATTGCGGTAATTCCACATTCAAAAGTTCCATTAAAAATTTCATCTTCTTAAGAGAATGCCGTCAATGTGTTATGAAGAAAATTATATAGCCCCAGGTAGGGCTTTTTCTTTATAAAATAAAAAAGCAGCTGTTAGGCTACTTTAACTGATTACTTATATTTCAAAATTCCTGCCGTAGCTGTTCATATTCCTTCATCATAATTCCTCCTCTTTTAATTCTTTTGCTTTAGCATAAATAGTAGAACGCGGAACTCCCGTCATTTTTGAAATATCATTTACACTCAAACCATTCTCTTTCCTATTAAAGAATAAGTTCATAGCCTGCTTCACCTGTTTTTCATCCTGCCCCTTACGCCCCATATGTTTGCCCATTGCTTTGGCTCTTTCTCTTCCTTCAGCTGTTCTTTCGTTAATTAAATCCCTTTCAAACTCAGCAATAGCCCCTAACATAGTAAACATCAATTTACCTGCTGGTGTAGAGAAATCAATTTGTTCTTTAAGAAATACTACCGCTATTCCTCGATCAGCTAATTGATTTACAATCTTATGCAAATCAAATATCGATCTAGCTAAACGATCTATTTTACAAACAACAAATTTATCCCCTTCTCTCATATACTCTAATGCCTTTTGCAATTCTTCCCGATCACTATTAGCTCCACTGTACTTTTCAGAATATATCTTTTCACATCCATATTCTGTTAACCTTTCAATTTGTGCATCTAAGTTTTGATCTTTTGTACTCACCCTTGCATAACCAACGATAGCCATCCAAATCACCTCAAAATAGTCTAAAAGTCTTAAGAATTATATACTTTTATTTTAGACTATCTTTTAGACATTAACAACTATCTGTTTACAAAGTTTTTACCCTATACATTTCAACTGTACAAAAGGGTCAACTTTTAGACAGTTAAGTAGGACATTTATTTTCGTTCGTTGTGTTCGTTTGTTTTGTTAGACTTTACCATCGCGACGATACTAGAAAAACAAAAGAAAAATCAGCCAACAAACCAAGTAGTTAACCATGGATTCTCATAAATCACTTCCATTTTTATCCGCAACCTTTCTTTTTTTTCGTTATAATGTAATAAAAGGAGATGAATTAATATGGAGATTAATATTATTCCGAAATTTCTTGACGAAGCCGTAACACCATTAGCACAAAGGGCAGGTAACACTCTATCCTCAATTTGGACTATCGCGTTCGGGGGCATAGATATTTATGCAGAAAAAACTCAGTTAAAGCGGGTTAACGCACTAAATCAATTTAAAGAAGAACTAGAACAAGCTGTCTCATCCATTCCAGAGGAAAACATAGTTGAACCACCCCTACATATTGTGGGTCCAAGTTTAGAAGCATCTAAATATTACTTCGAAAGTTCTGATTTACGAACCATGTTTGCAAATTTAATATCAGCTTCTATGAATGCTGCTACAATATCTCAAACACATCCATCATTTGTGGAAATAATAAAACAACTTTCTCCACTAGATGCAATAAATTTAAAGCTATTTAAAACTAGTTCTAGATATCCTATAGCGCAATACGACTACATCTATCACAATGGCGGAAATGCTCCTTGTAAAGCAAATATATTTTTAGAGAATACAGAGAATAAAGAAATAGATTTAAACGCGACATCCATTTCTAATTTAGATCGATTAGGCTTAATCTCCATCTCTTATGAGCATTACTTAAATAATGATGCCTACTACGAAAAGTATGTTAGTCATTCATTTTTTAAAGAAGTAACGCAAATGCTTGAGCAACAAAATTCAAATTCGGATGGTTCATTCCCATTTAAAAATATTGATATTCGAAAAGGAATAGTTGATATTACACCACTTGGGCAAAATTTCATTGAAGTTTGCATTTAACAAGTTTGCTAATCCCCTTTAATAGGGGATTTTTTGATACATACTATCTAACCCCTCACCCCCTTATCTTTCCTTAACAACAAACAAGACGCCACCCAAATCACGGCAGCGCCTACGATAATTGCTATACACATGTTTGTTCTATCTACATAGTAAAATAAAACAACCATAATGAACACATCATAAGATTAGTAACCCTATTTTCTGTCCGTTGATTATTATGTTTATAAACCTAGATTATTCACATCTATATTCAGTAAGTGCATACCCTATTACATGAATGCTACTTTAGGAGTGATTATATTATGAATCCTTTCCCGATGAGGATTTTTGTAGCTCCAACTTCGACTTGGCAACATTTACCTCACCATCCTTCATATGATCAATATGGTATGCAACCTGGACATATTTCTTTTACTCCTTCAATTGCGCATTATCCTACAATATACCAATATCACTATATTTTCCCGTCATTGTATTTCCAAGAGTTTCACGGTACATTTAACATCTAATCTAAATAGAAAAACATCCGTTATCTGTACCATTGATGAATTCATGTTAAAACTAAAACAGTATTTAAATACGTTTAATGTGTAATTTCTATATAACAAAGAAAAAGCGCCCGTTATGGATGCTTTTTTCTTAATAATTTCAATGTGTATATAACTTAAAAATTTCTTCTAATTGTTTTCTATATTCACTTTTCCAATGGTGATTAGAGTCTTCTAAGCTATGGAATCTAATTTCCGTTCCATTGTCATATAAAACATTTAATTCAACAAGATTTTGATTATCGTTAAGGATATTGAAATTAATATCTTTAACCTGAATATTAAAAATCACTTGTAATTTAATTGAATTATTGATTTCTTTAACAATAAATACTTTTTTCTCTGTGAAAAAATAAAATTCTTTTGGGAATTCTTCATCATCATTATGAAGCCCTTTAGAATAAACAATTTTCACATCTTCCAACGGAACTAATGCTTCCATGTGCTTTATCATTTTTTTTAAAATATCATGTTGTTTACCAGCAATTTGCCGAGCGGACAATTTAATACTTTCCATCTCTTCAGCTATTATCATTACATTTCCCATTTTATAATCCCCCTTTATTCATTATGTAACCCCTTCATATAAAACATAACATTACGATACTTTATTTACAATCTTTTCCTAAAAAACAAAAAGCCCCATTACTCCTACTAATAACCCAAGTGGAACTTGAGCCTTCGAAGTAATCAGGCTTTTTTCAAGGGGATGGGAGAAACATTCACGAAAGGGGAATTTCGCAATCATTTTAAGGCTGAGTACTCTCAACCTTCTCCAAGCCACCGCATCAACTATTATGGCTACACGCCCTGTGTTCGGTGGCTGGGAGAAGACTAGGAATCTTCTCGTTTATGCTCCGTAGAGCTGGTCAATACATCAGCTGTCGCAGGGCCTTAGCTGACCAAATCTTTTATATAGCTGGAATTATTATATCCAAGACGTATATGAATCTTCCGACGCCTTGTTTGAACCAATACACTAGAGGGACGGAAGGGGAATGTTTCCGTTGTATTGGCTCAAACAAAGAGTGGAACTCTTTGCCCTCGTTTTGGTCATTAATAAGAATCATGAGTAATTACTAATGTACGAGATACGTATACTTTTTAGCTTTTTAGAATGCAAGTGTCACTCAATCATGAGCAACCACCCCCATTCCATTTTCAAGAACCAACATATTAGAGAGAAATAGACTTATATTTATTATCAACCCAGAGGACGCATTCCGAGCTGATTGATAAATACAATAGAAACAGCATGACGAATGCGAATTATCTCACACCCGCCAAACTGGAATATGTCATTGTTATACATTTATTGGTCTTTTCGTCTTAACGCGGGTTCGTACCGCCTTGCCCGCCCTACTATGCGGTATACGTTACCGTGACATTCTCGCATAAGAACGTTTCACTAATAGGTGTACTAATCCTCTTCGATATGCGGTTGTCAAAGAGCTTGTAAATTAAGAATACCGTTGATTTCATTATCAAAATTCCCCCTATTTAGTCCCCATTTTTGTCGGTATTTTGTCGAAGTTTTTAAAAACATAAACATTCCAATTTATTATATTTTTTCTTTTTTTGATAATATTTGTATCCAGTTCAAGTAATAATATCATATAATTAACCTATTATGATTTTATAAAAGCAAGGGTGGTTAGACATGACGGTACAACAAGAAAAAGTAACAAAGCGCGTGGTTTGTAGGAAATGCAAATCAGATCAAATAGTCGGTAATAAGCGTGGTTATAATTTCAAAAGGGCGTTTTTTATTCTGTTTCTTCTGTTAGGTACACTTATAACTATTGGAATAGTTTCTAATTTTTTATATGTTATAGTTCCTCGAAATTCTATGGATGGAGTTGTTGGACTTTCTGCAATTGTTGGTCTTCTTATTATACTTCTAGGACCACCAATAATTTTATTCAGTGGATTTGTTGGTAGAAAAAATATTGTTAATGGTTGCATGAATTGCGGACATACATGGATGCCTAAAAAATAAAACATAAAAAGCCAAATGGATAGTTAATTAAAAACTGTTAATTTGGCTTTTTTTGTATTATTAAATCATCCCTAAAGATGTAGCGATCAATCGAATCGCATTTTTCTTCTTATAATAGAAGTGATCTTTCTTCATCGATAATTCAGTATAAATAAAACTGTCTTTCGGCTTATCTGCATTTAGGTACTTCCTCTTAATAATCTCAGCCTCGTCATAATCTAAAACATACTGTAATGCCTTATCAATCTGTTTAAATTTAATGTTACTAATATGTCTCGTGTTTCTAATCTCAGGGAATAAACTGATTCCTTCGTGTTCTAACTCCACTTCATTCTCAAAACGAGTTTTTAATGCACGGTATTCCTTTAGAATTTTCACTACTTCTTTCTGAACCTGTTTTTCTGTCTCTCTATCGATTGCCGGTAATAAAGTTAATTGTCTCTCCATGAAGGAATCCCCCTATTTCTGAATTTGTCTTTTTACATTCACATCAGGTACGTGAAATTTTACTATCTCTTTGTTGAATAAGGGAACAGCGCACATTAACATAGCCCCACCATACACTCTGCATTGTTCCGTTATTCATTAAGCTTTTAATAATCTATGTTCCTTGTTGGCCATCTTTTCTTTTGCTGCTTCAATATTATTCGCTACCTTTTGATAGTCCTGATCAAACTGAATCATTCCATCAAACATAACTGGAGCCACTGCTTCATCTACGTATTGTAAGTAATCAATTGGCGCTCGTTCTGTCTGTTCTACTAAGTACCCATAAATATCAAAGTCTGCTCTTGGTATAGACTTCTTGCCCTTCGGTTGATGAGACATCCTTACATAAGATTGAATGACTGATAGTGGCACTGCGAATACTGACCTATCCTTACTGAATTCTATAAGGAAGAAGCATATCGCTCCCATCTTCTCCGCTTTCTCCAGGTAATCCAATTGATGCTGTGCAATGTTCTTTAAATCAAAACGTGTATCTTTCTCTGTAGACTTCGCTTCAAATGCGATAGCTCGTCCTTTATACACACCATCATAGTCTACTGTGCTTTTAGCTTCATAGAATCCATTTAGTACACGGCCATTCTTACTCTTCAACACCTTCACAGGAGTTGGACGCTTATTTATAAGCGCCACTCCACCTCTTTGATACATTTCATTAGCTAGATTGATAAGCTTCTCAAATGCCATTCCGCGATTTCCTAGTCCCATCTTTACTCCTCACTTTCTATTAAAAGGATGATTTTGTTAAAAAATTTATTTCAATTTATAATCGCTATCTTTTTCTTTAATTTTCCAGTAAAATCAAATGTAAATATTTTAATTACATAGGAGAAAGCAATGAAACATAACATTAATCTATGGTCCTTTATTTTTTCTTTTATTTGCATTGGTTTATTCCTCTTATATCTTGAAATTGGTTCGATAGCCTCATCTGAAACGAAATTGTTTATTATGAATTCGCTACCTATCCATCCTTTATTTTTTTTACTAGTTTTAACAATAGGAACTTTTTTTGCTGGTATGAAAGGATTTTCTAAAATAGATAATTGGGTTGCTATGCTTAGAAGCATAGCAACAGTTCTACTAACACTTTTATTATCAGTGTTTTTAACACTAACTTTGATCGTTGGCTATGCATTAAGTTAAACATCGTTCCTCGTGAATAAAACTCAATATTCCGTCAATACTGTAGACAACCCATTAAGTTACTTTCTCCTTGTTCCCCCTTGGAGAACCGAGCAGTTAGCTTTTGCTAGCTGCTCTTTTATTTTCTGCAATTGGTTACACTTACCTGATGTTTTTAACGTAATATTAAGTTACGATATAAAAGAATAAAATATATTTGGCTGTTATACCATTACCTTAGGAAACTAGGGTTTTTTATTTCCACAAAATGAAATTTTTATTAAATTGCTTATACTTTATTTCTCAACCACAACGGATGGAATTATAATGAAATGAATGGTAATATATAGACATCTCAATTACGTTAGAGCTTGTTTCCTTGCAAGCTCTTTTTTTATTAAAATAGCGTTTTTGTTTAAAATAACAGTTCTAAATAAATTAGATACATTTACCAGTATGTTTACCACAACATTCATGTTAAAATCCCTTGTGAGTACGACATAACTCGACCTTATGAAGCCCTGCAGCCATTATCGCGGGGCTCTTTTTTTATTAAATTAATGATTTTGTCTTACTCCTCAACCAAATAAAACTGTGTTAAAATTAACCCATAATTTGTAAGGAGGTATATAAAATGCTCTCACCGTATACATGTGTATCTTGTGATCAACCTCTCATACAACACGATGAACATTCGTTTATCCATTACTGCATCAATCCAAATTGTGAAGAAGCAAAATTGCATTCAGCTCTGTTGGAAGAGATGGGGTTGTGAATCCTATCTCTTTTTCTTTCCAATAAGGATTTTGTTTAAAATTCATTAACCTTATTGATTCCTTTGCATACAGTATTATCACAAGAATTTCAATAAGTGCTCCGCTCTAGTTACCTTGAATTTCTTGCAAACCTTGTGGGAAGAATCCGTTTATAACAAACGGTTTCTTTTATTTATCCATCATAAAATAACTATTTTGTTCACTTTTTTGATACATTTACGAAACATTCATATGTTATCTTCAGTAAGTTCTTTTCTTTTCATAAAATTGTGTGAGTTATACCGACACAAGAAGCCCTAGATCCCTAAATCTAGGGCTCCTTCGTTTAAATAATTATTTGGTTTGATTTGATGTATAGACAACTATATATTTAGATGTTAAAATGTTATTGTGATTCCACTTGGTTTCACATACGACTCTTTTTCTGCGATTATGGGGTTCTTACGTAATAGTAAGGACCATTTTTTTATTTAGTGCCCATAGCCAGTAAATCCGAAACCCATATTTCTCCTTTCTGATTCCAATAATCCCAACGTTTCTACTAACGCTATGACGCTTACAGGTGTCTCGCTCAATCAAATGAATTTCTACCCTTTAAATACGTCATAACGCTATGTCCCCTAATCTAAATTCATTATCTCTTCTAAGGTCCTATCAGAAATATACGTGGTGATAATCTGTATCTTTCCGTATTTCTTTTTAGCCATTTCTATAGCTTCGCTCTCGGACTTTGCTTCAAACCAACGAAGCTTCCACTTCTCGTCTTTGTCGTAAAACTCTACTGAGTACGTCATAACGCTATTACGCTTCAAGAATTTATCCACGGTACTTGTTGCGGTATAATCGAAACTTCCGACTACATCCTCCAGTGTTAGTTGTTTCATGCTCCTAACCCCATTGGACGAGATTTAATTTTATTCTTATCTGCCTGATCCATAATTAATGCAGCGATTTCTAGTTGATGCCTTCCTAACTCTTTTGCTATTTCAAGAATATCTTTATCCTCATCCCACATTTCTCGTAATTGAATCACTTCGCTTTCATCAAACACTAAATCCAACTCTTCTAAAGCAATATATAAGTTACGACGCGACTTCTTCATGTACTTCCCCTGCTGCAACGCCATTGTGTAATTCTCCTTCTCCAAATCCGTTCCAAGTCGTGGCATCCCATTTCCCCTCCAGCTGTAATTGATGAATTTCTCGTAACTCCGCCATAACGGCATTACGTCTTCTATCCACTTCTTCAGGACTGCGATTCCCTGCTTCGCAAATACACGGTGCAAATTGATAGCAGCCATTCCCCATATCTTTGCTAATTACTCCCGTTCCTTCACATACACACATCGTTTATTCCCCCTTTATATTTTTAAACAGCTGCTGCTTCTTTTTGATTAGATTCCTTATTTAGCCCTTGCCCCATTTTCAATAACAAATTACGGAAGTGCGTAAAATCTCCTCTATTGTCATAGCCAGCAGAATAAGTGTAGATTCTTGATTTCCCTAGATTATGAGCTTGATATTTTAGATAGTGCTTAGCTTCTTCCAAAATGAAGAAGAACGCTACATTTTCCCATTCTTTTTCTACCCAAGCTATGTCGTAATTTTCTATTCCATAATGTTTAAAGTAATCATCGAAATTCATAATGAATCTTTCTTCTCCATCTGTTCCAATAACTCGTTCGTATTGCAAATCATCGAACGTTTTTATTTCAATCGGACATTCTTCCTCTATCAATTCATACCGTTGTTTAACTGCTGCCGTTTCATTCTCATGCCAATCTTCATATTCTTCATCAACAAAAAACTTTAAGATATCTGGATCAAAGTAACCTGAAATTTCTTCGCTATATGGGATGAAACGGTATCTTTTTTTCTGAACAACATACAAAGCATCACATGTGTATTGATTGTCTTCTGCATCTTCGTATTGTTTTTCGCTAAATAATTTTAGGAACTTAACCTGCTTTTCTGTTAATTCAACTGTTACCTTTGTCATTTTCATTTCCCCCTTAGAATGGCAATGCTTTTCTTCTGTAATCCTTTGTATCTTTGAAAACAATTGCTCTAAAATTATTGAAGATACGTGATACAATTCGTTCATCATATGCACCTTCTAGACGCTCTCCTGTAAGGTTTGTCGTGAAGATAGTAGATTTACCCTGCCTTCCATCAAAAACATCGAATAATACTCTATTAATGAAGTTAGTTGCTTTCGTGTTGGTATCTAATGCACCTAATTCCGCTCCCAAATCATCGACTATTAAAACTTCCGCTTTTACTAGGCTTCGAATGATTGAATCCTCAGTTAAGGAGGAATCTTTGCTAAACGTACTTTTAATCTTCCGTAGCAATTCGCCAACTGTAACGAAGACAACTGACTTCCCTGCTCCTGCAAGTTGGTCCGCTATAGCGTAAGCAAGATGTGTTTTCCCTGCTCCGCAATTCCCGGCCATAATCGTGTTAAATACTTTTCCATTGAGATAATCCGTAGCAATTACCTTTGCCAGTCCAAGGTTCTTCGTTCCTTCCTTGCTAGTAGGTTTGTAATTATCAAAATTAGCTTGTTTAATATTGCTATCGGCAATCATACTTTGTTGGTGAAACATGAATTTCTTCTCGTTCGCTTTATCCGTATCGTATTTCGCTTGTTCCTGTTGCTGAAGCTTCTTACTATCGTTTTCAAGGAAGCATCGAGGGCAAACAACTTGTCCACCGAACTTCATCTTATTCATGCCATGCGTATCACACACATCAGAATCCATAGTCATATTCACCTTTTTGGCTATATCGGTTGGTATTGCTGCCGCAGCTCTCTGCATTGTTATTCGCTCCTTTTTTAGAATTCATTTGAATAGTTAGTTGGTCGAACTTCTCCCGTAGCTTTTTAGGAGATAAAATGTTACCTTGCCAGAACGGATCAGCTTGGCACCAATCAATAACATCTTTAATCTCTTGCGGTTCTCTGTTATCGCGTTCTCGCATTAATCTAAACTCATTTGCCCAATTATCGAAGTTAGGTTCTTTTTGCTTAGGATTGTTACCCTTAATTTTTTCAAACAGATACTTAGCCCCATTGGTGTCGCAAGTTTCAAACTTGTGACGGGAAGATTTTTCTCTCGTCTTTTTATCTTTTTCTTTATCTAATTCTTTATCTTCTTCTATATCTGTATCGTCACGTGACGTCACGCAAACGTCATTTTCTTCAACCTTATTTTCTAGCGCTAATTGCTGTTGTTTCTTACGTTCACGGTACTTTTTGTTTCGTTCAGCATTCAATTGTTTTACACGTTCTAGCCCATCGATGTTCTGATGTTTCTCCCAATTCGAGATGCATATGTACTGATCATCAGTGATGTCTATCATTCCGAATTGCTTAAACGTTTGTAGTGCGAGTCTCACAGTTGCTATCGGTCTATTAAAAAGTGTTGAGAGCATTTCTTCTGTGAAAGGAATGTTTTCACTCAAAAAAATGTAACCATTGGCATTTGTTCTGCCCGCTTGAGACAACAATTTAATCCAAATGATTAGTAGTGTATCTGCATCTGGTAAACTTTCAATTAATCGAATCTTTTCATCTTCAAACATACTAGTAGAGAGCTTTATCCATTTAACATCTGCCATTTAATTCACCTTCTTCATCCAACATTCATAGCTCACATTGTCTTCCATGCCAGTAAAACGAACCTTGTCTCTCCCCCTGAATTTACCTTCGTGATGGAAAGTTCTTTCTGCTCTATATACCCGCTTAATTGGTGTTACATAGTCATAACCCCGTTTTTCTAAATCACGAACTGCTATTAGCATTTCTTTCATTGATCCACGTCTGACAGGTATCTTAAACATCACGCATTCGCCCTTTCGCATACCGCTATGTCGCCTTGGATTTTGATTATTTTATATCCTGGGTAGCGATCGGGAGTGATGTACTCAATCGCCTTTACTCTTGCTTCTTTTTCATTCCGTGCGCCCTTCCACACCCACTTCGGAAGGACGACTTTAGATTGATTTTTGTCTAACATAGGCTTAGCATCACCTTAGTTTGTTTGTTCTATTTTTTCTACTTGTTCTTGCTCTTCGATTTCAGAGGTTTCTTTTTCAGCCTGTTTAACCCACTTTGTTAATTTCTTAAGTACTTCTCCAGCTTGGTTTAATGTCAATTCGCCAACTTCTTTAATACTTAAGTGTCCTTTAATCGTGTCTTCATCCACTTTTCGAAGAGAAGCTAATTTTTTTATGTTTAATTTAATTGCACCAACTTGTTGAGCAGTAATCATTTCCTCTTGGATCTCTGGTAAATCTTCACCCGCATAGATGTACAATCCTAATCCGTGAAGTGCAATTGCCTTTACTAAGCAACGTTGGATACTTGTGTTAATGTCAAAGCTGCTAGGCTCTGCAATCGGCTTATTCTGATTGTTAAGTATCGGGTGAATCTGACTTAGTGGTATCCCTTGTACATTTACTTCAACTTCTACAAAGTAACCACAATCTGTTTTGAGGTAAGGCACTCCATCAAATCGTTTTACTTCCCATGTGGCTGTTGGATCTACTTCACGAAGCTTTTTAACCGCCCATGCCCACGATAAGTAATTAAAACGCCCTTTCTTCTCAACATGTCCCGAACAATCTATTTGAGCCAATTTAGAAAAGTAATTTTCAGTTATCATATGAATCTCCCCTTCTTTTAAAATGGTACTATTTCCGTTTGTTTACTAGCTTCATACACTTCCATAAGTGCTTGTAATCCATATTCGTAAGCTACAACCATTGATGCAGCGTTAGGCTCTTTGCTTTGCTTGTATCGTTCAACTAGACTCTTCATAATTTGAATTTCAGCTTCAATTTTGTTTTGTAGGATCACCTTATTCACCTGCTACTTTCTTCATCGAATGTTCTTCAACGTACTGTTTGATGCATTGGGATTCGGTATGGATTGGATCACCACTAAAATCAAGGTACCCTTCTCCGTAGAAGATTTCTCCACCACACCCTTGGCAATAATCCATGAATTCTCTTGCTGATGAATCGTGATGATTTCCGTAAGTAATTGGATTTTCAATCATTTTTTTGAATTCCTCCTTATTTACTGAGAGAAAACTTATGGTATAATATAGGTAGCTAATTTTAGGGAATGTTTTCTCTACTTCGCTCGTTGCCATCGAGCGTTTTTTATTTTTCAATAGCTAACTTTCTGAAAGTTTGTTAAAATTTAGTTACCGATATGTGTAACAACTGGCCTGTGCTTCTGTACGGGCTTTTTTGATGCTTTCACACATCAAAATATCCAGGAATCCTTTTACTAGATGGGGAACACCATTAAATTCCTGAATATTACGACAAGCGAACGCGCGTCTTATCCTTGTAGGATTTTCCTCCTTTTTGTCGAATTAATCAGACGGAAGGAGGTGTTTTTATGAAACCAACTACTATAAATATTCGTGTTGACTTAGATGATATTTTCAAACTATCTCATCATGAAATTGTTGACGGTGTTTTAAAATACGTCCATGAACAATCGCACCAGTATAATGATTTAACTCCAGAGAGCAGTCTAGAAATGGTTATAAAAGAAGCGACAAAAGCTTATGAAGATAACTTAAGAAAACGTATGCATGAACGATATAGTGCTACTATTTCTGGTCAAGTTGAAGTACAACGTTAGATTCACAAATTTGCTTATTATTTAATAGAATTTTCACTTCTACAACAGCCTCTGTTACCGCAGGGGCTTGATTCTTGTTTTCTTCCACATGAATCACTCCTTTTATCAAATTTTATTGTGTTCATAAATCTGTAAAATCTTTATATAAAAATTTAATGAACTACGTGTTAAACTTATTACATTCCAAGAAGTCCTTTACTTTTAGAATCGACAATTCTTCAATACCCTTAGTCTTGCCCTGCATCCCCTTGCAGGGCTTTTATCATTTAGCAAGCGTGATATACCTTTTGTATGTTTCCTCAACCTTATCTGCGCTGTTATGTACACCCTTTGCTCTTAAATCCTTTATAATCCACAAGATTTTCTTTCGTTCATATTCATCACGTTGCTGTTTATTTGTCATCTTGTGACCATCCTGTCTTTTTATCCCAGACATCAATTCTGTGTACGAGGTATGTTAATAGACATATAGCCGCTGATACAATCGCCAATGATAATGTACTTTCCTCCATCATTTACATCGCCTCCCTATCCATTTCTGGAATAATTCCACGTTTCGTTAGAAGTTCGTGGATGAAGAGCCTCCCCTTTTGTGTCCATCGAGTATTCATTTTCACTGATCTGCTACCATCTGTATGCACTACATCAACTGTTTTCGATTTTGTATAACCTTTGTTTTGGTGTTTGGAGTACAATAACCATTGATTATTCACTTTGTACTGCACTTTTTCTTCTTTCAGGATTTTATTAAGCTTCATCGCTGATAATCCGTAATCCGCTGCAACTTGTGAGACTGTTACTGTATCTTGTGATTGAAGAATTTGGTCTAGGTATGTAATCTTTGATGCGTTTTCTGCGATTTGTTGTGTTAACATGAGATTTTTTTGTTCAGCAACCTGTCTCGCTTGTTGTTCCTGCTTGAGTTGTGATGCGAGACCGATAATTAAGTCTGGATCTTGAAGTAGAGCATTAATTGTGTTTGGTGTCATGTATGCTCCATGTTTTCTAATAGAAGGAAGCACTTCGCTTGTTACCCATTTTCGAAATTCTTTTGCTTTCTGAGTTTCTGATTCGAAAATCAGCTCATACAATCCATCTTCGGTAATGTATGGTTGTCCATCGTGGACAATTACTGATATATCAGCTTTTTGGATGACTTTCTCGATACGATCTTTTCGAAGATAAGTTTTCCCTTTTGCCACTTTCGTATATCCAAGTGACCACGCTACATTTTCAAGATTGAACATTTCCTTACCGTTAAGGTGTATAACCTCTAACGCTCCAAATTCTTGATGATTGAAAACCTGTAACTGCTTCATTTTCTTTCCTCCTCTAAGTTCACGAAAAGTGAACATTTAGTTAAAAATAATAGTTAACTTTTCGTTAACTTTCTACTAATTCATCAACTTTAACATCATACAATTTAGACAACAAACCCAATCTGTATATACTTGGTTGTCTCTTGCCAGATTCAAGTTGTGAATAAGCGGATTTTGTTGAGTAACCAAGATAATCACCTACATAAGCCTGACTATAACCACGTTTCTTGCGTAACGATTTGGCCTTTTCGATATTTAGTTTCATGTTTATCACCTTTGTTCTTTTCGTTAATTTGATAATAACACAACGTTCACATTTTGTGAACAGTTAAATTTATTTTTTTCTATAAACTTAAAAAGGTTGTCTTTGAGTGAACTTTCCTGTTAAATTTTATATATATTGACTATAGTTAATGAAAAAAAGTAAAAGATAATAGTAGACGGGACTTCTATAAAGGAGAGAAAACTAATGAATCATCAATTGATTAGTAAAAGGGTTAAAGAAATCAGAACGGAAATACTCAAAATGAGCCAATCTGAATTCATTAACGCACTAGGACTAAAAAGTAAATCTGCTGTATCTATGTGGGAGAACGAAGAAATAGATAAATGTCCATCGAGAAAAACTTCTTTAGATATAGCTAAACTCGCAAATGTATCCGTTTCTTATGTATTAGGTGAATCCGATGAGAAGAACCCTGAATTAACAGCTAAGGATGACTTAGAACAAGTAATGATAGATATCCGATCTAAGAATCCTGATAAACAAAAAGAACTTATTGAAATGATAAAACAACTAGTTAAAATATCAGGCGATTGATAGCGTTAAATGCTACCGATCGCCTCTTTTATTTTCAAAAGAATTTCATAAGACTCAGCATCCCCATTATGAGCCGCATTAAAGATTACTTGTAGATTACTTTCAACTTCAATTAACTCTTTTTCGATTGTATTTTGTTCCATCACCAACATCCTCCGATATTTTCATAGTAGTTTGTGAATTTATCACAACGTATAACCAATATTTAATTTTGAAATTTAGTTAATCCCCCTATAAACAGCGAATGCGATTGCCCCATTAAGAGACAATCGCATTCAATCTATTTATATCGGACCCTTAACCAGAAAATTATCCCATTCCTGTCCCTGGATCCATTCTAAGCATAATTTGAGTTTGAGCATCCTTTGCTACTTGTTTAGGCTGCTCCTTTTGACCTTTAACAGGAGATACATATAATACTCCGACTAAAGCCAAAGTTGTTACTAAAGCTAGTACTTTTTTCATTTAGCATCACCCTTGTATATTATACTATTTTTATTAATATCTACCAATATTTTTCGAGGTAAATAACTATAAAATTTACACCCTTGCGAGTAGAATAACTCAATTGATTTTTCTAGTAATTTTCTATCTTCCAATGCCATTCCTAAATAACATAATTTCATTGGAGACAGACTACCATTCTCTTTTTCGTACTTTCTTAATATAGTGGCAGCTTTTTCTTTTTCTCCTGTTACTATATATAGAAGCGCTTTCTCGCCCACATCAAAAATTTGTAAATCATACATATCCTTTTGATGGATTATTCTAATGTAAGACCTCATATTTAAAAACTCTTTTTTTCGGTTTTCTGCTTTCTCATAAGATAGTTGGTCTAGCATCTCAATCCCTTTATTTAAATACCATAAAGATTGTTCATAATTTTCAACGTATGATTCACCTAAATATCCTAATGCAGAAATTTTTAATAACCTTAAATAACCTAATTCATCATTAACATTCAATATACTATGGCATAGTTCTCTTGATTTTTCTATTTGCTCGTCCATTAGCAATGCATACGCATACCATTCCTTTACACGGCTACTGTATATATCTTTTATAAATTGGCTAGGAAGTTCAGATATTTTTTCCTGTAATGTTTGTATATACCCATTTAAAAGTTTAAAATCCCTACAATCATACATAGAATATAATGTTAAAATATCAAACATTATTTTAGTTTCTTCATTTTTAAGAACTTTACTCTTTTTCCTATTCTCAGTCTCCGTTAAAAGTTTTTCAGCTGTAAAAAATTTCTTAGCTCTTAACCAAACGAGTTCATATATATATGCCCATTCGTAAGTTTTAGAGTTATTAGATTCAAAGCCTCTTTGAATCGCGATTCTAAGGAGTTCCAAATCCCCTAAAGCATTTCCATACTCCATAGCTATTCTTAAATTCTTTTTACTTTTAGTTTTTTTACAAAATTCATGGATCATATAATTCTTTTCAAGCGGATCTTCATATAATAATTCAACTAACTTTACTACATTTAAAAAATTCAATTCACTTTTCCCTGATAAATTCTTTGAAAACGCAGGGCCACTTATTCCAAGTTCTTTTGAAATACTCTCTTGGCTCTTTTTTTGAAAATCAATTTGATCAACAACTTTAAATAACCAATATTTCATTTTGCTCCTCCTTGCCGGAACAAAAGACACGTAAACCCCATAAAGGAAAACGTGCCACCCTCAATCTATGGTGTGTTATAATTATATGTATAAGATCCGCGACAATGTTCCCTAGGGTAGTAGGGGCAGTGTAAGAGTGTTACCAGCACTACTTGCACCGTGGGTCTTTTTACGTCCGTTTATTTTATTATTTTCATAATATCATATTTTTGCCAAAATTCAGTCGTGGGGTTATCAGAAAAATGTTGAGAAAGTTTGTGAATAGCTTTATATCAATGCTTTCTCACGCTTACGGATAAGGATATGCAATAGTGCATCTTTCTGTATGAAGTACTCTTATGCATGTTTTACCATATTAACCGTGAGAGCTGCGGCTCTCTTTTTTATTTTATTTCGACATAATATGACAATATAGTTATAACTGGATTTGTTATAATTTGATGGTAATCTTATCTATTACAAATAAATAATGATATAAAAGATGAAGAGTTTAATAAGGATAAAAAGATTATGGATAAAATAATTAGATAGCATTTAATTCGATGAAAGCTGGTGAAGTGATTGACGGTTTCTTTCTTTTGTTATGATTGTGGTGAAATAATTGAAAAATATAATTTTGATACATCACATGAAAAAGTATTTAACGGTGTTGTGTGTAAATTCTGTGGGGCTCATAAAAGACTAAAACATTGCTATTATCCTCATTTTTCAGTAAATGATTTCGTAAAAACAATTCAAGGACTAAACAAACAAAATAAAGATGATTTAACTGAAGAACTAACATCTGCCTACAAAATGCTTAATAAAAATGCAGGTACTCATGAAATTTTATCCTTAGAAGACTACACCAAAATCTATTACATATTAGATAATTTACTTGAGAATGAAGTAGAATATAGTATTGATGTTAAATCAAGAGTGGTTGATCATTTAGAAGACAAATTAGTCCAATGGTATCCAACTGATTTAGCAATAAGTATCGTTTCTTCTCTCCCTTTAGTAAACACACTTTATAGGAAGCCTATAGTAATATTAATAGCTTCTACTATAGAATTACTATTTAATATTTATTATGAAGATGCCTGTACTATTCAAGATATCCCTGCTCCTAGCAAAAAGTTTCTGCCTATCCCACGAAAAATTGCACATCTAGATTCTAATAGAAATACAAGTTTAGAACAACTTATGAAACAATATGATGAGAATTTTTATACTTCATGGGACGAATTAAGAACAATTAGAAATAAAGTAATTCATAAAAATTCATTATACATTTCAAATAAGATGATAGAAAATTACATGAATTTATTAGAATTATCTATTACAGTTTTTATAAAGTTAACATCAGATCTTTATAGAGAATATTACGAAAATAAAAATCAAAATATTGCTGAAAGATAAACTGTATAACCTAATAATTATAATCATCCTCAACTTTCAGCTGTTCAGTAAACAATTCAAATTTTACATCTAATTTATTTAATAAATTATGAAAGGAGGGCCCCTATGCTCTCTTTTTTATAATTTTAAAAAATCCCTATACTATTAATCTAATTTTTCCTTCGCCACCTTGTTTTAGATATCAATACTTTCATCTTATATATCCTTATGATTCCTTCTTTAGAATCATAAGAATAAACTTCCAAATAAACAAGTGCGAGTATATCAGTGAATAAAAAAGAATATATTAGTAAAAAAACATAAATATTGCACAAAAAGTACTATATTCTTAAGTAAGCATCTTAGTAAATAAAGTGATATAATTTTATTTTGTGAGTTGTATTAAAATAATATGTTATACCAAATCAGCCAATATAAAAATAAACTAAACAATAAAATGGAATCGCTGATTTTAATTAGGATTGCTACCAAGGAGGATGAGTTAACACTTGAAAAAGATAACAGAAGAAAAGCTATTTGATTATAATAAGCACAACCTTGTCTATATCGGGGATTATATTAAGCTTGCTGATCAAAAAGCTAGTATTGCTTTAACAATTAATGTTGCTTTAATTGGATTCTTTATTAATTATTTGAAAGAGGCGAAGTGGGATAAACTACTTGCATGTAAAGTATTTTTAATCATAGGTATTTTAACTTTAGTTGTGTCTGCTGGTATTGCACTATTTAAGGTTTTATGGCCTAGATATAATTCAAATACTTTAGAATACATGTCATGGGGAGGCATTGCAGCTTATACTAATCAAGACGATTATGTAAAAAAATTAAAGGAATCTGAAGAAGACATATTTATAGACGATATGGCAAAACAAAATCATGCGTTAGCTAAAGTATGTGCTGTAAAATACAAATTTCTAAAATACTCATTTATTGTTTTTGTTGCAGGAATATTATTTTCAGGTTTTTCATGGATGTTAGATAAGTAGTATTTTATAAATATAAAAAGCTAGAAATGTCATTTTGAACACAATTCTAGCTTTTTAATTTGTTTTTTCATTAAAAGCTTTAACAGCTTTGATTACAGTATCTTTAAAATCTTGAACATATTCCTCATCTACAAAGGTTGTAAAATCTTCAGAAGGATTAAACCATTTTACCTCTGGATGAGCCGTCTGTGAATAATTAGAGTCTACTTCTGTTGCATTTAATATTCTTGCAATAAAAATTATTCCAGGTATTGATCTTCCCTCATTAATATCATTTACCAAGTAAGTACTAACAGGTGTAAGTTTATCAAAAAAATCTAAATCCGCAGCAAAGTCTTCTTTATAGCTTTCTTTAAGGCAATTTTCAAAGCTTTGGAACTTTTTAAGTTGACCACATCCAAATTCCCAAATTCCGGGGAACCTTCTTTTATCACTTGGACGTTTCCCTAATAAAATATTACCGTCTTCATTAAAACAAACAGCCACACAATGAACCTCTGTTAAGTTGTACTGGGATGTACTTGGTAATACATTAATTTCACTATTTTCATTGGAAAAACATTTTATTAAACTGTTCATTTTTTCAATATTATCTACTTCTGTAAAAACTTTTTTTAGTCGTTTTATTTTCATATTTTTAGAGAATGGTTGATTAATTAATTTATTGACGATTTCTGAGTTAAAATGTTCGTCATATAAAAACATTTTATCCATATCATTCCATGAATCATGATACCATACTATTGGATAGTGCCTATTATTCCATATTCCTTTCAGTTTCTCATAACTTACAATTCTTAAACAATTTGTTACATCATAGCCATTGGGCATTTCTTCAATAGCTTCTCTTTCTTTATATAAAATATAAGCTAATTCTGCACTTATCACGACTTTATTTCTTTGAGCAAACTTTGCAATTCTAAAACCTAAATCAATATCAGAACCTAAGAAATCTATATTTCTTTTCCCGTTAATCTCAAAATTGATAATAAGATTATTTCTATTATTTAAGTTTTCACTTGTTAATTTAGGAAATTGGGATACCTTGAAAACACTTTCAATATCTTGTGATTTTACAAAGGTGGCTTCCGCAATCCATAAAGTAGATTTTACATATAAAATATTATTTGTTTCAGCATAATTTTTACTCAAAGCATCATTTACTAAATTTATAATTTTTAATGCAAATTGAGGGGCATCATACAGTTCTGATGGGTCTTTTATCTGTTTATAAAATAAAATCTCATCACCTGCATATCTCCAAACTTTAGAGTTTAAAAAATTTTTTAGCACATGGTTTTCAACTAATTCATAAAAACGATGAAAGATAACTGGCCAGTTATTAGGATATAATGTTTTAAATGCAGTTGAATTAACTAAGTCAAATGAAATAAATAGAAAAGCTCCCGATTCGTTAGATTCATCATTGTTAGTTTTTACCAAATTAAGTTGTTGCAGGTCGGCTTGTAAAGTGCTTAAATCCCCCATTTTCAGTATCCCTCAAATAATCCCATAAATTTCCCTTTAACAATTGCAGCTTCTTCAGAAACATTAAAGTGGCTAGCTATTGATCTGATATCATAATTTTTAAGATTATGATTGAAGTTTTCCTGAGCAACCTCTTGAAATTCATCATCCGGCATGAGTAAGCATGCTGCAAATTCATTAGCTTCATATTCCTCTATATTATATCCGTATCGATAATATACAGAATCTATATAGTCAGTTGTTGAATTCCATTTCTCAGGATTTACTAAATAGCCCATATGTAAGAATAAATGTCCTAATTCATGAGCAATTGAAAAGCGCTTTCTACTTTCCGGTTTATTTTGATCTATATAGATTTCAAACGAATCCTCTTTTTTCTCAATTTTAGCTTCCTTATCATAATCTATTGCATTTGTAAATGATAAGGTTCCTCCTAATTTTTCTACCAATGATTCTAAATCTATAGGAGTTGATAAACCTAAAGAATTTCTGACAGCTTTTGTCACAGCAGCAATATATTCTTTTTTTTCTGTTTCCATATTATCTCCTCCATGTAATTCCTATAATTAAGAACTAGTGTTTCACTATATAATTATAACTTGAATTAGTTATAATTACTAATGAAAAATTCAACTATAATTTGCAAAAAAATGCATGTATTTATATAATTCCACTGTATTTTTAAGGGGAATTGATAGGGAGGAATTTAAAATTAATAGGTTTGATATGGCTGAAGCGTTAATAGAAAGAGCAAAATATACAAGGTCACAAATAGGGGATCATGGGGATCCATACGAAGAATCTTTAGTGAGTGGTGTTGTAACCTTAAAATTAAAAATTATTGTCAAAGAAATTTTAGAACACTTGCGTTCTGCACTGGATTACAGTGCTAGAGAGGTTGTAGAAAATATCTCTAGTACTCCGTCACCACATGTATATTTTCCAATAGTAAGTAAAATATTCAAACAGGAGGATTTCAAATCCCGAGTCGGTAAATTATTGCCCGGTATTTTAAAGGATCGTCCAGACTTACTTCCTGTATTTGAATCTTTTCAGCCTTTTGTAGATAAACAAAATAGTTGGCTAGCTGATTTTGCAACCATCTGTAACGAAAATAAACATGAGCAATTAAGTATTATTAAAAGAGATTCTGCTGATTATAAAACGTACACAAAAAACGGGATTAATTATTCTAGTATAACAAAACCAGATGGCTCCTCTCCTTTTAGAAAAATGCCTTTATTGTTAATAGACACTGATAGTTCAAAAGTATTATTTATATTGATTGAGGAAATTGATGAAGAATTACTGGGTTTTTTAGATTGTTGCATTGATGGGGTCAGTAATATAATTCAAAAACTAAAAAGTGCATTATAAGTATTGATATGGAAGATTTTCACTCCAGCAAAGTATAAATTCAAGCCCTATTCCTCAATGAATAAAATAACCTAACATGGTAAAATAATATTTGGATTGGCGTCCAATACATATTATTAAAATTAAGATGGTTCAAGTCGGAGGAAGGCACCTTAGGGTGTCTTTTCTTTATTTCTCAATATAAGAACTTTAAGGATATGCTATTATTTAAATACAAATTCCCTTTTGTGCACTGAGATAGTAATACCCAATAAAAAAGCCCACCTATTTCCGTAGGTGGGCCTTGCCTTTATTACACAATACCAAATTATACTCGTATTTTTTCATCAACTTTATGCAATTATACATATTCATGAAAATTACACCAAATAAATATTACATGTAGTAAAATATAAATTGTGGATACATTCTATAAAGCAGATTCCTTTGAAAGACGTAACATATTGATCTCAAATCTCTTGATATTTTGTGAACTAACAATCTGGTGTATATAGACGATTCTGTTTTATAGGATGTGTTTACACGTATAACAAAGGGGTAATACGTGTATATTTATATAAAATTAAAGTAGTTCAAGTCGGAGGAAGGCACCTTAGGGTGTTTTTTTCTTACCTTTCGACAGAATATGACAAATTAAGAAGGTGTAATTTGCTATTATCATCTTATTATCAATATAAATTGTTATAAAAGGAGATATACATGCTAGAATTTAAAGGGCAACTAAGTACACTAGTAGTCACACCAACTAAAATTACTATTAAATACTCTCGTTTGATCGGTAGGGGATCTAAAGAAATCCAAATCAAAAGTCTTACGGGTATACAATTCAAACCACCAGGCTTCCTTTCACATGGTTATATTCAATTCGTTTTCCCTGGAAGCTCTGAAGTAAAAACTAGATCCACCTCTGACTTGGCAAAAGATGAAAATACTGTCATGTTTAATAAACACGAATATAACAATTTCTTAAAAGCAAAAGATTTAATAGAAGGGTACATGAACGAACAAGAAAAAAATACTTCCGCTTCTAATGACCATTCTTCTACAACAAATCCTGTAAATAACTATTCTGTGGCTGACGAAATCACTAAACTAGCTGCATTGAAAGATCAAGGAATTCTAACAGAAGAAGAGTTTACAGCAAAAAAGAAACAACTATTAGGAATATAATAAGGGGGCTTCGGCTCTCTTTTTTATTTCCATTCGACACGATATGACAATATACAGATATTTATTTTGATATAATTATCCAGAAATCTTACATTATGTGATTCTCAAAATCTATATTATTTGAAAAGAGGCCCGATTATGGAAGCATTAATGGCATTATTCTTTTTAGCCGCACTTATATTTTTAGTATTGCTAATTGTCGCTGCTATTAGAAGAAAGAGTAAAAAGAAACTCGCTATTTCAGCAATTTCTTGTTTAATTTTATCGATGGTATTTTTCTCACTTTCTCCTAAAAGCGAAAAGGCTAAAGATACAAAAGTAAAAACAACTGCTGCTGAAGTAAAGCAAGAGGACAAAGATAAGCAAAAAGAAAAGGAAGAAAAACAAAAAGCTGAGGAACAGAAAAAGTTAGACGAGCAAAAGAAGTTAGAAGAACAGAAAAAGGCTGAAGAGCAAAAGCAATTGGAAGAACAGAAAAAAGCCGAAGAGCAAAAGCAATTGGAAGAACAGAAAAAGGCTGAAGAGCAAAAGCGATTAGATGAACAACGCAAACAAGAAGAGGCTCAAAGACAACAGGAAGAACAAAAGAAACAACAAGAAGCAGCTCGAGCAAAAGAACAGGAACAACAAAAAGCTGCAGCTAACACAGCACCTCAGCAACAAGCTGCACCTAAACAAGAGAAAGTTCACTTTGCAAACTGTACAGATGCAAATAATGCTGGTTACTATGATATAACTCCAGATAGCCCAGCTTATGCTTCACATTTAGATCGTGATGGTGATGGCGTGGCTTGTGAACGAAATAAAGGACATAAAAAATCTAGTAAAAAACATTAGATTTATGGATAAGCACTCTTATGAGTGCTTTTTATTTTTCTTCGACAAAATATGACAAAATAGTTGTAACTGGATTTGTTATGCTTGGGTTAAATCTTACATTTTTAAAGGGGATATTATATGGCTACTCCAAAATACACTAAAATTGATGAACGTTTTGGCATTATTGAATACCCAGTTACACTTGCAGAAATGGTTGAAATATCAAAAGAACTGCCGAAAACAGAACGCACATATTATAAATATGCTTTCGATGCTTTAAAGAAGGTTATGAAAGCTAAAGAAGCGATCTACTGCTTTGAAGTTGCTAATCCTAAATTAACAAAAATGGGATTTATGGTTGTAGGGGAACATAATCTCTACCTCGTAATGATGAAAGGCGGATTTTTCGGAGGCGCTGAAGCTGAAGTAATTAAATACAAGGATATTAAAAACGTAGACTTCGATATTGCTCCAAATTTATTTGGCTTATCCAATGCAAATACAGGTGTTATTTACTTAGAAATAAAGAAAATGTTTGGAAAAAAGAAACGTACAATTAGTAATATTCCTGATTACAATGTTGACGGAGTATTAAAAGCAATTCGCAATAAGATATAAATTTAAACCATTTTTCTCAATGTACAAAACAAATTAACGTGGTAAAATAATATTTGGATTGGCGTCCAATACATATTATTAAAATTAAAGTGGTTCAAGTCAAAAGGCACCTTAGGGTGTCTTTTTTTATTTTCATTCGACAAAATATGATAATATAGTTGTAACTGGATTTGTTATGCTTGGTTGAGAAATCTTACATTTGGAGTGATGAAGATACTTATGAACCTGACAAGAAAACAATCACTGGTAACTATAATTACGGGGATTATAGTATTTTTCGTTATTACATTTTTCACCATATTCACGATCGTATCTGAACTGGAATACGATCATCCTGATATACTTACCTATTCTTTCACTAAGACATTAGTATGGTTTTTCTATTTATTCGTACTGGTCACCATCATTACTTTTATCGTTGCGCTTGTTAAACTAAAAAATAAAAAAGCAATTAAAAAGACTTTTATTGTTACAAGTTTAACATTTTTAGTGTCAATCAGCTTATTTTTTGGACTGGGATTAATAGCATCAAACCTTCAGAAAGTGGAAAGCACTACTGCTAGTAAAACATTCACTGAAGAAGAAGTGGACAGAATAATTTCTGATAACACAAAAAAAGAAAAAGAACTAAACGATAAAATTAAGGAACTTGAAGAGTTTAAAGGTAATAAAAATTATTATGATAAACTCAAATCTTATAATGCTCTTAAACAGTACATGACATACGATGAAGTTGTAGCTGCATTTGATGGAGATAAAGGCGCTGGAACACCAGAAAATATAGAAAATAAAAAAAATAAAACATTTATATGGGATCTTTATACAGAAGAAGTGATTTGTCGCTTTTCTTATGATGTTTTTAAAGAAGAATTTGTACTAACTTCATTTCTAAAGCAAAAGAAACCAAATGTAAAAAAACACTAACTCATATTTCTCAATGATCAAAGCAATTTAACATGGTAAAATAATATTTGGGCGGGAGTCCAATACATATTATTAAAATTAAAGTGGTTCAAGTCGGAGGAAGACACCTTAGGGTGTCTTTTCTTTATGCATAAAAAAGCCTTATCTTCCTATAAAAAAGATAAGACCTTTATATACTACCTATTATCCGGTTCATCAGTTTCATAACACATTTAGCTTCTCCAAAAAGACCACCAGTGTCCTATTCTCCACCATAATACGCATACTTCCCAGGTGAACCATTATCTCGTATACTTGGATATGATTTTAGTTTATATTCATAAACCTAAAACATAAAAATATAACCAGATTACCATGATTAGAATTCCCATAACAGTAACTAATAGGAGTTTACCATCCGCACCTGTAATAACTTCTTTTAGATTTTCTTTTGCTTGTTGTTTCTTTTCTCCACTTGAAAAGAGATAAATAATGAAATAAGTAACCACTAAGAAGAATGAGAATATTATATCTATCATTACTTATGTACCTCCTTAATGCGTGCTATTAATTTCCTTATACGTTTTAAACTAAGATACCTGAAATCATAATGTTAATAAATATATCCCCCCGATTAAAAGTGCCGCAACAACGATTAATATTATTATTCCATCAGGACTATTAAGAATTTCTTTTAAATTTTTTTTT
>NZ_BEZT01000005.1:0-89158 GCF_003402455.1 Bacillus sp. HMA207 | reverse complement strand
GGTTGATAGGTTCGAGGTGGAAGCATGGTGACATGTGGAGCTGACGAATACTAATAGATCGAGGACTTAACCATATAATATGTAGCAAATGTTATCTAGTTTTGAAGGAATATATATTAAAATTTCTTCTTGACATTTCGAAAGAAATGTTTATAATGATAAAAGTCTGGTAATGATGGCAGAGAGGTCACACCCGTTCCCATACCGAACACGGAAGTTAAGCTCTCTAGCGCCGATGGTAGTTGAGACCTTGTCCCTGTGAGAGTAGGACGTTGCCAGGCTAATATTATTCCGCAGTAGCTCAGTGGTAGAGCTATCGGCTGTTAACCGATCGGTCGTAGGTTCGAGTCCTACCTGCGGAGCCATTATGCTTCCATAGCTCAGCTGGTAGAGCACTTCCATGGTAAGGAAGAGGTCACCGGTTCAAGCCCGGTTGGAAGCTTGGGAATAGGTTTAAAACTTTTTTGGCCCGTTGGTCAAGTGGTTAAGACACCGCCCTTTCACGGCGGTAACACGGGTTCGAATCCCGTACGGGTCACCACTTTTGGAGGATTAGCTCAGCTGGGAGAGCACCTGCCTTACAAGCAGGGGGTCGGCGGTTCGATCCCGTCATCCTCCACCATATATATTTAAAATGTCGGAGGGGTAGCGAAGTGGCTAAACGCGGCGGACTGTAAATCCGCTCCTTCGGGTTCGGCAGTTCGAATCTGCCCCCCTCCACCATTTTCTTTAAAATAACCTGAGAGGGTTTATTTTTTTGAAAAGATAACCATACTAGTAAATATTAATGGGCTATAGCCAAGCGGTAAGGCAACGGACTTTGACTCCGTCATGCGCTGGTTCGAATCCAGCTAGCCCAGCCATTTACGAGCCATTAGCTCAGTTGGTAGAGCATCTGACTTTTAATCAGAGGGTCGAAGGTTCGAGTCCTTCATGGCTCATCATTTTTGCGGAAGTAGTTCAGTGGTAGAATACAACCTTGCCAAGGTTGGGGTCGCGGGTTCGAATCCCGTCTTCCGCTTAATTAATAAGGGGCCTTAGCTCAGCTGGGAGAGCGCCTGCCTTGCACGCAGGAGGTCAGCGGTTCGATCCCGCTAGGCTCCATCTAAATAAAAAAGCTTACATCATACGATGTAAGCTTTTTTTGTGTTTAAAAAGACAACTTTTATACTTGTCGTTTAAAATGAAGAAAACGTAAAAATAAGGGATGGGGGGATAATTGTGAAAGTTGTTATTGCATCTGATTCATATAAAGAAAGCCTAAAAGCTATAGAAGTATGTGGAGCTATTGAAAGAGGTTTTAGAGCAATTTTTCCTAATGCAGAGTATGTGAAAATACCAATTGGAGATGGAGGAGAAGGGACGGTTGAATCGCTTGTTGATGCTACAGGGGGGAGAATTATATCAATTAGTGTGACAGGACCG
The DNA here is from genome assembly GCF_003402455.1 of Bacillus sp. HMA207. Lineage (NCBI taxonomy): Bacteria > Bacillati > Bacillota > Bacilli > Caryophanales > Bacillaceae > Bacillus > Bacillus sp. HMA207. The sequence continues at coordinate 87,733 of NZ_BEZT01000005.1, read as the reverse complement.
CTTAGAGAAGGTATACAAGCTTTTTATGGCATTTCTAAAGATAAAAAGACAGCGTTTATTGAAATGGCAGCAGCATCAGGATTACAGCACGTTCCAGTTGAAAAGCGCAACCCACTTATTACAACGACAAAAGGAACAGGAGAACTTATATTACATGCGCTAAATCAAGGAGTGGAGTACATAATTTTAGGACTTGGAGGAAGTGCTACAAATGATGGCGGGGCAGGTATGTTAGCGGCTTTAGGAGTAAGGTTTATAAATGGCAAGGGTGAAGTAATAGATCCATCTGGAGGCACATTACACTCGATTGTTACTATTGATTTTTCACGAATGGACCCACGCTTAAAGGGGGTAAAGATAGAAGCGGCATGTGATGTGGATAATCCATTAGTCGGAATGCAGGGAGCATCTTTCGTATTTGGGAGACAAAAGGGTGCAAATATAGAGATGATGAAAGAGCTAGATGAAAATTTACAACATTATGCGAATATGCTTAAACGATATGTATCTTTTGATGTATCTGAAATACCTGGTGCAGGGGCAGCGGGAGGAATGGGAGCGGCTGTTATTTCAGTGTTAAAGGGAGACTTGCGTAGGGGCATTGAAATTGTATTAGATTATACAAATTTCGATAAACATATAGAAGATGCAAATCTTATTATAACTGGTGAAGGTAGAATAGATAAACAAACTGCATATGGAAAGGCTCCTGTGGGTGTTGCGGGGCGTGCAAAACGTTTTTCTGTGCCTGTAATTGCTATTGGAGGGTCTGTATCATCTGATTATTCAGCTGTGTACGAGAAAGGAATAGATGCGGTATTTAGTATTACAACGAGACCGATGACACTAGAAGAAGCATATAAAGTAGCAGAAGAAAATATTGAAATGACAACGAAGAATATTGCAACAGTATGGAAAATAGCATCAGAAAAACACTTCTAAATATAGGAGTGTTTTATTATTATTATTTAATAATAGTGATTGCGATTGTTTCATTAAGTTAACTTTATACATAGAATAGTCTTAAAATTTGGTTTTCAACGTGAATATAAGTGAATAAATTGTATATCCATACAGAAAAATGTCGAGTTGAGTCAGACTATATAAAAGATTTAAAATATTTAGTGAAGGCATAAAAGGGGGATACTATCTATGAAAAAAGAAATCTCAGTTATTGGAGTTCCAATGGATTTAGGACAGATGCGTCGTGGAGTTGATATGGGACCGAGCGCGATCCGTTATGCAGGGGTAATTGAAAGAATTGAAGAAATTGGATATGACGTTAAAGATATGGGAGATATATGTATAGAGAGAGAAAAAGAGATAGATGAAAATACAAAATTAAGAAACCTTACACAAGTTGCAACTGTATGTAATGAATTAGCAAGTAAGGTGGATCATATTATAGAAGAAGGTCGTTTTCCACTTGTATTAGGTGGTGACCATAGTATTGCTATCGGTACATTAGCTGGTGTAGCAAAACATTATAAAAACTTAGGCGTTATTTGGTATGATGCACACGGTGATTTAAATACAGAGGAAACTTCACCATCTGGAAATATTCATGGTATGTCACTTGCAGCAAGTTTAGGTTATGGACATTCTTCACTTGTAGATTTATACGGAGCATATCCAAAGGTGAAAAAAGAGAATGTCGTAATTATCGGTGCGCGTGCATTGGATGAAGGAGAAAAAGATTTCATTCGCAATGAAGGTATTAAAGTGTTCTCAATGCATGAAATTGATCGTATGGGGATGACGGCTGTGATGGAAGAAACAATCGCATATTTATCTCATACCGATGGTGTACACTTATCATTAGATTTAGATGGTCTTGATCCTCATGATGCACCAGGTGTTGGAACACCTGTAATTGGCGGTCTATCTTATCGTGAAAGTCATTTGGCGATGGAAATGTTAGCAGAAGCTGATATTATCACATCTGCTGAATTTGTTGAGGTAAATACGATTTTAGATGAGAGAAATAGAACGGCAACAACAGCAGTTGCTTTAATGGGTTCTTTATTCGGTGAAAAACTAAAATAAATGTAAGAAAAGCAACTGAGAAGTTGCTTTTTTTATTTGAAAATAAGCGTATAATAATGATTTATATTATACTGTACAATAAAAATGTTTGACATCTTACCAATTTGAGCTAAAGGGGGTTGTTTGTAATTGTCGTTTGTTTCATGTATGGTATAATTAACTAGTTGTTGGAAATACATACAGATAGAGCATAAAACAATATTTCAATATATGGATAGAATTGCTCGTAAGTAGGAGGAAGGGATAGCATGCCTTTTGAAGATACGACCATTTTGAAATATCTTAGTACGGCATTAGATATTGCCATTGTATGGTTTATTATATATAAGCTAATTCTTATAATCCGAGGGACGAAAGCTGTTCAACTTTTAAAAGGGATTACAGTTATTATCGTCGTTAAGATGATCAGTATTTTCCTTGAATTGCGTACGCTATCTTGGCTAACTGAACAAGTATTAACGTGGGGATTTTTAGCCGTTATTATTATCTTTCAGCCAGAATTGCGAAGAGCACTTGAGCAGCTAGGGCGCGGGAGTTTATTTTCGCGTGTTGGAACGCATGAGGATGATGAACCTGAAATGGTTGCAACAGCGATAGCAAAAGCAACCGAATATATGGGGAAACGTAGAATTGGTGCATTAATTACTTTGTCAAAAGAGACCGGTATGGGTGATTATGTGGAAACGGGTATTCCGCTTAATGCAAACGTATCATCGGAATTACTTATTAATATTTTTATTCCAAATACACCTCTTCATGACGGAGCGGTAATTATGCAAGGAAGTACAATTAAAGCAGCAGCATGCTATCTTCCATTATCAGAAAGTCCGTTTATTTCTAAAGAATTAGGAACTAGACATCGTGCTGCAATGGGAGTTAGTGAAGTTACTGATAGTATTACAGTAGTTGTGTCTGAAGAAACTGGTCAAATTTCTTTAACGAAAAATGGTAAGTTGCATCGTGATTTGAAGACAGAACAGCTGAAAGATATGTTATTAGCTGAATTTAGTGGAAACGAAAAAACGACTTCTTCGTCTTTATGGAATTGGAGGAGAAAGCGTCATGGATAAGTTAATGGAGAATCATTGGTTTTTAAAAGGGATCTCATTACTATTGGCGTGTATGCTTTTTATGTCAGCGACGTTAACTGAAAAAAATACGACATCAGGTATATTACCTTTTGCAAATGATACGAAAGAAACATTAACTAATTATGCTATTAATCTTAAGTATGATGAGGAAAAATATATTGTAAGTGGTATTCCGGCAGAGGGCGTTAAAGTAAAATTAGAAGGCCCAAAAGCATCAGTTGCTACAGCAAAAGCAAAAAAACAATTTGACATACCGGTTGATTTGCGAGATAGTCCAAAAGGAACTTATGAGATTTCTTTAAAAACGAACGGGCTTCCAGATGATGTGAAAGGAACAGTTCAGCCATCAACAATTAAAGTTACTCTTCATGAAAAGGCGAGAAAATATGTTCATGTAGATCTGAAATTATCAAATGAGGATCAGATGCCAGCGGGGGCTACTCTAGAAAAATCAAGCCTTAAACCGGATACTGTTGAGGTAGTTGGGACGAAAGAAGAAATTGAAAGCATTTCATCTGCCAAAGCGTATGTTGATTTAAAAGGTGTTAATAAAACTGTTACAAAAACTCCCGAAGTTACATTATACAATAAAGAAGGAAAACGTTTAAATGTAAGAACAAGTCCATCTAAGATTAGTGTAACGTTGAATGTGGCAACGCAAACTACAGCCAATAATACTGAAAAAACTGTTCCTGTAACGTATACGAAGAAGGGGAGTTTAGCAGAAGGATTGGCGGTTACAAATATCAGTGTTGAACCGAGAGAAGTAACGATAGCTGGTCCAAAAGATATTTTGGATAATATACAATCTCTAGAGGGGGTCGAAGTAGATCTTAGTCAATTGACAGAGTCTACAACATTCGATGCCTCTGTTTTATTACCCAAGGGTGTAACAAGTGCAAAACCGAATCAAGTGAAGGTTTCGGTGGGAGTGCAAAAAATAAAACAAACGAAAACAAAAACGATTGATGGTATCCCAATCCAGAAAAATGGACTGTCTAAAGATGTTACTGCTCAGCTACTTTCGCCGCAAGATGGAAAGATAAGTGTTGATATTTCAGGAGAAGCAAGTATAGTAGATAAAATAACAGCTGCTCAAATAACAGCGGTAATTAATCTGCAAAATGTATCCTCAGGGACGAAAGATATTTCAATTCAAGTGAGCGGTCCTGGTAATATTTCAATAGAGCCAAAACAAAAAAGTGCTAAAGTTACTATTGTGAAGAAAGAAAAACCAGATAAAGAAGTACAGGGTAACGGTCAACAACCCGATTCAAATACGGATCAAGAAAATCAAAATGAGAAACCAAAAAATCCTGAACCTGATTCAGAAAAAGAACAGGAAAAGAATCAAAACCAAAACCAAAATCAAAATCAAGATAAAGATAAAGAAACGAGTCAAGAACCAACAGTAGATAATCAAAAAGAGCAAGAAAAAGGAGCGAATCATAATGGGTAAATATTTTGGTACAGATGGAGTACGCGGAGTTGCAAATAAGGAGTTAACACCTGAATTAGCTTTCAAAATTGGACGTTTTGGTGGTTATGTATTAACAAAAGATACAGATCGTCCAAAAGTAATTATCGGTCGTGATACACGTGTATCTGGTCATATGTTAGAAGGAGCTTTAGTAGCAGGCCTATTATCAACTGGAGCAGAAGTAATGCGCCTTGGCGTTATTTCTACACCGGGCGTTGCTTATTTAACAAAAGCACTAGATGCACAAGCGGGTGTTATGATTTCTGCATCTCATAATCCAGTACAAGATAACGGTATTAAATTCTTTGGTTCAGACGGCTTTAAATTAACAGATGAGCAAGAAGCTGAGATTGAAGCTTTATTAGACAAAGAAGTTGATGAACTACCACGTCCGACAGGTACTAATCTTGGACAAGTGAGCGATTACTTTGAAGGTGGACAAAAATATTTACAGTACATTAAACAAACTGTTGAAGAAGATTTCTCTGGCCTACATATCGCTTTAGATTGTGCACATGGTGCAACTTCTTCTCTAGCTCCATACTTATTTGCAGACCTAGAAGCTGATATTTCAACAATGGGAACTTCTCCAAACGGTATGAATATTAATGAGGGTGTAGGATCTACACATCCAGAAGGCTTAGCTGAATTGGTAAAAGAAAAAGGTGCGGATATCGGACTTGCTTTTGATGGCGATGGCGACCGTTTAATTGCTGTAGACGAAAAAGGAAACATCGTTGACGGTGATCAAATTATGTTCATTTGTGCGAAATATATGAAAGAAACTGGTCAATTAAAACATAATACAGTTGTTTCAACTGTTATGAGTAACTTAGGTTTCTACAAGGCACTTGAAGCAAATAATATTACAAGTGATAAAACAGCAGTTGGTGACCGCTACGTAATGGAAGAAATGAAGCGTGGAGGTTACAACCTAGGTGGAGAACAATCAGGCCACATTATCTTACTTGATTACATTACAACTGGTGATGGAATGTTAAGTGCACTTCAACTTGTAAACATCATGAAAATGACGAAAAAGCCATTATCTGAGCTTGCAGGAGAAATGACGAAATTCCCACAATTGTTAGTAAACGTTCGTGTAACAGATAAAAAATTAGCATTAGAAAATGAAAAAATTAAAGAAATTATTCGTGTTGTAGAGGAAGAAATGAACGGTGATGGTCGTATTCTTGTTCGTCCATCTGGAACAGAGCCACTTATTCGTGTAATGGCAGAAGCACCAACACAAGAAGTTTGTGATGCATATGTACATCGCATTGTAGAAGTTGTGAAAGCCGAAGTTGGCGCTGAATAATTAGCTGAATTTATATGAAAAAGGAGCACAAAAAGTGCTCCTTTTTCATATGTTTTATAGACGATGAAAAAAATTTCATTGACGGTTTATCCATGTTTGTTATAAGATGGTCTTGTTCTTTTTCTCAAAGGAAATATTGTAAATTATAAAAGCGCCAGAACTACAAATAGTGTAGTTGACGAGGTGGGGTTTATCGAGATTTCGGCGGATGACTCCCGGTTGTTCATCACAACCGCAAACTTTTACTTAAATCATTAAGGTGACTTAGTGGACAAAGGTGAAAGTGTGATGAGAGAAGAGGAACGGATGAAAACTAGCTGTATAAGTATATACGGACTTAAACCCAATCGAGAGGAAGGTGAAAGCCGTTACAAGCTTACAGGGCTAGCAATATGTAATCCGTTTTTTAGTATAAATAAAAATGGTATCGGACTATGTCGTTACATGTTCGCAGAGCAGTGTAAGCATTTGTAACGGCGACTAAACATGTGTGGAATCGTAGGATTTATTGGAGAGCAAGATGCAAAGGAAATTTTATTAAAAGGTTTAGAAAAGCTAGAATATCGTGGATATGATTCAGCAGGTATTGCAGTACAAGCAGAGAACGGTGTTGTTGTATACAAAGAAAAAGGCCGTATCGCAAAACTTCGTGAAATCGTAGATGAGAACGTAGCAGCAAGCGTGGGTATCGGACACACACGCTGGGCTACACACGGTGTTCCAAGTAAGGTAAACGCGCATCCGCATCAAAGTACATCAAAACGCTTTACATTAGTTCATAACGGTGTAATTGAAAACTATGAATTAGTGAAAAAGGAATATTTACAAGATGTAACGTTCGTAAGTGAAACAGATACAGAGGTTATCGTACAGCTTATGGAACAACAAGTGAGCACAGGATTAAGTGTAGAAGAAGCGTTCCGTAATACGCTATCTCTTTTACATGGCTCTTATGCAATCGGATTACTTGATGCTGAAAATCCAAACATGATTTATGTTGCTAAAAACAAAAGCCCGCTATTAGTAGGTGTTGGTGACAACTTTAATGTTGTGGCAAGCGACGCTATGGCGATGTTACAAGTTACAGATCAATTTATTGAGCTAATGGATAAAGAAATCGTAATCGTAACGAAAGAAAGTATTACAATTAAAAACTTACAAGGTGAAACGATTGAACGTGCACCGTTTACAGCGGAATTAGACGCAAGTGATATTGAAAAGGGAACATATCCTCATTTCATGCTTAAAGAAATCGATGAGCAACCACTTGTAATCCGTAATATAATTCAAAAGTATCAAGATGAAAATGGCGAAATTGAATTAAATCAAGACATCCGCAATGCGATTTTAGATAGCGATCGTATTTACATCATTGCATGTGGAACGAGTTATCATGCAGGTCTTGTTGGAAAACAATTTATCGAGAAGTTTGCAAAAATGCCAGTTGAAGTACACGTGGCAAGTGAATTCTCTTACAACATGCCATTATTAACAGAAAGACCATTCTTCATTTACATTTCACAAAGTGGTGAAACAGCTGATAGCCGTGCAGTACTTGTGCAAACAAATGAAATGGGCCATAAAGCATTAACAATTACAAACGTGCCTGGTTCTACGCTTTCTCGTGAAGCTGATTATACACTTCCGTTATACGCTGGACCAGAAATTGCAGTTGCATCAACGAAAGCTTACACAGCACAGCTTGCAGTACTTTCAATTTTAGCGGCTGATATTGCTAAAGCAAAAGGTGAAGTTCTTGATTTCGATTTAACACACGAACTAGGACTTGTAGCAAATGCAATGATAGAACTTTGTGATCAAAAAGAAGAAATGGACGCATTAGCAAAACAATTTTTAGCGACAACGCGTAACTGTTTCTTCATCGGACGTAGCGTAGACTTCTACGTAGGATTAGAAGGTGCGTTAAAACTAAAAGAAATCTCTTACATCCAAGCAGAAGGATTCGCTGGAGGAGAGTTAAAACACGGTACAATCGCTTTAATCGAAAATGGTACACCAGTTATCGCACTTGCTACACAAGAGCACGTAAACCTTGGAATTCGTGGTAACGTGAAAGAAGTAGTAGCACGCGGGGCTAACCCATGTATCATTTCAATGAAAGGCTTAGAAATGGAAGGTGACAGCTTCGTATTACCAGCTGTACACGAAGCGCTAGCACCGCTAGTAGCAGTTATTCCATTACAACTTATCTCATACTACGCAGCACTTCACCGCGAGTGTGACGTTGATAAGCCACGTAACTTAGCTAAGTCTGTTACTGTTGAGTAGGAGATTGGTAGGTTAATAAGTATAGTTATACGTTTGAAATAAATTAAAACTAAGAAAAAACTCTGTAAAAATCATTTTACAGAGTTTTTTTAGTTATTTATTGTTTTACATAACAAATTGTTACTTGTTCGTCTATGTGGAAAATCTGTAACGCTTTACCATCTAAATTTTTAACCTCATATGATGAATAAATAGGTCTTTCTAATTTCACTTCTTGACCATTTTGAGTTCCTTTTTCCACCATTAGCGTTAACTGATGGGAAGAAACGTCTGCTTGGTATGTTCCTGTTAAGTAATTATCTTTATTTGGATAAGAACCATTTGCATATGTTTCAAATGTCTTATCTGCTTTTAGGACTAACGTAGTTTTGACTCCGTCTCCGTAATCAATACCCCAATTACCTACAAGCTCTGTACCGTCTTTATAGTTGTTCTGTACATTCTTAAACTTAGCGGAATCCTCGTCTGGTGTATCAATTTTTCCTTTGAATATACCAGTTTTATCTTGGGTACTGTATGTTTTAACTGTATTACCACTAGATAAACTCGGTGAGTTAGAAGAACTAGTACCACTTGTTGTAGAAGTAGTTGTTGAACCACCCTTAGCTTCCGCTTTTAACTTATTAAATACAGGTTTCCAAATGCGTTTTGCTTCATCTAATTTATTGTTTGCTTTATCTATGATTGCATCATCCGTATCTTTAAGTGTTTTAGAGTAATCAAATAACTTCGATACTTCTTTGAAAGATTCTTTTAACTTTTGAACAGCTTTTACAATTTCCTTATGATCTTCCTTGTATTTTCCTGGTGCATCTATACGCTCTATTTTATTAAATACTTTATCTAAGTCTTTAATACTATCTCGTACCTCTTCATTTGACTTACTTCCCTTTTTATTATCCCTCACAGAAGCATCATAGTAATCTAGACGTCTTAATAAGTCTTCTTCAATGTCTACCATAAGTTGTGGGTAATCCTCAGGTAAAACCATAATCATCTTAACATCTTTACTTTCTTCTTTTGAGTTAGTTGATTTTTCCTTTGTTTCAGATGATTTACCTTCTGACTTAGTTGAATTTGTTCCTTCTGTCTTAGTTTCTTTACTTTCTTGTTTACCAGATTCAGCATTTGTTTTTTCTTTTTCTCCAAATAAATTTGTTACACTACAAGCTGACATAGAAACTACTAATCCGGATGCTAGTAAAATTTTACCTGTACTCTTTTTGAAATTCTTCATATGATTTTTCAATTCTCCCTTTGAAAACATAAAATAGATGTGCTTTAGCCCCTTTAAAACTAAAAAACATACCCCTTCTATATTTATTTTATAATACCTTTCTACGTATAATATTTTACAATTAATTACAGATACGGTCAAAGTTTATCTTAGTTTAACGATGTTCACAAAAAAGATGCGAAGCTTTATTCCTTCAAGTAAAGATTCTAAGTGAGTTTGGATTAAAATTTTTTTATAAAAATCTCATACTTAGTTAAAAAGAGTGATTCTATTTTGATCAATCGTTTTTTCAAAATGAATTTTTTTGTTGTTAAATAAAGATTTGTGACTTCATTTCTATCAAATTTTATTCCAAACCAACATATAGTTATAGCTTTAAAATAAATTTACAAATTTGTATCTAAAAGGGGTGTTTTTGTGTCGAAAAAGAACATCTAGAATTGGTAAGTGGATAGAACTCCATAAATTAAAGTTTTACTTTATCGACTTCACTTTTATTTATCTGAATTTTCCGTTACCATTTTAAGTATTCGTGAACAATTTCCTTTATTACGACAAAAAGAGACGAGAGATTTATGGACATTTCGAGGGGGTATATTGATGAAAGTGAATGAAAAAACATATTTAAGTATAGAAGAGGTTATTTCATTACCAACCGTATCAAGTACAAACATAAGTGATGATGGTAAAAACGTAGCATTTGTTAAGAAGACGGCTGATTGGAAAGACAATATATATAGGAATCATGTATGGATATATGAAAAAGATAAGAAGCAGAGTTACCCATTATCAAATAGTGATATAGATAGTACACACCCATTATGGTCTCCAGATGCTAGGTGCATCGCATATCTTAGTCCAGTTGGTGATGGGGAAAATCAGATATTTGTTAAGTCACTAGATGGTTATAGAGATGTTCAAATTACTGATGAGAAAGAAGGAGTCAGTACATTCAAATGGGGTCCTACTGGAAAGGGTCTTTATTATGTTACGCAGTCAAAAGAATGTGAGGAGATAAAGAAACGTAAGGACCTATATGGAGATTTTCAACATATAGGTAAGGAACACCAGAATAATGGTTTATATTACATTGAAATAGAGAAGGTGATACAAAGTGATACAGATGAACACGAGAACAGAGTTGTTTATCAATTAACGGATGGTAAGGATTTTCATATCCATGAATTTGATATTTCAAATGATGGTAAAAAGGTTGTATTTATGGCGACACCAAGCTCAAATATGGCAGATTATATAAATGGAGATCTATACATACTCCATATTAAAGCTGGAGAGCTACAAAAGCTGAATGTGGATAAGTTGTTGGGAGGGAGTGTTTGCTTTTCTCCTGACGGCAGTAAAATATGTTACACAGCAAGCATAAGAGAGAAGGATTACTATAGAAACCATATACAAGATAGTACGTTAGAGATATATGATATAAATACCGGAAAGGTAATTCAACCTGTAACAAATTTTGATAGTACGGTTATGCCATTACAGTGGACAGCTAAAGGGGTTTTAATTAGGTGGCAGAATAAAACGAATTATCTTATTGGTTTGCTAGCCGAAGATGGCACTGTGGAAATATTAAGCGAAAAAGTAGATGGCTTTATAATGGATGCTTCTATAACAAAGGATGGCAAACATATATCCTACAATAAGGCTATAACAAATGAAACCTTTGAAATCTATTTAGACGATAAAAAAATAACGGATGAAAATAGCTTTTTCAAAGGGAAACTTAGAAGTAACAGGGAAATCATCTCATGGAAAAGTAGCGATGGTCTTGAAATAGAAGGTGTTTTATCAACGCCAGTAGAGTTTGACACTAATAAAAAATATCCTTTATTAGTAGTAATTCACGGCGGTCCGGCTTGGGCATCTTTTCCGATATTTTCAGACTGCTTCAATGAGAAATATCCGATTGAACAGTTTGTTGAAAAAGGCTTTATCGTTTTAGAACCAAATTACAGAGGAAGTTCAGGTTATGGTAATGAATTTTTAAAAGCTAACTATAGAAAACAGGGGATTGCTGACTACGATGATGTTATATCTGGAGTGGATGAACTAGTAGAAAAAGGGATGGTAGACAAGGATAGAGTAGGAGTTATGGGATGGAGCAACGGTGGATATGTATCAGCTTTCTGTTCTACGTTTAGTAGTCGGTTTAAAGCTATTTCAGTTGGCGGTGGAATCACTAACTGGAGTACCCATTATGTAAATACAGATATACCTTACTTTATTAGAATGTATTTAGGAAATACTCCATGGAATGATCCAGAGATATATACGAAGACATCACCTATGACGTATATTAAATCAGCTTGTACGCCTACCTTAATTCAACATGGGGAAAAGGATGCAAGAATTCCAATTACAAATGCATATGATCTATATCAAGGATTAATGGATATGGAAGTTGATACAGAATTAATTATATTTAAAGGAATGGCATATAGTTCTGACCAACCAGGAGTTCATGTGGCTATTATGAAGCAGAACTTGATGTGGTTTTCACACTATATTCTTGAGGAGAGTATGGAGGGCTTTAGGACTTTGTAATGGATGTTTGTACAAGACATAAGGTTGAAACGGTCTTCATATTGAGATGATTTATTATAAAATATATACTTAAACTACTATCAGTACATACATCAGGGAGGACTAATATGACAGGAAATAAAAATGACTTACTAGTAGAAAAACGTGAAGAGTTATTGAAAGTATTGCAAGCTCGTTTTGAGAAAAACATGAACCGCCATGAAGGTCTTGAATGGGCTAAAGTTGAAGCGAAGCTGACTACTAATAATGAAAAAATGTGGTCACTTAACGAAATGGAAGTAACTGGTGGTGAGCCGGATGTTGTTGGTTATGATGAAGAAAAGGACGAATATACTTTCTATGATTGTTCAAAGGAGAGTCCTAAAGGCCGCAGAAGTCTTTGTTATGATCTTGAAGCGTTAGAATCAAGAAAAAAACATAAACCAGAAAATAACGTTATTGATGTTGCCAATGCTATGGGCATTGAGTTATTAACGGAAGAACAATATCGAGAGTTACAACAACTTGGAGATTTTGATATGAAATCATCGAGTTGGGTACAAACACCTTCAGATATTAGAGAGCTTGGTGGTGCTCTATTTTGCGATTATCGCTTTGGACATGTTTTCGTGTACCACAATGGAGCAGACTCTTACTATGCTGCCAGAGGTTTTCGTGGTTCGTTAAAAGTTTAAATTAGGATAAATAAGAAAAAGAGCCTATAGTCAGGCTCTTTTTCTTATTTATATTTTAAAAGTAAACTGTTACTACGCAGTTTTACTTAATTTATATGTTCTGTGGTTGTTTTTACGGAAAAGTTTAGGGAAAACATAGCCATCTAATCCAATACGTCCAGCGTTCTGCCCTGCAACTAAAATGAACATAGTCAAAATAAGCAGGTTTGGGTTTACACTAACGGTTCCACTTAATAAAAATGAAAGATTCATTATGATTCCGAAAAATGCAGCTGTTTTTGTTAATCCGCCTAAAATCAAACCTAGACCTATTAAAATTTCTCCCCATTGAACTAAAAAGCTAAATAGGTCTGCGTTTGGAAGGACAAAATGTTGAAGAAAATCTGCCCACCAACTTTGTACTGCAGGATGGTCACCTGATGCTTGAGCAATAGCACCCTTTAGAAAACCGCTTGCGTCAAAAGATTGTCCGAAGACTTTGCCTATCCCAGCAGCGAGCCATGTATATCCTATGTAAAGCCGTAAAAGTAATAATATGAAAGTAGCACGTTTATCAGTTCTTAAAAAATTGATAACCATTGAAATCCCTCCAATATTGTATTTACATGTTTATTATATATCCATTGTGAATAAATTCACAATAGAGGAAATGTGAACGAATATATGTTTTGAGTAATTGTTTTATTTTTTGTAACATTTCATCTTTTTTGATAGACTAATAATAGAGATATATCAAAAGGAGGCAAAGACTAGATATGTGGATGAACTTGTAATGATTAGAAACTAGATAGATGAATTTTGCTCTCATAAGCGAGGGTTTATTTAGTTATCTGTAAATCATTCAAGGAATGCATATTTGGATTGTACATCCCTTTTATAAGGATAGGTGCCTATTTTATGTATCTGTCTTTTTTGTGGGAAAGTTTATATCTCTTATATAAAATATGCGTCCTTTAAACTTGGAGGAGTATATGATGAACCAATTGAAAAATAAAGTAGCAGTTATTACAGGGGTAAGTCGTCTAGATGGTATAGGCGCAGCGGTTTGTAAAGAATTAGCTGAATCAGGATACGATATATTTTTTACGTATTGGACAGCTTACGATAAAGAGATGCCTTGGGGCGTTGATAAAAATGAACAAATACAATTAAAAGAAGAGTTACTAAAAAACGGTGTTAAAGTCTCAAGTATGGAGTTAGATTTAACTCAGAATGATGCACCGAAAGATCTTATAAATAAAGTTACTGAACAATTAGGGTACCCTCATATATTAATTAATAATGCAGCATATTCTACGAATAATGATTTCTCTACGTTGACTGCTGAAGAATTAGATAAGCATTATATGGTAAATGTTCGTGCGACTACATTGCTCAGTAGTCAATTTTCCCGGGGATTTGATAAGAAATATGGTGGTAGAATTGTTAATATTACTTCGGGGCAATTTCAAGGTCCTATGGCAGGAGAACTAGCTTATGCGACAACGAAGGGAGCTATTGATGCTCTTACTAGTACGTTGTCAGCAGAGGTAGCTCATTTAGGAATAACAGTGAATGCAATTAATCCAGGACCAACCGATACAGGATGGATGACTGAAGAGATAAAACAAGGGTTAAAGCCGCTGTTTCCTTTTGGCAGAATTGGTGAGCCAAGGGATGCAGCTAGACTCATTAAATTTTTAGTAAGTGAAGAGGCCGAGTGGATTACTGGGCAAGTTATTCATTCAGAAGGTGGATTTAAAAGATAAAAAAGAAGGTATCTCACCTTGGTGAGATGCCTTCTTTTTTTAATCTTTCTTCAATCTTCGTGCAACACCATTCCCTAAAGACTGTAATCCTTGAACGAGGATAATTAAAATAAAGACGGTTGCATACATTACTTCAGGCTCGTAGCGTAAATGTCCGAACCGGTATGCTAAATCCCCTAGCCCGCCAGCACCTACAAGGCCAGCCATTGCTGTTGCGCCGATTAAGCCAATCGTTGCAATTGTTAATCCGAGTACAAGGGAGGGACGAGCTTCTTTCACCATAACGTGCCAAATAATTTTTATAGTAGAAACGCCCATCGCTTGATAGGCTTCAATGACACCACGATCGACTTCTAGTAAAGCTGTCTCCATTAAACGTGCGATATAAGGGGCTGTGAAGACGACAAGCGGTACGATAACACCTTGCACGCCAATGGACGTTCCCATTAGAAACTTTGTAAAAGGTAAAATAAAGAATAATAGAATGATAAATGGAAGAGAGCGAATGATATTAATAATTGTATTAAGAATAGGATAGATGATTTTATTTTCACGCTGCCCACCAGGTCTCGTTAAAACAAGTGTAACACCAAGTGGCAGTGCAATAAGGATCGAGATGAGTAATGAAATAGATGTCATTTGAAAGGTTTGGATCGTAGCTTCCCATATGACTTTACCCCATTCATCCAAAAAGGACTTGTTTCCCATAGTCTGTTCTACCTCCTTCTACGATGATTCCTTGCTCTTGTAAAAATGATAAAGCACGGTGGATTTCATTTTGTTCCCCTTGCATATGAACGACTAGTTTCCCATATGCTTCATGTTTTAACTGCGTAATATTACCGGATAAAATATTCGGATACACTTGGAAACGTTTTGTGGCA
The DNA here is from genome assembly GCF_003402455.1 of Bacillus sp. HMA207. Taxonomy (NCBI): domain Bacteria; kingdom Bacillati; phylum Bacillota; class Bacilli; order Caryophanales; family Bacillaceae; genus Bacillus; species Bacillus sp. HMA207. The sequence continues at coordinate 72,401 of NZ_BEZT01000005.1, read as the reverse complement.
ACGGCTAAGGCAGGTTCCCCTGAAGTAGTGCCAATAAATGAAAGTGTTACAATTTCTCCAGTACTTTGTAGTTCTTTCTGTACCTCTTCTGGAATTTTCGCTGCAAATGCGCTATTTACAAATTTCTTCGTTGTTACATGTTGTGGGTTTGTGAAAATATCTTTTACAGTCCCACTTTCGACTACAGATCCATGTTCCATAACAGCAACGCGGTCACATATACGCTGGATGACATTCATTTCATGTGTAATGAGTAAAATCGTAATTCCGATTTCTTCGTTAATCTTTAATAGCAAATCAAGGATAGAATCGGTTGTTTCGGGATCTAATGCGCTCGTTGCTTCATCACTTAATAACACTTCAGGTTCATGTGATAGCGCACGAGCAATTGCAACACGCTGTTTTTGACCACCAGAAAGTTCGCTTGGATACGCATCTTTTCGATTAAAAAGATCGACAATGCGTAAATACTTTTCTACTCTTTTTTCAATTTCTGCTTTTGTAATGCCAGCAAGCCGTAACGGTAATGCGATATTTTCATAAACGGTAACAGTTTTAAGTAAATTGAATCCTTGAAAGATCATTCCGATTCTTTGTCTCGCTTTTGCTAGTTCTTTTGTCGATAACGTTGTTAAGTCTTGTTCGTTTACAATGATATTTCCTGTCGTTGGTTTTTCTAATAAATTTACACATCGAATCAATGTACTTTTACCAGCGCCACTATACCCAATGATTCCAAATACCTCGCCTTTTTCTACTTTAAGGGAAGTAGACTTAAGAGCCTCAACATTCCCTTTTTTTGTTGTAAATACTTTGGATATGTTTTTTAATTCAATCATTATCGTCAGCTCCTACCAAGATGGTAAAACTGAACCATCAAATTTTTTCTCGATAAACTCTTTTACTTCTTTAGATTGATAAGCTTTCTTTAATTTATTTACAACGGCATCATCTTTATTTTCAGTACGAACAACAACCCAGTTCACATAGGGTGAATCTTTTCCTTCGCGGAAAATAGAATCTTTCGCTGGACTTAATTTTGCACCTAATGCAAAGTTTGTGTTAATTGCAGCTGCTTTCACTTCACTTAGTTGCGTTGGTAATTGAGATGCCTCTAATTCGACAATCTTTAATTTTTTTGGATTTTCAATTACATCTTTTGCAGTCGCTTTTTCTGTAGCCTTTGGATCAACTTTTAAAACCCCTGCTTTTTCAAATAATTTTAAAGCTCGAAGTTCATTCGTTGGGTCATTTGGTACAGCAATTGCATCGCCCTCTTTCAAGTCTTTTACATCTTTTATATCTTTAGAATATACGCCCATAGGGAATGTTACTGTTGAAAATACTTCAGCTAATTTCATATTGCGTTCAGCTTTAAATACATCTAAATACGATTTCGTTTGGTAGCTATTTACATCAAGGCTTTTTTCATCTAATGATACGTTTGGCGCTACATAATCATTAAATACTTTTATATCAATTTCGAGACCATCTTTTGCTGCAACTTCTTTTACCTTTTCAAAAATTTGTTCATGTGGTCCACCTGTTACACCGACAGTAATCTTTTTCTCGTCTAATGCTTTTACCTCTTTATTTGAACTCACGCTACATGCGCCTAATAATAATACTGCTCCGCTTACAATGCTTAATAATACCTTTTTCATCTATAAATCCCCCTTCATATACGTTCCAAAATAAAAAGCACCTCTCAAAAATAAGAGAGGTGCCGAATAGACGAAATAGATTCCTCTCTTATCTTCCAAAACGAAAACTCGTTTTGCAGGAATTAGCACCTTAGCTTATACGTCATAAGCTCGGTTGCCGGGCATCATCGGGCCAGTCCCTCCGCCACTCTTGATAAGAGTATGTGTATGTAGTTTTGAATATGGTACTAATAGTAAATCGTACAAAAAGAATTGTCAATGATATTTTCAGAATATATTTTATTTTAAGGTAATCGAAACGTTCCCCTTTTTATGTCCTTTTTCTACATATATATGAGCTTCAGCAATTTCTTCTAATCGGTAAGTTCTATCAATAACAGGCTTTAGCTTTTCTGTTTCAGCTAGTTGTTTTAGTAGGTTCATATCTTCTTTACTGACCTTTGCCATCATTCCGTTCACAGATACATATTTTCCATTAGGCATTAATGCATCTGTACAAAGAGACTTTTTATATTTTCCAACTGCATCAAATATAATATCATAGTGCTCGCCCCGCTTAGTAAAATCTTCTTTCATATAATCAATTACGTTGTCTGCCCCTAAAGCTGTTACTAAATCGAAATTCGAACTACTACAAATGGCTGTGACAGTCGCCCCGAAGTATTTCGCAAGTTGTACGGCAGCTGTCCCTACTGACCCAGAGGCGCCGTATATAAGTACTCGTTGCCCTTTTTTTATCTGTCCTTTTCTAAGGAAGTGCAATGCTGAAGTTCCGCCAAAAGGAATAACGGCAGCTTCTTCATATGTCACATTGGTAGGTTTTAATGCTATTAATCCACTTTCATGCACGCATGTGTATTCCGCATAACCACCAAGGTTTAGTTCTGTTAATGCAAAAACTGGATCTCCTTTTTTAAATTGTGTTACATCTGTTCCAATGTCTTCGATTTCACCGGATAATTCTACGCCAAGTATAGGTTTTCTCGGTTTTCTGAAACCTAATATGATCCGCATAGGAATCCAAAATAAGAGGGGGCTATTAAAGCCACGTATTCTACAATCTCCAGTTGATACACTTGTTGCGTGAATTTTAACTAATACTTCATTTTTTTTAGGTTTAGGCTTTTCTACATTTTGAAGCTGGAGAACATTAGGTGGTCCATACTTTGTGCAAATAATCGCTTTCATCCTGACCTCCTGAAATGAGTTGTTATTATTTACATCATATTTAAACTTTTTCTCAAACATGTTGTTATATAGGAAATAAATTTAAAGATAAATATTACGAATTATATAGATTTCATAGGAAAAGAGATGATATTATTTTTGGGAAGGAGGGGACGTTATGAAAAAATTTATTTTAATTTCAAGTTTAGTACTTGCAGTCGGTCTAGGAGTAGGGTGTAGTAATGAGAAAACAAAAAAGACTGATGAACCGAAAAAAGAAGCTGTGCAGAAAGAAAAGGAATTAACAGCGAAGGATGTTTTTAATAAAGCGAATGAAGCTTTTAAAAACGAAGAAAATGTAACGATGACATATGATGTGGGAATAAAGGCTGAAGGAACAGAGATGAATGTAATAAAGGCCAAAATGCAACTAGAGCCGAAGAAAAAAAATTCTCGTTCTGAAATGAATGTTTCTGGTACAGAGGTTGTTGTTTATGATGTGGGTGGCAAAATTGCTGGTCAGTTGAAAAATCCTAATACGGGTGAAGTTATGTCTGTACCAGAGGAACAATTAAATGCTAACGGAATGAACGCGACTCAAGGAATGGTAGATAATTTAGAGATTCCATCGGAAATTTTAAATAAAGTGAAGATGGAGAAAAGTGGAGATAATTATAAGCTGAAGTTTGCATTAAAAGGGCAAGAGACAGAGAGTATGTTAGCTAGTATGGATGAAAAGCAGAAACAAATGCTACAAGGCCAAAATGCAAAGATAGAAGAAATAGATGGGGAATATATTATTACAAAAGATTTTAAATATGAATCAGCAAAGATAGATATGGTTATGAGTAGCAATGGTGAGGATAAAGCGCATATTATTACGGATGCAAAGTTTACATCGTATGATAAATTTGATCCAATACAATTGCCAGCAGCAAAGTAATCACTGTCAAGAGAGGTACCTGAAAGAACGGGTATCTCTTTTTGTTGCTAATAAGGAGAGTGTCCTTTGAAAAAAAGAAAGATAGCAGTGGTCATTGTCGCATATACGGTTTTGCTTGCAACGTCTGTACATACGTATAAAAAACAAATTGATCATCCTATTATGAGTGATGTAGGTAAATTGCTTCCGACGAAAATAAAACGTGTTGAAAGTGCTACGGAAGAGCACTCGTTAATAAAATTAGTGCGAGATGCAAAAGTTTCAGGAGAGAAAATTTCCATTGCAGGCATGCAACATAGCCAAGGAGGACAGACATATTATCCGAATGGCACGATGCTCGATATGAAAGGATATAATAAAATATTAGAATTTGATCCAGAGAAGAAGCGGATTACAGTTCAAAGTGGTGTCACCTGGAATGATATTCAGAAGAAAATAAATCCTTATGGCCTTGCGGTACAGGTCATGCAGTCTCAAAATATTTTTACTGTTGGCGGTTCATTAAGTGTAAATGTACACGGGCGTGATATTCGTCATGAGGCACTGATTGATACAGTAGATTCATTTAGATTGTTAATGGCAGATGGCACGGTACGTAATGTAAGTAGAGAAGAAAATGCAGAGTTATTTCCATATGTCATTGGGGGTTACGGTTTATTTGGAGTTATTTTAGATATGACGCTGAAGTTAACAGAAGATGAATTATATGAAATGCACACGAGAATGATAGATTATAAAGAATACGCATCTTATTTCAAAGAGAAAGTGAAAAGAGATGAGAATGTTCGTATGCACTTAGCACGTATTTCTGTTGCTCCAAATTCATTTTTAAAAGAGATGTATGTGACGGATTATACTTTGGCACAAAATCAAAATATGAGAGAAGAGTACAGTGAATTAAAGGAAGAAAATATTATAGCTGCACCGAAATTTTTACTTGGGTTATCACGTTATAGTGATTGGGGAAAGAATACATTTTGGGATATACAAAGAGGTTATTTTGAACGTACAGATGGAAAGTATGAGACGCGTAATAATGTTATGAGATCAGATAGTGCTTTTATGGAATATGAAAATCCAAATAGGACCGAAGTGTTACAAGAATACTTTGTGCCTATAGATGCTTTCACAGAGTATATAGATGATTTACGTAACGTATTAAATGAAGAAGAGTTTAATTTACTCAACATTACGATTCGTTACGTGGAAAAGAATGAAAATGCAGTTTTGTCCTATGCGAAAGATGATATGTTTGCGCTGGTTCTTTTGATTAACCAGGGACGCTCAGAGAGTGAGATAAAGAGAACAGAGGATGTCATTCGGAAGATGATTGATGTTACTTTAAAGCATAACGGTAGTTACTATTTGCCGTACTATTCTTATCCAACGAAAGAGCAGTTAAAGAGGGCATATCCTCGTATTGAAGAATTTCTCAAGAAAAAGAAGGAAGTAGATTCAGAAGAGCGATTTGTTAATTTATTTTATAGGGAGTATACGAAATGACATATAGAAGATTTGTGGCTTCGCAAAGTATTATCATGATGGCAGGAAGTATGGTATTTCCTTTTTATATATTATTACTTCGAAACGTTGGAAATAGCTTCTCGCAATTTGGCTGGGCGTATGGCTTATTTGCTTTAACATCAGCGCTTGTATATCCACTAGTGGGAAAGGTATCTGATCAAGTAGGTGATAAAAAATTATTAATCATATACGCTTGGTCCATGGCAATCTTAATGCTTTGCTTTCCGATTGCCACGGAAGTATGGCATGTGTATATTCTTCAAATTGTAATGGGAGTTTTAGGTGCTGTGCAGCGTAATACTGAGAAGACTTCATTAGCACGAAAGGTTGCGCAGGAAAAGGCTGGTTATGAGATTGGAAAATACCATGTGTGGACATCCATTGGCGGAGCAGTAGCGGTTATTGCCACGGGATATTTAGTAGATTTCTTTACGATTGGTACAATTTTTTATATTGCATCTATTCTATATGTAGTGAGCGGGATTGTATTAGGTAGTAAAAAAATATAACTATTCCTATTTTCACCTTAATACCCTTTATTTGTTATACTAAAAGGGAATACAAAAGAAAAGGGGACAGTGCCTTTGATGAAATTTGTAGTTTTAGCTATTCTTACTTTGTTTTTGATTCCATGGACAAGAAGTAGTAGTAAGCTTCGAGCAGTGGATAAGAAGGGAGATAAGAAGGTTGTAAAGGGTAAGAAATCATCTATTTTAGTTATTCCTGTTTTATTTTGGATAGGTATTGCAATCTATGAATACTTTTGGCTAATTGATGATCGAGTAGACTCGATTCTTACTCATTATTCTGTTGCAGTAGCAATTTTAATTGGGCTTGTTTTATTTTCACAAGATCAAATAGGGAAATTAGAAGGTACATTAAAAGGACTTCTAATGTTTATTTTACTCGCAAGTTACGGCTACTTTGGTTATTTGCACGATATAGTAATCTCGCAAAAGAAATATGATTCTGTTGTTAAGGTAGAGAAAGATATTTCAGAGCCATTTACTGAAAATGACCAGCCGTTTACAGTGCCGCCAAAGACAGCGGAGAATAAGATGAAAAAAGTATTTGGTGATATTCCAAAAGTAGCTTATTTTGAGCTAGGAGAATTAACGCCACAAATGGTAAACGGCGAGGCTTTATATGTAGCGCCGATTGAAGTTTCAGGATTTTTTAAAGCGCGTAAAGCTGAGACAATTCCAGGGTATGTAACGATGTCAGGTACGAATCCTGATGCGGAAGCGAAACTGCACCTCGGTTATAAAATGAAATATGTGCCAAGCATGTTTTTTGGTAATAATTTAGAGCGTGTGGTAAGGCAAGCAGAACCAAATTTAATCTTTAAAGGAAAACCTAAATTTGAGGTTGATGATAAAGGAAAACCATATTATACAATGACGTATGGTGAATTTATTTCAGGAAGATCTGGATTTGAGGTAGAAGGTGTTGTCGTAGTAGATGCACAAACAGGTGAAGTGAAAAGATATGATAAAGGAAAGGCACCTAAATTTGTTGATGGTGTATTAAATCATGAGACTGCATCTACGTTAAATACGTACTTTGGTAAATATATTCACGGATTTTGGAATACGAAATTCTCGCAAACAGATATGAAAATTCCGACTGAGTGGGGAACGAAAGAAGGGGTGACCCCGATCTTTGGTAAAGATGGAACACTGTATTATTTTACAGACTTTACTTCTCCAAAAGAAGGAGTAGATTCAGCCCTAGGCTATTCATTAGTAGATGCACGTACAGGCAAGCTATATTACTATAATGGAAAAGAAGTAAAGGGGATTATGGATGGTTCAGCAGCTACAGAAGTAGTGGATAATTCCTTTAAGAGAGAGAAATGGCATGGGACAATGCCTGTCATTTATAACGTATACGGTAAACCAGCTTGGATTATTCCGGTTGTTGATGATGGAGGCCTAGTACGTGCACATACAGTTGTATATGCTGCTAATGCAAAAATATTTGCGACAGGTTCTTCGCAGAAAGAAGCGCTTGAGAATTATAAAAACGTAATGAGCGGTAATGGTGATACATTTAGACCAACCTCAACAGGAAAAGAAGCGCAAAAAGAAGGTATTGTACAACGTGTATATAAAGAGAAATCAGGTGAAAATACAATCGTGTACGTACTTTTAGAGAATGAACAAAAGGTATTTATGATACCGGTGAAGAAATTCCCATATGCTATGTTTACAGAAGTAGGAGACCCAATTCAAATTACATATTTAGATACGGGAGAGACGATGGCCTCAGTATCTAAATTTACGAATAGCAATGTAAAAAAGTAAAGCGATAGAATTTCTATCGCTTTTTTTACATTATGAAAGAGGAAAATGCACTGTACTTGACGTATGTTTATGATGTAACTATAATTGTTACGATTCGGTTTGTATAGGAAAGGGTGAATTGAAAAAGTGAATGAAGTTAATCATGAAATATATAAACCTGTAAAGGCAAACAGGTTATGGATGATTCTTGTATTAGGAACACTTACGGCGATTGGGCCATTATCTATTGATATGTATTTGCCTTCATTACCGAAGTTAACGGATGACTTGCAAACAGGTGCATCCCTAGCGCAGCTTACATTAACAGCTTGTTTGCTTGGGCTGTCAGTAGGACAATTATTTGTTGGCTCAATTAGTGATATTTACGGAAGACGCAAACCGCTTATTATTGCTCTTATTATTTATGTTGCTTCTTCTTTACTTTGTGCTGTCGCGCCATCTATTTGGACATTAGTGTTATTGCGCTTTCTACAAGGAGCTTCAGGATCAGCCGGTATTGTTATATCACGTGCCATGGTACGTGATATGTACTCAGGTTCTGAAATGACGAAGTTTTTCTCACTGCTTATGTTAGTAAACGGAGCAGCACCTATTTTGGCACCGATTATTGGGGGGCAATTATTACAGTTTACAACGTGGCGCGGTGTTTTCATCGTCCTTGGGGCAATTAGCGTATTTATGTTAATCTCAGCTACTTTCGTATTGCGCGAAACATTACCTCCTGAAGAAAGAGAAACGGGTGGTTTGTCAGGGACTTTGGCGACGTACGGGAAACTATTAAAGGACCGTCTGTTTATGGGATATGCATTGTCACAAGGATTAGTAACAGCGGCAATGTTTGCATACATTTCGGGCTCACCATTTGTGTTGCAGAACATATACGGAGCATCACCACAGCAATTTAGTTTATTCTTTGCGATTAACGGCATCGGTATTATTATTGCTAGTCAGGTAACGGGTCGTTTAGCGGGGAAAGTGAATGAGAAGACATTATTTGTTGCTGGTATTATTATCGCAGCTGTTGGTGGCCTATCTTTACTACTTACAATCGTACTAGGAATAGGTTTAATCGGTGTTTTATGTTCGTTATTCCTTGTCGTATCAAGTGTCGGGGTTGTATCAACAACTGGGTTTTCATTAGCGATGAGAAATCAGAAACAAGCTGCAGGAACAGCATCAGCTTTATTAGGCTTATTACAGTTCATTTCAGGAGCTCTTGTTGCGCCGCTAGTAGGTATCGGTGGAAGTAATACAGCATTACCGATGGGTATTGTTATTGCGCTTTGTGAAGTAGGAGCAGTATTATGTTATCTATTTATGGCCAGAAGAAGTGAGAAGCAGTTTGAACTGCAACAAAGACAAAATTTAGAGGCTTAATAAAAAAGAACTGATTCAAAGGGAATGTTTGAATCAGTTCTTTTTTCATTTCTTTGAAATACCTCATACAGTTTTGTAAGGTGATGTAGTAAAGCATTGCAAAAGTTATTTGTATAAAGTGACGATACTGTGACAAACATGTTGGTATATATATTACGATGTCGTCTTAAGTGTAAAAAGTAGGGCGTTCTCGGTATAATAACAAGTGGAGATAAAAGAAACTATAATGAGTAATAGCTGTAGATAAAAGGAGAAGAAGAGATGAAGAAGGTTTTGGGTATTGCTGTAATGGGAAGTATGCTCCTTCTAGCAGGGTGTAATGGAAATAAAGATACGAAAGAAACGAAAGAAAAGGTAGAGCAATCTACAGAACAAACAGAAGAAATGAAAGAATACCGTGCAGTACATGAAAAATACGATTTGAAAATGAATAAAGAAATTAATAACGCACTGCAGTTATTTGAAGTGGCAAAAGAAAAGGGCGGTAAGGAAATAACGAATGCTACATATAAAGAAGATGTGCAAAAGGTAACAACGAGCATGTTAGAAGATATTGATCATATACGTAAAGAAATTCGTGTTCCAAAATCGAAAGAGCAAGAACATGAGGTATATGTTGGTTTCTTGAATGAATCAGAACAAGCGATGAAAAAATTACAGAAGTTAGCGAAAGAAGAAGATTCATCGTTGATTCGTGATATAGAAATTAACTTTGCAACAGCATCGACATACTATAAACGTTTTCAAGCAGAAACGAAAAAATAACCTTGCCTGTGCAAGGTTATTTTTTCTTCTTACCATCTCCGTCTTCATCCTCGGATACTAATACCTTCTGTTCTTCGTGAAATTCGGAAATAGTTTGCCCGGTAATATTATCGAAAGGAGTATAAAAAGAAGTAATACGTTTCTTTTTAATAAAGAGTTTATAGAAGCCGATGATGACAAGTATAACGATTGTTAAGGGTAATCCTATAGTAGCAAGAAGTAAGGGGTCCATCTTATAACTCCTTTAATATCATTTCTTTTTATTATAAGCCGAAAACTGTAATTTCGATAAAAGAATTAAAAACTGACTTTTCTAAATTTATCCAATTAGATTGACTTTTCAATTTTTCAGAATTATAATTCGAGATATACAATTTGAACTAAATAATAATATAGCAATTTACTTATCCAGAGAGGTAGAGGGACTGGCCCTATGACACCTCAGCAGCGGGTTCTGTAATAAGAACACCGTGCTAATTCCAGCAAGCAAGTCTTGAAAGATAAGTGATGGGCCTTTGTTTATTAAGCCTTGATCTTATTTTTTAAGATCAAGGCTTTTTGTATTCTAAAAAGAGAAAAGGGAGTAATGGAAAAAGTACGTTTATAAAACTAAGTAAATATATGTGTTTAGGGGGTTATTAGGGTGTATGTAATTAAAAAATTATCAGTTATGGTGTTCACGCTATGGGTTATTACGACAGTGACATTTCTAATTATGCATATTATTCCGGGGGATCCATTTTCATCAGATGCAAAAATCTTTCCTGAAGAAGTGATCCAAAACATGAGAGCGAAGTATCACCTTGATGAACCGTTATGGAATCAATATGTTGCTTATTTAGACGGCGTAGTTCATTTTGATTTTGGTGAATCTGTTCAATCAACCGGGCAAGGTGTATCAGAAATTATAACAACTGGTTTTGGTCCATCAGCAATTATTGGTTTACAAGCACTTATTATTTCATTGCTAGTCGGAATTGCTGCAGGTACATTTGCTGCTCTCTATCATGGGAAGGTAATTGATTACGGTGTAAGTTTACTTGCCATCCTCGGTATTTCTATTCCGAGCTTTATTTTAGCACCACTATTTATACAAGTATTCGCTATTCAATTCGAGCTCTTACCAGTAGCCTCTTGGGGAACATTCGAACATACAGTATTGCCATCCTTTGCATTAGCGTTAGGGCCAATCGCAGTTATTACAAGGTTTGTTCGTTCTAATATGATCGAAGTACTGCAGAGTGATTATATTAAGCTAGCAAGAGCAAAAGGCATACCAATTAAGAAGATTATTATAAGACATGCTCTTCGAAATGCGATTGTTCCAGTACTTACATTTGTGGGACCGTTAATGGCTGGACTTTTAACAGGGACTTTCGTTATTGAAAAAATCTTTTCAATTCCTGGCCTAGGAAAATATTTTGTAGATAGTATTTTTAACCGAGACTATCCGGTGATTATGGGAACAACGATTTTTTATAGTGCATTATTAATTGCTTGTATTTTCATTACAGATATTATTCACCGCATTGTTGATCCGCGTATTCGTTCTATTACATAAGGAGGGGGGATATTAAAATGGGAGCTTATGAAATTAATGAACAGTTATTAACGAAAGAAGAGAAAAAAGAATTAACGATAAATAAAAATCAGCAAACGATTAGCAGAAAGAAAGAAGTGTTTCGTAAGTTTATATCGAATCCAATCGCAGTTTTAGGAACAGTGACGTTATTGCTAATTATTGTTTTCTCGCTTATTGGCGAAAGTTTAACTTCATTTACTGCGAGTGAACAAGTAAAAGAGGCAACAAATTTACCGCCGAGTAGTGAACATTGGTTTGGAACAGATGATTTAGGGAGAGATATTTGGGCACGTACTTGGGCTGGTGGGAAGATTTCACTAACAGTGGGATTAGTAGCAGCTGCCCTCGATATAGGGCTTGGTGTACTGATTGGTGGATTTAGTGGATACGTGAGAGGGCGTAATCGCCTTGGAACGTTAATTGATGAGTGGATTATAAGAGGAATTGAAGTATTATACGGCATCCCATATTTATTAATTGTTATTTTACTATTAATTGTTATGAAACCAGGTCTTTTCACCATTATTATCGCCCTTGCATTAACGGGATGGATTGGAATGGCTCGTCTCATTCGAGCACAAGTATTGTCTTTAAAACAACGAGAGTTTGTTATTGCAGCAGAGCGATTAGGTACATCACATATGAAAATTATATATGGGCATTTAATTCCGAATTTAACAGGCATTATTATCGTCAATTTATCATTTACAATTCCGGCAGCTATTTTTTCAGAATCATTTTTAAGCTTTATAGGACTTGGGGTACAATCACCAGCGGCAAGTTGGGGGACGATGACGAATGACGCACTTGGGACATTATTGAGCGGAGAATGGTGGCAACTATTTTTCCCAGCAATCATGATTGCGCTCATTATGTTCGCATTTAATGCGATTGGTGATGGTTTACAAGATGCAATTGATCCAAAAATCGTAAAACGGAATCGAAAGGAGAAAAAACATGGGACAGCTCTTATCTTTAGAAAACGTAACGTTAGCCGTTGAAAAAGAGAATAGTAACCAAGCAATTGTGAAGCATGTTTCCTTTTCTATTAGCGAAGGTGAAATAGTTGCACTTGTAGGAGAAAGTGGTTCAGGGAAAAGTGTTACAGCACAATCTATTATCGGCTTAAATCAAGAATCAATTCATATTGATGATGGAAATATATCTTTTGAATCAAAGGAATTAACGAATCTACAAGAATCAGAATGGAATCAAATTCGAGGGAAAGATATTTCGTTTATCTTTCAAGACCCACTTTCATCTTTAAATCCGACGATGAAGGTAGGAAGGCAAATTACAGAGGTGATTTTGCAACACGAAAAGAAATCGAAAAAAGAAGCAAAAGAAATTGCGATTAACTTATTAAATGATTTAGGGATACATGAAGCAGAGAAACGCTTTGAACAGTACCCACATCAATTAAGCGGAGGCATGAGGCAACGTATTTGTTTAGCAATCGCATTTGCCTGCCACCCCAAACTCGTTATTGCGGATGAACCTACGACAGCATTAGATGTAACAATTCAAAAGCAAATTATGGAGTTATTAAAGGAAAGAAAGGAAAAGCAAAATACGAGTATTTTACTAATTACGCACGATTTAGCACTTGTACGTGAAGTAGCGGATCGAGTAGTTGTGATGTATGGAGGACGTGTTGTTGAAAAAGGAACGATAGAGGAAGTGATAGGTTCCCCTAAACATCCATACACAAAAAGCTTATTACAAGCAATTCCGAATATGGATGATTCCGAAAAGGTATTACGTGCAATAGAAGGAACGACACCTTCCATTGAAACATTAAATAGCTTTGGTTGTCCTTTTGTAAATCGTTGTCCAGTAGCGATAAAAGAATGTATTCATCGTTTCCCAGAGAGAACAACGTATTCTAAGGAGCATAGTTCACATTGCTGGCAGCATGTTCTGGAGCATAATAAAGCGAAATCAAAAGAGAAGGTGAATGCCTCATGACGACAGATTTAATTACTGTAAAGCAAGTAACAAAAACATATGGAAGTAGAAGTAAAGAAATCACAGCGTTAAAAGATATATCACTTTCTATCCCGAAAGGAACAACACTTGGCATTATTGGTGAAAGTGGTTCAGGAAAAACAACACTTGGAAAGCTTATAGCTGGGATTGAGAGCCCAACGTCTGGTGAAATTGATTATAACGGTCAAGTCGTTCACAAGCTGAAATCAGCTCATAGGCGAGATTTTTTACAGAAAGTACAGTTCATTTTTCAAGATTCCACAGCAGCATTAAATCCGCGCTGGAAAGTACGCGATAGCGTAACGGAAGGTTATATTTCATTCGGTTTAGGTGATAAAGGATTAAAGGATAAAGTAGCGGGTGATGCGCTAGAGCGTGTTGGATTAGATAGAAGATATATTGATCGATATCCGCATGAATTTAGCGGAGGACAACGTCAACGTATCGCTATTGCAAGAGCGTTATTGTGTGAGCCGGAAGTATTGATTCTTGATGAACCAATTTCAGCATTAGACGTTTCATTGCAAATTCAAATTGTACATCTGCTGCAAAAAATCCAAAAAGAACAAGGTTATACATATTTATTCATCGCTCACGATTTACCGATGGTTCACTATTTATGTGAAAAAGTAGCTGTCTTATACAAAGGAGAACTTGTTGAATTTGGAAATACGGACGAAGTATTCCGTAATCCACAACATTCTTATACAAAAACATTATTAGCATCAACACCAAAAATTTCAGGTTAAAGGAGAATGTAGGATGAAGAAGTTTTTACTGTTTGTCATTATGACTGTTTTAGCGATTACTTCTGTCGCTTGCGGTAAGAAAGAGACGCAAAAGGCGAGTGCTGGTAAGGGAGAAGGAGATCGATTAGTAACGAATATTAGTAGTGATCCATATACACTTGATTCTGCTATTGCAACAGATAGCACGTCAGGTTATATAATTGGACAGTTGTTTTCAAGTTTATATACGCAAGATAATAATGGGAAATATCAAAATGAATTAGCGGAGAAAGAAGAAGTAAATGCTGATGGAACTGAATATACAATCCATTTGAAGAAAGATATTAAATGGTCAGATGGTTCTCCTATTACAGCAAATGATTTTGAATTTGCATGGAAGCGATTATTAAATCCGAAAACGGGTTCTATGAATGCGACAGAAATGTATTTTATTAAAGGGGCAGAGGCGTATAATACTGGAAAAGGTGAAGAGGGACAAGTTGGTATTCAAGTTGTTGATCCTCAAACATTAAAGGTAACCCTTGAACACCCAGTTGCTTCTATTAAACAAAAACTAGCAAGCTCACTATTTATTCCATTAGCTAAAAAGTCGATTGATGATAATAATAAATTAAAAACAGATCCAAAAGAGTTAATTACGAATGGGCCATTCACGTTAAAAGAGTGGAAGCATAACCAAGCTATTACAGTACAAAAAAATAAAGAATTCTATGATAAAAAGGTAACTCTAAAAGAAATTGAGTTTCGTATTATTCCAGACTCTAAAACAGCGTATCAATTATTTAAATCCAAAGAATTAGATTTACTAAGTGGTTTACCACAAGAGATGATCGAAAAAGAAAAAGGAAATAAAGAATATAAGCGTGTTGCAGGGTTCTCTTCTTATATTTATTCGTTTAACGTAGAAAAAGAGCCGTTTACAAATGCGAAGGTACGTAAAGCATTTTCATTAGCGGTTGATCGTAAATTTATCGTTGAAAAATTGTATAAAAATAATGCGCAAGAAGCATATGCATTCGTTCCAGAAGGAGCAAAAACACAAAGTGGCCGTGATTTCCGTAAAGAAAAAGGTGATTACGTTAAATTTGATCCAGCGGAAGCGAAAAAGTTATTAGAAGAAGGCATGAAAGAACAAGGCTGGTCTACATTACCTGAAGTAACATTAAAATTCACTACAGATACACAACATAAAAAAGTAGCAGAAGCAATGCAAGAAATGTTTAAGAAAAATCTTGGCGTAGATATTAAATTAGAAAATAAAGAGTGGAAGAGTTACATCGACACATACAAGCAAAGTGATTTCCAATTAGCTTATATGGGATGGGGCGGCTCTTTATTAGATCCAATTACTAAACTAGATTTATATGCGGGTGATGGTCCAAATAACTATGCAAAATGGCATAATAAAGAATTTGACGCTTTAATAAACGAAGCAAAAGTTGAACAAAACGAGGATAAGCGTTTTGAATTATTGCATAAAGCGGAAGATATTATGTTTACAGATTCACCATTAATCCCAATTATTTTCCCAAGTGCTTCCTATTTACAAAAATCATCAGTATCCGGTGTCCAATTCATTATTGGTTCTAGTCCAGAATTAAGATACGCAAAAATTAAAAAATAAAGAAGTAGGCAACCGCCTACTTCTTTATTTTATTTCTCTTTTATATTCTTTTTTCGTTCCATCAGAGAAGACAACTTCTAAATCAAATTTTTGATAGTCTTTATCAAGTTTGAATACGTTCACTACTTGATCGATTACTTCTTGGTCAGCAGTATCTTTATCAAATTTTAATTCTTGTAGAAGTGGGCTTAATTTTGTGATAGCCTCGTCTCCTGTTAATTTTACATCTGCTTTATGATCTTCAATTTTTGCTTCCATTTTCTTGTCAGCTGCTACATTTTTATAGTCTGCTTCGTAGTCTTTCTTTGTATCTTGATAGTCTGCCTTTAAATCGAATTCATTGAAGTTTAGTTTTAAATCTGCAGGAGCCTCATTTTTTGCTTCTTCAGTCGTCTTTTTATTAGAAGTTGTGTCTTCTTTGGCAGGAGCTTTACATCCTGTTAATGCAGGTACTAGCATAAGAGCTAATAAAACTGATAGTAGAATTCTCATTATAAATTCCTCCTTATGTAAATTCGTTCTATACAAGTTTTTCCCAAAAACATGTAATTATGTATGTGTTGAAAATAAATTATTATCCTGCAGTCACGAGGGCTAATCCGCAATTTAAATCAAAAACGATTTGTATGTATATGGTAAATTGAAATTGTGAGGGAGGGGCTAAAATGCATGAAGAATATAAAGAGATAATAAAAAAATCAATTGAATATATAGAGAATCACTTACATGAGGAGCTTACAACAGAAAGAGTGGCATCTCACAGTGCCGTATCGATGTACCATTTTCATCGCATCTTTCAAAGATATGTTGGGATGAGTGTAACGGATTATATTCGAAAGAGAAGGTTAACTCATGCTGCGCAAGTTTTAGTGTCAACGGAGAGAGCTGTTATTGATATTGCACTGCAATACGGTTTTTCCTCACAAGAGGCATTTACGAGAGCTTTTAAAAGAATGTTTCAATTGCCACCAAAGAAATATCGAAAGTACTTTCAGTCATTTTATATAGAAAGAGAGGGTGTTTCAATGCAAAAAGGTATACCGAAAGGATGGATCTTAAGTGGGAGTCATCCTGCTGAATATGAGATGGGTTTAGATTATGAAGTTGTCCATCAAGGAAAAGTATCTGCATACATAAAAGCAAAAGAGAATGTTACGAACGGAGGATTTTCAACATTAATGCAAATGTTCAGAGCGGATAAATATGTAGGGAAGAGATTACGTTTTACAGCATTTGTTAAGAGTGAAAATGTAAGAGATTGGGCAGGATTGTGGATGCGAGTAGATGGAAAAGATACAGAACCGCTCGCTATGGATAATATGCAAAATCGCCCCATTAAAAATACGAATAACTGGCAATCGTACTCGGTTGTATTAGATATAAAAGAAGAAGCACTTGGTATTGCATTTGGTGTTTTATTATCAGGAGAAGGTTGTGTGTGGCTAGATAGTATTCGCTTTGATGAAGTAGATGAAAAAATTCCTTCAACAGATTTGGCAGAGAACTTTTATGAAACACTTTTAGAAGAGCCGGTGAATCTGCAATTTGAAGAAGTAGAAAAATAAAAAACAAGGAGAAAAGATATGCTCAAATATGTAAAACTAATAAGTATTAGTTTAGTAATATCGTCTTGTATTATGGGAATTAATTATTTAGTTAGCTATCTTTGGTCAGGGCATATACCTTCTTTGACGTGGAGAACATATTTGATGTTTGTGTTTATATTTATGATGAGTTTTGGTTCAATGCAAAAAGAAGGAAAAGAGGATTATTGACAATAGTCTTTTTCGCATTTCTTTCATTAACACAAATGGTTGTAACTGTGCCACATGAAATGCTTTCTAAAACATATCAAACAATCAGTGAATTATTTCCTGCAACATATGCAGCGAATGGCTATTATACAATAATATTTGGAGGAGTTAGTTTAGAGAGAAATATTATTTCATTATTAGTTATTGTATTGGTTACACAATCAGTAGCAGTGATGACTTTAGCTATAAAAGGAATGGTAAAGGGAAGAAGAAGCTCTGTAGTTAAAGAAGTATAAAATAAAAAGGTATCCTCAATGGATACCTTTTTATTAGCACTTATTATTTTGTAACTTCTGTCCACTTGTAGTTAAACTCACCACCGAAGTCAGTTGTTACAAGTCCTTTAATGAAAGAGCGTTGTAAGTAAGAACGGCCTTGTTGGTATAAAGGAGCGACAGCGCCGTCTTGTAATAGAATTTTTTCAGCTTGCTTCATTGCTTCAAAGCGTGCTTTTTCATCGCCAGCTAAATCTGTTTTCACTTTATGAATTAGCTCATCGTACTCTTTGTTAGAGTATTTATCGAAGTTATAAGCACTATCTGTTGTAAATAAATCTAAGAATGTAATTGGATCAGCGAAGTCAGGGCCCCAGCCGTCAATACCAATTTCATAGTCACCACTTAATAGTAGTTTTAGCTGTTGTTTACGTGGTTGTGGTTTTAAATTCACTGTTAATCCATCTAGGTTCTTTTCTAATTCACCTTTTAAATATTCACCAGTCTTTTTAGCTAAAGCATTGTCACTTGTTAATAGTTCGATTGTTACTTTGTCAGTACCAAGTTCTTGTTTTGCTTTTTTCCAGTTTTCTTTCGCTGTTTTCACATCATCCTTGACTAGATTTCCATTTTCTTTACGGAAGTCATTGCCTTCTGGGCTCTTTGCAAATTTCGCAGGAACCATTCCTTCAGCTGGAACAGCGCCGTTATTTAAGATTGTTTCTACGTAAGCTTTTTTATTCATTGCGCCGTTAATAGCAAGGCGTGCATGTTGATTTTTTAATGTTTCATTTTTCTGATTTAATCGTAAGAATTGAATGCCGACTTCAGCGCGTTCTTTGAAGTTTGGATCGCTCTTATATTTATCAACAAACTCTGCAGTTAAAGCAACACGATCAATTTGTCCTGAATCATATAAGTTCACTTCTGTAGACTTATCTTTAACGACATTGAAGTTGATTTCTTCTAATTTTACAGTTTTAGCATCCCAATAGTTAGGATTTTTCTTCAATTGGAAGCTTTGTTCATGTTTCCAGTTATCTAATGTGAAAGCACCGTTATAAATTAAATGATTTGTTTCTAAACCATATTTATCGCCTTGAGACTTTAAGTACTCTTCATTAATTGGTAAGAATGTTGAGAATGTAGTTAAGCTTAAGAAGTAGGGAACAGGACGGTCTAGTTGTACTTCTAAAGTTTTGTCATCGACAGCTTTAATACCTAATTGATCAACCGGTAATTGTTTTTGGTTTATTTGTTTCGCATTCTTTATATCGAAGAATAAGAATGCATATTCAGCTGCTGTATCAGGATTTACGGCACGTTGCCAAGCGAAGACGAAGTCCTTTGCTGTAACAGGAGTACCGTTTGACCATTTTGAATCACGGAGATGGAATGTATATTTTGTTTTATCGGGACTAATGTCAACCGACTCAGCGACACCAGGAACCGGTTTATTATCTTCTCCCATTGCATATAGCCCTTCAAAAACATTACGCATTACGTTCATGGATTCCCCATCCGTTGCTTTTGCAACATCCATTGTTGGAATTTCTGAAGCGAATGATAAGTTAATTGCCTGTTTATCAGGTGCTTTATCGTTTGCTTTCGCTCCGCTTGCATTATCTTTATTTCCCCCGCAAGCAGTTAGTAATAGACTTGCCCCTAAAACAGATGCAACAACAGGTACAACTTTTTTCTTCATTGTTCGTTCCTCCCTAAATGTGTTGTTCGTAACGTCATAATGTCCGTGTCTTGAAGTAGCTATAGAAGGAGATAAAACCTATTATAAATATTTGTTTATAGGTAATCAGGTGTTCTATATGTATATACATGTTGAACTATAATCTATCGTTATATGTTTCAACGTAGTAGACATTATATTTTGATGGTTAAATATTTTGTTTCTTTGATTATTTAGAATATTAACACTGGAAAGAACTATATGTCAATAATAAAAATAGATTGTTAATTTCTTAGAATAATATATTAAAAAAGCAGATTCTCATGTGTGAGAGAATCTATTTTTAATATATTTTGCTAAAAAAACAATTGGTGTGGGCTAATAATAAGTGGGGATGAAGAAACCCCCACTTATTAAAGTTTCACTTTATTTTTCAATTTTTGCCCACTTGAAGTTTAATTGACCTGCAAAGTCTACTTGCACAATTCCTTTCACATAAGAACGTTCTAAATAAGATTCGCCTTTTTGGTAAAGAGGAGCGATAACAGAGTCTTTAAATAATATTTTCTCGGATGCTAGTAATGCTTCCCAGCGAGCTTTTTCATCACCAGCTAAAGTTGTTTTCACTTTTGCTATTGTTTCATCGAATTCCTTATTAGAGTAATGATCTAAGTTATAAGGGTTATTCGTTGTAAATAGCTCAAGGAATGTAATTGGATCCGCAAAGTCAGGGCTCCAGCCATCAATTCCGATTTCGTAGTCACCTTTTAATAAAAGCGAAACTTGTTGCTTACGCGGCTGAGGTTTTATATTTACTGTTAATCCATCTAGATTCTTTTCTAGTTGTCCTTTTAAGAATTCACCAGTTTTCTTATCAAGGTCAGCATCACTCGTTAATAATTCTAATGTTATCTTTTCAGAACCAAGCTCTTGTTTAGCTTTTTTCCATAACTCTTGTGCAGATTTTGTATCAACTTTTGTTAAATCGCCGTTTGCAGTACGGAAGTCTTTTCCTTCAGGTCCTTTTGCAAAGTTTTTTGGAACGAGACCAAATGTTGGTGTAGAGCCATCATTTAATAACGTATTTACAAAGGATTTTCTATCAATTGTTTGATCAATTGCTTGGCGTGCAGAAACGTTTTGAAGTACTTTGTTTTGTTGATTCATACGTAAAAATTGTACGCCTACGTTTGGACGTTCTTTAAAGTTAGCATCCTTTTTATATTTATCGACGAAGTCAGATGTTAGTTTTATACGATCTAATTGTTTTGACTCGAATAAATTTACTTCTGTTGATTTTTCTTTTACGACATTAAAATTGATTTCTTCTAGTTTGACAGTATCTTTATCCCAATAGGTAGGGTTCTTCTTAAATTTAAAGCTTTGTTCGTGCTTCCAATCGCTTAGTGTAAAAGCTCCATTGTACAAGATTGTATTATCTTCTAAAGCGTACTTATCACCTTGTACTTTAAAGAATTCCTCATTAATTGGTAGAAATGTTGGGAACGCTGTTAAGCTAATAAAATAAGGAACAGGACGCTCTAATTCTACCTCAAACGTATGGTCATCAACTGCTTTTACACCAAGTTGGTCGGCTGGAAGTTCTTTGTTGTTAATTTTTGTTGCGTTTTTAATATCAAAGAATAAAAATGCATATTCAGAGGCTGTTGCTGGATCTACGGCACGTTGCCAAGCGAACACAAAATCTTTAGCTGTAACAGGAGTGCCGTTTGACCATTTTGAATCTCGCAAATGGAATGTGTATTTCGTTTTATCGCCACTTACTTCATGAGATTTTGCAACACCAGGAACAGGTTTGTTACCTTCACCAAGATTATACAAACCTTCAAATACGTTTCTCATTACTTGACCAGAATCAGTATCTGTAGCACGAGCCGTATCCATTGTTCGTATTTCAGTAGGTGAAGATAAGTTTAAAACCTGTTTACTAGGTGCCTCGTCTTTTGCATTTACTCCACTTGCTTCGTTTTTATAACTACCGCAACCAGTTAATAAAATACTTACTCCTACAACTGATGCAATACCGGGTACAAACTTCTTTTTCATTTGATTTTCCTCCTAAATAATTAAGTTTGGATGATGATGAGGGAAATGAAAAATAAAAAATCCCTCTTTTCATATTGAGAAAGAGGGATTTTTACGTACAAGTTATGCACCCGTATATAAACGAAGTCCCTCATTCTATCTTTCAAGCATAAAGCTTGCAGGAAGTGGCACAGTATTCAAAATGAACCTGTTGCCGAGGTTTCAAAGGGCCAGTCCCTCCACCTCTCTTGATACAATGAGTAAAACGAATAAATTTTATTAATTTTTGTGTTTCTTTGATAATTCAAAATCTTACACCTTGAATAATGAAGTGTCAACTAAATGAAATATAGTTTAAATTTTCAGTTTTCTTAAATGAAAAAACCACTGCATATGGCAGTGGTTTTTCTACTAGAAGTTAAAGTTATCTGGATCTGGACCAACGCGAAGATCTTCATTTAAAGCTTGAATTGCTTTCATATCATCAGCACTTAATTCAAAGTCGAAGATGTTTGCATTTTCAATAATGCGATGTTCTTTAATTGATTTGGGAATTGTTACAACTTCGTTTTGTAAATCCCAACGTAAAATAATTTGCGCAGTTGATTTATTATATTTTGTCGCAATTTCTTGTAACGTTGGATTATCTAGTAGTTGTCCTTGCATTAATGGTGACCAAGCTTCAAGCTGGATATTATGTTCTTTACAGAATGCATGTAACTCTTCTTGTGCTAAACGTGGGTGGTATTCCACTTGGTTGACCATTGGCTTAATTTCAGCAATTTCAAATACGTCTTGTAAGTGGTGAATGTGGAAATTACTCACACCGATAGCGCGAACACGGCCATCTTTATAAAGTGTTTCTAATGCTTTCCATGATTCAGTATATTTCCCTTTTACAGGCCAATGTACTAAATATAAATCTAAATATTCTAGACCTAATTTCTCTAATGTAGTTTCAAATGCTTGAAGTGTTGTTTCATATCCTTGATCGCTATTCCATACTTTTGAGGTAATAAATAATTCTTCACGTGAAACACCGGATTCACGAATCGCTTGCCCAACGCCTTCTTCATTTTGATAGATTGCTGCAGTATCGATGCTGCGGTAGCCATTTTTAATTGCTGCTTTTACAGAATCAATTACTGCTGAACCATCTTCTACTTTAAAAACACCTAAACCAAACCAAGGCATTTTTACACCGTTATGTAATGTTGTATAGTCTTTTAAACTTGTTAAAATCATATTATTTCCCCCTAGCTTTTTTGTTTGTTGCTTCTACTGCTTTTTGAATTGCCTCTGAAAAATTATATTCGTATAAAGTTTTGAGACCCTCAGCTGTGGAACCACCTGGCGTTGTTACTTGTTCGCGAAGGTTAGCTGGATTTTGCGTTTGTTCAAGCATAGAAGCAGAGCCAGAAATCATTTGAATCACAAGATGTTTTGCGGTTTCTTCATCAACTCCATAACTTTTTGTTGCTTCAATTAAGCTTTCAGCAAAGTAATAAAGGAAGGCTGGTGCACTTCCAGTAACTGCAGTAAGCTGATGAACTTCTTCCTCAGTACAAAGTTGCGAAGTACCAATACCTTTTAAAAGTAGTTGCAAGGTTTCTTGATGTATCTCGTTTACTGATTGTCCCATTGTATATAAGGAGATAGACTTGCCAATTTCAGCAGCTGTATTAGGCATAATCCAAGCAACAGGCGTGCCTTTTGGGAGTCTAGCTTCTAAATAAGATGGTCCAATGCCAGCTGCTACCGTTACGACTAGTTGATTTGATATTAACGGAGATAGCTCAGCTAATAACTCTTCATGAGCAGAAGGTGGCATTGCTAAAACAACCGTATCAACAGATGTAACATGCTGCTTCCAATCTGTTGCAGTAGACACATTATATCGTGCTTGTAATTGTTCTAGCTTTTTTACGTTACTTCGGTTAGAAACGATAATTTCTTCAATGTATTCTTTGCTTGTTTTAAGTAATCCGGAAAATATAGCTTCTGCCATACGACCAGCACCAATAAATAGAATTCGATGTTTAGTGAGCATATCCTTTATTCCTTTCCAGTAGAGATATGTTATAAAAAACGATAACATCTTTAAGAGAATTTTGTAAAAAGAAAAGACTTATCGTAGATGGAATGGATAATGAGAAGGCGGAAATTCATGCTAATATTAGCTGTTATTAATCTCTTTATATGTGTAGCTGGTTTGCTAGAGTGGAAGAGCAATTATAAGGGACAAGAACATACAAATAACTATATCTAGAAAATAATTAGAATTGAAAAACCCCTGAAGCACATATGCTCCAGGGGTTTACTAATAGAATATAAGATTATGCTTTTGTCATACCAAGTAATACAGCGCCGCCAATAATTAAAACACTACCTAGTGCAATAAAGATCAATTGACGTTTTGTTTTCTTTTCACCTAAGAATACAATCGCACCGAATGTTGAGATAACGATTCCAGTTTGAGATAATGGGAAGCTTGTTGCTACTCCGACACGTGGTAGTGAAAGAAGTAAGAATAAGTTTCCAGTTCCCCATAGTAAACCAGATAAAGCATTACGGATTGCATATTTGTTAAATGGTTTATGTTTAGATGTCAGTACAACCGCCCCAACAAACATACCAACTGCTTGTGGTAAAATAGCAGACCAACCATCGATATTATACCAACGAATAATAATTACATATACAAGATAGCCGAAAGTAGAAACAATTAAAGTAAGAAGTCCTTTTTTCAATTGTCCAGGTGGCTGAGCATTTTCTTTATCATCTAATGATGTGAATACAACACCAACTACGATTAATAGGATTGCAATCGTTCCCAGAATAATCGTTGTAGTAGTAGTCCACTCACGGAAAGCGATAACCCCAAAGATAGAAGTTGCAACAAGTTGCATACCAGTAGAAATCGTTACAGTAGTTGAAACACCTAGTTTTTCAACTGTTTTTAATTGGTTTACTTGTCCTAAAGCCCAGAATAAACCTGAAATAAAACCAACAATTAAGATTGTCATTGTTAAAGCTGGTTGAGTAAATACATACATAATTGTTGCGAAGAATAGAGCACCGATTGTCATACCTACCGTTTGGCTATATGCACCACCGCCCATTTTTACGCTTACTAATAAGATGTTTCCCCATGCAATTGCAGGAAGAAGCGCTAATAAAATGTCCATTACAAGACTCCCTTCGGTTTGCTATACCAATATAGTTACATATCGTTCTAACGATCGGTAATGCCCCACTAATAGAGTAGAAGATTACCGATCGCTAAAACAGGATGAAGAATTCACGATATAAATGCGTTTTCATTTCTTCATTTTTTGAAACACCTCCATATAATAACAGGAAATTGCCTATTTTAGAAAGTGAATTCAAATAAAATGTATATTTTAATAAGAGGTAAAATTCAGTTATTTCCCGGTGGTATATTTTATTTCCTAAGAAATAAAGAAGCAGCTTTGAAAAAAGCTGCTTTAAGAGTTAGTAATTCTTTTATTAATAAGTTGAATACATAGTAGAAATACGAGTGACATACCGATAGTAATAACTACAAGTGTCCATGCGAGTTGCATATTACTTGCATCAATAGCCATGTAAATTGCAGTTGGGATTGTCTGTGTTTTACCAGGAATGTTCCCGGCAAACATAAGTGTAGCACCAAACTCACCGAGCGCGCGGACAAAGCTCAAAATCATCCCGCTTAGTAAGGCAGGAAATGCGAGCGGAAGTGTAACGTGCAGAAAAACTTGATATTCACTTGCGCCAAGGTCACGAGCACTTTCTTCAATTTGTACATTTGCGATAGAAAATCCCGTTTTCGCTGATTGGTACATAAGCGGAAATGCAACAACTGTAGAAGCAATGATCGCAGCAGTAGATGTGAACATAATAGACTGCTGAAATAATGATTCAACCCACTTTCCGATCGGGCTGTTGTTTCCAAAGATGATAATGAGAAAGAAGCCGATAACAGTTGGTGGAAGTACCATTGGTAATAAAAATATGGTTTCTAATAGTACTTTATATCGCCATGAGGAGCGAGCTAGTGCTCGCCCGACAATCGTCCCTAAAATTGTAACGAGAATAGTGGCGCATGCAGCTACTCTTAAAGATAGAAAGACAGGCGATAAAATAGCATCAATGCTCATAGTAATTACGACAGGACTGTAAATCCATATTTCTTAAAGATAGATTGTGCATCTTTTGACTGCAAATACTCATAAAATGAAGTCGCCTCTTTCTTATGTTTAGATTCCTTTATAACACCTAAAGGATAGTGGATTGGCTCATGAGAAATAGCTGCTGCTGTCTCACCAATCTTTACTTTATCCGAAATGAGAGCATCTGTTTTGTATACGATACCAGCATCGACATTCCCTGTTTCTACATATGTTAACACTTGGCGAACATCTTTTGTAAATACGACTTTATTTTGAACATCATTCCAAAGGTTTTCGTGTGTTAGAGAAGCCTTTGCATATTTGCCAGCAGGTACAGATTCAGGTGTACCAAGTGCGATTTTTTTGATTTTCTCATCTTTTAAATCTTGAAATTTTGTAAGAGAACTATCTTTAGGGATGACTAGAACTAGTTCATTTCCAAGAAGATTTTTCCCTTCTTTTTCATTAATGAATCCTTTTTTTACAAGGGTTTGGAATTTATCTTCTGCTGCTGAGAAGAATAAATCAGCAGGTGCACCTTGTTCAATTTGTTGTTGAAGTGCTCCAGAAGCACCGAAGTTAAAAGAAAGTTTGATATTTGGCTCTTTTTCTTTATATTGTTTTTCGATTTCTTTTAATGCATCTTGTAAGCTTGCAGCAGCTGAGATAGTCAGTTCAACTGTTTTATCCTCTTTAGCAGCTGACTTTGTATGCTTTTCCCCACTTGTACAAGCAGCGCTAAATATAAGAAGGAAAGAAAGTATAAGTGCCCCGATGAAACGTAATATAAATTTATTCATAAAAAAATCCCCTTTCATTTTGACACATCTAATTATAACTAAATATAACTAAATATAACTAGTTATAATTGAATATAATTTGAACATATGTCTATTTTTAAAAAATAGGAGAAATATTCTTTTCTTTGTTACAATGAAAGGAGAAAGTGAGGAATCGTCTATGGATCATCATTCCTACACAACGGAAGAAGTAGCAAAGCGATTAAAAGTATCAAAATTAACTGTATACGACTTAATTAAAAAAGGAGAACTTCCTTCTTATAGAGTTGGTAGACAGATGCGCATTGATGCAGCAGATTTAGATCAATATATAAAGCAAATGAAAACAGGGAAAGTACAAGTTAATCCTGTAAAAAACGATGGTAGTAGTATCTTGAACACGTGTATTATTAGTGGTCAAGAACTAACGTTAGATATGTTAGCTAAACGTATAGAAAATCGTTTGCCAAGTTCTAATGTTTTAAGAGCGTATCAAGGTAGCTTAACGAGTTTAGTGAAAATGTATCAAGGAGAAGGAAGTATCGCTAGTTTGCATTTGTTTGATGGTGAAACGGGTACATATAATATTCCTTACGTAAAACGTATTTTAGTAGGACAGCCATGTCTTATGATTAATTTATTGTCCAGAAATGTAGGGTTTTATGTTCAAAAAGGAAATCCGAAGAAAATAAAGACATGGGCTGACATATCCGGGTCCACTATAAAGTTTGTGAATCGAGAAAAGGGTTCTGGTATTAGAGTGTTAGTGGATGAACAATTACGAATCCAAAAATTAAATAAAGCTGATATTAGTGGATATGAATGGGAAGAATCGAATCATCTTGGTGTTGCCACGCAAGTTGCAAATGGAAAAGCTGATGTAGGAGTAGGTTCAGAAAAGTTTTCGCAAATTGTAAATGTGGACTTTATTCCAATCATGAAAGAACAGTATGATTTAGTAATTTTGAAGAATAAAGAAAATGAAGAGCTGATTGAAGTTGTGAAAGACATTCTGCAATCGGAAGAATTTCATAATGAATTAAATGCGATTGGCGGATATGATATTACGAAAACAGGTCAAATTGTATATGAAATAAAGTGAAACTTTAATCAGTGGGGGTCTTACTGCCCATTAAAGCGGGACAAACTAAAAAGCTGCTTGTCTATAAGACGAGCAGCTTTTTCTATATATAAAGGGGTTTGGGGAAACAAAGTGTTAAATAAGACCTTGAGCAAGTGTATAAATGAAAGCCGTAAGAAGAGTAGCTCCACTTGCAAGTCCGATAAAGTCTGATTTGTTGAAAGTAATGTTGTTCATTATAATCTCTCCTTATTTGTTTAATGTAGTTGCAACAGCTTTTGCATCGACAAGTGCGGATAGCACCATGCCCATTGTATTTAAAAATTTATTTGATTTCATATTGTTCATCATGCGTATCCGCTCCTTTTCGAGTTGTTGTTGCCCTGCTTATGTCTTAATTATAGGGAATATGGATACTTGCAACTATCGAATTAGCTTACGAAAGACTTACACTTTTGTAAGAAAAAAAGACATTCATGTAAGAATGTCTTTCACAGCATATTGATATGATGATGGTCTTCAATTGTTTTTAAAAAACTACGCATTGAATTCGTCATATAGCTATCTTTACGGCGTATGAAAACCGTTGAAATACTGCCGTATTTTTCAGGGATTGCATGACAATGTACCTTACCTGCTTTAGAAAGATGATGGACAGCAGACTGTGGTACGAGTGTAATTCCGAGACCGAGTGCAACACTGTTTAATATTGTCTCTAATATATTGAATTCCATAATTCTTTTTGGTAGCAAACCTTCATCTTTAAGCCAACGTTCTAGTTTGGAGCGGTATCCACATCCTTGGTTAAAAACGAGTAGAGGCGTTGTTGTAAATTCTTCTATATGAAAGGCTTTATTTTGTGTTATAAGCATTAATTTCTCTGTACTAACATCGTATTGTTCGATTAGTGGATGTTTAATAGGACCTGATATAAAGGCGCCATCTAATTGATGATCAAGTACTTCTCTAATTAATTCTTCTGTTAGACCTGCTTGTAATGATAAATCGACATTCGGATAACTTTTATAGTAAGAAGATAAAATGGTAGGCAGTGTACTTACTGTTTCGACTGTACCGATTTTTAATATACCAGAAGGTGTTTCGCTATCTAAAAATACTTGTTTTAGTTCGTCGACATCTTGCAAAATTTTACTAACATAAACGAGCATTTTTCTTCCTTCAGCTGTTAAAGTCATTCCTCGTTTATGGCGGTAAAAGAGTGGGGTTTTTAATTCGTTTTCTAGTTGTTTAATACGTGCAGTTACATTTGATTGTACATAATTTAATTCCTTTGCTGCGCTACTTACACTACCCTGATCGGCAACGCTTTTAAAGATTTGTAAGTCTCGTAATTCCATTTTGTAATCCCCCTTGATGTTAACTATCATTATAAATGATAGTTAACATCATTTTGAATCATTTTACGTGATATATTTTTTCTTTTACAATTCTCTTTGTGCAAATAGAAAGAAACGGGGGATTGCGGTGAGAAGAGGTCAAATGATAATAGGGGCTTTGGCGTGTTTAATTGCGAGTATGTCATGGGGAGCGATGTTTCCAGTTGCTGATCATGCGCTAGAATACATA
Organism: Bacillus sp. HMA207; assembly: GCF_003402455.1. Classification (NCBI taxonomy): domain Bacteria; kingdom Bacillati; phylum Bacillota; class Bacilli; order Caryophanales; family Bacillaceae; genus Bacillus; species Bacillus sp. HMA207. The sequence continues at coordinate 43,330 of NZ_BEZT01000005.1, read as the reverse complement.
GATCCATTTTATTTTTCGCTTATTCGCTATGGAGCAGTGGCGATAATGCTGATTGTATTGTTGTTAGTGAAAGAAGGAAAACAGGCATTTTGTTTAGAGGGAAGAGGAAAGTTACTCGTCTTTTTTGGAACGATGGCATTTACAGTATATAATGTCCTCATATTTTTAGGGCAAATGTTAATGGGTAAGTCGGGTGTAATGGTAGCTTCCATTATGGAAGCACTTATGCCGATGATTTCTATTTGTATTTTATGGGGATATAAGCATATAAAACCGAAGAAGTATATGATAACGAGTATGGTTATTGCTTTTGTAGGAGCTGTGTTTGTTATTACAAAAGGTGACATGAGTTTCTTTGTAACATTGAAAGATAATATGTTCCCATTAGCATTTATATTTATTGGTGTTGTAGGGTGGGTTATTTATACGATGGGTGGTCAAACTTGTAGTGATTGGTCAACATTACGTTATTCTACGTTGACGTGTGTATTCGGTACGACTGTTACAGCGATTATAACGGTAATTATTACGTCGCTTGGATATATTTCAGTTCCGAGTATGGGAACGATTTCTATTGTGAAATATGATTTGTTATTTATGATGACATTGCCAGGTATTGTAGCGCTACTTGCTTGGAACTATGGTGTGAAAATTTTATCATCCATTAATGGGATTTTATTTATTAATTTTGTACCAATTACGACTTTAGCTATTATGATGATGCAAGGGTATCAAATCACAATGTTTGATATTATAGGGACTGTACTTGTTATTGCAGCGCTTATTCGCAATAACGTTTGTCAGAGAAAAGAAGAAAATATAAATAAGAGAGTTTTACAAGAAGAACAATTACGTCAAGCTGTTTAATAGGCAAATGGAGGATTTCACATGTTAGAAAGTTTATTGTTTTTCTTCGCCGTCGGAGTTGCCTGTGAGCTTGCAGCAATTAATCGAAATGGTCGTAAAAAGATAAAACAACAAGCTGAGCTAATACAGCTTTTAAAAGAATTGAAAGAAAGAAAAAATTAAAAAGACGACCGGGCATAGACGGTCGTCTTTTTCTATATAAAGGGGAAAGGGGACACAAGGTTATACAAGCATAGCAGCGTAAATAAAAGCAGTAAGAAGAAGAGAGCCGCTAGCTAATCCTAAAAAGTCTAATTTGTTAAAAGTGATGTTATTCATAATGAGTTCTCCTTACTTGTTTAATGTAGAAGCAACAGCTTTTGCGTCGAAAAGAGCTGATAATATCATGCCCATTGTATGTAAGAAATTGTTCATTTTCATATTGTTCATCATATCAATCGACTCCTTTTCGAATAGTTGTTGCCCTGTTTCTGACTTAATTGTATGAAATATAGTGAGAAGTAACTATCGAATTAGCTTACAAGAAAATTACACTTTTGTAAGAATTGAAATTTAACAATTCATACTTAATTTTATTACCAACTCCTAAAACTTAGTGTTATAATCGTTATAAGAATATGATTATACTTCGGATGTTTAGAAAGGAACGAAACCAATGTATAAACCAATTACATTTTTGTTGAAATATATATTTAAAACAGCTGGGAAAGTAGAAGTGCAAGGAAGAGAAAAGTTACCGGAAGGTGGTCCGTATGTTGTTGCGTGTACACATACAAGTTTTATGGATGTATTAATGTTAGCTACAGGGATGTACCCAACTCAAATTCATTACATGGCAAAAAAAGAATTATTTGAAGGGAAATTCAAAAATTGGTTCTTTAAAAATGTAAATGCATTCCCTGTAGATCGCGCGAATCCGGGACCAAGTACACTTAAAATTCCATCACGTTTATTAAAAGAAGGAAAGGTAGTAGGGATTTTTCCGAGTGGAACGAGATCAGCGGAAGATGTTTCATTAAAAGCGGGTGCTGTGACAATTGCGATGCGTTCTAATGTACCTTTAGTGCCGGCAGCTTATGTTGGTCCATCAAGTGTAAAAGAATTAATAAAGGGGAAAAAGGCACAATTGATTTTTGGAGATCCGATTCAAATTGAGGCTGGAGAACAAATAGATCGAAAAACTGCTATGAAAATGATGACAGATCAATTAAATGAGAAGTTTGAGGAGTTAAAAGAAGCTTTGCAATCAAATCAAAAATAAGAAAAGACGACCGGGCATAGACGGTCGTCTTTTTCTATATAAAGGGGAAAGGGGACACAAAGTTATACAAGCGTAGCGGCGTAAATAAAAGCAGTAAGAAGAATCGAGCCACTAGCTAGTCCTAAAAAATCTAATTTGTTAAAAGTGATGTTATTCATAATACATTCTCCTTACTTGTTTAATGTAGAAGCAACAGCTTTTGCGTCGATAAGAGCGGAAAATACCATGCCCATTGTATGTAAGAAATTGTTCGTTTTTATTTTGTTCATCATATTAATCCGCTCCTTTTCGAATAGTTGTTACCTTGTTTCTGACTTAATTGTATGAAATGTTGCGGAAAGTCACTATCGAATTAGCTTACAGAAAAATTACACTTTTGTAAGAGAAACGAATGAAGGTGTAATGATAAGAAGATTTGACATATGTTCATGGGATTCATTAAGTTAAAGATAGAGGTGAGTGTATGACTAATATTAAAGATATCGCAAAGATGGCGGGAGTTTCAGTTACGACTGTTTCGAGAGTGTTGAATGATCACCCATATGTAAGTGAAGAAAAAAGAAAAGCGGTTATAGAGATAGTTGAGAAATTGAATTACTCGCAAAACGCAAATGCTGTTCATTTATCAAAAGGGAAGACGAATATTGTTGGTGTAATTCTACCTTACATTAATCACCCGAGCTTTGATGCAATGGTAGGGGGAATGATGGAGGGAGCGTTAACTCATAATTACAGGGTGCTACTTTGCCAAACGAATTATAATAAAAAAGAAGAAATGAAAAGTTTACATATGTTAAAAACAAAACAATTGGATGGTCTTATTATTTGTTCACGTGCAAATGATTGGGAAACGATAGAACCGTATGCTTCTTACGGCACAATAATTGCTTGTGAAGATAATAATGATATTTCAAACATCTCAAGTGTATATACGAATCATTCAGCGGCCTTTCAATTAGGAATGGATTATTTGATTGAGAAAGGTTATAAAAAAATTGGTTATTGTACGGGAAGAAAATTAGGGCCGAGTAGTCAAAAGCGTTTTGATGTTTATAAACAGCAATTGCAATCTATAGACGAAGAGGTTAATGAAGAATGGATTTTTACAGAATGTTTTACACTAGAAGATGGTGTGAAAGTGGCTCATAAGTTAAAAGAGATGCAGGATCTTCCTGAAGCATTAATAGTAGCAGGCGATGAAGTTGCGATTGGGGTTATGACAGAGGTTGAAAAATTAGGGATTCAAGTTCCTGAGGATTTAGCGATTATTGGCTTTGATAATCAACCTATCTCGCAAGTGTTACAATTGACAACTATTGATCAAAATTTAAAGGAGATAGGGAAAACTGCTTTTGAAATGTTGCATAGAAAAGTGAATGAAGAGAGTTCTGAACAAGAAAAGCTGGAAATTCCATACGAACTTGTGGAACGCTCTACAGTTTAATTTTAACCCGTTATGTGTATAATCGCATAACGGATTATTTTTTTGAAATACCTTTGACAGGAAACGCGTTTCATACTTTATAAAGGAGTTAAACCGGTTTGTAACAATCCATGGATTCTTTTCAAGAATAGTATTTGGAGGGATATGCATGAATGAACTTTTATTAAGTGTGAACAAGTATATAGAGGATAACGAAAAAATGTTAGCCTTTGTAGTAGGGATCTTTGAGAAAGATAATTTTATGTTATGTTACCAACATGGAATTTTTGTTGCCACTACTAGACGTCTCCTTTTTTACGGGAAATTTCCGTACTATCCTTCAACATTTAAAGAGTACCCATATTTGCATATAGATAGCATAGATTTTCATTCGTACTTTGAGTTTACTTATAATCATGAAACGGTTAGAGCTAAGCATATTCAGAAAGGGAATGTGGAGCGATTTGTCCATGTAGTTAGAGCAAATATGAATAATTAATCAACCCTCTGTTTAAACATAATATTTCAATTTTTAAGAGGGAAAATGCGGAATAAAAACCACTTCTAAACCTCTAGGAGATAGTGATACAATGTCAAATGGGGGGAGGGTATGAACTATGGTTAATCAACGTATAAAGGAAATAACACTAATTACAATTGGTTCATTATTATTCGCAATTGGTATTAATTACTTTGCAATTCCAAACCGTTTATCGGAAGGTGGAATTATTGGTTTAACGGTTGTTACGTACTACTTATTTGATTGGTCACCAGGGATTGTGAATTTTGCTATAAATGCAATTTTACTAGCTATTGGTTATAAATTTTTTGATAAGAAAACAATGATTTATACAATTTTAGGGATTGTAGAAACATCTTTGTTTTTATACGTTACAGAACATATTGAGTATCATGTAAATAGTGATACATTATTAGCAGCTTTATTTGCTGGTTTATTTGTGGGTATTGGATTAGGCTGTATGTTCAAAGCCGGAGGTACATCGGGAGGATCAGCAATCTTAGCTCAGTTAGCAAATCAATATTTAGGTTGGAGTGTAGGTAAAGGTGTACTAATTATTGATATTGTTGTAATTGCTGGTTCTGTATTTATAATAGGGCAAGAAAAGGCAATGTATACACTTGTAGCTGTGTTCATTGGAGCGAAGGTGATTGATTTCATTGTAGAAGGAATGGACACAAAAACGGCTGTTACGATTATTTCGAATCAACCAGACTTAATTCGTGAAGCTATTACGAAAAATATGACACGCGGTGTTACTGTATTAGAAGGGCGCGGCGGATATACTGGTAAAAATAAAGAAGTTTTATATGTTGTTATTAATAAACAAGAGCTTGTTAAGTTAAAACAAGTTATTAGTCGGGTAGATGAAGATTCTTTCGTTGTTATACATGATGTACGTGATGTACTTGGCGGTGGCTTTAAAGCAAGCTAAAAGGTGAACGAGCAAATTCGTTCACCTTTTTTAATTCTTACAAAAATGTAAGTGTAATGTAATGAGATTCAATAGTAGATTTTATTCCCCCTTTTTAAAATGGATGTATATATATCCTGCAGAGGAGGAATGTTTATTATGAAGAAAAAAATGATCACTACTATAATAGCGATGATAGTGATAGTAGTAATGTTACTGCCTACGAAACTTGGACCGGTTATCGATAAATATAATCCATTTTATAAGACGAAAGAATACTATACGGTTGTGAATACAATTGGTCAGCATATTGGTGATGAGTGGTATGAATATGAATTTATTGCATTCGATGAACGTGGTAGAGAGCAGAAAATAAAGAAAACGGTTAAGCATATGTTAAAGAGAGATGAAGCATTAAAGGTTTTTGCAAAAGGACGTTACGGTGAATCGATTGAAGAGATTGAGGTTGCAAATATTCCTATAAATGCGAAGAGCAAACTTTTAACGATGAGATAGTAAAATATACCCCCAGCTATTTTTTGTCGAAAATAAAAATACTGGGTAAGGGTATTTTTAAGATTAACAAAAAAGCCTTAGTCCATATAGACTAAGGCTTTTTTATTATATAAAGAGGAAGGGGGTACATTGTAGTAGCATGGGTGAAAGGTATAAGAAGAGTAGCTACTAGCAATGTAATTTGGTTATGTGAGTGTTCTTCTTATTTGGCTTACTTCCTAACTTTATTGTACGAAATATAAGTAAGGGGAACTATCGAATTACATTACACATAACTTACAAACATGTAAGCCTTCTGTAATGTAATTCGATAGTTAAAAGATAGTAATTTTCATATAGTGTAACTAGAAAGTCTCAATGTATTACTTTCTGTTTGTAATGAAGAATGAAAAACCAACTAATTTTTAATAATCCTCATCTGAATAAAGATGGGGATCCTTTTTTAAACCTTACAACATTGTAAGGTTTACGTAAGTTAATTCGATAGTAAATTTGTCATATTTTTTGCATAATAGATACAGATAGAAAAATAATTAGGGATCTAGTAAGAAGGGAGAAGAATGGGATGCGTAAAGAAGAAGTAGTGAAGTTACCAATTAAAGATTTCTGTAGCTACTTTACTGTTGCCGTAGTGTGTATTGGATTATTTGATATCATAACAAACTTAATTGTTAAATAATATAGATGCTAAAACAAGAAAGGAAGTCCTTTCTTGTTTTTTTTATGGGGGCATAAAGATGAAATGGATTGATAGTCATATACATGTTGATCAATATAAGGATGAAGAGAAGAGCAGATTACTGAAAGAGGTGGAAAATAGTAATGAAATAAAGGGGCTTATTGCAGTATCTATGAATTATCAATCTTGTAAGGAAACGTTATCTTTAGCGAAGAAGTATCCCTTTATATATCCAGCGATAGGGTTTCATCCAGAGCAACAGATTCATAAAGAAGAGTGTGAACAGATTTATCAACTTATTGAACAGAACGCAGAGGAAATTGTTGCGATTGGTGAAGTAGGTTTGCCCTATTATTTGAGAAAAGAAGATGAAAGAATTGCTGCAGATCCATACATAGCTGTATTGAAAAAATTTATAGAACTAGCTAGTAAGTATAATTTGCCGATTGTATTACACGCAGTTTATGAAGATGCTGACATTGTATGTGATTTGCTAGAGAAATATAAAGTTTCACGTGCACACTTCCATTGGTTTAAAGGAAGCGATGAAACAATGAAACGGATGATGAGAAATGGTTATTATATTTCGATTACACCGGATGTTTTACATAAGGAGAAGATTAGAAAAATCGTTTCGTATTATCCGCTTGAATATATGATGGTAGAAACAGATGGACCGTGGGAATTTCAAGAGGGTGTTATAACGCATCCAAGAATGATTCGAGAGGTATTAAAGGAAATTAGTTCTATAAAAAACATATCCATTGATAAGGTCGCAGAAACAATATATGAAAATACAAGTCGATTTTATTTGAAAGGATAGGAGAATTATAATTTTCATAATGTAACGGAAAAAGTAAAAGTTGAATTTATTTAATAAAATGCCACGGTTTGATATATGAAAAAAACCACCGAGCGTTCCGCTCGGTGGTTTTGTATTAGGATTCTAATTTTTTCGCACGTTTTAATAATAAAAGAAAGACAATGATAACGAACCCCAGTATAAGGAAGAAGCCATATTGCTTTATATAATCAATTATGTCATTCGCACTGGTTGGTTTTTCAACGTGAATGCCGTCTTTATTCGTCGTAATATGAATATCTTTCATTTTTACTTCATTCTTTTCCTTTTGTAAATCAATCCATTCTATATTTGGAATACTTTCTAGATCCTTTAATACTTCTTTTAATGGTTTCACACCTAAGTAAGGATGATAGAATGCACCAATAACTCCATCTGATAATTTAGAAACAGATAGAGCACGTTCTTTCATTTTAGCAATAGTTTGTGGCGTATCTTCTTCAATAAATCCGACTGTTTCAGGCAATAGTTTCATTCCATGTAAAAATGACGGAGTACTTGTATAATATGGTGAGTGCATGGATTTCCAAGTTGTATCATTTAACTGTAGTTGTCCTACATAAGTTGAAAAGTACCTTGATAATATTTCATATCCTTTTTGAGACATCGTGTAATGAGGTGCTTCAAAGGCAACAGGATATAGTTTAGCATCTACAAGTTCTTGAATTCCTTTTTCGATATGATCTTTCGTATATTTTTCCTCGAATTCTTCCCCTTTTTTTACATATTGGTTATATGCCTCTATATTTGGAAAGTCATCTTTTGTCTTCGGTTTTTCATGCTTCGGTTGGCGAATTGGTTGATCTGTTTTTACATCCCAAAATTCAAAGCCCTCACCTGTTTCACTGTCATAAAATTGGTGAGTATAACCATGCATAATAATTGCTGCACCATCATCTTGCATAGAGCGTAAAAGATCAACTAGTTCTGGTCTATCTTTTAAATGTATTATCTTTCCTGTATCTGGATCTTTATATACCGGAATAACAGTAATCATGTAAGGCATCTTTTTCTCTTTTAGTAATTCAGCAATTTCTTTCAATTGATTTATATCTGCTGCTGGGTGAACATCCTCAAGGCGTAAATAAGCTTCAACTTTATTTTTCGTTGGTTTTTGGCCGAAATAAGAAAATAACATTTCACCGACGTAATGAGACATCCAGTCAAAGAGGTTAGGTGTTGCAACATAATAAGATGTTTCATGCTGAACAATTAGTGGATTAGTGTTATTTGAGCTTAAGGCGTTAGCAAGCACAGTTCCATTCGTATCAAATAATTGAATTAATCGTTCCTCTTCTAAGGTATTTTTTAGCTTCTTGTCTGGATATTCAATTTTATTAACTCGTATATCATCACTCTTCAAAGTAATGAAAGAAAAACGCTTAGATAATTGTTCAACATTTTGTCCTAATACTAATATAGGGCCGGAGAAGTTTTCTAGAAATTGTTTCGTTTCATCAGAAAACGCTTCTTTTGTTTCACCGATATAAACAATATGTGTATAGGAGGATACGTTATTAATTGAAGTTGCTTCTTTTAATTTTTTTACGGTTATATCATTTGTAAAATGTCCTAATTGAGTATTAAGGATTTGGACATTATTTGAAACTTTATCGTCTTGTGTACTATACAAAACAAGTACTTTTGGTTTTGATGATGTTTGTGCAGAGGTGTAGGTAGGGATGAGTAGTAAAATGCTGAACAAGAGTGTTAGGCATTTTTTCATTTTGTACGCTCCTATTCTATATATAGAGTTCAGTTTACAATTATATACAATAAATGCGTTATAGTCTATGAAAGTTACATTTTTGCCCGTATTTACCAGCTGTTTTTTCACAAAATCGGTCTAAAGCATGATGATAATATGTATAGTTATTTGCTATGATAAAAGAGTAATAGAATGTAGGTAATTGTAAAGGGAAGGCTGAAAGGGGACAAATTTCAGCGGAGAAAGAGGTAGAGGTAGTGAAGAAATTCTTTGTAGGATTTTTAGTTGTTCTTGGAGTATATTTATATTTCCAAGGAAAGTCTGAAGGAATGGATAAGCTAGTGAATGGAACAAGCTATGTTGATTCAGAAGAAGCAAAACAGATGAAACAAATCATTATAGAGGAAGCGAAGAAAGTAAATCTTCCAGAATGGATACCTCTTGCAATTGCCGAGCATGAAAGTCGATTAAATCCAAGAAGTGTTGGAGATAATGGAACTTCATTCGGATTGTTTCAACTACACCGCGGCGGCGGGCTTGCACCAGAACATTTAACTGATGATGAGCTGAAAGATCCACGTACAAATGCGCAAATTGCAATGCCGCATTTAATGAAAGGATATAAGCGTGGGGTGCAAAAAGGTTTGACTGATTTTGCATTACTGAAATATATAGCGAATACATCTGGATGGCCAGGGAATTTAGGGCCAGAGTGGACGGATAATAACATGAAGTATAACATCGGATTAGAAGATGTGTACTATCGAAATAAAGGTGTAATAAAAGAGTAGGTTTTCTATACCTACTCTGTTTTTTTATGAATAATTTCATTCTTTTCTTTCGTGAAATACTGCGTGAGTTGTATTTTCACCTCTTCTAGTTTTGTAGAAACTTGCGGTATTTTATATCCTACATACAATGGTGAAACGACAAATCTAGGTACAACTTTACAAATAATTTTTCCATTTAAGTAATAGAAGAATAAGTTATAACTACTGCATCCTTTATGGAAATCTGTCAGTATGTAACGTACAGTTTGCTGAATGTAATTTGCCATTTCATCTATATATGAAATATTATCAATGATTATATTGAATTCAGTGAAGCCAATAATGGGACGCTCTGAAATATTAAGCTCAATGCGTTCATTTTTTTGAACAATTAACCCTTGGAAATTTTCTTCTTCAATATTTTCAAGATAATCTACATATTTCATTCCGATAATTTGCATGTGTGCATGATGCAAACTTCCACCTGAAAATGGACCGTGATTTTTATATAAAATCACAGATGCGAACTCTTCGTTCTTCTGTAAGTGTAACCAATGTTGAATAGAAAATTGCAGTAATTTTCTCATATGTTCTTTTGTATATGTTGCGATATGATCTTCGCAATTATCGGTTTCGATTAACACTGTTTGAAATGTATCTTGTAATGTAGGAAATTTATTTTTTAACCAAATAATAGAACCATCAGTTGCTAAAATATCCGTTAATTGTTCTTTATCGCAAAATGGACATGCAGCGCTTCTATTCCGAATACTTTCTGGTTTTTGTTTACCGATATCGTTTAAAAAATATAGTTGTTGTGTATCCATTTGTATATATGCCCCTTTAAAATATGTGTAAAAATCCCGCTTAATACATTCGGGAAAAGGAGAAGGAAATCCTCTAAAGGAATAGGGGAAAAATAAAAGACAAGATATCCTCATTACGATAGGGTACCTTGTCTTTTATTTTTTCTCTAATAGCGTGTATGGATAATATAGAACATTTTCATTATTTTTCTTTTTTCTCTTTTTTATTGTGTATAAGGTAATTGCTGTGCTTGCAATTATAATAATGGCTTTCTTCATATTCATATACCCCTTTTTATTGTTGGTTTAATTCTTGGCTAACTGCTTTTGCATCGACTAAAGCGTGTAAAATCATTTTCACCATGTTCATCATATTTCTTCACTCCTTTTTATAGTTCATTTAGTTCTTTTACAACTGCTTGTCCGTTCACTAATACCTCAAAGATTGCTTTTACGATTTCTTTTATCATGTTTGTTTCCTCCTTTTGTTTGTCTCGCTTGTTTACATCTTTATTGTATAGGGAGGCATCTTTTTGTACTATCGCTTTCCATTACGTGAACATAACAGTTTTGTAAGATTTGATGTCACTTATTGAAATGTTTAGTCTATCTTCATTATTTTCAGAAAAATGACTATTCAAACATGAAATTGGAAAGTATAATAAAGAAGTAAGTATTAAATTCCGTACGAAAGGGGTGAATGAGATGAAACGTTCTTTAGCTGCGCGTGCCAAATTTTTAGATTTTATCTATTTTTGTCGTGCGATTTTTCATGATGTAGTTGTTAACGGGATACGTATGCCCTTTTTTAACAATTGCATAGTGACTATTGAACGATAGAAATCTCTTCACCCATTTTTAATAAACGTGTGAAAAGGGAGCTATTTGGCTTCCTTTTTCTATGCCGAAAACCATGGGGAATGTTTCTTTCTCATGGTTTTTTATATTGAAAGGAGTACGGAAAATGACTATTTGTAGTGTAAATAATGTAACGAAATCTTTTGGTGGAAACATCATATTTGAAAATATATCGCTTGAAATAAAGAATGGTGAACGTGTTGGGTTAGTTGGTCGTAACGGTAGTGGGAAGACAACAATCTTTGGGCTTCTGACGGGAATGGAGAGTTTGGATGCAGGAGCCATCCATATGAAGAAAGGTACACGTATTGGTCATGTCGCACAAATTCCGAAGTTTGATGAGTTCATGACTGTATATGATGTATTGAGTTCCGCTTTTAAAGTAGAAAAGGAATTAGAAAAAGAAATGCATGCTCTAGAAAAAAATATGGCGGAGGAGCAGGAACAATCTTCTTTGCAAAAGCTAATGGAGAGGTACGGAATAATTCAAGAAAAATTTGCATTTCTCGGTGGTTATGAAATAGAGGCAAATATAATGAAGGTAGCAAATGGCTTACAAGTAACAGACTTATTTCCAAGAGTATTTACGGAATTAAGTGGAGGAGAACAGACGAAAGTAAGCCTTGCATATATGCTATTGCAGAAACCAGATTTACTTCTATTAGATGAACCAACAAATCATTTAGATTTGTTTGCAGTTGAATGGTTAGAGAAATTTTTAAAAGAATATAATGGAACAGTTATGGTTATTTCACACGATCGCTATTTCCTTGATGAAGTTGTAACGAAAATTTTTGATCTGGAAGATGGAGAGATTCACGTGTACCATACGAATTATTCTCAGTTCGTTGAGGAGAAGGAAGAAAGATTACTTCAAGAGTTTCAAGCTTATCAAGAGCAGCAAAAGAAAATAAAGAAAATGAAAGAAGCAATTAAGCGCCTACGTGAATGGGCAAATCAAGCGAATCCTCCGAATGAAGGATTGCATAAAAGAGCGAGGAATATGGAACGTGCGTTAGAGCGTATAGAGAAATTAAAGAGGCCGATTTTAGAAAGAAAACAGATGGGTCTTCAGTTTGAAGGGCAAGAGAGAAGCGGAAAAGATGTTGTTGTAATGCAAGAAGTGAGTAAAGGTTTTGCTGGCCGATCTTTATTTGAACAAGCGAATTTACATGTTCGTTTTCAAGAGCGTGCTGCTATCGTTGGTCGTAATGGTACAGGAAAGACTACATTATTAAAACTACTATTAGAAGAAATAAATCCAGACGTTGGTGAAATTCGAATTGGTAGTAGTGTCAAAATTGGTTATTTATCACAACATGCATATGAAAATATGAAGAGTAATGTATTGGAAGCATTCAGAGAGAATGTGGCTGTAACAGAGGGAGAAGCAAGACATATATTAGCTAAGTTTTTGTTTTATGGTCCAGCAGTATTTAAGAAAGTAACGCAACTTAGTGGTGGAGAAAAAATGAGATTAAGACTTGCGCAACTTATGTATCAAGACATCAATTTTCTAATTTTAGATGAGCCGACAAACCATCTTGATATTGAATCAAGGGAAGTTTTAGAGGAAGCCCTTGAGCAATATAACGGAACGATTTTAGCTGTTTCACACGATCGATATTTTTTAAATAAGTTATTTGAAAAGACGTACTGGATTGATAGATGCAAATTATTTGAGTTTGCAGGAAACTATGCATGGGCTCGTCAAAAGTGGGAAGAAAAGCTTGAGGAGGAAGTAATAAAGCATAAGCACCATGGAAGAAAAAGTGTTGAAGCAATCTCTATAAAAAAGAAAGATTCTAGAAGTTTTGCGGAGATTGAAAACGAGTTAATGCATATAGAAGAAGATATATATGCATTAGAAAGTGAAATGGAATATGTAGCTGATGTTGAAAGACTTGAAAAATTATATGAGGAAAAAACGAAGAAAGAGTTGTTACGAGCAGATTTATATAATGAATTAGAGAATATGGTGGAGTAATGAGTAGAAAGCCACTTCCTTTCAGTTTTGCTGGAGGAAGTGGCTTTTTTCATAATGATATTTTGCTTTAAAGGTTAAATGAAGCGATGTGTTTCACGTGAAACAGTAACTTAGATAAATCCATTTTCCTCAATTTGCATAGTTTGTGAAACATATGAAAATGATAAGCTGAAAAATAAATGTCATTAGTGGTTTTTCGATAGGAGTAATTACAAAAACAAAGGCTAATTATTTCCCGAGAGATAAAGTGAAACTTTAATCAGTGGGGGTCTTACTGCCCGGCAAATAGCGGAATAAATATGTGTAACAGAGACTAGTGAATGAAAACAAAAAGAGAGCAAAGTTACAGCTTTACGCGCTGAACTCTGCTCTCTTTTTGCGTGGCATCTTCTCTCGTTGAAATTATAATAGCGATCCCGAGCATGATAAAAAAAGCTAAAAAGAGGACGAACTTTGGGAAGAACGGGAATAGTAATAGCGCTCCGACTATCATAATTGTTAATAATACGTAGTGCAGGACGTATTGGAATAGGTTGTCCATATTTTCGCCCCCTTTTTTGTAATTGGTTATTAGTATTCTATGTTTCATGCTGAAGGAATAGAAGTAGATTTTTAAGTTTTAATACGAATTATAGCTGAGTTTTCTTAAAGTATAAATGTAGAGTGATAATTTTGGAAAAATTCTCAAAATATTTATTTAGAAAGAATTGACAAAACATAATGAACGATATAAGCTAATAACCATAAAGTCTACCGGAAAGGTCGGAATAAGATTGTTACCCCTCAAAAACATCTATTTTTTTACGATTAAAACCGACTTTTCCGATTGGCTATAAATGTTGCTGTGGGAGGCATACATAAGGTAATTCGTTCAGAGGGTATAATCATAAAAAGTTAGGGTGGGGACAATGAAGAAAAAGACAAAAAAATGGGCTGGTGTATTTTCGGTATTAATAAGTAGTTCGCTTGTGTTGTCTGCTTGTGGGGGACAGGAGGACGCGGCTTCTACAGAGCCGGTTAAACAGCAGGATTTAAAAAATGTGAAAATTGAAAAGATCGCTGCGACAGATAAAACGAAAGTGCCAGACAAAGCGAAGAATAGAAAAGATACGTTAGTAGTTGGTATTAGTAAGCCAGGCGGCGTATTTTTGCCATACTTCCAACAAAATGGTTGGGATGGAAACGTAACTTCAGTTATTTTTGCATCTCTCGTATCAACCGATAAACAAGGGAAACCAATTCCAGAATTAGCTGAGAAGTGGGACGTTTCTTCTGATCAGTTAACATATACATTCCATTTACGTAAAGATTTGAAATTTAGTGATGGATCGCCATTAACGGCGGATGATGTAGCTTTCACATTGACGCTTTTACATGATAAGGCATATGAAGGTGAAGTAGATATCTCTCAATATGCGGTTAAAGGTGGTAAAGAATATAAAGAAGGGAAAGCAACTTCAATTGAAGGTATTCAAGTTGTTGATCCACAAACAATTAAAATTACAACTGAAAAAGTGAATTCACAAGCTATATTTGTTTTAGGAGGTACAGTACTATCAAAAGCTTATTATGGAAAAGATTATAAGCAAAATACAAGCTTAGATTACTTAAAAGATTTATATGGAAAGCCATTAGCTGCGGGTCCATATAAATTTGAAAAGTATATTCCAGGTCAAGAAGTTCGTTTTGTAGCAAACGAAAATTATTATGCGGGTAAACCAAAAATTCAAAACTTCATTTATAAAATTACTTCTGGTGATACGAAGCTTCAGTTATTCCAAACAGGAGAAGTTGACCATACTGGCTTAGGTACTGGTGATGAGGTTCTTGAACAGGCTAAGGCTTTAGAATTCGCAAATATCCAAATTGAAACAGCACCGTCATTTAGTTATATTTATATGAATAATAATAAGCCTTACTTAAAGGATAAAAAGGTTCGCCAAGCACTTATTTACGGATTAGACCGCAAAAAATATGTTGATACAGCGTTAAAAGGATACGGTACAGTAGCCAATGTACCAATTCATCCAACTTCTTGGGCTTATACGGAAGAAGGAGTTAATAAATACGAATACGATAAAGAAAAAGCGAAAAAATTATTAGATGAAGCAGGGTGGAAAGTTGGTTCGGATGGAATTCGTGAAAAAGATGGTCAAAAATTAAAACTTTCTTATTTCGGTCCAAGTTCGGCTAAAGATAGTGATTTATTAATTCCGATTGCGAAAGAGAATTATAAAGAAATAGGTGTAGAGTTTAATCCTGAATTTATGGACTTTAATACGATGCTTTCTAAGGTAAACAAAGGGGATTATGATTTAGCTTCTGTTTCGACACCGATTACAAGTGATCCGAGTGAAACAGCTGGTGAATATTTGTCTACTGCAAATGAAACTAGTCTTGGTTATAAGAATGCAAAAGTAGATGAGCTAATTCAAAAAGGTATTGAAACTGTAGATATCGAAAAGCGTAAACCTATTTATAAAGAATTGTATAAAGAATTAAGTGATGATCCACCAGTAATTCTATTAAACTACCGTAGAACAATTACTGGTTATAACGGGAATATAAAAGGAATTGATCCTGAAAAGTACAACAGTATTAGTGCAAACTTACCAGTATTATCATTTGAAAAATAACGATAAGAATGTATAAGTAGAAGACATTTTTTCATTCGGTTAGTAATGTGCCGCTTTGAAAAAATGTTCTTCTATTTTAAGCATAAGATTGGAGAGAAAAAGGGTGAAAACATATATTGTTCGTAGGTTGTTACAAATGATTCCTACACTGCTTGGTACATCAATTATTATCTTCGTCCTGTTCGCACTTCTTCCTGGGGATTATATTGATTCAAACCCGAAAATTACACCGGAAAGAGCAGCTGAACTGAGGGAGTTATATGGGTTGAACAAACCAATTGTTGAGCGTTATTTTCATTGGTTAGGTAATGCATTGCAAGGGGACTTTGGCTTTTCGCTTCAATATCAAGAGCCTGTAACGTCATTATTAAATAAATTTATTTGGAATTCTTTTAGTGTAGCAATTATTGCATTGTTTTTTATTTGGCTAATTGCACTTATTATCGGTGTATTCTCGGCGACGAAGCAACATTCTTTATTCGATAAACTTGTAACAATCGGTGTTTTTGCAGCAATGTCATTCCCTTCATTCTTTATCGGTTTGTTTTTAATTAAGGTGTTTGCGGTTGACTTTAAGTTATTACCGATAGGTGGAATGATTGATGTTGGCAGTAATTCAACAGGATTTGCTTACGTGATAGAAGTTGCAAAACATATGATTTTACCAGTATTTATTTTGACACTTCTTGGGGTCGGCTCGCTAACTCGTTATTTTAGAACAAGTATGTTAGAGGTTGTAAGACAAGATTACATACGAACAGCAAGAGCGAAAGGTTTGAAGGAGAAGACGGTTATTTATAAGCATGCATTAAAAAATGCAATTTTACCGGCAATTACGTTATTAGCATTTGAATTACCTGGATTGTTTTCTGGGGCAATTATTATTGAACAAATTTTTAACTGGCCAGGGATTGGTAATATTCAATTAGAAGCATTAAATTTCCGTGACTATACAGTATTGATGGCATTTACGATGTTTCTTTCTTGTTTAACAATCGTTTCAAACTTTTTAGCAGATATCGTATATGCAGTTGTTGATCCAAGAATTCGGTTGAAGTAAGGGGGGAAAGAAATGGAGACTGTTACAGTAATTACAGAAAAAAAAGAAAAAAAGAGAAGAAATGAATCATCACCATGGCGACAAGCTTTTAAAAAGATAAAGAAAAATAAGATGGCACTTGTAGGGTTTTATGCATTAATTTTTATGTTTTTATTTTGTTTTATCGGTCCGTTCTTTTCTCCATATGCATCAGGAAAAATACAAGTTGCGCTCATTAACAAACCACCTAGTTTTTCTCATTGGCTTGGTACAGATCAATTAGGAAGAGATATTTTAACAAGGCTTATGCAAGCGGGACGTATTTCATTAACCATTGGTTTAGCTTCAATGGTTTTATCGGTTATACTTGGAGCTTTATTAGGAGCGATTGCAGGTTTTTATCGTGGTATTGTGGACAATATTATTATGCGACTTGCAGATATTTTAATGTCGATGCCAGGATTACCGTTACTTATTATAATGGGTGCGATTTTATCAGAGTGGAAAGTACCGTCTGATTATCGTTTGTATGTCATTATGATTATTTTAAGTTTAGTAGGTTGGCCAGGGCTTGCACGCCTTGTAAGAGGGCAAATTTTATCACTTAGGGAGCAAGCATTTATGCAAGCTGCGGATGTGTTAGGAATAAAAGATTACCGGAAAATTATATATCACTTAATACCTAATGTTTTACCCATTTTAATTGTCGTATCTACATTAGGTGTTGCAGGTTCTATTTTGGGAGAATCCGCACTAAGTTACTTAGGTCTCGGAGTCGTTCCACCTACACCATCATGGGGGAACATGATTAGCGCAGCTAACTCATTAATCGATTTCCAAAAGCGTCCATGGTTATGGATTCCGCCTGGTTTTGCAATCTTTATAACAGTTGTATCAATTAATTTACTTGGTGATGCACTTCGTGATGCATTAGATCCAAAGATGAGACGGTAGGTGAGGAGATATGAGTAAAGCGGTAGTAGAGCTGAAAGATTTACAAACACACTTTCAGACAGAAGAAGGGACAGTAAAAGCTGTGAATCATGTTAGTTTTTCTGTTCGAGAAGGTGAAACTGTTTGTGTTGTAGGTGAATCTGGTTGTGGAAAAAGTGTAACGGCGTTATCTATTATGGGACTTATTGCTGAATCAGGCAGTGTAGTAGGTGGAGATATTTTATATGAAGGAAAAAGTCTTTTAGGAATGAAAGAGAAAGAGCTTCGTAGTTTACGAGGGAATGATATTGCGATGATTTTCCAAGAACCGATGACATCGCTAAACCCCGTCTTCACTGTAGGAGAGCAAATTGTAGAAACGTTAAGGGAGCATGAATTACTTAGTAAAAATGAAGCATATAAGAAGGCAATTGAGTTAATTCATAAAGTTGGCATAGCCCGCGCTGATGAAATCGTCCATTCTTATCCGCATGAACTGAGCGGCGGGATGTTACAACGTATTATGATTGCTGTTGCACTTAGTTGTAATCCTAAGTTATTAATTGCGGATGAACCAACAACAGCTCTTGATGTTACTATTCAGGCTCAAATATTGGATCTACTAAGACAAGTGAAAGAAGAATTTAAAACGTCGATTTTATTAATTACACATGACTTAGGTGTCGTAGCGGAAATGGCTGATTATGTTGTCGTTATGTATGGCGGGAAAGTTATTGAAGAAGCCCCAGTACTAGAGATATTCCAAAATCCAAAACATCCTTATACGAAAGGATTATTGAAATCAAAACCAGTAATGGGAAAACGAATAGATAAACTATATTCTATTCCAGGGCAAGTTCCGAATTTAGTTGGTTTAGGTGAGTTTTGCTACTTTAGTGGGCGTTGTGAGCATTGTATGGAAATATGTGGAAAAGAAGCCCCGAATCTAAATGTAAATGATGAAAATCATAAAGTAGCTTGCTGGCTATATGAGGAGCGTGCGGAACAATGAGTGAACCATTATTAGAGGTGAAAAATCTAAAGACATATTTTCCAATTAAGGGTGGCGTATTTAGTAGAACAATTGGGCATGTAAAAGCGGTTGATGGAGTAAGTTTTACTATTAATAAAGGTGAAGTGTTTGGTCTCGTTGGCGAATCAGGGAGCGGAAAAACAACAATAGGAAAAACAATTTTACGCCTCGTTCAAAAAACGGAGGGAGAAGTGAAGTTTAAAGGGAAAGATGTTCATTCTTTATCCAAGGATGAATTAAGAAAACATCGCCCTAATATGCAGCTCGTTTTCCAAGATCCATTTAGCTCATTAAATCCGAGAATGAGAATTGGAGAAGCGCTTGGAGAGCCAATGTTGGCCCACGGATTAGCGACGAAAGAAAATGTTCGTGAAAAGGTAATTGAAGTATTGGAGTTATGTGGGTTAGCTCCTTATCATATTGACCGGTATCCCCATGAATTTTCTGGTGGACAACGTCAGCGTATCGTAATCGCAAGAGCTATGGTATTAAATCCGGAATTTATTGTAGCTGATGAACCTGTGGCGGCACTAGATGTATCTATCCAAGCACAAATTATTAATTTATTTAGTGAGTTACAAGAGAAAAAGGGATTATCTTATTTATTCATTTCGCATGATTTAAGTGTAGTAGAACATTTATGTACGAAAATCGGAATTATGTATTTAGGTACGATTGTGGAGACAGCACCGCGTGATGAGTTATTTACCAATCCGCTACATCCTTATACGAAAGCATTGTTATCAGCTGTTCCAATACCAGATCCAACAGTGAAGCGAGAGCGAATTATACTAGAAGGGGATATTCCAAGTCCAGCAAATCCACCTTCGGGCTGTCGTTTTCATACACGTTGCCCATTTGCGACGGATGTTTGTAAAAAAATAGTACCAGAATTCCGTAATGTTGGTGCAGAGCATTTTGTTGCTTGTCATCACGTATAAAAAAGGACTCTTTCAAATTGAAAGAGTCCTTTTTTATTTACTAGATGAAGTTTGTTTCAATACAAATTGCTCGATTGCGTGAGCAACACCATGTTCATTGTTTGTTAGTGTTACAACATCACATAGCTTTTTTACATCTTCTTCAGCGTTGCCCATTGCAACAGATAAGCCTGCTACTTCTAACATCGGTACATCATTAAAATTATCACCAATAGCAACTGTATCTTCAATAGGGATATTAAAATGAGCTGCCATCTGCTGTATCCCGTTTCCTTTATGTCCATTCTTATCCATAATTTCTAAGTTAGTAGGAGCTGATGCTGTAACCATAATATCAGCATCTTCTTGTAATATACTTAATAGTTGTGCGCGATGCGCTGCATTAAACGTTAAAATGAAGAATTTAGATATTTCTAGTTCTTGGTTATTTACAACATCTTCTATTTTTTTGAAATCAGTAATTAGGTTCGATTTCTTTTGCTTTTCTGTAATTCGTTCAAGTTCCTCTAATGTAACATCAAGCGCATGCTTATTTTCTTCGAATGCTTGCATCACTTGATCTTGCCATGTATATGGAGAATAAACTCCTTTATTCGTATATAGCTTATATGGGAAACCTTCAGATTCTAGTAATTTTGCAAGTTTGTACACTTTGTCGTTTTGTATACAACGCGAGTTAATTACTTTTCCATCCACATAAACAATAGCCCCATTGCTCGCTCCGACTGGAAGAGATAATTTATATTCTTCCAATAGCTTTAAAGCATCCTCTTTCGCACGACCAGAACAGATCATTACAATATGACCAGCTTCTTGTGCAGTTTGGATTGCTTGTAGGTTTTCTTTGGAGATTTCAAGATTAGATGATAGTAGTGTACCATCCATATCTAATGCGATTAATTTCAAAATGACCACCTCTTTGTTTTTATTATACATAGTTATATAGAGGAAACATATAAACTTATCTTGGAAAGACGGTATTTTATCTCATATTAAAAGTAAGTAAAGATTAGATAGGTTTAGTGTCACTAAATAAACGATTTGTAACAAAAATAGAGAGGAATATGAATACATTTCACTTTATGACTGTAATGTTACACGAATGTTACAAACGTGAACTTAGTGAAAAACGCATTAAATAAAGGTTTTTGAGGGTTATTATAAAAAAACGTAAAAAAAGTGTAATAAATTTTACGTAATTATATTGCAACGTAATAATAGTTATGTTACATTAATGTTACAAACGTTACGTTATCAAAATTAATGTAACGTTAACATAAAAACTATGAAATAAACATTTCTTAGAAATTACATATAGATAACTTATAAAAAGGGAGGATAAATGATATGAAAGAGCAAGTATTACAAGTAACAAAAGGTGATTTCGTAGGATCAGCAAGTGGAGCGGTAGTATTAACAGCATTAATCGTATTTCTATCAAGCGTATTAGTATAATAGAAGTTTTGTAACAAAAGAAAAAGAAGGGAGAATGAAAGATATGAAAGAGCAAGTATTACAAGTAACAAAAGGTGACTTCGTAGGATCAGCAAGTGGAGCGGTAGTATTAACAGCGTTAATCGTATTTCTATCAAGCGTATTAGTATAATAGAAGCTTTGTAACAAAAGAAAAAAGAAGGGAGAATGAAAGATATGAAAGAGCAAGTATTACAAGTAACAAAAGGTGACTTCGTAGGATCAGCAAGTGGAGCAGTAGTATTAACAGCGTTAATCGTATTTCTATCAAGCGTATTAGTATAATAGAAGCTTTGTAACAAAGGAAAAAGAAGGGAGAATGAAAGATATGAAAGAGCAAGTATTACAAGTAACAAAAGGTGACTTCGTAGGATCAGCAAGTGGAGCGGTAGTATTAACAGCATTAATCGTATTTTTATCAAGTGTATTAGTATAATAGAAGTTTTAAATCAAACAAAAAAGGAAGGAGAATGAGGGATATGAACAGTGAACAAGTGTTTCAAGTAACAAAAACAGATTTATTAGGATCCTTAGGTGGAGCAGTAATATTAACATCATTTATTCTATTCCTTGCAAATGTATTAGTATGAGATATATAAATACAATCATTCAAAAAAAATAAAGACTCTAACGTATTAGTAAGTAGTTAATATGTTGGAGTCTTTTTTATATTCTTCTTATATCCCCTCAAGTATTAAAGTTACCTCATTATCCAGCATTCATGGCTAATTAAACGCTGCGGTTGAAACTTGATTCAACGAATAATCAAAAATCCACTGAATAAAATCCCGCTTTATTTCAAAGAGAAAAAAGTCGAATTTTATATGTAAGAAAAAAAGAGGAATTTGACAGAAAAGATAGAAAATTTTAAAGGTCAGAATTTGTTAGCTTGCTAACTAATTTCTATTAATTAATGTTGGAAGCGTTTTCGGTTGGTTTTAAGTATGGACCATTTAATCTATTTACAGGGGGATGAAGATATTATGAAACAAAAATCTATGGATACGCTAGCTGCACAAATGGAGGACTTTTTTCCAGTACGTGATGTAGATCATTTGGAATTTTACGTAGGGAATGCAAAGCAATCGAGTTATTATCTTGCGAGAGCGTTCGGATTCAAAATTGTGGCTTACTCTGGATTAGAAACTGGAAACCGTGAAAAGGTCTCTTATGTTCTTGTGCAAAAAAATATGCGTTTCGTTGTGTCTGGAGCTTTAAGTAGTGAAAATCGTATTGCAGAGTTTGTAAAGACTCATGGTGATGGCGTGAAGGATGTGGCACTACTTGTTGATGATGTTGATAAAGCATACTCAGAAGCAGTGAAACGTGGTGCCGTCGCAATTGCTCCACCGCAGGAATTAACAGATGAGGACGGTACATTGAAAAAAGCAGTTATTGGTACGTATGGTGATACAATTCATACGCTTGTAGAGCGTAAAAATTATAAAGGGGCATTTATGCCAGGATTCCAAAAGGTAGAATTTAATATTCCATTTGAAGAGTCTGGTTTAATTGCTGTTGATCATGTAGTTGGTAATGTTGAAAAAATGGAAGAGTGGGTTAGTTATTACGAGAATGTTATGGGCTTTAAACAAATGATTCATTTTGATGATGACGATATTAGTACAGAGTATTCGGCGTTAATGTCGAAAGTTATGACGAATGGAAGTCGTATTAAGTTTCCTATTAACGAACCAGCAGATGGAAAGAGAAAGTCACAAATTCAAGAGTATCTAGAATTCTATAATGGAGCTGGTGTACAACATCTTGCTTTATTAACAAGTGATATTGTTAAAACAGTTGAAGCGCTTCGTGCAAATGGTGTGGAGTTTTTAGATACACCTGATACTTATTATGATGAGTTAACTGCACGAGTTGGAAAAATCGATGAAGAAATTGATAAGTTAAAAGAATTAAAGATCTTAGTAGATCGTGATGATGAAGGTTACTTACTACAAATCTTTACGAAACCAATTGTAGATCGCCCGACTTTATTTATTGAAATCATTCAACGTAAAGGTTCTCGTGGATTTGGTGAAGGAAACTTTAAAGCGTTATTCGAATCAATTGAAAGAGAACAAGAGCGTCGCGGAAACTTATAAGATTTGTATCCACCAGCAAAAGTCCCTTTGCTGGTGGAAATTTCATTTTTATAAGGAGGAATCAGGATGAAATTTGTTACATTTCGTCTTCCTTCAAAAGAACTACGGGCTGGATGGCTTGAAGGTGACAAAGTAATAGATATGAATCTTGCTAGTGAAGGGAAAATCCCTTCTTCTATGATTGCTTTTTTAGAGAAAGCGGATGAGTATGTAGAAGTAGTGCGGAATATTAAGAATCCAAATAAGGGTATATATGCTTTAGAAGAAGTACAATTGACAGCTGCTCTTCCTAATCCGAGTAGTATTCGAGATTTTTACGCATTTGAACAACATGTAAAAACAGCTCGCGGACGAAGAGGATTAGATGTTGTGCCTGAATGGTATGATATTCCGGTTTTTTATTTTACTAATCATCGTGCTGTAATTGGTTCCAGTGATTTTGTAATTGGTCCGAAAAAGTCTAAAAAGCTTGATTATGAGTTGGAGATTGCTTGCGTAATAGGAAGAGAAGGGCGAAATATTTCTCGTGAGCAAGCAGAGGAATATATTTTTGGTTATTGTATTATGAACGACTGGAGTGCGAGAGACTTACAAGCAACAGAAATGAAAGTAGGTCTCGGTCCAGCGAAAGGAAAAGACTTTGCAACTTCTTTAGGAGCACATCTTGTTACGAAAGAGGAATTAGACGTTTATCGTAATGGTGATCGATATAATTTAGAAATGACTGCTCATGTAAATGGAAAACTATTATCAAAAGGAAACTTCCAAGATATTTACTATACATTTGCTGAAATGATTGAACGTGCTTCAGAGGACGTTACGTTATATCCAGGAGATGTGATTGGTTCTGGGACAGTAGGAACAGGATGTATTTTAGAACTGGGTACAGAAGAGTGGCTACAAGATGGAGATGTTGTAGAACTGTCGATTACTGGTTTAGGTACACTACGTAATACGATCAAAAAAGAAAAGGAAGCGGGTGATGGGCATGTTTTATCGTCACATGGGAGAACTACCTCATAAACGACATGTACAATTTCGTAAAAAAGATGGATCGCTTTATCGTGAACAGGTAATGGGAACAAAAGGTTTTTCTGGTACGCAGTCTATTTTGTATCATCATTATATGCCGACAGAAGTAGGTCATTCTGCATTATCGCATTCTTGTCAGTTGCAGTATGAAGAGGATGTTGCTCTTTCTCATCGCCACTTTCGAACGAAAGAAAGTAAAAAAAGTGGTGATGCAATAAGTGGACGGAATTTCATACTTGGAAATGAAGATTTATTAATTGGAGTAGTGAGTCCAACAGAAAAAATGGATTATTTCTATCGTAATGGTGATGGCGACGAAATGTTATTTGTTCATTATGGAACAGGGAAAATTGAAACGATGTTTGGAACGATTCACTATAGAAAAGGCGACTATGTAACGATTCCAATTGGAACGATTTATCGTGTTATTCCAGATGAAGGAGAGACTAAGTTTCTTGTTGTAGAGGCGAATAGCCAAATTACAACGCCGCGTCGTTATCGAAATGAATACGGACAATTGTTAGAGCATAGTCCGTTTTGTGAAAGAGATCTTCGTGGTCCAGAAAAATTAGAGACATATGATGAAAAAGGCGAGTTTGTCGTAATGACAAAATCAAGAGGCTATATGCATAAACATGTTTTAGGACACCACCCGTTAGATGTTGTGGGATGGGATGGCTATTTATATCCGTGGGTATTTAATGTAGAGGATTTTGAACCAATTACAGGGCGCATTCATCAGCCACCGCCAGTACATCAAACATTTGAAGGACATAATTTTGTTATTTGTTCTTTCGTACCACGTTTATACGATTATCATCCAGAGTCAATTCCGGCACCATATTATCATAGTAATGTTAATAGTGATGAAGTTCTTTACTATGTAGAAGGAAACTTTATGAGTCGCAAAGGTGTGGAAGAAGGTTCTATTACACTTCATCCGAGCGGGATTCCCCATGGGCCGCATCCGGGGAAAACAGAGGCAAGTATAGGGAAGAAAGAGACGCTTGAATTAGCTGTTATGATAGACACATTCCGTCCGCTTCGTATTGTAAAACAAGCACATGAAACAGAAGATGAAAAGTATATGTATAGCTGGATTGAACAAGGTTCATATACTGTGAAATAAGTAAAAAAGGCATGCTCTCAATAAGGGGGCATGCCTTTTTCACGGAATCGACATGTATAATAATACCAAAAAAATAATGGAAAGATATATAGAAAGAATAATAAGGGGCGTGCATATTCAGAAGAATTTCTACTTGTTTCGACAAAAGTATTGACTAGGAAAAGCGTAATGAGTAAAATAAAAAAGCGAATTAAAAATTTTCAGAAAATTTAAAACTTGGAGGAGTGAAAGATGAAGCAAATTTTTCAAAAGAAGCCAATTGCAAAGTTAATGCAAGAAAGTAAGCAAAAAACGTTAGCAAGAACATTGGGCGCGCTAGATTTAACTATGCTTGGAATCGGAGCAATTGTTGGAACTGGTATTTTTGTTCTAACGGGTGTTGTGGCAGCGAAACATTCTGGGCCAGCTATTATATTATCATTTGCGATTGCCGCTCTAGCTTGTGCCTTTGCTGCATTTTGTTATGCTGAATTTGCTTCTTCAGTTCCTGTCTCGGGCAGTGTGTATACGTATACATACGCGACGATGGGGGAAGTATTCGCATTTTTAATTGGCTGGGACTTAATGCTGGAATATTTACTTGCTACATCTGCTGTAGCGAACGGTTGGTCTGCATATTTTCAATCTTTATTAAAGGGGTTTGGAATTCATATTCCGACTATTCTCTCCTCGGCTCCTGGTACAGGTAAGGGTGGAATAATTGATCTACCTGCAGTTCTAATTATTTTAGTGATGACAGTTCTTTTATCTAGGGGTGTTCGTGAAAGTGCACGAGTAAATAACATTATGGTATTTATTAAAATAGCAGTTGTTCTTATTTTTATCTTTGCTGGTTTTAATTATGTGAAACCTGAAAACTGGACGCCTTTTATGCCATTTGGTTTAGATGGTGTAATGGCTGGAGCGGCTACAGTATTCTTCGCATTTATAGGATTTGATGCAGTTTCAACAGCGGCAGAAGAAGTGAAACGTCCGCAACGTGATTTACCAATTGGTATTATTGCATCGTTATTAATTTGTACAGTTCTTTATATCGTTGTTTCGCTTATTTTGACAGGAATTGTTCCATACGGACAGCTAAATATATCAGATCCAGTTGCTTTTGCACTTCAATTTATTGGACAAGATGGTTTAGCGGGGGTAATTTCGGTAGGAGCAATTACAGGAATTACAACAGTAATGCTAGTTATGATGTATGGGCAAGTTCGTGTTTCTTATGCGATGAGCCGAGATGGTTTACTGCCGAAACGTCTTGCTAAAGTTCATCCGAAATTTAAAACGCCATTTTTAAATACATGGACAACGGGAATTATTGCGGCACTGATTTCAGGATTAATAGATTTAAATGTTTTAGCACATCTTGTAAATATGGGGACATTGTCAGCATTTGCACTCGTAGCTGTTGCGGTAATCGTAATGAGAAGAACACATCCAGACTTACCAAGGGCATTTAAGGCTCCGCTTGTACCATTTTTACCAGCATTAACAGTGATCTTCTGTTTATACTTAATGCTTCAATTATCGGGGACAGCATGGATTAGTTTTGGGATATGGATGGTTATTGGTATAGCGGTTTACTTCTTATATAGCCGAAAACATAGTGCTTTAAATAATAGTAAAAAAGAAGAAGATGTTGCAAATTTATAAGTGAAAAAATCCATTCTAATTCTGTTAGAATGGATTTTTTATTTGAAAATTTACATTTTTCTGAACTTATTATAAGATAATTGTTGGCTAACTAAAGGGGTGAAATGATGAAAAATACGTGGCGTGAGTTAAGGGAGATGGACCGTAACGTATGGATTCGATTTATTGGAGAGACGTTAAATGGAATTGCAATGATGATGTTAATGCCTTTTTTTGCATTATATTTAAAAGATAAGGTGGATTCGTTGTTGGAAGTTGGGGTTATTATGGCGCTTTCTCCAATTGCTGCAAGTTTTGGATCACTTATAGGAGGGAGAATTGCTGACATATATGGAAGAAAGCCTATTATGATATTTTCTATGGCAAGTAATGCATTATTAATGCTCGGTTTTCTATTTATAGAAGGATTTATTCCATATGCAATTTTATCTATTTTTTTAGGGTTGAGTAATTCTTTATTTCATCCAGCTGCATCAGCTATGGTCGCGGATGTAACGGCACCAGAAAAAAGAACAGAGGCATATGGTTTATTACGAATGGGACACAATATAGGTGCTGCGATTGGTCCGATAATGGGAGCATCAGTAGTTGTGTTGTCAAAGAACCTTGTGTTTATTATTGCCTCTTCTACAATGCTATTTTATGCGTTACTTGTATTACTTCTTATTCAAGAGACGATGCCAAAAAGGACAGATAAGGAAGAACATAAAGAAAAGGAAGCTGGGGCAGTTTGGAAAATTGTAATGCGAGATAAGGTATTAATGATTTACTTATTAGCAGGCATTATCATTTCGATGGGGTTTTCTCAAACGGAAGGCATGTTGCCACTACATTTTGATAATGAAATGAAGCATATTTTTGGAACGAATAATCCATATCCATATTTAATGGCGTTAAACGGACTATTAGTTGTTTTATTCCAGTTTCAAATTTCAAAATGGGCTACGGATAAACCGGTCGGGAAGACGATGTTATATGGTGCATGTTTATTCGGGATTGGATTATTTTTTATAGGGTGGTTACCGAAGTGGTTTGGAGAATTTAATACAAATGCTACAATTATTTTAATAATATTACTGTTCGTTTATGCTATATATACGTTAGGTGAGATGATTATGTCGCCTGTACAGATGACATTTGTAGCAAATTTGGCCCCTGAGCATTTGAGAGGGACTTATATGGGAGCTGCAGGTTTGCAGTGGATTACAGGAAGCGCATTTGGTCCACTTTTGGGCGGTTTTTTATTAGATCGATTACTTGGTCACTTTCTATTTACAATTTTAGCTGTAGGATGTGTAGTTGCAGGTATTGTATATGTTTCTTTAGATCGCCTTGTGGAGCAAAGGCAAAAAGACACACTAACCAAACAATCTTCTTAGTGAATAGGTGACATACACAAAAAAGGGGATTTCTACATATTTTAGGTACATAACTAGATTAGATTGCCATTTTATTTTGTGTAGCTATATAGAAAATGAAATGAAAAACCAATAAGTGATGTTATTTAATTATTTATGGAAGTTACATTTTATTTCAAATAGGAACTACCTATTTTTATAAAAAGTGCTAAAATAGAAAAATGAAAACAATTGGTTAGGGTGATTTCATTGACGAAAATTAAATTAGGTTTATTATATGGTGGAAAATCAGCTGAGCATCAAGTTTCGCTACAGACGGCTCTTGCTGCTATTAAAGCGTTAAATCAAGATAAATTCGAGATTCATCCAATTTATATTACAGAACAAGGTCAATGGGTACGCGGTGAGCGTATTGAAGGCGAAGTAACAGATGTTGAAGCTTTAAAAATGAGCGGTGCAGAAAATGCGATTTCTCCGTTATCATTAAGTACAGAAATTATCCCATCTGCAGCTTCTGAGGAGAACGCTATTGACGTTATTTTCCCATTACTACATGGACCAAACGGTGAAGATGGAACGGTTCAAGGACTATTAGAATTAATGAATATCCCTTATGTAGGAAATGGTGTTCTAGCATCATCTGCTGGTATGGATAAAGTTGTTATGAAAAACATCTTTGCAGAGGCTGGTTTAAAACAAGCAAAATATGCATCCTTCATTCGTAGTGCATGGGAAAAAAATCGTGAGGAAGCTTATTCTAAAGTAGAAGATAAGTTAGGATATCCTTGCTTCGTAAAACCAGCGAACCTTGGTTCAAGTGTTGGTATTAATAAGTGTAAAAATCGTGAAGAACTTGAGGATGCATTTGTAGAGGCATTCCAATTTGATCGCAAAATTATTGTAGAAGAAAATATTGTAGGTCGTGAAGTAGAAGTTGGGGTACTAGGTAATGATGAGCCGAAATGTTCAGTTGTAGGTGAAATCGTTCCGAAAAAGGACTTCTATGATTATAAGTCGAAATATATCGATGGTGATACGGCGCTAATTATTCCAGCTGAAATGACAGAAGAAGAATCTAATGTAATTAAGCGTGATGCGATTATTGCATTCCAATCATTAGACGGTGCAGGTTTAACGCGAGCTGATTTCTTCTTAACGAAAGATGGAGAAGTGTATATTAACGAAGTAAACACAATGCCAGGATTTACACCGTTCAGTATGTTCCCTCTATTATGGCAACATACTGGGTTACCGTATCCAGAATTAATCGAAGAGCTAATTCGTTTAGCGATTGAACGTCACGAAGAAAAACAAAAAATTAAATATACAATCTAACAAAAAAGGAGGAAGCACTATTCATAGGAATAGTGCTTCCTCTATGTAAGGAGCGTTTATATATGATAAAGCGAATGTTAAAGCAAGTGGAACAGATGGTAAATGGTACTGAATTAGCAGAGCAATATGAGGGAATTACTATTCAAGGCGTGTCTATTGATACGAGAAAAATTGAAAAAGGAAACTTGTATGTTCCGATTCAAGGGGAGCGCTTCGATGGACATGCTTTTGTAGATAAAGCTGTTGAAAATGGAGCTGTGGCTACATTATGGATGAAAGATGTAGCGAATCCACCTGAGAATCTTCCGGTTATTTTTGTAGAAGACACGCTATCGGCATTGCAAATGTTAGCGAAAAACTATCGCGATCAATTGGATGTTAAAGTTGTAGGTGTAACGGGTAGTAACGGTAAAACATCTACGAAAGATATTGTAACAAGTCTTCTTGCGACTAAATTCAAAGTGCAAAAAACAGAAGGGAACTTCAATAACCATATCGGATTACCTCTTACCATTTTAAACTTAGAAGAAAATACAGAAGTAGCAGTATTAGAGATGGGTATGTCAAGCCGAGGCGAAATTGAATTCTTATCTAAGTTAGCTCGTCCTAATGCAGCTATCATTACAAATATTGGTGAGGCACATTTAATGGATTTAGGATCTCGTGAGGCAATTGCTGAGGCGAAATTAGAAATTGTTACAGGATTACAAGAAGGTGGCGTGTTCGTATATAACGGAGATGAGCCTTTATTAACGAATCGTGTTCCTGGAATGAATTTAGCAGCAGAAACGGTTACGTTTGGTGATGCAAGAGCAAACGATTATTATCCAACGACTGTAACATTACAAGCAACTGGGACACATTTCAAAATGAATAGAGATGAAAATATTTCATTCTACTTACCGGTGTTAGGAAAACATAATGTGTATAATACACTTGCTTCAATGGCAATTGCGAAACATTTTGGTGTAACGTGGGAAGAGATGAAAGAAGGTTTAGTAACACTTCAAATGACGGGCATGCGTATGGAAATTGTGAAAACAAATAGTGGTTTAACAATTATCAACGATGCTTATAATGCAAGCCCGACGGCTATGGAAGCAGCATTCCATTTAATGAATGGTTTAGATGGTTTTGCTAAAAAAATCGTTGTGCTCGGTGATATGTTAGAACTTGGAGATCAAGAAGTACAGTTCCATTATGAGGTAGGAAAATTAATTGATCCAGCAAAAATCTCACATGTATTCACATACGGTAGATTAGGGGCTCAAATTGCTGAAGGAGCGAAAATTAATTTCCCTAATGAACGTGTAAAGGCGTATGATAATAAAGAAGAGTTAGTAAAAGATTTACAAGCAGTAGTCGATGTGAAAGATGTTGTATTAATAAAAGCATCTCGCGGTATGAAATTAGAAGAAGTAATTACGATGTTGAAATAATTGGTGTATATAAATAGGGATGATAGTTACGAAAATAGAAGAAACTTATAATAAGCGCTTACAGTAAATATAAAAAAATAAAAGTGAAGAAAAAAACTCTGAATATGAAAATAAGGTAACAGTTGGGTTTGCTTTTTACACATACAAAACTTATAATTGATAAAGTGTAATAACGTTTAGAAGTATTTTCGTGAAGAATATACGCCCGTTTATATACGTGAGCATTCAGGAAAAGGGCTTTTCCGCAAATTCGGAAAACGCCTTTTTTTAAATGATAAGTATAGGATAGAAAAGGAGAAGTAACATTGACAACATTTCGAGAATTAGGATTAAGTGATTCTTTACTGCAATCTGTTGAAAGTATGGGCTTTGAAGAGGCTACACCAATTCAAGCTGAAACAATTCCACATGCATTGCAAGGTAAAGATATTATTGGGCAAGCGCAAACAGGTACAGGGAAAACAGCAGCATTCGGATTACCACTATTAGATAAAGTGGATACACATAAAGAATCGGTTCAAGGTATTGTTATCGCGCCAACGCGTGAATTAGCAATTCAAGTTGGAGAAGAATTATACAAAATTGGTAAGCATAAACGCGTTCGTATTTTACCAATTTATGGTGGTCAAGATATTAACCGCCAAATTCGTGCTCTAAAAAAACACCCACACATTATTGTTGGTACGCCGGGTCGTATTTTAGATCATATTAACCGTAAAACACTTCGTCTGCAAAACGTAGAGACAGTTGTTCTTGACGAAGCGGATGAAATGTTAAACATGGGCTTCATTGAAGACATTGAAGCAATTTTAACAGATGTGCCAGAAACACATCAAACATTACTATTCTCAGCGACAATGCCGGATCCAATCCGCCGTATTGCTGAGCGTTTCATGACTGAGCCTCAACACATTAAAGTAAAAGCAAAAGAAGTAACAATGCCAAACATTCAGCAGTTCTATTTAGAAGTGCAAGAAAAGAAAAAGTTTGACGTGTTAACACGCTTATTAGATATTCAATCTCCAGAGCTTGCAATCGTATTCGGTCGTACAAAGCGTCGTGTTGATGAATTATCAGAAGCATTAAACTTACGTGGTTATGCTGCAGAAGGTATTCACGGTGATTTAACTCAGGCGAAACGTATGTCTGTATTACGTAAATTTAAAGAAGGTTCTATTGAAGTTCTTGTTGCAACAGACGTTGCTGCACGTGGTCTTGATATTTCAGGCGTAACGCACGTATATAACTTCGATATTCCACAAGATCCAGAATCATACGTTCACCGTATCGGTCGTACTGGTCGTGCAGGTAAAAAAGGTATTGCAATGCTATTTGTAACACCACGTGAATCAGGACAATTAAAAAATATCGAGCGTACAACAAAACGTAAAATGGACCGTATGGATGCACCGACACTTGACGAGGCATTAGAAGGTCAACAACGTTTAATCGCTGAAAAGCTTCAAAGCACAATTGAAAATGAAAACTTAGCATACTACAAGCGTATTGCAGAAGAAATGTTAGAAGAAAATGACTCTGTAACAGTAGTAGCTGCTGCTTTAAAAATGATGACTAAAGAGCCGGATACAACTCCGATCGCTTTAACATCAGAACCACCTGTTGTTTCAAGAGGCGGCGGTTCTAAAAAACGCGGCGGTAACGGAGGCGGATACCGTGATGGTAACCGTAATCGTAGTCGTGATGCACGCGGCGGTGGCGATGGACGTAATCGTGACCGTAACCGTGATGGACGTAATCGTGACGGAAACCGTGATCGCAATCGTGATGGTAACCGCGATCGTAATCGTGATGGTGGTAGTCGTGGTCGTAGAGGTGAAGGCCAAGGTCGCCCTGGTTCTTCAAATGGACGCGGCGAAAGAAAACATCATAGCCGTCCACAAGCTTAATAAAAAAGAGAATGCCCTTTGCGGGCATTCTCTTTTTTTATTTCTATAATTGTGCATACTACATAATAGTTATGATAGAAAAGGGGCTGTTATATGCTTGTAAGGCTTGGTTACGTTGCGATGAGTGTACATTTGAAGAATGCATCTCCATCTCAAACGATGACGTATGCACAGTTTCAGAAATTAGATGATCGTGATGCTGCAATTCGTAAGCTTGAAAGAATTGCTAATTCCAATTTAGAAAATTGTTTACGTTTATTAAAGCATAATAAAGGGCATGACATATCTTTCTTTCGGCTCAGTTCAAAGCTCATTCCTTTAGCGAATCATGAGGAATTGCTAGAGTGGAACTATATTCGTCCGTTAAAAGAAAATTTAAAAAAACTAGGTGAATATGCAGTTCATATGAATATGAGAATTGATTTCCATCCAGATCATTTTGTTGTACTAAATTCACCTGAGGAGAGTGTTTTTAAACAATCTGTAAAAACATTGCAGATGCACAAAAAATTATTAAAAGGCATGGGGATTGAACATAAGCAACGATGTGTACTGCATGTTGGAGGAGGATATAAAGATAAGGAACTTGCATTAGAGCGCTTTATAGAGAATTGGTCGAATGTCCCAAGGGGTATTCAAGAAATGATTATATTAGAAAATGATGATACAACCTTTACGTTAGAGGAAACATTATATTTAGGAGAAAAATTAGATATTCCCGTCGTATTTGACTTGCATCACCATATGATGAATAATGAGCAAGAAGATTGGTATGAAGATTGGGCACGTGTTGTTCATACGTGGGAAACGTCTTTGTTGCCGATTAAAATGCATATCTCTAGCCCTAGAGAGGGAAAAGATCCAAGAGCTCATGCAGATTATATTAATGTAGACGCATTTTTATCTTTTTTAAGAAGGATAAAGGGAAGTGTTCCGCAAATTGATTGTATGATTGAGGCGAAGATGAAGGATGAGTCTTTATTTCAATTAATGAGAGATTTAAGTGAACAAGTAGATGTAGAAATTATCGATGGTGCAAGCTTTTATATTAAATAAGCTTTGCACCATCGTTTTTTTTTGTTAAAAAAGGGGTTAAAATGCCACCGGTTATTAAACCTGTTAAATGACTGATCGGATTGGCAGAAGGGTTAAAGAAAGTAAATAGCAGTAATAGAAGTATCATAATTGAGAAAATGGCAATTTCTTTTGGTTTTGAAGAGCGGTATCGATTGTACAATAAAAATAACTGTGCACCTAATAGTCCGAAAATACCACCTGATGCACCTGCGTGAATATATTCAAGCGGCATAATAATATAAGAAGAAATATTTCCAGAAATTCCAGAGAGAAAAAATAGAATAAAAAAAGAAAAGTGTCCGAGTTGCTTTTCGATAGAAGAACCAAGAGCAAACAAAAAAATACTATTAGAAAGAAAATGTTGTAAGTCTACGTGTACGAGAAGAGAAGTTATGACACGCCACCATTCTCCTTTCGCGATATATTCATTAGAGGCTGCCAGTGGTAAGAGAAAAAAGTCGCCTAATATCATCATGACTAAATGAATAAGCAGTAAGGTAAGAATAGTCGGTTGTAAAGAAATATGAGTGGATCTTATTAGCATACGGTTACTATCACCCCTTTTGCATCAGAAAGATTCTCTGTTATTCTTATCAATATGAAAGAAGAAAGTTAAATAGAAGAAGGGGATTTTGAAATGATTATAGGGATTGGTATCGATATTATTGAATTAAATCGTATTGAAAAAATGCTAGATGGAAAGCTTAAATTTATGGAACGTATTTTAACGGAAAATGAACGTAATGTTGCTATGGAGCTGAAAGGAAGTCGCCTTACAGAGTTTGTAGCTGGAAGGTTTGCAGCGAAAGAGGCGTATTCAAAAGCTGTAGGTACTGGTATCGGAAAAGAAGTGAGTTTTTTAGATATTGAAGTGAAAAATGATGAAAGAGGTAAGCCAATTCTGATTACAAGTACAGAGCATATTGTTCATTTATCAATTAGTCATAGTAAGGAATTTGCTGTTGCTCAAGTTGTTTTAGAAAGCTCGTCACGCTAGTCTGCATATTTTATATCTTTGTCTCATATATTTGAGGTAGCGATAAGGAAGGTACATCTTCCATTCATTTATAGGGGCAAAGGGGCTGAATTGATGAAAAGGCGTCTGTTTTTAGTTCTTGTCGGTTTATTGACCGTTTTTGTGTTGGCGGGTTGTATGGAAAAGAAGCAAGATGATGTCGTGAGAGATTTAGAATCAAAAGTAAAAGGGATGAAAAGTTATCAAGCTGAGGCAAAATTATCTATTAAAACAGGCAATGAGCCTCAAGAGTATAACGTAGAGATTTGGCATAAGGAACCGTCTTTTTATCGTGTGAATTTAAAAAATGCAAAAAAAGATCAGAGCCAAATTATTTTGAGAAATGAAGAAGGTGTATTTGTATTAACGCCAGCACTTAATAAGAGCTTCCGTTTTCAAAGTGATTGGCCGCAAAATAGTAGCCAGGCTTATTTATATGAATCACTTGTAAGAGATATTTTGCAGGACAAGAAAAACCTTACTTTTGAGAAAACAGATAAGTATTATATTTTTAAAACAAAAACAAACTATCAACATCAAAATATGTTGCCGAGACAAGAGATTACATTGAATAAGAGCGACTTGACTCCAGTTTCAGTGAAGTTAATGGATAATGATCAAAATGTTCTTGTGAAAGTAGATTTCTCTAAAGTGAAATTCGATGCGAAATTTGATAAAGGTGCATTTGATACGAAACAAAATATGTCTAGAGCGCAGGTAGATGTTCAAACAACAGCGAAAGAAGACAAACCGTTTGCTATTTTGTATCCACTTGATACACCACAAGGTATGACTCTGCAAGATGAAAAAGAGTTGAAGACAGACAGTGGCAAGCGTGCGATACTCACATACACTGGAAATAAGAAATCCTTTACTTTAATACAAGAAAAGGCAAAAGTTGCAGAGGCATCATCAGCGGTAAGTGTAAGTGGAGAACCAGTTGATCTTGGGTTTACGATTGGTGCATTAACAAAAGACTCTGTAACGTGGTCGCATAACGGAGTAGAATATATGCTCGTGTCTAAAGGTTTAGAGCCGAAGGAGCTGTTAATGGTTGCTCGTTCAGTTACAGCGAAGCAGGTGAAGTAAACTTCTTAGACGTGGTGATATATGTGCACCACGTCTTTTCTTAGTTTGAAGGTGGATTTCATAAAAGAAGCATATAAAAGAATAAGCTTCGCATATCGTGTATAAGGAAGTGTATTTATGGAAGAAGCACCATTTTACCGTGACACTTGGGTGGAAGTGGATTTAGATGCCATTTATAACAACGTTACACATATTAAAGAGTTCATCCCAAGTAATGTAGAGATTTTTGCTGTAGTTAAAGCAAACGCATATGGGCACGATTATGTACCGGTGGCTAAAACGGCATTAGAAGCAGGGGCAACAAGGTTAGCTGTTGCTTTTTTAGATGAGGCTTTAGTGCTTCGGAGGGCTGGTATTACTGAGCCGATTTTAGTGTTAGGTCCCTCGCCGCCGCGTGATGTAAATGTAGCTGCTGAAAATGATGTAGCGCTAACTGTTTTTCAAAAAGAATGGGTGGACGAAGCAATTAAACTTTGGGATGGTTCATCTGTAATGAAATTCCATATTAACTTTGATAGTGGTATGGGGAGAATTGGAATACGTGAAAGAAAAGAGCTAAAAGAATTTTTAAAGAGTTTAGAGGGTGCACCGTTTTTAGAGTTAGAAGGAGTATACACGCATTTTGCAACGGCAGATGAGGTTGAGACTTCGTATTTTGATAAGCAATATAACACGTTCTTAGAGCAGTTAAGTTGGTTGAAAGAATTCGGAGTGGATCCTAAGTTTGTTCATACAGCTAATAGTGCTGCCACGTTACGTTTTCAAGGGATTACATTTAATGCAGTGCGAATTGGGATTGCAATGTATGGATTATCTCCTTCTGTAGAAATACGTCCTTTTTTACCATTTGAATTAGAACCGGCGCTATCACTTCATACGAAAGTCGCTCATATTAAACAGGTAATTAAAGGTGATGGAATTAGTTATAACGTCACCTACCGAACGAAAACTGAAGAATGGATTGCGACTGTAGCGATTGGCTATGCAGATGGGTGGCTTAGAAGGTTACAAGGATTTGAAGTGCTTATAAATGGTAAAAGGGTACCGATTGTAGGGCGAGTAACAATGGATCAGTTCATGATTCATCTTCCTTGTGAAGTGCCACTTGGTACGAAAGTTACGCTTATTGGAAGGCAAGGAGATGAGTATATTAGCGCTACAGAGGTTGCGGAATACTCAGGGACTATTAATTATGAAATTATTGCAACGATCAGTTTCCGTGTGCCAAGAATATTTATACGGAATGGTAAGGTTGTAGAGATAATTAATTACTTGAACAATATATAGAAGGTAGTATGATTGCTTCTTGTCATTGGGGTGACTGTTCATTGCTGGATAATAAGCTCTTTTTGATGAGAAGCTTTTTACTTATAATCATTTTTTATATAAGTTGCACGTAAGTTTTGAAGAGGAGTTCTATTGTTTTTAGTGAGTTATGAGATAAAAAATTTAAGAAGATGAATGTTTTGTTTGTGAATTGGAAAACATAAGCAAGGAATAAGGAAGTCTTTGCAACAGGCTCCATACAATGGTATTATTACAATAGGTGTCATATATATATATGGGTGTGTAGTTGACGGTGGAGGTGTATTTTTGTGTCCGAATCAAGTGTAACTACTGAAATCGTGGTTCGGTTGCCAAAGCAAATGGTAACGGAATTGGACGGAATTGGAAAACAAGAGAATAAGAATCGCCATGAACTAATTTGCCAGGCAACACAATTGTTATTGCGTCAACATAAGACGAAGAAACGCTACCAACATGAATCAATGCGACGTGGGTACATTGAAATGGGAAAAATTAATCTTGGTATTGCATCTGAAGCTTTCTTAGCAGAGTATGAAGCAGCTCATACAGTAGAACGCTTAGTTAGCGGGGGGTAATATTTTGATTGTAAAACGCGGCGACGTGTATTTTGCAGACCTTTCCCCAGTTGTTGGTTCTGAGCAAGGAGGCGTTCGTCCGGTTCTTGTCATTCAAAATGACATCGGAAATCGTTTTAGTCCAACGGTGATTGTAGCGGCTATTACTGCACAGATTCAAAAAGCGAAATTACCCACTCATGTGGAAATTGATGCGAAAAAGTATGGTTTTGAGAGAGATTCTGTTATTTTACTTGAGCAGATTCGAACAATCGATAAGCAACGCTTAACGGACAAAATCACTCATTTGGATGAAGTGATGATGAGTCGTGTAGATGAAGCGTTACAAATTAGTTTAGGACTAATAGATTTTTAAATCGGCAGTTTAAGTTGCTCTCTTTGAAGGGCAACTTTTTTTATTATAGAGGAGGTTACGGTTGTATATGGAAATGGTAGATAATCGACAAGCGTTAATGAAAATGTTAGTGAAAGAATTAGGCTTTACCGAAAAGCAAGTTCGTCATGTTATTCAATTAACAGAAGAAGGTAACACAGTTCCATTTATTGCTCGTTACCGAAAAGAATGGACAGGCTCTTTAGATGAGGTGCAAATTCGTACGATTTTAGAGAGATGGCAATATATGATGCAACTTGAAGATAGGAAGGAAGAAGTTCTTCGTCTTATTGATGAGAAGGGGAAACTGACAGAAGAGCTACGACAGCAAATTGTTAAAGCTACAAAGTTGCAAGAAGTAGAAGATCTATATCGTCCATATAAAGAGAAAAGAAGAACGAAAGCGACAATTGCTAAAGAAAAAGGATTAGAACCATTAGCTGAATGGTTATTGTTATATAAGAAAGAAGATCCGGCTAAAAAGGCAGTGGAATTTATTAATGTAGAGAAAGAAGTGCAATCTGCAGAAGAAGCTTTACAAGGTGCACAAGACATTATTGCAGAAATGGTTTCAGATGAAGCTGCGTATCGTAGTTGGATTCGAAATGTTACTTTTAGAAAAGGTGTTATGTCTTCGTCCGTGAAAGATGAAGAAAAAGATGAAAAGAATATATATGAAATGTATTACAGTTATGAAGAACCATTGCAAAAAGTAGTAC
Organism: Bacillus sp. HMA207; assembly: GCF_003402455.1. Taxonomy (NCBI): domain Bacteria; kingdom Bacillati; phylum Bacillota; class Bacilli; order Caryophanales; family Bacillaceae; genus Bacillus; species Bacillus sp. HMA207. Next base: position 4,000 of record NZ_BEZT01000005.1, on the reverse strand, counting down.
CACATCGTGTATTAGCAATGAATCGTGGCGAGAAAGAAGATATATTGAGAGTTGCTGTTGTTCCGCCAGTAGATGAGATAGTAACTTTCTTAAATAAGAAAGTAATTCGTGATAACGATTCGAAAAGTGCACATTATGTACAATTAGCGATTGAAGATGGTTATAAACGATTAATTCAATCTTCAATCGAAAGAGAGATTCGTAAAGAATTAACAGAAACAGCTGAAGAACAAGCAATACATATTTTCTCTGAGAACTTACGTAACTTATTATTACAACCTCCGATGAAAGGGAAAGTCGTGCTAGCGGTAGATCCGGCATATAGAACTGGTTGTAAATTATCTGTAGTAGATGATACGGGGAAAGTACTACATATCGATGTTATTTATCCGCATCCACCTGTTCGTAAATATGATGATGCAAAAACGAAAGTTCTTTCTATTATAGATAAATATCAAGTTGAAATGATTGCAATTGGTAATGGGACAGCATCTAGAGAAACAGAAGAGTTTATAGTAGATGTATTACAAAGTGTGAACCGAGATGTCTTTTATATTATTGTAAATGAAGCGGGTGCTAGTGTGTATTCAGCTTCTGATTTAGCCCGTGAGGAATTCCCAAATTTACAAGTTGAAGAGAGAAGTGCCGTTTCTATTGGGAGACGTCTGCAAGATCCACTTGCTGAACTTGTGAAAATTGATCCTAAATCAGTTGGGGTTGGACAATACCAACATGATGTATCTCAAAAGAGACTGAATGAGTCATTAACATTTGTAGTAGAAACAGCTGTTAACCAAGTTGGGGTTAATGTAAATACGGCTTCGGTTGCATTGTTACAATATGTTTCAGGTTTATCGAAAACTGTTGCGAAAAATATTGTGGCAAAGAGAGAAGAAGATGGGAAATTCACGAAGCGCACGGAATTAAAGAAAATCCCACGTTTAGGTGCAAAGACGTATGAACAATGTATAGGTTTCTTACGTATACTAGAAGGAGCGAATCCATTAGATCGAACAGGTATTCATCCAGAGCAATATAAAAATGTTGAATTATTATTGAAGAGTCTAGGGTTATCGATAGATGACGTAGGACAACCGCAATTACAAAAGAGATTGGAAGAAGTAGAGATTTCTAAGTTATCTCAAGAAACAGGAGTTGGGGAGCCGACGTTAGTTGATATTATAGATGCGCTTATTAGTCCAGAACGCGATATGAGGGATGAGTTGCCTAAACCACTTCTGAAAAAAGGGATTTTGAAATTAGAAGATTTAAAACGTGGTATGGAATTAGAAGGAACAGTTCGTAACGTTGTTGATTTTGGTGCTTTTGTTGATGTTGGCGTAAAGCAAGATGGTTTAGTACATATTTCTAAACTTAGCAAACAGTTTGTAAAGCATCCGTTAGATGTTGTATCAGTAGGGAAAATTGTAAAAGTATGGGTAGATGATATTGATACAAAAAAAGGACGCGTTGCACTATCTATGTTGCCGATTGAATAGTAAGAGAAGAGAGCAGATGAAACTGCTCTTTTTTTATGGAATAAAAAGTGTAATGGATTATGAGCTTTGATGTATTTTGCTATAATAAAACCAGCATTCATTTAATAACTTAATTTGATACCGGTTTTTTTCGAAATATGCACGTTGCATTTGTTTTTTTAGCCACGTAGGCATAGGAATCCCTCCTTGTTTAATCCTGCTCTCAAAAATCTAAAATGCTATTGATGAGAGGTTGGTGAGTGGATTTCTATTCATGTTTTGTTTTTAGAAACCACGCTTCTTACATGAGGATGGGTATATGTACTATTTAATATATGTATAAGAAGGGAGAAAAGTGTAAAAATATTTTTTTGTTTAGGAGGAATGAGAGTGGATGAGCAAGAAATTCAGCGACTAGTGGAAGAAGTGTCACTACAATACTTTGAGATGCCGTTCTTACATAAAGCGGTGTTTAATAATAGATTACGTACAACTGGTGGGCGTTATTTATTGAAGAGTCATAATATCGAATTGAATTATCGATATTACGAAGTGTATGGTGAAGAAGAGTTAGTCGGGATTATTAAACATGAGCTTTGTCATTATCACTTACATATTGCAGGAAGAGGGTATAAGCACAGGGAAAGGGATTTTCGTGAGTTGTTAAAGAAAGTTGATGCACCACGTTTTTGTAAACGAATGATTAATGAAGAGAAGGAAAAAAAGATTTATAAGTATGAATGTATGGAGTGTTCACTTCAATATGTAAGAAGGCGTCAAATAAATACAAAAAGATATGTCTGTGGAAAGTGTAAAGGGAAACTCAAACCGATATCGAAAACATCTTGACAGTAAAAACGCAATCCAGTATATTATAAACATGTCACGTTTGAACAAGATGTTGTTAAAAACTTCTTGACTTACAGAGAGAATTTTTATAAGATACAAATTGTCTTCATTATTCCGCAGTAGCTCAGTGGTAGAGCTATCGGCTGTTAACCGATCGGTCGTAGGTTCGAGTCCTACCTGCGGAGCCATACAGAGAAGTACCCAAGTGGCTCAAGGGGCTCCCCTGCTAAGGGAGTAGATCGCTAACGCGGTGCGAGGGTTCGAATCCCTTCTTCTCTGCCATACATATTGGCCCGTTGGTCAAGTGGTTAAGACACCGCCCTTTCACGGCGGTAACACGGGTTCGAATCCCGTACGGGTCACCACTTCGGAGGATTAGCTCAGCTGGGAGAGCACCTGCCTTACAAGCAGGGGGTCGGCGGTTCGATCCCGTCATCCTCCACCATATAATTTTATATGAATAGTATTGTCGCGGGGTGGAGCAGCACGGTAGCTCGTCGGGCTCATAACCCGAAGGTCGCAGGTTCAAATCCTGTCCCCGCAACCAAATGGTCCCGTGGTGTAGTGGTTAACATGCCTGCCTGTCACGCAGGAGATCGCCGGTTCGACCCCGGTCGGGACCGCCATTTTAACTTCTGCTATATAGCAGTTGTTTTTTATTGGATATTATGTTACAATAACATTTGTCTTTGAAAAGAAGATTATTATTTCGATGGGCTATAGCCAAGCGGTAAGGCAACGGACTTTGACTCCGTCATGCGCTGGTTCGAATCCAGCTAGCCCAGCCATTTACGAGCCATTAGCTCAGTTGGTAGAGCATCTGACTTTTAATCAGAGGGTCGAAGGTTCGAGTCCTTCATGGCTCACTTTTGTTTTTTCCGCGCGGTCGTGGCGGAACGGCAGACGCGCTAGGTTGAGGGCCTAGTGGGGGAAACCCCGTGGAGGTTCAAGTCCTCTCGGCCGCATCAAAAAAATCTTAAAAAAGTACTTGCATTTGAAAATGTAGTATGATAAGATAATTGAGTCGCCAAATTACAACGACGAAAAAACATCATGAATAAGCGCCCGTAGCTCAATTGGATAGAGCGTTTGACTACGGATCAAGAGGTTAGGGGTTCGACTCCTCTCGGGCGCGCCAATTACGGGAAGTGGCTCAGCTTGGTAGAGCACCTGGTTTGGGACCAGGGGGTCGCAGGTTCAAATCCTGTCTTCCCGACCACGCGGGTGTAGTTTAGTGGTAAAACAAGAGCCTTCCAAGCTCTGGTCGAGAGTTCGATTCTCTTCACCCGCTTTTAGTTCTTTGAAAACTGAACGAAACAAACAACGTGAAACGTCAATTTTTATTTTAGATGCTAGACAAACTAACTTTATTGGAGAGTTTGATCCTGGCTCAGGATGAACGCTGGCGGCGTGCCTAATACATGCAAGTCGAGCGAATGGATTAAGAGCTTGCTCTTATGAAGTTAGCGGCGGACGGGTGAGTAACACGTGGGTAACCTGCCCATAAGACTGGGATAACTCCGGGAAACCGGGGCTAATACCGGATAACATTTTGAACTGCATGGTTCGAAATTGAAAGGCGGCTTCGGCTGTCACTTATGGATGGACCCGCGTCGCATTAGCTAGTTGGTGAGGTAACGGCTCACCAAGGCAACGATGCGTAGCCGACCTGA
>NZ_BEZT01000004.1:0-203437 GCF_003402455.1 Bacillus sp. HMA207 | reverse complement strand
AGATGATCAGGTTGATAGGTTCGAGGTGGAAGCATGGTGACATGTGGAGCTGACGAATACTAATAGATCGAGGACTTAACCATATAATATGTAGCAATGTTATCTAGTTTTGAGAGAACATAAAAAACTTGTTGACTTTTAAAGTAAATAAGTTATAATAATGATTGTCTCAAAAGAATAATGTCTGGTAATGATGGCAGAGAGGTCACACCCGTTCCCATACCGAACACGGAAGTTAAGCTCTCTAGCGCCGATGGTAGTTGGGACCTTGTCCCTGTGAGAGTAGGACGTTGCCAGGCAATATTATTCCGCAGTAGCTCAGCGGTAGAGCTATCGGCTGTTAACCGATCGGTCGTAGGTTCGATTCCTACCTGCGGAGCCATTGGAGAGCTGTCCGAGTTGGCCGAAGGAGCACGATTGGAAATCGTGTATACGTCACAAGCGTATCAAGGGTTCGAATCCCTTGCTCTCCGCCATAGGATTTATAATATTTGGCCCGTTGGTCAAGTGGTTAAGACACCGCCCTTTCACGGCGGTAACACGGGTTCGAATCCCGTACGGGTCACCACTTTGGAGGATTAGCTCAGCTGGGAGAGCACCTGCCTTACAAGCAGGGGGTCGGCGGTTCGATCCCGTCATCCTCCACCATATAAATTTTATATGAATAGTATTATCGCGGGGTGGAGCAGCACGGTAGCTCGTCGGGCTCATAACCCGAAGGTCGCAGGTTCAAATCCTGTCCCCGCAACCAAATGGTCCCGTGGTGTAGTGGTTAACATGCCTGCCTGTCACGCAGGAGATCGCCGGTTCGACCCCGGTCGGGACCGCCATTTTAATAAGGCTCGGTAGCTCAGTCGGTAGAGCAGAGGACTGAAAATCCTCGTGTCGGCGGTTCGATTCCGTCCCGAGCCACCATTTATTTTAATAAAATACGCCGGCTTAGCTCAATTGGTAGAGCAACTGACTTGTAATCAGTAGGTTGGGGGTTCAAGTCCTCTAGCCGGCACCATGTAAGTTTCGGAGGGGTAGCGAAGTGGCTAAACGCGGCGGACTGTAAATCCGCTCCTTCGGGTTCGGCAGTTCGAATCTGCCCCCCTCCACCATTTACATAGGGGCATAGTTTAAAGGTAGAACTGAGGTCTCCAAAACCTCCAGTGTGGGTTCGATTCCTACTGCCCCTGCCAAATATAATTACACAACATGGCGGTTGTGGCGAAGTGGTTAACGCACCGGATTGTGGCTCCGGCATTCGTGGGTTCGATTCCCATCAGTCGCCCCATTTTTATTTTAAAAATTACAAATAATCTAATGGATACTTACATATAATTAAGTAAGAATTCGATGGGCTATAGCCAAGCGGTAAGGCAACGGACTTTGACTCCGTCATGCGCTGGTTCGAATCCAGCTAGCCCAGCCATTTTTGCGGAAGTAGTTCAGTGGTAGAATACAACCTTGCCAAGGTTGGGGTCGCGGGTTCGAATCCCGTCTTCCGCTCCAATAAAATTTAATATGGCGGCATAGCCAAGTGGTAAGGCAGAGGTCTGCAAAACCTTTATCACCGGTTCAAATCCGGTTGCCGCCTTTTCTTTTGTGCCGATGTGGCGGAATTGGCAGACGCGCACGACTCAAAATCGTGTTCCTTCGGGAGTGTCGGTTCGACCCCGACCATCGGTATCATGAACGGCGTAATAAAAGACTCTACACCAAATGTGTAGAGTCTTTTTATGTTTTCATCACACTATAAAATAAGCAAAAATGGTGTGTTGGTGAAATGGTTATAAATGATTAAGGTAAACTATTCATTTAGTACATGCGATACAGTTGGGGAAAACTACAAAACAATAAAGGGATAAATTTTTATCCCTTTATATAATTTCATTATTTTATAGAGAATTTCTCCAACCTGGTGACATGAAGTTAAATCCGACGCCACCAGTAGATATTAGTACATGATCAGCTGTTAATTTCGTAATTTCTAAGAACTTCTTTTCAAACTCTTCTCTGTTGTATTTGTACATAGTTGAGTGGCATGACCACATGTGCGTTGAAGTACTCAACCAGTCTCCTAATTCCTTTAATTCAGAAAACGACTCAAATCGAATTGGTTCATCTAATTTCATGAATCTCACTTGATAGATAGTTGGGTTTAATTTTTCTCTTATTCCTTTAAAAGCATGTGATTTTTTGTCTTTTGAATGTGTCATAATTCACCCTCCATCTTTTCTTCAAATTTTTTCCTGTTTTTATTATACAACAATAGAAAACAATTATGGGAATAATATGGAAATCGTTATTGGCAATATAAAAAGACTCTAACAGAAATGTTAGAGTCTTTTTGTTAAATTATACTATGTGCTTCTAAAATTCGTAATAAACGTAGGAATTCATGTATAATATAACTTGTCGAAAGAACAAAATGATAGTGATTTATATTATGTCTGTAATATGAATCAAAAATGAACTTTTTATATTTCTTTTAAAAATGTGTTGAACACACAATATATTTCATATTAATATTTTTATGTAGATTTAAAACGGGAAAGAGAGTGGAAAGTATGGGCCGTAAATGGAACAATATTAAAGACAAAAAAGCATCAAAAGATGCAAATACAAGCCGTATATACGCGAAATTTGGGCGTGAAATTTATGTGGCAGCAAAACAAGGCGAGCCAGATCCAGAATCAAACCAAGCACTAAGAGTTGTATTAGAGCGTGCGAAAACATACAATGTTCCAAGAACAATTATTGATCGTGCAGTTGAAAAAGCAAAAGGCGGTTCAGAAGAAAATTATGACGAGCTTCGTTATGAAGGATTCGGACCAAATGGAGCTATGGTTATTGTAGATACACTTACAAATAACGTAAACCGTACTGCAGCAGATGTACGAGCTGCATTTAGCAAAAACAGTGGTAATATGGGTGTGAACGGTTCTGTAGCTTACATGTTTGATGCGACAGCTGTTATCGGCCTTGAAGGTAAAACATCAGATGAAGTTCTTGAAATTTTAATGGAAGCAGATGTAGATGCACGTGACATTCTAGAAGAAGAAGATTCTGTTATCGTGTATGCTGAACCAGATCAATTCCATGCAGTACAATCTGCACTTAAAGGTGCTGGCGTTGAGGAGTTTACAGTTGCAGAATTAACAATGCTTGCACAAAGTGATGTAACACTTCCTGAAGATGCTCAAGCACAATTTGAGAAAATGGTTGATGCATTAGAAGATTTAGAAGATGTTCAACAAGTTTATCACAACGTAGACTTAGGAGAGTAATACGATAGATGACCCTTTTCGCTTAGCGGATAGGGTCTTTTTTATGAAGTTAATTAAGGTGATGAAGTATTAAAGGTATTTTGTTGTAGGTAGGGAATATGATTATAGGGATATATAAAATATTCATTATCTCTAGGAGGCTTAATATGGAACATAAGACACCAAAGCATATCGTTGCTGTAGCCGGTTATTTAACAAATGAAAAAAATGAAGTGTTATTAACAAAAGTGCACTGGCGAGCTGATACGTGGGAGTTGCCAGGAGGACAGGTAGAAGAAGGCGAAGCGCTCGATCAAGCTGTCTGTAGGGAAATAAAAGAGGAAACAGGGTTAACGGTGAAGCCTATCGGAATTACAGGCGTTTATTATAATACTTCTATGCATATTCTAGCTGTTGTTTTTAAAGTAGCATATATAAGTGGTGAAATAAAAATTCAACCTGAAGAAATACAAGAGGCTAAATTTGTTGATTTAAATGAAGAGAACATAGATGAGTATATAACGCGTCCTCATATGAAATCCAGAGCGCTTGATGCAATGAGAGCAACACATTTTATTCCGTATGAAACGTGGGAAGTACAGCCGTATAATTTAATAGGAAGATTGTAAAGAAAAGAGTAGCCGATTTGAGATACATTCGAATCACTACTCTTTTTTTGTATACTGTTTAAGAAAAAGGTCAAAATAATAATAGCACTAGTATTGATTCAAGGAACATTTGTTCTGTATAATAAATCTATATGTTATATACATTTAGATTACTAGATAGTCAAAAGTATATATATTTGTAGATGATATAATTAAAGTGTAAAGTGAAAATATAATAGTCTTAAGGGTTTCTCTATTATTGGTTATTCGTACTTTAACATAACCTATATTCAATATTTCAGATGAATAGTAGATAAAAAAATACTGTGATACAATACTTTTTTATCCCACTATTTGCTGGGCAGTAAGCCTGATTGATGAGGGCTCATTAAAGTTTCACTTTATACCTTACAATGATGTAAGGTACGTGTAAGAGAAATCGATGGGATATTTTTTTACAACAATGTATTCTTAAAGTAAGAGTTATATGCTGTGTGGAAAAGAGGTGTTCAAGATGAAAGAACGAGTATTATCTAGGGTGAACTATCATCAAAAAGTTGCATTAAATCCAATGACTAAACTTTTTTATAAAGCCATTATATTATTATTATTGTTAAGTTGTACGTTATTATTCATTGGAAATGTAATGATTGAGAAAAGTGATATTAGTAAATTACATGTACCGGCTAAGTTAGAGGTGCCAGAATCATTAACACATGCATTTATTGCGACAGAAGATAAAAGATTTTATCATCATAACGGTTTAGATTATATAGCAATTATTAGGGCATCTGTTGAGAATATAAAGGCTGGTGGTGTCGTGCAAGGAGGAAGTACAATTACACAGCAGCTATCTAAAAATGCCTTTTTAACGAATGAACGTACATTTTCTCGGAAGTGGAAAGAGATTTTTTATACGAAAAAAATTGAACGCACATTTACGAAGGATGAAATTTTAAAATTATATGTAAGTAATATTTATTATGGAGAAGGAGCATGGGGAATTGAAAAAGCAGCAAACCTTTATTTCGGTAAAAAGGTAAACCAATTAACGTTGGCTGAAAGTGCAATGATGGCTGCTGTAGTAAAAGCACCTGCTTATTACTCACCTGCACAAAATTATGATAAAGCAGTAGAGAGACGTAATGTCGTTTTGAGACTAATGGAGAAAGAAGGCTATATAAGCCATGATGAGTATGTTCAAGCAGTTAGTGAGAAATTGGTAATTCGTCATGATATAAAAATAGAGCAGTCGATGTTAAATAGCGCGCGTAAAAAAGCAGTAAGTTAAGAGAAGTTCCTACAGAGGAGCTTCTTTTTTTGAATAAATTGTGACAAATTGTGACACAATATCGTCACAATTATTGTGTTTTTGTAATTTATGTGAGCGTGTTCATTGCGTGACGTATATAAGTGTTGATATTATGTGTATTGTGTACAATGCTGTATACAGAATATGAATTTAAAGAGGAATGTATATGAAATCAAATAAACTCATGGCTCTTGGTATAGTTTTTTCTATCGCAGTATTAATTGTAATTGGAACAATTGCGTATAGCATCATAAATGACAAAAAAGATAAAGGGAATGAGATGTTTGCTTATTCTACGCAACAATCTTTAGGGAAAGATGATGCTCCAGTTAAGGTAGTTGAATTTGGAGACTTTAAATGTCCTGCTTGTCGTACTTGGGATGTAACAGTATTACCTCGATTAAAAGAAGAGTATATTGATAAAGGCAAAGTGCAGTTATACTTTATTAATTTCCCATTTATTGGAAAAGACTCAGATTTAGGTGCAGCAGCTGGTGAAGCAATTTATAAACAAGATAAAGATTCATTCTGGATCTTCTATGATGAGATCTATCAAAATCAAAAGAAAGATACAGAAGAATGGATTACAGAAGATTTGCTTCTTAGCATTGTGAAAGAGAAACTGCCGAAAGTTAATGTAGAGCAATTTAAGAAAGATTTACACAGTAAAGACATTAAAGAAAAAGTAAGTAAAGATTCAGATCGTGCTCAAAAATTAAAAGTTCAAGGTGCTCCTTCTGTATATGTAAACGGAAATCTTGCAAATCCTGATTTTGATAGTATGAAGAAGGCAATTGATAAAGAATTGAAAAAGTGATGAGGTCTCTCATCACTTTTTCGACTTTTTTCGATAAAATTCTTGCCTCTACTTTTTTTACATGCTATACTACTTTACATAAGTTATTCTAATATCTTATATGTAATTCATATTTGCGGGTGTAGTTTAGTGGTAAAACAAGAGCCTTCCAAGCTCTGGTCGAGAGTTCGATTCTCTTCACCCGCTCCAAATTTTATTAAATGTTTTTCTATAAATTGTGATCAACGCAGTGTTTCGTTTCCGAGATAAACGAGGCATTGCGTTTTTTAATGTTTGAAAAATATAATTACATGCGAAAATAGAAGTAAATAATAGTATTCCAAACGTGAATTACTAACCAATAGAGTGGTTACATAAGGGGTGGATTCATCTGAGGAGGCGATTAAGAGTGGATTTTGAACAATTAAAGCAAGATGTAATTGCGTATAGTAAAACAATTGGCATAGATAAAATAGGCTTTGCGAGCGCTTCTCCTTTTGAGGAATTAAAGCAGCGCTTAATCCAGCAACAACAATTAAATTATCAATCTGGATTTGAAGAGCCTGATATAGAGAAGAGAACGAATCCGCAACTGTTATTACCGGGTGCTAAATCAATTATTGCGATTGCTTTAGCATATCCTTCAAAATTAAAAAATGCACCATTAAGTAAGCGTGGAGAACGCCGTGGGATTTTTTGTCGTGCTTCTTGGGGACAAGATTATCATCTTGTTTTACGAGATCGTTTGCAAAAATTAGAGGCATATTTAATTGAAAAACTTCCTGATATAGAAGTGAAGTCCATGGTTGATACAGGTGAATTAAGTGATCGAGCTGTATCAGAGCGTGCTGGTATTGGATGGAGCGGTAAAAACTGCTCTATTATTACACCAGAATTTGGTTCGTACGTATACTTAGGGGAAATGATTACAAATGTTCCATTCCCGCCAGATAAGCCGATAGAAGATCAATGCGGGGGCTGTACGAAATGTATCGATATTTGTCCTACCGGTGCTTTAATACAGGGGGGACAGTTAGATTCGAAGAAGTGCATTGCGTTTTTAACACAAACGAAAGGATTCCTACCTGAAGAATATCGCGATAAAATAGGAAATCGCATATATGGATGTGATACGTGTCAGACTGTTTGTCCGAAAAATAAAGGAATGGATTTTCATAATCATCCTGAGATGGAGCCGGATCCTGAGCTAGTTAAACCATTATTAACGCCACTTTTAACAATTAGTAATCGTGATTTTAAAGAGAAATATGGGATTATGTCAGGGTCATGGAGAGGGAAAAAGCCACTGCAAAGAAATGCGATTTTAGCATTAGCACATTTTAAAGAAGCATCGGCAATTCCTGATTTAATTGGTGTTATGAAAGATGACCCAAGACCGGTACTACGCGGAACGGCAGCATGGGCACTTGGGAAAATTGGTGGAGACGGCGTCGGCGAAGCTATTGAAAAAGCGATGCAACGTGAGAAAGACGAAGAAGTGCTTCATGAAATGAATCGCGGGCTTGAATTGTTAGCACAGAAAAAAGAGTAGATAATATTTCCCTTTTTCATATTGTAATATGGGAGGGAGACAGAATGGTTGTAAAAACGAAGATTGAAAACCAAGTACAACAATTTTTAGCATATATAACGGAGAAAAGAACGAATGTGGATGGTATTGCTGAGGATTTACTACAAATGGCACTGAGAAAGAAACAATTGTTTCAAAGGCGTAGTGCACATATAGTGAAAGCAACTGCGGATGTTTCTTTCATTAGACAATTAAATAGTAATGACCATCAAGAAATTGATTATCAAATACATTTTAAATATTTAATTAAGCATAAAGAATTATTTTATATTGAAGAGGAACAATTAAAACGAAGAGTTTGTTTAAATAATAGTCGAATTATAGGTGATTCTGCTATTGAAGTGTCAGAAGAAATTAGAATGGGTGAGACATTAGAAAGGGATATTACGAAAGAGAAGTACGGTTCTTATCAGTATAATCGTTTAGAGGCAGTGAAATATGCAGAGCGTTGGTGGGATGACCGGAATCCTATGTATCGTAATTTCCCTGATAATTGTACGAATTTCATTTCTCAATGTCTTCATACTGGAGAAGTACCTATGAACGGGTATCCTAATATTCGTAAAGGATGGTGGCAAAGGGAGAATCAGTGGAGTTGGAGCTGGGCTGTTGCACATTCTTTTTATTGGTATTTGTCAGGTGCTACAACAGGACTTCGAGCAGAGGCGGTAGAGAGGCCAGAAGAACTTATTCTTGGAGATGTCATTGCTTATGATTTCGAGGATGACGGAAGATGGAATCATACGACGATTGTAGTAGCAAAAGATGCAGATGGTATGCCGCTTGTAAATGCACATTCAGCGAATAGCCGTCGACGTTATTGGAACTATGAAGACTCTAGTAAATATACACCACAAATGAAATATAAATTCTTTCATATTATTAATGGGTAGAGATTTTTCGCTCAAGTGGTATAATACGTAGTAGACAAAAAACAGAGGTGAATATCGCGTGGGAGTACATGTTGTTTTATATCAGCCAGAAATTCCAGCAAATACAGGGAATATTGCTCGTACTTGTGCAGCAACTGGAACAGAATTACATTTGATTAGACCGCTTGGATTTTCAACGGATGATAAAATGTTAAAGCGTGCAGGATTAGATTATTGGCAGCACGTAAAAATTACGTATTATGATTCAATTGAAGAATTTTATGAAAAAAATAAAGACGGTGAATTCTTCTATTTAACAAAGTATGGCGAGAAAGCTCATACAGCGTTTGACTATAGCAAGCGTGAGAAGGATTACTATTTTGTATTTGGAAGAGAAACAAACGGCTTACCAGCTAATGTAATCGAAGAAAACTTTGATCATTGTTTACGTATTCCAATGACAGATAAAGTACGTTCATTAAATTTATCTAATACAGCAGCAATTTTAATTTATGAAGCGTTCCGTCAACAAAATTACCCTGGATTAGATTTAGAAATCGTTTATTAAAAGTCGCCATATGGCGACTTTTTTTTATAAAATAAAAATAATATATAATCATACATTTAAAAGAGAGGACATAATCATATAGAATGGGATATATGATTAAAAATAGATAAGACGGGTTGAGATAAATATGAAGGAAGAATATAGTAATCAAAATACCTTTTTAAGTATGATAGATATGGATTTAATTAGACAAGGATTATTACATGCTATTCAAGATTTAGTATTCATATTGAAAGTTATTGATAATGAAACGTTTCAATATATGTATGTGAATAAGATAGGAATGGATTATGCTAGGTTAAGCGAAGAGTGCTATGGAAAAACTTTTGCAGAAGTATTACCAAAAGATATAGCGGGGATATTGCAAAGGCAATATGCAAAAGTAGTGAGAGAAGCGAAAGCACACACCTTTTGTGATGTAGTCAATTTACCAAAAGGTGAGATACATTATGAATCTTCACTTAATCCTGTCTGCGACGAAGAAGGAATATGTCAATTTGTTATTTGTATTACAAGAGATATTACAGCTCAAATTGAGGAGAAGACAAAGATAGAGGAAAAACAAATGTTATTTAAGTCGTTACTGGAATATAATAATGACTCAATTATATCTATAGATTCTATAGGGAGAGTTACATATGCAAATCCGGCAACGTATGAAATATTTGGATACCGGTATGAGGAATTAAATAATAAATTTATTTTTGAATTCATTAATAAAGAATATGAAAAAGATTTTCAAATTATATTTAAGGGATCGATGCAAGGAAAAGCAAAACAAATTGTTTCAAAGAAATATGTTCATAAAGAAGGGTACGAGCTATATATTTCTTTGAGAACTATCCCGATTATTGTGAACGGTGAAATTGTTGGAATTTATATTGTTACGAGAGATGTTACAAGGCAAGTATTAAACGAAATGCGAACAGAATATTTAGCTTACTATGACCAGTTAACGGGATTAATGAATAGAATTTCATGTACAAATAAGTTAAATACTTTTTTAAATGAGAGTGTAAATTTTGCACTTGTATTTATAGATTTAGATGAGTTTCATCGTATTAATGATACATTTGGTCATAAAGAGGGAGATAAAGTATTACAAAAAGTTACAGAATGTTTAAGCAATCTAAAAATAGAAGATATGCACTTATTTAGAGAACACGATGATCAATTTGTTATGTTGATAGAAAATATAACGAAAGAATATGTAGAGGAAGTTGCAAAAAGCATACTGAAAAATATTAGTGAATATTTTGTAATCGAAGAAGAAGATGTATATTTAAGTGCATCAATTGGAATTGTAATGGCTCCAGCAGATGGAGAAGATGAAAAAATACTATTTCAGAGGGTCGATGCTGCTTTAGAAAAAGCAAAAGAAAAAGGAAAAGGACATTATCATTTTTATTGTAGTGGATTAGACTGTGAGCGTGAACAAAGGTTTATAATAGAAAACCAGTTACATCGTGCTATAGAAAAAAATGAATTTTTCTTATATTATCAGCCACAAATTAATATTGAAACGAAAAAAATAGCTAGTATGGAAGCTTTAATAAGGTGGGAGAATAAGGAATTAGGATTTGTTTCTCCAAACCAATTTATTCCATTGGCGGAAAGAACAGGATTTATTATTAAGCTCGATGAATGGGTAGTAAATCAAGTGTGTCAGCAACTGCGCGAATGGTTAAATAAAGGATATGAAGTGGTCCCAATTGCGGTTAATATTTCAGCTAGACACTTTCGTTCTATTACATTAATAGAGATGATTACACGGGCTTTAAATAAGTACAATGTATCAGCTCATTTATTAGCGATAGAGGTTACAGAAGGAGCTCTTATACATAAAGATATATCAAAGAGAGTGTTACTACAATTAAAAGAACAAAATTTAAAGATTCATTTAGATGATTTTGGAACAGGCTATTCATCTTTAAGTTATTTAAAAACATATCCAATTGATACTTTAAAAATTGATCGTTCTTTTATGGAAGGTATACATATAGATGAACGTGATACGAATATTACAGCTGCAATTATTCATTTAGCTCATACTTTAGAATTGAATATAATTGCAGAAGGAGTAGAAAAAAAGGAGCAAATACAGTTTTTGAAAGAAAAGAATGTGAAGCTTGTACAAGGTTATTATTATAGCCGACCACTATCCAAATATGATATGGAAAATATGTATTATAAATAAAAAAATGATGTGCTAAAAGCACATCATTTTTTATGTGTACCTGGTTTGTCATTGTAACCGGATGTAAAAATAGCTGTAAGAAATGTGAGTGATACACCTAAAATTAATAATAATTTCATACTAATATCCTCCTTACTTTTTTCGGTTCATGAGTTTTATTTATTATCCAAAATGTATGTAAGGTTCTTAGAAGAAAAGAATTTATTTATAATGAATAGCAGTGTAAAAACGTTAATACCTATATTATACAGAATTTTCTTTGAATTTTGGAGAGAATTTTAGCGTGCTATTATATATTTCGTTTTGATTTAAAGAATGTTTAAGGACATCCTAGCATACCTTTTATAATAATCCGATTGAACAAGGAGATGGGGGAGGAGCTATAATGGATATTCTAAAAAAGATTGAACAGCATCGAGCAGCAGAAGAACGTTTACAATGGGAAGGTACGTTTGCGGAGTATTTGGAGCTTGTGAAAGAAAGACCATGGGTGGCTCAAACAGCACACTCTCGCATTTACAATATGATAAAAGACGCTGGAATTGAAGAAGTTGATGGTAGAAGAAAGTATAACTTCTTTAGTAATCAGCTCTTTGGATTAGAGGATGCTCTAGAACGTCTTGTAGAGGAATATTTTCATCCATCTGCAAAACGATTAGATGTTAGAAAAAGAATTTTATTATTAATGGGTCCTGTTAGTGGAGGGAAATCAACGTTAGTTACAATGTTGAAACGAGGATTAGAAACATATTCAAGAACAGATCGCGGAGCAATTTTTGCAATTAAAGGATGCCCAATGCACGAGGATCCACTGCATTTAATTCCACATCATTTACGAGATGATTTCTTTGATGAGTATGGGGTTAGAATTGAAGGGAATTTATCACCACTAAATGTCATGCGTTTAGAGCAAGAATACGGATCAAGAATTGAGGATGTAGTTGTAGAGCGTATTTTCTTCTCTGAAGATCGCCGTACAGGGATTGGTACATTTAGCCCGTCTGATCCAAAATCACAGGATATTGCAGATTTAACAGGTAGTCTGGACTTTTCTACGATTGCAGAATATGGTTCAGAATCAGATCCGCGTGCGTATCGATTTGATGGAGAATTAAATAAGGCAAACCGAGGAATGATGGAGTTCCAAGAGATGTTAAAATGCGATGAGAAGTTTTTATGGCACTTATTATCGCTTACGCAAGAAGGAAATTTCAAAGCGGGAAGATTTGCGCTTATTTCAGCAGATGAATTAATTGTAGCGCATACGAATGAAACAGAGTATCGCTCATTTATAGCAAATAAGAAAAATGAAGCATTGCACTCAAGAATTATTGTAATGCCAGTTCCTTATAATTTACGAGTAAGTGAAGAAGAACATATTTATGAAAAAATGATTCGTGAAAGTGATGTATCGAATGTTCACATTGCACCACACACACTTCGCGTTGCAGCAATGTTCACTATTTTAACTCGTTTAAAAGATCCGAAGCGTCCGGATATTGATTTAATTAAAAAGATGCGTTTGTATGATGGAGAAACGGTAGAAGGTTATAATGCGATTGATGTAGAAGAATTACAACGCGAATATCAAGATGAAGGTATGAAGGGTATTGATCCTCGTTATGTCATTAACCGAATTTCGTCTACAATCATTCGAAAAGAGGTACCATCTATTAACGCGTTAGATGTACTTAGATCTTTAAAAGATGGGCTAGATCAGCATCCATCCATTAGTAATGAAGACCGTGAACGTTACATGAACTTCATCTCATTAGCGAGAAAAGAATACGATGAAATCGCGAAGAAAGAAGTACAAAAAGCGTTTGTTTATTCATATGAAGAATCAGCTAAGACGCTTATGGATAATTACTTAGATAACGTTGAGGCGTACTGCAATAAATCGAAATTACGTGATCCGTTAACAGGAGAAGAAATGAGTCCAGATGAAAAATTAATGCGCTCAATTGAAGAGCAAATTGGAATTTCAGAAAATGCTAAGAAAGCGTTCCGTGAAGAGATTTTAATTCGCATTTCTGCTTATGCCCGTAAAGGAAAACGCTTTGATTATAATTCACATGAGCGTCTTCGTGAAGCGATTCAGAAAAAACTATTTGCTGATTTAAAAGATATAGTGAAAATTACAACATCAACGAAAACGCCGGACGAAAATCAGCTTAAGAAAATCAATGATGTTGTTGCGCGTTTAATTGATGAGCATGGCTATAATTCTTCTTCAGCAAATGAATTACTACGCTATGTAGGTAGCTTGTTAAACAGATAGTTTGATAACAAAACGCTGTCTCTTGTATTTTGCGGGACAGCGTTTTATTATCCGTTCATATGTGTATAAAGTGTCATACCTTGTCCAAATGTAATAAATTAAGATGCAATTTTATGAATTTATTGTCAATTATTTTTACAATATGCATATGATAGAGTAACCAACCATTCATACGAAAAAAGCCAACACAATACAATATGTTGCAAAGTAAAAATGTGTGCAACAATGCATTGTGTTTCTTTCTTATCAGTGGCTGAATATTTCTTTCTATTTATGTGAGTGGCAAAATTTTGTTTAGGATGCTCGGGGTATTGTATGAAAAACGTTATAAATGTTTATGGGATGATTTTCTGTGGGCAGTTACCTTTCAAATATTCTAGCTTGCATATTACAGAACAAAATTTATAGATTGCTGTTCATACAGGAAGACAATTACAGTAAGGAGGGAAAGGAATGGGCGAAGAAAATCAACCAAATTATACGATTTCACAGGAAAACTGGTCCCTCCATCGCAAAGGATATGACGACCAACAGCGCCATCAAGAAAAAGTACAAGAGGCAATTAAGAATAATTTACCCGATCTTGTAACAGAAGAAAGTATAGTTATGTCTAATGGCAAGGATGTTGTAAAAATACCAATTCGTTCTCTAGATGAATATAAGATTAGATACAATTATGATAAAAATAAACATGTTGGGCAAGGAAACGGTGACAGCAAAGTTGGTGATGTCGTTGCGAGAGATGGATCAGGTGGTCAAAAACAAAAAGGGCCAGGAAAAGGGCAAGGAGCAGGAGATGCAGCTGGGGAAGATTACTATGAAGCTGAAGTCTCTATTTTAGAATTAGAACAAGCGTTTTTCAGAGAGTTAGAACTGCCTAATTTAAAGAGAAAAGAAATGGATGAAAACCGGATTGAACATGTTGAATTTAATGACATTAGAAAAACAGGATTATGGGGAAATATCGATAAGAAACGAACAATGATATCCGCATATAAACGAAATGCAATGAGTGGTAAGGCATCTTTTCATCCAATTCATCAAGAAGACTTAAAGTTCCGCACTTGGAATGAAGTATTAAAGCCAGATTCAAAAGCTGTTGTATTAGCGATGATGGATACGAGTGGATCGATGGGAATATGGGAGAAATATATGGCACGTAGCTTCTTTTTCTGGATGACAAGATTTTTACGCACAAAGTATGAAACAGTTGATATTGAATTTATTGCTCATCATACAGAAGCGAAAGTCGTTACAGAAGAAGAATTTTTCTCAAAAGGAGAAAGTGGCGGAACAATATGTTCCTCCGTATATAAAAAAGCATTAGAACTTATCGATAATAAATATTCACCAGACCGCTATAATATTTATCCATTCCATTTTTCAGATGGTGATAATTTAACATCAGATAATGCTAGATGTGTAAAGCTTGTTGAAGAGCTAATGAAGAAGTGTAATATGTTTGGGTATGGGGAAGTGAACCAGTATAACCGCCATAGTACACTCATGTCAGCCTATAAAAATATTAAAGATGATAATTTCAGATATTATATTTTAAAGCAAAAAGCAGACGTATTTCATGCGATGAAAAGCTTTTTTAGAGAAGAATCAGGTGAGAAAATGGCATAACCTCTTTTAAAGAGGTTCTTTTTTTGTAAACTTTTTATTTTTCTAGTTGACAATGATAATGAAAATCATTATCATTTATTCGAGAAATGATTACATTTCGAATTATATATTTCGGAGGAGATGTAAAGTTGAAACAAAATAAAAGAAAACGTATAAATGCAATGATTATAGCGGCGGCGTTATCACTTCCGTTTGCTGTTTATTCAACACCTGCTTTAGCGGCAGTAGCAATTGAGGCGAATAAAACTGGACAAGGTTTAGAAGATGGTACATATGACGCTGTTATTAAAGCGTATAAAGATAAAACGAATGAAGAGTCTATGGCAGCTGTTTATATAAAGGATCCGAAATTAACAATTGAGAATGGAAAGAAAATTGTAACAGCAACATTAAGTGATAGTGATTTCTTTCAATACTTGAAAACAGAGGATATTCACACTCCAGGTGTGTTTCATGATGTGAAAGTAATATCAGAAGACAAAAAGAAAAATGGAACGAAAGTGATTCAGTTTGAAGTAGGGGAATTAGGAAAAAGGTATAATATGCGAATGCATATTTATATTCCAACAATGGCCTATGACAATAAGTACCAAGTACAGTTTGAAGTAAATACATTGAATTTAGATAAAGATGTTCCAGAAGCACAAAAGGAAAATAAAGAGGATAAAGTGGATCAACAAGATGCGAATGTAATAGTAGATAAGCAATTACAAAGGCATATTAATAAATATAACTTGAATAGAGAGAATCTAGATACTCCAATAACTAAGGAAGATTTATTAAAAGTTAAATCCTTAATAGTCGTTGAAGCTAAAAGTAAAGGAATAAAAGACGTAAGTGGTCTAGAATATATGACGAACTTAGAAAACTTAACGTTGGAAGAAGTTAAGTTAAAAAATATAAAATTTATCTCGAACTTGAGACAATTGAAATCATTAAGTATAACCTATGGTGAACTTGAAGATATTGGGCCTTTGGCTAAGTTAGAGCATATTGAGTTTTTAACTTTGAGAAACAATAAAATCTCAGATTTAAGCCCATTAAGCCAAATGAAGAAGATTAAAATGCTAGATTTAAATAGTAATTATATAAAAGATATTAAACCATTATTTACAGTGAAGTCTTTAAGGACTTTGACTGTAGCAAATAATCAAATTAGTAATGATAACCTTGCTGGAATTGAGCAATTGAAAAATGTAAAAAACTTATCTTTAAGTAACAATGGACTTACGAATATTGAACATATTACATCAATGAAAAAATTAGTAGAGTTAGATCTTGCTAAAAATGAATTAGAAAACATCGAACCTTTATCAAGATTGTCTACTGTACAATCACTTAATTTAGAAGAAAACTATATTTCAGATATAACGCCACTCAGTCACTTAACAGACTTATATGATTTAAAACTAGGTTCAAATGAAATTCGTGATGTTAGATCAGTTCAAGAACTAGGAAAAAGAATGTATATCGACATTCAAAGACAAAAAATTTTTTTAGATGATGTAGAAAAAGATAAGGAAGTTAAAATACCTATTTATAATTTACAAGGAGAGGCACTTGATACTATTCAATTGAAGAGTGAAGATGGGATCGTTAATAATGGTTCTGTTAAATGGGGGACTACCGGTGAAAAAACATATGAATTTATGTTGGATATAAATCCAGAAGAGAATCGTATTAAGTTTAATGGAACAGTAATTCAAAATGTTGTTGAAAGATTAGACGAAATCAAGGAAACAATAAAAGAGAATAATGAACAAAAGGAAAATGTAATTCTCGATAAAACTTTACAACAACATATTAATAAAGAGAATTTAGGTAGAGAGAATGTAAACGCTCCTATCACAAAAGAAGATTTATTACAGATTAAAAAACTAGAGATACTTAAAGAAAAAGGAAATGAGATAAAAAATATAACAGGTTTAGAGTACATGACGAACTTAGAAAACCTCACTTTAGAAGGAGTAGGCCTGAAAAATATTGAGTTCATCTCAAACTTGAAACAATTGAATAATGTGAATGTATCTCATAATCAAATTGAAGATATAACACCACTATCTTCATTGGAAAATTTACAGTGGTTAAATCTTGCGGACAATCATATTAAAGATGTAACGGTTATTGGTTCCATGCTAAACTTACTTAGTTTAAAATTAGCTGAAAATGAGATTCGTGATGTAAGGCCATTAATACAATTAGGTCAGTGGATAACAATTGATGTTAGAAGACAAAAGGTCATTTTGGATGATGCAGAAATAAATAAAGAAGTGAAAATTTTTGTATATGATTTAGAAGGAGAGCCAATTGAAAAGATTACACTAAAGAGTGAAGGTGGAACACTTACTGATGAGGGAATTATTTGGAGTACTCTAGGGGAAAAAATATATGAATTTGATTTAGATGCAGATCATTATGAGACTGGCATATTATATAGTGGCATTGTCATGCAGAATATAGTAGAAAAATTAATACCGAAAGAAGAAGTAAAAGAGCCAACAAAAAAAGTTGAAGAAGAGAAAGAAGAAGTAAAAGAGCCAACAAAAGAAGTTGAAGAAGAGAAAGAAGAAGTAAAAGAGCCAACAAAAGAAGTTGAAGAAGAGAAAGAAGAAGTAAAAGAGCCAACAAAAGAAGTTGAAGAAGAGAAAGAAGAAGTAAAAGAGCCAACAAAAGAAGTTGAAGAAGAGAAAGAAGAAGTAAAAGAGCCAACAAAAGAAGTTGAAGAAGAGAAAGAAGAAGTAAAAGAACCAACAAAAGAAGTTAAAGAAGAGAAAGAAGAAGTAAAAGAGCCAACAAAAGAAGTCGAAGAAGAGAAAGAAGAAGTAAAAGAGCCAACAAAAGAAGTTGAAGAAGAGAAAGAAGAAGTAAAAGAGCCAACAACAGGAGTTGAAGGATCGAAAGCGAAGGTAAAAGAAACAGGAAAAGAAATTGAAGGTTCAAAAGACGCGGTAAATCAATCAGCAGTAGTCCAAGAACAAAACGTGAATAATCAAGTTGTGAAAGAAAATAAACCAGCTGTTAATAAGCAAGAAGAAAATAAGAAAGCATTAGGAGCAACAGGTGGACAAGAGAATACATCAATATTACTTTCAGGCATAGCGTTAGTTCTTTCAGCGATGAGTATGCTTGTATTTAGAAAGAGATTATTTAAGAAATAAAAAACGTTTTATCTTATTATAACGTAAGATGATTATATGAGTTTTTGAGAAGACATTATCATGGCGATTTCATTTTGAAATATGCTTATGGTGATGTCTTTTTTAGAAGGAGATAAATGGAAAAGGTGTGAATATATTAGAGAAGGAGGAGAGATTATGTATGTTAGTTCAATTTCAAAAGTTGAAGACGCAGCATCATTTATTGCGAATATGAATAAAGATGCTATTCATCATGTTGGTTATTGCGGAGATGAGAAAAAGGAGGTGTTACATACGATTCTTCATGATTTTTCTGATATAGGCTGGGAGAAATCTTTCGTTGTTACTTATGAGGACAATAAAATAATTGGCGTATTAGGGTTTGATGTGGATGAAGTAAAGAGATGTGCAGAAATTTGGGGGCCGTTTATTAAAGCAGAGAATTGGGAAGAAGTTGCTTTACATATGTGGAAGGAACTTATAGAAAAGGGGCCTTTTCATATTGAAAAATTTTATGGTTTTTATCATGTAGAAAATAATAATTGTGCCCGTTTAATGAAGAATTTATATGCAAAAGAACAAGATCAACATAGTATTTTCAGTTTAAGTCATAATATTGTGGAAGAACGTAGTATATGCAATGTAGAAGAGGCTTTACCAAAAGTATTCGAGCAGTTTATCTCTTTACACAATCATACTTTTCCTAATGCATATTATCAAGGAAATGAAATTATCGAACATTTAAGTGATACGAATAAATTATTTGTAAGTATGAAGAATGGTAAATTAGAGGGTTACGTATATGTTGAAGTAAATCCGGAGTTTCAAGAAGCGAATATCGAATTTATTGCAACCGCTGAAAATAGTAGAAGAAAAGGTGTCGGAGAGCAGTTATTATAAGGGGCAATTCAGTATATTTTCTCCTTCCAAGAGATGAAAGAGATAGAACTATGTTTGAATACGAATAATGATCGTGCGATGGAGTTGTACAAGAAAGTAGGGTTTGAGGAGAAGGCATGTTTACAACACTATATAATAGAGTAAAAACCCATTCGTATGAAGATTATATTTCATACAAATGGGTTTTATTTCATTTACTTTGCCGCCCTCGGTAATAACAGATTCAGGACTAATTTGAGGGCCGAATTCTTCTTGTATAAGAGGTGATAATCGTTACATAACCTTTTTTATTTTTTTCGGGATTTCTTTCGTTTGCGAATTAACATCTTCTTTTTTTAGCTCTTTAAAAAGAGAAGTGACCATAAGAACGACTACAATAGAAAATGGTAGCGCAGCAATTATAGCTGCGATTTGTAGTGCATTTAATCCTCCAGCTTGTAATAAAATAGCGGCAATTATCGCGATTGTTAATCCCCATATAAGTTTTAAACTATTTTTCGGTGATAAGCTTCCGTTACTCGTTTGCATTGAAACAACAAATGTTGCTGAATCGGCAGAAGTAACGAAAAATGTGGCTACTAAAATTAACCCGATAATCGTTAAAAATGTAGAGAATGGTAGATGTGAAATAACAGCAAATAATCCAATCTCTGTACCATTTTTAGCAATTTCATCAGCTATTCCAAGCGATTGGAACATTTCCATATGAATTGCGGTACCACCAAATACTGCAAACCAAAATGTACAGATAAGAGTTGGGACTAATACAACTCCAAAAATAAATTCTTTTATTGTGCGTCCTTTAGAAATACGTGCGATAAATGTGCCGACGAATGGAGACCAAGAGATCCACCACCCCCAATAGAAAATAGTCCAGTTTTCAATCCAAGAAGAAGATTTTTCACTAAATGCTCCTAAATTTAATCCCATACTAGGTAAAGCGCCGATATAAGAACCGAGTGTAGATGTGAAATATTTCATAATAAATACAGTTGGTCCTAAAAGTAAGAAAGAGATGAGTAAAATGCCTGCAAGAGAGAAATTCAAGTTGCTCAAATATTTAATCCCACGATCTAAGCCAGTTTGTGCACTTGTTAAATATAAAACAGCGAATATAGCTATAAGTACGAGCTGAGTAAGTAAAGTGTTATGAATGGAAGGGAATAAATAGCTTAATCCTCCAGCAATTTGTTGAGCACCAATCCCAACAGATGGTACAATGCCAAATACTGTGGCTAAAACAGCTAGAATATCAACTGTTTTTCCAATACGAGAATTTTTCGATCGATTAAATAATGGAGTAACTGTAGCCCCGATAGTGCTCCCTTTTTGTTTGCGGAATGTGAAATATGCAATTGTTAAAGCGACCATTGCGTATAGTGACCACGGAAAGAGTCCCCAGTGGAAAAATGAATATTGCATAGCGAGTTTGGCGCTTTCTTCTGTACCTGCTTTTCCTGTTAACGGATCTGTAAAATGTGAAATCGGTTCAGCGATTCCATAAAAGAGGAGTCCAATTCCCATTCCTGCCCCAAACAACATGGATAGCCAAGATGGATAATTATATTTTGGCTTTTCTCCATCTTTACCAAGACGAATAGAACCGTACTTGGAAAATGCTAAATAAGCAGCCAAAATAATCATTGTAGTCATAAGTAGAGAGTAAAACCATCCAAATTTATTGAGGATAAATGAGTTTAAAGAAGATGTAACACTTTGTAAATCGTAGCCTTGTATCCAACTTGCTGGGGTAATTCCCCATATAATGAATAATGTTGTTAGCAAGAAGGAGATATAAAATACACTGTTTTCTTTTTTTATCATAGAATCCCACCCTTATTTAATAAAGTTAACAATTATAATAATCATAACAATTAAGTTTTTAATTGTCAAAAAATTCCCTTTTTATAATGTGAAAGGATGCAATTTGTTTTAGGGAGGTAAAGAGCAATGCGTTCACGATATGTACAAATTATAGGAAGAAATAATATGAAATATTGCATTTTATATTGTTACATCCAGATTTTATGTTAAATTCTTGAATGGAATATTAAAATAGGGGGCAAGGATATGAACAAGAAATCAAAGATCAATAAAGTGATGCTTAGCATTAGTACAATGGCTTTATCGTTAGGCGCACTTCAAACTCATGCAGCAGCGGAAGAAAAAGTACCGTATAACGTGTTAAAAACGAAACCGGTTGGAATTGAAAAGTCGGTAGATGAAGTTGGACATATTTCAAAAGTTGATGAAACTTTATCATTTCAAGAACGTTTAAAAGTAGGAGATTTTTCACAGCGACCAGCATCTATTAAGAAGAAAACTGCAGTAAAGCAGGTTAAAGAAAGCTATTCAATGGCTGATTTAAACAAAATGAATGACCAAGAATTAGTTGAAACGTTAGGCAGTATTAAATGGCACCAAATTACAGACTTATTCCAGTTTAATGAAGATGCAAAGGCTTTTTATAAAGATAAAGGAAAAATGCAAGTCATTATAGATGAATTAGCTCATAGAGGTAGTACATTTACGAAAGATGATTCAAAAGGAATTCAAACGTTTACTGAAGTGCTGCGTTCAGCTTTTTATCTTGCATTTTATAATAGTGAATTAAGCGACTTAAATGAAAGAAGCTTCCAGGATAAATGTTTACCTGCTTTAAAAGCAATCGCAAAAAATCCAAACTTTAAGCTTGGTACAGTTGAACAAGATACAGTCGTATCTGCGTACGGTAAATTAATTAGTAATGCTTCAAGCGATGTTGAAACGGTTCAATATGCATCGAATATTTTAAAGCAATACAATGATAATTATACTACTTATGTAAATGATCGAATGAAGGGACAAGCAATATACGATATTATGCAAGGTATTGACTATGATATGCAGTCGTACTTAACTGAGGCTCGTAAAGAAGCGAATGAAACGATGTGGTATGGAAAAGTAGATGGGTTTATTAATGAAATAAATCGTATTGCTCTTCTAAATGAAGTAACGCCAGAAAATAAATGGCTCGTTAATAATGGCATTTATTTTGCTAGCCGTTTAGGGAAGTTTCATAGCAATCCAAATAAAGGATTAGAGGTTGTTACACAAGCAATGCATATGTACCCGCGCTTAAGTGAACCGTATTTTGTTGCGGTAGAACAAATTACAACAAATTATAATGGTAAAGATTATAGCGGGAATACAGTAGATTTAGAGAAAATACGTAAAGAAGGAAAAGAGCAATACCTACCAAAAACGTATACATTCGACGATGGATCAATTGTGTTCAAAACAGGAGATAAAGTATCAGAAGAAAAAATTAAGAGACTATATTGGGCTGCGAAGGAAGTAAAGGCACAGTATCACCGTGTAATTGGAAATGACAAAGCGTTAGAGCCAGGAAATGCGGATGATGTATTAACGATCGTAATTTATAATAGTCCAGATGAATATCAGTTAAATAGACAATTGTATGGATATGAAACAAACAACGGTGGAATTTATATTGAAGAGACAGGTACATTCTTTACATATGAGCGTACACCAGAGCAAAGTATTTATAGTTTAGAAGAGTTATTCCGTCATGAATTTACTCATTATCTGCAAGGGAGATATGAAGTTCCTGGTTTATTTGGAAGAGGAGATATGTATCAAAATGAAAGGCTAACTTGGTTCTAAGAAGGAAATGCAGAGTTTTTCGCAGGATCTACTCGTACGAATAACGTTGTACCAAGAAAGAGTATAATTAGCGGATTATCATCTGATCCTGCAAGCCGTTATACAGCAGAGCGTACACTATTTGCTAAATACGGTTCTTGGGATTTCTATAATTACTCGTTCGCATTGCAGTCTTACTTATATACGCATCAGTTTGAAACATTTGATAAAATTCAAGATTTGATTCGTGCGAATGACGTGAAAAATTATGATGCATATCGTGAAAATCTAAGTAAAGATCCTAAGTTAAATAAAGAGTATCAAGAGTATATGCAGCAGTTAATTGATAATCAAGATAAATATAATGTACCGGAAGTAGCAGATGATTATTTAGCTGAACATGCACCGAAATCGTTAACTGAAGTGAAAAAAGAAATTAGTGATACGTTGCCTATGAAAGATACAAAAATGACAAAACATAATTCTCAATTCTTTAATACATTTACATTAGAAGGTACGTATACAGGTAGTGTCACAAAAGGTGAATCAGAAGATTGGAAAGCAATGAGTAAAAGAGTAAATGAATCTTTAGAACAATTGGCGCAAAAAGAATGGAGTGGCTACAAAACTGTTACAGCATACTTCGTCAATTATCGTGTGAATAGCTCAAATGAATTTGAATATGATGTAGTCTTCCATGGAATCGCAAAAGATGATGGAGAAAATAAAGCTCCAACGGTTAATATAAATGGCCCTTATAGCGGTCTTGTAAAAGAGGGAATTCAATTTAAAAGTGATGGCTCAAACGATGAAGATGGAAAAATTGTTTCTTATTTATGGGAATTTGGAGATGGAAGCACAAGTGTAGAAGTGAATCCAGTACATGTATATGAAAGAGAAGGTTCTTATAAAGTATCGTTAAGAGTAAAAGATGATAAAGGCAAAGAGAGTAGAAGCGAAACAACTGTTACGATTAAAGATGGAAGTTTAACAGAATCAGAACCAAATAATCGTCCAGAGGAAGCAAATCGTATCGGGCTAAATAGTACGATAAAAGGTAATCTTATTGGCGGGGACCACACTGATGTTTATACATTTAATGTAGCATCAGCGAAAGATATCGACATTTCTGTTTTAAATGAGTATGGAATTGGGATGACATGGGTACTTCACCATGAATCAGATATGCAAAATTATGCAGCTTACGGTCAAGCCAATGGGAATCATATAGAAGCGAAATTTAATGCAAAACCAGGCAAGTATTACTTGTATGTATATAAATATGATAATGGCGATGGAACGTACTCATTATCAGTAAAGTGAAACTTTAATCATTCATCCCCCAATGATTATTAGCCCACACCAATCGGGGGAAAATAAGCGCTTTTCCAATGTATGTTTAACTTTACTTTTTGTGGAAAATAGTATATTATATAGATATATAATATATCGGTTATTTTCTAGGAGGAGCCTGTCACAATAGGTTTCTCCTGTTCTTTTTTAGGGGCCTGTTTTACAGGCTTTTCTTTAAAGAGTAAATAACTGAAAATTAAGAACTATAATCTTTGAAAGAGGTGGGGCATACACATAACAAAAAAGGGATTGTTTAAGAAAGGGGGATAAGAAATGGTCTTGTTTGGTTATCCACTTGAAACAATTTATTTATATGGATTTATTATTGCTACTATACTCACTGTTATTTATATCTTCTTTGGAGATATATTTGAATCGATATTTAGTTTTGGGGGCGGATCTGTATCCGTTGTTACTTTATTACTTAGTTTCTTCGCCATGTTATGTGGGCTTAGTTATATAGGAGAGTACTTATTTTCCTTTAATAGTATTACTATTTTCGGGGCTGCATTTGCTATATCTTTTATCGGTGTTTTCATCAT
Source organism: Bacillus sp. HMA207 (assembly GCF_003402455.1). NCBI lineage: Bacteria > Bacillati > Bacillota > Bacilli > Caryophanales > Bacillaceae > Bacillus > Bacillus sp. HMA207. Next base: position 178,752 of record NZ_BEZT01000004.1, on the reverse strand, counting down.
GAAAATACTAATTTTAAAACCGATTGCAGAAGCAGAACAAAATACGATGCAACGTATGGATGAATTTATTGGTTGCAAAGGAGAAGTCATTACGACAATTCCTACAGAAGGATTTGGTGAAGTATTAATTTTATCCCAATTTGGAAGTAATGCAATCCCAGCTAAAACTGTTGGAAAAAAAGATATTTCGCAAGGAACAGAGGTTATTATCGAGGGAGTCCAAGATGGTGTTTTACTTGTACAAAACATCGCTTATTCTTTAAAAAAACCAAAATTATAAGGGGGAATTTACATGACGATTCCATTAATTATCGGTGGAGTTTTACTGGCAATTTTAATTCTACTCATTTTAGTATTCATTACGAAGTATCGTACGGTTGGTCCAGATGAAGCGTTAATTGTTACAGGGAACTGGCTTGGTGGAGGAAAGAATGTTGTTACCACTGATGATGGAAAGAAGATTAAGATTATCCGCGGGGGCGGTACTTTCGTAGTTCCAATTATGCAAAGAGCAGAGCCTTTAAGCCTATTAAACTACAAATTAGAAGTTGGTACACGTGATACGTATACGAAGCAAGGTGTTCCAGTTACAGTAAATGGTGTTTCTATTATTAAAGTAGGTTCTACAATTGAAGAAGTATCTACTGCAGCTGAGCAATATTTAGGAAAAGAAACAGAAGAGTTAAAAGTAGAAGCAAAAGAGGTTTTAGAAGGTCACTTACGTGCAATCTTATCTTCTATGACAGTAGAGGATGCGTATAGTAATAGAGAGCAATTTGCTCAAAAGGTACATGAAGTAGCTTCTACAGATTTAAAGAAGATGGGACTTCGCATTGTTTCTTTCACAATTAAAGAAATAATGGATAAAAACGGATACTTAGATGCGCTTGGTCAGCCGCAAATTGCGACAGTTAAGCGTGATGCAACAATTGCAAATGCAGAGCGTGAAAAAGAAGCACGTATTGAAAAAGCACGTGCTGAAAAAGAGGCAAAAGAAGCAGAATATCAACGTGATGCACAAATCGCTGAAGCTGAAAAACATAAAGAATTAAAAGTACAGTCCTATAAGAGAGAACAAGAGCAAGCACGTGCAGATGCGGATCTTTCTTACGAATTACAACAAGCGAAAGCACAACAAGGTGTTACAGAAGAGCAAATGCGCGTTAAAATCATTGAGCGTGAAAAGCAAATCGAGTTAGAAGAAAAAGAGATTGCGCGTCGTGAAAAGCAATACGATGCAGAAGTTAAGAAAAAAGCAGATGCAGATCGCTATGCTGTTGAGCAATCAGCAGAAGCAGAAAAAGTAAAACAAATTAAAAAGGCAGATGCGGATCAATATAAGATTGAAGCTGAAGCGAGAGCTCGTGCGGAAGAAGTACGTGTGGAAGGTTTAGCGAAGGCGGAAATCGAAAAAGCGCAAGGTCAAGCGAAAGCGGAAGTACAAAAAGCGCAAGGTACAGCAGAAGCAGATGTTATTAGATTAAAAGGTTTAGCAGAAGCAGAAGCGAAACAAAAAATTGCTGAAGCATTTGAATTATATGGTCAAGCGGCAATTATGGATATGGTTCTTAAAATGCTTCCAAGTTATGCGAAGGAAGTTGCAAGTCCGCTTAGTAATATTGATAAAATCACAGTTGTCGATACAGGCGGCGGTGGTAAAAATAGCGGGGCCGGAAAAGTTGCGGGCTATGCCACTGATTTAATGGCAACGATGCAAGAAACGTTAAAGGCTTCTTCTGGAATTGACTTAAAAGAGCTATTAGAAGGATTTGCAGGAAAAGGAGCAGTGCAACAATTATCAAGTGATAAACCTGTTGTATCTGTAGTAGAAGATGAGAAAAAAGAAGTAGAAAAAGATAAAGAATAATAAGGTGGAAAGAACCTCTAGTAAGTGAAATACTAGAGGTTCTTCTGTGAATTATAATATTTCGAATAATATACATTTTTATACATTGTTTTAATTATTTAATTTATATAGAATGAAAAAGATATGTATCAATTCTTTATGATGTAGAAAAAGATAGAGAGTCTCATCGATACATTTAAATCGTATTATTTTTATAGAAAGATTAAATGTTAATTAATTACATTTAAAACGGTATGGAGGGGTAGAAGTATGTTTCAAGGGAAACTAAGGAGTAGTAGTTTAAAAACAAAGTTACTTGTATCATTTATTATTATTTTAGTTCTTCCAAGTATTGTAATTGGTTGGACGTCTTATCAACAGGCGAAGACGAATTTTAATGAAACGATTTTAAACTCGGCGAAAGATAATATAAAAATTTTGGATAATGTAATTAATAAAGAATTGGATAGTAAAAAAGTAGATGCAACTTATTTTACGAAATTATTCACACAATCAAGTTACCAAGCAGATCAAATTCAAAACATACAAAATAAACTAGAAGAATACAATAAACTGCATCCAGAAATGGAAGCAATCTATACAGGATCTAGTAATGGACAGTTCATTCAATCACCAGCTATTCAGATGCCAGATGGATATAATCCTACAGAAAGAGATTGGTATAAAGAGGCCGTGAAGAAAAGCGGAGAAGTAATTGTAACTGCTCCATATAAGTCAAAAACGACAGGGAATATTGTTATTACACTAGCAAAGCAAAACGAGGATAAAAGTGGAGTTCTTGGGATTGACTTAATCATTAATGATATTGTTACTACTTCCAAGATGGTTAATATCGGTAAGGAAGGATATGTAGCGATATTTGATCAAGATAAAAATGTAGTAGCGCACCCGAAAATGAAGCCAGGAGAGAAATTAGAAGAGAAACTTAGTAAAGAATTGTATAAACAGGAAGCTGGGGATTTTCATTATTCATTAGATGGTGAAGATCGCAATATCACTTTTAAAACGAATAAGAAAACTGGGTGGAAAATAGCAGGAATTATGCCTTCCAAAGAAATTATCGAAGCGGCTGAACCTATTTTCTATAAAACAGTAACTGTTCTTGGAATTTCACTAATAATCGGTGGGATTGTAATTTACTTCATAATTGCGTCTATTATTAAACCGTTAAAACAACTTGTCATATCATCGAAGAAGATTAGTGAAGGTGATTTAACAGAATCAATTACAGTTCATTCTAAAGATGAAATTGGACAGCTAGGAGAAAGTTTTAACGAGATGGCTGCATCGTTACAAAGTGTCATTTCCAATATAAACACTTCAGCAAGTCATGTAGCGGCATCTTCAGAAGAATTAACAGCTAGTATGAAGCAGACAAGCGAAGCGACGGAACAAATTACACAGGCAATAGAGCAAGTATCAAGTGGTGCAGAAATACAAACGAAAGAAGTTGAAGAAGGAGCAACATTGTTAGAAGAAGTTACAGAAGGAATTCAGCGTGTTGCAGATAGTTCTTCATTAGTATCTACAGCCTCTATGTATACGAAGAAAAAAGCTGAAAATGGTGGGAAGTTAGTTGAACAAACTGTGAATCAAATGCAATTAATTCATGAGTCTGTTTCACAGTCAGACAAAATCATTGGTTTGTTAGACGATAAGTCGAAACAAATTGGAGCAATCCTTGAAGTGATTCAACATATTGCAGAACAGACAAATTTATTAGCGTTAAATGCGGCAATTGAGGCTGCGAGAGCTGGAGAGCAAGGAAGAGGATTTGCAATTGTAGCAGATGAAGTGCGAAAGCTAGCAGAACAATCAGGACAGTCTTCTACGGAAATTGGGAAACTAGTGAAAGAGATTCAATTTGATATAAAAGAAACAGTAAGCTCTATGAATCAAGTTGGAGCAGAAGTACAATCAGGACTTGTAGTTGCAAATGAAACGAAGCAAAGCTTTGCTGAAATATTGAAATCTACGGATGATACAGTTGTACAAATTGATAACATGGTAGATGTAGCAAAACAAATGACGGTAGATGCAAAACAAGTAAGTGCATCTATTAATGAAATTGCAGCTACAATTGAAGAAAATGCAGCAAGCGTTCAAAATATTGCTGGTTCCTCTGAGGAACAATTAGCTTCAGTAGATGAAATAAATGCAGCAGCAGTCCATTTATCACAAATGGCAGAAGAATTACAAGAGATGATTAGTAAGTTTAAAGTGTAATAACGAATGTTAAGAAACGAGGTAGTAATTTTACTTCGTTTCTTTTTTTATGAGAAGAAAAAGAAAGAAATATAGAGTAACCGTGTTATGATTAAGTATAATTAAAGAGACTGTATATTCTTTAAATTCTATCTTTAATCATGTTAGGGGAATGGTTTTGAAATTAAAAAAATTAAAACTCCAACCGAGAATTACATTAACTATTAGTACACTTATTTTAGTTGTACTTATGCTAACGAGTTATTTATTTTATTACATATTATCTGAAACGGTAGAAGAGCAAATTGGCAAAAGGGCTTTGCATGTTGCGAAAACAGTTGCTGCTATACCTGAAATAAAGGAAGCTTTTCAAAAAGAAAACCCAGCTTCTATTATTCAGCCGATTGCAGAAAGAATTCGAATGGATACAGAGGCTGACTTCATTGTAGTTGGAAATAAAGAGGGGATTCGATATGCACATCCTGAGCGAGATAAAATAGGAGAAGCGATGATTGGTGGAGATAACAAAGGCGTTTTATTAGAAGGAAAATCATATGTTTCGAAAGCAACTGGATCATTAGGCCCTTCATTACGCGGAAAAGTTCCAATCCGTAATCAGGAAAATGAAATCATTGGTGTGGTGTCTGTTGGATTTTCAATGGATGATATTCATGGAGCGGTAGAGGTGTATGGAAAGCGTGTATTTTGGATTACAATAATAGGGCTATTAATTGGAGTAATCGGCTCTATATATTTAGCGGCAAGTATAAAAAGAATGATGTTCGGTATGGAACCAGAAGAAATTTCATCTTTATATGAAGAGCATAGTACAGTGATTCAATCTGTACGTGAAGGGATTATTGTAATCGATAAAAATGGCATGATTAGTTTAGTCAATCAAGCAGCTTATGATATTCTTTCGCTAGATAAACAACAAAATATTATTGGGGAATTTATTTTAAATGTAATTCCTAATTCAACGATACTAGATGTACTTCAAACTGGTGAAGAACAGTTTGATCGCCAATTAAATATAAAAGGACAGGCTGTTATTGCGAACCGTCTACCTATTAAAGTAAAGAATAAAGTAACTGGCGTTGTATCGAGCTTACGTTTGAAATCTGAAATGGATCAGTTAACAGCAGAATTATCTCAGACGAAGCAATATACAGAGGCATTACGAGCGCAAGCGCACGAATATAACAATTTATTGTATACGCTTTCAGGTCTTATCCAATTAGAATCATATGAAGATGCTTTAGAGCTTATTCATAAGGAAACAGCGGTATATCAAGATTTTGTTCAATTTATTATGAAGCGGATTCAAAATCCATGGCTAGGTGGAATTTTAATTGGATTTTATAATAGAGCACGAGAGTTGAAGATTGATTTTATGCTAGATAGAGAAAGTGGTTTAGACAAATTAAGTCCACATATTGAGAGTAATTATGTCGTTTCTATTTTAGGAAATTTAATTACGAATGCATTTGAAGCAATTGAAAAAAATGAAGAGAATGATAAGAGAGTAAGGATGTTTGTAACTGATATTGGAGAAGAAATATTAATTGAAGTGGAAGATTCAGGACAAGGGATTCATGATGAAATAATTACTAGCATATTCTATAAAGGCTTTTCGACGAAAGAAGGAGGAGAGCGAGGATATGGATTAGCAAAAGTGAAAGAGTTAGTAGAAGATTTAAATGGAAGTATTGCAATTGAAAAAGGGGATTTAGGTGGTGCGTTATTTATTATTGCACTACCGAAAGAGAGAGGCGAATAGTAATGGGTGAGGAGATTGAAGTATTAATTGTAGAAGATGATATTCGGATTGCTGACATTCATCGTCGTTTTACTGAGAAAATTGAGGGATTTAAAGTAATTGGAACGGCAACGACTGGAGAACAAGCGAAAGAATGGCTAGAGCTTGTGAAGCCACAGCTTGTTTTATTAGATGTGTACTTACCTGATATGCAAGGAACGGAACTTGTCACATATATTAGGCATCATTTGCACGATACAGATATTATTATGATTACAGCGGCATCGGAAACAGATGTAGTGAGGCACGCCCTGCGGGGCGGAGTAACAGATTATATCGTAAAGCCACTAATGTTTGACCGATTTAAAGCAAGTCTGGAAGGCTATCAAAAAAAGATTATACAGTTAAAGAAAAATAATCAATTATCTACGGAGCAAATTGAATATTTATGGTCTCAAAGAGGGGTGAAGGGAGATCAAATAGAATATGCCCCGAAAGGGATAGATCCTTTAACTTTAGCGAAAATAAAAAAGCATATGTTAACAGTTAATGAAGAAGGGATTACAGCAGAGGTGCTAAGTTCAATGGTAGGCGTAAGCCGATCAACTGCAAGGCGTTATTTAGAGTATTTGATATCTGGGAAGAAAGTCCACGCAGAGCTAATATATGGAAGTGTTGGGAGACCGGAGAGACGTTATTTTCTTGTTTCTTCATAATAAAAAACAGTAGAGGATTTTATTCCTTCTACTGTTTTTTTTGCATCTTATATTGGAATAATCCCAATTACAATTCCGGTAATTAACATAACCATTGTCGTTCCAACGGCCCATAATAAAGTGAAGCGTTGATGTTCACCGAAATCAACTTTTGCCATTCCGACCAATAAATAAGTGGAAGCGACAAGAGGACTTAATAAGTGAACGGGTTGCCCAAGTAAGGAAGCACGCCCCATTTCAGCTGCACTAATTCCGTAAGTCGCAGCAGCTTTCGTCAAAATAGGTAATACCCCGAAGTAAAATGCATCATTAGACATGAAAAATGTGAATGGCATACTGAGAAGTGCTGTAATAATTGGCAATTGTGGTCCAAGTGCATCTGGTATAAGAGTTACTACACTGTTAGCCATTGCATCTACCATTTTTGTTCCAGATAAAATACCAGTGAAAATACCGGCAGCAAATACGAGAGAAACAACTGCTAATACATTCCCAGCATGAGAAGCAATACGTTCTTTCTGTTGCTCTAAGTTTGGATAGTTAATCATAACAGCGATAGCAAAAGCGACTGTAAATAAAACAGGTAACGGCATAACTTCTAGTATGAGACAGACAAGTAATGTGGCGGTTAATAAAAAGTTAATCCATAGAAGTTTAGGGCGTTTATGCACTGCTGCTTCGACAGTTGCAGCTTGCTCATCCATTGTTTGCATTTGTTTTAAATATTGTACATCCATAATTCCTAAACGTTTTCTTTCTTTTTTTCCAAGATAGTAGGCAACGAAAACAACCCAAATTGCACCAGCAATCATTCCTGGAATAAGAGGTGTAAATAATTCGGAAGCCTCAAGTCCAAGTGCGCTCATAACACGAGCTGTCGGTCCACCCCAAGGTGTAAGATTTGTTACCCCTGCCCCTAACATAACAACTCCAGCTAATATGAGGGGGTTCATTCCAAGGCGCTTATATAGTGGATACATTGCGGAAACTGTAATCATGTATGTTGTTGTACCATCACCATCTAGAGAAACGATAATAGTCAATATAGCCGTTCCGACAACGATTTTTAAAGGATCTCCTTTTACAAATTTTAAAATCTTACTAATGACAGGATCGAATAAACCGCTATCAATCATAATCCCAAAATATAAAATAGCGAACATAAGCATAATACCAGTAGGTGCTAATTTTTGAATCCCCTCTAACATCATAGGCCCCATATTGGCATAGAATCCGCCAATTAATGCAAAAACACTCGGAATTAATATTAATGCTACTAGCGCTGACATACGTTTCGTCATAATTAAAAACATAAAGACAAATACCATCGCAAATCCAAGTAGTGCTAACATGTAATTTCCCCCTTAAAAGAATGATTGCGCTTTCAAAATAGAATAAAAATTCAGAAAAAGGTTTTTTATTTATAATAAAAGCATCTATTCAAATGGTAAATAATTTGAAAAATAACATCATTAGAAGCATAATTTTTATTTTGTTCATTTTGTTCACGGTAGTTAATTTGAATTTTTAAAAAGTAAGCTGCTTTTCGTAAGAATGGTAGAATAAGATGAAAATAGTGAAGTGTGAAATAGGGAGTAGATGTTATATGAAAACGAGAATTGAAGAGATTTATAGCTCTTATGAAGGAAAAGTAGAGGAGATTTTTATTAATGAATCTTCTTACGTATATGAATGGGAAAAATTACTGATGATCCGAAAAAATGACGGTGAGCTTAAAAAAATTGCAGTCGGGATTAGTGGAAATATAAGATTGGTAAATGTAGAAGTTGGACAGGAAATTAGTGCGGATACATTATTAGTTAAATTAGAAGATGATTTGTTAATTACAGGTTGCGAGTGATGAGAGATGTGTAGAAATAACTACACATCTTTTTTTGTTTTCTATATTACAAAAAGCACATTGTTTTTTCACAAATCTCACACAACCTTTTGGTATTCTTTTCGTGGAGTATACGGTTTCTAGGGAGGAATATTGATGAAAGTAAAATATGTCGTACTTGCTATATGTTTATGTTTCGTATTTACGGTAGTCGGGTGTGGGAAAAAGGAAACAGCAGCTGTTGCCATTGATGAGAAACATGATAAATGTGATATTTGCCAAATTGGGGTAACAGATAATCAATTTGCAACAGAAATTATTTTAGAAAATGGAAAAGCGTTAAAGTTTGATGATATCGGTTGTATGTATAAATGGATGGAGATCAACTCAGATGAAAAGACGAAAGAGAAATTTGTCCGAGATTATGATTCGAAAGATTGGATTTCGTTAGAAGACGCTACTTACGTATATGATAAAACAATAACGACACCGATGGCTTATAATGTCATCTCATTTAAAAATAAAAAAGATGCAGAGAGCTTTGTATCTAACTATAAGGGGAAAGTTCTTTCGTATAAAGAGCTAGCAGAGCATAAATGGGAAATGAATAAAGAGATGATGGGGAAACCGAAGGCAGGAAATCATGGTGGACATCATTAATAATAGAAAAAGACAACTATATAGTTGTCTTTTTCTATTATTACTCAGGTGCAAATATAGAAAAGGTGTAAAATTTTTAGAAGAACGGTTACAATGGAATATAGTAACCTAAAGCAATCATTTATCCCGCATTAACGGGCGGTAAGATCCCCACCTCAAAATTTAGTGAAAGCAAAGAAGTTAGGTGGAGTCGGGCTGCCCGTAAAAGCCCAACTGGTGTGGGCTAATAATTAGTGGTGGATGAACAAAACCCCCACTAATTAAAGTTTCACTTTATGTACTTTTTAGAAATGTATACAAATGCGGTAAAAACGTGCTAAACTAATTGCTTCATAATGTTAATGATGGGGCCATCAGGCGTATCATTTCAATAGGTTGAGAAACATAGTATAAGCTTAAGATAATCCGATTAAAGAAGGAATCTAAAGGGCTTATGGATAAATGTACTCAAGAAGAGTTATTGTATGTGATGGAGGAATGGTTAAGAAAACATTATCTTTCATAGGAGCTGTAGTTGTGAGAAAACAAAAAATTTTATTATGTATTTTATTAGGACTTTTAATGACGGTAGTGGCTTGCGATAAGCAAGAAGAACCAGAATCGAAACCGGTTCATGTGAAAAATGAGAAGAAAAAAGAGAAGCATAAAGAACAGGAAGAATCTAAAGAAGAGAAAAGTATAAATTTAATGGACAAACAGTTGTTACTTTCAGCTACTCTTGGAGACACAGAGACAGCTATGAAGTTGATTCAGGATGGAGCGAATATAAACGTAGAAGGTGACAACGGAGAAACGCCTGTCCTTGCAGCGACGTACCAAAATCATGTAGAGACAGTTAAAGCATTAATTGGTGCAGGTGCTAATATTGAAATTAAAGATGAGAAAAAAAGTAATCCACTTCTTTATGCAAGTAGAGAAGGATATACGGATATTGTAAAAGTATTAATTAATGCAGGAGTTAATACGAAAGAAACGACTAGGTCAGGTGGGACAGCACTTATTTCTGCATCTGAGCGTGGCCATGTAGAGGTTGTTAAAGAATTATTAGAGCATACAGATATTGATGTGAATTATAAAAATGAACGTGGTGGAACAGCGTTATTAGAAGCAATTGTATTAGGAAATGGTAGTGAAAACCATAAGAAAGTAATTCAATTACTTATTGATCACGGTGCAGATGTAAACATGGCTAACAAGGAACATCTGACACCACTGCAATACGCTGAAAAAAGAGGTTTTAAAGATATTGTAAATATGTTGAGGGTAGCTGGAGCGAATGAAGTAGTACAGCCACAACAACCAGTAGAGTAAAAAACGAAAAATAATCCCATTTAGATAGACAGAATGAAGAAATCAGTTAGTATGATGGATTCAGTAATGTGTATTTGAATGGGATTTTTATTTTGAACATGAAAAATAGATTATGAATGGATGGTAAATGGAGTAAATAAGGAGGCAACCTTATTTGGCAATTGTAAAAAATGAAAAAGTAGTTTCTGTTTGTTGCAGTGCCAGAAGTACGCCCGTAGCTGCTGAGGCAAGTGTGGAAACTTTAGCTGAGTTTCAAGGGAACGGATATGGTACTGATGTTGTTACAGCCTAGGCCATATCAATACAAGAGAAAAGGCGCATTCCACTTTATAGTACTGCTTGGGATAACTTTAGTTTGCAAGCAGTGGCAAGCAAACTAAAAATCATTAACTATGGAATGAATTTACATATTGATTGAATTTTAAGTATTGTTTCGTTCTATTTATTTATATTTTAATATCTAGATTAATGTAAATAATGATATGGTGAATATTAACATTCGATTAACACCTAATTAACAATCTATCAAAACTGACTTAATAAATGCGTAATATAGTAAAGGTAACAAAATAACTAGGGTAGAGAACATTTGAGAACACCCACTTACATATAATGTGCCACTTTCTTAGGTGTGCTCTATTCCCTAGAGTTCAAATAAGGAGAAAGGCGTTCTATGTAAGTAGGTGTTTTTAGTTTGGATAAAAATAGAACAGTTAGGTGGAATAAATGTTTAAAGAACCTTATATTGCGATGATAAAGGATTGGAAAGGATACAAAGCATACAAAAAATTGCCGAAAACAGTTTTTCTTATGACTGGTTCAATGCTGGAATTACCAGAGCGTGTATATGAATTGCAGAAACATGGACATGATGTATTTCTTCATTGTGATTTTATACAAGGCTTAAATACGAATACAGAGGAAGCGCTTTTGTATATTCAAGATGTTATCGGGGCACAAGGTATTATTTCAACAAAGGGTTCAACAATTCGAAATGCTAATAAAATTGGATTGAAAACAATTCAACGTATTTTTATTGTAGATACTTTATCTCTTACTAAATCAATTGAAAATTGTAAAACGACTAAACCAAATGCAGTAGAGATTATGCCGGGGATTATGCCTTCTATTATTAAGCAGCTAGTAGAGGAAATAGAGTTTCCTATTATTGCAGGAGGGCTGATTCAAACGCGAGAAGATGCGGAAATTGCAATTCGTGCAGGAGCAAGTGCGATTTCAACAAGTCATTATGAAGTATGGATACAAGAAGAAAAAAGGAGTGCAACCTTGTGATTGAATTGAAAAATGTTTCAAAGGTATATAAAAATGCAGAAGAGACAGCGGTTAAAGGCGTATCGGTTCATATTAAGAAGGGTGAATTTTTTGTTTTAGTTGGACCTTCGGGATGCGGGAAAAGCACATTATTACGAATGATCGCTGGCTTAGAAGAGATTTCTTCAGGAGATTTAATTATTAATGAACGTGTTGCAAATGATCTAGAGCCGAAAGACCGTAATCTATCAATGGTATTTCAAAATTATGCATTATATCCACACTTATCTGTAGAAGAAAATATTTTATTTGGACTTAAGGTAAGAAAAGTACAAAAAGAAGAGCGACAAAAGCGATTAATGGAAGCTATTGAAATGGTAGGACTGAAAGAGTATGTGAAAATGAAACCAGGCCAATTATCAGGCGGACAAAGACAGCGTGTTGCACTTGCCAGGGCAATTGTGAGTCAAGCGCCAATCTGTTTAATGGATGAACCACTTTCGAATTTGGATGCGAAATTACGTGCGCAAATGAGAATTGAAATTAGAGAAATTCAGCAGCGATTAGGAATTACGATGATTTACGTTACCCACGATCAAATAGAAGCGATGACTATGGGTGATCGTATCATGGTTTTAAATAAAGGAAGTATACAGCAAGTTGGAACACCACTTAACATATATAACGAACCAGCAAACGAATTTGTTGCAAGTTTTATAGGTTCTCCTTCTATGAATATAAATGATGGGGAAGTAAATAAAGAAAAAGGTGTATTACATATAGGACAATTGCAAATTCCATTATCTATTAGACAGTTAAAGCAATTACCAGAAGGAACAATTCGCATAGGCATGCGCCCTGAGCATATTGCACTGTCTGAGGAGGGACAAGAAGTGACGTTGCAATCTGTAGAAGTATTAGGGAATGAATCTATATTGAACTTTGCGGTAAATGGAACAACTTGGAGTGCGAAAGTTATCGGACAGTTACTCCTGAACAAAGGTGACAAAGTAAAATTATTATTCTCGCAAGAAAAGTTATGCTTCTTTAACGAAAACACGAATGAACGCTTAAAAGTGGTAGCTGAAGAAGAGTTGAAAGTGGTGGCGAAATAATGATCGAAGTAAGTAAGTTACCAGTTCAAACAAAGGTGTCAAAAAAGAAAAAATTATGGGAGAGAACGAAAGATTTAAGAGTAGGATTATTGTTTTTGGCGCCATCTATTTTGCTATTTTCGATTTTTCTGTTCTATCCATTGTTTAGGACGATTTATTATAGTTTTTATTTAACCGATATACATGGAGAAGCTAATCTTTTCGTTGGCTTAGAAAATTATCAATATTTATTCTCTGATCCAGCCTTCTACAAAAGTATAAAATCAACTTTATTATTTGTTTTATATACAGTTCCTACGAGTATTATATTTGCTTTGTTTCTTGCATTGATTGCAAATGGAAAGGTAAGAGGTATTGGGTTATTCCGAGTTCTGTTTTCTTCGACGATGGGAATATCAGTAGCTGCTAGTGCAGTGATTTGGCTATTTTTATTTCATCCAAGTGTAGGATTATTTAATAATATATTAGCCTCTATGAACCTTCCTGCAATCGCATGGTTAACGAGTCCGGACTGGGCACTATTCTCTGTATCAGTTACAACAGTTTGGGTGAATACAGGTTTTGCATTTTTAGTTATATTAGGTGGTTTACAAAATATTGATACGTCTTTATATGAGAGTGCATCTATAGATGGCGCTAGTTATTTATATAAGCTTCGCCGTGTTACATTACCGATGCTATCACCAACTTTATTCTTTATTGTAACAGTAACATTAATTAGTGCGTTCCAAAGCTTTGGACAAATTGATATTTTAACGCACGGTGGACCAAATGATGCAACGAATTTAATTGTGTACTCGATTTACAAAGAGGCGTTTGTGAATCATCAATTTGGAACAGCAAGTGCACAAGCGATGGTATTATTTGTTTTCATTTTCGTTGCTACATTACTTCAATTTAAGTTTGCTGAGAGAAAGGTGCATTATAAATGATTGTTAAACAGTGGAAACAAAATTTCCTATTATACATGCTACTCATTATTAGTGCAGTGATGGTATTTTTTCCTGTACTGTATGCTTTTTTAATAAGCTTTATGACACCAGACGATATTCAAATGAGAAGGTTATTTCCGACCCAGTTTACTTTTGATAATTTCATTAATATTTTTCAAAAAGTACCGCTTTTTACATACTTATATAACAGTTTAATTGTATCGACAGTCGTTATGATTGGACAACTTATCGTATCAAGTTTAGCAGCTTATGCTTTTGTTTTTCTTCAGTTTAAAGGGAGAAACTTAATTTTCTTCCTGTTTATTTCAACGATGCTTATTCCGTGGGAAGCAACGATGGTGCCTAACTTTTTAACGATTCAAAACTTTGGCTGGATCAATAGTTTCGCCGGGATGACAGTGCCGTTTTTTGCAACAGCTTTCGGTATTTTCTTGTTACGTCAACATTTTATGACACTTCCGAATGAACTGAAAGAAGCTGCTTTTATTGAAGGGATTGGAAATATAAGATTTTTATTCAGCGTTGTAATACCGTATTGTAAAACGAGTTTTATTACGCTTGGAGTATATAGCTTTTTAACAACATGGAATATGTATTTATGGCCACTTTTAGTGACCACTGATGAAAAAGTAAGAACAGTGCAAATCGGTGTAAAGCAGCTTCAGTCTCAAGAAGTTGCAACTGATTGGGGAAGCGTAATGGCCGGTGTTACGGTTATCGTTATTCCAACATTGATTTTACTATTTTTAGGGCAAAAGCAATTACAACAAGGATTAACAAAAGGTGCAATTAAATAACTAAGAGAAGGTGGGATTTAAATGAGTCTAGTTAAAAAAGGTGCTGCTCTATTAATGGTAGCAACAATGGCATTATCTAGTGCAGCTTGTTCAAATAGTAAAACAGAGGGAAAACCTGAAGCACAGGCAAAAGTATCACCATTTGAAAAAAATGGTGATAAAACTGTAATTCGTTTCTGGCATGCGATGAGTGGAAAAACACAAGGAGTATTAGATGGTCTTGTTGCAGACTATAATAAGTCGCAAAATAAATATGAGATAAAGGCAGAGTTCCAAGGGACATATGAAGAGTCTTTAACGAAATTTAGAACGATGTCTGCAACGAAAGAAGCGCCAGCTCTTGTTCAATCGAGTGAAATTACAACGAAATATATGATTGATAGTAAAAAAATCACACCAATTGATAGCTGGATAAAAAAAGATAAGTACGATACGTCAAAATTAGAAAAAGCAATTACAAATTATTATTCAGTTGATGGAAAAATGTATTCTATGCCATTTAATTCATCTACACCAGTATTAATTTATAATAAAGATGCTTTCGCAAAGGCGGGCTTAGATCCAGAGAAAGCTCCAAAAACATATGCGGAATTACAAGAAGCAGCGAAAAAGTTAACGATTAAAGAAGGCGGAAATGTAAAACAATATGGATTCTCCATGCTTAACTACGGTTGGTTCTTTGAAGAATTGTTAGCGACACAAGGTGCTTTATATGTAGATAACGAAAACGGTCGTAAGGATGCTGCAAAGAAGGCGGTATTCAACGGTAAAGAAGGACAGAAAGTATTTGGAATGTTAGATGATTTAAATAAGGCTGGCGCCCTTGGAAAGTATGGAGCAAGTTGGGATGATATTCGTGCCGCGTTCCAATCTGGACAAGTTGCTATGTATTTAGATTCTTCAGCAGGTGTTCGTGATTTAATCGATGCATCTAAGTTTAATGTAGGTGTTTCATATATTCCGTATCCAGAGGATTCGAAACAAAATGGTGTTGTTATTGGTGGAGCATCATTATGGATGACGAATATGGTTTCAGAAGAAACGCAACAAGGTGCTTGGGACTTTATGAAATATTTAACGAAGCCAGACGTACAAGCAAAATGGCATACTGCAACAGGTTATTTCTCAATTAATCCAGATGCATATAATGAGCCATTAGTAAAAGAGCAATATGAAAAATATCCACAGTTGAAAGTAACAGTAGATCAATTGCAAGCGACGAAGCAATCTCCAGCAACACAAGGTGCTTTAATTAGTGTATTCCCAGAATCACGAGATGCAGTTGTAAAAGCATTAGAAGCGATGTATGACGGGAAGAATAGTAAAGAAGCGTTAGATGAAGCTGCCAAAGCAACAGATAGAGCAATTAGCATTTCAGCTCGTACGAGTCAAAAATAAGAGAAAGCCGTATCCTTAAAAGGGATACGGCTTTCTTTATAGGGAGATAAGGGATCAAAGAAATGATGAAGTCTTATCTCTTTTATATGAGTAAAGGGTCTAGAGTGAATGTTGTCCTTTTCATTATTTATTTAACTCCATTGCGACTTGTTTACCATTTAAGAAAACCTCTACTACCGCTACTACAACTTCCATTACTTTTTTCATCTCTCATCTCTCCTTATTTTTGTTTCATTTCTTACTCTCAGTATAAGGAAATACAGTAATTACAACTATCGAATTGGATGACAAGAGACTTACATTGTTGTAAGGATAATAGTTTAGTTTGTAATAAAGTGAAACTGTAATCAGTGGGGGGCTTACTGCCCGTTAATGCGGGATTTCAATTCTGAACTTTCTGTCGTTTTGAACTATAATTAGAAAGAGGGGGGATAATATGAAAAGAATTCTTGTTATTAGTGATATTCATGGAGAGATAGAAAAGTTCGAACAGTTATTGGAAGAAGCTCAATATGATGCGAAACAGGATCAATTAATCTTACTGGGAGATTATGTAGATCGTGGTCCAAATGCGCGTGCTGTAATTGAAAAGGTAAGAGAATTGAAAAAAGAGGGAGCACTCATTTTAAAAGGAAATCATGAAGATATGATGATTAAGGCGTTAACGACAAATGAGGAACGTTCATGGAACCATTGGGTAAAAAGAAATGGTGGAGATAAGACATTATATAGCTATGGATTTGTAGAAGAAGATATTGCGGTTAATGAGAAAGACTTCCAAAAACCGATTTTACACTCTCGTGTATTAGAGGAACATATAAAGTTTATTCAAGAATTAGATCATTACATTGAAACAGAAGAGTATATATTTGTACATGCTGGGGTTGAACCGATGAAACGAGTTTCTGAATCTGAACCATATACATTAATGTGGATCCGTAATGAATTTCATAATGGATATAGCGGTGAAAAGGTTGTTGTATTTGGGCATACGGAAACAAAAACGCTTCATGGTAGTGAGGATTGCGGAGTGTATTTTGGTAGTAATCGTATTATTGGGATTGATGGCGGGGCTGTGTATGGCGGTCAGCTAAATTGTTTAGAGTTGCCGAGTAAAAAGGTATATGTAATAAAAAATTGAAAGAGATAAGAGGAATCTTATTTCTTTCAATTTTTTATTAAGCTAAATTTAAGACAAAGTTTTTATAATAAAACTTCAAAATTTTAGAAGGAAATAGTTAAAAATGAAATTACGTAATGTAACTACATTCTTTTGTTATAAAGAGAAGAAATGTAATAATAAATAGAATTGAACTATTTGATGGAAGGTGAGAGCATGCGTTTACTTGTAGTAGAAGATAATGCTTCGTTATTAGAGTCTATCGTACAAATTTTACGTGATGAATTTGAAGTAGATACGGCAATAAATGGAGAAGATGGATTGTTTTTAGCTCTTCAAAATATATATGATGCAATTTTGCTGGATGTGATGATGCCAGGGATGGACGGATTTGAAGTGATTCAAAAAATACGAGATGAAAAGATTGAAACACCAGTCCTGTTTTTGACAGCGAGAGATTCTTTAGAAGATCGGGTGAAGGGATTGGACTTTGGTGGAGATGACTATATTGTTAAGCCATTTCAGGCCCCTGAATTAAAAGCGAGAATTCGTGCTTTACTACGCAGAAGTGGTAGTTTAACAACGCAGCAAACAATTCGTTATAAAGGGATTGAATTGTTCGGAAAAGATAAAGACGTTCAAGTAGATGGACAAAGTATTAAGTTGACATTGAAACAATATGAGCTACTAGAGTATCTCATTCAAAATAGCGGGAAGATTTTAATGCGTGAACAAATTTTTGATCGTGTTTGGGGATTTGATTCAGATACTACAGTAGCGATTGTAGAAGTATATGTGCATCATTTGCGTAAAAAATTAGAACCATTCGGTTATCAGAAAGATATTCAAACCGTTCGAGGTATTGGATATATATTAAAAGAACAATGAAAAAAGGAAGTATGTTTCAAAAAACACGCATTCGTTTGACTATAGTGAACTCATTAGTATTTATTCTATTAATAGGTATATTAGGTAGTATTATTTATTCATACACATATAAGCGTATTTATAATGAAGTGGATCAATCTATAAAAATGATGGCTCAGTATAGAGAAAAATTAGATGTTAAAATACCACCAAGAAAACGCATGGAGAATATCCAAATTGGAGATCCGCGAGTAACTAGAATAACTTGGAATGGAAAAATAGTGAAAATAGAGGGCGATAACCGTAAATTCCGTTCTATTTTTGAAGAGAATTTGGAAAGTTTTTCTCCCGAAAAATTAGAGGAGTTACAAGATATTGAAATACAAGGACGATATTTTAGAGCATTTTCGCTTCAAAAAGATGGAGAAATAGTTCAAATCGTGCGAGATATAACAGCGGAAGAAGGAATGTTAAATACTTTATTTTTAATTCTCGTTATAGGTTGTAGCATAGGAAGCCTCTGTGCGATAGGTATTGGCTTTTTCCTAGCTGGTAGAGCACTTGTACCTATTCAAAGTTCATGGGAGAAACAGCAACAATTCGTTTCTGATGCATCACATGAACTCAGGACACCACTTGCAGTTATTCAATCAAAAACGGATGTTTTATTCCAGTCACCATCCGCTACGATAGAAGAAAAAGCGATGGATATTTCTACAATTTCAAAAGAATGTAGGCGGTTATCGAAACTCGTTAGTAATTTATTATTGCTAGCACGTTCTGATTCTAATCAAATTGAGATGGATAAGAAAACATTTGAACTTGATAAATTGTTAGAAGAAATAGTAGCTCCATATAAAGAGATTGCTTCTTATCAAGAAAAAGAAATGATGCTAAAAGTAGAACGTGGTGTATCTTTTATGGCTGATAGAGAGCGGATTCATCAAATGATGGTCATACTGTTAGATAATGCGATGAAGTATACAAACGAAGGTGGGCATATTCAAATTGATTGCACGCAAACGAGTAGTTCAATTCGCATACAGGTGAAAGATGACGGGATAGGAGTGAAAGAAGAAGATATTCCGAAATTATTTGATCGTTTTTATCAAGGGGATAAAGCAAGAAGTACGTCAGAAGGAGCTGGATTAGGTCTTTCAATCGCAAATTGGATTGTAGAAAAGCATTACGGAAAAATATCAGTAGAGAGCAAATGGGGAGATGGCACTTGTTTTGAAGTGATTTTCCCTAAAAACCAAAAAATATAAGTAAGAAGACGACCTTGTTTTTACAGGGTCGTCTTTTTTTAAGGTAAAGTTAAGAAACTATTTATATTATGTATGGCATAAAGAAAGTTCGTTACATGAAGAAGAGACTAGGTGTATGTGAGTGGGGGTTATCAATCATAATGTTATCTCAAGCAGCGATGAGATGTATGTATAGTATTAAAAAAACTAGGGGAATGATGGGAAAGAAAGTATAAGAGGGAGGAATTAATTTTGAAAAAGAAAATGATGACGGTATTCACTATTGGAGTAATGAGTTTAAGTATATTAGGGGGTGCCTCTCCTTCTGAAACACAAAAAGGAAAGACAGATTACACGCAGCGCAGTAAAGAACAATTGAACAATGGTAAGATACATGCAGTGCATACAGAAGAAAAAGCAGAGAAACTAGGTATTGAAACGGAAGGAAAAGAACAAATTACACTAGAAAAAGAAATTCATGAAACAGAAGTAGGAAGGGAAGCAGAGCAGTTAGGCATATCGATTGAAGGAAAAGATGTTGGGACGCTGTCAGAAGAAATCTATGAAACAAAAGTAAAGCAAGAAGCGTTAAAGCTAGGTATATCTATAGAGAATACATCAATTGTAGATTTAATTACTCAAATTAATGCGATTAAAATTAAAGATGAAGCAGATAAATTAGGTATTTCGACAGATGGAAAAGAAATCGAAGACATCGCGGAAGAAATCTACGGAAAGAAAGTAAGAGAAGAAGCAGAAAAGCTAGACATTTCTCAAAAAGGAAAAGAAATTGAAGAGTTAGCACAAGAAGTGTACGAACAAAAAGTACAAGAAGAAGCAAAAAAACATCATATTGATTTGTATGGTAAAGATATATATCAAATATTAAGAGAAATTAATGAACAAAAGGTGCTACAAATGGCAGATGAGCTTAATATGGATAAAATGAATATGAATATTCAAGAGTTAGCGGAAAAGATAAAAAAAGATCAGCCTGAAAAAGGAAAAGAACTAAATTTTGTACCGATGGTACGAACGGATGCTGACGCATTTTATTCTTATTTAACGAATTAATAAGGGTGTGAAAGCGATAAGAAAATTGAAGTGGTATATATGTACAGCTTTACTAGGTGCAGCAATATGGAGTGTATATACAAATGGAATTCCAAAGTATGTAGAGAAGTTAACATTCTCAAATATACAAAGAGGAAAAGAAACGGAGTTTAGTAATAACGATGAAAAAGTCATCTTATCAAATGTTCCCTTAATTCAGCAGTTACCAGAATTGGATAGAGGCTGTGAAGTGACGAGTTTAGCGATGATGTTACAATACGCTGGTGTTTCAGTGGATAAGATGACATTAGCAAATGAAATAAAAAAAGTTGATTTTATAGACGATGGTGTGCGCGGGAATCCAAATGAAGGATTTGTAGGTAATATTTATACATTTTCTGAATCGGGATATGGTGTATATCATGGGCCACTTTTTCAGTTAGCGGAAAAATATTTACCTAATAAAGCTGTAGACTTAACAGGGAAGAATATAGAAGAAATTTATAAGAGTATAAAAGCAGGGCAACCTGTAGTCATGATCACAAATGCAACATTTGCACCATTAGATGCAGATGAATTTACTACATGGGAAACAAATAGTGGAGATGTTTCTATTACGTATAATGAACATTGTATTGTACTTATCGGGTATGATCAGGAATCTGTATATATTCGAGATCCACTTGAGGGTAGCTTAGATGTAAAAGTACCGAGAGAAACCTTTGAACAGGCATGGGCGCAAATGGGAAGTCAGGCAATTAGTTATGTAAAGAGCGTCAAATAAATTAGGACGAAGAGTTTTAGTAATATGACTATAAGGCGAAGGATAAAGATTTGAGGATTATAAGAGAAGTTTTATAGAGTATAAGCTGTTAAGAAATAAGAGAACTTTAGCATATATAATGCTAAAGTTCTCTTATTTTTATGATTAAAATACGTATAAGGAGTGAATATGCAAAAATGCATAATTGACGAAAAAATTACATGTTATCATTATATATTGTTTTATATATGTTAATTGTATAAAATGACACAAGTATCCACATTACATAAAGGAGGCTTATTATGCAAAAAATATTTAACTGGGTTAAATGTATGAGTATCAATAAAAAATTAATCATTTCATTTTTTATTATTTTAACTATACCAGGAATTATTATCGGTGGTGTTTCATATCAAACTGCCAAAACAAATTTTGAACATCAAATGACAGCTAAAGCAAAGGAGAATATTTCGATTTTAAATACTGTTATTTCTCAAAATATAGAAGAGAAATTTGTTGATGCGACGTACTTTGCAGACATCTTAACAGAGGATACATATCCAAATGGACAGGAAGAAATAGTAAGAACGAAGTTAGCACAATATATAAAGCTTCATCCAGAAGTAGAAGGTATTTATATTGGAACAGAGACAGGAAAGTTTATAAGAGAACCATTTATCCAGATGGCTGATGGGTATAATCCAACAGATAGATCTTGGTATAAAGAAGCTCATGAAAATAAAGGGAAAGTAATTGTTACTGCACCATATCAGTCAGCATCTACAAAAAATATGGTAGTGACAATTGCGAAAGAAGTAAAAGATGGTAAAGGTGTTATAGGAATTAATTTAAATTTAGATAACATCTTAAAAATTTCCAAAATGATTAACATTGGTGAAAAAGGTTATGCAGTTATTTTAGATCAAAATAAGCAAATTGTTAGTCATCCATCTAGAAAACCAGGTGCAAAAGTTACTGATTCTTGGATTAAACCAATCTATGAAGATAAACAAGGAAATGTGTCTTATACAGAACAAGATGATAAAAAGAATTTAATCTTTGCAACAAATGAGAAAACGGGCTGGAAAGTAGTTGGCGTTATGTTCGATGAAGAAATTACCCAAGCTGCCAGTCCAGTGTTTTATAAGACTTTGATTGTCATTGCTATCGCTATTGCATTTGGTAGTATATTAATTTATTTCATTACAAAGTCTATTACAAGGCCATTACGAAAAATAGCTGAATCGGCATATAAAATTAGTAAGGGAGATTTAACAGAGAAAATTACAATCCATTCCAAGGATGACATAGGGAAATTAGGGAATTCATTTAATGAAATGTCTACGTCTTTACAAGATGTTATTACCCAAATTAGCTTTTCAGCAGAACATGTTGCAGCATCGGCAGAAGAGTTAACAGCGAGCGTACAGCAAGCAAATGATGCGACAGATCAAATTACAATTGCAATGGAACAAGTATCAGGTGGGGCTGAATCACAAAGTCAAGGTGTTGAAGAAGGTGCGGCTACATTGCAACAAGTAAATACAGCAATTCAAGATGTAACTGGAAGCGCAGAGTCAATTTCTATTTCCTCATTACATGCGCGAGAAAGAGCTGAAGAGGGAGAAGATTTAGTTGAACAAACTGCAAAACAAATGCAGTCTATTTCTAGGTCGGTATCCGAGTCAGATGCTATTATTAAACTGCTTGATGAGAAATCAAAGCAAGTAGGAGCTATTTCTGAAGCAATTCAAAACATCGCAACTCAAACAAACTTATTAGCTTTAAATGCGGCTATTGAAGCAGCAAGAGCAGGTGAACAGGGACGAGGATTTGCTATTGTAGCAGATGAGGTTAGAAAATTAGCAGAGCAATCAGGAGAGTCATCTGGAGAGATTGCAAATTTAATTGCAGAAATTAAGGCGGATATTGAACATACTGTTAAGGCGATGGATAATGTGAATGGAGAAGTTCAACAGGGCCTTGATGTTGTAACAAAAACGAAAGTAAGTTTTACGGAAATTTTAAGTTCTACTACACATATTGTTTCTCAAGTTAATCAAATGGTAGAAACAACGAAGAGAATTGCTGGAGATGCAAATGAAGTGACAAATGCTATTGATGAAATTGCAGCTGCTGCAGAAGAAAATACAGCTAGTATGCAAAGTGTTGCAGCTTCAACAGAAGAACAGGTTAATTCCATGGAGGAAATTAGTTCAGCTTCGCAAAACTTAGCTGAGATGGCAGAAGAACTACAAGCGATGACTAGTAAATTTAAAGTATAATAACAGCAGATAAGTAAGGTGAAAATAATATCACCTTACTTATTTTTCTATTCAGCAATTAGGGGAGTCATTAACGGGATGAAAAAAAGAAGAAGACTATGGAATTTATGGAAAACGATTACATTGTTAGTTTGTACAGTTGTAATTTTTTCTTTACTTGTGACAGATATATTAATTAGTCATAATGTAGAACGGACGACGGAAGATAGCCAAGCAGAGAAGGCAAAAACAATTGCACACATTGTGGCGAATGATTCGATTGTAATCGATGGTTTGGTTGGGAAAGCAGATACCTCTGCAATCCAAACGTATACAAATAGAATATTACAAAACACAGGTGTTCAGTTTATTGTAGTTATGGACATGAATGGAATAAGAAAGTCACATCCAAATCCTCAAAAAATAGGGCATCATTTTATTGGGGGAGATGAAGGGCCTGCATTGAAAGGGAAAGAACATGTATCGTTAGCAGAAGGAACTTTAGGTATTTCCATGCGAGTGTTTGTACCAATATTTTCTGAAACAGGTGAACAACTTGGAGCTGTGGCTGTTGGTATTTCAGCAGATAATGTAAAAGAGAGAGTTAAGGAAAGTAGACATATCATTTATATTGGTGTCGGAGTTGGTGTATTAGTCGGAATTATAGGAGCAATATTGCTAGCTAGACATATAAAGAAAAGTTTATTCGGTCTTGAGCCGCACAGGATAGCAAAAATTCTTGAAGAAAGAAATACGATGCTACAATCTGTAAAGGAAGGTATTATTGCTGTAGATAAAGAGGCTAGAGTAACATTAATTAATAATGAAGCGAAACGTCTATTTAAAAAAAGCGGACTTGAAGAAGATTTTATCGGTAAAGATGTTGAGTTGTATATGCCAAATTCACGTATAAAAGAAGTATTGCAAACGGGAGAAGTACAATTAAACGAAGAACAAAATATTTATGGAATTACGATTGTGACGAATCGAGTTCCTTTATATGTAAAAGGAGAAATAGTTGGTGCAATTGCAACATTTCGTGATAAAACAGAGATTAGAAAACTAGCAGAGGAACTAACTGGTATTAGACTATATGCAGAAGCATTACGGGCACAATCTCATGAGTTTATGAATAAGATGCATGTCGTATTAGGGCTTACACATATGAAGCAGTATGAAGAATTACAGAAGTATATAAGCGGCATGGTATCAGAGCATCAATATGAAATTGGTGGAGTTATGAAAAGAATAAAAAGTCCAGTATTTGCTGGTTTTTTACTAGGTAAGCTCAGCTATGCTAGAGAGAAAAATATAAAATTAATTATAAGTGAAGATTCTTATATGCCGGAAATAGATGATGAAAGTATTACTCATGAACTTATTACGATTGTCGGAAATTTAATTGATAATGCATTAGAGGCAGTTACGAATTGTGAAAAGAAGCGAGTTGAAGTTAAGATACAACATGGGGATATACTAACTATTACAGTACAAGATACGGGAAAAGGTATACAAGAAAAAGAAATAGAGGAATTATTTACGAAAGGTTATTCCACAAAGGGAGATAACCGCGGTTATGGTTTGTATCTTGTAAAAGAAAGTATACAGCGAATAAATGGGGAAATTCATATGCATTCATTAGTAGGTAAGGGAACAACGATAACAATTGAAATACCTAAAGGTAGGGATGAGAGGCAAATATGATTAAAGTTTTAATTGTAGAAGATGACCCGATGGTAGCAATGCTAAATACGCATTATTTAGAGCAAGTAGGAGGATTTGAACTTGTTCAAGCAGTTAACTCAGTAAAGTCGGCGATCGAAATATTAGAGAAATCACGAGTAGATTTAGTATTACTTGATATTTTTATGCCTGAAGAGACTGGTTTTGAGCTTTTAATGTATATCCGGAACCAAGAAAAAGAAATCGATATTATAATGATTTCAGCTGTACATGATATGGGAAGTATTAAAAAAGCATTACAATATGGTGTAGTAGATTATTTAATTAAACCATTTACATTTGAACGATTTAAAGAGGCATTAACTATATATCGAGAAAAACTTACTTTCATGAAAGAACAACAAAAAATTAGTCAATCGGAATTAGATTCGTTAATTTTACAAAAAGAAAAAAGGGAGCCTACTGTCACGAAAGAGCTTCCGAAAGGGTTAACGAAGCAAACGTTGCAATTAATTTGGCAGAAGATCGAGTCGTTGAATGGAAGAGTGTTTACAACAGATGAAATGGCACAATTAGTTGGAATTTCAAGAGTTTCTATTCGAAAATATGTAATGTTTTTGACTGACATTGGGGTGTTAGAAAACGAAATGATGTACCAACATGTGGGCAGACCTGTAAGTAAATTAAGATGTGTTGATCAAAAGAAAATAGAGTTTTACGTATAAGCGACTTAATATAAGTCGCTTATACTTTTTTTAATTACAAAATCAATTACAAAACTTACAAAAACTATTTTTACTATTGAAAGCGTTTTAATATTGTTATTAAGAAAACGAGGGGGTGCCATATGGGAATTCAAAAGAATGTGGAAGCGGTATCATTTTCTGAAGGAAATGAAGTACAAAGAGAATCTTTCGCTTCTAAAATTATGAATGTAAAAATCGGTGTTATACCTTTACCGTTATATGTAGTATTGGCTGCTATTATTTATGGGGCATCTGTATATAATAAATTGCCAGCAGATATGATTGGTGGATTTGCAGTTATTATGATCATGGGGATTTTCTTAGGCGATATTGGGATGAGAATTCCAATTTTAAAAAATATCGGCGGTCCAGCAATACTTTCGTTATTTATTCCATCATTACTTGTATTTTTTAACTGGATGAATCCAGCTTCAATGGAAGCTGCGACTATGTTAATGAAAAAATCGAACTTTTTATATTTATATATTTCTTGTTTAGTAGTCGGAAGTATTTTAGGAATGAACCGTAAAGTGTTAGTACAAGGTTTCGTTCGCATGTTTATTCCTTTAGTAGTAGGGACGTTAGCTTCTGTAGCAGTAGGGTTATTGGTCGGTTCATTATTTGGATTTGAAATGAAGCACACATTCTTCTTTATCATCGTACCAATTGTGAGTGGTGGTATCGGGGAAGGGATTTTACCATTGTCGCTAGCTTATAGTGATATTTTAAATGAATCATCAGCGACGTTTGTATCACAGCTTATTCCAGCAGCTATTATTGGAAATATGTTCGCAATTGTAAGTGCAGGGTATATGAAGCGTTTAGGTGAGAAGAAACCGGAGCTTAGTGGTAACGGTGTATTAGTGAAAACAGACAATCAAGCAGAATTATTAAAAGAACAAAATACAGAGAAGCCAATTGACTTCTCATTAATGGGAGCAGGTTTATTAATTGCGTGTACGTTCTTCATCTTCGGAGGATTTGCTTCTAAGTTCATCGGTATTCCTGGGGCAATCATTATGATTTTTTCAGCAGCACTTGTGAAATACTTTAAATTAATGCCAGCAAAAATGGAGCAAGGAGCATTCCATTTATATAAATTTATTTCGAAGAATTTAACTTGGCCTTTAATGGTTGGATTAGGATTGCTATATATTCCGTTAAAAGACGTAGCAGCAGTTCTTTCAGTAGGATATGTTGTTGTGTGCGCATCGGTTGTTCTTACAATGGTAGCATCAGGTTTTCTTGTAGGGAAAGTGATGAAGATGTATCCAGTTGAATCGGCGATTGTAACTGGATGTCATAGCGGTTTAGGCGGAACTGGAGATGTTGCTATTTTATCGGCTTCAAATCGTATGGAATTAATGCCGTTCGCACAAATTTCAACTCGTTTAGGCGGGGCGGCAATGGTTGTAACGGCGACAATATTATTAAAAATGTTTTCATGATCAAACAAGCTAGCTATATTCGTATAGCTAGCTTGTCAAATTAAGGGGAGATTATAAGTATGTTAGCAAATCAAATTAATGAAAGATCATTGTTATTGCATAAAGAATTAGTAGGGAAAATTGAAATTACAAGTAAAGTGGAGGTAAATTCAGCGGATGATTTAAGCCTGACGTATACACCAGGTGTAGCGGAGTCGTGTAAAGCGATTGCGGCAGATGAAGAAACAGTGTATGACTATACAGCACGTGGCAATATGGTGGCAGTTGTTTCAGATGGAACAGCGGTACTCGGTTTAGGAAACATTGGACCGAAAGCCGCTATGCCTGTTATGGAAGGAAAAAGTATTTTGTTTAAGAAGTTTGCGAATGTAGATGCTTTCCCACTATGTTTAGGCACAACGGATGTAGATGAAATCGTTACCCTTGTAAAAAATTTAGAGCCTACATTTGCAGGGATTAATTTAGAAGATATTGCAGCACCGCGTTGTTTTGAAATTGAAAAACGATTAAAAGAAGAAACGAATATTCCTGTATTCCATGATGATCAACACGGAACAGCTATTGTCGTTTTAGCAGCTGTTATTAATGCATTAAAAGTTGTTAGCAAACAAATGGATAATGTGAAAATCGTTATTAACGGTGCGGGTTCGGCAGGAATTGCAATTGGAAAATTATTATTAAAGGCTGGTGCAAAGCACATTACGCTAGTTAGCCTAGAAGGTATTGTTTGTGAAGGTGAAACATGGATGAACGAAGCACAAATTGAAGTTTCAAAAAAGACAAATCGTGAACATGTGCGTGGAACGTTAAAAGGAGCAATTCACCAAGCTGATATTTTTATTGGCGTATCTGCTCCTAACGTATTAACGAAAGAACTTGTACAGACGATGAATGAGAAAGCAATTGTGTTTGCAATGGCGAATCCAATTCCAGAAATCTTCCCTGAGGATGCATTAGAGGCTGGGGCAGCTGTAGTAGGAACTGGACGCTCGGATTATGCGAATCAAGTAAATAATGTATTGGCGTTTCCCGGAATATTCCGCGGTGCGTTAGATGTGCGCGCAACTGATATTACAGAAGAGATGAAATTAGCGGCAGCATATGGGATCGCTAACATCATTACTGATGAAGAACGTAATGCGAATTATGTAATCCCCAATCCATTAGATAAAAGAGTTGTTCCAAGTGTTGCAGAAGCAGTAGCGAAAGCAGCTATTGATTCAGGCGTGGCACAAATTACGAAAATACCACGTTATTAATAGCGAAAAGCAGTGCCTAAAAGGCACTGCTTTTTTGAGATAAGAAATCAAAATAATGAAGAAGTGTAGAATTATTTATGTTTCTTCACTATTTATTTAATTCCATTGCAACTTGTTTACCATTCACTAAAACCTCAGTTACTGCTACGATCACTTCTATCATTTTTTTCATCTCTCATCTCTCCTCGTTTCATTTCTTACTTTAAGTATAAGAGAAGAGAGATAATTCAACTATCGAAGTACATGATGTAGAAATTACATTGTTGTAAGAAAGTGGCTTATTTTTGTCACTTTACTCAGCGGTGATTACAAACTGATTATAATATTTTTCATTCACATATATATTTAATAACCATAATCCAGATGAAGGTAGTGACATAGCGAGAGGGAGTTCGCTTGTAGTAGAATCGATTGTATTTGAAGTAGTCCAAGTTTGTTTGGAAGTTTCTTTTTGAAAGAGTACTGGTGTTGGAGTTACAGATCCTTGTTTTAGCGCAATAATAGACAATTTTCCAGTTGGTATTTCAGAATCTAGAAAGTACCACATTATTTCATTTTGTTCATTTGCGATAATAGGACTATCAGCCATTGCGACTTTACCTTCGATGCCTTTTAAAGGTATTTTTCCGTCTATGAATGAGGGTGCTTCTTCCCAATTTACATCTTTTAAAACACTAAGGTGAAAGAAGGAAGGTGCGTTCACTTGAGTGGATGACGTTGCTATTACGTCTTTTTTTTGTTCTTTTGAATCCGGTTGCGTTTGTGTACATCCAGTGATGAGGAAGGAGAGAAGTAGCATAGTTCCGATTTTTTTCATGGTGCCACACTCCTAGTTTTTATTGTTAGTGTAATTGTATTTGCTAGAAGGCGGGACAATTCCTTTAAAGTATAAAAAGAGGTCGTAAGTTTTGTACGACCTCTTTTGACATTTTTATCACGTAAAAGCCCGATTGGTGTAGGTTAATAATTAGTGGGAGATAGTCCCCACTAATTAAAGTTTCATTTTATATTTGTTCCGTTGTATAGGTTGGTTCGGTTTCTTTTTGAGGCATCGTCAAAAAAATAACGGACAGAACGATACATACGCCGCCTAATAATTGATATGTTCCAAAAGATTCATTTAGCCAAGTGATTGAAACGATGGCAGCTACAAGGGGTTCAATGCTAGATAAAATGCTTGTTTCTGTTGCTGCTAAATATTTAAGACTACCGATATATAGAAGGAAAGAAAGGGTACCACTAATAATGATAAGAATAAGCATAGAAAAAGTTTTTAGTGTAAGGGTTTGTGAAAATTGATTCCACCCGAATGAACGATTATAAATAAGTAGTGCAATTCCTCCGATTAACATCCCCCAACCAATTACTACAGTTGTCCCGCATTCTTTAATGAGAGAAGCCGGATGAAGGGTATAAAATGCAAATCCGATTGCTGTTAATAGTCCAAAAATAATAGCTTCTTTGGATAAAACAATATTTTCAATTGAGCCATTTGTAATAATAAAGTATGTTCCTATTAGCGCGGCTATAATTGCGAATAGTTGCATGGAAGCAGGGAATTTTCTTTGTTCAAATGCAACATACATGGTAATAAGAACAGGACCTAGAAATTGAAATAGCGTTGCTGTGACTGCATTACTAATATGAACCGTTTCGATAAAGGCGTATTGCGCACCGAGCATGCCGAGAATAGAAAAAATAATAAGTTGTATAGAATATCTAGGGTGTTTCCAAATTTGAAATATGTTTTGTTTCTTTATAAGTAAGAAAGACAAAATAAATATTCCTGCAAGCAACAATCGAATTGTTAAAAAATCAATTGAGGATACATTAGTATGCTGAAATAGCCACTGAATCATTGGACCAGATAATCCCCATAATGTAGCCCCTGTAATAATCATAATAAGTCCGATACGTCTACCATTGTTCATTATCATGTTTCTCCTCTCCGGTATTTGATTTTTTATGTGTGACATGATAAAAGGAATTATATATAAAATCTGGTACTGTAAAAAGTATCAGATTTTAGTTTTATTAAGGGGTCAGATATTATGTTAGAATTAACGCCTAATTTAAATATGAATAGTAAAAAGGCATTGTATGTGCAATTGTATGAGTATATAAAAAAAGAGATTAAAGATGGATCGATTGTCCCTTTTACGAAATTACCGGCTAAGCGAAAGTTAGCGATACATTTACAAGTAAGTAAAAATACAGTAGAGGCAGCGTACGAACAATTACTTGCAGAAGGTTATATTGAGTCGATATCGAGAAAAGGCTATTTTGTATGCAAAATTGAGCAAATGGCTCATGTAGAGGATAGTGGAGATAGAATAGAAGAAGTACCGTTTCAGGAGAAGAGTTATAAATTTGATTTTACACAAACAGGAATTGATACAAATGCTTTTCCATTCAATATGTATCGGAAAATTGTAAATGAAATATGGCAGCCGCATAATAACGAACTGCTCTTTCTAGGACACCCTCAAGGAGAAGCGAGCTTAAGAGAAGAGATTACGAATTATTTGTATGAATCTAGAGGTGTACGTTGTTCAGCTAGTCAAATTGTATTAGGAGCGGGAACACAAATATTAGTGAAACTATTGTTTCAATTGTTAAAGGGAAGCAATTATGCAGTTGAAAACCCAGGGTATCATAGAAAGATGGTTGTTTTTGAACAGGGAGAAGCAAGAGTCCAAATGTTATCTTTAGATAGAGATGGAATTTGTATTGCAGATTTAGAAAATAGCAATGCGAATGTTGTATTTGTTACACCTTCCCATCAGTTTCCATATGGAATGATTATGCCTATTACGAGAAGGATGCAGCTTTTACAATGGGCAAAGAAAGAAGAGAGCAGGTATATTATTGAAGATGATTACGATAGTGAATTTCGCTATTCTGGAAAGCCTATACCGGCGCTGCAAGGGTTAGATACAGAGGGGAAAGTTATTTATATGGGGACGCTATCTAAAGCATTATTGCCATCGCTACGGATGAGCTATATGGTGTTGCCGAAGAAATTAATTAAAAAGTATCAACAGCAATATTTATTTTATACACAAAGTGTTTCAAGAATGGACCAAGAAGTGATTAGAAGATTTTTAAATGAAGGCTATTGGGAAAAACATATTCATAAAATGCGTGTCGTCTACCGAAAGAAGAGAGATCGACTTGTTTTTGAAATAGAGAAGTATTTCTCTAATCGTGTTGAAGTGATAGGAGAAGATTCGGGATTACACATTTTATTAAAAGTGCATAATGGAATGCGGGAAGAAGAATTAATTCAAGAAGCTGCGAAACATAGTATCAAAATATATCCTGTGTCTACGTACTATAAAGACGGTACGGCGCCTGAGAATGTAGTTTTACTTGGGTTTGCGATATTATCAGAGGGCGAGATTGCGAAAGCGATTCAATTATTACACACGGCATGGTTTACAAGAAAGTAAAAAACATCCTCCAAACATGAGGATGTTTTTTATTATTTATTTTCATCTAAGAATAAGACCATATGCTCTTCATCCCAATATTGTCCGTTATATTTTAATGAACGTTCTTGTACACCGAATGTTTTAAAACCTAATGATTCATAAAGTTTTTTCGCTCCATCGTTGCCAACAACAACATCAAGCATAACTTGTTCTACTTCTAAAGATTTAGCAAGCTCAAGACATTCTTTAATAAGTGCTTTTCCTGCTCCAAGTCCGCGTGCTTTTGGAGATACATATACAGAACCGATTTTAGCTTTATGTTCTTGTTTTACATATGGTTTCGTTTCCAGTGTTGCAACCCCGATTAATTTTCCATCTTTAAATGCACCTAGCGTATAGTTTTCGTCTTGTGCTAATTTTTGTGCTTTATATTCAATTGCACACTCTTTATTAATAATATCTTCATAAGAAGAGCTGAATGCTTCAGGGTTTTGCTTTAATCCTTCTACGCGAAGTTCTAAGTAAATTTCTGCTTCGTTTTTTGTTAATACATGGATATCCAATTATATCACCCTCCAAATCTTTGCAAATGTACCTTTATTTTATATTGAAATAAGAATAATTTCAAAAGCTTAGCTTATATGAGCTGTTGTTATGAACAAAATAACACCAGTAGTGTTTACTACTACTGGTGTTTTCACACGCATATTATTCAAAAGGTAGCTCGATTATAAAGTTTGTTCCCGCTCCTAATTGGCTTGTTACTAGAATAGAACCATTATGCAATTCTACAATTTCTTTTGCAACAGCTAGCCCGATGCCTTTTCCGCCTGTAGCTCGTGTTCTGGATTTATCAACACGATAAAAACGGTCAAAAATATGCGGGATATCTTCTTCAGGAATACCTTCACCTTCATCTTGTACACTTATTGTAAAAGAATCTGTTTCCATGAGTACACGTATCGTAATGGATGTGTTTTCTGGCGAATGTTGATAAGCGTTGTGTAATAAATTTAACATAACTTGTTCCATACGTCTTTCGTCTATGCAAACTTCTAAATCATCTTTGCAATATACATGAAGTTGCATTTGCTTATTTGTTAATGTTGTTTTTGTTTTTTCAACCATTCGTTCTAAAAATGGCTGAAGAAGCACTTTTTGTTTTTTTATAACAAATTGGTGTTGTTCTAATTGTACAAGCATAAATAAATCTTGGACGAGATCGGTTACACTATCCGTTTCATCCTCAATAATTTGTAAGTATTCTTCTCGCTCCTCTTTTGTTAAAGAGTCTCTCTTTGCTACCTTCGCATAACCTTTCATATAGGTCAATGGAGTTAATAGTTCATGAGCGACACTAGCGAGAAATTCATTGCGCTCTTTTTTCATATACGTAAGTTCACTCGATAAATCTTCAATTGTTTTTGCTAAACTTCCGAGTTCATCATTTCGTTTAATACCTAATTGAATTGGCCTGTTTAATTTTGACATTTTTTCTGTCGCTCTCTTCATTTTTACAAGTGGTTCTGTAATAACGCGTGAAAAAACAAAGACAGAAATTGTTGTTAAAATAATTGTTAAAACGCTAATGATAAGAAATTGGTTCATGAGTTTAAGTAACATATTTTCTAGGAAAGATGTTTTTAATAACATATATAGCTTTCCTTGAAACTTTGTTGTGTTAAGTGGGCTTACTGTTGT
Source organism: Bacillus sp. HMA207 (assembly GCF_003402455.1). Taxonomy (NCBI): domain Bacteria; kingdom Bacillati; phylum Bacillota; class Bacilli; order Caryophanales; family Bacillaceae; genus Bacillus; species Bacillus sp. HMA207. The sequence continues at coordinate 145,274 of NZ_BEZT01000004.1, read as the reverse complement.
GATGAACTTTGATTTTTTCCAGTTCCTTTCAACGACCAATCCGCCGTCTGGGACAGTTTCTGTTTTACAAGTAAGTTGTTTTTGCATATCTTTTGTTACGGGTTCTGAGGTGGAAATAATTTTGCCGTTATGGTCAGTAATAATGATAGCTATATCGGAGTTAGAAATTGATTCCGATTCAACTAAGTGTGCAGCCTCATTCGTAATATCGAACTCAGGGTACACAGGACGTTTAGGATTTTTATTATGTTCAGCGTGTTTCATTTCTTTATAATATTCATCCCGTCTCTCGCGGCTTTTAATTTTTTTACTATAGCGATTACCTTTCTCTAAAAGAGCATCTGTTTCCTCTACAATACGCATTTTTGAAAGACTTTTATAAAAAGATACGAAGGCAATTGTTTCAATACATAAAGCTAATATTAAAAAGTATGTCCCAATTTTAAGGGAAAGTTTACTCATTTTTTCACCATACCTTATTCATAATAAAGAGTCAGTGGTATACGATTTCCCACTGACCGAAGTAATTATTCACTTTTCCATTTATATCCGACTTTATAGACCGTTTCTAGGTAATCTTCAATAGGAAATCCTTTTTTGCGTAGTTTATCACGGATATTACGAATGTGTGAATCAATTGTTCTATATTCGATATCTGTTTCATAGCCCCAAATTTTTTCGATTAAATCATCTCGGCTATAAGCACGGTTTGTATTTTGTAAAAATAGTCCGAGTAACGAAAATTCGATAGGAGTTAATGAGATTTTTTCATCATAAACTGTGACAGTATGTTTCGTTTTATCCCACTCAATACCATTGAAACTAACAAAGCCATCTTTTTTTGTACGGCGTAATATAGCCTCGATTCGTGCGACTAATACATGCTCATCAAATGGTTTTGTAATATAATCATCTGCGCCCATCGTGAGGCCTTTCACCATATCGTAGTTTTGGTTGCGAGCTGTTAACATAATGATAGGAACGTTGGAAATTTGACGAATTTGATAGCAAGTATCCCATCCATCCATACTTGGCATCATAACATCTAATAAAATAATATCGAATTCTTTTTGTTCGATTAATTTTAGTGCTTCAAGGCCAGAGGTAGCTTTCATACAAAAATAGCCGCGAGGGCTTAAGAACAGATCTAATAATCGTAACATACGTTCTTCATCGTCTACTAATAAAATTTTTACCATAATCTTGTGCACCCCAAACTGTTCATTCTACTTGTATAGTTTACATGAAAATAATAAAAAACTCTTTTTATGTGATTGAATGGAGGGCTGATTTTTTCGCTCAGAGTAATTGACATAAAAAATGCACTAGTTTTGCACAACTATTTTTTATAATAGAAAACGTAGCGACACAAAATACCCTATGTTGCGACATAACGTCATGTCATTTTATTTATAAAATGACAATTCCATTCTATTGTGTATGTGAGATAGAGAGGGTTTTCGTATTCACCTCGCATCGGATAAGAAAAATTTCCTATCTCACACTTTTTTTAAAAGGAGATCATACACATGAATTCAAAAGAAAAAATTTCAAAAAAAGAAAAGCAAGATCGTAATACGGTTGTCATGTGCGTTGCCGTATCTATGGTTATTATTATAAGTTGCGTAAATAAAATTTTGGGGATTTTATAATATAAAAAAAGCTGATTGCTTCTTAAGAAGCAATCAGCTTTTTTCATTGTTAGGGGGAGTGTTCATATAATAAACCAAGGTAAAATTGCTAATCCAGAAGTTACAATTGCTGTAGTAAATATTAAAAGCATAGCTCGTTTGTTTTGTTTCATGTCACATTCTCCTCTACATATCAAGTACATGCGATCAGCGTGGGATGTAGTTCCTCACTGAGTAAAGTTTCACTTTATATTTTTAGTATAATGAATGGAAAGGTTTGGTACGATCGATAAAGGTGACATGAAGATTACATTGTTGTAATGAAAAAAACATCTTTCTTATTAAGAAAGATGTTTTTGGAAAACTCCCCCACTGAGTAAAGTTTCACCTTATATTGAAGTATTAATCATTTAAGAACAGAACCATATGTTCCTCGTCCCAATATTGACCGTTATGTTTTAATGAACGCTCTTGTACGCCGTAAGTTTGGAAACCTAATGACTCATATAATTTTTTTGCTGCATCGTTACCAACTACAACATCGAGCATAAGTTGTTCTACATGTAATTTATCGGCATTTTCAATAATTGCTTTAATTAGAGCTCGTCCTGCTCCGAGACCACGTGCTTTTGGGGAAACAAAAACGGAGCCAATTTTTGCTTTATGTTCTTGTTTAATGAAAGGCTTTGTTTCTAAAGTAGCGATACCAATTAAATCGTTATCTTTGAAGACCCCTAGAGTATACTTATCCGGATTGCTTAATCGTTTTGCCATAGCAGCTACAGGATCCTCATGTTTAAGAACATCTTCATAAGAAGAGCTAAAAGCTTCCGGGTTCTTCGTTAAACCTTCCATACAAACTTTTAAATATATTTCTGCGTCCTCTGTCGTTAATAAGCGAATTTCCATCGTTGTAACCTCCTTGGTCGATTTTAAATAAAATAAATCCATTGCTTTTATAAGAATGTGTATGCGTTTTGTTAGAAGTCTCTTTTAATTTGTAAAAGAATGAAAAGATATATGCTACAATGTTTTGTTTTAATTATGTAATGAAATTATATATTAACTTTATTAACTATTCAAGCGTTTAATATGTTACATTTTTATAACTAAAATAACTCCTCGATTGAGGAGTTATTTTTTAAACATTGGATTGATAGCCATCAATTCGTTTTGGATGTGTGTAAATATTACAAGAGTCATTTCTAATAAACCCTACGACTGTAATGCCTAAATCATGGGCAAGTTGCAATGCTAGTTTTGTTGGGGCAGATTTAGATAGAACAATTTCACATCCGATTTTTGAAACTTTGAGTAAAATTTCAGATGAAATACGTCCGCTAAATGCGATAATTTTTCCTTTAACAGATATATCATTGCGTAAACAATGACCGTATATTTTGTCTAATGCATTATGTCTTCCGATATCCATTCTTGATAGAAGGATATTATTTCGATCACATAGCGCGGTATTGTGAACACCACCAGTTTGGCGAAAGGTAGTGGAAGATTGTTGTAAAGTATTCATTAAGTAAAAACATTCTTCAGGAGTAATTTTTACGTGTATATCATGTAAGTCTTTTGCTTTTGCTGCGTCGTTTACGAAAATAAAACCTTGTCTACCTTTTCCGCAGCAAGAAGTGACGTATCGTTTATTATATAAAGTTTGATAGAGCGGATTCACTTTTGATGATTTTACATGGACAATTCCGTTATCTTTTTGAACCCATAGTTCTTCAACATCGTTATAGGAAGAAATAATCCCCTCAGAAATTAAAAAACCAATTACCATATCTTCAATATAATTTGGTGTGCATACGACTGTTACATATTCTTCACCATTCAATTTAATAGTAATAGGAGATTCTGTAACAATCTCATCCAGTTGTTTTGAAAATGTACCAGATTGATAACGTACAATTGTATAAGTCTCTTGCGTAGGCCCCATATTTAATTCCCCTTTTATATGTATTTCTCTCCCACATTTATCATAAAACAATGGGAAAAATAAAAACACCTATTAACAAGAAGATCACAGATTATTTTGGTTATTATTGTATATGTACGATATAATAGAACTGTAGAATAGTGATATTTTCAAGCTTTCGTAGTTATACCTTATAACATCTAGAATCGACTTCATAAGAAAGTATTTGGGTAGAGCGTTTCAAAAATATGTACAGTAATGCGATTTTGAAAACGGATTCATGATTGTGTTGTACAGTTGGTTGTAAGGAGAGGGGAAACTATGGCAGAACAGACAGTCCGTGTAACCGTCGATGGTAAAGAATTTTCTGCATCAGGTGAAAAGACGATACTACAATTATTTAACGAGAGTAATTTGGAACATCCTCAAATTTGTCATGTACCAGAAGTAGATCCAATTCAAACTTGTGATACGTGTATTGTAGAAGTAAATGGAAAGTTATTGCGTGCTTGTTCAACGAAATTAGAGAACGGTATGCATATCGAAAGACAGTCCCAGCGTGCAAAAGAGGCACAGACTGAGGCAATGGATCGAATATTAGAGAATCATCTACTGTATTGTACCGTTTGTGATAACAATAATGGTAACTGTAAAGTCCACAATACAGTACATATGATGGGAATTGAGGAACAGAAATATCCGTATGAGCCAAAAGTAAGTGCGTGTGAAGTGGATATGTCACATCCGTTTTATCGATATGATCCAAATCAATGTATTGCTTGTGGACAGTGTGTAGAAGTATGTCAAAACTTACAAGTGAATGAAACTATATCGATTGATTGGAGCTTAGACCGTCCACGTGTTATATGGGACAATGGTGTAAGTATAAATGACTCATCTTGTGTAAGTTGCGGGCAATGTGTAACAGTATGTCCATGTAATGCGTTGATGGAGAAATCAATGTTAGGTGAAGCTGGATTCATGACAGGATTGAAACCGGATGTGTTAGATCCGATGATTGATTTTGTAAAGGATGTAGAGCCGGGATATAGTAGTATTTTAGCAGTTTCAGAAGTAGAGGCTGCGATGCGTAAGACGAAAGTGAATAAAACAAAAACAGTTTGTACATTTTGTGGTGTAGGTTGTTCATTTGAAGTATGGACGAAAGACCGCCACATTTTGAAAGTGCAGCCTGTTTCAGATGCGCCGGTTAACGGTATTTCAACATGTGTAAAAGGCAAATTTGGATGGGATTTTGTAAACAGTGAAGATCGTATTACAAAGCCATTAATTCGCCAAGGAGATATGTTTGTTGAAGCTTCATGGGAAGAGGCTCTTGAAGTTGTTGCATCCAATATGCAGCATATTAAATCAGAATATGGAAGTGATGCATTTGGGTTTATTTCTTCTTCGAAAGTAACGAATGAAGAAAATTATCTTATGCAAAAACTAGCCCGTCAAATATATGGAACGAATAATGTAGACAACTGTTCCCGTTATTGTCAATCTCCAGCAACAGACGGTTTATTTAAAACTGTCGGTATGGGCGGGGACGCTGGAACAGTGAAAGATATTGCGGAAGCAGGCCTTGTCATTATCGTTGGAGCAAATCCGACAGAAGGACATCCTGTACTTGCAACGCGTGTAAAACGTGCTCATAAATTACATGACCAAAAATTAATTGTGGCGGATCTTCGTAAACATGAAATGGCAGAGCGTGCGGATTTATTCATTCATCCGCGCCAAGGAACTGATTACGTATGGCTCGCTGGTATTACGAAATATATTATTGATCAAGATTGGCACGATAAAAAGTTCATAGCTGAAAATGTGAAGAATTTTGATGAATATAGCAAAATGGTAGAAAAGTATACGCTTGATTATACAGAAGAAATTACGGGGATTTCGAAAGAAAATCTGAAAGAAATGGCACGTATGGTATATGAAGCAGATGGTACTTGTGTACTTTGGGGAATGGGTGTAACTCAAAATACTGGAGGAAGTACAACTTCAGCAGCAATTTCAAATCTATTGCTTGTTACGGGTAACTATCGTCGTCCTGGTGCAGGAGCATACCCATTACGCGGACATAATAACGTACAAGGCGCTTGTGATATGGCAACATTACCAAACTGGCTTCCAGGTTACCAAGCGGTTTCAGATGATGTGCTTCGTGCGAAATTTGAAAAAGCATACGGTACTACAATTCCGAAAGCACCAGGCTTAAATAATATTGCAATGTTACTGGCAGCAGATGAAGGAAAACTGCGTGGTATGTATGTTATGGGTGAAGAAATGGCTTTAGTAGATTCGAATGCCAACCATGTACAACATATTTTAGCGAATTTAGATTTCCTTGTTGTTCAAGATATGTTCTTATCGAAAACAGCTCGTTTTGCTGATGTTATTTTACCGGCAGCACCAAGCTTAGAAAAAGAGGGAACATTTACGAATACAGAGCGCCGTATTCAAAGATTATATGAAGTATTGAAGCCGCTTGGTGATTCAAAGCCAGACTGGTGGATTTTACAAAAAGTAGCTCGTGCGCTTGGCGGGGACTGGAATTATGCAAGTCCAAGTGAAATCATGGATGAAATTGCATCGCTTGCACCTTTATATTCTCAGGCAACATACGATCGTTTAGAAGGATGGAATAGTTTATGTTGGGGTAGCCACGATGGTAGCGATACACCGCTATTATATGTGGACGGATTTAACTTCACGGATAAACTAGCTCGTCTATCATTAGATGAATGGGTACCACCAGTTGTAGCGCCAGATGAGTATGATTTACTTTTAAATAATGGTCGTATGTTAGAACATTTCCACGAAGGGAATATGACGAATAAATCGGCTGGTATTTTATCTAAAGTATCTGAAGTGTTCGTTGAAATCTCGCCTGAACTTGCCCTAGAGCGCAATGTGAAAGATGGTGGCCTTGTAGAATTAGCATCACCATTTGGGAAAATTAAAGTACAGGCACTTGTTACAGATCGTGTAACGGGGAAAGAGCTATATTTACCGATGCATGCAACGGTAAATGAAGAGGCAATCAATATTTTAACTGGAACGGCGACAGATCTTTATACGTGTACACCAGCGTACAAACAAACAATGGTAAAGATGCGTGTATTACGTGAAAAAGGGAATCGTCCGTTACCATCTTCAAACCCGAGAGATAAAAAGCGTAATCCGCAAAACGGTGTTGAAATCGAGCGAAAATGGCAAAGAAAACAATACGTATCACTTGTGGACTAGGGGGCGGAGATAGTGGCGAAAGAAATTACTGTAATTAAAAAGAAAGTTGTAACAGAGGAAGAACAGAAACAGCAAGTAGCAGATGAACTTCTAAATGAGCTATCTAATAATCGTGAAGCAGTAGAAGAAACAATGCAGCTTTTAGCACAGTTGCAGAAGGCTGGTATATTAGATGCGGCAATTAGTTTACTTGCTGCGAAGGAAGATGTTTCAAAAATCGCTGTGGAGCAACTAAATCGTGAACCAGTTAAAAATGCACTCAACAATATGATGGGGGCAGGAGAAGCGTTATCTTCAGTTGACCCAGAAATAACGAAGCAAATTACGTCAAGTTTAGTTACAGGATTGCAATTTGCAACAGATGAATTAAATAGTGGTAAAAAAACAAAAGTGATGGATTTCTTTAAAGTATTAAAAGATCCAGATATCAATAGAGCTATTACATTCGGTTTTAGCTTCTTGAAAGCATTTGGACAAGGGCTAGAGAAAAAATAGAATAAATGAAAAAGTGATGGGAAGTAGCCATCACTTTTTTCATTATATGTATAAGAGTGTTCATGTTAAGCGGAATATATTATTATTAAAAAGATGGATTAGGACTGGAAATATGGAATCCATCTCAAATACCGTTTTAGAATTTGGAGGAATATATGCAACACCGTAAAAAACTATCTATACCAGGAGTAATGAGACATTCCTTTCAAACAGTTAAATTTGCTTTTTGGAATGTATTAACTTTTCAACTTGCTTATAAATTATTAGCAGCGATTGTGTTCGTTCCACTATTTGGAATTATTTTTAATAAGTTATTGTATTTTGGTGGTTATGCAAATGCGACAAATGATGAATTATTAGCGTTTTTAAAGACGCCTTATGGCATCTTAGCAATCGTAATTTTATCATTGTTAGCACTGTTTCTTATCTTTACAGAATTTGCGGTGCTTATTATTATTTCGTATTTCGCTCATAAAAGACAGAAGGTGAAATTACGTCCGATTTTATATAAAACGGTAACGTATTTACCTACTCTTTTCACATATTGCTTACCAGGATTTATTTTATATGCTGTCGTATTGTTGCCTCTTTTGAATATGGGATATGAAACGGCATTAATCCCGCAAATTCAAATTCCTAACTTTATTACAGGAGAACTGTTTAAGACAACGATGGGACAAGTTGGTTATTACACGTTCTTTGCTGTAGTCGCGTATTTGAATCTTCGATGGATTTTCGTTCTACCTATTGTTGTTTTAGAGCAAAAACCATTTCGCGTGGCAGCACGTAAAAGTGCAACTTTAGTAAAGGAAAGCTTTTTTAAAGTACTATTCTTTTTAGTAGGATTTTTTATCTCAATTGGAATTGTATATGTCGTGTTTTTGGGAATGTATTTATTGTGCCTATGGGGTGTTTATGAATTTACAAACCCGAAAGGAACATTTGCATTATTAGCTGAATCAACGATTTCTGTATTTTTAACGAGTACATTGTATTTATTCAGCTTTATCGTGACGCCATTTTATATTATGGCGATTACGCGATTATACTTACAAAAGGTTCCAGTTGAGGATGTTTTATTAGAAGAAGGATTAGATTATTCGAAAACGAAAGCAGATAAATGTTTCTTCCAAAAACATCGTTGGAAATTCATTGGCGTATACATTGTAGGAATTATTACTGCGGGAATGGTCGTTGCCTTCATTGTAACGTTTATTTCAAATTCGTATAAAGAACCGATTATTATGGCGCACCGCGGGTATATATCAAAAGGCGTAGAAAATACGAAAGAAGCTGTGCAAGGTGCTATTGATGCAAAAGCAGACTACGCTGAAATAGATGTATTACAAACGAAAGACGGTGAACTAGCGGTTATACATGATTTGAAGCTGAAACGTCTCGCAAATGCCAATGTGCATGTGTCAGATTTAACGATGGCGGAGTTAAGGCAGCTTACCCTTAGTCAAGATGGACTTTCAGGACAAATAAGTACACTTGATGAAATCATTAAGCTAGCAAATGGCAAAATCAAACTTAATATAGAAGTGAAGCTTCATGGGGGCGAAAAAGATTTTGTAAACAAAGTCTTAAAAACGATTAAAGATAATGAATTTGAGAAGCAATGTGTAATTCAAACGTTACACTATCCACTTATTAAAGAGTTTAAGCGTGCAAATCCAGATATAAAAGTAGGGTATATACTGTATGCAAGTAGAGCTAACTTAAAGAATGTGAAGGCTGACTTTTACGTAGCAGAAGAATATATGTTAAATAAGAAATTAGTAAAAGAAGCAAGGAAGTTAAACAAACCAATTTACGTATGGACAGTAAATGATATGGAAAATTTAAAGGCATATTATAAGTTAAACGTAGATGGTATTATAACCGATTACCCTGAAGATGCACGTGAAACAATTAAGATGTTAAAAGAGCAAGAAGCGGAAGAAAGTGATCTGTTTGATAAAATTACTGAAACGACAGATGATTTATTTTCTAAGTTATTTATAAGTTACCCAGCTGCTAGCTAAATGCTAGCAGCTGTTTTTTTGTGAAAAGAATATATCTCTAAAGTATTGAGTAAAGTAATAACTGTATATGTATACGTTATCGCTTAGGTTTCTTACATTGTTACATTATTGTCAAATAATAAATGATTGCTGTTTATTTTGAAGCAGTATAATAAAAATAGAGTGAAAGATAATGGAATGACACGAAACCCCTAATAGAATCAATGTTTTATATATTTACACTATTCTAAATATAAAAACTTTAGGAAAATGATATGTTAGCGTTTTCATAACTTTTAAGTTATGCTAGAATAAGGACATAAGTTATTAATTATTACAAAAAGAAAAAAGAATCTCTTTTTTCTGTTAATTATAAGGGGGCATTTCATTATGCGTATTGGGGTACCAGCAGAAATTAAAAACAACGAAAACCGTGTGGCAATGACACCAGCAGGTGTTGTACATTTAATTCGTAACAATCACGAAGTATTCATTCAAAAGGGTGCAGGTTTAGGGTCTGGTTTCACAGATGCTCAGTATGTTGAAGCGGGAGCAAAAATTGTTGATACAGCTGAAGAAGCTTGGAATATGGAAATGGTTATGAAAGTTAAGGAACCAATTGAAAGCGAATACAAACACTTCAGTGAAGGCTTAATCTTGTTCACATACTTACACTTAGCTCCAGAGCCAGAATTAACAAAAGCTTTAATCGAGAAAAAAGTTGTTTCTATCGCATATGAAACAGTACAATTAGAAAACCGTTCATTACCATTACTTGCGCCTATGAGTGAAGTAGCTGGTCGTATGGCTGCACAAATTGGTGCACAATTCCTTGAGAAAAACAAAGGCGGTAAAGGTATCTTACTTGCAGGTGTTCCGGGGGTTAAACGTGGTAAAGTAACAATCATCGGTGGTGGACAAGCTGGTACAAATGCTGCTAAAATTGCAGTTGGACTAGGTGCGGATGTAACAATCATCGACTTAAGTGCAGAACGTCTTCGTCAATTAGATGACATTTTCGGAAACCAAGTAAAAACTTTAATGTCTAATCCTTACAATATTGCAGAAGCTGTTAAAGAGTCTGATCTTGTAATCGGTGCAGTATTAATCCCAGGTGCAAAAGCTCCAAAACTTGTAACAGAAGAAATGATTAAATCAATGGAACCAGGTTCTGTTGTTGTAGATATCGCGATTGACCAAGGTGGTATTTTCGAAACAACTGATCGTATTACAACTCATGATAACCCAACTTATGAAAAACACGGCGTTGTTCATTATGCAGTTGCAAACATGCCAGGTGCGGTTCCACGTACATCAACTCTTGCATTAACAAACGTAACAGTACCATATGCAGTACAAATTGCTAACAAAGGCTACAAAGAAGCTTGCCTAGGTAACACTGCATTACTAAAAGGTATTAACACATTAGATGGCTATGTAACATTCGAAGCAGTTGCAGAAGCTCACGGTGTAGAGTACAAAGGTGCTAAAGAATTATTAGAAGCAGAAACAGTATCTTGCTAATAGAAGCATTATACAAAACAAAATCGAACAATATATAAAACAACATGATAAGAGCTAAGAGTGAAGATCTCTTAGCTCTTCTTGGCAAAAGGGGGCATACATCGTGGCCAACCTATTTAAAAAGAAATCCGTTACGCAATTGTTAGGGGAAAGTAAAAGTAAAACTTTGACGAAAACGCTAGGGGCATTTGACCTAACAATGCTAGGGATTGGTGCGATAATTGGTACAGGAGTTCTAGTATTAACTGGATTAGTAGCAGCAAGAGATGCTGGTCCAGCAGTTATTTTTTCATTCATGATTGCAGCCATCGTTTGTGGATTTGCAGCATTATGTTACGCAGAGGTTGCTTCTACACTTCCTGTTTCAGGTAGTGTGTACACATACTCATATGCAACAATTGGTGAGTTTGTAGCTCATTTAATGGGATGGACATTACTATCCGTATATGTTGTAACGACTGCCGCAGTAGCTGGCGGATGGACTGGTTACTTCCATAACTTAGTGAGTGGATTAGGGCTTGAAATTCCAAAAGCACTGCTAACGATTCCGTCTCAAGGTGGTATGGTGAATTTACCAGCAGTTATCGTTACATTAGTTATAACTTGGTTATTATCAAGAGGTACGAAAGAAAGTAAACGCGTGAATAACATAATGGTATTAATTAAAATTGGTATCGTTGTTTTATTCATTGCAGTTGGTGTATTCTACGTGAAACCAGAAAACTGGATACCATTTGCACCGTACGGTTTAAGTGGAGTTTTCGCGGGGGGAGCAGCAGTATTCTTTGCTTTCTTAGGATTTGATGCATTAGCAACTTCTGCTGAAGAGGTAAAAAATCCGCAACGTGATCTACCGATTGGTATTATCGCTTCGTTAGTCATTTGTACAATCATTTATGTTGTAGTTTGTCTCGTTATGACGGGTATGGTTTCTTATAAAGAATTAGATGTACCAGAAGCTATGGCATATGTGTTAGAAGTTGTAGGACAAGATAAAGTAGCAGGTGTAATCGCAATTGGAGCTGTAATTGGTATTATGGCAGTAATTTTTGCTTACATTTATGCAACGACACGTGTATTCTTTGCGATGAGCCGTGACGGTTTATTGCCAGAATCTTTCGCGAAAATTAATAAAAAGACAGAAGCGCCAACATTTACAGTTTGGTTAACAGGAATTGGTAGTGCTTTAATTGCTGGATTTATCGATTTAAAAGAATTGTCGAATTTAGCGAATATTGGAGCGTTGTTAACATTTGCGATGGTTGGTGTGTCAGTTATTATTCTTCGTAAAACACATCCAAAATTACAACGTGGATTTATGGTACCACTTGTACCGATCTTGCCGATTATTTCGATTGCATGTTGTCTATTCTTAATGGTAAATCTACCATTAAAAACATGGATGTACTTCGGTGCTTGGTTAGCAATTGGAGTAGTTGTATACTTTGTTTATTCGAAAAAACATAGTCATTTAAAAGACGATGGAAGTTCGCAGGATAATTTAGAACAAGCTAATTAAAAGCTTAATTGAAAGGGATATAAGTATAGTAAGCCTTGTGCGTCTAGGGAGCGCGCAAGGCTTTTTCTTTTGTTGAAATAAAGGGAATGTATATTACTTTGTTGAATTTTTATGTCGGAATATGAAAAAAGGGTGGGAGCAAAATGGAAGAAACAAAAGTTGTTGTTGGAGCAGAGGGTTATAATAATAACTCTGGTTGGTTACATACGAATGAAGAAGAATTAAATTTATTACGGAGAGAAACTTGGCTTGATAAATTTCAACCTAATTCTTTATCAGTAATTTTGGCAGAACATGTATGGGAGCATTTATCATATGAAGAAGGAATTGAAGCTGCAAAAATTTGTTATGAGTTTTTAATGGAGAATGGATATATTCGTTGTGCAGTACCAGATGCATTTTTTCCAGATGAAGAATATCAGCAAGGGGTACAAGTAGGTGGACCTGGTCCATTAGATCATCCTGCAGCAAGCCATAAAATTGTTCATAACTATAAAACAATCACGTCCATGTTTGAATCAGCAGGTTTTCAAGTGAGGCTCTTAGAATACTGTGATGAGAATGGTAAGTTTCACTATAATGATTGGAATGAGAAAGATGGATTTATTTATCGATCGAAGCGCTTTGACCATAGAAATCGGGATAATCAGTTAGGATTTGTTTCTTTAATTGTGGATGCGGTGAAAATGAAAAGTAAGTAAAAAGGGGTGTGCGAATTGTACATCCTTTTTTGTATGAGAATATAGAGGGTGCGAAAAATATGTATATGACTTATTAAAATGTGAACGGAAAGTTCATAAAAAAAAATCAGATTTCATTGACACATATGAGTGGGCGCTCATATAATAAGAGTATAAGATATATGAATGATTGTTCATATGTTCAATTAAAGAGGTGAGCTATAATGGCTGGAAATAAAGTAGAAACACCACAAGAGACATGTTCTCAAACGATAATTCATGAAGAAGTTGTAGAGCAAGTAAAACAAACAATTCCAACTGATGAAAGTTTAAGTAAAGTAGCAGAACTATTTAAAGTGTTAGGTGACCGTACACGTACGAGAATATTACATGCGCTATTTGAAGCTGAAATGTGCGTTTGTGATTTAGCTTATTTATTAGGAATGACACAATCATCTATTTCGCATCAGCTTCGTGTGTTAAAGCAAGCGAAACTTGTGAAGAATCGTAAAGAAGGAAAGGTTGTTTATTATTCGTTAGCTGACCAGCACGTAATTCATATCTTCGAGCAAGCGTTTGAACACGTAAACGAAGAAGAATAAAAAGAACGCGAGGAGGGAGAACGATGGCTGAAGCATTAGTGAAAAAGAAACTGATGTTAGAAGGTTTAGATTGTGCGAACTGTGCAATGAAAATTGAAAAAGGTGTTGGGAATATAGAAGGAGTAAATTCTTGCTCTGTAAACTTTGCAACAAAGACGATGATTTTAGAAACGGCACAAAATAAAGAAAACGAAGTTGTTACGGAAGCAAAACAACTCGTTACAAAATTAGAACCGCATATTAAAGTGCAAGAAGAACAAAAAAATAAAATTGCTAAAGAAGTATTTATATTAGAAGGTTTAGATTGCGCGAACTGTGCAATGAAAATTGAAAATAAAGTGAAGGAAATGCCAGCTGTCTCAGAAGCAACTGTTGATTTCGTATCGAAGAAACTACGAGTAGAAGTTGCGAATAAAAGAGAACTAGAAGCGACTGTAGCAAATATAACAAATGTCGTTCAAAAGTTAGAGCCAGACGTGAAAGTTGTTCGTGAAGAGAAGAACGGTCATGACCACGGGCATAGTCATGATCATGGTGAAGCAAATGTGAAAAAGATGGTAGGGAGATTAGTGGTCGGCGGAATTTTGACAGCAATTGCTGCATTAGCGGGCTTACCACAAATGGTAACAATTCCGTTATTCGTCCTTGCTTATTTATTAATAGGTGGAGATATCGTTTGGAGAGCGATAAGAAACATAACTCGTGGCCAAGTATTTGATGAAAACTTCTTAATGGCAATTGCAACTGTAGGAGCTTTTGCAATTCAACAATACTCAGAAGCTGTAGCAGTAATGCTATTTTATCAAGTAGGAGAACTATTCCAAAGCATTGCGGTAAACCGCTCTCGAAAATCAATTACTTCATTAATGGATATTCGTCCTGATTATGCGAATGTAAAGGTTGGAAATGAAACGAAACAAGTATCACCAGAAGATGTACAAATTGGCGATTATATTATCGTTAAGCCAGGTGAGAAAGTGCCGTTAGACGGAAAAGTAATTGAAGGAACATCAATGGTAGATACTTCAGCATTAACAGGTGAATCTGTACCACGTGAAGTTGAAGTTGGAAATGATGTATTAAGTGGCTTTGTGAACCAAAACGGTGTGTTGACAATTGAAGTTACAAAAGAATTCGGTGAATCAACTGTATCGAAAATTTTAGATTTAGTTCAAAATGCAAGCAGTAAAAAAGCACCAACGGAAAACTTTATTACGAAGTTTGCACGTTACTACACTCCAGTTGTAGTTATTACAGCGGCAATCATGGCGTTTATTCCACCACTTATTTTAGAAGGAGCTACATTCTCTGAGTGGATTTATAGAGCTTTAGTGTTCTTAGTAATCTCTTGTCCATGTGCGTTAGTTGTATCCATTCCTCTTGGATTCTTTGGAGGTATTGGTGGTGCATCTAAAAGTGGTGTGTTAGTAAAAGGTAGTAACTATTTAGAAGCTTTAAATGATGTGAAATATATTGTTTTTGACAAAACAGGAACATTAACAAAAGGTGTTTTCAAAGTTACAAAAATGGAACCGAGCGAAGGTACTACAAGTGAAGAGTTATTAGAGTATGCGGCATTTGCTGAAGTATATTCTAACCATCCAATTGCCCAATCTATTCGAAAGGCATATGGAAAATCAATTGATGAAAAAATAATCGATGATTATAACGAAATTTCTGGTCACGGTACAGTTGTAAAAGTACAAGGAAAAGAAATTTTTGCAGGTAATGCAAAATTAATGAGAAAAGAAAATATTGAATTTAAGCAACCAGAAACAGTAGGTACATTAGTTCATGTTGCTGTAGATGGAAGATATGCAGGTTATATTGTTATCTCTGATGAGGTAAAAGAGGATTCGAAACAAGCGATTCAAAAATTAAAAGAACTAGGTATTAAAAAGACAGTAATGTTAACTGGTGATACAAAACCAGTTGGTGAAGCTGTCGGTAAAGAATTAGGCTTAGATGAAGTTCATGCGGAATTACTACCGCAACAAAAAGTAGAAGAGATTGAAAAAATTGATGCAGCGAAGCACGGAAAAGAAAAAATTGCCTTCGTTGGTGACGGTATTAACGATACACCAGTATTAGCCCGTGCAGACGTTGGTATTGCGATGGGTGGTTTAGGGTCAGATGCAGCAATTGAAGCGGCAGACATCGTTATTATGACTGATGAGCCTTCAAAAATTGCGACAGCTGTAAAAATTGCAAAACGTACAAGAAGTATAGTGTGGCAAAATATCATCTTTGCTTTAGGTGTAAAAGGGATCGTTTTATTACTTGGTGCTTTTGGTATTGCAACAATGTGGGAAGCTGTTTTCTCAGATGTTGGTGTGACACTACTTGCAGTGTTAAATGCAATGCGTGTATTAAGAGTGAAAGATTTATAAAAAAGAGGACGCGACCCGCGTCCTCTTTTTTATTGGTGATTTTGTTGAAATTGACTCAATAAAATAATACCAAATATTACTTTACTTTTAAATATCGTTATATTAAAATTTACAAATAAAATACACTCGTCTTATTATTTTAATATATTTTTTACAAATATCCATATAGTATTGAAAAAACAGAGAAGGGAAACTTCTCTGTTTACTTTTGTATGTTTTTTTCAACTTGTTCTCGAACTGTTTGAATGTAATTCATTTTATGATCCCAGCACTCTTGGCTTAAATCGACAGGGTATTCTTCAGGATTTAAAGTTCGCATATATTCTTCCCAAAATAGAGAGAGACTCTGTTCATTATATTTTTGAATATCTAATATACTTGGTAGTTCATATGTTCTTTCACCGTTAACGAAAATATCTTTATGCAGTTCACGGGCTTCAAAGTTTGTTACGAATTTACTTATATATGTGTGAACTGGATGGAACATTTTTAAGCGCTCTTCTTTTCCAGGTTCTTCAGAATCTAACGCAATATAATCGCCTTCTGCATGATCGTTTACCCGATTGATAATACGATAAATTCGTTTCAGTCCTGGAGTGGTAATTTTTTCAGGGTTAGATGAAATTTTAATCGTATCATTTAATTTTCCGTCAGTATCTTCAATCGCAACTAGTTTGTAAACAGCCCCCAATGCAGGTTGCTCAAAGGACGTAATTAATTTTGTCCCAACGCCCCATACGTCAATTTTTGCTCCTTGAGATTTAAGGTGCATAATTGTGTATTCATCTAAATCGCTAGAAGCGATAATTTTTGTATTTGTAAACCCTGCTTCATCTAATAGTTTTCGTGCCTTTTTCGATAAATAAGCCATATCACCACTATCAAGACGTATGCCATAGAAATCAATACGATCCCCAAATTCTTTTGCAACACGAATCGCATTTGGAACACCAGATTTCAATGTGTCATATGTATCAACGAGAAAGACGCACTTTTTATGAGTTTCAGCGTATTTTTTAAACGCGACGTATTCATCGCGATATGCTTGAACGAAAGAGTGAGCGTGTGTGCCAGCTACAGGAATCCCAAAGCGTTTCCCAGCACGAACGTTGCTTGTAGAGGAGAAACCACCAATAAAGGCAGCACGCGTCCCCCAAAGGGCAGCATCGAACTCATGGGCACGTCTTGTGCCGAACTCTAAAAGCTCATCATTACTTGCAGCATGTTTCATACGTGCTGCTTTTGTGGCAATTAATGTTTGGTAATTCACAATATTTAAGAGGGCAGTCTCAATAATTTGTGCTTCACCAAGTGGTGCATCAACACGTAATAAAGGCTCGTTATTAAATACAACTTCACCTTCTTGCATACTGCGAATCGTCCCAGTGAATTTCATATTTTGTAAATAATGAAGGAATTCTTCTTCAAATTGTAATTCTGCTAAATAAGCGATATCGCTTTCAGTAAAACTGAAATTTTCTATGTACTCTACAATTTTCTCAAGGCCAGCAAAAACAGCGTAGCCGTTCTCAAATGGAAGCTTTCGAAAATATAAATCAAAAACAGAACGGCGATTATGAATACCATCTTTCCAATATGTATAAGCCATGTTGATTTGATATAGGTCTGTATGTAAGGCATAACTATCGTCTTTATAATGAGTCATCGCGAGAACACCTCCATAATTTGGTTATAGTATACCAATTTTTCACCATTCGTAGCAAAGAAGAGATATTGATGTGAAGTCAAGAGAGAAAAAAATGAAATTATGCATATTTTTTAGAAAATTTATATTTATCAATTTATATTTCTACAGATTTTATGTATTATTAGAGTAATGGGGGTAATGAGAATGGAGGAGGACAATGCAACAAACATTAGAAAAAATAGGCAAACAAGTCTTTTATAAACGGCTACAGCAAAAAATGACACAAGAAGAATTATGTCAGGGCATTTGTTCTGTCTCATACTTAAGTAAGATTGAAAATGGAAAGATTGAAGCATCAGAAGAAATTCTACAATTGCTCTGCGCAAGATTAGAAATTGCCGTGACGGATTTGAGGGATGTAGAAGAAGATGTGAAGGGGAAGCTGGATGAATGGTTGAATGCACTAGTTCATTTAGACAAGCAACAAGTAGAACGTATATATGAAGAGTTGCAAGGTGAAATGAAGCATGTGTTGGATTTTGAAATTATAAATTATTATAAACTGCTGTATACACGTTATTTAATTATGAAAAGGGATTTTCCTGCTGTCGAAAAAGAGTTAGAGAGCTTAAAGAAGATGTACAAAAAGTATTCACCATTCCAAAAATTATTATATACGTATAGCAAAGGGTTATATTATTTTTTACAACATAGATATAAGAAGGCATTGGAGTATTTGACTCGAACAGAAGTAATGGCAAAGGAACAAGGTTATCATGAGAATGGAATATATTTCAATTTGGCTCTTGTTTATAATGAATTAGAAGTTGAACATATGACTTTACATTTTGCTAATGTAGCAATGGAAGGATTTAAGAATGAATATAAATTCCGTTATGTGATAAATTGCCAGTTACTTATTGCGTTGAGTTATATACAAAAAAAGCAATATAATGAGGCACTATCTATTTATAATAATATTTTGAGGGAAGCAAATTCTTTTGCTGATAAAGAAAGTATAACAGCTATTGCTTTAAATAATTTAGGCTTCTTGTACTATAACTTAAAAGATTATGCAAAAGCAAAAGATTATTATTTACAATGCCTAAAGTACAAAAAGGAAGAGGATTTAAATTATATTGATGCAGTGTATGAGATCGCTTTGCAGTGTATTGAATTAAAAGAATTTGAAGAAGCGAAAGATTGGATTAATAAAGGAATAGATGTTGCCAAGAGGGATGAAAAGTATAAAAGTATGCTATATATACTTTCAATGCTTAAGAATAAATACTTTGAAACGAAAGATGTTTATAAAAGATTTTTAGAAGTTGAGGCAATCCCATTTTTTAGAGGCGAAGAAAATAAAAAGGAATTAAAAATGGTGTATTTAGAACTAGCAGGATATCACGAGGAATTACTAGAATTTAAGGAAAGTAATAACTACTATAAATTAGCAATTAATTTATTAGAAGAAAAGGGAGGAAAATAATATGAAAAAAATAATTATTGGTGCTTTGGCTTTGGTAGCTGTATTAGTGGTATTGGAACCGCAATATGCTTGGACATCGGATATTTATGGTCAAGGCGAAAAAGTAGTAGAATTAATAAATTCTTAACAGAAACCCCTTTCCAATCGGAAAGGGGTTTTTCAATATTTGTTCCTCAAAATTCTACAAAACTTGAGAAAATAATTATTTGAATTTTTAGTATATTAATAGTGGAAACATAATGCTAATATAAAACTACTCTTTTTCAAAAAAATTTTTTATTAGGGGGAAGGTTCATGAAAAAGAAAAGTTTAGCGTTAGTGTTAGCGACAGGAATGGCAGTTACAACATTTGGAGGGACAGGCTCTGCATTTGCGGATTCTAAAAATGTACTCTCTACGAAGAAGTACAATGAGACAGTACAGTCACCT
The DNA here is from genome assembly GCF_003402455.1 of Bacillus sp. HMA207. Taxonomy (NCBI): domain Bacteria; kingdom Bacillati; phylum Bacillota; class Bacilli; order Caryophanales; family Bacillaceae; genus Bacillus; species Bacillus sp. HMA207. The sequence goes on along the minus strand of NZ_BEZT01000004.1, from coordinate 125,676 downwards.
GAGTTTATTTCTGGTGATCTAACTGGAGCGACTGGTAAGAAAGCGGAATCTGTTGTGTTTGATTACTTAAATGCAGCAAAAGGTGATTACAAGCTAGGGGAAAAGAGTGCGCAAGATTCTTTCAAAGTGAAACAAGTGAAGAAAGATGCTGTAACTGATTCAACAGTAGTACGTATGCAACAAGTTTACGAAGGAGTGCCTGTATGGGGTTCTACTCAAGTGGCTCACGTAAGTAAAGACGGTTCTTTAAAAGTATTGTCTGGAACAGTTGCACCTGATTTAGACAAAAAGGAAAAGTTGAAAAATAAAAATAAGATTGAAGGCGCAAAAGCAATTGAAATCGCGCAGCAAGATTTAGGGGTAACACCGAAATATGAGGTAGAACCAAAAGCGGACTTATATGTATATCAAAATGGTGAAGAAACAACATATGCATACGTTGTAAATCTAAACTTCTTAGATCCAAGTCCAGGAAACTACTACTATTTCATTGAAGCAGACAGCGGTAAAGTATTAAATAAATATAATAAATTGGATCATGTAACAAATGAAGATAAATCACCAGTTAAGCAAGAGGCTCCTAAACAGGATGCGAAAGCAGTAGTAAAACCTGTAACAGGAACAAATAAAGTAGGAACTGGTAAAGGTGTATTAGGAGATACAAAATCACTTAATACAACGTTATCTGGTTCATCTTACTACTTACAAGATAATACGCGCGGGGCAACAATTTTCACATATGATGCGAAAAATCGTACTACATTGCCAGGAACTTTATGGGTAGATGCAGATAATGTTTTTAATGCAGCGTATGATGCAGCAGCAGTAGATGCTCATTACTATGCAGGTAGAACATATGATTATTATAAAGCTACATTTAACAGAAACTCTATTAATGATGCAGGAGCTCCGTTAAAATCGACAGTTCATTACGGAAGTAAGTATAATAATGCATTCTGGAATGGCTCACAAATGGTATACGGAGATGGTGATGGTGTAACATTCACTTCATTATCTGGTGGAATTGATGTAATTGGTCACGAATTAACGCATGCTGTTACTGAAAATAGCTCGGACTTAATTTATCAAAATGAATCAGGAGCGCTAAATGAAGCAATTTCTGATATTTTTGGTACTTTAGTAGAATTCTATGATAACCGTAACCCGGATTGGGAGATTGGTGAAGATATTTATACGCCTGGTAAAGCAGGAGATGCGCTTCGCTCTATGAGTGATCCAGCGAAATACGGTGATCCAGACCATTATTCTAAGCGTTACACTGGTACTAGTGATAACGGTGGGGTTCATACAAACAGTGGTATCATTAACAAACAAGCTTATTTATTAGCAAATGGTGGTACGCATTCGGGTGTAACTGTAACGGGCATTGGTAAAGATAAGTTAGGTGCAATTTATTACCGTGCAAACACACAATATTTCACGCAATCTACTACATTTAGCCAAGCTCGTGCTGGTGCAGTACAAGCTGCAGCTGATTTATATGGTGCGACTTCTGCGGAAGTAGCAGCAGTTAAGCAATCATTTAGTGCTGTTGGTATTAACTAAGGATTAAAAAGGATAGCTATTAATAAAATACCTCAAAAATAAAGAAGGAGCCTATGCTCCTTCTTTATTTTTTTTTCTCCATTTTTTCCACAAATAAAACAATCCAATAGCGCCTGCGATTGTTACAATCCACTTTGCTTCATTTGTTCCGTTCATGACATGATAGGCAGAATATACTTCGATTAACAATGCCGGTATTTTCCCTATTGTGCTGGCAATACTGAAGGAGAGTAATGACATCTTACCTAGAGCCGCAAATAAAGTCACGATACTTGATGGGATGAAAGGTATCAAGCGAAATGATAGAACGAGTAGAAAGGCCTCTCTACCTTCTACATAAAGAAGACGCTCTACCTTTGGGTATTTATTTACTTTATCGTGAGTGAACTTTTGAAGGCCCATGCGGTAAATATAAAACGAGATAATAGCCCCTAATGCTTCGCCTACGATCGAAATAACAGTACCATTTGTTACGCCAAAGAGCTGTATATTAATGGCGGTTAAAAAAATACTAGGGATAAAACCTAAAAGACTAATGATGATGTTAATTAAGATACTAAGTGGAATTGCGATTGAATAGTATTCTGTTAAGAAATTTTGAATCGTTTCAGCCATTGTTTAAAATCCTTTATCTTTTTTTGCATTACACCACATTTCGTTTGTATAGGCAAGGAGAAATTTACATAATGTAGAAAAACGTTGATAAGAAGGGTATTTTATACCTTATATGGGTATTGGGTATATGAAAATAGGGGTATTTTAAAATGTTTTTAAAAATACTATAAAAACCTTTGTATAAAAGAGTTTTATAGTTATGTTATCGGTGATTTCATCTGGGAAATAATCGAAAAATATAGGGGGTATATATTATAAAAGGCGAAAAATAGAGGGTTGATGAAATTGCTGGGGTAAATATGGAAAAATAGATAAAAAAAATGAAAACTGATAGATTTTTTCGTTGTGAAATTGACTTTTAGTGAAGTTGCGATAATAATCATGGAAGAGGTGATATGATGAAACGAATAAGTAGTCTTTTCTTCAGTAGTTTATTGGTATTAATGCTGATCTTAAGCGGATGTGCAGGAAAAGAACAAAAAACAGAGAAACAGACAGGGAATCAAGCTACATCGGTAGAAAAAATTAGTGATAATATTTTAGATGAAATGGAAGGACCACCTAAAAATGGTCATACGATTGAAAGACATGTAGGCAAGTCAGAAGAGGATTTGAAGAATCGCTTGAAGACAGATAAAGTGTCAGCCGCAAGTACATACTATGATAAAGAAACAGCGACGAAAGCTGTAAAAGATAGCTTGAAGCAACATGACAAGGAAATTCAAGATTGGTTAAAAAATTCTAAAGAGGCTCGTCTCGTATTAAATACAACTCATTCATTTCCTGTTGGAAAAACGGTAATAAAGAAAAATATGAGTGTAAAAGACAAGTTAGTAAAAACTGTTACTGTTTTAGCAAGAGATAAGTCAGGAGAATTAGGGTTTAAGATTATTACTTCTTATCCATCTGATAAATAAGAAGGGGGAGTACATTATGTATACGACATTACAATACTTTCTTAAATCGTACTGTACGTTAAGTATTCATGAGGATGAAATAGTAAGCGTGATGGAAGAGTTTATTGAACAAGAAGACGAAGAAATTGTTTTGAAATTACGTGATGAATTAATAAATATGAAGAAAAAGAACGCGTGGGAAGAGGCGTGTGTATTAGCTGCGAAGCAAGGAAATCGTATGTGGTCTTTAGAAGAAACGAAAGACCATCTTGAAACTTTTTTACTATTACTGCAAAAGAAAAAGGCGTGATTTAATCACGCCTTTTTCTTTATGCTATTCGGTTGGTATTATCTATTCTTTTGGAGCGCTTTTATATACGCTTTTTGAAATTTGTCCATTTGATATTACTTCCCCGTTTTGTGTTACTTTTTTATACGTAACCGCGGTGATTTTATCACTAGTTCTACTAATTACTTGAGAAGAAACTTCAACATTTTTACCAGTATTTGTACCGAAAATGCGTGTAGTAATACTACCTCCATTTGAAAATGCTTGAATATAAATATGATTGCCTGTATTATTTTTAAATTTTAAATCTGGACCATAATCTGCTACTGCTGCATCTTGCCCAAGTGGTAAATAATTTACTGGCATAGAATGATTGCTTCGAGAAACAATGCCTAAATCTGCCCTTAAAGCTGCACTGTATAATGTACTACTGACTTGGCAAACTCCTCCGCCTGCACTTTGTATTACTTTACCTTGTGAATATACTGCTGCAGATTTATAACCATGTGCAGCATCAGTTACGCCAACGCGACCGTTAAAACTAAATGTTTCATCAGGTGCGACAATAACCCCACTTAAAGTATTAGCTGACTTATTTACGTTAAATGATTGATTTCCGTTACGGCCAGCCATTGGAGTAGAATATTCAGCAATGACTTCTTTAATACCCATTTTCTGTATGTCTTCTGTAGAACGTTCTGGTTTTATGAATGTAACTGGTAATGTAACATCTGATTTACCAGTAGTAATAGCTTCATTTGTTAAACCGCTTAGTTTCCCTTTATCAATTTTTTCTCCGTTTTGGCTTTGACTAATATTTACTGTTGAGCCTTCAATACTTAATTCTGCGTTAACAGGATTTTTTAATGTTTCATTATATTTATCTTTTATAAAGGTTTCATAAGCTGTTGCATTTAATTGTGGTGTTAATTTATAGTCACGTTTTAATTCACCGTTTTCAGCTTGCTTACGCATTTTATAATGATTCATTACGTTTCCTTCTTGTTCTTTGAAGATTTTGTCAATAATATCTTTCTCTTTATAATTTATCCCTAAATCTTTCCATGTGTAAGTTTGTTTATCGTTTTGGAATATGTAGGTAAGGGATTTTTGATCTAACTCAGTTACCTTTTGATTAATAATTGCTTGAATATCCTTCTTATTTTTTCCGTCGAGAGAAATACCTTCAAATGTAGTATTTGGTAATGCAGTAGTATCTAATTGATTATTTAATTTGGATACATATTGATATCCCCCAACACCGCCTACACAAAGTAATATGCCCCCAGCAATTGCAGAACCAATCAGTATTTTACTTAGCTTCATTTATTTCCCCCCAGAAATTTATGTATAAATATATGTATTACATTTTTTGTATAAAAATGATGAAAATAACATTATGTACGTACTAGTATACTATTATTTTCACTGTGTGTGTAATGTTTTCATAAAAAATGTTACACCGCTGTAATAATTGTCACTTCTTGTCACAATGTGTATGAAAAATATGTTGAAAAATATAATAAAAAGGCTGTCTAGAAAGATCTAGCAGCCTTTTTATTATAATTTTTTATGTTCATTTTTATTCGTAACACCGAGATGTTTTTGAAGGGTAGTTGAAATAGTATCGACGCTTTTTTCATTTGGAACGTAATAATAAATACCACCTATATATTTATCTGTACCCTCTACTTGCATTTTTTCCATTTTTAAATTTGAATCCATTGAATTTTTTGTAATTGTCATCATATCATCAAAAGTTAAATTGGTTTTTAAATCTTTATCGACAGCGTCTAGTAGGCCACCGATTTTATTAATGGAATTAAGAGATAGTGCCTTTTCAGCAATGGCCTCTAATACAAGCTGTTGACGTTGACCACGCATATAATCACTATCGATATGACGAGTTCTAGCTAGTGCCAGTGCCTCTTCTCCATTTAAATGTTGACGTCCTTTTTTTAGATGAATGGCATCTGCTTCATCTTTACTATTTTGCTCTGTGAACTCAACTGGAACGTCTACAGTAATACCACCAAGAGAATCAACAATTTTAATAAAGGATTTAAAATTGAATTTTACATAGTAGTCAACTGGAACATCTAAAAAGTTCTCTACCGTATCAATTGTGCTGTCTACACCACCGAATACGTGCGCATGTGTGATTTTATCGTATTTATCACGTGATTTAATGTAGACGCGTGAGTCACGTGGAATGCTTACAAGTTTAACGGATTTATCGTTTTTATTAATTGTTGCAAGTAATAACGCATCTGTTCGAGTTGCTTTTCCATAACCTTTTTCCCTAATATCACTTTCATCAACACCCATAATTAGTACGGAAATATTGTCGGTCATAGGTTTAACAGCTTTTTCACGTTTACTGGACTTATCTCCTCGACCTAGTTCAGCATAAGCATTATTTAAGACGGACTTTGCTTTACTGTATATATGGAAGGAGTAGCCTCCTGCTCCAAGTGCTACAATTAGTAATGGAATAAGAAGGAACCAAAGTAGGCGTTTTTTCTTTGAGCGTCCTTTTTTGGCTCGCGTATTGTTGTTCGTGTCGGATTTCATCATTTTTTCTCCTTTAAAACTATCAAAGTGTATACATTTAGAAGTGTATTCAAACACATAAAAAATATTTTACGCTAAATAAAAGCGATTGTACATGTATAAAAAATAGATGTCTTGATTATTTATAAGACACCTATTCGTTATTGTATACAAAAGATAGGGATAAGAAAATGATAAAATTTTACCTAATTACAACATAATGCTTACGATAATTGCAGATAAAATACTAACGAGAGTAGCTCCATATAGTAATTTAAGGCCAAACCTCGCAACAACGTTTCCTTGTTCTTCGTTTAATCCTTTTACCGCACCTGAAATAATACCAATGGAAGAAAAATTGGCAAAAGATACAAGGAAAACAGAAATAATACCAACTGTACGGGGAGAAAGGCTATTAGAAATTTTACTAAGGTCCATCATTGCGACAAATTCATTCGTTACAAGCTTCGTTGCCATAATGCTGCCAGCCGCGACAATTTCAGAACTGGGTACACCGATAAGGAATGCGATAGGTGCAAATACATAGCCGATTAATTGTTGGAACGTAATACCGAATATAATGAGGAACAGGTCATTAATACAACTAATTAATGCGACGAATCCGATGAGCATAGCGCCGACAACAATGGCTACACGAAAACCATCAAGAATGTATTCTCCAAGCATTTCAAAAAAGCTTTGTTTTTCACCTTTGATTTCTAAAATATCTTCGTCATCTTTAACGTCGTAAGGGTTAATGATGAGTACGATAATAAAACCGCTAAATAAATTGAGAACGAGTGCAGTTACTACATATTTAGGTTCAATCATTGTCATATAGGCACCTACGATAGACATAGATACGGTTGACATAGCAGAGGCACAAAGTGTATAAAGACGGTGTTTTGGAATTTGAGCTAATTGTTTTTTCACTGTAATAAAAACTTCTGATTGGCCGACAATGGCAGAGGCGATAGCGTTGTAAGATTCTAATTTACCAAGACCATTTATTTTACTAAGAAAGTACCCGATCCAACGAATAAAAAATGGTAGTATTTTGAAATGTTGTAATATACCAATTAAAACAGAAATAAAGACGATTGGTAATAATACAGTAAGGAAAAATGGCATTTCACCTTTATTTGCAAGACCACCAAATACGAAATTTATTCCATCAGCAGCATACTCGAGTAGCTTGGTAAACAAACTGGAAATGATTCTAATAAGTATGAGGCCGATTTCTGTATTTAATAGTAAATAGGTTAAAATTAACTGTATAATAAGCATGATAAAAATTGGTTTAAATTTAATATGCTTCTTATTATTGCTAGCAATATAAGCGAGCAAGAAAACAACAATTAGTCCGACGAAAAAAGTAATGAATTTCATGGTAAGCCCCCTAAAAGAGATATTCTGCTATATATGTTTTTCATTTCAAGGGAGAATATGCATCTTTGGTAAAGAAAGGAATAGAGAGAGCATGAATATATGTAGAGTGCATCACGTTGCAATTATTTGTTCGAATTATGAGACGTCAAAGGATTTTTATACTAGGATATTAGGGTTTAAAGAGATAAATGAAGTATATAGAAAGGAACGAGATTCTTATAAATTAGATTTATGTGTAGGAGAAGAGTATCAAATCGAATTATTTTCATTTCCAAATCCGCCTGAGCGCAAAAGTTTTCCAGAAGCAGCCGGTCTTAGACATTTAGCATTTGCTGTTACAAATATAGAAGAAGCTGTGAAGCATTTAAACCAATGTGGTGTTGAGACGGAACCAATCCGTATTGATGAAATAACGGGGAAGAAATTCGTCTTTTTCCAAGACCCTGATGGTTTACCTTTAGAATTGTATGAGGTTTGAAAATTGGTGGATTTTATATAGAGTTGCTTTCCAATAATTGAAGAAACTAAAGTGAAACTTCTTTTTAAAAGGAGGTGTAACTTTAGCTAAGAAAGCTAAAGAGCATATGTGGATATTTTAAAATTATTGATGGTAGTCATTCTTATTGGGTTAACAGCATTTTTTGTGGCTGTTGAATTTGCAATTATTAAGGTACGTAGCAGTCGTATTGATCAACTCGTTAGCGAAAAAAGACGAGGTGCACTGGCAGCTAAAAAGGTAACTTCAAATTTAGATGAATATTTATCGGCCTGTCAGCTAGGTATTACAATTACTGCTTTAGGGCTTGGGTGGTTAGGGGAACCAACCATTAAACATTTACTCGAGCCGTTGTTTTTAAAATTAAAATTCTCACCTGCAATTTCCAGTACAGTTTCATTTATTATTGCCTTTGCAGTAATTACATTTTTACATGTTGTCATTGGGGAACTTGCTCCAAAGACATTTGCTATACAAAAAGCAGAACAAGTTAGCTTATTGTTATCGAAACCACTTATTTATTTTTACCGAGTTATGTATCCGTTTATTTGGGCTTTGAATGGTTCAGCGAGGGTTGTAACTGGTTTATTCGGATTACATCCAGCTTCTGAACATGAAGTAGCTCATTCAGAAGAAGAATTAAGGTTAATCTTATCTGAGAGCTATGAGAGCGGAGAGATTAACCAAAGGGAATTTAAATATGTAAATAATATTTTTGAATTTGATAATAGAGTAGCAAAAGAAATTATGGTACCTCGTACGGAAGTTGTAGGCTTATATGAGGATGAACCATTTGAAACACATATTAAAGTAATCGCGCAAGAAAAGTACACGAGATATCCTGTATTTGGTGAAGATAAAGATGAAATTATTGGGATGGTTAATGTAAAAGATTTATTTATTCGTTATATGGATGGTAATCGGGATGAGGAGTGCTCGATTATGCCATATACAAGGCCAGTTATTGAAGTGCTAGAAAATATTCCAATTCATGATTTACTATTACAAATGCAAAGAAAACACATTCCATTAGCTGTATTGTATGATGAATATGGTGGTACAGCTGGGATTGTTACACTAGAAGATATTTTAGAAGAAATTGTTGGAGAAATTCGAGATGAATACGATGAAGATGAGAATCCTCCTATAGAGCATGTAAGTGAAGGTTATAAAATCGTAGAGGGAAAAGTGCTTATTAGTGAAGTAAATGATTTGCTTGGCATACATTTAATTGCTGATGATGTAGATACAATTGGTGGCTGGATTATGGTACAAAAACAAATCGTTGCTGAAGGAGATATTATTGAGAAACACGGTTTTTATTTTAAAGTCCTTGAAAAGGATATGCATCAAATTAAACGAGTGGAAATAAGGAAAGTAGAAGAATGATTTTCTATAAACTTTAATAAAAAGGATATATAGAAAAATAAATGTTTGCGCTTTCAAAAAAGGTGCTATATAGTGAAGGTGGATACTGAAAAATTCTTCTGAATGATACTCGTGTTTTTAGAGGGCGGATTTTTTGGATAAGGATTTAGAATGAAAAAGTATAGGTGATAAAAATGATAGCAACGAAGGATATACGTATAGAAAAAGATTTTTTAGGTGAAAAAGAAGTACCAAGTGCAGCTTATTATGGTGTACAAACATTACGTGCCGTAGAAAACTTCCCAATTACAGGATATCGCATTCATCCATCACTCATTACAGCAATGGCAATTGTGAAAAAAGCGGCGGCGCTTGCGAATATAGATACTGGTTACTTAGCTAAAGACATTGGGCATGAAATTGCAGAAGCAGCGCAAGAAATTGTTGATGGAAAGTTTCATGATCAATTTATCGTGGATCCTATTCAAGGTGGAGCCGGAACTTCTATTAATATGAATACAAATGAAGTAATTGCGAATAGAGCGTTAGAACGTATGGGATATGAAAAAGGGGCGTATGCGAAAATTAGCCCAAACACCCATGTGAACATGGCCCAATCAACGAACGATGCGTTTCCAACAGGGATTCATATTGCAACTCTTATGATGTTAGAAAAGCTTCTTATTACAATGGAAGAACTTCATTCTGCTTTTCGTAAAAAAGCAAAAGAGTTTGATCATGTTATTAAAATGGGACGCACACATTTACAAGATGCAGTTCCAATTCGCCTTGGACAAGAATTTGAAGCGTATAGCCGAGTGCTTGCGCGTGATATAAAAAGAATTAAACAGTCTCGTCAACATTTATATGAAGTGAATATGGGCGCGACAGCTGTTGGTACAGGATTAAATGCAAATCCTACGTATATTGAACAAGTGGTAAAACATTTAAGAACGTTTAGTGGATTCCCACTTGTTGGTGCAGAGCATTTAGTTGATGCAACGCAAAATACAGATGCATACACAGAGGTATCTGCAGCACTTAAAGTATGTATGATGAACATGTCTAAAATTGCAAACGATCTTCGTATTATGGCGTCTGGTCCACGTGTTGGGTTAGCTGAAATTCAATTGCCAGCACGTCAGCCAGGTTCATCGATTATGCCAGGAAAAGTAAATCCAGTTATGGCAGAAGTGATTAACCAAGTCGCATTCCAAGTAATCGGAAACGATCATACAATTTGCTTAGCATCAGAAGCAGGACAATTAGAGTTAAACGTAATGGAGCCTGTGCTTGTATTTAATTTAATTCAATCTATTAGTATTATGAATAATGGATTCCGTGTATTCCGTGAATATTGTATTGAAGGAATTACGGCAAATGAAGAATTGCTGAAGCAATATGTTGAGAAAAGTGTTGGAATTATTACAGCAGTTAATCCTCATATTGGTTATGAAGTAGCATCTCGTATTGCACGTGAAGCAATTGAAACAGGGAAATCTGTTAGGGAGTTATGTTTAGAACATGGTGTACTGACAGAAGAGGAATTGGATATTATTTTAGATCCATTCGAAATGACTCACCCTGAAATTGCTGGAGCTTCTTTATTAAAAAATAAAAAAATGTAATGTGAAAAACACCGATCCACTTGGATCGGTGTTTTATTTTTAAAAGATATTAAATACAGCGTTTAATTGAAGTAAGCTAATAACAGCTAAGAAGATTAAACTGTATTTCATTGCTGTTTTAAATAGAGCAGATTCTTTACCAACTAGTCCAACTGCGGCACAAGCAACTGCTACAGATTGTGGTGAAACCATTTTTGCCATTGTACCACCTACTACGTTTAAGGCAACGAGTGTAGAAGGAACGATGTTTAACTGGTCTGCTGTTACTGCTTGAAGTGGTGCGAATAAAGAACCACTTGAAACTACTGAACCTGTAATGAATACGCCAATCCATCCTAAGATTGGAGAAAGAACTGGGAATGCATTACCAGTAGAAGAGAATGCAAGTCCAAGTGTAGATGACATACCAGAGTAGTTTTCTACGTAAGCTAAAGCGATAACGCTACAAATTGTATATACTGGAGCTTTTAATTCTTTCATTGTTTCAATCATTAATTCTTTAACCATTTTACCTTTTACGCGGTAAACGATAAGTGAAACGATAATTGCTAGTACAATCGCAGTAGTTGTAGAAGAGAATACATCAAATTTGAAAACAGCTGCGAAAGGTGTATCAGCTTTTGTAATTGGTGTAGTTTTCATAACAGCATTATGAAGACCAGGGAACTGAATGTTAAATACTAAGTTTGCTAACGCACCATCTGGAGCAAATAAAGCTTTAATCGGTTTTAAGTTAAAGATTGTTACAAATGCAGTTAAGAATACGAATGGAGACCAAGCATATAAAATTTGATTGAATGTGTGTGATACTTTAGTTTCTTGTTTTTCTTCTTTAGTAGAAGATTTTGGTTGCCAAACACGTAAGAATAATGCAAGAGAGATCATACTTACAACGGCTGCGAAAATATTAGTAAGTTCTGCGCCTAAGAAGTAAGTTACAGCGAATTGAGTAATAGCGAAAGAAACACCACTTACAAGAATACCTTGCCAAGTTTCTTTAATACCTTTAATTCCATCGACCATTGAAACAAGTAAGAAAGGTAAGATAACACTAATGAAAGGTAAAATAAGAACAGTTTGACGACCAATAGTTAATGCGTCAAGTTGAGTTAATTGTGCTGGTACTGTAACTGGAATACCCATAGCACCCATAGCACCACCAGCAATATTAGCTACTAAACAAATACCTGCTGCTTTTAATGGATTAAAGCCCATACCTACAAGTAGTGCAGCTGTAATAGCAACTGGAACTCCTAGACCAGCTGCGCCTTCTAAGAAAGCACCGAAAGAATAAGCGATTAATAATACTTGTAAACGTTGATCATTTGTAATGCTTGAAATACTATCGCGAATAATATTGAATTGCTCTGTTTTAACAGTTAATTTGTAAAGGAAAATTGCGGCGATAACGATAGTACAAATTGGATAAAATCCAGATAAAACACCGAATCCGGCAGATGCTACAGCTACTGTTGCTGGCATTTTATAAACAAATATTGCAAGGATAATAGCGACAATCACACTATAAAGACCAGCCATGTAACTTTTCATTTTGAATCCCATTAAACAAATGATGAAACAAAAGATTGGAAGTGCTGCGATTAGTGCAGATAACCAAATATTGTTTAATGGGTCATAAATTTGTGTCCAAGTACTCATAATAATGACAACTCCTATCTATTATATGTGAAGAAATTCACATTATTTGTGAAACTATTCACAATCAACTTACATGCTTAGTATATTCTCCTTCAACACTATTGTCAACGTAAAAAAGTATAATTATTCCATAATAGTGTTAAAAGAAAAGCTTTGTTCATAAAGTAGACAAAAAACACACTCAAATGAATTTAAGTGTGCTGTATAAACTATGTGCATATTATTTTGCTTATTCAGATGGCATGCTCCTTATAGGCGTATATTAGATGAAGTCTTTTATATTAAGTATAAAGTTTGATATATGCAATTATCTGTCCTGTTTGATCTAGTGGGGGGAACGGTGAGTGGATTTAATAGGAAGTTTTGCACAACAATCCAACCGCTTGCAATACGAATAAAAAATAAGAAACAAATTTTTAATATCACATCATCTCTTTTTACTGAAAATTCCTTTTAGCGTAACAAAGAGGTTAATTATAGTTCAACTACATTACGATAGGTTATCAATTATAGACGGTATTTTACAATACCGTTACTGTGCATTTCAATGAGGTGAAAATATAACAAAAAGCCTGATAAAACAACGTTTGCAAGCAAAGTATTCGTAGGCCATTATTTTGCTTTTTCGTTATATCATATAGTATAATATTCAAAATCAGCAAGGATTTTTTCCTGAATTTTTGCTGATGAAGATGGAAAAATTTTTCGGCTTTATAGGTTGATAAAGTTATGTCGTAACAGGAAATATAAGAACAGATATATAAATAAATAAAAAGAACATAAAAACGCAAATAAAAACGAAAATGAGGGGAACTTTATGAGCCAAAATCAATTCGAATGTCGTATTTCAGAAGAAGATGTACAAATGTTAAGAGCGTTAGCTCACCCACTTCGTCTACGTCTAGTAATGGAACTTATGCAAAGAGGAACATGTAATGTAACACAGCTACAGGAAGTATTAGAAATTCCACAATCAACTGTTTCACAACATTTAACGAAGTTAAAGCAAAATAAAGTAGTACGCTTTGAAAGACGAGGATTAGAAGTGTATTATCAAATCCATAATGATAAAGTAAGTGCGGTAGTAAAAACATTATTTTCTTAAAATTTGAATATTATGGAAAAAGACGTGTAGAATATACGTCTTTTTTTATTTGTCAGAAAGGTAGCGAGAGAGTAAATATTAGCATGTTAGGAAGAAATGACTATCAATCAACATGCTGCCTTACGGAATATATTCTAAAAGGAAAAGAAAAAATAAAAAGGAGTGTAGTAAGCAAAAGGAGGGATAGTAGTATGGATGTGAAACGTGTGAAACAAATCTTATCTTCTTCAAGTAGAATTGACGTTACATATGAGGGCGTACCAGTATGGATTGAGAGCTGTGATGAGCAGAAGGGGAGTGCTCAAGTGTATGATGTATCTAATCCTGGTGAGAGCGTTCATGTGGACGTGACAGCTTTAGAGGAGAAATAATAAAAAAGACGCTTCTAATTTTAGAAGCGTCTTTTTGTTATTCCATCATACTTGCAACTTTTTTAGAGCATAGAAGAAGTACAAATCCTAAGACGATAACGATAATCCCGATACTTGCAAATACTTCAAGGTATCCTAATGATTGTGTAAAGGAAGCAAGTTTACCAGCTAACCAGTTAGCCATACCTGAACCAGCTAACCATACACCCATTAATAATGATGCTAATTTAACAGGTGCAATTGCACTTACCATAGATAATCCGATTGGTGATAAGAATAGTTCTCCAATTGTATGGAACATATAAGTGATAACGATGAATAATAAGTTTGCTTTAACAGTTATATCAGCTTCACTACTTCCGGTTTTTAGAACCGCTAATGTTAAAACCAGGTAACCTATACCTAGTAAAATCATACCAAATGCCATTTTTGTTGGTATTTTTAAATCGCCACGCTTTGATTTAGAAAGTTTTAACCATAGCATAGATACGAATGGTGCAAGGAGTACGATGAACGCTGGATTAACGGATTGGAACCAAGATGTTGGCACTTCCCATCCGAAAATTGTACGATCAACAAATTTATCTGTATAAAGTGTTAAAGAACTACCAGCTTGTTCAAAGCCTGCCCAGAAGAATACTACGAAACAAGTTAAAATTACAATTGCCCAAGTGCGATTTTTTTCTTGTTTTGTTAAAGGTTTCTTTTCAATTGTAGGTTGATTTTTTGATTTTTTACCGACAACTGTTGTTCCAGCTTTACCAAGGTAGCGAGGAGCTAATAAGTTGAAAACAATTTGCCCAACAATCATACCGATACAAGCTGCTAAGAATCCGTATTTATATCCCATAACCATAACGCCATCAACGCTTGTTTTAAAGAAGTCTTCTGCTAAAAATCCACAAATAAGTGGAGCAAAGAAAGCACCTACGTTAATACCCATATAGAAGATAGTAAATGCACTGTCACGACGTGAATCATTTTCATCATACAATTCACCTAACAGTGTAGAAATATTTGGTTTAAAGAATCCATTACCAATAACTAATAATATTAATCCAAGGAAAAGTCCTGTTTTTGTGTTCATTGAGAATAGTACAAAGTTACCGATTGCCATAATAATTCCGCCGAGAGTAATGGCATGACGTCTTGTAATGTAATGATCAGTTAGCCATCCGCCAAGAATTGGCATGAAATATACTGCTGCTGTAAAATAACCGTATAATTGCACTGCAAATGCCTTATCAAATCCTAACCCGCCACTAACCGCAGCAGTTGTTAAATAAAGAACTAAAAGGCCACGCATTCCATAATAACTAAATCTTTCCCACATTTCTGTTAAGAACAACAAGTACAACCCTGGTGGATGTTTTTTTGGTGATTGTTGCTCTCCAGCTTTGTCTAATTTTAAAGCTGCATCCATTTTTGTTTCCCCCTAATCCTGTATAACGGATATTTATGTAATCATTTTAATTTACAAAATATTTAGAAGTCAATAGAATTATATGGAAATAGAAAGAAAATTTCTAAAAAAGTTCTATTTTTCTTCGACCGTTACTGTATTTTGCCCTGAAAACGAGATGATAAGCGTTTTCAAATGTAATAATTGAATTCTAAAAGAAAATAAAATAGTGATTAATCAGAAAATTTAGATTAAAATATTTATTCTGATATAAAGAAAATATATTCTATTTACTTTCTCAATATAACATATTGGGAATAAAAATACAAAACGAAATAATGTGACATTTAAGTGAATTGAAAAATAACCAGCTCCACAGAAGGGAGCTGGTTAAGGAAATATTATTTAACAAAGCGTTTTTCGATGTCATCTAATAGTAGGTTAGCGGCCATTACGCCACCAGCTGTATTCCAAATAACGTCATCAACTTTGTATGCTTTACCATTTTTTACTGCATTTAAATTTTTAAATAGAGGATCGTTTATATACTCTTTTTCTAGTTCAGATCCTTTTTTCTCATTTCCTTTATCGAATGTGAAGTAGAATAATACGTCACCATCCATAGCAGAAATACGCTCTTTAGATACGTTACGCTCTGCAAAATCATCTTTATTTTGATCTCCAGGACGTTTAAATCCAAGTTCTTTTAAAATAACACCAGAGAATGTATCGCCATGATAAATACGAACATCACCAGGCATGAAACGAACCATAGAGATTTCTTGGTTTACTTTATCGCCAAGTTTGCCTTTTAAATCTTTTATACGTGATTCGTAATCAGCTACAACTTTTTGACCTTCTTTTTCTTTATTTAATGCTTTTGCATAAAATTTGAAGTTATCTTTCCATTCACCACGTAATGTTTCTGAGAACACAGTAGGTGCAATTGCTTTTAGTTGTTCGTACACTTTTTCGTGGCGCATTTTATTACCGATAATTAAGTCTGGTTTTAAAGAAGCAATTGTTTCAACGTTAACTTGTCCTTCATCACCAACAACTTTTACATCTTTCATTTTATCCTTAATATGTGGATACCATGGGTCACCAGTCCAAGACTTTACAGCACCAACTGGTTTCACACCTAATTCAAGTAAAGCTTCAGTTCCTTCATTTGTTAAGATAACTACACGTTTTGGATTAGCAGGAACTTCTGTTTTACCCATTGCATGTTCTACAGTAACCACTTCTTTTTTATTATCTTCTTTTGTAGATTCTTCTTTGTTATTTGATTTTCCACAAGCGCTTAAAAGCATTGAAAATGCTAGTAAAAATACAAATACTGTAAACGATTTCTTCCGCATGAAATTCATTATGTACCCCCTACATGTTGAGAATATTTTTCAATAGCAAGCATGATATTAAGCCTTTATCTTTTGATTGTCAATACATATGGGTGAAAATAATTCTCATTTCCGTTGACAATGAGAATTAAGTTGAAATACACTAACAACGTATCATTATACATTGAAGGGGAAACGCTGCATGTTATTAAAAACAAATCGAGCAAAATGGATTGGATTATTTGTTGGAATCATTGCAGTCGTTATTTGTATTTGGGGAAGTATTATTTTTGGATATACAAATACGAGTTGGAAACTAGCATTGGATGCTTTTTTCCATTTTAACGGTTCCAATGAACATATTATTATTCAAAATGTACGTCTGCCTAGGGCGTTAATTGCAGCTAGTGTTGGTGCTAGTTTAGCCATTGCTGGTTGTCTTATGCAAACTTTAACTAAGAATCCACTTGCTTCTCCAGATTTTATTGGATTAAATTCAGGTGCTGCGTTCTTCATAGTTGTAGCAATTGTAATCTTTTCAGTAACATCATTATCAGCTTTCACATGGATTGCCTTTTTAGGAGCGGCGGTTGCAGCTGTACTTGTATTTGCTTCTAGTTCTTTAGGAAAAGAAGGAACTACTCCTCTTAAGTTAACGTTAGCAGGGGTCGCAATTAGTGCGTTATTTTCATCATTAACACAAGGATTACTTGTGTTAAATGAAAAAGCACTTGAAGAGGTATTATTTTGGCTTGCTGGATCTGTGCAAGGGAGAAAGTTAGAAATTTTACAATCTGTATTCCCATATTTATTAATAGGATGGATTGCATCTCTTATGATGGCAGGGAAAGTAAATACATTGATGATGGGAGAAGACGTCGCGAAAGGACTTGGACAACGAACAATTTTAATGAAATCATTCGTGTTACTTATTATTGTACTGTTGTCTGGTGGTTCGGTTGCGGTTGCTGGCCCAATTGGATTTATTGGAATTATTACTCCGCATTTTGCGAGATTTCTTGTTGGAGTTGACCACAGATGGAGAGTGCCTTATAGCGGATTGTTAGGTGCAATACTACTAATATCGGCTGATATAGCAGCAAGATATGTCATTATGCCACAAGAAGTACCAGTAGGAGTTATGACAGCATTTATTGGAGCTCCATTCTTTATTTATATTGCACGTAAGAGAGGGCTTAGCAAATGAAGAAATATATTCCGTTTCGTATAGGAAAAGGTGAGCTCTCGTTTTTAATGTATAAACGAGCTTGTCTCGTCTTGTTAAGTTTACTAGTTGTTTTAATAGGATTATTCTTTGCGAGCGCAGGTATGGGAGACATGAAAATTGCTCCTTATGATGTATGGCAAGCGATCACTGGAAATGGCGATGCGATGTCTAACATGGTTGTAAATAAGTTTCGTATGCCGCGTATTTTAATTGCCATCCTCGTAGGAATTGCGCTTGCTGTAGCAGGATGTATTTTACAAGGTCTCGTTCGAAATCCACTTGCTTCTCCCGATATCATCGGGATTACGGGCGGGGCAAGTGTTGCAGTTGTATTGTTTTTAGCTATATTTAGTGATAAAAATAATGCACTAACGGTAAGTATTCATTATATGCCGCTCGCAGCTTTTGCAGGAGCAACGATTGTAGCGGTTTTTGTATACTTATTTGCATGGAAAAATGATGGATTATCACCAATTAGTCTCGTTTTAATTGGTGTTGGATTTTGGGCATTAACGAAGGCGGCGACAACATTATTTATGTTGCTAGCACCAATTTATCAAGCGAGCCAAGCGAATGTATGGATTACGGGTACCGTTTACGGCTCTTCTTGGCAAAATGTTATGGTACTTGCGCCTTGGGTTCTCATTTTAACAGTAATATCATTTATCGCAGCTAGGCATTTAAATGCACAAGAGCTAGGGGATGATATAGCGGTAGGACTTGGGGTTCCTTTAACAAAGTCGCGTGTATTTATGTTATTACTTAGTACAGCTTTAATTGGTGGTGCGGTAGCTTTTGCCGGAGGGATTGGATTTGTCGGTTTAATGGCACCACATATTTCACGAAGATTAGTTGGTTCTTTATACGGTGCATTGCTCCCAGTTGCAGCTATTGTCGGTGCAATTCTAGTACTTGCTGCAGATTTAATAGGGCGTACAATTTTCACACCACTTGAAATTCCAGCAGGGGTATTTACATCAGCAATTGGTGCACCTTATTTCATTTATTTACTTTATAAAAGTCGGAATTCATAAAGGGAGATGAATATGCAAAAAGCATTGGAGACGAAACGCTTGACGTTGTCTTATGGTGAAACAATTATTATTGATGAGCTGAACTTAGAAATTCCAAAAGGAGAAATTACAATTTTTATTGGTTCTAACGGTTGCGGGAAATCAACTTTATTACGTTCACTAGCCAGATTATTAAAGCCAACAAATGGTGATATTTTGTTAGATAATCAAGCAATTCAAAGTATGCAAACGAAGCAAATTGCTCGTCAAATGGCGATTTTACCGCAAGGACCACAAGCACCAGAAGGACTTACAGTATTACAACTTGTAAAGCAAGGGCGTTATCCATATCAAACATGGCTGAAGCAATGGTCAGAAAAAGACGAGGAAATGGTACAGAAGGCACTTGCAGCAACAGGTATGACAGAATTTGCTGAGCGTGATGTGCATGCCCTTTCAGGTGGACAACGTCAACGTGCTTGGATCGCAATGACACTTGCACAAGATACAGATATTATTTTACTGGATGAGCCTACTACATATTTAGATATGACTCACCAAATTGAAGTGCTAGATTTATTATTCGAATTAAATGAAATAGAACAAAGAACAATTGTTATGGTATTACATGATCTAAATTTAGCATGCCGCTATGCAGATAACATTGTAGCCATTCAAGATAAACAAATATATGCACAAGGTAAACCTGAAGAAGTGGTAGATGAGAAACTAGTACGTGATGTATTCCGAATGGAGTGCCAAATTAGTACGGATCCGTTGTTTGGAACACCACTTTGTATCCCGCACGGAAGAGGAAGACGTGTAGTTAAAGAAGTTGCTCAGGCAATGAGATAAAAAACGATGAGTGATTCATCGTTTTTTTTATTTGGTACAAGAAAATAAGAGGAAGAGAGGAATACGTAAGCGACGTTTATACTCTTCTTCATCTTGAAAATAGGTTGGATTTGGTGTAGCTTCTTTTAATGATGTAATGGTAAATCCGGCTTGCTGTAATAATGTGAAATAATCTTCCGTTGTACGATGATATTTAATAACTTCTTGGTCAATCCATGGTTCAACCCGTTTGCCTAGTTTAAAGTAATCATCGACGAGCCAACTCGTTCTTTTACCACTCGTTTGTAAGCTTTCAAATGAAGAAGTAATAACGGGATGTTGAACGCTAAAGGTAAAGGTGCCATTTGTTTTTAAAGTTTGAAATACATTTTGAAAAATGGTATCAAGATGTTCAATATAATGTAAGGCGAGTCTAGATGTTACTAAATCAAAAGTGGAAGAGGGGTAGGTATAATCTTTGAGGTTTAAAAAATGAACAGATCCATTTTTATTTTCTAGTTGTTTTTTAGCTTTTTCATACATAAGTTCGGAGCCTTCAATGCCGGTGTAAGAGTAGCAACCCTTTTCTAATAATTCCGCGCCAAACCTAGCATCACCACAGCCTAAATCGAGAATTTGTTTTCCTCGTACATGACCAATGAGCTGAAAGAATACTGGTTTTTCAATGGATTCATTTGGGCTATTTTCTCGATATCTTCGTTTCATATATTGTTCGAAAAATGCTGTGTTATTGTATACATCAGATTCTGTAAATGCCATGTTTGAAACCTCCCGAAATATTTTTTTAATTCTATCAAATATGAAAAGTAAATGATAGATTTATTGTAATGAATCATATATAATCTAAAATTGTAAGCGGTTACTTTAAACTATTTTTCTATAATAAATTCTGAAAACGTGTTAAGCTAGTAGAGGGATTATTAGAACTATTAAGACAATAATCCGCTTACATGAACGATGGGAGGCTTCACGATGTCTAGTAAAACACTTGCGAAATTTTTAGAAGAAAATTTAGAGGATTTAAAATCAAAGGGGCTTTATAACGTAATTGATCCGCTTGAGAGTTCAAATGGACCGATCATTACAATTGGCGGAAAAGAATATATTAACTTATCTTCAAACAACTATCTTGGATTAGCAACAGATAGCCGTTTGCAAGAAGCAGCAATTGGTGCTATTCATAAGTACGGTGTTGGAGCAGGGGCTGTTCGTACAATTAACGGTACTTTAGATTTGCATATTAAGTTAGAAGAAACAATTGCAAAGTTTAAACATACAGAAGCAGCAATTGCTTATCAATCAGGATTTAACTGTAATATGGCAGCGATTTCAGCTGTTATGGATAAAAATGATGCAATTCTTTCAGACGAATTAAACCATGCTTCTATTATTGATGGTAGTCGTCTATCAAAAGCAAAAATTATTGTTTATAAACATTCGGATATGGAAGATTTACGCCAAAAAGCAATTGCGGCGAAAGAATCAGGTCTTTACAATAAATTAATGGTAATTACAGACGGTGTCTTTTCAATGGATGGAGATGTTGCAAAACTACCAGAAATTGTTGAGATTGCAGAAGAGTTAGATTTAATGACATACGTAGATGATGCACACGGTTCAGGTGTACTTGGAAAAGGTGCAGGAACTGTAAAGCACTTCGGTCTTTCTGATAAAGTTGATTTCCAAATTGGTACATTATCAAAAGCAATTGGGGTAATTGGTGGATATGTAGCAGGGAAACAAAATTTAATTGACTGGTTAAAAGTTCGTTCACGTCCATTCTTATTCTCTACAGCATTAACACCAGCTGATGCAGCAGCTTGCATGAGATCAATTGAAATCTTAATGGAAAGCACAGAGTTACACGATCGCTTATGGGAAAATGGTCGCTACTTAAAACAAGGATTAAAAGAACTTGGCTTTAACATTGGGGAAAGTGAAACGCCAATTACACCTTGTATCATTGGGGACGAAGTATTAACACAAGAATTTAGTAAACGTCTAAATGAAGAAGGTGTATACGCAAAATCTATCGTGTTCCCAACTGTAGCAAAAGGAACAGGGCGCGTTCGTAATATGCCTACAGCAGCTCATACGAAAGAAATGTTAGATGAAGCAATTCTTAAGTATGAAAAAGTAGGAAAAGAAATGGGCATCATTTAAGTAACGACATCTTTTGAATAGCTTGCAAATGAGGAGTGGGGAAAATGAAAAAAATTCTAGTAACCGGTTCTTTAGGGCAAATTGGTTCTGAACTAGTAATGAAACTTCGTGATGTATACGGCGCATCAAATGTTATTGCAACAGATATTCGTGAAACAGATAGTGAAGTAGTAACGTCTGGTCCATTTGAAACGTTAGATGTAACAGATGGACAAAAACTACATGATATCGCAAAGCGTAATGAAGTAGATACAATTATTCATTTAGCAGCTTTACTTTCAGCAACAGCAGAAAAAAATCCGTTATTTGCATGGAATTTAAATATGGGTGGACTTGTAAATGCTCTAGAAGCAGCTCGTGAATTAAACTGTAAGTTCTTCACGCCAAGTTCTATCGGTGCATTTGGTCCATCAACGCCAAAAGATAATACACCGCAAGATACAATTCAGCGTCCTACTACGATGTATGGGGTAAACAAAGTGGCAGGAGAATTACTGTGTGATTATTATCATCAAAAATTTGGCGTAGATACGCGCGGTGTCCGTTTCCCAGGTTTAATTTCTTACGTAGCGCCTCCAGGAGGCGGAACGACTGATTATGCAGTTGAAATTTATTATGAGGCGATTAAAAAAGGTGCATACACCTCATACATTGCTGAAGGAACATATATGGACATGATGTATATGCCTGATGCTTTACAAGCGATCATTTCATTAATGGAAGCTGATCCAAGTAAGCTAGTGCATAGAAATGCATTTAACATTACAGCAATGAGCTTCGAGCCAGAGCAAATTGCAGCGTCAATTCGTAAACACATTCCGACGTTTACAATGGATTATGCAGTAGATCCAGCTCGTCAAACAATTGCTGATAGCTGGCCGAACTCTATTGACGCAACAGCAGCAATGAAAGAGTGGGGCTTTAAAGCAGAATACGATTTAGACAAAATGACAACTGACATGCTGGCTAAGTTAAAAAAAAAGCTCACAGCTGAGTTAGTGATGAATTAATAGGAAGAGTCGATTCTTAGGAATCGGCTCTTCATTATTTTTGGGAGGAGAGAAGTCTTATGCAAAGAGTTGATGTCGTATACGCACTAATACATGACGAAGAAACAGATAAAATATTAATGGTACATAATGTAGAACAAAACGTTTGGTCATTGCCAGGTGGGGCTGTGGAAAAAGGTGAAATATTAGAGGAAGCACTAATAAGAGAAGTGAAAGAAGAGACAGGTTTAACCGCCTTGGCTGGGGGGCTTGTTGCGATCAATGAAAAATTCTTTGAAGAATCAGGGAATCATGCACTATTTTTTACATTCCGAGCGAATGTAGTAAAAGGGGAACTTATTGCGGAAGATGAAGGTGAAATTTCTGCAATAGAGTGGGTGGATCGAACAATTGCGAATGAGCGCTTCCCATACTATGACGGAGGATTTGAGTCTTTGTTAGAAGTAGCCATTCCATACAAGTTTCAACCAGAAACAAAGTAATTGAACGAAAAAACAGGAGCCACAAGGCTCCTATTTTCTATTCAATCGTCTTCAGTAATAGTTTTTTCAGCAATGGTTTAATCTTCAATCGTAAATCTTCAGCATGATTTGCAACTAAGAAGTGATGGTTATAAATGTTTTTCATCAATTGATAAGTTGCTTCTTTCGCTTCGCCTTCTTCTATGAAGATACCGATTACTTCCATACCACTTTTACGCGCGAGTTTAACAGCTTCATGCGTATCTAAAATTCCGTCTTGTTGATAGTCTAGCGCAGAAGGCTCACCGTCTGTGAAGACTAGTAAGAATTTATGTTTCTCAGGTCTTTTGGCAAGTTTTTCAGAAACGATACGAATAATATATCCGTCGCGGTTATCTTCTTCTTCACGAAGTTGCATAATTTCTGGACCAACGTTTGGTAACGTTGAGTTTTTATAATTTATAACTTCATGAATAACGTTCGGCTTATCTTCAGGTTTAGCGCTAGAGGCATCTTCCCAAAATCCGCTAATAGCGTGCGGGATTTTTAAAGATTTTAAAGCTTCATGGAATAGTACAACACTCTTCTTCGTTTCTTCCATTTTGTTATACATAGAACCAGAACAGTCAACTAACAGTTGGAATGCAACATCGAGTTCTTGTGACTCTTGTCCTTTTTTATAAAACATCCGCGGTTGTTTTTCGGTATAAATACGAAGGAATTTCTTACGAAGTCTTCCGTAATATTTATCACTATTCGCATTCGTTTTATTTTCAATCGTTTTTTCGATAATTTTCTTTAATTCTTTTACATCTTTATTGACGACTGATTTGATAGCTTGGTAATCTTTTTTCTCATCAATATTTACTTTGCGAGCTTCTTTAAATGTATGAGAAGCACCTACATTATACTTCCCATATGCACCGTCGTGCTGGCTAGAAGCGTGTGAAGCCCTTGCTTCTTCTGTATCAGCGCCATCAAAGTTGGATTGTGTACTTTTTTGAGAAGTACCTTGTACAGAACCAAGTGCTTGGTCGCCATCTTCTGATTCACGAGCAGTATCGCCCATCATGTTTGTTTTTGTTCCGCTTTCTAATTCAAAGCGTAAAAAGTTCTCGTTTTCGTTATTTTTATTTTCACGATGCCATGTGGAGAAACTTTCATCCATTTTGTTTTTATTTTCATCGTCATCTATAAGCTGCGTATCATCATTTGCTAAATCTTCGACGCGACAGTTCTTTTCGTCTGCAAGAACAGATAAGTAAAGTGGAGCATGTCCGAAATAGTTGTTAAGCATATCACTTTCAAGAAGCGCCTCTAAGCGATAGCGAATTTTCTCAACGATATACATAATATCTTCTGTATTACGTGCTTGGAATGTTTCATGTAAAATCGCTTCAATTTGCTCAAAATATTCATTATTAAACATTTCATATTTATCGCTCGTTAATGAAAGATAGCATAGGCAAAATAGACGATCACCGTGATAATTACGAACACGGTTTATTTCATTTTGAGAGCCGAAATAATTGCGGTACATTTCTTTTCGACGTTTAAAAACATGCTTCGTGCCAGGACGTAAGTTCTTTACGATTTCCTCAACGCGTAAATCTTCTAATAGAACAAATAATTGTGTTAAAAACTTTTTTAGGGGCGATTCTTGCAATTCAATCGCATAAGAACGAATTAAAGTCATGTCCGAGTAATGTTTATTACCAAGTGCTTTTAAGAACACTTCGCTTTTTAATCCGATTACTGTATCTTCTTCTTTTCGATCATCCCAAAAGTGACTAATGACAACTTTCTTTTCAATTTCGTCGTAGTATGCTTTATAGCCATATTCAAGATAGGCATCGTCTTCTTTTAGAAGGGCATACATTAAGTTTTCCATTTGTAGAAACAGCGACGCATCAATTTTTTTGTCACTAAAAATTTGTCTCATAAATTATCCCTCAAAGAAATAACTTTCTGCTAATTCACGGACAGTCATTTGTTCTGTTTCATCATTAAGTTTTGCAATTATGCTTCGTTCAATCGCTCGCATAACAGGAATATATACACCTAAATCACATGCGTCGATAATACCACGAATACTTGCTGCTTCTTCACTTACACGTCCATCGCGAGCTAAAGGCATAAGGTCGCTTGCAAAGGCAACAAACTTTTCAATTGTTGCAACATCATTTAATTTTGATTCTGCTAATAATAGTTCTTTTAATGTATCACCTTGAATGTAAGGAACTTCAATAATAACGAAACGGTTTTTTAACGCTTCATTTAGTTCACTTGTTCCAACGTAACCTTCGTTAATCGCAGCAATTACACGGTATTCGTCATCACCGTATACAACCTCTTGTGTAAATGGGTTTGTAATCATTTTACGGTAATCTAATGCGCCGTGAAGAAGTGGTAACGTTTCAGGTTTTGCCATATTGATTTCGTCAATATATAGGAAGTGACCGTTCTTCATTGCTTTCATAAGAGGACCGTTAACGAATGAAACTTCAGATGCACCATCTTTCGTTTGTAGTGTGTTGTATCCTAAAATACCCTCTACATCTAAGTCGACAGAGCAGTTAATGCTATGCATTGGTTTTTGGAATAAAGAAGAAAGAGTTTCCGCTAGTACTGTTTTACCACTACCAGTCGGTCCTTTTAATAGAATGTTCTTGCCAAGAAGAAGTGCTGTAATCGCATCTTCAATAATGCTATTATCAGACGCTTTATATATTTTCGTTCCGATTAAATGTGCATTTTCACCAGCTTCTTGTTTATTCTTTTCATGAATCGTAGAAAGCTGTTGTTTTAAATCAGCATGTATATGAAATTGTTCTAACATGTATTTCCCACCTAACATTATTTTCATAAAGTAATACATCTTATGATAACTTGTTTTAATATGGTATGCAAAGAAAAGGAAGGAGGATAAAGGGAAAAGAAAAAGCAATCAAGATGAAGTTGATTGCCTACAGTAAAGGAGAAATGAGCCTCATGAAAGACTCCAATATGCGTTTTTTTATACTTCTTTTTTGGAAAGAGTTCCATTTAATTTCAGTTGAATGTTTAAAATCTTCTTCAAAATCACGTTTAATGTCGTGAACTGTTTTTGATTCATAAAGCACGCTAATAATTTCGTAATTCAATTCAAAGCTACGTACATCCATGTTCGCTGTTCCAATAGTTGCAATTGTATCATCAACGAGTACAATTTTTGCATGCATAAAACCATCTTTATAACTGTAAATAGAAGCACCAGCTTTTAAAAGCGGAGTGAAATAGGATTGAGATGCTTGATCACTAATGATGCTATCACTTTTACCTGGATATAAAATCCGTACATCTATTCCGGCAATTGCACTTAAGCGTAATAATGTTAAAGTTTCTTGATCTGGAATAAAGTAGGGTGTAGCGATCCAAATGGATTTTTTTGCAGAGCCCATAACAGCTAATAATGTATTACGAATACTTTTATCATCGGAGCTTGGTCCGCTTGCTACGATTTGAACAGCACCTTCTGCATTTGAAATCTCTTTACCTGGGAAGTATTGTCTATTCATGAATTGATCCCAGGAATAAGTATTTAAACCACTAGAGGCATAGAGCCAGTCTTCTAGAAAGATTGCTTGTAATTTATATAATGCTTTTCCTTCTATTTTTAAATGACTATCACGCCAAACAGGAAATTTCTTGGAACGGCCAAGATATTCATCACCGACATTGAGTCCTCCGGTAAAACCAATTTCGCCATCTACAATAACAATTTTTCGATGGTTACGATAATTGACAGTTTCAAGTAACCAAGCTGAAAAAATAGGGTCAAATTCTACAATTTCAATCCCAGCTTCTTTCATAGGTTGCAAAAATCGTCGTCTTAACGTATTACTTCCAAGGCCATCATAAAGGAAGCGTACAATAACACCATCTTTTGCTTTTTGTATTAAAGCATCTCGAACTTTTGTACCAATTTCATCAGATTTATAAATGTAGTATTGAATATGTATATGATGTTTTGCTTGCTCTATAGCTCGCAAAATTTCTGAAAATGTTTGATCTCCGTTTGTTAAAAGTTTTGTAGTTGTTTTATCTGCAGCAGGACCGCCTCCAAATTTTTGTATGACTTCTGTTAAATGTATGGAACGTTCATTTAGTGGGACTGTGAGTAATAACTCTAGTCTTCTTCCTTCTAATATTTCACGGAATAATTTTCTTTGTTCTTCTGAACGATGGAGATGTTTTTTTCTTCTCCAGCGGCTGCGCCCGAAAATAGCGTATAATAGCACACCTATAATAGGAAGAAGTGCTAATACTAAAAACCATGCTAATGTACTTTGTGGAGATCTATTTTCTATAAAAATAACGAATGAAATTCCTACGATTGTGATGGACCATAGAGCACCGACAAATGTATATAACGAGATATACGATGTATTTAATAGGAACAGAACGATAGATACAATTGTAAATATTAATAGTAATTGAACGATAGGCTTCTTCATTTCTATATAATTCCCCTAATCTTTTTTCAATATAGACTTCTTAAATAGAAGATGTAATATGACATCTTTATTATAAGGTGTTTTGCTTTTTTTACAAAATATAGACATTTCACCTATACTTTCCGCATTTGTCCTACATACAATGTACTATCCCATTTTTTATCCCACTCTTAACGCATATGAAAATGAAAAAATCGAAAAGGAGCGGAGAAACATGAATTATATAGAAAATAATGGATTGTATTATCGAAATCATCATGGAGGACACAATCATGGTGGGCACAATCATAACGGTGGACATCATCACCATGGAGGACACAATCACTATGATCACCATCATCATCACGGAGGCGGATGGGGCTGGGGTGGTGGTAGTTCATGGGGAGGCGGATTTTTCCCTGGAAGCTTTGCAGGAGGATTGTTAGGCGGACTAACAGCTGGTGCATTAACAGGTGCAACAAGTGGAGGGTATTATCCGGCTCCATATCCAGTAGCTTATCCGTCGCCATACCCTGTAACGTATCCAATGCCATACCCAGGTTATCAGCAAATACCATATTCGTATTAAACTAAAAAAGAGGCTATCCTCTTTTTTAGTTTAATACGGTATTTATTTATAAAATACTTCCAAAATTAAGGTGAAAATATGTTAATATTTTGTTATTGTAATTCAAAAACATATACATTGATGTAGAGTTTTATATTATTATTCGTGAATAGTTATGTAGTATGTTCTAATTTCTATTTCGTTATTAAAAACAAAGAGATCAGATGTGAGTGGTATTAGTTGGAAACAAGGCTTGCATAGAGCCACTTAAAGGGATTGCAGTATAATAAGGTGCGAAATAATTAGGGAGATGAGAAGCTACTATTTATAATTAGAACGGTATAATATTGCTTTTTATTACAAATAATATTATGTTATTTTAATCGGTCTATTCAAAAAGATAATTTATGTAATGGGCTAGTATTAGAAAATGAAATATCTCTATTTCTATGAAGAGAAACAGGTTGTGTTTTAGTCAGATAGAAGCAAGGAGAGATGCGCATGCTAGAACAGAGAGGTCATGCATTATATGACTCTTCATTGCGAGATTTAAAGTTAGCATTAGATGAGTCTTCAATTGTTGCAATTACAGATCGAAAAGGTCTTATTACATATGTAAATGATAAATTTTGTGAAATCTCTAAATACAAAAGAGAAGAATTAATTGGAAAAGATCACCGTATTTTAAATTCAGGACATCATCCAAAAACCTTTTTTCAAGACTTATGGAAGCGTATTTTGAATGGGAAAGTATGGACAGGTGAGATTCGGAATCGAGCAAAAGATGGTACATATTATTGGGTCAAAACAACAATTGTTCCATTTTTAAATGAAAAAGGAGAGCCATACCAGTTTATCGCAATTCGAAATGATATTAGTAGTAGAAAAGAAGCGGAACATAGATTGCGGCTAAGTGAAAGTCGTTATAGGGAACTTGCCTATCATGATGCTTTAACGAGTTTGCCTAACCGTTTACAATTAATAACGACCGTTAACGAATTGATTGCAGATAAAAAAGAATTTGGTATGATTTACTTTGATTTGGACCGTTTTAAATTAGTAAATGATACATTAGGTCATATGATAGGGGATTTACTTTTAAGTGAAGTTGCTTCAAGGTTGCATTATGTACTAGGAGAGAAAGATGTTCTGGCTAGGCTAGGTGGCGACGAATTTGTGCTGTTAACAAAAAATCATAGACAAGATGATATGAGTCAGTTAGCGACATCTGTGTTGTCATGTTTTCAGGCACCATTTATGCTGGAAGGCCATGAAGTATACATTTCAGCTAGTCTAGGACTTTGTTCTTATCCACAAGACGGACAAGATGTGGAAACGTTATTGAAAAACTCTGACTTAGCTATGTATAGTGCAAAAGAACAGGGGAGAAACGCTGCGTGTTTCTTTACAGATGAGCTACGCGCGAAAATAAATCGTAGAATGAAAGTTGAGTTTGCTTTGCAAAAGGCAATTCGTGATGAAGAGTTAGATGTAGCATTGCAGCCTATTATTGATTTGAAAACGAAGAGATATTCTGGTATAGAAGCTCTAGTACGTTGTATGACAGAAGACGGACCTATTTCACCAAGCGAATTTATCCCTGTAGCTGAAGAGTCTGGACTAATTATAAAACTAGGAGACTGGGTATTAGAAAAATCATGTCGCTTGTTTAAAACATTGCCGAATTATCAAGAAGGACTAAAGTTATCTGTGAATTTATCTATACAACAATTAATGCAGAAACGTTTTATTTTATCAGTACGTAGCATTTTAAAGAGAACTGGTTTTCCTCCGAACCGTTTAATATTAGAAATAACGGAAAGTATTGCAGTCCGCCATTTTGATTATATTATTGCTACATTACAAGAATTAAGAAATATGGGTGTTTTAATTGCTTTGGATGATTTCGGAACTGGCTATTCTTCCTTATATTATTTAAAACAACTACCACTGGATATTGTAAAAATTGATCGTAATTTTATTCGTGAATTTCATTATGATCACGCACAACCAGAACGAACGATTGTAAAATCTGTTATTGAAATTGCTCATAGTTTAAATTTAGCAGTAGTTGCTGAAGGAGTAGAAACAGTAGAGCAAGAGAGTTTGTTACAATCAATGAGCTGTGATTATGTACAGGGATTTTATTATGCGAAACCTTTATCTGTAGGAGAGCTAAAAGAAAAGTTAATTACAGATTTTTAATAAAAAAGAGAAGCCAGCAGCTTCTCTTTATTTAATCCGTTTTTTGTGAGTCTTTCATTAGTACTGGATAAAGAATAAGACCTAATACGAACAATCCAATTCCTAAGAAGAACGTTTTTAAATCAGCAGTTCCCGTTTTGATAACCCAAATGGAGTATACCAACGCCAATGTAGTAATGATTCCATCTTTTACTCGAGATCCTGGCAGTATATCATACGTTTCTCCTGTAATAACTAATTTTAATTGGTACAAGGTAGAAACAAGGTATGGAATTAAATAGGCTAATGTTGCTACGACGATAGCGAAACTATACGCTTCTGAAACAGTACCAGAAATCGTTGAAAATAAGAAAATTTGCGTCATTACATTTGTAATCAATAATGATTTTGCAGGACTACCTTTTTTATTTGTTTTCCCGAAAAACTTAGGGAAAAGTCCATTTTTTGCTGCCTGGTAAGGTACCTCTGAACTAACAACAATCCAGCCAACTGTAGATCCAAATAAAGATATAAGAGCGAGTAAAGCCATTATATATGCACCTTTATTTCCAATTGCTAAATTTAATGCGTCTACTAATGGTTTTTGAGACTCTTTTAAAGCATCTTGCGGAAGAGCTCCCATTGTAAGTAAAGTAATTGACATGTAAATAAGAAGAGCGATAATTAATCCGAAAATCGTAGCTTTTTTTACATCGCGCTGTGATTTTGCACGATTAGAAAGCATAACTGCTGATTCAATACCGATAAATGCCCAGAGTGTTGCAATAGCAGCTGAATTGATTTGTCCACCTAATGAGATTGATTGTCCTGCTTCATTCATAAAGGTTTGACCGTCTCCGAAATTAGAGGCGTTGAAAATGAATAATGTAATTACAATAAACATTGTAAATCCAATAATTTTTGCAATGGTAGCAAGTAGATTCATGTTTCCAGCTCGATCAATATTTTGAGAAAGAATATATTGAATTCCCCACAGCATAAGGCTACATACGAGGAAAGTTAATCCTTTTCCGAGTTCCAGTGAAAATCCATTTATTGAAAAAAGAATTTGCTTACTTTGTAAAACTGGAAAGAATGTTGATAAATATCCAGCAAAGGAAATAATAACAGATGCTGTTGCAGCCCAGTTAGCAGCCCAATATCCCCATGCCATACTATATCCTGCAACTTTACCAGCTTTTTTTGAAGGAAACATCGCTTGAGCATAGCTTTGTGGTCCAGCTTTTAATTCTGGTTTCCGAATCGCTAAATTTCCAAATACAAGTGCAATCATAAATACGCCAAGGCCTGTAATACTCCATGCGAGTGTAGAACCCATTGGCCCTGATACTTGTGCTAAATTTGCTGGAAGCATAAATACGCCACCGCCAACCATATTCCCGATAACAAATGCTGTTAAAACCCATAATCCCCATTTTTTCGTTTCCATTTTTGTTAACTCCTTTGTAGTAAGTTTTGCTTAAACATCATTTTTTACTAGCTTTTTGACAATAAAAAAAGAGCCATGTAGATAAAAAAATACCTACATGGCTCTTTCGCCAAAGCGTAGGTACAACGGGAATAACCCTTGTACCTACGCGTAATTTTTCCGCTAGGTTTCAAGGGTTACGTATGATGATGATGTTTTTGTGCAAATGTAACTACAGTTGTTGTATAAGTAAGCATAGTTCTTTGCTCCCTTTCTCCTCTGATTTTGAAGTTAGTATACTACATGTTTTTTTGAATGAAAAGAAAAATATAAAAATTTTTATAAAAATACGTTTTAAAGATTAAATATTTACCTATATTTTTCTTGTACTGGAAAATAAGTGAGAGATTGGCAGAAGAGTGAAGCATGTTATAATACATATAGAATTAGAAGGTGACAAGGGGCTATTGTAGATGATGAGTAAGTATGAACAAATTTATACAGAAATCAGTAAATCTATTGATAATAAACAATTAAAAGAGGGATGCAAAATCCCATCAGAAACAGAATTAATGAAGCAGTATGAGGCAAGCCGAGGCACGGTAAGAAAAGCTGTAGATTTACTGCAAGAGCGTGGATATGTGCAAAAAATTCATGGGAAAGGTGTTTTTGTTTTAAAGCGAAAAAATATTGAATTTAATTTTGGCGGTATTGTAAGTTTCCAAGAAGAAAATGAACGTTTGGGACGTCATTGTATTACGGAAGTTGTGGAAATGGACAAAGAAAAAGCCACAAAAGAAATTGCGAAATTATTAAATGTAAAAGAAAAAACAGAGATTGACCATATTAAACGTGTACGAAATATTGATGGAGAAAAAGTAATTTTAGATATAAATCATTTTGTATCTGAGTTTATTCCAGGATTAACGAAAGAAATTGCGACTGCATCGATTTATAAATACATCGAGAAAGAGCTTGGGCTACATATTAGTTATTCGCAGAGGGTAATAGAAGTACAGCCATGTACAGAGGATGACAGAAAGTATTTAGATTTAAATGGAACAGACTATGTTGTCGTTGTGAAAAACTTTACACATTTGTATGATGGAAGTCAGTTTGAATATACAGAATCACGCCACCGTTTAGATATTTTTCACTTTTCGGATGTGGCACGCAGGAAGTAAAGAGGTGGAACAAAATATTGTTTCATCTCTTTTTTTTATAAAAAAAAACACAAACTCGTATATACGAGTGTTGACTAACTTATATATACGAGTTAATATGTAATTGTAAACGGTATCAAAAAAAGAAAAGAGGGACGGGAATATGGGGAAAGACTATCGTAAAACAGCAGAGGAAGTGTTGCATTATATTGGTGGGAAAGACAATATTGAACAAGCTGCACATTGTGTGACGAGGCTCCGTATCGCTTTAAAAGATGAAAGTAAAATAGATAATGATAAATTACAGTCTGTTTCATTAGTGAAAGGAGCGTTTCATAACGCTGGTATATTTCAAATTGTAATTGGTCCAGGGGATGTAGATCGTGTTTACGCTGAATTGATAACGCTTGCAGGTATGAAAGAATCGACTGTAGCGGACGTAAAAGACTCTGGAAATCAGAAGTTAAATCCAGCTCAAAAGTTTGTGAAAATATTTTCGGATGTATTTATGCCGATATTACCAGCGATCGTAACAGCTGGTTTACTAATGGGTATTAACAATCTATTAGGCGCAAAGGACTTATTTTTTGATGGGAAAAATTTATTAGATGTTTATCCGAACTTAGGCGGGCTTTGGGATTTAATTAATATGATGGCCAATACAGCATTCGTATTCTTACCAGCACTTGTCGGTTGGTCAGCAACGAAGCGTTTTGGTGGTAGTCCAATACTAGGGATTGTTATGGGATTAATGCTTGTACACCCGGCCTTATTAAACGCTTGGGACTATGGAAAAGCAGCGACTGGTTTAGAGGGTCAAAAGATTGAGTACTTCAATATTTTAGGACTATTCCAAATTGAGAAGGTAGGATATCAAGGACAAATTTTACCTGTTTTAGTAGCAGCATTTGTATTAAGTAAAGTGGAAATTTTCTTAAAGAAACATGTACCAAATGCAATTCAATTATTAGTTGTACCAATTACAACAATCGTTGTGACAGGTGTGTTAGCACTAGGAATTATCGGTCCGGTTACACGTCATATTGGAGATTTATTAACAGTAGGATTAGTAGGTGTATATGAAACAGTACCAGTAGTTGGAGCAGTATTATTTGGAGCGTTATATGCACCGCTTGTAATTACAGGTATGCATCATATGTTTATTGCAATTGATTTACAATTGATTGCACAACATGGCGGGACATTTATTTGGCCGATGATCGCTCTTTCTAACATTGCGCAAGGTAGTGCGGCACTTGCGATGTTCTGGATTTCTAAAAATCAAAATGATAAAAGTATGGCATCAACATCAGCCATTTCAGCATACTTCGGTATTACAGAACCAGCGATGTTTGGGGTGAATTTACGAAATAAGTTCCCGTTCTATGCAGCGATTATAGGGTCTGCTGTGGCAGCGATATTCATTACATTAAATGGTGTATTAGCGCCTGCTATCGGAATTGGCGGATTGCCAGCATTTATTTCTATCATTCCGAAATCGATTCCAATGTTTATTGTAGGAATGATTATTGCAGTTGTAATCCCGTTTACTTTAACATGGTTATTTGCAAAAAGAGTCAAACAGAAGTAGGAGGAAGTTAAACATGAAGGATTGGCATAAAAGTGTAGTCTATCAAATTTATCCGAAGAGCTTTAATAGTTATTACAATAGAGAAACCGGTGATATAAAAGGGGTTACAGAGAAACTAGATTATTTAAAAGAACTCGGAGTGGATTATATATGGTTAACACCGATATACCAATCACCACAAAATGATAATGGATATGATGTAAGTGATTACTACAGCATTGATCCATCTTACGGAACGATGGAAGAGTTTGAAGAACTTTTAGAGGAAGCGAAAGTACGTAACATTGAGATTATGCTTGATATTGTTGTAAATCATAGTTCGACTGAACATAAGTGGTTTAAAGAAGCGAAGGAAGATAAAAATAGTCCATATCGTAATTACTATATTTGGCGTGATGAAAAAAATAATTGGCAGTCTAAGTTTGGTGGATCTGCTTGGAAATATGATGAGAAGACGGAGCAATATTATTTACATTTATTTGATGAAACACAAGCTGATTTAAATTGGGAAAATGAAAAACTTCGTGAAGAAGTATATGATATGATGCGTTTTTGGCTGGATAAAGGAGTAACAGGATTCCGATTAGATGTCATTAACTTAATTTCAAAAGACCAATGCTTCTTAAACGATGAAGGTAGTACTGCGACAAGTGATGGACGCAAGTATTATACAGATGGTCCGCGTGTTCATGAATATTTACAAGAGATGAACCGAAATGTTTTTGAAGGAAAAGATGTAATTACAGTTGGAGAAATGTCATCTACGACAATTGATAATTGTATTAAATATTCTAATCCTGAGCGTAATGAATTAAGCATGACGTTTAGTTTCCATCATTTAAAAGTAGACTATCCGAATGGTGATAAGTGGACGAAAGCAGAGTTTGATTTTATTAAATTAAAAGAGATTATGTCTAGCTGGCAAATTGAAATGCAAAAGGGCGGAGGATGGAATGCGTTATTTTGGTGTAATCATGATCAGCCTCGCATCGTGTCACGCTTTGGTGATGATGGAAAGTACCGAAACGAATCTGCAAAAATGTTAGCGACAGCCATGCACATGCTGCAAGGAACGCCTTATATTTATCAAGGGGAAGAAATCGGTATGACGAATCCTAAATTTGAGTCCATCGAGCAATATCGTGATGTGGAATCGTTAAATATATACGATATAAAGCTAAAAGAAGGGTTATCAAAAGAAGAGATTATAGGGATTTTAAAGCAAAAATCTCGTGACAACTCCCGTACTCCAATGCAGTGGAATGAAGAGATGAACAGTGGCTTTACAACAAGTACACCTTGGATTTCAGTGGCTGAAAACTTTAAAGAAATAAACGTAGAGAAGGCATTAGAAGATAAAGAGTCCGTATTTTATCATTATAAAAAGTTAATAGAACTTAGAAAAACGTATGATGTAATTACAGAAGGAGAATATGCTATTTTGGATAAAAATGACCCTAAAATTTGGGCATATACTCGTACTACAGAAAGTGAAGTACTACTTGTTATAAATAACTTCTATGGAGAAGAAATAACGTACTCTGTACAAGCGCACGTTCAATTAGATGGAATGAAACAAGAAGTACTACTGTCGAATTATAAAGATGCCAGCAAGGATATTGCAAAACTTAACTTAAGACCTTATGAATCAATTGTGTATCGATATACGAAATAAAAAGGTTGTATGCCCATGCGGCATACAACCTTTTATTTTAGGACACCACTGTACAAAATGTTTACCTCTACCTCAGGTTTGAATTTTACTTTTGCATAATCTTTATTCCAATTTTTCTTCTTCCATAAGTCAGGGTGATAGGCGATAAGGTGTCTGCCGATACCGAAAGCATCACAGTTTGCTTTTTGTAACTTTTTCGTTATCTTTTTAGCTTCTTTCGTAAGTTGTGTAGACAATTCTTTATTTAGTTTTTTTCTTTCATCCATTTTGTAAAGATTATCTCTCGGAGCTTCAAGCGCTATAACTTTTAGTTGGAGCTTAATGTGAGCATAAACATTTCCTTTTTTATCTGTTGTTATTTTTAAGTCGCGTTTTAACTTTCGATTGCTAATTTCCATTGTTAAATAATCAGATGTTTTCTCTGATTCATCGCTAGTAAGCTTTTGGGTTATACGGGCACTTGTTCCCATTTTTCCAGTTAATAATACGAATAAAACAGATTGTTTCAAAGGTAAATGCCCAGTTAATTTATCATTATTAAATAAAGCTAGACCGTTTGTAATCACTTCTTTTCCTTTTATTTTTATAGAAGGGAGGGTAAAGTCTTTACCGGGATCTAACATTTTTGTAGAAGCTGTTTCTAAAGTTTCTTTTGGAAACACACTCATATCTTCTAAACTTTTCACTTTTTTCTTTAGAAAATCTCCAATTAGTAAATTTCCTACTTTCTTTTTTTCTAGTATCTCGGATGTTTCACCATCTACTGCAATAAGTTTTACTAAAGCAGTTGGGTTTGTTGGGTCCCGAAAGCTGACATCTAAATAAGGTAATATACCTTTTTTTAGGATTTTGGTTCCGAGTAATTGAACGCCATATTTAAAATAGCGAATATTCCCAGTCACATTTTTTTTTAGGGCATCGCTTGTATCCCTTATGTTATGCCCGTTTGCTGAATGTATTTCATTTTCGAATGAAGATTGCTCGCCGCTTGAACTTTTTACGAGTTCAAGCGTTTGCTGAAGTTTATTCTCTTCCGTAATATCATAACCAATGCTATAAGCTAATCTGGCTTCTCTTAATGGCTCTTGATCCCAACAGCCAGAAAGGAGGGAACTAGTACATAATATAAAAAGTAATTTAACTCTTTTTTGGAACATAATGTTCTCCTTTCTTATTTCTTATTACTGAATAAAGTAGAAATAAAAGAGGGAGGACAACGATGAAAATATACGTGAACTTATCAGTGAAAGTTGAAATTACTTTTAATTCTTCAGGTGTATCTATAAATAAGGCTACACTAAAAGCAATAATACCGACGATTGGAACAGCTTTTTTATGATTAGCAAGATTGAATATATGCCCAACTCCGATTGAAGCAGCGCAATAATAACTAGCAATAGAAGCCACAACTGTTATCATCCATATTGGTATAAATAGTAAATCAGTCCGGTCTATAATCCCGATATGTAAGGAGCGTAATAAGTAAGCAACTGGTTCTGGAATAAGCTCGATTTGTTTTGGGCTAAATACGATATAGCAAATCCAAACAGTAAAAGTATAAAAAAGAGTTACAAATCCGTTAGCGATAGAAATTGCCTTCAGTTTTGCCACAGAACTCCCGTTTACTTTTGGGAAAGCGATAAGAATGATTTCAAAACCATACATAGCTGTAATTGTTTCTTTGGATGCTTGAATAATATTCCACCATCCAGCTTCTGTAATTGGAAAAATATAAGAAAAGTCAGCCCGTGAGAGCCCAAGTCCAATTAAAAGTGCCATTGGGAAAATAAGAATAGAAGCCATGACATAAAATCGTACAATTACTTTAAATGTATTATAGGCTACATAGCAACAAGCTATTGTAAATAGGATGAGAATGGCAGACCAAGGAGTGGCTTGTAATATCCAAACTTTAATGACATTACAAGCATTCAACATAACCGTCATACCAATAAGCGTAAAATAAAAAACATAAGCAAAACCTAATAGTTTTCCAAACTTATTACCAAATAGCATACAAACACTTTCATACATATCTGCATCAGGAAATCGTTTTAAAAAAAGCCACATAAGTAAAATAATAAGCTGAATTGCAAGCCCGGCGATGAGAGCAGAAATCCATCCGCCACCTTTTGCTATCGGGTGAAGACGGTTAGGTAGAGAAAGGATACCAACTCCGATTTGGCATTGAATAACGAAAAAGGTAAATTGAACGAGCGAAATTTTACTTTGCGTGTTTGTCACCGTCCTCATCCTCTCTCGTTACATGTTGTCGTTGCATTTTTTTCGGTTTTGGATCATGTGGTCGTTCCCAAAACGACCAAATTGGAAGTCTTACAAAAGAATCTTTCATATCTTTTATCCGCATCGGGGCAACAGGAGAAAGATATGGCGTATGAAATGAATGTAATTGACATAAATGAACGAAAGTTATAATGAGACCGAATGATATTCCGACGTATCCGAATATAGCAGCAAGAATCATTAATGGAAAACGAAGAATTCGAACTGCTGAACTCATATCGTTTGATGGAACGAGAAAAGATGAGATTGCAGTTAAAGCTACAACG
The DNA here is from genome assembly GCF_003402455.1 of Bacillus sp. HMA207. Classification (NCBI taxonomy): domain Bacteria; kingdom Bacillati; phylum Bacillota; class Bacilli; order Caryophanales; family Bacillaceae; genus Bacillus; species Bacillus sp. HMA207. The sequence goes on along the minus strand of NZ_BEZT01000004.1, from coordinate 86,614 downwards.
ATAATCATTGTGTAAGAAACGAGTCCGGCTTTTACAATCGCATCACCAATTACTAAACCACCTACAATACCGATTGTTTGTCCAACTCGGCTTGGTAAGCGAATACCAGCTTCCCGTAATAATTCAAAGATTAATTCCATTAAGAGAGCTTCAAAAATAGGAGGAAGTGGTACTTTCTCTAATGAAGCTTTAATTGTATACACAAGTTCGAGCGGCAATACATCAGGATGGAAGGCTACGGTTGCGATATATATAGCTGGTAAGAGAAAGGCAATCAAGAAGCTTACTAGGCGAATCATTCGGACGAAAGAACCAACAATCCAGCGGTTATTATAGTCATCTGGTGATTGGTAAAAAGCAAATAATGTAACAGGAACGATAAGAGCTGTTGGATCTCCATCAGATAAAATAGCAACTCGTCCTTCCATTAAATTTGCTGCGACTCTATCTGGACGCTCTGTATTTAATTGCTGCGGAAATGGTGAGAAAGACGTATCCTCTATAAATTCTTGTATATATCCTGGAGGCATAAGTGCATCTGTCTTAATCGTTTCTAACCTTCTTTTTACCTCTGTAACTAAATCGTCATTCGCTATGTTTTGCATATAAGCAATTGCCACTTTCGTATGCATTTCTTCACCAAGTGTGAAATATTTAATGACGACATGTGGACTTTTTATGAGTTTGCGAATGGAAGCTAAATTGGTTGCTAAGTCTTCTACAAAACCAGTATGCGGTCCACGGACAATTCCTTCATTATCAGGTTCTGCTATATCTCTCTTTAAGGATAGAGCTGTTTCGAAAATACAAAAACTGTCGACGTGTTCATGAAAATATAAGGATTTACCTTGTAATAAAAGCTGCACACCATAATTTAAATTCGTTTCTTTTTTCATATTTAATGTAGAAAAAGCTTTATCTATAGCTAAGTCTGACCGTGTCAATAAAGGCTCAAGAGCTAACTGATGAATTAGATTTGGATCTGCTAAAGATTCGATATATAAGATTATTCCTTTTCCGTTTTGAAAAGGGAGATCTAATTTTTTTATATCATCAGAATGAGAAAGTTTATTTTCAATGTAACTAATGTTCTCCGGAAGTGATGGAAACATATGCTTTTGTTTTTTACTCTCTTGTTGTTCTTTTTTCTCTGTCATAATTTCCACCTCTTTTAAAGTGCAATTGTTTCTGTTAATTTTTGTCGTTTGTGAGAAATTTATGCTTGAATTATTTTTTAAAAAGAGGGTTGAAGGTTACGTTACATTGTCTTTTGTGCATTATTCAATTTCATAGCAGTACTTCTAACATTTGTGTCGAATTAAGAAGATATATAGGAGGGATATATATGGAAATAGCTGTAGAACGTGTTTTTACGAAAGAGATTTTAAAAAGAGCAGCGAATTTGTTTCATGTAACAGTAGAAGAAAAGCCACTTGGAGATTTTGAGAATTATATTTTTAAGGCGAAGGGTGATAATGATGAAGATTACGTATTACGTTTAACACATTCTTCTCATCGTTCTAAACAAGAGGTAGAGGCTGAACTAGATTTTTTACGATATGTTGCGGAGAATGGGGCAAAGGTAGCAGGACCTCTTTATTCAACGTCTCGAAATCTCGTAGAAGAAATCGTAGCAGAGGATGGGACTTTCTTTTTCGCTTCTTTATTTATATATGCAAAAGGTGAGCAAGTAAAAGGAGCAGAATCGCCTTATTGGGGAGATGCTTATTTTGAAGCGTGGGGAAAAGCGATTGGGCAACTGCATCGCCTTACAATGGATTATCCTAAAACAGACTACCGTGATACGTGGGAAGAAGACGAAAGTGGAATTGTTAATGAATTAGAAGATGGTCAAGTGAAAGAGATTGCAGCGGTATTAATGGATGAAATTAAGGCTCTTCCAGTTGAAAGAGAAACGTTCGGTCTTATGCACGGTGATATTCATCAAGGTAATTTTCATTATGATGGTAAAGAGCTAACAATCTTTGATTTTGATGATGCTGCTTATAATTACTTTATACATGATTTAGCGATGGTTTTATACTACTCTGTTCTATTTACACCGTGGACAGCAGAAGAGAAGACAGATTTTGCTCGTAAACAGTTACAAGTGTTACGAAAAGGATATGAGTATGAGCACAGGCTGGCGGATAGTTGGTATGAATCGTTACCACTATTTTTACGTTTACGTGATATAGGTTTATATGGAACGCTTCAAAAGAAGTTTAAAGGGAAAGATATGCCTGATAACTTCTTGAAATTATCAGAAGAGCTATACGAAAGAATTATTAAAAGAGAAGCAATTGTGAATATATAATACATTTAGTTCAAAACAAAGTATATAAAACAAATATATACTTTGTTTTTTTATACAAAAATATGTTTACTTTATTAAAATAATATTGTCCTAGATTCGGTATGCACTTATAATTTTATATATATTCTGAATATTCTTTATAAAGAAGGAGGGGGAATGTTGGAAACTTTCGTAAATTGGTTAAATAATATTGTTTGGAGTCCAGCACTTGTTTATTTATGTTTAGGAGTAGGTTTATATTTTTCTATTCGAACGAAGTTTTTACAAGTAAGGCACGTAGGAGAAATGGTGAAGCTGACATTTCAAGGAGAAAAATCAGAGGCTGGTGTTTCTTCATTCCAAGCGTTAGCACTTTCGTTATCAGGACGTGTTGGAACAGGAAATATCGCTGGGGTAGCAACAGCCGTTGCATTCGGTGGACCAGGAGCTGTATTTTGGATGTGGGCAGTAGCCTTTTTAGGAGCAGGATCAGCTTATGTAGAATCAACACTCGCGCAAATATATAAGACGAAACATCAAGGACAATTTCGTGGTGGACCTGCTTATTACATTGAAAAAGGTTTAGGTGTGAAATGGTATGCTTTAGTATTCGTTGCAGCGACAATTCTTGCAACGGGGCTTTTACTACCAGGTGTGCAAGCAAATAGTATTGCTGTAAGTTTAGAAACTGCTTTTGGTATTAATACTACCGCATCAGGGGCTATATTAGTTGTCGTATTAGCTCTTATCATTTTCGGTGGAGTAAAGCGAATTGTTAACGTAGCGCAAGTTGTCGTACCGTTTATGGCAATAGGCTATATTTTAGTAGCTTGCGTCATTGTTGCTATGAATATTGAAAAATTGCCAGAAGCATTTATGTTAATTATAAGAAGTGCATTTGCATTAGAAGCTGCTTTCGGTGGTATTATCGGTTTAGCAATCTCTTGGGGGGTAAAACGTGGTATTTATTCCAATGAAGCAGGACAAGGGACTGGACCACACGCAGCAGCAGCAGCCGAAGTATCACATCCAGCTAAGCAAGGTTTAGTGCAAGCATTTTCCGTTTACATTGATACATTATTTGTTTGTTCAGCAACAGCATTTATGATGATTATTACAGGCATGTATAACGTATTTGATGCAAGCGGAAAAAACTTTATCGTTAATAAACTAAATGGTGCTCAGCCAGGACCAGGATATACACAGGCGGCGGTAGAATCTGTTTTTCCTGGATTTGGAAACGGTTTCGTTGCAATCTCGTTATTATTCTTCGCGTTTACAACAATTATGGCGTATTACTACATTGCAGAAACGAATATTGCATACTTAAATCGTGATAAAGACCGTCCTTGGATGTCTATGGTACTAAAGTTTGTATTTTTAGGAGCTGTATTCTATGGCTGTATAAAAACAGCAGCAACAGCTTGGGCTTTAGGCGACATTGGGGTAGGAATTATGGCATGGGTAAATATCATTGCGATTTTACTATTACAAAAACCTGCATTAGTCGCATTAAAGGATTATGAAAAACAGAAAAAAGAAGGAAAAGATCCAGTATTCGATCCAGGGCCATTAGGAATTAAAAATGCTGATTTTTGGGAGCATGAATACGGGAAAGATAAGAAAGAAGAAGTATCTTAACAGAATAGAAATGAAGAAGCAAAGGGGAAACCCTTTGCTTTTTTTTATGGACAAATTGAAGCTAAAAGTTATTTTTGGGACTATTTTTGAATATAAAAAGAATGTACATGCATTGTTAGGGGAAGGGGGAGTATGTTGATAGAATTTCGTAATGTAAATAAATATTATGGTAACTTTCAAGTTTTGAAAAATATTAATGTGCAAGTGAAAAAAGGGGAAGTGGTAGTAGTTGTCGGGCCTTCAGGATCAGGAAAAAGTACATTGCTTCGATGTATAAATCAATTAGAGGCAATTACAGATGGAGAATTAATTGTACAAAATACAGAGGTACACAATAAAAAAACGGACATGAATGAATTGCGGCGAAATATTGGGATGGTCTTTCAACATTTTTATTTATATCCACATAAAACGGTTCTTCAAAATATTACATTAGCACCGATTAAAGTAAATAAAGTTTCCAAAGAAGAAGCAGAGAAAACAGCAATGTTTTATTTAGAGAAAGTAGGAATCCCGGAGAAGGCTAACGTATATCCGCATCAATTATCCGGAGGACAACAGCAACGGGTGGCAATTGCTAGAGGACTTGCGATGCAGCCGGAAATTATGCTATTTGATGAGCCTACGTCTGCTCTTGATCCAGAGATGATCGGGGAAGTACTTGATGTTATGAAAACGCTAGCTAAAGAAGGGATGACGATGGTCGTTGTCACGCATGAAATGGGATTTGCGCGAGAAGTAGCTGATCGGATTTTATTTATGGATGATGGTGAGATCATTGAGGATACAACACCGGCGCAATTTTTTGCGAGTCCTGAACAAGAAAGAGCACGTTTATTTTTAAGTCGAGTGTTAAATCATTAAAGGAGGAATTTTATGCTTAAAATGAAAAAGTTGTTCACCTTAATTGTATTTTCATGCTTATTCGTACTTGTCGTTGCTGGGTGCGGAAGTAAAAAAGATGAGGCGAAAGAAACGAATACGAAGCAAGGCGGGGCCGTTGAGCAAATTAAGAAGCGCGGGAAACTAGTAGTTGGGGTGAAGAATGATACGAACTTATTTGGATTGAAAAACCCTTCCACAGGGCAGGTAGAAGGATTTGATGTTGATGTTGCAAAGGCGCTTGCGAAAAAAATCCTCGGAGATGAAAAGAAACTAGAATTAAAAGAAGTAACGTCTAAAACGCGTATTCCACTCCTGAAAAACGGTGACATTGATGCAATTATCGCAACAATGACAATTACGGAAGAACGTAAAAAAGAGGTTGATTTTTCAGATGTATATTTTAAAGCAGGGCAGTCGTTACTCGTGAAAAAAGGGAGCAATATTAAAAGTATTGATGATGTGAAAAAGGGTGTGAAAGTGTTAGCCGTAAAAGGTTCAACATCGACAAATAACATTCGCCAAAAATCACCGGAAGCGACTGTTTTAGAATTTGAAAATTACAGTGAGGCATTTACGGCGTTAAAAGCAGGAAAAGGTGATGTTTTAACGACAGATAATGCAATTCTTTACGGCATGGCAAAACAAGATTCAAATTATGAAGTTGTAGGGAAAATTTTTACGGATGAACCATACGGAATTGCAGTGCAAAAAGGTGCAGATGATTTGACGAAAGAGATTAATAGCTTACTAAAAGATATGAAAGCGAATGGAGAATACGATAAATTGTATGAGAAATGGATTGGTCAAAAACAAGAGAAGTAAAGTGAAACTCTAATTAGTGGGGCTTTATTCTTATTGAAGAGTAAGAGGATGAGGGATGCTCATCCTCTTCTTGTAAAGAAAGAGGGGAGAATATGTGCCTGATTTTTCTATACTAACGAATAACATTGATATGTATTTAGAGGGCTTTAAATATACAGTGATGTCTAGTGTAATTGCATTAATAGGAAGCTTTATTTTAGGAGTAATTTTGGCGGTAATGCGTATTGCACCGATTCGCATTTTAAATTGGTTGGGAGCTGCTATTGTAGAATTTGTAAGAAATATTCCGCTCGTATTAATTGCATTTATATTTTATTTCGCTTTACCTGTAGTAGGAATTACTTTAAATGGTTTTGTAGCAGGAACAGCTACGCTTACCGTATATACGGCAGCTTTTATTGCTGAAGTCATTCGCGCTGGTATTTTATCAGTTGCGAAAGGGCAAATGGAAGCTGCTCGCTCTTCAGGGCTAACGTATGTGCAGGCGATGTATTATGTTGTGTTACCCCAAGCTGTGAAAATTGTAATTCCCCCTTTAGGAAACCAGTTTCTCAATTTAGTTAAAAACTCCTCAATACTTGGAATTATCGCTGGTACGGATTTAATGTATCAAGGAGATTTAATTTCAACGAAGACATTTGTTACGTTCGACGTCTATATATTTGTCGGGATGTTTTATTTAATATTAACAATTCCGCTCAGTATGCTAGTGCGTTATTTAGAAAAACGCTTAGTAAAGGAGGCGGTATAAATGGATTTTAAGGGAGCAATTACAGGAGATCATATTCTCTTTTTATTAAAAGGATTACTTATAACGTTAGAGGTAGCGCTCGTAGCAATTATACTTAGTTTTATTATTGGTAGCGTAATAGGAATATTGCGCTACATGAAAATCCCTGTCGTCTCACAAATATTAGGAATTGTCGTTGAAGTGATTCGAAACTTACCACTACTTTTAATTATATTTTTCACGTATTTTGCACTTCCAGAAGCAGGATTGAAATTAGAAATTATAACAGCTGTAATTGTTGCTTTAACAATATTTGAAGCAGCAATGATATCTGAAATTGTTCGAAGTGGCCTATTATCTATTGAAAAAGGACAGATTGAGGCCGCAAGATCTTCAGGATTAACGTATGTTCAAGCACTTTGGCATATTATTTTACCGCAAGCATTAAGAAGAATGGTCCCGCCGCTTGTTAGTCAGTTTATTTCATTGCTGAAAGATACATCACTAGCAGTCGTTATATCACTGCCAGAGCTTATGCATAATGCTCAAATTATTAGCGGACAAAATGTGAATTATACGATTCCAACGTTTATAGTAGTAGCTTGTATGTATTTTATCGTAAATTATAGTTTATCAATTTTATCGAGAAGGTTAGAACTCCGTTGACTCTTACAATATATGTAAGGGTTTTTTCCTTGTTTCTCCTTATTTTCCTCTAAATAGAATCTAAATCTTGCAATAATTCGATTTTTTATATTATTTTATCAGAAAAGTTTTAATTTTATATAGAAAATGTAATCGCTTTCGTGTATATTTTTATTATCAGAAAATTTTAACAAGATATAGGGGTATTGGTAGGGGGAGGATTTAGATGCAGCAACCAACGAATGAGAAATTACATCGTACGATGAAGAGTAGACATTTATTTATGATCGCACTAGGTGGTGTAATCGGAACTGGTTTTTTCTTAGGTTCAGGTTACACCATTAATCAGGCTGGACCAGGGGGAGCCATCCTTTCATATTTAGTAGGCGGATTTATTATGTATTTAACAATGCTTTGTCTTGGAGAGTTAACGGTAGCAATGCCAGTTTCAGGTTCTTTCCAAAAGTATGCGACGAAGTTTATTGGACCAGGAACAGGCTTTATGATTGGCTGGCTATATTGGCTTGGCTGGGCAGTAACAGTAGGATTAGAATTAACGTCAATCGGTTTAATGATGAAAAGATGGTTTCCGAATGTTGATGTTTGGGTATGGTGCCTTGTATTCGGCGTTATTTTATATGCTTCAAACGCAATTTCGGCGAAAAGTTATGCTGAATTAGAATTTTGGTTCTCTAGTATTAAAGTAATTACAATTCTTGCATTTGTTGTTCTTGGTGGTAGTGCATTATTAGGGTTTATATCATATGACGGAAAAGAAGCAGCACCTCTTTTCTCTAACTTTGTAAGTGATGGTGGATTATTCCCGAATGGACTAGCTGCTGTATTACTTACAATGATTACAGTTAACTTCTCGTTCCAAGGAACAGAGTTAATCGGGATTGCAGCGGGAGAAAGTGAAAATCCAGAAAAAACAATTCCACGTGCGATCCGTAATACAGTATGGCGCATTATGTTATTCTTCATTTTAACAATGACGATTTTAGTAGGATTAATTTCTTGGAAAGAAGCAGGCGTAATTGAAAGTCCATTCGTAGTCGTATTTGATAAAATTGGTATTCCATACGCAGCTGATATTATGAACTTCGTTATTATTACTGCGTTATTATCTGTAGCGAACTCTGGATTATATGCAGCGACGCGTATACTATGGTCACTTGCAAATGAAGGAATGGCACCAACTTCCTTCCAGAAAGTAAATAAGCGTGGTATTCCAATTACAGCGCTAGTTGTAACGATTGCTGTAGCTGGCCTTTCTTTATTCACAAGTTTCCTTGCAGAAGATACAGTATACATGTACTTATTATCTATAGCTGGTTTATCGGCTGTTTCAAGTTGGATCATTATTGCTCTATCGCAACTTCGCTTTAGAAGTCAGTATATAAAAGGCGGAGGAAAGTTAGAGGACTTAAAGTATAGAACACCACTATACCCAATTGTCCCGATTTTAGCCTTAATTACAAATAGCATTGTTGTTATTAGTTTAGCGTTTATTCCTGAACAAAGAATGGCGTTATACTGTGGTATTCCATTTATCATTTTCTGCTATATATATTATTATATTAGTAAGAAACGGCAGAAACCGATGAAAGTGGAGATGGAAAAAACAAATGAAACTAACAATCAAACACGATGATATAGAAGCAGATTTATCGTATGGTCAATTAGCGATTGGAAAAGAAAACGGGTATTCACCGTTACAATTACTCATTTCTTCTATCGCAGGATGTAGTGCAATTGTCTTTCGAACAATTTTAGAAAAGAAACGTATTACATATGATACGTTTACAATCGAAACTGAAATTGGTAGAAGTGAAGCTTTATCGAAGCCAGTTGAAAGTGTTCATTTGCACTATAAAATTAAAGCAGAAAACATTACAGAAGAGCAGCTGGACAAGGCGCTGCAACTTGCAGTGAAAAATTGTACGATTGTTCAATCTGTAAAAGATAGTATAAAGGTTACGGAAACAATTGAATTAATAAAGTGAAACTGTAATCAGTGGGAGTGTTTATCCCCCACTGATTACTAGTTGAACCAATCGGGCTTTTACGGGCAGTTGATCTCCTATTTCACTTCTTTGCTTTACAGCAGAATTTTGAGATAGGGATCTTACTGCCCGTTAATGCGGGATAAAATGAAACATAAAAACGTGAGAATACGGCTCTCACGTTTTTATGTTTTTAATAAAGGGAGAAAGTATGATGGAATGTTTAGGTTGTAAATTAGCAAACGAAGAGGAAAAAATATATAAAATATATGAAGATGACTATGTAACATGTTTTTTAGATCATGAACCTTTCTATACAGGACATACTTTAATTGTGCCAAAGCAACATGTTGTAGAAGTAGACGAATTAGATGATGTTGTAGCAAAATCCATTATGGATGCTTCTAAGCTGATTGCAAAAGCGATTAAGGTATTATATAAACCTGACGGAATTACGATTTGTCAAAATGGTGGAATCTTTAATGAACTTACGCACTATCATATGCATGTTGTACCAAGATATAAAGAGCGTTCATTTGCTGAGTTTTATACGGTACAATCGGGAGAAAAGAAGAATCATAATTTGGAAGAAATAAAGACGTTGTTAAAAGAAGAGATAGAGAAAATACTGCACACTAAAAAGGCGTAAGAGAATTTCTCTTACGCCTTTTTAGTCTTCATACATACTTAAAACTTCTTTCGCACGCATACGTAAACCATCTATCAATTCTGTCGGTTCTAAAACTTTTGCATCTTTTCCGAGTCTATAAAATAAAGGGGTAATAAAATTGATTTCTCCTTTATCAATTGTTGAATTTATATATCCTGTCCCATCCTCGTTTATTATAACGAATTCCTCAAGATAAGGGACGCTTTTACATTGGCGTACGCCTTCTGTTGTCAGTAAAACATGTAACTGAGTAGGGATGTGTACTACGTTAGAGTTAGAGGCAAACCACTCTTCTAAATTCATGAATGTATCCTCATTTTCTTCCGTTGATAATATGGAAAGAATACGATCGATGCGATACAGTAATACTTTTTTTCTACTGAAGTCATAGGACGGTAAATACCATAGCCCGTCATGAGCATATACACCGATAGGATGAACGTGTTTTGTTTTTAACCCCGATTTAGATTCGTATTGAAAGTGTAAATTTTTATTTTCAATAGCCGCGGTTAACACTTCGTTTAAAAGAGGTGTATCAATTGTGCGCTTAGGATTCCAAAAAGCGATGTAAGAACGTATTTTATCAACTTTCGTTTTTGCATCATGTTGTAGGGAGCTATACAGTTTATGTGTAACGGAATTGATTTCTGTGTTAAAAGGTAAGTCGCGATAGTAACTTAAAGATTGAAAAGCAAAAAAGATAGAGACTGCTTCTTCTTCCGTAAATAAAATAGGCGGAATTACTCTATTCGTTAATACTTTATAGCCGCCGTTACGACCTTGTTCTGCGTAAATGGGCAACCCCATATCACTTAAATCTAAAATGTATCTATGGACAGTACGAACGGAGATATTAAATTCATCAGCTATTTCTTGCGCTGTAAATGTCTTTTTGGCAGAAGCAAATATAAGAATATCTAATAAGCGTTTAGCTTTTGACAAATGTATCACCTTTTTTCTTTTTAACATGACATAAATTGTCATGTTTTATTGTTAGTATATTGTTTACATCATATGTTATCAAGATGAGATGCAAGGAGGAAAAGATATGTCACGTGAAATAGTTTTATTTATTGCGGCGAGCTTAGATGGATATATTGCGAAAGAAAATGATGATTTAGAGTGGTTAATGGAAACAGAAGGAGAGGGAGATAACGGTTATACAGAAATGTATGAAACAATTGATACAATAATTATGGGAAAGAAAACGTACGACTATGTAGTAGAGCATACGGAAACATTCCCGTACTTAGATAAATCATGTTATGTTTTTTCTCGTTCAGAAAAAGGTTCAGACGGAAACGTAGAGTTTGTAAATGAAGATGTAGTGGAGTTTACAAAAAGGTTAAAAGCAAAAGAAGGATCTAAAATATGGATGGTTGGTGGAGGAGAGCTACTGAGAGAATTCTTTAAGAATAATCTAATTGATGAATATGTTGTTACGATTACACCGCATATATTAGGTTCTGGAGTTCCGTTATTTCAAGACAAGAACCCAGAAATTAATTTAACTTTGACGGATACGAAACGTTTTGGGCAATTTGTAAATTTATATTATAAAGTAAAATGATAAAGTGAAACTTTAATCAGTGGGGGTTTTGTTCATCTCCCACTGATTATTAGTTGAACCAATCGGGCTTTTACGGGCAGTTGATCCCCCACCTAACTTCTTTGCTTCCGCTGAATTTTGATGTAGGGGTCTTACTGCCCGTTAATGCGGGATAAAGAAACACGACTACTGATGGTAGTCGTGTTTCTTTACAGATGGTAATGAAATGATAAAACAAGATCCATGATCAACTTCACTCGTGACAGTAATCGTCCCGCCGTGTAGCTCTACAATTTCTTTCACGATAGATAGTCCTAAACCAGTTCCACCTGTAGCTCGTGATCTTGCTTTATCGACACGGTAAAAGCGGTCAAAAATGTGAGGGAGGTCTTCAGGTGGAATACCTTCGCCTTCATCTTCAATTGCAATGGAAATATGTTTATGTTCTTCTGTAACAGAAATGTTTATATGAGAATGCTCTTTTGAATGTCTATAAGCGTTATTTAAAATATTCACCACAACTTGTTCGAATCGTTGTTCATCTAAGTTTACTAGCAGTGTAGGAGGACAAGAGAAAGAAACTTTACTGTACCTTTCTTTATACATGGCGTTTACTTTTTCACATATACGCGTAAGGAAGGTGTGTAAATGCACTTCCTTTACTTGAATAGAAAAGTTATGTTGTTCCATTTGTGCAAGTGAAAATAAATCTTGAACTAAGTTTGTAATGTAATCAGACTCATCTTTTATAATTGATAAATATCGCAAACGTTGTTCAGAAGGGGTGCTTTCTTTTAAAGCAATGTCAGCATAACCTCTTACGTATGTTAACGGTGTTCGTAATTCGTGAGCAACACTTGCTAGAAATTCACTTCGCTCTGTTTTCATATAATGCAAATCATTTGCGAGCGTTTGAATAGATGATGCCAGTTCACCAATTTCATCATTACGAGTAGTCGTTAACGAAACGGACAAATCGCCTTTACTCATTTTTTCAGTTGCATGTTTCATGTGTAACAATGGTTTTGTTAATAAACGTGATAATAGGAAAATTGTGATGACTGTGAGTAGAAATGTGATGGCACCAGCAATAATGAATTGTTTCGTTAATCCATTAACTAACTTTTCAATTGATTCTGTTCCAAGAAACATGTACACATAGCCTTCATGTTTTCCATCTACTACAATGGGGCTAACTGTACATATATAATTAGATGTTTTCCAATGATTTTCTATAATCGCTCCATTATGGTCTGTTCGAGTTTGCATTTTACTAATATGATCGTTTATAGTCGTGTTTATTTCGTTAGATTTAGCTAGTATTTCTTTATTTGCATTTGTAATAACGACAGTTGTTTCAGCTTCAGATTCCATTAATGCTACGTGAGAGATGGTTTGCTCATCGTAATATTTTTCAAGTACATCTCGATGACTATTTCCTCGCTTTAATAAAGCTGTCATTTCTTCATTTACTCTAGTGTTTACAAGACTATAATAGAGCAAAATAAAGAGAACACTTTCAATTAAAAGTGTAACAATTAAAAAATAAAATCCGAATTGAATTGAAATTCGTTTCATCGTTTTGCCCCTTACTGTTCAGTATCAATCCATCGATAACCTATTCCATACACGGTTTTTAAATGATGATCAATAGGAAAATTTGCTTTTCGCAATTTATCACGTAAATTACGAATATGTGAATCGACTGTGCGATCTTCTGTATTTGTGTTTAATCCCCAAATTCGTTCGATGAGCTGATCACGGTTTAATACGTAGTTCACATGGCGTAAAAATAATCCGAGTAAAGAAAATTCAATTGGTGTGAGAAGGAGTTCTTCATTATGGACAGAAACGAAGTGTTTTGTTTCATCCCATACAATACCGTGATATTGGATTTGTTTATGTTCATTTGTACGTCTTAAAACGGCTTCAATTCTTGCGAAAAGTTCTTCTTCATGGAAAGGTTTCGTTACGTAATCATCGGCTCCAATTTTTAATCCTTGAACGACATCTACTGTTTGATCACGAGCTGTAACCATAATAATAGGAATGTTACTAAAAGATCGGATTTTTTTGCACGTTTCCCATCCGTCCATCTTTGGCATCATAATATCGAGTAAAACAAATTTAAAGTTTCGATTTTCTATATGTAAAATAGCTTCTTCTCCTGAAGTCGCACATACGCAGTTATATCCAATTGGTGTAAGATAAAGCGTTAATAATTCAAGCATTCTCGGTTCATCGTCTACGAGCAGTATATCAATCATAGAGAGCCCTCCATATTTATAATCGTTACTTAAAGTGTAATGCAAAATCATGAAGAAATGGTGCAGATTATGATGTGTCTGCATAATTTCTTCAGAATTGCTTGTTATTGTGGAGTTGAAATTACATTTTAGGTAATCATATTGGCTCAAAAATGATTAATACGGAGGCGGTATAGTGAAAAAAATGACCCGAATTTTTGGGATAACAATAATTACAGCAGTTGGTCTTGCTGCATGCGGACAAACGAATACAGACCATAAAAACCATGAATCTACAAAAGAGAAGAAAACAGAACAAAAGGAAATGAAAATGAATCAGGAGGTAACGGCGCCAAAAGAAATGAACCAAGGTGCATCTAATGATTTATTAACGACAAGTTTAAAAAATGTAACGAGATTAAACACAAATGATCCTTCGCAAATGGCAGTATTAACTTCGCAAACGATATGGCCAGCAACTCATAAGGAGAACCAGCCAGGTGCTGTTATTTTAGTACCAGCAAGCGAGTGGCAATTAGGTATTGCGAGTGCAGATCTTATTCATCATCCGAATAACGGGCCGATTTTATTTATAGAAAAAGAAAAGATACCGGAAATGACGTTAAAAGAAATAAAACGATTAAATCCAATCGGAACGAAAGATGGAACACAAATTATGGTGATGGGAGATGTAGGTACTAGCGCGCTTGAACAATTAAAAGGTTATAAAGTAAAACAAATAAAAGAAACGGACCCAGCTATATTTGCGAAGGATGTTGATAAGGAGTATGCCGATATAACAGGAAGCTACCCAAATAGTGTTATTATCGGTTCGTCTGCAGAAGAAGGACGTTTATATACAACCCCCGCTGTAAATTGGATTTCTCATATGCCGGAACCACTACTCTATACAGAAAAGAATAAAGTGCCAGAAGCGACAATAGAGGCACTAAAAATGAGAAAAGATAAAGCAAATATATATGTATTAGGGCCAGAAAAAATTGTTTCAAAAGAAGTAGAAAAAGAGCTAAGCAAATACGGGAAAGTAACGCGTATTAGTGGAGAGACCCCTACAGAAAACTCGATTGCGTTCGCTAAATTTAAAGATGAAAAAACAAAATTTGGCTGGGGATTCACAAAAGGTGGTCACGGTTTATCATTTGTTTCAAATAAAACACCAGATTTAGCAGTTGCTGGGGCACCTTTTTCACATATGGGTAAACATGCACCTGTTGTATTATTAGAAGAAGGTAAAGCTTCACAACCAGTGTATGACTTTCTTGCAAGCATTCAGCCGAAGTTCAAAGATGATCCAACAATTGGACCATATAATCACGGTTTCTTATTAGGAAGTACGAGTGATATTTCATTTGAAACACAAGGAATACTAGATGAGAGGTTAGAAATTGCTCAGGAAAGTGGTCAAGGACACGGTGGACATTAATGAAATGAGCAAAGACGCTACTGATATAGCGTCTTTTTTTATTTTCCTCGACAAAATATGACAAAAAAGTTGTAACTGTTTCTGTTATGATAGTTTCGGAAATCTTACATTTTACATAATCGGAGGAAAAGAAATGTATAAAAAATTGGGTACTATTGCTTTAACAGGTGCACTTGCTTTTAGTTTAGCTGCTTGTGGTGAAACTGAAGTTAAAGAAGTGAGTAAAAACGATGCTCCTAAACAGGCTGAAAAGAAAGATAAAAAGGAAAAAGCTGAAAGCAAGATTTATAAAATTGGAGATACGGTAGAAGTTAATGGCCTACAACTTACTTTCAGTTCAGCTAAATTCGTTGAGCCTAACGAATACGTAAAAGCTGAAAAAGGGAAAGTACTAGAAATCGCTTTTAATGCTAAAAATAATGGCAAAAAAGATATATATTTTGGAACTTCTGAATTAAAAATTGCTGATACTAACGGCAACCAATTCAAAGAGTACTTTGGTGGGGAAAATACGTTTATAAACGAAAATATTGCGCCAGGTAACCAAATTACAAACAAAATGTTATTTGATGTACCAGAAGGCGATAAGTTTGTTGGTACATTTAAACCTACATTTACATTTGACGAGAAATCAGTGAAATTTGAATTTGAAGTTGCTAAATAAGGAGAGATTAAAATGAAAAGAACAGCTGAATTTGTATTAGGTCTTATTGGAGGTATTTTTGGTATTATTTGTGCATTTGTTGCTTTATTGATCGGCGGTATGGGAGCTGCTTTTGAAGCTGATGGAGCGAATACTGTTATTGGTTTAGGTTGGGGAGCTGTGGCTCTATCAATCTTAGGAATTGTTGGATCTGTTATGGTAAGAAGTAAAGCGAAGGTTGGCGGTATTATGATGACTGTGGCTGCTATCGGTGGATTTATTTGTATTTCTATAATTTACTTATTACCAGGTGTATTACTATTAATCGGTGGGTTAATGGGTATATTCCGTAAGAATAAAGCAACTGTATCTGCATAAAATGAGCACTCGAAAGAGTGCTCTTACTATTTTCATTAAATTAGCATAAACTCCTCTAATCCTAAACGATCCAAACTAAACCTGATATATGAAGTGTAAATATCTATAGAACTTTAAATGAATTCCCTTGGTAGCTAATATCTTGATCCTTGGATTATTCAATTAAATGAACTGAATTACATGTGCATTTTTCATCCATCCAAACAAAGTTCTCTTCATTTGACATACTGTAGAATCCGAAATCATTGTACGTTAAATCAACAATAGGTGATAGTATATTTAAAGTTTCCTAAAAAAGAAGCTACGAAGGTAACATCTTTTTCTTTAGGAAACTTTTACATAGCAAAAAATCTTCTACTCGTTATATAATATCCTTCGTGCAGTCGGCTAGATTTTCTTATGGAGAAAATCAAATTATAAAGGAGTAGAGGAGTGGTATTTTGTTTCAAACGATAAAAAATGACTGGTTTTCTAATGTGAGAGGGGACGTGTTATCAGGAATTGTCGTTGCTTTAGCGTTAATCCCTGAAGCGATAGCCTTCTCTGTTATTGCAGGCGTGGATCCGACAGTTGGACTATACGCAGCCTTTTGTATTGCAGTTACCATTTCATTTGTTGGCGGAAGAACTGGAATGATTTCAGCTGCAACAGGTGCAATGGCATTATTAATGGTAACGCTTGTTAAAGATCATGGTTTGCAATATTTATTTGCTACAACAATATTAACAGGTATTGTCCAAATTATTTTTGGCGTGTTCAAACTGAGCTCATTTATGAAGTTTGTTCCGAAATCTGTTATGAGTGGTTTTTTAAATTCACTTGGAATTTTAGTTTTTACAGCGCAATTGCCACATTTTAAAAATGCAAATTGGCAAATGTATGCACTCGTTGTATTAGGACTTGCAATTATATATTTATTTCCACGTATTACAACGGTTGTACCTTCTACGCTTATTTCAATTATTATTGTGACGAGTATTGCACTTATGAGCGGATTACAGTTGAAAACAGTAGGAGATATGGGAAGCCTGCCGAAAGAATTACCGTTCTTTAGTATTCCTGACGTGCCTTTTACACTTGAGACATTAGGGATTATTTTACCGTATGCAGTTATGCTTGCAATTATCGGTTTACTAGAATCATTATTAACAGCTTCAGTTTTAGATGATATGACGCATACGGAAAGTAATAAGCATAAAGAGGCACGCGGACAAGGGATCGCAAACATTGTTGCTGGTTTCTTCGGAGGAATGGCAGGTTGTGCAATGATCGGTCAATCTGTTATTAATATTAAATCAGGTGGACGAGGTCGCCTATCAACATTTGTAGCGGGCGGATTTTTAATCGTATTACTATTCGTTTTAGGAGATTATGTCGTTCATATTCCGATGGCAGCTTTAGTTGCAGTTATGATTATGGTTTCAATCGGAACGTTTGATTGGAACTCTGTAACAACAATTCATAAAGTACCAAAAGGAAACTCATTTGTTATGATCGTAACAGTTGTGATTGTCCTAATTACACATAATTTAGCATTAGGTGTAATTATCGGAACAGTAATTAGTGCAGTTTTATTTGCATTCAATATGGCAAAGATTCACGTGAAACATTTATATATTGAAAATAAGAAAATATACGAAATTCACGGTCAACTTTTCTTTGCATCTACAGCCGATTTCATAACTAATTTTTCATTTAATGAAGATGTAAAAGAAATTGAAATGAATTTTACTCATGCGCACGTATGGGATGATTCAGCAGTGGCATCAATTGATAAAGTTATCATGAAGTATGAACAAAGTGGTGTGAAAGTAAGTATAACAGGATTAAATGAACGTAGCTCAAAACTTGTTGCAAATTTAGCTACTTATAATAAAAGAATTGCTAGTTAAAAGCCTCCTTTTTAGGGGGCTTTATTATATAATACGAGTAGGATAACGAAAAGGGGATTCAGCATATGTACAAACAAATTATATTAGCATGTGACGGTTCTGAACATGCACTTCGAGCAGCGGAACATGCAACATATATTGCAAAATGTAGCGAAGAAACAAATGTTGAAGTTGTGTACGTAGTAGATAATAGAACGGCAAAATCAGATATTATACAAGGTCAAACAGATTTAGAAACAATATCAGCTAGTCGAAAAGATAAATTAAAAGAGATTGAAGGTTTATTAAAGAAAGAGAACATTTCTTATACAATTACGATATTACATGGTGATCCTGGAGATACAATTGTTCAATATGTAAATACAGGAGATATAGATCTTGTCATTGCTGGAAGTAGAGGGCTCAATACACTGCAAGAAATGGTGCTGGGAAGTGTAAGTCATAAAATAGCAAAGCGTGTGAAATGTCCAGTGATGATTGTAAAATGAAATAGAATGTAACGAAGATCTTAGTATAACTGAGGTCTTTTTTTATGTATAAATGACTCTTATTTGTGGAAATACTAGATATATAAGTTGAAAAGATGTTAACTTACAAATTTGTAAGTTAGTTGTTAGAGAAATCGATGTTATGAAATTTTTCCCATTGGTAAAATAAAAGTATCAAAAGGGAGATAGGGAGGATGGAAGCAATGAAATCATTTCAAAATTTGTCATATAGCCAAGGTGTCAGTCTTATTTGTTTAGGGGGATTTGCTGCATCTGTTACGTTAGCTGTTTTAATAAAGGTGTTTCATCAAATCTTTTAATCTTATAGTAGGGAAGGAATTGGTTGTTATCATTAGTAGGAACAGCAATGAAAATAAAAAATAGCTCTTAGCATGTATGTAAATGCTAAGAGCTATTTTTATGGTTGTTATATATTATTTAAGCTTGTTTTGATTTTACTGACCCTGTATTTAAAGTAAGAGCAAGGAAGAACATTGCAAGTACGCAAGATGCAAGTAATAAGATGAATCCGCCATCCCATCCGAATGCATCTACGATAAAGCCCATAGCTGCACTAGCGAAAGCTGCTCCGCCTAAGTAACCGAAGAATCCAGTTAAGCCTGCTGCAGTTCCAGCAGCTTTCTTTGGTGCTAAATCTAGAGCGTGTAGACCAATTAACATAACCGGTCCGTAAATTAAAAATCCAATTGCGACAAGTGCGATACTATCAACCATTGGATTACCAGGAGGGTTTAACCAGTAAACAAGAACTGCTATAAATACACCAACCATAAATAAAATACCAGCAGGTGCACGACGTCCTTTAAATAGTTTATCACTCATCCATCCGCAAAGAAGTGTACCTGGAATACCAGCCCATTCATATAGAGCGTAAGCAGTACGTGAGCTACTATGAGTAAAGCTTTTTTCTTCTACTAAATAAGTAGGAGCCCAGTCTACAACGCCGTAACGTACGAAATATACGAAAACGTTCGCAATAGCGATGTACCATAAAAACTTATTGTTTAATACGTATTTAAATAAAATTTCCTTTACTGAAAGCTCGCGTTCGCGATCTTTTACTTTTTCATCTGGTGGATATTCCCCAGTATGTTCTTCAATAGAAGGTAGTCCGCAAGATTGAGGCGTATCTTTCATCGTAATTAATACATAAATACCAACTAAAATTGAAAGAATACCTGGGAAGTAAAAAATACTTTTCCAGTCATCTGCGAAGAAGTATAAGCCTAATGTTACAAGGGAAGGCATAAGCGCTCCGCCAACATTATGAGCGACGTTCCAAATGGACATTTTTGTACCACGTTCGCTAATAGAGAACCAGTGAACCATCGTACGACCACAAGGAGGCCATCCCATACCTTGTACCCATCCATTTAAAAACTGAAGTACAAACATAAGTATAATGCTCGTTGTAATGAAAGAAAATGAGCCGAAAATAATATTAATGATACCTGATAAAAATAGCCCAGCTGCTAAAAAGTAGCGAGGATTACAACGATCGGATACGATACCCATAAGAAATTTACTTAATCCGTAAGCAATAGAAACTGCTGAAAGGATAACCCCAAGTTCCCCTTTACTAAAGCCTTGCTCGATTAAGTATGGCATTGCTAGTGAAAAGTTTTTTCGAACAAAGTAGTAACCTGCATAACCGATGAAGATACCTAAGAATACTTGTAAACGTAATTTACGGTATTCGCTATCAACGCGATCAGCTGGTAAGCGTTCCGCGTGGGGCGCAGGTTTAAATAATTGTGTGAAAAACATAAAATGAAAATCCTCCCCTAATTAATTCGAAGCGTTTTAAGACAGAGAACATAAAAAGGCCATGAAATATAAAAAAGTTTCCTTTTTTATGATTCATAGCCGTGTACTCCGTTTCTCCGTGACTGTCAATATTAACTTCGTCGAAAATTATACAACTTTGTGACAAAAATGTAAACGTTTTTATGAATAAAAGTATTGACGGATTTTATTCGTGGGATTAATATTTAAATACATTAAATATTTTATTGTTTAAATAAGAGGTGGATAACATGCCAAATGATATGACGCATATCGATAAAATTCAAGCTCTTGCCTTTTCGATTGGAAAGAAAAGGCAAACGGAGTTATTAGAACAAATGCAAGCGACAGGACTTACACCACCGCAGTTTTATATTTTAAAGATTCTAGATCATTATGGGGCTTCAAGAGCGACAACATTAGCGAAAAAGATGTATGTGAAGCCTAGCGCGATTACAGTGATGATTGATCGTCTAATCGATCAAGAACTTGTAGAACGCTATCACGACAAAGATGACCGTCGCGTTGTCATCATCGAGTTAACGAAAAAGGGGAAAGCTAGAGTAGAAGAGGCAATGACAGCTCGTAACGAGCATATTGCAAAATACTTTTCACATTTAGAGTTGCAAGAAAGAGAAGATTTATTACGTCTCTTTGAGAAGTTAGAAACCATTATTTGCGGGACACAAGAGAAAAAAGAGAATAACTAAGAGGAATTGAGGAGATTACATGGAGCAACAAGAAAATCAAAATAGAAAGTTGTTGTTAATCGGTTTAATTATCGCGATGCTATTTGCTGCATTAGATGGAACAATTGTCGGTACAGCAATGCCACGTATCGTCGGTGACCTAGGTGGATTAAGCTTAATGACATGGTTAACAACAGCTTATATGTTAACATCAACGACAGTTGTACCAATTGCAGGTAAATTAGCTGATTTACTTGGTCGTCGTAACGTATATATAACAGGGCTAGTTATTTTCATGATTGGTTCGGCGTTATGTGGTATGGCAAATGGTATGACAGAATTAATTATTTTCCGTGGTATTCAAGGTCTTGGTGGCGGTATTATGATGCCAATGGCTATGATTATTATTGGAGATATGTTCACGGGAAAAGAACGTGCGAAATGGCAAGGTATTTTTGGGGCGTTATACGGCCTTGCTTCTGTAATTGGACCACAAGTTGGTGGTTGGATTGTAGATGCAGTGAACTGGAGATGGGTATTCTACATTAACTTACCGGTTGGTATTTTAGCAACAATCTTTATTGCAATGGGATTAAAATCACATAAACAAACAGGACCAATTAAAATTGATATCGCTGGAATCTTTACGATGATTCTCGGTGTTGTAAGTTTATTACTTGCGCTAACGTTTGGCGGAAAAGATTATGCATGGGATTCTTGGCAAATTATCGGTTTATTTGCACTAGCTGTAATTGGTATCGTTAGCTTTGTTATCGTTGAAACGAAAGCTGAAGAGCCAATTTTACCAATGCACTTCTTTAAAAATCGCACATTTACAATACTGAATGCGATTGGATTCTTTATGAGTATTGGAATGTTCGGTGCGATTATGTTCGTACCATTCTTCATGCAAGGGATTGTAGGAGTAAGTGCTGCTGAATCAGGAACAATTATGACTCCAATGATGATTACAATGATTGTGATGAGTATTATCGGTGGGCAACTTGTATTAAAAGTTGGTGTAAAACCACAAATTATCGCAGGTATGCTTATTATGGCCGGTGGTTTCTGGTTATTAACAACGATGGATATGCACACAACGAAGCTTACAGCTACTTCTTATATGATGGTTATCGGTTTAGGAATGGGTCTTGTAATGCCTACATTAACATTAGCGTTACAAGAAAGCTTCCCGAAAAAAGACCTTGGTGTCGTAACGTCATCAAGTCAATTCTTCCGACAAATCGGTGGTACATTTGGTATTACAATTTTAGGGTCAATTATGAATAACACTTCAGGTACGACATTAACAAAAAATTTAGTACCTGTATTAGATACATTCCCGAAAGAAGCGGGACAAATGGTAACGAAATTTAAAGATATGATTCACACAGATCCACAAGGTTTATATTCAATGCTATTTAGCCCAGAGGCATTAAAACAAATGCCAGAAGCGTTCGCTAACAGCATTGTACCTATTTTGAAAAACTCTTTAGTAGACTCGCTTCATACTGTATTCTTAACAGGATTAGTATTTATCGTAGTAGGTGCCATCTTTACGATTTTCTTACAAAAAATTAAATTATCAGATCGTAAAAAAGATGCTAAAGAGCCTGTTGTAGAAGAAAAAGAAAAAACTGTATCATACTCGTAATGAAGAAGCATCGCCTTATGGCGGTGCTTTTTTGAGTATAACCTTAAAAGCTTTTTAGTGAGAAATGATTGACGTATTTTTAGAAATACGTTATATTATTTTCTGTAAACGGTTACATGAAATGAGGAGAAAAGAGAATGAGTACGATCAAAGACGTTGCGAAATTAGCGGGAGTATCTGTTGCGACCGTTTCCAGAGTTCTAAATAAAAATGGATATGTTCACGAAGATACATTAAAAAAGGTAGAACGTGCAATTGAGATGTTAGATTATAAGCCTAGTACAGTAGCGCGTTCACTGTATAATAAAAAGTCTCGTTTAATTGGCTTAGTTGTTCCAAATATCGTGAATCCATTCTTTCCGGAAGTTGCACGTGCCGTAGAAGATGTAGCACATAAACAAGGTTACACAGTTGTCCTTTGTAACTCTGATGAAAGTTTAGAAAAAGAGAAACAATATATTGATGTACTTAGACAAAATAATGTAGATGGATTTATTGTAGCAACGAATCCACAAAATAGTGTTAATTACATGAATTTATCTGTTCCAGTTGTTGCGATTGACCGTATGTTTAATGAGCGTATTCCTACTGTATATGCAGATAACTATGCAGGAAGTCAGGCTGCGACAAAGTTGTTACTAGATAAAGGATGTAAACATATTGCACATATTCGCGGTCCACGTGATGTGAGTACTGCAAATGAACGTTTTGAAGGTTTTGTAGACGTTATTACGCAAAATAATCTTTCGTATATGATTGCAGAGAGTACGTTTGATCCAGCAAATAGTGAGCGTGTAGCGATGGAATTATTAGAAGAATACCCGCATATTGATGGTATTGTCGCTGGGAATGATTTAATTGCGATCGGTATTGTAAAGGCGGCACTTCAAAAGGGGATTGCCATTCCAGATGATTTACAAATTATCGGATTTGATGGCATTTCTTTAACGGAAATGATGTATCCATCTATTACGACAGTTGCACAACCGATATATGAAATGGGGAAAATTGCAACAGAGTTGTTGTTAGAGCAAATGGAAGGAAATACATTAGAAGAGAAACATTATCGTTTGCCGATTGAAATTATAGAACGAAATACAACGAAGTAAGGAGATGAAACAGATGCCAAATATTGCAGTAGTAGGAAGCATTTCAATGGACTTAGTGGCTGTTTCAAAAAAACGCCCGAAAGCAGGAGAAACAGTAATTGGTGAAGCGTTTCATACAATCCCAGGAGGGAAAGGGGCAAACCAAGCAGTTGCTGCAGCTAGGTTAGGAGCAAATGTAGCAATGGTTGGAGCGGTAGGAAATGATGATTATGGAACAGTAGTTAGAAAAAATCTGGAGAACGAACGCATTTTTATCGATTATGTGGTACCGGTTACAGATGGAACGACAGGAATTGCTCATATCGTTTTAGCAGAAGAAGATAACAGTATTGTTGTCGTACAAGGGGCAAATGCTCTTGTAAATAAGTCAGTTGTAGATCGCTCCAAAGACCTTCTTGTAAAAGCGGATATGGTTGTTCTTCAACTAGAAATTCCACTTGAAACAGTAAAATATGTATTGGCTATTTGTGAGGAACATAATATTCCTGTTATGTTAAATCCAGCGCCAGCACAAGTTTTATCAGAAGACATTTTAGAAAAGGCAACTTATATTACGCCAAATGAACATGAGTGCCGCATCGTATTAGATGATTTTACATCACCAATTGAAGATTTATTGGCGAAGTATCCCAATAAATTATTGATGACAGAAGGTTCTAACGGTGTTCGTTTCCATAATGGCACGGAGATTGTACATGTTCCTAGCATTGCTGTTGATGTAGTGGATACAACTGGAGCTGGTGATACATTTAATGGTGCGTTAGCAGTTGCACTTTCTGAAGGAGAGACACTTCAAAAAGCAATTCGTTTCGCGAATATTGCCGGTGGTCTTTCTGTAACGAAACTTGGAGCACAGGGCGGTATGCCAACGAGAGATCGAGTACGTGAAGTGCAGGTGATTGTTGGATGAAAAAGCATGGTGTATTAAATAGTGAAATCGCGGCAGTCCTTGCTTCACTTGGGCATACAGATACGGTTGTAATTGCTGATTGCGGGTTACCGATTCCGGATGGAGTAAAACGAATTGATTTAGCTGTTGAGATTGGAAAACCGAGTTTTTTAGAAGTGTTACAAGTTGTAGCTGATGATATGGCAATCGAAAAAGTGACGTTAGCAGAAGAAGTCATTATAAATAATGCGGCAGTAAATAAAGAGATCGAGCAGAAATTAACAGAGCCAGCATTTGAGTATGTATCTCATGAGCAATTTAAAGAGCATACAAAGAAAGCGAAGGCGATTATTCGTACAGGCGAGGCTACGCCTTATGCAAATGTAATTTTACATGCAGGCGTGATTTTTTAATAAAGGGAAGTGATGGGAATGCATATTGAAATGAAAAACATTTCAAAGGCGTTCAATGGAAATCCTGTTCTGAAGAATGCACAGTTTATGATTGAAACAGGAGAAGTCCATGCATTGATGGGGGAAAATGGAGCGGGTAAATCAACGCTCATGAAGATTTTAACAGGTGTATACAAAAAAGATGGTGGGACAATCACAATTGATGGGCAAGAGCGCACCTTTAAAAATGCGAAAGAAGCTGAAGAGTACGGCATCGCATTTATACATCAAGAACTAAACATATTGCCGAATTTAACAGTAGCTGAAAATATGTTTCTCGGTAAAGAGTTAATGTATGGGAAAACAGGTATTTTACGCACTCGACAAATGAACGCGATTGCGCAGCAGCAACTAGCGGAGTTAGGGTTGCATGTAAGAGGCGCTATGTTAGCAGAGGAATTATCGGTTGGACAACAGCAAATTATCGAAATTGCGAAAGCATTAATGACAAACGCGAGCGTTATTATTATGGATGAACCTACTGCGGCACTGACGGATCGTGAAATCGAAACGCTCTTTACAGTAATCAATAAGTTACGTAAAGAAGGTGTTTCATTCGTGTACATTTCGCATCGTATGGAAGAGATTTTCTCAATATGTGATGCTATTACGATTTTGCGTGATGGAGAATACGTGGGAAAGAGATTAATTCCAGAAACATCATTTGATGAAGTAGTGAGTATGATGGTGGGGCGCAGCATTGGTGAACGTTACCCAGAGCGAAATAGTCAAATTGGTGATGTCATTTTTGAAATGCGTAACGGAACGAAGAAAGGGAAATTTGAAAATGTTTCGTTTCAAGTGAGGAAAGGTGAAATCCTTGGTGTAGCTGGTTTGATGGGGGCTGGTCGCACTGATATTATGAAAGCGATATTTGGTTATGAACCTTTAGACTCTGGACAAATTTTTATAAATGGACAAGAAGTAAAGATTGATAGTCCAATAGATGCAATTAGACAAAGAATTGCTTTCATTACAGAAGATAGAAAGTCTGAAGGATTAGTGTTAGATTTTTCAATTCGAGAAAATTTAGCTTTACCGAATTTAGAAAGTCTTTCAAAGGGAAGTGTTCTAAGCAACGAGCTAGAACAACAGTTTACAGAGGATATGATGAAGCTTCTTAATGTGAAAGCATCTAGCGGAGAGCAGGCAGTGAAATCTCTTTCTGGTGGAAATCAGCAAAAGATTGTAATCGCAAAATGGCTAGGCATTCATCCGCAATTACTCATTTTAGATGAGCCAACAAGGGGTGTTGATGTTGGAGCGAAAAAAGAAATTTACTCTATTATGAATAAGCTTACAGAGCAAGGCGATGCCGTTATTATGGTATCATCTGAGCTTCCGGAAGTTTTAGGGATGAGTGATCGAGTTCTTGTTATTCATGAAGGAAAAGTCGGCGGAATTTTAGGGAAAGATGAGGCATCACAAGAGTCTATTATGGCACTAGCTACAGGGGGAGAGTAAGGATGGCTAAGAAGGGGAATGTATTACAACAACTTGGTTCTTTAATCGGTTTAGTATTAATTATCGTCGTAATTACAGCTTTAAATCCAGCGTTTATTGAAATTCCAAATTTATTTAATATACTGCGTCAAGTATCGATTAATGCGCTTATTGCATTCGGAATGACCTTCGTAATTTTAACAGGGGGTATTGACTTATCGGTAGGTTCTATTTTAGCATTATCAAGTGCACTTGTTGCTGGAATGATGGCAAGTGGCATGGATCCGTTCCTTGCAATGGCAGTTGGACTATTAGCAGGTCTTGTAATGGGAATTGTAAACGGTATCATCATTGCGAAAGGAAAAGTAGCTCCATTTATTGCAACTTTAGCAACAATGACTATTTTTCGTGGGTTGACGCTTGTTTATATGGACGGACGTCCGATCACTGGTCTTGGTGATCATTTAATGTTCCAAATGTTTGGCCGCGGTTATTTTCTTGGTATTCCGGTACCAGCTGTTACAATGATGATCGCTTTCGCAGTACTGTACTTCATTTTGAAGAAAACGACATTTGGCCGTCGTACATTTGCAATTGGTGGAAATGAAGAAGTAGCAGCACTATCAGGTATTAATGTTACGAGAATTAAAGTAATGATTTACGGTCTTTCCGGAATTTTGGCAGCGCTTGCAGGTATTGTCTTAACATCACGATTAGATTCTGCACAGCCGACTGCAGGTACTTCTTACGAATTAGATGCAATTGCAGCAGTTGTATTAGGTGGAACAAGTCTTTCTGGGGGAAGAGGATGGATTGTTGGTACATTCATCGGTGTACTTATTATTGGTGTACTAAATAACGGTTTAAATTTATTAGGTGTATCTTCTTTCTTCCAACAAGTTGTAAAAGGACTTGTAATCTTACTAGCTGTATTAATTGATCGCAGAAAAGAAGCGTAATGGAGGGACAGTTCATGAAGAAATGGTTACTTATACTCGTTGCATGTATTATGGTCGTTACTGCTGGTTGTTCAATGGAACCACCAGAATGGGCAAAGGATTCTAGCGATAAAGGTCGAAATAAAACTATTAAAGTTGGATTCTCTGTTTCAACTTTAAATAATCCCTTCTTTGTAACTTTGAAAAAGGGGGCAGAAAAGAAAGCGAAAGATAGTGGCATCGAATTGATTGCTGTTGATGCGCAAAATGATGCAGCAAAGCAAACGAACGATGTTGAAGATTTGATTCAAAAGGGTGTCGATGTAGTTGTTATTAATCCGACCGATTCAGATGCTGTTGCTTCAGCAGTAAGTGCAGCAAACGCAGCCAATGTTCCTGTTATTACAGTAGACCGCGTTGCGAATTCAGGTAAGGTTGTTTCTCACATTGCCTCTAATAATATCGAAGGTGGTCAAATGGCTAGTGATTACATTCGTGAATTAGTCGGCGAAGGAGCAAACGTTGCTGAGTTAGAAGGAATCCCTGGATCCTCTGCCGCTCGTGAACGTGGGAAAGGATTCCATAACGTAGCCGATAAGTCTTTAAAAGTAGTTGCCAAACAAGCGGCTGATTTTGATAGAGCGAAAGGATTATCTGTTATGGAAAACATTTTGCAAGCAAATAGCGATATTAAAGCCGTATTTGCTCATAACGACGAGATGGCATTAGGTGCACTTGAAGCGTTGAAGGCTGCTGGAAAAACAGATGTAGTAGTTGTTGGATTTGATGCAACAGAAGATGCTGTGAAAGCGGTTAACGATGGGCGTATGGCTGCAACAGTCGCTCAAAAACCAGAATTAATCGGAGAGAAGGCGATGCAAACAGCAAAAGAGATAACACAAGGTAAAAAAGTGGACAAATCTATTCCGATTGAATTAGAGCTTATTAAGAAAAATAAATAAATATAAAATGAAAATTAGGAAGGAAGAACAACAAATGAAATTCTTTATTGATACAGCAAACATTAACGAAATTAAAGAGGCAAATGCATTAGGGGTATTAGCTGGAGTAACGACAAATCCATCACTTGTAGCAAAAGAAGGCGTAGATTTTCACGAGCGCATTCGTGAAATTTGCAACGTTGTAGAAGGTCCTGTAAGTGCAGAAGTAATTAGCTTAGAAGCTGATAAAATGATTGAAGAAGGAAAAGAATTAGCGAAAATTGCTCCAAACGTTGTTGTAAAAGTTCCAATGACAACAGAAGGTTTAAAAGCAGTAAAAGCATTCTCTGACTTAGGAATTCGTACAAACGTTACATTAGTATTCTCAGCAGTTCAAGCGTTACTTGCAGCTCGTGCTGGTGCAACATACGTTTCACCATTCTTAGGTCGCTTAGACGATATCGGTCATAACGGTATGGACTTAATTCGTCAAATCGCAGAAATCTTTGCGATTCATGGCATCGAAACAGAAATCATTGCAGCATCTGTACGTCACAGTGTTCACGTAACTGACGCAGCATTAAACGGTGCACATATTGCAACAATCCCAGCAAACGTAATTGCTTCATTAGTGAAGCACCCATTAACAGATCAAGGAATTGAGAAATTCTTAGCTGATTGGGAAAAAACACAAGAGAAATAATAGAAAAGCAAGAATCCTAGTTTAATTGACTAGGATTCTTTTTTATTTAAAAGAATTTTCATGCAATTTTGCATATTGTCTTTTAAATTTGTTATATAAGATATTTAATATATATCACATAACTCTTTATTTTTCATATTTCGATATAAAGTGAAACTTTAATCAGTGGGGACTTTGTTCATCCCCACACTGATTATTAATTGAACCAAGGGATAAAAAGATAGAGGGTCTGACCAGAAAACTGGAGGGCATGATTCTATAACAGAAAGCTTAACGTTTATAGAATTATGCCTTTTTATATAGGGAGGGTAGTAAACGGGGATTTCGACAAAAATGTACTTATTTATCTGAATTTTAAGTTTTATAAAAGGAGAGAAATGGAATGAGAAGAAAAGCGCCATTTAAAGTGTTATCGTCATTAGCAATTGCGGCAATTATCGGATGCACATCTGTAATGAGTGCTCCATTAACATACGCAGAAACGCCAGCAAAAGAGAAAGATAATGTATCTACAACACCAATTGATTACAATTTAATTCAAGAAGATCGTTTAGCGGAAGCACTGAAAGAAAGAGGAACAATTAATCCAGCATCTTCTAAAGAAGAGACGAAAAAAGCTGTCGAGCAATATATTGAAAAGAAACAAGGAGATCAGGCGAATAAAGAAATTCTTCCAGATGCTCACTCACAAGAAACGTCTGATTTCACAAAAAAAGTAAAAGAGAAAAAGATGGAAGAAAAGGAAAATGTAAAAAAGGCTGAAAAAAATGTTAGCCTTGAGCAAAAGCCAGAACCAAATAAAAAGCAATTGAATGGGCAAGTTCCAACTTCAAAAGCAAAGCAAGCTCCATATAAGGGATCTGTTCGATCGGATAAAGTATTAGTGTTACTCGTTGAATTTAGTGATTATAAACATAATAATATTGATCAAACACCAGGTTATATGTATTCGAAAGACTTTAGTAGAGAACATTATCAAAAGATGTTGTTCGGTAATGAGCCGTATACTTTATTTGATGGTTCAAAAGTAAAAACGTTTAAACAATACTATGAAGAGCAGTCTGGTGGTAGTTATACGACAGATGGATATGTAACGGAGTGGCTAACTGTTCCAGGAAAAGCATCTGATTATGGAGCTGATGGTAGCAGTGGTCACGATAATAAAGGTCCAAAGGGTGCACGTGATTTAGTGAAAGAAGCTTTGCATGCAGCTGCTGAGAAAGGACTAGATTTATCCCAGTTTGATCAATTTGATAGATATGATACAAACGGGGACGGGAATCAAAATGAACCTGACGGTGTAATTGATCATTTAATGGTAATCCATGCTGGTGTTGGTCAAGAAGCTGGTGGCGGTAAATTAGGTGATGATGCGATCTGGTCACATCGTTCAAAATTAGCAGTAGATCCAGTAGCGATTGAAGGTACGAAATCAAAGGTAGATTACTTTGGTGGTAAAGTAGCAGCACATGATTACACAATTGAACCAGAAGATGGAGCTGTAGGTGTGTTTGCACATGAATTTGGACATGATCTTGGATTACCAGATGAATATGACACGAAATATACTGGAAATGGTTCACCAGTCGAAGCTTGGTCATTAATGAGTGGAGGTAGTTGGACAGGGAAAATCGCAGGAACAGAGCCGACTAGTTTTTCACCACAAAATAAAGATTTCTTACAAAAGAATATGGGTGGCAACTGGGCAAAAATATTAGAAGTAGATTACGATAAAATTAAGAGTGGTGTGGGAGTTCCTACCTATATTGATCAAAGTGTTACGAAATCAAATCGTCCAGGCGTTGTACGTGTTAACTTACCAGGTAAAAGTGTTGAAACGATTAAACCGGAGTTTGGAAAGCATGCATATTATAGTACAAGAGGCGATGATATGCATACAACGTTAGAGACACCATTCTTTGATTTAACGAAAGGAACAAATGCAAAATTCGATTATAAAGCAAATTATGAGTTAGAAGCAGAGTGCGATTTCGTCGAAGTACATGCAGTAACAGAAGATGGAACGAAAACATTAATTGATAGACTTGGGGAAAAAGTAGTCCAAGGAGATAAAGATACAACAGATGGGAAATGGATTGATAAATCATATGATTTAAGTCAATTTAAAGGCAAAAAAGTGAAACTACAATTCGACTATATTACAGATCCGGCTGTAACATATAAAGGTTTTGCGATGGACAATGTAAATGTAACTGTTGATGGACAAGTTGTATTTTCTGATGATGTAGAAGGACAGTCTAAAATGAATTTAAATGGTTTTGTTGTTTCTGATGGGACAGAGAAGAAAGCTCATTATTACTACTTAGAGTGGAGAAACTATGCGGGATCAGATAATGGTTTAAAAGCAGGAAAAGGTCCAGTGTATAATACAGGCCTTGTCGTTTGGTATGCAGATGATAGTTTCAAAGATAACTGGGTTGGGATGCATCCAGGTGAAGGATTCCTGGGTGTTGTAGATTCTCATCCAGAAGCGCTAGTTGGTAATTTAAACGGAAAACCAGCATACGGTAATACGGGCATGCAAATTGCAGATGCTGCATTTTCATTTGATAAAACACCAGCATGGAGTGTAAATTCATTAACACGTGGTCAGTTTAACTATTCTGGATTACAAGGTGTTACAACTTTTGATGATTCAAAAGTATATAGTAACAAGCAAATTGCAGACGCAGGAAGAAAAGTTCCAAACCTTGGACTTAAATTCCAAGTTGTTGGACAGGCAGAAGATAAATCGGCAGGCGCTGTTTGGATTAAACGTTAATAACATAAAAGCACATTCTTCATATGAAGAGTGTGCTTTTTGATTTGTACAGTAAGTTATTATTTTAGTTTATCCCGCATTAACGGTCAGTAAGATCCCCACCTCAAAATTCAGTGGAAGTAAAGAAGTTAGTTGGGAGATCAACTGCCCGTAAAAGCCCGATTGGTTCAACTAATAATCAGTGGGGAGGAACCAAACCCCCACTGATTAAAGTTTCACTTTATGTAATACAAGTGTTTATTCATGTGTACTGTATCAAATTATGTGGGGAAAGGAAATATTTCCGAGGAAATTGTCGAAGTATCGTCAGTATTTATAAACTTTCTGTTTAAAAGAAGAGATGTATTATTGCCTCTACGGCTCAATTTATTTACATTGTTATTTGGTTATACACAAAAGTAATATATTGGGCAAAAAGAGTTCTATTCGATAGGGCTCTTTGGTTTTGTATTTGATATACAAATATTAACCTCAATTGTTTGGAAATGTATCTTCTTGTTTAGCGTCATTTGGACTTTAACTACAGTTTTTGTTTTTCGTTTATATGAAGAAGGAGATGAGCGGTTACCTTTTATATTTAAATTAATTGGCATTATTCCAACGCTTCCATTATATTACGAGTTATATCAATATGCATTAAAAAAAAGACAACGATGGATTATCCCATCATTGTCTTTTTTACTTTGCTTCTTACATAAATCATCCCAGCAAATGTTAATAAAAATGCTGTCCCGATAATGAAGCTGACGCTAGGTGATGCTCCGATTGCGCCGACTGTAAAGGAGCCAGCAACAACTCCTAATGAGAAGAAGGCATAAAATAATCCGAATGCCTTTCCGCGATTATCGTCTGTAGTATTTTCAACGAGTAAAGCGTTAATAGATGGAAAGAGGATTGCGAATCCAATTCCATAAATCATCATTACGATAAAGAGCATACCTTTTGTAGCAAATAATCCGAGTAAAGATAATGCGAATGCCATAACTGCAATTCCGATTAGCATTAGTTTCGAACGATTAAATCGATCATAAATACGATTTGTTGGAAGTAAGAAGAAGAGGATAGCAGTTATACCAAATATACTTAACATCATGCCTGTTGTGGATGCTTTAAGCGCTAATGCCTCAACTTTTACTGGTAACATGTAAGTGACAATTCCTTGTGAAAACATTAATGTGAAAGCACCAATATATGCTTGTAATAACGGTTCTGATTTTAAAAGTTCAACCATATCTTCTTTGTTCATCATTTGTGTTCTTGATGTATCTTTTCTTGATACGTTATTTGGTAAGAAGAATAGAGATACGATCGTACCAAGAGCCATTAAAATAGAAATAGTAATGAAGACCCATTCTACGCCCGCTGTTGCTTTCATAATACCGCTGAAAGCAGGTCCTACGATTGCGGCTGTTCCAACAGCAGCACCAGATAGAGCCATTGCTTTTCCTTGTCTTTTTGCATTTGTTTGTTTTGATAAAAATGTAAAGGCAGCAGGAATTAAAAAGCCATCACTAAATCCATGCATAAAGCGCACAACTAATAGTTGTTCACCACTTTGAACAACGGTGTATAACAAGACTATGAAACTCGTAATTCCCATGCTTATATAAAGGATTTTTTTTGCACCAAATTTATCGACAGCGGCTCCAGCAATAATATTACCGATCATATTAGCGAATGAGTACATACCGACAACTAGCCCGATAATAAGAGGAGTTCCTCCAAGGCTTTGAGCGAAAGTACTCATAATAGGTAATTGTGAAAATGTATCTAAAAATGCCACGATAACGATAAAGTAAATAAAATATTTCAAGCGATATTCACCTCTCCTATGCTATTATGGCACAATGCTAATTTCACCTGCAATGAAATTGAATTAACAGATGTGGAAAAAAGTACAAAGTGACAAAATATTGAACGTTATTTGTAAAAAATTAGTGGGAATGTGATTGTTTTTTTGAAATATATGGATAGAAGTATTATAATAGAATTGTAAACTTCACCAGGTTAAGTATATACATAGAGAGGGATGTATAAAATGAAAGCACTACTTTGGCATAATCAACGTGATGTACGAGTAGAAGAAGTACCAGAACCAACAGTAAAACCAGGAACAGTGAAAATCAAAGTTAAATGGTGTGGTATTTGTGGGACAGACTTGCATGAATATTTAGCAGGGCCTATTTTTATTCCAACAGAAGAACATCCATTAACACATGTGAAAGCACCTGTTATTTTAGGTCATGAGTTTAGTGGTGAGGTAATAGAGATTGGTGAAGGAGTTACATCTCATAAAGTGGGAGACCGCGTTGTTGTAGAGCCAATTTATTCTTGTGGTAAATGTGAAGCTTGTAAACATGGACATTACAATGTTTGTGAACAACTTGTTTTCCACGGTCTTGGCGGAGAAGGCGGCGGTTTCTCTGAATATACAGTAGTACCAGAAGATATGGTTCATCACATTCCAGATGAAATGACGTATGAACAAGGTGCGCTTGTAGAACCAGCAGCAGTAGCAGTTCATGCAGTACGTCAAAGTAAATTAAAAGAAGGGGAAGCTGTAGCGGTATTTGGTTGCGGTCCAATTGGACTTCTTGTTATCCAAGCAGCTAAAGCAGCAGGAGCAACTCCTGTTATTGCAGTTGAACTTTCTAAAGAACGTCAAGAGTTAGCGAAATTAGCAGGTGCGGATTATGTATTAAATCCAGCAACTCAAGATGTGTTAGCTGAAATTCGTAACTTAACAAATGGTTTAGGGGTAAATGTTAGCTTTGAAGTAACAGGTGTTGAAGTTGTACTACGTCAAGCGATTGAAAGTACAAGCTTTGAAGGACAAACTGTAATTGTTAGTGTATGGGAAAAAGACGCAACAATTACTCCAAATAATTTAGTATTAAAAGAAAAAGAAGTTATTGGTATTTTAGGATACCGTCACATCTTCCCAGCCGTTATTAAATTAATTAGCTCTGGTCAAATTCAAGCAGAGAAATTAATTACGAAAAAAATTACAGTCGATCAAGTTGTTGAAGAAGGATTTGAAGCACTGGTAAAAGATAAAACACAAGTGAAAATTCTTGTTTCACCTAAATAAGATAGAATCGAATAAAGTAGCCCTTTTCTAGAAATAGAAGAGGGCTACTTTTTTTCTATACTGAAAGGTGATAGACTTTCCTTTGACTCAATGTATTTTTGTTTGGAAGGGAGAATCTAATGCTTTCATTTTTGTTAACTTTAAAGCGAATGTTAAGAGCCTGTTTACGAGCGTGGAAAGATAAAGAATTTCAAGTATTATTTGTATTAACAATTCTGACTTTAATATCGGGTACGATTTTTTATAGTACAGTTGAAGGATTACATCCTATTGACGCTTTATATTTTAGTGTGGTCACGTTGACGACTGTCGGTGATGGGAATTTTAGTCCGCAAACTGATTTCGGAAAGATATTTACAATCTTATACATATTTATTGGGATTGGACTAGTGTTTGGATTTATTCATAAGTTAGCAGTTAATGTACAATTGCCAAGTATATTATCGAATAGAAAAAAAGAGTAAAGCATTCAGATGCTTTACTTTTTTTTTACATTAGTTTAGACAAGCCTTAATAATAGTTTATTAAAATGAAAGTGTATTCATTCATTATATTCACTGTGTATAAAGTTATAATGATATGAACATTTGCATATTTTAATTTAGTGATAGAAATTTCGTGAAAGGTGGGATATTCTAGTCATAGGTTAACCGGACGACATCATAGGATCCTAACAAAATGTTTACAATAATTCAATTATAAAATGGAGGATTTTATATGAAAAAGAAAGTACTTGCTTTAGCAGCAGCTATTACATTAGTTGCTCCATTACAAAGTGTTGCATTTGCTCATGAAAATGATGGGGCACAGAGATTTGGA
This sequence comes from Bacillus sp. HMA207, assembly GCF_003402455.1. Lineage (NCBI taxonomy): Bacteria > Bacillati > Bacillota > Bacilli > Caryophanales > Bacillaceae > Bacillus > Bacillus sp. HMA207. Next base: position 50,963 of record NZ_BEZT01000004.1, on the reverse strand, counting down.
GTTATTCCGCGCTGGTCTGCTGAAGATAAACATAAAGAAGGCGTGAATTCTCATTTATGGATTGTAAACCGTGCAATTGATATTATGTCTCGTAATACAACACTTGTAAAACAAGATCGAGTTGCACTATTAAATGAATGGCGTACGGAGTTAGAGAACGGTATTTATGCTGCTGACTATGAAAATCCTTATTATGATAATAGCACATTTGCTTCACATTTCTATGACCCTGACAATGGGAAAACTTATATTCCGTATGCAAAGCAAGCAAAGGAAACAGGAGCTAAATATTTTAAATTAGCTGGTGAGTCTTATAAAAATAAAGATATGAAACAAGCGTTCTTCTATTTAGGATTATCTCTTCATTATTTAGGGGATGTAAACCAACCGATGCATGCGGCAAACTTTACGAATCTATCGTATCCACAAGGATTCCATTCTAAATATGAAAACTTTGTAGATACGATAAAAGATAATTATAAAGTAACGGATGGAAATGGATATTGGAACTGGAAAGGTACGAATCCAGAAGATTGGATTCATGGAGCAGCAGTAGTTGCGAAACAAGATTACGCTGGCATTGTAAATGATAATACGAAAGATTGGTTCGTGAGAGCTGCTGTATCACAAGAATATGCAGATAAATGGCGCGCTGAAGTTACACCAATGACAGGTAAGCGTTTAATGGATGCACAACGTGTTACTGCTGGATATATTCAGCTTTGGTTTGATACGTACGGAAATCGTTAAGTATTTAAAAAAGGTCAAATCTCAGAATAGAGTATTTGGCCTTTTTATCACTATACAATACATGGGGGTATGAAACGTGAAATGTAAATTGCTAAAAGGTGTACTTAGCTTAGGTGTTGGTTTAGGAGCTTTATATAGCGGAACGTCAGCTCAAGCAGAAGTGTCTACAAATCAAAATGATACATTAAAAGTGATGACGCATAATGTATATATGCTATCAACAAACTTATATCCGAACTGGGGACAAACTGAGCGTGCTGATTTAATCGGGGCGGCAGATTATATAAAGAATCAAGATGTAGTTATATTAAATGAAGTGTTTGATAATAGCGCTTCAGATCGTTTATTAGGGAATTTGAAGAAAGAATATCCAAATCAAACAGCAGTATTAGGTCGTAGTAGTGGAAGTGAATGGGATAAAACGTTAGGAAACTATTCATCTTCAACTCCTGAAGATGGTGGCGTTGCGATTGTGAGCAAATGGCCAATCGCTGAAAAGATTCAATATGTATTTGCAAAAGGATGCGGGCCAGATAATTTATCGAATAAAGGATTTGTATACACGAAAATTAAGAAAAATGATCGCTTCGTTCACGTGATTGGTACACATTTGCAAGCGGAAGATAGTATGTGCGGAAAAACTTCACCTGCATCTGTACGTACAGACCAATTAAAAGAAATTCAAGACTTTATTAAAAATAAAAATATACCAAATAATGAGTATGTGTTAATTGGCGGTGATATGAACGTAAATAAAATTAATGCAGAGAACAAGAATGATTCAGAGTATGCATCTATGTTTAAAACATTGAACGCTTCTGTACCATCTTATACTGGACATACAGCGACTTGGGACGCAACGACAAACAGTATTGCAAAATATAATTTCCCTGATAGTCCTGCTGAGTATTTAGATTATATTATTGCAAGTAAAGACCATGCGAACCCATCATATATAGAGAATAAGGTGTTACAGCCGAAATCTCCACAATGGACTGTTACATCGTGGTTCCAAAAATATACGTATAATGATTACTCTGATCATTATCCAGTAGAGGCGACTATTTCTATGAAGTAGTTTCAAAAAGTTTCTTCGTAAAGAAGAAACTTTTTTTATTTGCAAACAGGAAAATCACACTTTCTTTCCAATATGTATAAGACATATTGAGAAGAGGAGAGAAAAATGTGGATCGAGGAATTTTTAAAGAAGTTCCATTACCGTGTGCATTTTTGGATGAAATGGCTTTAGATAGAAATATTCAATCGATTATAGAGTTAAGTGGAAATAAGAAGATTCGTATAGCGAGTAAATCGTTACGCTCTGTTCCGATTATGCAAAAGATTTTAGCTGCAAATGATCGATTTCAAGGTATTATGTGCTTTTCACCTAGAGAGATTTTATTTTTAATAGAACAAGGATTTAATGATTTATTGCTTGGATATCCTGCTTACGATGAAAGAGCTCTGTATGAAATTAGTTTGTTAACAAAGAAAGGTTTCATTATAACTTGTATGGTGGATTGTGAAGAGCATATTGTGTATTTAGAAAGCATTGCTGAGAAATCTAAAGGATGTTTTCGTGTTTGTTTGGATATTGATATGAGTAGTCGTTTCTTTCAATTTCATTTTGGTGTACAAAGGTCCCCAGTAAAAAATGTGCAGGATGCGTTGAAAGTAGTAGAAAAGGTGAGAAGGTCATCATATTTAATGTTAGATGGTGTAATGGGTTATGAAGCTCAAATTGCTGGGGTGGGAGATCATATACCGAATCAATGGTTGAAAAGTAAAATAATTTCATATTTAAAGCAGAAATCAGTGCTAGAAGTGAAAGAAAGAAGAGAACATATTGTAAAAGCAATACAAAACCTTGGTATTGAGCTAAGGTTTGTAAATGGAGGCGGAACAGGAAGTATAAAAACAACCGAGAAAGATAATTCAGTTTCAGAGATTACAATAGGTTCTGCTTTTTATTCTCCGAAGCTGTTTGATTATTATAAAGAGGTGAAATTTTATCCAGCGGTCGGATTTGCCTTACCAGTTGTGCGTAAACCAGCCCCGTTTATTTACACTTGCCTAGGTGGTGGATATATTGCTTCAGGAGCAGTTGGAAAAGATAAAGAGCCTGAAGTTTGGAGACCGAAGGGTGCAAAACTATTAGCTTTAGAAGGTGCTGGCGAGGTACAAACGCCAATTTTTTATAAAGGTGAGGAACGAGTGGATATAGGAGAGTCCATTTTGTTTCGCCATAGTAAAGCTGGTGAGTTATGTGAGCGTTTTCCCTTTTTGTATCGTGTTAAAAAAGGAGAGATTGTTGGGGAGTATTCAACATATCGGGGGGATGGCCAATGCTTTCTATAAAGGGACAAAAGTGGAGAAATTGGACAGGGAATGTAGAAGGAACGCCGCATTATACGATGTATCCAGAAAGTATACAAGATGTAGTAGAAGTTGTGGGACTTGCGCGAAAAAAGGGGAAGAAAATTCGTGTTGTCGGTTCAGGACATTCGTTTACACCCCTTGTGCAAACGGAAGAAGTTTTAGTTTCTTTAGATGAATTGAAGGGTATTGTGAATATTGATGCAGAGAAGATGGTTGCTGAAGTATGGGCAGGAACAAAGTTATATGATTTAGGGAAGTTACTTGAGGAAAAAGGGTATGCGCAAGAAAATTTAGGGGATATTGATTCGCAATCTATTGCAGGAGCGATTAGTACGGGGACTCATGGAACGGGTATTACCTTTGGGAGCTTATCAACACAAGTTATAGAGATTACGGCAGTTCTATCTAATGGTGAGAGTATAGTTTGTTCGGAAGCTGAGAACGTAGAATATTGGAGAGCGTTTCAGTTGTCACTTGGAATGTTAGGTATCATTGTAAAGATAAAATTGAAGGTTATTCCAGCGTATTCACTCGTTTATGAAAGTGAAAAACAGTCATTATCCACTGTAATGAACAAACTAGAAGAATATAAGAAGCATCGTCATTTTGAATTTTTCGTTTTTCCTTATTCTGATGAAGTACAAGTAAAACTTACGAACGAAACAACGAATCAAGGCAGTGATTTGAAATGGCATAAACTAAAGGTGGAGTTACTTGAAAATAGGATGTTCTCTTTACTATCTAAAGGGTGTAAATGGTTTCCTTCTATAAGTAAAGGAGTGAGTCGATTATCAGCTAAAGCTGTACCAAACACAAAAATAATTGGCCCGAGCTATGAAGTATTTGCTACATCACGTACGGTACCATTTTATGAAATGGAGTATAGCATTCCTTCAAAGTATATGAGGACGGTTGTAGAAGAAATCTCAAATCTTATTGAAAAGAAAAAGTATAAGGTGCACTTTCCGATCGAATGCCGCTATGTAAAAGGGGATGATATATGGCTTAGTCCAGCCTATGGAAGAGATTCAGCGTATATCGCTGTTCATATGTATAAAGGTATGAAATATGCTGCTTACTTTGGCGAAGTGGAAAAAATTTTTCTGAAGTATGAAGGGCGTCCGCATTGGGGGAAAATGCATACATTATCATATGAGCAATTACAAGATATATATCCAGAGTTTCATTCGTTTTTACAGGTGAGGAAATCTCTAGATGAACTTGGAATGTTTTTTAATCCTTATGCAGAAAAGTTATTTATCCCGCTATTTGCCGGGCAGTAAGACCCCCACTGATTAAAGTTTCATATTATGTATATAAAAAAGCTGACAAATAATTATTTGTCAGCTTTTTTTAGTGTAATTGCATTTCTTGTATGACTAATATGTTCATAAAATAGTAGTTTATCACGGCTAAATACATGCAGTAAAATATGAATAATGAATAGGCCGTTAATGATAAATAGGAATAACAATGTAACGAGTAATACTAAAGGCTCTGTGTGATTTAAAATAGAGCTACTAGAAAGAATATAATTGATTCCGCCTAGCGCAAAATAAAATATACCGTAGCGAATAAATAGTTCTTTTAATGTAATACGATTTGATTTTCCTTTCACGTGAATGCGAAGCAATGCTTTCCCAATTGTTTTTCCATTCGTAAAGTATGGAATAATAATAAAGTAAATAAGGATTGAACACGTAATGAAAATGAGTTCATACATATTGGTGTAAGATTGCATATTAGAAACGAAGAAAGAATTTCCTTTGTTTTTAACGACAGGTACGACGATAGATAAGAAAATCCAATCAATTTGCATTGCGATAAGGCGACGAATGAATCCGACTGGTTTCGTTTCCAAATTAATATGACTATCTAACTCGTTTGTCTTCGGAAGGAAGTACGTAAATATTGGTGCAATGATAAAACCAATTACGCCACCTAATGTATTTAAAAACAAATCATCGATATCAAATAATCGGTATGCACAATTGTATATACCGTATAATCCAGTCACTTGTGTTAGCTCAAAAAATAGTGAAAGGAAAAAGGAAATGCAAATTGTTTGTAAGAAACTACGTCGGAAATAATAACGTAAGTAAATGCCGAATGGAACAGTTAATAGAACATTAAAGGCAACTTGTAAAAACGCAGACTCTTTTAATAAGTAGAAATAAGTAGTTGGTTTCGTTAAAACTGCCGATGTATGACTACTAATCTCTTGTATGAAATAAAATGGTGAGAGTTGCATGTGTTGTGTATTAGCCGGTTGTAGGCTACAAGTATCAAACGTTTGTGGCAACGGCAAAATAACAAGAAAATAGGCATTTAATAAGTAAAGTAATAATGAGTATAAAATAAATGAGCGCCATTTATTTAAATAACCGTATTTTCGATAATTAAATATTAAAAAAGGAATTAAAAGAAACATTGCTAAAAAGGGAAATAAAATAAATGCTGTTTTCACTGGAAATAAATATGCAGTCAAAGTAAAACTCCTTTCAATAAAAATTCGTTTATCATTATAGCGCTAAAAATATTTAAATACAAAGTTAAAATCTTTCGAAATAGAAATAATTACTAATTTTATAGGAATTAAGTTATAATAAATTTAATATGAGGATATTATGATTATATAAGTTGAGAGAGGGTACAAGAGATGCGATATGAACTTTTTTCTGTAAGTGGGGATCATATTACGACTTTTGAAAGTGCATGGCGTTTTCAGGAGGGAGAACAGATTTTTGTTCATGATGATCAAACAAAACGAAACTTTATTATTATTCGGCTGACGCATGATGTATTTCAACAAAATAAACATGTTATTCGTTTGTATTGTCAAGAGAAGAAAGTGTATGCATAAGAGAAGCCCTCTTACAGTATGAAAAATAAGAGGGTCCTTACCTCGTTATTTGTGAACAGCCCAATTGATGAGGGCTGATTAAAGTTTCGCTTTATCATTTTATCCCTCGTAAGGAATAAAAAGAGAAGGGTTAATGCACATAGGTAGCATTTGATTTGGAAGAAAGGATATAGCCTTGTATTTTTTGCTTCAAAGTTTCATTGCCTTCTTTTTGAGAAAGCCATGTATGGTAATCTTGTTGTGTTTTCCATAACATACGAATCATATATTCTGCCTTATCATTTGTACGATGAACATGTGAAAACTCTATGTTAATACAACCGTTCGTTCCAGGGGAAGGATAATATTGTTTAAGCCCATAAAATAGCTCATTTTCATATCCGTACTTAATGTGAATGAGTTTAGTAACTATAAACATATAAACACCTCTTTTACGATAATAGTAGGAAAGATAGAATTACTGTAATAGTGAACTTAAATAATATTATACTATTCAGAAAATTCAAAGTAAATGATAGGTTTTAACTTAATAAAGGTATAAAAAAGCGAGTCATTCTATTACACTAGATGACTCGCTTTCAATTTGTAAGTTTTACTTTATAAGAAAATAAGAGTAAGTACACCTACGATAATACAATAGAAAGAGAAATATTTTAAATTTCCTTTTGCCATAATGTTCATAAACCATTTTAGTGAAATATACGTCATGATAAATGTTGCGATGAATGCAACGACATATGGTACGAATAATGTGTCTAGATTTGGATCATTTGCAATGTCTGTAATGCTTAACAACAAGCCACCTAAGCTAACAGGAATGTATAGTAAGAATGAGAAGCGAAGAGCTGTTTCTTGCTTCATACCAAGTAACATTGCTGCTACGATTGTGGCACCAGATCGGCTTATTCCGGGAATCAGTGCGCAAGCTTGTGCTAATCCGACGATGATTGCATCTTTCATAGAAAGGTCGCCATCATTTTTACGACCGCGTAAATTTCTAATAATCCAAAGGCCGACAGCAGTAATAAGAAGGGAAATCCCAACCATCTTCACACCTTTTAAGTACTGATCGATGTAATCTTTAAATAAAACACCAATAACACCTGCTGGAATGGTTGCAATAACAAGATAAATAATAAAGAAGAAATCTGATTTTGCGTCTTCTGCTCTTGTAAATATATAAGAGAGACCATTCTTCGTTAGACGAATTAAATCATTTCTATAAATAAGTAATACAGCTAATAATGAAGCTGAATTAACAAGTAGTTCGAAGCTAAACCCTTCTATTTTTAGTCCTAGCAAATGTTGTGCTAAAACGAGATGACCACTTGAAGAAATCGGAATTGGTTCTGTTAGTCCTTGGAACAGACCGAGAATTAAATATTTTAAAACGTAGTAAAATTGTTCCATAATAACCTCCTTGTTTATTAGTTGAAAGAAACAACTTTTCCATTATAACAAAGATATGGATGAATATTGAAAAGAAATAAATATTCAAAATAAAATAAAAATCCCTTATAGCAGTATAAGGGATTTTTATTTTTAATTAAGAAGTTACTGTTTCTTGAAGACTTTTAGACAATTGAACATCGACTTTTTCAGCATCATGAATATGATTCATAATAGTAGTATTTAATTTTTGGAACATTTGTTGTGTGTTAGCGAATTCTCGTAATATGTCATCATTACAAGACTTTTGGTTTTCGATAGCCTTAATAACATTTGTAGCACCATTTTGTAACGTTTGAATCATAACTAAAATATTTTCAATTCTAGCATTTGTATCGGCGCTCATTTCTACACCTTCATCGACTAAATGTAAATTATCTTTTGTGTTATCATATGCTTTTTCAATTTCTTCTTGAATTTTTTTCGTTAAGTTGCCGATGTTTTTTGTACTTTCTGCTGTACTTTCCGCTAGTTTTCTTACCTCATTGGCAACGACAGCGAATCCTTTACCGTGCTCCCCAGCACGTGCGGCTTCAATACTCGCATTTAATGCAAGTAAATTTGTTTGTGCTGCAATGTTTTGAATGACTTCTACAATTTGCTCGATTTCCTTTGAGCGTTCGCTTAGATGATTCATACTATTAGACGTGCGTTGAGATTGTTCACCTAATTTATTAATTACAATAAGTAAGCGGTGAACGGATTCTTTTCCTTCATTAGAGCAGTCAATAATTTCTGCAATAGACTGAATTAAGCTTTGTTCCTTTTGTAACATTTCATTATTTAACTCATTGGAATGTGTCGTACGTGTTGAAACATTTTCGAAACATGAACTTAATTGTTGAACTAAATTTTGAAGTGTATTGTGTTGGTTATTTACAAGTTGATGCTCTTGGACAACGCTTTGTACACGATCGTGGATAGTAGAAATAGTCTCTTGCTTTTCAATATCCTTTTGTTTTAATTCTAATTCTAATTCTTGTATACGCTCTTCTAATTGAGCAATTGTATGTTGGAGTGATTTTTTTTGAGTAAACATGTATTTATTTCAACCGCCTTCGAAAGTTATATTTTCTCTATATTTGGATTTTAGCATCTTTTGTATTTTTTAAATATAGGAATTGTTAAATATTTAAGAATCTATTACATTTTATTCATAATTCTCTTTTTTTCGTCACGAAAAATAAACTGTATTTAATCGTTTTGTAAACAAACTGTAAAATAAATCATGTATAACTGTATAAGAAGGGAGTCGGATTATGAACTATTTTAAGCGAATCAGCTGTCTAGTATTAGCAGGAATTATCGGTCTTTCTAGTACAGTCGCTGTTAAAGCAGAGTCAAACGACGAGAAACTTAACAACATGCAACAGCAATTGCAACAAAACGATGCAGAAATGCAAAAGAAAGAGCAAGAAAAGCAAGCTGTTAGTAAAGAAATTAAAGGTATCGAAAACGAACTACATAATTTAAATAATACAATTGCAAAAAATAAAGAGGATCAAGCTGCTATTCAACGTAAAATCGATGAAACACATAAGCAGATTGAGCAAAAAAAGCAAGAAATTGTCGTTTTGGAGGATAAAGTCCTTGCTCGTAAAGATATTATGAGAAAACGTATGGTTTCTGTTCAAAACAGTTCAAATACAAGTTTAGTAGTAGAAGTTGTAGTAGAGTCAAAAAACTTTGCAGACTTCTTACAACGTATGAACGCAGTTTCTACTATTCTAGAAGCTGATAAAGAAATTTTACGTCTACAAGAACAAGATCTTCGTCAAATTGAAGAAGATAAGAAAACAATTGACGAAAAAGAAGCATCTTTAGTAGTAGACAAACAAAAATTAGCAAAAGCGCAAGCTGAACTGCAAGATAACTTGAAAAAACGTCAAGATAACTTACAAACAGTTCAAGCTAAATATAATGAAGTTGCAAGTCAACTTAATTTAGCAGCGGAAGAAAAAGCTAAAATTGAATCAAATATGAAGACAGTACAAGAAACGATTGCTCGTGAGCAAGAAGCAGCAAGAATCGCAGCAGAAGAGCGTGCAAAAGCAGAAGCGGCTGCAAAAGCAGAGCAAGAAGCTTTAGCGAAAGCACAAGCAGAAATTGCTGAAAAGCAAAAGCAGGAAAAAGCTAGTAAACCAGCTGAACCTGTAGCAAAAAATACAGAAACAGAGTCTAAGCCTGATACGAAACCAACTCAAGGTGGAAAAGAATTTTACGTAACAGCAACCGCTTATACAGCTGACCCATCTGAAAACGGCTATAAACCGGGTGAAACTGTAAAATCTAAGTTAGGACATAATTTAACTGCAAATCCAAACATGAAATTAATTGCTGTAGATCCATCTGTTATCCCATTAGGTTCTACTGTATATGTAGAAGGATATGGAACAGCAATTGCTGGAGATACTGGTAGTGCAATAAAAGGGCATATCATTGATCTATTAATGCCAAATTCAGCTCAAGCTAATGACTGGGGTAGAAGAACAGTTAAAGTTAAAATTTTAAACTAACAAGTAATCCAACTTTACAATACGTAAAGTTGGATTTTTTTATAATAATAATGTTAAGTTGAGTTTACATTTTGTTAAGGATAGCATACAATAATGGTGAGAGGTGGTAAATTTGACCATTTTAAATAGAGTAAAAGAATTAAGAGCTCGTTTTAACTTTACGCAAAGTGTATTAGCAGAAAAGGTTGGAGTAACGAGACAAACAATTGCTGCAATTGAAAAAGGGGATTACGTTCCTTCGTTGTTATTAGCACTTACAATTTGTGATGTGTTTCAGTTAAAGATGGAAGATGTGTTTGTTTTAAATAAGGAGGGGGAAGAGGATGAATAGAATTGTTTTTTCTTATATCATAAACGTGCTTTATACTGCTTTAGCATGCTGGACATTTGTTGAATTTTATAGTGTCATTACAGAGTTAGCAGATATAATTAAAAACGAGAAATTCCCATTTGAAGTATGGTTTAATGGAGTACCATTCATTTTATTATTTATTGGAGCAATTATAGTTACAATTTTTTATAGAATTCAAAAGAAAAAATATAAGAATTTATCTTTTTGGATGTATCCATTATTATTTCCGCTAGAAGATGAACGTGAAAAAGCGATTACGGATAAAGCTTGTCGAACAACATTTGTATCGTTATGGTTTGTGTTACCTTGTGCAGTTGGATTTTTAACTTTTTCGCCTATTATTAATGAATATCTTCCTGGATACCCATTATATATTCTATTTTCTATTTTCTTTATTCAAATGACAGTATTTCACGTATCACTATACAGAAATAAATTAGCTTAAAAAGAAACCTTCTTGCACTGGCAAGAAGGTTTCTTTTTAAGCTAATACTTGTACATATAGCGATATTATTTTATCATTTTATATAGAGTAAGATTTTGTAAGGGAAAGGAACTGTGTATGAATAAGCAAAGAATTTATAGTATAGTAGCAATTCTGCTATTTGTTGTAGGTGGCGTATTAATTGGAAAGCCATTTTATGATGGATATCAGGCTGAAAAGAAACAGACTGAAAATGTGCAGGCTGTTCAAAAGATGGATTATGAAAAGCATGAGACGGAATTTGTAGATGCTTCCAAAATTAATCAACCAGACTTGGCGGAAGTAGCGAATGCATCATTAGATAAGAAACAAGTAATTGGTCGTATTTCGATTCCAAGTGTTTCAGTAGAACTGCCTGTTTTAAAAGCTTCTACTGAAAAAAACTTATTATCAGGTGCAGCGACAGTAAAAGAGAATCAAGTTATGGGAAAAGGAAATTACGCATTAGCAGGACATAATATGTCTAAAAAAGGTGTTTTATTTAGTGATATAGCTTCTTTGAAAAAAGGCGATAAAATTTATTTGTATGACAATGAAAATGAATATGAGTATACGGTTACTGGTGTATCTGAAGTAACTCCTGATAAGTGGGAAGTTGTAGAGGATCATGGGAAAGATGAGATAACGCTTATTACATGTGTATCTGTAAAGGATAATTCTAAGCGTTATGTTGTTGCTGGTGATTTAGTAGGAACGAAGGCGAAGAAGTAAAAAAGAAGGTGAACTCTTTAAAGAGTTCACCTTCTTTTTTTACTAATGTTGAGAAATAATAGAATATTTTGGTTTGTATTCAAATATTATTCTATTTATGTATAATAAAGTTAGGATTCTATATTTTGGGAGGAACAAGAGTGAGACAACAGGTGAAGAAACTTCTTTTAACAACGAGTATAGCGTTATTGGTAGCTCCAATTTCAGCTTATGCACATCCAGGGCGTACAGATGCTAATGGCGGACATACGTGTCGTACAAATTGTGAGAAATGGGGATTACAGTACGGGGAATATCATTATCACAATAAACCAGCTTCTAGTAGTGGCGCAACGAGCCCAGCTCCTAGCCAGAATAATAATAGTGCTGTAGAAGCTGAGAGACAAGTAGAAGCACAGCGCAATACTGAGGCGGAAAAACAACGTGCTGCAGAAGCGCAACGCAACGCTGAGGCGGAAAAACAACGTAATGCAGAAGCACAGCGTAAAGCTGAAGAAGAGAGACAACGTGTAGCCGAGGAACAAAGAAAAGCTGAAGAGGCACGTAAGCAAGAGGAAGCGCAGCGCCAAGCTGATATGGAAAAAGGTCAACTTGAAGGTCAAAAGAATGGAGAAACTGATTTTAAAGCAGGAAAAAATGATGCAGAAGTGCATGTAGCTAGAAAATCTGATGCATATAAACAAGCGTTTAAAGCGACTTATGCAGCCGTATGGTCTTTAGAAGAGCAGAAGAAAACGCATTTTGAAAAAGGAAAAGAACAAGGTTTAGCACAAGAGACGATGGACGATAGTCAAGTTGCTCCAGAGTTTAAGGTAAACTTTGCAGACGGATTCAAAGTAGGGAATAAAGAAAGAACAGAAAAAATTGAAAAAGAGCAAGCTGAGTTAGGGGAAAAGACAGGGAAAGAACTAGCTGAAAAGAATCCTGGAAATAGAGAGAAAGAAGTATACGTGAAGGCATATGAAACAGCGTATGAAAAAGGCTATAAGTCTACAAAAAAGGCAGTAGAAAAGGCTGGCTATAAGTATGCATTTGAAAACTATGATTTAAAAGTTCCTGCTAAGTATGAAAGAAATGAATTGTTAAAGAAATGGTTTACTGAAGGATTTAAATCGAATAAAAAAGCAGCGGAAATTCGAGAAGAAGGGTATAAAAAGGGAGACAGCTGGTTCTCATTCTTCTATAAGAGTTTCGTACCAAGTGAATATAAAGAACATAAAGTGCTGTACGAACAAGCAATTGAAAAAGGTAAAACAGCATAAAAAAAGATGAGGAGAAATTCCTCATCTTTTTTAATCCATCCATTTCACTAATTTCTTAGAAATTAATAATAAAACACAACCTAGTACAATTGCCACAGCACCAATAACTGTGAATACTTCAGCGTATCCAAGTGAAGTTGTGAAGCTTGCAAGTTGTCCGCCTAAAATGTTGGCGATACCTGAACTTGCTAGCCATACACCCATTAGTAAAGATGCTAATTTTACCGGAGCAAGCGCACTAACCATTGATAGTCCGACAGGTGATAAGAATAGCTCACCTAACGTATGGAAAAGATACGTAAAGACGATAAACAGTAAGTTTGCTTTTTCTGTAATGTTATGTTCATCACTACCTGTTTTTAATGTAGCGATAACGAGAATGATATAACCGATACCGAGCAAGATCATACCAAGTCCCATTTTAGTTGGGATTTTTAAATCACCCTGCTTGCGAGTTGCAAGTTTTGCCCATAATGCAGAAATGACTGGAGCAAGCAAAATAATAAATAATGGATTGACCGATTGGAACCAAGATGTTGGAACTTCCCATCCGAACACAGAGCGGTCTACAAATTTGTTTGTATATAATGTTAATGAGCTACCAGCTTGTTCAAAGCCAGCCCAGAAGAAGACAACGAAGCATGTTAAAATGACGATAACTGCGGTACGTTGTTTTTCTTTTTTTGTTAATGGTGTATCTCCTACTGCTGGTTGTCCAGCAGCTGTTTGTAAATCGCGAGTTGGTTTTTTACCGATATTACCAAGGAAGCGATTTGATAGTGTTGTAAATAAAATTTGTCCAATAATCATTCCGATTGAAGCGGCTAAGAAACCGTAACGGAATCCGTAATGTACAACGCCATCAACTGTTGTTTTGAATAAATTTTCTGATAAAAATCCGCAAACGAGTGGAGCTAAAAATGACCCGACGTTAATACCCATATAGAAAATGGTAAATGCACTATCACGTTTTGGATCGTTCTCTTCGTATAATTCTCCAACCAGTGTAGAGATGTTCGGTTTGAAGAATCCGTTACCGATAATAATAAGCGCTAATCCGAGGTATAGGCCTAATTGGTTTTGCAAGGCAAATAGTGTAAGGTTACCGATTGCCATTGTTATACCACCAATTGTGATTGCTTTTCGTCTACCTAGAAAACGGTCTGTTAAGTATCCACCAATCATTGGTGTGAAATAACAGGCTCCAGTATAAAATCCGTAAATAGAGAGTGCCCATGCGGGACTAAACCCAAGACCACCGCTTACTAAAGCTGTCGTTAAATATAATGTTAATAATCCTCGTAATCCATAGTAACTAAATCTTTCCCACATTTCTGTAAAGAAGAGTAAGTATAAACCTGGAGGATGTTTCTTTTTTCTTTGTTGTTCTCTTTCTAGTTGTATCGCTGATTCCATGTTATTTTCCTCCTGACACAAACAAAAACAAAGTTAATAATTTTGTACATTTAATATTTTACCTTATTAACTATTATAAGTCAATAAAGGTTGATTTTTCAGAAGAAATTGGAAAAGAGGAATAGCTATAGAATGGGTGTTTCTTTTGTGATAGACTATGGACTATGTTTTCTTTGCAAGGAAGCGGGTTATTGTACTTTTTTATATGTGAAATTGATTTCATAAAAGATGAAATTAAAGAAGGAGAAAGAAATGAAATTGTTACAGAAAAAAGAAATTTTACTTATTAGCCTTATGTTATTCTCTATGTTCTTTGGAGCAGGGAATCTGATATTTCCACCTTTCCTTGGGTATGAAGCAGGAGAACATGTTTGGATTTCATTAGTAGGGTTTATTATATCAGCAACAGGTCTTCCTATATTAGGTGTTATCTCTATTGCAAAAGCAGGAAGTTTTCAAACGTTAGCGGGTAGGGTTCATTCTTCATTTGCAATTATTTTTCCATGTATCGTGTATGTATTTATTGGACCTGGGCTTGGTATACCACGTGCGGGAAGTTTAGCCTTTGAAATGGGGCCAGGTCAGTTATTCCCTGAAGCAGGAAACGGATTATTATTGTTTTACACAGTTATTTTCTTTAGTATTGTTTACTGGTTAAGTTTATCACCATCTAAACTAATGGGGTTGTTTGGAAAAGTCTTGACGCCATTATTATTATGTATGATTGCACTCATTTTTATAAAGAGTATGTTTACAACAGTAGGAGATATGAAAGAACCAATAGGGAACTATGGCCAAGCTCCTATGTTTCAAGGGTTTTTAGATGGATATTTAACAATGGATGCGTTAGCTGCTTTAATCTTTGGAATTGTTATTGCAAATGCATTACGTGCAAAGGGTATTGAAGATGATAAAGGTTTAGCGAAATATATGAGTATTGCTGGAATTGGGGCAGGACTATTATTATCGATTATTTATGTCATCCTTGGATATGTGGGGGCAATTAGTGGCTCATTAGGAACATTTGATAACGGTGCGAAAGTGTTAGCACAAGTTATGATTACATTATTTGGACAGGGCGGAGTCGTTTTATTAGGTCTTATTTTTACTATCGCGTGTTTATGTGTTTCAATTGGACTTGTTACGTCTTGTAGTCAATTTTTTGCGAGTGCATTTCCGAAAGTATCTTATAAATTGTGGGCATTTATAGTAAGCGTTGTTAGTATGATTTTAGCTAATTTAGGGTTAACGCAAATTTTAAAAGTATCAGTACCAATTCTTGGATTTATTTATCCAATTGCGTTAACGCTTATTATTCTAGGGTTATTCCATCAGTATATTGGAAAGTATGCATACGTATATGCAGTAACTGTTTTGGTTGTAGCGTTATTTAGTGCAATTGACATTTTAAATAAAAATGTAATGATGAATCAGTGGACGTCAGCATTAAAATACATCCCGTTTTATACAGAAGGCGTTGGGTGGATTGTTCCAGCTATTGTAGGCATGTGTCTTGGTTTTATCGTTAGCATTTTTCTAAATAAGAATAAATGAGTAAAAAGGTGTTTTCCTATTTTGGGAAGACACCTTTCTTTTTTTGGAAAAATACTATTGAAAATGAATAGACTAAGAGTATGATAAAGATAATTGGTAATATATAGGTTCAATGAGAGTTACGAATAAGGGGGGAGCGTATGAAGAAGGATTTGGATAAGAAAATAGAAGCACTCGAAACGGCAATTGAAACAATTCAAGAAGCACTTGCTGAATTAAAAGTAAAGCAAAGGGAAATAGAAGTAGAAAACGCTCAGCAACATGTTAGTAAGAACAAGAAAGAATATATTGAAACGGTAATGGAGGAAAAGCCAAAAGAAGAAATAGTTAAGATAAAAGAGCCTTTGCAAGAACCTGAGGTAAAACAAGTAGATATATCGGCTTTTAAACCAGAGCCATTTAATATTATTAAGTTTTGTCAGACGTGGTTACCGCGTGTATTTGTCGGTATTATGTTGCTTGGAGTGATCTGGTTATTTAAAGCAGGGGTAGATGCTGGTTTATTAACACCAGCGATACGAATTGTGTTTGGTATCGCATTATCTATCGGGTTGTATTATATAGGAGATATTCAAATTAAAAGAGAGCGGCAAGCGTTAGGATTAGTATTAGCTGGAGGAAGTATTACCGGGATTGTTCTAACGACGTTTGCAGCACATTATTTATATGGATTTATTCCGGCAAGTGTCGCGTTTCTCTGTAATATTGCATGGGTTATTTTAGGTATTTATTTAGCGAAAAGATATCAATCGGAATATCTCACTATTTTCGTAGCGGTCGGTGCGTTCTTCGTACCATTCTTGTTAAATAGTACGACTCCTAATCCTTATATTTTCTTTGGATATGAGACAGTATTAACACTTAGTTTATTATGGTATGCGTTGAAAAATCGTTATAAATACTTATATATGATTTCTTACGCTGTTGCTGCCATTGTCCTTTTCGTTTTCTTTGCTGTTATGTCAATGTTAGTAGAGAACTTGCAAATACAGTTAACGATTGTATATGGTTTGATTCATTTACTATTATTTTGGCATATGTTTACGGAGAGAAGTTTTATACCAGAACCACGTTTGGCGATATTTAGTGCGAATGCAGTTTTCTTTATACTAGCTATTGCCAAAATACCTGATTTTACAACATGGGGATTGATTATTAGTGCAATTGTGCACGCTGCTATGTTTGTGCTTGAGTATAGGAAGAATAGACATTCTACATTTACAAATCTCTTATTTGGTTTCGCAATGGGAGCATTTAGTTTAGCGATTTTATACGAGTATAGTTTAGTGAATGCAGCGATTGTACTATTATTACAAGGTTTCCTTGGCATGGTCACTTCTATTAAAGTAAAACAACAGATAAAATTGTATGTTAGTGCGACGGTTTACGCAATTGGAATGATACAGACTATTTTTAGCCCGTTTGATCAATTTATTTCGGCAGGCTTTGTTGCTCATCTTATTTTAATAGGAACGTTCTATTATTGCATGAGAGAAGCGAAAGAAGTATTAGCGAGCTTCGGCAAATATATGTATTCTATAGTGCTCTATTGGTTTATGATAATTGTATTTATTACAATTACGAGAATCGGTGAAGTTTTATCTACAGATGGAAGCGTAATTAGTGTATCAGTATCGTTATTATGGATGGTATATGCATTATTTGCGGTTTGGTTTGGAAGAAATAGAAATATGAATGAAATATTATATGCTGGTTTAGTCGTTTTAGTCGTAACGGTAGGGAAGTTATTCTTACTTGACTTACCAGAGGTATCGATGATGATTAGGGCAGTGTTATTCCTAATCGTCGGTAGTATAGGTATCGTTATTTCAAGAATGTTTTTCTCGAAGGAAGAGAAGTGAGAAGAAGGCAATCCATGTATGGATTGCCTTCTTTATTATTTCTTATTAATCGTTACAGTTTCATTATATTTCGTTGTTGTATTTTGGCGTAGACGAAGCGTTGCTTGTCCAGTTGTATTTGAATCAATCTGTACATTTACAACTTTCTCAGCAGAGCCTAAGCTGTTTGTTGTGAAAGAAAATGCACTACTATATCCGAAAGTAGATGGCCAAGTGCCGTTTGCATTTTGTACTTTAGCCACTTGTGTTCCACCAGTAGTGAAGATACCTAAAGAATAGTTGTTATACGTTGTATTAGGTAGTAAGTTATTTACTTGAATCTTCATTTGGAAAATTTCATTGTTTGGTAGAATGCTAGGGTGTGTAACGACGTAGTCGCTTGTTGTTACCGCACCGTTATAACCGTATGAACCTGGTTTAAAAGTATTTGTATTAAACCATTGATAACCTGCATTTGGTGCACTCCAAGGTTCAGGTTGTGGTTCTGTTGATAAGTTTGGCTGTTCAAATGTTTGTAGAGCTGTAGGTGAATCAAGTTGTAAACCATTTACTTGATCTAAACTTGTAAATGTCTCTTTATTTGATAACCAATTTACGATGTTTTCTAATAAAATCGCATCGTTTTCTTCTTTATAACCATCGTAAGTTTTCTTTGTTTGACCAGAATCTTCACGAACGTATTTTGGCGTAGCATCTTCAACAGGAGAAGAGTCACCAATAAAGGCAGCTTTTCCAAGTCCTACTTTTGCGATAGCAGCATATGGGCCTTCTGCAATACCACCGCCATTATAAACGCCACTATCAACAGCGTTATTCCATTTTGATGGATTTTCTGGAAGGTAAACAAGTCCTTTTGCTAGTTTTGGGTTTGTAATTGCTAGAGTAGAACCAGCATGCATTGCTACAGACGAAACACCTTTTGTAATTCCGAAAGATTGTTCAGGCGATACAATTGTTTTCGCTGAAACATCACCAAGTGCATTGTAGCGGAAGCGAATACCGAAGTTGTCAGAGAGCCAATCAGAGCTTTCTACTCCTTGCATAGCTTGTGAATTTGCTTCTTCATTAGACATTCCTTTTGCTGGATTATCCCAAGCACCGCGTCTATATCCATTAAATACTTCAGAAGAGTCCCAGCGATTTTTATTACGATCTGCATTGTAATGATCAGCAATAAAGAAGATACTACCACCATTTTTTACATATTGTAACATAGCGTCCTGCTCAGATTTTTTGTAAGGAATATTAGCTTCTGGAACGATAAATACATTGTAATCTTTTAAGTCTTCGTACGTAATAGGTGTTGATTTACGAAGTTCCTTTACGTGATATCCGTTTTTTGCAATGCCGTTTCCGAAGTCAGAAAAGCCGCCGTCAATAACCCAGTCAGCTGTCCCAGCAGTTTGACCGTGTGTATTATCGAATAATACTTTCTTCCCATTGTTTTGATTTACAACTTTTGCAGCAATTTCAGGAGCTGGGTCTACAGAGCTTTCGGCATAAGTAGACGGTATGAACGAGGTCCCTATACTTAGTGTAATTGCTGTTGCTAAAGAAAATGTAATCCATTTTTTATTCTTCATAGAAGAATCCCCCTAATAATAAATATATGTGCTTTAATAATGTAATTTATTTTTCTGTAAAAATAAAGACGGAAAACATAAAAAATATTAAAAAATTGTAAAAATACCGTGAATTTTGTTGAGAAATATTTATATAGATATAAAAACATCCCTTCCAAGTAATAAGGAAGGGATGTTTTGCTTAACTAATTTTTGAGTTAGGTGTTTCATCAATCTTATGAAACCCTTTCATGTAATATACGATTGCTAAGCCGATAAGCCAAATTGGGCCGACAATCAATGCAATTCGTGTATCTTCTGAATACGCCATTATACCTAATACTAATACAAGGAAAACGAGTGAGAAATATGAGCTTAATGGGTATAAAGGCATTTTATACGATAACTTTTGTTTATTTTGAGTAGGCAAGCTTTTACGGAATTTAATTTGAGCGACTAATATAATTCCCCAAGTCCAAATTGCACCGAAAGTTGAAATGCTAGTAAGCCATGTAAATACCTTTGCAGGTACGAGATAG
Organism: Bacillus sp. HMA207; assembly: GCF_003402455.1. Lineage (NCBI taxonomy): Bacteria > Bacillati > Bacillota > Bacilli > Caryophanales > Bacillaceae > Bacillus > Bacillus sp. HMA207. The sequence continues at coordinate 31,264 of NZ_BEZT01000004.1, read as the reverse complement.
TTTAATATAACACCAATTAGTAAAACGATAGCAGTTGCTACAATTCCTTGGCTTGGAATGCCATTTTTATTTAAACGACCAAATCTTTCAGGAGCTTTTTTCTGCTGAGCTAATGTATATAGCATACGGCCTGTACTAAATAAACCACCGTTACAAGAAGAAAGAGCTGCTGTTAATACGACAAAGTTAATAATACCTGCTGCTTTTGCGATACCAATTTGTTGGAATGTTAATACGAATGGACTGCCTTTCTCACCAAGTTCGTTCCATGGATAAATTGCCATCATAACGAATAATGCCCCAACGTAAAAGAGTAGAATTCTCCAAAATACGTTATCGATTGCCTTTGCGAGTGTTTTCTTCGGATTTTGAGCCTCACCAGCTGTAACACCGATTAATTCAACGCCTAAATAAGCGAATAGTACCATCTGCATGGAGAGTAGTAACCCAGAAAATCCATTTGGGAACCAGCCACCATGTGACCAAAGATTTGAAATACCAGTAGCGATACCACCGTTTCCGAATCCGAATAAAATAATACCAGCTCCGACTACTATCATACAGATAATTGTGACAATTTTAATGAGAGCAAACCAAAACTCAAGTTCTCCAAATACTTTTACCGATAAGAAGTTAAAAGCGCTCATTAATAATAGAGCAAGTAATGCCCAAGTCCAGCGCGGGATATCAGGGAACCAGTACTGCATGTAAATGCCAGCTGCTGTAATTTCAGCCATACAAGTAACAACCCATAAGAACCAGTAATTCCAACCAGTAATATAACCAGCGAGTGGTCCAATATAATCATATGCATATTTACTAAAAGAACCAGCAACAGGTTGTTCAATTGCCATTTCCCCAAGCGCTCGCATAATGAAAAAAATAACGAGACCGGCAATCATATAGCCTAGCAAAATAGAAGGACCTGCTAGTTTAATGGCGGAAGCGGATCCTAAAAATAGCCCAACGCCAATAGCTGAGCCCAGTGACATTAAAGTAATATGTCGTTCTTTTAAACCACGATTTAAAGTTCCAGATTTGTTTGTGTGCTGCATAAGAAGAATCCCCCTTGTAGAGTGAACGATATTTGAATGCGTTTACTAAATATTTAACTATTTCAAATTATAAAACATTTCTATCTGTTATGCTACAAAAATAATCATAATGAACTGTACTACATCTGTACTTGTCAGACTTAAACTTAAAATTCGAACTATTAGGGAATATATTGACTCTTCTTTTTATTGATTGTTAAGATTAAGTATTATATTTTCTCACATACTAGTAAGAAAAAGAATGTGTGATAATAATTCAGGTGTAGGAAGGGTACATAAGCATGTTTCAATTACAAAAATATAACACTTCTGTGAAGCAAGAGTTTTTAGCTGGCATCACAACTTTTTTTACATTTGCGTATATTCTTGTCATCAATCCAAAAATATTATCTGATGCAGGTGTACCATTTGATCAAGCGTTTACAGCAACAATTATTGCAACCGTTGTTGGAACAGTAGGTATGGCGATTTTCGCGAATTACCCGATTGTTATTGCTCCAGCTATGGGAATGAATGCATATTTTGCTTATTCTGTTGTACAGAAGGCAGAAGGGATTACATATGTAGTTGCCTTTTCAGCTGTATTTGTAACGGGGATTATTTTTCTTTTATTATCTTTTACTTCGTTTAGGCAAAAGTTAATTTTAGCAATTCCTGATAGTTTAAAGCATGCAATTGCAGGTGGAATTGGACTATTTATTGCTTTTATTGGATTGCGCCTTTCTGGAATTATCGTGGATCATCCGTCTAATTTAGTTACGATTGGTGATTTTCATTCTCCAGCTGTTATTTTAACTTTAATTGGTTTAATATTAGCGGCGGTATTAATGACATTGCGTGTGAGCGGTGCATTATTTATTAGTATGATTGTGACAGGAATTATTGCCTTCTTTACAGGGCAATTGAAGTTTGCTGATAAAATTGTGGCGATGCCTCATTTACCAGAGGGTATCATCGTTTCAAACCCAATCAATGCCTTTTCAGATGTAATTGAATACGGATTATACGGCGTTGTATTTTCATTTTTACTTGTACTTTTATTCGATACAACAGGTGCATTACTTGGTTTAATTAAACAAGCAGGTTTAATTACAGACAATACAGAGAAGCGTTTTGGTAAAGCGTTTATTGCAGATGCAATTGGCGGGACTACAGGTTCTATCTTTGGAACCAGCCCAACAGCAGCGACGATTGAATCGTCAGCAGGTATTGCTGCAGGTGGTAAAACTGGGTTAACAGGGATTGTAGTTGTTGGTCTAACAATTATAACGGCATTTTTTAGTCCTGTTATTGATTCTTTATCAAGTGTAGCCGCTATTACAGCTCCTTCATTAATTATAGTAGGTAGTTTAATGGCACAAAGCATTCGAGATATTAATTGGAATGAATTTGAAGATGCGTTACCAGCATTTTTAATTTTTATAGGTATTCCGTTAACATCTAGTATTGCAAATGGAATCGCAATTGGATTTTTAGTATATCCAGTCTTGAAAATTGTGAAGGGTAAAGGGATGGAAGTACATCCATTACTATACTTATTTACAATTTTATTTGGATGTCATTTATTCTTATAATATAGGAGAGGGGGCTTCTTATGAGGGGCTCCTTTTTTGTGTATAATAAAGTGAAACTTAAATTAGTAATGTAAAATATAAATTACTTATTGGAATATATATTATAATAAGGGTGGAGGAGAAAGAAACAGTAAACAAAAACATAGACAAAAGTAGGCATATATAGTGAAAAGTAATTATGAAACAATATAAACCGAAAGAATTTTCAGAAATGCTTAATGTCTCTGTTAAGACATTGCAAAGGTGGGACAATCAAGGTGTTTTACCTGCTTACCGAAACCCAAAAGGAAGAAGATATTATACAGAAGAACAGTATAAGAAATATATGGGTATTCAAGAAGAACTTGTTCAGGATTTAATATCTATCATTCATGTATTTAGCTGTAGAATATATGGGTTGAGAAAATACGAAAAGAAAATGTCGGAGGATGAAGACTTATGAAAAGAGCATATTTAATAGAAATCAAACCGACAACTGAACAAATTAGTAAAATCCGTCAAACTATTGGGGTGTGTCGATATGTATATAACCTGTATATCTCTAAAAATAAAGAGGTATATGAGTCGGAGGGGAAATTTCTTAGTGGTTATGACTTTTCCAAATGGTTAAACAACATTCATACAAAAGAGTGTGACCAGTGGATTAAAGAAGTGTCGAGCAAAGCGGTAAAACAAGCGATTATGAATGGAGATAAAGCTTTTAAGCGGTTTTTTAAAGGTTTATCTAAGTTTCCACGATATAAAAAAAAGAAGAAGCAAGATGTGAAGTGCTACTTTCCGAAAAACAACAAAACAGATTGGACAGTAGAAAGACATAGAGTAAAAGTCCCTACAATTGGTTGGATAAGGTTAAAAGAGTATGGATATATTTCAAAAAATACAACTGTAAAAAGTGGTACAGTATATCAAAGAGCAGGAAGATACTATGTGTCTATACTCTGTGAAGTGAAAGAGGTAAAACCAAATGCAACTCTCAATACAGTAGGTCTAGGAATTGATTTGGGAATTAAAGACTTCGCTGTACGTAGCGATGGAAAAACTCACAAAAATATAAATAAAACAGTACAAGTAAAAAAGATAGAAAAACGGTTAAAACGTGAACAACGCTCTTTATCACGCAAATTTGAAAATATAAGAAAGAGAGGTGAACAACCTGTTACTAATAAAAGAGCGAATATAAACAAAAATATTCTTAGGGTGCAAAAACTACATGCTAGGCTAGCAAATATTCGATTAGCGTATGTAAAGTCTATTGTAAATGATGTGGTGAAAACCAAGCCAACGTTTATTGTAGTAGAAGATTTGAATGTGAAAGGTATGATGAAGAACAAACATCTATCTAAAGCTGTAGCGCAACAATGTTTTTATGCTTTTAAAACATGGTTATTAACGAAATGTAGGGAATATGGAATTGAACTACGGCAAGTGGACAGATTCTATCCATCTTCTAAAATGTGTTCATGTTGCGGTCAAAAAAAGTCGGATTTAAAGCTGTCTGACCGAGTATATACATGTGAATGTGGCAATGTAATAGATAGAGATTTAAATGCGTCAATCAACCTTTTACAAGCAAAAAAATATACAATACTAACGTAAATAGATTGTATATATGTACGGTGGGCTACATCGGAATTTACGCCTGTGAAGTGTCACAGCAAACTGTAGTAGCAAGTGATTAGCGAGGCAGGGCACGTAGAAGCAGGAATACTCTAAGAATATACATTTGTCTATATTTTTAGTAGCAGGAACATGAATGGCTGTAAGTAAAATAAAAGTCGCGCGTGTTCAGTTAGATTTAACACAGCAACAATTAGCAGAAAAAGTAGGCGTTACAAGGCAAACGATTAGTTTAATTGAGAAGGGGAAATACAATCCATCTTTAGATTTATGTTTAAAAATTTGTTATGCAGTAGATAAAACGTTGAATGATTTGTTTTGGGAGGAAAAGGAGTGGTAGGATGAAAATCGTGAAAGATGAACGTTTAATGATTGAAGGGTTAAAACATATTAGATTAGCTTTCATCTTACAAAATATCGTCATACTAGCTATCGTCTTTTACCGCTATGTCTTGCAAGGGGCAGGATATGAAAGTGTTTCGGATTTATTAATGGTATTTATGGGCGGGATAATAATTATTAACTTTTTAAATCTGAAAAATTCAGTGGAAGTGTATGAGCATACGGGCGGAGTGTCGCGTCGTTATTTTATGAAGCTATTATTCATTCCGGTGGGTATTATTATTGGGATTTTAGCTATTTGTATCGTTGTAACACCAGATATTTCGATAAAGGAAATTAGTATGACAGGACTTATTATGTTTGCTTGTTTTTTAGTTCCAAGTTTGTTTATATACATATATATGAAAAAAATAAAAAGAGAAGATTGAAATATAAGAAAGGCTTTCCTGTATTGAGGAAAGCTTTTCTTATATCTTTTTATACAAAACTTTATGAAGGCCAATTGGTTCAATTTCAAAAATTTCACCATGCTCCTGAAAGCCTAATCGTTTGTAATAGTCAGTTACAGTAATTCGGCCATTACACCATAACATATTTGCTTGACGCTCTTGTAAGATTTGTTCTGCATTCTGAATTAAGGAGCTTCCAGCGTGGTTGTTTCGAAACTCAGGTAATGTGGCCATTCCTCGTAGACGATAATGAATCCCGGCTGGTAGGTCAGGATATATTTCTTTTGAGAAGGAAGCGATACTAATTAGTTCATCGTTTATAAATGCGCCTAAGTGGAAGGTGTCTGTTTCATAATCGGAAGGATATTTACAATCTGCTAATGTTTGATTGGGGCGTAAAATTTTTTGACGTAATACGTAAGTTTCAGATCCCTCAATATTTTTCACGGTAATCATATTAACATCCTTTCTTATAACGCTTTTTCTGTTAATTGTATAAAGAAATAGGCAGGTGCGGCGAGAAGTCCGAGTATGCTAGCAGTTCCGAGAAGGAGTGAAAGTAGGAGGCAAGAATATTTTATTCCATTCGATTTTTTCCATCCGTAACTACAAATCTCAATACTAACACCGATGAGAATAATGGCAACGAGTATTTCGGCTAATAATAAGAGAGCTAAAGTTATAATAGACATAATGTAATCCATCCCCATAATATGTGATAGTAACATTTTACCATATGAAATGGAAAAAATGCCCCTCAATTATGTGAGGGGCATTTTTTTATTCTAATATGTTTTTTAGTGTATCGATATGTTCTTTTGAGCCTGTTACAAGTAATGTATCACCGTGTTGTAGTCTTGTATCCCCATGTGGGATTAATGCTTTATTTCCACGATAAATTTGAATGACTAGTACATCACCTAAAAACGGAAGGCGACGAAGTGCAACGCCGTTATATTTATTGCTCCGTAGTTCAACTTCACGGACTGTTTCGTTTGCTGTTGTAATTAAGCGGACGAGACTAGGTTTATCAATAAGCGCACGTAATAAAATACGTGTAGAGTTAATTGTTGAGAATACAGCGATATGTTCTTGCGTTGCTTTTTCTTGTAGAAGTGGATCTTCTACACTTGCAATAACATGTTCAACACCTAGCTCTTTTGCATGTTCTGCCAATAATAAGTTTTGTTCATCATCACTTGTTGCAACAACGACGCGATCTGCATCAAATGCTGTTTGTTCAGTTAATGATGCGATTGTGATGTCATCCAATTTCACGATAGGGAAGTCGTGCGATTTCGCTTCTTCATCATTTATTTTGTTTTGACGCATCATATATAGCGTTACGTCATAATCTTCTCGTTTTAAATCTAGTGATAACGGAAGGGTAATTCTGCTCGCGCCAATAATAGCTACTTTTGGTTTTGGTGTTTCTACTTTTGGGAACATTTTTTTAAACAATATAGGTGCAAAAATACAAGTAATAACTGCGCTTAAAATAAGAGAGGCAGATAAACTTGGACTGATGATCTCCAGTTTTTCACCAATTTGTGCAGCCGCAATAACTAAAGAAAGTGTCGATGTTAATAAAATTGCACTTCCAAGTACGATATTACGTGGATACCATTTTCTTAAGACGAGTGATGGTAAGAGTTTTGAAATAAAGAGTCCTACAATTAAGATTGGGATCATTAGCATGCTAGAAGGTTCTTTGAAAATAGACCACACCTCTAGATTTACACCAACCATTACGAAGAAAATAGGGATGAAGAAACCATAGCCGATAGAATCAAGTTTTTCCACCATATCTTCATTTGGTGATAATAAAGATACAAGTACACCTGCTAAGAAGGCGCCTAAAATATTTTCTGCTCCAACAGATTCCGATAACCCAACTAAGATTAAAATGAGTGCAAAAACAGCTCGTGTATCAATTTGTACACTACCAGCTTTTAAACTATCTAAGTATGGAATGTTTTTAAAACGTTTTGCAACGAAGTAAATAACAATACCAGCGCCGAATAGAAGAAGAAGAAGCCACATGCTTTGGCCGCTTTCGGAATTTAATCCGACGAATACAGCGAGTAAAATCATTGTAACTAAATCCGCAATAACAGCGACTAATAAAATGATTTGCCCAATTGCTGTTTTTCCTAAGTTATTCTCTTTTAATGTTGGTACAACAACACCTAAAGAAATAGTTGAAATAATTAAAGTCATGAACATTGCATTATCTACGAATCCTAGCCATACGAATAGTAATGATAGGGCATAAGATAAGATGAAAATAAATAAGAAGATAATGCTTGCTGCCTGAAATGTATTTGGTTCGTTTGTCGTATTTTTTTTCCCTTTTTGTTTAAAGATAGAAAAATCAATTTCTAAACCGCTTAAGAACATGAGGAAGATAAATCCTAATGTTGATAAAACTTGAAGCCATATATCTGGCTCAATAATATTAAACCCACTTTTACCTACAAAGATTCCTGCAATAATTTCTGCAACGACCACAGGAAGTGCTTTTAATTTAAAGCGTTGTAACAAAAGGGGAACGAAAAACGCGATTGCAACGACAACCATAAGTGATAGAACAGAAGTATGATGTTCCATTGCGTTCTCTCCCTTCAAATAAATATAGTACCTATTTAGCCATATAATAGGTAGAAAAGCAACGCATATGGATTCGATTTCATAAAGAAAGACTTTTCTTAACATTTGTCATAATAAGTATATTTTTCATGATTATGCTGTTAATTCCGTAATGTGGATGTAATAGAGGGGATAAAAAAAGACTGCTGAGGAATCTCAGCAGTCTTTTTCATGTACATTACATTGAGAAGAAGATCCATACAGTTAAACCAACTGTTGCAGTTGCAACGAAGAAACTGTATATCATTGTAAGAATTTGAACTCTTCCTTCTCCTTCTTTTAAATGCATGAACATAATTAATTGTAACAATGCTTGCGCAACAGCCATTATGATAATAGTTGTTAAGACTGTTGAAAGTGGCAATGTTGTGTAAAGTGCCACGTATAACGCTAGAAACGTTAATGCAAGCGATAAAATAAATCCGAAAACGTGTGACCAAGGGAATCCGCTATGCGCATGCCCGTTTGCTTGATTGTTGTTTTGAGCCATTTACGCCACCATCCCGTTCAAGTAAACTAGTGTGTAAATAAAGACCCAAACAAGATCAAGGAAATGCCAGTATAAGCTGATAATGAATACTTTACGAGCTGTAACTGGTGTTAAACCTCGTTTTAAAATTTGGATAATAACACAAGTTGCCCAAATGATACCGCCTGTTACGTGAGCTCCGTGCGTTCCAAGAAGAACGAAGAATCCAGATAAGAAAGCACTTGTTTGAATTGTTGCGCCTTCACCAATGTACATAATGAACTCTTCGATCTCGAAGAATAGGAAACCTGCACCTAAAAGTAATGTAAGGACGAACCATCCAAGCATCGCTTTTTGGTTATGCTTACGCATTTCATGAATTACGATACCACATGTGAAACTACTTGTTAAAAGTAGTAATGTTTGAATTAAAAGCGTTTTAAGTTCAAACAATTGCGCTGGTGTTGGGCCATCTGCCGTACGACCAGCAAGGACTAGATAAGAGGCGAAAAGTGTTGCGAACAGCATAATTTCAGCCCCAAGAAAAATCCAGAATCCTAGGATATTCAATCTGCTTTGTTCGGATTGATATTCCAAAGGTAAGCTTTTATCTAAAGCCGCCATGTCATTTCACCTCTCATGCTATATGTTCTGTTTTTTTAATTTCATCAACACTGATATAGTAGCCTTCATCATAATCGAATGAACGATAGATTAAGCAAGCTAAAATACCAATACCACCGATTGCTGCAAGCCAGAACCAGCTAAATACTAATGCGAAACCTGCAAGACCGAAGAATCCAGACGCAATAATAGGCACACCAGAGTTACTTGGCATGTGAATTGGTTTAATATCTTCTGCTGCTGGTGTAACTGTTTCTCCGCGCTTTTTCATGTACCAGAAAGCATCAGCTTCTTTAATTTCAGGAAGCTTCGCGAAGTTGTAATGTTGTACAGGAGAGTGAGTTGCCCATTCAAGTGTACGACCATCCCATGGATCTCCAGTTGTGTCACGTTCACCGTGACGTGCACTCCAAATTACGTTGTAGCAAAGAAGTAGGAAGCCGATACCCATCATTACCGCACCAACAGATGCGATTTGGTTTAGCCATCCCCATCCAAGACTTTCAGAGTAAGTGTACATACGACGAGTCATACCGTCTAAACCTAAGAAGTACATTGGGAAGAAACAGATGTTGAATCCGCTCATAAAGATCCAGAATGTCCATTTACCTAGGCGTTCATTTAACATATGACCAGTCATTTTTGGATACCAGAATGTGAATCCAGCAAGCATAGCGAATACTGTACCTGCGATTAATACGTAGTGGAAGTGAGCGATTAGGAAGTAGCTGTTATGGTATTGATAATCAGCTGCTGCCATTCCAAGCATAACCCCTGTAACCCCACCGACTACGAAGTTTGGAATAAATGCCAATGACCAAAGCATTGGAACTGTAAAACGAATACGTCCTTTATACAGTGTAAACAACCAGTTAAAGATCTTAACCCCGGTTGGAATCGAAATCGCCATTGTCGAAATCGAGAAGAATGAGTTAACCGCTGGACCTGCACCCATCGTGAAGAAGTGGTGAAGCCATACGACGAAACTTAGTAAAGAAATTGCAACCATTGAGTATACCATCGCACTGTAACCGAATAGACGTTTACGTGAGAATGTACTAATGATTTCAGAGAAAATACCGAATGCCGGTAAAATAACGATATATACTTCAGGGTGACCCCATACCCAGAACAGGTTGGCCCATAACATCGGCATACCGCCGCTCGCCATCGTAAAGAAGTGAGCATCGAATAGACGGTCAAATGTCATTAATGCAAGAGCAACTGTTAATACTGGGAAAGCGAAAATAATGATAATTGTTGTAATTAAGATTGACCAAGTAAACATTGGCATTCTCATTAAAGTCATACCAGGTGTACGCATTTTTAAGATAGTAACAAGGAAGTTAATACCGGTCATTAGCGTACCGAGACCTGAAATCTGTAATGCAATTGCGTAGTAGTTATTTCCTACGCCTGAAGTAAACTCTGTACCTGCCATTGGGAAGTAAGAAGTCCACCCAGCGTCTGGAGAACCACCGATTACGAAAGCGATGTTGAATAACATTGCTCCGACAAAGAATAACCAGAAACTTAAAGCATTTAAGAACGGATATGCAACGTCACGAGCACCAATTTGTAATGGTACTACAAGGTTCATTAATCCCATAACGAATGGCATTGCCATGAAAAGAATCATTACTGTACCATGCGTTGTAAAGATTCCGTTATAGTGTTCAGCGTTTAAATAAGTTGTTTCTGGGAATGTTAACTGTGCACGGATCATTAAACCATCCATACCACCACGGAATAACATGATAACCGCAGAAATAATATACATAGCTCCGATTTTTTTATGGTCAACAGTTGTTAACCATTCGTCCCAAAGCCATTTCCATTTTTTATACTTTGTTAGTACGAAAATGATTGCTAATGTCACAAGAACGATAGAAGCGTCTGCACCGTAAATAATCGGATCACCTGTGACAAAGAATTCATCAAGCTTCACTGTGTTCACTCCAATCTGTTGGAATAATAGCTATTATTTTTTGTTTTTGTAGTAGTTGTAATCACAATATTCAAGTGATTTTGGATCTACATAACTTAAGTGGTGACTAGAGAATGTCATACGACCAACTACACCAGGTTTAACAATTTCGTTGTACTTAGCTTCTGTTAGTTTAGGAGCAGTTTCTTGTACTTCTTTAACCCACTTGTCATATTTCTCTTTAGTTTTTGCTTCAACTTCGAACTCCATGTGAGTGAATCCTTCACCAGAGAAGTTCGCACTACGACCTAGGTAAGAACCTGGCTTATCAGCTTGTAAATAAAGATCCATAATCATGCCATCCATTGTGTACTTCATACCACCAAGTTCTGGTACCCAGAAAGCATTCATTGGGCCGACAGAAGTCAGTTTGAATTGAATTGGTACACCAGCTGGGATGTTTAAATAGTTAACGGTTTCAATTTTTTCCTCTGGGTAACTGAATAACCATTTCCAGTTTGCAGATGTAACATAAATTTCAACTGGTTTAATATGTTTGGACTCTTTCGGAACCTCTTCCGAAGCATAAGTTGCTTTTACTGTTGGAATCGATAATGCGATAACGATAATAACAGGAACAAGCGTCCAAATAATTTCTAGTAATGTGTTACCGTGTTGTTCAGGTGGCTCATAGTCCATATTCTCTGGTTTTTCACGATAACGAATCAAGATGACTGTAAACAGAATGAATACAATTGCGATAATTAATGACATAAGCAAGAATGACCAAACAATTAAATCATACTGTGCTTTTGCAACAGGTCCTTGCGGATTTAATACTGCGAGTTTTTTATCACAGCCACCGAGGAACAGAAGTAATGATAACGGAAGAAGTGAAGCCAACTTCCAAAACGCTTTCTTTAGTTGCACGATTGAAAATCTCCTTTCTCCTTGGATTGAAACTATGCCAATAAAACAATATAAACCTATTAATTTATAGAAGGCAATAGTTTTTGATATATTGTTAAAAAATAGACACAAATGCACACTTTTTAAGGTGAATATCATTTGTAACTTGATTACATTGTAAACTATTTTCCAGAGAAAAACGTGATTGTGAAAATTTTAAGATAAATAAAGTTATACCAGGATATCCAAGAAATAGAAAAAAGCTATCTTATGATAAGAAAGATAGCTGAATATTTTGTATATTTAGTTTATTTCTTGTGTGACAGTTCGTGGCTGTTCAAGTGTGACAATTTTTTTATATTTAACTTGGTATAAAATGTAACAAATAATCATAAATGGAATGCCGCAATAAAGAGCAATTCTTTGATCTGGAATGAAAGCCAAACTAACAAATGTAATGAAATTGAGCGAGAACGCTACGATTGGAACGAGTGGATAGAGCGGTGTACGATATTTTAAATCATTTATGTCGCCACCATTTTTCACGAAATTTCTACGGAAGAAAAACTGTGAAGCGGCGATTGACATCCAAACTACAACGGCAGCCATTGCTGCAATAGATGTTAAAACTAGAAAGACAGTATCTGCCGCAAATACACTTGTTAGTAAGGATAGGCTAGCGAAAATTAGGCTGAAAATTAATGCATTTAGCGGTACACCTTTTTTAGTTAATTTCGTAAATGCTGGACTTGCCATTCCTTGTTTTGCCATCGCCCACAGCATACGAGAATTTGCGTAGAGACCAGAGTTAGCAACGGATAATACAGCTGTAATAATAACAAAGTTCATAATGTCTGCTGCATATGGGACACCGGCTACATCAAATACAAGTACAAAGGGACTTTCGACTAGATTAGCCTCTTGCCATGGGAGTAAACCTACAACAACTGATATCGCTAAGACGAAGAAGAAGAGAGTTCGCCAAATTGTGTTTTTAATTGCTTTTGGAATTGTTTTTTCAGGATTTTCACTTTCGCCTGAAGCGATTCCGATTAATTCTGTTCCTTGGAAGGAGTAATTTACTGTAATCATCGTAAGAAGAACAGCTAATGCACCATTTGGAAATAGCCCGCCATTTTCAGTGAAATTATGAAGCATTGGAGCTGGCTTTCCATTAAAGTCTAGTAGACCGAACATAACAGCGCCGCCAAGTACGATGAAAATAACAATTGTTGCGACTTTTACACTTGCGAACCAAAACTCTGCTTCTGCATATGCTTTTGCTGATAAAGCGTTTACGAGGAAGAGTGCTGCTGCAAATGTAACGCACCAAATCCAGGAAGAAACGTCTGGAAACCAGCGTTTCATTAAAATACTTACAGTTGTTAACTCTACGCCAACTGTAACAGCCCAATTTAACCAATACATCCAACCGACAACAAATCCAAAACCAGGTGAAATGAATTTGCTTGCATAACTTTGGAATGAACCTGCTTCTGGCATAGCGACGGATAATTCACCAAGACATAACATCGTTAAATACATAACAAATCCACCGACTAAAAATGCAAGAATAGCACCACCAGGTCCGGCATTATGGACAATTTGACCAGATCCCATAAATAACCCGGTTCCGATAACACCGCCGAGTGCAATCATAAATAGGTGTCTACTTTTCATTGTTCGTTTTAAATCTGTTTGTTCAATTTGTTGATTCATATGCCCCTCACCCCGTATTTTCTTGAATGTGTGAACTTCGTTTTATTCTGAGTTTTTAATCATTAGTGGGGGATGCAACACACACTCGGTTTATTTGCTATGAAATGAATGGAGTATGTAAAAAAACGAACTATGACTAAATACTCTAAGAATGTTTGTTAACATGGTGATATCTTCACTATGTTAACAATTTTGATTTTAGCAAAATATTCTGTAAATGTATATTTATTTTTCTTTTTATTAAAAATAATTAGAATTTTTATAATTAATTCTATGATCGATAATTCACATGATCTTTCTAGCAAACTAGTAAGAAGAAGGGTACAATGATAAGAGGTGTATCTGTAAAATAATAATTAATGGAGTTTTGTTTATAATGAAAAAGTTAAAATATCTTTTTGTTTTTGGGATTATACTTGCTGCTGCATTTTTTATAGGAAAAGATAAAATCATGCAAAAGGCGCAAGTTCTACGCTTAGAGTTTCTATCTGAAATGAAAGAAGCAGCTATGATTGAAGATGTTCCGTTTATTAAACAATTACCAGAATTACCTAGAGGGTGTGAAGTGACAAGTTTAGCTATGTTGCTGCAATATAAAGGTGTACAAGTAGATAAGATGCAACTTGCTAGCGAAATTCATCGTGTTCCATTTGAACAAAATGGTTTGCGTGGAAATCCTTACGAGGGATTTGTGGGAAATATTTATACAAAGGCAGAGCCTGGGTATGGTGTATACAATAAACCAATCTTTGATTTAGCAGAAAAATATGTTCCTGAAAAAGTAATTAATTTAACAGGTAGAGACATGCAAGATATATATAAAGTAATTAGTTCTGGCTCTCCGGTATGGGTCATTATTAATACGACGTTTAAGCCGCTAGCTGAAAGTAGTTTTGAAACATGGAATACGAGTTCAGGCGAAGTGAAAATTACATATTATGAGCATAGTGCAGTAGTAATTGGATATGATCAAAACTTTGTATATGTAAATGATCCTCTTAAAAATAATCCACGTTTGGCTGTTCCGCGAGCAGAATTTGAGAAAGCTTGGGAGCAAATGGGAAAACAAGCAATTACTATTTTATAATAATGAAAAAGTCATCTTTGGGATGGCTTTTTCTTTTTGGTTTATTAACACTGAAAATTCAGAAGATTCTTTTAAAAATTAACAATTCACGTTATAATAACATTTAACTTGGTGAAGAAGGGGAGAAGAGAAATGGATGTTGCAAAGGAACTTGTTTTGTCAAAAAATCAGTTAGTTGAGTGGAGAAGGCATTTTCATAAGTATCCAGAGTTATCTTTTCAAGAAGAGAAAACATCGCAGTTTGTGTTCGATATACTTCGGAAATTCCCATATTTAGAAGTGTCACGGCCGACTAAATATAGTGTGATGGCAAAGTTAGTAGGTAAACATCCGGGCAAAACAGTTGCGATTCGAGCCGATATGGATGCTCTTCCTATTCATGAAGAAAATGAGTTTGATTTTATTTCTACATATAAAGGTGTAATGCATGCATGTGGTCATGATGGACATATAGCGATATTACTTGGGGTTGTACATAAGTTGGTAGAAGAAAGAGAGAAGATTCAAGGGGAGATTCGTTTTCTATTCCAACATGCTGAAGAGAATTTTCCTGGTGGTGCAGAGGAGATGGTTGCTGCAGGTGTAATGGAAGGTGTGGATTATATTATTGGTGCTCACCTTTGGGCGTCGTTAGAGGTTGGGAAAATAGGTGTTATTTATGGTCCTGCAATGGCTGCACCGGATGTTTTTAAAATTAAGATAGAGGGAAAAGGTGGACATGCTGGAATCCCTCATGAAACGGTGGATAGTATTGCAATCGGAACACAAGTCGTTTCGCAACTTCAGCAAATTGTATCTCGCCTCACGAATCCATTAGATTCTCTCGTAATATCTGTTACGCAATTTCATGCTGGGACAACTCATAATGTAATACCAGAGCAAGCCGAGATTGAAGGGACAGTAAGAAGTTTAAGACATGAATTACGAGGTGAAACAGAGAAGAAGATTGAGCGGATTGTGAAGCATATTACGGAATCTTACGGAGCGAAATATACATTTTCATATGAATATGGATATCGACCAGTTGTAAATGATTATGAAGCTACAGAGCTTATTGAACAAACGGCATTACAACTTTATGGAAGGGATAGGGTTGTTCGTTTACAGCCGACGATGGCTGGAGAAGATTTTTCAGCGTTTTTACAAAAGGCACCGGGGACATTCTTTTTTATCGGAGCGGGAAATAAAGAGAAAGGTATTATATATCCTCACCATCACCCTCGTTTTACGATTGACGAAGATGCATTACCGATTGGAGTGGAAGTCTTTGTATCAGCCATTATGAACTTTATAAGTAAAGGAGAATGAGATGAAGAAAATACACATTCTAGCGCTTATCCCAGTTCTTTGTTTAGTAGTTGGGCCAATATTTGCGAATTCAGTTACTCCTTACGTATTAGGGATGCCATTTTTATTATTTTGGGTATTATTATCAGTGTTTATTACATCTTTTTGTATGTGGCTTGTGTACGTGTTTGATCCTGCTAATAAGGAGGATGTAAAATGACTGCATTACTTATCATTATTTTATTTTTGTTTCTCGCACTATTTTTAGGGATTCGGGCACAACATGGAAAAGATATGAATTTAGAACAATGGTCAGTTGGAGGAAGAGGATTTGGCACTATTTTTGTTTTTCTCCTTATGGCAGGTGAAATTTATACGACGTTTACATTTTTAGGGGGAAGCGGCTGGGCGTATAGTAAAGGAGCACCTACCTTTTATATTTTGGGATATGGTGCTTTAGCTTATCTTTTATCGTATTTTTTATTGCCACCCATTTGGAAGTATGCGAAAGAGCATAACCTTGTTTCACAGTCGGATTTTTTTGCGAAGAAATATAGAAGTAAAGCGCTTGGACTTATTGTTTCGATTGTTGGTGTTGTTTCCATCATCCCATATCTTGTTTTACAGTTAAAAGGACTGGGAATTATCGTTTCAGAAGCTTCTTACGGAAGGGTGTCACCTGTTGTTGCAGTATGGATCGGTGCTATTGTTATAACTATATATGTAATGGTTTCAGGTATACATGGTTCGGCTTGGACGGCTGCTTTGAAGGATATTATGATACTGTTTATCGTTATGTTTTTAGGTATATATTTGCCGTATCATTATTATGGAGGATTTCAGCCGATGTTTGAGGCTGTAGAGGCAGCGAAACCGGGATTTTTATCTTTACCTGAAGAAGGAATGAGTATTTCTTGGTTTGTTTCTACTATTATATTAACGGCCCTCGGTTTTTATATGTGGCCTCATACATTTGCTTCTGCTTTTTCTGCAAAAAATGAAAAAGTATTTCGTAAAAATGCAGCAATTATGCCATTGTATTCTTTAGTTTTACTTTTCGTATTTTTTGCAGGATTTGCTGCTATATTGCAAGTTCCTGGGTTAAAGGGAGCGGATGTAGATCTTTCGTTATTCCGTCTTGCTTTACAAACTTTTGATCCTTGGTTTATTGGAATTATTGGTAGTGCGGGAGTATTAACGGCATTGGTTCCAGGGTCTATGCTTGTTATGGCGGCTTCTACACTGTTAGCAAAAAATATTTACCGAACGATAGTCCCGTCTGCTTCAGATAGACAAGTTGCTAAGATGGCAAAATTATTTGTGCCTGTAGTAACGCTCGTGGCAGTTTTATTTACATTTAAGGGAGGAGAAACAATAGGAGCACTTCTATTAATGGGATACAGTATCGTTACGCAACTTTTCCCTGCACTTGTATGTAGCTTGTTTCCACGTCAAATTATTACGAAGCAAGGGGCGATTGCAGGAATGGGAGTTGGGCTATTAGTGGTCGCATATATTACCTTATCTGGTTCAACTATAGCCACGATGTTTCCGAGTTTCCCGCAGTATATAAAAGATTTGAATGTAGGTATAGTCGCATTGTTAATTAATATAATTGTGATGTTTGTAGTTAGTGGATTTACAAAAGTTGTATTTATAAAGAAAAACACTATAATAGTAGAAAAGTAATTCGTTTATCCTGCATTAACGGGCAGTAAGACCCCCACCTCAAAATTCAGCGGAAGCAAAGAAGTTAGGTGGGGATTAAACTGTCCGTAAAAGCCCGATTGGTGAGGGTTGATTAAAGTTTTACTTTATTAGAGCTATCTTTGAAAAGAGATAGCTCTTTTTTTGTATATATTTCCTTCTATTAGCGGAATCTAACTAAAAACTTGTTGAAAAGGAAGCTAGGTGGGGAAATTGTTAGAGCTTGAAGGTAACTTATTTGAAGTTATGAAAGAAATTAGGGATGAGTTAGGTTCACCTAATGATTTAACAATTAGAGAAGTTGCTCTTGCTGGGAGTTTTACACGTAGTGCGGTTGTGTTTTTATGTGGATTGACAGATAAGGATAATGTTTATAAATATGTCATTCGCACACTGCAATACGAAGAAATTATAAATGAGGAAGCTGTTGTTCAAACGTTATTGGATCGTTTTATTTCTATCGCAGAAGTGGGTGTAAAGACGAAGTTTCCAGATATTATGAATGCGATATTAGCGGGAGATACAGTTATATTAATTGATAATATTCAAACCGCTATCGTTATTAATAGTAGGGCCTGGGAGAAGCGAAGTTTAGAACCACCAGTGACAGAAGATTTAATACGCGGACCGAGAGTTGGATTAAATGAAGATATTAATGTGAATAAAATGTTAATCCGACGCAGTTTACGCGATCCAAAGTTGAGGTTCCAATCTTATATTATGGGGAAGCGATCGCAGAAAGAAGTAACCCTAGTATATATAGAGGATATTATTAATCCTCACATTGTAAAAGAGTTAGATCGCCGTCTTCAATCAATAGTGACAGATGTCGTTTTGGAAACAGGTACGATTGAACAATTAATTCAGGATAATAATTTATCCCCATTTCCACAGTTTTTGAATACAGAGAGGCCTGATAATATTATAGCCTCATTAGCGAAAGGGAAGGCGGCCATTTTAGTAGACGGATCCCCGTTTGCTCTTATTGCACCACTTGTGTTTGTTGATATTTTTCAATCTGTAGAAGATCATTACGAGCGCTGGGTGATTGGAACGTTATTAAGATTTTTACGTATGGGTTCAGGTATAATTGCGGTTTTGTTACCAGCTATGTATGTAGCACTTGTATCTTATCATCAAGGACTTATTCCTTCTAAACTGGCTTATTCAATTGCAGGTGCGAGGGAAGGTGTTCCATTTCCAGCATATATTGAAACGTTAATGATGGCCTTGACTATGGAATTAATACGAGAAGCTGGAATCCGATTGCCGAAACCGATGGGACAAACGATAGGGATTGTAGGAGGTCTTGTAATTGGAGAAGCTGCGGTAAATGCAGGGATTGTAAATCCGTTTTTAGTTATTATTATTGCAGTTACTGCGATTGCTACGTTTTCGCTTCCTGTATATAGTATTACGATTACGTTCCGAATTTTACTTTTCGTCTTTGTATTAGCTGCAACGGCTTTTGGGTTGTATGGGATCATTCTAGCTCTGATCGCACTTGCTATTCATATTACAAATTTAACAAGTGTTGGTATACCGTATACAACTCCAATTGCTCCTGCATTTTATAAAGATTGGAAAGAAGAATTTATTCGCATGCCAAAATCGATGTTGAAAGATAGACCAGAGTACTTACAAACAAAAGATTCTACAATACGTCCAAAGGAGCGAAAATAAGTGAAACCATTTGAGTATGGCGATGAAGAGATTGGATCTCGTGAAATTGGGTTTGCGGTATCATCGACCATTATTGGTATAGGGGCATTGTCTATGCCAAGAGATATCGCTAACCAAACTTTATTTTCGGACGGTTGGATTATCTTGCTTTTGGGTGGATTAATCTGCGCAGTTTTAGGCTGGTTTGTGACGAGAGTGGCTATCTTATTTCCAAAACAAAATTTTGTTCAATATACGAGTGCGCATTTGACGAAGCCTGTTGCATACACAATTAGTAGTATTTTAGTATTAACGTTTGCTGCTTTGACAGCATATGAATCGCGAATGATTTCAGTTATTTCTCAAACGTATTTATTTAGTGATACACCAATACAACTACTGTCTTTCTTCTTCTTATTAGTTGTTATTTATGGAATAGCAGGATCAAGAGCAGCCTTATTAAGGTTAAATGTTTTATTCTTACCTATTGTTTTAATTGCGATAGTACTTCTTTCTTTATTGAATATAAATTTAATGGAAATAAATAATTTACTACCAGCTTTTCAAACGAAAGTAAGTCAATATGCTGTTGGAGTTAAAAATTCTATTTTTACGTTTATTGGATTTGAAGTAGCGTTATTTTATGCGGTTTTGCTGAATGATAAGACAGCGAAAAAAGCGCCAATGGCAGTCGCGAAAGCGGTGATGGTAAACGTGCTGTCATACATTTTAATTTATGTAACTTGTATTAGTGTTTTTACTTATATGACAACACGTGGATTGACATATCCAACAATTGAATTAGGGAAAGAAATTGAAATTGGTGGAGGATTTTTAGAAAGGTTTGATGCGATTTTTTTTACGACTTGGATTATTACTATTTATAACACTACAGCAATGTATTATGACGTCGCATCTTTATTGTTTTGTGCTATGTTTCCGAAAGTGAAGAAACAAATTTTTATTTTCGTAAGTGCCCCTATTATTTTTATGGTGAATATGATACCTAGTAGTTTGAATACTTTATCAAGTTATGGGACTTATTTAGCTTGGATAGATATGGGGTTTGTTTTGTTAGCTCCTTTGCTCGTTTTGATTGTATATAAAATAAAAAGAAGGAATGGTGGAAATGAAACACCTTCTTAAAATTATAATGGTTATGGCTTTAACTGGATTTATGAGTGGGTGTTCTGAGTTAGAAGAGATAGAAGAAAGAGGATTTGTAGTAGGAGCGGCTTACGATATTGTGAAGGAGAAGAAAGCGAATCCAATTATGAAAGGGACCTATCAGATGGTACTCCCCAGTAAATTGTCTCAACAGGGTGGACAAGGGGGTGGGGATAGCGAAAATTATATTAATGTTAGTGCAAAAGCAGATAGTGTATTTGAACAAATAAGAATAATCGCCAAAAAAATTAGTCGTACATTATTTTTCCCTCATATACAGGTGATTATTTTCTCTGAAGAATTACTTTCACATCCATACATTTTACAAAATACGTTAGATGTATATATTCGCGATCATGAGATGAGAAGAAATATTCGTTTGTTCGTTTCTAATAAAAATGCCGAAGCTATTTTAAAACAAAGTGCCAAGCCTGAAAATTTACCGGCGCAGTATATTGATATGTTAGCTGAACACCCTCCGAAAAATGCCCAAATGATTGAGGCTGCAAGAATTGGTGAGGTGCAGGAAAAGATGATCTCTAACCGAAGTTTTGTATTACCTATTCTGGAACTAACAAAACAAGGAGTACAAATGAACGGTGCAGCATTGTTTCGTGGAAAGGATAATAAGTGTGTAGGCAATTTGAGTGGGGAAGAAACAGTAGGGATGAATTATATAATAGGTAAAAAAATTGGAGGTTTTTTTACCATCCGTAAAAAGAATCAACTTATTACATATGAAATTCATAAGTTACGTCGAAAAATTAAAGTATCCACAACGAATGCTACAAAACCGAAATTTAATATTCATTTATTTCTGGAAGGTACAATAGCTGAGTTGCACTTTAGTGATCATAAAAAGGTTTTGAATGAAAAGAGTTTAGAGAAGGATATATCGGAAGAAATGGAGGAGCGTATTCAAAAATCGATTAAGCTTGTTCAAAAAAAATATAAGGTAGATGTATTAGAGTTAGGGGAAGTGTATAAGCGACATAATTATAAAGAATGGACAAAAATAAGTAAGAATTGGGATCAAGGCGAAAATTACTTTAGTAATGCTGAAATTACTGTTCATGTTCATCCAACAATTGAACATTCAGGTTCAGCTTTACCGAAAAGAGTGAAATAAGGTGATGAAAGTTGTTTACTGGATTAGGAATTAGTTGCACGATATTAATGGCAGTTCTTCCAGGAACTATATATTTTATTCATAAAAAACTCACAACGTATGGAGCACAGCCGTGGAATACTGATGTGCAAAAAAAGAAACCTGAATAATTTCAGGTTTCTTTCGTGCAAAGCATATGTGAAGGGGGATACCTTCTATGTATGCTTTGCTTTATACAAGCCCTAACCAATGTACCAATTGTGTAGAGAGGAATGTAACAGCAATGGCGATAACGGTAGGGATTGCAAACGATAAGAATGTCCATTTTGCACTTTTTGTTTCTTTGTATATGTTAACTAGTGTTGTTCCGCACGGGAAATGAAGAAGTGAGAACAACATTGTGTTTAACGCTGTTAACCAAGTCCAACCATTTTCTAGGAATAGATTTTTAATTTGATTAAAATCATCTATTTCAGTTAAGGCCCCAGTTGATAAGTAAGACATTAATAAAATTGGGATTACAATTTCATTAGCGGGTAGTCCAAGAATGAATGCAGCTAGAATAAAGCCGTCAAGTCCTAACATTTTAGCAAATGGATCTAGGAAGTTTACAAAATACATAAGTAAGCTTGTGTCACCAATAAAAATGTTAGCAAGTAACCAAGTTAATGCAGCCGCAGGGGCAGCAACAACTATAGCTCGTTTTAAAACATAGATTGATTTATCGAGTGTTGCGCGAACAATTGTATTCCAAACTTTTGGCTTGCGGTACGGAGGTAACTCAAGTGTGTAGTGAGTTGGAACCCCTTTTAAGGCTGTTTTTGATAGTACCCAAGAAACAGTTAATGTCATAATAACACCAATTACAACCATTCCGACTACAACGCCAGCAGTAACCAATGTTTGCATACTGCCTGTATAACCAGCAGCCATAAATAGTGAAGCCATTAAAATTAACATAGGCCAGCGACCGTTACAAGGAACGAAGTTGTTCGTTAAAATTGCTAGCATACGTTCACGTGGTGATTCAATGATACGTGTTGACATAATGGCTGCTGCATTACAACCAAATCCCATTGCCATTGTTAAAGATTGTTTCCCGTGTGCGCCGGATCGTTTGAATAAGCGGTCCATATTAAACGCGACACGTGGTAAGTATCCGTAGTTTTCTAATAGCGCGAACATAGGGAAAAAGATTGCCATAGGTGGTAACATAACGCTAATAACAGCACCGATACCACGGAACAAACCAAGTATTAAAATGCCATGTAACCATTCAGGTGCATGCGCAGCTTGGAACCAAGATGTTAAATATCCTTCGGCCCATCCGAAGAATTCGGCAATCATATCAGATGGTACGTTAGCGCCTGCAATTGTAAGATAAAAAATAATAGATAAAATACCGAGCATAATTGGGAATCCCCAGATTGGAGATGTGAAAATTTTATCTAGTTTTTCGGAACGATATAATTTATCAGTATTTGTATATTGGACGGATTCTTTACATATGCTTGCAGATGTTCGGTAAATATCTCCGACTATATCATCTCGTATATCTTCTTTTGAAAGTGTTTGTGCATGTTGAATAATATAGTCTAATGGAAGAGCTTTACTGGCTGAGTGAGATTCCATTAATTACGACCTCCCTTACAAGTGGTTCATTATGGTGTTTTTGAAGTGTAGTTAAGAAATTTTTATCTCCATCTAATATACGTAACGCAATCCAACGTGCTGGATACGTATCACCGAACACTTTATAAATTTGTGGTTCTAATTCCTGAATCATATTTTCGATTTTTTCGCTGTAAGTAATTTTAATTGGTGCTGGAATTAGTTTTTTATTTGCTACTTTTGCAATAACATTTAGCAAATGACCAATACCTACTCGGTTACGTGCTGAAATTTTAACGACAGGCACACCAAGTGATTTTGCTAATTTCTTTTCATCAATAAGGATGCCTTTTTTCTGGGCTTCATCAATTAAGTTAATGCAAATGACTACATTATTTGTCATCTCCATCACCTGGAGTGCTAAATTTAAATTTCTTTCCATAGCAGTTGCGTCTATAACAACTACAGTTACTTCTGGTTTTTCAAATATAATATAATCCCTCGCTACTTCTTCGTCTGCGGAATTTGAGTATAGTGAGTAAGTTCCCGGTAAATCTATTAATGTATAATTACTTCCGTTATGTTCATATTCTCCTTCAGCTTTTAAAACAGTTTTTCCCGTCCAGTTTCCAGTATGTTGTTTTAAGCCTGTTAAAGTATTAAATAATGTACTTTTCCCTGTATTCGGGTTACCAGCTAAAGCGATACGATGTTTGCTCATCTGAAATCATCTCCTATTAATACCCCGAAAATAAGGGAGCTTTCTTCTTTGCGCAGTGCAATAGTTGTGTTGCTCACTTGATAAGCGACCGGATCTCCAAGTGGACTGCGTTGCAATACTTTAATCGTCGCCCCCGGGATAAATCCCAAATCTAATAAGCGTCGTTTCATAGTTCCTTCTAATTGTATCTTCTCAATTTGTACAAACTCTCCTATTTTAAATTCGGAAAGTGGTTTTATATTAGCCGATACCATAAAAGTTACCTCATCTCTATATTTTTAGTTTGAGTTTAAAAAGTTTCCTAAGGTAAACTTTTTGTTAGTAATATAGTAGACTACATTGGATTATGTTGTCAATTAGTACTTTAAAAATATTCATTTATTTTTAGAATTGTTCCAATTTATTTAGTTGTACTAAAAAATATTACTGAAATTATTTTTAATGTGCATAAATTAGGTGTGTAAAAATTACAAAATACAGCGGAATTGTAAATGTAACTTTAACGAAAAGGGAAAAAGAGAGAAAAACATTTACATTGAATTTACATTGTTAAGAATATATTTACATTGCAGCGTAGTTAGTGTGGTTTTTGTTGGGTTATTTAACTATAAATGTTGGGATTTCTAGCTTTTAAAGATTATTATCGTCATTTACTTAAAATTAAAAATTGCTTAACACTCACATAATATTGTTGTCCTACAATGAATTTGTGTTCGAAAGAAAATGAATTCGAAAAGTGATAATCCAAATGGGGGTACAAGACATGGTTATGAAAAAAGGTATTAAATTTTCTTTAGCAGCTTTAGTGGTAGCAGGAGCATTAGTTGGTTGTGGGAAAGCAGAAGATACAACTAGTAAAGACACTGCTAAAGGAAGCGATAATACAAAACAAGAATTATCAGGTACGATTGCAGCGGCTGGTTCTACAGCTCTTCTACCTCTTGCGGAGGAAGCTGGAAAGAAATTCATGGAGAAAAATTCAAAAGTTTCTATTCAAGTTCAAGGTGGCGGTAGTGGAACTGGGATTAACCAAGTAGCATCTGGTGCAGTACAAATTGGTAATTCAGATGTTCCATCCGGAGATAAAATAAAAGATGCTGAAAAGGCGAAAGAATTAGTAGATAACAAGGTAGCGGGTATTGCATTCGCTCTTGTCGTAAATAAAGATGTAAAAGTTGATAACTTAACAATGCAACAAGTACAAGATATCTTCACTGGAAAAGTAACAAATTGGAAAGAAGTTGGCGGAAAAGATGAAAAAATCAATGTGATTAATCGTCCAGCTTCATCTGGTACACGTGCTACATTTGAAAAAACGATTATGAAAGACGCGAAAATTAATGATGGAACTGGTACAACACAAGATTCTAACGGTGCAGTAGAGCAAGCGATTAACTCTACTCCTGGTTCGGTGAGCTATTTAGCAATGTCTTACATGGTGGGCGAGAAAAAAGGCGCACTACAAACAGTGAAAATTGATGGTGCTGAACCGAAAGTTGAAAACATCGCGTCTGGTAAATATCCATTCTGGTCTTACGAATATATGGTAACAAAAGGTGAAGCGAAGGAAGCGACGAAAGCTTACATCGATTATGTAAAAGGTAAAGATTTTGAAAAGCAAGTAGAAGATATGGGCTACATTCCAATGTCTAAATTAAATAAGTAATAAAATTTTATGGGGCTGGCTGCAAGGCCAGTCCTGTTCATTTCAATCTGTGAAGTGGGGTCTGTCCTGTGATGAAGGGGAAAAAACAAATTAATTACGTGAAAAGTGAATATATAGGAAGATCACTTGTTACGTTTTGTGGTATTTTTATAGTTTTAATTACATTAGCTATTATTGCGTTTATTTGTGGGAAAGGTATTCAATCTTTTACACAAAGTGGTATCTCATTTACTGAGATGTTAACATCGACAAAATGGAATCCAAATGCTGATCAAGGATCCTTCGGGGCTTTAATTTTCATTGTAGGTTCAACGGTGGTTTCGTTAGGTGCGGTTATTATTAGTGCACCAATTGCTATAGCTCTTGCTATATTCATGAATTTAATTTCGCCAAAGTTTGGAAATAAAGTATTGAAGCCTGTTCTAGAATTGTTAGTTGGTATTCCTTCGGTTGTATACGGATTATTAGGGGTTACGATTTTAGTACCGCTATTACGTGATTCGTTTGGGGGAGTAGGCTTTAGTTTAATTGCAGGTATTGTTGTATTAAGTATTATGATTTTACCTACTATTGCTAGTATCGCTTCTGATGCAATACGTTCTGTTCCATTTGATTATTTAGAAGCTTCTTATGGTCTAGGATCAACGAAATGGCAAGCGATTAGCCGAGTGATTGTTCCTGCTGCGAAAAAAGGGATTTTAACAGGTGTTGTTTTAGGCTTAGCGCGTGCTTTCGGTGAAGCGTTAGCGGTTCAAATGGTAATCGGGAATACGATTAAATTACCAGAAGGAATATATAGTCCGACAGCGACGTTAACTGGTATTTTAACAATGGACATGACGAATACATTGAACGGAACTGCTTGGAACAATGCGCTATGGACTTTAGCGATGATTTTACTTGTTATTTCATTCCTGTTTATTTTAGTAATTCGAGCGATTGGGCAAAGAGGTGAGCGATAATAATGAATGCAAGAACGGTAAATAAAGTTTGGACAGGTATCTTTTATGCGGTTGCGGCTTTAGTTGTAGCTTTGCTAGTGTTCTTAGTATTTGAGATTTTACAAAAGGGATGGGGATTTTGGGATCCTAATTTCTTGTTTGGAGAACCAAGCAATACAAGAGCTGGTGGTGGGATTGGTCCGCAGTTATTCAATTCATTCTACATGCTTGTTATAACGCTTATTATATCTATTCCTCTTGGATTAGGTGCTGGAATATATTTAGCAGAGTACGCAAAACAAGGACGTTTTTTAAATTTTGTTCGTCTATGTATAGAGACGATGGCGTCTTTACCTTCTATTGTTGTTGGTTTGTTTGGTTTGTTAGTGTTCGTTACAATGACAGGTTGGGGATACACAGTAATGGGTGGTGCTCTTGCTTTAACTATTTTAAATTTACCAGGTTTAACGCGTGTTTGTGAAAATGCGATTTCAGAAGTTCCTCAGAATGTAAAAGAGGCAAGTCTTGGATTAGGTGCAACGAAGTGGCAAACAATCGCTCGTATTATTATCCCATCGTCATTACCACAAATTATTACAGGGATTATTTTAGCGGCGGGTCGTATATTTGGGGAAGCGGCAGCATTAATTTACACAGCGGGTTTAACATCCCCGATTTTAAATTCAGCAGCGGATTTCTCAAGTCCTGCGCATCCTTTAAATCCGTTTAGACCAGCTGAAACATTAGCGGTTCACATTTGGAAATTAAATTCTGAAGGAGTTATTCCAGATGCGAAGTTGATTGCGACAAAATCTGCAGCTGTATTAATTATTATGGTATTACTATTCAATGTTATTTCACGCTTGATAGCATCTATATTACACAAGCGCTTTACAGGAACGAAAAGAAAAAGTAAAACAACGAAAAAGGTAAAAGCGGCATAAATTATAAAGAAGAACTCTCTATTTATAAGTAGGGGGTTCTTTTGTATTTTAATATAGAAGGAATGGATGTAATGATTGTTGAATTTGTGATTAATTATAAAGAAGAACAGATGTAATTTAGATTGTGGATTCTAGTAAACCTATAGAGCAATATGTGGAAAAAATGATGGATTATATGACTAAATAGAGAGAAGGCGTTATCTTCATTTGTGAAGATAACGCCTTTTGTTTTTAAATATCAGGTGTTTCTGTAGAAGTGCTTATTTTCCTACGGGAGCGTCTTTTTCTCCCGATTTTATCTAATAGTTCATACATAACTGGAACGACTACTAATGTAAGAGCAGTTGAGACTGCCAAACCGCCGATGACAACGACGGCTAAACTTTTTGATACCATACTTCCTGCTTGGGATTGGCCAAATAGGAGTGGGAGCATAGCAACGATTGTTGTAATAGCTGTCATAATAATTGGGCGTAGTCTAGTAGAACCTGCTTCAAGTAAGGCTTCTCTAGTTTCAATTCCATGTTCACGATTTTGTTGGACTCTTTCTATTAATACAATAGCGTTTGTAACAACAATCCCAATTAACATTAATGCGCCGATCAAGGAATTTACATCAACAGGTGTTCGTGAAATGATTAATCCTAAAATACCACCGACAGCAGCTAATGGTAAGGAGAATAGGATTGCAAAAGGAGCACGTGCTTGCCCGAAGGTGATAACCATAATTAAATATACAATCCCGATTGCAATCCCCATAATTTTGAATAAATCTGTAAAATTCTCTTGCATAGATTCAGTAGCTCCTGCGATATTTACTTTTGCACCACCAGGTAAATCTAAGTCAGTCATCGCTTTATTTACTGCTGTGTTTACTTTACTCAAATCTTCATTTGAAGCTTCGGCTGTAATTTGGATTGTTTCTTTTCCGTCTTTATGGAAAATTTCTGTTTGTGTTTGTTTTTCTGAAATAGTTGCGATGTCTTTTAAAGGTATTGGTCCATTAATAGGTGATAGTATGTTTGTATTTAAAATATCTTCTTGTTTATTAATGTTTTCTTTTTTGTGTTCTATCATAATAGTAGCTTTTTCATTATTAATTGTAATTTCGCCAATAGGTGATTTCTTCATAAGGAATGCCACTTGTTGCGCAGATATTTCTGGTGTTAAACCTAGTTGTTCAGCCTTTGTTTGATCAATATGAATTTGCCATTCTTTCTTAGAATCTTCTAAGTTTGTTTTTACTTTAGAAAGATCATCCATGCTTTTTAGTTTTGTTTCAACGATAGTAGCCGCCTCTTTTAAATCCGCTTCGTTAGTAGCTGTTACGTTAAATTGTAAGTTATTGCCGCCGCCAGAGCTTGAATAACTTGTTTTTATATAATCAAGTTCAGCAGGCTCAAAAGTTTTATGTTCCTTTTTTAACTCTTTAATATATTGATCAATATCAGAACCTTTTTTAAAGACTACGAATATACTAGCGAGGTTATTTTTAGTTGTTTGCCCCCATTGTGCATCTTCTGCGCTAGATCCCATTCGTAAAATAACGTCTGTTATATCTGAATTAGAAAGTAATTTCTTTTCAAAATCAAATGCTTTTTGTTTTTGAGATTCAGCATTATAATCGGCTGGAAATGTCATGTTAATAGATAACATTGTGTCGTCTTCAGATTTTATGTTTGCTTTCGGTAGTAATATATAAGCTGCAATTGATCCTACAAATAATAAAAATGCAGTAAGTAGAATAATGAATTTATGAGAAAGAGCCCACTTTAATGTAGCGACATATCGTGATGAAGAACTTGGCTTTCGATGCTTTGTTTTTTTGAGTAGTAAAAAAGCCATAAGTGGAACAACTGTTAGTGCAACGATTAAGGATGATAATATAGAATATACAACTGCTAATACCATAGGTAACATTAATTTTCCGATTGCTCCTGATACGAGGCCGATAGGTAAAAAAACAGCGACCGTTGTTAAAGTAGAAGAAGTAATTGCGACTGCGACTTCTTTCGTTGCATCGAGAATGATATCTTTAGAGAAAGAATCTTTTTGTAAACGGCGGAAAATATTCTCGATGACAACGATACTATCATCGACGAGACGTCCAACCGCAACAGCTAAACCACCGAGGGTTAAAATGTTAAGCGTAATGTTAGATTGATGTAGTAAAAAGAGTGTTAATAAAATGGATAATGGAATACTGACAACAGCGATGAGTGTTGTTCGGAAGTTACGTAAAAAGATTAAGATAATTAGAGTTGCAGCGATTGCTCCAAGTATTACTTCTTTTCCCATGCTAGTAACAGCATTTTCAACTTGTTCATGGGTTGAAGCCAAAAGTTTAATGGAAAATTGATCTTTATATTCCTTATCTATCTCTTTAACTTTTTTATCAATCTCTTTTCCAATGGCAACTGCATTTTTACTCGGTTCTTTCATGATGATTAATCCTGTGCCTTCTTCTCCGTTTATATGTGAGATTGTATCGTAGTGTTGTTTGATTTCAATTTGAGCAATGTCTTGCAATTTCACTTGGGGTGCCACAGTGATGTTTTTAATGTCATTTACATTTTTTATGTCCCC
This sequence comes from Bacillus sp. HMA207, assembly GCF_003402455.1. NCBI lineage: Bacteria > Bacillati > Bacillota > Bacilli > Caryophanales > Bacillaceae > Bacillus > Bacillus sp. HMA207. The sequence goes on along the minus strand of NZ_BEZT01000004.1, from coordinate 1,443 downwards.
AATGACGCGGAGGTTGTATTCTTCCTGATTAACAGTAATTGCCCCAGCTGGAGTAGAAGTTTCTTTTCCTTGTAAAACAGTTAGTACCTGCTGTGATGTTACGTTTTTGTTTTTTAATTGGTTCGGATCAAGTACGATAGATAATTCAGAGGTGGATTTTCCGAAAAACATAACGTTGGCAACACCATCAATGTTTTCGAGTTGTGGTACGATTTCTTTTTCAATTTGTTTTTCATCTGCTTTTGAAAAACCGTTTTGTTTCTGGATAGTAATTTGAGCGAGTGGAATCATAGAAGTGTTTAATTGACTAACTACGGGCTTGGTTACATCTTTAGGTAATTTAATTGTATTGACGGCTTTTTCGACTTCGCGTGCTGCATCTTTCATGTTTGCTTTTGATGTATACGCAATGTCGATACGTGATAATCCCTCGTATGTAGAAGAAGTAATGGTGTCGACGTGTTCTAAATTGCGAAATTGTTTTTCGAGAGGATCAGTTACATTCTTTGTCATCGTTTCAGCGTCGAGTCCTTGAGATAAGGTTGTGACGGTAATTGCTGGATTGTCGATACTCGGTAAAAATTCCATAGGTAATTTAGAGCCGGAATAAACACCGAGTATGGAAATGAGAAAAATCATGATGATAATGGCAGCTCGGTTTTTTAATGAAAACTTTGTTAACCTATCCATAAAATAATTCCTCCATTGGTTTATTTATAGTTGAGTGCGTCCTTTCTTACTATATAACAAAAAATGGATATTTTTCATTAATTAAATGTAAAAAAATTCTAACAATATCCTTAAGTTTGTATTAGGATTGGAATGTTGTTAATTTGTAGGGGGTAAATTTTTGAATGAGAAGGAAGGGGATAATGCGCGCGAGTGGCTGTTTAATGTAGACAGGATTTTTTCTTAAGGCTAATTTGTATAGTTATTTTATAGAAGGATAATGATTATAAGCTTTAATATAGAAGAGAATGAAAATTTGGGAAGGCATTGTGAAATACAATTTGGTTGAACGGAGTGTATTAGCATACAATTAGAATAACTATTTTCAGTAGTAAGGATAATAGTTATTTCTATAGAAGAAAGTAGGGTAGATAATTTTTTTATATTTTTATAAAAAAAACACTTGTTATTTAAAAAGTGTGATGGTATATTAATAAACGTCGCTGATGCGGAAACGCAGAAAACGACAAAAAAGAAATTTTAAAACTTAGTTGACATCGAAAAATTAAGATGTTAATATGATGAAGTCGCTTCTGAAGCGGCGGACAAGTTCTTTGAAAACTGAACGAAACAAACAACGTGAAACGTCAATTTTTATTCTAGATGCTAGACAAACTAACTTTATTGGAGAGTTTGATCCTGGCTCAGGATGAACGCTGGCGGCGTGCCTAATACATGCAAGTCGAGCGAATGGATTAAGAGCTTGCTCTTATG
>NZ_BEZT01000003.1:79639-210407 GCF_003402455.1 Bacillus sp. HMA207 | reverse complement strand
GTTAAGCTCTCTAGCGCCGATGGTAGTTGGGACCTTGTCCCTGTGAGAGTAGGACGTCGCCAAGCAAGAACCTAAGTTATTTTGACTTAGGTTTTTTTGTGTTTATTTTTATTTACCGAATGCTATAATCCGTAAATTTAATAAAGCTACAGACGAAAAAAGAATAAAGTAGAGACTCTTTAAAATAATAGTAATGATTTTTTGTGTTCCTAATTTTCCTAATGTCGCTAAAGTAATACTTAAAATAGGACACATTATTTCTATCATAAGTATATATTTTAAATAATGAGATGCTATAAATAAATATTTAATAATTACAGAAATTCCTGCAATAGAGAAAAATAAATAGGATAATAGCATAGTTCTTTCTTTAACAGTTATCCTCCTTAGAAATTAAATCGTTATAATAATACAAGAGTATATATATTTTGATTAAAAACATACTGAAGTGCTATTTAAACGATAAATACATAAAATAGATCTCTAGAAATATATATTCTAATTCCCTTTTCTTCTTGTATATAGTTGCAATTCTTCTTTTGAATATAACTAAAACACGAACGTTATTGACTGCTAATAAAAAAACATTCGATTATTTATTGACATTGTTTATGAAATATTGTTAATATAGCCATAGAAACAATAATATAAGACCTCATATAATCGCGGGGATATGGCCTGCAAGTCTCTACCTAACGACCGTTATTCGTTAGACTATGAGGGAAAGTCACTCGGTATTTTTCTATTCACAAGGGATACGTATGCCTGAGTAGAGCGCTTTCTCTCATAGTAAAAGAGAAACTGTTCTATTTCAGGCTTTTTTTATTTGAATCGGGGGGATTCTAATATGAAATCACTAGTTGGAGTCATAATGGGAAGTACGTCAGACTGGGAAACAATGAAATATGCTTGTGACATTTTAGATGAATTAAATATACCGTATGAGAAAAAAGTTGTATCCGCTCATCGGACTCCGGATTATATGTTTGAATATGCAGAGACGGCTCGTGAACGTGGATTGAAAGTTATTATTGCTGGAGCTGGTGGAGCAGCACATTTACCAGGAATGGTTGCAGCGAAGACAAATCTTCCTGTAATTGGAGTTCCAGTTCAATCAAAAGCATTAAACGGCTTAGATTCATTATTATCCATCGCCCAAATGCCAGGAGGTGTTCCAGTTGCAACTGTTGCAATTGGTAAAGCCGGTTCAACGAATGCTGGATTACTTGCTGCACAAATACTTGGATCATTTCATGATGATATACATGATGCATTAGAATTGAGACGAGAAGCGATTGAAAAAGATGTGCGTGAAGGTAGTGAGCTAGTATGACGAGAATCATTTTACCTGGAAAAACAATCGGTATTATTGGAGGCGGCCAGCTAGGAAGAATGATGGCATTGGCAGCTAAGGAGATGGGATATAAAATTGCTGTTTTAGATCCTACAAAGCATTCGCCATGTGCACAAGTTGCTGATATTGAAATTGTTGCACCATATGATGATTTAAAAGCAATTCAGCATTTAGCAGAGATAAGTGATGTTGTCACATATGAATTTGAGAATATTGATTATAGATGTTTACAATGGCTTGAAAAACATGCGTACTTACCACAAGGTAGTCAGTTGTTAAATACAACGCAAAATCGTTTTACAGAAAAGAATGCGATTGAGAAGGCTGGGTTACCAGTAGCAACGTATAGATTGGTTCAAAATCAAGATCAGCTTACAGAAGCAATTGCTGGGTTATCATTCCCTTCCGTCTTAAAAACGACGACAGGTGGATATGATGGGAAAGGGCAAGTTGTTTTAAGAAGTGAAGCTGATGTTGAGGCAGCAAGAAATCTTGTGGATAAAGCAGAATGTATTTTAGAGAAATGGGTGCCTTTTGAAAAAGAAGTATCAGTTATTGTGATTCGTAGTGTAAGTGGTGAAACAAAAGTGTTTCCAGTAGCAGAAAATATTCATGTAAATAACATTTTACATGAATCTATCGTTCCAGCTCGCATTACAGAAGAGCTTTCTCAAAAAGCAATTGCGTATGCAAAGGTACTTGCGGATGAATTAGAACTTGTGGGAACACTAGCTGTAGAGATGTTTGCTACAGATAATGGTGAGATTTATATTAATGAATTAGCGCCAAGACCTCACAATTCAGGACACTATACACAGGATGCATGTGAAACGAGTCAATTTGGTCAACATATTCGAGCAATCTGTAATTTACCTCTAGGAGAAACAAATTTGTTAAAACCAGTTGTCATGGTAAACATTTTAGGCGAACATATAGAAGGGGTCCTAAGACAAGTGAATAGATTAACCGGGTGCTATTTACACTTGTATGGAAAAGAAGAAGCAAAAGCACAGCGAAAAATGGGGCATGTTAATATTTTAAATGATAATATTGAAGTCGCTCTAGAAAAAGCGAAGAGTTTGCATATTTGGGACCATCAAGAACAACTGTTGGAGGGAAAAAGATGATTAGTCGTTATACACGCCCTGAAATGGGTGCGATTTGGACGGAAGAGAACAAATTTAAAGCGTGGTTAGAAGTTGAGATTTTAGCTTGTGAAGCATGGGCTGAGCTTGGCGATATTCCAAAAGAAGATGTTAAAAAAATTCGTGAACATGCATCATTTGATATTGATCGTATTTATGAAATTGAAAAAGAAACACGTCATGACGTAGTTGCATTCACTCGTGCTGTATCAGAAACGCCAGCATTAGGCGAAGAACGTAAATGGGTTCATTACGGTTTAACATCTACAGATGTAGTAGATACAGCATTATCTTACATCTTAAAACAAGCGAATGAAATTATATTAAAAGACTTAGAGAACTTTGTAAGCATTTTAGCTAACAAAGCGAAAGAGCATAAATACACAATCATGATGGGAAGAACACACGGTGTTCATGCAGAACCAACGACATTTGGTTTAAAACTTGGTCTTTGGTATGAAGAGATGAAACGTAACGTAGAGCGTTTCAAACAAGCTGCTGATACAGTTCGTGTTGGTAAACTATCTGGTGCGGTTGGTACATATGCAAATATCGATCCATTCGTAGAAAAATATGTTTGTGAAAATTTAGGATTAGAAGCAGCACCAATTTCAACACAAACATTGCAACGTGATCGTCACGCACACTACATGTCAACACTTGCACTAATTGCAACATCTATCGAAAAGATGGCAGTTGAGATTCGTGGTTTACAAAAGAGTGAAACACGTGAAGTTGAAGAAGCTTTCGCAAAAGGTCAAAAGGGTTCTTCTGCAATGCCACATAAACGTAATCCAATTGGTTCTGAAAATATGACTGGTTTAGCTCGTGTTATCCGCGGTTATATGATGACAGCTTACGAAAATGTTCCATTATGGCATGAGCGTGACATTTCTCACTCTTCGGCAGAACGCGTAATTTTACCAGATGCTACAATCGCATTAAATTACATGTTAAATCGCTTTGGTAATATCGTTAAAAACTTAACTGTATACCCAGAGAATATGAAACGTAATATGACAAGAACATACGGCTTAATTTATTCTCAGCGCGTAATGCTTACACTAATCGACAAAGGTATGGTACGTGAAGAAGCTTATGATATCGTACAGCCTAAAGCGATGGAAGCTTGGGAAACACAAGTACAATTTAAAGAGCTTGTAGAAGCTGATGAGCGTATTACAAGCAAGTTAACACAAGAAGAAATTAATGAATGCTTCAACTATGAGCATCATATGCAACACGTTGATACAATCTTTGAACGCCTTGGATTAAACGAAGCGTAAAATTTCATATGGCACAGAATAGAGTCATTCTGTGCCATTCTTTATAAAAATATTATTCACATTTTTCAAACTACAGGGGGCTTGCGAAATGCAAAAGCTAGAATTGCTGTATGAAGGTAAGGCAAAAAGAATTTATCGTACAGAATCAGCAGATATGGTTTGGGTAGAGTACAAAGATAGTGCGACTGCTTTCAATGGGGAGAAAAAAGAGACGATTACAGGAAAAGGTCGTTTGAACAATGAAATTACAACTTTATTGTTCAGAAAGTTACAAGAAGTGGGAATTAAAACACATTTTGTTGAGAAGTTATCTGAAACAGAACAACTTGTTAAAAAAGTGAGTATTATTCCTTTAGAAGTTGTCACAAGAAATGTAATTGCAGGAAGTCTTTCAAAACGATTAGGAATGGAAGAGGGAACTGTACTTGCAGAACCAATCGTAGAATTTTACTTCAAAGATGATGATTTAGGAGATCCGCTTGTAACGGAAGATCATATTCGTGTATTAAACGTTGCATCGCCAGAGCAAGTAAGTGTATTACGAGATATGGCTCTACAAATCAATCAAGTGTTGATTGATCATTTCGCAAGCTGTCGTGTAAGATTAGTAGATTTCAAATTAGAGTTTGGTGTAACGGAAGAAGGAGAAATCATTTTAGCGGATGAAATTTCACCAGATACTTGCCGTTTATGGGATGAAACGAGCAATGAAAAGTTTGATAAAGATGTATTCCGTCGTGATCTTGGAAATTTAACAGATGCTTATGAAGAGATTTTAAAACGTTTAGGGGGAATTTCACATGTATAAAGTTAAGGTATATGTAACATTAAGAGAAAGCGTATTAGATCCACAAGGAACAGCAGTAAAAGGAGCACTTCATAGTCTTTCATTCACAGAAGTACAAGACGTTCGAATCGGAAAGTACATGGAACTAACAATTGATAAATCTGTATCTGATTTAGATAGCAAGGTAAAAGAAATGTGTGAAAAACTATTAGCGAACGTTGTAATGGAAGACTTCCGTTATGAAGTTGAGGAGGTTGTCGCACAGTGAAATTTGCCGTAATAGTATTTCCGGGTTCGAACTGTGATGTCGATATGTTCCATGCAATTAAAGATGAGCTTGGCGAAGAAGTAGATTACGTTTGGCACGATACAGAGAATTTAGATGAATATGATGCAATTCTACTACCAGGTGGATTTTCTTATGGTGACTACTTACGCTGCGGTGCTATCTCTCGCTTTGCTAATGCAATGAAAGCAGTGCAAAAAGCTGCTGAGCAAGGAAAGCCGATTTTAGGTGTATGTAATGGATTCCAGATTCTTGTTGAATCAGGATTACTACCAGGAGCGTTAATAAGAAACGAAAACTTAAAATTTATGTGTCGCACTGTTCAGTTACGTGTTGAAAATAATGAAACGATGTTTACATCACAATATGAAAAAGATGAAATAATTAATATTCCAATCGCGCATGGTGAGGGGAATTACTATTGTGATGAAGCGACTCTTAAACAATTAGAAGAGAACAATCAAATCGCATTCCGTTACGTAGAAAACCCTAACGGTAGCGTTTCAGATATTGCTGGTATTGTAAATGAAAAAGGAAATGTACTTGGTATGATGCCGCACCCAGAGCGTGCTGTAGATGAATTACTTGGCGGTGCTGAAGGGTTAAAAGTCTTTCAATCTATCTTAAAACAGTGGAGGGAAACATATGTCGTTAATGCTTGAACCAAATCCAACACAAATTAAAGAAGAGCGTATATATGCGGAAATGGGGCTAACAGACGAAGAGTTTGCCATGGTTGAAAAGATTTTAGGTCGTCTGCCAAATTATACAGAAACAGGGTTATTCTCTGTAATGTGGTCTGAACATTGTAGTTATAAAAATTCAAAACCAGTTCTTCGTAAGTTTCCAACTACAGGTGAGCGCGTTCTGCAAGGACCTGGAGAAGGTGCTGGAATTGTAGATATCGGTGATAATCAAGCAGTTGTATTTAAAATGGAAAGTCATAACCATCCTTCAGCTATTGAACCATATCAAGGAGCTGCAACAGGTGTTGGTGGTATTATTCGTGACGTATTCTCTATGGGAGCACGCCCGGTAGCTCTATTAAACTCACTTCGTTTCGGTGAATTACAGTCACCACGTGTGAAATATTTATTCGAAGAAGTAGTAGCAGGAATTGCAGGATACGGTAACTGCATCGGTATTCCGACTGTTGGCGGCGAAGTACAATTTGATCCATGTTATGAAGGAAATCCACTTGTAAATGCAATGTGCGTAGGTTTGATTAACCACGAAGACATTAAAAAAGGGCAAGCGCACGGTGCTGGTAACACAGTAATGTACGTAGGAGCATCAACTGGTCGTGACGGTATTCACGGTGCAACATTCGCGTCGGAAGAACTATCTGAAAGCTCAGAAGCGAAACGTCCAGCGGTTCAAGTAGGGGATCCATTTATGGAAAAGCTTCTTATTGAAGCGTGTTTAGAATTAATTCAATCCGATGCACTTGTTGGAATTCAAGATATGGGTGCGGCTGGTTTAACATCATCATCTGCAGAAATGGCAAGTAAAGCAGGAATGGGTATTGAAATGTACTTAGATGATGTACCACAGCGTGAAACAGGAATGACACCATATGAAATGATGCTATCTGAATCACAAGAGCGTATGTTAATTGTCGTGAAAAAAGGTAGAGAACAAGAAATAGTAGATTTATTTGAGAAGTATGGTCTTGCAGCGGTTACGATGGGGAAAGTAACAGAAGATAAAATGCTTCGTTTATTCCATAAAGGTGAAAAGGTAGCTGAAGTTCCAGCAGATGCTTTAGCAGAAGAAGCACCAATTTATCATAAGCCATCAAAAGAAGCAGCATACTTTGCTGAATTCCAAGCAATGAAAATGGAAACGCCAAAAGTAGAAAATTATAAAGAAACGTTATTCGCTTTATTACAGCAACCAACAATTGCAAGTAAAGAGTGGGTATACGATCAATACGATTACCAAGTTCGCACAAGCACAGTTGTTACGCCAGGTTCAGATGCTGCAGTTGTACGTGTACGCGGTACAGAAAAAGGATTAGCAATGACGACAGATTGTAACTCTCGCTACATTTATCTAGACCCAGAGATGGGCGGTAAAATTGCAGTAGCAGAGGCAGCGCGTAATATCGTATGTTCTGGCGGAGAGCCACTTGCAATTACAGATTGCTTAAACTTCGGTAACCCAGAAAAACCAGAAATCTTCTGGCAGATTGAGAAATCAGTAGACGGTATGAGTGAAGCTTGTCGCACATTACAAACACCAGTTATCGGCGGAAACGTATCGATGTATAACGAGCGTAGTGGTGAAGCTGTATATCCAACACCAACTGTTGGGATGGTCGGACTTGTGCATGACTTAAAACATGTAACAACACAAGAGTTTAAGCAAGCTGGTGATTTAGTGTATGTAATTGGTGAGACGAAAGCTGAGTTTGGTGGAAGTGAATTACAGAAAATGATTCACGGCAAAATTTTCGGTCAATCACCAAGTATCGATTTAGATGTAGAATTAAAACGCCAAAAACAAGTATTAGAAGCAATTCAAGCTGGTCTTGTTCAATCTGCACATGATGTTGCTGAAGGTGGTTTAGCAGTTGCGATTTCAGAAAGTGCAATTGGTGCTAAAGGCTTAGGTGCTACTGTGAAATTAGATGGAGAAGCAACAGCAGCATTATTCGCTGAATCACAGTCACGCTTCGTGATAACTGTAAAACGTGAAAATAAAGAGGCGTTTGAAAAAGCGGTAGAAGCAATCCAAGTTGGAGAAGTAACAAGTACAAATGAAGTAACAATTCATAATGAAGAAAATGAAGTATTACTTACAGCAAATGTAGATGAAATGAGAAAGGCTTGGAAAGGGGCAATCCCATGCTTGCTGAAATAAAGGGGTTAAACGAAGAATGTGGCGTTTTCGGAATTTGGGGGCATGAAAATGCAGCACAAGTTTCATACTACGGATTGCACAGTTTACAGCACCGTGGGCAAGAAGGCGCAGGCATTGTCGTAAATAATGGGGAAAAAATCGTCGGTCACAAGGGGTTAGGTTTAATATCAGAAGTGTTTTCAAGAGGTGAGCTAGAAGGATTAAATGGAAAATCAGCGATCGGACATGTACGATATGCAACAGCTGGTGGAAGTGAAGTTGCTAACGTTCAACCATTGTTGTTCCGTTTTTCCGATCATAGTATGGCGTTAGCTCATAACGGAAATTTAATTAACGCAAAAATGCTTCGTCGTGAATTAGAAGCAGAGGGCAGTATTTTTCAAACTAGTTCAGATACAGAAGTACTTTTACATCTTATTAAACGTAGTACAAAAGATTCTTTAATTGAAAGTGTAAAAGAAGCTTTAAACAAAGTGAAAGGTGCGTTTGCGTATCTTTTACTAACTGGAAATGAAATGATCGTTGCATTAGATTCGAATGGGTTCCGTCCGCTTTCAATTGGAAAGATGGGGGATGCTTACGTTGTAGCATCTGAAACATGTGCTTTTGATGTAGTAGGTGCAACATACATTCGCGATGTAGAACCGGGTGAATTACTTATCATTAATGATGAAGGAATTCACGTAGATCGTTTCACAAACGATGTAGAACATGCAATTTGTAGTATGGAATATATTTACTTTGCACGACCAGATTCTAATATTGCTGGTGTTAACGTCCATGCAGCACGTAAGAATATGGGGAAACGTTTAGCGGCAGAAGCTCCTATTGAAGCAGATGTTGTTACTGGTGTACCAGACTCTAGTATTTCAGCTGCGATTGGCTATGCGGAGGCGACAGGTATTCCATATGAGTTAGGATTAATTAAAAATCGTTACGTTGGACGTACGTTTATTCAACCTTCTCAAGAACTGCGCGAGCAAGGGGTTAAGATGAAGCTTTCCGCAGTAAGAGGTGTAGTTGAAGGGAAACGAGTTGTTATGATTGATGACTCTATCGTAAGAGGAACGACAAGTAAACGAATTGTTCGTATGCTTCGTGAGGCTGGAGCGACAGAAGTTCACGTAAGAATTGCTTCACCACCTCTGAAATATCCATGTTTCTATGGCATTGATATTCAAACGAGAAAAGAATTAATTGCAGCAAATCATACAGTAGAAGAAATCCGTGAAATGATCGGAGCAGATTCTTTAACATTTTTAAGTGAAGATGGATTAGTAGATGCAATTGGACGTCCATATGAAGGGAAATATGGCGGCCTATGCATGGCTTACTTTAATGGGGACTATCCAACAGCTCTTTATGATTATGAGCAAGAGCTTTTAGAAAGCATGAAATAAGAAAAGTGAGAAAAGCTTCTATTTCTTTTGATGTAGGAGCTAGATCCTTTCTTAAAATAGCCCGCCCTGGATGGGGAGAAATTAAAAGACGAGGTGTAAATAACGATGGCGAATGCATATAAGCAAGCAGGAGTAGATATTGAAGCTGGATATGAAGCGGTATCTCGCATGAAAAAACACGTACAAACAACTATGAGAAAAGAAGTACTAGGCGGTTTAGGCGGTTTTGGAGGTATGTTTGATCTATCAAAATTTGCATTAGAAGAACCTGTATTAGTATCTGGAACAGATGGCGTGGGAACGAAATTGATGCTCGCTTTTATGGCAGATAAACATGACACAATTGGTATTGATGCAGTAGCAATGTGTGTAAATGATATTGTTGTCCAAGGAGCAGAGCCGCTTTTCTTCCTTGATTATATTGCTTGTGGTAAAGCTGAACCTAGTAAAATTGAAAACATCGTCAAAGGTATATCAGAGGGCTGTCGCCAAGCTGGTTGTGCATTAATCGGTGGAGAAACAGCTGAAATGCCAGGAATGTATTCTACGGAAGAATATGATTTAGCTGGTTTTACAGTTGGGATTGTTGATAAAAAGAAAATTGTAACAGGTGAAAAGATTGAAGCTGGTCACGTGCTAATTGGCTTAGCATCTAGCGGTATTCATAGCAATGGTTACTCTTTAGTACGAAAAGTGTTATTAGAAGATGGGGAACTATCTTTAGAGCGTATTTATGGCCGCTTAGAACTACCTCTTGGTGAAGAATTATTAAAACCAACGAAAATTTATGTCAAACCTATTTTAGAACTATTGAAGAAACATGAAGTATACGGTATGGCGCATATTACAGGTGGTGGATTTATTGAAAATATTCCACGCATGTTGCCAGAAGGAATCGGTGCTGAGATTGAACTAGGATCTTGGGAAATTCAGCCGATCTTTAGTTTGCTTCAAGAGGTTGGAAAACTGGAAGAGAAAGAAATGTTCAATATTTTTAACATGGGTATTGGTATGGTAGTAGCAGTGAAGGAAGAAGATGCAAAAGATGTTGTTCGTCTTCTTGAAGAGCAAGGAGAAATGGCTCGTATTATTGGACGTACTATACAAGGAGCTGGCGTTACTTTTAATGGGGGCACAGCACTATGAGTAGATTAGCAGTTTTTGCTTCTGGAAGTGGATCTAACTTTCAATCTCTCGTTAATGCGGTAGAAGAAAAAAGATTGGATGCAGAAATTAGTTTATTAGTATGTGATAAACCAGAAGCACGAGCTGTTGGACGGGCAAATTATCATCATATTCCGTGTTTTGCTTTTTCAGCGAAAGCATATGAGTCAAAAGAAGCGTTTGAAAAAGAGATATTAAAGAAGCTAGAAGAATATGAAATTGATTATGTTATTTTAGCTGGATATATGCGTTTAATCGGGCCGACGTTACTAGAAGCATACGGCGGGAAGATTATTAATATTCATCCATCATTACTACCGAGCTTTCCGGGTAAAGATGCTGTCGGTCAAGCGTTAGAAGCAGGTGTGAAAGTAACTGGAGTAACAATTCATTATGTAGATGCAGGTATGGATACAGGGCCAATTATTGCACAAGAAGCAGTGGTTGTTTCTGAAGGGGATACGAGAGAAAGCTTACAAAAGAAAATTCAACAAGTTGAACATAAATTATACGTAAATACAGTGAATCAAATTGTTCAGTCTGTGAAAGAATCAACTGTTAACTAACATACAACCAGGGGTGAAGGATAAATGAAAAAGCGTGCATTAGTAAGTGTTTCAGATAAAACAGGAGTAGTAGAATTTGTTAAAGGGTTACTAGAACAAGGGATTGAAGTTATTTCAACAGGTGGTACGAAAAAGTTACTAGAAGAAAATGGCTTACAAGTAATCGGCATTTCTGAAGTAACTGGTTTCCCTGAAATTATGGATGGCCGTGTGAAAACATTACATCCAAATATTCATGGTGGTCTATTAGCAGTTCGTGATAATGAAACACATGTAACACAAATGAATGAGTTAGGTATAGAGCCAATTGACTTTGTTGTTGTTAACTTATACCCATTTAAAGAAACAATCGCTAAGCCTGATGTAACATTTGCTGATGCAATTGAAAATATTGATATCGGTGGCCCAACAATGATTCGCTCTGCTGCGAAAAATCATAAATTCGTATCGGTAATTGTAGATCCAGTAGATTATGATATTGTGTTAGCAGAACTGAAAGAGAACGGTGAAGTAGCAGAGGAAACAAAACGTAAACTAGCAGCGAAAGTATTCCGTCATACAGCAGCGTATGATGCGTTAATTTCTAACTACTTAACAGAGCAAATGGGTGAAGAAAGTCCAGAAACATTAACTGTGACATTTGAGAAAAAGCAAGACTTACGCTATGGCGAGAACCCACATCAAAAAGCAACTTTCTATAAAGCGCCATTCGCAGCAACGTCTTCTGTTGCATACGCAGAACAATTACACGGTAAGGAATTATCGTATAACAATATTAATGATGCAGACGCAGCGCTTAGCATCGTAAAAGAATTTACAGAACCAGCAGTAGTAGCAGTAAAGCATATGAATCCATGTGGTGTTGGAGTAGGAACTAATATTCACGAAGCATATACTCGTGCTTATGAAGCAGATCCAGTATCAATCTTCGGCGGTATTATTGCAGCAAATCGTGAAATTGATAAAGCTACAGCAGAAAAGTTACATGAAATTTTCTTAGAAATTGTTATCGCACCTTCGTTCTCGCAAGAAGCTTTAGAAGTGTTGCAAAGTAAGAAGAACTTACGTTTATTAACTATAAATATTGAAAAAGCGACAAGTGCAAGCAAAAAACTAACTTCTGTACAAGGTGGACTTCTCGTTCAAGAGGAAGATACGTTATCATTAGATGAAAGTACAATTTCAATTCCAACGAAACGTGAACCTTCAGAGCAAGAATGGAAAGATTTAAAACTAGCTTGGAAAGTTGTAAAACATGTGAAATCAAACGCAATTGTTTTAGCGAAAGATGACATGACAATTGGTGTCGGTGCGGGACAGATGAACCGTGTAGGTTCTGCAAAAATCGCAATTACACAAGCTGGTGAAAAAGCACAAGGTAGCGCGCTTGCATCTGATGCTTTCTTCCCAATGCCAGATACATTAGAAGAAGCAGCAAAAGCAGGAATTACAGCAATCATTCAACCGGGCGGATCAATCCGTGATGAAGATTCTATTAAAGTGGCAGATACTTATGGGATTGCTATGGTGTTCACTGGCGTACGTCATTTCAAACACTAATAGAGGATGTTTAAAAAGTCCGGTTAAGATAACCTTCGCATGTCGTCGTTGCATCGCCAGTGCGGTACTCATGTAGGAAAGCTACACTCCGTGTCCTCCTGGCAAATGCGCCTAGACCTGCTCGGTTCTCTTAATCCTCCTTTTTAAACCTTTATTGATATGGATGTTTAAAAAGTCCGGTCGAGATAACCTTTTATTGATATGAAAAAGCAAACTAGGAGCATAGCTTCTAGTTTGTACTTATTTAATTATTGGGGGATGAAATATGAATGTTTTAGTAATTGGCCGCGGTGGGCGTGAGCATGCTTTAGCTTGGAAGTTTGCACAATCTGAAAAAGTAGAAAAGGTATATGTAGCACCAGGTAATGAAGGTATGAGAGATGTTGCAACACCAGTTGATATTGATGAAAATGATTTTGATGCATTAGTTTTATTTGCAAAAGAGAATAATGTTGAGTTAACTTTCGTTGGACCAGAAATTCCGCTTATGAATGGAATTGTTGATCGTTTTAAAGAAGAGGGACTTCGCGTATTTGGTCCGAATAAAGCGGCTGCTGTTATTGAAGGTAGTAAAGCTTTTACAAAAGAGCTTATGAAAAAGTATGATATTCCAACTGCGGCGTACGAAACTTTTACAGATTATGAAGAAGCAGTACAGTACATTCAAAAAGTTGGTGCACCAATCGTTATTAAAGCTGACGGCCTAGCTGCTGGTAAAGGTGTAACGGTAGCGATGTCGCTTGAAGAGGCATTACAAGCTGTGAAAGAAATGCTGCAAGATGTGAAATTCGGCGCGGCAAGTAAGAAGGTTGTTATTGAAGAGTTTTTAGATGGACAAGAATTTTCATTAATGGCATTCGTGAATGGAACAACTGTACATCCAATGGTAATCGCCCAAGATCATAAAAGAGCTTTTGATGGTGATAAAGGTCCAAATACGGGTGGAATGGGTGCATATTCTCCAGTACCACAAATTCCAGAATCAGCAGTTCAAGAAGCGATTCAAACCGTATTGCATCCAACTGCTAAGGCGATGATTGAAGAAAACCGTTCGTTTACAGGTATTTTATACGCAGGTCTTATTTTAACAAATGATGGTCCGAAGGTAATTGAATTTAATGCACGCTTCGGTGATCCTGAAACAGAAGTTGTATTACCTCGATTAGAAAACGATTTAGTTGATGTATGTAACGCTGTATTAGATGAAAGTGAACTAACGTTACAATGGTCAGAAGAAGCGGTAATCGGTGTTGTACTTGCTTCTAAAGGATATCCAGAAGCATATAAAAAAGGTGATATTATTAGCGGACTAGATGCACTGCAAGATGTGATTGTTTTCCATGCAGGTACAGCAATGAAACATGGGGACTTTGTAACGAACGGTGGCCGTGTATTATTTGTTGCTTGTAAGGCAAATAGTTTACAAGAAGCAAAAGATAAAGTATATAAAGAAATCGGTAAAATTGAGAGTGATGGTCTATTTTATCGAAGTGATATAGGATATCGTGCAATTGGGCATGAGATGACGAAAAGTTAATATGTAAAAATCCCGCTGAGGAATCAGCGGGATTTTTTATGCATCTTTATCTTTTTTTAATTTCCCTTTTTGCTTTGCCATTTCTCGAAGTAAATACTCGATGTGTGCATTGACGCTACGAAATTCATCATTTGCCCATTTTTCGATGACTGCGTGTAATTCAGGATCAATACGTAATGGAAAGCTTTTCTTTTTAGCCATAATTACTTATAGCCCTTAGTATAGGCTTCCTGTATTAATAACTGGCTGCGCACCTTTATCTGAAACGATGGCAACTAATAAGTTGTTTACCATATTTGCTTTACGCTCGTCATCGAGTTCTAGTACGCCTTCTTCATCTAACATATGGATGGAATCTTTCGCCATCTTCACAGCACCTTCAACAATTTCTTTTCTAGCAGCTAATACTGCTTTTGCTTGCTGGCGTTGTAGCATTGCATGGGCAATTTCTGTTGCGTAAGCTAAGTGCGTTAAACGAGTTTCTAATACTTCTACACCAGCAATTTCAAGACGCGCCTCTAACTCACGTTTTAATTCTTCAGAGATTTCTTCAGTATTTCCGCGTAACGTAACGCAGGTTTCATCTTGGAAATTGTCATAAGGATATTTTGTTGCAACATGGCGGATTGCCGTTTCGCTTTGAATTTCTACAAATCGATCATAATGTTCAACACCAAACATTGCTTTTGCAGAATCAACAACTTTATATACGATAACAGCTGCAATTTCAATTGGATTTCCATCAACGTCATTTACTTTTAATTTTTTACTGTTAAAGTTTTCAACACGTAAAGATACAGTTTGACGGAATGCGAACGGAATCGTTAAAAATAAACCGTTTTGACGAATTGTTCCTAAATAATTACCGAAGAACGTAATAACCTTTGCTTGATTCGGTTGAACAATACCGATACCTGTAGCGAGAACTGCGGCTAATATAATAGTTAGTGCCGCTCCTATGAAAATTTCTTGTGCAAGGAAAAATACACCGATAGCAGCTAAAATCAAAATTCCAATAATACCGAGAAAACCATTTACATAAAATACTTGTTTTTCTTTCATATGATCGCCTCCTGATATAAAAATGATATCACTTTTATATCATTTTAAGCAAGAGGTATGCATCTAATTTTCTGAATTTTATTGGTTGATATCTTTTATATACATTTTAAGGTTCAAAAAGAGAATATACGTTCTGTTTTATGGTAAAATAAAGAAGACTTAACCGCCCACTGCAGCAGCTAAGTCCCTTTGAGAGCATCTTACATCGTGACAAATGATTCAAAGCGGTTTTGCCAGGATTATATCTTCAATCGCTGACTCAATCTCTTTGTCAGAAGCGTCATAACTTCCTTTTGACTCTGGCTTGTCATGAGTGGAAGTTTGATTCACTTCTTCTTTAGCATGTCCTTTTTCAGCAAAATTCATGCTAGGCATTTTAAATGCCCCCATGTTCATGTATTTTCCGAATTTCCACATTTCAACAACAGGGCAGAAACGAACAATTCCTTCTGCAACTTTCATTGCACCAATCCATAGAAAAATGTTAGACCAAGTGCACCACGGCTTGCGTACAAGTTTAGTTGCACTACATCCGAAGAGGACGAGCCCAAGTGTAATTCGAATTAGAGCGTTTATTGTCCCGATATTTTGCTTCATTAGAAAAACACTCCTTTTTATGAAAGTTGAAATAGATAATACTATTTCTTTTATTAGTATCCCGTTTGATTTTTGGGATATGTAATCCAACATTTGACGTGGAAAAAGATGTTGGAATGTGCGTGTGTGTAAGTAACTTTTTTTGTTATAATGAAAGAATGCATAAAAGGAACTTCAAAATTAAATCCTCTAGTTTAAAAAATATGGAAGAGGTAATTCCAAACTTAATTCTCCGTTTTAAACAAATATTTAAGATGAAGTTAAAACAATAATGATGAAAATAAACTGTTATTTTGAACAGAAATATATATAACTAGAGAAAAGGAAGGGTGTTTTCATGTACGATATTTCCGGATGGAAACATGTATTTAAGCTTGATCCAAATAAGGAGTTAAGCGATGAACATTTAGAAATGATTTGTGAGTCTGGAACTGATGCGGTTATTGTAGGCGGAAGTGATGGAGTTACAATTGATAACGTATTACACATGCTAGTTAGCATTCGTAGATATGCAGTTCCTTGTGTATTAGAGGTTTCTGATGTAGAAGCAATTACACCAGGATTTGATTTTTATTACATCCCAAGTGTTTTAAATAGCCGAAAAGTAGAATGGGTAACAGGTGTTCATCATGAGGCATTGAAAGAATTTGGGGATATTATGGACTGGGACGAAATTTTTATGGAAGGGTATTGTGTTTTAAATCCAGAAGCGAAAGTAGCCCAGCTTACAGAAGCGAAATGTGATGTAACAGAAGATGACGTTATTGCATATGCTCGTTTAGCAGACAAGCTATTACGTTTACCGATATTTTATTTAGAATATAGCGGTACGTATGGAGATGTTGAACTTGTTAAAAATGTAAAAGCAGAATTGAAACAAGCTAAGTTATATTATGGCGGTGGTATTTCTAATGCAGAACAGGCGAAAGAAATGGCACAATATGCTGATACAGTAGTTGTTGGAAATATTATTTATGATGATATAAAATCGGCGTTAAAAACAGTTAAAGCAGTAAAAGGAGAGTAGGTGCAGGCGTATATGAGTATGACAGATAAGTTATTAAACGGTTTAAATCCACAGCAACAAAAAGCAGTACAAACAACGAATGGACCACTTCTATTAATGGCAGGTGCAGGTAGTGGTAAGACACGTGTGTTAACACATCGTATTGCGTATTTACTTGGTGAAAAAGGTGTAGCACCATGGAATGTACTAGCTATTACCTTCACAAATAAAGCAGCTCGTGAAATGCGTGAGCGTATTGATACACTTGTCGGACCAGAAGCAGAAGATATTTGGATTTCGACGTTTCACTCTATGTGTGTACGTATTTTACGACGCGATATCGATCGTATTGGTATTAATCGTAACTTTACAATCTTAGATTCAGGTGATCAGCTAACTGTAGTCAAAAAAATTATGAAAGAGCGCAATATTGATCCGAAGAAATTTGAGCCGCGCTCTATTTTAGCGGGTATTAGTAATGCGAAAAATGAACTGTTATCTGCGGATAAATATGCAAAAAAAATTACAATGGCTGATCCATATGAAAAATTAACGAGCGATGTATACACAGAGTATCAAAAACGTCTTTTGAAAAATAATTCATTAGACTTTGATGATTTAATTATGACCACGATTCAGTTATTTGAACGTGTTCCAGAAGTATTAGAGTTTTATCAGCGTAAGTTCCAATATATTCACGTTGATGAGTATCAAGATACGAACAAAGCGCAATATCTTCTTGTTAAACATTTGGCAGCGCGTTTTAAAAATCTTTGCGTTGTAGGTGACTCTGACCAGTCTATTTATCGCTGGCGTGGTGCAGATATTTCTAACATTTTGTCGTTCGAAAAAGACTATGAGAATGCACAAGTAATTTTGTTAGAACAAAACTATCGTTCGTCACAAAATATTTTAAATGCAGCGAATGCTGTTATTGAAAAAAATACGAATCGTAAGCCGAAGAAATTATGGACAGACAATCAAGTTGGAAGTAAAATCTCGTATTATCGTGCTGCAACTGAAAAGGACGAAGCGTATTTTGTTGCGAAAAAAATTCGTGACGATATTCAAATGGGGAAACGAAAATATACTGATTTTGCAGTGTTATATCGTACGAATGCTCAGTCTCGTATGGTCGAGGAGATTTTCCTTAAATCTAACATTCCGTACAAAATTGTCGGGGGTACGAAGTTCTACGATCGTAAAGAGATTAAAGATATTTTGGCGTACTTACGTTTAATCGGTAATCCAGATGATGAAATTAGTTTTGCACGTATTATTAACATGCCAAAGCGTGGTATTGGTGCGACTTCTATCGATAAAATTATTAATTACGGTGTGCAAAACGGAATTTCATTAACTGCTGTATTTGATGAAATTGAGCATGTTGGAGTAAGTGCAAAAATTACAAAGGCAGTAAAAGAATTTGCGAATTTATTAAATAACTGGGTAAATATGCAAGAGTATTTATCTGTTACAGAATTAGTAGAAGAAGTTATTGAAAAAACAGGCTATCGCGATATGTTGAAAAATGAACGTTCTTTAGAAGCGGAAGGTCGTTTAGAAAACTTAGACGAGTTCTTATCTGTTACGCAAACATTTGAATCTCAAAGCGAAGATAAGAGCCTTGTTGCATTCTTAACAGATTTAGCACTTGTTGCTGATATTGATCGTGTAGATGAAGACCCAACTGCTGGTGAAGAAGTTATTTTAATGACGATGCACTCAGCGAAAGGATTAGAGTTCCCGGTTGTCTTTATTGTTGGCTTAGAGGAAGGGATATTCCCTCATACTCGTTCTCTTATGGAAGAGGATGAAATGCAAGAAGAACGTCGTCTTGCTTATGTAGGTATTACTCGTGCAGAAGAAGAGCTATATTTATCTAACGCGCAAATGCGTACATTATTTGGTAGAACAAGTATGAACGCTGCGTCTCGATTCATTACAGAAATCCCGACAGAACTAGTGGAATCATTAAATGAAACAGCGCCAAAGCGTGAAACATCGTTTGGTGCAAAAGGCAGAACGGCAAGTAGCGGCAAAACGACAATCACAACGACAACACGCTCTCGTTCAGCTTTCGCGCGCCCTGCAGCTAAGACGACAGGCGGCGAACAAATTGGCTGGGCAGTAGGAGATAAAGCTTCCCACCAAAAATGGGGAGTCGGTACAGTTGTAAGTGTAAAAGGTGAAGGTGATGCAAAAGAATTAGATATTGCATTCCCAAGCCCAATTGGTGTTAAACGTTTGTTAGCAAAATTTGCACCTGTGACGAAACAATAGAAAGGAATGAGGATATGTCAAAAGAGATAGCAAAAAAACGTATTGAAGAACTGCGTGATTTATTAAATACATTTAACTATCAATATCACGTATTAGACAATCCTTCTGTTTCTGATGCGGAATATGACCGTAATATGCAGGAGCTTATAAAATTAGAAGCAGAGAACCCAGAGTTTATGAGTGAAGATTCTCCCTCCGTTCGCGTTGGGGGGACTGTTCTTGATATATTTGAAAAAGTAACACATAAGTCACCAATGTTAAGTTTAGGAAATGCATTTAACGAAGGAGATTTACGTGATTTCGACAGAAGAGTACGTCAAGGAATTGATGGTGCGAATGTAAGATATATATGTGAATTAAAAATTGACGGGCTTGCCGTTTCGCTTCATTATGAAAAAGGACGCTTCATTCAAGGGGCGACACGTGGTGATGGTGTAACGGGTGAAGATATTACTCAAAATTTAAAAACGATTAAAGCTATCCCACTTCGTTTAAATGAAGAAGTAACGTTAGAAGCACGAGGCGAAGCTTATATGCCGAAGCGTTCATTCGTTAAACTAAATGAAGAAAAAGAGCAAAATGGAGAAGATGTATTTGCGAATCCGCGTAATGCAGCAGCAGGTTCAATACGTCAACTTGATCCGAAAATTGCAGCGAAGCGTAACTTATCTATGTTTGTGTATGGTCTTGCGAATGTAGAAGAAAAAACAATTCCATCACATAGTGAATCGCTTGATTTCTTAGGTGAACTTGGATTTAAGACAAATCCAAATCGCCGTACATGTGAAACAATTGAAGAAGTTATAGCTTATGTAGAAGAATGGCAAGAAAAACGTCCGCATCTTGATTATGAGATTGATGGAATCGTTATAAAAGTAGATGATGTTGCCCTTCAAGAAAGTCTAGGAACTACAGCGAAGAGTCCAAGATGGGCGATTGCTTATAAATTCCCGGCTGAAGAAGTTGTAACGAGATTAACAGGCATTGAATTAAGTGTTGGCCGAACAGGAGTTGTAACACCGACTGCAGAACTAGAGCCAGTGAGAGTTGCTGGTACGATTGTTCGTCGTGCTTCTTTACATAACGAAGATTTAATTCGTGAAAAAGACATTCGAATTGGTGACTACGTTGTTGTGAAGAAGGCTGGAGATATTATTCCTGAAGTTGTGAACGTTATTTTTGATAAGCGTACTGGTGAGGAAGAAGAATACCGCATGCCAACTCATTGTCCAGCATGTGAGAGTGAACTTGTTCGTTTAGAAGAAGAAGTAGCACTTCGTTGTATAAATCCAACTTGTCCTGCTCAAATTCGAGAAGGGTTAATCCATTTCGTTTCAAGAAATGCAATGAATATTGATGGACTTGGGGAACGTGTCATTACACAACTCTTTGATGCTGATTACATTCGTACATTTGCTGATTTATATGCATTGACGAAAGAGCAATTATTACAGTTAGAACGTTTTGGTGAAAAATCAGCAACAAACTTAATACAAGCAATTGAAAATTCTAAAGAAAACTCGTTAGAGCGATTATTATTTGGTCTTGGAATTCGCCACGTTGGAGCGAAAGCAGCACGTACATTTGCAGAGCACTTTGAAACGATGGATGAGCTTGTAAAAGCAACGGAAGAAGAACTAAAAGCAATTAATGAAATTGGCGAAAAAATGGCTCAATCTGTTGTGACATATTTTGATAATGAAGATGTATTAGAGTTATTACAGCAGTTTAAAGAGTATGGCGTGAATATGAAATACAAAGGTATAAAAATTGCAGATTTACAAAATGTTGAATCTTACTTCGCAGGAAAAACGGTTGTTTTAACAGGTAAGTTAGAAGTTATGGGACGAAGTGAAGCGAAGAAGAAGATTGAGGCATTAGGTGGAAAAGTAACGGGAAGTGTTAGTAAGAGTACGGATTTAGTTGTTGCAGGTGAAGCGGCTGGTTCGAAATTAGCACAAGCGGAGAAACATAATGTTGAGGTTTGGAATGAAGAGAGGTTCTTACAAGAGCTAAATAAGTAAGAGGTGCAAACTTACCATGAAAAAAATAGCATTAGCGGTATTAAGCCTTGGCCTACTTGTAAGTGGGTGTAGTGCAGGTGCCGACAAAGATGAAAAAGTGGCTGAGAAATCGGGGAAAGCAAAAGAACAATCAGTTGTTCCAAAATACGCTATTTCGGATGAATATTATAAGACGACTATTCCATTTGATGGTGGAAAGGCACGTGGTTTAGTCGTGCAAGGGTTAAATAGTCGTCTTGATATAGATGAATTTGAAACAGGGTTAATGCGAATTGCAAAAGAATCATTTAGTACGAAAGATAATTTTTTAAAAGGCGGAAAAGCTCTAGATACTCAAACTATACAGATGCTTGTTAAAAGAAAACGTACAGATGCTGAACAAAAGGAACTAGAGGACAAATTAAAAAAAGATGCAGTTAAATTTCCTAATATAGGATTAAACCCTGCATTAGGAACAGGATCCGAATCACTAGAAGTGAAAAATAAAAAAAATCCAATATATATTTCGAATATTTTAGAGCATGATTATTATGTGAAAAAAGGCGATAACGACGAGGAACGCGTTGGTATGGTAGTTGGATTAGCGATGAATTCTGTTCAATATTTTAACGAAGAGCATGGTTATCCACGTGAAGCTGCAATCCCGGATGAAAAGATGTTAGCTGAAGGGAAAAAAATGGCGCAAGAAATTTTGAAAGTCATACATCAAAAAGAACCTGAAACCAAAAATATTCCAATAACATTTGCGATTTATCGCCAAGCTCCAAAGTCTTCTCTCGTGCCAGGTAATTTTGTTTCTTATGCAAATGCCGAAAAAGGTAGTGAAACGGTTGAAGATTGGAAACAAATTAATGAAAAATATTATTTGTTCCCATCAGAGCAAGCGAAAACAGATAATAAACGTGAAGACCTTGCAAGAGTATCCAACTTTAAGGCAAAACTAAGCGATTATTTCCAAGGCGATTATACAGCTGTTATTGGTACTGGTATGTATAGAGATGATGAATTAAGAGAAATGAAGCTTGATATTCCTGTCCAGTTTAATGGAAAAGCTGAAATAGTTGGTTTTACACAATATGTGGCAGGGCTTGTTATGGAATACTTCCCGAATTATATGAAAGTACAAGTAACGATTAAATCTGTAGAACGCCCAGAAGCTATTATTATACGTGAAGCAAAACAAGATGAACCACTTGTGAAGATTTTAGATTAAATATGAAGGCTGTTCCTCTATGGAACAGCTTTTTTTCTTATGTAATTTTGTTATAATTTAAAATGTTGTAAAAAATAGGGGTAAGGGGTAAAGCTCATGGAAGAATTAAGTTTTCAAGTCATTATTTTATTAATTGCATTCGGTTTTTTAGCAGCTTTTATTGATTCCGTTGTTGGAGGAGGAGGGTTAATTTCGCTTCCTGCACTTATGTTTGTTGGCTTATCGCCAGCTTCGGCAATTGCAACGAATAAATTAGCGGCAACAATGGGGACGTTTACGAGTGCGATGTATTTCATTCGATCAGGAAAAGTTGATTTTAAAATTGTAGGAAAGTTAATCCCGTTAACTATTGTTGGAGCTGTTGCAGGTGCTTTAGTAGTAAAATTTATTCCACCGGATATTTTACGCCCATTAGTACTTGTAATGTTGGTATTTATTGCTATTTATATTATTGCAAAAAAGAATTGGGGAAGTGTGTCTACCTATAAGAAGATGACGCAAAGAAAAACATTAATATTTTTCTTTGCTATTTTAATGATAGGATTTTATGATGGATTTTTTGGACCAGGGACAGGGTCGTTTTTAATTTTTGCATTTTTATTAATTGGCCTGGATTTTATTCAAGCGGCAGCATCTGGAAAACTTTTGAACTTTGTTAGTAATATTGTATCTTTAATTACTTTTTTATTTTTAGATATAATTCATTTTGAATACGGTATTATCATGGGATTATCAATGATCTTAGGTGCTTATTTTGGATCGAAGTTTGCGGTTCAAAAAGGTGTTGGATATGTAAGGACTTTATTTTTATTAGTTACTATATTATTGATCGGGAAAAATGTTTTGGAATATACTCATATTTTGTAGATTCATACGCATGTATGAATCTCTTTTTTTATTATATTTTAAAAATTTATTAATTTTTAAAATATAAGTCTAGGAATATTTGAATAAATCTAAATTATCGTGTAGAATAATGTTGTAAAATGTAAACGTTTTTCTAAGGGGAGGCTAAAAAAAATGGTAGTAGCATACAAACATGAGCCATTTACAGATTTTTCAGTGGAGGCTAACAAATTAGCGTTTGAAGAAGGTTTAAAGAAAGTAGAATCTTATCTTGGACAAGACTATCCATTAATTATTGGGGGAGAAAAAATCACTACAGAAGACAAAATTGTTTCTGTAAACCCTGCAAATAAAGAGGAACTTGTTGGTCGTGTTTCAAAAGCAAGCCGTGAGTTAGCTGAAAAAGCAATGCAAGTAGCGGATGAAACATTCCAAACTTGGAGAAAATCAAAGCCAGAAATGCGTGCAGATATTTTATTCCGTGCTGCAGCAATCGTTCGTCGCAGAAAACATGAATTCTCTGCTATTCTTGTAAAAGAAGCAGGTAAGCCATGGAATGAGGCAGATGCTGATACAGCAGAAGCAATCGATTTTATGGAATATTATGGTCGTCAAATGTTAAAATTAAAAGACGGTATTCCAGTAGAAAGCCGTCCAATTGAATATAATCGTTTCTCTTACATTCCATTAGGAGTAGGTGTTATCATTTCTCCTTGGAACTTCCCATTCGCAATTATGGCAGGTATGACAACAGCTGCTTTAGTTTCTGGTAACACAGTATTACTAAAACCAGCTAGTACAACTCCTGTAGTAGCAGCGAAATTTATGGAAGTATTAGAAGAAGCTGGCTTACCAGCTGGCGTAGTAAACTTCGTTCCAGGTAACGGTTCTGAAGTTGGTGACTACTTAGTAGATCATCCTCGTACACGTTTCGTAAGCTTCACGGGATCTCGTGATGTAGGTATCCGCATCTATGAGCGTGCAGCGAAAGTAAACCCAGGACAAATTTGGTTAAAACGCGTTATCGCTGAAATGGGCGGTAAAGATACAATCGTTGTTGATAAAGAAGCAGATCTTGAATTAGCAGCTAAGTCTATCGTTGCATCAGCATTCGGATTCTCAGGACAAAAATGTTCTGCATGTTCTCGTGCAGTAATCCATGAAGATGTATATGATCATGTATTAAATCGTGCTGTTGAATTAACAAAAGAATTAACAGTTGCTAACCCAGCAGTATTAGGTACAAACATGGGTCCTGTTAATGACCAAGCTGCATTCGATAAAGTAATGAGCTATGTTGCAATTGGTAAAGAAGAAGGTAGAATCTTAGCAGGTGGCGAAGGAGACGATTCTAAAGGCTGGTTCATCCAACCAACAATCGTTGCTGACGTTGCAGAAGATGCTCGCTTAATGAAAGAAGAAATCTTCGGACCAGTAGTAGCATTCTGTAAAGCGAAAGACTTCGATCATGCACTTGCAATTGCAAATAATACGGAATACGGTTTAACAGGTGCTGTTATTACTAACAACCGTGACCATATTGAAAAAGCACGCGAAGACTTCCACGTTGGTAACTTATACTTCAACCGTGGATGTACTGGTGCAATCGTAGGTTACCAACCATTCGGTGGCTTTAACATGTCTGGTACAGACTCTAAAGCTGGTGGACCTGATTACTTAGCACTTCACATGCAAGCAAAAACTACTTCTGAAACTTTATAAGAAATAGTAGAGGAGCTCTTCACAGAATGTGAAGAGCTCCTTTTAAAATTGAAATCCTATATATTACCATCGTTCGAAGGGAATGAGCTAAAACCTATTAATAGCGGGATAAACATGTGAACAGAAATAAAATGATGAGAAAAGTTGACTTATTAGTCATATTTTTTAGTATTCATTTTGAGAATTTCCTGTATAATACAATTTGAAAGAAAATCTATGGTTCGACAAGGAACACTCCTTTCGGTTTTGCTCACTGAAAGGAGTGTTTTTTTATGTAGCTAAAAATTCTTGCGTGCTTATTACATTTGCATATACGCCATTTAAACTAGCTAAAATTGTATTGTGAATGTAAACAGCTGGTATAGTAGCGTTCTTAAAAGACAGGTCTTTTGTAGCACAAGCATCATGTATAACGGTACATTGAAAGCCAAAATCGAATGCAGCCCTTACTGTAGCATCGATACACATATGAGTCATCATCCCGCATACAACGACATGTTCAATATTTAAACGTTTTAATTGCTCTAGAAGATTAGTTTCTCGGAAGCTATTTGGATAATGTTTGACTATAACTGTTTCTTCTCTAAGTGGACGTACGCTTTCGTGAATATGTACACCTTCTGTATTAGGTAGGAAAAAAGTAGCGTCATCTTTTATAGCTACGTGTTGGATATGAAAAATAGGTTCGCTGTTTGTTCTAAAGTGTTGTAATAACTGATTAGCATATTCGCTTGCTTCTACTGGATTACGCAATTCCATCTTTCCATTTGGAAAATAATCGTTTTGAATATCGATGAGTAAAAGAGCTGTTTTCATATATTTATCTTCCTCCGAGTTTCATATTCAAATAAATTTATTCAATTCGTAGAGAAGATTCTCCTGTTTAAAAATATGAGGAAGAAGAATTTTAAATAACCTTGAAAGTTACTATTTTCTCATGAATTTTCATCTGAAAATTTTAATAAAGGAATAATTAATATTTTTCTAAAAAATGTATTGACTCTTATTATTCTGAGTTCTATAATGAGAATTAATTAAACGACAATTAAATCGATACATTCTTATCCAGAGAGGTGGAGGGACTGGCCCTACGATACCTCAGCAACGGGTTTTTTTAATACCGTGCTAACTCCAGCAAGCCATATAAAGGCTTGGAAGATGAGAAGATGTGAACGAGTACATATAAGTGCTCTCCTTCTTATCTTTATGGTTGATAAGAAGGAGAGCACTTTTTATTTTACCTCGAAAGCTCTACTTCAAGTTTTTACAGCATATAGGAGGGGAAAAAATGATTTCTTTTAACAATGTAAGTAAAGTGTATGAATCAGCTGGGCAATCTGTTCATGCGGTAGAGGATGTAACATTATCAGTTGAGAAAGGCGAAATTTTTGGCATTATCGGTTTTAGTGGTGCTGGAAAGAGTACGTTATTACGCCTAGTAAATATGTTAGAGAGACCGACGGCAGGAACGATTTCAATAGATGATAAAGATATTACATCATTATCGACGAAAGAATTACGTAAACTAAGACAAAGAATCGGAATGATCTTTCAAAGTTTTAATTTATTTAATTCAAGAACAGTATTTGGAAATATTGCTTATCCATTAAAGTTAGCGAAAGTACCAAAGAATGAGATAAAAGAAAGAGTAAATGAACTGCTGAAGTTTGTAGGGTTAGAAGATAAAGCAAACTATTACCCAGAGCAGCTATCAGGTGGACAAAAGCAACGTGTGGGCATTGCTAGAGCACTTGCGACATCGCCAGATATTCTTATATGTGATGAGGCAACATCAGCCTTAGATCCAGAAACAACGACAGAAATTCTAAACTTATTAAAGAAAGTAAATAGAGAATACAATTTAACAATTCTTCTTATTACACATGAAATGCATGTTGTGAAAGAAATTTGTCACCGTGTAGCTGTAATGGAGAAGGGAAAAGTTATTGAAGAAGGAAAACTGTTTGATGTTTTCACGCAACCAAAAACAAAGACGACTCAAAACTTTGTACGTTCTGTCATTAATGATCATTTACCGGAAAGTGTTCTAGCGAAAATTCAAAATGGTGGTCAAATTTATCGTCTAACATTTACTGGTGAGGAGACAGGACAGCCGGTACTATCATATATCGCAAAAAACTATAACGTCGATGTAAATGTACTGTACGGAAATATTATTGAACTTCAAAATGTGCTATTTGGAAATCTTCTTGTAGAGTTGCAAGGGGAGCAGAGGGAAATTCAAAAAGCATTACAACATCTAAGACTGCAAGTGCAGCTGAAGGAGGTAGAAGCTCATGCGAGTTGATTGGAGTATATTTTGGCCGCGCATACTAGATGCGACGGGGGATACCCTCTTAATGGTAATTGTAACCCTTATATTTGCTACAATTCTTGGTATACCGCTAGGTTTACTTTTATATGTAACGAGAAAAGGAAACTTTTTAGAAAATAAATGGGTCTTTTCTATTCTTAACATCATAATTAATACAATTCGTCCGGTACCATTCATTATCTTTTTAGTAGCGTTAAGTCCACTAACGAGAAGTGTTATCGGAACGACGATTGGAACAGCAGCAGCAATTTTCCCGATGACGTTAGTCGCATCAATTGGTATTGCTAGAATGGTTGAAACAAACCTTGTTTCCGTTCCGAAAGGAGTAATTGAAGCAGCGCAAGCAATGGGCGCCTCGCCAATTAGAATTGTTTTTGAAATCCTTGTACCAGAAGCGTTAGCACCATTAATCTTAGGTGTCACATTTATGACAGTTGGTTTAATTGAATTTTCTGCAGTTGCTGGGCTTGTCGGTGGTGGCGGTCTTGGTGATTTAGCAATGACATATGGTTATCAACGTTTTGATACATCAGTTATGTTCGTAACGGTCGTGTTACTTATTATTCTCGTACAGATAGCTCAAAATTTAGGGAATTACTTTGCGAAAGTCTTGTTACGCAGATCATAAAAAGGAAGAGAGGAAAAGAAAATGAAGAAAATTTTAGCATTTGCATTATCAGCGATTGTAGGAGTCTCAGCATTAAGCGGCTGCTCAAGTGGAGACACGGGTGCAGGAGCGAAAGAAAAAGTAGTTCGCGTCGGTGTAACTGGAACGGATGGAGACGCTTGGGAAATTTTGAAGAAAAAAGCTGAAAAAGAAGGGATTAAGATTAAACTGGTGGAGTTCTCCGATTACACAACGCCAAATAAAGCGTTAGCTGATGGAGATATTGAACTAAACTCATTCCAGCATATTGCGTTCTTAGAGCAATTTAAAAAGGAACATAAGTTAGATATTACAGCTGTTGGTACAACACAAATTGCACCAATGGGTTTATACTCTGAAAAATATAAGAAATCAAATGAAATCCCAGATGGTTCAGAAATTGCAATTCCAAACGATCCAACGAACCAAGCACGTGCATTAAAACTTCTTGATGCAGCTGGATTATTAAAGCTGAAAAAGGATTTTGGTCTATTTGGAGATCCAAGTGGTATTGCTGAAAATCCGAAGAAATTAAAAATTACACCGGTTATCGCACAGCAAACACCTCGTGTGTTAAAAGATGTAGCGGCATCAGTTATTAATAACGGTGTTGCTGGTCAAGCTGGATTAGATCCAGCGAAGGATCCTATTTTCTTAGAAGATCCAAAGAATGAAAATGCGAAGCCTTATATTAATATTTTCGCAGCTCGTACGAAAGATAAAGATGATCCAACACTGAAAAAAGTAATTGAATTATACCATTCAAAAGAAGTAACAGATGCAATTAAGAAAGAAACAAATGATGGTTCAATTTCAGTAGATCTTTCACTTGAGGAGCTTGAAAAAATCGTAAAATAATGATTGGGTTTAACGGGCTAGCAGAAGGAACCCCTCCGCTGTTAGTTCGTTCAACATATAATCTGCTTAACAAACAAACCCTAATTCTGTACCTTCCAATTCTGTATAACGTAGAATCCAATGTTTGTTAAGTAGAGTAATGGACCAGGAGTTTTCCTGGTCTTTTTTTATGAATGAAAATAGCTAGCGAACAGTAAGGTGATCCAAATTATAATGGGATAAGAAAATAAGCTGAAAAGGATTGTAATTACGAATTGCTTTTGATGAATTAAGTGTTTTTTTGATAAAAAAAAGAAAATAGAAAAGAGAGTAATGAAAAATGCTGATATGACGCCGGGGTTATAGGAGCGATAAATGAAAAACAAAATAATATGTTGAACAGAGTTAAAGAAGATAGCCCCTTGTATAAAAATAATCCAGCATATAGAAGACAAGAAGTTAAGTTGATATAGAAAGACGATAAGTAATACAAAGATTGTTAATACGGAAATGGCAATGAAAAATTGTTGGCTAGTTATAAGACGGATTGAAAATTGATTAGCAAGATATTGTGGCATTTGGAAAGCTTCTTCAAGGTTATGAATGAAAAATAATAAGGGAATGATCCAGAGTATAGTAGTGGAATGCTTTTTCATCAACTTACATCACTCCAATAAAGTATAGAAAGCCTAAAAAAGGCCCTCTATACAGAGATAGTTATTCAATTATGATATTTTTTAAATTAACTTCATGATGATCTCGTTCTTTCGGATAAGCAGCTAGCTCCTCTTGCAAAATATTTAATATTTGCTTAGCTGATTGCTGGATTGGATTAGGTAGCTCTTCTAATATATGCATCCCGACTTTTACTTTTGTACGAATTACCCTTCGTAGTAGTTCCTCATGCATGCACTACACCTCCAAACCGAATGTTTAGTATATCTTCTTCAAATTTTGCCCCTTGAATAGAAAGGTGTGTTAATGTTTTTGGTAACGTGATGTTCCGTTTAACAGAACCCGCTCGAATAATAAGTTCATCACCTTTTTGATTTAAGGAAAGTTCACTTTTGTTTGAGAAGGGAATGGACAGAACGAAAATATATTCATCGCCATCCTTTTTTACATATTGAGTGCGCCCGTTAAATTTCACTTCTGTAGGGGAATGATCAGTTTTAAATAAAGAATCTCCTACACGTTCTAACATAGACAAACCAACAACTTCTTGTTCAAACATTGGAGCTTCGTAAATAGGAAGGGGTTGAAAACTATCTTGAATTAATGTTTTATATTTCTTCTGTGTATCTTTCCATGCCTGAAAATAAGGATCGGTGACAGTGTTAGGGATGACGCGATTAATCATAATGGCATCTACGTTATAATCGTATAAATTTAAATAAGTAAAGCTACGCTGAGCTTCTTTAATGACCATTTTTTCAGGATTTACAACGATGCGGATACTTGTTACTTCTCGGTTTGATAAAATATCTCTCATTTCTCCGAGCTGTTCAAGTGTATTTGTTAATTCGTCCATAATATCATCGGTTGGAAGAGGGACACCAAGGAGTGGTTGAGCTACAGGACGAACGACTTTTAAAACTTTTCTTTTAATAGGAAACAATTTTTCCATCCACCAGCCGAGCATGTCTGGAAAGCTTAGCATTGCTAATGTTTCTCCTGTTGGAGCACAATCAATAATGATAACATCATATGTGTTTTGTTTATAATAATCGAGTACGCGAAGTAAGCTAATTAAATCTTCCATACCAGGAAACATCGTTAATTCTTCTGTTGTAATATCATCGGCTGCTTTGGAAGTGAAGAGTAGTGTAATATATTTCTGTAATTTTCCCCATCCTTTTTCCATCTCATAAATCGTATTAATTTCTTGTGCCCACAAATTTTCACGAATTTCTAATGGCTCAGAAGATAGCTTTATACCAAATGAATCTCCTAAACTATGAGCGGGATCTGTACTCATGACTAAAGTTTTTAATCCTTGTTTTGCGCTTTGAATTGCTGTTGCTGCTGAAATGCTAGTTTTTCCTACGCCGCCTTTACCTGTATACAAAATAATTCTCATCATTCATATCTCCTTTGTTTCGAATATCGAATATTACGAGTGTCGAAGTAAATGATTGAATAAAAACCCAGATAGGGTTTTATTCAATCGGAATGTTTTTCATTTTAGGTGTAGAAACTTTTTCTTCTGTTTTTTGCTGTGACGTAGCAATGTGATTCATAATCTTTTGGAAGATTTGTAGTAAGAATGCTTTTTCTTCTTCTGACAATGCTTCTGTCACTAAGCTAAAGTAGTGGGCTGCATTTTGTTTTACTTCTTGAACGAGCATTACGCCGTTTTCTGTTAACCGAATTAATACAATACGTCGGTCGTTTTCATCACGGTAGCGCTCAATATATCCCTTTTTTACAAGGCGATTTACAACGCCCGTCGTTGTACTCATCGGTATATCAAGAAGGTCAGCAATTTTCGTCATTGTAATATCTGTATTTCGTTCCATCCAAAGTAAACAAAATACTTCTGTTTTAGAAAGTGTTAAATCTAGGCTTACCCATTCTTCAGGATAGAAAAGTTTCTTGGCGTTATCTAGCAGTAAGTCTAAAAAATGTTCATATTGCAACAATTAATTCCACTCCCGTATATTTCGAGGTTCGTAATATTTATTTTTATTTTATGTAGAATAGAAAAAATTGTCAATGATTTTAATTATTTTTTCAGATTAGACAGAAAACTTTCTTTAAAATAGTATTCTTTTATGATAGATTTATAAATATAAAACTAGAATTTACATAAAAATCCATCATGGTAAATATACTTATCTATAATGGGTATACAGCTAACGAGGGGGAGAACGATGAGAAGACGTAATACGCAAGCGTTCACATTTTTAGCATGGACTTCATTTGTTTGTGCGCTTTCAGGTATGCTAATTGGGATTTATACGTTAGATGAAACGCTTAGTGTAAAAGGATACTATTTAATTGGAACATTATTTTTAACGATGTCTTGTTTTGTATTACAAAAAACAATTCGTGATAATGAAGAAGATAACGAGAGATTTCCAAAAAATAAACCGTTAGATAAAGAGTAAATTGTAAAGAAAGGCATTTGCCTTTCTTTTTTTATGTAAAAATGGCGTAAGTACTCTGTGTTGACTTGCTTGAAGTACTGAAAATTTGGTATCATCAATAGTATTGTAGATTGAACGATATATTATGGAGGTGGCCTAGCCGTGTCAAGAATTTCCGTTGAGAATGTAAAGCACGTAGCACATTTAGCACGTCTTGCAATTACTGATCAAGAAGCAGAAAAATTTCAAAAACAACTAGATGCAATTGTTACATTTGCAGAACAGTTAAATGAATTAGATACAACAGATGTAAAACCAACAACTCATGTATTAACTATGAAAAATGTTATGCGTGAAGATGTACCAGAAAAAGGTTTACCAGTTGAAGAAGTATTAAAAAATGCACCGGATCACAAAGATAATCAAATCCGTGTTCCAGCAGTATTAGAATAGAGGAGGGGAATTTCGATGTCATTATTTGATCATTCAGTATCAGAGTTACATAAGAAGTTAAACAACAAAGAAATTTCCGTTACGGATTTAGTAGAAGAATCTTACAAACGTATTGCGGATGTTGAAGATAACGTAAAAGCCTTTCTTACATTAGATGAAGAAAATGCACGCGCAAAAGCGAAAGAATTAGATGCAAAAATCGGCGCTGAAGATAATGGTTTATTATTCGGTATGCCAATTGGTGTAAAAGATAACATTGTAACTAACGGTCTTCGTACAACTTGTGCGAGCAAAATGTTAGCAAACTTCGATCCAATTTATGATGCGACAGTTGTGCAAAAGCTAAAAGCTGCTGACACAATTACAATCGGTAAATTAAACATGGACGAGTTCGCAATGGGTTCTTCAAATGAAAACTCAGGATTCTACGCTACGAAAAACCCATGGAACTTAGATTACGTTCCAGGCGGATCTAGTGGTGGTTCTGCAGCAGCTGTAGCAGCAGGAGAAGTACTATTCTCTCTAGGTTCTGATACGGGTGGTTCTATCCGTCAGCCAGCTGCATATTGCGGTGTTGTAGGTTTAAAACCAACTTACGGACGCGTATCTCGTTACGGATTAGTAGCATTCGCATCTTCACTTGACCAAATCGGACCGATTACACGTACAGTAGAAGACAATGCATACTTATTACAAGCTATTTCAGGTATTGACCGCATGGATGCAACTTCTGCAAATGTTGAAGTTGGAAACTATTTAGCTGGTTTAACAGGCGATGTTAAAGGTTTACGCATTGCTGTACCGAAAGAATACTTAGGCGAAGGTGTTGGCGAAGAAGCTCGTGAGTCAGTACTAGCTGCTTTAAAAGTATTAGAAGGTATGGGCGCAACTTGGGAGGAAGTATCTCTTCCACACTCTAAATACGCTCTAGCAACGTATTACTTACTATCTTCTTCTGAAGCATCTGCTAACCTTTCACGCTTTGATGGCGTGCGTTACGGTGTTCGTTCTGATAATGTAAATAACTTATTAGATCTTTACAAAAACACACGTAGTGAAGGTTTCGGTGATGAAGTTAAACGTCGTATTATGCTTGGTACATTTGCTCTTAGCTCTGGTTACTATGATGCATATTACAAAAAAGCACAACAAGTACGTACATTAATTAAGAACGACTTTGAAAACGTATTTGCTAACTATGATGTTATTATTGGACCAACAACACCAACTCCGGCATTTAAAGTGGGAGAAAAAGTTGACGATCCAATGACAATGTATGCAAATGACATTTTAACAATCCCAGTAAACTTAGCTGGTGTTCCAGCGATTTCAGTTCCATGTGGATTCGGTGCTAACAACATGCCACTTGGTCTACAAATCATTGGTAAACACTTCGATGAAGCGACAATTTACCGCGTTGCACATGCGTTTGAGCAAGCAACAGACTATCATACAAAAAAAGCAAGTCTGTAAGGAGGCGAGCATAGATGAATTTAGAAACAATTATTGGTTTAGAGGTTCACGTTGAGTTAAAAACAAATTCGAAAATTTTCTCTGCGAGTCCAACAGAATTCGGAGCGGAGCCAAATACACAAACAAGTGTAATTGACTTAGGATACCCAGGGGTACTTCCTACTTTAAATAAAGAAGCAGTTAACTTTGCGATGAAAGCTGCAATGGCATTAAACTGTGACATCGCAACGGAAACGAAGTTTGACCGTAAAAACTATTTCTATCCAGATAACCCGAAAGCTTACCAAATCTCTCAATTTGATAAGCCAATTGGTGAAAATGGTTGGATTGAAATCGAAGTAGACGGTAAAAAGAAACGTATCGGTATTACACGTCTTCATTTAGAAGAAGATGCTGGTAAATCAACGCATACAGCTGATGGTTCATTAGTAGACTACAACCGTCAAGGTATGCCTTTAATCGAGATCGTATCTGAGCCAGATATGCGTACGCCAGAAGAAGCATATGCATACTTAGAGAAGTTAAAATCAATCATTCAATACACTGGTGTATCTGATTGTAAGATGGAAGAAGGTTCCTTACGTTGTGATGCGAACATTTCTCTTCGTCCAGTTGGACAAGAGAAGTTCGGTACAAAAGCGGAACTGAAAAACTTAAACTCATTCACTTACGTACAAAAAGGTCTTGAGCACGAGCAAGTGCGCCAAGAAAAAGAACTGTTATCTGGTGGTATCATCCAACAAGAAACACGTCGTTATGATGAAGCAACGAAGAAAACAATCTTAATGCGTGTGAAAGAAGGATCTGACGATTACCGTTACTTCCCGGAGCCAGACTTAGTTGAACTTTACATTGATGATGAGTGGAAAGAAGCAGTTCGAGCTTCTATTCCAGAACTTCCAGATGCACGTAAAGCTCGCTACGTTGCAGAACTAGGCTTACCAGCTTATGATGCACACGTGTTAACATTAACGAAAGAGATGTCTGATTTCTTTGAAGCAACTGTTGCAGACGGTGCTGATGCGAAATTAACATCGAACTGGTTAATGGGTGAAGTACTTGCATACTTAAACAAACAACAAAAAGAATTAAAAGACGTTGCATTAACGCCTGCTGGTTTATCTAAAATGGTTCAATTAATTGAAAAAGGTACAATTTCTTCTAAAATCGCGAAGAAAGTATTTAATGAATTAATTGAAAAAGGTGGAGACCCAGAAGAAATCGTTAAAGCGAAAGGTCTTGTTCAAATTTCTGACGAGGGTACACTTCGTAAAGTTGTAACAGAAATTCTTGATAATAATGAGCAATCTATCGAAGACTTTAAAAACGGTAAAGACCGTGCAATTGGCTTCTTAGTTGGTCAAATTATGAAAGCTACAAAAGGACAAGCAAATCCACCGCTTGTTAACAAAATCTTACTTGAAGAGATTAATAAGCGATAATAGTAATGACTTTTAAAGATTAAGCAGAAAAACACCCGTACATGGGTGTTTTTCTAGGTTAATCAAACGTTTGTTTAAATGAGACAAAATCGTTTAAACAAACGTTTGATTAACTGTCAAAAGTGGAAAAATGTTTGTATAGCAACTATGGTATGATAGTTGCAAAAAGGTGGGAATAATGATAAATCTAAACATAGAGGTTTTTTTCATCTCATGAAATAATAGATAGTTATTATTCGTTATATGTAAATTTTTATGGAAGAATGGATAGAAATAAAGTGAAACTTTAATCAGTGGGAGGTTCATCCAAAGCTGATTATTAGCCCTCACCAATCGGGCATTTACTGCCCGCAAATAGCGGGATAAATTTTGGAGTCAAATAAAAAACCATTGAAATGAATATTTACTTTTGATGGACTACACGAATCGGGTTCTTACTGCCTGTTTGAGCGGGATAAAAGAAGGATAGCAAGATGAGAGGAGGTAGGCATGGGAATACTGAATAGAAGTTCAGTATGTTCTTTTTCGATACATAAAGAAATTTCCTGTGCTAATAAATGATGAAGCGAGCAAGAATTATTTATAATCCTACTTCTGGGCGTGAGCTATTTAAGAAGAGCTTACCAGAAGTATTACAAAAATTAGAACAAGCTGGCTATGAGACATCTTGTCATGCGACAACGGGTCCTGGAGACGCTACTGTGGCGGCGAGGCAAGCTGCGGATCGTAAGTTTGATGTTGTTATTGCGGCTGGTGGCGACGGTACATTAAATGAAGTAGTAAACGGTTTAGTTGGGCATGAATTCCGTCCGAAATTTGGAATTATTCCAGTTGGAACGACAAATGACTTTGCACGTGCAATTGGTGTACCTCGTTCTATTGAAGAGGCAGCAGATATTATTTGCGAAGGAAAAACAGTGCCATTAGACCTTGGTAGAGCGAACGATACATATTTTATTAACATCGCTGGTGGCGGTCGTATTACAGAATTAACATACGAAGTACCGAGTAAGTTAAAGACAGTATTAGGGCAGCTTGCTTATTACCTAAAAGGTATCGAGATGTTACCATCATTGCATCCGACATATGTTGAAATTGAGTATGATGGAAAGTTACTACAAGAAGAAATTACGATGTTTTTAATTACGAATACTCGTTCAGTAGGTGGATTTGAAAAGGTAGCACCGTATGCATCTATTAACGATGGGTTATTTGACCTATTAGTACTGAAAAAAGGTTCTATCGCTGATTTAATTAAAGCAGCAACACAAGCACAACGTGGTGAACATATTAATAATCCAAAAGTGTTATATACACAAGCGAACCGAATTAAAGTACATTCACCAGATAAACTAATGATTAATTTAGATGGTGAGTATGGTGGAGATGCACCGATGGAATTCGAAAATATATATCATTGTTTAGAATTATTTGTTCCTGAACATCAAGAGGATGCCCTGTAAGGGCATCCTTTTTTACTTTGTTAAAATGAATTGTAAATTGGGAGTTAGTTTGATTTTTATGGTATTTTTACAATTCTTTTATTTTACATCCATACTTTATTGATACACTGGAAGAGATAAGAAATGAGAGGTAGGGTGCTATGGAGAAGGTAAAGGCGATATTATTTGATAAAGATGGGACATTAATGGATTTTCATTCAATATGGATAAAAGTAGCTGAAGAACTTGTAGCTGAATGTATAAGTTTATATCATTTACCAAGTACAATGCGGCAGACCTTATTAGAAGAGATTGGTGTAGAGGGAGCATTTGTTAATCCAAGGAGTGCAATAGCTGCTGGAACAAGCCTTGATGTAGCGAAGGGGCTTTGTAATTATATTGAGTCTGCTAGAGAAGAAGAGATGCATCAGTGGGTAAGTGAGAAGTTATTTTCCCTTATGTATGAGCATCGTTCGCATATGAAAATGACAGCAGACTTACCGAAAGTGTTACAGGCATTAAAAGATAAAGGATTTATATTAGGGGTTGTCACGGCGGATGATTTCGCACCAACAGAATTATTTTTAAAACAATATAAGTTGGAGAACTTTTTTGATTATATTATAGCCTCGGATACATTCCCTGCGCAAAAACCAGATAAAAAGATTATAGAAGTGTTTTGTGAGAAATTTAATTTAGAATCATGTGAGGTTGCGGTTGTTGGAGATACGCCAACTGATTTACATTTAGCTAAAAATGGCGATTGCTATGCAATTGGGGTGCTATCTGGTACAGGAGACCGTCCAACATTAGAACCACTTGCTGATTTAGTGTTAGATTCTGTTGGAGAGTTTATTTCTCAATCGGGTGAGTTTTTCTGGGAGAAAGAAAAGTCTAATGTGTAAGGAAAATAAGTCTATAAAGACTCTTAATGAGTCTTTATAGACTTATTTTTTATGCCTGGATACAAAGAATATAGGATAAATGCTAGAAAAGAAAGTTGGCATATATTTTGCAATAAAAAGAGAAAACAATGTAAAGAAAAGGATGGGGTACGCAATGAACACAAAAAAATTTGCTAAAGTAAATGAACAAATTCCAGGACCGAAAGCGGCATCTTTATTAGAACGCCGTCAAAATATAGTACCAAAAGGAGTAAGTAACGGCATCCCAACGTTTGTACAATCTGCCAATGGTGCTCTTGTAACAGATGTTGATGGCAATCAGTACATTGATTTTGCAGGAGCAATCGGGACAATTAACGTAGGGCATTGTCATCCAAAGGTTAAAGAAGCGCTCCATAAACAAGTCGATCAATACATTCATACTGGATTTAACGTCATGATGTATGAGCCATATATTGAATTAGCAGAAAAGCTTGCGGCATTGGCACCAGGAAGTTTCGATAAGCAAGTCCTGTTTTTAAATAGTGGTGCAGAAGCAGTTGAGAACGCGGTGAAAATCGCTCGTAAATATACGAAGAGACCTGGTATTATCGCATTTTCTAAAGGTTTCCACGGGCGTACATTAATGACAATGACGATGACAAGTAAAGTGAAGCCATATAAATTTGGGTTTGGTCCCTTTGCTCCAGAAGTATATAAAGCGCCATTTCCATACGAATACCGTCGCCCAGAGGGATTAACGGAAGAGCAGTATGATGATTTTATTATTGAAGAGTTTAAGAACTTCTTCATATCGGAAGTAGCACCAGAAACAATTGCAGCTGTTGTAATGGAACCTGTTCAAGGGGAAGGTGGATTTATCGTCCCAAGTAAGAAATTTGTTCAAGAAGTACGCCGCATTTGTTCAGAGAACGGCATCTTATTTGTAGCGGATGAAATACAAACAGGCTTTAGTCGTACAGGAAAATATTTTGCAATTGATCACTATGATGTCGTTCCAGATTTAATTACAGTGTCTAAATCATTAGGTGCTGGTGTACCGATAAGTGGTGTCATTGGACGTAAAGAAATTATGAATGAGTCTGCACCAGGTGAACTTGGTGGAACGTATGCAGGAAGTCCATTAGGATGTGCGGCTGCATTAGCTGTTCTCGATGTAATAGAAAATGAGAAATTAAATGATAGAGCGATAGAATTAGGAAAAGTCGTAATGAACCGATTCGAAGAGATGAAAAATAAATATCATTGCATCGGTGATGTGCGTGGGTTAGGCGCAATGTGTGCATTTGAGGTCGTTCAAGATCGTAAGACGAAAGCACCTGACAAAACGTTAACGGCTAATCTATGTGCAGAAGCAAATAAGCGTGGGTTACTGTTATTATCAGCAGGGACATATGGAAATGTTATCCGTGTGTTAATGCCTTTAGTTATTACAGATGAGCAACTTGAAGAAGGTTTAACAATAATTGAAGAATCGTTGCAAGCTTGCTATGAGCAAACAAACATCGCTCGCGTTTAAAAACTGAAGTATAAATAGCAAACATTCTAGCTGACTCTATGTTAAATGCAGAAAATTCACTTTATAATAAAGGTAGTGAAGTGGATCGATGGATTTGAAGTTAGGGGTGGCTAGGATGGTTGCAGAAAAGGAACGAGTGTTAATGGATTTAAAAGATGTATTTGAATATGCGTTTGACGAAATTTTTGTTACAGATGAGCAAGGGATCGTTGTACGTGTAAATAGTACATGTGAAAGGCACTACCAACTAGCTGCAGAAGAGTTAGTTGGTAAGCATGTAAAAGAACTACAAAAGGATGGAATCTTTTATCCATCAGCGACATTAGAAGTGATTGAAAAAAAGAGGCCAATTGAACTCGTTCAAACTACAAAATCAGGAGAGTATTTACACGTTCGTACAAGGCCTGTTTTTGATGATGAGGGAAATTTAAGAAGAGTGATTAGTTATTCTCGCGACCTTACTGAACTCTATCAATTACGTCAAAAGGTAGAGGAAATGGATAATCAG
This sequence comes from Bacillus sp. HMA207, assembly GCF_003402455.1. NCBI lineage: Bacteria > Bacillati > Bacillota > Bacilli > Caryophanales > Bacillaceae > Bacillus > Bacillus sp. HMA207. The sequence goes on along the minus strand of NZ_BEZT01000003.1, from coordinate 171,055 downwards.
CTAAAAACATATAAAAAAGAATTAAGAGAAACATATGAGCATGAAGGACTTATTTTTAAAAGTCTAGCTATGCAAAAAATAGTCGATACAATCAAAAAAGTATCTGTAGTGGATAGTACTGTTCTCGTTTTAGGCGAGACTGGAGTAGGGAAAAGTCGATTAGTACGCCATTTACATGAAGTGAGTCACCGTAAGTATGAAAGTTTCTATGAAATTAATTGTGCGGCATTGCCAACTAATTTAATTGAATCGGAGCTTTTTGGATATTCAGGTGGATCTTTTACAGGTGCGAATCGTGAAGGGAAAAAGGGACTATTAGAATCCGCGCATAAAGGAACTCTTTTTTTAGATGAAATCGGTGAAATGCCGCTTGAAATTCAAGCGAAGCTTTTGCAAGTATTGCAAGAAAAAACATTTCGTCCTATAGGCGGAAGAGAATTAAAAAAAGTGGATGTTCGAATTGTGGCGGCAACAAATAGAGATTTAAGCGAGATGGTGAAACAAGGAACATTTCGGAAAGATTTATACTATCGTTTGAATGTCATTCCAATTGCAATTCCCCCGCTTAGGGAAAGAACAGAAGATATTTTGCCGCTTATTTATCATTACTTGCAGCACTTTAATAAAAAGTACGGACGTGATGTGAAACTAGCGCCGAGTACGTTACAAATGTTTGTTGGATATCCGTGGGAAGGGAACAATAGAGAAATAGAGAATGTAATTGAGAGAATTGTTATTACTGTTGATGATGTTGTAACGGTAGAGGATTTGCCACTCTCTATGCAAGAGGCTGCAGTTGAACAATCGGGGCAAAGCCTTTATAAAATGCTGGAAGAGGTAGAGAGAAATATAATTCTTAAAGCGTATAAAACGTATGGATCAAGTTATAAAGTGGCTGAGTTTTTGCAAATTAGTCAATCTGCTGCTACTAGAAAAATTAAGAAGTTCATAGAGGAGGAAGAAAACATTGGATAAAAAGGCGACTTTCGTAAGTATAGATAAAAAGGCGATGTATATAAATGGTGAGTGGATTACACTACAAGAACAAATTGAAGTAAATAATCCTGCGACGAAGGAAATATTTGCAACTGTACCAAAAGGCGGAGTAACAGAGGCAAAGCAAGCTGTTGATGCTGCACATGAAGCTTTTAAAACGTGGTCTAAGTTAACGGCAGCAGATCGTGCCACGAAGTTAAAAAAGTGGTTTACGCTTATTGATGAAAATAAAGAAGAGATCGCAGCGATTATGACGAAGGAACAAGGAAAGCCGTTTGCAGAAGCGCTTGGTGAAGTAAATTATGCAAACAGTTTTGTTGAATGGTATGCAGAAGAGGGGAAACGCGTATATGGTGAAATGATTCCTGCTGCTCATCCGAATAAGCGCATTTTAGTTATGAAGCAACCAGTTGGCGTTATGGCAGCTATTACACCTTGGAACTTCCCAGCTGCTATGATTACGAGAAAGGTAGCCCCAGCGCTTGCAGCAGGCTGTACAGCCGTTGTGAAACCGGCAAGTCAAACGCCATTAACTGCATTGAAATTAGCTGAATTAGCCCATGAAGCAGATATTCCAAAGGGCGTAATCAATATCGTAACAGGTAGTGCAAAAGCAATTGCTGATACATGGATGGAAGATGGTCGCGTTCGAAAAGTGTCCTTTACAGGGTCAACGGAAATCGGGAAAGAGTTAATGGCTAGTGCGGCGCAAACGATGAAAAAAGTTTCGCTTGAGTTAGGGGGACACGCTCCGTTTATCGTAATGAATGATGCAGATTTAGATAAAGCAGTAGAAGCGGTGATTGGTTCGAAATTCCGTAATGCAGGACAAACGTGTATATGTACAAACCGAGTATTCGTTCAAGAAGAAGTATACGAAGTATTTGTAGAGAAGTTCCAAAAGGCAGTAGGGCAGTTGAAAGTAGGAGACGGTTTCGGTGACGGAACGACTGTCGGGCCACTTATTGATGAGAATGCAGTTTCAAAAGTACAAGAACATATTGAAGATGCTATTCAAAAAGGTGGAACAGTTTTATATGGTGGTCAAAAGGTCGTAGAGTTAGAGGGACATTTCATTCAACCGACTGTAATTGGGTTGGCAAATGATACGATGCTTTGTATGAATGAAGAAACATTTGGGCCAGTGGCACCAGTTACGAAATTTAAAACAGTTGATGAAGTAATCGAACGTGCAAACAATACACCATACGGTTTAGCTGCGTATATTTTCACGAAAGACATTAGCCAAGCATTCCAAATTAGTGAAGCGTTAGAGTACGGTATTATCGGTCTAAACGATGGTCTTCCATCAGTTGCACAAGCACCATTTGGTGGATTTAAAGAAAGTGGTATCGGTCGTGAAGGAGGCCATTTCGGCATCGAGGAATATTTAGAAATTAAATATATTTCATTGGGACTATAAGTAGTATACTAGAATCTCTATAAGGTAACAGAGAAGGAGATTCTAGTATGGTATATTGGCTATTATTACTTGTTACAATTATTTTTGAAGTAGCTGGAACAATTGCGATGAAACTATCAAATGGTTTAACAAAGCTCGTTCCAAGTGTACTGATTTTCGTGTTTTATGGAATTTGTTTCAGCGTGTTCGCCATCGTTGTGAAAAAGATTCATTTAAGTATTGCTTATGCTATTTGGTCTGGCGTTGGAACATTACTTATTACAATCATTAGTGTGTACTTTTTTAAAGAGCATATTAGTTTATTTCAAGCATTTTGTATTCTTTTTATTGTTTTGGGTGTCATTGGACTTAAGGTTTCATCGGCATCATGAAAGCTATCTTTTGTAGAAGATAGCTTTTTTCTATTTGTGCAGTTAGCAATTAATACGACAAAATATGACAAGAAAGAGTAAAGCGTTTTGTTATGATACATATGAAATATTGTCTTATGTGGAGGAAAGAGTATGTTAAAAAAGGTAAGTCAAATTGTTTTAATTTTTGGCATAGCTTTTAGTTTAAGTGCTTGCACTGAGACTAAAGATAGTAATGAAAGTAAACAAGAAGATGTTCAAGATAAAGTGTATAAAATAGGGGAGACAGTAGACGTAGATGGTTTGCAAGTAACTATCGATTCAGTTAAATTAGGATATCCGGATTATGATGAGAATAAAAAGAAAGAGGAGATTTTGGGGATTATTTTCAAAGTAGAAAATAATAGTAAAAAGGAAATACCTTTTGCATTTTATGAATTTGAGATTACCGATAAGAAAGGTACAAGATTTAAAGAATATAATAACCCTGATAGCTTTATTAGTAAAAAGTTAGCACCAGATGAAAAAATTCAAGATATCATGCTATTTGACGTAGCGAAAGAAAATACGTATATCGCTACGTATAGACCGGAGTTTACGCATGAAAATAGAACGATAAAATTTGAATTGAAACCAAATAAATAAAGAAACACATTGGATTATCCAATGTGTTTCTTTATGGTAATAAATTTAAAACGCCCAGTTACCTTTACGGAAGATAGGCTCATGTCTGCCATCAGCAGTAATACCGTCAATATCAAGCTCAGCTGATCCAATCATGAAGTCGTTGTGTGTGATACTAGCGTTTGCGCCGTTTTCAGCAAGTTCTTCTTTAGACATTGTTTTTCCGCCAACTAAGTTAAATGCATAAGCATTTCCGATTGCAAGGTGGCAAGATGCATTTTCGTCAAATAGTGTATTGTAGAATAAAACATTTGTGTTTGAAATTGGTGAGTCATGAGGCACTAAAGCTACTTCTCCTAAGAAGTGAGAACCTTCATCTGTTTCTACTAAATGTTTTAAAGCTTCTTCACCAGCTTCAGCTTTATAGTCTACGATACGCCCGTTTTCAAATGTTAACGTGAAATTATCGATAATATTACCTGCAAATACTAACGGTTTTGTACTAGAAACTTGGCCGTTTACACCTGTTTTAAGTGGCATTGTAAATACTTCTTCAGTTGGAATATTAGCCATAAATGGTACGTTCTTTTCATTTAAGCTACCAGCACCAGCCCATACATGTTTTTCTGGAAGTTCGATTGTTAAATCTGTTCCAGGACCTGTATAGTGAAGAGCTTTATAATGCTTTTCGTTTAAGTAATCTACTTTTGTATGTAATGTTTCATCATGTTCTTTCCATGCTTCTACAGGATTTTCTAAATCAGCACGAGTAGCTTTGAAAATAGCATCCCATAACTTTGCTTCTTGTTCTTCTGGCGCTACGTCAGGGAATACTTTCGCAGCCCATTCTTTCGTAGGAACAGAAATGACACACCAACTTACTTTATCGGCTTGTACGTAATCACGGTATACTTTCATCGCTTCTCCAGCTACTTTATGAGCTGTTGCAATACGCGATGCTTCTACACCTTTTAATAAATCAGGGTTTTCTGCATAGATAGACATAAATGCAGCGCCTTCTTTTGCTAATTCTTCACGAGCATGTGCTTTCCAAGATGGAAATTCAGCGAAAGCTTCTTCAGGAGCTAGATCGAACTTTAAGCGTGTTAACGTCTCATCATTCCAATCTACATATACGTGTTTTGCACCAGATTTATATGCTTTTTCTGTAACGAGGCGTACAAATTGTACAGCTTCAAGAGGTGCACTAATTGATAAAGTTTGTCCAGGTTGAATATTAACACCAACATTAACTGCAAGAGCAGCATATTTCTCTAACGTTTGTTCAAATGACATATGTATAATCTCCTTTAATTTGAAAGATTTCTTACTATATATAATACAAGAAAATTCTAAAAATATATATAAATATAAAGTAAAAAGAGAGCTCAAAATGTATTGAGCCCTTATATTTACTTAATTGAAGAAGCAAACTGCTCTACAGTCGTTGTATGGTGTATACGAACGCGCTTCATCTTTAACAATTCATCAGGTTCACCCTTCGTAATGAATTGCCCAGGCTTTGTCGTCGTCGCAAATTGATAATACTTCTTCGTTTCTGTAACAACCTTATCATCTACATGACCGAATGGATAAGCAATCGCGATAACAGGCTTACCTGTTATTTTTTCTAGTTTTTCTTTTGAACCTTTTAACTCTTCCTCATAGTTTGTAATTTTCGGTAAGTCTGCATGTGTTGCAGTATGAGATTGCACCGAGAAAATGCCGGAATCAACCATTTCTTTTATTTCAGAAGTAGACAATGCTCCTTCTACATCAACGTTATCAACAATCATATATTCTGTTGCAGCCGGTTTAAAAGTATCATCTTTTAGCTTTTGTAAAACGCGAAATGCATTCATATTATTTTTCATACCGTCATCAAATGTAACGAAAATCGGCTTATTTACTTTATTTATATCGCCCCAGCGTTCAAACGTTAAAAGCGTATAACCATTGTCTTTTAAATGTTTCATTTGTGCTTCAAAGTTAGCTGGTGATACGAATAAGTCTTTAATACCTTGACCATGATAATCATCGATTGCGTGATACATAAGAACAGGAACCTTTTGTTCGAAAGTAATAGTAGATTTCGTAAGCGGGATTGTTTTCCCATCTTCTTTCATTCCTGTTGCTTCAATTTGGAACTCACCGCGTTTTCCTTCAAATTCTTTTATGTCAAAAGGAATTGTAAATTGTTTCTCCTTTTCTTTAGAAGAAAAAGATTTAGCACGTTCCTTTCCATCAGCTGTGCGCCAAATTTTATATTGCACTTCATTTAAAGAATCTTTTAAGTCTGTAATATGAATACTTGTGTTTGTAGATTCGTGTGTGATGGGAGTATAAGAAATTTTACCTTGTTCTTGTAGAGTCTCTTTTTGTATAGCTACTTCTTGAACCTTTTTCTCTTTTTTAGGTTCTTGGCTTACATTGCTAGTATTGCAGCCTGCTAGAATGGCAGACGTACATAAAGCAATTGCTGCGTATTTTCTCATAAAAATCACCTTCTATTGTGTAGTATGTTGCATATTGACATTAAAATCCCCACCGCTATAAGAGTGGTGGGGATATACCCTTGTTCATCATATCATTTGAAGAAAATGAGGGGAATATGATTTTTAGGAGGCTATTAAGGTAATAGATTAGTGACTTTGAATAGATGTATTTTTTTGTTTCTTATTAGAATTAATAATAATATAACCGACTACAAAGATAAGAGGAATAATGAAGACATAGATAGGCATTCCCCATACATAATAGCTTTTCAGCGTTAAGACTAGTAAATGTAAGAAATCGAAAAGGGCGTGAATTTTCATAAGGTCCTCCAATGTTTTTTACAAATTATAACATTTAACGCTTATTATTTGTATAATTTGGAAAGTTATTTAAGCTAATTTTAAAGTAAGAAGAAGACATATTAATATGCAATTTTGCATAAGGATATGTATTTAATTAAAATATAAAGATTTTATACTATAATGAAAACCGCTATAAAACTAAGTAAGAATAATGTATGGAGTGGAGAATAGAAATGAAATATAAAAAAATAATATATATCTTTTTCATATCGCTATTTATAGTTGGTTGTCAAAGTGAAGTGAGTAAAGCGAATAGCGTGGAAGAGTATATTCCATCGCATCTTATGAATGCGGAAGTGACGGCGGATATTATGACACTAGAATTTCCTTATGAGATAAAAGAGAAATTAGAGAAAATCGGAAATAAAATGAGCAATAGTATTACAAATAATTTAGATTGGTATTTGAAGTATGCCGAAGAAGAAATTATACCGAAAAAAACGTTTCCTTATCATCAAAACTTAGGTATTACAAAAGAAGAATATGATTTTATGATAGATAAAATGAATAATGCAGAATATGTAAATACCAAAGACGGAAAACTCTTTTTTAAACAGAAAGATCATGAAATTCAAATTCTCTCTGATGAAAATTTGAAGCTAATTAAAAATATTCGAATTGATACAGAGAAGAATATAATTAAAACTCCTTTAGGAGAATGCGAATATGAAGGTGAAATAAAGGCGTCGGATGAACAAAAAGCTACTGGTCCATGGAGTGGGAAGATGTGGACTTTAAAAAGCGATGGATTACTTTATCATTTTTCATTAGGAAAGTTAAAAAACATAAACAAATCTATCATTTACATTTCAATAAAAGGTATATATAAAGATAGGATTATCAATACAGAAGAAGCAGTTGAATTTCACTCGATTTCATAAAGAATCAAAAAAATCACCTTACTTGTTAAAGTAAGGTGATTTTTTATTAAATAAACAATCCAGCGATTGTCGCAGATAAAATAGAAGCAAGTGTTGATGCAAATAGCATTTTCCAACCAAATTTAGAAACAACGCTTCCTTGTTTTTCAGAAAGGGCACGGATTGTACCAACGATTGCACCAATTTGGCTAATACTTGCGAAGCTAATTAAGAATACTGTAACGATTCCAACTGTACGTGGAGCTAATGTTGTAGCTGTGTCTTTTAAATCAAGGATTGCTACAAACTCATTTAAAACAATCTTCGTACCCATAATACCACCAGCTGGGATAATATCTTGAGTTGGAATACCCATTAAGAATGCGAATGGAGAAAGTACGTAACCGAATATTTGTTGTAAAGTAACAGCATGTCCCATTGCGCCTGAAGCTGCACTAATTACGTAGTTTACAACTTCCATCACACCGATAAAGGCGATCATTAATGCGGCAACGATACCAGCTACTTTTAAACCATCAAGCGCACCGTTAATCATTGCGCCGATAAAGCTGTCTCCGAATAGAGTTCTATCAAATTTCTGAATCACTTCATCTTCTTTCTTCGTATCAACTGGTGTTAATAACGAACAAACGATTAAGCTTGAGAATAAGTTTAGCGGAAGAGCTGCCAGTACGTATTTTGCATCTAACATCATTACGTATGATGCTGTAACAGAAGCAGAAACGGAGCTCATCGCAGAACAACAAATGATAAACATACGATTTTTATTGAAATGCTGTAAATCGTTTTTAATAACGATTAACGCTTCACTTGAACCGAAGAATACAGAGTTTACTGCGTGGAATGACTCAACACGTGGTAAACCAGTAATTTTTGAAATAGCACCGCCGACAACGCGAACGATGAATGGTAAAACACCTAAATAACTAAAGATTGAAAGTAGTGCTGAGAAAAATACGATAATTAATAATACGTTTAAGAAAAAGACAAAATCTCTGTGAATTCCATTAAAGAGAAAATCGACACCTGTCGTACCAAGTTTAATTAGTTTGTTGAAAACTTTACTAATGAAAATAATGATTTGTTGACCAATCTTTGTAGCAAACATAAACCAACCGATTAAAATTTGGAAACCAATCATAATTGCAATTGCACGGAAGTTGATTTTACTTTTGTTGTTTGACAAAGCAAAACATAAACCTAACACGGCAAGAATACCGATAATGCTCATTACATATTGCATGTAGTTGCCCCTTTCAGAAGTTCGTATAAAGTTTGTACATAAAACGCTCGTTATATTACTAAAAATAAAAGAACGAGGTTTTATGTCATACGTAAGATGTCTGACCTTTTAGAAAAATAAAAATAAAAAAAGACCCATATGGATTCACTTTCATCTATGAGAGAAAGCTAATCAATATGAGTCCTTTTTTGCGCATAGGCTAATATTCATTAGTTTTCCCCATAGTCCAGCAATTTAAGGTTGCCGGGTAGAAACTCTCGATCCATATTATCAAGTATATATGAGGTAACATCGTCCGTATTAAATTAGTAGTAGCGTAACATTAACAGAGAAGTATCGTCAATAGCTTTTTTTCTTCCAATAGAAAAAGACCATATAAGTATGATAAAATGTAACGCAGTGTTATGAAAAAGAGAGGTCGGAAAATGAGTACTAAAATGACGCCACCAGTTGAGAAAAACGAGTTTATAGATGTAGTATTTGAAGATTTAACACATGATGGTGCCGGTGTTGCGAAAGTAAAGGGCTATCCTATTTTCGTTAAAAACGGATTACCAGGTGAAGAAGCGCAAATTAAAATTATTAAAGTGAAGAAAAACTTCGCATTTGGTCGTTTAATGAAGCTTCATACAGAAAGTCCATATCGTAAAGATGCTGAATGCCCAGTATATAATCAGTGCGGCGGTTGTCAGCTTCAGCACTTATCATATGAGGGACAATTACAGGCGAAAGAAAAGCAAGTACGTGACGTTATGCAACGCATTGGAGGACTAGCTGATGTTCCTGTTCATCCTGTACTTGGCATGCAAAATCCGTGGGTATACCGTAATAAAGCACAAGTACCAATCGGAGAACGTGAAGGCGGACTTGTAGCTGGTTTTTATCGCCAAGGAACGCATGACATCATTAATATGGAATCATGCTTAATTCAGGCAGAAGAAAACGATACATTAATCCAAGAAGTAAAACGTATTTGTGAAAAGCACGGTATCACTGCGTACAACGAAGAGCGTAACAAAGGAACACTTCGTCACGTAATGGCTCGTTACGGACAAGTAACAGGGGAAATTATGCTTGTCTTCATTACGCGTACAGCAGAATTGCCGAACAAAAAAGCAATCATTGAAGAAATTGCAGCGAAATTCCCAGAAGTAAAATCAATCGTTCAAAACGTAAATACGAAGCGTACAAACGTAATTTTCGGAGACAAAACGACAGTATTATACGGATCAGAATATATTTATGACTTTATCGGTGACATTAAATTTGCGATTTCAGCACGTTCATTCTATCAAGTAAACCCAGAGCAAACGAAAGTGCTTTACGATAAAACGTTAGAATACGCAAAATTAAATGGTAACGAAACAGTAATCGATGCCTATTGCGGAATCGGATCAATCTCGTTATTCCTAGCGCAAAAAGCGAAAAAAGTGTACGGCGTTGAAATCGTCCCAGAAGCAATCGAAGACGCAAACCGAAACGCAGCACTAAACAACATGACAAACGCTGAATTTGGCGTAGGAGAAGCAGAAGTAGTCATTCCAAAATGGTACAAAGAAGGCGTAATCGCCGACACAATGGTCGTAGACCCACCGCGTAAAGGCTGTGACGAAGCATTACTAAATACAATCATCGACATGAAGCCAAACCGCGTCGTATACGTATCGTGTAACCCAGCAACATTAGCACGTGATTTAAAAGTACTAGAAGAAGGCGGATATAAAACGCAGGAAGTACAGCCTGTTGATATGTTCCCGCATACGACGCATGTGGAGTGTGTGGCTTGGCTTAAGTTGGTATAATAGGAAAGCAGTTGATATAGGGGAAATCTATACCACCTGCTTTTTGGTTTACAAAAATACCATTCATAAGCGATTTTAGTTAAAATAAATATTGCTGATTTTCACAAATTATAAATTGAGATTTTGAAATTGTATTCATAGTGAGAGGATTTGAATTTGAAATGATAGATAATTTTTGGCGTGAATTACCACGACCATTTTTCGTACTTGCACCAATGGAAGATGTGACAGACGTTGTGTTCCGTCACGTAGTAAGTGAAGCTGGTCGCCCAGACGTATTCTTCACGGAGTTCACAAACTCGGATAGCTATTGTCATCCAGAGGGTATGAAAAGTGTACGTGGCCGTTTAATTTTTACAGAAGATGAACAACCAATCGTGGCGCATATTTGGGGAGATAATCCTGAATATTTCCGTCAAATGAGTATTGGTATGGCAGAGTTAGGATTTAAAGGCATCGATATTAATATGGGTTGCCCTGTACCAAACGTAGCATCAAGAGGAAAAGGTAGTGGCCTTATTCTACGTCCAGACGTTGCAGCAGAACTTATCCAAGCAGCAAAAGCGGGTGGACTACCTGTCAGCGTAAAAACAAGACTTGGCTTTAAAGAGTTAAGCGAATGGGAAGATTGGTTAACGCACATTTTCAAACAAGATATTGCAAACCTTTCTATTCACTTACGTACAAGAGAGGAAATGAGCCAAGTAGATGCGCATTGGGAACTAATTCCGGAAATAAAAAAATTACGTGACCGTATCGCACCAAATACGTTAATAACAATCAATGGAGACATCCTTGATCGTAAAATGGGGCTGGAACTTGCTGAAAAATACGGTATTGATGGCGTAATGATCGGACGAGGCATCTTCAAAAATCCATTTGCTTTTGAAAAAGAGCCAAGAGAGCATAGCAGTAAAGAGCACCTAGATCTTTTAAGACTACAACTTGATCTTCAAGATCAATATGCAGAAGTACTGCCACGCTCAATCACAGGGCTTCACCGCTTCTTCAAAATTTATGTAAAAGGCTTCCCTGGAGCTGCTGAATTGAGAAATCAATTGATGAGTACGAAATCGACTGATGAGGTGCGTGCTTTGTTGGATAAGTTTGAGGATAGTGTTGGTGTGGCTCAGGATAGTGAGACGGTTTAACTTTTAAGCAGTTAAATCATTTCATATGTAGTGCATGACATGAGTGAGTTGAAAATAAGTGCAGAGCTGGAAAAGAACAGTGTATTTGAGAAATCAAAACACTGTTTTTTTTCTTTTAGTTAATGTTAAGAGAGAAATCTTTTTATAGGCATATAAAAAACATGTAAGAGCGCTGTAGATACAATGATAGAGAAAAGTTCGGGTAAGACTATAAAACATATCTTTAAAATGTTAAAGTATTAATTTAGCGGACAATAACTAAAAGGTTAGATTAAACATGATAATTTAAAGTAGGTTATAGCATAAACTTTAACCGCTGAATAAATAATCAACATTTCAGGAGGAAACCCAATGGCAATGAGCAACAACGATATATTAAAAAGAGTACGATACGCTTTAGATATAAGAGATATAGATATGGTAGAAATCTTTAAACTAGGTGGCGTAGAAGTAACGAAAGAAGACGTAGTTGATATGCTTACCAAAATAAAGAGAGCTCCTCAGCATGAAGCTGAAAATGATGAGGTAGCTGAAGATGAGTACGTAAAAACATGCGATATGATGATGTTAGAGGCATTTTTAAATGGATTTATTACTTTAAAAAGAGGAAAGCAAGATCCGAAACCAGGGCAGCCTGCACCTGTACAGAGCAAGGAGAGTGCCAATAACCTTCTTCTAAAGAAAATGAAAATCGCACTATCTTTAACGAGTGAGGATGTACTTGATATATTAGATAGCGTAGGCGTTACGGTAACAAAAGGAGAGTTAGGCGCTCTATTAAGAAAGAAAGGCCATAAAAATTACAAAGAGTGCGGCGATAGATACGCAAGGAATTTCATTAAGGGATTAGGTGTAAAGTATAGAGGATAATAAGCTTGCTAAAGCAGTAAATGATATAATAGGTAGAGTAGGACGTTCGTATCCTACTCTTTTTTATTTGTAAAAATACTATGCTAGGTGATGAAATGGTACATACATATTTAGGTGAGACAATTAATTTTCATATAACTTATAAGAAGAAAAAGTCCGTGCGTCTTTTTGTGGATTCGTATGGAAATGTGGAAGTGCAAGCTCCGAAAGGAACACCTGTTGAATACTTAGTCCAGTTGCTAGAGGAGAAGTGGGATTGGATTCAGGCAACACGTAAGGAAATGCAGGAGAGAGCGCTTGGACCACAGGAAAAGGACTATGATCAAGGAGAGGGCTTTCTATATTTAGGAAGTACGTATCCGATACAGATTTCCCAAGATGCAAGCATTGAGCAAGACAATGCGATTTTTGAAGGGGATAAGTTACATATTTATGTGAAAGAGCTTAAGGATGAGAAAATACAACAAGCTTTAAAACGATTTTACTATAAGCAGTGTAAATCTTTAGTAGAGAAGAGTATTAAAGCGCATCAAAGTAATTTCAAAACAAAACCACGTTCTATTCGTATTACAGATAGTAGTCGTACTTGGGGTACTTGCGATTCGAATTTACAACTAACATTCAATTGGAAGCTAGCAATGGCACCACAGCGAGTAATTGACTATGTAGTCGTTCATGAAATGTGTCATATGGTTCATTTAAATCATGATCGCTCTTTTTGGCGTCTTGTCGGGAAGATAATGCCTGATTATAAAGAAATGGAGAATTGGTTAGCGTTATCTAGTTGGAAGATGACGGTTTAGGAAGGGATATCGATTTTTGTCTGTAAATCGATATTTCTTGTCGAATCGTTGATATATTGTGAGTTTTGATAGATATATTTTAAAAATCGTTGATATATTGTAAGTTATGATAGATATATTCGAAAAATCGTTGATATAATTTCATTTACTACAGGATTGTTCAACAAATCGAAAAGAAAAGAGGTCACAGCAGACATCTCCTCTTTTCGAGTATATAGATTATCGCCCAAACTTCACAATGAAAGTATCTGCTGTTTTCTCCATCTCATACCCAAGATACCCCTCCGAAAGCAAAGCCTGCTGTCCACTAGCATCACTCATTAGAATACTTTGAATATCCGTCCAATCGCTTTCTTTATCTCCGCGCAATTTCTTCATAAAAACATACCGCAGACTACCACCATACTTCTCCTTTAGCGCAGCAATCTCCATCCCTTGCGCAAACTTATCCTTCAAACTCGGGATGTTAAAAGGAGCAACGGTGCAGCATACATAATCATATTTGCTATCTTCTTTTTGTAATTCGTCCATGATGACGTTTGCTAATATTTTTTGCATCCCATTTCCTCGGCAGTTCGGATGAACGTTTGAGATTTCTTGATAGATGACGCGGTGTAGCTCACTTTCTGGCAAACCAATATCGAGCCCTAAATGTTCATCATCGATAGGAGGGACGAGTAGAGCGCGAAATGCGATGAGTTCGTTTTCGATAAAAGCACCAATCATCATGCCGTTTCCTTCTAGAATGTATTGAAATTCTTCTTGTGAGAGTGGTTGTAAACGACTTTTATCTTCTAGTGCTTCAACTACGATGTTTTGTAGTGATAAAATTTGTTTGATGTGCTCTAGTGATAGTAATGCAACGTGAAATGATTCGTTATTTTGTTTTAATGTTCCTTCGTATAGAACCGTCATATGATAGTCCTCCTTTAGCGTACAACGTCTTGAAAGACGGTTAGTTCTTGTAATGTATCTTCGTTTATTTCAATGCCGAGTCCCGGCTTTTCGTTTAAGCGAATGAATGGTACATCGTAATGTAAGTTTCCAATGTCTTTTGTGAATTTTAATGGTCCTGTTAGCTCTACGCTCGTAATGATTTTCTTTGAGAAGGCGACATGGAATCCTGCGGAAGAGGCAACAGATGATTCGACCATTGATCCTACTTGGCATTCAATGCCGGCCATTTCAGCTTGATGAGCGAGCTTTACAGCTGGATATATGCCGCCGCATTTCATTAGTTTTATATTTACTTTATCAGCAGCTTCTAATTTAATAATTTGGCGCATTTCACGAGAACTTTTTAATCCTTCATCAATCATAAGCGGGAGGTCTGTTTTAGAACGAATATGAGCCATGGCATCAATATCGTCCGCGATAACAGGTTGTTCAATCCAGTCAATGTTTAAATGTCCTAATGAACGTAGTGCTGTTAATGTGTTTGCGCTATTTTTCCAGCCTTGGTTTACATCAACGCGAATAGCGATGTCATTTCCTACACGTTCTCGTACAGCTTCAATACGTTTTACATCTTCTTTTACATTTGTACCAACTTTCATTTTGAAAGATTGGTAACCTTTTTGAATCATAGAAGCAGCTTCTTCAGCCATGTTTTCTGGATCGGCAATACTTAAAACGTGAGTGACAGGGAATTCTTCATGGTAGCGCCCGCCAATTAATTGATATACAGGTTGATTTAGTTTTTTGCCCATTATATCAAAACAAGCAATATCAATTGCGGCTTTCGCTGTTGGAACACCGTAAATTGTATTGTCCATCATGTCGTGTATTTTTTCGATATTCATTGGATTTTGCCCGATTAGAGCAGGGGTTAGCGTATGTTTTAAAGTATGGAAAGTACTTTCCCATGATTCACCTGTGACGTGATCATCAGCAACGCCTTCACCGTAACCGATAATACCTTCATCCGTTTCCATTTTGACGATAATAGAGGGCATATCAGAATAAGAGCCATAACTAATAACAAACGGATTGCGAAGCGGTAAACGAATTGCGTAAAGATGAATAGCTGTAATTTTCATTGAATAGAAACCCCTTCCTGTTTACAATAGTTTTATACATTTGATATAGTTGACGTTAAATAGTCGTTAATTAATGATAAGGAGTTAGAGAAAATGATGATAAAAATTGCAGTTGTCGGTTCAAAGGAGTTTATGGAGAACCTTTTTCCTATTGCTCAAAAATTAGAAGGAATAGAAATTGATCCATATATTTACCTTCATCCGGCGGAATCTTCTGAACTATTAAAGTGTTTAAAGCCTTGTGATGTCATCTTTTTCTCAGGTGCTTTACCTTATTATATGGCAAAAGAAATAAGAGAACAATTACGAATTCCAAGTACATACTTACAGCAAGACGAGACAACTGTCGCATCTTCAATTCTTTCTATCATGTATCATCAAAGTATTCAACCACATAACATTTCCATCGATTTAGTAGACCGCTCGTTTATTACAAATGTGTTCCATGATATCGGTATAAAAGAAAGCCCGCAAGTGTTGGATTATGAAAATATGCTGTGGAGTAAAGATGAGATAAATAGAGTTATCGATTTTCATGTAGCTAAATATCAATCTGGAGAGGCTCATTTAGCTTTAACTAGTATTCACGCTGTTTACGACGAGCTTCAAAAAATAGGTGTTCCTTCAGAGCGTATGATTGATCCAACACAATCCATTATACATGGGCTAAAAGATGCAAAAATAAAAGCTGAGTTAGCAAAAAGCTATTCAGCTACTGTTGGTGCTTGTATTATTTCTTCCTTAGAATTACGAACGAGTTTGCTTGAAAAACTAGATGTCATTTCAAAAGAACTACGTGGTTCATTTAAACAAGTGGATGAAATGACATGCATTTTGTATACAACTCGTGGTGATATCGAATCAATTATTAAAACAAATGCGATAGATAACTTGTTTGCGAGCGTAGAAGGAACGATAGCTATTGGATTTGGTTATGGGAAAACCGTGAAAGAAGCGGAGCAAAATGCAAAAATTGCTCAAAGTTTTGCAAAGAACAATCCAATAGATCGTTGTTTTTATATACTAACAAGTGATAAAGATTTGTTTGGTCCGTTCCCGAAAGAACAGAGAGTACAAAGTTTGAAAAATGATAATCCGGAACTAATGAAAATAGCGAAGGAAACAAAGCTTAGTCCGGCCAACTTGTCAAAAATCATTCAATTTAGTCAATCGCACCCGTCATTGAAGTTTACAGCAGCTGATCTTTCTGAGTACTTACAAGTGACTCGAAGATCGACAGAAAGGTTGTTAAAGAAATTAGTTGATTACGGGTATGCTCATATTTGCGGCGAGGAAATGCCCTATCAACAAGGGCGACCTCGCGCACTATATGAACTGAATTTACCGCTATTTTTAAGCTTCTAGTTGAGCTTTTTGTTTCTTTAGTAGTTCTGCTTTTTCAATGTCTGATAGTTTTACAATTGTGAAGTCTGTTATACCATAAATGATTGAGATAATAGGTACGATGAAATTCAAAATAGCATAAGGGGCATATTCAAATGCACCTACGCCAAGTGTAGCGAGAATAAATACACCGCACGTATTCCAAGGAACGAAGACAGAAGTTAATGTTCCGCCATCTTCTAATGCTCTGGATAAGTTTTTTGAATGTAGTCCTTTTTCTGTGTATGCATTTGCGTACATTCTTGAAGGGACAACAATTGAAATATATTGTTCAGAGCAAGTAAGGTTTGTTGCAAAACAAGATGCGATAGTAGAAGCGATAAGCCCTTTTGCTGATTTCGCTAACTTTAAAATCTGATTTACAATTGAGCGAAGAATACCTGTATGTTCTAATACTCCTCCGAAAGTCATAGCGACAATTGTCATAGAGACTGTATTCATCATCGAATCTAAGCCACCGCGGTTAAATAGTTCGTCTACTAGTTTGTTTCCAGTGTCTATAACAAATCCAGCTTGGAGTGCACCGACAGATGCTGATACAGAACCACCTTGAATAAAGACTTGTGATAAAAATCCTAAAATAATACCGACGAGAATCGCTGGTATGGCAGGGACTTTTTTAGCGACCAATACCATAACGACTACGGGTATAATGAGTAGGAAAGGTGAGATAACAAAGTTTTGTTGCAATACTTGTAACGTTTGATCGATGCTCTTCGCATCAATATTGTTAGCGCCGAAGCTTCTTCCTAAGAACGCGTAGACGATAAGGGTAATAATTAAACCTGGAACTGTAGTAAATAACATATGACGAATGTGTGCGAATAAATCTGTATTTGTTAATCCTGCGGCTAAGTTAGTTGTGTCTGAAAGCGGTGACATTTTATCGCCAAAATAAGAGCCTGAAATAATGGCACCAGCAACCATTGGAGCTGGAATTCCCATACTTAGGCCAATTCCCATTCCAGCAACACCAATTGTGCCCATTGTAGACCAAGAGCTACCAATTGCTAATGCTACGATAGAACAAATGACGGTAATGGAAACTAAAAATAGTGATGGAGTTAAAAGTTTTAAACCGTAATAAATCATCGTTGCGACGATTCCACCGCCAATCCAAGCACCAATTGTTAAGCCAACAAGAATAATAATGACGATAGCGGGTAATGCAAGACGAATCCCTTTATACATTGCTTCTTCAAGATCATTCCATTTGTAACCGTAACGCCAAGCGACAATAGAAGCAACGGTTGTACCAATAATAAGTGGAACGTGAGGGGTTTGTTTTAATACAACAATTGTAACCATCATAACTGCAACGGTAATGATAATAGGGATAATCGCTATTCCAAAAGGTATTTCTTTTTTCATAAAGTTCCTCCTTGTTACGTATGTTTGTTTGTATTTTTAGAATTGTCGTAAAATAGACGTTTATTAGGTTATGATAACTAAAAGTTTATGTAAGCGTCAACATATAAAACAGAAAATAAGGAATGTTCTAGTTGTTTGTTTAGTTTGTAATATAAGTGCAGAGTAAGCTTTTTAAGTATTTAAAAATAAATAATTGACTTTTTTCTTAAAATTCAATATGTTCATAAAAACATCTGTTTTTCATAAGTATAATTAACCCGAATCGTTTGTAATGTGGGAAGGAGACTGGAACGTTGAAAACATTAGAACTACAAGAGCGCTTAACGGAGATTTTTCAGCATTTACACGAAAACCCTGAAGTAAGTTGGAAAGAATATGAAACGACAGCGTATATTACTGACTTTTTAAAAGAAGAAGGAATTTCATATAGAACATTTGATGATTGTCCAGGTGTAATTGCTGAGATTGGAGGCGGGAATCCAGTTATTGCGATTCGTGCTGATATGGATGCACTTTGGCAAGAAGTAAATGGAGAATTTAAAGCGAACCATTCATGTGGCCATGATGCTCATATGACCATTGTAATGGGACTTATTTTACAATTGAAAAATATGAGATGGAAAAGTGGTACGGTTAGATTTATTTTTCAGCCAGCAGAAGAGAAGGGGAATGGTGCTTTGAAGATGGTGGAGAAAGGTGCTGTAGATGATGCTGATTTCTTATTTGGCGTCCATCTAAGACCAATTGAAGAACTATCTTTGAAACAAGCAGCCCCATCTATTCGTCATGGAGCAGCAGGATTTTTAGAGGGTATGATTCATGGGGAGGATGCACACGGGGCAAGACCACATCAAGGTGTGAATGCAATTGATGTCATTTCCATGATTAATATCGGTTTGAAAAATATCTGGCTGCCACCGCAAAGTTCTTATTCGGTAAAAATGACGAGATGCCAAGCTGGTGGGGATAATTTAAATATTATTCCGGGAAATGGTCATTTCAGTTTAGATGTAAGAGCAGAGAGTAATATACTATTAGAAGAATTAAAGAAAAAGATTGAGCATGTAATAGAATCAGCTGCATCGATGGGATCAAAAACTTCATACGAATGGATGGATCTTGCACCAGGAGCAGAGGTTTCCGAAGAAGCAGAGCGCTTTATGCGTAAAGGTATTCTCGAAGTGTATGGGGAAGAGAGATGCACAGGGCCTCTCTATACGACAGGAAGCGATGATTTCCATTACTATACAGTGAAAAGACCACATTTAAAAGCTGTCATGCTTGGATTAGGAGCAGACCTACAACCTGGATTACACCATCCGTATATGAGGTTTGATCATAGTTGTATTATGGATGGGGTAGAAATATTGAAACAAACTGTATTGAAAGTGTTAGAAGACAGGGGCTAGAGAGCTCCTGTTTTTTTGTCGTGAATTGTCGGTAAATCGATATATTTGAAAAACCGTTGATATATTTTGAGTTATGATAGATATATTGAGAAAATCGTTGATATAATTTCACGTACCTATTAATTTGATGAAAAATGAGCCTCCAGTACATGGTGTATAATAATAAGTATCATTTTTTAATAGGAGAAAACGAATGAACGAACAATATTACGATGCAGTTTTACATATAAAAACAGTCGGTGAGCAAAAAGGGTTTAACAAGTCTATGCATTATCATCGCTATGAACCGACACCGTATAGCGGGTTAGATGAGTTATTGAATCAATATGAAATACGAAGTAGCGACCGAATTGTAGACTTTGGGTGCGGAAAAGGGCGATTAAACTTTTATATGCATCATAAATGTGGTGCTTCAGCAGTTGGAATTGAAATGAATGAAGAGTTTTATAAAGAAGCGATGGATAATCGAGATCGTTATGCACGAAAGGCACGAAACAGTAAGGGGAAAATTCAATTCCAATGTTGTTTAGCGCAGGAATATGAGATTGATCCACATGATAATAGGTTTTATTTCTTTAATCCGTTTTCTGTGCAAGTGTTTATGAATGTAGTAAATAACATTTTGCTTTCAGTAGAAGAAACGGGGAGAGAAGTAGATATTATTTTATATTATCCTTCTGAGGACTATATTTTCTTCTTAGAAAATCAGACTGCGTTTGAGCTGAAGAAAGAAGTTAGATTGTCAGGTGCTTATGAGAAGAATGGGAATGAGAGGTTTTTAGTTTATACATTAGGGTAATAAAAAAACAGGTGCCAAGGCACCTGTTTTTTTATTAGTTACGGATTAAGTAATCAAATGCACCTAAAGCTGCGTTTGCACCTGAACCCATAGAGATGATGATTTGTTTGTACGGATTATTTGTACAGTCACCTGCAGCAAACACTCCTGGTACGTTTGTAGCGCCGTGCTTGTCTGTTACGATTTCACCGCGAACGCGTTCAACTGTTTCGCCTAACCAGTCTGTGTTTGGCACAAGACCGATTTGTACGAATACACCTTGTAATTCAACGTGATGAACTTCTTCAGTTTCACGATCGATGTAAGAAATACCGTTTACTTTATCAGTACCAGTGATTTCTTTCGTTTGAACGTTTTTCAGAACAGTTACGTTTGGTAAGCTGTTAAGACGCTCTTGTAATACAGCATCAGCTTTTAATTCTGGCATGAATTCAAGAACAGTTACGTGCTTAACGATACCTGCTAAGTCGATAGCTGCTTCAATACCAGAGTTACCTCCGCCGATAACTGCTACGTCTTTTCCAGTGAATAATGGACCGTCACAGTGTGGGCAATATGCTACACCTTTATTTTTGAACTCAGCTTCACCTGGTACGCCAACATTACGCCAGCGAGCACCTGTAGAAACGATTACGCTCTTACTTTTCAGAATAGCGCCGTTTTCAAGTTCCACTTCAATAAGTTCTTTTTTCTCTAAACGTTTCGCACGTTGTAGATTCATTACATCGATGTCGTATTCTTTTACGTGCTCTTCAAGGCTTGCTACTAGCTTAGGACCTTCAGTCTTTTTCACGCTGATGAAGTTCTCAATGCCCATAGTATCCATTACTTGACCACCGAAGCGCTCAGCAACGATACCAGTGCGGATGCCTTTACGTGCTGCGTAAATTGCTGCACTTGCACCAGCAGGGCCGCCACCAACAACAAGAACATCGTATGGATCTTTATCAGAAAGCTCTGATGCATCTGGACCGTTACCCATTTTAGCTAAAATTTCTTCAAGTGTCATACGACCGCTTCCGAAAGATTCGCCGTTTAGGTAAACAGTTGGTACTGCCATGATGTCTTTGCTTTCTACTTCCTCTTTGAATGCAGCGCCATCAATCATAGTATGTGTAATACCAGGGTTAAGAACGCTCATTACGTTAAGAGCTTGTACAACATCAGGACAGTTATGACAACTTAGGCTGATATAAGATTCAAAATGATATTCGCCTTGAATGTTTTTAATTTGATCGATTAATTTTTGTTCAACTTTTGGAGCGCGTCCACTTACTTGTAGTAAAGCTAACACTAATGATGTAAATTCGTGTCCTAATGGAATACCAGCGAATACGACACCAGTGTCTTCACCAGGGCGGTTTACGCTAAAGCTTGGTGTTCTCTCTAATTCAACTTTTTCTACTGTAATCTTAGATGACATAGTAGCTAATTCGTCTACTAGAGCTAACATATCTTTAGATACGTTATCGTCTCCTGCGCTTACTTTAAGTAAAATATCGTTCTCCATTAATTGAAGGTATTGGGATAGTTGTGTTTTTATATCTGCATCTAGTATCATTTTGATCGAACTCCTTAGATTTTGCCTACAAGGTCAAGGCTTGGTTTAAGTGTTGCAGAACCCTCTTGCCATTTAGCTGGGCAAACTTCACCTGGGTTGTTACGTACGTATTGAGCAGCTTTAATTTTGTTAACAAGAATGCTTGCATCACGGCCGATACCGTCAGCATTGATTTCCATAGATTGGATAACGCCGTCTGGATCGATGATGAATGTACCACGAGCAGCAAGACCTTCTTCTTCCATTAAAACGTTGAAGTTTGTAGTGATTGTGCGAGTTGGGTCACCAATCATGATGTACTCGATTTTGCCGATAGTTTCTGAGCTATCATGCCATGCTTTGTGAGTGAAGTGAGTGTCTGTAGATACAGAGTATACTTCAACGCCTAAGTCTTTTAGAGTTGCGTATTGGTTTTGTAAGTCTTCAAGTTCAGTTGGGCAAACGAATGTGAAGTCAGCTGGGTAGAAACAAACTACACTCCATTTTCCTTTTAAACTTTCGTCAGTAACTTGGATAAATTCTCCATTATGGTAAGCATTAGCTTTAAACGGTTTTACTTCTGTGCCGATTAATAACATGTTAAAATTCCTCCTAAATGTTGGTTTTGAGCATCAAAAAATAGTGTGCTCATAAAATATATTTTTTAATTAACTATAATAATTCTAATTCGATATTAATTATCATATAGAAGTGGTTATTTTGTCAAGAGAATAAACCAACTTTATACCAATTTAATTAATATTTATTCTCAATTAAGACTAACAGGGAATGGAAAGGTAATTTTAAGTCTATAAATTTTAGATGAGTAGTTGAAAGTTTAGTGTGTATGTTAGAGATAGTGTGTAAGTTTAATTTCTTAGGAAGGAGATATTTCTTAGAAGTTGTGGTTTTGAAAAGAAACTGCTTACTTCTATTTTACAAAGAATTTTGTGATAAATAAAATAAAATGAATCGGAAATTTTTTGAACAATTTTTGTCATCTCAAATATATAATTAGGAAGTATATTACGATAATAGTTAGAAACATTGACTCAAAGTGCTAACAAGATATAATAAAACCTAGATATACATTTCAAAAAGAAGATCATATATTTTAGGATGAAAGATTTAATCCTATTATTTTTTATAGCTTTTAGAAAACGCTTACAATTAGTGTGGAGGGGAAACCATGTCTAAGTTCATGAAGTATTTTTTAATGGAAGCTAAAGATGTGATTGCATATGTGAAAGAGAAATTATCTAAGTTTGAACATGCAAAGGGGCTAAAGTGTAAAGAAATAGGTGATGGCAATTTAAATTATGTGTTCCGCGTTTGGGATGAAAAAGAGAACATGTCTGTCATCGTAAAGCAAGCTGGGGATACAGCTCGCATTTCAGATGAGTTTAAGTTGTCGACGAATCGTATTCGCATAGAATCAGATGTTTTGCAGTTAGAGGATGAGTTAGCACCTGGACTTGTTCCTAAGGTGTATTTATTTGATAGTGTGATGAACTGTTGCGTAATGGAAGATTTATCGAATCACACAATATTACGTACAGCACTTATAAATCATCAAATATTTCCGCGGCTTGCTGACGACTTAACTACTTTTATGGTAAATACACTTTTATTAACATCGGATGTTGTAATGAATCATAAAGAGAAGAAGGAACTTGTGAAGAATTATATAAATCCTGAATTATGTGAGATTACAGAGGACCTCGTATATTCAGAACCATTTACAAATCATAATAAGCGTAATGAGTTATTTCCTTTAAATGAGGGATGGATTAGGGAGCATATTTATAGTGATAAAGAGCTTCGGATGGAAGTAGCGAAACGTAAATTTTCTTTTATGACGAATGCACAGGCGCTTATTCATGGTGATTTACATACTGGTTCTGTTTTTGTAAGAGATGATTCTACAAAGGTTATTGATCCTGAGTTTGCTTTTTATGGACCTATGGGATATGACGTCGGGAATGTAATGGCGAATTTAATGTTTGCTTGGGTGAATGCAGATGCAACGATGCTACCTGGAGCTGAGAAAGATACGTATATGGATTGGTTACAAACTACGATGGTAGAGGTAATTGATTTATTTAAGAAGAAGTTTTTAGATGCTTGGGATATTCATGTGACCGAGATTATGGCGAAGGAAGAAGGCTTTAACGAAGCCTATTTACAATCTGTATTAGAGGATACAGCTGCAGTGACAGGTCTTGAATTAATCCGCCGTATTGTTGGATTAGCGAAAGTAAAAGATATTACTTGTATTGAGAATGAGGAAGCACGTGCTAGAGCGGAGCGAATTTGTCTTAAAGTAGCGAAGAGTTTTATTTTACGAGCGAATCAATATAGAACGGGTACAAGTTTTGTAGAAACGTTAAAAGAACAGTCAATGCACTACGCGGAGTAAGGGGAGAATATGATGGAAGAGCAATTAATACCAATTCAGTGGAAAGATGATTCTTTAGTTTTATTAGATCAAACGTTATTACCGAATGAAATTGTTTATGAATCTTTTAAAACAGCTGAAAGTGTGTGGGATGCCATTCAAGTAATGAAAGTACGAGGTGCACCAGCGATTGGTGTTTCAGCAGCTTATGGAGTGTATTTAGGGATAAAGGAATTTGCTGAAAGTACGGAAGAAGGATTTATGGATGAAGTAAGAAAGGTATGTACATACTTGGCGACATCAAGACCGACTGCCGTAAATTTATTTTGGGCACTTGAAAGAATGGAAAGTGTAGCGACAGATAATATTCATTTATCAATCTCACAGCTGAAAAATAGATTACTAGAAGAGGCAAAAGAGATTCATAGAGAAGATGAAGAAATTAACCGTCAAATTGGAGAACATGCATTAACATTATTCCATGATGGAATGGGAGTATTAACACATTGTAATGCTGGTGCGTTAGCGACGACTAAGTATGGTACTGCGACGGCTCCAATGTACTTAGCGAAAGAAAAAGGATGGGACTTAAAAATCTTTTCGGATGAAACACGTCCAAGATTACAAGGGTCAACGTTAACGGCATTAGAACTACAGCGAGCGGGAATTGATGTTACTGTCATTACGGATAATATGGCGGCTATGGTCATGTCACAAGGGAAGATTGACGCTGTAATTGTTGGATGCGACCGTGTGGCAGCGAACGGTGATATAGCAAATAAAATTGGAACATTAGGCGTATCTATTTTAGCGAAATACTACAACATTCCGTTTTATGTAGCGGCACCAACGCCGACAATTGATTTAAAGACATCGACAGGAAAAGAAATTCCGATTGAAGAAAGAGATGCTTCTGAAGTGATTAATCGTTTCGGACAATATTCAGCTCCGACAGAAAGTAAAGTATATAATCCAGCATTTGATGTTACTCCACATGAAAATGTAACAGCGATTATTACAGAAAAAGGGATTGTAAAGGCACCGTTTACGGAGAATTTAAAAAAGCTATTTCAATAAGTAGATAAATGTAAAAGTCAGTCATCATAAGCTTCATACTTAGGGGGATGTATATGTTATTACAAAAAGAAAGAGAAGAAATTGTAGCGTATGGAAAGAAAATGATTTCTAGTGGTTTAACAAAGGGAACGGGCGGTAATATTAGTATCTTTAATCGTGAACAAGGTCTTGTTGCGATTAGCCCAAGTGGTTTAGAGTATTATGAAACAAAGCCTGAAGATGTAGTTATATTAAACCTAGATGGTGAAGTAGTAGAAGGAGAGAGAAAACCATCAAGTGAATTAGATATGCACCTTATTTACTATAGGAAGCGTGAAGATATAAATGCGCTTGTGCATACACATTCTCCTTACGCGAAGACG
This sequence comes from Bacillus sp. HMA207, assembly GCF_003402455.1. Taxonomy (NCBI): domain Bacteria; kingdom Bacillati; phylum Bacillota; class Bacilli; order Caryophanales; family Bacillaceae; genus Bacillus; species Bacillus sp. HMA207. Next base: position 145,655 of record NZ_BEZT01000003.1, on the reverse strand, counting down.
ATTGCGTCATTAGGATGGGAGCTTCCGGCTGTGTCATATTTAATTGCTTTTGCAGGCCCGAATGTCCGCTGTGCGCCGTATGAAACATTTGGTACGAAGCAATTAGCGGATGCTGCTTTTGAAGGCATGATTGATCGCCGAGCTGTGCTACTTGCAAATCACGGTTTAATTGCTGGTGCAAATAATATAAAAATGGCGTTTACTGTTGCAGAAGAGATTGAGTTTTGTGCTCAAATTTATTATCAAACGAAAAGCATTGGGGAACCAAAGCTATTGCCAGAAGATGAGATGGAGAATTTGGCGAAGAAGTTTGAAGGGTATGGGCAGCAGTAGAATGAAACAAAGACACCCTCAAGAAAAGATCTTGAGGGTGTCTTTTACGCTTTCTTAAGCAACAAATACATAAAGTAAGGAGCCCCAATTAAAGCAACGACAATACCTGCTGGAATGCCATTAGGATCAACGATATTTCGTCCGATTGTATCTGCTAATAATAATAGCCATCCGCCGATTAAAAGGGCGATAGGCATGAAAATTTGATGTCTTGGACCTACTAAAGATTTCGCAATATGAGGAGCCATTAATCCGATAAAGCTAATTCCTCCTGTTACGGAAACAGCTGCAGCTGCAAGTGCAACGGCTGCAACTAATAAGTACCTGCGTTCTTTTTCAATTTCAATTCCAACGCCAATTGCGACTGGTTCGTTTAATGCTAAAATGTTTAATCGATTTGCTTTATAGAAAATAAACGGAATGAATACGATTAACCATGGGAGCATTGCTAAAACGAAGATCCAGTCATCTCCCCAAATATTTCCGGCAATCCATTTTGAAATAAAGTCTACTTTCATACGATCCGCGGATGAAATAAGGACAATCATCGTTCCAGATAGTGCAAATGCAAAACCGATACCGGTTAATGTTAATCGGATTGGTTGAAGTCCAGTTGATTTACTATATGAAAATACGTAAATTAGAACAGCTGTCAGAAATGCTCCGATAAATCCAACTACAGGTAGTAAGTAAAGAAATGAACCTACATCTATTGGAAAGTATAAAAAGAAAATAGCAACAGCAACACCGGCCCCAGAGTTAATACCAAGAATACCAGGTTCAGCTAAATCATTTCGGGTAATTCCTTGCAGAATAGCCCCTGATAAAGCGAGAGCCATACCAGCTAATAATGTAATGACAATTCTAGGTAGTCTTAAAGAGTATAAAACAAACTCCTCTTTAAAAGTCCCTTGCCCCATTAATGTTGGGAGTAGTCGATCATAAGATAAAGACGCTGAACCAAGTCCCATTCCAACTACAATGGTTGTGATGATTACTATAAGTAAAGCGAGTATAATGAGACGCTGTTTTCTTAAAATAGATTGCATCATGAGAATGTTTTTCCTCCTTTACGTACAATGAATAGGAAGAATGGTAACCCTACAATCGCAACAATTGCCGCAACTGGTGTTTCGTATGGAGCGTTAATAGTACGTCCGATTGTATCTGCAAGTAGCATAAAGGAAGCTCCAGCAATTGCTGACATCGGTATAACAAATCGGTAATCTGGACCGACAATTGGGCGTACCATGTGAGGTACCATTAAGCCGATAAATGCCATATTTCCAACAAGCGCTACAGATGCACCTGCAAGTAAGATAATAATGATAAATAAAATAGTTTTAATAACAATAATTTTTTGACCTAGTCCAATAGCCACTTCCTCACTGAAACTAAGAACTGTCAATTTTTTTGCTAGTAAGATAGCGATAAAGATACTAATTGAAATGACTGGAATAATAATTTTTAATTGGCTCCAAGTTGTTCCAATTACGCCCCCAGCAGTCCAAAGTGATACATCTTGTGAAATTTTAAAGTAAATGCCGATTCCTTCTGAAATTGCGAGTAGAAATGCTGAAACTGCAGCGCCTGCTAATACAATTCGAAGAGGAGAAAGGCCGCCTTTTTTCACCATACCAATTCCAAATACCATAATTGCGCCAATTGCCGCACCGATAAAGCAAGCTAATGTTAAGTAAAGATAGCTGATGGAAGGGTTGAAAGCAAGTGTCAGTGCAAGCGCAGCATTTGCTCCACCAGATAGCCCTAATAATCCAGGATCCGCAAGTGGATTTCGTGTTAATCCTTGCAGAATAGCCCCAGAAACGGCTAATCCAGCTCCTACAAAAATAGCAGCAACTTCACGTGGTAAACGTATTTCTCGAATAATAGATATTTTGTCTCCTTTAGCGGAGGAAGTGAGTGCTAACCATACATCTTTTATCGAAGTATCTGCAGCACCTAATACCATTGCAACCATAAAAATAAGAAAGAATGCAATTAAGCTTAAAATTAGTTTGTATGTAAAAGCTATAGAACGTGGATTGTCATGATCTTTTGTCATTCGTTTCACATCTTTTCTGTTCATAGAATAAAGGAAGAGGAATTCTTAAATTAAGAATTCCTCATGTTTGTATTATTTACCAAGAAAGCTCTTCTTGAAGAAGTCTAGTTGGAAATCTAATGTAAGTGGATCATTGAAATAGAATTCCATCATGTTTGCTTCATATACGCGATTATTTTTTACTGCTGGGATGTTTTTATATGATTCTGTCTCTTGGAATGAGTTATCAGTATCTTTGTTTTTACTTACGATTAAGTAATCACCAGCAAATTCAGGTAATACCTCAGTAGATAATGCGTAGTAACCTTCTTTTAATGCTTTTTCTTTTACTTTTTCAGGCATTTTTAATTTCATTTCTTGGTACAGGATTTCTGTTCCACGGCCCCAGTTCTCGCCGTATACATAAAGCTGTTTGTTGAAGTTTTCTACAACAGAAACTGTTGCATCTTCACCGATTTTTGCTTTAATTTCTTTACCAGCTTCTTGTGCACGTTTCTTGAAGTCATCAACCCAAGTTTTTGCTTCTTTTTCTTTATTTAATAACTTACCGATTTCTAAATGCTGTGTTAAGTAATCAACTTTTCCGTAAGTGTATGTTACAGTAGGCGCGATTTTCTTTAACTTATCGACATTTTTAACATTTGATAAACCGATGATTAAATCTGGATTTAGTTCAGCGATTTTTTCAACATTTTCATCAGATACTTCAGCAACATCTTTAAGTTTGCTATCAAAACGTGGGTTTTGTTTAGACCATGAATCTACCCCAACAAGATTTACACCTAATGACATTACGTTACCAGCGAATGATGATAATACAACAACGCGTTTTGGATTTGCAGGAACTTCTACTTTACCATTTTCAGATTGGTATGTAATTGTTTCTGATTTACTACCTTTTGCATCGTTCTTTTTGTCTGTAGAGCCATTGCTACAAGCGCTCATAACAAGAACGAAAAGAACTGTTAGTGAAATAAATAACTTTTTCATCGTCTTTCTCCTTTAACATAGATGATATGTGTATACAATAATTTGTTTAACTGCAATCTTTTTGAAAGAGTAGTGGTAAAGCAAAATGATTTATTAAAAATCTTGAATATGAGATTTTATAATATAGTATTAACCATATTAATAAAAGAAGATGTAATCTCAAATTTGCTAATTATTAACAAAATGATAATGATTATCACTATTGATTCTTTAAATAATATAATTTTATATAGGTGTATTGTCAATAGTAATTTTGATTGTAAATTTTGCGGAAACAGGTTATATTTTATTGAGAATGATAATCAATGATTAATAGCTGAGGAGTGAGCACGAATGAATCGAGAAGAATTGTTTGATGTAACCGTGATAGGCGGAGGACCTGCAGGGCTTTATTCAGCTTTTTATAGTGGACTCAGAGAAATGAAAACAAAAATAATAGAATTTCAACCACATTTAGGTGGAAAAATACATGTGTATCCGGAAAAAATGATTTGGGATGTAGGAGGACTATTGCCAGTTACAGGTGATAAGTTAATTGAACAACTTGTACAGCAAGGGTTAACATTTAAGCCGGAAGTTGTATTAGATACAAAAGTAGAATCGATTATTCGTAATCAAGATGGTACTTTTACATTAAAAACAAGTACTGGCGAAGAACACTTTTCAAAAACAGTTATCGTCGCAACAGGAAGTGGTATATTGAAACCGCAAAAGTTATCTATTGAAGGTGCTGAGCGATTTGAAGTATCGAATTTAAATTATACAGTTAAATCTTTAAAGCGTTTCAAAGGTAAAACAGTTATTATTTCCGGTGGAGGCAATTCTGCTGTTGATTGGGCAAATGAATTGGAACCAATTGCGAAAAAAGTGTATGTAACCTATAGAAAAGAAGAATTATCTGGTCATGAAGCACAAGTAAAACAACTTATGAACAGCTCAGCGGAGTGTTTCTTTAATACATCGATTACAAAATTAATTGCTGGTGATAATCATGAAGCGATCGAATATGTAGAATTAACAAATCATGAAACAGGTGAGGTTTCTCACTTACCTATTGATGAAGTTATTATTAATCATGGATATGAACGCGACATTACATTATTAGAAAATAGTGAGTTAGACGTTGCAATTATAGATAATTATTATATTGCAGGTAATGCAAATAGTGAGTCTTCAGTAGATGGATTATATGCTGCTGGAGATATTTTAAAGCACGAAGGGAAACTACACTTAATTGCAGGTGCATTCCAAGATGCTGGAAATGCTGTGAATAAAGCAAAGCAATTTATCCAACCAGATGCAAGTGAGTACGGAATGGTTTCTTCTCATAATGAAGTATTTAAGAAGAGAAATCGCGAACTGATTAAGCAGATGATAAAATAATAAGGAACAAGTATACCCCCACATACTTCTCTATTCAAATGGATGAGAGATGTACGTGGGGGTTTTCCTGTTTACTATATTTTCAATCATTATAATGACACCGGTTTCATCAGTTCATATGATATGAACATTTTTATTGGTAAAGCATCTTAGAAAACAATTTAGCTATGTTTTGCTTACGCAGAACATGGCTAAATTAAGCTGTCCCTTTAGCGCGTTCATTAGGAAATGGCATATTTAGTATAGAAGCAATATATTGTTTTCCATGTTTTCGAGCCAATGATTCTAATATTTGACGGACGCGTTTTGTAAGATGACCTTGTTTTTGGATGGCTTCACAATATGCGTCATAGAAGGCATATTTAGCCCAAAGGAAATCATCTTGTTGGAATAAGAAATGATTTTTGTACCATTCACCAATTGTATGATAACAATTGTTTTCATGTATTGCTGTGCTTTGAGAAAGAAAACGATCAGATAAAGATACATTCAAATGAGAAATTGTGTTTTCTGTTTCAACTTGTAGTGTTTTTTCTAACATTGTAATGATGTGACGAGTAGCCATATGTTAACTCTCCTTTGTGTAAATGGGTAATACCATTCTATATTTAAAAAATTCTTACTATATAATACTATACAATATATGGAATGCATCTACCTGCTTTTTGAACTGCATTTACAAAATCTTTTTTATTTGTTTACAAAAATAAAGTAAAGTAAGATACAGTATAGATGAAAAAATAATAAAGGAATGAACGCATTGTATATAACAATAGAAGAGACTGCGGAGTATTTGAATTTACCAAAATCGTATATTGAAGAGTTAATTCAGCAAAAGAAAATTCGTGCGCTATTCGATGGAGAGCAATATTTAGTAAATAAAGAACAATTCAATACGCATTTAGAACAAATGGAGAAATATAAGCAATTAGTGGAAGAAATATTGAACGAACCAATTCCAGAAGATATGGATGTTAAAGACGAAGATTAAACTATGGGAAATCCCTTATGAAGATATGCAGAAATGTATCTTCATAAGGGATTTTTTGTTTGAAGATATCAAAAACATAAGGAGTTCTTAGCCTTTCTTCAAATTTTGATAGGTAGTAGTCTACCATGTTAAAAGCATATTTTTTTCTAGCTAGGACAAACATAGAGAACGTAACCTGTACAGATACATATACTATCAGTGCAAAAGCTTATAAATTAATGGAAGGGGTTTTCTCGTGAGTTTATTTCATTGTGATTTTCTGAAAGACTTAATTGGATCTTTTGTGAGAGTAAACAGGGGTGGTCCAGAATCTCAAAAAGGAACAATAATATCAGTATGTCAGGACTACTTCGTATTGAAGAATGAAAAAGGTGAGCTTTATTACTATCAACTTAAACATCTAAAAAGTATTACAAAAAATGCGAAAGAATGTGGATCAAGTGATTGTGAGTGGGAAGATTGCGCCTGTGCAGAAGATTTTGAAGCACTACTTGAAAGTTTCAAATATTGCTGGGTGAAAATTAATCGCGGCGGTCCAGAGAAAGTGGAAGGCATTTTGCAAGATGTTTCTTGTGACTTCGTAACATTAATCGTAAAAGAAGAAATTATATTAATTGCAATAAAGCATATTAAAAGTGTTAACTATAATGCTTTAGCATGCGGAGAGAGTGATGAGAGCGACGATAGTAAGGAAAGTAGCGATAATTCAGGTCGTGCTCGTGCACAAAGACAATCAAGTAGAGGAAGATAATAAGAAAGGGGGATACGAAATTGGAGAATGTATTATGCTGTGACCAAATTAAATGTTTAGTTGGTGAGACTGTAAAAGTAAACCTTCGTGGACCAGAAAGTCGAGTTGGTGAGCTCGTATCGTTAGGAAAAGATTATCTAACGTTACAGTTACCTCATGGTGAATTAGTATATTATCAGTTGAAACATGTGAAGAGTCTAGTGAAGAAAGTGAAAGAAAGTAAATGTGGCGATTGCTATAGTTCATGTTTCTGCTCCGATGAGGATACTTTTTTAGATATATTAAAAGACTTGAAGTATAAGTGGGTAAAAATTAATCGTGGCGGTCCAGAGTGTGTGGAAGGTTTATTAAGTGAGGTACACCATGGCTGTATTACACTAGTAAACGGCGATGAAGTTATTTATGTAATTAAGTCTCATATTAAGAGTGTGAGTCAAGTAGTTAAATGTAAAAAGAATGAAGATGAATAATGTTTAATAAATAAGAGGGGCATTATGAGGGAAAGAGAAGAACAATTTCTTATTTCGATAGTATGAAAAGGAATTACTTACTATTAAAACAGAACTTTGCCCTGATTATTTTTTTAGAAATGGAAGACAGATAAGAAGAAATTCATAGGAAGGAGGATATAGATGAATGAGTTAAACAAAAGTATTGGAGAAAATATATATGTTAAATTAATCGGTGAAAAAAGATTTAAAGGTGTATTAATTGATGTAGGAAATGATATCGTTGTTCTTTACAATGGACAAGACTACGTATATATATCTTTATATCATGTACAATATTATAAGTTTTTAAGATCAAATGATGAAGAAATCTCAAAACCAGATGTGGATTCTGTAATTAAGAGAGAGTCTCCTTCAATTTCTTTGAGGAAAGTATTAAGTACATCTAAAGGGATTTTTACGGAAATTTATGTAGCCGGAAATGCTCCAATACATGGTTATGTTACAAGTGTGATGAACGATTATATTGTTTTTTATAGTCCAGTTTATAAAACTGTATATATATCTTTAAAACACTTGAAATGGTTAATTCCGTATAAAGAAAATCAAGTGCCTTATGCCCTCAATAAAAATGAACTCCCCGTGAATCCGTTAAATATTACGTTAGCTCGAACGTTTGAAGAACAGCTTATTAAAATGGCTGGGAAAATTATGGTGTTCGATTTAGGTGAGGAGTCCAATAAAATTGGAAAAATGGCGAAAATTGATGAAGGTCATATTGAAATATCAAAAGCACGTGATGCGAAAATGTATGTAAATATTCAACATGTAAAATCTGTCCATTGTCCGTAAGCTAGTTGAAAGGGCTGGCTTTTTCTTTTATATGCAGAAGAAAAGGTCGAGCCTATTTGTTTAGCTCGATTTGAATATGAGGGGAAAATGAATTGAATATAAATATATTATGGTGTGATTTTTTTGAGGGAATTTTGCACTAATTTATAAAGAAATATGTACGAGCTATCTTATTATATATTCAATTTATTTTTTGAGGAGGAGCTGCTCAACTAATTTATTAAAGGGGTTTTGTTTGTGGAGCAGTTTCCGAATTCGTTATCAATTACATTGCTTGGTAGTGCTGGTGGAGCAGCAAAAGCAGTTTTAGCAATTTTAAATCAAGCGATAGCAAATGAAAAAGATCCAATTTATGAAGTATTAAAGAATGCTAAATTTCATTTGGTGGATATAAAACAAAAAGATAGGAATTATTACGATGAGTTGTTTTCGAATTTGAAAGATCAATTATATTTATATGAAATAAACCTTCAAAATGTAGTGGAATTTAAAAAACATTTAAAAGAAAAAAGAACGAGTGTTGTGATTGATGTTTCAGGGGCAGATACAATTAGAGTATTAAGCTGCTGTAATGAACTAGGAATTTGTTATATTAATTCAGCCTTGGAAAATGAGGCAGTAGATCAGGACGATAGCTTAATCGGTTTTCAGCTTACGGAAAGATATACAAGGTTTGAGAAGGAGAAAGAGAAATTTACAAATACAAAAGCGATTATAGGTTCAGGTATGAATCCAGGTGTTGTTCAATGGATGGTTGTTGAGCTTATGAAGGAACGACCAAATGAAAGGCCAAGAGCATGTTATATTGTAGAACATGACACATCATTTTTGAATGATACAGCACTTATAAAGCCACATACACTTTATGCTTCATGGGCAGTAGAGCGATTTTTAGATGAAGCGATCTGGAGCTATCCGATGTATATGAGTCATCATCGTCCTCTTTACTTTTATGAAGATGTATATTCTTCAGAGTATAAAGTGAAGTTAGGAGAAAAAGAATTCTATGGTTGTTTAATGCCACATGAGGAAGTATTAATTTTAGGGAAAAACTTCAATATGGAAGTTGGTTTTCTTTATCGAATTAATGAGTATACAACAAATATAATTAGACAGAACTTAGATCAAGTAGAAGATTTATGGAACTGGAATCGTAAAGTGTTTAATCCAGCGGAAGAAGAGGTTGCTGGAGAGGACTTGGTCGGTGTGTTACTCGTTTATGAAAATAGTGAGACATATATGTATAATGTGATGAATAGTAGCCAAGTTTTTCGTAAATATAAAACGAATGCAACGTATTTTCAGGTAGGGTGCGGGATTTATGCGGGCTTGTCCAGTTTACTTTTAGATCAATTCGAACAAGGTGCTTATTACGTCGAGGAGTTGTTATTAAATACAGAAAGTAAGTACGGTGAGTATTTAAATTTATATATGAAGGATTTTGTAATGGGGCATAATAATTTTACGGATGGATTGTTACATGACAGGGTAAGATGGATGTAAGTTGTTACCAAAAGGAAGGAGAAATCTCCTTCCTTTCAGTATTATAAGGTTAAATATTGCCCTGAAAGCAATTTCATACTTATACTTTAAGGAGATAACAATGAAAGTTTTTTGTATCGATCAAGGGGAGTTTTTATATGAATAAATACAAGAGCTTGATTTATGAAGAAAGAAGAGCCTTAAAGGTATTTATATTATTATTTTATATTATATTCTTTTTATATGACGCTATATATTATTTTGTATATCCTGCTATGAATATTAGTGGAACAGCGGTAGGGTGGCCAGAAGGTGGTCTTGGGGTAGGTGTGCCTATATTTGTAATAGCATTATTTCCTATTTCTATATATCTTCAAAAAAGAGGGTATGTATATTCTGTAAAATATTTATTTTTATTTGGGTACATGTTTATCAATCTTGTGAATAATTTAATGATTTATTTGCGAACGGATAGACCTTTTGAACATGGCAGTATGGTAGAAATGTTATTAATTTTATTTGCCCCAGTTTTCGTGAATAAAAAATACTTTTATTTAGTGTCCTTTAGTGTAATTGGAAAGTACGTATTTTTCACATTGCTATTACAAGATTTAAAAGTGATAATTCCACTTGTTTTATGTGTATTTTATTTCATTATTTCACATTCTTTATTAAAACGATTTCAATCTTATGTAAGAACAGTGGTTGAAATGATGAACAATATGAAAGAGACGGAAAATTTAGCTGTGATTGGGACTATGTCTACAACAATTGCCCATGAAATTCGAAATCCGTTAACAGCGTTAAAAGGGTTTACGCAAATGCAAAAAGAAAGAAACCCAACTGATACGATGAGCTACGACATTATGCTACAAGAAATTGAAAGAGTCAATGGATTTGTTAGTGAATTGATGTTGTTAGGAAAACCAAAGCCAACAAATTATGAAAGGTGTAATATACGAGACATCCTTCTATATGTTGTGCATCTAATGGAAAGTTATGCAACGCAATATAGAGTTAAATGTCATTTACAAGTAGATGGGAATTTACCGGCTATAAACGGTGATGATAAGCAATTAAAACAAGTGTTATTAAATATCATTAAAAATGGAATAGAATCAATGCCAGAGGGTGGAGAAATTCATATCCGTGCATATCAAAAAACGCAAGGACATTTGTGTATTTCTGTTGAAGACCAAGGATTTGGTATAGAGAATGAGAAGTTAGAAAAAATCGGCAAGGCGTTTTACACAACAAAGGAGACTGGTACAGGACTTGGATTAATGATTACATATAAAATTATTAAGGAACATCAAGGGAGTATCACGATCCAAAGTAGTGTAGGAGTAGGAACGAAAGTAGAAATTTTTTTGCCTACCTTTTAATGTATTGGGAGAAAAGATTTTTCAGAAAAGTGTTCTTGTTGTGTAAATATAAACATTTTATAAAATGTTTCAAGAAGGGTTTTTTTTATAAAATACTTCGTTTATAATGGAGGAAAATATCGACATGAGATTGATTGCTCATGTAGCGGTTCAGTAGTGTTATGAAAAGATAAGAAGGGGTGCACACGCATCCTTTTTTCTATGCAGATATTATGAAAGAGGTGGTATGATGGAATTAACATTAAATTCGACTGTATGTTTACACACGATTCAATTTCGAAAAGAGCAAAAGAATTATACTGTAAAAGACACAATTACAGGAGAAAAATATGAAATGCCGCCACTTTGGATTGATGCATTGGCAATGATGCGTGACGGTTTTTTATTGGGGGAAATTGAGGAGAAATTAAAAGAAGAGTATCCATCCGAAGAAGTGAATATGTTAGCATTCACGAAGCAACTGTTAGAACTAGAACTTGTTGAAATGGTAGATGGGGAAGAAATAGCTTGTACAAAGAAGAAAGAGAAGGATTATTTAGCTTGGTTACGTCCTCATGTTGAGCAATTCTTTCTTAATTTAAATAAAAAAAATAGAAGCAAAGGTCAATGATGATCTTTGCTTTTTTGTATAGTTTGTTTAAAAAATTACAGCAAATGCTCTTGCAAAAGCACCGTCGCTATCTTTAATTTTTAAAGGTGCTGCTGAGAAGAAGAAACGTTTCGTGTGAATAGCATCTAAGTTTGTTAAGTTTTCGATTAAATAAATATTATTCCCAAGTAGTATGTGATGAATTGGTGATGTTTCTGTCGTTACCTCATCAGGAGAAATAAAATCTAAACCGACAGATTTTACTTTTAATTGTACTAGTTCCTCGGCTAATTCTTCAGAAAGATAAAAAGCTTCTTTCTCATACGCCTCCGTGTTCCATTTAGTAGATAGATTGGAATGGAAAATAACAATATCTCCTTCTTTTATATCAGCATCGTGCAGTACTTCTTTAGGTAGTTTTCGTTCTTGTACATGAGTTACATCAATAAGAACAGCTTCACCTACAAATTGATCCAGCGGTAATTGATCGATGGTCGTTGCGCCTGAAATAAAATGCGCAGGAGCATCACAATGCGTGCCAACATGAACGACAGAATGAAAATCTGTAACTTGATAGCCTGATTCTTCAACACTTGTAACAGCTTCTAGTTGTATTTTAGGTGTTCCAGGAAATTGAGACATATTATTTTCAAATGTTTGTGATAAATCAATTACTTTCATTTTACATACCTCCAATATATGTTTTTCAAATAATAAAAAGCTCATCCTTCAGTATCAAGAAAGATGAGCTTTACATGCTAGTTGAGTTTTATCTTCCAAAATGCAATGCATTTTGCAGGAATTAGCACCTATTCAGTTCGTATAAACTGAGGTTGCTGGGCTTCAAAGGGCCAGTCCCTCTGCCTCTCTTGATAAAGAAGTATTCGGTTTGAAAACCTTAATTTTCTGATAGTTAAATTGTAATTCATTTCCTTTTTATGTGCAATACAAAATAGGTATTCACCCAAATAAAGCCGCTCGCATATTGTAGCTTATGTAAATAGAATGCTGCGAAGGAGTGAGTGCAGTGACAGGAAATGTATTGAATTATTATGCTGGTGGTAATACAGCTAGGGGATTTCACAATTTATACGAAGAGAATTTAAAAGGATTAGACAGATTATTTATCTTAAAGGGTGGTCCAGGAACGGGAAAATCTTCTTTAATAAAGGCAATAGGTCGTGAATGGGTTGGAAAAGGATATGATATTGAATTTTTACATTGTTCTTCTGACAATAAATCGGTTGATGGTGTAATTATCCCACAATTAAAAGTAGGAATTGTTGATGGGACATCACCGCATGTTATTGAGCCAAAAATGCCAGGAGTTGTTGAAGAGTATATAAATTTAGGAATTGCTTGGGACTCAGATAAACTAAGAAAGCAGAAGTTAGAAATTGAAAGATTTGTTTCAGAAGCAAGCAAAGCTTTTCAGTCTGCTTACGCACGTTTTAAAGAGGCATTGGTTATACATGATGAGTGGGAGAAGATATATATTGATAATATAGATTTTAATAAAGCAAATGAACTAACCGATCAGCTAATCCAGAAATTATTTGCAGATAAAAGCGGGAGACAATCGCTTGTCAAACATCGTTTTTTAGGAGCTGCTACACCGAAAGGAGCAGTTGATTTTGTTCCTAATTTAACAGAAGGGTTACCACATCGTTATTTTATAAAAGGGCGCCCAGGCTCTGGAAAATCAACGATGCTCAAAAAGTTAGCTAAGGCAGCTGAAGAAAAAGGGTTTGAAGTTGAAGTATATCATTGCGGATTTGACCCGAATAGTCTTGATATGGTTATCGTAAGAGAATTAGGTTTTGCAATTTTTGATAGCACCGCACCACATGAATATTTTCCAAGTCGCGAGGGTGATGAAATTATTGATATGTATGCCCTTATTGTTACGCCAGGGACGGATGAGAAATATGCGAAGGAAATTCGTGATGTTTCCATTCAATATAAAGCAAAAATGAATGAGGCGATGTCTTTCTTAGCGAAAGCAAAATCGATTCGTGATAAATTAGAACGAATTTATATTGCTGCTATGGATTTTTCAATAGTAGATGCATATAAAGAGGAGATTCAAAAAGAGTTTGAACGAATTGCTGCTACTGTAATTGAAAAGCAACAATAGACGTTTCATTAGGCTGTCAGTAATTTCTGACAGTTTTTTTAGTATGTAGTAAAATTAATAGTGTATTGTCGAATTTCCAAGGAAATAATCAAAAAATGGAGATGTTATGAAATGAGAGAGAAAATCGAGTTGGAGTTAGAAAGAATTGAAAAAGAGAATGATGTAAAAATTTTATTTGCGGTGGAATCAGGGAGTCGTGCTTGGGGGTTTCCATCGAAAGATAGCGATTATGATGTTAGGTTTGTTTATATACATCCGGTAGAATGGTATTTATCAATTCATGACAAACGAGATGTAATTGAATATCCAATTAGTGATGATTTAGATATAAGTGGTTGGGATATTAAAAAGGCGTTGCAACTATTCGCGAAGTCGAACCCAGCTTTACTTGAGTGGATTCGATCACCAATTTTTTATTCGAAAAACTCTAATTTTCCAGAACTACTTCAACAGATGAGTGAGAAGAATTTTGATCCAAAAGCAACGATATATCATTATTTACATATGGCGTCGAAAAATTATCGTGAATTTTTGCAAGGTGAGAATGTAAAGCTGAAAAAGTACTTTTATGTATTACGTCCCATTTTAGCTTGTAAGTGGCTAGAAGAGAAAACGACTTTACCTCCTGTAGAGTTTGACCGATTAATTACAGAATTATCATTAGAACGTAGCGTATTAGATGAAATTGAAAAGTTGTTAATAAAGAAAAAAGCAGGTACTGAATTAGATGTTGGATTGAAAATTAAGGTGCTAAATCAATTTTTAGAAGAACAAATTCATTACTATCAGCAATATGTAAAAGGAATTGAAAAGGGATCAGGAATCGATATTGAGAGTTTAAATACATTGTTTCGAGATATGTTGTTTGAAGCATATGAAAAAGAGCACAAGTAAGTTTGTGCTCTTTTTATTTTGTAGGAATGAAGAAAACAGATATAGCTGCGATAAGACCTGCAAAGGAGAATAAGTAAAAATTCCATGCTAAGTCATATTGCATTGTCATAATAATACCGACGAGAATTGGGCCAGCAATTGCACCAACTCGGCCAAGCCCCAGTCCCCAGCCTAAGGAGGTAGCTCGGATATGTGATGGGAAGTATTGTGTTACATATGCATTTAATATTTGAGTAATACCGACTGATCCAATACCAGCAAGGCCAATTAAAAGATAAATGATTGTAACAGATGGTTTGATTGTTAATAGTCCGATACATATGGCTGCCATAAGATAAGAGATGCTAATAACAATTTTTGCGCCTATACGATCAGCAATTGCTCCAGCAAATAATGCGCCGATAGCTGCGGTAATATTTAGCATAAGTAGAAAAGACAGACTAGATCCAAGAGGATATCCCGCCTGGCGCATCATCTGTGGTAACCAAGTGTTTAAACCATATATTAAAAACATTCCCATTATATAAGTGATCCAAAAAAGTAGTGTTGCTTTTATATATTCTTTTGAGAATAAAGTGAAAAATCCATTTTTCTTTCGTATAGTAGATGGAGCTTGATGAGTTTTATTTTTTATATGAAATTCAATTTGAAAACGATTAAGAATTTGGTTCACTTCTTCTTGGCGATTACGTGATAATAAAAATTGAATGGACTCGGGTAAATAGCGAATAATGAAAGGAATGAGGAGTAGTGGAATCATTCCGATACCAAACATAATTCTCCATCCGAAATCTTCTAACATAAGCATGGACAAAATAGTACCTAACACGATACCTAAAGGATAGCCAGTAAACATAAGAGCATAAATAAAAGATTGCCTTTTTTTGGGTGAATATTCAACAGTGAGTGCTGAAGCCGTAGGGATAACACCGCCTAATCCGATTCCTCCTATAAATCGAGATAATCCAAATAACTCAGGAGAAGGAGCGATAGCCGCTAAACCCATTGTGATAGAAAAAAGTGCTAAACAGCATATAAGCGTCCATTTACGCCCAATTAGATCTGTAATCGTTCCAACTAGAATAGCTCCAATAAACATCCCAAATAAAGCATAGCTTGCAATTGTACCAGCATGCGCTGGTGATAGCGCCCAGCTTTTGTCTTCTAGGAGCTTTGGTAGAACGGCACCGTAAATACCTAAATCATATCCATCAGCTAAAATGGCTAGCCAACAAATAAAAACAACAAGTTTTGTAATAGAGCTTGGAAAGATAGTTTCTGTAGATTCTAGATGAGGTGGAGCTGAAGGTTGCATAATATTCACCCCTTTTAATTTGTAGATGAATATATTATTTTATTTAATGTTAATATTTTCCTCCTTGTGTCGAATTTTATCTGAAAAGGGTTTATAACAAATAAAGAAGTTCAACAGTAATTTTGTTGAACTTCTTTATTTGTTTACTCATTATCAACTCGTTTTAACGGTTGATCTGCTGGGCCTTCAAGAACGTCTCCCTCAATTGAAAAACGAGAACCATGGCAAGGGCAATCCCAAGTACAATCACCATTATTCCATTCAACTTCACAGCCGAGATGTGTACAAGTTGTATCGACGATATGTAATTTTCCTTCTTTGTCCTTATAAGCACCTGCTCGTTTACCGTTAACATGTACGACAGATCCTTCACCAACTTCGAGATCTTCTGGCTTACGTAATGCGGTTTCAATCTTTCCTGCAATTAAATGTTTCGCAACATCAATGTTTTGGGAGAGGAACGTTTTTATATCTGGATTTGCATGGAAGCGTGATGGTGCATACAGTTCTTTATAGGGACTGTGAACTTTTAGGATGGAGTCCTTCAGTAGGTGAGCGGCAGCAGTTCCAGTTGTCATTCCCCATTTGCGATATCCAGTTGCAACAAATATATTTGGATTTCTTTCGTTAATATGTCCGATATAAGGAAGCTTATCTAGAGTGATTAAATCTTGTGCTGACCATCTATAAGGAACTTCGTCTATTCCAAAAGTTGCTTCAGCAAAAGAATAGAGTGCTTCATAATGAAGCATCGTATTTATTCCTTGTCCTGTTTTATGACTCTCTCCGCCAATCAAAATTAATTTTTCTCCATTGTTTGTTATATAGCGTAAGGAGCGCTTTGGATCATCAATACTTAAATACATGCCACCTGGATAATCTGTTTTTGCTTTTATTGCAAGAGCGTAGGAGCGTTCTGCGTACATTCGCGTAAAGAAAAAGCTATTCGCATCATAAAAAGGAAAATGTGAACAAGAGACGACATATTCACAAGTGATATGATGGCCCTCTTTTGTAATTATTTGTGGATAATCTCCCTTTTCCACATCCATAGCTGTTGTTTGTTCGTAGAGCTTTCCGCCCATCTCCACAAACTTTTCTAAAAGTGTTTTTAAATAAAGAAGGGGATGGAATTGTGCTTGATTTTTCATTACAAGTGCAGATTGTACTGGAATAGGAATCGATAGAGATTGAACATAGTCACAAGGTATATTTAATTTTTGATAAGCTTCATATTCTTTCGTTAAATTTCTTAATCCGTTATCGGTAGTTGTATATAAATATGAATCTTCATTTGAGAAATTACAGTCGATTTTATATGTTTGAACAGTTTCATTTATGAATTGTAGAGCCTGATTATTTGATTCATAGTAAAGCCCGGCCTTTTCTACACCGAAATGATTTATTAATTCATCATAAATAAGATCATGTTGTGCTGTTACTTTCGCTGTTGTATGCCCAGTTGTTCCATTTAAAATACGACCAGAATCAATTAAAACAACATCGATGCCTTCTTTTGCAAGTAAATAGGCGGTAGTAATACCTGTAATACCAGCACCGATAATAGCAACTTTCGTCTTTATATTTTCGGATAAACGAGGGAAAGTAGGAAACTGAGTAGATTCAATCCAATAAGATAGCGGCAGTTGTGGAAATGTATCACTTGTCATTGCGGAAACCTCCTGATTTTAGAACAATTTTCCTTTTAATATTTCCATATTATATGAAATTCATGTGTGTTGTTTTAGAAGTAGTCTATTTTTATTAAAAGAGGTTATAAATTATTTTAATATAATTAATTAGATGGGGCATTATGAAGTGGTAGGATTTATATAAAACTAAATTCAAGGGATTCTGTTTGTTGATTACATAGGGAGTTATTGAATGAGATAGAGTCTATGGCGTTTAAGAAAATGTCTATATATAGTGGGTAAATCCTTATGGAATCTATACATTTTCTTTAGTGAAATAAAGTATGATTATAAAAATATAACCACCTTTTATTACTAGGTCATAAAAGGTGTTGACAATATAGAAATTCTATTGTTATGATTCATCATGTGGAAAGGTTGATAGAGAGTAAAAAGAGAAATGTTTTTCATTGATAATAAAAGCGAAAAATAAGTGACGATAGAGTGAGTATATTTTCCTTATAATAGATGCTTTTTGGATCATCTAGTAAAATCAATCTGGAAGCAAGAATTGATATATGTAAGTTGCGCAAGGCGCGGCATAAGAAAGGAGCAAAAGGATGAAGGAGCTTCATACGTTTGGGTGGTATGCAGCACGTGTATCACCACATTTGCCGAAAAAAGCATTTAAACCAGTGCCTACTCGTTTATTTGGTGGACTGGCTTATTTGCTTGTGGCATTGGCGGGGTTAATATCGATTGGTGTATTTGAATTGAATGTGTGGGCGAATCTAGGAATTGCGATTGTTCTTGGATTATGTTTTGCTTCACTAGGATTTTTAGGGCATGAAATTTTACATGGAACTGTTGTAAGAAAGGCATGGCTTCGTGACTTCTTAGGCGCGATTGCATTTATGCCATTATCAACAGGGCCAAAGCTTTGGAGAAAGTGGCATAATGCAACGCATCATGTTCATACACAGCATGAAGAGAATGATCCAGATGCATGGCCGACACTTGAGAAACTTAAGAAGAGTAAGTTTTTGAGTTGGGTATATCGTATGCCTTTACATGTACGTTCATTCTTTAGTTTTCTGTCACTAACAATTCAATTTACATTGCATTCGACTCGAATGTTCTTTCATTTTATAAAAGAGTTCAAGTCATCCAATCAAAAATCTGTATGGCTTCAACTTCTTTTGCCTTGGACAGTTTGGATTAGTTTATTGTTTATTATGGGACCTGGAAAATGGTTATTTGCATATGTCATTCCGTTGTTAATTGCTAACTTTATTGTAATGGCATATATCGCAACAAATCACCGCTTAAATCCAATTGTTCCAGTAAATGATCCGTTAGCAAACTGTTTGTCAGTAACAGTGCCGCGCTGGGTAGACGTTTTACATTTCAATTTCTCATATCATACAGAACATCATCTGTTTCCTGCTATGAGTTCTAAATACTATCCGTTAGTAAAAGAGAAGATTAAAGAAATGTGGCCGGAACGCTATCATGAGATGCCGATGACAAAAGCTTTGGCAGCGCTATGGAATACACCACGTGTGTATTATCAAGGAAGTGAATTAGTGGATCCGCATAGAGAGCATTTCTATGGTTCTTTAGGAAATGGACTAGATCCTCATAATATTTCATATCGTGAGGAACATATAGAAGAAGAAAAGAGTATTAAAAAAGTAAATCAGTAAAAATTAATATATTTTTGCAATGAAAAAGCAAGCCATCTCAGGCTTGCTTTTTCTTATAAAGAAACTTCCTTTTTGTTCCTTTTATGGACTTGGACGGAGTTAGTTTCTTTTCGTTGTAATCGTTTTTCTAAAAGATTAACAAAATAAGTAAATAGAAGAACAAGTACGAGATAGTATGCACCAACGATTATGTAAGTATCTAATTGTTGGAAGTTACCTGCTGCAATTGATAAACCTGAACCCCATAATTCGGACATTCCTACATAAGCAACAAGTGAAGAATCTTTTAATCCGATAATAAATTGGTTTCCTAGAGGAGGAAGAGACAGACGAAATGCTTGTGGTAATATAATTCGTCGCATAGCTAAAGGATAAGGCATGCCTAAAGAGCGAGCTGCTTCTAATTGTCCCCGGTCAACGGATTGAATAGATCCACGAAAAATTTCCGTAATATATGCACCGTTATGAATCGCTAAAGCGATTGCACCTGCCCAAAAAGGGGTGAAAACAACAACGGATGTAATTCCAAAATATAGAATGGCAATTTGAACAATTAAAGGTGTACCACGAATAATAGCAATGTAGACATGAGCGATACTATTTAAAACTTTATTGTTAGAGATTCGAAAGAAAGCGAATAATAATCCAATTAATGAACCGAGTACTAGGGAAGTTAATGTTAATTGTAATGTGACAATAGTAGCCTTTAAGAGTGTGGGATAGGAAGAGATAAAAATTTCAAACATGCGTTTCACCTCATATTGTATAGATTTTAGTAGAGAATGAAATGCCCCACATAAAATGAACATTTAATCAGTGGGGCATTGTTTATGAATCTTTTGAATGGCTAACTTACTTCGTTTTTTCCTCTTCACCGAGAATATTACGCCCGAACCATTTTTTACTGATCTTTTCATACGTACCATCTTTAATGATTTCATCTAACGCTTTATTTACTTTCTCAACCATTTCTTTATCATCTTTGCGAATAGCAATTCCCATTTCATCAAGATTTAATGGTTTTCCGGCTTCTTTTATATTCGATTTTCCTTCTTTTATCATACGTAGACCAACCATTTGATCCGTAATTACTGCGTCAACACGCCCAGGCTCTAAATCCATAAGAGCAGTAATATCGCTGTCATATTCTGTGATTTGATCTGTATATTTTGCAACAAGATTTTTAAAGGTACTAGCTTTTACAACACCAATTTTCTTACCTTTTAAATCTTCTGGAGAAGAGATAGCGTTATTCTTTTTAGCTACAAAAATTTGGGCGCCAGAGCGATAGTACGGATTTGAGAAACTAACAGCTTTTAAGCGCTCCTCTGTAATTGCCATACTACCCAGTATTACATCATATTTCTTCGCTTGAAGACCTTGAATCAGCGTTTCCCATGGGTTTGTAACTGGCGTAGCCTTCATGTTCATCTTTTTAGCAAGAGCTTCACCGATTTCTACATCAAAACCGACAAGTTTGCCGTCATTTTCTTTATAGTTAAAAGGTTTGTATAATCCACTCATCGCATAGCGAAATTCTTTTTCACCATTTGATGAAGTAGTAGAGCTTTCTTTGCTACAAGCTCCTAGTATGAAAGATGTGCATAGTGTAATGCTAGCAACAATGGTTAATAGTTTTCTTTTCATAAAACCCCTCCTATATATTGATCATACGGATGGTTTTTTAGTATGTTATTGAAATATTTTATTTGGATGATCAGTTGTGCACCGTATGAATGTATTCCTTTTCGTTTGAAACAAAAGTTACATTATAAAACGTTGCGTAAAAATTGTTTTGCCCGTTCATGTGATGGAGCTGAAAAGAATTGTGCTGGCGGAGCATCTTCTACAATCTTTCCATCATCCATAAAGATGACGCGATCAGCTACATCTTTTGCGAAATTCATTTCATGAGTAACAATAACCATTGTCATCCCTTCTTCAGCAAGTTCTTTCATAACTTGCAATACTTCTCCAACAAGTTCAGGGTCTAAAGCTGAGGTAGGCTCATCAAATAGCATAATCTTAGGGCTCATTGCAAGAGCTCGTGCAATGGCAATGCGCTGTTTTTGACCACCTGAAAGAAGATGAGGAGTTACATCCGCTTTATCTTGAAGGCCGACTTTTTGGAGAAGTTGAGTTCCAATATCCTTTGCATTTGCTTTCTCTAATTTTTTTACGTGAATAGGTGCTTCTATGATGTTTTCTAGTGAGGTCATATGAGGAAAGAGGTTAAAGTGCTGAAAAACCATACCGACATTTTCACGGACTTTATTTAAATTTGAATGCTTTGGGTCAATTCGCTCACCTTGTAAGTGAATTTCGCCTTCATCGTACATTTCTAAAAAGTTAAGACAGCGAAGTAATGTACTTTTACCAGAACCACTGGCACCAATTAAAACAACAACTTCTTTTTCTTTTACTTCTAAATCAATTCCTTTTAACACATCAAGTGAACCGAATGATTTTACTAGATTTCGAACTTGAATCATACAAAACCCCCAGTTTAAAATATATTTTACAAATGTTGCCCCTTATTTCTGTTATTAGTCATAAATTGTCAGAATCCTTTATTTTTTTCGTGCAATTTGATATTCAAAGAAATAATGTTTTTTTAAAATCTCTATATCCTTCTATAATGAAAATATGGATAATAATATATAGGTAGTATATATATTGCTTATAAAAAGGGGGAAAGGGAAGATGGAAAAAGAAAGAAAAACATTTTCTTTTGGATTACGTACACAACTTATGCTATTCACTACAGTTTTAGCTTTCATTACATATTCAACAAGTATATTTTTTATTTACGTGATATACGATTATTTTCAAAGTTATGTAAGTCAAACAGTATATAATATTATCGTTATGTTATTAGGGGTAGTATGGTCTGGAATTTTAGCATATGGAGCAGCCGTATTTTTAATTAAACCGCTTCGCAAGTTAGAGGAAGCGGCAAGAAAAGCAGCTGAGGGTGATATTCGTGAAGATGTTCCATTACCGAAGACAGATGATGAAATTAAATCTTTAAGTGTTGCATTTAATATGATGTTAGGAAACTTAAGGGGCATGGTAAAAAATATTGATACAACATTTTCGTATACAAATAATCAAGTACAGCAGATTAGAAAACAAACAGGCGAAGCAACGAGACAAGCGCAAGGTGTATCTGAGACACTTGCAGAGATTTCTTCAGGCGCTGAGCAATCAGCGGCATCAATTCAAGCAATTGTTTCTGCTGTTGATACAACGACTTCTATTGCAAGTGAAGTAGAAGAAAAAGCGAAGCAGTCTGATACGTTGTCTTTAGAAATGGTTCAAGCTTTAGGGCATAGTACTCGTGTCTTTACGTCTTTAATTCAAGGTATTCAAACATTGGCAAAAGAAAATGAAGATTCAATGCAAAATGTACAGAAGTTAGAAGAACGAATGAAACAAGTAGAACATATTGTGTCTGTTGTGAGTGCGATTGCTAGCCAAACGAATTTATTAGCACTAAATGCTTCTATTGAGGCAGCTCGCGCAGGAGAGCATGGAAGAGGCTTTGCGGTTGTTGCGGAAGAAGTACGTAAACTTGCTGATGAAAGTGATCATTCTGCAAGAAACATATCGCAGTTATTACGGAATATGCAAGATGAAGTACAACAAGTTGCAATGAAAATGACAGAACAAGTGAAAATAGCTAAAGAAGAGGCGAAACGTGGGGAAGCTACGGAATTAATTTTAAAAGAAATGTCATCAAGTGTTATGGAAGTAGCCGATGCAACTCAGCAAATTAGTAGTTATATGAATGAACAAGTGAGCCACATTCATCAAACAGGAGCACAAACAAAAGCTGTAGCAGCAATTGCTGAAGAAACGTCAGCTGGTTCGCAAGAAGTGGCACGTGTGACGCTACAACAGTCTAAAAATATGATAGTAATCGATCAATTATTAAAGGATTTAGAGAAGCAAGCAACTGATTTGAAACAAACAATTGAACGATTTTCAATGTAAAAGGAAGAACAGAATATTGTTCTTCTCTTTTTTATTTAGCTTGATTTAATATTTACAGTTAAACTATGAACGTTTCCGCAACATTCTTTTCTGTCCCTTTCGGATGAAAATTATAGCGAGCTATAATATTAAAAGGGGTGTCTTTTATGAAAAAAGAAAAAAGACAACGGTTAATTAAACAATTTGTAAAGGAGTATGAAATAGATAAGCAAGAAAGATTAGTAGAATTGTTAGCAAAAAAAGATGTATTAGTAACACAAGCTACGATTTCTCGCGATATTCGTGAGTTAAACTTAACGAAGGTACCTTCTCAAGAAGGATTAATGATATATAAAGTTTTCTCAGAAGAGCATGTACAAACTGATATAAAGTTAAAGAAAAAATTACGAGAAGTGGTTGTGAAAATTGATTGTGTAGATCAATTAATGGTTATTAAAACATTACCTGGTAATGCACATGTTATTGGTGTTTTATTTGATGAGTTAGATTGGAAAGAAAAAATAGGATGTATATGTGGAAATGATACATGCCTTATAATTTCACAGTCGAAATCAGATAGGGAGATTATAGAAGAAAGATTAAATTTAATTATTTAGATGCAAAAATCCTGTTTTTAATAAAATTAAAAACAGGATTTTTGTTTAAATACGGAAGTTAAATATTCAACATATATGCGTAATATATGTATTTTTTATTGAGAAAGCAAGATAGTTTGTTATAAAAATACATATTCGTATGATTTTAAAAAAATAACTTGTTTAATATTTCACAATGATAATGTGGATGCTTTCACAAAGATGAAAGTACAGAGCATTTATTATGTACTTGTAAGACATCAAACATATTTAAAAGGAGGTACAACAAATGAAACATCCGATACATGTTACTTCAGAAATTGGGGAATTACAAACGGTTTTATTAAAACGACCAGGTAAAGAAGTGGAAAACTTGACGCCAGATTATTTGCAGCAATTATTATTTGACGATATTCCATACTTACCAATTATTCAAAAAGAGCATGATTATTTTGCACAAACGTTACGCAATCGGGGTGTTGAAGTTCTTTATTTAGAAAAACTAGCCGCTGAGGCGTTAGTAGATAAAAAACTTCGAGAAGAATTTGTTGATCGTATTTTAAAAGAAGGACAGGCCGACGTAAATGTTGCACATCAAACTTTAAAAGAATATTTACTTTCCTTTTCAAATGAAGAATTAATTCAAAAAATTATGGGCGGTGTACGGAAAAACGAAATTGAAACAAGTAAGAAGACACATTTATATGAATTAATGGAAGATCACTATCCGTTTTACTTAGATCCAATGCCTAATTTATATTTTACTCGTGATCCAGCAGCTAGCGTGGGCGATGGCTTAACGATAAATAAGATGAGAGAACCAGCGCGTAGACGTGAATCATTATTCATGGAGTACATCATTAAATATCATCCAAGATTTGCAAAACATAATGTACCAATCTGGTTAGATCGTGATTATAAATTTCCAATTGAAGGTGGCGACGAGCTAATTTTAAATGAAGAAACAATTGCGATTGGAGTATCTGCTCGTACTTCAGCTAAAGCAATTGAACGTTTAGCTAAAAATCTCTTTAGCCGACAAAATAAAATTAAGAAAGTGTTAGCAATAGAAATTCCAAAATGTCGAGCATTTATGCATTTAGATACAGTATTTACAATGGTTGATTATGACAAGTTTACAATTCACCCAGCCATTCAAGGGCCAAAAGGGAATATGAATATTTATATTTTAGAAAAAGGATCAGATGAGGAAACTCTTAAAATTACACATCGTACTTCTTTAATGGAAGCATTAAAAGAGGTATTAGGCTTAAGTGAATTAGTTCTTATTCCATGTGGAGGAGGAGATGTAATTGCTTCTGCTCGTGAACAATGGAATGATGGCTCGAACACATTAGCAATCGCGCCAGGTGTAGTTGTTACATATGATCGCAACTATGTATCTAATACGTTATTACGGGAACACGGTATAGAAGTGATTGAGGTTCTAAGTTCGGAATTATCTCGTGGTCGTGGGGGTCCACGTTGCATGAGTATGCCAATTGTTCGTAAAGATATTTAGTATAAATAACGGAGAAAGTAGGGATGAATTATGTTAATGACTAGACCAAATTTAAAAGGAAGAAGCTTTCTAGCAGAAAAAGATTTTACACAAGAAGAATTGTTATATTTTCTAGATTTGGCAGCAGAATTAAAAGAGAAAAAGAAAAATGGTATCCCGCATCATTATTTAGAAGGTAAAAATGTAGCGCTCTTATTTGAAAAAACTTCTACTCGTACGCGTTGTGCATTTACAGTAGCATGTACAGATTTAGGGGCAAATCCTGAATATTTAGGGAAAGGTGATATTCAACTTGGGAAAAAAGAATCTGTAGAGGATACAGCAAAAGTGTTAGGGCGTATGTTTGACGGAATTGAGTTTCGTGGATTTAATCATGAAACTGTAGAATCTTTAGCACAAAATTCTGGTGTGCCAGTTTGGAATGGATTAACGGATATGTGGCATCCAACACAAACACTAGCAGATTTATTAACAATTAGAGAACATATAGGGAAATTGAAAAATGTGAAGCTCGTTTACGTTGGCGATGGGCGAAATAATGTTGCTAATAGCTTACTAGTTGGTGGAGCAATCGTTGGAATGGATGTACGTATTTGTACACCGGAATCTTTATGGCCTGCACAAGAAGTAATTGATTTAGCAAAAAAATATAATGAACAAGTAATGATAACAAGTAATGTGGAAGAAGCTGTTGCAAGTGCAGATGTAATTTATACAGATGTATGGGTGTCTATGGGGGAAGAAGAAAAATTTGCTGAACGTGTCGAGTTATTGAAACCTTATCAAGTAAATATGAAAATGATTAAAGCAACAGGGAATGAAAACGTAATTTTCTTACATTGTTTACCTGCATTTCATGATGTTGAAACGATGTATGGCGAAGAAGTTTATGAGAAATATGGGTTGAAAGAAATGGAGGTAACTGACGAAGTATTCCGCAGTAAACATTCAAAAGTATTTGATCAAGCTGAAAATAGAATGCATACAATTAAAGCGGTTATGGCAGCTACTTTAGGAAACATGGAGTAAAGAAGAAAGGGAGTCTTCCTTTCTTCTTTCTCCTCCTTTAGACACGATCATTCACTATTGCTTTTGTATTGTTATTGCAATTAAAGAGAGGTGAGTGGAATGGGTGAAGATAAGAAATTAGGGTTGTTTACACTAACGGCTCTTGTAGTTGGGTCTATGATTGGCGGTGGAGCCTTTAATTTAGCGAGTGATATGGCAAAAGGTGCTGGTGCTGGAGCCATTATTATTGGCTGGGTTATAACAGGAATTGGGATGATTGCACTCGGATTATCTTTTCAAAATCTAACTGTAAAACGGCCAGATTTAGATGGTGGTATTTTTAGCTATGCAAAAGCAGGGTTTGGTAATTTTATGGGGTTTAATAGTGCGTGGGGATACTGGCTATCTGCTTGGCTTGGGAATGTAGCTTACGGTACATTATTGTTTTCTTCATTAGGATATTTCTTCCCGATCTTTGAAGGCGGTCAAAATGTAGAATCCATTATTGGTGCAAGCGTATTATTATGGTGTGTTCACATGTTAATTTTACGTGGAGTTCAATCAGCAGCCCTTGTGAATTTAGTAACTACAATCGCGAAATTAGTACCTGTATTTGTATTTATTGTCATAGGAATCTTTGCGTTTCATATTGATACGTTCTTAGATGGATTTTGGGGGCAAACTGGTTCTTTTTCATGGGGAGCAGTTGGCAGCCAAGTTAAAAGTACAATGCTTGTAACTTTATGGGTATTTATTGGGGTAGAAGGGGCTGTTGTTTTATCCAGTCGAGCAAAAAATAGAAGTGATGTAGGGAAAGCAACCGTTATTGGCTTAATTGGTACACTCATCATTTACATTTTAATCACATTATTGTCTCTTGGACTTATGCAGCAAGCAGACATTGCAGGTTTGAAAAATCCGGCTATGGCTTATTTGTTTGAAAGTGTTGTTGGAAAATGGGGTGCTATCTTTATTAATTTAGGTTTAGTCATCTCTGTATTAGGTGCTTGGTTAGGTTGGACTTTGCTCGCTTCTGAAATTCCATATTTAGCGGCTAAAGATGGAGTATTTCCAAAATGGTTCGCAAAAGAAAATAAAAATAAGGCTCCAGTAAATTCATTATGGATAACAAATGGTTTAATACAAATATTCTTGTTAACATTCGTCGTTTCTGATCAGGCGTATAACTTTGCATTCTCTTTAGCATCTTCAGCTATTTTAATCCCATATGCTTTTTCAGCATTTTATCAACTGAAGCATAGCTTAAAGTCTGAAGAAGCAGATCGAAATAAAAATATAATAATTGGCTTGATCGCAAGTATTTATGGCGTGTGGTTAGTTTATGCAGCCGGTTTAGAGTATTTATTATTAACAATGACTTTATATGCGCCAGGTATTTTTATTTTTTACAATGTTCAAAAGCAAAAGAGTTCGAAGCAAATATTTACTCGAGTGGAATTAGCATCATCCGTAGCAATTGGTGCTTTAGCATTCTTTGCGATTTATGGATTAATTACAGGCAGTATTACTTTATAAAGCGCTGTGAAAGCGAAATCAACTGGAGGGCTGGAATATGGCACGAAGAAAAATTGTAGTTGCACTAGGGGGAAATGCGATACAGTCTGGAGAAGCTACTGCGGGAGCGCAGCAAGAAGCGTTGGAAAAAACGGCAGAACAACTTGTGAAAATAATGGAAAATGATGTGGATATAGTAATTGCGCATGGAAATGGCCCACAAGTGGGGAATATTTTATTACAGCAAAAAGCTGCAGAAACGGAAAAGACACCTGCAATGCCATTAGATACTTGTGGGGCAATGAGCCAAGGGATGATTGGATATTGGATGGAAAATGCAATTGGAAAGGCATTGAAAAAACGGAATATAAACAAAGATGTAGCAACGGTTATAACACGTGTTGTTGTGGATAAAAAAGATGAGGCATTTAAAAATCCAACTAAACCAATTGGTCCTTTTTATACAGAAGAAGAGGCCAGAAAATTAATGGATGAAACAAAAGCAGTGTTTAAAGAAGATGCTGGTAGAGGATGGAGACGTGTTGTTCCATCACCGAAGCCTGTAAGTATTCATGAACATAAAGTGATTAATTCTTTGGTCGAAGATGGAAACATAGTGATAGCTGTGGGCGGAGGTGGAATTCCAGTAATTGATTCTGAAGAAGGGTTAAAAGGAACTGAAGCGGTTATCGATAAAGATTTCGCTGCGCAGAAATTAGCAGAATTAGTAGATGCCGATACGCTCGTTATTTTAACTGCAGTTGATTATGTGTATGTAAATTATAATCAACCGAATCAAAAAAAATTAGAGCATGTCACAGTGAATCAATTAGAAGAATATATTGAAGAACAACAATTTGCTGCGGGAAGCATGCTTCCAAAAATCGAAGCTGCTATTAATTTTGTTAATACAAATCCAAAAAGAAAAACAATTATTACGTCTTTAGAAAAAGTATATGAAGCACTAGAAGAAAAAGCCGGTACTATTATTTCAAAACAGAATGTATGCATGTGTGTTTAAAATTATTGTGTACGCTACTTAGTAGTAAAAAAGAATGGAGTTAGTAACTTCATTCTTTTTATTTATTAATATTTTTTGTATTCATTGTTCATAAAGTTTTCATGATGAAATCTGAATATGCAAGTTAATTATGATAAAATTCAAATTGAATACGCTTTCTTGATTTTTCGCTTCAACATACAGCAAGAGAGAGGGAATTTTATGAATAGACGGAACGTAGTGAAAGACTTAAAGCAGTTCGAATTATTTGCTCATTTAACAGAAAAAAAATTGAAAGGCTTAACAGAGTTTGTTTATTGGCGAACTTATAAAAAAGGTCAATTTTTATTTTTAGAAGGGGATTCAAGGGAAAGAATTTACTTCATGTTAGATGGTTTTGTAAAGTTAGAGCGGGTTAATCAAAATGGGAACTTATTATACGATGACTATGTAAAGCGGTATTCTATTTTTCCTTATGGTGGTATGTTTACAGACAGAGGATATAACTATACAGCAGAAGCAATGACGGATGTGGAGGTATATTATATTCCAACGGTAATCTTTGAAGATATGGTAAAGTCCAGCAGAACGCAATTGATGTACGTTGTTCAGCAATTATCATCTATATTAAAATTGAACGAAAATCGAGTGCAAAATATTACAATTCCTAATGCACAAGATCGTGTTATCCAAACGTTAAATTATTTAATGCAGGATTTAGGAGAACAGAGTGGAGAAAAGATTGTAATTTCATGTCCACTTACAACAATTGAAATATCCAAAATATCTGGAACATCTCGAGAGACAGTTAGCAGCGTATTAAAACAATTAAAAAATGATAGCATTGTTACAATTTTAGATAAAAAAATTACAATACATGATCCAACATATTTTGAAGAAATCTCTATGTGAAAATTGTATATTGATTTTTTAATTCATAGTGTATATTAATAAAGTTCTTTATATATTTATAAGGAACTTTTTACGTTATCCTCTATAAAAAGATTGTATAGTATGGTAATAATAGCTAAAATCGATAATAAAATACAAAGTGAAGGGGAGAAAGAATGATTCGTATTGAGTATGATCGATTAGTAGCTATTTGTTACAGTATAGGGGTTTTGTTATTATTAAAAATTCCAAATGATAATGAATTAATTGGGGAAAAACTATTCAATGTCTATAAGATTCCGATACATACGTATGTTTATATGGATTATAAAGTCTCAAATATATTGATTGTTTCTTTCATACTACATGTAATTGCATTTATATTATTTTTAAAATGGCTAGGAAAAAAGGAGTCTAGTACATTTAGAAAAATGAATAAGATAAAAGTAGTAGGTACTAGTATTTTGATTGTAATGATGCCTTTTATTTTAAATACAATCCTCCAGACCTTGAATAAAACATGGTATTATGCAGGAAAAACAGGGATAGAAGCAATAGAATATAAAAAAGAAGATAGCCAGTGTAGAATGGAGAAAAATGGAGGGAATATCCAACCGAAGTGCATTGTTACTTTAAAAAATTATCGTAATCATGCACAAGCATTAAAAGTTGTTTTATATGATAATGCAAACGAGAATTCAAAAAGCTATCCAGTACCGAAACCAGTCTATTTACAAAAACATGAGACAAAGCAATTTGAATTTCAAGTTCCTGTTTCTTATAATAGAGGTATTGAAAAAGATAAAGTACCAAATATTAAATTACATTCATTGCATGAAAATGATACGAAATACAATTAATCTGTAAGTAAAAGTTTATGAGTAGGAGCAAGAATTTGAAACGATATAGAAAATCAACTTGAATCATCCAACATACTGCGAGGTAACGGTATATTGGATGATTTTTTTATGTTATCCCCTTTTTTCACGTATGAAAAGGAGGAATACTTTGTTGGAAATGAAAAACATCATAAGGATCATACATGGTTTTTACTTTACGTAATCTGTGAAAGTTAGAGCCATAATAACTAGTTTGCCAATTTTTAATGTCGATATCGGGCCAGTTCACATAGTCACCTAGTGTATAAGGATCTAAGCTTTCTCGTAAACCTTTAACCCAGCGTATATTTCGATTTTCTTCATCATCGCATTTCCAAGAGGTAATGTATTCTTGAGCAATAATTGCTTTACGATGAAAATAAGCCGTTTCATTCGGCGAAATATTTTCAACAGCACCTATGAGCGATTGATGCCAAATACTAGCATCTTTATTTGGTGCATGAGAAAGAAAGGATTGCATGATTTGAATGCCTTTAAGGGGAATAGGTTTATAGACATAGGAACCAGAGCGCTTGAAATTTTCAGGGATGTTACCTCCATTAAAAAATTCAACAGCCTTTATATAAGGAACTTCTTCTATAAAGAGAGAGGGGCTACCAGTTTCAAGAAGAGGGGATAATAGGGAATGGAGTTCAGAGGGAGAACCGATAAACTCGCCTTGTGCTTCGATTTTATTTCGTTGCTTGGCGAATAATTCGATCGATGAAGTGAGACGTTCATCTATATAAGGTGCCCAGTTTTGCCACGCTTGAAATGCAGCAATAAATTCTTCCCATTTCCATGTAATTGAGAAAATTGATACATTTTTTATCGGGTGGACTCGAAAAGTTAATGAAGTGACAATTCCGAAGTTTCCACCACCGCCACCACGGCATGCCCAAAAAAGGTTAGAGTTCTCTTGTTCATTTGCACGAATGAGTTTTGCACCAAATTTTCCACATGCTTGTACCATTTCCACTTCCATTAATTGATCACATGTTAATCCATATAAGCGCGAAAGCATACCAATACCACCACC
Organism: Bacillus sp. HMA207; assembly: GCF_003402455.1. Lineage (NCBI taxonomy): Bacteria > Bacillati > Bacillota > Bacilli > Caryophanales > Bacillaceae > Bacillus > Bacillus sp. HMA207. Next base: position 114,278 of record NZ_BEZT01000003.1, on the reverse strand, counting down.
AAGTGCTAATCCAACAATTCCAACGCTTGCACTTGTACCAGCAGGAATTGTAACACCGTAATTCCAAAGTTCTTTATAAACAGTGCCAAGATTTGCACCAGCCTCAATTGTTGCTGTTAATTTCTCTGTATTAACAGTAATGCGATGCATTTCACTCACATCAATAATAAGTCCTCTATTTAAAAGAGAAAAATTTTCATAGCTATGACGTCCACTTCTTAACCGAAATGGTATATGACGTTCACGTGCCCATTTTAAGGCGTTACAGACATCCTTGTTATTTTGACAAAAAACAATAATACAAGGGAGTTTTGGAATACTTAAATTTAAATTCATTCGGGCTACGTCGTAGTCAGGATCTGTGGGAACAACGATACGACCTGTTAATTTTGTTTGCTTCAATTTATTACTCCTTTCTAAAATAATCAGAGTTTTTTATTAATATATGAAAAATGTCTGTAATACGCGTGGACAAGGAGAGGTGAAGAATGAGATTTACCTTTGTGAGAAATAAATAAAGCATAAGAATAAAGAATCTACATAGAGTTCAATGAAAACAGTTGCAAACTGTTCATATTTTGTTATGATAGTGTTACGAAAACGTTTGCATAAAATTTCCGATGGGATGCAAAAGGAGAGAATGACTATGAATAAGACATGGTGGAAAGAAGCGGTTGCTTATCAAATTTATCCACGAAGCTTTATGGATTCAAATGGTGATGGTATTGGAGATTTACAAGGTATTATTGCAAAACTGGATTATTTAAAAGATTTAGGTATAGATGTAATTTGGATTTGTCCAATGTATAAGTCGCCTAATGATGATAATGGTTATGATATTAGTGATTATCAAGATATTATGGATGAGTTTGGTACAATGGCAGACTTTGATGCTTTACTAGATGAAGTTCATAAGCGTGATATGAAGCTTATTATTGATTTAGTTATTAATCATACGAGTGATGAACATCCATGGTTTATTGAATCACGTTCATCTAAAGATAATCCGAAGCGTGATTGGTATATTTGGCATGATGGTAAAGATGGTGCGGAGCCAAACAACTGGGAAAGTATTTTTAATGGTTCGGCATGGGAATATGATGAAGAAACAGAACAATATTATTTACATTTATTCTCACGTAAACAACCAGATTTAAACTGGGAGAATAAAGAAGTTCGCGAAGTACTATACGATACGGTTAATTGGTGGCTTGATAAAGGTATTGATGGTTTCCGCGTTGATGCGATCAGTCATATTAAAAAAGAAGAAGGCCTCAAGGATATGCCAAATCCAAAAGGGTTAAAATATGTGCCATCTTTTGATAAACATATGAATGTGAAAGGTATTCAACCTTTATTAGAAGAGCTAAAAGAAAATACATTCTCTAAGTACGATATTATGACTGTTGGTGAAGCAAATGGTGTTAAGATTGAAGATGCTGAGCTTTGGGTTGGAGAAGAGCAAGGTAAGTTCAATATGGTATTCCAATTTGAACATTTAAGTTTATGGGATGCAGAGAAGAAGAAAGACCTTGATGTTGTAGGATTGAAAAAAGTATTAACGAAATGGCAAAAAGGATTAGAAAATAAAGGATGGAACGCTTTATATATTGAGAATCACGATAAACCACGTATCGTTTCAACATGGGGAGATGATAAACAATATTGGCGTGAAAGTGCAACAGCTCTAGGGGCGATGTATTTCTTTATGCACGGTACACCTTTTATTTATCAAGGCCAAGAAATTGGTATGACAAATGTTCAGTTACCAAATATTGAAGATTACGATGATGTAGCAATTAAAAATTTATATCGCGAGAAAATTGCAGAGGGCGTACCACATCAAGATATGATGGAGATTATATGGGCTTCTTGCCGCGATAATTCACGTACACCTATGCAGTGGAATGATGAGATGAATGCTGGTTTCACAACAAGTACACCTTGGTTTAGCATGAATCCAAATTACAAAGAAATTAATGTTGAGAAGCAAAAAAATGAAGAAAAGTCTATTTTCAATTTCTATAAGAAAATGATTGCCCTGAAAAAAGAGCACGATGTACTGAACTATGGCACGTACGATTTACTTTTAGAAGACGATCCACAAATTTATGCATATACACGTACGTTACAGGATGAAAAAGTCATTGTAATTAGTAATATCTCAAAAGAGGAAGCTGTGTATAATGAGGGTTCATTTGCACTAGAACGCAAACGTTTGCTTTTAAATAACTATGAAGTTGCGGAACATGAAGAAGTAACAACAATTGCTTTAAAGCCTTATGAAACAAGGGTTTATCGCATTTCATAATAAAAAAGGATGCTCTTTGAGCATCTTTTTTTATGAAAAAAAATAAATTTCTATTGCAAAGTGAAAACGCTTTTATTAAAATAGATTTATGAAAACGGTTGCGTAAAGATAAAAATAAAGTAACATAAGGAATCGTTTTCATAAAGGGAACAGAAATTATAATTTAAATCACTATGTTTTTATAAATAAAGGGGAGGAAGAACAGATGAAAATTACGTCTTTTGATTTTTGGCAAAAGTTCGGGAAAGCGTTATTAGTTGTTGTAGCCGTAATGCCAGCAGCTGGTTTAATGATTTCCATCGGTAAGTTAATTGGTATGTCTGCTGGGGATGTTAACGCAGTTCATACAATCGCTCGCGTAATGGAAGACATCGGTTGGGCAATCATTACAAATCTACACATCTTATTCGCAGTAGCAATTGGGGGATCTTGGGCGAAAGATCGCGCGGGTGGTGCATTTGCAGCGCTATTAGCATTCGTCTTAACAAACCGAATTACAGGAGCTATATTTGGGGTAAACGCTGAAATGTTAGCGGATTCAAAAGCGAAAGTTTCTTCAGTAATAGCGGGAGATTTAATTGTAAAAGATTACTTTACTTCTGTACTTGGTGCACCTGCATTAAACATGGGAGTGTTCGTAGGGATTATCACAGGTTTCTTAGGAGCTACTTTATATAACAAATATTATAACTATAATAAACTGCCACAGGCATTAGCATTCTTTAATGGAAAACGATTTGTACCATTCGTTGTAATTCTTTGGTCTACAGTTACTGCGATTGTATTATCACTTCTATGGCCATTCATCCAAAGTGGGTTAAATGAATTTGGTCGCTGGATTGCAGCTTCAAAAGATAGTGCACCAGTTGTTGCACCGTTTGTATATGGAACGTTAGAGCGTTTATTATTACCATTTGGTTTACACCATATGTTAACGATTCCGATGAACTATACAGAGCTAGGCGGAACATATACGATGCTAACTGGTTCAAAAGTTGGACAAGTTGTAGCAGGACAAGATCCATTATGGCTTGCATGGATTACAGATTTAAATAATTTATTAGCAAATGGAGATACGAAGGCATATAACGATTTATTAAATAACGTTGTACCAGCTCGTTTCAAAGCTGGACAAGTTATCGGCTCAACAGCAGCGTTAATGGGGATTGCATTTGCGATGTTCCGTAACGTTGATAAAGAAAAGCGTGCAAAATATAAACCAATGTTTTTATCAGCAGCATTAGCAGTATTCTTAACAGGTGTAACAGAACCAATTGAATTCATGTTCATGTTTATTGCTCCAGTATTATATGTTGTATATGCTATTACAACAGGACTTGCATTCGCGCTAGCTGATTTAATTAACTTACGTGTTCATGCATTTGGATTTATTGAGTTAATTACTCGTACGCCAATGATGGTTAACGCAGGTTTAACAAGAGACTTAATCAACTTTGTTATTGTTTCATTAGTGTTCTTCGGTCTTAACTTTACACTATTTAATTTCTTAATTAAAAAATTCAATTTACCAACACCAGGGCGTGCAGGTAACTATATTGATAATGAAGATGAGGCATCAGAAGGAACAGGAAATGTACAAGACGGTTCATTAGCAACAAAAGTTATCGATTTATTAGGTGGAAAAGAAAATATTGCTGACGTAGATGCTTGTATGACACGCTTACGTGTAACAGTAAAAGATTTAGATGTTGTTGCACCAGAAGCACAGTGGAAACAAAATGGTGCTTTAGGGCTTATTGTAAAAGATAAAGGTGTACAAGCGGTATATGGTCCGAAAGCTGACGTATTAAAGTCAGACATTCAAGATATGTTAGGTGCGTAATAATATGAAATTGCTAACTTTAAACTGTCATTCTTGGCAAGAAGAGAATCAAATAGAAAAGATACAATACCTTGCTAAAGTAATTCAAGAAGAAGAGTACGATGTCATCGCATTGCAAGAAGTAAGTCAGTCCATACAAGCTGAAAATGTATGCGGTAACAAGAAAGAAGATAATTTTGGACTTTTACTATTAGAAGAGTTAAAAGCGCTACATGTAAAAGATTACAATATTACTTGGGATTTCTCTCATATTGGTTATGACGTGTATGAAGAAGGATTAGCGATTATAACGAAGCATAATATTATAAAAGAAGATACGTTCTTCATTTCAGAAAACGAGGATACAACGTATTGGAAAACGCGTAAAATTGTAAGTGCAACAATTGCTTATAATGGTAAGGATATAACGTTTTACTCTTGTCATCTCGGTTGGTGGAATGATGAAGAAGAGTCATTCAAAGGTCAAGTCGATCGTTTGATGGAGCGTGTAGATAGCAATAAGCTCGCCTTCTTAATGGGGGATTTTAATAACAATGCTCGATTGAAAGGCGAAGGTTATGAGTATATGATGCAAAAAGGGTTGTATGACACATATGAATTAGCAATAGAGAAGGATGAAGGAACGACTGTCCAAGGCGAGATTGCTGGTTGGGATGAAAATAAACATAATTTGCGAATCGATCTAATATTGTGTAACCAAAGTAAAAAAGTTCATTCTTCAAAAGTTATTTTTAATGGTACAAACAGAAATGTAATTTCAGATCATTTCGGTGTAGAGGTTCAATTAGATATATAATAGAAGAAATCCTCACAGAGAATAAAAGCTGTGAGGATTTTTTTTAGGAATACAAGTATTTCCAAGAGAAAATACTTGTATTTTTTATGACATTTCATATATATTTGTTATTATTGAATGTAAAACCGATTTGGTCATTTTGTATTCATACTTTGACTCACTTCGTTATATAATGAAGTAAGTGAAAGTTAATGGGAAAAAATAGTACGTTTTTGGTTAATACACGATGTAGAAAGTGATATAATTGCAAAATGTATGTATCATTTTCTAAAGAAGGAAAAATATATAATTAGGTGATAACTTCTATGAAACAGATTTGGCGTATTTATAAGACAGATTTACGGAATGTAGCCAAACATTGGGCTGCAATTGTTATTGTTTTAGGATTAATGATTTTACCATCGTTATATGCATGGTTTAACATTAAAGCTTCTTGGGATCCGTATGGAAATACAAAAGAGGTTCCCATTGCAGTTTCTAACCAAGATGCAGGTTCTAATTTAAGAGGGAAAGATATTAATATCGGGAAAGAGATTGTAGACTCCCTTAAGAAAAACAAAAATCTTGGCTGGAAATTTGTAGATGAAAAACAAGCAATTTACGGAGTTGAGCGTGGAGATTATTATGCAAGTATTACGATTCCAAAAGATTTCTCTGAAAAAATTGCAACTGTTCTGGATGAAAATCCTAAAAAACCAGAACTGGATTACTATGTGAATGAAAAAGTAAACGCGATTGCACCGAAGATTACAGCAAAAGGTGCATCAGGTATTACAGAAGAAATTAGTAAAAACTTTGTAAAAACAGCAAACGGTGAGATTTTTAAAATTTTCAATGATCTTGGAATCGATTTAGAAACAAACTTACCAAGTATCGAAAAAGTAAAAGATCTTGTATTTAAGTTAGAAGCGCAGTTCCCAGAAATGAATACACTTATGGATAAGGCGTTAGATGATGCAACTCGAGCAGAAGATGTTGTGAAAGTAGCGCAAAAAGAGTTGCCGGTTGTAGAGAGTGTTATTAATGATGGGCAAGAAGCGTTAGGGAATTTAGATAAGTTCTTTGCAAATAATGATGAAACTTTAAAGAACGCACCTGGAACAATGAGAAACAATTTAACTGTAGCAAAAGATGTAATGGATAAGGCCAATGCTTTTACGAACTTTTTAATGAATCCAGGGATAGACCTTTCTGGTATGAAGGGATTACCGGAGTTCCCAGCACGCCCTGATCTTTCAAAGATGAATGATGAAGGTTATAAAAACATTGCAAGAAACATTAATCAAACAGTTAATAACGTTTTAAACTCAGCACGTGCAGGAACAGCATACGGAAAAAGTGTTGTGAATGGATTGCAAAATGGTCAGTTTGATCCAGAAAAGGCAAAACAAGACCTTAATGCGGTTTCTGAAAATCTTCAAGGGCGTACAGATAGTATTGCATATCTTATTAATGTATTTACTGAACTTCAAAAGTCAGCGACGACTGATTTTGGTCAAAGCTTTTTCCAAGGGCGAGTGGATCGCTTAACTAAGCTAAAAAGCGGTATGGAAAATGCAAACAAGGGTATTAAAGATATTGTAAATGTTATCGGTACAGGACAAGAAGTAAAGAAAGATGTAACAGATGTAGCGAATCAAAAGTTAGATGCAGCAAATGGATTAATTGATCAAGCGGAAAAAGATTATAATGAAACGTTTGTAGCAGATTATAAAAAAGCAGTCAGCACAGTCGATCAAGCTAAAGCTGATGCAAATGAAGCATACGATAGTGTGAAAAATGAATATGAAAAGGCAAAAAATAATTTAGAAGGTGTTATAGCAGACGTAAATAATAGAGGGGTTAATGGATTAGATAGTACAAAAGTGGCTTTAAACGATTTAAATGGTCAACTACAAGCTACTAATAATCTAATTGGTGATGCGATTCCGGTTCTAGAAAGCACAAATAAGGTATTAGCAGATGTAAATAGCGGAAAAAACCTTAATGGCGGAATTGCAAAATTGAACAAAATACAAAATTCTGTTCAAAAAGGTATAGATGCAACGAATAAAGCAACTACACTAATTAATAATGGACAGAAGCCTACAAAAGAGGTTGTAGAAAGCATTAATGAAGCGACTAAAAATGCTTCAGCTCAATTAGGTGATTTCTTAGCAACATATGATTCAGAAATCGTTCCAAACTTTAACACAGCAATTGAACGTACGAAACGTATGTCTAAAAACACATCTCAAATTTTAAAAGAGGCAGACAAAAAGCTTCCAGATGTTAAAAAATTACTAGAAGATTCATCAAAAGGCTTAGTAGACGGGAAAAAGAAATTAGCAGATATTAAAGCTGAAATGCCGGAGACTGAGAAAAAGATTAAAGAATTAGCAGATAAAATTCGTGATTTTGAATCTGAAGAGGATTTAAAAGACATTATACGCTTATTGAAAAATGATGTTGAAAAGCAAAGTGATTACTTTGCGAATCCAGTAAATTTAAAAGAAAATAAATTATTTGCGATGCCGAACTACGGTTCAGCGATGTCACCATTCTATACAGTGCTTGCATTATGGGTAGGCGCATTATTAATGGTTTCATTATTAACGGTAGAAGTACACGAAGAGGGCGCGAATTATAAGAGCCATGAAATTTACTTCGGACGTTTATTAACATTCTTAACGATAGGTCTTTCACAAGCGTTTATCGTATCGATGGGAGATATATTCTTACTCGGTACGTACGTAGTCGATAAGTTCTGGTTTGTGTTATTTAGTTTATTTATTGGTGGAGTCTTCGTTTGTATCGTATACTCACTCGTTTCTATTTTCGGAAACGTTGGGAAATCGATGGCGATCATTTTACTTGTACTACAAGTAGCAGGATCGGGCGGAACATTCCCAATCCAAATGACACCAGCGTTCTTCCAAGCGATTTATCCGTTCTTACCATTCACATACGCAATTAGCGCAATTCGTGAAACAGTTGGCGGAATGCTTTGGGATATCGTAACGCGAGATTTACTTGTGTTAAGTGCTTTCGTAGTAGTTATGATTGTTGCTGCGTTATTACTGAAAACACCAATTAACAAATCAAGTGAAAAATTTGTTGAGAATGCAAAAGGAAGTAAAATCATTCACTAAAATAAAAGGTTCCTACCGATAGAGGTAGGAACCTTTTTGTTTAATCAAATTTTAATTTTTTTAATGCTTCTGCGAACGGGTTGTTTAATGGTTCTTCTTCTTTTTTCTGTTGTTTCATATATTTTTGAACGTCGCGCTTATCAGCTTTGTTTCCAGATTCTTTTTTACGTCTTTCTTGGAATGTTGATAATTTCTCGCGATAGCCACATTTACATGCAAAGATTTGTCCTGCACCCTCACCACGTAATTCTAGTTTCTTCTTACATTGCGGACAGCGAGCGTTTGTTGTACGAGATACATTTTTACGATGACCACATTCACGATCTTGGCATACGAGCATTTTTCCCTTTTTGCCGTTTACTTCTAGCATTGGTTTACCGCAATCTGGACAAGACTTCGTTGAAATGTTGTCATGTTTATATTTTTTATCGCTTGATTTAATTTCAGAAACGATTTCTTTCGTATAGTTCTTCATTTCAGAAATGAATACTTCTTTTTTCAATTTACCTTTTGCGATAGCCTCAAGTTTTTGTTCCCATTCACCAGTTAGTGTAGGAGATTTTAATTCTTCTGGTACTAAATCAAGTAACTGGCGACCTTTTGAAGTAATGTGAATATCTTTACCGCGTTTTTCAATTAAGAATGAATTGAATAGCTTGTCGATAATGTCTGCACGTGTCGCTACAGTACCTAATCCACCAGTCGATTTTAACGTATCAGCAAGTTGTTTATTTTGCGTATCCATATATTTTGTAGGATTCTCCATTGCTGAAAGTAAAGTCGCTTCGTTAAATCGTGCAGGTGCTTTTGTTTGACCTGATGTTTGCATAATTAACTTTACAGCTAATGTATCGCCTTTCTCAATGTGAGGTAGAAGTTGCTCTTTTACGTCATCAGTTACATCATCATCTTCAAAGCGATTTTCATATACTTCTTTCCAACCGGCATGTAGAATTGTTTTTCCGCGCGCAATGAACGTTTCATTGCCAACCTTTGTGCGTAACGTTAGTTGCTCATATTCGAATGCCGGGAATAACACAGCTAAGAAACGTTTTACAACTAAATCATAAATTTTGCGTTCTTTATCTGTGAATGCTGAGAAGTTAACGTATCCTTCTGTTGGAATAATCGCATGATGATCGCTTACTTTACTATCATCAACAAATGATTTGTTAGGTTTGATAGGCTTTTGTAATACTTTATGTGCGAAGGGACGGTATTCTCCAACACCACATGCTTTTAGACGTTCTGGAAGTGTTCCAACGATATCAGATGAAATGTAGCGTGAATCTGTACGAGGGTACGTTAGTACTTTATGCTGTTCATACAATTTTTGCATAATATTTAATGTTTCTTTCGCAGAGTAACCGAACTTTTTATTCGCATCACGTTGCAATTCAGTTAAATCGTAAAGACCAGGAGAGAATGACTTCTTCTGTTTCTTATCAATTTCCACAACAGTAGCATTTTGTTTATCTAAACTTTTTACAATACCATCGATTTTTTCTTTATTAAAACTACGGCTATTGCCATTTGCATCTTGCCAAGTAAGTTTGAGCTTCTCCATTGTTTGAGCTTCGATGCCGTAGTAAGTTTGTGCTTTGAAGTTCTTTATTTCATCCTCACGACTAGCAATCATAGCAACAGTAGGGGTTTGTACACGGCCGCAATTTAACTGGGCATTAAAGCGAGTCGTTAAAGCACGAGTTGCATTAAGACCGATATACCAGTCAGCTTCTGAACGCGCAACTGCTGAAGCGTATAAATTGTCATAGGCTTTACCTGGTTTTAAATTTGCAAAACCATCTTTAATTGCTTTATCGGTTACAGAAGAAATCCATAAACGTTTGATTGGTTTATTTAGCTTAACTTTATCGATAATCCAGCGCGCGACTAATTCCCCTTCACGTCCAGCGTCTGTTGCTACAATAATTTCATTTACATCTTTTCTAAGTAGCTGACTTTTTACAGCATTAAATTGTTTACCAGTTTGTTTAATAACCGTTAATTTCAAACGCTCAGGTAGCATCGGTAAATCTTCTAAATTCCACTTTTTATATTTCACATCATAACTTTCTGGATCTGCTAATGTAACGAGATGACCTAAAGCCCAAGTTACAATATATTTATTACCCTCAAGATAGCCGTTTCCTTTTTTATCACACTTCAGTACACGAGCAATATCTCGTGCAACGGAAGGTTTTTCAGCGATTACAACGCTTTTTGACATATTAAAAACATCCTTTCAAATTTCCATACGTTAACTATAGCATACATCTTCTTGAGATTCAGTTTCGCTCCATATTTGATCGGTTTTTAATGGAGGGAACAAAATCCCAACTAATTAAAGTTTCACTTTATCAGTTGCTTCTATATTAAATAGAAAAAGTAAAGAACTTGTTATTTTACTAGAATAAGAGTAGACTTTGAAGTAGATGAATAAGAAACACATGGGAGTTTGTGGATACAAACTGAGAGTATGGCTACTAGTCCGTCATTGACCATTTGAACCTGTTGGATAATGCCAGCGTAGGGAGAGTGTAAAAGCACATATTCAGGCACTTTGCGTACGCGCAAAGTGTCTTTTTGTGTATCTCCCATCATTATAGTTAGGAGATGAAAAGGATGAATATGAAAGAACTTAGTAAAGTAGTGGATTTGGTGAGAGAATCTAATCCGCTTGTTCATAATATTACAAATGTTGTTGTAACAAATTTTACTGCTAACGGTTTGTTGGCACTTGGGGCATCGCCTGTAATGGCGTATGCAAAAGAAGAAGTAGCAGAAATGGCTAGCATTGCTGGAGCGTTAGTATTAAATATGGGGACACTTCGTCCTGAAGAAGTAGAAGCGATGTTACTCGCGGGTAAATCAGCAAATGCGAACAATGTGCCAGTACTATTTGATCCAGTTGGTGCAGGAGCAACTTCGTATCGAACAGAAGTTGCGAGACATATTCCGGCTGAAATTGAGTTAGCAATTATCCGCGGAAATGCAGCTGAAATAGCAAATGTTATTAATGAGAAATGGGAAATTAAAGGGGTAGACGCTGGTACTGGAAATGGCAATGTTGTAAGTATTGCAAGGCAGGCAGCGGATGAACTAAATACAGTTGCGGTCATTACTGGAAAAGAAGATGTTGTTACAGATGGAGAGAGAACTATTGTTATTCGAAACGGTCACCCTATTTTAACGAAAGTTACGGGAACAGGTTGTTTACTAACGTCTGTAATAGGAGCATTTGTAGCAGTGGAAAAAGATTATGTAAAAGCAGCAGTAGCAGCATTAACGTTTTATGGTGTAGCTTCGGAACTGGCAGCTGCTAAGACCGTGGAAAAGGGACCTGGTAGTTTCCAAATTGAATTTTTAAATCAGTTAGCGAATACTACTGCTGGTGATATTGAGAAGTATGGAAAGATTGAGGAGTTAGAGTAAGGGGGATGAAACACATGATGCGCATTGAAACAAAGAAGATGTCTAAGTTATTACAAGTGTATTTTATTATGGGAAGTAATAACTGCACGAGGGATCCTTTAGCTGTATTGAAAGAAGCATTAGATGGTGGAGTGACACTTTTTCAGTTTCGCGAGAAGGGGGAAGGTTCTTTAATCGGAGGAGATAGAGTGCGCTTTGCAAAAGAATTGCAGACGCTTTGTAAGGAATATAGTGTTCCTTTCATTGTAAATGATGATGTAGAATTAGCCATTGAATTAGATGCAGATGGTGTTCATGTAGGGCAAGATGATGAAGGAATTACATCGGTTCGTGAAAAAATGGGAGATAAAATTATCGGTGTATCTGCTCATACAATTGAAGAAGCACGCTTTGCAATCGAAAACGGAGCAGATTATTTAGGCGTTGGACCTATTTTCCCAACGAGTACGAAAAAAGATACGAAAGCGGTTCAAGGAACGAAAGGATTAGCTTATTTTAGAGAACAAGGAATTACAGTGCCAATCGTTGGTATTGGTGGGATTACAATTGAAAATACAGCGGCAGTTATAGAAGCGGGTGCGGACGGTGTTTCAGTTATTTCAGCAATTAGTTTAGCTGAATCTACGTATGAAAGTACGAGAAAATTAGCTGAAGAAGTAAAGCGAAGTTTGTAGAAAAGGACATGTAGTATTTTAAGTGCTACATCGAGAAGTAGACTGCCCAAAAAATTTAAACAAAAGTTTGATTAAAAAAGCACAAACCTTTTTAAATAAAGGTTTGTGCTTTTTCTTTAAAACATAATTGAAATTAAGAGCATTCCAATTCCGATAGAAGTAAATGTTGCAATTAAGCCTGGAATCATAAAGCTATGATTTAATACGTATTTACCAATACCTGTTGTACCGGTACGGTCAAAGTTAATGGCAGCAACGATTGTTCCATAGTTCGGAATGAAGAAATATCCATTTACTGCAGGGAACATCGCAATCAGTAGCGCTGGTGGAATGCCAAGAGATAGTCCAAGTGGCATTAAGGCACGAACTGTTGCTGCTTGGCTGTACAGTAAAATAGATAGAATGAATAGTGCGATGGCAAATAGCCAAGGCGCACTTGTTACTAAATGCTGAATGGATCCTTGAATCATATTTAAGTTTCCATTAAAGAAAGTATCTCCCATCCAAGCGATACCGAAAATTGCAACAACTGCTGTTGCTCCTGCTTTAAAGACGTTACCAGATACAATGCTTTCTACATTTGGTTTACAGAAAATAATAATAAGAGCCGCGATAGTTAACATAACCATCTCAATTGTATTCGGCATGGAAAGGCGGGCTAACTTCCCATCAACTATCCATCCTGGACGAAGTGCTTCAAATGAACCAAGAAGTACAACAAGGAAGGTTCCTACAAGGAAAAGGATAACTGATAATTTTGCGCCCTTTACACCTACAAATTCTTTTTTCTCTTCAAGCTTAGGAATCATTCCTTCTTTTAATCGTTTTAAGTATTCAGGGTCTTCATTTAATTCTTTTCCCATCTTACTAGCAACAAATGCAGCTATCATACAAGCGATGAAAGTAGAAGGGATACTTACTTTTAAAATATCTAATAAGGTGATTTTATAGTCAGCTAACATTGCTAAAAGTGCAACTGTTGCAGCTGATATAGGACTAGCTGTAATTGCTTGTTGGGAAGCAATTACGGCAATTGACATTGGTCGTTCTGGTCTAATTCCGGATTCGCGAGAGACTTCAGCGATAACAGGAAGTACAGAATAAGCAACGTGACCAGTTCCTGCACAAAGTGTAAATAAATAAGTAACAATTGGAGCAAAGAATGTAATGCGTTTTGGATTTTTTCGCAATGCTTTTTCAGCTAGATGAACAAGATAGTCCATTCCTCCAGCAGCTTGCAAAGCACCAGCAGCTGTAATTACTGCCAAAATCATAAGCATTACATCGATAGGAGGCGCGGTTGGTTGTAGGTGGAAGACAAAAACGAGTATTGCCATACCAACTCCACCCATTACTCCTAAACCAACTCCGCCTAGGCGTGCACCAATAAAAATACAGAGTAACAAGGTAAGAAATTGTAGCCAAAACATGATAAACTACCTCCGAAATTCATTAGTTAAGATATATTCGAATAGTTTAATTTGAATGAAAATTAAATAAATACCCGAAGAAATCCTTGTTATTTATACATTTTTTATTATATAACACAAAAAAAGTAACATTCACGTACTTTTTGAAATTATTTTGAAAAAGCAATGCATTAAAAATTTGTATTTATATCTCTAAATAAGTAGACATTTTGATTTATATGTTGTAATCTTTGAAAGAGAATAAATTAATTCTCATAGAACTCCCATATCGTTCAACTCGTTCAGCGAGAAAGGCAAACTGATGGAAACATGAGGACGCAAAACTACAGGAGCTAAGGTCGAAAGGCTACGCTAGCCAGTTACCGGACGGATAGGGTTGGTCTTGGCCAATGCTTTTACATTGGCTTTTTTTTATTCTCGAACATATTGAGAAACATTTTCAAACAAAATATCCATATATTTTGTTTTTTTGTTTGTGTTGATTAAGGAAGGTGGATATTAATGAAAAAATATTGGCATAAGTTATCGTTCCTTCAAAAGAACGTCTTATTAACCGTATTAGTTATTTTGACACTTGTTGGAAGTATGGGTGCATTAAGTTTCAATATGTTTCAAAATAGTATGATGTCTTTATTTGAAAGGCAGTCTATTGAAACAGGAGAAATAGTATTGAAAAAACTGGATGTAGAATTAGTTAGAGACATGGCGAAAGATCCTACAGCCGAAAAAGTGAAAAAAGAAAAGTTAACAGAGAAATTAGATGAAGTGTCAAAAGAATTGAAAAGCGTTGGACAAACGTATGTTACAGGAGCAAAGCCGAATGAAAAGCGAGAATTACAACTCGTTGGTTTGACTACAGAGTTAACAAATGCGTTTCCTATAAAGCCGGGGGATTATTATGAACAACCCGCTCATTGGATGAAGGCATACGATAAAGTGATTGATACGAAAAAGGCTCAAATGACAGAAGTATATGAAGATGAAATAGGTTCGTGGGTGACAATATTAGAACCAATTACAGATGGAGAAAACAATATTGTTGCAATTATTGCGGCTGACTTAGATGCTTCCATTGTTCCTATTACAAAAGAGAAGTTTATGATACAGGGCTTACTCTTTATCATTATTTCATTAGCAATTGCGACTATTACTCAATTCTTTATCGTGCGTCACTCGTTAGCTCCATTAAAAGATTTACGAGAAGGGTTACGTAAAATTGGTGAAGGTGACTTAAGTATTAAATTAAAAGAAAGACCAGATGATATTGGAATTATTAATGTTTATTTCAATAACACGATTGAAAAATTTAAAGGGATTATAGATAAAGTAAGGCAAACTGCTGAGCAAGTTTCTTCTTCTTCACAAGAATTGTCGGCGAGTACAGAGGAAAATAGCATGGCAGTTCAAGAGATTGCAAGTTCTATTGAAGGTTTAAGAGTAGGGGCACAGTCTCAAAAAACTTCAGTACAACAATGTTTAGGAATTGTACATGGAATGGAAGATAAGGTAGAAGAAATAACTGGGGCTGCAAAACAAGTTGCGGTTGCTTCTGAAGGTATGGAACAACATTCAATTGAAGGTAATGAAGTGATTGGACAAATTATTAATCAAATGAGTTTAATCCAAAATGCAGTACAAGATTTATCTTCCATCATTTATTCGTTAGAAACAAGGTCAAAAGAAATTAGTGATATCGTAACTGTAATTACAGGTATTTCAAATCAAACAAATTTATTAGCTTTAAATGCTTCTATTGAGGCTTCACGTGCTGGAGCAGCTGGAAGAGGGTTTGCAGTTGTTGCTGATGAAGTACGAAAATTAGCAGAACAAACGGAAGCGTCTGCTAAAGATATAGCGAAATTAATTGGTGAAACACAAGCTGAGACAGAAGATGCTGTAGTTTCCATGCAAAAAGGTTCAAGAGAAGTAGAAACTGGAATTTCGCTTGTTCAAAGTAGCGGTGATTTCTTTGAAAAAATCTCAAAATCAGCGCAATCTGTTACAGATCAAGTAAAAGCTGTTTCTGGTAATTCGAGTGATATTTTACAAAATAGCCAGAATATCGTTCAAGTCGTAAATGAATTATCACATATTGCAAATACTTATGCCAACAGCAGTAGTAATGTTGAAGAAAGCATGAAAGAGCAAGAAATATCAGTACAAGATATTGCAGAATTAGCGACTTCTTTAAGTTGGCTTTCTCAGGAATTACAAGAGCTTATTGGTGAGTTTAAAAGCGAATAAGGAGAAAGTTCAATTCTAATCAAGGGGGTATCTCCGCTACTGATTATGAATTGAACGAATCTGCCCTTTAATAAGGGATGAAAAAGGTGTGAATTTTCACACCTTTATTATATTTAAGAGAGGAATTTACATAAATATGAAATTAGCAATTTCTTATAATGAGATGGTAAAAGAATTTTTAGGAAAAGTAGAAGGAAGTATTAAAATACCTAAAGATGTGCAAGGAACAGAACTTAGGATAAAAAGGAAAACGGAACTGTTTTCAAATTTGACTCACATTGTAGATTTAATAGGAGCGACTGCAACGTGGTTATATCATATTTCTAAAGAAAAACATATTGTTGTGCTTTATCATGTAAGAGGAAGTTTATTTCCGATTACTATTGAAGTTTCTAATTTTCTCTCCTATGAAAGTTTAAATTTACAAATTGAAGAGCAACTGGAGCAAATTAAAGAAATGAATGAGGAAGAAATAGAAGAGTTTCAAAACGGTAATACGTTATATGAAATGTCACCTATTATTATTGGTGAAACATATTATGAGCTACAAGACACGAATACATTACAATTTGTATTTAGTAAAAATATGCAAAGTGTAGAAATAATATTTAATAGTGTTAATTGGAAAGAGACAACGATTACTCGTTATGCACAACAAATACAAGGTGTTTTAATTAATAAATCACAAAATAAGAATAATCATATAAATGATTTTAATATTATTACAGAGGCCGAGATGGCACTTTATAGTCAAGTGAATGATACGACAGCAGTATATCCTGAGAAAAGTATCGTCGATATGTTCTATAATACTGTTACTCAATTTCCAAATCGTATAGCTTTATCTTCAAGGGAAGGTACTTTAACTTATGAGGAGCTAAATAAAAAAAGTAATCAAATAGCTCGTATGTTAATTAAAAACGGCGTCCAGTTAGGAGACTATGTTGGAATATTTATGAAACGTAGCATAGACACAGTAGTAAGTATGGTAGCTATATTAAAAGCTGGTGCAGCGTATGTTCCGATTGATCCAGATTATCCGGAAAGTAGAATACAGTACATTATTCAAGATAGCCAAGCGAAAGTTATATTGATGAAAGAGACGCCTATAACATGTGATGGGGTTCAAACAGTTTCAATGTATGATAGTGAAACTTATGAAGATACAGATGTAAAGTTGTCTATTCATTGTGATGATGTAGCTTATATGATTTATACATCTGGTTCAACAGGGAATCCAAAGGGAACAATGTTAGCACATAGAGGCGTTGTTAATCTGTATACTTGGATGAAAAAGCAATATGAATTGACAGAAGAGGATGTATTTGCCCAATTTCCTTCCTTTAGTTTCGATGCTTCTGTATGGGAGTCATTTGCTTCTTTATTCTGTGGAGGAAACTTATATGTACTATTAGAGGAAGAGCGATTGTCTGTAGAAGCATTTGCAAATGCAATCTATAAAGTGAAAGCAACTTCAATCTTGGCATTAGCAACAATTTTTGTTCGACAAGTAGCAACTTATTTAGCAGAAGAAGATATATATAAGCTAGCTTCCCTAAAAAGAATTGCGATTGGCGGTGAAATGTTGCCTGTAGAGGTTATTAAATTGTGGAGAGAAAGAATAGGTACAAATGTTGAAATTTATAATGTATACGGACCGACAGAATGTACTGTAGTGACGACAACCTATAAAATACCTAGTCAGTTAAATGAGGATGTTGCGAGTATTCCCATTGGTAAACCATGTGCTAATTACCAAGTTATGATTTTGGATGAGAATATGAATCTTTGTCCAATTGGTGTACCTGGTGAATTATATATAGATTCAGTGGGATTAGCAAAAGGGTATTTTAATAAGCCTAATAAAACAATTGAAGCTTTTATTCCGAACCCTTTTAATCCTATAGTTAATATATACAAAACAGGTGATATCGTTAAGTTGCTAGAGGATGGAAATATAGAGTTTTTACATCGGAAAGATGATCAAGTAAAAATTAGAGGACATCGTATTGAACTAGGAGAAATCCAAAGTAAAATTTCTCAAAATCATAATATAAAAGAAAATGCTGTGTTTGCTAAGAAGAGTAAGGAAGGTAGCCAATATTTAATCGCGTTCTATACAACTTTAAATAAAAAAGAAATACCAGAATTAGTTTATCAGTTACAAGAGCAATTACCAGATTATATGGTGCCATCTAAACTAATTTATATTAATGAATTACCACTTACACCTAATAAAAAGATTGATGTTAAGAAGTTAGCTCAGTTAGAAGAAAAGTATGAACCGGTTCGACTACAAGAATATGTTGCACCTTCTAATAAAGCAGAAAAACAAATAGCGAACGCCTGGGCGGAAGTATTAGGAATTTCAAAAGTTGGAGTGCATGATGATTTCTTTACAATTGGTGGACATTCATTAAAAGTATTACGAGTCTTAACATTGTTAAAAGAAGATTTCTCACATTTAACAATTCAAGATTTCTTTAAAGAAAGAACGATATATGGATTAGCTCGAATTGAGCGAGAAGTAAAAGTAGAGAAAGAAGAAGTATTTCGTGAATATAAAGTGATTCACGAACCAGATACTATCACGTATGCAAACGTTTTGGAAGAAAACCAGATTTCAAATGTCTTTTTAACAGGAGCTACTGGTTATTTAGGATCACACATATTATATGAATTGTTGAGAGATACATCTGCTACTATTTATTGTTTAGTAAGACCAACTAAAGATGTGCAGCAAAGAATTATAGATACATTAACAGGCTACTTTAATGATGTATGTGAAGAATGGTTACAGCGTATACAGGCCGTAGCCGGTGATCTGGGAGAAGAGTATCTTGGGATGAGCGAAGAAGAATTTATGTTCATCAGTTCTAAGATGGATACGATAATTCATTGCGGTGCAGATGTAAGACATTTTGGGGATGTAAAACAATTTGAAAATATAAATGTCCAAGGAACTAGCCGTATGCTAGCATTAGCGGAGAAAGGTGCTACATTCCATTTTATTTCTACAATTGGTATCCCGTTAGAATTAGCGGTAGATCAATGGGATACATACATGAAAACTGGTGATTTTAATTACAGTGTAGACTTAGAGAATGTATATTCAAATAGTAAACTACAAGCGGAAAACATTGTTCGTGAAGCAATGAAAAATGGTTTGCGCGGAAATATTTATCGTGCAGGTAATTTAGCATGTCATTCAGAAACAGGTTCGTTCCAACAAAATATTGAAGGAAACGCATTTTATCGTCTTATTAAAACAATGCTATTAATTGGGAAAGCACCAAATGTGAAGTGGAAAGTTGATTTCACACCAATTGATTTTGCTAGTAAATCAATTGTATCGTATTTGCAAGATTCGCAAATTATAGGAGAGACGTTACATATTTGTCATCCACATCAAATTGAGTTTGAACAATTTATACAGCTAATTGGAGAGTGTGGATACAATCTTGAAATGGTTCCACTTTCAGAATATGTAAATACCGGACTTGCATTAGCGAAGGGAAATGAAGTAATAGCAGAGTTAATTGCTTCTCAAGTTGCAGGAGATGGAGCGCAGCAATCTGAAATTGTAATGGGTACGCGTAGAACGAATAAATGGATTAAGAAAAAAGAATTGATAGTACCAGCAATTAATAAAGAATTTATTCAGCAGTTATTAGCTCATGGTGAAAAAGTTGGTTATTTTCCAAAAATAATGAAATGATTATGCATGCTTTTGTTTGTTCAATAAAATAAATCATGCTACAATGAAAACGAATTAAGGACCGGGGAGCCAATTGGCTGAGAGGATGTAAGTAAACATCGACCCTCAACCTGATCTGGATAATGCCAGCGTAGGGAGTTACTTAAAGTGATGTAGCATATGTTATTCTGTAATAACTTGCATACAAGGCTTTCCTACGAAGTAGGAAAGCCTTTTCTTATTTTTGAAATTTAATTTTATAAGGGGGATTTTATTATGTCACAACAAGTTACAATGTCATTTTCAGTAGTACCACAAGCAAAAACGAAAGATGTATATTCTGTTGTCGATAAAGCAATTGAAGTTGTGCAACAATCGGGAGTTCGTTATGAAGTAGGGGCAATGGAAACAACTTTGGAAGGAGAATTAGATGTACTTCTTGATGTCGTTAAACGTGCGCAACAAGCTTGCGTCGATGCTGGAGCAGAAGAAGTGATTACTTCTATTAAAATCC
This sequence comes from Bacillus sp. HMA207, assembly GCF_003402455.1. Classification (NCBI taxonomy): domain Bacteria; kingdom Bacillati; phylum Bacillota; class Bacilli; order Caryophanales; family Bacillaceae; genus Bacillus; species Bacillus sp. HMA207. The sequence goes on along the minus strand of NZ_BEZT01000003.1, from coordinate 94,203 downwards.
ATTATCGTCCAAGCACTGGTGTAACGATAGATGAAAAGGTTTGGAAGTACCGTGATGAATATGCAAAACCAGAAGCAATCTAAACTTATTACAACTATTTGGCTTATCCTTCTCATTGCGATATGGGAAGGATCTGTTTCATTATTTAAAATCGAACCGTGGATTTTACCAAAGCCTTCTGCCATTGTTCAAGAATTAATTGGGATGAAAGATTTACTATTACCAAATACGATGCAAACACTGCAGGAAGTTATAATTGGACTATTCTTTGCAATTTTATTGGGGACGAGCATCGCAATTATTATGGACGTTATACCGTTATTTCGTATTTTAATAAATCCATTGCTCGTTATTTCGCAAACAATTCCAATTGTTGTACTTGCACCGCTATTTATTATTTGGTTTGGATATGGGATGTTGCCGAAAGTAATGGTCGTAATACTTGTTTGTTTCTTCCCAATTGCGCTTAGTATTTTAGAAGGTTTTCAAACAGTAGATAAAAACATGCTGAAACTGTTACAAACAATGAAGGCGACAAAATGGCAAGTTTACCAGAAAGTAAAATTTCCAGCAGTGCTTCCATACTTTTTCTCAGGTTTAAAAATTGCAGTTACATATAGCGTAATGGGGGCAATTATCGGAGAATGGCTCGGTGCAAGTGAAGGATTAGGCGTTATGCTTACGAGGGCTACAAAATCCTTTTTGACTGCCCGAGTATTTGGTGTTGCAGCAATCATCGTTATGGTGACATTATGCCTGTATTTTATCGTAGAGTTTATGGCAAGAATAACAGCACCATGGATATATAGAAAGGACGGCAGAAAATGAAAAAAGGTTTGAAAGTTATGTTAGCTGCCTTAGTAGCGGTAGGTGTGGCTGGATGTAATCCGGCGAAGAAAGAAGAAAGTGCAAGTAAAGACCAAAAAGTAAAAGTAGTATTAGATTGGTTTCCAAATACGAATCATACTGGCTTGTATGTAGCGCAAACGAAAGATTATTACAAAAAGCAAGGATTAGATGTAGAAATTATTCAACCAGGTGACAATGTAACAGCAGAGCAAATGATAGCATCAGGAAAAGCAGACTTCGCAATAAGCGCACAAGAAAATGTAACGTTAGCTCGTGTGGAAGGAATTCCTGTTGTATCTGTAGGAGCGATTATTCAGCATAACACTTCGGCGTTTGCATCGCTTAAGAAAGATAATATGACGTCACCGAAAGATTTTGAAGGTAAACGTTACGGCGGCTGGGGAGGACCAGCAGAAGAAGCGACATTAAAGACGATTATGGATAAACATCAAGCTGATTTTAATAAAGTTGAAAAAATCATCTTAGGACAAACAGATTTCTTTAAATCAATCGGTCGTGATGCAGATTTCGAATGGATTTATTACGGTTGGGATGGTATTGAAGCGAAGCGCCAAGGAAAAGAGTTAAATACGATTATGGTGAAGGACTTAGATCCAGCGCTTGATTTCTATAGTCCTGTTATTATTACGAGTGAAAAACATACGAAGCAAGATAAAGACTTTGTGAAAAAGTTTATGAGTGCAACGACAGAAGGTTATAATTTTGCAATTAAGGAACCGAAAGAAGCTGCTGATATTTTAATTAAAGCTGTTCCAGATGTAAATAAAGATTTAGTTCAAGAAAGCCAAAAATGGTTAAGTACGAAGTATCAAGATGATGCTAAAGCATGGGGAGTACAGAAGGAAGAAATTTGGACGAATTACATGAATTTCTTATATGACAACAAAGTTATTAAAAAGAAAATCGATGTAAAAGATGCTTTTACAAATGAATTCCTTCCAAGTGAAAAATGAGCGGATTAAAAATAAAAAATATAGTGAAATCTTTCGACGGAAAGAATGTATTAGAGAATATTAGTGCCTCTATACAAGAGGGAGAGTTTGTTTCCTTTGTAGGACCGAGTGGTTGCGGGAAAAGCACATTATTAAACATGATTGCAAATGTTGAAAAACCAACAAGCGGGAACGTAACGTATAACGATAAGCAAGTACAAGAGCAAGATGTTGTTAGTTATATGCCACAACAAGATTTATTACTACCGTGGCGATCAGCTTTGCAAAATATCGTTCTTCCGTTAGAAATTGAAGGAAAGCCGAAAAAACAAAGGCTGACAGAAGGAATGGAAGCATTAAAGCAGTTCGAACTAGATGAATATGCAGACCATTATCCAGATGAATTATCTGGTGGTATGCGTCAAAGAATTAGTTTTCTGCGCACATATTTATGTGAAAAGCCAATTATGCTGCTTGATGAGCCTTTTGGTAAATTAGATGCATTTACAAAAATGGAAGTACATAGCTGGCTTTTAAACTCTTGGCATCAAGAAAAGCAAACAATCGTTATGGTGACACATGACTTAGATGAGGCAATCTTGCTTTCAGATCGCGTATTTATTTTATCTCAAAGACCAGCGTCAATAGTTGGCGAGGTACAAGTGAAATTACCTAGGCCGAGAACGATGGATATGTTAACATCACTCGAATTAAAAAAGGATAAAGAAGAGATTTTAAGTGTGTTAGCTCCTTATATGAAAAAATAGAAAAAGCTGATGTTTTAATTTTAGACGAACCGACTAATCATTTGGATGTAGAAACTAAGATGGCTTTACAGGAAGCGTTACAACAATACAAAGGAACGGTTTTAATTGTCTCACATGAACCTTCTTTCTATGAATCGTGGATAACAAAAGTATGGAATATAGAAGATTGGAATACTGAACAATATGAATAAAGAAAAGGCATTCGCTTTTAGGAGCGAATGCCTTTTCTTTGTGATTAACATGATTTTCGAGAACTCTTACATGAGAATTGTATGAAGAAGCACTCTTATGGTGCGCTTATAAGCGTGCTTTTTCTTTTGTTATATTTATAATACGAAAGCCTTTCCCTAACAGGTGACTATCTTTCTTTATATATATAGATAGTTCAAAATGGAATGAAAATAATTCCTTTATGTAAAGGATAATATGGATATTATAGGAAGACAATAGAAATTAAAGGAAATTCATGTAAAATTCAAATGAACTTCATATAAACTTCATATTAGAAATTAAATATAATTATAATAGGTTATTATGATATTTTTGATTTTTCGTAAAATTAAAAGTTTGAATTTAGGAGGTATTGCTCAAACCTAAATTCAAACTTTAGTGAATTAATTAATGGATATTACGTCTAGTTTTCGCTAATGACGGTATTTAAAAGTTCGGCAGGATTACCTGTTCCTGCACCGCCAATTGTAATAGATCCACCAGGAGGAATTTCACCATTCCATCCTGCGTTCGTAATTACATAATGATTATTTGTTTTACTACTAATTTTAGAATCCCAAACTTGTGTTAAATTACCGCTATAATCAAATTCTAATTTCCAATTTTTAATAGGAGTCGTTCCATTATTTTTGATTATAATCGAGAAGTTATAACCGCTGCCCCAATTCGAAGTGACTGAAAATGTAGCAGTACCATTTCCATCAGGAGGTGTCGTATTAGCTTCATCCGTTTTGACAGTAAGAGCGGTAGGTTGTGATTTATTTCCAGCAGCATCTTTGGCAATTATTGAAAATGTGTATTCCGTATTAGGTTTTAAGTTTTTAATTGTAATGCTATTTGTTGTTGTACTCCATTTCTCTTCTCCAACAGTAATTTCATATTCCGTAACTCCTACGTTATCAGTAGATGCAGTCCAGTTTAATTGAACTGAGTTTGAATTTTTATTCGTAAATACAACGTTTTTAACATTCGTTGGTGGCTCAGTATCTTTTTGACTAATAGGTCCACCAAGTAATTCTTTTACTAGCGTATCAAGTAATTTTGGACCACTGCAACTATATTTTGGACTTGTACGGCAATCTCCGCTTAGTTCCCAAAACATTGCTCCACTTAAACCTTTCGTCTTTATATAGTCTGTTTTGTATTTCATAGATTCATTGTCATCGTAGCTAATAAATGTACCTGTAGTTGCATTATATAAATAAGGTACTTTAGCTGTGTCATTCCAGTAGCGTACAAAACCATTTTTATTAACGTAATTGGCTGCTAAATCACCGTAATCATACACACCTGTATCACCGGTAGAATAATCATCCCAAGTACCTTTAGAAGCAAGTTTCCCATCACTACCTGGTTTGCAAGGTTGATATTGTCCGTTATTTTCTTTGCCACAACTTTTCCAGCCACGTCCGTAAAAGGGTACGCCTAATACTAGTTTATCGACTGGAACACCTTCATTTGTATAAACATTTATAGCACCATCTACGTAAAAATTCGTATTTGCTGCTGGGTCATTTGGATCCTTATATAGAGCTGCATTATGATTAGAAGTAGCTTCCCATCCGCCGTGGAAATCATATGTCATAATATTAATCCAATCGAGTATTTGAGAAATTTTCTTTAGCTCTGTATGATCAGCGTAGCGTTGGCTTGCGCCTGAAGCGATTGTTAGTAAATATTGTTTGCCATCTTCAGCACCTGCTTTATTCAAAGCATTTCGGACATCTTGAAGAAGGAGAGTGAAATTTTGTTTATCTTCAGGACGATAACTACCACCAGGAATCGTTTCAACGCCCGGATATTCCCAGTCTAAATCTACGCCATCAAACCCATATGCGCGAAGAAAAGCTACTGTAGATTCAGCAAATACTTTTCTTGTTTTTTCATCAGCGGCCATATCAGAAAAGCGGTTAGACCAAGTCCAGCCACCAACGGAAATAATTGTTTTTAAGTGAGGATATTTAGCTTTTAATCGTTTTAGTTCACCGAAATTTCCGCAACGGGCATATTTATCGCAATCTTCCCAATTTGTCCCAGAGCCAGGATACGATTTGGTAACATCAGCCCATGGTTCCCCGAGTACGAGAGTACCATTAGGAACCTCTTTATTTTGCAATGGTACACCAGATTCTTTACAGTTCCACGTTTGTTTATTTGGATTATCAGGATGAGTAGAAGGGTTTCCATGTTTTCCATTCCAACAAATATCCGCGAAAGCATAGTTAAGGTGAGTAAGTTTTGATGCATCAATGTCAGCAACTTGATAATTACGTCCGTAAACGCCCCACGAAGGAAAGTACCCAACAATTTTTTGACTTTGCTTTGGTGAATCTGCTAATGCGAGATTTGGAGTAATAAAATTTGTGAGAAAAAGAGGTAAGAAAAGTAGTAGGGATAGTAATAGCAGTGTGAATTTTTGAGACCTCATAGCCATTTCTCCTTTCAAAATAAAAGATATATTTAAAGGCATACGCCAATAAATCAAAATGAATCTAGACGTGTGAAACGTCTAGATAAAATGATCAGACATCACGAAGTCTATACAAGGGAGCTGGGGGTGATTAAATCGTAACAAATGTAAGATTTAGTGTAAACGCTTTATTAAGTTGAAAAAGACTTTCTCAATACAAAAAGGCTTAAATACAAACTATATATGAAAACGAAAAATCGGTATGGGAGGAAAAAGCTCATTATAAATAAATTTGAGAAAAAATTGTATGGAGCCAATTATTAAAGACGTAGAAAGATAAGGAAATATCATGTAAAATAATAGTAAAAATATGTAAAGGAGGGAATAGTGTGGATGTGTTTTTGAACATTGCTGAAGAAAAAATTCGACAAGCAATACGGAATGGTGATCTTGATTATCTTCCGGGAAAAGGAAAACCACTACAATTAGAAGATCTTTCAATGGTACCTCCAGAACTTAGAATGAGTTATAAAATTTTAAAAAATGCGGGAATGATTCCACCAGAAATGGAACTACAAAAAGATATATTAAAAATAGAGGATCTAATTGCTTGCTGTTATGATGAAGAAGAGAGAAAGAAATTACGAGAAGAGTTAACAGCAAAAACGCTTCGTTTTCAGCAGGTAATGGAAAAGAGAAAGATTAAAGATAGTTCAGCTTTTCGTATGTATCAAGACAAAGTATTTCGTAAATTACGCTAAGAGGGATAAGATGACTACATTTAAAACGATAGAAGAATTAGCGAACTATATCGAAGAACAACAATTGGTACTTCTGTTTATTAAAACGGAAAATTGTGGTGTTTGTGATGTTATGCTAAGAAAAGTAAATTGCGTATTAGAGAATTATGATTACGTAGAGAAAATAGAGATATTACTACAAGACATGCAAGAGATTGCGGGGCGATATGGAGTATTTACAGGGCCAACAATTTTATTATTTCATAATGGAAAAGAAATTCTTCGTGAATCACGCTTCATTTCACTTGAAAATCTAGAGAGAATCATTCAATTATTCGAGGAATAGGGGAGGCTTTTATATGGGATTTATTATTGTCATACTATTATTTGTTGTAGTTGGAATAATCGTAACAGCAGTTCGATCGAACAAAAAGAAGGTGAACTTGGCGAAACAAAATAACATACATAATTCATCTAACAGCTCATCACCATTATTTTTCTTTGCTGGATCGGATAATGATAGCTCGCATGATGGCGGTTCACATGATTGTGGAGGGTCTTTTGGGGGAGATAGCGGGGGAAGCTGCGGTGGCGGTGGTGATTGATGAAAATGCGCCTTATATAGGCGTATTTCTTTTTAAACAAACGTTTGATTAGTTGGCTTACATATGCATAAACACAGTTAAACAAACGTTTGATTAATATTTTTAACATACTAAGGGGAATGGAAATGAAAAGGGAACCGAAAGTGAAAAATAAGGGGAAAATAGTGTTATTTTTATTAGCTGCGGGAGGCGTGTTTTTTGTTAAATTAGCATTTAAGTTTGGAACCATACATATGATTCGAACTTGGTTTGAAAGTACGTTTTCTTAAATAAGGAATATAGCCTCTTGCGATAGAGGTTTTTGATTTGTTATTATTAAACTGAACGGTCGGTTTAAAGAGGTGTGAATATGAGAAGAAGCGCAGAAGAGATAAAGAAAGAAATTGCATATAAAGCAAAAAGTCTATTTTCACAGAAAGGCTACGCAGCTACATCTATGGAAGAGATTTGTGAAATTACAGAGCGAAGTAAAGGAAGCATTTATTATCACTTTAAAAGTAAAGAAGAATTATTTTTATTTGTAGTGAAACAGCATACGTATGATTGGGTTGAAAAATGGAATGAAAAAGAGAAGTTGTATAGCACTAGTACTGAAAAACTATATGGTCTCGCGGAATATCATGTAGAGGACATACAGCAACCAATTTCAAATGCAATAGAGGAATTCTCTATGAGTCAAGTTGTAAGTAAAGAGATTTTGGAGGAACTATTAGCTTTAACTAGAGAATCATATGTTATGTTTGAGAAATTAATTGAAGCAGGTATACAGTCTGGAGAGTTCCGTGAAGATAATACTCGTGATCTTATGTATATTGTGAATGGATTATTATCAGGGCTTGGAGTACTTTACTACGAGCTAGATTATAAAGAGTTGAAGCGTATTTATAAAAAGGCAATAGATGTATTGTTAAAAGGAATGGCAGCTGAATAATAGGTCAGTTGCTTTTCTTACAAAATAAAATAGACCGAACGGTCGGTTTGTAAAAGGGGGATGAAAATGAACGCTTTATTTAAAAACCGAGCATTTATGCTCGTTATGGCATCTGATATTTTACAACAATTTGCAATTTGGATCAGAAATATGGCTCTTTTATATTTCATAATGGAGCGAACGAATAATGATCCGGTTTCTGTTTCTTTGTTATCAGTTATGGAATATGCACCTATTTTTATTTTCTCGTTTATCGGTGGTGCGCTAGCTGATCGCTGGAATCCGAAAAGAACAATGGTCGCTGGAGATGTATTAAGTGTACTGTCTATTATAGGAATTGTCCTGTTGTTAAAGCTGGATTATTGGCAGGCTATATTTTTTGCAACACTCATTTCCGCGATTGTAGGCCAGTTTTCTCAGCCCTCATCTTCGCGCATATTTAAGCGCTATGTAAAAGAAGAAGAGGTAGCAAATGCAATTGCATTTAACCAAACATTACAGTCATTATTTCTGATTTTTGGACCAGTGGTAGGATCGCTTGTGTATACACAACTTGGTTTATTTACGTCACTATATAGCTTAATCATTTTATTTTTGTTATCTGCTATCGCCCTTTCATTTTTACCAAAATGGGTTGAAAAAGAGCAAGTGGCGAGAGATTCATTAAAAAATGATATAAAAGAAGGTTGGAAGTATGTTCTTCATACGAAAAATTTACGTATGATTACGATCACTTTCACCATTATAGGCTTAGCTGTTGGATTAACAACTCCATTAGAGGTGTTTCTTGTAATAGAACGCCTTGGAATGGAAAAGGAAGCAGTTCAATATTTAGCTGCAGCTGATGGAATAGGTATGTTAATTGGTGGTATTGTTGCTGCAATTTTCGCTTCAAAAGTGAATCCGAAAAAAATGTTTGTATTCGGTATGGGCATATTAGCAATGTCATTTTTAGTAGAAGGGCTATCTACATCATTTTGGATTACTAGTTTCATGAGGTTTGGAACAGGTATTTGTTTAGCTTGTGTTAATATTGTTGTCGGTACGCTTATGATTCAACTTGTACCAGAAAATATGGTTGGAAGAGTAAATGGGACGATTTTACCACTGTTTATGGGGGCAATGCTAATTGGAACTTCACTAGCTGGAGGATTAAAGGAACTAACTTCACTAGTTACTGTGTTTTGTATAGCAATGGCACTTATTTTATTAGCGATAGGGCCAGTTCTACGTATGCAAATAAAAAAAGAAGATGTTGCTAATAAAGAGGCACTAACAAATTCGTTAGCTTCGAAATAACTATTGTAAGGGAGCAATATTGCTCCCTTTTTCTTTGAGGAACTTTTGACAACTATATGAGCCAATTATATACTGATGTTGTAAAAACGATTTTACAGGTTAGGAGCAATGGTGTGAAAAATCAAATCTATGAATTACGCACTGAAAATAATATTTCACAAGGCGCATTAGCTGATAAATGTAAGGTTTCTAGACAAACGATAAATGCAATTGAGAATAATAAATATGATCCAAGTTTAGCGTTAGCGTTCCGTTTAGCTGAAGTATTAGGAACAACTGTTGATAAATTATTTTTGTACAAGCAGTAGAGTCGTTCATTATAAGGCGCACCTTTAAAAATAAAAAAGATCCTCTTCTTATGAGAAGAGGATCTTTTCTTAGAGCGTTTTAGTCTTTGGACTAGGTGGTGTAACGGATGTATTATTTTCTGGAACTCTAGTTAGTAAGAATCCTCCGATAATAAACAGAACAATAATACTAAGAACACCAGCGTTTGTTTTTCCTGTTAATTGCGTTGTAACACCGACTAATACCGGACCCATAATTGCGGCAAACTTCCCAAATATATTATAAAATCCGAAGAATTCATTAGCAGATTCTTTTGGTACTAGTTTTGCAAAGTATGAACGACTTAGTGCTTGAATACCACCTTGAGATGTAGCAACTAACATTGCTAAAATCCAAAAATCAAGTGTCGTTTTTAAGAAATAAGCATATGTGCAAATAATGATATAAATAATGATACCGACATATAACATTTTTTTACCAGTAAATGTTTCAGATAATTTTCCGTATAGTAAAGCAAATGGACAAGCGACAATTTGTGTTACAAATAATATGATTAATAGATTCGTTGCACTAATACCGAGATCGGTTCCGTAAGCGGTAGACATAGTAATAATTGTGTCGACTCCGTCAATATAGAAAAAGTAAGCGATTAGAAACATAAATACAGTTTTATATTCTTTAATATTTTTAAAAGTATCAGCAAGACGTTTGAAGCTCATTCTAATAGGTCTTGGATGACGCTCAATATAGTGTGTTTGCTCTACGTTTTTTAGCATTGGAATTGTAAATAATCCCCACCAAAGAGCTGTTATTGCAAAGGAAATTTGACTAGCAATGCCGACCGATAAGGGAATAGTTCCTTTTTGGGAAAGAATAATAAGAGCGATACAACCGATAAAAGGAATTGTACTCCCGATATAACCTAATGCAAATCCTCTTGTAGAAATTCGGTCCATTCTATCTTCAGAAGTGACGTCTACTAAAAATGCATCATAGAAAATGTTTGCTCCAGCAAAGCCGATTAAGGCGAGCATATAGCACCCTAGCAATAAGTACCACTGAGAGGTTGGAACGACTGCTAACATACTTGTAAATACGATACCGAGTCCAAAGAAGAATGTGAAAAAACGTTTTTTAAATCCTTTATAATCAGCAACTGTGCCAAGAATAGGAGCAAGTATAGAAATTAAAAGTGTTGCGAATGAGTTTGCATACCCCCAATATGCTGTTGAAGTTGCCCCAGATAGTCCAGCTTCTTTTGCAGCTGCTTTAAAGTAAATTGGAAATAATGCAGTTGTAATGACGAGCGAATATACGGAGTTCGCCCAATCGTATAATATCCAGCTTTTTTCTTGTCTGGACATTTTTTTCATATAATGTTCCCCCTCAAATTTGTTTTACTAACAGTGTACAAAAATAAAAATTATAAAAAGAGAAACAGGGATGAATTTTACATAACTTTTACATATATACACAGTTCTTTACAATTGGAGTAAATCCTCTACAATTGATCCGTCTGTTTCACCTAAGTGTAAACCGAGTAGTCTAGCGATAGTTGGGCCCTCATCAATAAGTCTCATATACGGTATGGTAATGCCGCTTTTTATCCCTTTCCCAGCAGCTATAAAAATTGTTTCATAGTTAGGTTTTGTTGGAGAGTATCCATGCGTACCAAATGTATATTTTTTACTAGGCGTAACATCTTTTGCAGTAATTTCTTTTATAAAATCTCCTGTATAGTTTTCAGTGAAATAATACCCCTCTTGTGCTTCTAACATGAATAAACAATTACCGTCTGCACCGCAGTCTTTCGCAGCTTCATCATGAAGTATAAATTCAATTCCGTTTTGTTTATTTTGAAGTAGTTCTTCAAGGAGTAGTTGTACCTCCCGAATTGTATCCGTATCATTTTTGTCCTTTACATATACATAGGCAGAGCCGTCGCAACTTTGGCAATAGGCTTTCCAGTCTACTAATTTTCTTTTTTTATTAAGAGATATAAGTCCTCTTTGATGGAATAGCACATTTAATTGTATGGATTTGTTTTCACTTAAAGCGCTATGATCACCAAGGGCAATAATTGTACTTTCTTCGTATAAGTCACTTTCTTTTAGTGCTTGAATAATTTTCCCTAGACGTTCGTCGTGTCTCTGGATAGCAGCTATTGTTTCGTTAGATTCAAAGCCGTGATAGTGTCTTTGTGTGTCTAGATCGGTGAAATGTACGAACATGATATTAGGCTTTTTCGTCTGGATTGTATGCACAGCAGAGGCGAGGACGAAATCATCCAGCTCTGGTTGTGATAAACCATTTCTTATATGGCCGAAACGACGATTTAAATCTAATTGGTATAGTGGGCTACCGCTAAATAAGGAAACTAACACTTGATTTTGCCACGGTCTATTGGGGAAAATTTCTGGTAAATTGTAATCAATGTTTGCTCTCCCAGTAACAGGCCATAGAAGGGCAGCTGTCGTTAAATTTGCTTTACGCGCTTCATCATACAATGTTGTTCCTTTTATCGATTTTCGGTACCAATGCCAATCAGGTGATTCACGTCCTGGTTGAAGTAACGTATTACTAACAACACCGTGCTTGTTAGGGTAATTACCGGTTACGATTGTTGAGTGGCTTGGATATGTTACAGAAGGATAAATTGGTTCTACTTTTTCGACAACCGTGCCCTTTTTTATTAGAGATTGGAAATGAGGTAGTTTTTGTAGTATAGGAAAATCTAAAGCTGATAAACAGTCGAATGATAAAATAATGACACGATTCGTTAATGCTTTATCCATAAAGTAATCCTCCTAATTATATAAAACCTATTCTTATATATTACTATTAATACCTAGTAATAAAAATATGTTTCTGAATAAAATTTATTGTTTATTTTCAGAAAAATTAAACATATAATAAGTATAAGGGAATCTATGGACGGAGGGAATAGTATGGACTGGTTAGATGGATTCGGTATATTTTACATCATTGGTGGCATCACAATTCTCCTTGTATTTGCTATTTCATATTTACTAAAGAAACGTTTTCCAGACAAACAGTTTGATATTATATTTGCACTGATTGTAATACTTCTTTGCTTAGCATCATTTCCTGTTACCATGATGGTTATTGGTGGGTGGGAAGGAATGGGATATGGATTTATTGGTTTCTTCGTTCTACTAGGTACACTTATTGGTATGATTGCACATCAACTTGTAAAAATTACGCGAAAAAGCTACGTATAAAACTGTAAAAAATGAAAAGAATATAAAAATAAGAAAATTCACTCTTGTTTTAGGTTGAAATTTATATTATGATAATCAACAAATTTATTTCGTTATAACGATGAAAAAGGACTAGTACATATTCAACCTTTTTAGCAGAGAGAGAATCCGCCAGGCTGAAAGATTCTTAAAAAGGCAATATGGAACCTGCCTTTGAGTTCTGCATATGCAGCGGGAATTTCCCGTTATCAAAAAGAGAGCATGCGCAATTTTTGTGCATGAATCAGGGTGGTAACGCCGGCAAAGCTCGGTCCCTATTTAGGGACGCGGGCTTTTTTGTATTTTCTAGAAGGAGGAAGACTGACTATGGCAAAAGAACAAGTGCAAGCCATTACGAAGATGGAAGAGGACTTTGCGCAGTGGTATACCGATATTGTAAAAAAAGCCGAACTTGTTGATTATTCAAGTGTAAAAGGGTGCATGATTTTACGTCCGTATGGTTATGCCTTATGGGAGAATATGCAGAAGGTGATGGATGAGAAGTTAAAAGAAACTGGCCATGAAAATGTATATATGCCAATGTTTATCCCAGAGAGTTTATTGCAAAAAGAGAAGGATCATGTTGAAGGATTTGCTCCTGAAGTAGCATGGGTTACACATGGCGGGGATGAAAAGTTAGCGGAAAGACTTTGTGTACGTCCTACATCTGAAACTTTATTCTGTGAGCACTTTTCAAAAATTGTGCAATCCTATAATGATTTGCCAAAGTTATATAATCAGTGGTGTTCAGTAGTTCGTTGGGAGAAGACAACTAGACCATTCCTTCGTACGACTGAATTTTTATGGCAAGAGGGTCATACAATCCATGAAACGGCAGAAGAATCGCAGGCTGAAACATTAAATATTTTAAACTTATATGCTTCTTTCTGTGAGGATTATTTAGCAATACCAGTTATTAAAGGACAAAAAACAGAAAAAGAGAAGTTTGCTGGAGCAAAGGCAACTTATACAATTGAAAGTTTAATGCATGATGGAAAAGCACTTCAAACAGGAACCTCTCATAACTTTGGGACGAATTTCTCAGAAGCATTTGATATTAAGTTTTTAGATCGTAACGGTAAGTGGCAATATGTGCACCAAACATCTTGGGGTGTATCAACAAGAATGATAGGCGGGCTAATAATGGTTCATAGTGATAATAATGGACTTGTAATGCCACCAAAAGTCGCTCCAGTGCAAGTTGTTATTGTACCAATTGCTCAGCATAAAGAAGGAGTTTTAGCAAAAGCAACAGAGTTACAAGCACATATTCAAAAGGTTGCACGAGTAAAAATAGATGCTAGTAATAAAACACCAGGCTGGAAATTTAATGAGTATGAAATGAAGGGGATTCCAATTCGATTAGAAGTTGGCCCTAAAGATATTGAAAAGAATCAAGTTGTACTTGTAAGAAGAGATACGAAGGAAAAAGAGTTTGTACCAATGGATCAATTAGAAGAACGTATTCCAGCATTACTTGAAGAAATTCATATTGCTTTATTTAATAAAGCAAAAGCATTTCGCGATGAGAATACGTATGTTGCGACAAATTTCGAAGAGATGAAAAAAATAGCTGATGAAAAGCAAGGCTTTATTAAGGCAATGTGGTGCGGGGAATTAGCTTGTGAAGAAAAACTAAAAGAAGAAGTTGGCGTATCTTCACGTTGTATGCCTTTTGAGCAAGAGTATTTAGCTGAAGAATGTATTTGTTGTGGTAAAGAAGCTAAACAAATGGTGTATTGGGGAAAAGCGTATTAATACTTTTTCTGATAGGTGATAAAAGGACTTTGGGCTGCATAATAAAATGTAATCCAAAGTCCTTTTTAGTTTTATACAGTATTTCATGTACTTTTTAGATGGAAGGATGTTGTTCTTATTTTACGTTTTTACGACGAATAAACAGTAACATACCAATTAGGAATGTTGAAAGCCCCATTAAAATAGATATAGGGTAATGCGTTGCAGTATTAGGTAATTTATCACCTTGTTTTTTCGTATTATCTTTTACATTACCCCCTTGAGAACCGTTGCCCTCCTGAGAATTGCTATCGCCTTTAACACGATTGCCACCTTGAGAGCCATTACCCCCTTGAGAACTGCTATCACCTTTAACACGATTGCCGCCTTGAGAGCCATTGCCGCCAGAACCGTTACCACTAGAACCGTTACCGCCAGAACCATTGCCACCAGAGCCATTGCCGCCAGAACCATTGCCACTAGAGCCATTGCCG
>NZ_BEZT01000003.1:0-79509 GCF_003402455.1 Bacillus sp. HMA207 | reverse complement strand
GCCAGAACCGTTGTCACCAGAGCCACTGCCGCCAGAGCCGTTGCCACCAGAACCATTGCCACCGGAACCATTGCCACCAGAGCCACTGCCACCAGAACCGTTACCGCCAGAACCATTGCCACCAGAACCGTTACCGCCAGAACCGTTGTCACCAGAGCCACTACCGCCAGAACCATTGTCACCAGAACCAGCATCGTCCTGAGAACCGTTATTTCCTGGAGGTATATTATTATCCTTTGAGTTTCCTTCTGCAAAATGATCGCTATTTTGTACAATAGCGTTTGTTAATGGTTGGAAGTTTTCAGTTGCAGCATTACCGATATTTAAACCGCTAAAAAAAGATAAAGAGAGTGTTGATGCTAAAATGAAGATTTTCGTCATGGTTTTCCTCCTAAGAGATTAATGTTCCATCTAAAATACATCCCTTTGTAATATTTCTTAGGAAAAAGAGTTTTATGCAAAAAAAACTATATATAGAAAAAGGTGGTGTATTTGTCAAAGCAGAAAAGAGTTAATGTAGATTTCCTACAAATAGTAGAGGGGGAGAATTTACATTCATAACGGTAGAGGAAGTGGCAGCAGATGAAAGAGTATATAGCGTTTGATATTGGCGGTACGCAAATTAAGTATGGTATTGTTTCAGAAATAGGGAGAGTATTAAAGCGTCAAACAGTTGCAACAGAAATTCATTTAGGCGGAGAACAAATTATTCAAAAACTTATATATGTATCCAAAAAAATAATGAATGAACATACTATTGCCGGAATCGGTATTAGCACTGCGGGAATTGTTGATATTAATAAAGGAATTGTGACGGGAGGTGCGGATCATATTCCGGGATATAGTACTATTCCTATTATTGATAGATTGCAAGAGATATTAAAAGTTCCAGTATCGATTGACAATGATGTGAATTGTGCAGCGTTTGGAGAAAAGTGGAATGGTAGTGGAAGAGAGAAAGATAACTTTATTATGCTCACCCTTGGAACAGGGATTGGGGGAGCAATTTTTATAGATGGAAAATTGTACCGAGGACATTCATTTAGTGCTGGTGAATGGGGGAATATGTTAATAGAAGAAAAAACGTTTGAAGAGGTTGCTTCGATTTCAGGATTAATTCGACTTGTAAGCAAATATAAAGGCAAAGGCAAGTGGAATGGGAAAAGAATTTTCGAGTTGTATGATAAAGGAGATCGGGAAGTTGCTCAAGCAGTTGGGATTTTCTTTAAACATTTGGCAATCGGAATTAGTAATCTTGCTTATATTTTTAATCCAGAAACGATTATTATTGGTGGAGGAATTACCGATAGAGGAAATGAGTTTTTAAAAGAAGTAAAAGAAGAGGTCAGTAAATACTTAAATCAAGAGATTTATAATAATTGTGAGATTGAACTTGCGCAAAACGGTAATTGTGCAGGAATGATTGGTGCTATTTACCACTTCTTACATCATCATAAGTAAATTATATGAATGTTTTCATATAACTGAGAATTTATCCTTTTTATCGCTAGGTAAATAATGCTACAATATAAGAGAAGAATACAATATTTTCCGATTCGGAAAATGCTTTGTAGAAAGGGAGAAACTTCATGCCTATTATTTTAGAAAAAGGTCAAAAGATCGATTTAACGAAAGGACAACCAAAAGTAGCAAAACTACAGGTTGGCTTAGGCTGGGATCCAATTGGGCAATCAGGTGGATTTCTGTCTTCATTATTTGGAAGTAAACCAAATGTAGATTGTGATGCATCTGTTGTTATGTTAGAAGGAGATTGTTTTTTAAACAAAAATGATTTAGTTTACTTCGGAAATAAACTTTCTACTTGTGGTAGTATTATTCATTCAGGAGATAATTTAACAGGTGAAGGCGCTGGTGATGACGAAACAATTTTCGTAGAATTACATAAAGTTCCAAGCCGTATTAATCGTTTAGTATTCGTTGTAAATATTTATGACTGTGTAAATCGTCGTCAAGATTTCGGGATGATTCGTAATGCATATATTCGTATTCAAAACCCGCAAACTGGTGAAGAATTAGCACGCTATAATTTATCGGATAATTATGCTGGCAAAACAACTCTAATTGCAGGTGAAATGTATCGTCACGGAAGTGAATGGAAGTTTTCAGCAGTTGGAGAAGGCACGCAAGATAAAAACTTAAGTGAGATTGTATCACGTTATCAATAAAATAACCGAGGAGGAATTGTATATGGCATCAATTTCATTGAAAAAGGGACAAAAGGTAGACTTAACAAAAACGAATCCAGGTCTTTCGAAAGTTCTTGTAGGACTTGGTTGGGACACGAATCGTTATGACGGACAAAACGATTTTGACTTAGATGTTAGTATTTTCTTAGTAGGCGCGAATGGTAAAGTTTCAGGAGCTGAAGATTTCGTTTTCTATAATAATCCAAAAGGTGCGAATGGTGCTGTAGAGCATTTAGGAGATAACCGCACTGGTGAAGGTGAAGGCGATGACGAAGCGATTAAAGTAGATTTGAAAAATGTTCCTGCTCACATCGAACGTATTTGTTTCACAATTACAATTTATGATGGAGAAGGCCGTAGCCAAAACTTCGGACAAGTTTCTAATTCTTTCGTACGTATTCTTGATGAAGAAAAGAATGCAGAATTAATTCGTTACGATTTAGGAGAAGATTTCTCTATTGAAACAGCCGTAGTAGTAGGTGAATTATATCGTCATGCAGGTGATTGGAAATTCAATGCAATCGGAAGTGGATTCCAAGGTGGATTAGCGTCTCTATGTAATAACTTTGGTTTAGATGTAGAGTAATAGATTTGATTTATATATCCATCGGTGAAATGTATGTTTACTGATGGATATATTTTTAAAGATAAAAATATAGAGGTGAATATAGATGGTTATTCAATTACAAAAAGGCCAGAAAATCGATTTAGGTAAGACAAGCCCTGGTTTAACAAAAGCAGTAATTGGTCTTGGATGGGATATTAAATCTTATGACGGCGGAGCCGATTTCGATTTAGATGCATCTGCCTTTTTATTAGATGCAAACGGAAAATGTACGAAGGAAACTGATTTTATCTTCTATAATAATTTACAGTCTCCTTGTGGATCTGTTTTACATACAGGAGATAACCGTACAGGTGAAGGTGAAGGTGACGATGAGCAACTTGTTGTGGATTTGAAGAAAGTTCCAGCAGATGTGCACAGAATTGCTATTACAGTTACGATTTATGATGCAGAAGGCCGTAGTCAAAACTTTGGGCAAGTAGGAAATGCGTTTGTTCGTTTAGCGAATGAAGAAACGAGTGAAGAAGTTCTTCGTTTTGATTTAGGGGAAGATTTCTCCATCGAAACAGCAGTTGTCTTTTGTGAATTATACCGTCATAATGGACAGTGGAAGTTTAATGCAGTAGGAAGTGGATTCCAAGGTGGTTTAGGTGCGCTTGTAAGAGCGTATGGCTTGGATGCATAGAAAGGAAACGATATTCGTTTCCTTTTTTTGACCTTTCTATAAATCTAGCAAAGAATAGGGGATAAAGGTAAGATGAGTATTTTGCAAGGAATCCTTGATACGTATGCTCAGTTTTTCGACTTGGACATGTGGATTAAAGTGTTGCAGGATCCAGTATCTTGGGGATTAATTGGTACACTTGTTGTACTTGAAGGATTATTATCTGCTGATAACGCACTTGTGTTAGCGGTAATGGTAAAACATCTTCCGGAAGAAAAACGTAAAAAAGCATTATTCTATGGACTTATTGGAGCTTATGTGTTCCGCTTTATTGCGATTGGAATCGGAATGTTCTTAATTAAATTATGGTGGGTAAAACTTCTTGGTGCACTTTACCTTGCTTGGTTATCAGTAAAATACTTTATTGATAAGCGTAAAGGTGCAAGTGAAGAAGACGAAGCTCACGGTATGAATCAAAATAGTATTCTCTTTAGAATGTTTGGTGTCTTCTGGGGAACGGTTGCGATGGTTGAATTAATGGATATCGCATTCTCTGTAGATAGCGTACTTGCTGCATTTGGTGTATCTAATGAAGTTTGGATTTTACTATTAGGCGGAATGCTAGGTATTTTAATGATGCGTGGTATTGCTGGTGTATTCTTAAAATTGTTAGAGCGTATTCCAGAGCTTGAAACGACAGCATACATTTTAATCTTAATTATTGCAGCAAAAATGTTACTGTCTTTAATCGAGATTGAGATTAGTCATACACTATTCTTTATTATTTTAGTTGTAGCATTTGGAGCAACATTTATACTTCACTACATGAAGAATTCTGGACAAGCTAGAGAAGAAGTTGCAGCTACTAAAGAAGACAATAAATAATTGAAATGGGTTTGCTCGTTTTGCGAGCGCCCATTTTTTATAACCAAAAATAGTTTATAATAGAAGAAGGACTTAGAAAAAACGTAAATGTTTTTGGAGGTGAACTGTTGTGTTTTCACGTTTTACACTTCAACCATATGCATTAAAAGATGAATCAGATTTAAAGCAATTTGAAACGCTTTTAGAAAAACGCCCACAATATGAGCTGACAGAGAATGAGATGAAATTTAGTTATATAGCATGTCGAATCCTTGGTGTTCCTAATGATGTAGATGAATATTTTAATGAACTGTTTGATTATAGTGAAGCGAAAGGAATCGAAGTTTTACACGAACAAAATTTAAACAAAGTGATTGATTCGGAAAAGCTTCGTCATATTCAAGAAGTGTTCGGATTACATCAAGAAGCACCAAATGGTCTGACAGTAAATAGGCTAGTTGCACACTTATCTGGGAAACAACTTTTACCGAAAGTAGACAATCCTGATTTACAGCATTACATACATACGACGTTTATTTCACTATTGAAATTATATGAGAAGCAACATAATCAGTCGTTAAAGACAGAAGGCTTCCGTCGTTTCTTAATCGACATAATTAAACTAAGCGAAAATTACGTAGCGAAGTGGTTCTCTACGATTAATTATAAGAAACAAATGCCGCGTATCATTTGGTACGGTGATGCACAGGAAAGCCGTATATATTTCTTATACTTTCTTATTATGCTCGGTTGTGATGTGCTTTATTATCACCCAGAAGGAAAAGATGGATTTGAAAATATTGATGAAGAGGGAAGAACTTTTGTTGTATCTCATTCAAGTCGCATTTCGCTTGAACCATTCCCTGATCGTCGCCGTGAGCGTGTTGCAACAGTAGCGTATCAAGCTTCGAAAGAAATTGAACAAGTACTTCACCACGATAATTCACTGCTGTACAAGCCGTGGCAATTCCGTTCCTATACGCCTGTAGCTCGTACACTAAAAACAACATATGATGAACTCTTTTTAATTACGAAAGAAAAGGCGTTTGTACGCCCGACATTCTTTGTTGAAAATAAACACATTTATATTCCTTCTTTATTTGCGAAAATATCAGGCGTTTCAAAGAATGATAAAGAATATTTTCAACGATTAAAGGCTGTTACATCATTTGATAACAGTTTATTAATTAATACATTCCCGTTTACGAAAGAGCAAAAAGCAAACTTCCAATATCATTATCGAGATGCATTGGACCGAGCTGGAAAATTGCATCCTGATCTAATTATGAATAGCCATTGGTGGCCGCATAAGCGTTTACCGGAAGGTTTACAGCATGGGATTGCAGAGGCGATTATCCATACGTGCGAAAGTGAAATGTGCAAACCAATTGCGAAAGAGACGAAACAAGATGTAGCGCTATATGTTTTCGCACAACTTTCTCAAATACCACCCAATATTTTAGAACAGCTTGAGAAATTTGATTATTCACAAGATGTACCGAAAATTGTTATATTTAATAATGAGAAGAGCGGAGAATTAACTCGTTCTGACGCTGTTTTATTACTATTTTTGAATCAAATTGGAGTAGATGTATTCCATTTCAATCCAACGGGAAGAAACGATATTGAACCGTATATTGAAGCGGGGGCATTTGATTCACATTGGCTTGAAGAGGTTAATTTCGATCTTGAGTTTCATGGTTCATCAGCCTATAAAAATTTATCACAAACAATAAAAGGACTATTTCGTCCATTTTTATAAGGAAAGGGAGAATACCATATGAATAACCCAGTCGTACTAGATCCGAAAACAGAATTAAATGAACAAACAGCACAAGATGTTCGCTTACAACTTAGACAAGATGCGGATGTACAACGTATTTATAATGCGGTAGATATTAAAGATCAATTAGAATTAATTGAACTTGGAAAAGAACCTTCTATGGAAATTTCACGTTTTGCTGATCAAATTTTACATACGATGTCATTATCAAAGATAGAAGATTCTGGTGAATTATTAAAACAGCTTGGTAAAATTATGGACCGATTCGATAGCAAAGACTTTGCGGAAGAGAAAAGCGGTTTCTTCTCACGTATGTTCAAAAAAGCGGATAAAATGATTGAACAAATCTTTAGCAAATATCAAACGATGGGCCGTGAAATTGATAAAGTGTATGTGGAAATTACAAAGTATCAAGATGAAATGAAAAAATCAATTGGTACGTTAGATGGTTTATATGAGCAAAACTTAAAATATTATTTAGACTTAGAAAAATACGTAGTAGCAGGAGAAATGTTATTAGAGCGTTTAAATACAGAGTTAGTTCCGATGTATGAAGAGCGTGTACGTAATAATGATCAATTAGCAGGTATTGAATTAGAGTCGCTTAAAAACTCTGTTGAAATTTTAGAACAGCGTATTGATGATTTAGAAAAAGCACGTATGGTTGCGTTACTTACAGCACCACAAATTCGTATGATTCAACGTGGTAATAATAAATTAATTGGTAAAATCAATACAGCATTTATTACAACGATTCCTATCTTTAAAAATGGTATCATTCAGGCGGTAAATGCGAAGCGTCAAAAACTTGTTGCAGATTCTATGGCTGAACTGGATCGTCGTACAAATGAATTACTTAAGAAAAATGCACAAAATATCGCAACACAAAGTGTAGAAGTAGCGAGATTATCAGGTTCTTCTAGTATTAAGATGGAAACACTTGAGGAAACTTGGAACATTATTTCAAGAGGTATGCAAGAAACACAACAAATTGAAGAACAAAACAAGCGTGAGCGTGAAGAAAGCCGCAAACGTATGGCTACATTAACAGAGAACATTAAAAAAGAATTACAAGGATAAAGTGAAACTTTAATCAGTGGGGTAAATGAAAAGGCAATGAGGAATAGTCCTCATTGCCTTTTAGTTTTTCTTCACTAATTTAATGATTTCATTCACAACAAGCGGAATGATACTTAATAAGAGAACAAATCCCCAATCTCGCATCGTTAATGCATGCACACCGAATACATTTGCAAGGGGCGGAATGGAGATGATACAAACTTGCATAAGAACACCGATAAGAAGGGAGAAGACTAAATATTTATTTGTAAAAATCCCAATTGAAAAGATCGATTTCGTTCTTGAACGCAAGTTAAATGAATGAACGAGCTGAGAAAAACTAAGAACGACAAATGCCATCGTTTGAGCGTGTAATAGAGCATCCTCATCAATTCGCACTGGGAAAAGAGGGAATAGATGTGTATCTCCAGTATAGAACTTTGCTCCGGCGATAAAGGCTATTAGCGTCAAAAGACCAATGACAACCCCATTGAAAATAAGGAAAGGAACGCTACCACTAAATAAGCTTTCTTTCGCATGTCGTGGTTTTTCCTTCATCACATCAGGATCTTCAGGATCAACCCCAAGTGATAATGCAGGCAGCGTATCTGTAATTAAATTCACCCACAAAATGTGAATAGGTCGTAGTGGTGTTGCCCAGCCGAGTAAAATCGCTAAAAATAAAGCGATAATTTCTCCGAAGTTACAAGAGAGTAGGAAGAGAATTGATTTTTTTATGTTACGATAAATGTTTCTACCTTCCTCAACAGCTTTCACGATAGATGAGAAATTATCATCTGTTAATACGACATCCGCTGCCCCTTTTGCAACGTCTGTTCCTGTAATGCCCATCGCTACGCCAACATCAGCTTGCTTTAAAGATGGAGCGTCATTGACACCATCACCAGTCATAGAAACGATATTTCCTTTCGCGCGTAATGCTTTTACGATTTTTACTTTATGTTCTGGAGAGACCCTAGCGAATACATGTAAGCGATCAATTTTGTTTGCTAGTTCTGTATCTGAAATGTTGTCTAATTCAGTTCCAATCATAATTTCAGATATTTCTTCAGCAATGCCAAGTTCTTTAGCAATTGCAAAGGCGGTATCTTTATGGTCACCAGTAATCATAACTGTGCGAATACCGGCTTTTTTACATTCTGTAATTGAATCTTTTACTTCAGTTCGCGGTGGATCGATCATACCGACAAGACCAATAAAGATGAGATTTTCTTCGAGATGATCTATATCCACATCGTTTGAATTGTATTGTTTAAATGCGAATGAAAGTACTCTTAAAGCTTCTTGAGACATTGACCCAGCGGCTTCTAATATTTGATCTTTATCAGCATCTGTTAGAACCTCGATTTTACCGTTTTTAAATATGTGGGTACATCGAGGTAAGAGTTTATCAATAGCGCCTTTCGTCATGCTATAGTAGCTTTCATCGTATGTATGTACAGTTGACATCATTTTACGATCTGAATCGAAAGGTACTTCGTTAACACGTTCATGTATTTTTTCTAAATGATCTTTTTGCATATTAAAGGTGGTTCCGGCAACGAGAAGAGCAATTTCAGTCGGGTCTCCCGTTTGTGAGTCATTATTGTAAGATGCATCATTACATAGCACCATATTTTCTAACAATAGACGTTGCGCATCATTATTTACATTTAAACTTTCTAATTGATCGTATGTGTTATCACTATAAAAGTGAGTAACGGTCATTTTATTTTGTGTTAACGTACCTGTTTTATCTGAACAAATAATTGTGACAGAACCGAGAGCTTCAACAGCTGGTAGTTTCCGAATGATAACATTTTGTTTAATCATACGCTGCACACCAATTGCAAGAACGATGGAAACGATAGCTGGCAAACCTTCTGGAATAGCTGCAACGGCTAAACTAATTGCAGTCATAAACATTTCTAGTGTATCTCGTCCTTGTAAAAAGCCGATGAGAAACATCACGATGCAAATAGCTACAGCAACAAAGCCTAAATACTTTCCGACTTGTGCTAAGCTTTTTTGAAGTGGTGTCATATCATCGTCTGCTTCATGTAACAAGGTAGCAATCTTACCAATTTGTGAGTTCATTCCAGTTTCAACAGCAACACCGACGCCTCGTCCATATGTAACAAGAGTAGACATAAAGGCCATATTCTTTTGATCACCGAGTGGTACTTGTTCATCACTTTGCATGTAAGGGTGGTAGATTGCATCTTTATCAACAGGGACAGATTCACCAGTTAGAGCAGATTCTTCAACTTTTAAATTGGCGGTTTCAATCAGGCGTAAATCGCATGGGATATATCGTCCGGCGTCGAGCATAACGATATCACCTGGAACGACGTGCTCAGATGGAATTTCTTTTAGTTCACCATCTCGCTTGACGATAGCTTTAGGTGTCGCCATCTTTTTCAATGCTTCTAGAGCTTGTTCTGCTTTCGATTCTTGGACGACACCGATAACAGCATTTAAAACTACAACGAGCGCAATGATACTTGCATCTGCCCATTCACCTACAAAGGCAGAAATAAGTGCAGCAATAATAAGGACATATACGAGGACGTCATTAATTTGGGCGAAAATACGCTGCAATAAAGTGCGTTTTTGTTTTGTAGCTAATTCGTTAGAACCGTATTGCCTTAAACGTTCATTTACAATTTCTTCTGTTAAACCGTGTTGTTCGTTTGTTTCTAGGTCGATTAATGTTTGATTTTTCGTCTTACTGTACCAATTGCTCATAAGTAAGCACCTCCAGTAAAAACAGTTAGCAATGGTAGTGTTGCTATTATTTGTGAGTAGTATGTATGGAGAAAAAATCTAAGGTGAGGTTCTACTTCTATTGTACAATATTTTACAGTTGGTTGAGGGAAAGAGAAGAGTTGTCATGAATTTGTTGGAAATAAAAAAGAGCCTCATATAAGAGAGGCTTTTTTACTTTTTAATTAATGTACCTAATTCTTCTGTAATAGCTTGCATTTCACTAATGCTGAATGTTTCACGTTTCATAACATGATCATAAATGTCACGTAAATCTTCGTACATTTCTTCGTTAAAACTAGCAGCTCTCATCGCTCCAGCATTAACCATACGTAATTTTTCTTTAATAGCTTCGACCATGTATTCAACGTTTTCTTCTGACTTTACGGATAAATCCACCGAAGTGTCCCCCTTTAAAATAACATAAGGCTATCTTAACATTTTTTATCATTTTCGTTAATGAATCTTTTCAATCCCATTAAATTAGTAGGGATTTCCTTTATATTTAATAATTGGTTGTTTATACTATAAGTATATATTAAGAAATGCACCAAGAAGGGAAGAAACAAAAATATGGTTCAAGTATTGTTTGTTTGTCTTGGGAACATTTGCCGTTCTCCGATGGCAGAAGCGATTTTTCGAAATCTTGTCGTAAAAGAGGGACTTGAAGAGAAAATTGTCATTGATTCTGCAGGAACTGGAGATTGGCATGTTGGCCATCCGCCACATAAAGGAACACAAAAAATTTTAAAAGAAAATGCAGTCACTTTTGAAGGAATTAAAGCAAGGCAAGTAGAAAAAGAAGACTTAACAAAGTTTGATTATATTATTGCCATGGACAACAAGAATATAGCAGATTTAAAAAGTTTAGGTAAAACTGGAGGCTATATTGGTAGGCTGTCCGATTTTGTTCCAGACGGTGGCTGGACAGACGTTCCCGACCCTTACTATACAGGGAATTTCCAAGAAGTATATGACCTTGTAACAGAAGGGTGTGCAAAGCTATTAGCTTTCATTCGAAATGAACAAGGAATATGAGGAAGCTTAGAAAGAAATACTTTCTAACATAAGAAATGAAAGGGTGAAGGAATATGGCAAAGAAAAATAATATTGCTCGAAACATTGCGATTGGTGTAGCTGCAGGTGTAGCTGTATCTATGTTGAAGAAAGAAAATCGTGAAAAAGTAAAAAATACTGCAGAAAAAGCAAAAACAAAGATGATTGAAATTGGCGAAAATGCAAAGATCAAAGAAAAAGTGCAAACTGTTACAGATAAAGGACGCGAACTTGCTGATTTCAATGTGGTAAAAGCGAAAGTAGCAGAAATTAAAAAATTAACGCCATCTGTTGTAGAGACGTTAAAAGAAACGAAAGAAATTTTTAGTAAGAAAAAAGTTGAGCCAGAAGAAAAGCCAGAAACGATTGAAATTCAAGCTGTATCTCCAAAGGTAGATGAGTTGAAAGTAGAAGAAGAGCCAATAGTTGCTGAAGATGGTGGTATGAAAGAAGCGCGTGAATTATTTATGAAAGACTCAAATGCAGTGGAAAAAAAAACTGAAGCGTACATTGAGTTAAAGCAAGATAAAGAAGAGAAGAAAAGCGTTTAAACATATATGAGAAAAATTTTAGAAAAGGTGAGAAGAAATCGTACTTATTCGTTTGGTAAAGATTTATATGACCGGACGATGCGCGATGATGTAGCGGGCTTGGCAGCACAGCTCGCTTATTTCTTCTTGCTTGCAATTTTTCCTGGGCTCGTTTTCTTAATTACGCTTCTTGGATTTATTCCCATTCAAACAGAGGATGTGCTTAGTTTATTAGAGGTTTATGTACCAGATGATGCAATGAACTTAATTGAGGTAAATGTAGATAAAGTTGTAAACCAGCAAAATGGTGGTTTATTATCATTTGGTTTATTATCCATGTTATGGTTTGCCTCAAATGGTGTTAATGCGGTTATGAATGCTTTTAACCGCGCTTATGACGTGAAGGAAACACGTTCTTTTATTACAACAAGAGCGTTATCAATTGTGTTTACATTAGCTATTATTTTTATGATTGTCTTTGCGTTAATTGTTCCGGTATTCGGACAAGTTATTGGAGCAGCAGTGTTTAAAGCACTCGGTTTATCAGATAGCTTTTCTTTCGTATGGAGCATTACACGATTAGTAGCGAGTTTCTTCGTGCTATTTGCTTTGTTTAGTTTCTTATATACATTTGCACCAGATCGAAAGTTAAAAAGAAGAGAAGTTATTTCAGGGGCGTTATTTGCTACTGTAGGATGGATTGTGGTATCGTACTCATTTGCTTATTATGTAGATAAGTTTGCGAATTACGCCAATACATATGGTGGTCTCGGTGGTATCATTATTTTAATGTTATGGTTTTACTTAACTGGATGGGTAATTTTACTTGGCGGTGAAATTAATGGTTTACTCCACCATTATAGAACCGGTGACAATAATTCCCGTAATGAATAATGAGCTCTTGTTCCATAATAAAAAGGAACAGGGGGGATATTTCATGAGTAATAATAAAAAGAACCATAATAATAAAAGTAATAATAAACAAAAGAGCAGTTCGCATCCAAAGCATAAAACGAGTAGCAGTGCGAACGGTCATAATAGCTATCATTAAAAAAAACGGGTCCTCTATGAGGGACCCGTTTTATTTGCTTCCTTTTAATAATCGTAAGCCATTCAAAATGACAAGAATCGTACTTCCTTCATGGCCAATAACACCGAATGGAAGAGCTAAAAATTGCAAGAAGTTTGAACAAATTAGCATGGCAATAACGGCTAGCGAAAAGATTACGTTTTGCTTCACAATACGATTCATTCGTTTTGATAGACGGATTGCTTGAGAAAGACGAGATAGTTCGTTCTTCATCAGTACAACATCCGCAGTTTCTAAAGCTACATCTGTTCCTTCTCCCATTGCGACACCAATGCTAGCAGTAGCTAGTGCAGGTGCATCATTTATACCGTCTCCGACCATTGCTACTGTACCGTATTTTTCTTTTAACTTTTTAATCGTTTCAACTTTTGTTTCTGGTAAGCATGATGCGTAATATTCCTTTATATTACTTTCAGAGGCAATTGCTTTTGCCGTTTCTTCATTATCTCCAGTAATCATAATTGCTTCGACACCAATGCTTTGTAAATCACGAATAGCAGCTATTGTTTCTTGGCGAAGCGTATCTTTTAAAGCGATAAGTCCAAGAATGCCTCCCTCATCACTAATATAAACGACAGTTTTACCTTCCTTTTCAAGTGAGGCAGAAATACCATTATGAAATGTTTTTGTTTCTTCACCGATAAAATCAGCTTTACCTATTTTATAAGCGTTGTTTTCGAATATTCCTTTTAGCCCAAAACCAGTTACATCTTCAACCTTTTCTGGTTTTTTTAATGTAATGTCGTACGCATGTTGTGCATATTTAACAATAGATGCAGCCAAAGGATGTGTAGAGTGACTTTCAATTGATGCTGTAATAGAAAGTACTTCTTTTTCTGTCATATTTTCTCGAACATATATATCTGTTACGGTAGGTTTTCCTTCTGTTAATGTTCCTGTTTTATCAAAGGCGATTGCTTTTACTGAAGCGAGGCGTTCTAAATGTATGCCACCTTTAAAGAGAATTCCATTTCTTGCTCCGTTAGAAATTGCAGATAACGTTGCTGGTGTAATGGCAGCAACGAGTGCACAAGGAGATGCGACTACAAGTAAGAT
Source organism: Bacillus sp. HMA207 (assembly GCF_003402455.1). NCBI lineage: Bacteria > Bacillati > Bacillota > Bacilli > Caryophanales > Bacillaceae > Bacillus > Bacillus sp. HMA207. Next base: position 65,869 of record NZ_BEZT01000003.1, on the reverse strand, counting down.
CATAGCGCGATAAAACGTTTCATTCCAGCTCCAGTCAAGTAAGAAATGAGGAACGAACATCATAAGCGCAACAACGAGTAGTACACCTTTTACGTATGTTCCTTCAAACTTTTCGATGAATAGTTGTGATGGTGATTTTTCACTTTGTGCACTTTGTACGAGACGGATAATCTTTTGGAATAATGTTTGATCGCTCGGCTTCGTAATTTTAACTTCGATAGCACCACGTAAATTTACAGTACCTGCAAATACTTCATCGCCATGTCTTTTCTCATTTGGAATAGGTTCTCCCGTGATTGCTGCTTCATCGATATTTGTTTCACCGTTATGAATCGTACCGTCAGCAGGAACACGTTCACCTGGTTTAATTAAAATAATGTCGTTAATTTGTAACTCTCCAACAGGAATACGTTCCTCTGTTCCGTTGGAAATGCGTAATGCTTCTTCGGGTTGTAAGTCAAGAAGAGCGGAAATTTCTTTTTGGCTCTTACTTAATGTATAAGATTCCATAGCACCGCTGAGCGCAAAGATGAAGATTAAAATAGCCCCTTCTGCCCAGTAGCCAATAATTGCAGCACCGATAGCTGCAAAGAGCATTAGCATTTCAACATTTAGCTCTTTTTCTTCAATCGTATCTTCAATTCCTTCTTTCGCTTTTGCATATCCACCAACTATATAAGCAAGGATATAGCAAGTAATACCTGCATTCATTGCATCGTTCTTTGTGAATAGCCAGCCAGCTAAAATAAAAATACCAGATGCCAATGCAAATACAAGTTCATAATGTTTTTTTAATGTGTCCCATAAAGAGGGATGAGAAATTGTTTCTTTTGCGTGTAACGTTTTTACTTCTGAGTTCATTACTACTCGCTCCTTCCGAATTCTTATTGAGAAAAATAATCAAAATCGAAACCCCTATAAAACGACGAAAGCTGCCATCCATAATGGATAGCAGCATTTCTGTTGAATCTGTTTTTAATAGTTATTATGTTGTAATTATTCTATAGTATATCATATGTTTTTATGAGATGGTACGGTTTTGTTTCAAGTATAAACGGAAAACTTGTGTTTTCGCAATTCCTTTGGTATATATGAATATTGTTCATAAAAAGGTCGGAAAGGAAGACAACAAGTGAAGACAGAGAAATTTTTTACCCATCCGATTGGCGTATTTATTGCTGCAATAGTAGCAACTTTTTTATGGGGAAGCGCATTTCCTTTTATTAAGTTAAGTTATGCTGAACTTGGAATTCAACCACAAGAAGTTGGAGAACAAATATTATTTGCCGGTTATCGTTTCTTGTTATCTGGAGTCATGCTCTTATTATTCTTTAAAGTGTTAGGAAAAGATATGAGCTTCAAAAAAGGAACGGGGAAACAGTTAATACAAATTGGTTTATTCCAAACGTTTCTTCAATATATCTGTTTTTACATTGGAATGAGTTATAGTTCAGGAATTGAAGGAGCTATCATTTCAGGGACATCATCATTCTTTCAAATTTTACTCGCCCATTTTTTATATAAAGATGATGCTCTCAATATAAGAAAAATAATTGGGGTATCGATTGGTTTTTGTGGCGTCGTTTTAGTAAATGTGCCGAGTGATGGTAGCTTATCATTTCATTTTGGAATCGGAAGCTTATTACTTCTTAGTGCAGCAATGCTGTATTCATATGGAAACATATTAGCAAAAGAAGGTAGTAAAACATTAGATGTTGGCTATATGACAGCATACCAAATGATGTTTGGTTCTATAGGATTATTATGTATAGGGGCTTTACAAGTTGGAGTCATGCCATTTACATTTAGTCTACATGCACTACTTATGCTGATTTATTTATCTTTCTTATCTGCAGCTGGTTTTTGCATTTGGAATACAATTATGAAGTACAATAAGGTTGGAAAAGTATCTATGTATATGTTCTTTATACCCGTATTTGGTGTGTTATTATCGAGCATGATTTTAGGTGAAGCAATTCATTCATTTGTGTTACTCGGTTTAGCATGTGTAGCCGCGGGAATTATTGTGGTAAATCGGACGCCAGCTAAGCAAAAAATAGAGAAAGAAAAACAAGTAGCATAGAAAGCAGAAAAGCGATTACAATGGAAGAACAGTACTGTTCTTCTTTTTTTATAGAAAAAGGATAATAGACTAAGTGTAACGAAAAAAGATACAAAAAGCATTTATTGAGGAGAACATATTATGAATCTACTTTACGTGGTGTTAATTGGGCAAATACTTCTTTTTTTAATTGGTGCAATTTATGCAATGCGGCAGACAAAAAGAACGAAAGATAATATGCCGTTACCTTTAGCAATCCGTCTTATTCTTAGTTTTTCTTTAACAGGTAGTGCAATTTGGATATGGTTACAAGATCCATCTGTAGAGTATAGTACGTGGGTTGCACTTGGTATGACTTTATCGACTGTGGGAGATTTGTTTATGGCTGGGCTGATTCCAATTGGTCACAGGTTAATTGGAGGGATGGTTACTTTCGCTCTTGCTCATTGTTTTTATGTAAAAGCATTTTTGCAAACAGGAATTTCGTGGAATGGTTTTTGGATTGGTTTACTCGTATATGGGCTCTTTCTAATTGTAGGATGGTTCTTCTTTATCCGAAATGATAAACAGGATAAATTGTTTACGATAGGAGCTCTAATTTACGGATTGTGGGTTGGAGGAATGGCTTGCTTTGCATTCGCCTTATATTATGAAAATACAGGAATATGGTGGATACCAGCGTTTGGTGGTTTACTGTTTGTGATTTCTGATTTTATTATTGGCGTGACAGATATCGGAGGGCGTAAATTAAAGTATGAGCCACTTTGGATTTGGTTTACATATGTAGCTGCTCAAATGTGTATTGTATATGTGGGATTATAAAAAGATACTCTCAAAATAGTGGATAGACTATTTTGAGAGTATCTTTTTTGCTTGTTTAATTTGATCAGTATTACCATTTTGAAATTTCTGATATTATAATTTTATAATTCAGAATTTTGTAGAAAAATATCGGTTGTATTATTTATAATAAAAGTAAAAAGATGATGAGATGGTGAAATGATGCAAAAGAAAAAATGTTGGCGTGAATTCTTTGGAACTATTGCAATTGCATGTTTATTGGTGTTTTTGGCGAAAATTTTTGTGTTTTTCCCTACGACTGTAAAAGGAGCATCTATGAGGCCAACGTTGCAAGATGGAGATAAGGTGATTGTTAATAAGTTAGCAAAACAATTTGAAAGCTATGGGAGAGAAGATATTATTGTTGTGAAAACAGATAATTTTTATGTCAAAAGAGTGATTGGATTATCTGGAGATATAATTGAGATGAGAAATGATCAATTATATGTAAATTCTGAAGTGAAAGATGAAGAGTATTTGGATAGTAATAAAAAACAAGCAGAAAAAAAACTTATGAATTTAACAGAGGACTTTGGACCAATTACAGTTCCCGAAAATAAGATTTTTGTTATGGGAGATAATCGCTTAATAAGTAAAGATAGTAGAAATGGTTTAGGTTTTATTGATAGAGAAGATGTGTTAGGAAAGTTAGCAGGCATTTATTATCCGTTTGAACATATGAAAATAATAAAGTAAAAAACCAAGCAAATTTTAGTTTGCTTGGTTTTTTTGTTAAACAGTAGGAGATTCGTTTGATACAAAAATATCTTCATGTTTCTTTGTAGTACTTAAAACGAATTTATGTTGTAGCAATTGTAGTTTAAATAACGCCAAAGGATCATGATATGTTTCTGGATTGCTTCTTAGCGTTGCTAATGTTTGCTCGTCTTCCTTTATCTCAAGTTGAGCTGCATCTACATTTTGTTTCAATATGTTAAGTGGATCTTTGAAGAACATCATGATATCACGTTCTAATGCACCTTCAAATACTTCAAATTGAAGGAAGAATTGTTTTGAAATTGTGTGAGCAATTTCTGTATAGTCTTCTGTTTCAATATATTGTTTATATTTGTTGGCGAGCATAGATTGGTTTTTTTGCATATTACCAAATAATTTTCCGGCACTTTTTAAGAAAAACTGTGTCGGTGTAAAGCGTAATAAAATATTGATGTTCGTTACTGTAATTCGATTTGTCATTCGTACAACATCTCGATTCCAATCATCTAATAATTTGAAATCGCAAGGAAGTTTCATACGTTCTTCTTTATATAATTTATTAAACGTTTCACTCATTTCATCTAAATAAGCTTGAGCTTGAATAAATTCATTATGTGCTGTTTCAATCCATTCTTGAATAGACCCAGTAAATTTAGGAAGAAGTACCTGTTGTACATGCTTTTGAACTCGTTCATTCATTGCAGCATTTAATTCTTCATGAACTAATTTGAAATCACTATCTTCTTGAACAAGATCAGAGCAGCTCTGTAATAATTCAGGAATTTGAGAATGTATATCTCGTGTAATTTCTTCTTTCGTTAAAAGATAGGATTCGGTAATAGAACGAATTTTATCTTTTTCAAGAGCAGTAAGGTTATTAATAAATCCAGTAAGTTTCACTGAGATGTGTTTATTCCAGCGTACGGATTTTACTAATGTATTTTCTAATTCCACACGTTCATTTATGAGATAAGCAATTGTCTTTTGCGTAAACCATATTAGCTTTTCTATACGTTCTTTTTCTATATCGCGTTTTGCAAGATTAGAAAGAATAGATTCTGTTACATCTCCAAGTTGCTGGCTACTCTCTTGCGAAGGAGAGTATGGGAAGAATTGTGCATCTGGAAAATGTACTTTAAGTTTACTAATTAGTTTTTCATTAGTAGTCGTATTATTTGTGTGTGATACGAAGTGAATTTGTAAGTTTGGTACTTGTTCACGTAAATAAATTAACGTATCAATTTCTTGACTATGCAATGGTGAAGAAGAATTTAATACGTATACAAGGCTATCTGCTGCTTGTAAGTATTCAAAGTATGCATTGTTTTTATCCAATTGTCCTTGAATGGATGGTGTAATAAGAAATGTAAACTTATTTTTTCTTAAAAACCTACTTGGTAGCTTAATTTCTATACATTTTTTCTCAAGTTCTGACTGAGCAGATGTAGCCGTTATTTGATGGAATTCATCAAGGTTAGGGATATTTCTTATATCTAAATCGGTAAATTCTGTTATTTCAGTTTGACTAGCGTCTTTAAATAGAATAGGAGTTGTTAAAGTTTCAGTTAAGATGTTCTCTCCTAATATTGAATTAACAAATGATGTTTTATCATGGTCACTAGTTCCAGCTATTAGTATTGGTGTGACATTTAAATCACATAGTTCATGGACGAGTAGCGTAAATTGATGACTTAAATCTACATCATTTTTCTCAGCCCATACAGCGATTGTTTCGAATAAATGAGAAACTGTTTCCATATTTACATCTGCTTCAGCTGATGTATTAGAAAGTAAGGATCCAGCACTTTTTACGAGTAATGATTCTAAAGTTGTAGGTGAGACTTCATTCCATGCTAACACTGCTGCAGAGACAACTAGAGAATCTTTTGCTTTCGTTAAACTGAACCAATTTGTTAATAGATTTGGTACAAGTCCGTTTAATTCATGCATAAAATGATTTCCGGTAATTAATGCAAAGTATGTTTCTTGGTAGCGAGTAGAAATTTCATTCCAATCGTCATTATTGTCTGTTTCAATATGCAAGAATAAATGATTAATACTTTGAATCCAAGGAAGGTATAAGGATTCATGTTGATAGCTATTCCAAAGAGCAATAACAAGTTCTTTAAATTGAGCTTGATCAACAGCATATAGAGCTTTTAAAGACTCATAGAAATATTCAGGCTTAATGTTTTTTGTAAATCCTTTGTTTATGTAAGTTATTAACGTATCAAACCAGTGTAAAGATTGTGTTCGGATACCTTCTTGAACAGCTAGTTCGATAGCGTTGTTCCAATCTTCTTGTTTTTCATAGAAAGAACGTGCAATTGCAGTAATATTTGGGTAATCCGGTTGGAATGCAACAGCTTCACTAATCGTCTTAAAAGCGAGTCCTAAACGATCTTGTTCGATATAAAGAGAAAGAAGTTGTAAGGAAACCTCCATCGTAAGAGTCGTATCTTCCGTTTGAATAGATTGATAAATTTCTTCTGCCTTTGGTAAGAATCCTAGTTCAAAATAAGCATCTGCAATATTTTTTGTCGCCCAAAGTGCAAGAGCATTATTTACTTTTTCCCATTTAAATATAGCTGCTTCAAAATCTTTATTTTGATAATAAAATTCACCTTGAGCAAATCGAATATTAGAAATGTTGGAGAATTCATTTTTAGATTCATTTATATATGCTTCACCGAGTACTTCCGATGCAGGAGTAGAAGTTTCTTCTGTTAAAAATGTTTTATAGTAAACTTTTTGAATAAATTGATTTTCAATGGTCATGTTCGTTCCCCCCTGTATAATTTAGAAAAATGATGTTGTATGTAAAAGGGTGTATGTTCTTTTAATAGGTAGAAGTTGCATTATATAGACCAAACTATGTTTTTGCTAGATATATCATTTTTCTTGAGAGTTAAACCGTTGCGAAAAGTAACTTTCCTTTATTGTAACAAAAAAACACGCATATGAATTTTTATTTTTTATCGGGTTATTTGCGGGCAATAAGAATCTAATCTCAAAATTGGTGAATGTAAGTGAGTTATGTGGAGTCGGGATGTCTGTAAAAGCAAGATTGGCATAGGTTAATAATTAGTAGAGGATGAACAAAACTCCCACTGAGTAAAGTTTTCCTTTATCTCTGTTAAAGGAAAGAATAGAAGTAGAGTTCATTATAAAAACAATGTATAGTGAATATGTATACCATGTTTGCCTTAAAGATAGAAAGGGTACAATGTGGAATAACGACCGTGCATAGGATGTGTCTTCCGAATGGAACAACATATTGGCGAGTTAATCGCGCATTATGGCTATTTTGGAATTGTTATAGCTTTGGCTGGTGGGATTGTCGGATTACCGATACCAGACGAGTTTTTATTGACCTTTGTTGGTTATAATGTTTCAAAAGGAGTTATGTCAGGAACTGCTGCTTTTTTAAGTGGGATGGCTGGTGCGATGTTAGGGATCACGTTAAGCTACATATTAGGTTTAAAACTTGGGCTCCCTGTTTTAAAGAAATATGGGCCGAAAATTAGAATTAAAGAACATCACATTGAAAAAACACATATTTTATTTGAAAAATATGGGCCATTTCTTTTAATGATTGGTTATTTTATACCGGGCGTACGTCATTTAACAGCATATTTTGCTGGGGTATCAAATTTGACACTTTGGCGTTTTTGTTTGTACGCTTACGGTGGTGCGCTCATTTGGATAAGTGTTTTTATTGGGCTTGGCTGGAAATTAGGCGAGAAGTGGCGCTTCGTTGAGTATAGTTTACATCATTATGGAATATGGATTTTATTAATTTCAGCAGTTGTTACATGTGTTGTATGGTTGTACATAAAGAAAAAGAAAAACCGCTAATAGCGGTTTTTTTAGCTGAAAGCAATAAATAATACACCAGCTGTAATAAAGACTACACCAACGCCGGTCATAAAGTTTAACTTTTCACCGAGGATAATCATAGCGAGAATGATAGAAAATACGACGCTTAATTTATCGACAGGAGCTACTTGTGAAACCTTTCCTGTTTTGAGGGCAAGAAAATAAAATAGCCATGAAGAAGCACCTGCAATCCCACTTAATGTGATAAATAGCAGTGCTTTTTTATTTAGCAGTACGTCGCCGATATTTTGAAATTTACCTTGTATGATAATAACGCCTATCATAAATAATGCCATAATAATAGATCGAATTGTTGTTGCAACGTTTGCATCGATGCCGTCTAAACCAAACTTTCCAAAAATCGATACAAGGGCAGCAGCAATTGCTGATAATAGTGCAAATAAGAGCCACGAACTCATAGTAAAATTCCTCCAATCTTACAGTATTATACATGAAAATGATTCTCATGTATAAAGTTGAAGCAATTGAGCTTTATAGGAAGCACGACTTCAACTTAACTTCTTGCTCCACCTGAATTTTAAGGTGGGAGTTTTACTGCCTGTAAATAGTGGGCTAAATAACGAAATAATCCCCACCTTATATTTTTAATAAGGTGGGGATTATTATACTACTCTGCAATTTCCTCATATAAAAAGTACGTTACATTATAAATATGTTCTACTTCATCGTCTGTCATAAACAATAATTCGTCACGCTCAATCCCTTTTTTCTTTTCAATAAACTCAATCATATTTTTGCGTTCTTCTCTCTTCATCAATTCTATTTCTCCTCTCAATCTGTTTTAATACAGTTTATTTAAGTTACTGCTATTATATAACAGAATCTTTGGAAAGTTCCACCTATTTTATTATTTTTTTTAAAAGAACTTTTCGACAAAACAAGCCCACCTAAGGGGGGGGCTTGTTTTATTTTATAGTCGTAAAAACTCAGGCTCCGTCGTACCCGCACCATCAATGTAATAAATTGTGTCGGGATTGATTTTGATCAATACGTAATTAGGGTCTTCAGGACCGAGTAACCAACGTTTTAAGCTATTATTCCAAAACTTGTTTTTTAATGTTGAGTCTTCCTCGATTGAAGCTAACCCTTCAACTTCAATATAATCTTCATCTAATTTTTTTCCTTCTCGTCCGAGTAGTACATGGACATTAGGATTTTGTTCAATATCTGTTATCTTTTTTGATTGTCGATCTGTTGCAACATATAGTACAAAATCTTCATGGAAAAACATCATAAAGGCGCTATGAGGTTTCTCATTTCGTACTGTAGATAATACACCAGTACGTTGACCTTGAATAATAGTTGCGATTTTTTCTTTTAAGTGCATAATTTTAACCCCTTTTCACAATTTATAATTCTGTCTGTTTAAACAAGATAATTTAAATATCTTTCATACTGTTTTCTTCAATCCGATTTTTTAAACGTAATTGTGATGAAATCGGACAAGTTAGGAGAAGAATAATAATAATATTGAGGAGAAATACATACGATGGAAGGATGAAAAGCATGTTTAATAAAATATTTCTTATAGTAGCGCTTATAGGTGTACCACTATCTGTACTTGGAAAAACACTTCATTGGCCAGAAACAATTATGTTCGCTGTGTATTGTATTACGATTATCGCATTAGCTGGTTTTATGGGGAGAGCAACAGAGAGTCTAGCAATTGTTTCTGGTCCTAGAATAGGCGGATTATTAAATGCTACTTTCGGTAATGCTGTTGAACTTATCATTTCAATTTTTGCACTTCAAGCAGGGTTAATTGAAGTGGTGTTAGCTTCTTTAACCGGTTCTGTACTTGGAAATTTATTATTGGTAGGAGGGTTATCTTTCTTTGTTGGAGGTCTTAAATACAAAAGACAAAGTTTTAATGTATATGATGCAAGGCATAATTCAGCTTTATTAATATTTGCTGTTGTTGTGGCCTTTGTTATTCCAGAGATCTTTTCAATGAAGATGGACGCTGGCAAGACGTATCAATTAAGTATAGGTGTTTCTATTATTATGATTATCATGTACCTTGCTGCATTACTATTTAAGTTAGTTACGCACCGTGGTGTATATCAACATAAAAGTGACGAAGTAGCGCATGAAGAAGAGCCAGAGTGGTCAAAAGGGAAGGCGCTCCTTATTTTAGCAATAGCAACACTGGCAGTAGCTTATGTGTCAGAGGCACTCGTACATACTTTTGAAACTGTTGCAAAGTCATTTGGTTGGTCAGAGTTATTTATAGGGGTTATTATCGTTGCAATTGTTGGGAATGCAGCGGAACATGCGTCTGCAATTATTATGGCTTATAAAAATAAAGTAAATATTGCAGTCGAAATTGCAATAGGCTCTACATTACAAATCGCCATGTTTGTTGCTCCTGTATTAGTATTGCTATCTATGTTCTTCGCGCAAAGGATGCCTTTAGTATTTACCATACCAGAACTTGTGTCTATGATTACAGCCGTTTTCTTAACGATTGCGATTTCCAATGATGGAGATACAAACTGGTTTGAAGGTGGCACTTTACTAGCGGCGTATGTCATTATGGGAATTGGTTTTTATTTATTATGAAAAATAGGCATAACAATTGCGCTCAGAGAAAACAATAAACGAAGTAGTATATATACCTACATAGGAAGGAGCCAGACAGGTGAAACGAGTATACAGCATATGTCTTTCAACTATGGTCTCGTTTATTTTATTATTTCCTAACATGAGTTTTGCAAAGACAACAGTAGGAACAAAAATGCCTTCATCTGTTTTAAATATTTCAAAAGACAATACATTTCCAAATGATGCGCAAGATTTACCACGTTTACAACCAAGTAAATTTGCTCAAGAGCTATTGAAAACGGCTAATATTAAAATTGAAAATCCAGACTTAATTCGGATGTTTAATGAAACGACAATTTCAAATGCTCCGCTTGCAGTAGGGTATCGGGCAAAAATTTATTTAGGTCAATGGGCTTTACATTATGAATCAGTAGACACATCGATTAATTGGGAATATAAACAAGTGAATCGAAATGTGTATGATAATCGCGGAGGAGACCGTTTGTATCCACTTCGCTATAAGCAAGAAACACAAAAGACGGTTGAAGGCGATTTAACAGCAGATATGAAAGATGCTGCAGATGTGAAAAAAATGATGCTTCTCAAAGCGCTTGAAAAAGTACAATTGCCCCTTTCGTTTAAAACAACTATTGGTTATGGTACTGGACATGAGCGTGTGTATAATATTAGTCCGAGTCAACTCGGATATTTATACGCTTATACACCAGCAGTAAATGAAAAGGGAAAAGTAACATTTGGAGAAGTGTATCTTGTATTAAAGGGAAATCAAAAAAGACTTGTTGTGAAAAATATTACTTCTCAAGGAATTGGAGCGGCAATTCCAATTCATGATCATTTGTTTTTTAAATTTATTTCTTCTTCTCACTCGCAATAACAAAAAAAACGTCAGCTTATAAGCTGACGTTTTTTTTATAATGTAATGTTTGCTGTTTTTGATAAGAAATCTTCTGTCGGATAGTAGCTGTTTTTTACAAGAACATTTGGTCCAAGACATTTTACTGCAGGACAGTGACAGCTTAATGATTTTGCTGTTTTTGAAGCGCTCCATTTTTCATACGCTTCTTGTAATGTGTTTGTTTGTATGTTTCCTAGAAGTGGAACATCACCAAAATCAGTAACGATAATATTACCATCAAAAATATTTACATTTAAGCGTGAACGACCATCTGGATCGTTACGAACAGTTACATTTTTGCTCTCTTGCAATTTTTTAAATGTAGCTATGTCTTTTTCGTCATCGCTACAAGCATAGAAAGGTAAAGTTCCAAATAGCATCCATACATTTTCATCGCGAATTTCTAGTAAATGTTCAATCGCATCACGAATTTCAGCTTTTGTTAAAATCTCTAGATTACTCGCGAAGTCACTTGGATACATTGGATGAACTTCATGACGTTTACAGCCCATCTCTTCGACGATTTGGCGGTGAATATGTTCAATATGTGGTAGAGTTCTTTTGTTTAGCATTGTTTCGGCCGATACAAGTACACCTGCATCTGATAGAGCCTTACTATTTGTAATCATTCTTTCGAATAATTTTGCACGTTGTTCGTAAGTAGGCTTACGCTCCATCATTGCAAATCCGCCTTCAACGAAGTCATCAATTGTTCCCCAGTTATGAGAGATATGCAATACGTCTAAATAAGGAATAATCTGTTCGTAACGTGCTAAATCTATAGTTAAGTTAGAGTTGATTTGAGTGCGAACGCCTCGTTCATGGGCATATTTTAAGAGTGGTGTTACATAGTTGTCGACGGATTTTTTTGAAAGCATAGGTTCGCCGCCAGTAATACTTAAAGAACGTAAATGAGGAATCTCATCTAATCGTTTTAATAAAAGATCCATCGGAAGCGGATTTGGGTCTTTCGGCTGTAACGTGTAACCAACAGCGCAATGCTCACAGCGCATGTTGCATAACGTCGTCGTTGTAAATTCAACATTTGTTAATAGTAGTTTGCCGTACTCTTCAAGGTCCATATACGCTTCCCATGGATCGTAAGAAGGAGTAATCGGCTTCATTTTTTGTGATATCGTCATATGAAATACTCCTTTGACTATTGAAATAACAATTTGTCCATTCTCTATAATAGAAGAATATGTGCTTTTTATAAAGTGAAACTTTTTAGCATGGAAAGAGAGAGGGCTTACATTATAGTGGATGACTGTGACAAAATTGATGAAATTTCATGCCCATAGCAATCGTTTTTGCGGTATAATAAAAGCAACTCGAATTAAAAGGAGAGTGCCTTCATGGGAAAAGCAATTCAAGATAAAGATACACAATTAGTATATTTAAAAGAACGTTTAAATATGTTCATTGAAGTAATTGATACAATTGAACCTGAAGAAGTAGAATTAGAAGATGTAGATCGTCTTCTTGCAATGTTAGATGAATTAGAATTAAAATGTGAGCAATTTAAAAAAGACGAATAATATATTAAAAAGGCTACCAATTCCAATTTGGTAGCCTTTTTCTGTTCGGGTAATAGAAGGACGATAGAAAAAGAGGTATAATCAAGTTGTGAAAAATTTCATTTATGCTCTAATAGCGTGAAACAAATAAATAGCTAAAGAGCATAACAATTGAATTTTCAGCTCATAACGTTTTGGTAGCGTTCACAATTGAGGGGGAAGTAACAATGGAAAAGCTTCAAGAAAGCATGTATCAACTAATTGTTGAAACGTCAACGAACTTACCGAAAGATGTTCGTCGTGCGATTCAACAAGCGAAAGAGCGAGAAAATGCAGGGACTCGTTCTGCGATGGCACTTGGCACAATTACAAATAATATTAAAATGGCTGATGATAACATCTCGCCGATTTGCCAAGATACAGGGATGCCAACGTTTAAAATTTATACACCAGTTGGTGTGAATCAATTAAAGTTGAAGGAAGCTATCTATAATGCGCTTGAGCGGGCGACAAAAGATGGTAAACTTCGTCCCAATTCTGTTGATTCTCTTTTTGGAGATAATAGTGGAAATAATTTAGGACCAGGTACACCGGTGATTAAGTTTGAACAATGGGAAAAAGATTATATTGATGCACGTTTAATCCTAAAAGGTGGTGGCTGTGAGAATAAAAATATTCAATATAGCTTACCATGTGAACTAGAAGGACTTGGACGAGCTGGCCGTGATTTAGAAGGGATTCGTAAATGCCTTCTTCATGCAGTATATCAAGCACAAGGGCAAGGATGTAGCGCTGGTGTAATTGGTGTTGGTATCGGGGGAGACCGCACATCAGGTTATGAATTAGCAAAAAATCAATTATTCCGTACATTAGATGATGTCAATCCAGTACCAGAGTTACAACATCTTGAAGAGTACGTATTAGAAAATGCGAATAAGCTTGGCATTGGTACGATGGGATTTGGCGGAGAAACAACTTTACTTGGTTGTAAAATTGGCGTCTATAATCGTTTGCCAGCTAGTTTCTATGTATCTGTTGCGTATAATTGCTGGGCATATCGTCGCCTTGGTGTGAAAATCCATCCTGAAACAGGAGACATTATGGATTGGCTATATCAAGAAGGTGAAGATACACTTCAGCATGAAGTACAAGAAAAAACAGAGCAACGTGAGATTGTATTACAAGCACCAATTACAGAAGAGCAAATTCGTGAACTTCGCGTTGGTGATGTTGTAACAATTAATGGCATGATGTATACAGGTCGTGACGCAATCCATAAGCATTTAATGGATAATGATTGTCCAGTAGATTTAAATGGACAAATTATTTACCACTGTGGTCCAGTTGTTGTGAAAGATGAAAATGACAATTGGCAAATTAAAGCGGCAGGTCCAACGACAAGTATTCGTGAAGAACCGTACCAAGGCGATATTATGAAGAAATTCGGTATTCGCGCTGTCATTGGAAAAGGCGGTATGGGTGCGAAAACATTAGCGGCTTTAGAAGAACACGGCGGTGTATATTTAAACGCAATCGGTGGTGCAGCGCAATATTATGCTGAATGTATTAAAGAAGTGAAAGATGTTGATTTCTTACAATTTGGTATTCCAGAAGCAATGTGGCATTTACGTATCGATGGGTTTAAAGCAGTTGTAACGATGGACTCTCATGGTAATAGCTTACATGCAGATGTTGATAAAACATCACTTGAAAAATTAGCTAGCTTTAAAGAGCCAGTATTTAAGTAAATAAAAAATGCATCTCGAATGATTCGAGATGCATTTTTTTGGTATATATAGAAAAACATGTTCAGCATGAAAGAATGCGTAGCAACAGAAACTACAAGTACGATTATATATGGAAAGGAGACTATTTATGAAATATAAATGGTTATATATCGGTCTCATTTTTTCAATTATGATGGCACTTGTTCCAGTTTCAGCACTGGCTTATACAAATACTCCACATAACTGGGGAATCCCGCGTCCTAAAAATGAAACAGTACCAGATGCAGGAAAGTTATATACAGATTTACTACAAAAAAATGGCGGGTTTTATTTAGGAGATACGAAGAAAAAAGATATTTATTTAACATTTGATAATGGATATGAGAATGGATACACAGGGAAAATATTAGATGTATTAAAAGAGAAAAAAGTACCAGCAACTTTCTTTGTAACGGGGCATTACATTAAAACGCAAAAAGATTTATTGTTAAGAATGAAGGATGAAGGACACATTATTGGAAACCATTCTTGGAGTCATCCTGATTTTACAGCGGTAAATGATGAGAAACTTCGTGAAGAATTAACGAGTGTAACGGAAGAAATTAAAAAAGTAACTGGGCAAAAAGAAGTGAAATATGTACGTCCTCCGCGCGGTGTATTTAGTGAAAGAACGTTAGCTCTTACGAAAGAAATGGGCTATTATAATGTATTTTGGTCACTTGCATTTTTGGATTGGAAAGTGGATCAGCAAAGAGGATGGCAATATGCGCATAATAATGTTATGACGATGATTCATCCAGGATCTATTTTATTACTTCATGCAATATCAAAAGATAATGCAGAAGCACTTGCAAAAATCATTGATGATTTGCGCGAGAAAGGGTATCATTTTAAAAGTCTAGATGACTTAGTAAAAGGCAATCAACCGTAAGCATGTATGCTTACGGTTTTCTCATGCTATAATGATGTGTAAAAAGGATGGGGAAACGTATGTGGAGCGAGCATGTTACGTTAGAGTATCCGTATCATTTTGAAGAAGTATTAAAACGTTTATCTTTTGATCCTCTTAACGTCATTCAATTAGATGAGAAAGTTATTTATATCCCGCTTTGTATAGACGAGGAACAGGTTGTTGTTCGCTTACAAGGGATTGGTACTGTTCAAAATCCACAGTTTTGGATTTCTAGTCAGACAGGAGATCCAGAGAAAGTCATGAAACGAATGAGGGCCATTTTTCATTGGAATGAACCGTTTCAAGATATACAAAATCATTTTTTAAACACATCATTACGTCCACTATTTGAAACATATGCTTATACTCCAATTATTTTAGAATTTGATTATTTTGCTTGTCTGCTTCGCTGTATCATTCACCAACAAATAAATTTGAAATTTGCTACTGTGTTAACAGAACAATTTGTGAAACGGTATGGAACAGAGAAGAACGGTGTATTCTTTTTCCCCACTCCGGAAATAGTAGCAAATATTTCAATAGAAGAATTGAGAGAGCAGAAGTTTAGTCAGCGAAAGGCTGAATATATAGTAGGATTAGGTCGAAGTATTGTCAGTGGTACATTAAATTTAGCGAGTATAGAAAATGGGACGGAAGAAGACATTTCAGCACAATTGTTGCCAATTAGGGGAATTGGTGCATGGACAGTGCAAAACTTTTTAATGTTTGGGCTTGGACGGAAAAATATGTTCCCGAAAGCGGACATTGGGATTCAGCGTGCAGTGCAAGGTATATTTCAATTAGATGATAAACCTGATGATGCATTTTTAGAAAAAGTGAAACAAGAGTGTGAACCATACTGCAGTTATGCAGCGTTATATTTATGGAAAAGTATAGAGTAGAGGTGTAATAATGATACAAAAGCAACATGAGAGTAAGTTGGAAGTTGGTCAAACGTTTCCTGTGACAATTAAACGTCTTGGGATTAACGGAGAAGGCGTTGGTTATTTTAAGAGACAAGTTGTTTTCATTCCAGGGGCATTACCAGGAGAAGAAGTTGTTGCAGAAACAACGAAAATTCAGCGTGGCTTCGCTGAAGCGAAAGTGAAAAAAGTTCGTAAAGCTTCACCGCATCGTGTGAAAGCACCGTGTCCAGTATATGAGGAGTGTGGTGGTTGTCAGCTGCAACATTTAGATTATAAAGAACAATTGAATCAAAAGCGTGATATCGTTGTACAAGCATTTGAGAAGTACATGAAAAATAGTATGGAAGAGAAAATTCGCCCAACGCTTGGCATGGAAAATCCATGGCATTATCGTAATAAGAGTCAATTACAAGTGGGGCGTAAAGACGAAAAGGTTATTACAGGGCTATATAAACAAAACTCACATCAGTTAATTGATATCGCTCACTGTATGATTCAACATAAAGCAACGAATGAAGCGACAAAAGTTGTAAGACGTATTTTAGAAAAATTAAATGTTTCTATTTACAATGAGAAAAAACAAAAAGGTTTAGTACGCACAATTGTAACACGTACTGCAGTTCAAACAGGGGAAGTACAAGTTACACTTATTACAGCAAAAGAAGAATTACCAAATAAAGAACAATTTATTGCAGAAGTACAAAAACAGATGCCAGCGGTTAAATCAATTATGCAAAATGTAAACTGGCGTAAAACATCTGTTATTTTTGGCGACAAAACATTTAAATTAGCTGGAAAAGAAGTCATTCAAGAAACACTTGGCGATTTATCATTTGAATTATCAGCACGTGCATTCTTCCAGTTGAATCCAGAGCAAACAGTTGTTTTGTATAATGAAGCGAAAAAAGCAGCTGCGTTAACAGGAAACGAGAAGATTGTGGATGCGTACTGTGGTGTTGGTACAATCGGTCTTTGGCTTGCAAATGATGCAGCGGAAGTACGTGGTATGGATGTAATTCAAGAAGCAATTGCAGATGCAAGAAAAAATGCAAAGCGTCACGGATTTACAAATACGAAATATGAAGCAGGTAAAGCTGAACAATGGTTACCGAAATGGGTAAAAGAAGGATGGCGTCCAGATGTAATTGTTGTCGACCCACCACGTACAGGTTGCGATGATAAATTACTGGAAACAATTTTAAAAGTGAAGCCGAAACAAGTTGTGTACGTGTCTTGTAATCCTTCTTCATTAGCACGTGATGTACAAGCATTGATGAAGAGCTATGAAGTGGAGTATGTGCAACCAGTTGATATGTTCCCACATACAGCTCACGTAGAAAATGTAGTGAAGCTTGTTAGAAAGTAAAGTTTATTAATATTCCCTCATGGTATGAGGGAATATTTTCTATGAAGGAGAATATTATGCATAATTATAAATTAACGATTCAGTACGACGGCGCACGTTTTAAAGGATGGCAACGTCTCGGTAATAACGATAATACAATTCAAGGAAAAATCGAAAGTGTCATATCTGAAATGGTCGGAAAAGAAATTGAAATTATCGGTTGTAGTAGAACAGACGCTGGTGTACATGCTTTGAATCAAGTTGCTAACTTTCAAAGTGATGAGAAGTTAGTGGAACATAAAGTGAAAAAATATTTAAATCAATATTTACCTAACGATATTAGCATTACGAATGTGGAAGAAGTACATGATCGTTTCCATGCTCGTTACAATTCTAAAGCAAAAACATATCTGTATAAAATTTGGAATGAAGAGCATACAAATCCATTTATGCGTAAATACAGCATGCATGTGAATAAAAAATTAAATGTGAAAAGCATGAAAGCAGCTGCAAAACATTTAGTTGGTTCACATGACTTTACTGCTTTTTCAAATGCGAAATCAAAGAAAAAATCCATGGTTCGAGAAGTATATACACTTGATGTGATGGAAGAGGCAGGGTTTGTACAAATTAGAGTAAGTGGTAACGGCTTCCTTCATAATATGGTAAGAAAAATTGTCGGGGCATTAATTGAAGTTGGATTAGGACAATTAGATGCTGAAGCAATTCCAAACATTTTAGAGGAAAAGCAGCGCAATCAAATTAATTGTCTTGCTGAGGCAAGTGGGTTGTATTTAGAGAATGTTGAGTTTTAATGGCAAATAAAAAAATCGGGCTAAGTAGCTCGATTTTTTTAGTATTAAGAAGATTTTTCGTTTTTTATACGTATCTTCAAATTCCAAAAAGCAGCAAGCATAATAGCTGCAAAGGAGCCAAAAATTGTTCCTAATAGCTTTGCATAAGGAGAGCTGCTTACATCGGCATTAATGAATAACATCATACAGAGCATGGCAGGGAAAAAGTATAAGTATTGTAATAACTTTAATTTTTTATCATTACTCATATATATAGCCCCTTTCTAGCATGTTATATGTTTATTATAACATATTTTACCAAGTTATTTTTACACTTGGAGACATGTTTATTTCATATGTGTAAATGCAGTTTTTTAATTCGATATTGTAAGTTTTGCCTACTTAATCCTAAAAATTTTGCAGCTTGTGAGATGTTGCCATGATTCTCTTTAAGAATTTGGTTAATGTAGTTCTTTTCCATTTTTTCTATTGTGTGTTTTAAAGTTTTAGGTGCATCAGTATTGTGAGTAGTTAGTGCATGTTGCATATTGAATTCTGTTTTTATTCGTTCGCGAAAGCGAGTAGGAAGATGAAACGCTGTAATGATGGTTTCATCTTCTATCAAGTTCATGGAACCTTCAATTATATGTTCCAACTCCCGTACGTTTCCAGGCCAATCGTATGCATAGAAAAATTCTCTTACATTTACATCTACATCGGTTACGTTGAGCCCGAATTGAGTATTATATTTTTCAATAAAGTGCTGAACAAGAGCTGGAATATCTTCTTTTCTTTCACGTAAAGGCGGAAGACATAAAGTAACGACGCTTAATCGGTAATATAAGTCTTCTCTTAATCGATTATGTGCGATGGCTTCAAAGGGATCTTCATTGATAGTTGCTATAATGCGAACATCAATTTCTTTTTCGTGTGTACCTCCGATTCTTCGTATTGTTTTTTCTTGTATAGCCCGCAGCAACTTAGCTTGAAGTATTGGGCTTAATGAATTGATTTCATCTAATAACAAAGTTCCTCCGTTTGCTTCTTCGAATAAGCCTGATTTATCTATTGCTCCTGTAAAGGCACCTCGATTTGTGCCAAATAGTAGGCTTTCCATTAAGGTATCAGGTATAGCGGCACAGTTTTGTGAAATAAAGGGTTTTGTTGAACGCTGACTTTCATTATGGATGCTTTGTGCAAATAGTTCTTTACCAGTGCCTGTTTCTCCTACTAGAAGTATGGAGGAAGATGTACGAATTACTCTTTTTCCTTCTGTAATGATTGATTGAATGGCTTCAGAATCACCAATTATGTGATCAAAGGTAAATTTAGTGCTTTGTTTTCGAGAAGGACCTATTTTTATCGTTTGCTTTAAGTTACTAATTTCTTTTGATATTTCAATAGCGCCTTTAATTTTTCCATTTTCTATTATAGGGAAAGTATCGTTAATCGTTGTAATTTCTTGTCCTTTATTGTTAAAATACGTTTGTTTTATATTTTTCTTTGTTTTTCCAAATTTTAATGCCTCTATAAGAGTACTATTTTTATTTTCCTCAAATGCGAATACTTCTAAAGGACTTTTATATAGCACATCTGAGCGCTCCATTGATTCAATTTCCATCATTTTGCGGTTATAGATAATCGTCTTACTTTCCTCATTAATAATATGAATTCCGATGTCGAGTTCATTGAGTAAAGTTTCATATAGCATATTCATTTCAATGATCTGTTTTAAATTAATTTCTTCTGTACGCATAGATTATCTTCTCCTCATTCCACCCTATGAAGACTGACTTTTTATAATTTTATTAAAATTCTTATAAAATCGCAAAAATTTTTTGCTATTTTCCTTTTAAAATCTCTGAAATGATAGAAAAATTTTGCGGTTATGAAGTTTTTTTTTTGAGAAACCTTCATTTTAAATAGGAATTGGAGATTGGTACGCATTTTGCATAAATAATAATTGATATATCTAAAGGAGGGATATGCAACGTTTCAGTACCAACTAATAAGAAGGAGGAGTGTATAAAGTGAAGACGGTTATAGAATGCGTGTATAGTCCTTGTTACGGGAAAGTAGAGAAGTTATTTGTTACGGAAAGTTCTTACGTATATGAGTGGGAGAAATTAGCATTAATTGAAACAATAGATAAACAGAAAGTAGAAATTAAGATAGGGATCAGTGGTTATATTGAATCATTAGAAGTAGTAGAAGGACAAGCTATTGCTAATCAAAAGTTATTAATAACAGTAAGGGATGACCTTTTAGTAACAGGCAGTGATTAATGTAAGTGACGTGTATTTTTGCTCTTTTAAATCATTATTTTTACGGTGAATAATTTTAAAAACGCTTACATTAAATGGGTTTACAAAGTGAAAAGGGGGGATTTATATGATGAATCAAAATCAAGGATTAAAAAGAGAATTGAAAAGCAGGCACATATTTATGATTGCACTTGGAGGCGTTATTGGTACCGGTCTTTTTTTAGGATCTGGGTATACAATTCATGAAGCTGGGCCTGGAGGAGCGATTGTAGCATATCTTGTTGGAGGATTTGTTATGTATTTAACGATGCTCTGTCTTGGAGAGTTAGCTGTTGCAATGCCTGACGCAGGATCTTATCAAACGTATGCTACGAAGCATATTTCCCCTGCAGCGGGTTATGTAGTTGGATGGATGTCATGGTTAAACTGGTCAGCTACGATAGGGATTGAACTAATTGCAGTTAGTATTTTAATGAAGCGATGGTTTCCAGATGTACCTTCATGGATTTGGTGCGTAGTGTTTGCGTTACTCCTCTTTGCTATTAATGCGTTATCTTCAAGAAGTTTTGCGGAAGTTGAATTTTGGTTTGCAAGTATTAAAGTAATTACGATCATTGCATTTATTATTTTGGGCGGGGCAGCAATGTTTGGTTTTCTAGATATGAAAGGAAATGAACCAGCACCGATGTTCTCTAGTTTTACTGATTATGGTGGATTGTTCCCAAATGGATTATCAGCTATTTTAATTACGATGATTGCAGTTAATTTTTCTTTCCAAGGAACGGAACTAGTCGGTATTGCAGCAGGTGAGAGTGAAAATCCAGAGAAAACAATCCCGAAGGCAATTAACAATACAGTTTGGCGTATACTTGTTTTCTTTGTACTATCTATTTTTATTCTTGCTGGACTATTCCCTTGGCAACAAGCAGGAGTAATAGAAAGTCCATTTGTAGTTGTATTTGATAAAATTGGTATTCCTTATGCAGCAGATATTATAAATTTTGTTATCATTACAGCGGTTCTATCCGTTGCGAATTCAGGATTATATGCAACTTCTCGTATGCTATGGTCTATGTCTAATCAAGGAATGATTAGTCCGATTTTTGGTAAGTTATCTAAAAACGGTGTTCCTATTTATGCATTGATTGTAAGTACAATTGTAGGTTGCCTTTCATTACTATCAGGTATTTATGCGGAAGATACAGTTTATTTATGGCTACTTTCTATTGCTGGGTTCGGGGCGATATTAGTTTGGGCATCTATTGCTCTATCTAACTTATTAGCTAGGAGGTCATACATAAAGCAGGGCGGGGATGTGAAAGAATTGAAATTTAAAACACCTCTGTATCCATTCGTACCACTGCTTGCACTAGTATTAAATGTAACAGTAATTATTGGTATGGCCTTTATTCCAGAGCAAAGAATGGCATTGTATTGCGGAATTCCATTTATGATTGTTTGTTTACTGTTTTACCGTGCGACAAGAAATAAGGCACGTAAAGTAGAACATATTGAAAAGACAAATACGACGGAAGTAGAGAGCTTCTAATATGAATTAATTTGGAGACTGTAAGATTTGTAAACAGTCTCTTTTTTTGTGAAAATAAAGTTGGAAACATACTACGTATGTAAAGGGGAATTAGCGATGAATAAAAAAGTTTCACAGCTATTAGAGCAGATTGATTTACGAAAAGATGAGTTACTAGAGCTTACAAAGAATTTAATTCGTTTTGAAACACCAGCACCGCCGGCGAGAAATACAAATGAGGCACAACAATTTGTTGCAGAGTTTCTAAGAGAACAAAATTTTAGTGTTGATAAATGGGATGTATATCCTAATGATCCGAACGTTGTTGGTGTGAAAAAAGGGGCAAAAAGTGACTCATATAAAAGTCTTATTATTAATGGACATATGGATGTAGCTGAAGTATCGGCAGATGAGGCGTGGGAAACAAATCCGTTTGAGCCATTTATAAAAGATAGTTGGTTAGTTGGACGTGGTGCAGCTGATATGAAAGGGGGACTAGCTGGAGCGCTATTTGCTATTCAGCTATTACAAGAAGCTGGTATTGAATTACCTGGAGATTTAATCTTTCAATCCGTAATTGGAGAAGAAGTTGGAGAAGCTGGTACACTTCAATGCTGCAAAAGAGGTTATGATGCTGATTTTGCAGTCGTAGTGGATACGAGTAATTTACATATGCAAGGACAGGGCGGCGTAATTACTGGCTGGATTACTGTGAAAAGCCCTCAAACGTTTCATGATGCAACGCGTAGGCAAATGATTCATGCTGGAGGACGTTTATTTGGAGCGAGTGCAATTGAAAAAATGATGAAAATTGTGCAAAGTTTACAAGAATTAGAGCGTCATTGGGCAGTTATGAAAACATATGAAGGCTATCCGTCTGGAACAACAACAATTAATCCAGCTGTTATTGAGGGTGGAAGACATGCAGCTTTTATTGCGGATGAGTGCCGGTTATGGATAACAGTGCACTTTTATCCGAATGAAACACATGAACAAATAATAAAAGAAATTGAAGAGTATATCGGTAAAGTAGCAGCTGCCGATCCATGGCTAAGTGAAAATCCACCACAATTTAAGTGGGGCGGAGAATCAATGATTGTGGATCGTGGCGAAATTTTCCCTTCTTTAGAAATAGATAGTGAACATACAGCTGTAAAAACGCTTAGCTCAGTACATGAATCAATTCTTTCTAAAAACGCAATTTTAGATATGTCTGCAACGGTAACGGATGGTGGTTGGTTTAGTGAATTTCATATTCCGGCTGTTATTTACGGACCAGGCACATTAGAGGAAGCTCATTCAATAAATGAGAAAGTAGAAGTAGAGCAGTTAATTGAATTTACAAAAGTAATAACAGCATTTATATATGAATGGTGTCATATGAAAAAATAGATTAGTATGTTGAAATCGTACAGGTATGTATACTTGTACGATTTTTTAGTGAACTATTTCAGAGTTAAATAGAAACAACTGAAATAGTTCTTTATTTTTCTATGTCTTTCGTTTTAGTTCCATTAATTTCTCTTTTGCTAATTCAACAGCAATCGCATCATCTAAATAGCCAATTGGAAAGAGATAGTCGGGAATAATATCTGTCGATAAAATGAAATACAGTAATGCGCCACCAAGAACTGCACGCTCTTCTTTTGGAATCGTTTCATTGCAAAATTGTTGATACATATCTGTTAATTGTTCAATGAAAGGGCCAGCACTATCAATTTGTTCTAACTTGCTCGCGAAACTTTCATGAATGCGCTTTTCACCTTCTGTTGTTTGAGCATATCGTTCATAGTTTTCAAGTTCTTGTTTTACGCGGGTTGTTGTGTAGTCGAAATCGAATAAGTTAGAGGATTGCAGAGTTTGCTGAATTGTATCAAGAGATGTGTACATATCCGTCTTTTCTTTATTAATGTGAGGAGAATCAGGATACATTTCATCAAATAACAATTGGGGTGGAACTTGCAGACATTCTGCGAATTTTTGTAGGTGTTTTTGTTTTGGCGGTTGTTTACCATTCATAATTCTTGAGATTGTTGCGGGATCAATATTTGTAAGCATTCCGAGTTGGCGCATAGATAAGGCACGTTCTTTTAAAAGTTTTTTTATTAATCTACTAAGCCGCTCATTTGGATTTTCTTTAGGCATAGCGAAGGCACTCCTTTTTATTGTTGAAAAAATGTTGAGCATTTATTACATGTATATGAAACAGACAGGCACAGTTGCTCAACATTTTCATAAGATGCATGGAAAAGTGAGGAAAAGGGGTGGCTATTTATGAGTACGGCAGGTCTATTTTCAATTTTTTTAATCGGGATTGCTTCTAATTTAGATAATGCAGGTGTTGGGATTGCATATGGCATTCGTAAAATTAGAATTTCGTGGTTCAACAATTTTATCATCGCATTTTTTGGGTTTTTATTTACTTTATTAGCTGGATTTTTTGGGAACTGGATCGCGTTATTTATTTCAGAGTTTACAGCAAACCTGATTGGAGCAATCGTTTTAGGGATAATCGGGGTGTTTATTTTGTGCCAGCCTTTCTTGGGGCAAAGAAATACCGTAGGCTCTAAAGATGGTAATGTACTTATGGGAATTTTACGTGATCCAGAAAAAGCAGATTTTGATGGTTCTAAAACAATTAGTTTTTCAGAAGCAATTGTATTAGGGATTGCGTTGTCTATTAATAATATTGCAGGTGGATTTGATGCTGGGATAACAAATTTGAACCTTTGGCTTACAGCAACTATTTCAGGGGTGTTTAGTTTTATTTGTATTAGTGGCTTTGCGTATGTAGGGAAACGATTTTTAGCAGAATACTTAGGAAAGTGGGCGACAGTTATCGCAGGAGTGTTATTAATTCTTATTGGGATTGATCAGTTGTTGTAAGGAGAGTAGAAAACAAGGTTCGAGTATTTCCTTGGAAATACAGCAAGGGATTGCATATATCGACGTACTTTTCTCCATACTAATACGGATTTCTTTTAAGAAAGGGGGATTTGTATGGGACGCGGGAAAGCATTTGATCATAAGAAAAAAGGGCATGATCATCAACCACCTAAAGGTGCGTTCATTCATAAAGATGTAAATGAACATACTTTGGAAGAGGAAGAGCTACCAGTAAATATTGAGGCGTATAAAAATAGTTTAAAAAAACATTAAAAGCACCTACATAGGTGCTTTTTTACCGTATATCTTCAATTAATTGTTCCGATTCTTCATGCATACTGTACTCACTTAATACTTGAATGCAAAGCCATTTTAATTCCTCAATCGTATGCTCAAGTTCTTCAGGAAGCACGTGATAAATGTCTTCAAGTCCCATCCCGAAATGAATAAGTTCAAGTACTTGATCATCGATGTTCCGATCCATTAATAATTCAAGTACTTCTAAATTGAATATGTATCGGTGAGCTTCGTCGAGTGAAACAACTTTTAACTTCAAGCTTTCTACAATACTCAATATAAAAAGAAGGATTGTTTTTTCAAGAACAGGTTGTTTTCCCATTTGAAATATTAGTTTCATCTTTCACACCTCCACATATAGCGCTAGGTTGTACTATATTATTCAGGAGGGGGGAACAAATATGCATGATATAGAGAAACTTTCAGCACTGTTTTTATAAGAAGATTGATAACTCACAAAATTGAGGTTTTGGCGAAATAAAAAATCCTGCTAGTATAGCAGGATAACTCGCGATTAAAAAATGCTCCAACCTTCTTGAGCAGAAAGAAGTTCAAGAATTTTAAAACCAGCAATACTATTTCCGTTTGCATCTAAAGCTGGTCCGAAAATACCGATTCCCATGTCTCCTTTTACGCAGCCAAAAATACCACCGGCTACACCGCTTTTTGCAGGAATACCAACACGAATTGCAAATTCACCAGATTCGTTATACATACCACATGTGACCATAAATGTTTTGCAAATTTTTGTAATATGTTTAGGGATGATTTGTTTCTTTTTATATGGATCATATCCATCCATTGCAAAAATTAAGCCGATACGTGCTAAATCGATGCAGTTTACTTCAACTGCGCATTGACGAGTATATAAATCCATAAGTTCTTCAATATCACAATCGATAATTCCGTTTTGTTTCATATAATAACAAAGTGAACGGTTTAGATAAGCTGTCTCTAGTTCTGAATCGGCAACTTTAGAGGAATAATTAATAGTAGGATTATCTGTTATTTCACGTACAAAGTGAAGAATACGTTCCATTTTTTCCTCGTTATCTTTTCCTGCTAACATGCTTGTAATAGCTAATGCTCCTGCATTTATCATTGGATTAAGGGGTTTGGACGGACTTGTCGTTTCTAACTTAATAATAGAATTAAATGGGTCACCCGTTGGTTCCATTCCAACTTTAGAAAATACATATTCTTCACCACGGTCTAAAAGGGCAAGGGCAAGTGTAATTACTTTGGAAATACTTTGAAGAGTAAATAGTGTTTGTGAGTTGCCTGCATGGATATATTCTGTTTCTTTATGGAAAATGGCAATCCCTAAATCGTCTGGATTTGCATTTCCTAGTTCGGGGATATAAGTAGCAAGTTTGCCTTTTTTCGTATATGGTTTTACTTGTTCTAACAACTGTTGTAAGTTGTTTGTTTCAATGCACTGCATAGTACCAACGCTCCTATTTTGAATTAACTAAGTTTACTTTTCCCGATATGCTCGGAAATAAATAATAACATGAAAAAGTGGAATGATAAAACGAAAGTTCAATGTGATATAATAGGTCTTTCGTTTCGAGTATTCTGTATTTTAAAAAGGAGAATTTTCCTTTTATATAACAGTTTGGAAATAGGAGATTTATCCATAAAAAGTTCAGAAATAAAAACTACACATCTATACAACTATATGTTATTATGGTTATGTAATAGAAAGCGTTTTCTAAAGCGTACTTATAATGATAACGATTTCATAAATTTAATTAGGGGGAATTAAAATGTTGCAGTTTTTACAACGTATTGGTAAAGCGTTAATGCTTCCGATCGCAGTACTACCAGCAGCAGGATTATTGCTTCGTTTAGGGCAACCAGATGTATTTGATATTCCTGTTATGGCACAGGCCGGCGCAGCAGTTTTTGATAACTTAGCACTTATTTTTGCAATTGGTATTGCAATCGGTCTTTCAGTGGATGGTAGTGGTGCAGCAGGTCTTGCAGGTGCAATTGGTTATCTTGTTATGAAAAATAGTATTGATGCACTTAGCAAAGGGTATTCAACTGCTGAATTACAAGGTAAATTAGGTAAAGTCCAAGATTTAATAGGTAATAGCGCAAATGTAGATCCATCTAAGCTTGCAGATACAATGACACAAGTATCTAAGGCTGCTGAATTATCGACTAAAGTAGATATGAAAGTTTTAGGTGGTATTATTGTTGGTGTTATAGCAGGACTTCTTTATAATAAATTCCATAAGATTAAACTTCCAGAATGGTTAGGTTTCTTTGCTGGAAAACGTTTCGTTCCAATTGTTACATCAGTTGTGATGCTGATATTAGGAATTCTATTTGCACAAATTTGGCCAACAATTCAAAATGGTATTGATGCATTAGCTCATGGAATTGTTAATTTAGGTGCAATTGGTTCAGGATTATTTGGTTTATTAAACCGTTTATTAATCCCAATTGGTTTACACCACGTAATGAACACATACTTCTGGTTTGTATTTGGGGACTTTACAAATGCAGCAGGTAATGTTGTTAATGGTGATATTGCTCGTTTCCTTGCAGGTGACAAAACAGCAGGTATGTTTATGACTGGTTTCTTCCCAGTTATGATGTTCGGTTTACCAGCAGCATGTTTCGCAATGATTGCAGCTGCTAAACCAGAAAAGCGTAAAGCAGTTACTGGTATGTTAGCTGGTCTAGCATTAACTTCATTCTTAACTGGTATTACAGAGCCTATTGAATTCTCATTCATGTTCTTATCACCAGTATTATATGGTATTCATGCTGTACTAACAGGTCTTTCTTTATTCATTACAACATCACTTGGCATTCATGATGGTTTCTCATTTAGTGCCGGTGCAATCGATTATGCTTTAAACTTCGGTATTGCAACAAAACCAGTCTTACTAGCAGGTATCGGTTTAATTTACGCAGCAATTTATTTCATAGTATTCTATTTCTTAATTAAGAAGTTCGATTTAAAAACTCCTGGTCGTGAAGATGACGATGAGTTAGTTGAAGATGGTGATGCACCAGTTGCAGGTTCAATTGGTGAAACTTACGTAGCAGCTTTAGGCGGAAAAGAAAACTTAACAGTTATTGATAACTGTGCAACACGTCTACGCTTACAAGTAAAAGATGCTGGTCAAGTAAATGAAGCAGCATTAAAACGTGCTGGTGCAAAAGGTGTTATGAAATTAAGTAATACAAGTGTACAAGTTATCGTAGGTACAAATGTTGAATCTGTTGCCGATGATATGAAAAAACACGTATAAATAATGAGATAAGAGGATGTCCAAAAAGATTGATAACATCAATTTTTTAGAGGATATCCTCTTTTTTTTTGTTAATAATTTAACGGGAATCTTACTTTTGTAAATTTTCTTTTTCTTTTTTGTACATATAGGTTGGTAATATGTGCAGTGCGTGATAAAGTAGGGATGATATAGAATGGATTATCCATAATCTACTAAAACGAATCTTTAGTAGAGGAATTAAATTATTGGTGAGTAAGGGGAAAAAAGCAATTATGGATCAGGAAAAAAATAATGCGAATGGGAAAGCACATCGGCCGATTGTATACATAAAAAGAACAATCATTCTCGTCTTACTATTATCACTTGTATATTTCATGTATACAAAAATTGTTGCGCATAATAAGAAAGAAGAAACTTTAAAAGCGGCAGCAGAAATGAAGAAACAAGAAGAGTTAAAAAAGAAAGAAGAAAAAAAGAAACAAGAAGTACAGAAGCAAAAACAAAAAGAGCAGGAAGAACAAATGAAGCAAGCGCAAGCAGCGGAGAAACCTGCTGAAGGGCCACCTCAAGAAATTAATGAAAACGCTCAATTGGACCAGTATTTACAAAACGCAGGATTTAGCGGGACAGCTGTTATTGTGAAGAACGGAAAAGTTCTTCTGAATAAAGGGTATGGTATGGCAAATAAAGAGCAGCAAGTACCGAATAATTCAGAGACGACTTTTTATATTGGTTCTATTTCAAAGGCGTTTGTAGCAACTGCTATTATGCAATTGAAAGATCAAAATAAATTACAAGTAGAAGATACTGTTGCGAAGTATATTCCAGATTTTCCACAAGGTAATAATATTCAGCTAAAACATCTATTAACACATACATCAGGGATTCCCGAATATGAGCAGGGAAAAGAAGATATTTCTCATGAAGAACTGATAAAGCGGATAGGAAATCAAAAGCGTATTGGTGGTCCAGGAGAGAAGTGGAAGTATTCTGATTCGAACTACTCTATACTTGCTTATATTGCAGAGAAGGTAAGTGGGCAGTCACTCGAAGAATATATTAAACAACATATTTTTGCCACTGCCGGTATGAAACATTCTGGCTTTGGCACAGCGTTAGAACAAACAAGATTCCCATCAACGGGTTATAAAATAGTAAATAATAATATGACAACACCTAATATTCCAAGCATGTCACAACTATATGGTTGTGGTGATATATACACAAGTGCGCATGATTTATATTTATTTAACGAAGCACTATTCTCTGGAAAATTAATTTCAAAAGAGAGTTACGATCAAATGTTTACGGGTGGAAAAAAGGATTACGGGTTTGGATGGTACGTAGACCCAGGAAGCTATTCGAATCATGGTGTAATGCCAGGTTGGAATTGCTTAAACGGATTTAGTAAAAATGGTAGTGTATATGTTGTTTTATTATCTAACATTCAAAATAATATTAAATCATTTGGTAAAGTGAATAATGACATTTATTCGATATTGCGGAATATTGAAGTGTAAGAAACTATCCTGTTGGATAGTTTTTTTTATGCTCTGAAACAAATATTTCTTTTAGAAAATGTATGTCTTACCTATCACAAAAACATCCATTTTGTATACATTAAGATGTATGGATGTAAAATTTTATAATCTAAAAATAATAGGAGGAGAAGTGTATGTGTCTGTTCAGAAAATATTGGCATAAATTATCAAGATTGTTTAATAGACAATTAGATTATTTTTTAGATAATAAGTTATTGCCTGCTGTGGAAAGACTTTTATTTTCACAAAACTTCGCGAGATTTATTCAAAGAAACTCTAAGCAAGCTACGGAAGAAGTTATTGAATCAAGTAGATTTCAATCTATTATTTGTAACATTTTAAAAGAATGCAATACATCACCTTTTAAAGAAATTGCAAAGCAGTATCTAGGTAAAAACGTAGAAATTACGGTGACAGTTGGACAATTAACAGGTGTTATTGTAGCAGTTGGTGATGACTTCTTAACATTGCAAGAAGGAATAGGAACTGAAGTTTTATTACCATTTACAAGTATTATATCAATTAAAGAAGCGTAAGAAAGGAGAGTTATATATGTTATTTACTGATGAATTACGTAACCATGTTGGAGAACTAGTGCAAGTTGTGACAGCTGTAGAAATCATTGTAGGCGTTCTTTTATCTGTGACGGATGGGGCAGTAATTGTTCGTACTTCTCCTTCTTATGGACCACCAGAAGATGTAGTTGTGCGTATTCCTATTATTGCTTATGTTCGCTTGGAAGGGTAAGAGTGATACAAGTATGAGAGTGTCAGTTGTTATTCCAGTGCATAATGAAGCAAGTACTTTATCAAAAGTTTTAGTAGAGGTAAGAAAGCTCGAACCATATGAAGTTATCATAGTAGATAATGGATCGACAGATGGGACGAAGGAAATAGCATTACAGCATAATTGCCGTGTGATTTATTATAGATATTCTCTTGGTAATGATGTGGGACGGGCAATTGGTGCTAGAGAAGCAAAAGGCGAGATTGTTTTGTTTTTAGATGGTGATATCGTCATGAAAAGTGAAGAATTATACAATTTTATTAAAGGAATACGACAAGGACATGAGATTGTTTTAAATAATTTAACATGGTCCGTTTACTTGAAGATGAGACCGCATTATACGACGGTTGGAAAATATATGTTAAATCGTTATTTGAACAAGAAAGAGTTTGTTGTAGGATCTTTAATTGCAATACCACATGCGATAAGTCGTAAAGTGATTGAAAAACTGGGGTGGTGGAATTTAGCAGATCCAGCATTATTTCAAGCGATGGCGATGTCTAGAGGAGTAGATATTTCTGATATGGCTTCAGTTGATGTCATCTACACAAATAAAGTTCGTCCTGTGCATACTGGTACATCACCTGGCTCTCCTTATCCGAAAGCGACTAGTCGTATTATGGGTGATCATTTGCGAGCTTTACAATACGTAATCGAAACATATGGTAAACGCGGTGGTTTTTCAGAGGACAATAGAGATAGAGAGTTTGTAGGAAAGTATAAACCAGTTTTATTACAAAAGAATAAAGCGAAATATAGTGCCATTATCCCAGTATCAGAAGAGAAAATGACCATAAGGTCTGTTATAAAAGAAGTGAAAGAAGCAGGTGTAGATGAAATTATAGTTGTCGCGAATGGAGCAGATGTTGAGACTGTTAAACAGGCAAAGCTAGAGAATGTTATTGTTGTTGAATTTACGAAGGCGCTTGGACATAATGTAGCACGAGCAATAGGTGCCATGCATGCTACGGCAGATATTTGTTTATTCGTTGATAGTGATCTTGTTATTCCAGCAAAAAAACTCACTCTATTTTTACATGCTGTTGAAGATGGAAATGACGTGGTGTTAAATGATTTACAATGCTTATTAGATATGTTTCATCCAGCAGATCCAATTAGTATGGGAAAATACTTTGTGAATTTGATAGCGAAACGACCAGATTTATGGAATAACTCACTAACTGCTGTACCACATGCCATTCATAAGAAGGTAATAGAGAAAATAGGATATGATTCCCTTATCATTCCGCCATTAGCACAAGTGAAAGCTATTTTAGAAGGATTCTCTATTACAACAGTAGAGTTAGTAGATGTTATAAAAACAAATCGAGTACGTCCAGAGCAACACGAATTTGTAAATGGGCGTATTTCAGCGTTTGATCGTATTTTCGGTGATCAACTTGAAGCGGTTGCGTATTTATTACAATGTACGGACGAACGTGGTGGTTTTACAGATGGAGATAGAGATAGAGATGTAATTCAACAATTGAGAAGGGAAGAAGAGAATACAAATGAATAGTAGTAAAGTAGCTATTATTGGGCTAGGGTATGTTGGCCTTCCTTTAGCGGTACATTTTGCAGAAAGAGGGCATACAGTACTTGGATTAGATAAAGATATTAGAAAAATAGACTCAATTATAAAAGGAGAAAGTTATATTCCGGATGTTTCTTCTAAAGAGTTACAAAGTTTATTGACGAAAAAAAAATTAACAGTAAATACACCGGATCAAGGCATTGCTGATTTTCAAAATAGTGATTATGTTATTGTCACTGTCCCGACTCCAATTAATGAACAAAGAGAACCAGACTTAAGTGCCCTCATTTCAGCTTCGCATTATATACAACAAAACCTTCAAAAAGGACAAACCTTCATTTTTGAAAGCTCCACATATCCAGGCACACTTGAAGAAGTCATCCTACCTATTATTTCTCAAAATGGTAAAAAGGTAGGGGAAGATTTCTATATCGGATATTCCCCTGAGAGAATTGATCCAGCAAATAGTCAATATTCAGTTCAAGCTATTCCAAAAGTTATTAGTGGACAAACAGAAAAGTGTAAACAAAAGGTACAGGATTTATATAGTACCATTTTTGACGAAGTTGTACCTGTTAGCTCTCCGAAAGTAGCAGAGATGTGCAAGCTATTTGAAAATATTCAGCGCTTAGTTAACATTTCTTTAGTAAATGAACTAAACACACTATGTGAAAGTTTAGGCATTGATTTTTATGAGGCCATTGAAGCGGCATCTACAAAACCATTTGGGTTTACTCCGTATTGGCCAGGGCCAGGGATAGGGGGACACTGTATTCCCGTAGACCCTTTATATTTTCAATGGAGAATAAAAAAGAATGGAGCAATTAGTCAATTAATTGAGGCTGCACATATAATTAATGAAGAAATGCCAGAGAAAATGGTCCGGAAAGTAAAAAGTGTGGTGCAATTACCTGCAACGGTGTTAATTGTAGGGATTGCGTATAAAAAAGATGTAAATGATTTGAGAGAATCACCAGCGTTACCGATTATTCAATTATTAAGAAATCAAGGATACGAGATAGAATATCATGATCCTTATATTTCTTCCGCGGAAATTGGAGATAAGGTGTACCAATCTGTTTCTTTAGATGAAGAAAAAGTTAAAAAAGCGGATTGTATTTTAATTTTAACGGATCATTCTAATATTGATTGGAAGCTTTTTAAAGGAATAGACCGAGTAATAGATACACGCGGGATTGTAAAGAAGGTGAGTAAATGAGTAAGAAATGTTTAATTACAGGTGGAGCCGGATTTATCGGGTCACATTTAGCTGAAGAGTTGATGAGAAGAGGTTATGAGGTCACTGTTGTGGATAACTTTTATAAAGGTAAAAATAAGTACCATAAAGAGTTAATGAAAGAAATCCGTGTTATTCCAATAAGTGTTTTAGATAAAAATTCTATTTATGAATTAGTAGATCAGCATGATGTCGTGTTTCATTTAGCAGCAATTTTAGGTGTGAAAACAACAATGGAAAAAAGTATAGAGCTCATAGAAACGAATTTTGATGGGACGAGAAATATTTTACAAGCAGCGCTAAAAGGAAAGAAGAAAGTAGTTTTTGCTTCTACTTCAGAAGTATATGGTAAGGCCAAGCCGCCTTTCTCTGAAGAGGGAGATCGATTGTACGGGGCAACTTCTAAAATTCGTTGGAGTTATGCGGTTTGTAAAACGTTAGAAGAAACATTATGTTTAGGATACGCATTAGAAGGCTTACCGGTAACGATTGTTCGATATTTTAATATTTATGGTCCAAGAGCGAAAGATGGTCCGTATGCAGGAGTAATTCCGCGATTTATCCGTGCGGCACTGCAAGGAGAAGACATTCTCGTATATGGAGATGGAAAGCAGACACGTTGTTTTACGTATGTGAGTGATGCGGTAGAAGCAACAATTCGGGCAATGGATGAGAAGGTAAATGGTGAGATTATTAATATAGGTTCTGAGAATGAACAGAGTATAAAAGAAGTAGCAGAAGTAATTAAAAAATTAACGAATTCTTCTTCGAAGATTGTACAAGTGCCTTTTGAAGAAGTATATCCTCATGGTTTTGAAGAAATTCCAAATAGAAGACCAGATGTAACAAAATTAAAAGAGCTTGTTCAATTTCAGGCGAAAGTAACGTGGGAAAACGGATTGAAGGAAACAATTAAGTGGTTTCGTGAACAAAACAATGGCTAAGTCATTATCTGTTATTATTCCTGCATGTAATGAGGTCGATACGATTTCAGACGTTATTCAATCGGTAAGACCATTAAATCCAGTAGAAATCATTGTAGTAGCAAACGGTTGTAATGATGGAACAGAAGATGTTGCAGATCGTTTAGGGTGTAAAGTAATCAAGCATACAGAGCTACTAGGGAACGATGTTGGACGTGCAGTCGGCGCAAAACATGCGATAGGTGATGTATTACTATTTATAGATGGTGATTTTGCTATTCCAACTTCAAAATTAAAATTATTCCTTAATCCGATTTTATACGATCAGGCAGATG
Organism: Bacillus sp. HMA207; assembly: GCF_003402455.1. NCBI lineage: Bacteria > Bacillati > Bacillota > Bacilli > Caryophanales > Bacillaceae > Bacillus > Bacillus sp. HMA207. The sequence continues at coordinate 31,044 of NZ_BEZT01000003.1, read as the reverse complement.
TAGTTTTAAATAATTTGGATGCATTATTTTTAAAAAGGCAAAAAACCACTTCTATTACAGTATGGCGCCAAATATTAAATGCAATGTTAGAGCGTGAAGAATTAAAAATGAATTCTTTATTAGATGTACCTCATGCGCTGACGAAAGAAGTCGTTCAAAGCATCGGATATGAATGTTTTGTTAATCCTATTGTGGCTCATTTACACCTAGTTCAAAGTAAATGGAGAATTAGTCGTCATTGTGCCATTGACGTTATTACGCCGAATAAATTTCGTCCATTCCAGCATGCTGCATATGGGCCAAATCTTTCCCAATCTGAAAAAAGAATGATAGGTGATCATATAGAAGCAGTAGCAGAACGGATATTAAGCAGTGATGAGCGCGGAGGATATTATGATGGAAATAGGAAAAGGGATAGTGTCTATCATACTTTAAGTTTTGAAGAGTTTTATCAAGGGTGGGGTGTTACATCTGATTTGTATAAAGGAAAGCAACTATCGGTTGTTATTCCCGTACAAGATGAAGAGAAAACAATTGGAAACGTTATAGAAGAGCTTCGCAAAATTGAACCTTTCGAAATTATCGTTGTCGTAAATGGTTCGTCAGATAAAACGAAAAAAATTGCAAAAGACAAAGGGGCAACGACAATTGTATATAAAGAAGCACTCGGAAATGATGTGGGGCGCTCACTTGGAACGTATTTTGCAAAAGGAGAAATTGTGTTATTTATAGATGGCGATTTTGTTATTCCAGCGAGTGAGCTGTATCCTTTTGCGAAAGCTATTGCAGATGGAACAGATGTTGCATTAAATGATCTAAATCATTATTTAGATTTAAGAGTACCGCTTCATCTTGTAACTGCATTTAAATATGCATTAAATTTAGCTTGTGATAGAAAAGATCTAGGCGTAGGCTCTCTTATCGCTGTACCGAATGCGTTTAGCCGTAAGTGTTTGAAAGAAATTGGGTATAGATCTTTACTGGCGCCGTGTGTAGCCCAAGTGAAAGCTATTCTTTCAGGATTTGAAGTTGCATGTGTAAGTCGTGTTGAGGTCGATAAGATGAACCGTATTCGTCCCAGTGAACATTTTGCTAAAATAGGTCATCCACCAGCTGTACTTCGAATTATAGGTGATCATATAGAAGGACTAGATCAAATAATTGCATTAACAGACAATCGTGGCGGATTCTATGATGGCAATAGAAAAAGAGATGTTTTATAGAAGTAACAAAAAAAGTGTACAACATGTGTACACTTTTTTGTTCTGTTATAAAAACTATAACAGATTAGGAGATAAGAGTATTACAGCTCTACAATGGGTATTGTTCTTATATTACAAAATAGGACTCGTATATAAGGATACCAAAAAAATACAATTAAGGAAAGGGTTAATTTTAAAGACTTTTAAATGAAGTTAACACTATATATATAGTAGTTTGCTCAATATTTCACAAACATGTCACAACTATTTCGTTCACTTTCGTAAAAAAGTAGTATTCTAAGTGTGTAAGCTGTTATATAAAAAATCTTAGTCCTGTACTAATCAAAAATGGAGGAGATTAGGATGACTCAAGTATTAGAAAATGTTAAAAACGCATGGGAAAACTTTAAAGGTGAAAAATGGAAAGCAGAGATTGATGTTCGCGATTTCATTTTAAATAATGTAAACGTTTTCGAAGGGGACGAATCTTTCTTAGCAGAAGCAACTGAAGCAACGAAAAAACTTTGGGATCAAGTAATGGATTTAACAACGAAAGAACGTGAAAACGGTGGCGTTCTTGATATGGATACAAAAATTGTTTCTTCTATTACATCACATGACCCAGGATACTTAAATAAAGATATTGAAAAAGTAGTCGGTTTCCAAACTGATAAACCATTTAAACGTTCTTTACAACCATATGGTGGTATTCGTATGGCAGAACAAGCTTGTGAATCTTATGGATACGAAATGGATAAAGAACTTAGTCGTATTTTTAGAGAGTGGAGAAAAACTCATAACCAAGGTGTATTTGATGCATACACACCAGAAATGAGAAATGCACGTAAATCAGGTGTTATTACTGGTCTTCCAGATGCATACGGACGTGGACGTATTATCGGTGACTATCGCCGAGTAGCGTTATATGGTATTGATCATTTAATTGAAGCGAAAAAAGCTGATTTGAATTTAACTGGTGGTGTAATGAGCGAAGATACGATGCGTTTACGCGAAGAGTTATCTGAGCAAATGCGTGCACTTCAAGAGTTAAAAGAAATGGCTGCTTCTCATGGCTTCGATATTTCTAAGCCAGCAACAAATGCACAAGAAGCATTCCAATGGTTATACTTCGCATACCTTGCAGCGATTAAAGAGCAAAACGGGGCTGCAATGAGTCTTGGACGTACTTCTACATTCTTAGATATTTACATTGAAAGAGATTTAGCAAATGGTACTTTAACAGAAGAAGAAGTACAAGAAATTGTAGATCACTTCATTATGAAATTACGTCTTGTGAAATTCGCAAGAACACCTGATTATAATGAATTATTCTCTGGTGACCCAACTTGGGTAACTGAATCTATCGGTGGTATGGCATTAGATGGTCGTCCATTAGTAACAAAGAACTCATTCCGTTTCTTGCATACATTAGATAATTTAGGACCAGCTCCAGAACCAAACTTAACTGTTCTTTGGTCTAAACAATTACCAGAGAACTTTAAAAACTACTGTGCGAAAATGTCTATTAAAACATCAGCAATTCAATATGAAAATGATGACATTATGCGTCCTGAATACGGCGATGATTACGGTATTGCATGTTGCGTATCTGCAATGAGAATCGGTAAACAAATGCAGTTCTTCGGAGCTCGTGCAAACTTAGCGAAAGCATTATTATATGCGATTAACGGTGGTAAAGATGAAAAGTCAAAAGCACAAGTTGGTCCTGAGTACGCACCAATTACTTCTGAAGTATTAAATTATGAAGAAGTTATGCATAAGTTTGATATGACAATGGAATGGTTAGCGGGTCTATATTTAAACACATTAAATGTTATCCATTACATGCATGATAAATATAGCTATGAACGTATTGAAATGGCACTTCATGATACAAACGTTCTTCGTACAATGGCAACAGGTATCGCTGGTCTATCTGTAGTAGCAGATTCATTAAGTGCAATTAAATACGCAAAAGTAAAACCAATTCGTGATGAAAATGGTATTGCAGTTGACTTCGAGATTGAAGGAGATTTCCCTAAATACGGTAACAATGATGATCGTGTAGATGAGATTGCTGTAAATCTTGTAAAAACATTTATGAATAAACTTCGTAAACATAAAACATACAGAAATTCTGTTCATACAATGTCAATCTTAACAATCACATCTAATGTTGTATACGGTAAGAAAACTGGTAATACTCCAGATGGCCGCCGTACTGGAGAACCATTTGCACCAGGTGCGAACCCAATGCATGGACGTGATACAAAAGGTGCATTAGCTTCATTATTATCTGTGGCTAAATTACCATATGAAGATGCACAAGATGGTATTTCTAATACGTTCTCTATTATTCCGAAAGCACTTGGTAAAGAAGATGATGTACAAGTACGTAACTTAGTATCAATGCTTGATGGTTATGCAGTAAAAGAAGGGCACCACTTAAATATTAACGTATTTAACCGTGAAACATTAATGGATGCAATGGAACATCCTGAGAAGTATCCACAATTAACAATTCGTGTATCTGGTTATGCTGTAAACTTTATTAAATTAACTCGTGAACAACAAATTGATGTAATTAACCGTACAATGCATGAAAGCATGTAAATGAAAAAAGTGTCCCTTCGCTCTTAATATATAGCGAAGGGAGGCTGTTTCAATAAAGGAGGAAGTAACATGGTAAAAGGAAGAATACATTCTGTAGAGTCTTGTGGTACTGTTGATGGCCCAGGGATTCGTTATGTCATATTTACACAAGGGTGTTTATTACGTTGTCAATATTGTCATAATGCTGATACGTGGGAAATTGGTAAAGGTAAAGAAATAACAGTTGAAGAAGTGATGCAGGATGTGACATGTTACCTTCCATTTATTGAAGCTTCCGGAGGCGGTATAACAGTTAGCGGTGGAGAGCCATTATTACAGCTAGACTTTTTAATTGAGTTGTTTAAAAAGTGTAAAGCGGCTGGTATCCATACAACAATCGACTCTTCTGGTGGTTGTTATTCTGAGGAACCAGAATTCCAAAATAAGCTAGATATTTTAATGGATTATACAGATTTAGTTTTATTGGATCTGAAACATATCGATTCCAAAAAGCATCGTAAATTAACAGGGAAACCAAATGAACATATTTTACAATTTACTCGTTATTTATCGGATAAGAATAAACCAATTTGGGTACGACACGTATTAGTTCCTGGTGTTACGGATAATGAAGAGGATCTACAAAAACTATCTAGCTTTATTCAAAGTCTGTCTAATGTTCAAAAAGTTGAAGTGTTACCATATCATAAGCTTGGTGTATATAAATGGGAGGCGCTTGGACACAAGTATCCACTCGCAAATGTAGAACCACCTACTGAGAAAAATGTAGAACATGCTAAATATATTTTACAAGCGGTCTAATCCAAATATTGGATTAGGCTTTTTGCTTTCTTTACAATAAAATCTAGAGTATATATTGATAAAAGAGTATACTGAAAGTAGAATATCCATAATTTTGTACGGAATAAATGGAGAAATTTACATAATTGTAAAGGGAAATCAAAATAGTAAAAAGAATTAAGAAGTAAAAGAGTGAGTATCATGGAATAGAGAACATTTGTAAGTTATTGCGAAAGCTCTTATAGGAAAGTATAATGTAAAGATATGAGCACAGATAGGATTAAGGGGTCAATCTTATATGCTTTGCATATCCACGACAGGTACATAGCTGAAAGGGAATTATTAGAATCTGTTTATGTAATTTTTAAGGAAAATGTTTTTCCTATTGTCGTATATGCAATATGGAGAAACAAAAAGCTAGGAGTGGATTTGTTTGATAAAAAACCCCAAGGTTTTAATATTAACTGCACATTACGGTAATGGTCATGTGCAAGTAGCAAAAACATTAGAACAAACATTTCGCCAAAAAGGAATTGAAGATGTTATTGTATGCGACTTGTTTGGAGAATCACATCCATTTATAACTGACATTACAAAATATCTATATTTAAAAAGTTATACAATAGGAAAAGAATTATATCGTTTGTTTTATTACGGGGTAGAAAAAATTTATGATAAGAAAATAGCATCTTGGTATGCGAACTTTGGAAGAAAACGTTTGAAAACACTATTACAGGTGGAGAAACCAGATATTGTAATTAATACATTTCCAATTATCGCTGTACCAGAATTGAAGAAACAAACAGGTATTTCAATTCCTGTCTATAACGTATTAACGGATTTTTGCGTGCACAAAATATGGATTCATCGAGAAGTAGATCGTTATTTTGTTGCAACGGATCATGTGAAAGAATTGATGGTTGATATCGGTGTACCTGCGGAACAAATTGTTGAAACAGGAATTCCAATTCGGAGTAGTTTTGAGTTAAAGGTAAATCCGGAAATCATATATACTAAATATCAGTTATGTAAGAATAAAAAGATTTTACTAATTGTAGCAGGTGCTCATGGGGTATTAGGAAATGTAAAAGAACTATGCCAATCATTTATGTCAGTGCCTAATTTACAAATAGTTGTCGTTTGTGGGAAAAATGAAGCTTTAAAACAGGATTTATTAAGTTTACAGAAGCAAAATTCCGATGCATTAAAAGTGTTTGGGTATGTTGAAAATATTGATGAATTATTCCGTGTTACTTCTTGTATGATTACGAAGCCAGGCGGAATAACATTAAGTGAAGCAGCAGCGTTGCAAGTACCTGTCATTTTATATAAGCCTGTTCCAGGACAAGAAAATGAAAATGCGATGTACTTTGAAAGAAAGGGAGCAGCAGTTGTCATTCGCGATGATAGTGAGGTTTTTGCAAAAACAGAGGCATTATTACAAGATGATGTGAAGCTTCTTCAAATGAAAGAAGCAATGAAAAGCATCTATCTTCCAGAGCCAGCTGGTCATATTGTAGATGCAATTTTGGCAGAAAATCATGCAGAACCGCGTCATATACCTATTAAATCACCTGCTCTTGCACAATCTTTTACTTAATATGAAACCCTCTTTGTATATGTAAAGAGGGTTCTTTATTATTTTCAAAGAAAATTCAGCCAGTTATCCACAAAAGGATTACGCTTTCATTAAACAGTAAAGTCGGAATATTAACAACTATATCCACATTGTCCACAATTTTTAGAAAAATATCCACAATTAAAACAGCTGATATATGCTTTAATATAGAAAAATATTAAATGTTTTTGAAAATTACTAACAATTCTGTTGGTTTTGTGGATAAAGTTGTCCACAGCAAAAAAAGTCCCTTATGTATAAGGGGCTTTTTTGCTTACTTCTATCAGTCGAGAAAATTATGTAATGAAAATGAATAATTAGGGGGGAAAGTTCTAATTATTCATTGTCACTTTAAATGCTTTTCGAGCGATATCCTGCTGCACGATCTGCTTTTTGAAATTCGCGTTGATAGAGAACTTCTTGTGTACTAGATAATGTGTTTTTTGCTTTATCACGTTTCTTTTTATCCATTACAAATCACCTCGTGTCTTAAAGTTACTATTTATCGTTTCCAAAGACATGAGGGGATATACGCATATGGAAAATGTTAACGATTGATTATCATTTCAGAAAATTTAGATTACGCTTCTTTTAATTGATGAGCATCTTGGAAGGTTGTATCTCGCATTGTAGCAAGTGTGTATTGATCTTTTGGAATTTCATATAAGTTATACACTTCTTCGTTTGCGTTAATTTCATCATATACGGCTTTTCTTGTTTCGTTTGCTAGATTCACATATTGCAGTTTTTCTGCAGCTTTAATAGAACGAATATTTATTTTACGAATACGCATGAAAATTGTTTCAATATCTAATTCATAGAAAAGTTCACTAAAAAATGAATCTTTTGCTAATTTGTTATAGCCTTTTCCATGATATGGTTTGCCAAGCCATGTCCCGAGAAATCCAGCTTTTTCTTGCACATCAAATAAAGTAATTGTTCCGATAGGGTTACCCCATTCATCTAAAATTGTGCGTGAAATTAATTCACCACGTTCTTCAGCTTCAATCGTTTGTTTTGTTAAGAATAAATATTCTTCATAAGAATAAGCCTTTTGACGCACAAAAGGGAAGACAGCTGGATCCACCATTAACTCGTATAGAACGTGGCTGTCGTGTAAGTCGCGTTTTTTCAACATACTAACTCCTCCTCACACGAGGGTAGCATGACGAAAAAACACCCCACCCTCGAAATTTTTATATCAATCTTTAAAAAATTTCGGGGTGGGAATCGAACCCACTAGAACCAGTTTCTAACGCTGGTGGCGCACCATTTGCCTTCCCCATTCATCAATTTGAAAATGATAATCACGACACAAATTGATTATGGTTTCATTCAGTTTATAATCGTATAATACTTTATCTAGTCAAAAAAATAAACTAGTTTTTTTTATTTTTTTTGTAAATTATTTTTCCATCAATCATAGTTAGTACAGGCTTGGCTAAATAATGGAAAGGATGATGAGTCCATAACACGAGATCGGCGTCTTTTCCAACCTCAATGCTTCCAATTCTATCCTCTAAACGCAAATTTCGCGCTGGGAATATGGTGATTCCTTCTAGTGCTGTTTTCTCGTCTAACCCTTCTCTTACTGCAACAGCGGCACAAATATTTAAATATTGAATGGGTGTATAAGGATGATCTGTTGTTATAGAAACTTCCACACCATTTTTAGATAATATATGGTAAGTATCCCATGTCTTGTTTTTTAGTTCGATTTTAGAACGACGTGTCAGAGTGGGACCAACTGAAACCTTCAAATTGTGTTTCGAAAGCTCTTCAACAAGAAAGTGTCCTTCTGTACAATGTTCAATACGTAGATCGAGGTTGAATTCCGTTGCAAAGCGTAGCGCAGAACTAATATCATCTGCTCGGTGAGCGTGGATACGTACGGGTATTTCACGACGTAATGCTTTTAAAATAGGAAGCATTCTAAAATCAGCTTCGTGCCCGTAGTGTTGTGCTTCATAGAATGATTCCCGAAGTAACCCCATAATCCCCATACGTGTAATGGATTCTTTTGTTCCATTACTATGGACTTTTTTAGGATTTTCTCCAAAGGCAATCTTTAAACCAGCAGGTTCTTGAATAATCATATGATCAATACAAGTTCCAGCTGTTTTTATTACACAAGTAGTACCCCCGATAATATTTTGACTGCCAGGCATAACGTGAACGGTTGTAATTCCGTTTTGTACAGCGTCTTGAAAGGCAATATCGAAAGGATGGATTCCATCTAAAGAACGAATATGTGGTGTTGAAACTTCAGATGTTTCATTGGCATCATTTCCAGCCCAACCAGTACCTTCATCATAGAGACCAAGGTGAGTATGGACATCAATAAAGCCAGGTAAGAGATGGAGTGCTCGTGCATCTATAACGGTCATATCTTGAGTAGGTTGAATAAAAGGTTTGACCTCGGTAATTCGCTCTCCTGTAACGAGTACATCTCCTTGAAACTTTTGAGATGTAATAGGGTATACAATGGCTTGTTTGAGCAATATTTTCATAGGTACCTCATTTCTGTTACTTTATAATGCTAATGGAAGTTAAGGGAAAGTAACTGAAAGGTTATTTGTATGGTAATGCTTAGGATCCTAGAAAATGAAAGTTTTGAAAGAGCCCATGTAAAATTGTGTTTTAGAAGTACTACATTGTATGCGAAAGTATATTTTGTAATGCATGGTCTATTGCCGGAAATGTGTATTGGTATCCATGTTCAATTGCCTTAATGGGTAATACACGTTGCCCTTCTAGTACAAGTATGCTCATTTCACCCAGTAAAGTTTGAATGATAAATGAAGGTACAGGCAACCAATGAGGTTTTTTCATTATAGTTGCAATGTTTTCTCCAAATTCCTTCATTCTTATGGGTGTTGGTGCTGTCATATTAAGAGGACCATCAATTTCTTTTTTGTGTATGATGAAATCCATCATACGAACGACATCGTCTATATGAATCCATGATAACCATTGCTTCCCAGAACCAATGGTGCCGCCGATATAGAATTGATAGGGAAGTAGCATTTTGGGAAGAGCTCCTCCATTTGCACCTAATACAACTCCAAATCTTGCGTAGATTGTTCGTATTCCGAGAGAACGTGCTTTAGATGCTTCTTGTTCCCATGAATATACTGTATTTGCTAAAAAGTCATTTCCAGGAGTCTCATGCTGTTCTGTAAAAGACTCTATTTCAGACGTTCCATAGTATCCAATAGCACTTGCGTTAATAAATGTGTGTGGTTTTGTATGGAGTGTCTGCAATTGTTTAATGATTCCTTTTGTTGTTTGAATTCTACTGTTTAAAATGACTTTCTTTTGTTGCTTTGTCCATCTACTATTAATAGACTCTCCGGCTAGATTAATAACTATATCAATAGAAGAGAGGGGGAAGGTTTGTAAATCTGGTGTCCATTGAACATACTGAAGGTTAGGATCGGAAGTTTCAGTAGTTTTTTTTCGTGTGAGAATGTAAACAGTATATCCTTTTTGAATAAAAAAAGTAGAAAGGGATTTACCGATAAAGCCTGTACCACCAGAAATTGCGATTTTCACAAGTATTTCCTCCTCATTATATATATTCTTGAAAAGAAAAAATGTTCCTCGACTATGTTAAAATAATAGAGAGGTGAGAGTATGGCTGTCATTACAAAAATAGAAGTACAAAAACGATCGAAAGAACGATTTAATATTTATATTGATAAAGGTCAAGGCGAAGAGTACGGATTTAGTGTGGATCAAGTAATCTTAATAAAACATGGATTACAAAAAGGCTTAGAAATTGATGAAATCGAGTTAGGAAATATTTTGTACAATGAAGAAGTACAAAAAGCATATTTACAAGCAATCTCCTATTTATCCTATCAAATGAGAACAAAACAAGAAATAGAAGATTTTTTACGAAAAAAAGAAGTGGGACAGGCCATCATCTCTGAAGTCGTTTCGAAATTATTACATGACCGATATATTAATGATAAAGAGTATGCTGTTTTATATACGCGAACGCAAAGTAATGTGAATCGAAAAGGTCCAACTGTTATTAAAAGAGAGTTATTAAATAAAGGTGTTCAGGATTTAATTATTACACATAGTTTACAAGAATATCCGAAGGAAAAGCAAATTGAGAATGCCTTGTTTCTCATAGAGAAGAAGAAAAAATCTTATCAAAAACATTCTTTTTTACAAATGAAACTAAAGTTAGATGAGATGCTTGTTCGAAAAGGATATTCTAGAGAAGTAATTCAAATTTGTTTGGAAGAATTGAAAGACGAAAAAGATGACGAAAAGCAACAAGAAGCGTTACACTATCATGGGAATAAATATTATGAGAAATATAAGAAGCATGATGGATGGATATTTGAAAACAAGATGAAACAAGCGTTATATCGAAAAGGATTCTCTATTGATGAAATCGAGATATTTTTGCAAATGAAACGCGAAGAGGAATGAGGAGAATAAGATGAATATGCCAAAACGCTACAGTGAAATGACACCGCATGAGCTAAGGGAAGAAATTGGCGCTTTGAAGGAGCAAGCAGTAAAAGCTGAGCAGCTTGGGATTGTCAATGAATTTGATGTATTAATGAGAAAAATGGCAATGGCTCGTGCTTATATGACGGATGTAAACAAATTCCGTATTGGTGAAACATATGAATTAGTAGAAGAACCTGGTGTATTATTTAAAATTACGTATTTCAATGGGGTATTTGCTTGGGGATATAAGCAAAATGATAATGAAGAGATTGGCATACCAATTTCCTTATTGCAAGAAAAATAAAAACCAGAGAGCATATATCTCTCTGGTTTTCATCTTTGGTAGGCGTTAAAGGAGATAGGAGATTCTAAAATTGGCGTTTTTTACATTCATTTGCCAATATAATGAGAGACTGGGTTTGTTGCGTCTGTCCGTTAACTTGTGCTTTCGCATGTTTTGGACGAGTCCACGTATGGTTAAATAATTCAGAACGACTATCTAAGCGATCACGGTAGCTCATCTTTATCACCTCGTGTAGGAAGTTAATTTAATTTGTACTATTCTTCCTGCTGATTTGCAGCACGCATACGTTCTTGTGGGTGCGTGTTAATTGTGCCGTTAGGTCGTTTCGAAGCGAAGCGTGATTTCGCTTTCGGTTGACCGTCGATTTTGCTGTTGTTTTTTGACTCAGACCAAAATTCGGCTTGTTTACCCATTGCGAACGCCCTCCTCATTATCGGTTGATACCTCTTTAAGAAGTATCAATTATAGAATGTGCAAAATTGAAGAAACTATCCTTTAGAAATGAAGGGATAAATAGGTAAAAGGAGATTATAATATGAATGATATTTATGAAACATTAACGAAAGAATTATTAGACAAGAATGACAAGCTTTCTTACGCACAAGCTCGTGCGTGGGTTGAGTTACTATGGGAAGATTTTCAAACAACTTATGCAAAATCAGGTCGTTATCAAGGCGATGAAATGACGGAACAAGTGGTACGATCATGGATTAATAATCATGGTGTACGCCTTCATGAAATGCGGACAAATAATCCGAAGTATAGTCATTTAATTAATCAAGAAGATCATTTGAAACATTAAAAAAAGCGACTTAAGTCGCTTTTTTTAATGTGGAAGTAATTCCAGTTTTTTTCGAAGCTTTTCTTCACTAAAGATCCATCCTGTATAGGAACTAATAATATTTAAATTGTGGTCGAGCTGAACGATTGCAACAAATGGATAATAATCTTTACTTCGATATCGTAAATCAATGAATCGTACTTCATAATAATGGTCATGATCAAAAATATCCCAGCGATATACAGGAGAGAAAGATAGGAAGGCTGAAATGTTTTCATCTTGTTTAGCTGCTCGCATAATATTATTGTCTGGGAACGGTACCCGATCGAACTTATCATATATCATGATGTTACCACGGTGCCATCTCGCAACGTAGTAATAATCAGCCGTAACGACTGCTAAATGGTAATGATAAAATCGGTAAGAAGGAGAAATGATAATCTTTTCGACATTTTTGAAACGTTTGTGTACAACGCTTCTTATATTTCTGTGCATCATAATCCGTCCGATATAGTAAACAATCATTAATATATATGCCGCTAAAGCTGTATATCCCTTATGAGAACCGACGAGCATGCAAGCAATTGCAAGTATATGGATAAAGAAAATTACGGTATCGAATGTATTAATTATGCCAAGTGCGACCCATTTTTTTGTGAAAGGTCGTAATGCTTGTGTACCATAGGCGTTGAAAATATCTACAAAGACGTGAAGAAAGACGGCAATAAATGACCAAAGTAGTAGATGAAGATATGGAGCTTCTGAAAAGAAGGCGAAAGAGATGCCACTTATAAGGAATGACCAAAGAATTACCGCAGGAATAGAATGAGTAATCCCACGATGATTTCTTATATATTTAGCGTTATTACGCAATTTTAAAACTGTGTCAATGTCAGGAATGTTGGAACCAGCAATTGTAGCAAGCATAACAGCTTGGGGGCCAATATCACTTTGTGCTATGGCTGGATCTAATGTTGCTAAGCTACCTAAAGTGATACCCATAACAAGGTGAGTGGCTGTGTCCATAGAAATCCACCTCCGTTTTTTATTAATGTAACTCTTTTTATTCGATACCTCAAGTCCTTTGCCTTCTATTTCCTATGTCATCTTACTTAAATTTTTTCCTAAAATCTTTATAATAGTACTTATATGCAAAAAAATGAGGGGGATCAAGTTTGACACTTGAAATACTAAACAATTTTAATATAGAGCAGTTTCAAAATGATTTAATTGGTTGGTTTGAAGAAGAACAGCGCGACTTACCGTGGAGAAAGAATAAAGATCCATACCGCGTTTGGGTTTCTGAAATTATGTTGCAGCAAACAAGAGTAGAAGCTGTAAAACCATATTACGCAAATTTTATGGGGAAGTTTCCTACACTTGAAGCGTTAGCGAACGCTGATGATGAAGAAGTATTAAAAGCATGGGAAGGTTTAGGATATTATTCTAGAGCACGTAATTTACATGCGGCAGTAAAAGAGGTAAAAGAAGTATACGGCGGGGTTGTACCAAGTGATGTAAAGAAAATTGAAAAGTTAAAAGGAGTAGGACCATATACAAAAGGTGCTATTTTAAGTATCGCATATGGTATACCAGAGCCGGCAGTTGATGGAAATGTTATGCGTGTATTATCTCGTATTTTATCAGTATGGGATGATATTGCAAAACCAAAGACTCGAAAAGTTTTTGAAGAGATTGTGCGTGAAATTATTTCAGTAGAAAACCCATCTTATTTTAATCAAGGATTGATGGAATTAGGTGCATTGATTTGTATTCCTAAAAATCCATCGTGCTTACTTTGTCCTGTGCGTGAGCATTGCAGAGGATATGCTGAAGGTGTTCAAAAAGAATTACCAGTAAAAAGTAAAGCGAAAGCTCCTAAAATGGTACCTATTGTTGCAGGCGTACTTCAAACTGAAGACGGTCGTTACGTTATTAATAAACGTCCAAGTACAGGTTTGTTAGCTAACATGTGGGAGTTTCCTAATGCTGAACTTGGAGAAGGTATTCGAAATCAGAAGGAACAGCTTATAGATTATATGAAAGAAAAATTTGAGCTCGAGGTTTCTATTGATGAATACGCAATGAATGTACAACATACGTTTACACATCGTACTTGGGATATATTTGTATTTTACGGAAAAGTAACCGGTAATATTGTTGATACAGATACATTAAAATTTGTATCGAAAGAGGTATTTGAGCAATTACCTTTCTCAAAATCACACCGTACTATTTATGAAAATTGTGTGGAGAAAATTACAATGCAATAAATAAAAAAGTGTTCCCAATCTAGGGAACACTTTTTTAATCGTAAGAAATTTTTGTTCCATGAGTCCAACTAGCTTCACCTTCTTGTAAGCCGCCTCTTGATTCGATTTCTACTACAATTTCTTTGTAAATACTTTGCCCTTCTACATTTAAATAAGGCAGAACCTGTTGTAGTGAGTGATGAAAATAAGCTAATTCATCTTCTTTCCATTCATTTTTTGAAATCATCGTTAGTTCAGTCATATCGCGTCCTATATACATATTTCCACCTCCATTTCTTATAGTTTGAATAAGTAACAAAAGATATATGCGGAAATTATTCAAAAGAAAATTACGGATAGCTTCTAAGTGAATTGGTTACATTATTGATTGTGGAGGTGAGAAAGATGAGTAAAAAACAACAAGGTTATAACAAAGCAACTTCTGGTGCTAGCATTCAAAGTACAAATGCTAGTTATGGTACAGAGTTTGCGACTGAAACAGATGTACAAGCTGTAAAACAAGCAAACGCACAATCAGAAGCAAAGAAAGCGCAAGCTTCTGGTGCACAAAGTGCAAACGCTAGTTATGGTACAGAATTTGCAACTGAAACAGACGTGCATTCTGTGAAAAAACAAAATGCTAAGTCAGCTGCAAAACAATCACAATCTTCTAGCTCAAATCAGTAATGAAAGAAAAACACTTCTCTAATTCGGGAGAAGTGTTTTCTTTTTGCGTGGATCGTTGTAATGAAAAGAAAGCGAACGACATAACTTCTAATAAGTCAACAAATGTAGTCAAAGGAGAAGGAAGTTAACAATTAGAATTATGTAATTAGGAATAATAACTGATGAATAAGTCCAAAAGGGGGTAAGTAATGAACGATTTTGATAAGTTGGTAGGGGAGCAATTAGAAACGATGGATGAATTGTTAAAGTTACAAGCACATCTAGAGAAGTATCAACAAATTGAAATGAATGAAAAAGATACGTGCGATAAAAAAGAACTGCATTTTATCCGCCAGGAAATATATAGAACAGAAGTAGCGTTGAAGATGTTACATGAGAAATTTGAAGAACAAACGAATAGTGTAATTCAATCTTTTGCAACTGAAAAAATGATTTCAAATTTAGGATAAGATATATTGTTATCTTTAGGTGAAAAGTCCTTCTTTGTATGGAAATAGAGAAGGGCTTTTTCTATTACATGTCCTCGCTTATAAATAATACAGTACAATCCTTTTATCTCCTAAGAAGCGGTGGGGCATAGTATTCAACGATAAACCTCCTGCATATTCAGTTTGAAAAATAGAGTCTTATCCCTTTAGTTTTAAAATTTCGACAAAAAAGTTATAATAGAAAAAAAGGGAATGCCGTTCAAAGGGCATTTGCAGTTGAAAGAAGGGAGCATATATGGGATTTCCCAAAGAAGGAGAAAAAGTACAAATACATAGTTATAAACATAATGGCTCCATTCATAGAATGTGGGAAGAAACAACAATTTTAAAAGGGACACAGAGTCTTGTAATCGGAGCGAATGATCGTACAGTAGTTACAGAATCGGATGGCCGAACATGGATTACTCGTGAACCAGCAATTTGTTATTTTCATGCCAACTATTGGTTTAATGTGATTGGGATGCTTAGGGAAGATGGCGTATATTATTATTGTAATTTAAGCTCACCTTTTGCGTATGATCCTGAAGCATTAAAGTATATTGATTATGATTTAGATATTAAAGTATATCCAGATATGACATATACGCTTCTAGATGAAGATGAGTATGAAAAACATAGTGAAATTATGCAGTATCCACCTGTTATTGATACAATTTTGAAACGAAATGTAGCACATTTAACACAGTGGATTCATCAAAGAAAAGGTCCATTTGCACCAGATTTCGTAGATATGTGGTATGAACGATATTTAATGTACAGAAATTAAAACAAACCTGCAGGGGGCTTCCCGGCAGGTTTGTCCTATTAGAGGGGGGATTATGTGCAAGGCATAAAAAGATATTTACAATTTGTTAAACCATATCGATGGCTTATTGCTATTACAATTATTATTGGACTAGTTAAGTTCGGTATCCCACTTATTATGCCGTGGTTATTAAAGTATATTATCGATGATGTAATTCAAGGCGCTGGCTCACTTCAAGATAAAACATCTCAATTAATAACAGCGATTGGAATTGCTTTCTTTATTTTTGCGGTATTAAGACCACCGATTGAATATTATCGTCAATATTTCGCCCAACGTATCGCAAATACAATACTGTATGATTTGCGGAAGCATATTTTCGGTCACTTACAAAAGTTAAGTTTACGTTATTACTCCAATACAAAAACAGGGGAGATTATTTCGCGTGTCATCCATGATGTAGAACAAACGAAAGATTTTGTAATTACTGGTTTGATGAACGTCTGGTTAGATACTGCAACAATTGCTATTGCTATCATTGTTATGTTTTCTATGAATATAAAATTAACATTTGTTGCGTTATTGATTTTACCTATTTATGTAATTGCAGTGAAATATTTTTTCGGACGTCTTCGGAAATTGACGAAAGAGCGTTCACAAGCGTTAGCGACGATGCAAGGGTATTTGCATGAACGTATTCAAGGAATGCAAGTGACACGTAGCTTTGCGTTAGAAGAGTATGAGGGGAAGCAGTTTGAAAAAAGAAATAATGAATTTTTAACGAAAGCATTAACCCATACAAGTTGGACGGCAAGAACATTTTCGGCAGTAAACACGTTAACCGATTTAGGTCCGTTACTTGTGATTGGTTTTGCAGCATATGAAGTAATTCAAGGGCAGTTAACGCTAGGAACGATGGTAGCTTTTGTTGGATATATGGATAGTTTATATAGTCCGCTTCGCCGCCTTGTTAATTCATCTACAACATTAACACAATCTTTTGCATCGATGGACCGTGTGTTTGAACTGTTAGATGAAAAATACGATATTGTTAATGTACCAAATGCGGTACAAACGAAAAAATTAAATGGAGAAATTGTATTTGACAATGTTTCTTTTCGTTATAATGCAGATGAAAAAGAGATATTACACAACTTGTCATTAACTATGCAACCTGGAGAGAAAGTAGCGCTTGTAGGAGCGAGTGGGGGAGGAAAGTCATCTCTTGCTAGTTTGATCCCGCGTTTCTATGATGTTTCTGAAGGCACGGTTTATGTAGATGGCATAGATGTAAGAAAGTATAATATGAGAAATTTGCGTAGTCATATTGGAATTGTACTGCAAGATAATTTATTGTTTAGCGATACAATTGGAGCTAATATTTTATATGGAAATCCGAAGGCTACAGAGAAAGAGGTGATTGCAGCTGCTAAAGCTGCGCAAATTCATGATTTTATTATAGACTTACCAGATGGTTATAATACTGTCGTTGGAGAACGTGGTGTGAAGCTATCGGGCGGGCAAAGACAACGCGTGGCAATTGCACGAGTGTTTCTAAAGAATCCTTCGGTACTTATATTAGATGAAGCAACTTCAGCATTAGATTTAGAAAATGAAAGGTATATTCAAGAGGCGCTTCAGACGTTAGCTGCTGACCGGACAACGATTATAATTGCACATCGATTAGCGACGATTACGCATGTTGATACGATTATTTACATTGAAGACGGTGAGATTAAAGAGACTGGTTCTCATGAAGAGTTAATGCGAAAAAGAGGATTTTATTACAATTTATATCAACTTCAACATATAACAGAAACAGCTCCTTTAGCATAAAAGGAGCTGTTTTTTATTCGTCTTCTTTTTTATCATCGATTTGGAGTTCTTTTTCTGGTTTATGGTATGTGTAGAAGCTATCTACAAGCAAATCTAAATGCTCTACTTCTTCACTATAGTTAATAATGGAAGAAATAAGAGGGAAGAGATGTAACCACGTTTTATATGCTTCTTCATCGTCTTTATTTTGATATTCCATAAAGATATCAATTAATTCTTGTTTACCTGTTTCAACTTCATCAAGCATTTCAACTGATTGTTGTTTTTTTGCTTTACCAATAAATTTTAATAAAACTTGTTCATGATAATGCGTTAATGAGTCAAGTTCGTTTTGGATAGATTCCTGAAATTCTTCCGGCATATAGCGCAGTTCATTTTCAGTACGGTGTAATGATTTTAACGTACTTAAAGCACGGCTTGTTGTCGCTAACATTTGTCTGAATAAAACGAGCTTACGAATTTTTGCGAACTTTACTTTTTTCGTGTAGCTTCTTTCTTCTTTATACAGCAAATAGTAATGGTTTAGTTTGATCATTTTTTCTTTCATACGATCAATATCAGTTTTTAGCGTTGTAAAATCAGAAGCCTGCCTGCTATTCATTCGAATCCATTTTACAATTTCTTCTGTATTATCAACGATACGATGATAAAGTTTTGTTTCATATTTTGGCGGCATAAATACTAAATTTACAAGTGAAGCCGCAATAATACCAATCATAATCGTCGCAAATCGAAGTAAGGCAAAACTAAAGAAATCTTCCCCTTGATACTCCATAATGGCGATAACTGTTACTAAAGCAATTGATATTGTGTTTTCTAATCGTAATTGTAATGTAAGAGCAATTACTAATATACATGTTAATCCAATAATAAAAGGATTATGTCCAAAAGCAGTAGCAAATGCGATAGCAAATATCGCACCAATTACATTTGCTTGAATTTGTTCAAGTGCTGTTAAATAAGAACGGTATACAGACGGTTGGACAGCAAAGATAGCTGAAATTCCCGCAAATACCGGACTCGGTAATTGAAGTAAAATACAAGCAAATAAAGCTAACGTGATGGCAATACCCGTTTTTAAAATGCGAGCACCAAGTTTCATACCCTTAATAAGATCCTTTCTCTTGTCATAATGAATGTACAACATGATACTATACATTCATTACAATATGTTAGCAAGTGATATTTTAGTGACGTTAAAAGAAATTAGTGTTCATTTTATCCCGCTAATTGTGAGTAGTAAGATTCACGCCTCAAAATTCAGAAGCTGGATGCCGGTAAACGTCCGATTGGTGTAGGCTAATTAAAGTTTCACTTTATAATTTTTCCTAATTCCTTTTAAACATCAGTTTTTAGTAAAAAAACCTGCTGAATTTCAGCAGGTCTCAAATTGTTACTATAGATTACTATGAGAAGCGTACTTCGTCAATTTTTTCTTAATAATGAAAATTACTCATTTTACTCTGTTGAGATAGATGGATCTGCCTGTTCTTTTTTCGGGATAATCTCAAAAAACTTGTTCTGTATATCATCTAATAATGGTGTTAACAAAGCAACTTCCTCATATTGCTCGTGCTCGTTTAGTACACGAATATAGTCTAGCAATAATTCAGTTACATCTTTCAAACCATTTTTACTAATTGGTTGTAATGTAACATTTGCGCCTTTTGCGATTCTTCTTTTTAAGGCCTGTTCTGTTAAGCCTAAGTTTGAATCACGACGCAAATAAACAACACCGCCAGTCATGCCAGCGCAAATCCATGGACCAGGGTCACCTAAAACAAGCGCTCGCCCATTTGTCATATATTCAAAAGCAAAACCTTTAATATTGGAGTATGCACCTATATTTCCTTGCTCTTTTTCACGGAGTGGTTTTGTTATTCTACCTCCAATTATCATGTCTGCCCCAGAAAGGCGAATGCCAGCGCGAGCATCAGCGTTCCCTTGCACGTATAGTGCCCCTTTTTGTGCACCATATCCAAATCCTTTTCCGACAGAACCGTTATAATATACTCCGTCTTTTCCTTTTGATTTCGTTATATAAATCCCACCACCAAAGGAAGTTTTACCAATGCCATCTTGTGCGCCGCCATTTACGTGTATAAATAAATTTTCACTATTGTAAGCACCTAACCCATTTCCGGGAATAGAACCATTCGTATACTTTAATGTAAGTGGTTCAAGTTGAGTAGCTTCATATAGTTTACTGCGAACGCGATAACATGATTCTAGACCACCCATAACGCGTTGCTCTACACCAACGCCTACCAATTCTTTTGAGTCAGCGGAATGAACTGTCTTAAATTGTTTTTCCGGTACGCCTTCTGTTGTTGTAACAGATGGATGTTCTATTATTTGTAGTAAATTACGTAAGTTTAATAAATTTTCGCCTCGAACTTGCTCTAATAAATCAGAACGCCCAACAATTGCTTGTAAATTTGTATAACCAAGCTGTCCTGTTAATCGTTTTAGTTCTACACCGAAAGAGGTGAATAAATTTAGCAGGCCAGCAACTGCGCTTTCTAATTCGCGTGGGACGAAGCGGCGTAACCCATGTTCTTTTGCTTGTGCTTCAGACTCGATTTGTGTCGCAATTCCAACATGGCAAGTATCTAGATGGCACCCACGGCAAGTAGTACAGCCGATTGCAATCATTGATAGTGTGCCAAATCCAATACGGTTTGCTCCGAGGAGCATGATTTTCAAGGCATCATTTACACTTCGAATACCACCATCTGCCCAAATCTCTACTTTATGTCTCATGCTTGCTTCTAATAAAGCGTTGTGAGCGGCTTTAACACCAATTTCTACAGGGAGACCTACATGCTGCAATGCGTGAATACGTGCAGCGCCTGTTCCGCCATCGAATCCGCTAATGTTAATAAAATCAGCGCCAGCTTTGGCGATACCGACAGCAATTGTTCCGATATTAGGAACAACAGGGACTTTCACGGCTACTTTGGCAAGTTGATTAGCTGTTTTAATTTCTGTAATCATTTGAGCTAAATCTTCAATTGAATAAATATCATGGTTATTAGAAGGTGAAATTAAATCTGAGCCGATTGTCGCATTACGTGCTTCAGCGATTTTGGCTGTCACTTTTGAACCAGGTAAATGCCCACCTTCCCCAGGCTTTGCGCCTTGACCGATTTTGATTTCAATTAAGTTTGATGAGTTTAGTAGTTCGGCATTTACTCCAAATCGCCCAGATGCCACTTGTTGTCCACGTGTATGTGGATATTTTCCAATCATATCTTTAATTTCGCCGCCTTCACCGTTCAAGCTAATCATATTTAGCTGATCGGCTGCTTCTGCATATGCGCGAAAGGCAATTTCGTTTTGAGAACCAAATGACATAGAACTAATAATAAATGGTAAATTATGATTTTTGATGCCGATAGATACTTCTTCAGTTGGAACGACATGTTTTGTTTGTTTCGTTTGAACAAGGTGTCTGATTGCAATTGGATTATTCTCTTCTAGTTCACTTAACTTGTCACGGTAATCATCATAAGAATTTCCTTTTGCAACATCGCCGATTGCTTTCCAAATTCGCGGGAATATATGAAATGATTTTCGCATTCTAATTTTAGGATTGTTATAATCCTCTGCTCGTATTTTTGCATCTTCAACAAGTGATTCAAGTGAAAAGGCTAAATCATTTGAACCGAAGAAATTTGTAATCTGTAATATATTTGCGATTTCTTCATGTAACCCAATAGATGAATAGAGACGTCCGTAACCACGTAACTCATGAATTCCAATTGTTGAAATGACTTTTTCTAATCCTTTATTAAGTGCATTATATAGATTCGTAATTGGTGTTTTTGTTCCATCATTTACAGTCGCGAATAATAAATATGGATTAATACCATCTGCTCCTAATCCATATAGCGTGACAATGTCATGTAAGGAGCGAAGAGCACCAGAACGTATAACGAGAGAACAATTGCGGCGTAATTTATTTTCACTTAATGCTTGATGTACTTTAGCAGTAACTAAATGTGGATCAATCCACAATCGTTCATTTAGATGGGCTTTTGCGTCATCTAATACTAGTAGGGAAGCGCCATTGTTAACAGCAGCTATCGCTTCAGAACTAATGCGGCTTAATGCGCATTGCAGAGTTTCTGACGAGCTGAATGTAGCAGAGATTGTGGCGATAGAGTTATGAGTCTTAAATAGCTCTATGAGTTGTTCGTACGTAATTGTGTGTAATTCCTCTGCAATAGGTTGTGCCACACTGCCTTCTAAAATAATTGGTGAAAGCATTTCAACTACAAATGGCCGTTTTGCGCCGCTTAATAAACTTGGACGCTCTCCAAGTACAGTACGTGTAGAGAAGTGTTCAATTTCACGGTCACGGTCAATTGCAGGGTTTGTAACAACAGCTACACTTTCTTTAATAAAGTCAGCGATATTTCGTCTATCAGTATCGAGTGCGGCAAGTGGTGAGTCATGCCCAAGTGAGCGTATTGGCTCAACGCCTTTTGTTGCCATCTGTTCAAGAAGTTGAATATGTTCTCGGTCCCATCCGAAAGCGACGTATTGTTTCGTTTCAACTTGAACAGAATCACATAGCCCTTGGATTTTTTTCGTTTCAGGGATAGATAAATTTAAATGGTAATTGGTAGTATCAATTCGCTTTTTAAAACGGTTATATACTTGGATTTGATATTTGTCATATTCATAAAGAACAAGTTCATCTTGTTCATTCCATTTTAATCCGACTTTTTCTCCAGGAGCGAGTGGTTTTGGTTCTGCTACATATTTAGTTGGTGATACAACTCCAGGTTCAGAAGAGAAAATATAAGAGCTCTCTGTCTCTACTTTCCATACTGGGCGTAATCCAAGGGAATCAACGCTGAAAACAGCTTCATCTTTAAAACGGGAAATGATGCCAGCTGGTCCTTGTGCAAAATGTCCCCATGCTTCACGTATATACGTATATAAATCTTGTAAAGGTGTTTCATAAAGTTTAATTTCATTAATAATTGGTGGGAATAGAATTTCCATTGCTTCAAATAAGCTGTAGCCGTATTGAACAAGTAGGGTTTCTAAGGTGCGGTTTAAATCTTGAGAGTCACTGCCTCCTGCAGTAAGTGGTACATCAATCATTTCAGCTTGATCGCGTAATTTCGCAATTGTGTTAATTTCACCATTATGTCCGAGAATGCTAAATGGTTGTACACGAAAAAAATTAGATAATGTATTAGTAGAGTAGCGGTTATGTCCTAATGTCATAGTTGAAGCGATAAGCGGATGTTGTAAATCATTATAGTAGGCAACAAGCGTATCACCAGCACCTAGAACTTTATATACAACATGATCATGACTTAATGAAGCAACATGAATTGCTTCGTTTTCCTCTATTTTTATTGTGACAGAAAATAATGTTTGCTCAATATTTGTAATTTCGTTTTCTGCGATAAGGGCAACTTGCCAAAATAAAGGTTCTTCTTGTTTACCAAGTGGACCGAGCGCATCTGAGTTTGTTGCATCATCACTTTCGAAAATGATTGCAAAGTTTTTGTTGTTTAATTGCGTACGAATATAATCTTTTAAGGCAGTAATGTTTTCTTTTTTATTTAGAAAAAAATGTCCAACGATAAAGTGGGGATGATCCACAATCGTTGGATTATATCCGCTACTTTTTAGTTTTTCATTCCAAAGCGTTTTTGGTATATCAATGTGAATGCCGATGCCATCGCCCTCGCCATTAATGAAACCAGCTCTATGATTCATTTTGACGAGTGATTGTATGCAAAGGTCAATGTTTTCTTTTGTAGCAATTTTTCGTTTCTCCATAACGGAAACGATTCCACACGCATCATGTTCTGCATTTCTATAATCTCGAAATAAAGACGGTGTCCATGTATTTTTTTTATTGAGCATCCGTCAATCCCCCCTCTTGTAAAAGTTAGAATAATCTTACTATTTAAGGTGCAAATCACCTTGTACACAGAGATAGTAATGCTGTAAAAGAATATAAAACAGATAATTATGAATAATTATACTATTAATGCGTGATTTATGAAATAGAAAAAAGGAAAAAAGAAAGGTGAGCTTTCTTTTTTCCTTTTAATGAAGGGATTATTTATTGTCTGCTAGGGCAGCAAATGCTCTGCCGACAGCTTCGATTGTATATTCAATATCTTCTTTTGTATGTTCTGTAGTTAAGAACCATGCCTCGTATTTAGAAGGTGCTAAGTTAACTCCTTCTTGAAGCATAAGCTTGAAGAATTTACCGAACATTTCACCGTCTGTATCTTGTGCGGCATCGTAATCTTCAATTGTATTAGTTGTGAAGTATACAGTTAAAGCCCCTTTTAGACGATTTAATGTAATGTCGATATTATGTTTCGCTGCTTGCTCTAAAATTCCTTTTTCAAGCATTGCACCAAGTTCATCTAATTTCTCGTAAAGCCCTTCTTGTTGAAGTACTTCTAGACAAGCGATACCTGATGCCATAGAAGCAGGGTTTCCTGCCATTGTACCAGCTTGGTATGCAGGTCCAAGCGGAGCAACTTGTTCCATAATTTCTTTCTTACCACCGTAAGCACCGATTGGTAAGCCGCCGCCAATAACTTTACCAAGCGCTGTTAAGTCGGGTGTAACACCAAGTAAGTCTTGAGCACCGCCGTACATAAAGCGGAAAGCAGTAATAACTTCATCATAAATTACTAGTGCGCCAGCTTCGTGAACAAGTTCATTCACTTTTTCAAGGAATCCAGGTTTAGGCTCTACAATACCGAAGTTTCCAACGATCGGTTCTACAAGGATAGCTGCTACTTCATGACCCCATTTATCTAAAGCTTCTTTTAAAGTTTCTACATTGTTAAATGGAACGGTAATAACTTCTTGTGCGATACTTTGTGGTACGCCAGCTGAGTCAGGAGTTCCTAAAGTAGAAGGGCCAGATCCAGCTGCCACAAGTACTAAATCAGAATGACCGTGGTAACAACCAGCAAATTTCATGATTTTTGTGCGACCTGTATAAGCACGAGCAACACGAATCGTTGTCATCACTGCTTCTGTACCAGAGTTTACGAAACGGACTTTATCTAATGCAGGCATTGCTTCTTTTAACATTTTTGCGAATTTTACCTCTAGCGCTGTTGGTGTTCCATAAAGTACCCCATTTTCAGCAGCTGTTGTAATTGCTTTTGTTATATGCGGATGAGCATGTCCAGTAATAATAGGGCCGTATGCTGCTAAATAATCGATATATTTATTTCCGTCTACATCCCAGAAATAAGCGCCTTTCCCACGTTCCATAGCAACAGGAGCGCCGCCGCCAACTGCTTTAAAAGAACGAGAAGGACTGTTAACACCGCCAACGATATGCTCTAAAGCTTCTTTATGTAATGCTTCTGACTTTGTGAAATTCACTACAATTCATCTCCTTACAAAAATCTATGTATTATTCTAACATGTTTTTCGAAAAGACGTATTGTTTGTGATAGCGAAGGCAGTTGGGTAAACTATTCGTTGTGACATTTAGGAGGGGGGTCCGATTATGAAATCGGTAATTGAGGTACAAGGGTTACGTAAAGAGTTTACAGCCTATTCAAGTCGTCCGGGCTTAAAGGGTGCATTTCGCGATTTATTAAACCGTAATTATAAAATAGTACCAGCAGTAAATGATGTATCTTTTGCTGTAAAGCAAGGTGAAATGGTTGGTTATATCGGTGAGAACGGTGCTGGTAAATCAACAACAATTAAAATGCTTACGGGGATTTTAACTCCGACATCAGGGCAAATCACAGTAAATGGAATGAACCCACATAAACAAAGAGAAGAATTTGTAAGAACAATTGGTGTTGTTTTTGGACAGCGTTCGCAACTTTGGTGGGATATTGCAGTACAAGAATCGTTTCGTTTATTAAAGAAAGTGTATGGTGTATCAGACGCTCAGTATAAGGAGCATATGGAACACGTAATTGAAACGTTAGATATAGGGCCCTTATTAGATAAACCAGTTCGAAAATTATCTCTTGGTCAAAGGATGCGTTGTGAATTAGCGGCAGCCTTAATTCATAATCCACCGTTATTATTTTTAGATGAGCCAACAATTGGGTTAGATGTACTTGTGAAATTGAAAATACGTGAATTTTTAAAAGAAATGAATGAACGTTATAAAACAACAATTTTATTAACAACACACGATATTACTGATATTGAAGCTTTATGTGAGCGCGTTATCATGCTGGATGAAGGAAATATTATGTATGACGGTTCTTTAAATAATCTTCGTACGCAGTGGGGAGCGGAGAAGGAAATTCACTTTCAGTTTGTTGCACCAGTTTCCTATCAGGCTTTATCAATGGTTATGCCAGATAATCATGTCGTTTGGTCGAAAGCAAAAGAGGAAAATGCATGGGTTGCAAAAATTCCGAATGAAGAAGTTATTATTTCAATGCTTATTTCTAAAGTAGTACAAGCCTTTCAAATTAAAGATTTAAAAATTAACGAAGTGTCTACAGAGGAAATTATTCGTAACATTTATGAAGAAGGTATTACGCATGGGTAAGTATATTGAAATGATTCGAATTCGCTTTTTAATGATGCTTGCGTATCGTACAAATTACTATAGCGGGATTTTAATTTATACGATTAATATCGGTGCTTACTATTTTTTATGGCAAGCAATTTATAGCGGAAAAGAGAATATTGAAAGTTTATCTATTTCGCAAATGACCACGTATATCGCAATCGCGTGGATGGCACGTGCCTTCTATTTTAATAATATAGATAGGGAAATTGCGATGGAGATTCAAGAAGGACGTGTGGCTGTAGAATTAATTCGTCCTTATAACTATTTGGGAATGAAAGTTATGCAAGGTCTTGGCGAGGGAATATTCCGTTTTGCCTTCTTTTCCATTCCAGGCATGGTTATCGTTACGTTATTATTTTCGTTGCAAATTACAACAAATTTTCAAACGTGGTTATATTTCTTCTTATCTTTAATATTTAGTTTTATTATTAATACACAAATTAATTTAATGACGGGAATGCTTACGTTTTTCCTATTTAATAATAGTGGGATTATGTATGCAAAACGCGTTGTTATTGATTTATTTTCAGGTCTATTATTACCAATTAGTTTTTATCCGCTATGGGCCCAAAAAGCAATGATGTTTTTACCGTTTCAGGCTATTAGTTATATTCCAAGTATGATTTTTTCTGAAGGTATACAGGGGAGTAAGTTGTATGAGGCTTTAGTATTTCAAGTGATTTGGGCGATTGTACTTATTATTCCAATTGTACTCATGTGGAGAACGGCGAGAAAACGTCTAATTGTACAAGGGGGATGATGAGATGCTATATATAAACTTATTTTTACAATATGCAAGTCAATATATAAAAACAAAATTGGAGTATCGAGGCGATTTTATCGTTGGTTTACTTTCTGATTTATCGCTTCAAGCAGTTAATTTAATATTTATTCTCGTTGTATTTGGGCATACACAAGCATTGAAGGGATGGAGTCGAGAAGAAGTAATCTTTATTTATGGTTTCTTTTTAGTACCATTTGCCATCTTTTCAGCTTTCTTTAATATATGGGATTTTAATGATCGATACATTATTAAAGGGGAGATGGATCGTGTATTAACGCGGCCGATCCATAGCCTATTTCAAATTATATTAGAAAGAATGGAACTTGAATCTTTAATTGGAGCTATTACAGGGATTGTTGTAATGGGATATGCAGCTGTGGAGTTACAATTATCTTTTTACTGGTATGATTTCTTCTTATTTATATTGATGGTAGGAGGAGGAGCACTTGTATATGGAGGTATATTTGTTATGCTGGCGAGCCTTGGTTTTTGGTCGGATGCGAAAAGTTCAATTATGCCTCTTATGTATAACATAGGTAATTACGGGCGCTATCCTGTTAATATTTATAATCGTGTAATTCGTTTCATTTTAACGTTTGTTTTACCGTTTGCGTTTGTTGGAGTATATCCAGCGGCATACTTTTTAAGAAAAACAGAATGGAATAGTTATGCATTTGCGACGCCAATTGTTGGTGTTATCTGTTTTACGATTGCAATCACCCTCTGGAACCAAGGGGTAAAAAGGTATCGTGGCGCGGGTAATTAATTATAGAAGCTTGTTCGTTTCTAAGGGATAAATCAGTTCTCCACCTCATACATATAAAATGAGGTGGAGGACATGTTATGGGGATTTATTCTATTAATTGCAGCAATCGCTATTTTGAAAAGTGTCCAATTATTATGGAGTTCCTATTCGGATTCAACGCGTTTTTTTTCGCTCTATAATTTGGCCACATTATTTTTAATCTATACAACAGTACTAATCGCATTTGGATTAAGTTACGTTGTATTAGAGGAAATGGGTTTCGCAGTTTTGAAAGAGGACGGAGAAAGTTTGAACGCTCATTCTTTTCAACTCGTCGAAGTTTGTTTATATTTTAGCGCAGTTACTTTATTGTCTGTTGGATATGGTGACATATCTCCGATTGGAATGGGGCGATGGATTGCAATCGCAGAAGCGCTAATTGGATATACACTCCCTTTTGCTTTTGTGATGAGGTCTGTAATAGACAATGAAAAATAAGGAAGCATTTGTTATAGTAAAGGAAAAGAGTAGGAGTGATAACTATGATTACAGTAGGAGAAATGGCACCAGAATTCACATTAGAGGGAAGTAACGGAGAAGAAGTTCGCCTAGCTGATTTCCGCGGTAAAAATGTAGTTCTCTATTTTTATCCGAAAGATATGACGCCAGGGTGTACAACTGAAGCATGTGATTTTCGTGATGCGTATGGAGTATTTCAAGAGAAGGATACGGTTATTCTTGGAGTAAGTCCTGATTCAGCGAATAGACATTTGAAATTCATTGAGAAACATGAATTGCCATTTACACTTTTAGTAGATGAAGATCATAAAGTAGCAGAGTTATACGATGTTTGGAAGTTAAAAAAGAACTTTGGGAAAGAGTATATGGGAATCGAGCGTTCTACATTCCTTATTAATAAAGACGGTGAACTTGTAAAAGAGTGGCGTAAAGTGAAAGTGAAAGGACATATTGAGGATGTTCTTTCTTATATAAAATAAATCTACATTGGAGATAAAATATGCAGAAACAAGGCAAGTGTCTATACATATTTTACTGCCTTACATAAAGTGGAAGTGTAGGGCATACCTCCTCAGATGATAGTATTCCAAGTGCGATTATGTCGCACTTTTTTCTATGGAATATATGAAGAAAAAAGGGAAAGATACATAAAAACAAGTCCTGAATATAAAAATAAACTACATACTTATAGTAGAAATATTGACGATTTATAAGAAAAGGAGTACACTCTTTATAAGAATTATAAAATAATAATCCGTATAGAATCGGGGTGCATGACGGTGGTCAAAGAAGAATTAAAAGAAGCGCTAGAAATGCTGAAAAATACGGGTGTACGCATTACTCCACAGCGTCATGCTATTTTAGAGTACCTTGTGGAATCAATGACGCACCCAACAGCGGATGATATTTATAAAGCATTAGAAGGTAAGTTTCCAAATATGAGTGTTGCAACTGTCTATAATAACTTACGTGTGTTTAAAGAGGTTGGACTTGTAAAGGAATTAAC
Organism: Bacillus sp. HMA207; assembly: GCF_003402455.1. Taxonomy (NCBI): domain Bacteria; kingdom Bacillati; phylum Bacillota; class Bacilli; order Caryophanales; family Bacillaceae; genus Bacillus; species Bacillus sp. HMA207. The sequence continues at coordinate 1,654 of NZ_BEZT01000003.1, read as the reverse complement.
TTATGGAGACGCTTCAAGTAGATTTGATTATGTTACAAGTCAACATTATCATGTGATTTGCGAAAAATGTGGTAAGATTGTTGATTTTCCTTATGGAGGCTTGGAAAAGCTGGAAGAGGAAGCTGCGAAAACGACAGGCTTCGTTATCAATAGTCATCGCTTAGAAATTTATGGCGTTTGTCCAGAGTGTCATAAGGCGTAATATATAATAAAGAAAGAGGCTGACGGCTATACGTCAGCCTCTTTCTTTATTATATAAGGATTAGCGTGAGGTTAATCGGGATTTACAGTGCTAAGTTAGTAAGAAGGGTTAGATAAAAGTTTGTCGAATTTACTTTGTATTGGTGGAAATGAATTCTTGGAGGGGACATTTTGAAGAAATATGAGATTAAAAATAACATTCCAACATTGGAAGAATATAAATATTTATGTGATTCTGTGGGATGGACTAACTATATGAACTTTGAGGTGGCGGAAATATCACTTCAAAATTCGATTTACTGTATAACAGTCAAGGATAATAATCAAATCATCGGCATGGGGAGAATTGTTGGTGATGGGGCTATCTATTTCTATATTCAAGATATAGTGGTTCATCCAGAGTATCAAAAGAATGGTATTGGAAAGAAAATAATGAATACTTTAGTAGAATACTTAAATGGGAATGCTCCAGATAAAGCATTCATTGGTTTGTTTGCGTCGCAAGGTAAAACATCATTCTACGAAAAATATGATTTTAAAGATTATTCGCCTAATATGACAGGGATGTTTACTGTTATTTCGAAAAAATAGGTGTAATAAATTTAATAAAACAATTAAAAAGTTGATTTTTTAAGAAATCAACTTTTTAATGAGTTGAAACGTTTGTAGTGTTGCAAATTCGTATTTCCCTTGATACTTATGATTTATAACTCTTCTTATTATACTTTTCATCAAATTCTTTTCCTTCTAGATCTCGATCTAGTGTTAAAGGTTGATTGCAGTGCATACATGCATCGACACGGCCGAGCATTTTGGTTGGCTTATCACAGCTTGGGCAAATAATTTGGATAGTCTTAGTAGATAACATACCAATCCAAAAGTAAACGACAGTGCTAGCGATAACAGCTAAAAAGCCAACCATCATAAACGTTGTCATAATAATAATGTTTTCGCGGAAAAAGACACCTAAGTATGCAATGAAGAGGCCGATAAATACTAAACTTAATGCAAAGGTCCGGATTTTATTGATTTTGTTTGAATACTTAATGCTCATTCTCACCACGCTCCTATACTAATAATATAACATAAAATTTAGAATTTTCACTCTCGTGTAAATTGATAAAGAGATAAGATATGAAATGAATAGGAGGGGAGCCAAGAATGAATGGACGCTATAATGATTTTTACAGCGGATTTTAAGTTTTTAACGGGATGTGAAATTTTTTTATAAAAAGTATTGACCCTGTATATACTGCATGATATATTAATAACCGTCGCTGATGCGGAAACGCAGAAAACGACAAAAAAGAAATTAAAAAACTTAGTTGACATTGAAAAATGAAGATGTTAACATAAGGAAGTCGCAAATGAGCGACCAAGTAGTTCTTTGAAAACTGAACGAAACAAACAACGTGAAACGTCAATTTTTATTTTAGATGCTAGACAAACTAAC
>NZ_BEZT01000002.1:568116-597703 GCF_003402455.1 Bacillus sp. HMA207 | reverse complement strand
TTTGTCTAGCATCTAAAATAAAAATTGACGTTTCACGTTGTTTGTTTCGTTCAGTTTTCAAAGAACTACTTGGTCGCTCATTTGCGACTTCCTTATGTTAACATCTTCGTTTTTCGATGTCAACTAAGTTTTTTAATTTCTTTTTTGTCGTTTTCTGCGTTTCCGCATCAGCGACGGTTATTAATATATCATGGTGAAAAATGAAATGCAACACCTTTTATAAACTTTTTTTAAAACTGCCCACATTTCTTTTTTTATATCATATACTTAAACGAAATATCTCTTTCATGTATGAGCAATTCCTACATATATTTTATATAAAGTTACTCTATCAAAAGACGTTTCTTTCTATAATAAGCGTTTTATTCATATAGCATATCATACAGGGAGGAATATATATGGACTATACCGATTTATTAATCAAACTAGGTCTCTCGGCTATTTTAGGATTTGCCATTGGTTTAGAACGTGAATTAAAACGGAAACCACTTGGTTTAAAAACGTGTTTAGTTATTTCTATTATTAGTTGCCTCCTAACGATTGTTTCTATTAAAGCAGCTTATAACTTACCACATACCGATCATATGAATATGGATCCACTTCGACTTGCCGCTCAAATTGTATCAGGAATTGGTTTTTTAGGTGCTGGCGTAATTTTAAGAAGAGGCAACGATAGCATTGCAGGGCTCACGACTGCCGCTATGATCTGGGGTGCTTCTGGTATTGGTATTGCTGTTGGGGCCGGATTCTATATTGAAGCGATATTCGGAATGTGTTTCCTTATGATTAGTGTCGAACTTATACCACTCGCGATGAAATATGTAGGCCCTAGATCATTTCGTCAACGTGATATCGCTGTGAAACTTGTTGTACGAAATATGGACAATATCCCAATCGTAATTGAAGAAATAAAAGAAATGGATATAAAAGTTAAGAATATGAAGCTTAAAACATTAGAAAACGGTTCTCACTATTTACATCTTAAACTGTCCATTGATCAAAAAAGACATACTGCTGATGTTTACTATGCTCTCCAGCATCTTGAAAGTGTCCAACAAACTGAAGTGGAAAGTATGTAACGTAAAACAAACTCTCTTTAATTAGAGAGTTTTTCTTTTTTCTATAATGGCAACAATGAATGTAGTCCTACAAAGTAAGGAGGAATAGGCAATTGAAATCCCGTCCGAATTTAGTAGATACATTTCGTGATTCCATTATTTTTCGTTTAATTTGTTTTATTATTGTACTGACTGCTTTTTCCGGTTTTCTTATACATAGATTAGAACCTTTTCATTTCACTACATGGTTTGACGGAATTTGGTGGTCAATCGTTACCATTTTTACAGTTGGATATGGCGACTTTGCTCCCCATACAACGATAGGAAAACTAATAGGTATAAGTATTATTTTATTAGGAACTGGCTTTTGTTCTTATTATATGGTGCTGTTTGCTACTGAAATGATTAATAAACAATATATGAAAATTAAAGGTGAAGAAGCCGCTACTTCTAACGGTCATATGATTATCGTTGGCTGGAATGAGCGCGCAAAACATGTTGTAAAGCAAATGCACGTATTACAACCAAACCTTGATATCGTTTTAATTGATGAAACACTTTCTTTACTCCCAAAACCATTTCATCATTTAGAATTTATAAAAGGTTGTCCGCATCACGATCAAACTTTATTAAAGGCCAATATTGCAACGGCACACACCATATTAATAACAGCTGATAAAGAAAAAAACGAAAGCTTAGCGGATACACAGTCCATTTTAAATATTTTAACTGCAAAAGGGCTCAACCCAAACATTCACTGCATCGCTGAACTTCTTACTTCTGAACAAATACAAAATGCAACGAGAGCTGGCGTGTCAGAAATTATAGAAGGAAATAAATTAACGAGCTATGTATTTACCGCTTCTCTTTTATTCCCTTCCATTTCAGGTGTACTATTTTCACTTTACAACGAAATCTCTGATAATAAATTACAACTGATGGAGCTTCCATCGTCCTGCACCGGACAAACTTTTGCCAATTGTAGCTATACTCTTTTAAAGCAAAACATTCTCTTACTAGGTATAAAGCGCGACGAACAATATATGATTAATCCAGTTCATTCCTTTGTTCTCATTGAAAGCGACATACTCATTGTTATTCACCATTAGTAAAATGACGCTCTAATTCTTGCATGAGCACTTTCCCAATATTGATATATTTTCTTTTCACATCTCCATCTGGATCTTTCGGCTCAGCAAATTGATCCATTCCACTTGTTCCAGCTGTTAAAGTATTCACATTATCATCTAGTTCGTCTTGATATACGTGCGAAAGAATATACGGCGTTCCAAGACGAACTATTACGCCTGGTACATCTAGTTCTCCATCAATGGCTGTAAATGGAACTCGTAAAAATTGATACCCATCTTCTTCATCAATTTTGTAATCGAAGCATCCTTTATCATAATCCCAATTACCACCAATGCTATATCCAAGTGGTTTCATAATCTCTTCTAACTTATATAACGCATATGTACGTCCTTCTAAATTTGATTGAATCGGAATCAAGCCCATCCCTCCTAGACTTTTCCTTTAGCATACCCACTTTAGTTTGAATATACTGATGAACTTTTCGATAAAATAATAAAAAGCGACCGGAATCCGGTCGCTTTTTATTATTTTAAACGCTCTTCTAATTCTGCTTTTAATTCTTCAAATCCTGGTTTACCAAGTAAAGCAAACATGTTTTTCTTGTATGCTTCTACTCCAGGTTGGTCAAATGGATTCACGCCTAATAAGTAGCCGCTCATCGCACATGCTTTTTCGAAGAAGTATACAAGGTAACCGAATGTGTACTCATTTAATTCAGGAATATTTACGATTAAGTTTGGTACTCCCCCGTCGCTATGTGCAAGTAATGTACCTTCGTATGCTTTTGTGTTTACGAAGTCTACAGTTTCACCAGCAAGGTAGTTTAATCCGTCTAAATCGTTTTCTTCTGATTCGATTGTTAGTTCATGTGTAGATTTACCTACTTTAAGAACTGTTTCAAATAAGTCACGACGCCCTTCTTGAACGTATTGACCTAATGAGTGTAAATCAGTTGAGAAGTTTGCTGAAGATGGGAAAATACCTTTTTGATCTTTTCCTTCACTTTCACCAAATAACTGTTTCCACCACTCAGCGAAGTATTGAAGTGCTGGCTCATAGTTAACAAGCATTTCAATTGTTTTTCCTTTATTGTATAAAGCGTTACGAACTACTGCGTATTGGTAAGCTGGATTTTCTTCTAGTTCTGATGTTCCGAAGTCATCATGACCAGCAGCTGCACCTTTCATCATCTCTTCAATATTTAAGCCACTTACTGCGATTGGTAATAAACCAACTGGCGTTAATACAGAGAAACGACCTCCAACATCATCTGGAATAACAAATGTTTCGTAACCTTCGTTATCAGCTAATGTTTTTAATGCACCACGCGCTTTATCTGTAGTTGCATAAATACGTTTGCGAGCTTCTTCTTTTCCATACTTTTCTTCTAATAACTTACGGAAGATACGGAATGCTAGTGCTGGCTCTGTTGTTGTACCTGATTTGGAAATAACGTTAATAGAGAAGTCTTTACCTTCTAATACGTCCATTAAATCTTTCATGTAAGTGGAGCTAATGTTTTGTCCAACAAATAGCACTTGTGGAGTTTTACGTTGTTCTTTAGAAAGCGTATTGTAGAAAGAATGGTTTAACATTTCGATTGCTGCGCGTGCTCCTAGGTAAGAACCACCAATACCTACAACAAGTAAAATGTCAGAGTCATTTTTAATTTTTTCTGCGCATTTTTGAATGCGAGCGAATTCTTCTTTGTCATATTGAAGCGGAAGGTCTACCCACCCAAGGAAATCGTTCCCAGCTCCAGTTTTTTCGTGGATTGCGTGATGTGTTACTTTCACTGCATCACGTAAATAAGTGATTTCATGTTCACCGATGAAGGATAACGCTTTAGAATAGTCGAACGTTACATGTGTACTCATCTTTTTCCCTCCAATTATGGATATGTATTTCTGTATTCACTTTAGCGAAACTGAAGTTGTAAATCAAGCGATTCAAACATTGTAAACGTAACCAATATATATTTTTTAGAAAAAGTTCATTTTTTGCATAAAAATTCGCATTTTTCGGTATAGATGTATATACATCTTCTTTCAAACATTTTTTATGTATAAAAACAACATAACTACCCCATTCTATAAAAGAGTTAATTAACTCATCGCTTGCTCATGCTTCACAATTAAGGGGGGCTTTTTCATGAGTACTTTACAACGTATCGCATTAGTCTTTACTGTAATTGGCGCTGTGAACTGGGGACTAATCGGTTTTTTCCAGTTTGACTTAGTAGCAGCCATTTTCGGTGGACAAAATTCAGCTCTTGCACGTATTATTTACGGCATCGTTGGTATATCTGGGCTTATCAACCTTGGTTTACTGTTTAAACCATCTGAAAATCTTGGTACGCACCCAGAAACAAACGAAATTCGATAATCAGTATGTCCTTTCACCTCCGACATACGAATATGATTGCATGCAATCATATTTGCAAATATATATCATAAGATAAAGTAAAAGAGGAACGCTCATATGCGTTCCTCTTTTACTTTGTTAACTCGGACTCTTCAATCCATTCTGCCAACTTTTCTCGCAGCGTATTAAATCCGTTTTCAGATGGGTTCGGTATAAGAATCCTTCCTTGTTTTCTTTTCGCCGCTTTTAACGATAAACTCATTTTTCTGTGCTCTTCATCAATTGAAAGTACCTTTACTTCTACTGTATCGCCGACCTTTAAAAAGTCATGAATATCCTTTACATATCCATTTGTAATTTCAGATATATGCACAAGTCCTTGTGTTTCTGCATCTAACGCTACAAACGCACCGTAATCTTGAATTCCAGTCACTTTCCCTGTTACAACCACTCCTGTTGTATATTGTTCTGACATATGAAACACTCCCATACGTTTACCATTCTCTCTACAATTATAGAGAGCAAAGCAGATATATTTATTTTAAATATCCGATTGGTTAGTACGCATTCTAGATAACAATATCTAGAATGCGCATACCTTATATTAGTAAATTATACCACTATGACAGAACTCATTCAAAATTCATGAAAAATTTCCCTTAAAGAAGTATAATTCTCCAATATTGGGATAGACTACTAACACATGGCTTTCTAGTATTCCCCCCCTTTTATGGACAAAACGTATTACGTTTTGTCCTTTTTTTATTTTCAACAAACCGTTCCATTCTCTTCATTGCTTCCATAAGTTGTTCAAGCGACGTCGCATAAGAACAACGAATAAACCCTTCACCACTTTCGCCAAATACGCTACCAGGGACAACAGCTACTTTTTCTTCCAGCAATAACTGTTCTGCAAATTCCGCTGAAGATAATCCTGTTGAAGATATAGAAGGGAAAACATAAAATGCTCCGCCCGGCACATGACACGTTAAGCCCATTTCATTGAAAGATGTCGTCATAAAATTACGACGCTTCTTATAACTATCTCTCATCCGAATTACTTCATCATTCCCCGCACGTAACGCTTCAAGTGCTGCGAACTGAGACATCGTCGGTGCACACATCATGGAATATTGGTGAATTTTGAGCATCAATTCTGAAAACTGAACAGGAGCTGCAATCATACCGAGACGCCATCCTGTCATCGCAAATCCTTTTGAAAATCCTGAAATTAAAATCGTATGCTCGCGCATATTTTTAATACTCGCGAAACTTGTATATGCTTCGTCGTATACAAGCTCTGCATAAATTTCATCAGATAATACAATTAGATTGTACTTCTCAACAATCACTGCTATTTCTTCAAGCTCGAATTTATTTAGCATTGCACCTGTCGGGTTATTTGGTGAACAAAGTAAAATCGCCTTTGTTTTCGCTGTAATAGCTGCTTCAATTTGTTCTGGTTGTACTTTAAACTCGTTTTCTAGCTTAGTCGCCACAGGAACCGGAACTCCTCCAGCTAATGTCACAAGTGGTGCATAAGAAACGAAGCTTGGTTCAACAATGAGCACTTCATCATCAGGATTTATAATGGCACGCATCGCTACATCTAACGCCTGGCTCGCTCCAACTGTAACAATGATTTCATCACTTGGATCATAAGATACTGCAAATTGTTTTTTTAGATACTTTGCTATTTCTTGACGGAGCTCCAATAATCCTGCATTTGCTGTATATGACGTATACCCTTGTTCCAAAGAACGAATACATGCTTGCCTTACATTCCAAGGGGTAACAAAATCCGGCTCTCCTACCCCGAGGGAAATAACACCTTTCATATTTGCTGCTAAATCAAAAAATTTTCGAATACCAGATGGTTTTAAAGATTCTGCTGATCTAGATAGTTCAAATTGCTTCATGGTGTCACCACAATTCGCTTATCATCATCGTCTTTTTCATAAATAACGCCCTCATGTTTATACTTCTTCAAAATGAAATGAGTAGTTGTAGAAACGACAGATTCAATTGTTGCTAATTTCTCAGAAACAAACATCGCTACTTCCCCCATCGTTTTCCCTTCTAATGTAATAGAAAGATCATATGTCCCTGACATTAAATAAACGGATTTCACTTCCGAATAACGATAAATTTGCTCAGCAACCGCATCAAACCCAACGCCGTGCTTTGGCGTAACTTTCACATCGATCATTGCCGTTAAACCTGTATGTTCTTTCACTTTCGTCCAATCGATATGTGTTACATAATCCACAATAATCTTTTCATTTTCTAATCTCGCAACCATCTTCTTTACTTCTTCTACTTCTATATTTAACAGCTTCGCTAATGTATCTACAGATAATCGACTACTCTTTTCAAGACAAGCTAATAATTCTAATTCTTTTTCTGTCACCATATAAATCATCCTTCCTTTTCGTTTGTGTCTAAATTATACAAATACCCTTTCCAGTTTGAAAAGAAGATTTTTCTATTGAATTATGTCAAAATAAAGTGAAACTTTAATCAGCGGAAAAATGCGTGATAAAGCGAAAGGGGATGGAACCGTGAAACCAAAAATTTATATTGCTGAACCAGTTCCGACATTTGTAGAAAACTATTTATCAGAACACTGTGATTACGAAAAATGGGATCAAAATGAGAAAGTGCCTCGTGATGTTCTATTAGAGAAAATACAAGATAAAGATGGGTTATTAAATTTCGGATCTGCTATTAATGAAGAATTACTGACAGTGGCTCCTAACTTAAAAGTAGTGAGCAATATTTCTGTTGGTTACGATAATTTTGATTTACAAGCGATGAAAAACCGAAATGTTATCGGAACGAATACACCATACGTATTAGATGATACAGTAGCTGATCTCGTTTTCGCCCTTATGCTATCAGCTGGGCGCCGCGTTTGCGAACTCGATTCTTACGTAAAAAATGGTGAATGGAACGCTGAAATCGGAAAAGAACACTTCGGACTAGATGTACACCATAGCACAATTGGTATTATCGGTATGGGCCGAATTGGAGAAGCCGTTGCAAAACGAGCAAAATTCGGATTTGATATGAATGTTCTTTACTATAACCGCCGTCGTAAAGAAGAAGCTGAACAAAAATTCGATGCTACATATTGTGATTTACAGACGCTACTGAAGCAGTCTGACTTTATTGTTCTTCTTACTCCATTAACAGATGAAACATATCACCTTATCGGAGAAAAGGAATTTTCAATAATGAAAGAAACAGCAATCTTCATTAATGCTTCTCGGGGGAAAACAGTAGATGAAGAAGCGTTAATCTATGCTTTAACAGAAAAGAAAATCTTTGCAGCAGGCATCGATACTTTTACACAAGAGCCAATTCAAAAAGATAATCCACTCTTATCATTACAAAATGTTGTGACTTTACCGCACATCGGATCTGCAACATTAAAAACTCGTCAGCAAATGGCCATGACCGCCGCTGAAAATTTAGTTGCAGGATTACAAGGAAAAACACCGCCTAATATTGTGCGCGGGTAATACTGAATAAACGAAAGGCAAGATGACATCGTCATCTTGCCTTTTTTTGTTAACATATTTTCTTCTTCCTTGGAGATGATATGAACAAAAATCAATGGAGTGACAAAAAATGAATCATAAATATACTTGTCCTTATTTCACTTTTTCCACTCGCGGCACTACTGTTCATTACGAATTGTATGAACATGATAATAAAACAGAACGCCCTACTTTCGTACTCGTTCACGGCTTTTTATCTTCCTCATTCAGTTACCGCCGTCTCATTCCTTTACTAGCGAAGGAAGGAACAGTCATTGCTCTTGATTTACCACCGTTCGGAAAAAGTGATAAGTCTCATCTGTTTAAGTATTCTTATCACAATTTAGCAACGATTATTATTGATTTAATTGAACATTTATCTCTCTCAAACATTGTATTAGTTGGGCATTCTATGGGTGGGCAAATTTCTCTCTATGTAAACCGTATACGTCCTGAACTCATTTCAAAGACGATTTTACTATGTAGCTCGAGCTATTTAGCGCGCGCAACCTTACCTTTACTATACTCTTCTTATTTACCGTTCTTTCATTTATACGTAAAGAACTGGATTATTAGACGCGGCATTGTTCATAACTTAATGAATGTCGTTCATGATCACTCATTAATTGACGATGAAATGAAAAAAGGTTACTCCGCTCCTTTTTATGACAACCGTATATTTCCCGCTTTAACTCGCATGATACGAGACCGTGAAGGTGACTTATCTTCAACTGAATTACAAAAAATCGAAACACCTATCCTACTCATTTGGGGTGAAAAAGACCGCGTCGTCCCTGTACATGTAGGTCATCGTCTACACAAAGATTTACCGAATTCAAAATTTATTTCTTATGAAAATACAGGACATTTACTACCTGAAGAAAAGCCTGAACATGTTTATGAAGAAATTATCGCTTTTTCCGCGCAATAAAATGAAACTTTAATCAGCCCCCACCTAACTTCTTTGCTTCCGCTGAATTTTGAGGTGAGGGTCTTACTACCCAGCAAATAGCGGGATAATATAAAAAAGGCTGTCGCAAATTCCGACAGCCTATAATGAACAGCTTCCACCTTCTTTTATTATAAGTAATTCCATAGCTAATTTCTCACATTTTTCAAGCGCAGGTACTTCCTCAAAAGACATAAAGTATATATGTTGAATCTTCTTTGCGATGTATTTTGGATCGTCAAACACACTTATGACGTTCACAACATCGCTCGCTTCTGTTTCATAAAACTCCGGTCCCATTTGAAACGGATCCCAATTCTTCACAACCTCTATCATCTTTTCATATGTACCCATTCGCTTCCCGCCTTTTCACTTTTTAATAGTTTTCTTTATCCTATCACATCAGCTATTCTATAAGAAGAGAGAGAACTTTCATAACTTATTGGTTTTACAGAAGAAGGGAGCAAACTTATGCAACTATTTCATAAAGCAATCAATCGACGTGGAACGCATAGTATAAAATGGGATACATATAAAAACGAAGAACTTATCCATGCTTGGATTGCTGATATGGATTTTGAAGTACCAAAACCAATCCAAACTGCCTTAAAACAACGAATCGAACATCCGATTTTTGGCTATACACTTCCTCCCGAAAATATTGGGAATATTATTTGTAACTGGACAAAACAACAATACGACTGGGATATTCAAAAAGAATGGATTGTCTTTAGCGCCGGAATCGTTCCAGCTCTTAGTACGAGCATACAAGCTTTCACAAAAGAAAACGAATCCGTTCTCGTACAACCACCTATTTATCCTCCATTTTTCGAAATGGTCACAACAAACAACAGACAGTTATACGTGAGTCCATTACAGAAACAAAATGATACATATGTGATAGACTTCAAGCATTTAGAAAAGCAGTTTCAACAAGGCATCAAACTCATGCTTCTTTGTAGCCCTCATAACCCAATCGGGCGCGTTTGGACGAAAGAGGAACTTTTGCAGCTCGGATCGTTATGTACTAAATATAACGTAATCGTTGTGGCGGATGAAATTCATTCCGATATTATTTATGCAGATCATACACATACACCGTTCGCTTCCTTATCTGAAGAATTAGCAGAGCGCACTATCACTTGTATGGCTCCAAGTAAAACATTTAATATCGCTGGATTACAAGCATCGATTATTATCATTCCAAATGAAAAACTCCGTCAAGCCTTTACATCTATCCAATATAGACAAGGCTTCCACGGATTAAATATCTTCGCTTATACAGCGATGCAAAGTGCCTATACAGAATGTAATGATTGGCTAAACGAAATTCGATTATATATAGAAGATAATGCTCAATTTGCTTGTGAATATATTAAAACTCACATACCTGCTCTTTCCGTAACGAAGCCAGAAGGTAGCTTTTTATTATGGATTGATTGTTCTCGTCTAAAGCTTTCTCAAAACGAGCGTACTGCATTACTTGAGGAAAAAGGAAAAATCATTGTTGAACCTGGTGAGAAATACGGGTTAGGTGGCGAAGAACATATTCGAATTAATATCGGCTGTCCACGATCTGTTTTAGAAGAAATTTTAAACAGACTGCGTCATACGGTTTCATAATAAGAAAGGAGTCTGTCCCCCTAATCATTCTTGGACAGACTCCTTTGTCATATTTTGTCAGTAAGTCGATATATTTCAAGTTACGGTCGATATATTCCAATAATCGCCGATATAATTTGAGTTACAGTCGATATATTCCAATAATCGCTAATATATTTTCAATTACATTTCACAAAGAAAGCTACCATTCACGGTAGCTTTTACTTTTTCTTCATATCCGATGCTTTTTTTACAATTACGCCACAAGCAATTCGATCCCCTGATTTACCTGTCGGTTGAGTCATACCATCATCAGGGTTTTCTGTAATAATAATAGACGCTCCATCTTTTCTATGAATCGTCGTTTTTCCTTCTTCAAGTGTGATGTGTGGGGCATTAATTTCCGCCTTAATCTTTCCAGAACCATCTGCAACTACGTTCGGTAAATCACCGTTTTCTGCACCCTTCGGATTAAGAAGACCATGTTTTTTATCATCTGGATTAAAATGATTTCCAGCTGATTCAAAACGAGGTGCTTTACACTCTCCAATTTCGTGTACATGTAGTCCGTGCGGGCCTGGCGTGAAACCTTCCCCTTTAATCGTAATTTTCACTCCACTTGTTTGCTGAACTACTTTCGCAGTCCCTACTTCATCACCTGAAGCATTATGTAATTTCACTTCAATTTCTTTCGGCTTTCCTTGGTCACAACCTGCCATCAGAAATAATAAACAACAACTGAAAAAAAGCCGTTTCTTCATTCTATTCCCTCCAAAATATATTCTGCCCTTAGATTGTCCGAGCATAGAGGGAAACATACAAAAATGCATTACTGTTTCTTTTCAGCTAATAGTTTTTCTTCAACTTTCTGCAATCGCTCTGCTTCTCTTTTTGATACACGAATAAACATGCGCCACGTGGCAATAGCACCGATAATAAATAGAACGCAAACAATCCCTGGAATAATATATTCTGTTTTATCTTCCGGAAAATATAAAGGCATCATATAGAACACTCCTTATTATAGGATTTATAAAACATCAGAATTTTCTGTTATATCATTTTAAATTATAGTGGAACCTATCCATATTCTCAAGGGGCGTTCTGAAAGCAACTGATTTCTTTGACTCCTTCTCCTACTTTCCTTACTATAAACTTGAGGTGAAAAATATGAGAGAAACATTTGAAATTGGCGAAATCGTTACTGGTATTTATAAAACAGGAAAATACATCGGCGAAGTTACAAATAGCCGCCCTGGCAGTTACGTCGTAAAAGTATTAGCTGTTTTAAAACATCCGGTGCAAGGTGACTTACATAACGTAAAACAAGCTGACGTACCATTTTTCCATGAAAGACGCGCTTTAGCTTTCCGTGAACAGACGAACATTCCAGAGCAAATGGTGAAAAAATATGAAGGAGAAATTCCGGATTATACCGAGTCACTAAAATTAGCATTAGAAACTCAAATGAATTCATTTTTTGAAGATGATTCACCTTTTGCAGAGCGTAGTCTAGAAACATTACAACAGTTAAAGAAAGACTACAAACTCTAAAAAACAAAACGACCAAATTACATAATGTGCAATTTGGTCGTTACTGTGTGCTCACTTTCTTTAACACTTTTGAAAAATCAACGAGTTCTCCTAATGTTGGAGGTGCTGGCTTTACTAAATACTCTTTATCTTTTTCTACTAGTTTAAAAATATTGTACGTCGTCATCGCATCGTCAAGCGCACAATGATGCTTCCCTGTCCCTACTTTTCCATACGCCTCAATTGCTTTCCATAATCCTGTTTGATTTCTTTCTCCAAAAAACTTCTTATACTCAAGCGATAAATCACGACACTGTCCGAAGAATGGAAAAGCTATCCCTGCCATCTCACAATTATGCTTCAGCACTTTCATATCCATATTTCCCCACGTTACAATTGTCGGTTTACATTTCGTTTCGTATTCTGCAAGCTTCTTAACGAGTTCAGGAAATGAAATCCCTTTATCTACGACTTCTTGTTTTATTCCCAAAAACTTCTTACATCGATCCGTTAAAGAGGGAAATGTTTTCGGCCTGACATGTGATGAATACGTATCTTCTACCTTACAGCCAGCAACTGAAACGAGCCCTACCTCAATAATCTCCGGAAAAAATCCTTTCGGTTTCTTTCTATGCTGGGGCATCGTAAACTCAAAGTCTAAAAATAAAAATCGTTGTTCATCCATACGATCCCTTCCTTATCATTTTTGTCATTCCTTTCTATTTGACACTCCTACACGAACAAGCTCGAATGCTAATTCCATTTTAAATATTCAGATTGGATGTATCTTATATATATGTCAAATGCCCACAAATATTTTAAAAAATAAGAAAAAATGACCTATGCAGAAAATATGACAAAATCTCTCCTTTCATTTACATCCGCAGTTTTTCTACTTTATAATGACGTTATGTGTGTTTCATCTAGTTAATATTTGACACACTAAGAAAAATGAATGAAAGGAGATGAGATTTTTGCACGAAACAACGCAAGAACTCGCTAACTGGCAGTATTATTTTGCTATCGCAGTCTTTTTAATTACATATGCCATTATTATTTCTGAAAAAATTAATCGCGCTGTCATCGCACTTCTCGGTGCAGCATTCATGGTAATTGTGGGGGTCGTCGATTTACATAACGCCTTTACGAAACATATTGAATGGGGAACGATTACGCTACTCATCGGTATGATGATTTTGGTGAACATTACGAGTAAATCAGGTGTTTTCCAATACGTTGCCATTAAAGCAGCAAAAGGGGCACAAGGAAATCCAATTAAAATTTTAATTTCCCTTTCCCTACTTACCGCGCTTGGCTCCGCATTTTTAGATAACGTTACAACTGTACTTCTTGTTGTTCCAGTTACTTTATCTATTACGCGCATACTGCAAGTAAATCCTGTTCCTTATTTACTTTCTGAAATTATTTTTTCAAACATTGGAGGAACAGCAACATTAATTGGTGATCCACCTAACATTATGATTGGTTCTGCCAATAAGCATTTAGACTTCAATGCTTTCCTATTGAATCTAGCACCAATCGTAATTATTATTATTGCAGTTACAGCGATAATACTTTACTTTATGTATCGCAAACAATTAATTGCCGATCCTGTACAAGTTAAGAAATTAATGAGCCTAGATGAAAAACAATACATTAAAGATCCAGTATTAATGAAAAAATCTTTAACAGTACTTGGACTTACAATTGTAGGTTTCATGACTCATTCGATTTTCCACGTTGATGCAGCTATCATCGCTTTAACTGGTGCTACTGTACTTATGTTAATTGGTGTGAAAGAGCATGAAATTGAGGAAGTATTTGCAAGCGTAGAGTGGGTAACAATCTTCTTCTTCGCAGGGCTATTCGTACTTGTTGGAGGACTTATCGATATCGGTCTTATCAAAATGTTAGCTCAAAAAGTAATTGGTATAACAGGCGGAGATATTTCTTACGCATCCATCCTTATTTTATGGGTATCTGGTATCGCCTCTGCAACAATTGATAACATCCCATTCGTTGCAACAATGATTCCACTTATTAACGATATGGCAGTTGGGCTAGGCTTATCACCATCTGACGCACAAATCGATGTATTATGGTGGGCATTAGCACTAGGTGCTTGTCTGGGCGGAAACGGAACATTAATCGGAGCTTCTGCTAACGTAATCGTTGCAGGTATCGCGAGCCGCGAAGGACATAAATTTAGTTACATGGACTTCCTAAAAGTCGGTTTCCCAATTATGATCGTTTCATTAATCATTTCTCACATTTATATTTATTTACGCTACCTTATGTAGTAAAAAAAGCGCTCTGATAATCAGGGCGCTTTTTTACTTATATCTAAAATATATCGACTTATCAACAAAACGAAAAGTCTACTCTTTATATCTCACCGGTTCATTCCGAATAATAAATAAATGAATCGGTAAGAACACCGAAAATGTGATTACATGAATAATCGTAAATAATATAGAGTTCGTTCCGTATCTGTCTAAAATAGCGTAGATAAGATAAATGGACAATACAATCGATACAGCTGTTGCTAGTAAACTTATAATTGGTACGAAATTAAAAATGAAACATGCAACATATATGCCGAATACTTTCCACCCTGCTTCTTCTTTCAAAAAATCTGGTAATTTATCTTTCGCTAAGTCACCCCATGTCTTACTATTCAAAAACGGAATAAACGCAAGCACCCCGTCCGTTGCACCATCATTTTTCGCCATCGAATAAAGTGCAAAAGCCGTTAACAAATATGAAATAATTGCCCAAATCAATATAACAAGAATAAACGCAAAACTAAGAGCAAAGAAACCTGCTAATACGCCTTGATCCTCCATCTTATCCTCTCCTCTCTACTTTCAACATATTTCATTACATTGCAAGTTATGTTTTAAAATTTATCCAAACTCTTTGTATAATAAGAGAAGAAAGAGAATAAGAGAGGAGCAACACTTATGCATCCATTTGTAAAAGCATTACAAGAGCATTTCACAGCTCATCAAAATCCTGAAAAAGCAGAACCTATGGCTCGTTATATGAAAAATCACTTCCCATTTCTAGGTATTCAAACACCGGAAAGACGCCAATTATTAAAAGACATCATTCAAATACATACTCTCCCAGATCAAAAAGACTTCCAAATTATCATACGTGAGCTTTGGGACTTGCCAGAACGTGAATTCCAAGCCGCCGCACTTGATATTATGCAAAAATATAAAAAGCATATAAACGAAACTCATATCCCCTTCTTAGAAGAACTGATTGTCACAAAATCTTGGTGGGACTCTGTCGATAGCATCGTCCCTACATTTTTAGGCGATATCTTTTTAAAACATCCAGAATTAATTTCTGCCTATATTCCAAAATGGATTGCATCAGATAACATATGGTTACAACGTGCCGCTATTTTATTCCAACTAAAATATAAACAAAAGATGGATGAAGAACTTCTTTTCTGGATTATTGGACAACTACATTCTTCAAAAGAATTTTTCATTCAAAAAGCGATTGGCTGGGTCCTTCGTGAATATGCAAAAACAAATCCGGATGTAGTTTGGGAATACGTTCAAAACAATGAGCTCGCTCCATTAAGTAAGCGTGAAGCAATTAAGCATATTAAAGAAAATTACGGAATAAATAATGAAAAAATAGGTGAGACTCTATCATAGATAGACGCGTTCCTCTATTGAGATTTAAAAAAGAACGTGTTAGAATATGTTCATTATTATTAATATAAGTAGCGATGACGGACTTATAAGTACTTGCATAAAAAGCGATTCAGGGATAGTGAAAGCCTGAAGACGCAAGGAAACGGCAGTCTCGAGCAATACATGATAAAGTGGATGCACCTTTTGTGTATCAACTAGGGTGGAACCGCGGGCAAACGCTCGTCCCTAGGCAAATAAGCCTTGGGATGAGCGTTTTTTTATGTTCTTTTTAACATATACTGCCCGTTTCCAAAGTATCAGAGTATGTCATCGCCAATACGTTAACTTTCAAAAGGAGGATTTTCTTATGTATTCAATGGAACAAGTTGTAAACTTAGCGAAACATCGCGGTTTTGTTTTCCCTGGTTCTGAAATTTACGGTGGTCTTGCAAACACTTGGGATTACGGTCCACTTGGAATCGAATTAAAAAATAATGTTAAAAAAGCTTGGTGGAAAAAATTCATTCAAGAATCTCCACACAACGTTGGTTTAGACGCAGCTATTTTAATGAACCCTAAAACTTGGATCGCTTCTGGTCACGTTGGTAACTTCAACGATCCAATGATCGACTGTAAAAAATGTAAAGCTCGTCACCGTGCTGACAAATTAATTGAGGATGCTTTAGATGCAAAAGGCATCGAAATGGTTGTTGACGGTCTTACTTTCGACCAAATGGCTGACTTAATGAAAGAACATGAAGTAAAATGTCCTGATTGCGGTAGTGAAGAATTTACTGAAATCCGTCAGTTCAACTTAATGTTCAAAACATTCCAAGGTGTTACAGAGTCTAGCACAAACGAAATCTTCCTTCGTCCTGAAACAGCACAAGGTATTTTCGTAAACTTCAAAAACGTTCAACGCTCTATGCGTAAAAAGCTTCCATTTGGTATCGGCCAAATCGGTAAGAGTTTCCGTAACGAAATCACACCTGGTAACTTCACATTCCGTACACGTGAATTCGAACAAATGGAACTTGAATTCTTCTGTAAGCCTGGTGAAGATTTAGAGTGGTTCGCATTCTGGCGTGAAACTTGTAAAAACTGGTTACTTTCACTTGGTATGTCTGAAGAGAGCATGCGTCTTCGTGACCACGGTGAAGAAGAGTTATCTCACTACAGTAATGCAACAACTGACATTGAATTCAAATTCCCATTCGGTTGGGGCGAACTTTGGGGCGTTGCATCTCGTACAGACTTCGACTTAAAACGTCACATGGAACACTCAAACGAAGACTTTAACTATATCGATCCACAAACGAATGAGCGTTACGTACCATACTGCATCGAGCCATCTTTAGGCGCAGACCGCGTAACATTAGCATTCTTATGTGATGCATATGAAGAAGAGCAATTAGAAAACGATTCTCGTACAGTTCTTCGTTTCCACCCTGCTTTAGCACCATACAAAGCAGCTATCTTACCATTATCTAAAAAGCTATCTGAAGGTGCTACTGAAGTATTCGCAGAATTAGCTAAAGACTTCATGGTAGACTTTGATGAAACTGGTTCTATCGGTAAACGTTACCGTCGTCAAGACGAAATCGGTACACCATTCTGTATCACATACGACTTCGACTCAGTTGAAGACAAAGCTGTTACAGTACGTGACCGTGACACAATGGAACAAGTTCGTATGCCAATTAGCGAACTAAAAGGTTTCTTAGAGAAGAAAATCCAGTTCTAATTATAAGAAAAAGAGGCTGCTCATAAGAGCGCCTCTTTTTTATTTTTCACGTTTTTCTTTAATTGCTACTGTACATCTTGATATACATAGTAAATCATCATTTTCATCAATAATGCGAACATCCCAAACCATTGTCGATTGTCCTCTATGTATTGGTGTTCCAATCGCTGTTACAATTCCATCTTTCTTTGAGCGAATGTGGTTCGCATTAATTTCTAATCCGAAACAAATACATTTTTCTTGATCAATTAAATTATATGAACCAACACTTGCCACTGTTTCTGCTAATGCAACCGATGCACCACCATGTAAAAATCCAAATGGCTGATGCGTACGCTCATCAACAGGCATCGTAGCAACCACCTTATCTTCTGTCATCTCTAACAACTCAATTCCAAGTGAATCCATTAAAGTTTTTGCCATATCGCTTCCCCCTTCTCTTACTTTAATTAAATGTATAATTTTACCTATTTATTTTCAAACTACTTATAACACTTATATAAGGAGGCTTCACCTAAATGAAACAGAAATTTTGTATATTACTGCTTATGTTCTCCTTGCTGACTATTGTACCAAATTGTGCAATAACAGCCAAAGCATCTAACCTGACAATCGATGTTAAGACTGTAACGCAAAAAGGTAAGAAACCTTATATAGAATATCAAATAAACAGGCCTTCTTTTCGCGAATTTTCTGACTCTAAATTTCAAAATAAACTCAATTTATACTACAAAAAATCCACTGACAAATTTAAAAACAAATTAGAAAAAGAAGCAAAAAAATATTATAAAGAGACAGAAGGATCTAGTACACCATTTCATCCGTACGTAGCAAATGTTGATTATAAAGTCTCTTTAAACAAACCACCTTTTCTTAGCCTATATGTGAATTACTATCAATATACTGGTGGAGCACACGGTCTTTATACGTGGAAGGCAAATACATTTGATTTAAACGAAAAAAAGGTGCTGCACTTAGACGATTTATTTGAACAAAAGGATAAATATAAAGATGTAATCCGTGCGGAGATTGTACGACAAATTAAACAAAATGAAAGCATTTATTTTCCTGATGCAACTGAAAAAGTAATGAGTATGAAAAAATTCCACTTCTTTTTAGAGCCAGACAATCTCGTCATTTATTTCCCTTTATATGAGATTGCTCCCTATTCAAGTGGAATTCCGCAATTTCGTATTCCATATACGTTGCTAAGAGACTATTTAAAGCCTTCTTATCAAAATATTTTGATTGACAACAAGTAAATATTTTCGCTACGATAATGTTAACCTAAAAACAACAGGAGGTTAACATTATGAGAAGATTTCATGTTTTAGATTTAGCATTAGCTGCCATGTTCGTTGCTCTTATGGCAATCGGTGCAAATATTGTATCTTGGGCACCATTCCTTCAAGTAGCAGGCATCCCATTATCTATGCAACCATTTTTCGCAATTTTAGCAGGTCTTCTTCTTGGAAGTAGACTTGGTGCCTTATCCATGACTGTATATATGCTCGTTGGCGTAGCCGGCGCACCAATCTTCGCTAACTTCAAAGCTGGATTTGGAGCACTTTTAGATCCTACTGGTGGTTTTATTATCGCATTTATTATCGTTGCTTACGTATCCGGAAAACTAGTAGAACAAAAAGAAAGACCAACATTCATTACATTTGCAATTGCCTCTTTCACAGGAATTATTTTAACTTATATAATCGGTACTACTTACATGTACGGGGCAGTCAATCTCTTTATGGGCGGTAATATGAGCTATAAAGCTGCTTGGATGATTATGATGTGGTTTGCAGTAAAAGATATTGCATTTACAATTATCGGTGCTATTATCGCACCTCGCATATATTATGCTGTGCGTCGTTCTGCTTATCAGCATTCTCATTCGACGATTTCATAATAAAAAAATGAGTTATTTCAGTATACTGAAATAACTCATTTTTTATTATGACTCTTGATTCGCTTGTTCTTCTAAAATTTTCTTCATCATCGCAACCATGTCATCACGTAATTCTGGGTGTTGCAGAGCCATTTCGATTGTCGTTTGAACGAATCCTAGCTTTTCACCTACGTCGTAGCGCTTTCCTTCGAAATCGTAGGCAAATACACGTTGGATTTCATTTAAGCTTTGGATTGCATCTGTTAACTGAATTTCACCACCAGCACCGACATGTTGCTGTTCTAAGAACATAAAGATTTCAGGCGTTAAAATGTAGCGCCCCATAATCGCTAAGTTTGAAGGAGCTGTACCTTGTGCTGGTTTCTCAACGAAATTGCGAACTTGGTAACGACGACCTTCTTGTTCTAATGGATCGATAATTCCATAGCGATGTGTTTCCGACTCTGGAACAGTTTGTACACCAATAACAGAAGAAAGTGTTTTTTCATACTCATCCATTAATTGACGTAAACACGGTTTCTCAGCTTGGACAATATCATCACCTAGTAACACTGCAAATGGCTCATCACCAATGAATTTACGTGCACACCAAACAGCATGTCCTAGTCCCTTCGGCTCTTTTTGACGGATGTAATGAATATCTACCATTTTTGAAGAAGCTTGTACTTTTTCAAGCAACTCATATTTTTTCTTCTCTAATAAGTTTTGTTCTAGTTCAAATGCGTTATCAAAATGATCTTCGATAGAGCGCTTTGTTTTACCAGTAACAATAATAATATCTTCGATTCCAGATTTCACTGCTTCTTCTACAATGTATTGGATCGTTGGTTTATCTACTATCGGTAACATTTCTTTCGGCATTGCTTTCGTTGCTGGTAAAAAACGTGTTCCTAATCCAGCTGCTGGGATTATCGCTTTTCTTACTTTTTTCATCACAAAATACCCTCTCTCCTGTCGGAATCAATAGCAATCATTTCCTACATAAAACAAAAGGGAGATTTCGCTCCCTTTTGTTCCTTACTACTTAAAATTACTTTGTATTATAAACGATTCATAATGTCTTCTTTAATAGTAAGTAACTTTTGTTCACTATTTTGTAAAGAACTATCTTTCACACCAAAGTAAAACTTAATCTTCGGCTCAGTTCCAGATGGACGTAGGCAGAACCATGAACCATCCTCTAATTGATATTTTAACACATTTGATTTCGGTAAGTGAATCTCTTCTTTATGTCCATCTTGTAAAGATGTAACGATGCTTGCTTTATAGTCTTCCACTGCTACGACTGTTAAGCCTGCTACTTCTTTCGGCGGATTCTCACGGAACGTTGCCATCATCTCTTGGATTTTTTCCGCTCCATCTTTTCCTTTTAACGTTAACGATACAAGGTCTTCACGGAAGAAACCGTACTTCTCAAATACTTCTAATAGACCGTCATATAACGTTTTCCCTTGTGATTTGTAGTATGCAGCTACTTCACATGCAAATAGGACAGATTGTACTGCATCTTTATCACGGCAGAATGGGCGGATTAAATAACCATAGCTTTCCTCATAACCGAATTGGAATTCATATTGTCCGCTTTCTTCATACTGTCTAATTTTCTCACCGATAAATTTAAATCCAGTTAACGTATCAACTGTATCTAAACCGTATGCTTTTGCAATTGTACGACCAATTTCAGACGTTACGATTGTTTTTAATACGACACCGTTCTCTGGAAGCGTTCCGTTTTCTTTCTTTTGAGATAGTAAGTAATCAAGCATTAATGCACCTGTTTGGTTTCCTGTTAATACTTGGAACTCACCATTATGATTACGCACTGCTACACCAAGGCGGTCTGCGTCAGGATCAGTTGCGATTAATACATCTGCGCCTACCTTTTCACCGTCACGAATTGCATACTCAAACGCTGCGTGCTCTTCTGGGTTCGGTGATTTTACTGTAGAGAAGTTTGGATCTGGTAACTCTTGCTCTTTTACAACTGTTACATCTGTAAATCCAACTTCTTTTAAACCACGGCGTACAGAAATATTTGATGTTCCGTGTAATGGTGTAAAGACGATTTTTAAGTCTTTACCAACCTTTTGTACCATTTCTTTATTAATGATGACATTGTTCAATTCTGCAGCATATGCATCATCTACTTCTTGTCCAATAATATGTAATAAACCGTCAGCTTTTAATTGCTCTACATCAGCGACTTCAACTGTTAATTCATCTTCTACTGCATTTACGTAGCTAATTAACTCATCTGCCTCTTTTGGAGGTAACTGTCCACCATCTTCACCGTATACTTTGTATCCGTTATATTCAGGCGGATTATGGCTTGCCGTAAGAACGATTCCACTTACTGTATGTAAATGACGAACTGCGAAAGAAAGTACTGGCGTTGGACGTAAGCTTTCAAACACATATGTTGTGATACCACGTGCACCAAGTGTAGCAGCGACTTCCATTGCGAACTCAGGTGATTTATGACGAGAATCATAGGCTACAACAACACCGCGTTTTTTCGCTTCCTCACCTAACTTTTCGATAAAGCTTGCTAATCCTTTTGTTGCTTTACGAACTGTATATACATTTAAACGGTTCGTACCAGCACCAAGTTCACCACGCATACCACCTGTGCCAAACTCTAGATTTTTATAAAAGCTATCCTCGATTTTCTTCTCATCTTGCTTCATATTTTCTAGCTGTTCTTTTAATTCTGCATCTAATTGTGCGTAAGAAAGCCAGCGACTAAATTCTTGTTTCCAATTCATTCTTCTCTCTCCTCTCGCTCGTCATACCTTTATTATATGAAAAAAACATGCTGTATCTCAATATTTTATAAAATCTAACAGGATTTTACTAGGAATATTTGTATACACTATTGTTAAATACTCCACTAAAGGGAATGAGGATTATGCACGAATGGGGCTTGTCAGAAGAGCTCAAAATACAAACAAAGCAAATGATTGAAATTGCTGAAAAAGAACTATCGATTATGAGGAACGCAATCGATAAAGAAGACGAATGTATTTTATGCAAAATGGAAGATATTCATCATATGTTAGCAAATGTACAAACATTGGCAGCTACATACTATATTCAGGCATATTTATCACCTTATACGGAAAGTTCATCTTTTATTACGACAGCTATCCAACATTTAAGCGCCAGAAAACATGGTGCTCTTATCGTCGTGGAACGAAACGAGACGCTTGAAGCTCTCATTCAAACTGGAACGACATTAAACGCTCATTTAACTGCGCCATTACTCGAATCAATATTTTATCCAGGTAACCCTCTTCATGACGGTGCCGTTCTCGTAAAAAATAATCATATTGTCTCAGCTGCTAATATTCTTCCTTTAACGAAAAGTACAGAAGTTGATCCTGAGCTAGGAACACGTCACAGAGCTGCAATTGGCTTATCTGAAAAGAGTGATGCACTTATATTAGTTGTCTCTGAAGAAACGGGCCGTACTTCTTTTGCTTTAAATGGGGTTTTGTATACGATTTCTTTATAAAGTGAAACTTTAATCAGCCCTCACCAATCGAGCGTTTACCGGCAATCCGACCTAACTGCTTTCCTTTCGCTGAATTTTGAGTTATGGGTCTTACTACCCGGAAAATAGTGGGATAAACAAACCTATAAAAAAGAAGACTGTTCCAAAATATCTGAACAGTCTTCACTTATACTCTTATTCTTCTCCAAAGCGCTCCACAAGTGTTGCAAGTGTACGTACCATTGCACCAGTTGCTCCAGCTGGACCTAAGTCGTGCGCGCCTTTTGTTTCTGATGTTCCAGCGATATCTAAGTGTACCCACGGTGTATCTTCAGCGAATTCGCCTAAGAATGTACCTGCCATAACCGCATGTCCTTCACGGCCTGGTGAGTTATTTAAATCAGCAAACTTACTGTTTCGAACGCGTTCTTTATCACGATCAAAAATCGGTAGTTGCCAAATTGGCTCATCTGTTTCCATAGAAGCCTCTAGCACTTGCTCAAATAACTCTTCATTATTTGTCATTGCGCCTGTCGTATAGTTTCCAAGTGCAACAATTACACCGCCTGTTAATGTTGCAACATCAACAAGGTAGTTTGCACCAAGTTTTTTCGCATACGTAATACCGTCAGCTAAAGCTAGACGACCTTCTGCATCCGTATTTAATACTTCAATTGTTTTTCCGCTCATAGATGTAATTACATCGTCTGGCTTAAATGCCGTACCACTTACAACGTTATCAGTTGAAGGAATAACAGCGATCACATTTTGTTCTGGGCGAAGTTCACCGATAATTTCCATCGCACCTAATACAGCAGCTGCACCACCCATATCACCTTTCATACCGACCATGCCTTCACGTGGTTTTAAAGAATAACCACCTGTATCGTATGTAATACCTTTTCCAACGAATCCAATGACATCTGTCCACTCTTCTTTTCCTTTATAAATAAGAGCAATCATTTTTGGTGGCTCTACACTACCTTGGTTTACTGCAAGCAACGCACCCATACCAAGATCTTCCATCTCTTCTTTCTCAAGAACTTTATAGTCCATATCATACTTCTCCGCTAATTCAACAGCATACTCAGCAAGCTTTGTCGCTGTTAATACGTTTGGCGGCATATTTACAAGTGTACGAGCTGAATTTGTTGCACGTCCATGTACGTAGCCAACTGTTAATGCGGCTTCAATTTCTTGTGCATCTTCCGCTGTAATAGCCGTGAACTTCTCTAACTCTACACGATCCTTTTTATCTGATTTATACGTTTGTAATTCATATGTACCAAGGCCTTGTACCTCTGCTGCAATATGAGCGACATCAATCGCCTCTAATTTCTCTGTTACGAAAGAATCAAGTAAGATTGCTGCATCTTGTACTTTTGCTACTTGCAGTGTTTTAAATGCCTTACCAAGAGCCGCACGTAACGTTTCTGTCGTGTAAGACTCTTTCTTGCCTAAACCAACAAAGTAATAACGTTTCACATTTGTTTTTCCTAAGCTATGTACTTTCGAAATGGCCTTTTTCTTCGTAGATAATTCTTTCTCTTCTAGTAAAACTTGTAATTGTCCTTCAAACGCTTTGTCCAGTTCTTGTACAAAACTACTCATTTTCTCTTCTTCAAATAAAGCGACAATTACTGCTTCGTGACCTGCTAATTCTTTTTGTACTTGAAACATGTTCAGACCCCCTAAATTTCTCTAACACCATTATAACTTTATTTTCGATAAAATGCGACAATTCTAACTACAGTTATATGTCGTGTAAAATCCCCTCCATTATGAAATAAGCCAAGAAAAAAAGTCTAGCGTAATTACGACTAGACTATCTTTGTTTTAAATATTGACCACGAAACACTTGCATCGTTTCGTCTTGATTTAACATCGTTAACTCTTCTTCTGTAAACTTACCATTTCCTACTTTTACTACGTACACATTTACTTTTTTCTTACCCCATTGGCTATAAACATCTTTCACCGTATCATAATATAGATCAAGACGGTTTCCTTTTATTGCACCGCCCTTATCAGCTACTACACCATACCCATAACCTGGTACGAATAAAATTGTTCCAATTGGGAATACGCGTAAGTCCGCTGCGATTGTGGAATATAAATCCCTTTTCGCCTTAACACCTGAATATGTAATACCATACTCCGGATGTCCCGGCCTCTTACCAGTTGACTCAATTCCCGACGTATAACCTGTTGCAGTCATTTCAATTGAACGATATTTAGACCAGTCGTTTGCCTGCTCTAAAGCATTTATCACTTCTTTACTCGGAGCAACATTTCTCTTAACTTCTGCTGCATGTACTTCTTTTGCACTCGTTCCCTCATACTTCTTTACAATCTCTAATAAAGAAACTCCTGTGAAAGCATTCCATGTTACGCATAATGCAATTGCAAGTAAACAAGTCATCATAATGCGAATACAATATCGTTTTAACATTTTTATATTCCACACTCCTTCATCGTTAATCATTCCCTATACCATGAAGGAATATGCAAAAAAATAATCTCCAACTTAATTGGAGATTAAAACATTTGATATCCGCTTTTCCGAAGTTTCTTGATTACGACTCCTGCTAAAGCAGCCCCTACTAATCCAGTAGATAGAATAAATACGTCTGCTTGTCCTAAGTGCGATACACTTGTCCCAAATGAAGAAAATGTTTCTTTCGGTTTTGAAAAATAATCCCACATACTCGCTTTATTAATAATAAGCATACAAACAATCGGATACACAATAACCATTACCCAAGTAGCTCGCAAAATCATGTTGAGTAAAAATCCAATTCCAAAGAACAAAATAAAGAATAACATCATTGAAATAAGTAGTACCGGTATACTCACTCTTTTCCCCTCTCCTTCGCACGTGCCGTAAATACGTGATAAGCTGTATAACCAAATGGTTCGCCTGGATTTAATGTTTTGTCCACTTCAAGATGTAGTTCTGATCTTCCTTCTAACAAATATTTAATAAGCACAGACGTATTCGGATCGTCTACAATCTTATCCGGATGTAAGAACGCCACTTCAGACAATTCTTTCTCCTGTATAATAATATTTTCTCCTTCAGGCTCCAAAAGAAAAATAATCATATTATCACTAATCTCATTACGAATAACACCCGATCGAACACCAATGATCCCCTTCACATGAGCGACAATGCCTGTCTCTTCTAACACTTCGCGTTTCACAGCTTCATCAACCGTCTCACCTTCATTTACAAAACCAGCCGGTAAAGACCATTTCCCTTTTAATCCACTGTATTTCTTCTTAACAAATAGCCACCTACCATCTTTTGTAGCTACTAAACCACTAACAGCCAGCCATACCTTCCCTCGTTTCTCCATGATGTAATAACCTCCTCTTTCAGAACGGACAGAATATTCTTTCTTTTTATATTATACTATATTTTTAATATGAAAAAAGCAGAAACAGCTCTTAGCCGTTTCTGCTTTTTCTAATATATATTAAAAGAACTTTAATTTACCTTTTTTAAGAACTAATAAAGGTCCACCTAATAAGAATAGGTAACGGTTATCGATTACTTTCTTCATGAAGGAAGCTTTCCAACCTGTTAACTTTTTACCCATAACAACGCCCATTGCATCGTCATGACCTAAAGAACATACAGATCCTTTATTATCAAATGCAAATTTCTTCATTTCGCCCTTGCCACGAACTAATACAGTTAAGTTGTGTGCAATATTGTAACCTTGTTGAATTGCGATTTGTGCTGTTGGTGGGTATGGACGGTTAATTTCTTCATTAATGATTAACGCTGCGTCACCAACCATGAATACATCTTCGTATCCTGGAGCATGCATGTACTCATCAACTTTTACACGTCCGCGCATTGCTTCAAATCCAGACTCTTCCACAATACCATTACCACGAACACCTGCAGCCCAAACTACTGTTTCAGACTTAATTAATTCAGTGTCATCGCCATTCGCAACGATAATACCTTCTTCAGTTGCTTCTTTAATTGCTGTACCGATGCGGAATTCTACACCTTTTTTCTCAAGTTGTTTTACAGCGTATTCTACTAACGCTGGATCGAAACCTGGAAGTGCTGTTGGAGCAGCTTCTACACAGATGATACGTGCTTTTTCACGTGGTACATTGTACTCTTTGCAAAGTTCAGGAACACGGTTTGCAAGCTCACCTACGTACTCGATACCAGTAAATCCAGCACCACCAACAACGATTGTTACTAACTCATCGCGTTGTTCAGTTGCATATTTAGAGAAACTAGCTTCCATATGCTCACGAATTTCACGAGTTGCATTAATGTTAGCGATTGAGAATGCATGCTCTTTTAATCCTGTAATTCCGAATGTTTCTGATTCGAAACCAAGACCAATTACTAAGTAGTCATACTCTAACTCGCCGTCTTTTAAGATAATGCGTTTTTCAGCAGCTTTAATTTCTACTACTGTGTCTTGTACAAAGTTCACTTTATTTGTATCAATAACGTCTTGAATATCTAGACAGATTTTTTCATCTTGTAATGTACCAGCTGCGCTCTCGTGTAACCAAGTCGCTTGGTAGTGATAGCTGTTGTTGTTTACTAGCGTAATTTCAGCTTCATTTACAGATAATGCTTTTTGCAGACGAACAGTCGTAATCATCCCGCCATAACCTGCACCTAAAACTACGATTTTTGGAGTCTTCACCAAATCACAACCCTTTTCTTTATATAATAGTAATGAAAAATAATACCAAGTACTAAAAACTCTATTTGTCAAGAATGTGGAATTTATCACATTCTATATCATAACAAAACGCAGTCAAAAAATCGTACGAATTTTGTCATAGAAATTTAACATAATACTTCCCTATATTAGTCGGTTTTATTCCAGAATTCAAGCGTCTGGAGAATTATCAATATTTTAAAATAACATAGCGTTTTCAAGGGTTTTTTAGCCTTTTTTTCATGTATTTTCCTTTCTGTATATTTTATACAATAAAAAAGAACCTATGCGAAAACTTACACACAATTCAGTCGTTTTCAGAAGTATTATGAACTCAAATATGCTATCATTTATTTGAAAGTATCATCATTTGCAGGATTTTCGTGTACATATGAACAATATATGAAATCAATATCAAAATTCCATCTATAGGGGGAATGAAAGTGGCAGAAAATCAAAAAGTTTACGACATAACAATTATTGGTGGTGGTCCAACGGGACTGTTCACAGCATTTTATGGCGGTATGAGACAAGCAAGTGTAAAAATCATTGAAAGCTTACCTCAACTTGGCGGACAATTATCCGCACTCTACCCTGAAAAATACATTTATGATGTGGCTGGATTTCCAAAAGTGCGCGCACAAGAATTAGTTGATAACTTAAAAGAGCAAATGAAGAAATTTGACCCAACCGTTTGTTTAGAAGAAGCTGTCGATACGCTTGAGAAACAAGCTGACGGTATATTTAAACTTGTTACGAATAAGCAAACTCACTATTCTAAATCAGTTATTATTACTGCTGGCAATGGTGCTTTCCAACCACGCCGCTTAGAATTAGAAGGTACAGCAAAGTATGAAAAGAAAAACTTACACTATTTCGTTGATGATATGAATAAATTTGCCGGTAAGCGCGTCGTAGTATTTGGCGGCGGCGATTCAGCTGTTGATTGGACAATGATGTTAGAACCAATTGCTGAAAAAGTTACAATCGTTCATCGCCGTGATAAATTCCGTGCGCATGAACATAGCGTAGAAAGCTTAATGAATTCTCGTGCAGAAGTAAGTACACCATACGTTCCAGTAGAACTCATTGGTGATGACAAAATTGAACAAGTCGTTCTTCAACATGTAAAAACGGAAGAAAAAGTTATCATCGATGTTGATGACGTAATTGTAAACTATGGCTTCGTTTCTTCTCTTGGCCCAATTAAAAACTGGGGCTTAGATATACAAAAAAACAGCATCCTTGTAAATTCAAAAATGGAAACAAATATTCCTGGCATTTACGCTGCTGGTGACATTTGTACATATGAAGGAAAAGTAAAACTCATTGCTTGCGGCTTCGGTGAAGCACCAACAGCAGTAAACAATGCAAAAGCTTACTTCGATCCAAATGCAAAACTTCAACCAATGCATAGCTCAAGCATGTTTTAATATGTAAAAATAAAAGCTCCTTCCATACGTGGAAGGAGCTTTTATTTTATATACCACGAAAGCACACTGAATTCGATAAACTATCGAACTCAGTGTGCTTTTCGTCTAAAAAAATTATTGTTTTCTTCTTCTACCTAATACGAATAATACTCCGCCAACTAAGAATGAAATTCCAGCACCAACTGACATCATCCATGGAGACGCTGCCCCTGTTTTCGGTAATTCTCTTTCTGTTTTTACTTGCGGCTCTTTAATTAATTTTTCCAATCTTACTTCTGGTTTCACTTCTGGCTCCTTCGGCTCTTTCGAATCCTCCGGTTTCACTTCTGGTTCCTTCGGTTCTTTCGGATCTTCCGGTTTCACTTCTGGCTCCTTCGGTTCTTTCGGTTCTTTCGGTTCTTTCGGATCTTCCGGTTTCACTTCTGGCTCCTTCGGTTCTTTCGGTTCTTCTGGTTTCACTTCTGGCTCCTTCGGCTCTTTCGGATCTTCCGGTTTCACTTCTGGCTCCT
>NZ_BEZT01000002.1:0-568012 GCF_003402455.1 Bacillus sp. HMA207 | reverse complement strand
TGGTTCTTTCGGATCCTCCGGTTTCACTTCTGGTTCTTTCGGATCTTCCGGTTTCACTTCTGGTTCTTTCGGATCTTCCGGTTTCACTTCTGGTTCTTCCGGTATCTTAAAATCTTCTTTTGTTTTCGGTAAAATTGTAACTGTAGGCTCAAGTGGCGGATTTATTCCATCATCCACTACCGCTCTATTTGTTATCCCTTTACTTGGTGCTTCTTTTACCTTCGCTTTAAAAATAATACTACGTTCTTTCATATCCGCAATGTCTAGATATTTCGCGATTACTTTTCCAAACTCCATTTTTAACTCTACTGGATTTGGCTCAGCACCTTCAAATCTAAGACTATCTTGCACGTATTCTAAACCGGCTGGAATTTCATCTTCTATTGTAACTACATCTAGTTTTCCGTTTTCCACCGTATTTTTGAAGCTAATTCGGTATTCTACTTCTTCTCCTAGCTTTGGCTCTTTATTACTTACTGTCTTCGCTGCTGTTAACTTACCATCTTTATATTCTGACTTTATTTTCGCTGTCGGTTCTATAACTGGATGTTTCGGATCATCCACTTCAATAATCGCTTTATTTGTTATTTCTCCTCCAACTTTTGCTGTTTCTTTTACCTTTACTTTAAAGATGACACTTCTTTCTTTCGTATCCGTAATTTCTGGATACTTCACTGTTACTTTTCCATTCTCTACTTTAAGTTCTGTAGGCACAGGCTTATCACCTACGGCCTCCAGACTATCTTTCACATACTCTAAACCAGACGGAATTTCATCTTCGATCTTTACATCAACTAACTTCCCGCCATCTACTGTGCCGTTAAAAGTAATTCGATATTCAATTTCTTCCCCTAGCTTTGGTTCATGATTACTTACTTCTTTCCTTGCCTCTAGTTTCCCATCTTTATATTGCGGTGTGATTGGTATAAGCGACTCAACTGGCGGAGTCGTCGGATTATTATCATCAACAATCGCCTTGTTTACAATCTCTTTTCCTACTTGTACCGTCTCTTGTACTCTCACTTTAAAGATGATACTTCTTTTTTTCGTATCCGTAATTTCTGGATACTTTGCTGTTACTTTTCCATTCTCTACTTTAAGTTCCACCGGATATGGTTCCGGCCCATCAGACTTTATACTATCTTGTACGTATTCTAAACCGGCTGGAATTTCATCTTCTACCTTTACCTCAGTTAGTTTTCCGTTCTCTACCGTATTTTCAAAGCTAATTCGATATTCTACTTCTTCTCCTAACTTTGGTTCATGATTACTTACTGTTTTTTCTGCTTGTAATGCACCATCTTTATATTGAGGCTGAATAGAGATATTCGGTTGCTCTGGTGGATTTATTGTATCTTCCACAATCGCCTTGTTCACAATCTCTTCGCCTACTTTAGCTTTTTCTTTCACTTTCACTTTAAAGACGATACTTCTTTCTTTCATATCCGTAATTTCTGGATATTCCGCAAGGACGATTCCGTTTTTCACTTTCACATACAACGGTTTCGGATTCTCTCCCTCGGCTCTTTCACTACCTTCTACAAACTCTAAGCCAGTTGGTAATTCATCCTTAATCTTCACCTTCGCTACTTTTCCATGCTCTACTACGTTACGGAAAGTAATTCGATACTCTACTTCTTCTCCTAATTTTGGAGCTGGATTATTTACTGTTTTCTCAGCTTTTAGTTTTCCGTCCTTATACTCCGGCGTAATAATCGCTTCTGGTTTTTGCGGTGGATTCTTCGGATTGTCATCATCCACAATTGCCGTATTCACGATTTTCTTACCGACTTTTGCTACTTCCGTTACTTTCACTTTAAAGATAATACTACGCTCAGCTGTATCAGTAATATTTTCATACTT
Source organism: Bacillus sp. HMA207 (assembly GCF_003402455.1). NCBI lineage: Bacteria > Bacillati > Bacillota > Bacilli > Caryophanales > Bacillaceae > Bacillus > Bacillus sp. HMA207. The sequence continues at coordinate 566,149 of NZ_BEZT01000002.1, read as the reverse complement.
CGCTGTAATTTTCCCAGCTTCTTCTTTTAACTCTACTGGCGCTGGCTCATTACCTTCTGATTTTAAACTATCCTTCACATACTCTAAACCAGTTGGTAATTGATCCTCAATTTTCACTTCTGCTAGTTTTCCGTTTTCTACCGTATTTTTAAAACTAATTCGGTACTCTACTTCTTCTCCTAGCTTTGGCTCTTTTTTATTTACCTTTTTATCAGCTTTAACTTTACCGTCTTTATGCTGCGGGGTAATTTCTACTTCTGGTCGCTCTGGTGGATTTTTTGTATCATCAACAATTGCTTTATTTACAATTGCTTTGTCCACTTCAACAGAATCTTTCACCTTCACTTTAAAGATAATGCTTCTTTCTTTCATGTCAGTGATATTTTCATACTTCGCACTAACCTTACCAGCTTCTTCTTTCAACTCTACTGGTGCTGGCTTATCACCTTCTGCTTTTAGACTATCTTTCACATACTCTAAACCAGACGGAATTTCATCCTCAATTTTCACCTCTGCCAGCTTTCCATCTTTCACCGTATTATTAAATGAAATTCGGTATTCGATTTCTTCCCCTAGCTTCGGTTTATGATTATTCACCTTTTTATGAGTAGCAATTTTACCGTCTTTATATTGCGGTGTAATTTTTGCTGTCGGATCAATTACTGGATGGTTCGGATCATCAACATGGATAATCGCTTTATTTGTGATGTCTTTACCTATTGCAACTGAATCTTTCACCTTCACTTTAAAGACGATACTTCTTTCTTTCGTATCCATAATCTCTGAATACTTTGCCATTACCTTACCATTTTCTACTTTCAACTCCACTGGTTTTGGCTCTTCACCTTCAGCCTTTTCGCTTCCTTCTACAAACTCTAATCCAGCTGGAATTTCATCTTCTATTTTTACCTCTGCTAGTTTTCCATCTTTCACCGTATTATTAAAAATAATTCGATATTCGATTTCCTCACCTAACTTCGGTTCATGATTACTTACTTCTTTTCTTGCCTCAATTTTCCCATCTTTATATTGTGGTGTAATCGGTACATAAGGCTCTTCTGGCAGATTCTTTGTATCATCTACAATTGCCTCATTTACGATTTCTTCTCCCACTTTTGTGCTTTCTTTTACCTTCGCTTTAAAGACAATACTTCTTTCCTCTGTATCTGTAATTTCTGGATACTTTGCCATTACCTTATTATTTTTCACCTGTAGCTCTACTGGTTTCGGTTTAGAACCTTCTGCTGTGATGCTGCCTTCTACATACTCTAAACCATTTGGTAATGTATCCTTTATATTTACCTCTACTAGTTTTCCGTTTTCTACCGTGTTTTTAAAACTAATTCGGTATTCTACTTCTTCTCCTAGTTTCGGTTTATGATTATTTGCTACTTTCTGCGCAGCAATTTTACCATCTTTATATTGCGGAGTAATTTCCACACGAGGCTCTTCTGGCTCATTTTTTGTATCTACTACGATTGCTTTATTAACAATCTCCTTGCCTATTTCTGCCTCTTCTTTTACTTTCACTTTAAAAATAATACTTCTTTCTTTTGTATCCGCAATTTCTAGATACTTTGCCATTACCTTGCCGTTTTCAAATTTCAATTCTACCGGACTTGGTTTAGAACCTTCTGCTTGTAAACTGTTCTCCACGTACTCTAATCCAGCTGGAATTTCATCTTCTACTGTAACCTCTACTAGTTTTCCGTTTTCTACCGTGTTTTTAAAACTAATTCGGTATTCTACTTCTTCTCCTAATTTCGGTTTTTTATTGTTTACAAATTTCTCTGCTTTAAGCTTACCGTCTTTATATTCTGGCGTAATTGTTACTTCTGAAGTTGTTGGATCTTTTGTATCATCAACAACTACTTTATTGACAATGCCTTCACCAACCTTAAATTCTTCTTTTACTTTTGCTTTAAAGACGATACTTCTTTCTTCTGTATCCATAATTTCTGGATATTTTGCGATTACTTTTCCATCTTTCACTTTCAGTTCTACCGGATCTGGCTTAGAACCTTCTGCTCGTAAACTATCTTTCACATACTCTAATCCATTTGGTAAATCATCTTTTATTGTTACCTCTGCTAGCTTTCCGTTTTCTACCGTATTTTTAAAGCTAATTCGGTATTCCACTTCTTCTCCTAACTTCGGTGTTTCATTATTTACCGTTTTCTTCGCTTCCACTTTTCCGTCTTTATGCTGTGGAGTAATTTCTGCCGTCGGTGTTTCTGGCTCATTTTTCGTATCATCAATAATTGCTTTATTGACGATTTTTTTACCGACTTTCACTTCATCTTTTACTTTCACTTTAAAAGTGATACTTCTTTCTTCTGTATCCGTAATCTCTGGATACTTCGCCATTACCTTACCATTTTCAAATTTCAATTCTACTGGATCCGGCTTAGAACCTTCTGCTTTCACACTGTTTTCTACGTACTCTAAACCTTCGGGTAAAGTATCTTCTATTTTCACCTCTGCTAGTTTTCCGTCTTCTACCGTGTTTTTCATACTAATTCGGTATTCTACTTCTTCTCCTAACTTCGGCGTTTCATTATTTACCGTCTTCTTCGCTTTCACTTTTCCGTCTTTATGTTGCGGAATAATTTCTGCTGTCGGTGTTTCTGGCGGATGTTTCGTATCGCTCACAATCGCTTCATTAACAATTGAATCGCTCACTTTACCTTTTACTTTCACTTTAAAGGTAATACTTCTCTCTTTTGTATCTGTAATCTCAGGATACTTTGCCATTACCTTACCGTTTTCAAATTTCAATTCCACTGGATCTGGCTTAGAACCTTCTACTTTTACACTATCTTTCACATACTCTAATCCATTTGGTAAATCATCTTCTATCTTTACCTCTGTTAGCTTTCCATGTTCTACCGTATTTTTAAAGCTGATTCGGTATTCCACTTCTTCTCCTAACTTCGGCGTTTCATTATTTACCATCTTTTTCGCTTCAAGTTTTCCATCTTTATACTGAGGAATAATTTCCGCAGTCGGATTAACTGGCTTATTTTGCGAATCATCAATAGTTGCTTTATTAATGATTTTTTTACCGACTGTTACTCCTTCTTTTACTTTCACTTTAAAAACGATACTTCTTTCTTCTGTATCCATAATTTCTGGATATTTTGCCATTACCTTACCGTTTTCAAATTTCAGCTCTACTGAATCTGTTCCGATACCTTCTGCTTTCAAACTATTTTCTACATACTCTAAACCTTCTGGTAAAGTATCCTCTATTATCACGTCTGTTAGCTTTCCGTACTTAACCGTGTTTTTCATACTAATTCGGTATTCTACTTCTTCTCCTAACTTCGGTGTTTCATTATTTACGCTTTTCTTCGCTTTAATTTTTCCATCTTTGTGTAATGGTGTGATTTTTGCTTCTGGTTCTTTCGGATGTTTCATATCATCCACAATTGCCTTATTGATGATTTCCTTACCTACTTCCGCTTCTTCCTTCACCTTTACCTTAAAGACAATACTTCTTTCTTTCATATCCGTAATATTTTCGTATTCAGCAATGACTTTTCCATCTTTCACACTTAACTTTAATGGAGCTGGTTTATCACCTTCAGCCTTTTCACTGCCTTTTACATACTCTAAACCGTTAGGAATTGTATCCTCTATTATTACCTTTTCTAGTTTTCCGTTTTCTACCGTGTTCTTAAAGCTAATTCGGTATTCTACTTCTTCTCCTAGTTTTGGTGATGGATTATCTACTGTCTTCTTCGAATCAATTATTCCATCCTTATGTTGCGGAGTAATTCTTTCCTCCGGCTCAATCGGTGGATTTTTCGTATCATCAACAATTGCTTTATTGACAATCTCTTTATCTACTTTTGCTTCTTCCTTCACCTTTACTTTAAAGACGATACTTCTTTCTTTCATATCCATAATATCGATATACTTAGCTTTGACTATCCCATTTTCAACAGCTAATTCTACTGGTCCAGGTGCTTCTCCTTCGGCCTTGATGCTATTTTCTACATATTCAAGACCTTTTGGAATTGTATCTTCTACTCGCACCTCTTCAAGTTTTCCGTTCTCAACCGTATTATGAAAACTAATACGGTACTCGATTTCTTCGCCTAACTTTGGCTTCTTATTATTAACTACCTTTGTAGCAGCAATTTCACCTTTTTTACTTTGCGGTGTAATAACAACCTTTGATTCAACAGGCTCATTTTTCGGATCTTTTGCAATTGCTTTATTTACGATTGCCTCCCCTACTTTTGCCGAATCTTTTACTTTCACTTTAAAAACAATACTTCTTTTTTCTGTATCCGTAATTTCTGGATACTTTGCCATTACTTTGCCGTCTTCCACTTTTAGTTCTACTGGCTCTGGTTTTATACCTTCAGCTTTCAAACTATCTTTCACGTATTCAACACCTTTAGGTAGTGTATCTTCTACTAGCACCTTTTCTAGTTTTCCGTTTTCTACCGTATTATAAAATGTAATTCGGTATTCCACTTCTTCTCCTAGTTTTGGTGTTTGATTCGTTACGCTTTTTTCAACATCCACTTTACCGTATTTATAATCCGGCGTAATCTTTTCTTCTGGATGCTCAGTTTGTCCATTCGGCTCACTCACAACCGCTTTATTAACGATCGTTTCTCCGGCTTTTGCCTCTTCTTTTACTTTCACTTTAAAGGCAATGCTTCGCTCTTTTGTATCCGTAATCTCTGGATATTTTGCGATTACCTTACCATTTTCTACTTTTAACTCTACTGGATTTGGTTCAGCACCTTCAGCTCTCTCACTGCCTTGAACAAATTCTAAGTTAGCTGGAATTTCATCTTCTATTGTAACTGCATCTAGTTTTCCGTTTTCCACCGTATTTTGGAAGCTAATTTGATATTCAAATTCTTCTCCTAGCTTTGGCTTCTTATTTGTTGCTTTTTTCTTTGCAGCAATTTTACCGGCCTTATGCTGTGGTGTAATCTTCTCTTCTAGATTCTTTGGTGGATTTGTTTTATCACTAACGGTTGCTTTATTAACAATTTCTTCACCAATTTTTGCAGTTTCTTTTACTTTTGTTTTAAAGACGATACTTCTTTCTTCCATATCCATAATTTCTGGATACTTTGCAATTACTTTTCCATTTTCAAACTTCAGCTCTACTGGCTCTGGTTTTGCACCTTCTGCTTTCAAACTATCTTTCACGTATTCAAGATTGCTTGGTAATTCATCTTCAATGGTCAATACATCTAGACGTCCATCTTTTGTCTTATTTTTAAATGTAATACGATACTCTACCTCGTCACCTAGCTTCGGTGTTTTATTAGATGCTATTTTTTTAGCTTCTATTTCTCCAGGGATCTCTTTTGGAGTCGTAACCGTAATATCTGCATCATCTGCAGTTTCATAATTTACCTCGCTACTATCTTGTCCCTTTACAACAACGATATTTTTTACTGTTGTATCTGATTGTACAGAAGCTTTCACTTTTACTTTGAATGTAATAACAGCACTTTCACCAGGCTTTAAAACACCGCCGTCTTTAGCATTTGCACCTTCACCAATACGGAAATCAATTTGATTATTTACAAACTCTGCTTCATCATCGCTTGCATTATCTGTTTTATTTCCTTTATTACTTCCAGACACATATTGAATAGATCCCGGAACATACTCTAAACGATCATCTAATTTATCAAAACCTTTTACATTAGATACAGGGGCTTGGTTATTTTTCGTATCATTTTTCACTTCAATTTGATACGTAAACTCTTCACCAGCTTTAACGTCCTTAATTTCTTTCCCAGCACTATCTAACGCCTTTTTATCAACTTGTAAGTTTGGCGCATTATGTTCTGTAACAAATGTAGCGTTATTTAATACGTAAATATCACCAGTAGCACCATTTGCTTTAAATTGCATTTTACCTTCTTTTAAATCATTTTTTACTTTAGCAGGTCCTTCAAGATGATACGTATGAATATCAGTACTAAATGAATTTGTCCAATCCGGATTATATCCTGGATATTTTTTCGTAACAAACTCGTTAGTACCATCCACTTGTACTTCTGTCATAGACGAATCATTCGCATCATTGTCTTTACCGTTAATATTTTTTATCTTTATATATCCAGCACCAAAATCATATTCTCCATAATCATATGCATATCCATCTTTCTCAGCTGGATCACCTTGCGATGAAAAATAACTAAATTTCGCCTTAAAAGCACCTTCTTTTGGTGTGTTTATTTTATTAACACTAATATCTGTCCAGGCTGTGCTTTTTTGAGAGACTAGCCCTTCCCAAATCTTCATGTCTTTTACTGTTTCTTTATAGTTTTCATAAACTAATATAAAATTCCAGTTACCCCAGTAATAACCGCCACCTGTTACATCTTTAATTTGTGGCACATTTGCAACTGTCAACGTTTGAGAAATACCTTGCTGTGCAATTACATTTGTTACGTCAGCATATGCAACATATCCTGCGCCACTACCTGAGTAATTAGAAATATAAGGTAGGTAATCCGCTTTTCGTATGCTATCAGCACGCACCTCTGCATATTCTTTATTTCCCATTTTCATTTTGACTGGTTGTCGTACATCATTATCACTAACTCTTTGATTAACATTTGTACTAGTTACAGTTCCCATTGCAGCTGTCCAAAACAAATACGCCTTTTTTACTTTACTTCCAGCAGGAATGTTAGGAAATGCGCCTGTTGACGAATTAAAAGTACTATTATCGTTATCAACGTCCACTGTCATTTTGTTCGTTTTATAACCCATACTTTGTCTGCCGTAATGGTCAGTTGTCAAACCAAGCGTCACATTACCAGTCTGTACTAAATTACCAGCAGCAATTGTAGAATACAGTGGATCTCCAAACCCTTGTTTATCTCCTGTTTGGATTTGAACCTTCGAAGCATTTTCTGACGCAGCTTGTACTTCTGCAACACTCTGCTTTACTGCCTCTTTTTCTGGCTGTTTCTCAGCTTCGGTTACTGTTTGTTTTGATGGTTCTGTTTTTGATGTAGGGTTATTTTCATCTTCTACAGATACTTTTAGCTTTTCATCAACTTTTTTAATTGTATTATTAGCTGATGGGCCAACTTCTTTCTTACTACTGTCAGCCTCCTCATCGGCATTAGCTGCTACCTTTTCTTCAGAAGGGATTCCCTCAACATCTACAGACATGTTTCCTATTTGTACTTGATCTTTTTGCACACTAATCTTTTGTTTGTATTCTTTATTAAAATGCTGCGTGCGGCTAGCCTTTATTAGCACCGTCATTTTTTCGTGTGATTTTAAATCTCGAATTTTAAGATTAGAAGAAAGAAGTTTTCCTCCCTTATCTTTTTCTTCTACATAGAAATCCGCTACTTTATTTTCAGGTAACTTCTCTCCGTTTACTTTGACAGATTGCGAGAGGAACGTAATTTTATTTTCATTACTTTGTTTAAGCACCAATTCTTGAATTGGTGTATCTCCCGTATTTTCAATCGTATATTGAAATACGTGCTCCCTCTTAGCTACTTCCCCCCTATATATTTCGGCATTTACTTGCTCTGCCTTAATTTTCACATCATTTCCTTGTAACTCATCCCAGCTTTTTTTATTTATCTCTGCAAAAGCACTGGGTGAAGGCAATATGATGGATAGGAGAAGTGTGATCATTGTTACGACATTAAAACACTTCAATACTTGTTTCATATTTTCTACCTTTCTCCTTTCTATATGCTTGCTATCCGTCTACTTAATTTCGTAGCCGTATACATAGCAATATATATCCACTCGCAACAATCCGACCTACGAAAATGTATCGTTGAAATCCCAATGTCAACAATATAAATCTCATAGAATATTACTATTTTAATTTATCAAAAATAGCATATATATATCGGACACTTATACAAACCTTCACCATTTTTTAACATAGTAAAAAATGCCCTATTGTATAGGTTTATATAACAGTTAAAGGATACATAAAAATCTTAACATACTCCCAAATCTATTTGTACACGAAATAGAAATTTTACCATTTTTTACTTATTTTTTATTTATAATTAAAATTTTCAAAAAAAACTTCACATATAAAAATATGTTATATTAAAACAAGAACGAATGTTCTTGTTTTAAAGGAGGAATTTTCATGATTAACGAGCCCATTATAATGAAAAAAGAAGCTTTCCAAGCAATCGGCGTTTCAGTTACGACGACTAACGAAAGAGAGGCATCTACTAAAGGAAAAATCCCCGAGCTTTGGAACCGCTACTTCCAAGAACAAATGATGCATCACATCCCAAACCAAAAAACGAAAGCAACATTTGCTTTCTACTCAAACTACGAATCAGATGAAACTGGTACATATACATTCACAATCGGTACGCCCGTTTCTTCATTAGAAGACGTTCCTGAAAATATGACAACTTTAACAATACCTGCTGCTACATATGCGGTATTTACAACGAGAAAGGGACCAGTTGCTGAAGTCGTTTGCGAAGCTTGGGAATATATTTGGCAATGGTCGAAAGAAAATAAACGTGCCTTCACAACAGACTTTGAGCTTTACGATGAAAGAGCATTAGACCCAAATCATGCACAATTGGATATTTATATTGCGTTAGCCTAAAAAAAGATGCCCATTCGGCATCTTTTTTTGTCGTTAAATAGCTACTGGGCAAATTCATTATTATTGTCTACAATGAGAAAGTGCAGTATAGAAATATTAGAAACTGTATAAAGTGAAACTATAATCAGTGGGGGCATCTCCCATTAAGTATTAGCCCTCACCAATCGGGCGTTTACTGGTTTTTTAGTTTAAATTTGTCACATAGAAAGGAAGCAATATGGAGGAACTACAACAAAATAAAACTGCTTTAGAAGGAAGCGGAAAACCGTTATTAAAAAATACGAATTTCCTTTTTCTTTGGGCAGCTACTCTTTTTTCAAGCTTTGCTTTAGCCTTTTTTACTTTTTCACAAACGTGGTACATAGCAAAAACGTTAAACCTTGAAGCTTCACTCGGTGTTGTTTTCGTAGCCCTTAGTGTTCCAAGGCTTATTTTTATGATTGTCGGCGGCGCTGTAGCTGATAAATTCCCGAAAAAAAATATTATGTTTTACTCCAATATCATTCGAGCGATTCTTGTCGCAACCATTCTCACGTGGTTTATCGTTGGTGATGTAACGCTATATACATTTGCTTTATTCGCTTTATTCTTTGGACTTGCTGATGCTTTCTTCTGGTCAGCAGATGGATCTATCTTACCGGAATTGGTAGAAAAAAGCCGGTTAACACAAGCGAATTCACTTACACAAATGACGAACCAAGCATCGGTCATCTTAGGCCCTGTACTTGGCGGAATTCTCATTAAATTTACGAACTATGAGACAATCTTTTCCATTACGATTTTATTACTGATTGTCGCTGCCATACTCGTTCAAAAAATACAATTTACGATGCCAGAACAAAAAGATACAGATAAAGGTATGTTCACTTCCATTAAAGAAGGAATCTTATATGTAAAGGAATCGCCATTCCTTTCAACTTTCCTTATTTGTAGCGCTTTTTTAAACTTATTTTTAATCGGTCCGATGCAAGTTGGTTTCCCGCTTTTTGTTAAAAACGTGCTGCATGGTGATTCGCTCCAGTTTAGTTACTTAGAGGCATCTGTAGGCGGTGGAATGGCAATCGGTGCTATCATTGTCGGTTTAAAAAATATTAATCGTAGACGCGGTCTATTTTGTATTATCATGATGCTATTGTCTGGTATATTCTTCTTAGCCATCAACTTTAGTACCGTACTTTGGCAAGCACTATTAGCTGGCATGTTTTACGGTATTACAATCGCAATGGCGATTGTACCGCTTATGGCAATGATTCAATCGACAGTCAAAGAAGAAATGATGGGACGCGTAATGAGTTTACTTATGCTATCATCAATGGGCTTTATCCCGCTCTCTTATGCATTCACATCCATTGCACTTGCAATAGGAATTCCAATCGTAACCGTTATGAAAAGTGGTGCAATAGCTGTTATCGTCTTCGTACTATTTGTAGCGATTCGTGTTCCAGTTGTAAGGAAGTTCGATTAACTAATTAGAGTCATGTATTATACACATGGCTCTTTTTTGAATGGATCAAATAGTGATATTCCCTTACTTCTCCTTAATGCTGCTCCCCATTCTAATCCCACCTCTAAAAATAAATCTCGTACTGTACTATATAAAAGTGCCTTCACATTTTTACGGATTTCCCCATATTTATAAGCTCTCACAACACTCTTCACTCGCCAAATGAAATTTCCATACACTTCTTCATCAGCTAATATTTGCTCTAGTAAAACACCTTGTTCTAGTAACCCGCTCTTTTTATATGCAAGTTCCACCTTACTCCAAAATATATTAATTTTCTTCGGATTACTCGTCATCGGCAGAAGTGCGTATATAAAAGGCTTCGGTATATCATGACGGCAATACGTCTCATCAAGCTCGTACGTTATTTTTCTTTTCTCTTTTATTTGTGGAATGTTTTTGGAAAGAATTGTTTCCCTCTCGTTTTTTTGCTCCTTTCCGCTACAGCCAGCTGTATAATCCTCACTTTCACATGCGGACATTTTCATACGGTCATCCATGCGGTCAATTGCAGATATAAGAAAAATATATAAGTTCGCACTATACCCGCCGCGCTTATGTCTTTCTTTTGTTGCAACACGCTTTATAATTCCTAGTTCCTCTAACTTTGCAATTGAACGGCGTACTGTACGAATACTCTTTCCAACATTCTTCGCAATCGTCTCCATTAACGGACAGGCGACCCCTACTGTTTTTTGTTTCTCATTCACCGCATATTTTCCTAAAAAATGAATAATGGTAGCATCTGTTTTATTCAATTGAAATCGATAGCAATTCAAAACTTGTTTTTGATATGTATTAAACTCTTCTTTACTTCGAAATTCACTATATGGTTTCATTAAATTATATAAGCTTCCCATTTATATCACCTCATTTATAAGTAAGAGGCAGGAAGAGAATTTGGCGTGATAGTTAATATTTTTTTAATGGAGATGAAAATATGATCGTAATTAGCGCTTGTTTAGGTGGTATAGCTTGTCGATATGACGGGAATGACAATCTCGTTTCAAAAATAGAGGAGCTACTACAAAAAGAAGATACAGTCCTCATTTGTCCTGAAGTATTAGGAGGACTGCCAACACCTCGTCCTTCCGCTGAAATTATTGGCGGGAATGGCGACGACGTTTTGGACGGAAAAGCGAAAGTGATGACAAAAGATGGTGAAGATGTCACAGAAGCTTTTGTAAATGGTGCTTATAAAGCATTAGAACAAATTAAAGATTTACACCCAGAATATATTATTTTAAAAGAACGTAGTCCATCTTGTGGCAGTTCTACGATTTACACTGGTGAATTTAACGGTAATAAGCAAACTGGTTACGGGGTATCTACTGCTTTATTTAAAAGACATGGCTTTAAAGTCATTTCAGAAGAGGATTTTGAAAATCAAAAAAGGAATTGACCCTGTGCGTCAATTCCTTTTTATCTGTCTTATTTCACACTTAATTTTTCTTTCACTTTCGCAGGAAGCTCGTCTTTTTTCACTTCTTCCCAAGCTGTTACACCTTTTTTATCTGAATTGTATACGCGTAAGAATGCATCTTTACGAAGATTTTTTGGAGCTGTGAATTCTAATTCTTTTACTTCTCCACCTTTATCGAATCCTTTTAATTTATACTCGAAATATTTATGTGGCTCTCCGTTATCAAACTTCTCATTTTTTTCAATTCCATCAGTTGTAATTTGAACGTAGTACTCATCTTTACCCATACGGTTTAAATCACAACCAACTAACAAGCTTGCGAATACAACTAAAATACTAAATAGTGCAATGTATTTTTTCATTTCCTTCACCTCATATGTTTTTTCTTATATTCTTATCTTAAAGCCCAGAGCTTAAAGAAGAAATTCAAAAACATGACATGAACATTACACTTTTGTAAGATAATAATTATTTCTTCACTTTAGAAATCGTCATTCCATCATCAATTGGAACGAGTACAGATTGTAAATGCGGGTCGATTTCTATCATTTCATTAAACTTCTGTATAACGTTTTTGTTTCGCACGCTTATCAGCTACACTACCGCCAATAACGTCTTTCACGCCAATTTTCCCACTTATCACGTAATTTCCTTATACCGTTTATTACGCCTTCTATTATGCATTCCATTATAATATTTATCACAAGGTATCTTATACATCTAAAAATAGAACCTATAACATACCTCAATACAAATTCAAAAACATCTTCCAGCATATATCCCCCTCTTTCTATCCTTCCATTATAACTAGAAAAAGAGAACTTAAAGCTCAAATAAATGATAAAGAAATTAGAAGTCAATAGATGAAAAAGGATTTCTAAATGATGAATTGAATATATATTTATTGTTCTCTAACTTTTGAACGAAAGTTTTTTACATATGTTTCATTCTGTCCTAATTTAAAGTTTTCGAGAGGAGAAATGATATGAACTCTATTTTATTAGATGTTCCGTTACAAATAGAAACAGACAGACTCATTCTTCGAGCACCACTTCAAGCTGGTGAAGGGGATATAGTACAACAAGCTATTAAAGATTCCATTAATGAATTAAAGCAATGGTTGTCTTTATTTCAGTCCATTCCTACTGTTGAAGAAACGGAAATTCTTCTGAGAAATGCACATATAGATTTTTTGAAAAGAGAAAGCTTTCGCTATCTTATCTATCATAAAGAGACGAATGATTTTGTTGGAACAGCTAGCCTTCATCGAATTGATTGGAAGGTTTCTAAATGTGAAATTGGATACTGGATTAACACGCAATTTAGTGGCAGTGGATATATGACAGAAACAGTAAGTGCGTTAACAAACCTTGGATTTCAGTTATTCAAATTTAGAAGGATTGAAATACGATGTGAATGTAATAACACGAAAAGTCGTGCACTCCCTGAAAAACTAGGCTTTGAACTTGAAGGGATATTACGTAATGAAGATTTTTCAGCTGACGGCAAACAACTAACTGATACTTGCATCTATGCAAAAATAAAGTGAAATATTGATTAGCCTTGGTAATCGGGCTTTTACGGCAAAAGAAAAGACCTTTCTAACGATTTTATTCTATCGCTGAAAAGGTCTTTCTCTATTTCTGCTAAAAACTTAGCACTCTTCTGGCTTACCAGCATTCGATGCTGTACGGAAAGATGATCCACATCCGCATGATGCGATTGCGTTTGGATTGTCGATTGTGAATCCGCCGCCAAGCATAGATTGTTTATAGTCAATTTTTACTCCTTTAACAATTGGAGCACTTTCTTTATCGATAACAAATTCAACACCGAAAAACTCAAGAACTGTGTCGTCTTCTTTTGGTTCTACTTCAAACCCTAAGCCGTAAGAAAGACCGCTACATCCGCCGCCGTGTACAGCAAGGCGCACATACTTCTCTCCATCTTCAGCATCTTTTAACATATCTTTAATTTGAAAAGCTGCTTGTTCTGTTACTTCAATCATGAAATACACCTTCCTTTCTGTTCTTAGTCCATTATACATCTTTACGCTTCTATCTTGTACTCATACACTCCGCGGCAAATTACTTCCGCAGGTCCTTTCATCAACACGTTTCCTTCTTCAGTCCACGCAATCATTAAATCGCCACCAGCTAAATGGACTGTAATTTCCTTACCACGTTCCATCTTTCCATTTAAAATAGCAGCTACAACTGCAGCGCACGCCCCTGTTCCGCAAGCTTGCGTTACACCAGACCCACGTTCCCAAACGCGGAAGTTCATCTCGTCATCATTCAAAATTTCGATAAACTCAACATTTACTCGCTCTGGAAACATTTCATGTGTCTCGAGAACTGGTCCAAGTGTTGTAAGAGGTGCTTTTTCTACATCATCAACAAAAATAACCGCATGTGGATTTCCCATTGAAACAGCTGTAAATGCATAACGATGATTATTGTATAAGAAGTTTTCACGAATAAATGGTGTTTCACCTTCACCAAGCATCGGTATTTCTGCACGTGTTAGACGCGGTGCTCCCATATCGATTTTCGCTAATGTCACGACACCATCTTCTACTGTTACTTCAGCCGTTACAATACCAGCCAACGTTTCAATTGTAAAAACTGTTTCTTCTACTAGTTTATGCTCATACGCATATTTCGCTACGCAGCGTAAACCGTTACCACAGCTCTTTCCTTCAGAACCATCATTATTAAACATGCGCATTTTCACCGGAGCTACGTCTGAAGGGCAAATTAAAATCATCCCGTCTGCTCCAATACCAGTATTAATATTTGAAACCTTTTCGGCCACAAGGGCTAAATCTTCTTCAGGAATTTGCTCTTCAAACATATTTACATATATATAACTATTGCCAAGACCATGCATTTTTGTAAAAGAAAATTGGCTCATTTATATTCACTCCAAAAATAATTTGTTATGTTAAGTATAAAATGCATGCTTTTAGAACACAATATGAATGTCCCCCGTTTCTCATATTTGACAACGTTTGGCGATGAGCCACTCTTACACAATTTATGTAAGAAAAAAGCCCTTCTAAAAAGGGCCTTTTTTTATTTATCCTACTATTTTCGATTGGGGAAGACTAATACTGAGTATTAGTCTTCCCCACGAAATAAAGTTTTATCTAATGAAAAAGGTGCTGCTAATTCGCAACACCTTAAAACATTGGATTTTCATCCAAATACTCATATACATTATTAACAAGCTCTTCTACTGTTGCACCTTGTACAACTTCACCATTTACAAGTGCAAACGGTCCTTCAAAACAAATACCACAATATCCTAGACAACCATACTCCATTACATCTAAATTCGGATCTTTTTCTAATTTTTCTAGAGCTGCTTGTGAACCACTTGCAAGGTTACCTACACAAAATTCAATTAATGGTTTAATCAAAATTCTCCCCCCTGTACTACAAAACAAATTACCTTTTCACTTTATCTATAAGAAGAAAACTAAGCTGTTTCTTGTTGTTTTCGTTACACAGTCTAAACTATTTAGTTACTTCATTACTTCACTTCAAAGTAGATGATTTCTTCTATATAACATGCTACTTCCAATGAAATAGTAACTACAAAGGAAAAACAGTTTATTTTACTTTTCTTCTTATTGTACAACAGAGTATTCATTCATGCATTGTTATTTGTTCACAAATTCGATATAATTTGATTGAGTAAAGTCAAAATATTTTATTAATATAAAATTTTATGATTAGGGGATATTTCAACAGAAAAGGGGTAATCCATCATGAAACACCTCGTAATACTAGGTGGCGGCTACGGTGGAATGAGAATTCTGCAAAGGCTACTTCCAAGCAACCAACTTCCAGATGATGTACAAGTGACATTAATCGACAAAGTACCATATCATTGCTTCAAAACTGAATATTATGCATTAGTTGCGGGTACTATTTCAGAAACGCATATTCGTATACCGTTTCCTGAACACCCACGCCTCAATATTCAATACGGCACAGTAACAAATATTGACCTCGAAGAAAAAGCTGTTCATCTCGATGGCGGCGAAGCAATCCAATATGATGACTTAATTATCGGACTTGGCTGTGAAGATAAATATCATAACGTTCCTGGGGCTAGGGAATATACACATAGTCTACAATCAATTGAACAAACACGTAAAACATATGAACAATTAAATAGTCTAGAACCAAATGCAACAGTAGCTGTTGTTGGTGCTGGCTTAAGTGGCGTTGAAGTAGCAAGTGAACTTCGTGAAAGCCGTTCTGATTTAAAAATCTATTTATTTGATCGAAAAGATAGAATTTTATTCCCATATCCAGAGAAATTAAGTAGATATGTAGAAGAATGGTTTGTAAAGCATAAAGTTAACATTATACGAAACTCTAACATTACAAAAGTAGAACCAAATATTGTGTACAACCACGATGAACCACTTGAATGTGATGCAATCGTCTGGACAGCTGGTATTCAAGCAAATGAAGTTGTCCGAAACCTTCCAGTTGAACAAGATGGTAGCGGACGGGTTGTCTTAACGAAATATCACAATATTCCAAACAATGAGCACGTGTATGTTGTAGGAGATTGCGCAGCACTTCCACATGCACCATCTGCCCAACTTGCTGAAGGTCAAGGAGAACAAATTGTCCAAATATTATTAAAACGTTGGAATAATGAACCACTCCCGGATGAACTACCTGTTATTAAATTAAAAGGTGTTCTAGGATCTCTTGGTAAGAAGCATGGATTCGGTTTACTCGCAAACCAACCATTAATGGGACGTGTACCGAGATTATTAAAATCTGGTCTTCTTTGGATGTACAAATATCATAAAGGTTAATACTTTACAGGCTGTCTACTATGTAGGCAGCCTCTTTGCATCAGTTTTTAAAAATTATCAGACACATCTTTCTCAATATTTATAATGATTTATTTTTCATTTTTATATTAAAAAATATTGATAAACATTGTATGCTATTTGTAAGTTGTTTTATTATTTCCTTGAAGACCGAATTCATTCGGTCTTATTTTTTATGTGATAAATACTTTTGTAGGAGGCATTACATTCCACTTATGAACTTATCGAAACTAAACAATCGAATAGAAGCGAAAAAGAAAGAGTTAATCTATCTCGTTGAACGATACGGATTGACTCATGATAAAGTGATTTCTTTCAGCCAAGAATTAGATCGTTTACTTAACTTATTAATAAAACTCAAGACGAAGAAAAAACGTTGCTCTTTATAACCGTTATCTTCTCTTTTTTGATACGATATAACTAGAATCAGAAAGGAGCGATTTATGTTTATATTAAAAAACGTTATATATAAAGATATACTATACATTCCTTATTTACAGATTCAAAAAGAAAAGATTACTTGCATTATCGGTGAAAGCGGAAGCGGAAAAAGCACGTTGCTTCGCATGTTAAACGATTTACAATCTCCAACATCCGGCACAATTGAATATAACGGAAAATTAATTTCTGATTATCACCCTATTCAATTACGTCGTGACGTAGTTATGCTTGGGCAAACTCCACCTATTTTTGATGGAACCGTTAAAGACAACCTATTAATGGGACTTCGTCTTTCTGAAAAACCATTTCCAAATGATGATGCCCTGCGGAGTGCATTACAAACCGTTAGCTTAGACAAGCAATTAGAAAATAGCGCCTCCTCACTATCTGGCGGTGAAAAACAAAGACTTGCCTTTGCACGTATCGTACTTATGGATCCGCCTGTCTATTTATTAGATGAACCTACTTCAGCATTAGACAGTGATACAGAACGCCGCGTTATGAAACAATTTACTGAACTAGCACGAAAAAAGAAAAAAACAATTATCTTCATCACACACTCACAACAACTTCCAGAAGAAATTGCAGACGACATTATTGAGATTAGTAAAGCAAACGGTGCAACTAGAAAGGAAGTGCTCTCTGTTGAAGGGCGTTATTGAACTCCAAATTTGGCAACTTGCAGCTGCCTATATTTTCATTCTTATTTTAATTGGACTTGTAAAATTAAAAGGAATACCTCGCGAAAAACAAATCGCGCTCGCAACATTCCGTATGACGATTCAGCTCGTACTTGTTGCATATGTCCTTACATACGTATTTGAAAACAGTAATCCATTTTATACAATTGCTCTCATTACTTCTATTACTACCTTTGCAATTTTTAATATTTATAAACGAGTTAACATCCCAATGTCTAAAGAATTAAAACGAATAGCCGCCCTTTCAATGGTCGCTGGGTCAATTGGGCCACTTCTACTATTTATCTTTGTTATTATCGGACATGATCCGTGGTATGCTCCGCAATATATCGTCCCTATTACAGGAATGTTAGTTGGGAATGCCATGACTGGCGTTTCTCTCGGCGCAAATACGTTCTTAAACAATATGAAATCGCAAAGAGGTCAAATTGAAGGTGCACTTATGCTCGGCGCAACACCGAAAGAAGCAGCTGCTCCGCTCATTCGAGACGCTTTTGACTCTGCTATTTTACCGACAATCAATTCTATGGTCGGAATGGGGATTATAAGCTTACCAGGCATGATGACTGGTCAAATATTATCCGGTGTATCACCATTCACAGCCATTCAATATCAAATCGCCATCATACTCGGTATTTCTGGAAGTACTGCCTTTGCTGTCATTATCTTTTTACAGCTTGGATATAAAACGTTCTTTAATAAGCGATGTCAATTGAAAGAAATTGACTATGGTGCACGGTGAATCGTGCGTAGTTCACGATGAATGAAATTATATTAACGATTTTTTCAATATATCTATCATAACTTGCAATATATCAACGATTTTTCAAATATATCTATCATAACTCAGAATATATCAACGATTTTGTACGAAATATCGATTTACCGACAAAAAGTGACATAATAAAAAGAGGAGGCTATTCGCCTCCTCTTCTATTTACTTACGCCTTCTTAACGAACTGTGATTTTAACTTCATAGCTCCGAAGCCGTCGATTTTGCAATCGATATCGTGATCGCCATCAACTAGACGGATACTCTTTACTTTCGTACCGATCTTCACAACTGAAGAAGTTCCTTTTACTTTTAAATCTTTAATAACAGTAACTGCATCGCCGTCTTGAAGAACGTTTCCGTTCGCATCTTTTACAACTTTCGCACCATCATTATTTTCAGCTTCTGCTTCTTGGCCCCACTCATGAGCACATTCTGGACATACGAAAAGAACGCCATCCTCATACGTATATTCTGAATTACATTTTGGACAATTTGGTAAAGTAGCCATAAATTCATTTCCTCCGTTCATTATTTATACGTAAAAATCAAAATTGATGTTTACATCTCGATAAATAAAATTTGTATAGCATTTCTTTATAGTGCCATAGTCTCACGTTATTGACAAGCCTACCTCAAATTCTCATTTTTTATTGTATTTTACAAAATTTCAATTTGTATGCCGTTTTTCTATTTGCTCTTCTACTAATTTTAAAAATCTTCGTTGTGCATTTTTATTTTTTACAAGCAATCGAACTCTTAGCTTACTTTGTAAATATGAGCGAACTTTGTAGTTCGTAATAAATAACTTTCGATACTTTTCGTCTTCATATATCATTCGAAACCATTCATACTGCTGCAAGTAACGTATGTTAGCATCAATCTTTTTCGTGTGTAAACCCGTACTTAAACTAATCGATCCTATTAGAGCTTCTATTAATGCTGAAATTATTTCTCTCCCCCCTAATAAACAAAAGAAGAACCTTCACAAGATTCTTCTTTTCAAAATGAACGAGTTCCCTCTAGAAACCCAAATTATTTTCTTCAATGTAAATTTGATATTCTTCCACTTCTTCTTCACTTAACTTCTTATTATTTTCATATACCTCTTGCCACTCGAAATCATCTTCATCGAAATAAACAGCAAATTTAATTTTCACGTTTTTCTTCTCTGTATAATCATAACCAGTAAACTCTACTACGTCATAATCTTTTTCTTTCTTCACAAACTTCCAAGTTGGATTATCAGTCATAATCTCTAAAGTAACCCCTTCTCCACTTGAACGAACAACGTTTTTAATATTCGGCTCAGTTGGTAAAAAGGACAGCCCGAACGCAGCTAATCCATACACAATCCCGACTATAATCTGTAAACCAATCATACCAGCAATACTCACGCCGCCCTTTGATTGTAAGAAATACGCCTTCTCATGATCAGACGCATCTTCTCCCTTACGAAAAACACGAACAGCCTGCTTATAATATAAACGGTTTCCTTGCCATCCAGTAAATATCATCATTCCTAATTGAAGAGCTAAACTAAATGTTACATAAATCCCATCTGGAATATCTATAAAAGGGGGTATAACTATACTAGGTATAGCCAATAACGCAAATATAATAAATAACTTATACATTTTACGATAAGCTAACCAAAAAGTTGGGAAGAAAAAGGCTACCCAATTCCATGTATTCCCTTGCGCTGGATTTTCTACTTTACCCCACTTAAAGTCATAATAAGCTGTATTCTTTTGAACAACTTTATGTAATTCTTGTGGAGAAATCGTTTCTTGTAAAACCGTGTCCTTCACGTACATCATCCTTTTCTTATTTCTATATACATTTATTGTATATGGACAAAATGAAGGAATCTAACAAAAAGTACACATATTTCATAAAAGTGAACGGAAATCGAATATATTCCGACAATTATCCGTTTCTTATTTCATTTTACTTTTAAATATATTAAAATAATCGTGTATCATACCTTTAATACACTAAGTTAATTATTTTATATATTCACTAAAAAGGATGCATCAAAATCATTTTCATACATCCTTTTTAGTGAATATATACTACTATTTTAAAACAAACATCTCGACTTAAGAGCGCTCACAAATTAGCCTTCTACTATTTCAAACATATTTCCACTTACACAACTAATGAATAGTCCATTATTACCTTCCTCAATTGATACAATAAAATCTATTACAACAACATTTTTAGGGAGTTTAATTATATCTTTTACTTCACCACATTCAGCATCAAGTATTATCAATTCTAAATTTGAAGTTGCAATGTAAATTTCTCCATCTTTATATAACAGAACCTCTGTAATATCATGTAGAGTAGTATTGTTCCAAAGCACTTTACCTGTTTGAATATTAATACCACAAATTCTGCCTTCTCCTAAGGACAATACCATCATCTCTCCGATAAGAAATGGAGGCAATTCAATTTCAAAAGACATATTTACTTCATATAACTTTTGACCGCTCTTATGAATATGACGAAGAATAAGCCTGGCTCTAAAAAGGAGCAAGATTTTATTACAAATTTACACGCCACTTTAAAACCACTCGGCTTTAAGAAAAAAAGACATACATTTTTCAAAGCTGAAAACGGATTTTATAAGCTCATTAACATACAAAAAAGCCAGTTTGGAGATGATTTTTATATAAATATAGGAGTTCACCCTATCGGTCTCCCGCAGCTTATTACGAACCAATTACAAATAAAAGAAAACATTTCAATATTCGCTTGCATTCTACAAACAAGAATAGAGCCTATACATATCAAACAGAACCAGCTATTGCACAATGTTTCACATGAAACTATCAACATTCCGAATTACCTTTCTACTATTTTCGACTGGTTTCAAACGTGGGCATCTTATGAAAATTTAGTGGAAATAAATATACATTCCATTACTCCGGTACTAGCTGTCGTTCCAATATTAGAAGAAAAAGCGTTTCTACTTCTTACCTGTTTTTCTTTCTACAAATTAAAACAGTACGAACAAGCTAATCGCTACTTACAGCAATATTTACATTGCACCGTGCATCTGAATACCGAGGAAAAAGAGCCCATATTCTTTCACGAAGTTGATATGTATATGAAAAAACTAGTAGAAAGTACAATGTAATTTCACATTGTACTTTCTACTAGTGCTTTATATTCCTCTTGTAACTTTTTAAATCGTTCTTCATACTTTTGCATCTTCACAGTATCCGTTTTTGAATTAAGGACTGGCCTTCTTCTCCCAGTCACCATTATATTTTTCCCATCTATTGCATCGTTCATATATACGTAAGGTTTAAAAGACTCGCATACCGTATATGGCAATGCTACAGAGAGTTTTGCATACTCTTCCACTTTAAATTGATTAGATAAGCTTAACTCCTTTAAATTTTTCAATTGCATTAACGGTTCTAATGAATCATCTTTAACCTTTAAATTCATCAAAGTAAGCTTTTGCAACTGCTGTAATTCAGCGAGTGGTTTTAAAGTTTGTACTTTCATCGCTGTATTTATTCCACCACCCATATAGAAGGTATTAAGTTGTGTGCACTTACTTAAAGCACTTAAATCTTCTAACTTAGAAAAATCATCAATTAGTAAGGATTTGAGTTTTTTATTATAATCAATGTCCCATAACGTCTTCGCTTTTGTATTCCAGCACATATACAACTGTTGTAAATTGGACAATTTCTGAAGGCTACTTAAATCCTCGACCCTCATTTTGTAAACGTATAATATATCGGGACAAACATACGTAAGAATATGATCAAACTGCTTTTGATTTACTGTGAACACCCATAATTTTTTAACTTTCAAAGATGCTAGTCGTTCTATATTTTTTGTTTTCCCCTCAATCGCTACTTCTTCTAAATCACCAGCTATACTTGCTAAGTCTTTCATAATCTTCGGCTGATCACCAATCGGAAACATGTTATCCCCCCTACAACTCCCAAGTAATATTCATTTCTTCAAATGAGTCCTTACTAACTTCCAATCCTTCGCTATCTTCCGTTCCAATCATTGCTACTTCTTCTTTAGACAACTTAATTTCCTCATTTGGCCTTTGGATTTTTTTCTCATACACGAGTTGTAAAAGCTCTATTTGTTCCTCTGTCAGTTCATACTCTTCTTCTAGTCTTTCCATTGCTGATTCTGTATCAAGTAATGGAATTTCTAATAAGAATCCGCCGTGCTCTTCCATCTCTTCAAATGAATCAATTGAATACGCACCGCTATCCTCAATCCAAAATGCAGTTGTAATAAAAGGAACTGTTTCGCCTTCTACTTCTTCTAATACGTATTGAAGTGCTTCTTCTTTCGCAATATCTATTACTTCCGAAGGTGCCCCTTCAAAATAATTTTTCGCATCAATCCACTCATCAATTCTCTCGCTATTCACATCTTGAAGACATACAATCGTGTAATTCGGATGAAACGTAATTGTCCCTTGTCCCCCTTGGCTATCTTGCATACTATAGTTAAATCCATCCCATGAACTTTCATGTGAGAAATCTGGACAATGCGCTACATTAATTGCATGGGCAATCGAATTTAAAACGCAGCCTTTCCATAGTTGTTCTTTATCTATATGTAATTTATATTTACTCATCATCTTCCCCCATGCGCATATTTTTTTCTATTATCTTTCCTCTACACAATGCTTGTAATTACTTTTCTATCTACTACAAAATAAAAAAGACAATACACCCCACTGTATTGTCCATTTTCTTCCCTACCATTTCTCTCTACACGTCTCAATTAAATGCAGTAAATACCTCTTCGTCATATCTGCTCTTCTCCACCTTGAGAGCATTCGCTTTTCTTTTGGATTGTGCCGTATTCTCGCTACTTCTTTTAATAAGAGCTCCCACTCTTCCGCTGAACGTTCTGACAAGTATTGCAACCCTCTATCTTTTGAAACGATTGTTTTATGATCTAGTGTATATAAAATACGTCCCATCGTAACGACAGCTGATTCTACCCACTCTTCTATAAAAAATAAATATGGCTTCTTCGCCTTTTCACTCCAGTACTGTTCTACGTTGTATTTCATCGTATTTACTACATCATTCCATTGTATTTGCAGCGGAAGATCTTCTGCTTCTTTTCCTGTAACTGTAATGCCTTGATTTTTCAACGTCCACCATGTGACCGCATTAATGTCCCAATGACCAACATTAGCTTTACCGTCTGCACAATACACGTACTCGTTCATTTCATCATTGTATTTCCCTAAGTCAGCAAGCGGAATATACATACCGTCCATTCTTTTACCTAGCGTATTGTCACTAAGTTTCTTATGTAGTTCCACAAGCTGCTGTTTTTCAGCTTCATTCACGGAATCATTTATCACTGTAACAAAATCAACATCGCTCGTTTCCTTATGAAATGCACCTAGTGCGATGGATCCGTAAATATATACCCCGACTATTTTTTCATCCAAAAAAATTTCTTTTAATTCTACTGTGTACCGCTCCATTAACCGTTGTACTTCCGTTGGTAACGCATGCTTCACTCCATTTTTCATATCTATCCCTCCAATAAAAAAGCCTTTGCAAATTCGCAAAGACTTCTTGTTTTATAAATATTTCTCGATTTCTTCGTAAACATCCTTCAAACGAGGATTTCCTTCTCCAACAATTTCTCCATTTACAAGAACGACCGGATAAAATAAATCTTCTTCCACTACGCGCTCTGCGAATGCTTTTTTATCCGCATCTTCTTGTTCTTCTTGGAAATCAATATACTCGAAATTAAATTTATTTTCTTGTCCTTCATATTTACGACCAATTGCCGCTTGTAACCATTCAAACGTTTCTGTTGAAGATGGCATTCCGACGCAGCTCGCACAAATTACTTTCGTCCCATACACTTGAACATTAACCATTTCTTCTCCCCCACTTCTTGTTCCAACAGTATATTCAGATGTCTTATTACATAAGCACATCATTTTACAAACTTATTCCATACCCCTATACTGAAAAAACACGATACAATATTTCGACAATAAAACAAGAAGAGAAAAAATAGATTTTCCCCTCTATCTTGATTATAATAAAACTGATGAAAGGAGTCGATAAAAATGGAAAACCCACATATGCAAGAACAAGTATTAGAAGTATTAGATAAATTACGTCCATTCTTACTTCGCGATGGCGGAGACGTTGAATTAGTAGACATTGAAGAAGGTATCGTAAAACTACGCCTTATGGGTGCATGCGGAAGCTGCCCAAGTTCTACAATCACACTAAAAGCTGGTATCGAGCGCGCGTTACTTGAAGAAGTACCAGGCGTTATCGAAGTAGAACAAGTATTTTAATCTAAAAGCGGAAGCGGCTCGTTCAAAGTCACTTGCTAAAAGGAGACCAAATTTGGTCTCCTTTTTTTATTCAAATCACATTTATCCGTTAACATCATAAAACAAAATTGGAAATCCTTCTCAAAAAATGCGATAATTAATACTATATAGTGAATCGTTCACACATATACAGTAAAAAAACATAGGGGGACGACAGATGCCAAAAATGGGGAACACTTTTGTAACAATTCAAGAACTAGAAAAGAAAAAAGAGTATTTATTAGGCCTTTCATCCGTTATACCAACATGGAATACAAGCTATCAATTTTTATTTAAAGAAATCCAGCAAGAATTATTGGGTAAAGTAAATGAAAAGCTCGAAAGGCATCAATTCGTTTTAAATATATGTACAGATCAGCAGGTAGGGGCATAATGTATTACATAAAATTGTGGTATATAAAAAAGAGACCTCACTCGGTCTCTTTTTTATATTTTTAAGATAACCAATCTAATTTTCTAATCCCGAGCTTATCTACTGGTAAACGAAGTGAGCCATAAAAGTGCTTCATAAATTGCTCTGAGCGGTTTACATCGTGTAAAATGGCTTCTAAGCGATCTCTATATATGCTTTTTTGTTCTTCGTTTCCAGTTTGGTAATATCGTTCGACCGTTTCAAAATAGTGAAGCGGGAACAGGAGCCTTGCAAATAATAAGCGCCAACCAAATGAGGACAGCGAGTAATTTCGTTCATAATCTGTAACAAATTGAACGATTGTTTGATCCCAGTCTTTCTTTTTTTCAATCATCATATAGCGAATCCATTCTGCTATATCTCGAGTTGGGTGATCATACACCCAATCAAAAGGGAGTTTGAGACGCTTCGTTTGATGCCATAATAAAGGTGTGAATCGTTCTTGGCAAATTGTCGCTGCATCAGTTAGTTGCGGCGTATCATCCATTTCTGTATCAACAACATATTGAATGGCATTTTCTGCAACTCCTAAGTAATACGGGAAGGATTCAATAAACAATTGATCGAATACGTCTGTAGGGTGGTTCATCACTTGTGATTGCCAAAACTTTTCTAACTGATCGAGTCTCTTTTCCCATAACGCTTTCCATTCACCAATGCGGCTTAATTGCTCGATTTCTTCTGGAAAGAATGCACCTCGTTTATGGAATATAGAAAGTTCACTTCCTAATGACGTAGCATGTCGCTCTAACGCTCGCATACCTTTTAATAAGCAGTAATTTTGTTCTTCTATCTCACTTACATAGTAGCCGTGTATAGTTGGAACGAAAGTCGCTACAGTTATATCCCCTTGCTGGTTCATATAGTCACTGAGCTTTTTCATCTCTACAAGTACTTCTTCCTCCATTTCTCCAATTGGAACAAGTACATAAATTTTGTTGCGAATCCAAAAGCTTTTATAGGGGCCAAGGGGGATTAATTCTTTAACATGCATGTGATAATGCTCATAAATATGCTGAATCATCGCAGTCGCCACCTATGGTTTTTCTTTATATATATGAGCTTGTGCTCGCCTTTCATTCCTATGCACAGGATAAAGCAACGAAACGTATACAAATACTAAAAAGAAAAAAAGGTGATAAACATGAAAGAATCAAATCAACTACAAGAAAGAGCATTACAACTATTACAAGAACGTGGTGTAACAATTGACGATATTGCTGAACTTGTTCATTTTCTTCAAAAAAAATATCATCCAAATTTAGAGATGTCAGAATGCCGTTACAATGTAGAACGTGTACTATCAAAACGTGAAGTACAAAACGCACTGATTACTGGTATCGAGCTTGATGTCCTTGCTGAAAAGGGAATGCTAAGTGAACCGTTACAAGATATTGTAAAACGTGATGAAGGCTTATACGGAATTGATGAAGTTATCGCACTTTCTATCGTAAACGTGTACGGCTCTATCGGTTTCACGAACTTTGGATATATTGATAAATTAAAACCTGGTATTTTAGAATACTTAAATGATAAATCAACTGGAAAAGTGCACACATTCCTTGACGATATCGTTGGCGGAATTGCTGCCGCAGCTTCAAGCCGTTTAGCGCACCGAGCTGAGCACTCAGAATAATAATGTTTTCTAGGCCGTCAGTTTCATGCTGACGGCCTTTCGTATTCCATAAGCATAAATTCTCTTCCGCGACTCAAAAAAATATTCCCTTGTTTAAATCCGATATTTTTATATACCGTAATCGCTCTTGTATTAAATGTTGCTACGCTTAATCGAAACATTTTTGCATTAAACTCTTTCGTGGCAAACGCTATTCCAGCTTGGAAGAATTCTTTCCCTATTCCCTTCCCAGTTAACGCCGGCTTCATGCCAAGTCCGATATCAATCACATCTTCTCCACCATATAAATTAGCATCTCTTCCACCTGGCACTTGTGCATTTCCTCCAAAACAAAAATAACCGATGAGATCTCCTTGATCGTCACAACAGCCATAATACGTTCCATCTAATAGCTCTTCTATTACTTCTTTCTCGCCTGAAAAACTATATAAACTATAAGGTTCCTCGTACGTCCAAGTATTTATCTCATTTGCTTCTTCCTCTGTTAACTTATGTATATCCACTTTCTCTTTCCCCCTATTATATTTCTATTAACAATATTCGATATTCATCTTATAATTCATCTTTCTCAATATATTTTTTAATTTCTCGCTTTATTTTTATGGAAGATTTTTCTTATTATGTTACGATTAAACAGAATCATTACAAATAAGGTGGTGACAATTTGAATTACTTTTCTTATCTCTCCTCGGAAGAACGGCAAAATTTTTTCTATAAAGAACCCCTTAGTTTTTCAAAAAATATAGGGAAAGAACAACTAGCTTACGCACTAGGTGCCACACTATATACTCCCGGCACGAAAGAAACGATTGCGGAAGATATAATTAGAAAGAAACATGTGGATGCTACCTCAATTATTCTTTGTCTAGAGGACGCTATCAGCGATGAGGAAGTAAAACTTGCAGAGCAAAACATCGTCGTTCAAATACAGCAAATCGCTAACTTAGTCAGTGCCAACATACTAAATCAAGCAGACATCCCGCTTCTTTTTATTAGAGTTCGACAGCCAAGTCAACTGAAGACAATTGTTACTGAATTAGGTAGTGCTGTTCATTGTTTATGTGGTTTTGTCTTTCCAAAATTCACACCGATTAACGGAAAGACTTATATCGATCAGCTTGCATATATAAACGAGTTATACTCATTATCGCTATATGGCATGCCGATTTTAGAATCCCCCGAAATTATGTATAAGGAAACACGGGCAGAATCATTATTACAAATAAAAAATTTACTAGATTCTTATCACGATTACATCTTAAATGTACGTATTGGTGCTACTGATTTTTCAAGTATATTTAGTATTCGGCGCAATAAATACACACCTATCTATCATATTACTGTTGTCCGTGATTGTATTTCAGACATTATTAACGTTTTCTCAAGGGCAACAAATGAATATATTATTTCAGGATGTGTATGGGAATATTTTTCTAATGATCATGAAGAAGGGCTTATTCAAGAGGTATCACTTGACCATGCAAATGGCTTAATCGGAAAGACAGTTATTCACCCATCTCATATTAAAGTTGTACAGGCAATGCACATTGTCACAATGGAAGATTATTTAGATGCGAGATCAATTTTACAAAATGCAGATACGTATAATGGAGTGCTAAAAAGCAGTTTTTCTAACAAAATGAATGAAGTAAAACCTCATTATAGCTGGGCTCACAAAACCATTTTAAAATCTAATATTTACGGGGTGCTACATGAAAACAAACAATTCACCGATCTCCTTATTACAAACGCAAAGCAACACGTATAACGTTTTAAATAATATACAAGTCCATGTAGAAGTACGTGATAATCCATATAATTTAGCGCTAGACAATCTTTTTCAAATGGCTGCGAGAATAAATAAGAAACGTAGTTTTTTATTTGTGAGTACAATCCTTGGAAAGCATCTTCCTATTAAACCTGCAGTCTCTCTATCAAGTGGAGTTGCTCTCGCTGCAAGATATATGGAAATACTACATAATATTTCTCATCCATTTCGAAAAGAAATTTTAAATCTCATTTCATTAGAAATTGATGAAATCCCAGAGGAAGTATTTCGTTATCGATATCCTCTGCAAGAAGAAGTTTTGTTCATCGGATTCGCTGAAACAGCGACAGCACTTGGTCATTCTATGTTTCAATGCTTTCAAAATGCAAAGTATGTGCATACAACTAGGGAATCGATACCCCACCTAGAATCTGTCATTACATTTGAGGAAGAACATTCTCATGCAACATCACACCGTTGTTATGTAGATGAAAGCTTTTTTCAAAACAACAATCCAATTGTTCTCGTAGATGATGAGATGACAACAGGAAAAACAGCATTAAATATTATTAGATCTATTCAAAATAAATTCCCACGAGAAGAATATATAATTGCTTCTTTATTAGACTGGCGTTCTCATACTAATAGAAAACAATTTAAACAATTAGAAGAAGAACTTCAAATTAAGGTTCATGTTATTTCTTTATTAGAAGGCAGTATTCATACAACTGGCCAACCGTCGAATGTTTCAAAACCAACTATGCAAACTGAAGAAACAAAACCTTATTTCAAAAAGCATACCATTACTTGTCCAACATTATCCTATACATCAAATTACATAAAATATACTGGACGCTTTGGCATTTCATCATATGAACAAAAGCACATTCATTCTTTTACTCAAGAAGCAGGAAAAATGTTACAAAGAAAGAGAATTGGAAAACGAACACTCTGTCTCGGAACGGGTGAATTTATGTATATCCCAATGAAAATTGCTGCTGAAATGGGTGAAAATATTTTATATCAATCTACAACAAGAAGCCCTATCCATTCTGTTTCAAATGATGTGAACTACGCCATTCATAATCATTTCTCATATCCAAGTCCTGAAGATTCTACTATTACAAATTACTTTTATAATATTTCACCTCATGATTACGATGAAGTATTTGTTTTCATTGAGCGTGATTTAGGAGAAGAAGCCCTATCTCCTCTTCTACAGCAGTTACAAACAGTTATTCCTTTTATTCATATCGTCTCATTTTCAAATAGCATAGAAAAGGAAGGTTGATAATTATGGTAAAATTAAATTCTCATATTAGTAGTTACAATCCAAATGATGCTATTTTTCTATTAAAAGATATTAGTGATTTAATGAAAGAAAGTTCCACGGAAACTAGAGAACAAGCAATTCAAGCTGGCACACATTATTCCGAAATGTTACCAATGGAATATAAACCCTCTAAAGCGTATATGGATTTATTCTTTTCTTCCCTGCAACAATACAAACACAAACTAGCCATCGCTGTTGGAGTTGTCGCCGAACAGATTATACAAACTAAAGGAACTAACCTTGTCCTCGTTTCATTAGCTCGTGCTGGTACACCTATTGGCATTCTTATCAAACGCTACATACGCTATCAATACAACCTTGATGTACCTCACTATTGTATTTCTATTGTTCGCGGACGCGGTATTGATGAAAATGCACTCCATTATATTTTGGAACATCACCCTAAAGAAACAATTCAATTCATTGATGGGTGGACTGGAAAAGGTGCAATAAAAAAAGAATTAGAATATGCCGTACACACATTTAACGAACGAAATAATACACACATTTCTCATTGTATGGCTGTGCTTGCTGATCCCGGTTACTGTACTTCAATTTACGGTACACGTGAAGATTTTCTTATTCCTAGCGCTTGCTTAAATGCAACAGTCTCTGGACTCATTAGCCGCACTGTACTAAATGACACCTATATCGGTCCAAATGATTTTCATGGTGTTAAATATTATAAAGAGCTAGAACAAGAAGACTTATCAAATTTATTCATTGATGAGGTAACAGATTTATTCCCTTCTGTTCATTCTCATATAGATAATCAATTACGTTATATTACTTCAACTTACACTGATCCCTCTTGGCAAGGATTAAAAGATATACAGTCTATCCAAAATCACTTTGAAATTGACGATATTAACTTAATCAAACCAGGAGTGGGCGAAACAACTCGTGTATTACTCCGGAGAATACCATGGAAAATTTTAATACGGAAGCAAAACAATCCCGATTTAAAGCATATTTTACTTCTTGCTAAAGAAAAGAATGTCCCTATTGAAATCTATGAGAATATGGCTTATTCATGTTGCGGGCTCATTAAGCCTCTTAAGAGGGAAACGATATGATTTTCGCCAGTGATCTTGATCAGACGCTTATTTATTCCCGGAAATCGTTTCGTGCCCCTATAGAAGATGAATCAATTCAACTCATTGAAACTTTAGATGGGAAAGAAATTTCTTTCATATCACATAAAACCATTTCACTACTAAAAAAATTGCAACTGCACTCACATTTCATCCCAGTTACAACAAGAACTATTGAGCAGTTTCAGCGTATTTCTTTATTCCAAGACGAAATCATTCCCGAATACGCCATTACAAGTAACGGCGGCAATATCCTTCATAACGGTAAACAAGATGGTACTTGGAACAGGATAGTAAAAGAAAGACTATCGTTTGAATGTATAGAGGGAAACGACATACTAAAGGAATTTGGACAAATAGCTCATAAAGATTGGGTTATATCACAAAAAACAGCTGATGATCTATTCCATTATTGCATTATTAAACGGGAGAACATTCCTTATGATGAATTATCATCCTTCACTTCCTGGTTAGACAAACAAGGCTGGAATCATTCACTTCAAGGTAGAAAGCTATACTTTGTACCAAAACCAATTAACAAATGGGACGCCGTGCAATATATAAAAGAAATTTTGCAAATAGATACGATTATTACAGCTGGGGATTCTTTACTTGATTTATGCATGCTTGAAAAGGCGAACCATGCCTTCGCACCACTTCATGGTGAGTTAGGGGCAATGCATGATAGCTTACAACCCCATATTTTAAAAACAGACGCAATCGGCATATATGCCGCAGAAGAAATCGTAAATAAATCACTTCAAATTATTCACAGTTCATTACCTACCTCATGATCATCATATGCACAATTGCATACGCACCGCGGTTAAACAGATGGTACAATTTATTTGAATCGCTGTTGCTACACTTCTTGATTAGAGAAAAGGCGTTAACACGGAAATTAGCGTCTTATCAACCTCAAGCAATTGGCACATTTTGTCATCTTAAAAGACACTCCAACGAGTGTCTTTTTTTCTATATCTCACAAGGACTTACTCATTTCAAAGCATAAATACATAAAATAATGTAAATCATGACACGCATGAATCACTTTCTAAAAGTTATAAAGTAGATTCAAAATAAAAAGCACTCTTAACTAGAGTGCTTTTTACTTTCAAATAAGGAGGCTACATATATGGATAGTACCCTCGTATTTAACTTCGGTATTGGTATTGTTATCATTTTATTTGTTTTCTTTGTACTTTGTATGAGTGGTGTGTAACAGTCTTTTATGCTGATAACTCTTTTAAAGTATCACTTAATTTGAACTTTCTTAATTGTAATGACGCAATCAATGCTGCCCCCACTCCAAGCATCACGCTAGCTAAAGCCAGTATGACCACTTGATTATACGGAATAATAATAACCGTTAACTCTAAGCTTGATAACACTATATAACTAAACAAAATCCCACCAAAAATGCCAATGCAACCAGCTATCGCTCCAAGTAAAGTTCCCTCTAATAAAACGATCCTTCTCATTTGCTTTGGGATAGCTCCTACCGCACGAATCATACTAATTTCAGCACGTCTTTCATGTAAACTTGCTACTATCGCATTCATTAATCCTATACCAGAAATAATGAAAACAATTACAACTAACAAGCTAATTAACATCATCATTTGCGATAATAACTGCTCTTGTTCTTTCAATAAATCATAACTGTTTATAACTTCTATATTCTCTTTATTCTTTGTAATTTCTTTTACTTGCTTCTTAATTGCTTCAAATGACTGATTAGAATTTGTCATAATTTGAATCGCTTCATATCCTTGTACGTGAAACTTATCGCGAGCCCATTGTTCATTTACAAAAACATCTAACCCTCTTAACCTTAATCCTTGCTCAATAATTGAAACGACTTTAATCGTTTGTTTTTCTTTTCCCTTTCCTTGTACTTCAAACGTATCTTGCAACTGAATCCCTAAATTTTTAGCCACTTCCTTCGTAATGACTCCCTCACCATCTTCTAATGGCTTATTTAAAGTTTGTCCTGCAATCACTTTCGCCTTTGTTACTTTCTGATACGCTACAATATCATTACCTACAACTTCCATTGAATCAGAGTTCAAATTGTTTTTTTTCATAAATTCATACCATTCTTGATTCGCTTTTTTAAAGTCATAATTCACAAGCTTTGCTGTAAAGTCAGTAGCATTCCCAACACTCGTCTCTACACCATCAATTTTTTTAACCTTCTCCATCCAACTAAACGGTAATGTTTCTATTCCTTGCGACTCTACTGGAATTCTTACTACTAAGTCCGCTGGTAAATGTTTTTGTAATCCTTTTTTCATACCTTCATACATAGAGTTTACATACATCGTTCCAACAAGTGCTAACATAAAACCAAATGCTAGTATAGCAACCGACACAGCTGCCTTATTTCGATAACGAATGACATTCCGGCTACTAATCGTCGTTTCAATTCGTAATATCATTTGAATCGGTTTTGCAATCACTGGTGCTATCACGCGAATAAATAACGGGATCGCAAATAACAAACCGACCGCGAATAAAAGCGCTCCTATCGCACTTGGATTAAAACCGATATACTCCTCTAATACACTACCTGCTAGCCCAATAACAGTACCAATAATTAAAATGCTAAGGCTAAAAGCACTCCATCTTTTTTCTTTCTTCTCATTACTAGGAAGACCTGGGCGGAGTGCTTGAACTGGTGGAATCTTTCTAACCATGAAAGCTGGTATAATAGCCCCTATGATAGACATAACAATCCCTAGTAAAAAAGTAATGAGTAAAATCTCACTTAAAATCGAGAATGATACTTCCCCTGCCCCCTCAATATTCACCCATTTGTTAATGAATGATGCTGCAATTGTTTGCGTACCTGCCCCAAGAATAACCCCTGCTAACGATCCGATCGCTCCGATGCATAAAGCCTCTAATAAAACGACTACTATAATTTGATTTGGGTTACTACCGAGTGCACGTAATAATGCCCATTGCTTAAATCGACTTCTGACAGATAAGAAGAAACTTCCCATTATTAAAAGGGCTACTACAAATAAGGCAATACCACCTAAACTAAAAATTAAAGGCTTCATTACATTTAGTCGTTCAAATGCCTTATCGACATAAGTACGTTGATCCACCTTTATATTTTCTATCTTCTTATTTACATCAAGAGCAATCGCCCTTTTCACATTTACATCGGCTGTTTTCACTTGAACGAGATTAAACTAATTTGGTAGATTTAATTCTTTTTGAAGCCACTGGATTGGAAAATAAGCCCCATGCCCCATTGCCGCCATTAACGGCGGATTTAAAATGCCGACGACTTTCACATTCTTTTCTCCATGTTGTGGGAATGGCAGTTTAATCGTATCTCCCAATCGTATATTTTCACGTTCTGTATACCCTTTTGTCAGCGCTACTTCAGCACCTTTTTTCGGATATCGCCCTTCTACTATTTTATAAGAATGCATTTCTGGAGAATCTTGCTCAACACCCCAATAGGACGGTTTTCCCGATAACTCTTTATAATGCGGAAAAGGATATGGTATAAGTGCTTTTGATATTTTCTTAGCATTTTCTAAGCCATCTATTCCCTTTAAACTTTCATTATTTAAATACATATCGTTTTTTATATAGCCAAATTGTAAATTATAATCTCCATATCGGCTTACTACTTGTTCCTTCACACTCTTCTCTACTGATTGATTTCCTAGCAATAACATCGTCGCTAACATAACACCTAAAGCTGCACCGAGAGCAATCAACATATTTCGCAGCCAATTTTGTTTCATCGATTTTACTGCATACTTAATTACCCATCGCATCACCTTTACCCCCTACTTTAAAGTGGCGATTCATAATCTCTTGAATGTGAGTAACTTGTTGTGGGATATTTCGAAACTTCCACCCTTTACTTTCAGCATGTTCATGAATCACTTCACCATCAAATAAGAAAACAACTTTATCCGCATGAGCCGCTACGAACGGGTCGTGCGTTACAATAACAGCTGTTTGCCCTAACTCATCACACGCATTGCGAAGTGCCGCAATTATGTTTTTGCTATTTTCCGAATCTAATGCCCCTGTTGGCTCATCCGCTAATATAATTGCCGGTTCATTTGCAAAAGCTCTTGCTATCGCAACCCTTTGCTGTTGCCCGCCTGATAACTGTGCTGGTAAATGTTTTTCTTTTTCCTTCAATCCAACAAGTTCTAATAAACGAGTTGCTGTCACCGTTGCCTTCTTTTGCGAGACATTATCTAACAGTAACGGTAACCCTACATTCTCTTCTGCACTAAACACTGGA
Source organism: Bacillus sp. HMA207 (assembly GCF_003402455.1). Lineage (NCBI taxonomy): Bacteria > Bacillati > Bacillota > Bacilli > Caryophanales > Bacillaceae > Bacillus > Bacillus sp. HMA207. The sequence continues at coordinate 530,929 of NZ_BEZT01000002.1, read as the reverse complement.
ATCAAATTAAACTGCTGAAAAATAAAACCGATTTTATGCCTTCTAAATAAAGCGAGCTCTTTTTCTTTTAATGTGGAAATCTCTGTACCATCAACTCGAATACTACCTACCGATGGAATATCTAATCCACCTAACAACTGAAGTAAGGTCGTTTTACCCGAGCCACTTGCTCCCATAATACAAACGAAATCTCCTTTTTGAATTTGAAGATTAATGCCTTTTAATATCTTGACTTTACTATCTCCAATATCAAATGATTTTTCTAACCTTTCAATCTCAATAATATTCATCCCCATATCCCCTTCTCTCTCTATTTATCAATCTATATATTCTATTCAAAATACAAACTTCCTACTATTTTGTATTTTTTTGTAACATACTAATATTTCTCATGTCAGAAAAATTGACTCTCGTAAAAAAAGTAACCATAATAGTTACACGAATACATAAAAGCTATTCACATATCCACAAATAGGAGGAAGAAAAATGAAACATGTAATCGTTTATGCACACCCGAATACAGAAAGCTTCAACCATGCGATTTTAGAAACGGTAAAAAGTGAATTAGAAGGAAAAGGTCACGAAGTACGCGTTCGCGATCTATACGAATTAAACTTTAATCCAGTATTAGGCGCTTCCGATTTCATCTCATTTTCTCAAGGAAATACACCAGAAGATATTAAAGAAGAACAAGAGCATATCTCTTGGGCTGATAGCATTACATTCATTTATCCAGTGTGGTGGGCGGGACTTCCTGCTATTTTAAAAGGATACGTTGACCGTGTATTTAGCCACGGATTCGCTTATGCTTACGGTGAAAACGGTATTGAAAAGTTATTAAGCGGTAAAAAAGGATTGTTATTATCTACAATGGGAAATACGAAAGAAGCATACACAGCAGGCGGCATGTTTGATGCAATGAAGAAAACAGCGGATGTTGGTATTTTTGAATTTACAGGCATTGAAACAATTGAGCATACATTCTATACAAGTGTTCCTTCTGTGGATGACAGTGTGCGTAAACAATATCTTGAAGAGGTTAAAGACGTTGTGAATCGTGCATTCTAATAAAAAACTCCGGTTGTTAAAACCGGAGTTTTTTTATTTCACCATTAATTTCGGAATATATCTTTGAAGAATGCTTTCTAATTCATTCATATCTTCCTTTCTAATAAGTAAATTCACATTGTCATTCATTTTTTCTCTCCCGCGATATAAAAATATATTTTCTTTTGGATTTTCCCATGTTGATGTTTTATAGCCTTTCAATTCTTCATATGAATAAAAGTTTAATCCATCTATTACACCTTTTTCATATATTTGTACACTTTTAATAAGATGTATAGCTATTAAAGTCATAAAACAACTTGCTACAGCATGAATACCTAGCTGAATAAAAAACTGTTCAACTGTATCAATATCGCCACTTACGTACTGAGCATATATATACATACATTGTCCAATGAAATATGTTGGTCCAAGTAATGCAATCCAACGTCTTTTCACCCGAGGATACATTGCAATAAGTTTTCCTGCGCTTTTTTTCATTTCATTTATTTTATATATTTTCCATAGAACAAAGAACAAAACGCATAATGTAAAAACAAGCATAATACATGACATCCAGTACATTCTTATTCCTCCCTTATATCAATACATTTAAATTTTACATTCCGTATACCTATAGTACATATGCAATTATGCATAAAAAAACAGGTAACCTCTTCCGGCTACCTGCATTTCATTACATCTTCTCAATCCACTCCGTCAAGTTATGCACAACTTGCGTTGGTTGTACTTCATATTCTGTTAACTTCTCCACAGTTGTGACTCCAGTGTGGACAAGAAGGGTATGCATACCAGCATTTATTCCTGCTAAAATGTCTGTATCGTAGTTATCCCCAACCATTAATGCTTCATTTTTTTCTATGCCAAGCACTTTTAAAGCTTGTTCCATAATGATTGATTCTGGTTTTCCGATAAAGATTGGATCCACACCTGTTGATACTGCTACAACTGATGTTAATGAGCCGTTACCTGGTAATAATCCTCGCTCAGTTGGAATGGCAATATCCCCATTTGTAGAAATAAACGTCGCGCCATTACGCACAGCAAGACACGCTTTTGCTAATTTTTCATATGTGATGTCACGATCTAAACCCACAACAACGAAATCAGGATTTTCATCCACAAGTTCAAATCCTTTTTCCACAAGTGCATCGTGTAAGCCTTCTTCACCAATCATATATACAGTTGCGTCTTGTTTACGTTCATAAATGAAGTTCGCAGTCGCCATACTCGTTGTGAATACTTGCTCTGCTTTCGCTGGAATATCGAAACGAACAAGCTTTTCTGCTACCTGTTCCGGTTTGCGAGTTGAGTTATTCGTAACGAATAAATATGGAATGCCGCGCTCTCCTAATGCTTTTACGAAGTCGCTTGCTTCTTCAATTTGTTCTTCTCCGCGATACATCGTACCGTCTAAGTCAATTAAGTAACCTTTATACATCGATTATGTCTCTCCTTCTATACTAACGTTCTCACCTTATCATACCACTCTTATATTACCCGCTTTTCCAAAAGAAAAAAACGCTTTACCTTAAAGCGCCCCATAACGTTCATTTTTTCTCTTTTATTTGGTAAGAACAACTACAATCGCCCTCGCACATATTTGCTAGCGTTTTCACTTCTGCGTTCGTAAATAAACGCTTATACATTTCTTTTTCATCTTCACACACTTGCGGGAATCTCTCGGCAATTTCCTTTAACGGACAGTTTTGTTTTTCAATTACGAAAGATTTCTCTCCATCTCTCTTTATTTGAACCATATAACCATTTTTCTCTTGCATAGCTGCTATCTCTTGCACTTTATATGCTAAATTCTTTTGATTACTCACTCTCTTTTGTAACTGTTCTTCCATTCGCTTCGTTCTCTCTTTTAAAACGTAACGAAGTATTTTTTCATCGCCCATTCGAGCTAAATCTTCTAGCATATCAATCGCAAATTGCTTATACTCTTTCGGGAATGTATCTTCTCCCTTTTCGCTTAATCCATACAAATAAGTTGGTCTTCCGACATGTTGCCTTACCATCTTAGAATAAATGAGTCCGTCTTTCTCAAGATTACTTAAATGTCTTCGAATCGCCATTTCTGTAATCTCTAAAACGTCAGCTAGTTCCGCTACCGTGTGCTCTCCCTTTACTTTCAACAATTGTACAATCTCGTCTTTCGTAGTACGTGCTTCCCCCATACTTCACCCTTCTCCCTTTTCTTTCTCACATACAATATAAGATCCCCAAAAGGCATTCTCTGGGGATCTTATAAGCATAATTATTCTGGTACAAATGCAGATACAGGTCCTAATTCCTTTTCTAAATAACTGCGAATATTTGCTGGATATTTCTCTACCACTGCAATATGTTTTTGAATCGTCTTATATAATTCATCATGATTCATTTGAATATAATCTTGCGTAAGCATTTTTCGAAGAAGGATAATTTCTTTCATCCCTTGTCCATCTTCTTCACTTATCACTCGCTCGTCCATTAAAATATCAATAATATCTTCATAGCTTCCTGGATCACGCATAATAAATCCATCAATCATCGCATTTCCTACATCTAATACACAATCAATAATAAGATGGGCTATGCGCTCTAATGCGTAAAATTCAAACTCGGTTTCATATATCTTTTTCTCTTGAAATGTACTTGTTGCTCGTTCTAAACATACTAGCATTTGTTCTATTTTCTTTCTGTCTACAAAATACATGAATGTCACCTACCTGGAAATTAAAGCATTTACATTTTAATTGTAACGCTTTCTTCTGAAAAAATCGACAATTTTTCGAATTCACCTTTTCTCCGTTATTTGTTATAGTTATATTTGTATGATTTTTGAAATTGGAGGAATGGAATCTTGGAACGTGAACTCGCACTAGAAATTGTCCGTGTAACAGAAGCAGCAGCCTTAGCATCCGCACAGTGGATGGGCCGCGGAAAGAAAAATGAAGCAGATGATGCAGCAACTACAGCAATGCGTGATATGTTCGATTCAGTAAACATGGCAGGTACAGTTGTAATTGGTGAAGGAGAACTTGATGAAGCACCGATGTTGTATATTGGTGAAGAACTAGGAACAGGTAACGGTCCAGAAGTAGATATCGCCGTTGATCCATTAGAAGGTACAAACATCGTTGCAAAAGGTCTTGCAAATGCAATGGCAGTTATTGCAATCGCAGACAAAGGGAACCTTCTTCATGCTCCTGATATGTACATGGAAAAAATCGCGGTTGGTCCAAAAGCAGCTGGTAAAATTAGCTTAGATGATCCAATTGAAAAAACAATTGAAATTGTAGCAGAAGCTAACAATAAAAAGATTCGCGATCTAACAGTTATCGTTCAAGAACGTGAACGTCATCAAGATATTATTGACCGTGTTCGTGCAAAAGGTGCACGCGTAAAATTATTTGGTGACGGTGATGTTGGTGCGTCAATCGCAACAGCACTACCTGGAACGGGTATCGACTTATTCGTAGGTATTGGCGGAGCTCCAGAAGGTGTTATTTCTGCAGCAGCATTAAAATGCCTTGAAGGTGAAATGCAAGCTCGCTTAGTTCCAATGAACGAAGAAGAAGAAGCTCGTTGTCGTGAAATGGGATTAGAAGACGCTCGTCAACTTCTTATGTTAGATGACTTAGTATCCGGGGATGATGCAATCTTCTCAGCAACTGGTGTATCTGCTGGTGAGTTATTAGACGGTGTTAAATTCCTTGGTGGAGATTTAGCTGAAACATACTCTATCGTAATGCGTTACAAAACAAGAACAGTACGATTCATTAAAACGCATCACCATTTAGATCATAAACCACACTTAAACTTAGATATTTAATAAAGGAGCCATGTGTATGGAAGAACGTTTCTTTCTGTACGACGATACTGTCGCTACAAAAACTCGTTTCGTTAGCTTTATGGGAGAAAATGAGCGTCACGATTTAGCGCTATTATACTCCGATCGTCATTACGGTAAAACAATTGTCCTTGATATGCAACGCAATAAATTTGCAATCATCGGTGCTGACGATTTAAACGAACCAGGCTACTTAGAGCACGCATTTTCTATGACTGAAGAAATTGCAGAAGAATTACGCTCATTTTTATTTGAACTTATATAATTTATCGTATGCACCAGCTATTTTAGCTGGTGTTTTTTCATTGTAATTATTTTTAATTTTCAAACTAATATGTTATAATTAAGAATAAATCTATTTGGATAGAAAGGACGTTATCTACGTATGCCAACATTTACTTTGTAATGGACCAGCAATTGGATAGCATTACTCTCAAAAAAGCACCACGCTTTTTCAAGGGAGTAGTCTGCCCATTCCCATTACAAAGGAACGTAACGCATCTGTAGTATGATGTTTACGGAGGTTCCTAAGGGAACCTCCTTTTATTTTTGTCTTTTTCTCATGTCTTCATACTACAAGACATCCAAATAGCTGTATTACGTTTCTTTGCCACTACTATAAGAGGTGAAGAAAAATGCAGAAAGTACAACTTTCTTGGAGTTTATATGAAAATGAGCAAAACACAATCGAAAAGTATTGTAAAAATTGCAGACGCACTACCCTATTTACCGACACAAATATTCGTAGGCATAACGCCAACGGAAAAAACATATACCGCTTTGCCATTTATAAATGTCCGAAAGATCATACGTGGAATCAAAAACTGCGTATTTATAAATCATTTACTGATCACGTTGAAACAGTCGATATGACGCAGCAAGATCAAGCCGAAACAACTACTACTATTTCCATTATGCAACATAAAGAAAACGGCATAGCTAAAATCACGATCGTATTAGACATCGTTTTCGGTTCCCACCGCATCGATAAAGCCTTATCCACATATATTTCCGACTGGAGCCGTACACGCATTGTGGATAAAATTAAAAATGGGGATATTCAATTGAATGGACAACAAATGAAGCCAAATACAATACTATCTGAAGGAGATTATATCTCGATTTGTTTATAATGCAAAAAATCCTCTTACAATCGTAAGAGGATTTTTTTATTTCTTCACTTTTCGTAATACAAAATGTGCGCAACCGAAGTTACAGTACTCGTATAAATACTCCGTTAACGTACTAATTTTCGTATCATATGTCGCACGTTGGTTACTATCATCAAAGAATCCGCGCAATCTAAGTTGCTCATATCCCCAGTCCCCAACGATGTAATCATATTTATTTAAAATTTCTGCATAGCGCTCTTTAAATGCTTCTTCACTAAAACCGTCACGAAAGTTTTTAATTACTTCGTACTGAACATTATTAATGCTCACCGTAGCATGAATCTCTTGCTTTTGCTCCATCATTAACTTCCTCTCTAAGCATTCTTCTTTTTATCGTATCACAAAGCATAACAACCAACAATTTCAAATACAAAAAATTGCAAATTAGTACATGCTATGGAGAAGGAGGTGATACATCGTGAAAAAACAAATTTTACTTTCCCTTCTCACTCTTTCCTTATTTGCAGGCTGCCAATCAGCGAACAAAGCTGAAATGGAACGTGAAGAAGGAAGCCGTGTTCTTGTTTCCAATAAAAACGACATGTATCATACGGAAAATACAAATACAAGACTCACAAGAGTCGGTTATTCTTCTAAACAAAAGCATGAAGTATCTAACAAACAAGTAGGGGCCATTAATCGCGAGAAGGTCGCTGAAATGATTACAAGCATGACAGTCAAACTTCCTGACGTTACAAACGCTGCTACACTCGTTACTGATGATGAAGTGTTCGTTGTATACCGTGCAAACACAACGGATCCAAAACTCGTAGCGGATCAAGTATATAGAGCTGCTTTGTCTATCGTTCCTCGCTATTATAAAGCATATGTATCAACAGACCAAAAGTTGATTTCTCAAATTCAAGGGCTTCAATCTGGCGCATTAAATGATACAGAATATACACAAAGCCTCGATATGTTAAAACGAGAAATGAGTAAAAATCCTCATTTGAACAATACGGGAGATCAGACTTTGAATGATATGATTAAAAAGTAAAACAGGTGGAGAAAATCTCCACCTGTTTTACTTTTTATTTTTTATTACGATCCGCATAAACCTCCATCGCATCACACATAAACTGCGCTAATCCCTCACCAAACTTATCAATATTTTTCGTAAAACGCTCATCAGCGACGTACATTTGACCGAGTCCTTTAAAAGCATCTAACGAATATTCACCGAAGTTTTGCAAGTAATCGTACCATACTTTAATAGCTGCCTGCGCCTCTTTAGAATCTGGTGCATCGTGTCTAAGCGTTGCTAAATTTCTATAAATAGCATTAAACTCCTCTTGGTTCTCTTTTGACATACCTTTTGCATATTCGTTCGCTTTATCTACAGCTGCGTCTCCCCATTTTTCACGTGCTTCTTCTTCATATGGGTTATGGCTGAAATCGAATCCTTCAAATTTCTCTTTATTCGTCATTTCAATCTCTCCTTTTGTATGCTGAATTGTTTTATCAATCGTCGCAATCACCTTATCTAATCTGGCACGCTTTTCAAGAAGCATCTTCTTATGAAGCTGTAGTGCCTCTTCGCGATCAAATGATGGACTCATGATAATCTCTTTAATTTTCTTCAAAGGGAAGCCAAGCTCTTTAAAAAACAAAATTTGCTGCAATGTCTCTAAATTTTCATTGGAATACAGACGATATCCAGACTCTGTCGTCTCGTCTGGGGTTAACAACCCAATTTCATCGTAATGATGCAGTGTGCGCACACTAATTCCAACTAAATCAGCTACTTCTTTTACTCTCATTGTAATTTGTATCTCCCCCTTAGTACATACGATAAAGTATGACGCAACGTTAGAGTCAATAAGTAAATTCATTTTCTTTCTAAAAGTTTCATCTCTCCCCTATTTCATGCATAATAGATATGTACATATATTAGAAAGCGGTGAAAGTATGGTTTCAAATACTGTAATTGCCAGCATCATTTTTCAACTTATTGTCTCGATTCTGGTCCCAATTATCGTACTCGTTTATTTCCGTAAAAAATATAATATGAATTGGAAAGTGGTCGGCGTTGGTGTTCTTATCTTTATCGGATTCACCCAAATTCTTGAAACACCATTCCACCTATTTATGCGCGGTAATCCAACAATCGCTCCATTTTTAGAAAATCCGTTTGTCTTCGCAATTTATGGCGGATTGACTGCTGGTATTTTTGAAGAATTAGGACGCTTCGTTGCCTTCTTCTTCTTACTAAAAAAATATCTAGAATATAAAGATGGCTTCGCTTATGGAATTGGTCACGGCGGAATTGAATCTATTTTAATTGGCGGTTTTTCTGCATTACAAGCATTAATCTTTGCTAATTCTATTAACGATGGTAGCTTCGCTCGACTGATTGAACAAAAACCCGAGCTTAGCATTTTACAGGACATGTTAATTCAGCAACCTGCCTACTTATACTTCCTTGGTAGCTTAGAAAGAATTATGGCACTCGTGCTTCAAATCGCCTTTACAATGCTTGTTTTATACGCAGTCAAACAGAAGAAATATATCTTCCTAGTATACGCTATACTATTCCACGCATTTGTAGACTTTTTCGCGGCACTTTACCAAACAAAAACAATCAATATCTTTGTTGCCGAAGGAATTACCCTTCTCTTCACAATTGGGGCTGTCGTTCTTATTCGCAAGATGAAAGCGAAATTAATGAGTGTGCCGGAGTAAAAAATAACCCACCGATTGGTGGGTTATTTTTTATGGATTGTCGCAATGGTGATAGCTTTTTCCTTCTTGCAGCTCCCTCTTTGTTTCTGCATCTATAACGATGTACTTATGGAACTCTTCTACTTCATTTTGAGTAAAAGAAGCGAAAAAATAAACTTGGCGATCAGGGTGAACAAAAAAATCTTGAAGCACCACTCTACTTCGACAACCGACAGCTGTTTTTTGCAGGAAAGAAAATTCCTCATCAGCCACTTCTTTAAATGAAATTTTTTTACGAACACTATATGCTGCATTTTTGTACTCTTTATAGATTTTCTTATCTAACTGTTTATAAAAAACATCCTCACTCACAAATGACTTATTTTGATTGCTTGGATAATTTAGTTTTCGGTTGGATTCTGCATATGTTGTGGACAATTGCGCAAGAAAACAAATAATGAATACGATACATATCATTTTTTTCATGATTGCACCTCAAATGTTCATTATCCACATTACTTTTCCACATATTTAAATCAATATGCTGTTTCCAATAAAAAGGAATTATTTCTACATTTGTCGAAGTATATAGCGTCAACTTGAAAGATGGGGATGAATTATGAAGAAAATTATTGTAATACGACATTGTTCAGCAATTGGGCAAAAACGTGATGATGAATTAACGACCGATGGAAAAGACCAAGCTAACACCCTTGCTACATTCCTCTTAGAAAATCATCTACAAATCGATCATATTATTTCAAGCCCATTTGTCCGAGCTATCGATTCCATTCGGCCCTATGCGCTCCAAGCTAACTTATCTATCCAAGAAGATGAACGATTAACTGAACGCATATTGAGCAACATTCCAATGGATGATTGGATGCAAAAACTAGAATCTACTTTTACAAATATAGATATTGCCTTTTCAGGCGGAGAGTCAACAAAACAAGCAACAGACCGGGCCCTATCGCTTATTCAAGACGTTTTACAATTAAACCATACGACAACACTACTTGTTACACATGGCAATTTACTTACACTCATTTTAAAGCATTTTGATCATACGATTGGCTTTAATGAATGGAGAACTCTAACGAATCCTGATATTTACGAAATTACAATCGACGAACAATGTATCATAAAACGCTTATGGGAAGCATCGTCCAAGTAATATCCCTTTCCAAAACATTCAGTTGACGCCACGAGAAGAGACTGTTCTAACAATAGAAAGGGGTATCATTTCATATGTACGAAGACGTACTTGCTTTACTACATAAAACAAATGTTTCTTATGAAAAATTCGAACACGAACCAGTACTCGATTATGAGACCGATCGGATCGTACGTGAGAGACTTGGCTTACAAGGCACTCCAAGTAAAAGCTTATTTTTAAAATCAAAGTCTGGAGATTATTACGTATTTTTTACGTTAGAGGGCACAAGGCTCAACCGGGGCGAGATGAAAGAACTATCAGGAGAACGCTTATCTCTCTGTTCTCCTGATGAACTGCGAGACAAAACTGGTTGTACGCCGGGATGTGTGGCTCCTTTCGGATATTCACACGATGTAACAATTATTGTGGATAACGCTATTTATACGTACGATAAAATTTTAATTACACCTGGTGTTCCTGAATTTACAATTGAATTATCCACAGAAGAATTAAAAAAGATTTTATTAACATGTCCAAATACCGTTTTAGAGTACAAACAAAAAGAGAGCTAATCATTAGCTCTCTTTTTTTCATTATTTAGCTTCTGCTGTTTTTTCTTTTGCAGAACGTACTTGCTCGTCCGCATGGTAAGAAGAACGCACAAGTGGGCCAGCTTCACAGTGGCTAAATCCTTTGCTAAGTGCAATTTCTTTAAGCTCTGCAAATTCTGCTGGTGGGTAATATTTAAGAACTGGTAAATGCTTCTTAGATGGTTGTAGGTATTGCCCAAGAGTTAAAATATCCACATTGTTTGCACGTAAGTCATCCATTGCTTCAATTAAATCTTCTCTCGTTTCACCTAAGCCCACCATAATGCTCGATTTAGTTGGAATATCAGGCTGCATTTCTTTCGCTCGACGTAAAAACTCTAATGAACGTTCATATTTTGCTCTAGCGCGAACTCGGTCAGATAATCGACGTACTGTTTCAATGTTATGGTTTAAAATATCTGGTTTTGCATCCATTAACATTTTTAAGTTTTCTTCTACTCCACCCATATCAGATGGTAATACTTCGATAGACGTGAATGGGTTTTTACGACGTACTGCGCGTACTGTTTCAGCAAAAACAGCTGCTCCCCCGTCCTTTAAATCATCACGTGCAACCGCTGTTATAACAACGTGCTTTAAGCCCATTTGTACTACTGAATCTGCTACGCGTTCTGGTTCTTGTAAATCAAGCTCAGTTGGTAAGCCTGTTTTAACCGCACAAAAACGACAAGCACGTGTACAAACCGCACCTAAAATCATAAATGTTGCTGTTTTTCTTACAGCCCAGCATTCATGAATATTCGGACATTTTGCCTCTTCACAAACGGTATGAAGATTCTTAGAACGCATCATTTTCTTTAAGCCTGTATAGTTTTCATTCGTGTTTAACTTAATTTTCAACCATTCGGGCTTGCGCTTATATTCTGTTTGTTTTGTCATGGTTATCAACTCCGCACAATATGAAATAGTTTACCGTGTTCGCTTCTTTCAATGTAACATATCTATTCTAACGTATGAAAGCGATTTGCTCAAATGAAGATTCTAAGATTTTTTCCAATCGTTCCCTATAATGAAATACTCCGTATATCCCACACTAAAAAGAGTGATGTTGTGAAAGGAGTCTATTTCATGCTTCGAAAAATTTCTCTTTTGCTTTCTATTTGTTTTCTTCTCCACCAAAACATCGCTTACGGTGAAGATAATCAGCAAAGCATATACGAAAAGCGCATGGCACTATATAAAGAAACCGAGCAGTCTTCAGGCATTCCATGGTATTACTTAGCTGCAATGGATCAATATGAAAGAAATATACGGAGCGTAAGAAAAGATATTCCGAAAAAACCAGATGCCATCATTTCCCTTTATTTCAAACCAGAAATATGGGCTGGACCTATTAATAGTAACGATACTCTCCCCCATACAATTTCTCTATTTGGCGGAATAGGTTTAGATGGTGACAAAGATGGATTTGCAAATGCAAATAGCGACCGTGATCTTCTGCATACCGCAGCGACTATTTTAAGGAAACAAGGAACGTCAGAAGACCGTATTAAAATTATGCTCTGGGAATATTATAGACGTGCAAAAACAGTTGATTTAATTAGCGAATATGCCCAAATTTATAAACATTATGGACGTATTAATTTAGAGGGAAATGCTTTTCCTCTTCCGATCCGTAGTGACCATAGCTACCGTAGTACTTTCGGCGCTGGAAGAAGTTTTGGGGGTAGAAGGATTCATGAAGGAACCGATATTTTTGCCAGATATGGCGTGCCAGTAAGATCGACTTGCTATGGCATTATTGAAACGAAAGGTTGGAACCGCCTTGGTGGATGGCGCATTGGTATTCGCGACCTTCATAACAATTACCATTATTACGCTCATTTAGGCGGGTTCTCAAAAGAAATACAGCTTGGACAAATTGTTGAGCCAGGGAAAGTAATTGGATTTGTTGGTAGCACTGGTTATGGACCTCCTGGTACAGCCGGAAAATTTCCGCCCCACTTACATTTTGGCATGTATAAAGACAATGGCTATACAGAATGGGCCTTCGATCCATACATGCATTTAAGCCTTTGGGAACGCAAAGAACGAGCAAATACAAAACGATAACCGTAGCTGCATTGCTACGGTTATTTTTTATCCATTAAAAGCCTGGCTGAGCCGGGTTTCACTTTATTTACAACTAACTATCTGTTTTCTTTTTATCAGGTACAGCAACACTTCCACTTCCATAATACGTAGGCACTTCCCCTTGAACGATACGCGTCGCAATCGGAACATTTTGTTTCACCGTTATCTCTTTCGTATGAAATGGAATAATTACTTGCAATGTTACTTCCATTTCCATAACAATTTGAATTGCTGTAGTATTAATCCCATGCGGCTCAATTTTTTGTTTAATATTTGTATTCACATGCCCAATTGGCGTGAAATGAATCGGAATATCCGGTCCTATATTACCAAGAAGTGCATTATCAGTTACACGCCCAAAAGGAACTGCCATAGTCGCCCCGTTTTTTTCAGAAATACCTAGCTCCTTCAACTTCCCTTGTTCTACTTGCTGCAAATATTTTTCTATGTACGTGGTCGTTGACGTTACGATTTCATTTACTTGCTTTGTATTTAAATTAATTGTAGATACTTTTCCGTTTTTATCATTCTGTACTTTCATTAATGAATCTACATCGAATCCTTCATTAATTCGATCCTTTACTGCCTTCGTCATAATTGCCGTCGCCATTTTATGCGTCTCTACTTCCCCATATTTAATTAAGGTCGGCTGAATATTATTATTCACAATCCACAACCCTTGCGTAAGTAATATAATAAAAAGAATAAACGACATAAGCAGTATATACCGAAAGGCAATAGGTCCCCTTCGAAACCGCGAGTTTTTCGAGCGAAATATACTCATAAAAAAACCTCCTTCTTATATCATTTCTATGCAAGAAGGAGGGACGATATATGCTTATCTCATTTTTAATAATGCTTCTTTTCCAATCGTTCCTGCTGGAATGCCTAATGCTTCAGCTCCAGTCGTTACCGATTCTAGCGGCGCTTCAAGAAGTTGTTCAATCGTTCTTACACCAACCGCACGGCCAGCAATAATTCCTCGATCACCTAACTTCTCATTTAAAAGACCTACATCTAATGCACCGCACATAATATATCCTTTATCGCTCATTACAGCTAGCAAATTTGTCTTTGGAAGTTTCACGCTAACCGCAATAAACGTATAATTATCAATTATAATTGGCTCCACATTAACCATAGTTCACACTCCTCTCTTTCTTATCTGTATGACAAGAGAAAAATGAGTGTTACAAGTTAACTAGCCTATAGTTTAACGGAAGATGTATAAGTTATTAACATATCTGTTAACACATCTCTAAGTAGTTCTGGCATATAATATTGTTTGTCAGAAAGTGTGGATAGCTCTGGGTATAAGTAGCCAAATGTAAACATATCAATTGTTCCTACTGTATATATACGATCTAATTCCAGCGATTCCCCGTTAATTAATACATCTTCGAGTAAAATTTTATTCCTAGGAATCGTATCTGGAATTACTTCTACACCCGCGTAAATCATTTTCCCCATCACTTTCCCACGAAATCCGAATCCTTTCACCTCAAGATTCTCCATATTCGGCTTACGTGCTTTCAAAATAACTTCTCTTAATATCTTTCCTGGAACTTTCAAAGCACACGGATTAATTGGATGTGGACAAATTCTGTGAATATCTCCGCGCGTTACGACACCCTCTTCTAACCCTTCAAGAAGTACACCAGCATTCACCATGCCAATTTCTGCACCGCACCATGTTTTCAGCGCACTTGCTAACATATGAGAAAACGGCGTCTCATGAAACCAATCAACCTGTAATGACTCTTTTAAATGAACGACAGGCTCTGCCATTATATGCTTACTTTCTTCCTGCAGTATTTCAATTGTGGATAACGGCTCGCTATAAGCACCTAACCGTTCCGTCTTAATCGCTCTACCGTCCTTTTTCAACAGCTTCTTCGTCTCTTTATCCACATTAAGCTGCACGTGCCCAACGTAACGTCCCCACTTTTCACAGCAACAAAGTAAAGTATTATTCATTAGAACACCACGCTCAAATAAATGATGCGTATGTGCCCCTAAAATAACATCTATATCATAATGCTCTGCCATATACTCATCCATACTTTTTCCAAGGTGAGAAAGGACAACTGTTATATGAGCCTCATCTCTCACTTCTTCTAAAATAGACTCTAAATGGATAAGCGGATCTTCAATATGCCAATCGAGCATTTGATAAAACTCTGGATACGCAACAGTTAACCCGATAAAAGCAATCGTAATCCCATCTGTCGTTGTATGTAATTTATAAGGCTTTGCCCATGATGGACGTACACCTTCTTTTTCAAATAAATTTGCAACAAGTACTTCAAATCCAGCATCATCATAGAGCCGATTTAAATGCTCTTTCGCTAACGTAATTCCTTCATTATTTCCGATCGTTACATAATCATATAACGCCTCATTTAAAAGCTTCGTATTCCCAAGCCCATTTGTCGCTTCCGAAATACTATGAAAACGATCCACATGATCGCCGATATCAATCGTCAAAACAGTCTCTCCCGCTTCCTGTCTTCGCTTTTTCTCCCCTAGAACAAACCGAGAAATTTGCGGCCAATTTTCAAAATGACTATGTATATCGTTTGTATGATAAAGGTGGATGATTGTTTCTTTATTTGTATTCAGAGAAAAAACCTCCTCTCAGTTCCTTACTGCCATTTACGCTATGCGCACACAATAATCCTGTAAATACTTTTCGTCTTTTCTTGCTATTTTACATTGTACTCGCATTGTGAGAAAAAGCAAAAGATTGTCCTTTTTATATGAGAAACTTTTGCTAATGCAGGAAAAAATTCCAGATAGTGGAGGGAGGGGTGGATTTGTCAAAAAGTTTAATAGAGAATTCAGTGGGTGGTTGTTCAAGTGGATTTATCAGTATCTTTGTCTTAAAGCTAGTCGTTCTCTGTCCTTATAAAATGTTTGGGGTATGTGAGGATTTTCTTTTGTCTTATCTTGTCGACAAATCGATATTCCTTGTCGAAACGTTGATATATTGAAATAATCGTTGATATATTCCCGTTTATGATCGATATATTTGAAAAATCGTTGATATATTTAGCTGAACACCCACCCGGGTATCCTCTCCCGAGCCAAGCCAAGCCAAATCCGCAAAACAAAAAAGCGCCCTGCACAGCAGGACGCTTTCTTCATACATATATTATCCAGTTCCAGCGGCTAGAATAAGCCGCTGCCACTTTTAAATATTGTCCAGCTTCGCCTCCTAGACCTTCATGTCTAAGAACCTTCCGCACGAGAAGATAAAAAGCATCTTCTGTGCGAAAGAACCTTAGCCAACGGGTCTGAACAGTCGGCTCCGCATTTCTATTTAACCAATAGAACCTTCCATCTCAAACTTGATTAGGCGGTTCATTTCAACTGCGTATTCCATTGGAAGTTCGCGAGTGAATGGCTCGATGAAGCCCATTACGATCATTTCTGTAGCTTCTTGCTCAGAAATACCGCGGCTCATTAGGTAGAATAATTGTTCTTCTGATACTTTCGATACTTTCGCTTCGTGCTCAAGTGAAACGTAATCGTTTTTGATTTCGTTGTAAGGAATTGTATCAGATGTAGATTGGTTATCCATGATTAACGTGTCACACTCGATGTTAGAGCGAGAATTTTTCGCTTTTGGTCCGAAGTGTACGATACCACGGTAAGTTACTTTACCACCATGCTTCGCAATCGATTTAGAAACGATTGTTGAAGACGTGTTTGGTGCTAAGTGAATCATTTTCGCACCAGCATCTTGGTGTTGGCCTTTACCAGCAATCGCGATAGATAATGTTAAACCACGAGCGCCTTCGCCTTTTAAGATAACTGCTGGGTATTTCATCGTTAATTTAGATCCGATGTTACCGTCAATCCATTCCATCGTTGCGTTTTCTTCACAAACCGCACGTTTTGTAACTAGGTTGTATACGTTGTTCGCCCAGTTTTGGATTGTTGTATAACGGCAATATGCATCTTTCTTAATGATGATTTCTACTACCGCACTGTGAAGTGAGTTAGTCGTGTAAACAGGTGCTGTACAACCTTCTACGTAGTGTACGTGTGCGCCTTCGTCTACGATGATAAGCGTACGCTCGAATTGTCCCATATTTTCAGAGTTAATACGGAAATACGCTTGAAGTGGTGTATCAACTTTAACACCTTTTGGAACGTAGATGAATGATCCACCAGACCAAACTGCAGAGTTTAATGCAGAGAATTTGTTGTCTGTTGGTGGGATTACTTTTCCGAAATGCTCACGGAAAATATCTTCGTTCTCTTTTAATGCGCTATCTGTATCTTTGAAGACGATTCCTAGAGCTTCTAGGTCTTCTTTCATGTTGTGGTATACAACTTCAGATTCGTACTGTGCAGATACACCAGCTAAATATTTTTGCTCAGCTTCTGGAATACCTAATTTATCAAATGTTGCTTTAATTTCATCAGGTACTTCATCCCAAGACTTCTCAGATTTCTCAGATGGTTTTACGTAGTACGTAATTTCATCGAAATCTAAGTCGTTTAAGTCGCCGCCCCATTGTGGCATTGGCATTTCGTAGAACTTATCCAGTGATTTTAAACGGAAGTCTAACATCCACTGTGGTTCTTCTTTCATACGTGAAATTTCTTCAACGATTTCTTTTGTTAAACCGCGTCCAGCACGGAAAATCGAAACGTCTTTGTCTTTGAAACCATATTTATAATCGCCGATATCTGGCAGTTGCTTCGCCATGTTGGTGTGTCCCTCCTTAGATAACCTCGTTTTTAGGAACCTTTAACATTACTTATCTTCGTTTAAGCCCTTTTCTAACGCTTTCCACGCTAATGTTGCACATTTAATACGTGCAGGGAACTTGCATACGCCTTGTAATGCTTCAATATCTCCTAAATCGATGCTGTCATCGTACTCTTTTCCTAGCATCATGTCAGAGAAAATTTTCGAAAGCTGAAGTGCTTCTTCAATTTTCTTACCTTTTACTGCTTGTGTCATCATTGAAGCTGAAGACATTGAGATTGAACATCCTTCACCTTCAAACTTCGCCTCTTGCACAATACCTTCTTCTACTTTCATCGTAAGTTGAATACGATCGCCGCAAGTTGGATTGTTCAAGTTAACGGTGACACTATCTTCTAACACGCCATGGTTACGAGGATTTTTGTAATGATCCATAATAACTTGACGATATAACGTATCTAAATTATTAAATGACATTTGTGAAATACTCCTTTGTCTTGATTAGCGATTCAACAAATGTATCAATTTCTTCTTTTGTATTATATAAATAGAAGCTCGCACGTGCTGTTGAAGAAGCTTTTAGCCACTTCATAAGCGGTTGTGCACAGTGATGTCCTGCGCGAACTGCAATGCCTTCTACATCTAATACAGTCGCTACATCGTGAGGATGTACGTCTTCAATATTAAATGTAACAAGACCAGCGCGATGCTTTGGACCATAAATTGTAACGCCATCTACTTCTGATAGTCTTTCTAAAGCGTATTGCGCTAATTCATGCTCATGCTTTTCAATATTATCAAGACCGATTTCTTCTAGGAAATCAATTGCCGCACCAAGTCCGATTGCATTACCGATAATCGGTGTACCTGCTTCAAACTTCCACGGAAGCTCTTTCCACGTAGATTCTTGTAAATCTACGAAATCAATCATTTCACCGCCAAATTCAATTGGCTCCATATTGTTCAGCAATTCTTTTTTACCATATAATACGCCGATACCTGTAGGTCCGCACATCTTATGAGCAGATAATGCGTAGAAATCACAGTTTAAATCTTGTACATCCACTTTCATGTGAGGTGTACTTTGTGCACCATCAACGACCATAATTGCGCCATTTTCGTGTGCAATTGCTCCGATTTCTTTTACAGGGTTAATCGTTCCAAGTACGTTTGATACTTGCATAATAGAAACGATTTTTGTATTCGGTGTAACTGTTTGACGAACATCTTCTAAAGAAATTGTACCGTCTGGTTGAAGCGGAAGGTATTTTAAAGTTGCACCAGTTTTCTTCGCAACTTGTTGCCACGGAATGATATTACTATGGTGCTCCATGTAAGAAATAACGATTTCATCGCCCTCTTTTACATTTTCAAGACCATAGCTAGCTGCTACTGTATTTAATGCAGTTGTCGTTCCGCGCGTGAAAATAATCTCTTCCATTGATTTCGCGTTGATAAACTTGCGAACTTTCTCACGTGCACCTTCATACGCGTCGGTAGCTTTCGTACCGAGCGTATGAACACCGCGATGCACGTTAGAATTATATTCTTTATAGTAACGTTCTAACGTTTCAATGACTTGAAT
The DNA here is from genome assembly GCF_003402455.1 of Bacillus sp. HMA207. Lineage (NCBI taxonomy): Bacteria > Bacillati > Bacillota > Bacilli > Caryophanales > Bacillaceae > Bacillus > Bacillus sp. HMA207. The sequence goes on along the minus strand of NZ_BEZT01000002.1, from coordinate 512,039 downwards.
TGGTTTTTGAGAAGTTGCTGCACTATCGAAATAAACAAGTTGTTTGCCGTTCACTTTTTGATCAAGAATTGGAAACTGTTTGCGTATTTCATGAATATTCATTAGCGAACTTTCCTTTCAATTACCTCAACAAGCTGTGCCTTTACTCCTTCAATTGGAAGCTCATTAACTACAGGTGCTAAGAATCCATGGATGACTAAACGTTCTGCTTCGCGTTTTGGAATACCACGGCTCATCAAGTAGTATAGTTGGACTGGATCTACGCGACCTACTGAAGCTGCGTGACCTGCCATTACATCATCTTCGTCGATTAAAAGAATTGGGTTTGCATCACCGCGTGCTTTTTCATCTAACATAAGAACGCGAGAAGATTGTTGTGCATTTGATTTAGATGCACCGTGTTCAATCTTACCAATTCCGTTAAAGATAGATGTTGCACTATCTTTTTGTACACCGTGTTTTAAAATCCAACCTTCAGAGTGTTTACCGAAGTGAACAACTTTAGTTGTAAAGTTTTGTGTTTGGTTACCACGGCCAATTGTTACTGTTTTCGTATCAGCATATGAACCGTCGCCCATTAAGTTCGTAACGTTCTCTGAAATTGTGTTTCCGTCATTCATAAGGCCTAGAGCCCAATCAATACGGCCGTCGCGTCCTACAACGCCGCGGCGGTTAACGTAAGTTGTTACGTCTTTTGCTAATAGATCAACCGCACCGAATTTCACTTGTGCGCCTTGTTCCACGATTACTTCTGCCACGATATTTGCAATACCTTTAGCATTTTCATTTGCAACATAGTTTTCTACATAAGTTGCAGTACTGTTCGCATCAGCTACGAATAGCACGTGATTATATACATTAGCTTCTTCGCCATCTACTAAGAATACAGCTTGAAGTGGAGTTTCAAGAACAACGTTTTTCGGAACATATACGAATGCACCGCCGTTGATTAATGCAGCATGAAGTGCAGTTAGACGATGCTCGTCTACTTTCACGCCGTCTTTCATTAAGTACTTTTGTACTAGTTCAGCATGCTCAGTTGCAGCTGTTACGATGTCTGTGAAAATAACACCTTTTTCTTTTGCTTCGTCTGCTAAAGAAACGAACGCAGTTGTACCAGTACGTTGCACTAATACGCTGTTATTTTCATCGATTAAGTTTTTCACTGCTTCTGGAAGTTCAGTTAAAGAACTTACAGGCTCTTGCTTAGCAGCGTCGCCTTTTCCGATAAAGTCCCATTTGTCAATTTTCGTTTTATCAGGCGTTGGCATTGGAAGTTCAGTTGCTTGTGCAAGAGCTTGTAAGCGGAACTCAGTCAACCAAGCTGCTTCGTTTACTTCGCTTGCGCGTTGACGGATTGTTTCTTGATCGAAAGGTAATGTACCGATTGTCATGTTTATGCTCCTCTCTTACGCTTCTTGCTCTGTTGTTTCGTCTTCAATACCTAATTCTTTTTTAATCCAGTCGTAACCTTCAGCTTCTAGACGTTGTGCAAGCTCAGGGCCACCAGATTTAACGATACGACCGTTCATCATAACGTGAACGAAGTCTGGAGTGATGTAGTTTAATAAACGTTGGTAATGCGTAATCATTAGGCAACCGAACTCTTCGCCGCGCATTTCGTTAATACCTTTAGATACAACTTTTAATGCATCGATATCAAGACCTGAGTCAATTTCATCTAAGATTGCGATTTTTGGCTCAATCATCATTAATTGAAGAATTTCGTTACGTTTTTTCTCTCCACCAGAGAAACCTTCGTTTAAGTAACGTTGTGCCATTTCTGGATCCATTTCTAGGAATTCCATGTTTTTATCTAATGTACGGATAAATTTCATAAGAGAAATTTCATCGCCTTCTTCACGACGTGCATTAATTGCAGAACGTAAGAAGTCAGCGTTTGTTACTCCGCTAATTTCACTTGGATATTGCATTGCTAGGAATAGACCCGCTTGTGCGCGCTCGTCTACTTCCATTTCTAATACATCTTCACCGTCGATGATGATGCTACCTTCTGTTACTTCATACTTTGGGTGACCCATAATTGCAGAAGATAAAGTTGATTTACCTGTTCCGTTAGGTCCCATAATTGCGTGGATTTCTCCACCTTTTACTTCAAGGTTTACACCCTTTAAAATTTCTTTGCCATCAATTGATACGTGTAAGTCTTTAACCGTTAATGTAGAACCAGCCATCTCAATACCTCCATTAATCCTATATATACATTTTAAAAATTCCTAAAACGTTCATATTCTCATTTTATTCTCATTCTAATTTTATATCAAATAAAATGATATCGCAAACGACGAAAAAAAGTAACCGTTTTTTCACAAATGTATATAAGTATTTCCTTCACATCTTTCTATGATACACCTTTCTTCTTATTTATATAAAGAAAAAAGGACTGGTAATTTTCCAGCCCTTTCCTTATATTTATTCACTTACCGGAAGTACAGCACCTTTATATTCTTTATTAATAAAATCTTGAATTTCTTTTGAATGTAGCACTTCTACTAGCTCTTTAATTTCTTTTTTCTTCTCATCACCTTTACGAACTGCAATGATGTTTGCATACGGAGAGTCTGATCCTTCAATCGCAATTGCATCCTTTGTTGGATTTAATTTTGCATCAATTGCATAGTTTGAATTAATAAATAAAGCATCTCCCTCATTATTTTCATACAATTTCGGTGAAAGTCCAGGTTCAACATCTGTTTTAAATTTTAAGTTTTTCGGGTTTTCTACAACATCTTTTACTGTTGCTTTAACAACATCTACTCCGCCTTTTAATTTAATAACGCCACCTTTTTGTAACAATGCTAACATACGGCCACGCTCCGCTACGTTATTACTCATAATCACTGTCCCGCCATCTGGTAAGTCTTTTAAGCTTTTATATTTCTTAGAATAAATACCCATTGGTTCTAAATGGATTTTTCCTGCGTTTACAATTTTATATCCCTTTTCTTGAATTTCTTTATCTAAGTAAGGAATGTGCTGGAAGTAGTTCGCATCAATTTCTTTATCCGCTAAAGCCTTATTCGGCAACACATAATCTTGGAATTTTTTAATTTCTAATTTAATACCCTTTTTCTCTAAAATCGGCTGTGCCTTTTCTAAAATAACAGCGTGTGGCACGTTAGAAGCTCCCACAACAAGCTTATTCTCCTCTTTGCTCCCGCAAGCAGCTAATGTAAATACAGACAACGCTGTAACAACTGACAGTAGAACCTTTTTCATATGATTTCCCCTTCTCCCCAATGGTTATGTAGTTATAAAAAGAGCCGGCATACACCAGCCCTCTTCAGCAATTATTCTTTTACAGGAACAACTGCCCCTTTATATTCTTTATTAATGAAGTCTTCAATTTCTTTAGAATGCAATACTTCTACAAGAGCTTTAATCTCTTTCTTATCTTTATCGCCTTTACGAACAGCTACTATGTTTGCGTATGGTGAATCATTTCCTTCAATTGCAATTGCATCTTTTTCCGGATTTAACTTTGCATCAATTGCATAGTTAGAGTTAATTAAAACAGCGTCGCCTTCTTTATTGTTATACACTTGTGGCAATAAACCAGGCTCGATATCCGTTTTGAATTTTAGATTTTTCGGATTATCTGCAATATCTTTTGTAGTTGCTTTAACTGGATCTATTCCGTCTTTAATTTTTAAAATACCTTCTTTTTGTAAAATTGCTAAACCACGTCCGTGGTCAGCAACTGAATTACTCATAATAATTGTCGCACCATCTGGAAGCTCTTTTAAACTCTTATACTTTTGAGAGTACACACCAATTGGTTCTAAATGAATCTTTCCTGCTACTTCAAAGTCATACTTTTTATCTTTAATTTCTTTTTCTAAATACGGAATATGCTGGAAGTAGTTTGCATCTAATTCCTTATCCGCTAACGATTTATTTGGTAATACGTAGTCTTGGAATTTTTTAATTTCTAATTCAATTCCTTTTTTCTCAAGTAAAGGTTTTGCCTTTTCTAAAATAACAGCGTGCGGTACGTTAGAAGCACCAACAACAAGTTTCTTTTCATCTTTATCTTTCCCGCCACAAGCAGCTAATCCAAAAATTGAAGTTGAAATAAGTGCCGTAAGTAATAATTTTTTCATTTGAAACATCCTCCCGTTTTTCATTATCGTTTATCTATTCGAGTCGTTAAACTATCACCAATCCACTGAATTAAAAATACAACTAGTAATACACAAATTGTCGCAACGATTGTTACATCGTTATTCCCTCTTTGGAATCCTTCTAAGTAAGCAAGTGTTCCAAGGCCACCAGCACCAACAACTCCTGCCATTGCTGTATAGCCTACTAAAGCAATTGTCGTAACCGTAATACCAGATACTAATGCTGGTAACGATTCTGGAATTAACACTTTCAAAATAATTGTGCTTGTTTTTGCTCCCATTGCTTTTGAAGCTTCAATTACACCTTTATCAATTTCGCGAAGTGCGATTTCAACCATTCTCGCGTAGAATGGTGCCGCTCCAATAATTAAAGCCGGCAAAGCTGCACTTGCTCCAAGAATTGTTCCAAGAAGAATCTTTGTGAATGGGATTAATAAAATAATTAAAATGATGAATGGTATAGAACGGAATATATTTACGAATGCTCCAATCACCGTATTAATTGATTTGTTTTCCCATAAATTATCTTTTGCTGTCATGAAGAGTAACAATCCTAAAATGAGTCCTAAAACAAATGTCGCAAGAGCTGCGATTGCCGTCATATATAACGTTTCACCAGTTGCTTCTAACATTTGATTCCAATCAACATTTGTGAGTAACTTATCCATGTGCAATCACCTCCAGCTCTACTTGATCTTGATGAATTCCTTCTATTGCTTGCTGGATCGCTGTTTCCTCACCATTTAAATGAACAACTAAACTACCGTAAGAACCGTTATTCGTTTGTGCGATATTTCCTTGCAAAATGCTAACTTCTATGTCACTGCGTTGCATCAATCGTTGAAGCACTGGTCTTTCTACAGCCTCACCGATAAACTGCAAACGAATTACTTTTCCATCTGGATATTTTTCAATTAAACTTTCAATCGTTTCATTTGTATCTTCAGAATCCGTTAACTGCTGTACAAATCGTTTCGTAATATCTTGCTTCGGATTACGGAATACATCAAGTACTGGACCTGTTTCTACAATCTTTCCTTTCTCCATTACCGCAACACGATTACAAATCTTTCGAATTACGTGCATCTCATGTGTAATGAGTACAATTGTTAAACCAAGGCGCTTATTAATGTCTAATAGTAAATCCAAAATTTGATCTGTCGTTTCCGGATCAAGAGCTGACGTTGCTTCGTCACATAAAAGCACTTGTGGATTGTTAGCTAATGCTCTTGCAATCCCGACGCGTTGCTTTTGTCCCCCGCTCAGCTGAGATGGGTACGCGTCTCCTCTTCCTTCTAATCCAACAAGATGAATTAATTCATCCACACGTTTTCTTCTCTTCGCTTTATCAACACCTGCAATTTCAAGTGGAAACTCTATATTTTCACGTACAGTTCGTGACCAAAGTAAGTTGAAGTGCTGAAAAATCATTCCAATTTCTTGCCTTGCCTTACGAAGTTCACTTCCTGTAATTGCTGATATAACACGATTTGCAATTGTAATTTGGCCAGAAGTCGGTTTCTCTAACTGATTAAACAATCTGATTAAAGAACTTTTCCCAGCGCCGCTATATCCAATAACACCAAATATTTCACCTTTTTCTATTTTTAAATTGGCGTTATCTACAGCAGTGACATCACCGCTTTTCGCCTTATATATTTTCCTTACATTCTCTAATAGAATCATGATGTTCACCCCTTTTTTAAATAAAAAGCGCAAGCGGATCGTTTAGAACAAGAGGGCGTTTGAATCCCTGACGTAGAGGCGCTTTTTGCCTCATAGGAAGGGATGAAACGACCGACTGTTCTAGCCGCTGGAGCTAGATTTCATAAAGATTTTAGGTCGACTCCGCAATTTTTTATTTTTAATGCGTGTAGTCCACTGTTATCATTACTTTTATTGTTTGAATGTCCTCCACATTCAAACAATAAAAAAACCTTTCTGCTTTAGAGAAGCAGAAAGGTTTTTATGCGTATATAACAACATTATCCCTCTCTCTCATCTCTCAAAGCATTTGCTTTGCAGGAATTGGCACCATTTCAACATAAGTTGACGGTTGCCGGGCTTCACAGGGCACAGTCCCTCCACCTCTCTTGATAAGAGAAATCAGATTCAATTTTCGTCTGATTTGAAATTTATGAAATTGTCTATATTTTATGACTTGAATTGTATCAATATACACTCACCATGTCAACAGAAATTTTCGCAAAAAATGAAACTTCAGAATTTTAAGCACCTACTGACATCGGTTTACATATATGAAACATCGATTCCACTAATAACATCGTTCGGTACGTTCCCGAATATTGTACACGTCCATCATTCATTAGCATTTGCAATCGTACATTTCCATTCACCAATTGTTCTATATCCTTTTCATCTAAGCAAATGATTTGTTCCGTTCCTCTTTCCTCATGTAGTAGCTCTATATAATCTCTTGAAATTTGTAACGAACAACTTTCATCTCCAAAGCGAAAATTAACAGTTTTTTCTTCTTGTCTTAAAAGCGGTTCTAAATGATATTGACCATTAGCGTAATTTACAAATGATTGAAGCAAAGAATATAATCTCACCCTAAATCACATCCTTCATATCACTTTCTATTACATACCATTCCCTCTCACTAAAGAGCAATCCTGTTATTTTCGCTCGACAAATACTGTAGCCACCCTGCATCTCGACATATTTCCCAAGAAATATGTCGAGGCGGCAAAAATTTTGCCGCCTACTTTAATTCCGTATATAAATATTCAACCGAATGAAATGCGTATATCTTCTTCATCAGTGTCCCATTTTCAAAAACAAGTAAACAAGGTACACTTTCAATCCCATACTCTTTCGCTAAATGCGGAGCATAATTTAAATCTAACATCCCAATTTTGAGGCCTTCAATTGTCATCTCAACGACTGTTAACATCTTTTTTGCTAATTGGCATGTTCCACACATTGGAGTATATACATATAATACTGTTTTTTCTTCGTTCTCTATTAGGGCTGTAGCTTCGGCTCCTGTCCAATCAATCACTTCTATCATTCCTTACCGTAAATATTCTGTATAAACATCAATGTCGGCTCCCCATAATACATTTGCTAAGTGTGTAGATGGCGCAGTTGCCACTTCTCGGTACGAGCGATCAATATAGATATGCTCGGCTTGCGGGAATTCTTTTCGAAATTGTTTCCTTAACTTTTCTCCAGCATCATCAGCATCCACTAGCACATACACTTCCTTATCAAAAAACTGATCAACGAGCTCATCCATTTTCGACAAACCAATTGTACCATTTGTACAAACAATTTCCACCGGTTCACGAATAATAGATTCAATCTTTCTTCTATCTGATGTACCTTCTACAATAATGACTTTTTCTACATAAATCATATGTCATCACCCGATCACCATATACTATATAACCTTGAACTTAGTATATAGTATATTCGTTATTTTCATGTTGTTTCCTGTTTATTTTTGCAAAAGAAAAGCGCAAGCGGCTCATTCAGATTGTGAGGGGGATGGAGCTTCTGACGTAAAGGCGCTTTTGGCCTTGCAGGAAGAAGCGAAGCCACCGAACAATCTAGCCGCTGGAGCTAGACAATGAAAAGCGCAAGCGGCTCGTTTAGATTGTGAAGACTTATGAAACCTTACCACAAAACAGTTTTTCTCATAATAGCTTATTTATTTACATATAACTTGAATTTCATTATTTCACAAAAAATAAAAAAGGACAGCACAAAGGCTGTCCTTTAGTCGACTATAATTAGTCTTGGTTTGTCATTTCTGCATATTTTTCTGCAGTTAATAACTTCTCAACTTGGCTTGCATCAGAAAGTTCAACTTTAACCATCCATGCACCCTCGTATGGAGATTCGTTAACAAGTTCTGGTTGGTCACTTAATTCTTCGTTTACTGCTACAACTTTACCGCTTACAGGTGCGTATAACTCAGAAACTGTTTTAACAGATTCTACGCTTCCGAATGGCTCGTCAGCTTCGATTGTTGCACCTACTTCAGGAAGTTCAACGAATACGATATCGCCTAGCTCACCTTGTGCAAAGTGAGTGATACCGATAACAACTTCATTACCTTCAGTTTTTACCCATTCGTGTTCTTCAGAGTAACGTAAATTATTTGGAATGCTCATGACTGTACCTCCAGTGAATGTATTAATTATGTAAAAATACCTTATTGGTACTTTTTCCACACACTTTCAAACTGCTCTTCGTTAAAACCAAGTGTTACATTCGTTCCATCTGTTACAATTGGACGTTTAATCAACATGCCATCAGATGCTAAAAGCTCATACATTTCGTCTTCGCTTGCATCTTTCAACTTATCTTTTAGACCAAGTTCACGGTAACGCATTCCACTTGTATTAAAGAATTTTTTTAATGGTAATTCACTTTTTTCATGTAAATTACGTAAATCTTCTTTTGATGGTGGATTTTCAACAATATGAATCATCTCATATGCTACATCGTTTGCCTCAAACCATTTCTTTGCCTTTTGACATGTGCCACACTTTGGATATGAATAAAATGTTACTGTCATAAATTCACCTACTTTTTTACTAACCTTTACCTTTATCATATAGAAAACGTTTTATTATTTCAAACCATTATTCGCTAAACTTTTACTTATTTCGTGATAATTTTTAATAATCCTGCGAATTTTTCTTATTTTTCCGCCATTTGTTAAGAAAAAAATAAATATATAAATTTTTTAGATTCTGCACCAAACATATATCTTAAACAAGCGTTTGATTAATTCTCCATTTTCTTTCTTAACCTTTGAACTACAGAGTTTCTTTCTACCGAACATACAGCTTAAACAAACGTTTGATTAATTCTCTATTTTTCTTTGTCAACCCTTGAGTTACATCGGTTTCTTCCTACCGAACATACAGCTTAAACAAACGTTTGATTAAAAAAATAAGAAGCCTCGTTTACAGGCTCCCTCATCATCTATTCAAATAATCTGCGATGGTTTGAAATACGACTATATACATATTATGAATACTTTCTTCTGTATTTCCACCATTAGATAAACCAATTGCCCATTGTTGCCCTTCACCACTTCCGATATTTGCAAAGCCTTGCGTATACATAGCATTTACATCTTTTCGTGCACTGTTATACTCTATTCCTTTTGTAATAAAAATTGAATATGATTTATCTTGTAAACCGATAAAAAACACTGGTTTCTTTAGCGATGAAAATACATTTTTATACTGCTCTGTTGAGGCTTCTTGAAAGTGATCTTTCATTATGAGAAAACCATCCACTTCCTTAGATTTCTTTTCCAGTTCCTCTAACTTCATTTCTTCAAACTTTACATTCCTAAACGTATCTTTCGGCTTTTCTCCAACAACTCCAATTACGAGTGCTCTTCCGTTATATTCTAATTTCTCTCCTTCTTTATCCTTTGCACACCCAGCACCGACTAGGCATATCAATATAAAAAATAAGAAATACGATAAACGCTTCATTTAGCACCCTCCCCTTCTTTTTAGTCAAGTGACAAAAACGTAAGGTTAATTCAAGAAAATGTAAGTAAAATCGATAGCCCAATTCACGTTTCTATATTATAATCAATTGAATTTACTTACATTACTAAACATAGGAGATCAACATGAAGAAATTTAAACTTTCATCTTTTCTTCCGTTAAGTTATATACTTCTACTCGTGCTCGTAAGTCCCCTTTACGACGTATTAAATAAATCGACTGTTCACGCAGTAGACGTTACAACTGTAGTAGATGATTGGATTCCATTTGTAAAAGCATTTATTATTCCTTATTTACTTTGGTTTCCATACTTATACGGCGCACTTATTTATTACTGCTTTGCTGACCGAAAGCAATATTATGTCACTTTAAGTAGTGTTATTTTTGGAAAGCTTGCTTGTTTTTCTATTTATTATTTTTGGCAAACAACTGTACCGCGTCCGACTGTCGTTGGAACAGATGTATTTTCTGAACTAGTTCGCTATATTTATAGTATCGACCAGCCAGTAAACTGTTTCCCTAGCATTCACGTTCTTACTACATTTGTAATTATGTTAGCTGCCTTTAAGCGTAGAGAACAGCATGCTTTTGAATATTACATCCTTACTTTCTTCGGTACACTTATTATTTTATCAACGCTATTTACGAAGCAGCATGCCTTTGTAGATGCCATTTCTGGAATGACGCTTGCAAGTATACTTTACTTCGGCGTTCAGCTCTTATTGGCCAAAGAACCAATAAGAGTTCCAGTAAAACAAAATCATAGAATGTAGCATGACAAAAAAGCAGACTGTGGCTTCTCAGTCTGCTTTTATATATTATTAAGGAGATTTTCAACTTAAGATTGCGGTACAGTCATATCACCAGAGTGAATACGACCTGCTTTTTTAAGAGCAATGTAAAGTATATAAGAAACAGCTACTGGAATGACGATATAAGTAATTACCATCGCCGGGAGAACTTCCCATCCTTGGCTGGAAATTAAATTAATTGGTGCGATAAGAGAACTTAATCCAAGACCTGCAATTTCCTTTCCTGCTTCCAGTTGGAAAATTAATGCGGATACTGGACCGACTATAGCACTGGCAACGACAGTTGGGACAAGAATCATTGGATTTTTAGTGATATTTGGTAACTGTACTTTCGGAGTACAAAGTGCTTGAGCTAATATGCCACCTAAATTATTTTCTTTCGCTGAGATGACAGAGAATCCGATAAACTGAGCGACGCATCCGGCAAGAGCAGCACCACCTGCAACACCGTCTAAGCTAAGTGCAATTGCTAACGCAGCTGATGAAGCTGGAGAGATAAGTAATAGCCCCCAAACTACTGCAATGACGATAGAAGCAATAAACGGACTACCAGCTGAGCTATCTTTAATAAACGCTCCAACTGCATTTAAAACAGGAGTAATATTATGAGATAACCAAATACCAACTAAACCAGAACCTAATATTGCTGCAAATGGAACGAGCATCATATCTAACGCAGTTTTTCCGCTTAAACGTTTACCAATATATACAGCTAAAGTTGCTGTTAATAATGCACCGATTGGCTCACCTGTTTTAATAATTAGACCGGCTTCAGTAATTGAAATGGATCCGGCACCAATTGCTCCGGCTACCATCGCCGAGAAGATTACAAGACCGTTTGCACCGAGCATAAAAGCAATTCCGGCACCAATTGCCGGTGCCATTAGTGATTTTGCAACAACTCCGATTGTAATAAGTAATGGTATATCAACAATTCTTCCTATATTTTCGATCAGTAAACCAATTCCGAGGGATACGAAAATACCTTGTGCGATTCCAGCAGATGCTTTAAATACACGAGACATTATATATTCCTTCATTTGTTTCACCTTCTTCTATAAGTTAGTAACCAATTGTTGTCATATAATCACGTAAAATATCGTTTGATTTTGCGAATCGAGATTCTTCATCCTCTGTTAAATTGAGTTCTACAACTTCTCTTATACCATCTCTAGTAATAATAGCTGGTACTCCTGTACAAATATCATATTCACCGTACTCACCATCTAAAATGGCTGATACAGCAATGACACGGTGATCATCATTAAAGATTGAACTCGCAATATATGCTAGAGAATTTCCAATTCCGTAATAAGTAGTTCCTTTACGTTTATAAATTTCCCAACCAGCTTTTGCAGTCTTCTCAACAATTTCATCTAAATCTATTTTACCAAATCGTTCTTTTTGTTCTTCTAAAATTTGCAGAATTGGCTTTCCACCAACAGTTACGTGAGACCAAGCAACCATTTGAGAATCACCATGTTCTCCTAATGAATACCCATGAATACTACGAGGGTCTACATGTAACATTTCAGATAAAATTGTTCTTAAGCGAGAAGAATCTAATGATGTACCTGTACCGATTACGCGATTTCTAGGTAATCCAGATAATTTCCACACTTCATATGTAATAATATCAACTGGGTTCGATGCAAGTAAGAAAATACCATCAAATCCACTTTCCATTACGCCGCCAACAACACTTTCCATAATCTTCGCACTCGCTCCTAAAGTATCTAAGCGACTTTGTCCAGGTTTTGGTGCTGGCCCTGCTGTAATAATAACAATGTCCATATCTTTGCAGTCTTCATAGCTTCCTGCATATACTTTTGTTCTTGTATTTGTAAAGTTAATGCAATGTGATAAATCCATCGCTTCCCCAACTGCACGTTCATGATTTATATCAATTAATAATAGCTCTTCGCAAATACCTTGATTCACAATAGAATACGCACAACTTGATCCAACTAATCCAGTACCGATAATTGCAATTTTTCTTGTATGTCTTTTCATAGCAATCTCTCCTAATTGATCATATAATCTATTTCTTTTGTTCTTTACAATCCTAATTATAGAGGTTCTCACGATAGAAACCATGGATACTTTGTGAAATATTGAACAAAGTTTTTGTCCTTTTTGTGAATTGTTATATTCCATTTTCGTCATATTTGTTACAACTGGAAAAATATTTATTATGTATTTATTGACATATACAAAAAGAAAACGAGCGAATAAATTCGCTCGTCTTCTTTTTCCTGTTATTCCGCACTTAATTGACTTTTTAATTGCTGTACAATCATTGGATTAGCAGGTGCTGCCGGTTTGTAATAACTCTTTTGCTTTGCATACTCATACATATTACGTTGGCGCGCCTCGTCTTGATTACGAATTTGAATTAACGTTTGATGTAACTGTTCATTATCAGACTGAGCAATATAATTTGCATAGCTTGTTAAACTTGCATTCAATCCTGCTAAATAATCATTTACCATATCTTTTTCATTCATTTTCCGCTTCCTCCTATCCTAGGAAAGTCATTAATTGCTGTTTCGTATTTCGTGCATCTTGCGCATCTTTTTGTAGCATTTGTTTCAGTTGTGGATCTGTACACGTCTGTGCATACTGCTCCAACTTGTTAATAATTGTTGCGTGTCCACCAATTAAATGACGTAAATTTTCTACTTCAAGCTCTGTTAAGTTTTGCATATAACATACCCGCCTTTCTTTGTTCATTCATCATTAGTATTTGGTTCTTTTTGGATTGTATTCATCAACTTTTCCCACATATAAACAAAATAAAAGATGAATAGCTAGGCCATTCATCTTTTATGCTAAATATTCATTCAATTTTATAAAGAAACAATCATACTTATACTCACAAGTAGGTTCCATACAATATGTAAAATGATGCTAGGTAAAATAGATTGTGTTTTCTTATATAACATAGCAAATACAATCCCCATAATCATTGCCGTAACTGGAAAACCACCATGAAGAATCCCAAAGATAAAGGAAGAAATAATGATACCAACTAGAAAACTATATTTCTTTTCAAAAAATCGATACAAAATACCTCTATATAAAATTTCTTCTTTAATTGGTGTAATTATAGCAACACTTAACACATATATAATACTTTGTAGACTATTTTGAAGTCCTAAGCTCCCTAATTGATCTCGTTGCTGCTCTGCACTTTCAAAGCTAAACAACTCTAACATTACATACTGAGTTAATGCAATGATGATAAAACCTATTAATAAATACAAGTAGGTTTTCCCATTTTTTAAAATAGATACATCCCATATGTTCTTAATAAAATGAAGCACTGGTTTATACGCAAATAAAACAATAGTAACAACAGCTGCATCAAATAGAAGTAAATAATAGCCCTCTAAATTAGCACGTAATACCTCTTCTCCAAAAATTCCAAGGGCTAAAGCAAGGAATAATCCCCCTAAGAGTGAGAACCCTAGAATGCTTGCAATCGTTACAACTAGATTTTTATATGTTATGTTATCTACTTCTCTTTCTGCATTATACGCGTCTAATACTGTTTTTCTCATACTATTCCTCCATTTGTTTTCATTACCTTAACAAAAACCCTTTAATACAAATATATAGATAATATAACAAATTTTTCAAAAAGAATAATATGCAATTTTACATATCATGAAAGCTTTGTATTATATAGTTTTTGGAATTAGATTACTATAGAATAATTATTAGATGAAATTCCAAAAATTTCTTATCTATCCACCATAACCCTCGCATCATATAAATTTTATTAGTTAAAGGAGCAATGAACATGAAAACACATGACTTCCTTACAGAAATCCAGAAGGGCTCTGAGCCTAGTCCATATCAAGATCCTACCGTATTCAGTTTCGTTTGCTTTTTCTTAGCCATATACACATTTTTCAAACCTGCTAAATAATATCATGTAATGAGAAAAAGCCTACCGCTCTTTTCGAATTATATGCACTAAAAAACCTTAGAATCACTTCTAAGGTTTTTGTTTGCCTCGCTTCTTATTCACGTAACCCTTTAATAAACGTTTCCAACAATACATGTAAACTTATATCTAAATCTAACGGCAAACCAAATCCGCCCTGTTGTTCAATCGAAGCAAATCCATGACAAATACTTCTGAATCCGCGTGTCGCATGAAGTGCATTCTCTCCTTCTAAGCCATACTGTTGTAAAACCTGAAGACAAAGCTTTACAATTCCGTCACCTGCTTTTCTTACTTCTTCATCTCGTAAAAAAGTTGCTTCATATAGTCCAGGATGTTTTCGGACAAATGCTACATATGCTTCTCCTAATGCATGAATTGCTTCATCCATACGTTTATCCTCGGCTGCTTCTTCCAGTTTGTTATGCAGCTGTTTTATTCCGTAAATACCAAGATGTTTCCGTACATCTTGTAACCCTTTTACATGATTATATAGTGAGGGCGAACGTATCCCTAATCTTTGCGCTAATGAAGCTAACGTTACTTCTTGTATTCCATTTGTATCTGCAATTTCTGCAGCTGTTTCTACAATTTTCTGTAATGTAAGTCCGATTCTCGGTGACATAAATTAACCCTCTTTCTTACTTTCTATATTCCGCTTCGCTTCCTTAATAGCAAGCTCTATGACAGCCCCTGGATCCTTTATCATTTTTCCGTGCCCTGCTGCAAGCAAGGAAGGCTCATATTCGCTTAGCTTCTGTGCACTTTGTAATGATATTTCTTTGCTCCACGTTGCCATCGCCGGAAACGGAAACCAAAATTTTATTTGTCCCGAAACAGCCATACCTCCTCTTGTTTGGAATGCATCCCCAACAATAAGAGCTTTATTTCTTACATCAAGAAACGACATGGAGCCCGGCGTATGTCCCGGTGTCATAATCGCAAGAAGCGATCCAACTCGGTCGCCATCTTCCAATAAAACATCAGGTACCGTTTTTAATTTTTTAGGTACACCGCCTTTTATCGGTATATTCGGTTCATCCTTTTGTAACGTCGTATCTCCTTCTAACAGCTTTGCGTCCCGCTTAGAAATATAGACTGGAACATGAGGAAGTACTTCCTTTAATGCGTCTAATGCACCAATGTGATCATCATGCGCATGTGTTAATACAATTTTAGTAATTGGTTTTCCTATTTTCTCAGCCGCCTGTAAAATACCTTTTGCGCTATATGGCAAAGCCGCATCAATTAAAGTTAAACCATCTTCTTCCTCTACAAAGTAACAATTTACAGGAAACGCTCTTGGCAAAAATGACAATTGATATAACGTTTTTTCATGTATCATCCTCATAGTCCCATCTCCCTTTTCACGAAAACTAATACCATTAGTTTTATTATACTAATGGTATTAGTTTTATGTCACTAAAAATTTCTTTTTTTCAAAAAAAAGAACAGTAGCCGTATAAACGACTACTGTTCTTTAAAGATATTAAACTGTGTAACGCTCATCTTCTAAAATTTTCGCAGCGATTTCACGTTTCTTCGGAATTACGTTAAGTGGTGTGTGGCGAGTTAATTTACGTAATGATGATAACATCATGCGCAGCATGTCGCCGTTTTCAACTGCGATAAGTGTTTCTTTCGCATCTGCTTCGATTTCGTTAAATGCTTCTTGGCAGAATACTTCAGTGTATAACACTTTTTGTTTATTCTTTTCAAGACCAGTTGTTTTGATTGCTTTTTCTGTACGAAGAACAGCTGATTCCATTGCGTATAGATTGCTTACGATGTCAGCGATATTTACCAGAATTTCTTGCTCTTTATCTAATGCTTTACCGTATTTTTGAGCCGCTAATCCAGCTACCATTAAGCCGATTTTCTTCGCATTAGTTACTAAATACTTTTGAAGTGCTAATGGCTCATCGCCTACTTCTTCTGGCATCATCATCATTAACTCTTCTTGTAATTTTTGTGCTTTTTGAAGAAGTGGTAATTCACCTTTCATCGCTTTACGTAAGAACGTACCTGGTACGATTAGGCGGTTAATTTCGTTCGTTCCTTCGAAAATACGGTTAATACGAGAATCACGGTACATTCTTTCAATCTCGTACTCTGCCATAAATCCGTAACCACCGTGAATTTGAACACCTTCATCTACTGTATAGTCTAATACTTCAGAACCGAATACTTTGTTTAAAGAGCACTCGATTGCATATTCAGCGATAGAAGCTGCTACTGCTTTACCATCTTTTACTTCTTCTTCAGATAATGTGCTCATGCGGCTTTCGAATAAACCTACTGTACGATATACAGAGCTTTCAGCTGCATATGTTTTTGCTGCCATATTCGCAAGTTTCTCTTGAATTAATGGGAAGCGAGCGATTGGTTGTTTGAACTGTTGACGTTGGTTTGCATATTGTGCTGAAATTTCTACTGCACGTTTCGCAGATCCAACTGTACCAACACCTAATTTATAACGACCGATATTTAAAATGTTGAATGCGATAATATGACCTTTACCGATTTCACCAAGTAAGTTTTCTTTCGGTACTAACGCATCTTCTAAAATTAACGTACGAGTTGAAGAACATTTAATACCCATTTTCTTTTCTTCTGGGCTTGTAGATACGCCAGCGTAGTCTTTCTCTACGATAAATGCTGAGAAGTGCTCTCCATCGATTTTTGCATATACAATAAATACGTCAGCGAATGCAGAGTTTGTAATCCACTGTTTTTCACCGTTTAATACGTAATGTGTACCTTCTGCATTTAAACGTGCAGTTGTTTTTGCACCTAATGCGTCAGATCCTGAACCTGGCTCTGTTAATGCGTATGCAGCTAATTTTTCACCAGTTGCAAGTAATGGTAAATACTTTTTCTTTTGCTCTTCGTTACCGAATAATACGATTGGTAAAGATCCGATACCTACGTGAGCACCGTGAGTAATTGCAAAGCCACCAGCGCGAGAGAATTTCTCTGCGATTAACGCTGAGCTTACTTTATCAAGACCAATTCCGCCGTACTCTTCTGGTACGTCAGCGCCTAATAAACCAAGTTCCCCAGCTTCTTTTAAAAGACGAACTGAACGATCAAACTCATGTTGCTCTAAATATTCAAGCTCTGGAAGAACTTCATTTACAATAAAGTCCTCTGTCGTTTTTGCAATCATTTTATGCTCAGATGAAAAATCTTCTGGCGTAAACACTTGATCAATCGTAATCTCATCTACTAAAAAGCTACCGCCTTTAACCGCATTTCCTACTGTTTTTTCCATGAAAATTTCCTCCTTCATATTTTCATGAGCCGCTTCTCTCTTTTTGAAAGAAGCTGGCTCTCCCTTTTTTTTATAAACCTTTGTTGCTTCCATTTTTTTTTATAATCCAGTTCCAGCGGCTAGAACAAGCCACTTCCACTTTTTTTAAATCCAGTTCCAGCGGCTAGAATGTTCGGTGGCTTCGCTTCTTCCTACGAGGCAAAGAGCGCCTCTACGTCTGAAGCTCCATCCCCCTCACATTCTGAACAAGCCGCTTCCACTTTTTTTATAGTAATTCAAATACTCCCGCTGCTCCCATTCCGCCGCCGATACACATTGTTACGATACCGAATTGTTCGTTGCGGCGTTTCATTTCGTGAATAAGAGATAGTGTTAGTTTTGCTCCTGTACAGCCAAGTGGATGTCCAAGTGCGATTGCACCACCGTTTACGTTTACTTTTTCTTCATCTAAACCAAGTTCACGAATAACTTGAATTGATTGAGAAGCGAATGCTTCATTTAGTTCAAATAAGCCAATATCAGATAGCTCTAAGCCAGCTAGTTTTAACGCTTTTGGAATTGCAGCGATTGGGCCGATTCCCATTACTTCTGGTGGTACGCCAGCTACTGCAAATGAACGGAATTTCGCAAGTGGCTTCATGCCATCGCTCACTGCTTTTTCGCGATCCATTAATAGTACAGATGCTGCACCGTCACTCATTTGTGAAGAGTTACCAGCTGTTACAGAACCGCGAACGTTAAATGCTGGACGTAATTTACCTAAAATGTCTAGCGTTGTTTCTGCTCTTACACCTTCGTCTTGTGCGAAAGTGATTGTTTCTTCTTGCAGTTTGTTATTTGATCCAACAGTACGTAACGTTACATCTACAGATACTGTTTCATCAGCAAAGTTTCCTGCAGCTAATGCTTTCGCAGCACGTTGATGACTTCTTACTGCAAATGCATCTTGCTCTTCACGAGAAATTCCATATTTCACAGCAACTTGCTCTGCTGTATGTCCCATACCCATATAATATTCTGGAGCCGCTTCTACAAGGCGACTATTCGGACGAACAACGTGTCCCATCATTGGAACTAAACTCATTGATTCTGCTCCGCCTGATAATACAGCTTCAGAGTGACCAAGCATAATACGCTCTGCTCCGTAAGCGATACTTTGTAAACCTGAAGAACAGTAACGGTTAATCGTAATAGCTGGAACATCGTAAGAAAGTCCTGCTAATCCGCCGATATTACGAGCCATATTTAAACCTTGCTCTGCTTCTGGCATCGCACAACCGAAAATTAAATCATCGATTGGTCCTTCATAATTCGCACGCTTTAACGTTTCCTTTACTACTAACGCCCCTAGATCGTCAGGACGAACTGTTTTTAATGAACCCCTCTTTGCTTTTCCAATTGGTGTTCTTGCTCCCGCAACAATGACAGCTTCTCTCATGAACGATATCTCCCCTCGTTATTAGTTACGTAATGGCTTTCCTTTTACAAGCATGTGCTGCATTCTTGCTTGTGATTTCATCTCACTTACTAAGCTAATAAATGCTTCACGTTCTACATCTAATAAATATTGCTCATCAACTTCTGTTCCGTACGGTACTTTTCCGCCCGCAATGACATATGCAAGTTTCTTAGCAATGTGAAGATCGTACTCTGAAATGTAACCAGATAAATGCATTGCTTCCGCACCAAGTGCAAGAGTTGCATATCCTGTTTCCCCAACAACTGGTATCTTTTTGCGGATCGGCGCTTTATAACCAGCTTCATATAAAGCAAGTGCTTTCTGTTTCGCATCGTATAGTAAGTGATCACCATTCACACTAATACCATCTTTATCACCTAAGAAGTTATGAGAAACTGCTTCTTGTCCTGAAGTTGAAACTTTCGCCATTGCGACTGTTTCGAACACTTTATTTGCAACTTTTTGCAGATCAAACTCTACACCGTTTGCCATTTTGTTTAAGTGTTTAATGTATAGCTCTTTATTACCGCCTCCGCCAGGGATTAAGCCAACACCAACTTCTACTAAGCCCATATACGTTTCACTAGAAGCTTGAATGCTCGCTGCTGGTAAGCAAACTTCTGTACCTCCGCCAAGCGTCATACCATATGGTGCTGCTACAACTGGCTTAGAAGAGTACTTAATTTTCGTCATTGCATCTTGGAAGTTTTTCACAACCCACTCAATTTCAAAGTAGTTGTCGTCTTGTGCTTCCATTAAGATCATTGCTAGGTTCGCACCAACGCAGAAGTTCTTCGATTGGTTACCGATAACAAGACCTTTATAATTCTTTTCTACTTCATCAACAGCGTAGTTAATCATTTGCGTAATATCCATACCGATTGCATTGCTCTTCGAATGGAACTCTAAGCAAAGGATGCCGTCGCCTAAATCAATTAAGCTCGCTCCGCTATTTTTCTTTAATACACCATTTTTCGCTTTTAATTGCTTAAGAGAAATTGCTTTTTTATTACGCTCGATTAGTTTATATTCGCCATTATCGTAATAGTAGCTATCGCCGTTATCATGTTTATAGAAAGTAGTGAAACCTTTCTCTAACATTTCTTTCACCCAAGTAGGAACAACTACGCCGTTTTCTTCCATCTTTTGAACAGATTTTTCAACGCCGATTGCATCCCACACTTCAAATGGCCCTTGCTCCCATCCAAAGCCCCACTTCATCGCTTGGTCAATTGCAACGATATCGTCAGCAATTTCTTTATGAAGTTTTGCAGAGTATAAAAGAGTTGGTGTAATGATGTTCCATAATAACTCTCCTGCGCGGTCTTTTGCGTATACAAGCGCTTTCAATTTATTCGCTAATCCTTTTTCTTGTTTACTTAACTCTACGGATGCAGCTTTTAATTTTTTACGCGCTTCGTATTCCATCGTTTCAGGATTTAATTCTAAAATTTCTTTTCCTTGTTTTAAGAAGAAGCCTTGACCCGTTTTACTTCCAAGCCATTTTTTCTCCAGCATGTCATGCATGAAAGCTGGTACTTTAAATACATCACGCTCTTCTTCTTGCACATTTTCATATACGTTATTTGCAACGTGTACGAATGTATCTAAACCGACAACATCTAATGTGCGGAACGTTGCGCTCTTCGGACGACCAATAAGTGGGCCTGTTACAGAATCAACTTCCCCAATGCTATAGCCGCGTTTTACCATCTCTTGAAGAGTAACAAGTAAACCGTACGTACCGATGCGGTTTCCAATAAAGTTTGGTGTATCTTTTGCGATAACAACGCCTTTTCCAAGAACGTCTTCGCCAAATAGTTTCATGAAGCTTAATACTTGTGGATCTGTTTCTTTCGTCGGTATTACCTCTAGAAGTTTTAAATATCGTGGTGGGTTAAAAAAGTGTGTGCCTAAGAAGTGTTTCTGGAAGTCGTCTGAACGACCTTCTGCCATTTTTTCAACTGAAATACCTGACGTATTCGAGCTTACGATAGAACCCGGTTTACGAACCGCATCTACTTTTTCAAATAGTTTCTTTTTAATATCTAAGTTTTCAACTACTACTTCAATAATCCAATCTACATCAGCTAGACGCTCAAGGTCATCTTCTAAGTTACCTGCTTCAATCAGTGCTAAATTTCCTTTCACTGTCAGAGGAGCTGGTTTTTGCTTTAATAGTTTTTGCACAGCCGTATTACTAAAACGATTTCTCACACTTTTATGTTCTAATGTAAGTCCCTTCGCTTCTTCTTCTTTCGTAAGCGCAGGTGGTACAATATCAAGCAATAATGTCGGAATACCAATATTAGCTAAGTGTGCCGCAATTCCCGAACCCATTACGCCTGAACCTAGAACAGCAGCCTTTTTAATTTGGAACATCCAATTCTCCCCCTATTCTTGAATGAATGCTCATTCAATTTTTCGACATAAGTCGCAATCAATGAGTGAGCCTCTACTAATAAATATATGATACTGTTTAAATTTTCGCAATATATTTATTGATAAAATTTTCTGAAATAAATATTTTTCTTTTATTTGCCCATGCTATATATGTATTTTCTTCACTAAAATACACTTTCCCTTTTTATAATCTGACGAAACTGGAGGAATATATATGGCAAAACTTAAGAAGAACCCTTCAAAGGCTGGAATTAGTGCAGCTAGTGTAACTGGAAACGCAGGTCCGCATAACCACGGCGTGGAAAAAGGACGTCAAGGTAATAACCAACAATATAAAAAGCATAATATGGGCGAAAAATAACGCTATATTTTTGGGCAGAGAACGTGGCATAATGATTAATGGCTGCTTTTTCTGCCCAATTTATTTGTAACAAATGAGGGAATTATAATGAAACGAACAATAGTTATGATTGTAATGATTGCCACACTATTTACAGGGATGATTTTCTTCTCCTATGCACAAAGGCAACAATCTGTAAGAGCTGATCAACCTAATATTACTGGGCAATACGGAGTTACAATCGATGCAGACACAGGTGAAATTTTGTATGGGAAACGTGAAGACGAACGCTCTTATCCGGCTAGTATAGCCAAAATGATGACAACCCTTCTTTTACTAGAGAATGTAAAAGAAGATGAAGAAATTACAGTTACAGAAAACGCAATTAAAACAGAAAGTCAAAGTAAGAAAATTAAACTTCGTGCTGGGGAAAAGTTAAAACGTGATGAGGCATTAAAACTGATGCTTATCATTAGTGCAGATCCAATAGCTGAATCAATTGCAGAACATATTGCAGGATCAAAAAATGAATTTGTAAAAATGATGAATGCTAGAGCGAAGGAACTCGGTACAAAGCATGCGACTTTCAAGAACGCAAGTGGTGCTGATGCACTTGGAAATAAAGTATCGCCATATGACATTGCTATTATTACGAAAGAAGCATTAAAGTATCCAGTTGTTTTAGAATATATGAATTCAACACGTACAACTCTACATACTTCAGAACGCTCTCCAAACATCGCAAACTACGGACGAGAAGAACT
Organism: Bacillus sp. HMA207; assembly: GCF_003402455.1. Taxonomy (NCBI): domain Bacteria; kingdom Bacillati; phylum Bacillota; class Bacilli; order Caryophanales; family Bacillaceae; genus Bacillus; species Bacillus sp. HMA207. Next base: position 489,386 of record NZ_BEZT01000002.1, on the reverse strand, counting down.
ATATGACGATCCATATGCGATTGGAAGTAAAAGCGGTCTATCAGCACTTGGCAAATATACAGTCGTAACAGTGGATGAAAAAGACGGTAAACGCGTCATTAACGTCGTATTATCTTCTACTCGCGCGCAACTATATCCTGATACGAAGAAAATGGCACATTATGCATTTCAGCAATTAAAATAACCAAGGAGTATTTTCTCCTTGGTTATTTTTTAACCATACCTTTTAATACGAACGCAACGTTTGCTGGACGCTCTGCTAGACGGCGCATGAAATATCCATACCAATCGTTTCCATAAGGTACGTAAACACGCATTTTGTAACCTTCTTTTACTAGCTCAAGTTGACGCTCATTACGAATACCATATAACATTTGGAATTCAAATTGATCCCTTGGAATATTATGTTCTTCAGCAAGTTTTTTTGTATATTCAATAATCGCTTCGTCATGTGAAGCAATTGCAGTATAATTTCCATTTAATAAGTGCATTTTAATAATCTTTTTATAATTGTCATCTACATCTTTCTTGTCCGGGAACGCCACTTCTTCAGGTTCTTTATAAGCTCCTTTTACAAGACGTAAATTAGGTTTATAAGCATTTAAATCCTCAATATCTTTTTCTGTACGATATAGGTAAGCTTGAATAACAGTACCAATATTATCGTACTCAGATTTTAACTGTTTAAAGATATCAATTGTCTTTCCGCAGCGTGTATAATCTTCCATATCAATTGTAACGAACACACCATTTTCTTTTGCAGCTTCTAAAATACGGCGCATATTGTTCATTACGATTTCATCAGAGATATCTAATCCCATAGAAGTCATCTTTAAAGAAAGCTGTGAATCAAGACCTTCTCTTCCAATTGCACGGATCGCTTCAATCGATTGGTTAGCCATTTCATTTGCTTCCGCTTCATTATCAACGAATTCACCTAAATAATCGATTGTTACACAAAGACCTTGCTTATTTAATTGTTGAATGGCAGCTGTCGCTAATTCAATCGTCTCCCCTGCGACGAAGCGACCTGCACCAAAGCGTAAACCGTACTTTTTAGCCAGTTTTGTTAGCGCTTTATTTTTAGATAAGAAAAGAAACGAATTTCGCATTAATTGTTCCATGTAATTCACCCCTATGACTGTAATTTATCTGTTTTTTACCCCTCTTCAAAATTATATCATTGTTTAAAATTATTGGATACAAATAATTATTTAGATAATTTATAAAATACTATAAAAACATTTAAAAACCTATATTTCTGCTTATAAATATACCTGAAATATTTTTCGACATTTAGAAAAATGGAGTTTAATAGGCATAAAATAGGCATGTCGAAAATATTCGACATGCCTATAAAATCCTTTATATTCCATGTAAATTATATAAGGATATTAATACAGAAAACTTGCGATTATATTTACCTCAAGTTTTTTTATTGCTCATTTCGCTTCTCTTCATTCAGCCTTTTAATATCTGTAATTAACTGTACCATCTCTTCTTTCGCATCTGGATAAGTTTCATTCCAATGCTTTACTAAAGCTGGCATCGTCTTAGCTATGTAAGAATACAGTGCCCACTTCTGTACCTGTTCTTTTCTCTCTTCATTGCTCTCTCCAAGTAATAATTCCGTGTATTTCTCTAACAACCCGTCAAATTGTTCATTAAACTTTTCACTCATCTTATTTACCTCCTATATGAAAAAAGCAGCGAAGATCGCTGCTTTTTCTTATAATTTTGATCGAACAGAGTTTAATTTTTTCTCCATTGTGCTTACTTTATCACGACGATCATCAATACGAATAGTTGTTGCAACACGCTGTGCACCTTTCGTATATGGAACTTCATGCATTTGTTGAATTACTTCTAGAATGACAGGAAGATCTCCTTCAATAATTGTATTCATCGGTGTTAATTGATACTTCACGCGATCTGCATTTTTCTCTAGCACCTTTTGTACTTCTGCTACATATTCACTAACACTTGGATTACCTGTTCCTACTGGAATAATCGATACATCAACAATTGCCATAGTAGTCTTCCTCCTATAATCGTTTCTTATATATCCATTGTCTATTTTACCGAAATCCTCATCATTTTACTAATATGTTACTCTTCCACTTTAAACTGCTCGACTAATCTTTCTAAATCTCTCATATGTTCTGTCAAACTTTCCATCGTGTGAGCTACCTTTTCTAAATGATTCACCTGTGATTCCGTTGCAGCATGTACCTCTTCAGAAACAGCTGCACTTTCTTGACTCGTACCAGCAATTGTATGCATTACCGCTGTAATTTCCCCTTGCTCATAACCTATGTTATGTACCTCTTCTACAATTTTTTCAACTGAAGTACTAATCGTATTTACAACTGACATAATTGTACGGAACTCCATTTCCGCCTCTGTCGTCACTTTATTTTGCACATCTGCAATGTCTTTCAATTTACTTACAACTTCTACAACCCTTTTTACTTCTAATTGTACATCACCAATCATCATTGTGATTTCTCCGGTTGCCTCTTTTGATTGTTCCGCTAATTTCCGAACCTCTTCAGCAACAACCGCAAATCCCTTACCTTGCTCACCTGCACGGGCAGCTTCAATCGATGCATTTAAAGCAAGTAAATTTGTTTGATCCGAAATACCTTTTATAAGCTCAACAACATTTTGAATCGATCCAACTCTTTGTTCTAACTTATCCGATGCTTCTTCTGTATGAACAACAATCGAAGATGATTGTCCCCTCGTACGGATTAAATTCCTCATTGTATTTAATCCTTGCTTAGATGCCTCTTCCGCTTTGCCAGCCACTCCTTTTATTTCACCAACGGAGCTATTCATTTGTTCTACTGACTCCGCCATATTCTCGAGCTGAGCTGAAACTTCATCCACACTATTCGCAAGAGTAGAAGCTCCTCCGCTCACATCATCCATCGCTCCTGAAACTTCTCTACTAGCCGCTACTGTTTCGTTCGTTAAATAATGTAAACTATTCGTTGATTGTTGCACCGTTGATACGCTGTTTTTAATTTTACTTACCATTTCATTCATTTGTTCAACCATATCATTAAAGTGCTTAGTCAACTCTCCAACTTCATCTTTACTTGTCACTTTCATTCGCAGCGTTAAATCGCCTTCTGCTACTTTTTGCACGTGATTCTTTAATAGTTGCAGTGGTCTTGCTAATCTTCTTGAGAACAAGTAGGAAGCTACGATTCCAACTAATAAACTAATACATGCCATTATAATAACTGTATTTCTCGTACTATTTAATAGCCCATCGATCGTTTCTTTCGGATAAAAGATTCCTATCGTCCATTTCATCGTGTCAAATGATTGACTATAAACAACTACATCTTCACCTTTTATTGTAGTGACCGCATATTTTGTTACCTCTTTATTTAAGCTCTGTATAAGTGGCTCTTTAGAAACATCTTTCCCTATCTTTTCTGGATAAACAAGAGCCATATTTTTATCATTTATAATAAACATTTCTCCGTCATTATTGTATTGAATATTGTGAAGCAACTTCTGAATCGTACCAAGCGATACATCCATCGCAACAACGCCTAATAAAGATCCATCTTGAGCTGTAATTGCTTTAGAAACACCTACACTTAACTTTCCTGTTGCAATTTCATAAGAAGGTTGTCCCCAATGGACCTTTTTTACATCAGCCTCTGAATCTTTATACCATGGTCTTGTCGTTGGATCATATCCTTCTGGCACTTGCCCACCTTCAGCAAGATTGGCACTTAATGTTTTTTTATCTTTCGTACCAATATATAAATCTAAAATACCAGGATGATTCTTTTTATACTCCGCAAACTCTTTCGTTAAAAACGCTTCCTCTTCTGGAGTAACCCCACCTTGAAGTATATTACGAATCATCTCACTGTTCGCGTAATACCCCATATCTTCATCCGTTCTTTGAACAAATGTCGTAAGTTGCTCTGTCACAAGATCCATCGCATTTTGAGAATACTCGTCTAAGGAACGCACTTCCTTTTCTTTCTGTAATTGATACACAGCTGTACCCAATATTACGAACATCATAGAAATAAGTACTGAAAACACTACCGCAATTTTTAAACGTAAACTTTTTAACATCTTCCCCCCAGCATCCCCTTCGCATTAAATTAAAATCTTATTAATCACTATATTAAGTATAATAGATAAAATTAAAAAATTGAAATTAATTCTCACCTTAATACAATTAGAAAACAGACTACCACTTGTGCAAAAACAAATAGTTCATTATCCTTAAAATATAATCTCATTCGTTCGGAGGGAACTATGTTACAAAAATTCGGTTTCTCACAATATGAAAGCCAGGCTTATGAAGTTGTCGTATCAAGCAATGAACCATTAGATGCTACAACAATTGTGAAGCATTCAGGTGTTCCAAAAGCAAAAATATATGAAGTGCTAGCACGCCTAATCGATAAAGGAATGGTAATGGATTCTGTTTCAGAAAAGAAAAAATTGTATACAGCATTACCACTAAAGCTAGCAATTGAAAAATTAACGACAGAATTCCAATCAAATATTAAAGAACTGGAAACAAATATATCAAAAAAATCATTTACAGATGACCGTGTGTGGAGCTTAAAGATGCAATCTTCTATTCGAGTTCAAAGTAAAGAACTCATTGAAAGTGCAAAAGAATCAATCCGTATTTCCGCTTGGAATGATACTCTTTTAGAATATCTTCCTTTACTAGAACAAAAAGCAAAACAAGGTGTTCAAATTGAGTCCCTTATTGTTGGAGAAGTAGAAACAGACTTAGAAAACATGCATTTTCTAATCCCAGCTGAAGAACCTAATGCATTAGAGCGCTACTTGCTACTCATCGTTGACGATCGTGAAATTTTATTTGCTGGCGTAGAACAAGAGTCATGGCAAGCGATGAAAACAATGTCACAACCTTTCGTAAAGTTCTTTACAGAATTTTTCTATCACGACGTTGCACTTGCAAAGATTACCCAGAAGCACCACGATCTCTTTATGGAAGATGAGGAAATTAAGAGTTTGTTGATGAAATTGAGGTACTAATTAAATAATAAAAAGGAGTCTAGTTTTTCACTTAGACTCCTTTTTATTTTGTTCCTTTATCTCCATCAACAGCTCAATGATTTTCTCATTTTGCTCTACCTGTTTCTCTGAATTTTGATAGATGAAACGAATCCATCTAAAAACAATGATAACTACAAATAACGGCAATACTGTGAATATAAAACCAATAATTGAATAATCCATATACTATCACCTCGCCATACACCCTTTTCTCCATTTACCTACTAAAACCTGCAATTTTTTACAAATAAAAAAAGAACCTATCAAACGATAGATTCTTCTTTCACGAACTGAGTAGAGCGTCCTCTCGTAATTGAGAAAATCGCGCAAAGCAGTGCTAATATAATAAAGCCACCGCCTACCCAAGCATTATATATAACAGATGATTTTTCAATAACAACTCCCCCTACTGTTGAACCGATTGCAATTCCTAAATGAAGCGCAGAGTTATTTAAACCTTGCTGAATACCAGCTGATTCCGGTGCAATTTCAATTAAATAATTTTGCTGTGCTGGTGAAATCGCCCAGCTCAGCATACTCCAAAGTCCCATCATAATGATGAAGAGCGGGAATGAGAATGTCATTATTGGCAGTATGAAGATTGCACATGCAAATACGATAATAATCGAGATAATACTTTTCTTCGATCCCCATTTATCAGCAAGCCAGCCACCGAATCCGCCGCCGATTACTGCTGCGATTCCGAAAATAAAGTAAAACACACTAATCCAGTTTGCTTCAACATGCATGACATCTTTTAAAAACGGTGTTAAATATGCATACAATGTTAAATGCCCCGTTAAAAACAAAAATGATGTTAACTGTGCACTTACAATTTTTTTATCTTTTAAAGTAGCAAGTTGTTCTTTTATTGATAATACCGATGTCGGTGGTACTTTCGTTAAGAACAATGAAATACAAGCTATTGCCATAACTGTTAATACAGAAATTAATACAAATGGTGCACGCCATCCGTATGCATTTCCGAGTACAAGACCGAGCGGTACTCCAAGTACGAGTGATCCACTAATTCCCATAAAAATGATTCCAATTGCACGCGCACGAAAATGCGGTTCTACTACACTAGAAGCAAGTGTTACCGATAGTGCAATAATTAATGAACCACTCGCCGCACAAATAACCCTTGAGAACATTAGCATTCCGTAATTCACACTAAATGCCGAAATAATATTTCCGATTAAGAAAATCGATAATGCTCCAACATACAATGTTTTTCTTTCAAACTTCCCTGTCACAGCTAATAAAACTGGACCTGACAAAGCAAATACTACCGAAAATATTGTTATAAGCTGACCAGCTGCGCTAATAGATACTCCTAAATCATTGGCAACTAAATCGAGCGTTCCTCCTATAATTAACTCAACCGTTCCGACTACGAAAGCCGCGATAGCTAAAATATAAACACGAAAATTCAAGTCTTTCCCCACGCTTTCTTTTTGGTTACTACGACTATAGTAACCAAAATAGAAAGTGGACGCAAGTATAATTTTTTTACAGTAAAAAAGGTAGGCGTATTATACGCCTACCCTTCCATCATTCTGTTTCTTTCTTCTTATTTAAATACCAATACACCGGAAGTCCCGTAAAGACAATTCCAATTGATAAGAAACAACTTACCGGATCATTGATAATTGCACTACCAATTACAAAGAGCGAACCTAAAATCGCTACGATTGGTACGATTGGGAATAACGGCACACTATATGCACGCTCTTTATTCTTATTACGTTTTCTTAAAATGAAGACACCAATAAACGTCATTACATAGAAAATATAAATAATGAATACGGAAATCTCAGATAGCTTATTTGGATCACTAATAATCATTAAAATAATTCCTAAAATGATTTCAACAGTAATCGCATTTGCTGGTGTTTTAAATCTCGGACTTTCCTTTGCAATAAACTTAGAAAATGGAAGTTGTCCACGCTCTGCCATAGACATTGGGATACGTGGGAACGTTAAAATCTTTCCATTTAAACAGCCGAAAATGGAAACGATAATACCGATACTAATAATTTTTCCGCCATATTCTCCAAGTAACATGCCTGCAGCTGTTGCTGTTGCATTTTCTCCAAGGTCTACAATTTTCGCTGCTGGTAATACATTTAATAACGCCAAGTTAATTAATACGTAAGCAGCCGTTACGATTAAAATCCCTACTGTCATTGCTTTCGGTAATAACTTTGTTGGATTCTTCATTTCTCCACCAATCGAAGCAAGTAAAATCCAGCCGTCATAAGCAAATAACGTTGCTAAAATTGCCATACCGATACTTTGATTTTCCGATATTGGCACAACTACGTTAAAGATATCGCTATTCCCTTTCCAGAAACCTAGCACAACAATTAACACAATCGGAATCATCTTCCCAATTGTCGTGATTGTTTGAACGATACCTCCGTATTTTGTTCCCATACTATTTACAACGCCAAGGAACACAACCGTTCCAATTGCGATTGGTAAATTCCACACTTTATCTAAATAGAAAAAATTAATCATTAAAGAACTAAAGTATAAACCTAATGTTCCGATAATAGCAGGTCCATAAACAATTGTTTGCATCCAACCTGATAAATATCCCCAAAAACTTCCGTAAATCTCCTCTAAATACGTATACAACCCACCATTTTTCGGGATTTGCGCTCCAATTTCAGCTACTGTTAAACCACTTGCTAGCGTCAACAGGCCACCAATTACCCAAGCAAGAATGGCCATATTAGAACTCCCCGAGTAATCTAATACGCTCCCTGGTTTCATAAACACACCAGATCCAATAATCGTTCCTACTACGATAGAAAGTGCTACTGTTAAACCAATTTTGTTCTTCTCATCATGATGCATGCTGCGTATCCTCCTTCCAATCCTAGTGTGATGCAAAAATGAAATAAAAAAACACTCCTCCCTAAAAAAGGGACGAGTGTTGTATTCGTGGTTCCACCCTTGTTTCAATTCGTAAAGTAATACACTTCACCAATTTCTCAAGTCTAAATAACGGTTTTTGCCGGCAAGCAATTACTAGATGCTCGTTCACTGCTGCAGTTCAGAGGTGGTAATCTATTTTTCCGTATTAGGAAGCTCACAGCCAAAGGCTTCCCTCTCTGGAAATCGTAAAAAATTGATCGTGTCCTCATCATCACTTCTTGATGTCGAATTTTGTAGTTATTGTTCATTATATTGAATTGTTAGAAAAAATCAATATATTTTTTATATAACATAGGAAATATTTCTCTTCTTATATTATAACAGAAGGTACGACACTTCTCCATTTCCCTAAAAATGGTATAATCCGTTTAGGAGGTGCACCAATAATGATTGCTGTCTTTTGTATCATTGCTACGTTTCTCTCTATTCTATTCGCTATCATGCATCGGCACAAGTATCCTGGTTATAGCATTTTAGCGGTAGCTATTATACCAGCTGTTTCCTTCTACGTATTGGGTAAATATCAATATACGGAAGTGTTTATCAGTTTTGCAATCTTCTACTGCATCTTCGGATACATACTAACAATGAAAAGAATTTTATTGAATCATTAAAAGGGACCGATTTCTACTGACAGAAATCGGTCCTCGCACGTACCTTCCGGTTGCCCACACGAAAGATACATAAATCAATTATTTATCTTCTTTTTTCATAAAAAACTTATGGTGCGGTAAATCAACATTCAATGCCTCTAATTGTTTCTTTTCGTTGTCTAAAATCGCTTTTGCTTTTGTTTTTGTTGCTTCATCTAATCCAGCAAAGATGTCTTCATGCTTCTCTTTCTCTGGAAGTTTCACACCTAATTTTGTTAATTCTTCTTTTGCTTGCTCATGCGTTAATTTTCCGGATTTCTTTTGCTCTAAAATTGACTTTGCTTTCTCTTTTGTCTGTTCATCTAAGTTAGCAAACATATCTCCATGCTTACCTTTCTCCGGCATTTTCACGCCTAGCTTTGTTAATTCCTCTTTTGTTTGTTCTCGTGTTAATTTCCCGGACTTTTCTTGCTCTAAAATGGATTTCGCTTTTTCTTTCGCCTGTTCATCTAATCCCGCAAACATTTCTTTGTGCTTACCCTTTTCCGGGAACTTCACGCCTAATTTTGTTAATTCTTCTTTTGCTTGTTCTCGTGTTAATTTACCAGACTTCTCTTGCTCTAAAATTGACTTCGCTTTTTCTTTCGCCTGTTCATCTAATCCCGCAAACATTTCTTTACGTTTTTCTTTTTCTGGAAGCTTTACACCTAGCTCCTGTAACTGTTTCTTTGTATCGTCCATAATCGTTTTTACTTTTTGTTTTGTAGCGGCATCTAAATCTTTTTTCGCTGTTTTTGTCGCTTGCTCAGCTGTTGGAGTATTCGTTGCCGCGAATGCCGGAATGCCGACTCCTCCAATGATTCCGAATGATAACGCACCTGCAATCGCTAAATACCCAACTGTTTTCTTCTTCATAGGAAATTTCCTCCTTCATATTTCTAATGCATGTACACTTTCGTATACAATGCCTATAGTAATGTCGGTTTCTTAACATTTCCTTAACGACTTAACAAAAAAAACACCGCTCGTAATGAGCGGTGTTTCACTAAGCCTTTTGTAATTGTAATTCTTCACGTTCCATTATTTTTCTTAATACAATTGTTTGTGTCATTGTAAATAAGTTACCTGTTATCCAATACAACACAAGTCCTGATGGCGCCGCAAACCCCATAAATAGAATCATTGCTGGCATCATAATTTGCTGCATTTTCAGCATCTGCACTTGTTCTCCAGGTGTAATATTCGATTGGAAAACTTTCATCTGAATAAATGTCGTTAACGCTGCAATAATCGGTAATATATGATATGGATCTGCATGTCCTAGGTTCACCCATAAAAACGAAGATGTGCGAATCTCTTCAGTTCTGCTAATCGCATAATACAAAGCAGAGAAAATCGGCATTTGTATAAAAATTGGCCAGCAACCAGCAAGTGGATTCCAACCGCCTGATTTCATTAGTTCTGACATTTCTTTTTGATACTGCTTTTGTTTTTCAAGGTCTTTGCTTACATCACCGTACTTTTTCTTTAGCTTCTGCAATTCAGGTTGCATTTTCTTCATTTTCGCTTGGCTGCGATATTGCGAAACAGCTAATGGAATCATCGCTGAACGAATAACGAGCGTCATAATAATGATAGCAATCCCAAAGCTAGCTCCAGGTATATGATGAGCAACAAATTGAATCATAAACGAGATTGGATATACAAAATAATGATCCCAAATCCCAGTACTATGTGCATCAATTGGGGCCGCATTACTGCAACCAGATAAAACAAAAACAAATAATAATGATAAACTAACGAGCACAGCTCGGTATGATTTTAACATGTTCATTCCTCCAATGTTTCGTAATTATTTAGCGAAACATTGGCGTATACGGACCGACCTCGTCATTCTCTTCACTTGATTCTTGTCTGCGTACAGAACGAATCATTCCATATTTATAAAAAATAGAAAATAGCGGTACATTTCCCGCACTATCTTCACATGTATCAACTAACGCAAAAGCTCTTTGTCTACCGCTTGATGCTTGTTGACGCACAAAGCGAGAAACATTAGCAAGGAAGAAAACTTCTAATAAACAAAGTGCCGTCGTTACAAACGATATATATAGAATTGCATCCTGCAATAAAAATTCCATCGCTTCACATCCTTAATAAGGTCATTTTAGCACATCGGGCAAATATTCTCTATTTCCTTTTATTTTCAAAAAAAGTATTTTGCATATTTTCTCAAGAAAACAATAATTAAGAAACGTTGTATTCGCTTTCTTTAGCATATTCACACACATCAATGAATAGGCTTGATTTATTAGAAATTTATAAAATTTTTGCATTATAATAAAACTATTGCCAGTTTTTGAAAAAACCTTTATTCTCTTCTTGTAATCAAAAATGAATATGGAGATGAAACATACTATGGGTCAACTAGGAGACGCCGATTACGTTCCCGACACCGCCTTTTTATCCTTCCCAGCAGCTAAAACATTTCACTTAGAATTTATGATACAGTTGGTTGTTATTTTTATAGCTTCTATTTTGTATGCAATTTCTATGAATATGTTTTTTATCCCGCATAATATGATTAGCGGTGGATTCGCTGGTGTAGGGATGATTATCGGTTATTTAATGCACTACAATATCGGTGCACTTATCTTTTTACTAAACATTCCTCTTCTTATTTTAAGTCACTTTTACTTAGGCAAGAAGACAACCTTTTTAACAGCTTACTTTGTAGCTGTGTCATCGTTAGCGATGAACATTATCCCGGTACACCAAGTTTCAGACGATATTTTACTTTCTTCTGTATTCGGTGGTGTTATCTGCGGAGCAGCTTCAGGAATTATATTCCGATTTGCTTCTTCAACAGGTGGTTTTGATGTTGTTGGATTGATTGTAGCGAAATATCGAGATGTTTCAATTGGAGCAATCATATTTGTATTCAACTTAATCTTACTTGTAGCAGCAGGTTTTATTTTCGGATGGGATATTACACTTTATACGTTAATTAGTCGATTTGTAGTCAGCAAAGTTATCGACGCTGTGCATACGAAACATATTAAATTAACGATAATGACTATTACAGAAAAAGGCGAGGAAATAAAAAGCGCACTACTACATCACGGCATACGCGGGGTGACAATGGTAGACGCTGTCGGCGGCTATACAAACCATAAGAAAAAAATGATTTACACTGTCGTGACTCGCTATGAGTTAGGCGAAATGAAACGTATTATCCGTCAAGTGGATAACAAAGCATTTATGAACATTACTGAAACAGTTGAAATTGTCGGCCGTTTCAAACGCATATAAAAAGGTTAATAAATTAAAGGGCATAACATATTAGTCATATATAATATGTTATGCCCTTTGTTATTCAACTAACGTACCTTTTAGCATAATAAAATCACTAAGTTTATTACTACAAATCGGAGGATAGCATTCCATATACAATACTGTCTATCCATTCATCTTTATTCCAAAAATCTTGTATGAAATGGGCTTCCTTTCTCATGCCTATTCGTTCACACAATTTTTGTGAAGCTGTATTACGTGCATCAAGATTAGCCTGTATACGATGTACATTGAATTCATTAAATAATTTCAATACCAAACTACTTACTGCTTCTGTCGCCAAACCTCTCCCAGCTACTTCATTTGAAAAACTATAACCAATCTCAACAGTGTCTTTCATATTTGTGTACCATACGGATAAATCACCAACTACTTTATTTTTGTATATAACTGCCAAACTTAATATTGTTTCTTTAGTAAGTACATGATTTGCTAGCTTCTTATTAAATCTTTTTTGCATGTCTTCATGAGTCCACTTATTATGTAATAGGAACTTACATGTATCATCACTATTATAAATAGCAAATACATCCTGTAAATCAGTACTCTTAAAAGGTCTAATTATTAATCTTTCTGTTGTGAACTCCAAGTTAGCTCTCCTCCCTTACATTCATGCTATAAAACATTTTTTATAGTATTTAGGCCTCATTCTTAGATCTCACCTTGATTACATATTTCATCATAATAAATTAAAATCCTTCTTCCACTAAACTGCACCGTTAATGGTATTTCCTTGCGCTTTTTATTTTTTACACTTATTACAAAATCAGATAATTCTATTATTATGTCCCTAAATGTGTTATAATGAAAGCAGACTCACAAAAAAAGAGTATATAGACTTGGAAGTTTCTCTTATTTTACAAGCAAAAAGAAACGAGCAGTCGGGTATATTTCAGACACCATACACGTAACGGTTTAAACAACCGATCATCTTAGTTACTCTTCAATGATCTTTTTATAAAAAGATACGTACAATTAAAACTCACTTCAATATACTATACCTACCTTTTTGACTTCCAAATCATCTTATTACATAAGGAGATGAACATATGAATCAATATATACGCTATACAATAGCTGTCCTGTTTGCTATTATCGGCGGAACAATCTGCTTCTGGACAAACACTCAGCTTGGAGAGAATATCATCTTTAATGGAATCGAAACACTTGTAAGCGCTTCAATTTTAGGCGGATACATTTACTTCCTCTTCAATCCAGAAGAAAACGCTCAAAAAACAATGTTATTAACAATGATCGGAATCGTTGGTGGATGTATTTCCTACTCAATGACAAACTATACATTACCACTTCAATTAAGCTCAGCTTTCTTCCACGGTCTATGGACTTGGTTCATTGCATTCTGCTTAGCAGACGTATTCAACCTATTACAAGACAATGAAGAAGATAGCGGTCGCCAAATTGAAAGTAACTCTTAAGCTGGAAGATACTCTTCCAGCTTTTTTATGTTGGTTTGCATACCCCGCATCACGATAAAAAGAAGTTGCCCTCACGGCAACTTCTTTTCCATATACCCCACTTCGTATTCACTAAAATATATCAACGATTTTTCAAATATATCGATCGTTTCTCCACTTATATCAACGATTTTTTCATTATATCGACGGTTCGACACAAGATATCGATTTACCGACAACCTTCGACACTCAAAACGCACAACATACCCTATCCACCAAGCAACTTACTGCCGAACTCTACGATTAAAAAGATAATTAATAAGATCGTGAGTATCTTTAATGCTACATATGCCACTTTAAAAACAACATAAATGAGCAAGACGATTAAAATAATCGTTAAAATTTCCATCTAGAATTCCTCCAAGCTTTGCTCTTCTTATCTCATTTTACTCGTCCTAGGCTGTTTATGGAACGGCATAAGATGACATAGAAAAAAGAGGATACCTCACCCATCGTAAGATACCCTCTCTTTCAGCTGCTCAAACCATTTTCTTTCTAATTGTAAATATCCCATCTCACTCTTCTCGGCGCTCTCCAATTCTTTATCAGCTTTCTTCATATAAGTATGGGAAGCTTCTAGATCATTCTCTAAATATTTGATAATTCCTTGTGTACGATAATATCCGTTTAAGTCCATTTTTGTAATAGCCTTTGCATGTTCCTTTGCTTCTTGCAAAGAAAGACTATCCATCTCATAAAGGGCTTTATATAAAAGATACCAACTATGAAAACTACTAACGAAAAACTTATTTTCTTTCGTTACAGGTAGTTGAACAATTCTTTCTATATACGGTATCGCTCTTTCCATTCCCTCTTGATCTGCACGAGCAAAAAAGACAAGCATAAGTCTACTCATTATCTCTCTTATCCCTTTATTCTCTTTTATTTTCTCCTCACTCAATTCTACTAATCTTTCATCCCAATCTTTCGGTCTTTTATAACTAAATAACTCACTCGATATTTGAATCTCATATAAATGATTTCTAGCTCTTTCATCATCTTTAATTAAAATAAGAAATTGCATCCCATCACTCATAAGCGTTCCTTTTATCGGCACAATTGTAACCGCAAAGATTGCAAAATGGAAAAAGGAAAAATATAAAAGATATTGATAATAACTCACCATGTATATGTAACCGGAAGTAATACCAAACAGTAAACTCGTAATTGGTCCACCTAAAGTGAGCCACGCCCATTTTTTCGAAAGATTCGGTGTCTCTATAGAAGGTGGTACTAGTGTTGCAACGCCTCCAAAGTAAGCCCATAATTTATTTGCTCGAATGCGTAATTTTCCCTTTTCTTTTTGAATAGTAATGGGTCCTACTGTCATAAATTTAAATGTTAAACCACCTATTACACCAAATACTACATGTCCTAGCTCATGAATGGCTAACACTAATAATGAAATTCCAACTATTGCCCATAGGTTCAAAATTACTTCTAATTTCCCAGTTCGGATTACTCCGTATAAAATGGACAGAATTAGCGCCACTGTCATTGAGCCAGCTGGCCTTCTTAAAATATCCACCTTTTTCTCCCCTTAATAAATCATTTTCCTCTGCATTTCGTACATGAACTTCCCAAGATGCAATATCCAAATAAATGAGATTAAGCCAATTAATACAAAATCGATATTACTAGCAGCTGTATATATAACGGCAGCCCACCATACATATGCCAATATTGTATTCGTAAATTCATACGCTTTATATCCAGCCTCATGCACAATGTGCTTTAATCCTTCATCTGCGTTTTTCGTCCACATTTTCATAGATTCCATATACGTTACACCTTGTTCAGGATATAGCTTATTATAACGATTTTTTGTTATAAGTCCGATAATTACTACAGTAGTTAAACAAACAATAGAAGCTACTAAATTCCACACCGCAAATGAAACATTTGTATCCTGCAACAGTGCACGTCTACATGTAATAACTGCATATACAAACCATGCCTGCGTAACTATATCGCCTACACGTAAATATATACTTATAATGCCTAATTTTCTGCCTTGTACGCTCTCTTCTTCATCGCGTGCCTCTGCTAACATACGTGTATTCTTCCAAGTATAGTACATCATTAAGATTCCAAAAATAGTACATATACCTATAAATGTATTGGATGATAATTTTCTCGGTTCATCCGAGAGTAAATTTAAAGCTATATAAGACGTTAAAAAGCCACCCATCATACTTAATGCTATTTTCCCCACAGAATCAAATTGTTTTTTTCGTTTACTCTTCATCGTCCTCTTCCCCCTCTACTAACGTAAATATTTCCTCCACCGGTACATTGAAAATTTGTGCGATTTTTAACGACAATACGATAGATGGTGCATAATCCCCGCGCTCAATTAAACTAATCGTTTGCCGTGATGATCCAATCGCTTTCCCTAAATCCCCTTGTGATAAACGATGCTTTGCTCGCAATTCCCTCACTCGATTTTGAAGCTTCATGTCTTCCCTCTTTTTCATTTATTTAATTAAAATTGTAAATAATATCCTTATCTTTGTCAATTATAATTGTCATTACGACTATAATAATTGACAAGATACTTATTTCTTATCCTGTATCAAATTCCTATAAAGAATGTAAAATGTGCATTAAACATAGTCTTAAAAATAAAAAAGTCAGTGCTTTTGCACTGACTTCCTAAATTCTGACATAGAATGGATTTCATATTAACTTGCGTTTTGTAGTAATACTCGTTTTAACTGCTTACGGAAACGAATACCTAACGTAACCGCTACAATCACAATAACTCCAAAAATGATTTTACCGATATGACCTTCTAGCACTCCAAAGATATCATGTAAGTTTCCACCTAACCAGTAACCACCGATTAAGAAGAATGCTACCCAAAATAGAGCGCCTGAATAAATTGTAATGGCAAAACGACGGAATGGTAAATTAATAATTCCTGCAAAGTATCCTGTGAAATGACGTACACCAGGAATAAAGAAACCAATAAAAATTAGGAAGTATCCATACTTATCAAACCACATTCTCGTTAAGTCAATTTTTCTTTGTGTTAAAAATACGTATTTCCCATACTTTTGAATGAAAGGCATACCTAATTTATTTCCTAAAAAGTATTGAATCGTCATTCCTACACTTGTCCCAATAAAGGATAGAATAATTAAAATCGGTAAACTTAAATCACCCTTATGTGCTAAAAATCCCGCATATGCTAATGTTGGCTCTCCCGGAAACGGAAGTGCAATATATTCTAACAGCAAGCCGACAAGTACAACATAGTACCCGTATTGCTGAAATAATTCATGAATCCATTCCATGTCATCTCTCCTTTCAATCACGTACAACTTCTTACTATTATTGTATAAAAAAATTGTCGAAATAACTATCACAATAGCTTACATTTTTATTACATTTTTGTAAGGGTCACACTAATGATTTTCGTTCTTTATTAAATAGTAAAAATCATTTTTCAAGTCGAAATAGCGAAAAGGCGCATTAATAACATGCAAATTTTATCCATTTTTTAGCATTAAAAAACCTCTCTTATTTTGTTCTCAATAAAAAACCATCACAAACTCATGCTAACTTCATATTAGCTTCATATACGTATTGTAAGATTATATCGGAATTTGTTGAAAAATTTAACCAATATATGACTAAGCATTAATTTGAATAAATATAAGTCGTTTTTCGAAATTGAAAAAAGGGTGAATACGAAATGGAAGCATATAAAATGCACGATTTTATTAATACAAATGTTGAATCTCATCAAAATGAAACCGTTTTTAATTTACAAATATGTGAAACAAGTGAATTTGACGTAAGTTTAACAAAATCTACAACACTATCTTTTATCGTTTCAAAAAAGAATATTAAAATTGTCACGAAAAAATGGATTAATTCAAATCAAGAAAGCATGATTGGCAAAAGCTACATCATTCCAACAAAAGCTTTTCATTATTTCTTACCAATCATCTCTGAAAATGAAGATGAGCTAAATATTCAAGTTCAAAGTTTTGGACTACGTGGCGAGCTTTTATTAAATGAAAGATTACTTATTGATAACAACAACAAACACAACAGCAAAATCACTACATTCTTTGAAACATTAGATGAAAATGTAAATAAAGCATTACGAGGATTACAACTTCATTGTATGTAAGACTCTTACGATAGTAAAAGGAGAATAACAATGAAAAAATTATTATTAAGCGCACTATTATCATTAGGATTTTTAACCCTTCCATTCGCTAGTGCAGAGGCAGCTACAACGAAAGATCAATTAATCGTAGACACTCAGTTAAATAAAATGGATTATTATCAGGATGGAAAATTTATAAAAAGTTTTACTGTCGCTACTGGAAAAGCTGCAACACCTACACCTAAAGGCACTTTTCAAATCGTAAATAAAATTAAAAACCGCCCTTATTATACAGGCAAAATTAAAGGCGGCGATCCACGTAATCCACTTGGTGACCGTTGGCTCGGATTAAATATGGCAGGAACTTACGGAACAACTTATGCGATTCACGGAACTAACAATAATCAAGCAATCGGCAAATGGACAACACTTGGTTGTATTCGTATGTATAACAATGATATACACTGGTTATTTGAGCGCGTTCAGCAGCAAGCTACTGTCACTGTAAAATAGCCTAAAAACAAGATTTATGTGTAGCCAAGAATTTTATGTCTTGGCTTATTTTATTTATTCATTTACAGTAGCAAAACAACTGTATTTACATATATAATAGGAATAGATTTGATTAGCTAATATTTAAACATTGATAAACGTAGATATTAAAATTATACAGTTATAATGTTTTATAAATTTTATAATACATACTATAATAGAACTACTGTAATTCTGAACCATTCAGTAACACTAAACTATTCCCCTTGCTACCTTCATGATTATTTTATAGCGGGGGCTTATTATATGTATAAACAATCTGAGTCACTCGAAAAATGATGAATTCGAATATTGCAGTAAAAAGCGTTATTTAGGAGGTGTTACTATGACGCATATACTGGTGATTGAAGACAACCCAGATATACAAGAACTTATTCGTGAATTTCTAATGGCACAAAACTTTACAGTTGATGTAGTTGGTGCTGGAACAGAAGGTATTCTTCTTTTCCAAAAAAATTCATACGATCTTGTCCTCCTCGATGTAATGTTACCAGATATAGATGGCTATAGTATTTGTAAAATTATGCGAGGACAATCTGATGTACCAATCATTATGTTAACAGGCTTACATAATGAAGAAAGTGAAATTAAAGGATTTGAGTTAGGTATTGATGACTATATTACGAAACCGTTCCATTACACTGTATTTATTAAGCGTGTAGAGGCTGTATTAAGAAGGGCAGCAACGAAGGAAGCAGAAGCTGCAACTATACTACAATTCCATGAATTGATGTTAAACTCTACAGCATATGCAGCTTATGTTCATGGTAATCAAATTGAATTGACAACAAAAGAATTTGAAATTATATATACTTTACTGCAAAATCGAGGAAAAGTATTATCAAGAAGTGATTTGTTGAATAAGGTATGGGGCTATGAACATTATGGTGATGTAAGAGTTATAGATACACATATTAAAAACTTAAGAAAAAAATTAGGAATTCCTTATATTAAAACGGTGAAAGGCATTGGCTACAAAATCGAATCGTAGCAAAGACAACATCACCAAAAATATTTTCATCAAAACCTTATTATTTTGTATTCTTTTATCACTTTGCCTTTATCAAATTATTTACTTTCTAGCTTCAAACTACGATAAAGAACGTTTTGCGAAAGAAAATGGAACGCCGACTACAGAACAGGCCGATTCAGATAAGCAAAACGACGGAAGTAAAACGAAGCAAAATAAAGCTGTGTCAGAGGGGAGCATTTCTAATTTCCAATCTTCTATTATAGATTATAAATCTCTTTCTACAGCTATCAATCACCTTTTGCAGCCTAGCCAAACTGCAAAGGCAAAAGAACATACACAAAATCTTTCGGGGAAAAATAGCACTTCTAATCCGCCTACAGAAGCAGAAAAGAAAGCCGCTAATAATGATGCCTTACATACACAAAATGCAGCAAGTAAAACAAATGATACAAATGATAATCCAAAGTTAGCAGATGCGTTGCAGCAATTAGCTCCACATATTGGCGCGACAATGCTTGCATTATCACTACTCGGATCATTAATTTATACAAAACTAATTGCCAAACCTTTTCAATATATGAGTGATGCTTTAAAAGATATTATGAATCTTGATTTCTCAGATAAAAAGCTACTTAACAAAAATACAGATCAAACAGATTTTAATTTGCAAGTAGCTGCTTCACAAGTACCAAATATTGTGAAGAATTTACATGCAAGCAATCAAGATTTAAGAAACGAGCTCAAGAAGGAACAACAATTAGAACAATCTCGTAAAGAATTTATGTCTATGGTATCCCATGAATTAAAAACACCAATCGCAGCCGTTATGGGACAACTAGATGGCATGATTCACGGAATTGGAGCTTATAAAGATAGAGATAAGTATTTGAAACGTTCCTACGAGATGATGCAAGACATTAACATATTAACGGAAAAAATGTCGGAATTATCCAAAATACAAAACCCTCAATTTAAACCGAATTTAGAAGTCATTTCTTTATCTAATATTATTGAGGATGTTATGAAGAAAGTAGATTACTTTGTATCTGTAAAACAATTAAATGTACAATCTAATATTAAACACGACGTACAAATTTTAGCTGATCCTAAATTTATTCAAACTGCTATTTTTAACATTATTTCAAATGCAATTCATTATACAATTGACCATCAGCACGTATATATAAAGCTTTATGAAAAACCAAATGGTTACGCATTAGAAGTATTAAATACAGGTTCACAAATTGATGAAGATAAACTTGCTCATTTATTTGAGCCTTTCTATCGCGCAAACCCTGATAAACACGGTTTAGTACAAGGTAGTGGTCTTGGATTATATATCGTGAAACAAATATTAGATAAACATCAGTTTCCTTACGGGATACAAAACACGCCTCAAGGTGTAAAATGTTCTATTGTATTCCCAAAAGCAATGTAACATTTACTATAATTACATACCCCAAACTTATACTTCATGTGTGAGTGGCGGAATTTTGTAGAGTGTCTTACTCTGTTTCGTTCGCCCGTTATCCTTATTTGGATAGCGGGCGTTTTTTATTACTTAAAAGGAGGATTTTTTATGGAGAAGTTTAAATATTCATTGCTCGTTTTATTCGGTGCTTGCAGCTATGGCATACTTTCAACTATTTTCAAACTCGGATTCATAAATGGATTTTCAGCACATCAACTATTAGGGGGACAATATGTCTTCGGATGGATTGGACTATTTCTACTCGTTCTTTTCTTTTCACGTCATAAGGTAACAAAAAAACAATTCTTTTCATTACTAACCGTCGGAACAACAATGAGTATGACTGGGATTTTCTACGCTATTTCTGTAGAAGAACTACCCGCATCTATCGCTGTCGTCCTACTCTTTCAGTTCACTTGGATTGGTGTCATTATCGAAGCGATTGCAAATCGAACCTTTCCAAGCCGCGATAAGATCATATCTATCCTTATTTTATTTGCTGGTACATTGTTTGCAGGTGGTGTATTTGAAGGCCTCGGACAAAGTTTTTCTACGAAAGGGATTATCTTTGGACTATTAGCTGCAGTCTCTTTTTCATTCTATGTTTTTGCAAGCGGACGCGTTGCTACAGATGTTCCCCCTTATACGAAAAGCTTTCTCATGACAACAAGTGCGACTCTTATCGTATGTCTATTCTTCCCACCAACCTTTTTAACAGATGGTGCCCTCCAAGCCGGTCTATGGAAATATGCTTTCTTCCTCGGATTATTCGGCGTTGTTGTACCTGTCATTTGTTTTTCAATTGGCGTACCGAAAGTAGGAACCGGACTTGGTACAATACTAGGTGCAGCTGAATTACCAACTGCTATTATCGCTTCTATTACACTTGTACATGAAGTCGTAACATTCATGCAGTGGATTGGTATTATTTTTATATTGGTTGGGATTTTCACTCCTCAGCTGCTTACAGCTAGGAAAGAAAGGAAACACAATCGCGTGCATAGCGCTTGAAAAAATACAGAATTTATATAAAAGATATAACTGCAATTAAAATAAGTAAATTTATCTGGAGGTATAAATGACTATTTTAAGCATCGTATTTTTTGCTATTATGTGTATCTTCTTCCTAATAAGATATATGAAAGAAAAGAAATTTTACGATTTACTTCTCATTCCCGTTTGTATATATGCAGGAGCAGTGAAAACTCCTTTCGTAGAATACTTAAACTTTAATACTACATTTAAAATAACGTATGATATCGCAGCTATTATTCTTGTAATCCTTGCCGTACTTTTCTTTTTGAAAGATAAGAAAGAGAATCATACTGCATAACAAAAGACCTTTCATTTACTTGAAAGGTCTTTTTCTATATTTCACTTTACCGCTCCATATAGCTTCCCTACCTCATGCTCAATTTGTTTTACATCGATTCGCTCAAATAGTGGCTGCACGCTATCAATTCTACTTGGCAACGTATTTTGTGGTTCCCAATTTCGTTTAATAATCGACAATGTGCTTCTAACTCTTTCACTTGAAAATGGTAAAAACGGTTCAAGGAGATTTGCAAAATTAGCGATAAGATACACACAGTTATAAATCGTTTCTTCACACGAAACTGGATCATCTTCTCTTTGTTTCCAAGGCTGCTTTTCATCAAAATATTTATTTACAAAACGTACTGCATCAAATATTGTTTCTAACGCCACCTTAAATTTAGTTTGCTCAATCGCCTCTCCTACATGTTTATATAATCCTTCTACTTTATCTTTCAGCTCTACCTCAATACTTCCCTTCGGCAAGATACCACCATAATATTTTTCAATAAACTTTAATGTCCGGTTCACAAAGTTCCCGTATGCACCTAACAATTCACTATTATGACTGTAAATAAATTCCCGCCATGAAAAATCAGTATCGCGATTTTCTGGTGCGTTGACGGTTAAAAAGTAACGAATAGAATCTGGATCATAGCGTTCTAATATGTCAGGTACCCATACTGCCCAGTTTTTACTTGTAGATAATTTTCTTTTTTCAACTGTTAAATATTCATTCGAAACGATATGACGCGGGATTGCTTCTTCCCCTATTCCAAGTAATACCGCTGGCCAAATGACGGAGTGAAATGGAATATTATCCTTGCCGTGTACATAATATGTTTGCGCATCGCTATTCCAAAACTCTTGATCATCTTTTCCTGTTTCTTCAGCCCAATGTTTACTCGCTGAATAATATCCTGCCACTGCTTCAATCCATACGTAAATTTTTTTATCTTCATACCCTTTCACTGGAATTGATACCCCGATTGGTAAATCTCTTGATACAGCCCTATCTTGTAACCCTTCCTTTACGTATCTTTCCGTTAATTGAATTGCATTATCACGCCATGTTCCTTTTTCTTTTGCGATTTCTACAACTTTTTTAATTTGCTCCTGAAATGTATGCAATGCAAAATAGAAATGCTCTGTTTCCTCTACAGATGGCGTACTACCACATAACTTACATTTCTTTTCTAACAAATCAAGAGGATCTAAAATAGCAGAACAAGCATCGCATTGATCTCCTCTTGCTGCTTCATGGCAATATGGACATATTCCTTCAACATAACGATCCGGTAAAAACTGCGTACACGTTTCACAATACGCTTGTTCCACTGTTTTTTTATAAATATAGCCTTCTTCTAATAAACGTAAAAAAACTTTTTGAACAGTTTCATGATGATGCTCGCTATCGGTACGTGTATAGCAATCATACGTAAAACCGAGATCACGAAAACATCGCTGAAATTCTTCATGATACTTATTAGCAATTTCTTTTGCTGTCACACCTTCTTGTTTTGCTCTAATTGCAATCGGTGTTCCATTGCAGTCACTCCCTGAAACATACAGCACATTCTCACCTTTTGCCCTGTAATAACGCGCTAAAATATCTCCAGGTAATAAACTCGCAATATGGCCAAGGTGTAACGAACCATTTGCATACGGCCAAGCGCCTCCAATAAAAATACTCATCTTATATTCCTCCTTTAAAATATAAAAAGCCCCGCCCCTATCTTAAAAAAGATAAGGGCGGGGCTGTATAAACAGTCGCGGTACCACCTTATTTCGCCAATCACTCACATAATTAGCCTTAACAAGTACGGAGCTCTATGCTCTTATACTGTGGTTTTGATAACGAGTACCAACTCTCGTCGCCGCCTACTATTATCATTTGATAAGTTCAGGACGAAGCTCAAAGGCCATTGTTCAAATGAATATTCTTGCTTCTTCTCAGCTACCGAAGCTCTCTGGAAAGAATGTGTTCATCCTACTTTTCCTTTTCAACGCTTTTACGTATAACAAGTATTTTACGACTTAATCACAGAAAAATCAAACTTTTATCCAGAACGAAAAGGAACTCCCATCCTCCCGCCGAATACCTATACGTTCACAAAAGGAGTGATAACATTGAACCAAAAACAACTAAGCATTATAAATGAAAAAAGCTGGAATACAGCTGCTTATGAAGCTTGGACGAATCGCCATGGGGCACCAGCTGATTATGCGAAAAAAATCATGGAAGATCCCACACGCGAAGTAGCACATTATTTACCTTACATACAATCTCCAAAAGGAAAATGTATTATTAATTTACTCGGCTCAAAAGGAAATAAAGCTGTTGCTCTCGCCCTTTTAGGCTCTGACGTAACAGTTGTTGATATTTCAGCAAGTAATGCAAAATATGCAAATGAACTTGCTGCCGCCGCAGACGTCTCTATTCATTACATCGTTTCTGATGTACTAGATGTAAATCTCTCCAAATCATTTGATATCGTATTACTGGAGCTTGGTGTACTTCATTACTTTCTAGATTTAAAACCACTTTTCAAAAAAATTTCTCAACTACTAAAGCCAGGTGGGATACTTATCCTTCGCGATTACCATCCAATATACACAAAGCTATTAGGAGTAGACCATCCATCATTTCGAGCAAGTGGAAATTATTTCGATGAAGAATTAATTGAAGATGATGTTGCTTATAGCATCCTTCTTACAGAAGCACAGAAAGAATCGCTACCTAAAACAACCATCCGTCGCTGGACGCTAGGAGAAATCATTACAACACTTGCGGAAGAACGTTTTAAAATTGAAAAACTAGTTGAAGAACATGGATCTCATCAAAGATGGTTCTTCCCTTCTACTGCACCAGAAGGAATCGAAGAACGTATCCCTGGTCTATATACAATAATTGCGACAGCATGCAAAAAAGGATCCCTTCACGGATAGGATCCTTTTTGCATGCTCACGCATATAAGTTGAGGTTGGAGATTACCATAATTCTGTAGAATAGGACACAAGATATTTCAACATTTCGTCTCTGACTTACGTCGTCAAAAAGGGGTATGACCAACATAACGAAGAGTAATGTTTTTAGTTGATACTGATAATCGTTATCAACTAATTAGAAGTATACATGATGTCATTTCAAATTTCAATAGCATTTCTAATATTTATTTATGAATTTTATGATATGCAAATGTATACATTTTAAGAACTTTTTCTAATATCAATCTGACTCCTTCCATTATCTGCTATAATTTTCATTGAACAGATTAATAACTTCATAATAATGTTTTTATTAATTTTGTTTTAAATATCTATAAATCATAATAAATAGTTTAAATGAGGGTAGGGATAACGATGAAATATGTTAGTATTCGAAAAAAACTACTGTTCACACTCTTAAGCATTTCTTCTTTATTTAGCATTGCTCTTATTGTTATTCTTTCATTCGCCATGAATCAAGCAAGTGAAATCAAAACGTTAAAAAATGATGTATCAAAAAGAGCGACGATTTTAAAAGAACGTGGCGATTGGTTCCAAGCACAAGTTGCTGGTTTACAAGAATATTTGCTATCACATGATCAAAAAGGATTAGATAAGTTCAATCGAGAAGGGAAAAAATTAGCTGATACTAGAGAGAAAGTAACAAGTGACAAGAAGCTCCCAGAAGGAATGAAAGAAGCTATTTTAATGGGGGGAAAATGGCGTAGCGTCATAGATAATGAGGTACTACCTCTTGCGCGTGAAGGAAAATGGGACGAAGCATCCAAAATTGCTTTAGCACAAACAGATTATGTAAATGATCTTTTAGGTCGTTTTAATAAATATACAAATGAAGAGAATGAGAAACGTGACGCATTAATTGCTGATGTCGAGTCTTCTTCATCACTTATTCAATATATTATTTTCTTCTCACTCATTACATGTACATTAACGTCTATCTTATTAGCATGGTGGTTCTCTGGTAAACTCGTTAAACCAATTCGACAAATTGATGAGAAGTTAAAAGAATTAGCTTCTCAAGATGGAGATTTAACGGCTAGATTACACGTAACAAGTAAAGATGAAATTGGTGACATTGCAAATTCCTTTAATCAAATGCTCACTAACTTACAGCATATAATAAAACAAGTTCAACAAACATCAACAAGTGTAAAAGAAGCTTCCGAAAATGTATTTATCGAAACAACCGCTTCTATGGAAAATACCGCAAGAACCCAAGAAACTATGACTGCTCTTGAACACAATATTCGTTCACAAGTTTCTAGCATTGAAGAAAGTTCAACCGCAATGGATGACATGGCAACGAGTGTTCAGCGTATCGCTGAGTCCGCCTCTTCTGTTACTAGTTTAGCTGTCACAACTTCAGAAAAAGCAGATGATGGGAATAAAGTCATTGAGAAATCTATTACACAAATGCATACAATTAACGAAGCTGTTAACGCTACATCACAAGTAGTTGAGCGACTCATTACACATACAAATCATATAGATACTGCACTTCAATCTATTTCGAATATCGCCGACCAAACAAATTTACTCGCTTTAAATGCTTCTATTGAAGCAGCTCGTGCTGGTGAACATGGAAAAGGATTCGCTGTTGTTGCCGATGAAGTTCGAAAACTTGCTGAACAATCTCAACTAGCCGCAACTGACATTAACCATTTACTTCATCAAATTCAAGCTGATACAAAAATAGCAAATGACATGATGACACAAGGTCAAGCAGAAGCTTCTGAAGGAATTACGGTTATTCGTACCGCCGGATCTTCATTCTCAGAAATTGTTAACCACATTAACAAAGTCTCTACACAAATGCAAGAAATGTCTGCAACTGCTGAAGAGATGGCTGCAAGCTCTGAAGAAATGAACGCAGCTTTAAATAATATCGCTTCTATTTCAAACGAAGTTGCTGCAGAAACATCACAAACAGCGCATTCGGCTGGTGATCAAGTAAACAAAATGAGTATCGTGGCTAAAAAATCATCTGAAATGAAAACAATCGTACAAGAACTTGAAGTTCTCGTCTCTCATTTCAAAACAAACGCTTAAAGTGAAAATGACACGAGCTCAAAGGTATAGGAATGAAAGTTTTACAGGCTCTCTTTTTTCACTTTAAAATATCTCTTTCTATCTCTCATTCCGTCTGCTATAATTCCTAAAGGAAATAAGAAAGCTTTATTCCAACTGGAGTAAAGCTTTCTTTCAATTTTTTACATTTATTAATTCTAATACTAAGATTTCACAAAGGAGGCTTTTAATCATATGAATTTTGTAAGTATCAGAAAAAAACTTATGTTCATGATGGGAACGATTTGCGCTTTATTTGGTGTCGCCTTAGCATTTATTTTATTTTTTGCTATCGACCAATCTCGTAAAGCTGAAACATTACAAAAAGAAATTTCTCCACTGGCAACAGAATTGAAAGAGCGTGGAGACGCTTATCAAGTACAGCTCTCTGCTTTAAGAGGTTATTTACTACAACATGATCAAGTCGAATTAGACAAGTTTAATGAGATGAGTAAACGTCTTGAGGATTCAAAAGATAAACTTCTTTCTAATCCAAATCTTTCTTCGTCCGTAAAAAGCACAATGGAATTAGGGTCTACTTGGAGAAAGTTCATTGAAGAAAAAGTATTCACTCTTGCAAAAGAACAAAAATGGGAAGAAGCTTTACAAGTAGCTTCTTCAGAAAACGGAACGGTCTATAAAGTAATTGGTGACTTCACAAATTACAGTAATGAACAAGCTAAATTACGTGAACAATCTATTGAAAAAATTGATCAATCTGCACTCTTAATCGAATATGTTATTTTCTTATCACTTGTTGTATGTATTATCGTTGCAATTATTCTTGCATGGTGGTTCTCTGGTAAACTGGTGAAACCAATTCAACAAATTGACACGAAACTAAAAGAATTGGCCTCTCAAGAAGGTGACTTAACGGCACGTCTACAAGTAAATAGCAACGATGAAATAGGTGCTATCGCAACATCATTTAATAAAATGTTAGAAAACCTACAACATATTATTAATCGTGTTCAAAAAACATCAGTGGAAGTACAAACCGCTTCTGAAAATATGCTAGAAAAAACGAATACATCACGTGAGGCGACATTAAGAGTCCAAAGCTCGATGTCCAACTTAAATGCAAGTATTCAATCACAAACTTCTAGTATGGAAGAAAGTTCAACTGCAATGGATGATATGGCAGTAAGTGTTCAGCGCATTGCTGAATCTGCTTCATCTGTAGCGGAACTTGCTGTTGCCACATCTGAACATGCTAGCGATGGCAGTACCGTTATCCAAAAATCTGTTTCACAAATGACAACAATACACGAAGCTGTAAATGCTACGTCAGAAGTGGTTGAACGTCTAATCACTCATACGAAATATATTGATACTGCTGTACAATCTATTTCTAATATTGCTGAGCAAACAAACTTACTTGCTTTAAATGCTTCTATTGAGGCAGCTCGTGCTGGTGAGCAAGGAAAAGGATTTGCTGTCGTAGCTGACGAAGTTCGAAAACTTGCTGAACAATCTAAAACAGCTGCAACAGACATTAATCAATTACTACATCAAATTCAAAATGATACAGAAACTGCTAGCTCTATGATGTCTCAAGGCCGTTCTGAAGCATTTGAAGGCATTAATGTTATTCGTGAAGCTGGTACTTCTTTCTCAACAATTGTAGAACAAGTAAATAAAGTATCTACTCAAATGCAAGATATATCAGCAACTGCTGAAGAAATGGCTGCAAGTGCTGAAGAAATGAACGCTTCACTTAATAACATCGCTTCTATCTCTACTGAAGTATCGAGCGAAACTGCCGCAACGGCACAATCTGCTGAAAAAAAAGTTATCGTTATGAATGAAATGGCAGTAACTGCTGGAAAAATGAAACAAACAGTTGAAGAGTTAGATCAACTCGTATCTCATTTTAAAACAGAATAGATGTTCAAAAAATATCCCTTCTTTGAAAGAGGGATATTTTTTTGAGCTCATTTCCTGCACATTATGCTCATTTCCGTTATAATGAGAATCGATATCATTAAAGTGTAGGAGGGGCTGCTTATGTCACAAGAAGCATTTGAAAATAAATTACTTGCCAATTTAGAGGCTGTTATTGACCCTGAACTAGGTGTTGATATCGTTAATCTTGGATTAGTTTATGATGTTACAGCAGATGAAAATAATAATGCTGTCATTACGATGACTATGACTTCTATCGGTTGTCCAATGGCTGGGCAAATCGTATCAGACGTTAAAAAAGTATTATCAACAAACGTACCTGAAGTTAATGAAATAGAAGTAAATGTCGTTTGGAATCCACCGTGGTCGAAAGAACGTATGTCACGTATGGCGAAAATCGCATTAGGTATTCGCGACTAAATAAAGTGGAAATTTCATCATTTGCGGATAGCGGGATAAAGAAAAGACCTGACTAGGATGTCAGGTCTTTTCTCTTATTATTTTACACCTACTGCATCATAAGCTTTCGTTACAGCTTGTACAGCTTTAGAGTTTTTACCATATAAATCTTCAGCTGACTGAAGAGCAGCTTGACGCATCATTTTGAAGTCAGAGTTTGCAGTTAAATATTTCGTAAGAGCACGGTAGTAAATTTTTTCTGTCGCTTCACGGCCCACTCCAGTTACTTTCACGCCGTAATGATCTCCGCCTTCAGATACTAAATAAGCAGCTTTATTATTAATACTGCTGTTAATATGAACACCGCCATTATCAGCTGTTCCAGTATAACGTTTACTATAGTGATCTGGGTAACCTTCACTTGGTTTTAATGGATTTGGAATAGACGCTGGGTCTTTAAGAGAGCGAAGTGCATCACCAGGTTTATCAGGTGTATAAATATCAGCACCTAAATCCCAGCTCTTCTTCTCAACCATAACACCCATAATATCAGATAACGATTCATTTAACGCCCCTGACTCATTTTTGTAAACAAGGTTTGCTGTATGTTCAGTTACAGCATGCGTTAATTCGTGACCGATAACATCAAGTCCAGCAGATAATGGAATGAACGTTTTTCCATCGCCATCACCGTACATCATTTGCACACCATTCCAAGCTGCGTTATTCCAGCTCTCCCCTACGTGAACAGTTGAAATAAGCTTCGCACCTTTATCATCGAAAGAGTTACGATTAAATGTCTTTTTGTAGTAATCATATACTTTTCCTGCATTTACATGCGCATCAACTGCAGCTTTATCTTCGAAGAACTTAGATTTACTTTCAACTTCTTCTCCTGTATATCCAAGCCATTGTGAGAATAAATTAAACCAGTTCTCGTCCATATTTTCTGCATCAAATGTATGAACACCTTGTCCTCGTTTACCATCAAACAAGTTGAATTGTCCTGTTTTCGTATCTTGAGCAATTTCAAATGATTGTCTAGCACCTAATACTCCGTAACCAAATCCAGTAATGTTATCTACAGCGTTATATTTCTCAATAACATTTCCATTCGTTGCATCAACAAAATAATGCCAATATCCTGGAGCTGGTTTTGAAATCGATGCCTTAACTAAGTATGCAAGGTAGTAATTACCGTCCTTTTCATATACAAATAAATCTTTTTTCACACCGTCATAACTCTTTACTTTACCAATTTCTTTCTCAATATCTGCCTTTGCAATTGTTTCTGCTTGTTCCGCAGTAATGCTTGCAGCTGCAGGAATATTTTTATCATCTAAATTCGGAATAACTTGTCCGAAGAATGCTTTTACATTATTCTCTTTATCAAGTGTAACAGTTTGATCAGAACCGTACACAGGAATGTTATTATGTTTCTCAACTAGCTTCACGTGTGTCGTATCAGATTCAGCGTCTTTTTCTTCCCCAACGATATTAAAATGCTTTTCAATATTTCCTGCTAATTTAAACATATCTTTCTTACTCTCTAAGTATTGAAAGACTGTCTCTTTTTTATCTAGTCCTTCCGGTGCTTTCCATTCTTCACCTATGTATGCAGGTGTTTTAAATTCTTGATGATATTGAATTTTTTGTTCTTCCGCTTTCGTTGTCGTTGCCCCAAACGCTCCAAATCCCCCGGCGATAACAGTTAACGCTAATGCTGATGAAATGACTTGCTTTTTCACTATAACATTCCCCATTCCCATAAAGATTTTTGACACTTTTATACAATTCTTATTTTCCCAGCCGATACCTCTACCAAAAATTTGAGAAACATTTTTCAGACAATTCCAATCAAAAAAAGAAGACATCTATCGGATGTCCTCTTTTCTATAAACCTTTTATTGTTTTTTCAATTCAATTGCTAAATAGTGTGATTGCTCTTTCGCTTGAATGTGAATATCTTCTTCTACCGCTTCTGCTGCATCCCGCATAACAAACGTTTCACCATTTATTACACTGCTTCCTTCAATTTGTACAAGGTACAATTGACGGCCTTCTTTCACTGGAAAATGAATTTCTTTTCCAGCCTCTAATGATAAAGAATATAAATTCGCATCTTGGTGAATTTGAATTGGTGCATTTCCTTCTACTGAAGATACCATATGGAACCATTCATTTTTACGCTTGCTCCAATCAAATTTAAACTCACCATAGTTTGGTTTATGATCTGCGCGGTCTGGTAAAATCCAAATTTGTAATAAACGCAGCGTTTCATCGCCTAAATTATGCTCGCTATGAAATACACCCGTGCCAGCACTCATATATTGAACATGTCCACGCTCAATCGTTCCGCGATTTCCCATGCTGTCTTCATGTGTTAAAGCACCATCTACAACGTAAGAAATAATCTCCATATCACGGTGCGGATGCATATCAAAACCAGTTTGTGCCGCTACTAGATCATCATTAATAACACGTAACGATCCGAAGCTCATGTTATTTGGATTGTAGTAATTGGCAAAAGAAAAATGAAAATGTGTATTTAACCAACCATGATTTGCTCTGCCCATATTTTTATGATCAACTTTTCTAAACATATCCTTCACCTCATACTATCTCGAATTCGAGATTTATTTTAAAATTTTTTTCTTACTGTAACTTTTTTAGTAGTGTTAATAATTGATTTTGTTCTTCTATATTTAAATTATGAAACTTCTCTGCTTGGAACGTTTCTTGAGGTGGAACAATTTCCTCATATAAAGCTCTGCCCTTTTCTGTTAACGAAATATATTTCGTAGTACCCTCTTGCTCACGATGAATCCACTCAAGCTGCTCCATTTTATTTAAAAGCTGCGTCACATTTCCTTTCGTAACAAATAGCTTATTCCCAAGTTCTTGCTGCGTTAAACGATTATGTCCTCCAACTTGAGCTAACACATCAAACTGGGCGGCAGATATATTCCATTTTTTCAAATGCTGATTCGTCTCACGAATACTCTTATTATAAAAGCGTGACAAACGAAACCATAATAGTAGCCCTAGTCTATCTTCTGTTTTCATTTCATCACCTCGCTCGTTTCATATCATTAGTTTAGAACTAAACTTAATAAAAGTCAAATACTTATTTTTAATAAGCATAAAAAGCACAGCGCTATTTCTCCACTATGCTTTACATTAACTTTCTACTCTTATATTCATCTAATTTCCTCTCCGCGAACTTCCTCGCATCTTTTTCAATCCACCGCTCTTCGTACCGTTCACTTCCCACATACAATATATCTCTCTTATGCTGCATCGCATGGCGGAATTCATGCAGTAGCGTTTTGAGAACTTGCTCATACTCTTCCCACATACAAACGAAAATTAATTGCTTTTCTTTATGATAAAAACCACCTACCGGGAATAGGAACTCTTCTTCCTCTTCCCCTAATGATAGAAGCACATCATTTGCATCACACGTATCACAAAAAATAACGGGCGTTTTACATACTTCAATAAGAGAACACAAATCCTCTCTCAGCTTTTTGACATCCCAAGGAAGCTCCGAATCCAACACATACCAATTTTCTACCTGTTGATATACATTTTGAAACTGGAGTTCCATTTTTCTTTATTCCCCTTTCCAAACTCCCTTTTTCTATATGTATGCCACAATATGGTAAATATTAAACGTATTCTTTCATCCTTGAAAAAATGCCAATAAAAAAGGAATCTACGTCGACATAGATTCCTTTTCTGTAATCACTTTTTTTTCATCATTTTTTTTAATACAAAATAACCAAGTGCACAAACAATAGCAGCAAGTGCAAAGTATTTCACATATGGCCCCGCAACTTTATTAATACTTTCCCACTCTGTTCCTAATTTAAAACCTAAATATACAAACACAATTGACCACGGAATAACAGCTAATGTAGTTAGCGTAATAAACTTAGCATGTGACATTTTCGCAATACCCGCTGGTATCGAAATAGCATGACGCACAACCGGAATAAAACGTGCGGTAAAGATAACGCCAGTTCCATAACGATTAAACCAATCTTCAGCATAATCAATATGTTTCTTCTGAATTAAAATATATTTTCCATATCGCTCAAGAACAGGTCTTCCTCCATATCGACCAATCCAATAAATGAATAGTTGTGCAATTACACCACCAATTGTACCAAACGCGACAGCGCCCCAAAATGTAATGCTTCCTGTTGATACTAAATAACCTGCATAAGACAATACGATTTCACTTGGAATAACCTCTAGCATTAATCCAAGCATAATTCCCCAATAACCAAGTCCTTCTAAAAAAACTAAAACCGAATGAATCAACTCTCCTAACATCATGTACCTCTCTTTACTGTTTTCATTACAAAAATAAAAGTACAAGCAGGAAATATCTTGTACTTTTATTTTTTTCAATTTAGTTAGTCTTCGTATCCCACTTAAAGATTTTATTTAAGAATTTATATACATTCTTCGACTCTTTTGTCAGAAGTGGGCCTAAAATGGATAGTATAAGCACGTATAGTGCTGAGAATGGTTTCAGTACTGACATTAAACCACCGGCGATACCGATATTAGCCATAATGATGGAGAACTCTCCTCTTGAAACGATTGTTAATCCGATATTTGTTGATGCTTTATGAGATAATCCAGCTTGTCTTCCTGCAATCATTCCTGCTACAAAGTTACCGATTATCGTAAGAAGGACAGCACCTAACGTTAACCATATCGCTCCGCCTAATGAGAACGGATCAATACTTAACCCGAAGCTGAAGAAGAAAATAGCTCCGAAAAAGTCTCTAAATGGAACAACAAGATGTTCAATTCGGTCACTATGCTCTGTCTCAGAGAAAACTAATCCTAGAAGAAGTGCTCCAATTGCTTCTGCAACGTGAATTGTTTCTGAAAAACCAGCAATGAAGAATAATGAAGCAAATACTACAATAATAAAGATTTCATCTGAGCTAATATTGAGCAATTTATTTAATAACGGCGTAGCCTTTCTAGCTACTATAAAGAATAGAAGCATATATCCTAAAGCAATTCCAATTGAAGTAAGGGCACCTAAGAAGGAAGCGTGATCTCCAAGTACTAAACCAGAAACAACTGATAAATATACAGCAAGGAATATATCTTCAAACATAATAATTCCTAAAATTAATTCGGTTTCATTATTACCAGTTCTTCTTAAGTCCACTAACACTTTAGCAACGATAGCGCTAGAAGAAATCGTAATAATACCCGCAATAATTAAGATTTCTAGTAATGGGAATCCCATTATAAATCCGTATAACAAACCAAGTGAAAAGTTAATTAAAATATAAATCGTTCCGCCAATCGCAATAGAGCGTCCAGATTTAATTAGTTTTTTCATTGAAAATTCTAATCCTAGATAGAATAGAAGGAATAGAACCCCAATCCGTCCAAGGAAGGAAATTACACTTGCACTTTCAATAAATTTGAGATCGATAACACCTATTGTCGGTGCATGCGGTCCTACTAACATTCCAAGAACGATTAGAAAAGGAATTACTGAGAATTTAAATTTTCCAGCAATTACTGCTGCAATTGCCACTAAAACTAAAGCTGTACCAACTTCAAAAATTAACGTATCCATCTAATCAGTCCCCCCTATTTGAAAGTAATTCATTAATGATTTTTTTAATTTCTTCTCTCTCACCTGAAACTACAAGCATATCTCCTTCTTCAATTACCGTTTCTGGTCCTGGATTAAATAGCTTCTTCATGTTCTTCTTCATAACCGCGATTATTGTTACGCTATATGTTTTTCTTATTTCAAGATCGCCAATTGTTTTTCCGATTGCTGGAGCTGTATTCTCCACTTTGAACCACTCAATCGCTAAACCTTCAAAAACCATCTCAACATTTTCTAACGCCCTAGGCTTATATACCATTCCACCTAATATTGCAGCGATTTGTCTCGCCTCTGAGTCACGTAGTGAAATACTTGAGATGCTTTCTTCATGATCTGAATCAAAATGATACATTTCTCTACGACCATCATCATGAATGACAATTACCATCTTTTCGTTACCTTTCGTAACGATTTGAAACTTATAACCAATACCTGGAAGTTCACTTTCTCTAATATTCATTTTTAGCTCCTCCATAACTTATTTATTTTAATTTTCTGTTTTTCTGCCTTTTATTCATCCAATCAACTTTAGAAATTCTAACCACTCAGGATATTTGTGATTTGGAAATCTTTTATTGTAATAATAAGTGGACCCTAAAAAGATACTTAAAGATGTAATGATAAAAAATATATTACTTCTCATTTTCAAACTCTCAAGGCTTACTTTCCATAAAGAATCTTCTTTCAAATTATCCCCACCTTCTCGCTTTAAATTTAGTTTTTTAAAATGTAAATAATTCTAAAAATATTACGATGTAACATAATCATAACACAAAAATGACTTAAGTAACATAATTTTTTAGAAAAATTGATTCTCGTATATTTTTTGCATATAATTTTCTTATTACGAAAAAAAGGAAGTGTATTATATGGTTGATATCTTTAGCAGATTCCTTGAGGTAACGAATAATATTTTATGGTCATATATTCTTATTGCAATGCTAATCGGCTTCGGTCTTTACTTCTCTTTTAAATTAAAATTTGTCCAAATTACTCATTTCAGTGAGATGGTCAGCTTAATTAGTAAAGGGTTTAATCGAAAAGAAAAAAAGAAAGATAGCATCTCACCATTCCAAGCATTTTGCTTAAGTGCAGCAGCACGTATCGGTATCGGAAACTTAGCTGGTGTAGCATTAGCAATTTCAATGGGTGGACCTGGCGCAATATTTTGGATGTGGTTTATCGCAATTATCGGAGCAGCTACTAGTTTTGTAGAATGTACACTTGCGCAAATTTATAAAGTAAAAGATGGAAGTAGGTTCCGTGGTGGACCAGCATATTACATGGAAAAAGGGTTAAACAAACGCTGGATGGGCGTCTGGTTTTCACTTCTTATTACAGTTGCGTACGGATTAATTTTCAATTCAGTGCAAGCAAATACAGTAACAATAGCGTTTGAAAATGCTTTTGGACTAGAGCGAACAATCGTAGGAGCTCTATTAGCCTTATTAGTTGCAGTTATTATTTTTGGTGGCATTAAGAGCATTTCACGTATTACAGAAATGATTGTTCCGCCAATGGCAATCGTTTATATCGGCGTGGCTATTTTTGTCGTTATTAACAACTTCAGTATGTTACCAAGCATTTTCATGGAAATCTTTAACGGTGCATTCGGTTTAGACCAAGCTATAGCTGGTGGTATTGGAGCAGCAATCAAGTTCGGAATTCAGCGCGGTTTATTCGCTACAGAAGCGGGAATGGGTAGTTCTCCTAATGCAGCCGCAACATCTGATGTATCTCACCCTGTAAAACAAGGGCTTGTTCAAGCGTTAGGCGTTTTCGTAGATACATTCTTAGTATGTACATCAACAGCATTTATCGTATTATGTTCTGGGCTTTACAAAGGATCAAATTTAGAAGGTATCGAATTAACACAAAACGCATTAAGTTCACAAATTGGACCGTGGGCAAGCACTTTCTTAGCGATTATTATTTTCCTATTCGCTTTCAGTTCACTTCTAGGAAACTACTATTATGGTGAAACAAATATCGCATTCATTAAAGAAAGCAAAACATGGCTAATGATTTATCGCGTTGCAGTTGTCGGAATGGTATTCTTCGGATCAATCGCTGCTCTTAAAACAGTTTGGAGTTTAGCTGATTTATTCATGGGACTAATGGTATTCACAAACTTAATTGCCATCTCATTCCTTAGCAAATTTGCTTACGCTGCATTAGTAGACTATTTGAAGCAAAAGAAACAAGGAAAAGATCCTGTCTTCGTTGCAAACTCTATCCCTGGCTTAAAGAATACAGAGTGCTGGGATGGGCAAGATGTAGAAGAAAAACAAAAAGCCGTTTAACAAATAAAAGCGGAAGTGGCTCGTTCAGAACAGGAGGGCATTGGAGCTCCTGACGAAGAGGCGTTCTTTGCCTCACAGGAAGGCGCGAAATGACCGACTGGTCTAGTCACCGGAGCTGGATATCACTAAAAGCACAAGCGGCTCGTTTAGAACAAGAGCCATATCTCAAACAAAGGCCCTATTACTTCACCGTAATAGGGCCTTTTATTTACAAGAGTTCATAATTTGTTCAAATTAATTCCAGCAAAAGGGTTGATTTATAGAGATTACTAGATTATAATTATTATAAATTAGTAATTGATATCACATAACAACTCAAAAGGAGATTGATCATAATGAACAAACAAGTAATCGAAGTATTAAACAAACAAGTAGCAGACTGGAGCGTTTTATTCACAAAACTTCACAACTTCCATTGGTACGTAAAAGGACCTCAATTCTTCACATTACACGAGAAATTCGAAGAACTTTACACAGAATCAGCTACTCACATCGATGAAATTGCAGAACGTATTTTAGCAATTGGCGGCAAACCAGTAGCAACAATGAAAGAATACTTAGAACTATCTTCTATTCAAGAAGCAGCATACGGAGAAACTGCAGAAGGGATGGTCGAAGCAATCATGAAAGACTACGAAATGATGCTAGTCGAACTGAAAAAAGGCATGGAAATCGCTCAAGACTCTGACGATGAAATGACATCTGACCTACTACTAGGCATCTACACAGAACTAGAAAAACACGCTTGGATGCTACGTGCGTTCTTGAATCAATAATAATTAAAAGCAGAAGCGGCTCGTTTAGAGTCGCTTTTTTATGTAATGGTCGCACTTAACGGTACACGAAATTATATCAACGATTTTTCAAATATATCGATCATAACTCGCAAT
Organism: Bacillus sp. HMA207; assembly: GCF_003402455.1. Lineage (NCBI taxonomy): Bacteria > Bacillati > Bacillota > Bacilli > Caryophanales > Bacillaceae > Bacillus > Bacillus sp. HMA207. The sequence continues at coordinate 451,277 of NZ_BEZT01000002.1, read as the reverse complement.
ATATCAACGATTTTTTCATTATATCGATCATTACCCGCAATATATTAACGATTTTTTCATTATATCGATTTGCCGACAAATCACGACAATATCAGCGCCCCTCTCCCCTACTTTTATCAATATATTACAATCTCATCTATGTTAAAATATAGGAAACACCCTTTAGCTTTTCCAAATTCATCATTTACTACTTAAATGACGGGAGTGGTTCAGTTGAAAGACTACTTAATTAGAGCATTTTTTGCGTTAATAACAGTTGGGATTCTCTTACTTATAGCTAATATTTTCAATATACGTGTCGAGGTTAAGGACTATGCTTTCCTCGTTGTCGTAGCAATTGGTGGCGGCTGGGGTGGCTGGTACCTGTATAAAAAACAAAGCAATCAAAATGATAAAGGCATTCCAAAGTAATATGGAATGCCTCTTTTATTGCCTTCTGTAATAAATAATGAAATTCAGACCGCTAATACAACAAATCGCAATAAACATACAAAACGATTGTGGATCTCCACCTAGATTATAATCATCAACGATAAATCCGGACATAAACAACGTTATCGCGGAAACACCGATACACAATACCGAGATAAACCAAAGCGAAAATTCATTAATCAACTCTTTCTTCTGTCTCAAAACAATTAGCATAACAAGAATAGATGCTGCTAAAATACTTTTAAAAACCGGTCGTAAATATACGAATTCCTCCATCTATTTCTCCTTTCCCAAAAACATTACATCTAAACATTAACATATTTAACCAAATTAAAAACACATGCCGTCTTACATTAAAACGACATGTGTTTCCGTATTTGCTATGATAGTTGCTTCCACTTCGTTCCCAAAACAGGACGCTCATAATTTTGGATTGCATGAATTAGTTTATCTGCTGTCTCAGCTGAAACGATCAATTCTTTATTCGATGAATTCATAAATCCTTCTTCCGCTGCACGTTCAACCATTTGCAAAATTGGTCCGTAAAAACCTTTTATGTTTAATAAACCAACCGGCTTATTATGTATACCAATTTGTGACCAACATACAACTTCAAATAGTTCTTCAAACGTTCCGTATCCGCCTGGAAGCGCGATAAAAGCATCCGCAAGCTCTGCCATTTTCGCTTTACGTTCGTGCATTGTTTCTACTTCAATTAATTCTGTTAATCCTGTATGTACAATTTCTCCTCGAAATAGACCGCGCGGCATAACACCTGTTACACGTCCACCTAAACGAAGAACTTCGTTTGCTACTTCTCCCATTAATCCGACACATGAACCACCGTATACGAGCTCATAGTCGTTCTCAACAAACATTTTACCTAACTGAATTGCCTGCTCTTTGAATTCTGGTCTCTCCCCTAAATTAGAACCTGCAAACACACAAATCTTTCTCATTCCTACACCCCGAAACTATATATTGTTATGATACAATGAACATTGTACAACATATTGAGGAGATGAGGAAGAAATGGATATCGTTGCATTTCAAAGATGGGTTGAGGAATTTTACGAAAAACGAAGCTGGTCACAGTATAATGCCTTTATTCGCTTAAATTTCTTAACCGAGGAAGTTGGGGAAGTTTCACGAGTCGTTCGTGCTATTGAAATTGGCCGCGATCGCCCTGATGAAGAGGCGAAAACAGAAGAAGAGCTAAAACAAGAACTAAAAGAAGAACTTGGCGATGTACTATCTAACCTTATTATTCTTTCGCAAAAATATGATTTAGACTTACAAGACATTATGGACGCACACGTCACAAAGCTTTCGAAAAGGTTCGAAGTATCTAAATGAGAACATTATCAATTATGGTATAATATTCTTGTCACAATACCAAGGGGGATTTTATGTTATCAAAAAAATTGCACGACGCATTAAATGAACAAATGAACTTTGAATTTTATTCTGCCCATGCTTATATGGCAATGGCTGCTTACTGTACAGCTGAGAGCTATGATGGATTCGCTAACTTTTTCCTTGTACAAGCTGAAGAAGAACGTTTCCACGCAATGAAGCTTTACAACTATATTAATGACCGCGGAGAGCGCGCTATTATTACTGGATTTGATAATCCGAATAACGAATACGAATCTGTATTAAACGCTTTTGAAGTCGCACTTGAGCACGAGCGTGAAGTAACGAAACGTATTTATAACTTATCTGATATCGCTTGGGACGAGCGTGAACATGCAACAATTACATTCTTAAAATGGTTCGTTGACGAACAAGTTGAAGAAGAAGCTTCATTCGATAGCATCATTCAAAAATTAAAACGTATTACAAGCGATTCAAACGCACTGTTTATGCTAGATGCTGAATTAGAGAAACGTACATTTACGCCTCCAGCTGAATAATACTTTTAATCACCTTAATGAATGGATTAAGGTGATTTTTTAATTTGTTCTTTTCTAAGCTCAATAACCTTAGCCATATCCTTCTTATAAAGCCCTGCAACCTTTTCAACAAAATCACTATGAGTAAAAGTACCCTCTCCCTCTTCTACTATGTTTAAGTACCCATGTGTAAATTTCAAAAATGCTCTAGCATCTTCTCCAGTTAAATGATTAATGTTATCTATAACCTCATCAAGTTCCTTTAAAATACCCTGTTCTTTCAACCTAATTCCTCCTCTCTATATTATTTATCATACAAAAACAAAAAAGTCGTTCATCCCTCTAAGCGAGAGATAAACGACTTCTTTATTATTTATTAAAGCATAACCCCAACGATAATCGCTGATAATATACTTACTAACGTTGCACCGTATACAAGTTTTAAACCGAATGATGATACAACGTTTGCTTGTTTGCCATCGATACTCTTCGTTGCACCTGCGATAATTCCGATAGATGAGAAGTTCGCAAATGATACAAGGAAGATAGATAAAATACCTACTGTACGAGCTGATAAATCACCAGCTACTTTACCAAGATCAAGCATTGCAACGAATTCGTTCGTTACTAATTTTGTTGCCATAATTTGTCCTGCTTGTAGCATCTCTGATGTTGGAATACCCATTACAAATGCTAATGGTGAGAAGATGTATCCTAAAATGCTTTGGAATGTGATTCCGAAAATTGAATCAAATACACCGTTAATTGCTGTAATTAATGCTACGAAACCGATTAACATCGCCGCTACTGTTACAGCGATTGAAAAACCAAGCATAATATATTCGCCTAACATTTCAAAGAATGTTTGTTTCTTGTCTTCTTGTAATTCTAAAATATCGTCTTCTTCTTTTACTTCATATGGATTAATGATATGAACGATAATGAATCCACTGAATAAGTTTAATACAAGTGCTGTTACTACATATTTTGGATCAATCATTTTCATATAAGAACCGACGATTGACATCGATACTGTAGACATTGAAGATGCACAAAGTGTGTATAAACGATTTTTCGGTAATTTGCTTAGTTGATCTTTTACTGTAATGAATACTTCCCCTTGACCAACGATTGCAGCTGCTACCGCATTATATGATTCTAGTTTTCCTAAACCGTTAACTTTACTTAATAGGAAACCGACTGCACGAATGATAATCGGTAAAACTTTAATATGTTGCAGGATCCCGATTAATACTGCTAAGAAAATAATCGGTAATAATACTGTTAAGAAGAATGGTGCTTGTCCATCGTTTGCTAGACCACCAAATACGAAATTAACCCCAGCTTCCGCAAATTTTAAAATAGCGCCAAATCCATCTGCGATCCCTTTTACTAATACGAATCCGACCTTTGTATTTAGTAAGAAATACGCAAGTACCAATTGAATGACAAGCATAAGTGCAATTGGTTTATATTTAATTTTCTTACGATCTGAACTAATAAGGAAACCTAGTACAAACACTACAAGTAAACCGACTAGAAACATTACGAACTTCATATGTGAATCCTCCACTTCTCCCACGAGTTATTGGTCGTATAACGTATAACGAATGACGTCTGACCATTGTTGTTAAAAAAATTTAAAACCCCTAAAACTATTCAACTGTCATCTAAAATCAGTAAGCGTTTACATAAATTGCAATTTATAAAAGGTAGCTTCTTCTCTCCTACCATACTTGAAAGTCTGAAATTGATACCACCTACAAATCAAATTGTAAGCGTTATCTAGATGAAATGCAATATAAATTTTAAAAGATTTTCATATGTTAATATATTCCTAATCAATTGGTTTTTTCATGTAAATTTACCATAAAAATAGCCCTAGCTATGAGCTAGGACCATCCTTTTTACCCCGATTGGTGAGGACTAATAATGAGCGGGAATAAAGCCCCCACTGATTAAAGTTTCACTTTATAACATAACACCAACGATAATCGCTGATAGAATACTTACTAATGTCGCACCGTACACAAGGCGTAGACCGAATGATGATACAACATTTGATTGATTTTCATCGATACCTTTTGTTGCACCTGCAATAATTCCGATAGATGAGAAGTTCGCAAATGATACAAGGAATACAGAAAGAATACCAACTGTACGAGCCGATAAATCACCAGCTACTTTTCCAAGATCAAGCATCGCAACAAACTCGTTTGATACTAATTTTGTTGCCATAATTTGTCCCGCTGTGACCATCTCAGCTTGTGGGATTCCCATTACGAATGCTAATGGTGAGAAAATATATCCTAAAATAGCTTGGAATGTAATACCGAACATGGAATCAAACAAGCTATTGATTGCTGTAATTAATGCTACGAAACCGAGTAACATAGCTGCTACTGTAATCGCAATCGTGAAACCAAGCATAATGTACTCGCTCAGCATTTCAAAGAATGATTGTTTTTTCTTATTTTCTAATTTCAGTGTATCTTCTTCTTCTGTAATATCGTACGGGTTAATAATATGAATAATAATGAAACCACTAAATAAATTTAATACAAGTGCTGTTACTACATATTTCGGTTCGATCATTTTCATATAAGAACCAACGATTGACATCGACACTGTCGACATAGAAGATGCACATAATGTATATAAACGATGTTTTGGGATTTTACTTAATTGATCTTTTACTGTAATAAATACTTCTGCTTGTCCAACAATGGCAGCTGCTACTGCGTTATATGATTCTAGTTTTCCTAGACCATTCACTTTACTTAACAACGTACCAATAGCACGAATAAATATCGGTAAAATTTTAAAGTGTTGCAGAATTCCGATTAAAACCGCAAAGAATACGATTGGTAATAACGCTGTTAAGAAGAATGAAACCTCTCCTTTATTAACAAGACCACCAAATACGAAAACGATTCCAGCTTCCGCATATCCAAGAAGTGCGCCAAATCCATCTGAAATTCCTTTTACTAAAATATAACCAACTTGCGTATTTAATAAGAAATAAGATAATGCTAGCTGAATAATAAGCATAATTGCGATTGGTTTATACTTAATCTTCTTTCGATCGGCACTTATAAGAAAACCGAGTACAAATACAACGAGTAATCCTACAAGGAACATAACAAACTTCATTAATAAAATCCTCCATTTAACTCTTCATTAACGTTGAACGTCTGACCATTCAAAACAAGAAATAATCCGAACTTTCCATTTCTCCTCCAAAATCTTCAATCGGATAGAAAAGATCATAAAACCTCTTATTTCAAAGGCATTTTCCATTCTAACATAAATCACAACTCATATCCGCACTTTTCTTAAAAAAATACATTTTATTATGAACCATTCATGAATGTTCGTCTTTTTCATTATAAAGCGAAACTTTAATGAGCAGGAGTTTCACTTCACACAAATAGCTGAACCAACAAAAAATGAGCATCAAGTTTCACTTGATGCTCACCTCATTATACTGCTTTTTCTTTATCAGCTACCGCTGGCTTATCCCAACACTCTGTATTGTTCAAACCTGGAATAGACTCCGCATAAAAGACTGGATCTTTCCCTTGTTTCTTTTGCTTAATATAATCTGATAACGCTGCGAAAGCGTACTTAGAAAGGAATACAATTGCTACTAAGTTAATAACAGCCATAATTCCCATAAATAAATCTGCTAAATCCCAAACGATTTGAATTGTCGCTACAGACCCTAGCATAACCATACCAAGTACAGCAATGCGGTATGCATTTAATAGCACTTTACTTCCATTTAAGAATTCAATATTTGTTTCACCATAGTAGTAGTTACCTACTAATGAACTGAACGCAAACAAGAAGATCGCAACTGCTACAAATATAGAAGCCCATGGACCGATATGTTGACTTAACGCCTGCTGCGTTAATTGAATTCCATTTAAATCAGCTGCATTATGCACATCTGATAAAAGAATAATAAATGCTGTACAACTACAAATTAATAATGTATCAGTAAATACCCCTAAAGTTTGAATGAAACCTTGTTTAACTGGGTGCGTTACGTTTGCAGTCGCTGCTGCGTTCGGCGCACTACCCATACCTGCTTCATTTGAGAATAACCCACGTTTTACCCCTAATAAAATCGCAGCTCCTAATCCTCCGCCTACTACTTCTTTAATTCCGAAAGCATGTAAGAAAATTTCTTTAAATACATATGGAATTGCCGTAATGTTTGTTACAACAACGAATAATGCCACTGCTACATAAATAATTGCCATTACTGGAACTATCATTTCAACCGCGCGAGCAATTCGTTTTACTCCGCCGAAAATAATAACCGCAAGTAAACCAGCCATAACAAGACCTACTAATCTGCTATCTGTTTTAAATGCACCATCAAAGGCAGCTGCTACAGTATTAGACTGTACAGCGTTAAAAATCAATCCGAAACTTACTGTTATTAGAACAGAGAACACAACACCTAACCAGCGTTTATTTAAACCCTTTTCCATATAATACGCTGGGCCCCCACGGAATGCATTCCCATCTTTTACTTTATAAATTTGCGCTAATGTGCTCTCTACAAATGCAGAAGCACCCCCAATTACCGCAATTAACCACATCCAAAATACTGCTCCTGGACCACCTGCTGAAATCGCAATAGCTACACCAGCTAAGTTACCAGTACCTACACGAGAAGCTGTACTCATACAAAACGCTTGGAATGATGATACGCCGCTCTTCTCTTTTTGCGCTTTCCTCGTTTTCGAGCTTGCTCCATCCCCAAGCAAACGAATCATTTCACCGAAGTAACGAACTTGGACAAATTTCACACGAAATGAAAAATAGAGCCCTAACCCAATTAACATCGCAATAATGACATATGACCAAAGGATATTATTTACATCCCCAATTACCCTAGCTAAAAAATCCATATTTGTATTGCCCCCTCTTCCTAACAATAAGAAAATTATATTCTAAAAACTTTAAGTAATCAAGAACTTTATGTAAGGTTTTATGACATCAGTATGTTAACTATCTTAACATACGTGTTTTTTTTCATAAAAATATAGCTATTACATGCATTTATCCAATACTCAATCACTTATCCTCTTCAACCAGTCATACTTTTAAAACAGCACGTTCCCCAAAAATAACGAGAGGAACAAATAAAAAAAGTTATATTAATAACTACCTCTCACCCTTTTCATCATTTACTACAACAAAAAAGACGAGCATCGAATTTACCTCGATGCTCGCCTTTTCAATTACACTGCTTTTTCTTTATCTGTTACCACTGGCTTATCCCAGCACTCTGTATTCGTTAAACCAGGAATAGAATCTGCACTGAAGACTGGATCTTTCCCTTGTTTCTTTTGCCTTACATAGTCTGTTAATGCCGCGTACGCAAATCGGCCAAGAAGTGTAATCGCAATTAAGTTCGTGATTACCATTAGACCCATAAATAAGTCTGCCATATTCCATACAACTTGAAGCGTCGCAACAGAACCGAATAATACCATTCCAACTACTGCAATACGGTAAATTGTTAACCACGTTTTGCTTTGCTTAATAAATTCAATATTTGTTTCACCATAATAGTAGTTTCCTAAAAGAGAACTAAATGCAAATAAGAAAATAATAATCGCTAAGAAGCTACTTGCCCATGGGCCGATTTGTGAGCTTAATGCATTTTGCGTTAATTCAATACCTTCTAAATTTGTTGCTTTATATGCACCAGAACATAGTACGATAAATGCTGTTGATGTACATACTAAGAATGTATCTACTAAAACGCCGATCGTTTGAATAAAACCTTGTTTGGCTGGATGCGTTACATCAGCTGTTGCTGCCGCGTTCGGCGCACTACCCATACCTGCTTCGTTCGCAAATAATCCGCGCTGAATACCATATTTCATCGCAGCACCGATACCACCGCCTACAGCTGAATCTAAACCGAATGCACCTTTAAAGATTTCCGTAAACACATCTGGTATTAAATAGAAGTTTTTAATGACAACAAAAATAGCTACCGCAATATAAACAAGCGCCATTGGCGGAACAATCATTTCCGACATACGTGCAATACTTTTTACACCACCAAAAATAATAACCGCAACTAATGCAGCTAATACAATACCAACAATATAACGCTCTAAACCAAATGCATTTTCAAACGCTAATGTTACTGTATTCGCTTGTACTGAGTTAAAAATTAAACCGTAACTAACTGTAATAAGGATAGAAAACCAAATTCCCATCCAACGTTTATTTAAACCTTTTTCCATATAATAAGCAGGACCACCACGGAAGCCACTGCCATCTTTTACTTTATAAATTTGGGCAAGCGTACTTTCTACGAAACTTGAAGAAGCCCCGATAATCGCAATAACCCACATCCAAAATACAGCTCCAGGTCCTCCCATAGATATAGCTAATGCTACACCAGCTAAGTTACCGATACCAATACGAGCTGCTGAACTCATACAAAACGCTTGGAAAGAAGATACACTACCTTTTTTACGCGTCTTTCCAGTTAATCCATCACTCATTAGTCGAACCATTTCCCCTAAATGAGTAATTTGTACGAATTTCAATTTAATAGAAAAATAAAGACCTAAACCAATTAACATTGCAATAAGAATATATGACCAAAGAATTGTATTTGTTGATGAAATAAATTGCTCTAAAATATTCATACAATTAACCCCTCCTTTTCTCCATAAAACGAATTATATTTAAAAAACATTCAAAAATCAACATTTTTCGACAATTTGCAATTTCCAAATATTAGCCAGGTTCACAGTAACAATATCTTTATGACTGACTACCCTCCCTCTAACTGTGCATACTAAAACAAAAAATAAATTCACAAACAACCCTATTGACAAAAATACCAACCTGTAACTATAATGATTACAACAGGTTGTAACAAACCTAATTACAACAAATTCATTTACTTTCAGATATACACTTTAACAAAACACTTTGGAGGGATTTATTATGAAAATCGGAATTATCGGAGCAACTGGCAAAGCAGGAAGTCGTATTTTAAAAGAAGCATTGAATCGCGGACATGAAGTAACTGCAATCGTAAGAAACGCTGCAAAAATTACAGAAGAAAACGTAAAAGTTTTAGAAAAAGACGTATTTTCTCTTACATCTAACGACTTGCAGGCATTTGACGTAGTTGTAAATGCATTCGGTGCTCCAGCAGGCGAAGAACACCTTCACGTAGATGCAGGAAACGTACTTATTGAAGCGATGAAAGGTGCACCAAATACAAAATTACTTGTAGTTGGAGGCGCTGGAAGCTTATTTGTAGACGAAGAGAAAACAACACGTGTATTTGAGACACCAGGTTTCCCGAAAGAATACCTTGCAACAGCTCAAAACCAAGGCAAAAACTTAGAAATCTTACAACAAACAAATGATATCACTTGGACATTCATCAGCCCTTCTGCACTATTCGCATTAGGAAAACGCACTGGTTCTTACAAAGCTGGTAAAGACAACCTTCTTGTTAACGCAAAAGGTGATAGCTACGTAAGTTACGAAGATTTCGCAGTTGCAGCACTTGATGAAATCGAAAATCCAAAACATGTAAACGAACGCTTCACAGTAGTTTCTGAAGCTGAATAATAAGAAAAAGCTCGTAAAACATAATGTTTTACGAGCTTTTTCTTATTATTGCACTTGCTCTAAACCATTTGGAGTAATCTTAAAGGAAATTTCTTTAAACTTTTTCTTATCTCCTTTTCCAACTAACTCACTCTTTTTATACCAACTTAAACGATCTGACTCGGCATGATACACTTTCAATACGTCACCATACTCGAACGCCATACCATTTACTTGTTCTGCAAAATTCTGCGAAGTTTCTTGTCCTTCTGCGGTTACATGCTTTTTCTCAGTTCCATTTTGATCATAAATCGTAAGGCCTATATACTGTTCATTTACAAAGCGATAATGAATCTCATCATTTGTAAATGTTGCATGTAATTTCTTTTCAGCGTGGTTTAACGTAATAATTGAACGTGTAACATCGGACACACCTTGATAGACTAGACTATCCCCATATGTCACTTCTACAGGAACTTCCGTCACTTTCTTATTTCCAAAACGATCTTTCGTTTCTACTTTCACTGTTTGCTGACCAATTTTTGTCATATCTATTTTCCCTACAAAATCTACTACTTCTCCACCCTGTACTTCAACAAAGTTCTTCACGTCTAGCGTTTCGCTATTTGTTCCGATTACTACTTGCTGCGGATTTGCTTTTACTGTTTGCTCACCGTCTAATCTTTCAAATCCATTTTCAGTTATTTTGAAGACTAATTCCTTTATCTCTTTACTTTTTCCTTCGCCCACATATACATCTTTTTGATACCAATGTAAACGAGAAGATTCCGCATGATATACTTTCACTACATCTCCATACTCAAATGCAATTCCATTTACTTCCTTAGCAAATTCTTGCGTATTCTCTAAACCTTTTACTGCTATATTTTTCTTCACTCTTCCTTCTTTATCGTACAATGTGAATTCAAAATACTTTTCATCTTTAAAGTAATCATGAATTAGGTTCTTTGTATCTGTCGCACTCAGTTTTTTCGTATCATGATGCAAAGTTACAATTGATTTTAAGTCACCATCTCTATAGCTTAGCCCATATACAAGTAGGCTATCTCCATATGTTACTGTTAGAGGAACTTCTGTCACTTTCTTATTTCCAAATCGATCTTTCGTTTCTACTTTTACTTTTTGTTCTCCGATTTTTGATGTATTTGGTTTTTCTGCAAAACCAACCACTTCTCCATTTTTTACTTGTACAAATTCTTTCGGATCTAGTTTGTCTACATCCATTCCGACTACTACTTTTTGCGGTTTCGCCGTCACTTCTTGTAAACTATCTTTTAATTCGAACCCTTGCTCAGTGATTTGGAATAATTTCTCTTTTTTATTTTTAGCCTTCCCTTGATCTACAAGTGTATTATTTTGGTACCACTTCAGACGATCCGGTTCTGCATGGAATACTTTTACTACATCACCATATTCAAAATCCAATTCATTTAGTTCCATCGCAAATCTTTTTCCCGTTTCTTGTCCTTCTGCAGATACGCGTTTCTTTTCAATCCCATTTCGATCATATAGCGTTAAGCCCATATATTCTTCTTTTTCAAAACGGTAATGTATTTCATTATTAGTAAAGTTTACATTTAATTTCTTCTTATTGTGGTGAAGTGTCACTGTCGACATTACATCATCTGAAAGTCCTTGAAAAACTATACTGTCATCATAAAATCCGTTAACTTGGACAGGAATTGAATTTTTATTTCCTTTCTCATCCCCAATTTCTACTAACACTTCCTGTTTACCATTCTCTAGTTTAGGCCATACAATCTTTCCTGTTACTTTTACATTCTCACCTAAATTTCGAACAAGTTTACTTGCTTCATTCTCGTCAGAATCTGTACCAACTAAAAGATTTTGTACTTCATTAGCAGGTTCACCATATGGAACCTTATACGGTTCAACTTGCTTCTCACGAATATCATTACTATCTGTAGCTTTCCAGATTTCCTTTTCTAATTTAGGTAATTTTGATTTTTCTATTTTCTCTCTAATATCATCATTTGGTGTTAATCCCCATTCCTCAAAGAAAGGAATTAAATTTTGCCCTGCCACTTGCGATGTCATATAAATAAATAGCTGCTTTTTCTCTTCATCAGAATGAGGCATTTCACTCTGAGGTAACAAACGATAAGCTTGATGTAACCTAGGATAAAAATGTTCTCCATACACTACATTTAATTGCCAAAACATTGTAAGAGGATTAATGTCATCAATGAATCTTTCTGCTTTAGGCTTCTCTAAATACTCAAATGAGTTTTTATAGTGCTCATCCATTTCTAATTGATTCCCTAACGCCTTTTGAACAGCTAATGAGTAAATATTTACTGTTACTTCCCTTACTTTAGACCACTTCCACGGTTCTTGCTGATGTAAATGACCAACTTCATGCCACGGTCCCCATCCATCCTTCTCAAGTACCTCTATATCTAAAACTCTATTCATTGCAGTTGGAATATATCCTGTATGATAATGTTTTGCAAACATAAAGTCCCCTTTAGCAGGCTTCCGTTTTTCAACAAACTGAACATAATGAGTTGGAGATTTTGCAACCCCAACACTGTCCTCAGATAATCCTGCCACTGCGTTTTCTAAACGGATAATCTTATCATGCAATTTCATTAAATCTGTTGGATCCGTATTCTTCATATATTTCTGCACAGAATCGTAAGTAGTAGTAATTAAGCTTCTCTCACCTTTTAATTCAACTGCATAAGGATCCTTATATTTTTTTAACATTTCATCCCAATCTTTTTTTGTATGCTTACCTAAAATAAATAAAGGAAAGTGACTACCACCATTTGTAACGGAAGCTGTTACTTCTCCTTTGTTATTCATATTATAAAAATATAAAATACCGCCTCTTGAAGATGAAATAACATTTTTCCCTGGTTTTAAATCAAACTCCTCTGGGTCCTTTTCATCATAAGATCTCGTTCCAATAAAAGCTTGGATAGACTGCGTTCCTTTTATGTCAATTGTAATCTCTTCATTTGGCTCTGCATAAATTCCAGTCGGTTCATTAGCGGAAAGTTTCCAAGTAACTCTTAAACGATTATTTTCTTCTTCTACGCTACCTTTCCCCGGCAACTGAAATACTCTCTGCTCAAACTTATTCTCTTTTACCTCTTCTAATTTCCCACCTTTATTTTCTTCCAAAGGTGCTGCATATCCTTTCGATGCTTCGAAAGCTACTGGCGATAATAATGTAGATATACATATTCCAGCTACTAATACCCTACTCGTCTTTTTCTTCGACATAATCTGTGTCCCCTGTTCCTTTATTTAGATAAACTACCCTATATATTCATCTAATAAGTAATCCTATTATTTCTATAAAAACATTTGATGAATGGACTAACACCTCGCGCACCTGTATCTATTACTACCGCATTTCTCTCCATGCATTCGCTTTCTTACATTGTAAAATTTTTATGTAATATGCCCTCCTCACTTCTCTCTATTTGTGATGAGTTCTCTTGCTACATAAAAAAGAGAATAGTAAAAGATATTTTTCAGTATTGTCATCTATACATCTAAAAATAAAAATAACAATAAAAACTTACATTTTCTTCATATATGACCATCTATAGGTAGTTTTTCCAAATGAATTTTACACGCTTTACACTTTGTTTGATAGCCTCTCTAATTAGAATAATGTTACAATTTCGTGAATAAAATCTATTTATTGTAACGTTTAGATTTTGTCACATTTTATTATTTTTAAATACTTTTTAAAACGTTAAAATAGTGTTTCACTCGATTAATTATTATCTTGATATACCTTTAAAGAATTCATATGAAAAAGCATTGGCATACGCCAATGCTTTTTCATTATCTCTTTTGATTCGGTTTATGCGGTTCATTTGGAGTATATGGCTTATTTGGTTTATTTGGAGCCTCAGCCTTTTTCCAACTTACCGCTAACTCTGGACTTGTTTTTTCTTCACTACGCTCAAGTAATACTACTGCATTTTGAATAGTCGGTGTACCTTTATGCGCAATCCCTTGTAATTTCGTTAAATTTCCTGATACTTTAAAGCTAAATCCACCAGCTGGTGTTTGTTTCGGAATTAAAATGCGGAACTTTTCTCCTACATTAAATTCTGTTTTTGTTTCGCCTTTTTCATTTGCAAATTTCACGCCCGCTGGTGCACCTGTTGCTTGCACTTTATACGTTCCGCTTTTTGCATTTGTTTCTACTGTATATAAACCTGTTTCAAAGAAATCATTTTTTAATACTGCTTCTTGTTCTTCTGTAGGAGTTACACTCATCGTAATTTCTTGTAACTCTTCACTAGCGCTTGCTTTTGCAACGATGTCTTTCGTTACTTTCTCTACATTTTTATTGCGGAAATCTAAATCATTAATATCGATTTGTTTTAACGCATTCCACACTGCAAGCTGCGTTGCGTAATGTGCTTCTCTCCAATCAGAAACACCTAATTCTTGTGGACTCTTTTGTGGATATCCATTCAATAGTACACGGTATACGTTAATATCCACTTTCCCCATTTCCGGTAAATCTTGACCGCTTGGAGATTTCAAATCTACATTTAAGCAAAAAGCAATTTTGCCATCTGCGGTTTTAATAAGCTCTGTTCGAATTGGTTTCTTCTTTGACTTACTATAACTCCAATTCATTTCATACTTTGTATGGTCCATAACTTCTGCAAATGCTTTTTGAAGCGGGAATAACACAAATAAAACACTTAAAAACATAGCTAAAATCTTGAACGATTGCTTTATATTCATGTTTACAGCCCCTTATCACAAACTTAATACTAAGTAGTATTTATTTAGAAACTATTTTTATGCACAAAAAAAGAGTGCTTTTACGCACTCTTCTTTCTTACTTTAATCTTAGAAATCGAAGTTATCAGGATCTGGACCAACACGGTGATTTTGATTTAACGCATCGATTTTTTCCATATCTTCTTTCGTTAATTCGAAATTAAATATATCGGCATTTGCAATAATGCGGTGTTCTTTCGTTGATTTTGGAATAGTGATTACTCCATTTTGAAGATCCCAACGTAAAATAACTTGCGCTGTTGTTTTACCGTGTTTCTCAGCAATTTCTTGTAATTTTTCATTATCTAATAATTGACCTTGCATTAATGGTGACCATGCTTCCATTTGAATACCTTGTTCTTTACAGAAAGCTTGTAATTCTTTTTGTGTTAAACGAGGGTGGTATTCTACTTGGTTAATCATTGGTTTAATTTCTGCATCTTTCATTACATCTTGTAAGTGATGAATTTGGAAATTACTTACCCCAATTGCACGTACGCGTTTTTCTTTATAAAGTGTTTCTAACGCTCTCCACGTATCTTTATATTTCCCTTCTACAGGCCAATGAACAAGGTATAAATCTAAATAATCCAGCTCTAATTTTTTTAAGCTTTCTTCATATGCAGCAAGTGTCGTTTCATATCCTTGATCCGAATTCCACACTTTTGAAGTAATGAATAAATCTTCACGAGAAATGCCTGCTTCTTTTATACCCGCGCGAATTCCTTCACCTACAGCTTTTTCATTTCCGTAAATTGCAGCTGTATCAATGCTGCGGTATCCTGCTTTAATCGCCGATTTCACTGCTTCTACAAGTTCTGGTCCATCCTCTACTTTAAATACACCTAAACCGAACCAAGGCATTTCTACACCATTATTTAATACTGTTTTACTTTGTAAGTTTTTCATTTTATTTTCTCTCCTTTTATTTTACTTGATCTCTTTTTTCTAATGTCATACTCCACGCAGTTAAAACAACAGCACCTACTACCATAATTCCACCTACCCAAGCCGTATGAATTAATCCTAACGAGTTCGTTACAATACCGCCCAAGTAAGCACCAAGAGCAATTCCTGCGTTAAATGCTGCAATGTTAATCGCCGATGCTACATCAACAGCGCTAGGTACAAACCTCTCAGCTAATATAACAACATACACTTGTAGCCCTGGAACATTCATAAATGCGAATAGTCCCATGAAAATAATTGTGATGAATCCAGCGACTTTAAATGGCGCTGTAAATGTTAAAACAAATAATACAATCGCTTGAATAAAGAACATGTAAAATAACGCTCGAATCGGATTATGATTTGATAATTTTCCCCCGACCATATTCCCAATCGCAATTGCAATTCCGTATACTAACAAAATAATTGTAACGGTACTTGCTTTAAATCCTGTTACTTCTTGTAATAACGGAGATAAATACGTAAATGTTACGAACGTTCCCCCGTATCCTAATGCAGTAATAATAAATACAAGTAACAGTCTTCCATTCGTAATCAGCTTAAATTGATCGCGAAATGATACAGACGTACCTTTTTTTAAATTAGAAGGAATTAGCATACTATTGGCGATTAAAGCAACGATTCCAATGGCCACAATAACAATAAACGAGGCCCTCCAGCCAAATTGTTGACCGATAAATGTTCCAATTGGTACACCTGTAATAGTCGCAACAGTTAAACCAGTAAACATAAATGCTATTGCACTTGCACGTTTATTCTCAGGTACAAGCGCAGCCGCAATTGTAGATCCAATTGACATAAAAACACCATGCGCAAATGCAGATACAACCCTCGCAATAAGTAACACAGTAAAACTTGTTGCTACCGCCGCAATTCCATTACCAATAATGAAAATAATCATAATCCACATTAATAACGTCTTTCGCGACATACTAGCTGTTAATGACGTTAATACTGGAGCACCAAACGCTACTCCTAATGCATATAAAGAAACAGTTAACCCCGCTGTTGTAACAGAAACATGTAAATCCTCTGAGATAGATGGTAATAAGCCGACACTAATAAATTCAGTTGTACCAATTCCAAACGCACTAATTGCTAGTGCTAATAAAGCAAACATACTTCTCCGATTCGTCTGCATAACCGAAGAAGATACTGTATATGAATTCAATTGAACTCCTCCTTAATGCGAGAAATCCAATCATAATAGTATGATAAAAAGGCCTTTTTATCTTCTACAAAAATAACTTTACTGTTGATATACGCTATTATGAATGGCTTTACTCTTTTTTTGAAGAACGCACTTAAAAGTACGATAGGTACCTAAAAGTAACATAGGCACTTTTTAGTACCGTACTACTCATTTCCCTCTTACGTATGCTATTATGGAACATATTCAACATGATAAAAAGTACGTACTTTAAAGTGCTATAGGCACTTTTTAGTAACATTTAATTATTTAGCTTCTTTTGTTGGAGAACTTAAATCTACATTCATCAAAGGAGATTTTTATATGAAGAAATACAATATTCCCGTTGAAGCGACTTTAGAGGTTATCGGTGGAAAATGGAAGGTTGTTATCCTTTGTCATCTAACGAAAGGCACAAAAAGAACGAGTGAACTAAAACGTTTAATGCCTGGGATTACACAAAAAATGTTAACTCAGCAATTACGTGAATTAGAAGACGATGGGGTTATTCAAAGAAAGGTATACAATCAAGTACCACCAAAAGTAGAATATTCACTTACAGAATACGGTTGGTCTTTAGAGTCCATTCTTGATTCTCTTTGTACTTGGGGCGAATGCCATCTTGAAAAAAGCGGTAACACATCGATGCTAATTGTAGAAGGTGAATAATAGGAAAAAGGAAAAAACGAACATGAATTTGTTCATTTTTTCCTTTTTTTCTTTATATGTATATACATTTCTAACTGGAACAAAATATTTTATACGCTTTCATACCTTGTCAGCACTACGTTATACACTCAATATCAAATAATTAGGAATCATTTTTATGTTAACATAGGTGTATATAGTATATAATATAGGATATATATTATATACACTTTCCGGTAACGGAGCTTTTCCATTATGCGGACAAGCCATGTATCGGACAGTTCATAAATAATAAGTAAGACGTTATGGTTTTAGATTTATGTTTGCAGCTTACTTGCTGTCATAAATTTAAAGGCATTTTATTGTGTTTTGTGAAACTTTGTATAAAGTTTCGTAAACGTTTACTATCTTACTTATAAAAAATAAGAGTATTGCTATCGTAAAGGAGAATTGGAGATGCCAGAAACTATGACTCAAACAAAGCCAGAACAAGAAACTGTACAAATTTCTGCTAGCCAAGGACAACTTGATGTACTTGATCAGTTGTTAAAACCTGAGGTACAAGAATCATTAACAACACTAGTAGAACAGCTTCCAAAATTAACTGAGCTTGTTAACATTTTAACTAAGTCTTATGACTTCGCTCAAACTGTTGCTACTGATGAAGTATTAAAAAGCGACACTGTTGGTGCAATTACAGAGCTTGTAGAACCTGTAAAAGATACAGTGAAAAGCATGGCTGCAACTGCAATCGAAGCGAAAGATCGTGCTGAAGAAAGCAACGAAGTTATCGGCCTATTCGGTCTGTTAAAATTACTAAAAGATCCACAAGCACAAAAAATGTTCCGCTTTGTGAACGCATATCTTCAAATTAGTGCAGAACGTAACAATAAATAATTTAACTTATAACAACAATTAGTAAAGACGGGGGATATCATACTATGTCAAAACAAATTGTCATCTTAGGCGCTGGTTATGGCGGTCTTCTTGCCGCTTTAAACGTACGTAAATATTACAGCAAATCAGAAGCACAAGTTACAGTGATTAACCAATACCCAACACACCAAATCATCACTGAACTACACCGCCTTGCAGCTGGTAACGTGTCTGAGCAAGCAGTTGCAATGCCACTTACAAAGCTTTTCAAAGGTAAAGACATCGATCTTAAAATCGCAACAGTTGAGTCATTCTCAGTTGATAGCAAAGAAATCAAACTAGCTGGTGGCACTACTTTATCTTACGATGCACTTGTAGTTGCTTTAGGAAGTAAAACTGCTTACTTCGGTATTCCAGGACTAGAAGAAAACAGCATGGTATTAAAATCTGCTGCTGATGCAAACAAAATCTACAAACATGTTGAAGACCGTATTCGTGAATACGCGAAAACGAAAAACGAAGCTGATGCTACAATCGTAATCGGTGGTGGCGGATTAACTGGCGTTGAGCTAGTTGGTGAGCTTGCTGACATTATGCCTAAACTTGCAAAAAGCCACGGCGTAAATCCAAAAGAAGTGAAACTTCTTCTTGTTGAAGCAGGTCCAAAAATCCTTCCAGTATTACCAGACCACTTAATCGAACGTGCAACTACTAGCCTAGAAGCGCGCGGCGTTACATTCTTAACTGGTCTTCCTGTAACAAACGTTGCTGGCAACGAAATCGACTTAAAAGACGGTCAAAAACTTGTTGCTAACACATTCGTTTGGACGGGCGGCGTACAAGGTAACCCATTAATCGGTGAATCAGGTCTTGAAGTTAACCGTGGACGTGCAACAGTTGATGCATACCTACAATCTACTTCTCACAAAGACGTATTCGTTGCTGGAGACAGCGCTGTTGTCTTCGCTCCAGACGGACGTCCATACCCACCAACTGCACAAATTGCTTGGCAAATGGGTGAGTTAATTGGATACAACTTATACGCAGCACTAGAAGGCAAAGCATTAGAAGAGTTCGCACCTGTAAACTCTGGAACACTTGCTAGTCTAGGACGTAAAGATGCGGTTGCTACAATCGGAGCAAGCAATACTCCACTTAAAGGCTTACCAGCATCATTAATGAAAGAAGCAAGTAACGTTCGTTACTTATCACACATTAAAGGTCTATTCAGCTTAGCTTACTAATCTGAATATAAGCCCGAATCATGCCCTGCATGGTTCGGGCTATTTTTATCCGTAATTTTCTCTAACTTATTTATTCGTCAGAAGAATAATATAACCCTTTTAATTATCTAAATTTACTGATTATTTTATGTCCAAATTGTGTATACGAAAAGATGGAAGTATTCTTCCTACTCCCATCCTTTCACACAAACTATTCGCCTAACTTCACAAGGCTGTAGTTCTTCTTCCCTTTACGAATAATAATAAATCTTCCATCAAATGAATTTTCTACAGTAACATCCGTACCCACATCTGTTACTTTCTCACCATTCATAGAAATCGCACCATTATTAATGTCTTCACGTGCTTGTCGTCTAGATGGTTCAATTCCTAAATCGACTAGCCACTCTACGATGTTTTTCTTCTCTTTTGAAGACTGGAATGTTGGCATTTCTTTAAAGCCTTGTTCAATTTCATCAGCTGTTAACGATTTAATATCTCCGCTAAATAACGCTGCTGTAATTTTCTCAGCTTGCAGGAACGCCTCTTCTCCATGAACAAATTTCGTCATTTCTTCTGCTAACACTTTTTGCGCTTCACGTTTATGAGGTTCCGCTTCTACCTTCGTTGCTAATTCATCAATACGCTCTTTCGTTAAGAACGTAAAGTATTTCAAGTATTTAATTACGTCACGGTCATCTGTATTTACCCAGAACTGGTAAAATTCAAACGGTGTCGTTTTTTCAGGATCAAGCCAAACCGCACCACCTGCTGATTTACCAAACTTCGTACCGTCCGATTTTAATAATAACGGAATCGTTAATCCGAATACTTTCGCCTCATGACCTTCTAACTTACGAATTAAATCTAAACCACTCGTAATATTTCCCCATTGGTCACTACCACCAATTTGAAGTTGAACATCCTCTTTCGTGTATAAATGATGGAAGTCCATCGCTTGCAAAATTTGGTACGTGAATTCCGTGAAAGAAATACCTGTATCTAAACGGCTTGCTACAATATCCTTCGCTAACATGCTATTGATGCTAAAGTTTTTCCCGTAATCACGTAAAAACTCAATAATATTTATTTCATGTGTCCAATCATAGTTATTTACCATCTTCACTTCGCTATTTCCACCAAAATCAAATAGCTTTTTCATTTGTGCTGTTAACGCATCTACATTATGCTGAACCACTTCTAACGTTTGAAGTTGACGCTCTGATTGTCGTCCACTCGGATCACCAATTGTTCCTGTTGCCCCGCCAATTAAAATAACAGGATGATGACCAGCTAATTGGAATCTCTTCATCATCATAAACGGAATCAAATGTCCAATATGCATACTATCACCAGTCGGATCAACTCCGCAGTATAGCGAAATCTTTTTCTCTTCTACTAGCTTACGTAAACCTTCTTCGTCAGTCTGCTGATTAACGGCGCCGCGCCATTCTAATTCATCAATAATATTCATCTTTTGTCATCCCCTTTATTTTTTAAAAACAAAAAGCCCCTATGTCTACGATAGACATAGGGACGATTATTCACCGTGTTACCACCCAGTTTGCATAAATAGCATAGCTACTCATACCACTCTTAGCAATAATATCGATTGCTAGTCCGCTTAGCATTACCTAAGATACTCCAGAGTGTAATTCGCAAGTTTGTTTGTGCTAGGTTCCAGCAACCCCTAGCTCTCTCGTTAACAGTGACAAACTGCTACTGGGCTCTTTCAACGTATGTTATTTGTTAAATTATTAGCCATTATATTGAATTGAAAACAAATTGTCAACAATACCCAAATATTATTTTGAAATAATTCATATCTTCATACGTATTTTGTTATTCCTTATCTTCTCCAATAATCCTTACTTCTCGCTCCAACTTCACGCCAAATTTCTCTTCAACTGTCTTTTGTACGAAGTGAATTAAATCGATGTAATCTTGTGCTGTTCCGTTATCAACATTCACCATAAACCCAGCGTGTTTTAAAGAAACTTCTACTCCACCAATTCGCTTACCTTGTAGTCCTGAGTCTTGAATTAACTTACCAGCAAAGTTATTTGGTGGGCGCTTAAATACGCTACCACATGAAGGATATTCTAGAGGCTGTTTTGACTCACGTTTAAACGTTAAATCATCCATTTTTGCTTTAATTTCTTCATGTACACCTTCTTCAAGTTCAAATCTCGCTTCAAGAATAATGTAATGGTTGTTCGCAAATACACTCTTACGATATCCAAATTCAAATGCTTCTTTCGTCAAAGTACGTAGCTCTCCATCACCTGTCATTACGACAGCTTCTGTTAATACAAACGAAATTTCACCGCCGTATGCACCAGCATTCATATATAATGCTCCGCCAACTGAACCTGGAATACCACAAGCAAACTCAAGACCCGTTAAGTTATGGTCTAAGGCAATACGTGATACGTCAATAATTGCTGCACCACACTGTGCTACAATCGTCGTTCCTGTTACAGTAACACCTGTAATATGAATTAAACTTACTGTAATCCCGCGAATTCCACCATCTTTAATAATGACATTCGATCCATTTCCTAAAAACGTAACTGGAATATTATATTCGTTCGCATATTTGATAACTTCTTGAATTTCATCATAATTTGTAGGCGCAACAAAAACATCTGCTTTTCCGCCAACTTTAATATGCGTATGATTCTTTAACATTTCATCTTGTTTAACATGTCCTTCAGGCAATACCGTACTTAAATATTTATAAACCTCTTGCATATTCATTTTACGATTCCTCTATTTCTATATTCATTTTATCCCGTTATACGGGCCCATAATATCCCCACGTACATGAAAGAACCTAAAGTGGTGGATACAGTGTACCCAAAATCAATTCGAGACACCTATAAACCTCTTAATTTATAAGAGGTGCCACTCATATTAAAATATATATTGCATAATAAAGCAACCCAAATGGACTACTAAACTTGACATGTCATCAGAAAGACAACAATTTGTAAAATATGTGACTTTTTCAAAACACTATCCCTCAGTATCTTACTATACCACACAAAAAGAAAGTGGTATTTTTTTGTACTTTTTACTTTATTTACATCAATAAAAAAAGAGCACATCCCACAGAATGCGCTCTTTCTATACTCTTTATATTACTTTTCGTTCTCTTCTTTTTCTTTATCAAACCATAACAGCTCATCGTTATCAACTTCACCATTATAATTGATTAAAATTTCTTCTCCTGCTTTTATATCCTTATAAGCATAGAAGTTAAACGTATGGTTCTCGAAGACAATATCATACGTTGCATTCGGTGTATATGAATGATTGAATAACATACCGTATCCTAAAAGGATTGCCGTATGATTGATTCCATACTCAAATGCGTAGTCAGCAAGTAATGTTTTCTCAATGTGTTCATGCTGTTCATTCGGATAAGAGATAACTGGTGCTGCGTGTATCAACTCACCTTTTTTAATATCACGAGTTGCAAATACACCTCTATTAAATTCTCCATCACTAAGTTCAGAAGTCTTAACTTCGATCATATGCGTCACCTATTTAATTCTTTCTTTGAAGTATTTTAATTCCGCTATTAGCTGAATTTTATCTCCTTAAGCTTGGCAGAAAACGCGCAGAAAAGCAATTAAATTCCTATCAAGTATTCGTTTCAATGAAAAAAGAGCACATCATTCGTGCTCTTTCCAAGTAATATTACTTTTCTAAAATATCTTCTAACAACTTCACTTGCTCGCTAACAGTTTGTAACGTCTTCACTGACGTATCATTTCGATGTTTTTCTTCTTCCACACTCGCTAGCACTTCTTCTGTAGCTGTAGAAGTTTGCTGAATTACGTTAGAAGCATGCGTAACATCCTTTACGATATTCGTTGTTTTAACTTGGAAACTTTCTTGATGAACAACAACCTCTCGCATTACTCCATTAATCGCATCAATAAACTTCCCTAAATCAGTTACATTTGTTAAAACGCTTGCTAACATCTCGTTACATTCTTCTTGTACTCTTTCTGACTTCTCTACTTGCACTTCTACCTTACTTGCTTGATTACTAAACTCCTTCAAAATCCCTTGAATTCTTCCCGCAGAACGATTTGATTCTTCAGCAAGCTTTAACACTTCACTCGCTACAATAGCAAAACCTTTTCCATGCTCGCCTGCCCTCGCAGCTTCAATATTTGCATTTAAAGCTAGCAAACTCGTCTGACTTGAAATATTCGTTATTACATCTACAATTTCATTAATTTGTTTCGATTGCATCATTAAATCTCTAAATATAATTCCAGACTGTGAAACAACATCATTTAAACTTCTCATGTTAGTTTCAAAATTTCTTAGAGTATGTACACTACCTTTTGAAATTTCTAAGCTTTCATCCACACGAGCCGATGCAGTTCTTACTTGAGAGATGATTTGTTCAATATTTCCCTCCATATCATTCAATACTTCTACCGAACGATACATCATCTCTGATTGTGATTGCGTACCAACTGCCACCTCTTCAAAGGCAAAATTAATTTCACTCATCGATTCCATCGACGTGTTCATATTTTGTCTTAAATGATTGAAATTACTATCTAGTTTCACAACTGTTTCTTCAATAAGTCTTTGCGTCTCTTCTAACTCCTGAGCTTTTCTCATTACTTCTTGCTTCTCATCACTTAAACGAAGGAGCAGATTAGAACCGATTTTCGTGACGCCCCACATAGCGATTGTTACAATCGCTAACAAACTTGCGAAATTAGCAGCTTCAGACGAGGCTGTATAAGCAAAAAATTGCTCCGGCCAATAGCTACAAAGGATAAATGTGATCACAACAGCTACCCCGCCAAGAATTAAAATGAGGCGCTCACTTAAGTAAATAAGTGAAACAGCTAATGTAAAATAGACCATTTGAAATACAGCCGGGCTTTCATTAAAAGCTTGTACCATAATGTAAGACATTGTAAGCAACATAAATGTCATGATATATTTATACGCTGATTCCATACTTTTTATAAAAGTAAACAGCGTTCCAAATGCAACGACAGAAATACCACAAATCCAAAACGCTATGGCTCTCTCTGTAAAAATATATCCATAATACCCAATTGCGATTATCCCAAGAAAGAAACTACAAATCGTTATAAACAGTAATAAATGATTTTTCTGTGATTCTTTCTCAAGGTTAGAAAAACAAGTCCTCTTTAACCAATCCATATGAAGCCCCACCTTCTACTTATACATATCAATTACTTCAGTTTAAATACCGCACTTACTGGGTTATGATCGCTATTTTCAAACTTTAAATCTTTCCCTTGTACATTTACAATCTCTACATTCGGTGAAACGATAAAGCCATCAATAATAGTGACGAAATTTTCACCTTCTACATATTTCTTTACATCATCTCTCACAGTCATAACAGACGGATCTACAGCCCACTTAAAGCCACCGTCTGTAAAGTCCTTCGGTAACTCTACTAACCACTCAGGACGCTCTTTCACGAACTTCGGATCACTTAATTGAGCGTTTGAAACTAATTGATTCCAATCTCCGCCCATTATTACGTAATCACCATTTTCATAATGTTTGTTCATATATTCTTTTAAGTACTCTACTTGCTGTTTTCTAATTTTCCCGCCTTCATCATAAGCAGACAAATGTAAATTTACGAGTCTAACATGTTTCCCATTATTAACAGGAATTTTATATTCCACAATTGCTCGATCTAAATCAAACAAACGCTTTGGCCAAGGCTCCATTCCAGGCAGCTGGAACCTCTTCGCTTCTTGAACAGTGTATTTAGAAAACGTACTTAATCCAGCCTCCGCATATCCCATTGGATTTGTTATTGGCACTGGAACCCATTTCGTATCGTAGTTCTTGCCAAATGACGAAACATAATCAGGTAATCCTTTTTTCAAAAATTCATGTTCATTTACATCAAATGAACGAAGTGACTTTATATCAACTTCTTGTAATAGCGCAAAATCACTATTCTCATTTTGTAAAAACGAAAGCATATTCTTTAAATTAGTTTCCGTTTGCTCTTTACTACTTGAACCAGATCCCTTTCCACCATCCATAAAGAAATCTTGATCCTTATCTAACCCAGCATATCCAATATTAAATGTTGTAACTTTAAACTCATTTCCAGTCGCTAATACGCGCTCCTTATTATTCTCTACCTTCAAGCTTATAACATCAGCAGGCTGTTCTTTAGTAAGTGTCATATAAGCTAGAAATCCTCCTACAATGCCCGCTACTACTAAAACACATGTAAATACGATTTTTAAAAATTTCTTCAAATAAATGACTCCTTTTCACGCAAATTTATTTTTCTTTATTTTCAGTCAAATAAAACAAAACGACACACATAAGAAACATTTTATCATAATTAAAACCGTATATCACTATATTTAGTTGATAAGTAATCGATCCCATTTTAATTACTTAAAAAGCCTTCAGACATCAAAAAAAGAAAAGTTACACCCTCCTCCTCACTGGAAATTAAACGGTATATTTAGTACACTATATGTAATAATCATAGGCGATGGAGTTCGCCATAAACGCTGCTTAGCTAATGACTCCTACCAGTATGGATACTGGTAGGAGTCTATTTTTTTGAGCAAGCTATTTAAAGAGGTGAGAAAATTGATTTATATTATCGTTGGCATTGCTGGTATATTAGGAGCTCTTTCTCGTTATTATTTAGGTCTTAATATCAACACATTTTGGCATCATTCATTTCCATTGGCAACATTACTCATTAACTTAATCGGTTGCTTTTTCTTAGCGTGGCTAACTACTTATATCGCTCGGCTAAACATCTTACCTTCAGAGGTTATCACAGGCATCGGAACTGGATTCATCGGTTCCTTTACGACTTTTTCAACATTTAGTGTAGAAACTGTGCAATTGATCAATCATTCTGAGTGGAGCATAGCCTTCTTATATGTATCATGCAGCATACTTGGTGGCCTCATTATGTCTGGCCTTGGCTATACACTTGGAGATTTCTTAATTAAGAAATCTCTTACAGAAGGTGATTACTCATGATAGAAGCTTTATTAGTCGCAACAGGAGGATTTTTCGGTGCGATTACACGATTTGCAATTAGCAATTGGTTTAAGAAAAGAAATAAAACACAATTTCCAATTGCTACATTCCTTATTAATATAACAGGAGCATTTTTACTTGGATATATAATCGGCAACGGAGTTACTACAGGCTGGCAACTATTATTAGGTACTGGATTTATGGGCGCATTCACTACATTTTCTACGCTTAAATTAGAATCTGTTCAGCTTCTCAATCTTAAAAAACCGTACATCTTCCTTTTATATTTAAGTGCTACTTACATAATTGGTATCCTCTTCGCCTTCCTTGGAATGAAGCTAGGCGGAATATAAAAAAAGCGACTCTATTGAGTCGCTTTCTTTCATAAGAAATATGTCCCGCCATATGGAATGGAAAATAAACCAGCTGGATGTACATCGTAATGTACAATTTGCATCGGAAGTTGTGAATACGGCATATACTGACTTTGCATCATTTGTGCAAAATATGCTTGTTGCTGCATTTGAATAGCTTGATTCACAGCATGAATTGTCCCTTGTGCCCCAGCCAGCGTAATAGCAGCTCCTACTTGTCTACCATTATAAAAATAATGATTCATCATGATTCATCTCACTTATTCTTTTTCTTCCATATGGTATGTTTCTATTTCATAGTGAGTGTTTTGTCCCTATCTATTGCCCTTTTTCAGCTTTGAAGTAATAAATCCAAATAGCAATATACCAATACCACTAAGGAACAATATATAACTTATCGGTACTAGGAAAAAGAAAGGTTCTTCAAGAAATCCATCCGCTCCTACTTTACTGTTTGAAGCATGTATCGTTAAAGAAATAATCGCTAAAATCATGAAAGAAATAGCTACTACGTATTTATTTTTCATTTCACATTCTCCTCTACTTATGTAATTCCCCTTAGATTCTTACCATCATATTATCTAAAAAAGAATTAACAGTCAATAATTATTTATTGTTAAACAATAAATAATTATTGACTAAACAAACAACAAAAAGGTTTGCAAAGCATCTTAAATCACTTCGCAAACCTTCTAAATTATAAATATTTACACTTCAAACCTCTTGCTTAATACAATATACATTGCGCAAAATAGCACGAATATCCCAGCATAAATTAACAAAATCTCTACACTAAACATATCCGACAACGGACCAAATATTATCATTCCTAAAGGAAGCGCGCATGAATTCGCAATTTGTACAAGGCTAAACATCCGTCCGTGCATTGATGGTTCTACTTTCTCCTGCAATAACACAGTAACTGGTGTATTGAAGCACGGCATTGTTATACCAATTAAAAAATTAAAGACTAAATACATAATAAATATCGGTGCTATTCCGAGTCCAATCATAAGCAGTCCATATAATGCACAAGCTAGCGCTGTTGTATGCATACGATTACGAAAACCACCCCACGCTGCAATCAATACGCCACCAGCTGCCGCACCCGCACTAAAGGTCATCTCACTAGCAGTAAGTCTCCACATTTCGGCCCCGAAAGAACGAGTTACCATTAAAGGTGTTAAAAAAGCAGCTGGACTTATTAAAATCATGACGATAATTAATAAAACAATTAGCCTTTTAATAAATACATTTTCTTTTAAATAAGAGAACCCTTCTTTAATTCCTTGTAGATTAGATTTTTGCTTACTCTCTACATTCACATATCCTTCCACCTGAATGATAAACATAATACTAATTCCCATCATAGCCGTAATAACATCAATAAAAAATGTTGTTTCAATGCTGGAAATAGAAAGAATCGTCGCACTTGCTGCTGGAGAAAGAAACATAATTAAAGATGTAATACTGCTATTTATTCCATTTACTTTCATAAGATACTCTTTCGGAACGATTTGCGGAATTAATGCATTCACAGCTGGCGTTTGTACTCCTGTTCCAGCTGAACGAATGAGTAACACAATAAAAAGTAACCAAATACTTTTATATCCTGTTAAAAATAAAATTGCTAAGACTAACGTCGCAATCGCTATAATTCCATCCGATAACATAATCATCTTTTTACGGTCATAACGATCAATCCAAACACCTGCAAACAAAGATATCGCAATTTGTGGTAGAAAACCGCAAACAGTTGAAATAGTCAACATCACTCCTGATGATGTTGTAAGGGTGATATACCATATAATCGCGTATTGCACGAGAGAGGAACCGAACAACGAAATAGTTTGAGCGGTCAAAAATAATATAATTTTCGTTTTCCAATTGTCTTCACTCATATGTTTCACACCCCCTTAACTAATCCCTTCTCTATATGAAAGATG
Source organism: Bacillus sp. HMA207 (assembly GCF_003402455.1). Lineage (NCBI taxonomy): Bacteria > Bacillati > Bacillota > Bacilli > Caryophanales > Bacillaceae > Bacillus > Bacillus sp. HMA207. Next base: position 422,258 of record NZ_BEZT01000002.1, on the reverse strand, counting down.
CTATCTGCCCAATCAAGATAAAAACTTGCTTCGTGAGATACGAGTATAATACTGCCCTTAAACTTAATTAACGCCTTTTGCAAAGCTTCCTTCGCTTCTGCATCCAAATGATTTGTCGGCTCATCTAAAATTAAGAAGTTACAAGGTGATAGTAATAATCCACACAGTTTCACCTTCGATTGTTCACCACCACTTAACGTACGAATTTCTTGCGAAACGTGCGTATCCTTCACTCCACACGCAGCTAAATGATGACGTATTTCCTTCATATTCAGTTTAGGAAACTGTTCTGAAATAATTTGAAGCGGCGTTAAAGAATCATTGCTCCAATTTAAATCTTGCTCATAATATCCAATCTTTATTTGCTCTGAAAAGTGAAACTCTCCAGAAATACTAGCAATATTTCCAACGATTGTTTTTAATAAAGTAGATTTCCCTACTCCATTGAAACCTGTAATAACAAGTTTTTGCCCACCCATTACTGAAAAATTCAACTTTGGTAAGAGAGCGAAGTCGTAACCAACTTCAAGGTTATTTACTTCAAGAACTGTCTGAACTGAAATGGGAAGTTCCTGAAAATGAATAGACGGTTTATGAGTAAAACTTGGTGGCGCAATTCTTTCCATACGCTGTAATTGTTTTCTACGACCTTGCGCTATTTTTGAATTCACCCCAGCAATATTTCTACGAATATACTCTTCCGTTTTTTCAATTTTCTTTTGCTGTGCATAATATTGGCGAATATAATCTTTTCGCAAATGCTCCTTTTGTCTTACAAAATCTGAGTATTTGCCGTAATACTTCTTTACTGTTCCAAATTCTACATCACATATGCAAGAAGTTACCTTTTCCAGAAAATCAAAATCATGTGATACGACAATAAACGCTCCTTCAAAATTCATTAAATAATTAGCAAGCCACTCCACATGCTCCTTATCGAGAAAATTCGTCGGTTCATCTAGCAATAAAATATTAGGCTCTTCTAATAAGAGCTTCGCTAAAATTACCTTTGCACGCTGCCCTCCGCTTAATTCACCAATCACACGATTCATCCCAATCACATCAATACCTAAACCGGCTGCCACCTTATTCGTAATACTATCTACTGAATAAAAATCACGAGCCTCGAGCAGTCCTTGAATTTCTGCCGCTTTCAATAGTTGATTTTCATCTCCAGTCATCGCACTTTCTTCATATAACTTGTTCATTCTCTTTTCCATTTCATACAAATCATAAAAGGCTCTCTTTAAATATTGTGAAATGGTGTAACCCTCATCAATTTCTGCGTATTGATCAAGATGTCCAATTTGAATATTAGGTTGCCACTTTATGTCTCCCTTATCAGGAATAATTTCCCCCACCAATATTTTCATTAATTTGCTTTTTCCTGCACCATTCTGTCCAACAATTCCCATATGCTCCCCTTTATGCAAATCAAAAGAAGCATTTTCGTATAATACTTTATCTATAAAACTATGTGATAAACTTTCCACTTTAAGTAAACTCATTTTTATTCCTCTTTTCCTGAAATTAAAAAAAGCAGAGAGATAGCGTCATTCGACACTAGCCCTCTGCTTCGTGGTTTTTCCTATACTACTCCAATTTATAGTAAAGACTCATCGGAATAATATACACAAAGGGCCATAGACAAAGCATTGTCTATGGCCCCTTAATCTATTTTATACACCAGCTGAAAAACCATAACGAAATAAGCATAGATAAACTATACTTTTTTAGAAAAGTTATTCAGCCGATGAATATAGGGGATTTATCCCCCTTGATTAAGCTCCGTACAACGCTTCACCGTATACATTTGTGCGGAGCAAAGTTTTCTAATGAGTTTTACAAATTTTATATAAAGCATATTATGCACCTTCCTTAATACTTAAAAAGGATTTTAGCATACGGTTTTACGAAGCGTCAACATTACTTCCGAATCTTTCAACTACTTGTTTTCAAAATATTGCTTCTGAAACATACACATTCTTATCGCATTATGATAGTTACCATCAACGAAAAACTCATCGATAAGCTCACCTTCTACCATAAACCCAACTTTTTTATAAACATGTACTGCCTTTTCATTTTCCTTATCCACAACTAAATAAATCTTATGCATATTTAGTACGGAAAAAGCGTAATCCATCGCTAAACGCGTCGCATCCACTGCATAACCATATCCTTGATAATTCGGATCAATAATGATTTGGAATTCTGTTCTACGGTGAATATAATCGATTTCTACTAACTCAACTAATCCAACCATTTCATTGTCTTTCTCAACGATAAATCGGCGTTCGCTTTGATCATGTATATGTTTATCATATAAGTCTTGCAGCTCCACAAATGCCTCATACGGCTCTTCAAACCAATACGACATAATATGCGCATTATTATTCAGTTCGTGTACAAACTTTAAATCTTCTCGTTCTAATGGACGTAACTTCAATTCCTGATTCATTTCTATAACCTCCAAGTAAAAGAAACCTCTTCACTTAATTTCTCAATTTTTTTCGATTTCAAACGCCCTAATTTCATTGTAAACTTTCAAGCAACTTGAAGGTCAAGATGTAAAAAAGTAGTGCAAACTTATGTCTGCACTACTACTCTTTTCTCAAATCTCTCATATTCGATATGTATAAAGCAATAACTAAAACAAGAATTGCTCCTGCGTATAATAACGTCTCCATCGGTTCCTCATGAGACACAATAATCAATCGAATTAAGGCCGTAATTCCGATATAAATAAAATAACGTAACGGGAAATGATAGTTCGATTTAAAATACTTAATAATTAATGCAATGAACTCGAAGTATAAGAAATAGACGATGATACTTTCAACCAATTTATAAGACGTATACTCTTTTGCCGAAAAAATATACTGCACAAACGTAATTGTCTCATTCACTAAGAAAATCGATAACACAATGGATAATATAATTAAAGCTATATTTAATATCCATTGCAAAACGCTAGCTATAACATGATCGATATTAAATGACTTCATTTTCTCTTTAGACTCCCCTTCGTATAAGTACTTATTTATTATAGCAAAATTACGATTGGAAAGAAGTTAAATCATATATTCGTCCTTTGTTGTTTCCAGTGTAGGGGATATTCATTGTTTGGAGGAGTCTTTTAACCGCAGAACTAGATTCCATATTAAGAAATTCCCTCAATTCGCTATTAGTAGTTATCATACTAAACAGAAGTGTGTAATCTTGTACAGCACGTAAATGAGCATGTTTAGACATACTATTGCAATTTGAACAACGCCATCCCTGTCTTTCTTTTAACATTGCCATTGTAAAACATTCCTCACACTGTACACCCTTTAGCAATTCCTCTTTTTTAATTTTATATTGCGCAAGAACATTTTGACGTTGCGGAATGTGCTCATTCATAATCTGGCCTATAAGTCCATTTATATTATCAATCACTTTTTCTTTATATTGATTTTTAATCTGTTTTATTCTATTAGGTAAATTTGCACTGTGGATAATTTTACTAGACAGTATTTCATCTGAAGTTTTAATAATTGTACGAGGGGAACTAATTACAACGAGGGCTTCAATCGGAATATTATGTAAATCATGTAGATTCAGCCATTTTCTCAGTTGCATCTCTTGCCGTTTCAGTTGTAAAAGCGGATCTGGGAATCCTTCTTCCGTATTACCATCTACTATTCGAATAAGTTGATTGAACTTTGTATCAAAAATTAATGTACCAATAATATTTTTTATTTCAAGAAAAAGAAGAAAATAAGATGAAACTATGAGGGTATCAATTTGGAAATAATGTTTTTGATCAAATAACCTAATATCATGTAAAATACTGTATTCTGTTTCGGGTAAAAAACTAAGTGGATACTCAATCGCCTGCTCTCCTTTATAGCCGGCCATAAATTTCGCTAGACTTTCAACCACCACATTCCTTTTTGGATGATGAGCAGGCAATCTTCTAAGTAAAGCTTCTAATTGCAGCAAATATACGGGCATTTTCCGCTCTTTCACAATCATTTTTATCCCCCTCCAAAATATATCAGCGATTTTTCAAATATATCAGCGCAACTCCAAATATATCGGCGATTTTCGAAATATATCGGCGCAACTCCAAATATATCAGCGATTTTCGAAATATATCGACTTATCGACAAAAAACGACACAACATACACACATAAAATCTTATACACAGTATAACATCACATCTAAAATCGCAATGTAAGCATAATGTGTATACCCCAATGTGATTACGCCAGTTTCAAAATAAGAAATTCACATTCACCCCATGTAAAAAACCTTTTTATAAGTATGAAAAAAATTTAGGAATTAGTTTATCTTTTTTTAATGTTTTATTTAGAGGCAGTTTATAGTCGAGTATTAACATAAGAAACGTAGCAACTAAGCTCGTATATGACGCACTGCTACTATAATCGCTAACCGTACTACCTAAAATCATAAAATAAGGAGACGATAAAACATGAACAAAAAAACAAAAACACTATCATCCATACTGCTCGGATTCACATTAGCATTAACAGGGTGTGCTGGTACTAAAGCTGAAGAAAATCATGGGAAACAAAAGCAAGAACAAGTTGCTAAAGAAACAAAAAAGGAAAATAAATTAACTAAAGGGCAAAAAATGGCTAATATTCTTAGCGAGACAAATTGGCAAGGTACACGAGTGTATGACAAAGATAAGAATGACTTAACAAAAGAGAATGCAAACTTCATCGGTCTTGCAAAATATGATGCGAAGTCAGGCAGATATGAATTTTTTGATGCTAAAACAGGTGCAAGTCGTGGCGATAAAGGAACTTTCTTTATCACAAATGATGGGAAAAAGAGAATATTAATTTCAGAATCAATGAAGTATCAAGCTGTCGTTGACATGACAAAACTAAATAAAAATCTATTTACTTATAAACGAATGGGGAAAGACGCTAACGGTAAAGATGTAGAAGTTTTCGTTGAACATGTTCCATATAAAGAAAAAGAACTTTCTTTCACTGATCCGGACAAGCAGCTGAACACGACTACAGGAGATATTGTTAAAAACGTTGATGGAGATAAAATTTTAGGCGGTACCCTTTGGCACGGAACAAAGGTATTAGACGAAACTGGTAACGATGTAACACAGTTTAATTCGAATTTTATAAGTCTAGCAAAATTTGATGACAAATCTAATAAATATGAGTTCTTCAATAGCGAAACAGGTCAAAGCCGCGGTGATTATGGCTACTTCGATGTTGTACACGAAAATAAAATAAGAGCCCATGTTTCAATTGGAAATAACAAATACGGTGCTGCTCTTGAACTTACTGAACTAAATAAAAATAAATTTACGTATAAAAGAACTGGTAAAGACCAAGCTGGTAACGATATAACTATATTCGTTGAACATGAACCTTATAAAGGTGATATGAAACCACAATTTAGCTTTTAAAAACGTTTGATTCTCTTTAAAAAATCATCTCATATCCACCCTCAACACTTCAGCTTGATTGTTGAATATGAAAACTTTAAAAAGCCTTACTACACATAAATTGTAGTAAGGCTCTGACTATTTAAGATAAAAATTAAAAGACTTCATTCCATCTATACAAATAAAGTTTAACAACTGATATTATCATCCCCTCCAAGGAAAAGAAACCTTATTTCAACTTTCCTATTGATAAGTTAACACGATAATTCCCGTATTTTAATAGTCGTCCTAGAAAGTTATCTAAGTCTTCATTGGAAGCAAAATGTGTTTTTAATAAATAACACCCCTCACCACTTATACGGTGTACTTCAGAAACCCCTTCTTCTCCTTGAAAGAAATTCATAAACTCTTGGTGATTGGCTGTTGTTACGAACAAAGTAACAAATGCAGTCACTACTTGCCCTAATTTAATTCGGTTTATTGCAATTGTATACTGTTCAATAATCCCTAGATCCTCTAATCTTCGAATTCGATTTCCCACAGCTTGCCCCGTCATATGTATTTTTTGGCCAAGTTCTTTCCATTGTATTCTTGAGTTTTCTCCTAATAATTTCAGTATCTCAAAATCTGTTTGATCAATGATATAAACCAATCCTTTCACCGTGAAAGTAGAAAGCCCGAAAGTATTTCGCCAACTTATTCTGCTTATCGATACAATTCACTATACTTAGTTTATCCTCTTACATCACATTATTTATCAGCTATATTTACTTATAACACAGAGGACACAACAAAAAAATACATCTAGATTTAAAGGAGGTTACAAATATGTTATTACAAGAAATTCTAGCGTTCAATGAACACTTTGTAGAAAATAAGGAATACGCTCATCGTGAAGCGACAAAGATGCCTAAAAAACGTATGGTTGTTGTTTCTTGCATGGATGCTCGTTTAATTGAGCTACTTCCAAAAGCTTTAGATATACACGATGGTGATGCAAAAGTTATCAGAAATGCAGGTGGTAAAATTGCTTCTGCTTTTGATAGTGTTATGCAAGGTGTTGTAGCGTCAGTATACGATTTAAATGCAGATGAGATTTTCCTTATTGGACACCATAGATGTGGCGCGAGCCAAACGAATCCAAAAGGAACACTTCAAAAAATATTAGATCGCGGAGTAGTTTCACCAGAAATTTTATCAGCGATTGAATATGCTGGTATTGATCTTGAAAAATGGTTATTCGGATTTGATGATGTTTGCGACTCAACGCAAGCTAATGTTGATTTAGTAAGAAATCATCCACTTATCCCAAAAGATGTTCCTGTACATGGTTTAGTTATTGACCCTCACACAGGTAAATTAGATGTAGTGGTTGATGGCTATAAAGCGTTAAATAGTGAAACAAAATAATAATTATCACGTATATGAAAGGAAGTTATGAGATATGAAAAAACAAGTATTAGATATGAATAGACAAGAAGCTACGCAAAAAATTCTAGCGGCAAAAATTAAAAAAGGGTTAACTTGGGAAGAAATTGCAAAAGTAAGTGAAAACTCTGAGACTTGGGTTGTAACAGCATTATTAGGACAAGCTACAATGACACGTCCAGAAGCAGAAAAAATCGGTAAACTATTAGAATTAGATGAAGAAGTAGTTCAAGCATTAACAGTAGTTCCACTTCGTGGCCAAATAATGGAGATGCCTCCTACGGACCCGATTGCATATCGTTTATATGAAATGATGTTACAATATGCACCAACTATTAGAGAATTAATCTTAGAAAAAGCTGGCGAAGGTGTAATGAGTGCAATTAACTTCAACTTGGGTGTAGATACACAAGAAGATCCAAAAGGTGGCGATCCTCGTATCGTGATTACACTTAACGGTAAATTCTTACCATTCCGTGCATGGTAATTAATTTAAAATCTATCTATATAATTAAATTAATTTTATAGATTTACAAAATCCATCCTTTTTAATCTAACTGTGTAGAAAGGATGGATTTTTACTATGAAATTCTTTTTCGGCAAAGGAGAATAATATGAATAAAAAATACTTTAATACGAGCTTTAATATTCTACAATGGTTTGTGTTTCTATTAGCAAATGCAATTGCATTACCTATAATTATTGGTGGCATATTTCATTTACCAATAGAAGATGTCTCAACATTAATGGAGCGAACTTTTTTAGTTGTAGGAGTAAGTTCATTTATACAATCATGGTTTGGGCATCGCTATCCCATTGCGGATGGGCCAGCCGGTTCATGGGTAAGTATATTTGTCATATTGGGACAAGTCGCTATGCATCAGGGACAAAGTGCAAAAGACGTTTTGCAACTTTTAGAAGGTGGATTAATTATTTCAGGCATATTACTCTTCGTTCTTGGTATAACAGGGCTTGTTCATCGAATCTTACGTTTATTTACCCCTTTAGTTACAGGAACTTTTCTTTTAATCTTAGCACTTCAGCTTAGTGGTGTGTTACTAAAAGGAATGATGGGATTACAAGGATCTGCAACTCATCCTGACTATACAACAGCTACTATTGCTCTCTTTATTTTTGCCCTTATTACTTTCTTATCAATTAAAGGGAGAGGATGGATGAAAAGTTACGCTGTATTACTTGGAATTTCATGCGGTTGGCTTTTGTATGCAGTATTAGGAAAATCATCTCATATGCCTTCGCACACAACGCTAGTTAAGTTACCAGAAATATTTGCTTGGGGCACACCTAGATTCGATATTGGAATGACTCTAACTGCAACTTTATTTACATTTCTTTTAGTTGCAAATACAATTGCTGCTATTTCGGCTGTAAAACAAGTGGCCCCATTATCTAAAGAAAATGAAAGGCAAACACTGAACCGTGGTGTCTGGGTCGGAGGTATATCACATATTATCTCGTCGTTGTTCTCTACAATTGGAATTGTACCATTACCTGCATCAGCAGGATTTATCCAACTAACAGGACAAAGAAAAGTGAAGTCGTTCCTTATAGCAAGTCTTATATTAGCAGGAATTTCTTTTATTCCCTCAATTGTAAACTTTATATCCTTGCTACCAGGACCTATTGCTAATGCTGCACTTTTAGCAACACTTGTCCAAGTAATAGGAATTTCATTTCAATCCATTTTACGCGAAGAAGTAAATCAACGCCGATTAACTATATTAGGAATTTCATTACTAATCAGTTTAGGAATAATGTTTCTTCCAGAAAGTGCATTTAGCGGTATTACTTCTTCCTTACAATATGTTTTAAGTAATGGCTTACTTGTGGGTACCATACTTGTCATTCTATTAGAACAATTTTGGAAAGAGTAAAAAGCGCCCTACTTATAGGGCGCTTGTTTTATACTTAATGACTAATACTAGCTGTTGGGTATAATGTTGTTCCTCCAATTGAAACTTTTATTTCATTTGTTAATGGAACGTTTTGTTCATTAATAATTGTTCTCCACCATTCCCATGCAAGACCTGTACATTCTCTTGCTACAATTTTTATATTTTTTGAATTCGGTGGAAGAGGGATAACTGTAGAGTAATGAGCCGTTTTGTCTTTTCCACTACCATCCCACGTTTTATGTGTTAGTACTTCGTTACCCTTTTGATCAAATGTGAATTCATCCCAAGATACATCAAATTGAGCAACGTAAGCACCGTAATGATCAAGTGTCATTTTAGCACTTGAATATTCTGTAGTTGTCGTCTCAATATAATCTGTATTGTTATGAACAGCAGCAGTTGCATTATCTTTTAAGAAAGTACTTGTATATGAAATTGGGTATGCTGGATTTTTAAGACTTAATTCAGCATTATCTTTAATAATATTTCGGATTTCATTGAAATCTTTAGTAACAACCTTGTTATGTTCTTTCGCATCTCCGCCTAATACTACAGCAGTAAAGGTACTTTCTTCAAAAATATCTTTATACTGTCCACTTGTTTCAACGCTGTTATTCTTAAGTAAGGCTTTAAAAGCAGCTTGTACATCTTTGCTCTTAGATGTTGTTTCTAATTTTACATAAATCGTTCTACCATAAGCTACATTTGAAACCATAACAGGTGGAGCCGAATTATTTACTCCTTTTCGAGTTAACTCGTCAAAAGTAACGCTATTATCAAAAAGGTCGGATGGATTGTTAGGTAGTTCAGCACTTACCGTATAAAATATTTGCTTATACGCCGCTACCATCACTTTTTTCTCTCCATTTGCAACCGCATTAAAATCAATATTTAGACTGTTATCAAGATATTTAGCGTTAACATTAAGAGCACTTGCAATTTGTGATTTACTATAAACCATAGATTCCGTATACTGCATTCTTGCAGGTAACGTATGTGTTGTAGAATACTTTTCATTCCAAGTAGATACTAAATCGTCTACTGCTCCAGCTACATTACCATATGTCGGATTTTGGACAGTGATTGTATTTTCTTTTCTCATGCCCGGTAAGTCTATACTAATATTCAAAGGCTTTCTCTTAGCCACTAATAAACTCGGTTGATTGTCTGCAAAAGCTTTATTAGCAAGTTGTACAGCTCCTGGATACGTGCGATTCACTACAGAATCAATAATTGAAATATCGACTGGTGACGTTGTAAGTGATTTTTTCTCGCGTTCCACTACTACAAATTTACCATTTGAATTGATACTTTCTTTCGGAACAAAACTTTCTACTTTATCACCATTTACAGCTAAAACCTCTTGATTATTATATTTAAGATTTGCTATACCAGTATCAATGCCACTAGCATTTTTGGTTACATCAGTTGCATTACTTGCTTGTGTTTCTGCGAAGGAAATAGATGAATAATTAATAGTGCATAGACTAACTAATAAACATGCAAGGAACTTTCTTCTTTTAGTGTTTTTTTTAATATTCAGAAAAATTACCCCGTTCTTTTTTTAGTAAAATATGATAATGATTGATAAATGATTGCTAACTAATAAATTTACATAAATGCTTTTAAAAGTTCTTGAATTAACGGGATTACGCCACCTACAAATTTTAAAACTGCCATTGCGATTTCCATATTATTTCCTCCTTTTTATTGCTACGAAAATATGATTTATCTTTATGCCCTCATTATAGTGACCCCTTACACTTTTATCAATACACTCTGATATGCAATATTACATATAAAAAAACAAGCTGAATTCTTTTGAAAAATTATACAGAGATATTTTTTCGTTTGGTACATACTTGAAAAGGTGAAGCATTCTTTTGCATTTTATGAGTAATCACATAAAAAAAGCTGCTGCCTATAAAATACAGACAGCAACTTCAACTAGAGTGTCTTGCATAATCTACGCAAGACATTTTATAACTAATAAACTGCTATTGGCCCATAAGGACCATTAATAATTTCTATTTTTGTTTCAAAAATATCTGTCAAAAGTGTTGAGTCCATAACCTCTTCTACTGTTCCAAAAGCAGCAATTTGTCCATCTTTCATAGCACAAATTTTATCCGAGTATTTAGCTGCAAAATTTATGTCATGCATAACAGTCAAAATTGTTCTTCCAAATTCATTAGCTGCACGTCTTAAATGCTCCATCATTTGAACAGAACGAGCAACATCAAGGTTGTTCAAAGGTTCGTCCAAAAGTACATATTCCGTCTCTTGGCACAGTACCATCGCTACATATGCCCTTTGTCTTTGACCACCAGAAAGCTCATCTAAATATCTATTCTCTAAACTAGTTAAATCTAAGAAATCGATATATTTAGAAATGATAACCTCATCTTCTTTAGTCAACCTTCCCTTTGAATAAGGAAAGCGCCCAAATCCAACTAATTGTCTAACTGTAAGCCTAGTTACAAAATGATTTTCTTGTCGCAATATAGTCAAAACTTTTGCTAAGTCTTTTGATTTGGATTCAGAAACATCCATATTTGCTACCTGAATTTGGCCTTCATCCATATCTAAAAGTCTGCCAATCATCAAAAGTGTCGTTGACTTTCCAGCACCATTTGGTCCAATTAAAGAAGTAAAGCCTGCTTTTGGTATTTCAATATCCAAAGGTCCTATTTTTACCTTATCAGTATAGAACTTTTTAACATTATCAATTTTTATCATAAAGCCCTCTTCCTTAAAACTATAGTTAAGAATATGATTCCACCAAATAATTCAATAATAACTGAAACTACACCTTGAGCATGGAATACATGATACATTAAAAAGTATGCACTCGTCATTATTAAAAATCCTATAGCAAAAGCCATCGGAAAAATATATCTATGATCATAAGTTGACGCTGCCTGATAACTCAAAGTTGCCACTAAAAAGCCGTAGAAAGTAAGTGGCCCAATTAGAGCTGTTGAAATGGACATTAAAATAGCTACTAATACAAGCGTATAAATTACACTAGGTTGGTATTTAACTCCAAAAGAAGTAGCGACATCTTTTCCTAGTGATAAAACATTCAAATTCTTAGAATGAGCAAAAATTAATACCGCTACAATTATGATCATAGGAATTACAATAGGAAAATATGCAGGATCTGCATGATTAACAGAACCAAATAGTCTTGCTTGTAAAATATCAAATTCTGAAGGCGCAAGTAGTTTTCTCATGAAAGTTGACACAGAATTTAGCCCGGTACCAATAATAATTCCAACTAAAAGCATAAGTTGTAAATTCCCGTATTTACCGGAAAGTAACCATCCATAAAGTATCAAACTCATGAAGACCATAACAACAACTTGGAATAAAAATGAGCCAATTCCATTAAAATTTATTAACGCACTAGCACCAAAGAAGAATACTGTACTCGTTTGAATTGCTGAATAAAGTGATTCGAAACCTAAAAGTGAAGGAGTAATAATTTTATTATTCGTAATAGATTGGAAAGCAACTGTCGACAAGCTATGGCAAACCGCAGCAATAATCATTGCAACAATAGCTACTATCCTTCTCTTAACAACTGGGATAAAAGAAGGTGAATCTATCGGAACTGGATTGTTATACACTAAAAGTCCATATGAAGAAAGAAGACCTAAAGCAATCAATGTTATCAGTAAAATCCAATAACGTCTTGCTTCCTTCTTAGACCGAAAAGCGCTAGCTGATCTACTTTCATTATGAAGGCTAGAATCGATTTCGACATTTTCTTTTTTTCTATATTCTAATGTGATCATCGTAGCCTCCTTGGTTTTCTTTGTCTCAATAAAATAGTAATAAACACGACTGCTCCCACTGTTGCAAGTATTAAAGAAACAGGTAATTCAAAAGGCTGTATAATTGTTCGAGAAATGATGTCACAGGCAGTTATTGATCCCATTCCGATCACACAAACCCAAGGTAAATTACTCCTAAGATCATCACCTTTAAACATTGAAACGATATTTGGCACAATTAATCCTAAGAAAGGTAAGTGTCCAATAACTGCTGCAACAATTCCAACTGCAACAGAGATAAGAGCAGTCCCAAAAAGAACAATTCTATTGTAATTAACTCCAAGACTTGTTGCGACATCTTCTCCTAGTCCAGCTAAAGTCAATCTATTAGCATACATAAAAATAAGAAAAGTAATGATAACAATCAGCCATAAATATTCATATCTTCCCACCTGAATGTTAGCAAATGAACCTACAAACCAAGTTTCAATACTTTGCGTCTTTTGAAAAAGGAGTCCTAAAAAAGTAGACACTGCAGAAATTACTGCTCCAAGCATCAATCCAATAATCGGAACAATTAAAGACGAACGAAGCTTAACTCTTCTTAAAAATAGAAAGAAAATCATAGTTCCTATAAAAGAAAAAATGATTGCACCAGTCATTCTTTGAACTAAAGTCGGGGCAGGAAATAATAAATACACAAAAAGCAGGCCTAAGCCTGACCATTCAATAGTCCCCGTTGTAGTAGGTTCAACAAAGCGATTCTGTGTAATGAGTTGCATTACGAGCCCTGCCATCGCCATCGCAGCTCCAGTAAGCATTAATGCAGCTGTTCTCGGAACACGAGTTATGAAAAACATCTCTGTCCCGTCCTCTTGTCCACGTATATCATAAACTCCAGTAAACAGTGATATAATCCCTAAAATTATAACAACTATAACTGCTATTATAAAAGGTTTTGTCCATATTTTATTTTGATTATAAAACTGGGGTTGAGAAATATTCTCAACCCTAGAAATCATATTTTTTGACACTGTTTCGTACCCCTTTACACTACTTAGCTAAAGTTTTTGCCATATTTCCAAATAACTCTATATAAGTTTGAATTGATTCATTTGTGTAAGTATCTTCTGGTGCATAAATAACTTGTTTTTTAGAAACAGCAGTTGTGTTTTGAAGAGCAGGTGATTTAGAAATAACATCCTTAGCAGGTGTTGACTTAGCTGCATCAGATGTTGCAGCATCACGATCTAATACGAAAATCCAATCAGGATTTGTTTGTGCAATAGCTTCAACAGAAACGTCATCACCTTTATGACCTGCAGTAGAATTTGAAACTTCTAACGCTGGAGTCCAACCGAAAATTTCATACATTGGTCCCCAAACGCGACCAGAATGTGGAGCAGCAAAACCAATATTACCACCAGTAACGATAACACTCATAACTTTATCTTTTCCGTTATAAGCAGATTTTGCTTTTTCAATAGATTTATCAAAATCAGCTACTAATTGTTTAGCTTCTTTATCTTTATTAAAGATTTTTCCTAAAGTAATTGTAGAATCTTTAAGTCCTTTTACTAAGTTTTCGCCAGGCTTAGTAGCTTTCTCAGAAACATCAAAATTAAGATCAATAACTGCTGCATTTGGTACTAATTTTTTGATTTCTTCGTAATGGTCAGCAAATCTTTGACCAACAATTACAAGTTCAGGATTTGCCGCTGCAATAATTTCAAGATTTGGCTCACGGTGATTCCCAATATTTTGAACCTTTTCATCCTTTTTATATGCTGAATCAGCAGGCATGATATCCTTTGGAGCAGCCGCTAATTTAATTCCCCAATCAGATAAAGTTTCAAAAGTTCTGTTATCCAAAGCAACTACATTCTTTGGGTTTACAGGGACTTTAACAGTTCCATGAGCATCAGTGATTTCAACCGTTTTTGGCTTATCACTACCATTATCTTTAGTAGCCTTCGAAGTTTCTTTACTTGAATCTGAGCAAGCTACTAACATTAAAGTGAAAATTGCTAGAATACTCACTAATTTTAAAAGCATAGATTTTTTCATATGTATACTCCTTATAGTGTGATTTATTTCGAAAATGATGACATCCATAGATTGAATTAGAAAGTAATTTTCATTCAATTGAATCGCTATTGATAATCATTTTCATTTGAACATCCTGTTAATTAGTATAGTCATTAATTCTGTGAAAATCTTGTGAATGGTATGAATTCATAAAATCAAGCATAAAAAGTAATATGTGCGGTCAGGACTGTTGATTAACCTTCATTAAATACTTTCTCAACAAATACGGGACAGAGACCTTCCCTTACAAAATACGCGCAGTAATAGCTAATATTTCACAGAAACTACTTTATTATCTTATTTTTATCATTCAACCATTGAATAGCCTCTGCCATGTATCGTTTGAATATATCTATCTTTCTTCTCGCACTTTAGCTTTTTTCTTACATACCCAATATATAAGTCTACTACATTCGGATTTACTACTACGTCATATCCCCAAACTTGATTCAAAAGCATTTCACGGCTTAATATCGTATTTTTATTCTTAATTAAAAATACAAGTAAATCGTACTCGCGCTTCGTAAGCGAGAGATTTTTGCCACCTTTTTTCACAATATTGCTAGATGCATCAACAAAGAGATCTTTAAACTGAAAAAAGTTTGTCTCATTTTGCTGGTTATAGTCACTTCTTCTTAAAATAGCTTGAACTCTCGCTACTAATTCTTCCTTCACAAATGGTTTTCTAATATAATCATCTGCTCCTGCTTGTAACCCTGCTATGCAATCCTCGCTAGAAATATTGTTGGTCACAATAATGATTGGTGTCGTTTTAACAAGTCGTATTTGTCTACAAATTTCTGGTCCCGATATACTTAATGAATCCCAATCCAATATGATAATATCCCAATCTTGCTCATATGCTATATTTAAACCTTGGTTTTCATTGTGAAGTTTTAAAATGAAATGGCCCTCTTGCGTTAAACCGCTTACGATTTTCTTTGCTGAAGACCGTTCATTTTTAATCACCAACACCTGCTTCACCGATGGTTCACCTCTACTTCAATATAAATTATTTAGATAAAAAAATTATCCCGAAAAAATAATTTAAGATTTATAAATTTAAAACCCCTAAATAATCCATTAAAACAGTTTATTAGGAGAACTCTATATAATCTTACAATAGGTATGGATAAAAACACAAAACATATGAAGATTCGAATAAAGTAAAAAAATAATAATTACTTAACAATTGAGCGTTTACAATCTGCTATAGTATCTACCCGCTTATCATCAATAACCATTTTTTATTCTCTCTTTCAGGGATACCGTCCCATCGACTTCAGCATTCTATAAAACCACAAACAAAAAGAACCATAACCTCACCAACCTGGCAAAATTATGGTTCATATTATACAAAATAAAAAACCACCAAATATGTATTGGTGGAGACGGTGGGAATCGAACCCACGTCCAAAAATATCGGCACTTAAGCTTCTACGAGTGTAGTCGATATATTAGCATTTCGCGAACTCTTCGGCCTATCGACAGGCTTCCAAGTTGCTAGTCTGGTTATTCTCTTCCTTTGTCCTCAGACGGCGAACTCCGGCGTAGTCCACTTAGTTTGAGTCCCTTACCCTACCACATGGACGATGGAGGGAGGAACCTTTAGTGCAATTAAGCAGCTAAAGAAAGATTGTTTTGTTTGCCAATTATAGGCTTTGACGTTTTAACGAGGCCGATCCCCTCGACTCGCAACCTAAGCTCGAACTATCCCTGTCGAATCCGTAACGTCCCCATGATAAAAATGGAGCATACGAAGAAAATATCGTGATAGCTACTAAGAGCTGTTTTTCAATGTGCAACAACCTTACATAAGTTATTATAACATACGCGCTCCATTTTACAAATGTAAATATCTGTATTACATCTTTTGGCGATCACGGAACGCGCGTGCAATTTCACGTTTAGCTTCTTTCTCTTTTAAATCGTGACGCTTATCATATTGCTTCTTACCTTTTGCTAAACCAAGTGCCATCTTTGCAAATCCATTTTTTAAATAAATTCTAAGTGGAACTAATGCGTAACCTGTTTCTTTCGCAGCGCCCGCTAGTTTATCAATTTCTTTTTTATGCAGAAGTAATTTTCTCGTACGAAGTGGATCATGGTTGAAACGATTCCCTTGTTCGTACGTATTAATGTGCATATTATGAACCCATACTTCACCATTATGTACACGTGCAAACGCATCTTTCAAGTTTACGCGTCCAGCGCGAATCGATTTAATTTCCGTTCCTTGAAGGACAAGCCCTGCTTCGTATGTTTCTTCGATGAAATAATCATGAAATGCTTTTTTATTCTGTGCAATAACCTTACCTGTACCCTTTGGCATATAACGTCCCTCCTCTATTTTCACTATTGTAACAAATGTTAATAAAAAGCGAAAGTGGCTCACTCAGAATCTTTGGACATTGAAACTCCCGACAGAGAAGCGCTTTTTGCTTCGGCCGAGGGAGTGAAATGGCCAACAGATTCTAGCCACTGTAGCTGGATTCCATTAAAAGCGAAAGTGGCTCGCTCTTAAGCCACGAAGAAAAAAGAAAAGGCCCCGCTTTTCATCAAAGCGAAGCCACTCTTTTCTTACTTACGCTTTTTCTTTTTCTTCTTGAATCCTGGTACGTTTTCGAAGAATGCTTTTTTCT
Organism: Bacillus sp. HMA207; assembly: GCF_003402455.1. Taxonomy (NCBI): domain Bacteria; kingdom Bacillati; phylum Bacillota; class Bacilli; order Caryophanales; family Bacillaceae; genus Bacillus; species Bacillus sp. HMA207. Next base: position 404,979 of record NZ_BEZT01000002.1, on the reverse strand, counting down.
TCTTACCGTTACCATCTTTTTTTCCTGGCTGGCTAGCAGAAGCGGATGCGGATGCAGATCCTCTTCCTTTTCCTTTACCACCACGGTCAAATTTTCTACCTGTGCCACGTTCACCGCCGCGCTCATTACTGCGCTCGCTACGTCCACCGCGTTTCTTTCTGCCTGTTCTTGGCTGCTCGATAACGACTGGACGATCTTTGAACTTACGGCGAGGTGTGCCTTTCATGCCAACGATTTCAAAGTCGATTGCACGCTCGTCTTTGTTTACGTTAATAACGCGAATTGTAATTTCATCACCGATGCGGAATACGTTTCCTGTACGTTCTCCGATCATAGCGAAATGTTGCTCGTCATAACGGTAGTAATCATCCGTTAAGTAGCTAACGTGTACAAGACCTTCAATTGTATTTGGAAGCTCTACGAATAAACCGAAGTTTGTTACAGAGCTAATCATACCGTCATACTCTTCACCGATCTTATCAACCATATACTCTGCTTTTTTCATCTCATCTGTTTCACGCTCTGCTTCAACAGCACGGCGTTCCATATTAGAAGAGTGCTCTGCAATCTCAGGTAATTTTTCACGCCATTTTGCTTGCGTTTCGTTGTCGACTTTACCATTAATAATGTATTCACGAATTAATCTATGAACGATTGTATCTGGGTAACGACGAATTGGTGATGTGAAATGTGTGTAGAACTCAGTTGATAAACCGAAATGTCCTAAACTATCCGCATCGTAACGAGCTTGCTTCATAGAACGAAGCATAACTGTTGAAATAACTACTTCTTCTGGCTGTCCTTGAACCATTTCAAGTATTTGTTGCAGCGCACGAGGGTGCACTTCATTCGCACGTCCTTTTACCGCATATCCGAAGTTCGTTACAAACTCGAAGAAACGCTCAAGCTTATCTTCTTTCGGATCTTCATGGACACGGTACATAAACGGTACGTTCATCCAGTGGAAGTGCTCTGCTACTGTTTCATTCGCAACAAGCATAAATTCTTCAATTAACTTCTCTGATACAGAACGATCGCGCATGACAACGTCTGTCGGTTTTCCTTCTTCATCTACTAATACTTTCGCTTCTTTAAAGTCAAAGTCAATTGCACCACGGCGCATACGTTTTTCACGTAAAATTTGTGCCAATTGACCCATCTCTTTAAACATCGGTACGAGCGGCTCATAACGCTTAATTAACTCTTCGTCCTCATCTTCTAAAATGCTTCTTACGTCAGCATACGTCATACGCTCTGTCGTTTTAATCACACTTTGGAAAATCTCGTGTTTAACAACATCACCTAAGTTGTTGATTTCCATTTCACAAGATAATGTCAGACGGTCTACTTTCGGATTTAATGAACAAATACCGTTAGATAGACGATGCGGAATCATCGGGATTACACGGTCAACAAGATACACACTTGTCGCTCTTTCCGCTGCTTCTACATCAATTGGAGAACCTTCTTGAACGTAATGACTTACATCCGCAATGTGAACGCCTAGCTTGTAGTTACCATTTTCAAGCTTCGTTACTGTAACAGCATCATCTAAGTCTTTCGCATCTGCACCGTCAATCGTTACGATCATTTGGTCACGTAGATCACGGCGATCTTTTAAATCTTCTTCTGAAATCGTTTCTGGTACACTGTTTGCATGCTCCATCACTTCCTCAGGGAATGCTAAAGGTAAATGATGTTTATGAATGACAGATAAAATATCTACTCCTGGATCATTTTTATGACCTAGAATTTGAATAACTTCACCTTCTGCACTTAAACGATTCTCTGGATAGCTCGTAATTTTCACAACTACTTTATGACCTTCTACAGCGCCCATAGATGCACTTTTCAATACGAAAATGTCACTCGTCCAGCGCTTATTGTCAGGTATAACGAATCCAAAGTTTTTCGATTCTGTATATGTACCAACTAGTTCTTTCGTTCCGCGTTCTAAAATGCGTACAATTGAACCTTCTTGACGTGAACCGCTTGATTGAGAACTAAGGCGTGCTAATACGGTATCGCCATGAAGTGCACCGTTTAATTCTGTAGGCGGGATGAAAAGATCATCGTCTCCTGTTTTCTTCTCATCTGGTACAACGAATGCAAAACCACGTGCATGTCCAATTAATTTACCGCGTATTAAATTCATCTTTTCAGGAAGACCGTAACGGTTGCTACGAGTACGAATAACAAGTCCCTTTTCTTCCATCGTTACAAGTGCCTTTACGAAATCTTTAAAGCCCTCAGAACCTTCAATCCCAAATGCCTCTTCTAACTCTTGTATCGTTAGCGGTTTATACGCTTCTTCTCTCATAAATAATAACAACTTATCAATATGTTCTTGTATGATTTCTTCCAAGCAAAAATACCTCCTTTAAAACCTTATATTATTTAGTGTATCCGAAAGATAGGGGATGTATAAAGTGAAACTTCAATACTCCCCTTATGATTTTTACAGTTTTCACAAAAAATTCCTTATGAAAAAAAGAGGCAACTAGATCTTACCAATCTAGTTGCTCCAAGAAGTTATATACATCCTCATGTAGCTCGTCACGTTGTTTATCAAGTGTAATGACATGCGTAGAGTCTTCATACCATTTAATGTCTTTTAACGTAGATTCTACACCATTATAAATAATGTTAGCACTATCTGTATTAATCATTTCGTCATGACGTGCTTGTACAACAAATGTTGGTGCATAAATCATATCCACATTGTTACGTACGTCAGCAATTAATTGTTGTAATGCTTTTAATGTATTCATCGGTGTCTTTTGGAATTCCAACATTTCTTGTTCAATTTGTTCAGGTGATTTTTGCTCACGTTTTTTATATTCGCGGGCATATGCCAATATACCTTGGTACATCGTTTCTTCGCTCTTAATATACATCGGTGCACACATTGGTACTACACCTAAAACCGGTACTGTATAACCTAATTTTAAAGAAAATACGCCGCCGAGTGACAATCCAACAACAGCAATTTTCTCAAAACCTTTATCTTTTAAAAGCTGATATGCCTCCGTTACATCTTGCCACCAATCTGTAGGCCCTGTATGAACAAGCTCTTCTGGTGGTACACCGTGCCCTTTATAAATTGGCGCATGACAAGTATAGCCTTTCTTTTCTAAGAAACGCCCTAACATACGTACATCAGCTGAGTTCCCTGTGAATCCATGTAGTAATAAAACAGCGCGGTCTCCACCCTCAAATGTAAATGGTTTCGGAGATGCTAATTTCATCATGTATTTCTCCTCTTTCTCTTCTGTAATCTAGTCGTATTCTTTCTATATCTAGTGTACCATATTTGTATTTCTATAATCTAATTAGAAACATCTTTCAAATAGCAAAACAAAAAAAGAAGAACCATTAGTACCATTCACTAACGCTTCTTCTTTCAATTCTATAAATTGAAGTACGTAACACCAATTGTTAATACAAAGAACAATACAGCTAAAACAATTGTAATACGGTTTAATACCGCTTCAATTCCACGTGCCTTTTGCTTACCAAATAATTGCTCCGCACCGCCTGAAATTGCACCTGAAAGGCCTGAGCTATTACTAGATTGCATAAGTACCATAACAATCATTAAAATCGATACAATAATAAGTAAAACTGATAATAACGTATGCACTTGGCGTACCTCCTACAAAGATTCAGTTATTGTAACTGTAGCATAAATTCTATAGAAAAGCGAGAGCTATAGAGGCGCTCTCGCTTTTCTTCTATTACATAAACATCATCGCAAATAACGGTCCAAGTAAACATGTCAAAATTGCTGTTAATGTCATTGTTACCGATCCAATAACACCTTCATGTTCGTTATTTTTCATCGCTCTCATCACGCCCATAATATGAGAAGCACATCCAAATCCGATACCTTTACCAACTGAGTTTGTAACACGGCTCCATTTTAATAAAAGGGGTCCTGTAATCGTTCCAGTAATACCTGCGATAACAACGAAAGCTGCTGTTAAGGAAGGTACACCACCGACTTGCTCTGAAACACTCATCGCAACTGGCATTGTCACCGATTTTGGTAATGACGATAAGATTAAGCTTTTATCCGTTCCCATAAGTGAAGCAATCGCAAAATCACTAGCGATTGCAACTGTTGTACCTACTAATACCCCGCCAGCAATCGGTACAACATATTTTTGCAGAACATGACGTTGTTTATAAAGAGGAATTGCAAATGCTACAACACCGGGTCCAAGTAGCTTTGCAATCCAGCCACCACCACTTTCCATATAATGTTGATATGGTATATCAAGCACGATAAATAGAAAAGCCATTAATCCAGTTGCTACAAGCATTGGAATGGTGAATGGTGTTGGAAATAATTTATAGATTTTTTTAGATAATTGATATAATAGCACCGTAAAAAGAACCCAACCGATTCCGATTAATATTTGGCTCATCGCGACTCTCTTTCCTTCCTATTCGCAAGATATTGTCCTGTATGTCCTGCGACAATAATAATTAAAAATGTACTCGCTACAACTGTAATGAAAAGAGAAATTCCTTTACTCATAAAAAAAGCACCGTAATTCATTAGGCCAAGCGTTGGCGGAATTAATAAAAACGGCATAATAGCAACGAGTGTTTCTGCTCCTAAATCGAACCATTTCACTGGAAGAACTTTTAGGCTAAGTAAAACAAGTAAGAGGAACATTCCAATCAAACTTCCTGGAATCGGAATATTTAACATTTCTTGCACCCAAGTTCCAACCATATAAAACACGTAAAGAGCAGCAATTTGGACAAGAATCTTTGTAAATTTCATGTTCATCATCCCTCATGTTTATACGATCTTCTGTTAATATCTTTATCATAGTATAAATTGTAAAAAGCTGCAATTTATCAACTTGACAGCAAAAACAGCCTATGTTATACGCTTACAACCTTGATATGACTGCATTTCCAAACGGAAATTATGTCAAAAACCTTGACCTAATATAAAAAGTTTTTATTTTCTGAATTTAAAAGACTATTATTTCAATAAAATAATCTTTTTATTCTTAAACTTACATATATATAAAGTGAAACTTTAATCAATGAGGTTTTCCTCATCTTCATTAATTATTAGCCCTCGCCAAGCGGATTTGTACGGGATAAACAAGATAGGTGGTGAACATATGCCCAAAAAAGTTCTCATTTTTTGTGATCCTGGGATTGATGATACGATGGCTCTCCTCTTAGCATTCTTTATCGATGAAATAGAAATCGTTGGTATCGTTGCTGATTACGGCAATGTTCCAAAAAAAATGGCCGTAGAAAATGCTCATTTTTTTAATAACGAAACAAAGAATAGAAATATCAAGATATTCGGTGGTTCAGAACGTCCCCTTACTGGTGCCCCACCTGCGTTTTTTACGGATGTACATGGGAAACAGGGGCTCGGTCCAATTATTCCAAAGGTGAATGTGACTAACGGAGAAATGGAGAATTTTTTTGAAGTCATTCCTCTTATTGAACAGTATAAAGATGAATTAATCATTGTAAGTTTAGGAAGACTTACCTCCCTAGCAATTTTATTCATCGTATGTAAACAGTTAATGAAGCAAGTTAAATCTTACTACGTAATGGGCGGTGCCTTTTTACATCCTGGTAATGTTACCCCTATTTCCGAAGCAAACTTTTATGGCGATCCTACCGCTGCTAATATAGTCCTTCAATCTACAGCTAACATGTACATATACCCATTAAACGTTACCCAATATTCCGTCATTACACCAGAAATGGCAGAGTATATTGAAGCAAAAGGAAAAGCCCCACTTGTCAAACCGTTATTTGATCATTATTACTACGGATATTATAAAGACGCCCTACCACATTTAAAGGGGAGCCCCTTCCATGACACAATGCCAATACTCGCTTTATTTGATAACTCTATGTTCACGTATCATAAATCACCTATTGTTGTCATGACAGAATCCTCTGCACAAGGAGCAAGCATAGGGGAATTTCGCTCTCTAGTGAACCAGAAGCCATTTATTGATTGGCCGGTTCATCAAATTGCAATTGATTTTGACTATAACCGCTTCTTCAAACATTTCATGTCACTTATGACGGGTGAACAATTTTAGCATAAAAAAACAGACCGTGATTTCTCACGGTCTGTCGTTTATTTTCTACAATTATCGTTTGATGTTATAGAAAGATTTGATACCATCGTAAACAGCGATTTCGCCTAGTTCGTCTTCGATGCGTAATAATTGGTTGTACTTAGCAATACGGTCAGTACGGCTCATAGAACCAGTTTTGATTTGGCCAGCGTTAGTTGCAACTGCGATGTCAGCGATTGTAGCATCTTCAGTTTCACCAGAACGGTGAGATACAACTGCTGTGTAACCAGCACGCTTAGCCATTTCGATAGCTTCGAAAGTCTCAGTTAAAGTACCGATTTGGTTAACTTTAATTAAGATTGAGTTAGAGATACCTTTTTCGATACCTTCAGCAAGTTTTTGAGTGTTAGTTACGAATAAATCGTCACCAACTAATTGTACTTTATCACCGATACGCTCAGTTAATAATTTGTGACCATCCCAGTCGTTTTCGTCTAAACCATCTTCGATAGAGATGATTGGGAAGTCTTTGCAAAGCTCTTCATAGAAATCAACCATTTCTGCAGAAGTTAAGCCAGTACGGCCTTCGCCTGCAAGGTCATATTTACCAGTTTCTTTGTTGTAGAACTCAGAAGAAGCAACGTCCATTCCTAAGAATACGTTCTCGCCAGCTTTGTAACCAGCTTTTTCGATAGCTTCGATGATTACTTCTAAAGCTTCACGGTTAGAACCAAGGTTTGGAGCGAATCCACCTTCGTCACCTACTGCAGTGTTAAGACCTTTGTCATGTAATACAGCTTTAAGTGCATGGAATACTTCAGCACCCATACGGATTGATTCTTTGAATGTTGGAGCACCAACTGGTAAGATCATGAACTCTTGGAAGTCAACGTTGTTATCAGCGTGAGAACCACCGTTGATGATGTTCATCATTGGAGTTGGTAATTGTTTTGCATTGAATCCACCAAGGTAACGGTATAATGGAAGACCTACGAAGTCAGCTGCTGCGTGAGCTACTGCCATAGATACACCAAGGATAGCGTTAGCGCCTAGTTTACCTTTGTTTGGAGTGCCATCTAATTCGATCATAGCACGGTCGATACCAGCTTGGTCAGTTACATCGAAACCAGCGATTTCTGGAGCAATAATTTCGTTAACGTTGTTTACTGCGTTAACAACACCTTTACCAAGGTAACGAGATTTGTCACCGTCACGTAATTCTACTGCTTCGTGCTCACCAGTAGATGCACCACTTGGTACGATAGCGCGTCCGAAAGCGCCGCTTTCTGTGTAAACTTCTACTTCTACAGTTGGGTTACCACGAGAGTCAAGGACTTCGCGAGCATAAACATCAATAATTGTTGACATAATAAATTCTCTCCTTTTTATATAAGCAAATTATTTAATAATTGTTTTACCTGTCATTTCTTTCGGTTGTTCCACATTTAAAAGTGTAAGCATTGTTGGAGCGATATCTCCTAAGATACCATCTTCACGTAATTCTACGTCGTTCTTAGTAACGATGAAAGGAACCGGGTTAGTTGTATGAGCTGTCATTGGCTCTCCTTCAGAAGTTAATTCTTCATCCGCATTACCATGGTCAGCAGTAATAAGTGCTACACCATCTTTTGCAAGAATCGCTTCTACAACTTTTCCTAAACATTCGTCAGTTGCTTCTACTGCTTTAATTGTTGGTTCCATCATCCCAGAATGGCCAACCATATCACAGTTCGCAAAGTTAAGAATGATAACATCATGTTTATCATTTTCGATTTCATTTACTAAAGCGTCCGTTACTTCGTAAATGCTCATTTCAGGTTTCAAGTCATACGTTGCAACCTTTGGTGAGTTAATTAAGATACGCTCTTCTCCTGGGAATTCAGCCTCACGACCACCGCTAAAGAAGAATGTAACGTGCGGATACTTTTCAGTTTCCGCGATGCGAAGTTGCTTTAATCCCGCTTGCGCAACAACTTCACCTAAAGTGTTATCAAGGTTCATTGGCTTGAATGCCACGTAACCATCTACAGTTTCACTGAAGTGTGTCATACATACGAATTCTGGAATGTGAGGTACTTTTTCACCACGATCGAACTCACGGAAGTCTTCGTTTGTAAATACACGAGCAATTTGAATTGCACGGTCTGGACGGAAGTTATAGAAGATAACTGCATCATCATCATTGATTGTTGCAACTGGCGTGTTATCTTCGTTAACAATTACAGACGGCAATACGAATTCATCATAGATACCGTTCGCATAAGAGTCTTCTACACACTCTTCTGCTGATTTATAAGTAGGGCCTTCACCATTCACCATAGCACGGTAACATTTTTCTACGCGATCCCAACGCTTGTCACGGTCCATGGAGTAATAACGACCAGAGATAGTCGCGAATTGTCCTACTCCTGTTTCTTTAATTACTTCATTTGTTGCATCGATATAGCTTTGTGCTGTTTTTGGTCCAACATCGCGGCCATCTAAGAATGCATGAATGTATACTTTCTCAACGCCTTCTTTAGCTGCTAAGCGAAGAAGAGCAAACATGTGATTCATGTGACTGTGCACACCACCGTCAGAAAGTAAACCGAATAAATGAAGTGCAGTACCTTTTTCTTTTACGCTTTTAATTGCACTTTGGAACGTTTCGTTCTTATCGAACTCACCTTCACGAATTGCAACGTTAACGCGTGTTAAGCTTTGATATACAATGCGGCCAGCACCGATATTTAAGTGACCAACCTCAGAGTTACCCATTTGACCTTCTGGAAGACCTACTGCCTCGCCACAAGCTGTAAGCGTTGTGTGAGGGAATTTGTTCCAGTAGCCATCAAAATTAGGTTTCTTAGCTTGTGCTACAGCATTCCCGTAAGTTTCTTCACGAAGTCCGAAACCGTCAAGAATGATTAAAGCTGTTGGCTTTCTCATTTTACCGCCCCCAGAAGACCTAAGAACGAAGCTGGCTCTAAGCTAGCACCGCCAACTAAAGCGCCGTCGATGTCAGATTGTGCCATATACTCTTTAATGTTTTCTGGTTTTACGCTACCGCCGTATTGGATACGAACAGCTTCTGCAGCTTCTGGAGAAACAGCTTCTGCAACAACTTTACGGATGTGCGCACATACTTCGTTTGCATCTGCAGAAGAAGAAGATTTACCTGTACCGATAGCCCAGATTGGCTCATAAGCGATAACAGTTGCTTTAACTTGCTCTTCTGTTAAACCTGCAAGTGCTTTTGTCACTTGACCTGCTACTAGATCAAATGTTTTTCCGCTTTCGCGCTCTTCTAAAGTCTCACCACAACATACGATTGGTGTTAAACCATGTTCAAATGCTGCGATAGTCTTTTTGTTTACTGACTCATCTGTTTCAGCAAACATTTCACGACGCTCAGAGTGGCCAAGTACTACATAGCCAACTTTTAAGTCGCTAAGTGCTACTGGGCTAATTTCGCCAGTGAATGCACCATTTTTTTCGAAGTGCATGTTTTGTGCACCTACTTGTAAGTCAGTTCCTTCAGTTGCTGCTACAAGGCGCTCTAAGAATAGAGCTGGAGAGCAAACTACTGCATCAACAGCTGAAGCTGCTGGGATTTGACCTTTAACTTCCTCTACGAAGCTAACTGCTTCTGATAGAGTTTTATTCATTTTCCAGTTACCTGCGATAATTGGTTTACGCATGCTTTGCACCGTCCTTTTTCTTTGGCTGCTACTTATTTGTCGTTAAGACAAACTACACCTGGAAGCTCTTTACCTTCCATGAATTCTAATGACGCACCGCCGCCAGTAGAAATGTGGCTCATTTTATCAGCCATACCGAATTTTTCAACAGCTGCTGCAGAGTCACCACCGCCGATAACAGAGTATGTATCTTCTGCATCTGCTAATGCTTGTCCTACTGCTTTTGTACCTTCTGCGAATGGAGTCATTTCGAATACACCCATTGGTCCATTCCATACAACAAGCTTAGAATTTTTAATTACATCTGCATAAATTTCACGTGTTTTAGGACCGATGTCCACGCCTTCCCAGTTAGAAGGGATAGAGTCGATACCAACGATTTTAGTTGTTGCAGTTTCAGAGAATTCCTCAGTGATTACAACATCAACTGGCATGTAGAAGTTTACGCCTTTTTCTTTTGCAAGTTGCATAAATTCTTTAGCTAGTTCGATCTTGTCGTCTTCACATAGAGATAGACCAATTTCATGACCTAAAGCTTTAACGAATGTGTAAGCAAGTCCACCACCGATGATTAAGTTATCTACTTTGTCTAATAGATGACGAATTACACCGATTTTATCTTTTACTTTCGCACCACCGATAATAGCTGTAAATGGACGTTCTGGGTTAGAAAGTGCTTTACCAAGTACATCTAACTCTTTTTCCATTAATAGACCAGATACTGCTGGTAGGTAGTCTGCGATACCTGCTGTAGAAGCGTGAGCACGGTGAGCTGCACCAAATGCATCGTTTACGAAGATGTCAGCAAGTGCTGCAAATTCTTTCGCAAGTTCTGCATCGTTCTTTTCTTCGCCCGCATAGAAACGTACGTTTTCAAGAACTAATACGTCGCCTTCGTTCATTGCTGCAACCATTTCTTGTGCAACTGGTCCGAATGCTTCGTCCGCTTTTTTAACGTCTTTACCAAGAAGCTCGCCTAAACGTGCTGCTACTGGAGTTAAACGCATTTCTTCTACTACTTGACCTTTTGGACGGCCTAAGTGACTTGCTAAAATAACTTTCGCACCTTGCTCTACTAAATATTGAATTGTAGGAAGAGCTGCACGGATACGAGTTTCATCTGTAATTTTGCCTTCTTTCATAGGTACGTTGAAATCAACGCGGCAAAATACACGCTTACCTTTTAAATCTACGTCACGAATTGATTTTTTGTTCATTGGATTTCCCTCCGACTACTAGTTAGGATTGACAAAACCCACTCAAAAGCTTAACACATTTGCTTTTAAAACGAAAGAAGAGAGAGAGGGAACAAACCCTCTCCCTCGTTTTGTCATTGATAACTTATATAATTAAGAATTAAAGACCTTTTGAAGTCATGTAAGCTGCTAGGTCTACTACGCGGTTAGAGTAACCAGTTTCGTTATCGTACCAAGAAAGTACTTTAACCATGTTACCTTCCATTACCATTGTAGATAATGCATCGATTGTAGAAGAAGCTGTACATCCGTTATAGTCGATAGATACTAATGGCTCTTCGCTGTATCCAAGGATACCTTTTAATTCGCCTTCAGCTGCTGCTTTGAATGCTGCATTTACTTCTTCAACTGTTACTTCTTTGTCAAGTTCAACAACTAGGTCAACTAGAGAAACGTTAGCAGTTGGAACACGTACAGCGCCACCGTTTAATTTACCTTTAAGTTCTGGTAATACTAATGCTACAGCTTTAGCTGCACCAGTAGATGTTGGGATCATGTTTTCAGCTGCTGCACGAGCACGACGTAAATCTTTGTGTGGTAAGTCTAAGATTTGTTGGTCGTTAGTGTAAGAGTGAATTGTTGTCATCATTCCGCGTTTTACGCCGAATTTTTCGTTTAATACTTTAGCGAATGGAGCTAGACAGTTTGTAGTACAAGAAGCGTTAGATACTACGTTGTGGTTAGCTGCATCGTATTGTTCGTGGTTAACACCCATAACTACAGTGATATCTTCGTCAGAAGCTGGAGCTGAGATGATAACTTTCTTAACTGATCCACCTAAGTGTTTCTCAGCATCTGATTTTTTAGTGAAACGGCCAGTAGATTCTACTACTACTTCTACTCCGTAGTCGCTCCATGGTAATTGAGCTGGGTCACGCTCAGCGATAACTTTAATTTCTTTACCGTTAACAACGATGCTGTTTTCGTTAGCAGATACTTCTGCATTTAAAGTTCCGTGAACTGTGTCATATTTTAAAAGGTGAGCTAATGTTTTAGCATCTGTTAAGTCGTTGATTGCTACTACTTCTACCTCAGAGTTGTTAAGAGCTGCGCGGAATACGTTACGTCCGATACGTCCAAATCCATTAATACCAATTTTAGTCATTTGAATTTCCTCCTTGGGGGATTATATTAAAGGGTAAAACCCTTTGTTAACTGTTTTGCTGCACCTTCATCTGTAATTAGAATTGAAGTGTGCCCTTGTTTAATTACAGCCTGTATTGCTTTTGCCTTTGAAGAACCTCCAGCGACTGCAACAACGTGAGATACATTTTGTAAATCCTCTAGTTGCATACCAACTGTTCGTACTTTATGAACAACATTTCCTTCTTCATTAAAGTAGTAACCGAAAGCTTCGCCAACTGCTTCGCTTGCCTGAATCTTTAACCAATCTGCTTCTGAAGTACTTCTGCGACGTGCCATTGTTAACGCATCACCTATTCCATGAATGACGATATTGGAAGATCGAATCAACTCAAGAACTTCTTTCACGGAAGGCTCTGTCACAATAGACGCATATGCTTCGCTGCTAACATGATCTGGAACATACAATAAGCGATAATTACTCATCGTATTTTGCGCCATCTTGGCACAAATGGTATTGGCTTCTAACTCGACGCCTTCTCCAATTCCACCACGTGCTGGGACAAATAGCATATGTAAATCTTTGCAATCAAGTTGCATCATGTCCGCAGCAGCAGCTAGCGTAGTTCCTCCAGCCACAGCAACGATATTATTCGCTGTCAGACGGTCTTTTATACAAGTCACACAAGCACGGCCCATCTCCAGTTTGACCCAAGGTGATTCATCACTATCACCAGGGACAACGAAAACTTCATCCAAGTCTAATGTTTCCTTAAGTTGCTTTTCTAAAACCTTTAACCCGGAAATTTCTTTCATAAAGTCTTCCAAAGCAAGAACTAAAGCTGTTCCTTCTTCTGTCAAAGTCATTCCAGAAGAAGCGACGTGAACTAAGTTTTGTTCTTTCAAAACTTGAACTTCACTTCGCAATACTCGTTCTGTCATACCGAGACTTGCTGATAAGTTTCTTCTTCCAATCGGCTGCATGAGCCTAATGTATTGAAGAATTTGCATTCTCGTTTGCATAACAGGTAGCAGATCAGGTAATAATTTTTTTGTATTCTGAATCCATGAGCGCATATCTTTTCTCCTCACTACATCGGTTCATTTTCCCTTGTGGTCACTTTACGTCCCGTAGTGACATTTTGTGTCCCACATAGGTTAAAAAAATAATCCCTGCTACGTGTATTATTGTAACAGGAGATAGAAACTTATTCAACTCTTAACTGCATTCTTTATATAGTTTATTATGACACCTTTGTGAATGTTACCATATTCTACTTGTTTTCCGTCCATTTCTACAACCGGAATCATTAAGTGATATTTTTCTAAAAGGTCATTATCTTCATATATATCTATTTCCTCGATTTGAAAAGAATATTCACATTGTACTTCCTGTAAAACTTGTTTTGCCTTCACGCAAAGGCCACAATCTTTTTTAGTATACAGTACAACTTTCATCTTCTTCACCTATCCGATCGTTTTTCGTAATGACGAAGCTGGGATATGCATTTGTTCTCTATACTTCGCCACTGTTCTTCGAGAAATAACAATTTCATGCTCTTCTTCTAATAATTTTGAAATCTTTTGATCTGAAAGTGGCTTTTTCTTATCCTCTGCCCCAATTAGCGTTTGAATAAATTGTTTTACACGTTTTGTAGAAACTGCTTCATCTTCAGTCGTCGAAACGGCATTGCTAAAGAACGATTTCATCTCAAATAAACCGTGTGGTGTTTGAACATATTTATTTCGCGTCGCACGACTAATTGTCGATTCATGCACACTTAACTCTTCCGCTACCTCTTTTAAAGCGAGAGGTCTTAAATACTCTGGACCTTTCCAGAAGAAATCATGTTGTTTTTCCATAATAATAGTCATTACTTGCAGCAGCGTCTGTTTTCTCTGCTTCAAACTGCGCATAATCCACTGCACATGCTGATACTTTTCTGATACGTAAGATGCTACTTCACTTTCACTATTATTAAGAAGCGCACTATATTCAGAATGAATTTCAATTCTCGGCATATTTCTCTCATTCATTTGTAAAACGAGGCGATCGCCATCTTTTTTCACCGCCATATCAGGCACAATATAAAGTGGTTTATCTGAAGAAAACGCAAGACCTGGTTTTGGTTGTAATGACGTTATACAATTTACCGCACTCTGTAATTCCTCATTACTACATTTCAACACTTGAACGAGCTTTCGCCAATCTTTCTTCACAAAATAAGCGAAATGATCTTCTACAACCTCTTCTGCTAATCCATTCCGTCTTTGTAAGCGCTTCAATTGCAAGGTTAAACATTCCTGAATATTACGCGCCCCTACCCCTGCTGGTTCCAGTGATTGGACAAGCTCTACAGAGCGGTCGACTACATGAATATGCGCAGAAAGGAGCTCTGCTAACTCTTCATTCGTTTCTTGTAAATATCCATTTCCATCCATGTTCATAATAATGAAAGAAGCTACTTTTCGCTCTTCTTCATCTATTTTATAATACTGTATTTGATTTAATAAATGTTGCTGAATCGTTGTAGAATCCACACTGTAGATCTCCATCTGATTCTCGACTTGTTTGCTGGTACTTTTACTGTTGTTAGAGCTCTTTTTCTTCTCCCTCTCAAAACCACCTAACTCAATAAGGGGATTCTCTAACGATTGCTCATACAAAAACTCCGATAATTCTTGTACATTATACTGGAGCATTGTAATCGCTTGCCTTAACTCTTGTGTCATTGCCAAACGTAAGCTTTGTTCTTGTAAAAGACTTGCCTTCAAACTAATCTCCCCCTTGTTTCTATTGTACAATAAGTTTGGTAAAAGGAGAATCCTCACGCAGACACCCATTCCAAAATATTATTAATTTATATGTATTAATGAGATTTACAACTTACAACCGAAATTTGAATAATATTGAAAGAAAATAATAATATTTATTTTTAACACTAAGTACTAATAGTAAATATTAATACAAGATATTAAAATGAGCAATAAAAAAAAGAGAAGATCCCATCTTCTCTTCCACTAATCAACTATTTTTCAAAAGTTGAAATAACTTCAAGCTCTTACCGCTTCGCAAAATACCCTTTGGATATACTTTCGCAGCAAATAAAGAAATCAGGCTAATACTACTTAACAGAACCAATATAGACGCTGCAATTTCCATACCACTCACAGACCCATTAATAATCCTAACTATCATACTAATTGGAGCTGTAAACGGTACATATGATGTCACTCTTGATACTAGCCCTTCAGGGTTATCAAGTACTACTAATAACTCCACCACTAAGCTCCCCATCAATATAAGAGTAATTGGCATCGTTGTTCCAGATAATTCTTCTGGCCTGCTTACCATAGAACCAAACACTGCGAAAAGTGCCGCATAAACGAAGTAACCGAGAACAAAATATAACAAGAAATATGCAGCGTGCTCACCTGTAATCATATTTACATCAATATTCACTCCAAAAAACGAATCCGATACTTTAAAAATTCCAGATTTAATATATAGCGCCATACTAAAGAAGAAGATAAATAACTGTGTCAAACTAGCAAGACCGACTCCTAAAATTTTCCCGAAAACCATATGGACAGGAGATACTTTTGTGACCATCACTTCCATAACACGTGAGGCTTTCTCTGATGCAACTGCTGTCGCGATAGCATTTCCATATGAAGTGATTGCTAAGTACATAATCGCTACTAATAAATATACTAGTAAAAATGAACTTGTTTCTTCATTATTTAAGTTTTGTTTTGTCGCTTGCACGTTCATCGTCAGTGATTTCACAGCCTCTTCTGATAACTGCTGCTTAACTACCGCACTTTGAAAATACTGATTTTGTACAAATACCTGTGCACTTTGAATCAACTTAGGATTATCTAGCTTCATAAAGTAATCTAATACTGGTTCAGCACCCGCACCCTCTTTTAATATAAAGAGCGCTTCGACTTTCTTATCTAACAATTCTTGCTTATATTGATTTAATTTTGTTTTATCTCCCAAAGACCAATCCCATTCTGGAAGAGCTTTACTAAGATTAGATTGATCCACCGTAACATTAGGTACTTCAGAAATAAATACAACCTTTGCTTTTTCTTTCTCTCCAGAAAACTTTTGTACTAAAGTTGGAAAAGAGAATAAGAATATCCCTCCTCCTATTAATAGCAATGTCATCCCAATAAATATTTTCGTTCTCACACGGTCCCAGTACGTTTGCCCTAAAACAATCCAGAAATTCCTCATTACTTATGCACCCGCCTTTTCAACAAAGATTTGATGTAAAGAAGGTTCTTTAATAGAAACATCTCGGATATATTGTTTAGTTTTAATATCTTCAAGCAGCGAAAATGCATCCTCTCCATCATTAACTTTAATCATGAACGTACGATTAACTTTTTCAAAATTGAAATTCTTCTCCTTAAGAATAGGTTCAATATCCCCTTCCGTTTGCAACGTCATATATTTATATTGATAACTTTTCTTAATATCTGACAAGGCACCCGATAATACAAGTTGACCGTTTTTCATAATACAAATTTCCTCACAGAACGTTTCTACACTGTCCATTTGATGACTACAAAAAATAATCGTTTTTCTTTGCGCAATTAACTCGAGCACAACATTTTTTAACATCTCTGCATTTACAGGATCCAATCCACTAAATGGTTCATCTAGTATGATGAATTCCGGATTATGCAATATCGCTGAAATCAATTGGATTTTTTGTTGATTTCCCTTTGACAATTCCTCTGTTTTCTTCTTTAAATGTGGTGTCATTTCTAATTTTTCTAGCCATTGTAACGCATGCCTTTTTGCAAGATTAGCTGGCATTCCTTCTAACTTGCCGAAATACACCAATTGCTCCACTACATTCATTTTCGGGTATAATCCACGCTCTTCTGGTAAATAGCCAATAGATAGGTCTTTCTTTGAAAAAGGGCGATTATTCCATAGAATTTGGCCGCTATCCGGTTTGATTAAATCTAAGATCATACGAATCGTTGTCGTCTTACCAGCACCATTTCGGCCCAGCATCCCTAAAATTCCACCTTCTTCTACACGTATATTTAAATCATTAACGGCTTTATATTCACCAAATGTTTTATTTAATCCTTGAATTTCAAATGCCATCCATAACAGCTCCTTTTAGCTTTTTACGAAATAAATAACCGCCATTCCTAATACAATCCCGCCTACCATCAACAAAAACTTTTTCATAACTATTTCCTCCTTCATTGACTTGTTAAGTTGTATCTTTATCATAGACTTCTTTCTGATGCTATTGCCCGCAATCCGTACTGTATTTACCGTAAAAAAAGCGAACCACTCTTATGTGGTTCACCGCAATTTCAACAGATGAAGTTGATTGTATGAAAACTTCTTAAATGTTATTATAAAAATATTCAGAAATTAAATGATGTACCTACAAAGAGAGGTGTCCAAACCGTTGCAGATACAACGTAACTTCGTTTTCATTTCATGTGTAACTATCCTGTATTTTTGTTTACAAGGCTATATCTTATATAAAATAAACCAACCATATAGCGGCGTTCTTATTTCTAAAACAGACTCAGCTACATACACAATAGCAAAAATTAATTCCTCCGGTTGGGCTTTTCATACAGACTTAAAAGAAGGAGATATAATCTATTCAATTAATAAAGAGAAACCTCATTTAGGAATACTTCCTGGATATCAAAACCAATCACTAACTGCATCTGAAATACAAGTTAAAAAAGACGATATCACTCAAACTTATAAAGGAACAGAACATTTCATTGATTATCGTGACAAAATCATTTCTGTATACTTCCCCTTCCTACTCGCTTTTATTTGTTTAGGGTTATCTATTTTTCTTTATACCAAGAAGCCTTTGAACCGAGAAACATTCTTTTTGATCACGTTTCTATTCATGACTTCCTCAAGTCTTCTAATTGCAGTTGAATCTGGTAAAGGTGATTTTATCGCCCTCATTATTTTAAGTATTGTATTTCAAGGTACACCTATGTCTCTCATTTTATTATTGAATGAATTATTCAAGAAAAAACAACTATACGTCATTTCTATGAGATTTCTAAAAATCGACATTGCAATTGGCATCATTTTACTATCACTCTCTATTTTAATGATGTTCATTCCATTTCCCGTAGTTAATACCGATGGATTAGAACTAATTTACCTTTCAATAAATATTATCTTTTGCATATACTTTTTAATCCGTGCCTATATCAAATATCACAATACAGTACATAAACCATTTTTAAAATTAATGCTCACGATCCATTCCATTGCCTTCTTTCCGTTCGTTACACTCTATGCTCTTCCAGATGCAATATTCAGTACACCGATTCTCTCAGCAGATATTGGAGCTATGTTCCTAATCGCTCTTCCAATCGGTTATTTTTATTTAGTAGCGACTAAGCAGATTTTTGATATAGATTTTGTATTTGATCGTTTACGATATTACGCATTTCTGTCACTAATCCCAACTCTATTAATTGCAATCATTACGAGCTGGAGCATTTATGACAAAGACAATTTTCTCTCTCGACTGCTGCAAAGTTTTATTATTATTTTCCCGTTAAACATTCTATTTCTCATATTAAAAGAAAGATTAGATTTTACATTCCGTAATCACCTCTTTCGGACTAAAACAAACTTATACGTAAACATTGAACAGTTTACCGCACAGCTATCATCTATTATGAAAACAGAAGAGTTAGAGAAAAAATTCACTAATGAAATCGTTTCGATGTTGAAACCTTCTTTTGTTCAATTTGTTCAATATGATATGAAAGACAACACATATACACAATGCAACGGGTATGGACAAACGAAAGATTTCACACTTTCTAAAAAGAAAAAATGGAGTATGGCAGCATTACTAATTAATGATTTATTAGAGGATGATGGATGCATCGGCATTTACTTATACTCTACTAACCATATAAAACACTACATCTGGATTGGAAGAAAAGTGAATAATATTAAATATAATACGCATGAAAAATCATGGTTCATCACTGTCACGACATACGTCCGTCTTATTTACGAAAACTTGTATACCATTAATGAAATTATTCATTCTCTAGAGCAGGAGAGTTTAGAATCCAAAACAAATTCTGCAAGCTTATCACGCCTACTCTTTCAAATTTCTGAACAAGAAAGGCGCCGACTCGCTTCAGATTTACACGACTCTGCATTACAAGATCAAATCGTATGGTACCGCAAACTAGACTCTTTACTAAAAAACAAATCCGTTCCACTAGAATTAAAAAATGAACTAAAAAAAATCCACTTCGGTATGCACGATGTAATACAACAAATTCGCGACACATGTAATGAATTGCGTCCATCACTTTTATCAGATGCTGGTTTAATTGGTGCATTAAGAGAATTGCTAGCCCAAACACAATTACGTGTGCAGTTTCAAATTCAATTTGATCATGAATCAATTCAAGAACATCATTACGATTTTGACAAAATTTTATCTTTATATCGTATCATTCAAGAACTACTAACAAACGCAGATAAACATTCCGAGGCAACCATCGTATCGATTTTTTTATGGGAAGAGAATAACTGTATTTTCCTAGACTACCGAGACAACGGCAAAGGCTTTAATATAGACACTCCCCACTCTCCTAAGCAGCATATGGGGCTTTCCGGTATAAAAGGAAGGCTTCAATCAATTGGTGGAGAAATACATATAGTATCCGAAGCTAAAAAAGGACTTCAAATAAACATTACAGTTCCGAGGTGGTAAATAATGATTCGAGTATTAATTGTAGATGATCATCAAATTGTAGGCGAAGGAACAAAGAGCATGATTGAATTAGAAGAAGATATGCAAGCAGAATATATTTTAAATGAACAGGAAGCACTTATAAAAAGTGATGCTACACCTTTTGACGTATACCTCTTGGACATGAATATGCCCAATTGTAGTGGTATTGAACTCGCCCAGAAAATATTACATATTCAAACAGATGCAAAAATCATTTTATATACAGGTTTTGAATACGTATCCCAATTCAATTTATTAATAAACTCTGGTATCAGCGGAATTATTAGTAAATCAGCTTCTCAGCAAGAGCTATTAATGGCAATTCGTGCAGCTGTAAACGGATATACTTTACTTCCTATTTCGTTATTACGTCAACTACGTACAGACGATATAACGACTCAACAACTTGAAAATAAAACCGCTCTTCTTACACAAAAAGAATTAGAAATCTTAGAATCCGTCTCTAAAGGAAGTAGCAATAAACAAATTGCTGATGAACTGTACATGAGTTCAAGAGCTGTAGAATACAACCTAACAAAAATCTTCAAAAAATTAAAAGTAGGATCACGCTCCGAAGCTTTAACAGAAGCAATGAGACAAGGCATTTTGAAAGTACACATATAAAATGAGACTTCCATCAGTTTGTTTTGTTTAACCCTCAAATAATGAGATAAATAAAAAAGTCCTAACCTACAAAACGTAAGTTAGGACTTTTTGACGCGCCCAGAGGGATTCGAACCCCCGGCAGACGTGGTACCGGAAACCACCGCTCTATCCGACTGAGCTATGGGCGCATGATTATAGAAAACACTTCATTTTCTTCTCATAATAATAGCAATAAAATCCATCTAAATCAATAAAAATATCCCCATAATACCTTATACACCTTAGCTAAAAGCATATAAAATCTATTCCACCCCTAAATTTTCCAATCATAAATTCACCCCAACTCACAAATTATAATCTTTGAATTGATATTCCAAAGGGGGCTTCATTCAATGACTGTAATTACAAAATTAAAGCAGACTGTTTCTGGATTAAAAAGTGCCCAAGCTAGCTTAGAGGGATTCGCTCTTGATACGGATAACCAACAAGCTAAGCAACTTTTCCAAACAGCTGCGCAGCAAACACAAACGATTATCGATTCTTTAAACCCACGTGTTGAAGAAGTCCAACAAGAAGAACCACAATACTCACAGCAATAACGAATCAGATTTGCTGTGAAATAGAAAAAGGATGATATGCAGTCATCCTTTTTCTATCACATTACATATTGCAATAGAAATGGAATGATAATTATGCGAAAACTCGGCCTCATAACCGCATTATTTGCACTTCTATTTAGCTCTTTTACCGGATGTGATAATAGTCCTTTAGATAAAAAAGTGAAAGAAGAAGCAAAACGAACGGAGAAAGAAAAAGGTCCAAAGTTAACAAAGACGAGTACGGAATCCTTTAATCAATCTATATCACAAGGAGCGAAGAAAAGAGCTCTCGCTATGGATGAAATTATAAAAAGCACAGCAGTGAATTCAAATTTAGATCTCTACATAGCAGTTACACCGGAGCATCACGAAAGGTTTGGATTAAAACCTCTTCGTAAAAAGCTTCAAAAGCAGCTAAGTGATGAGCATCCTACTTTCGATGTTCGTGTCAGTACAGATAAAAAAATCTTTATGTTACTCGAAAAACTCGAAAGAAAAATTAAGGAAAAAGAAGTATCTAAAGATGAAATTAATAAACAATTAAAATTCATTGGTAAAAAAATGGAGTCTAACACTTAACGCTTTTTAAAAGAAAAGGAAGGATTGCAATGTCTAGTAAAGATAAAAACTTAACCCCTGTACAACAGGAGTATAAAAAATTCGAACAAGAACGCGAACCGAAACGACCTGTCTTAAAAAATTGTATAAAAGCCTTTTTCGTCGGTGGTTTTATTTGCTTCATCGGACAACTCATTTCTACTTTTTACATCACATATTTTGATTTCACTGAACGCTCAGCAGGCAATCCAACAGTCGCAACTCTCATTTTCATCTCCATGTTACTAACTGGATTTGGTATATACGATCGTTTTGGACAGTTTGCCGGTGCTGGTACAGCTGTACCTGTTACTGGATTTGGTAACTCTGTTATTGCCGCATGTATTGAGCATCGAACGGAAGGATTTGTCCTTGGCGTTGGCGGCAATATGTTTAAACTAGCTGGTTCTGTTATTTTATTTGGTGTATTTTCCGCTTTCGTCATCGCACTTATTAAAACTATTCTCGTTCAATGGGGAGGGCTATAAATGTTACAAGGACATCGAACGTGGGTATTTGAAAACAAACCAGTCATTATCTCAACAGGGGTTGTCGGTGGACCATTTGAAGCAAAGGGGAACATCCCAGAAGACTTCGATATCCTTCATGAAGATTTATGGCTCGGACAAGATTCCTATGAAAAAGCACATAAGATTTTATTCGAAGAAGCTTGTAGTCGCGCTACTGAAAAAGCAGAACTTCGTAAAGATGATATTCAATTCGTACTCGCAGGAGATTTAATTAATCAAATTACTCCAACAAGCTTTGCTTGCCGCACACTGGGCACTCCTTATCTCGGATTATTCGGGGCTTGCTCTACTTCTATGGAAGGTTTAGCACTTGGAGCAAGTATCGTAAATGCAAAAGGTGCAAAATATTTATTAACTGGAGCTTCAAGCCATAATACTGCTGTAGAAAAACAATTCCGCTATCCTACCGAATACGGTGGACAAAAGCCGCCTACTGCACAGTGGACAGTAACCGGAGCAGGAGCCGCTATTTTAAGCGATACTGGCCATGGTCCAAGAGTAACATCTGCAACGATTGGGCGAGTTGTTGATATGGGATTAACGGATCCGTTTAATATGGGAGGCGCAATGGCTCCAGCTGCAGTTGATACAATTGAAGCCCATTTACGTGAACGCCAAATTGATGCCTCTTACTACGATTTAATCGTAACAGGTGATCTCGGACATGTAGGACGCGAAATTGCTTATGACTTACTACATAAACACGGAACGAAAGTAACGAGCGAACAATTTCAAGATTGCGGAATTATCATTTATAGAGAAGGACAACCTGTCATAGCTGGTGCTAGTGGGCCTGGATGTTCCGCAACAGTCGTGTACGGTCATTTATTAAACCGAATGAAAAGAGGAGAGTTCAAAAAAATACTTGTCGTTGCGACAGGCGCTTTACTATCTCCACTTACATTCCAACAAGAAGAAACGATTCCGTGTATCGCTCATGCCGTTTCGATTGAATTTGGAGGTGCAACGCAATGATTTTTTTCTGGGCTTTCGTCATTGGCGGACTCATATGTGTAATCGGCCAACTTATGTTTGATGTCGGCAAACTAACACCCGCTCATACAATGGCAACACTCGTTGTTGCTGGAGCTATATTAGATGGATTTAATTTGTATGAGCCATTAATTGATTTCGCTGGAGCCGGGGCAACTGTACCTATTACAAGCTTTGGTAATGCCCTCGTTCATGGCGCAATGGAAGAAGCTGCAAAACATGGCATCGTTGGCGTTATTACCGGCATGTTTAAAGTAACGAGCGCCGGTGTATCAGCAGCTATTATTTTCGGCTTCATTGGAGCATTACTATTCAAACCGAAAGGATAAGAGGTATTTATATGACTGTTATCGCTAGCGTAAAAACTTGCCTTGCTAGTGTAAGGGGCGCCCAAGCAAGTTTAAGCTCCCTTTCATTAAATTCACAAGACGAAGAATCAAAACGCGTATTTCATGAATGTATGTTAGAAATGGACAGCGTCATCGCTGATTTAAAGGATAGAATTTCAGTATTAGAACGTGAAGAACCTCAATATAAAGGGTTTTAAGTAGACTGGAGGAAACGGACTATGTCTCACCTGCCGGAATGGACACTTGTCATTCTTCGCTCTGTATTCATATTAATTATTTTATTCGCTATTACGAAATGGTTAGGGAAAAGACAAATCTCTCAGCTTTCCTTTTTTGAATACATAGCCGGAATGACGATTGGTGACATCGCTGCCCAAGTATCTACAGGGCTCGATTCAAAATTTTTTCACGGCGTCTTTGCGATACTCATTTTCGCTGTGGTACCTTTTTTAACAGGAATCCTCTCTTTAAAGAACAAAACAGCTCGGGACTTCTTTGAAGGGAAATCTACCGTATTAATAAAAGACGGAAAGATACTCGAAGATAACTTGAAGAAAGAAAAATATACGAGTGACGAATTACTGGAACTTCTCCGTGGAAAAAGTGCGTTCAGCGTAGCTGAAGTCGAATTTGCTGTCTTAGAACCAAGCGGAGAATTAAATGTATTATTAAAGAAAGATTCCCAGCCACTTACAGCAAAAGACATCGGTTTAAAAGTACCAAACGAGAAAGAACCACAAACTGTTATTATGGATGGAAATGTACTAGATGAACCTCTTTCAGCAAGCGGACATAACCGCGCTTGGCTACATTCAGAATTAGAAAAACTCGGTGTTGTTATTGAAAATGTCTTCCTCGGTCAAGTGGATTCATACGGACAACTTACTATCGACATTTACAATGACAAACTCCAGATGCCTTCTCCTCAAAACAAACCTTTATTATTAGCATCTTTAAAAAAATGTCATGCTGATCTTGAACTATTTTCCTTAGAAACAAAGTCGAAATCAGCAAGCGAAATGTATAGTAAAAACGCGAAACAAATCGAAAAGATTTTAAATAAAGTAACCTATCTTTTAAAAGACTAATTATCGAAAGAACGCTTCAGTTAAAAGGCGTTCTTTTCTTTTTTCTCCAGTTTTCATAACGTTTAAATTTATGTAATTCGGTTATGATGTTGAAGATACATAAGCAGGGAATTTCGAAAACATAGCGAATATTTCATGGTACAACTACATATTTTTTTGATTTAAAGTGGTTTCGTTTGACCTTTATTGACCATAATTGTATTATAAGACTAAGAAAGCTTTATAAGGAGGAAATAACAGATGAATTTAATTCCTACAGTAATTGAACAAACAAATCGTGGAGAACGCGCTTACGATATTTACTCTCGACTATTAAAAGACCGCATCATTATGCTTGGTAGTGCAATTGATGACAACGTAGCTAACTCAATCGTTTCCCAGCTTTTATTCTTGGAATCTCAAGATCCAGAAAAAGATATTCACATCTACATCAACAGCCCTGGTGGTTCTATCACAGCGGGTATGGCAATCTATGATACAATGCAGTTTATTAAACCACAAGTATCAACAATCTGTATCGGTATGGCTGCATCTATGGGTGCATTCTTACTTGCAGCAGGTGAAAAAGGAAAACGTTATGCACTTCCAAACAGTGAAGTAATGATTCACCAACCACTTGGTGGAGCACAAGGTCAAGCGACTGAAATCGAAATCGCTGCAAAACGTATCCTATTCTTACGTGAAAAACTAAACCAAATTCTTGCTGACCGCACTGGTCAACCACTTGAAGTACTACAACGCGACACAGACCGCGACAACTTCATGACAGCAGAAAAAGCTTTAGAATACGGTTTAATCGATAAGATCTTTACAAATCGTTAATAACTAAAAGCAGAAGCGGCTCGTTTAGAATCGCAGGGCGATGGAGCACCTGATTCCGAGGCGCTTTTTGCCTCGAATGAAGGGGCGAAGCGACCGGAGATTCTAGCCGCTGGAGCTGGATATAACTAAAAGCGAAAGCGGCTCGTTCAGAATCGCAGGGCGATGGAGTCCCTGATTCCGAGGCGCTTTTTGCCTCGAATGAAGGGGCGAAGCGACCGGAGATTCTAGCCGCTGGAGCTGGATACAACTAAAAGCGAAAGCGGCTCGTTCAGAATCGCAGGGCGATGGAGTCCCTGATTCCGAGGCGCTTTTTGCCTCGAATGAAGGGGCGAAGCGACCGGAGATTCTAGCCGCTGGAGCTAGATACAACTAAAAGCGAAAGCGGCTCGTTCAGAATCGCAGGGCGATGGAGTCCCTGATTCCGAGGCGCTTTTTGCCTCGAATGAAGGGGCGAAGCGACCGGAGATTCTAGCCGCTGGAGCTGGATACAACTAAAAGCAAAAGCGGCTCGTTCAGAATCGCAGGGCGATGGAGTCCCTGATTCCGAGGCGCTTTTTGCCTCGAATGAAGGGGCGAAGCGACCGGAGATTCTAGCCGCTGGAGCTAGATACAACTAAAAGCAAAAGCGGCTCGTTCAGAATCGCAGGGCGATGGAGTCCCTGATTCCGAGGCGCTTTTTGCCTCGAATGAAGGGGCGAAGCGACCGGAGATTCTAGCCGCTGGAGCTAGATACATAAAAAAAGCGCCCTATTACAGGGCGCTTTTTTATTATCATGCACCTCCGTCTGGATACCCACCCTGGTATTTACCTAAATATATCAACGATTTTTCAATTATATCGAACAAAACTTAAATTATATCAACGATTTTTTTAATATATCAACGGTTCGACACAACATATCGATTTACCGACAATCTACGACAAGGACAAACCACCTACATACCCCCTACCCCGAAAACTCCCTTTAAGTAAACTGCAAAAACAAAAAGCTATCGCATATACGCGATAGCTTTTTATTGTACATATGCAGCTAATGCTTCTAAAGCCTCTTCTGCATCTGAACCTTCTGTTGTAATTGTTATCATGCTTCCAGTTCCAATTGCTAAGCTCATAATCCCCATTATGCTCTTTGCATTTACTGTCTTTCCATCTTTCTCGATGAAGATATCTGCATGAAAGCGATTTGCCTCTTGTACAAACAACGCAGCCGGACGTGCTTGTAAACCGTTTTTTAATGAAACCTGAACTCGTTTTTGAACCACAGCTCCATTTCCCCTTTAACCTCTTATTTTTTTACTAACGTTTCCCCCGCGCGTAATTTCTCTGCGATTTCATCGATTTTACGCAAACGATGATTAATACCCGACTTACTAATCTTCCCCCCGGATACCATCTCACCTAACTCTTTCAATGTTACATCTTGATAATCTCTTCGTAATTGTGCAATCTCTTGTAATTTATCCGGCAAAATATCAAGACCAACTGTCTCATCAATATAACGAATATTTTCAATCTGTCTTAGTGCTGCACCAATTGTTTTATTTAAATTAGCTGTTTCGCAGTTCACTAAACGATTTACAGAATTACGCATATCACGTACGATTCGAATATCTTCAAATCTTAAAAGTGCATTATGAGCACCTATAATATTTAAAAACTCTGTAATTTTTTCTGCTTCTTTCAAATACGTAATGTACCCTTTTCTTCTTTCCAACGTCTTACTATTTAAATCAAATCCGTTCATCAGTTCACATATAGCATCATTATGTTCCTTATATAACGAAAAGATTTCTAAATGATAAGATGATGTTTCTGGGTTATTTACTGAACCACCTGCTAAAAATGCGCCACGTAAGTACGATCGTTTACAACATTTCTTCTCAATCAATTCTTGTGATATATTTCGAATAAATGAAAAGTCATCTCGAACGATATGAAGATCAGCTAATATTTCGCGAGACTTCTCAACAAGCCGCACAATATATACATTATTTTTCTTCAAGCGCATTTTTTTACGGACAAGCAATTCTACCGTCACGTCATATCCTTTTTTCAAAAGCGTATAAATCCTTCTTGCAATTGCCGCATTTTCCGTTTGAATATCGATAGATAGACGACGGTTTGAAAAAGAAAGCGACCCGTTCATTCGAAGTAACGCTGATAATTCTGCTTTCTCACAGCATTCCTTCATCTCAAGATTCGTCAACTCTTTCTTTGTTTCTGATGCAAATGACACAGTCAACACCTCCTTATACGATTATTATGGAACAAAATTCTTGTCCTATATGAATGAGGAGCGCTACCTCAAACGAGGCAACGCATATTTATAACAATGAATATAAAATGGACGCTAACTTTAACGTATCATGCCTTACAACATGATCATCATACTTCGCTAATCCCTCTTGAATAACATCAATATTATTTTCAACAAAACGTTCTTCATCCACTACAACTGGTGTAGACATTTCTTCCTCATATGACTTGCGTAATTCACAAGGAATCTCACGGTTATTTACAATTGCAGTATTGATAAATGGTTGCCCTAAATGATCGTGTAACGCCTGCACATGATCAAAAGCAGTATATCCCATCGTTTCACCCGCTTGTGTCATAACGTTACATACATATACCTTCTTCGCCTTTGCAGCAAGAACAGCGTCTCCAATTTTGTTAACAACTAAATTGGGCAATATACTCGTATACAAACTTCCAGGACCGAAAACAAGTAAATCAGCTCGTTTAATCTCAGCCAACGTTTCATGCAATGGCTCTACATCTTCTGGAGTTAAAAAGACACGATTAATCTTCTTTCCGTAATAAGGAATCTTTGATTCACCTGTTACAATTTCCCCATCTTCAAGTTCCGCATGAAGTACCGCACTTTGATTCGCTGCTGGTAATACACGTCCTCTGACATTTAATACTTTACTTGTTTCTGTAATTGCATGGAAAAAGTCTCCTGTAATCGAGGTCATACCTGCCAACAATAGATTTCCTAACGCATGACCTTTCAGTCCGTCTCCTGTTGTGAAACGGTGCTGAAATAAAGCTTCCACCAGTGGCTCTACATCCGATAACGCAACAAGTACGTTACGGATGTCACCTGGAGGTGGAATTTCTAGCTCATCACGTAATCTACCCGAACTGCCACCATCATCAGCAATTGTAACAACTGCTGTAATATCAACAGGATATTGCTTTAATCCTCTTAATAAAACAGAGAGTCCAGTTCCGCCTCCCATGATGACAATTTTAGGCTTTCTCTCTTTTTTCATCCCTTAATGGCCCTTTCTCTTCTCCACATCACGATGAGATACATGAACACTATACTCTGGTTTCAAATGTTTCCCAAGGTATTCTGTAAGCGTAACAGAACGATGCTGTCCACCTGTACATCCAATTGCAATTACAAGTTGACTTTTGCCTTCTCTTTTATAATGAGGCAGCATGAAAGTAATCAGATCCGTCAACTTCTCTAAAAACTTATGTGTCTCATTAAATTTCAGTACATACGAAGAAACTTCTTCATCTAGTCCTGTTAATGGCTTCATGTGTGGAATGTAATATGGATTTGGTAAAAAACGAACATCAAATACTAAATCTGCATCAATTGGAATACCGTACTTAAATCCAAATGACATAACATTTACACGAAATGCTTGCTCAGTTTCTGTTGAGAACAAGTGAACAATTTTTTCACGTAATTCTTTCGGTTTTAAATCCGATGTATCAAGCACAATATTCGCTCGTGCCTTCATATCTGTTAATAAATTACGCTCTGCTTCGATTCCCTTTAACGGCAAACCAGTTGGTGCAAGTGGATGCGAACGTCTCGTTTCTTTATAACGAGTTACAAGCGTACTATCTTTCGCATCTAAAAATAAAATATGAGGAATAATCCATGTACGTTCTGATAAATCATCAAGTGCTCCCCATAAATGTTCAAAAAACTCGCGGCCACGTAAATCAATACCAAGTGCCACTTTATTCATTTTCCCTTTTGAATCCGCCATAAGCTCAATAAACTTCGGCAATAACATCGGTGGTAAATTATCCACACAAAAATATCCTAAATCTTCAAAACTTTGTAAAGCTACTGTTTTTCCAGCTCCAGACATCCCTGTAATAATTACCATTTTTATATCATTATTCTCTGTCATTGTATCCTCTCCTTGACGGTTTAACTCGGATCTAATCGATATGAAAGCAACTCAAAATCTGGGGTATATACAAATGTACCGTAGATTATGCCATTTCCTTTAATTAAATAATCAATAATGTGATAATCTCCTGGCGCCATTGCTAAATCATCAATTTTATCAAATGTATGCCAACCAATGATGCCTTCTTCGCTCTCTAGTTTGTTTTCTCCTGCAAAATCTGTCGCTAAAAAGGAGAACATCATCCATTCAGAAACAACTTTATCACCTTCTTGGATGACAAAGGTGAAGACCCCCTTTAACGCTGGGTTTTTCAAATAAATACCTGTTTCTTCACGATACTCGCGAACAACGGAATCTCTTACAGTCTCACCACGCTCCATTTTCCCGCCTGGTGCAACCCACCAATTTCGGCGAGGTTTTTGGAGTAAGAGTACTTCATTATCTCTAATTAACACACAGTTTGTCACTCTTTGCATGTTTCTTCACCTCAGCTACTTGCAGTAAAATTCCTCACTGCATACTTCTTTCATTATACTATCAAAAACAGTTTGCTACAACGAAGGAGCCAGTCCTCTTTCGCTAAGCATATGCTACTCAGCAATTTTAAAAAAGCTTTCTATAACAAGCAATGTAAATGCTTAGACTTTTAATGAATAGCATGAAAAATCCCCTTAACGCTTTTTATCGCCAAGGGGACTAAAGTACTTATTTCTTACCGAAATAAGTAACAATCGCAAATCCTAAAACAAAGGTAATAATTGAACTTATAATTGAAAATCCGCCAGTCGGAATCCCAGGGAATACAATTACAATCGAACCGATTACAAGTCCAATAATTGCCGCAAATGTCATACTTTTATAACGATCTAATAAAAAACTAATGCCTTTACTACTTACAACAAATCCAACCATAACACCAGCACCGATAACCACGATTAAAGGTAAGTTAAGTGTAGTTAAAGCGTTAATTGCTGTGGGATACACACCAATAATTAATAAAATAAACGATCCACTAATTCCAGGAAGCAGCATGGCCATACTAGCCATCCATCCTGCGAAAAATAAACCAATTGCATTTAAAATTGTTAACGTCGTAATTGGATCTGCTGCCTTATCTGGTTTAAAGAAAGCTGTAATCGCAACAAGAATTGCTGCAACTATTAATAAAACGATGTGCTTACCTTTAAACGACGACTTTGCATCAGCTTCCCTCATTAACATCGGTAATATACTAATAATTAAACCGAGAAAGAAAAATTGAGTCGGTTCATAATGATTTGCAAGTAAATATTTAATAACGTGACTTAACGTTAAAAATGCCGCTGCCACACCAGCTGCAAGTGGAATTAAAAATCCTAAATGTTTTTTCCATTCACGACTAAAGAATCCACTAATTGCCGCAAGCAATTGTTCATAAATCCCTAACACAACAGCGATTGTACCGCCGCTCACACCAGGAATTAAATCACTAACGCCCATACAAAATCCACGATATATATTACGCCATTCCATACTGAATAAATTCCTCATTTCTTATAGTGATTTTTTCCGTAAAGTCCAGTATATCAATAAGAAAGCTTATAATCCTTATATTTTTTGACAAAACTTTGACATTTTCACACAAAAAAAGAAGAAAGCTCCTGTCGGTAGCTTTCTTCTCACAAGGTATATTATCCCTTATTTTTCTGATACAGTTTTTAATTCCTCTAATAATTCTTCTACGTAATGTTGTGCACTTTGCGCTGCAATACTACCGTCACCTGTTGCAGTTACAATTTGACGAAGCATTTTTTCACGAACATCACCAGCTGCGAAAATACCAGGAATTTTCGTTTCCATACGCTCGTTCGTTTCAAGGTAACCATTTTCATTTGTAATACCTAGTTCAACAAATGGTTTTGATAAAGGTAACATACCGATGTATACGAATACGCCGTCAGTTTTGACTTCTTTCTCTTCTCCACTATTTACGTCCACAAGTGTTACACTTCCTACTTTACCACTTGCTTCGTTGATTTCTTTTATCGTGTGGTTCCAAATGAAATCTACTTTTTCGTTTTGGAAAGCACGGTCTTGTAAAATTTTCTGTGCACGAAGCGTGTCACGACGGTGAACGATCGTTACTTTTGATGCGAAGCGCGTTAAGAACACACCCTCTTCAACAGCAGAATCTCCACCGCCAATTACGATAAGTTCTTTTCCTTTAAAGAATGCTCCGTCACATACTGCACAATATGATACACCGCGGCCGCCAAGTTCTGTTTCACCCGGTACACCAATTTTTTTATACTCTGCACCGCTTGCAACGATAATTGCACGTGCTTTATATTCTTTTTTACCAGCAATAATTGTTTTGTATTCCTTACCATCGATGACTTCTTTCACATCACCGTATGCATATTCAGCACCAAATTTCTTCGCATGCTCGAACATTTTATTTGATAAATCTGGTCCTAAAATAGACTCATAACCTGGGTAGTTTTCTACATCTTCCGTGTTTGCCATTTGGCCACCTGGAATACCACGCTCAAGCATTAATGTGCTTAAATTTGCACGAGATGTATATACTGCAGCTGTCATACCAGCTGGTCCTGCACCAATAATAACGACATCATAAATTTTTTCTTCTGACACACTATTCACTCCTATCCATTCCTACACAATTAAGTTACCCTCATTATACTGTTAGCATCATTTTTTTCCCAATGATTTGCTTATCTTATGTGTGCGTACGCTTAACAGCTTGCACATACTTTCGGACAGTCGCTACAGATACATTATATACATCTCCAAGCTCCGACTGTGTCATTTTATTTCCTTGTTCGCCGCGTACAATGTATTCAATCGCAGCTGACCAGCCGTACACATTTGTAAATATGTCTCCAGATGTATATAAACGTATGAACGTACAAAACCAAAAGTGTAAACACTCTTCAATTAATTCATCATCTTTTTTCGTATAATTGTATAATGCATCCGCGATTCTCGCGCACTGCTCAAATTGCTGTAAATCAGCTGGAATACTCTTATGACTATTAAGTAAAAAGAAGTACTTTGCAAGTTGTGATACGATGGGAACACCGTTCTTCGCTTGCGTTATATCAAAGAAGAATCCCACCTTCTCCGGCGTTGACAATTCATTCATTAAATATAAAGCTAGCATTTGTTCTTCTAGCGTCGCACTTTGCTGAAATGATTTTCGTAATTCTTCAAATAACACGTTTTGTCCTTCATCTGCTAAATTCAGCGCATTCCACGGTTCTTTTCCCTTTTTATCAGGATGCAATTCCACGACATATTGCCACATTTTTTCAGCTAGTTGCTGATCTTTCACCATATAAGCAGAATATGCAAACCAATAATAAAAACTAACGTCTCCCTCATATCCTTGACGCTTTAATAATTTGAACCATTTATATGCATGCTCGAAATAACCAATTGTTGCAAGTGTAGTTCCCAGTTTCAAACGATGTTCAAATGAAATCGGATATACCGAAACTAGCTGTCCCGCTAACGCTTCTACTTGTTTATGCTCTCCAATTGAATATAGAAAAATAAGCGTATTACAAAGCGCATGTATATTACCAGGATTTTTCTCTAAAATCATTTCTGTTAACTTCAGTGCTTTGTCTACATTACCAGATTGAAAATGTGCAATGGCTAAATTATTATGACCTGACCAAAATTCCGGATAATCTTTCGTAACAATTTCTAATGTAGCAATTGCTTCCTCCAATTGTCCATTACGAATATAACGATTCGCTTCTTCCTGCATAACAATTAAATCATCTTCATCTTCAATCTCTTCCGCACCCATTGCTTCTTCTTCCATAATCTCAAGAAGTTCTAATGTATCTTCTACGAATTCCTTCTCTTTTGCAACTTCTAAATAGCGATCCGCATATTTCTTCGCCTGTTGAAATAACCCCATATATGCATAATTATTTGCAATAAAATAATAGCACTGTTCAAGTTCTGGATTAGATCTAATTAACTTTAAGAAGGTTTGATTTGACTCTTGATATTCACCAGCCTCAGATAATACTGTTGCTAATTGACATAAAATAAACGGCTCCTTCTCACTTTGTGCCGCTCTTCGAAAATATTTAATTGCATCTTGCAATTTTTGTCCTTTGTAAGCTCTCATCCCTTTTTTATAAAAGAAGTCCGCTAATTGATTAAAAGAGATAACTTGTCCGTTCTCCTTATATATCCTTTGATTTTTCCCCATATATCCTCCAGTTTTTTGTTTTCTTCGTTCACACATTCTTCTATCTATAAGTATAAACGATTCCGTAAAAAACAAAACAGTATATTATACTCAATTATTTCCTTTTTATTCATAAAAAAAGAGGAGAAATGTTACATTTTCACCATGAACCTTCTCTGGCGGTCATTTGCTCTTTCGTATAAATAATACGCATTGGATTTCCACCTACGAAAGCACCGCTCGGTACATCTCTATGAACAAGTGTGCCAGCTGAGACAGTCGCACCGTCTCCAATTTTCACACCTGGTAATATTGTTACATTCGCTCCAATCATCACTTCATTTCCAATAACGATTTCCCCAAGTCGATATTCACGAATTAAATATTCATGTGCTAAAAGCGTTGTGTTATAGCCAATAATCGAATTCTCTCCCACAGTTATCTTTTCTGGGAACATAATATCCGGCATTACCATAAGCGCAAATGATGTTTTCTTTCCTACTTTCATCCGTAAAAAAGTGCGGTACAACCAATTCTTCACAGATAAAAATGGCGTGTAACGTGCAATTTGGATAATAATAAAGTTTTTCATTACCTTCCAAAAAGACACTGTTTTATACACATTCCATAATGAATTTTCTCCTGAAACAGGATAGCGCGTTGTCCGTCGCACTTAGCTCGCTCCTCTACTAACTTACTTGGACCTTTATGAACGGTTCATATTAGACAAAATCGGTAGCAAATCACTCATTTTATCTAGCATAAAGTCTGGCTTGTAAGCTTCTAAATAAGCTCTACCTTTCAACGTCCATGAAACCGCAGCTGTTTTCGTCCCCGCATTTTGACCACCGACAATATCATGATGATTATCCCCAACCATCAATGCTTCTTCTGGTTTTGCATCTAATAATTCAAGCGCTTTTTGAAGTGGCTCTGGATGTGGTTTCACATGCTCTACATCATCAATTGTCACGACAACATCAAAAAATTCATCAAGCTTTGACAACTGTAATCCCATCTCAACGGTTTGTCTCGCTTTCGTTGTAACAATACCCACTTTATAACCTTGCTTCTTCAACTCTCGAACTGTTTCATATACAGTTTCATATTCTTCTACTAATTCATCATGATGATCATGGTTAAATTTGCGATAGCTTGTAATCATCTCTTCAACCTTATTTTCATCAATCTTACTGAAAGTATCATGCAAAGATGGGCCGATAAATGGCAACACATCTTCACGCTTATATTGATTTGGATAATATGTATTTAAAGTATGTAAAAAAGAAGAAATAATAAGTTCGTTTGTATTAATTAAAGTTCCATCTAAATCAAATAACACTGTATTTATTCTCATCGCCTTAGTCCTTTCACCTTCCTGAATATGAAAGAAGCAGCATCTTATAATAAGATGCTACTTGTCTCTAATTTTCTAAATATCTTTTATCAGCTTGCCCCATTTTTCGTCTCACAATAATGAAAATAATAGAAATAACAACAAGTCCAATTGACATTACTTGTGCAATACGAAGTGGTCCTAGCATTAAACTATCTGTACGTAAGCCTTCTACGAAGAAGCGTCCTACTGAATACCAAATTAAATATGTGAAGAATAACTCCCCGCGACGTAAATTCACTTTCCTTAATGCAAGTAGTAAAATTACGCCTGCAAAATTCCATAATGATTCATATAAAAACGTCGGATGATAGTACACACCCTCAATATACATTTGATTAATAATGAAATCTGGTAAATGAAGACCTTCTAAAAACTGTCTCGTTACTTCATCACCATGCGCCTCTTGGTTCATAAAGTTTCCCCATCGGCCAATTGCTTGTCCTAGTAAAATACTTGGTGCAGCAATATCTGCCAACTTCCAGAAAGAAACCCCGCGTCGCTTCGCAAAAAGAACACCGGTAATAACAGCCCCGATCAAACCACCATGAATCGCCAAACCACCTTGACGAATATTAATAATTTGACTCGGATTTTGTGCGTAATACTCCCATTCAAAAATAACATAGTACATTCTCGCAAAAAGAATAGCGATCGGCACTGCAATTAATACAAGGTCAACAAATGTATCTTTTGGAATACCTAGCCTTTCTCCCTCACGAGTTGCCAGCCAAAGACCTAATAGCACACCTGTACCGATAATAATCCCATACCAATACACAGGAAACGGCCCAAGTTGGATAGCTACACGGTCAAGCTGTGGTACAGAAGCTAACAGCATATGTATATGACCTCCCTCTCCAAAGTTTACTCCTGATTTCCTAACTCAATTGCACTCATTAATCGTTCAGAGAACTGCTGTGCTGCATTGACTCCCATACGTTTTAAACGGAAGTTCATCGCTGCTACTTCAATAATAACAGCCAAGTTTCGACCAGGACGAACTGGAAGTGTAATCTTCGTAAGTTCTGTATCAATAATCTTCATCTTCTCTTCATCAAGACCTAAGCGATCGTAATTTTTCTTTTGATCCCAAATTTCAAGATTAATAACAAGTGTAATACGCTTATAATTTCGCACTGCCCCTGCACCGAATAACGTCATAACGTTAATAATACCTAGACCACGAATTTCTAATAAATGCTCAATTAAATCTGGTGAACTTCCGACTAACATGTCTTCATCTTCTTGACGAATTTCTACACTATCATCCGCAACAAGGCGGTGACCACGCTTTACAAGCTCAAGAGCTGTCTCACTTTTACCAACACCACTTTGACCTGTAATTAAAACACCAACGCCGTAAATATCTACTAACACACCATGAACAGCAGTTGTTGGTGCTAACTTACCTTCTAAATAGTTTGTTAAACGACTTGATAATCTAGTTGTCGTTTGAGAAGAACGTAATAAAGGCATACCTGATTCACGTGATGCTTGTAATAACTCATCTGGTACATCTTGATTACGAGTTACAATAATACATGGCGTCTCCTCAGTACAAAGCGCTTTCATTCTCTCTTGTTTTTGCTCTGACGTTAACGTGTCAAAGAACGTAAGCTCCGTCTTTCCAAGAAGCTGCACACGATCTGCTGGATAATATGTAAAAAATCCTGCCATTTCAATTCCAGGTCGTGATAAATCACTTGTATCAATCGGACGATGAATGCCTTCTTCACCACTGATTAACTCCAATTGAAATTGTTCAATTAAATCTTTTGTCCTTACTTTCGGCATATGTATAAACCTCCACTCCGCTGCGGGTTCAGTCTCGTTTGATGTAAAATTCCAT
Source organism: Bacillus sp. HMA207 (assembly GCF_003402455.1). Lineage (NCBI taxonomy): Bacteria > Bacillati > Bacillota > Bacilli > Caryophanales > Bacillaceae > Bacillus > Bacillus sp. HMA207. Next base: position 367,883 of record NZ_BEZT01000002.1, on the reverse strand, counting down.
TCTATCGGATATTGTACCATTTTTTTCTGGAAACAAGAAATACGGTTTCTAATAAATAGAAAAAAACATTTCATACGAATAATGAAATGTTTTTCTTTTTGTCACTTTCTCTTTTTTTCATATAGAGGTTCAACAATTGCCTTTTCAATTATCATATTAAAAATTGAAATACAAATTGCCGCAACAATCGCTACACCAAATCCTGATATATTAAAAGCATCTCCTAATAATGAATCTGCTATTTTTAACGTAATCGCATTAATAACAATTAAGAAGAAGCCGAAAGTTACAACAGTAATTGGTAGCGTAATTAAAATTAAAAACGGCTTTACGAACACATTTAAAACCGCCAATATAATACTAGCAATAATTGCAGTTTGTATATTTGCTACGTAAAATGCATCTGGTGCAATCCCTTTTAAAAGTCCCGATACAGCGATTAACACAACGCTATTTACAAGAAGTGATACAATCCATCTCATTTCTTTACACATCCTTTTAAACATATATATTTCATCATACGCTAATAGATAATAAACGCAAGTATGATACGAACACTTATATCAACTTATTCTATCTTTCATGCTTGTATACCTACTAACACTTCCTCGCAAAATAAGGACCACACCATCTATGCTCATGTGTTTTTACAAAAGTCCAAGTGAAATCTTTATCTACAATATAGATATCGCCTTTATACATATCGTCCGTCTCCCGTAATATATCATCCATATGTAATAAACTCCCATCTTTTATTAGCAGTACATCTTCACAATGTTGATAGAATATATAGCAATCCTTTTTCACTTCATTATGAAACGCGTTCTCCGCTTCTTCTCCCTCTAAACACTTCTTTTTCTCATAACTAAATATGTGCCATAGATACCCACACCCATACTTATCTCCATAAAGAAAAATATCTTCTTTTTCTTTATCACTTAAATGATTTGCAAAGTGATCCTCCCAGCGCTTGCGAAAATATACACCCCAACTTTGAAACTCTCTTACCTTCATATGTTTCTTCCTTAACACCTCTAAAAACTCCATCTTCTCCCCCTATACAATAAAAACCGAGCGTCATTTCCACTCGGTTTTCATCAATAAACTTATTGCGATAACTCTACTTCTTTTATTTTCTCTTTCATTCTTGCTTTATCACGATTTAAAATCTCTTTTAAATACTTACCTGTGTATGAGCGCTCTTCTTTCACTACTTGCTCTGGCGTTCCGGAAGCAACGATTTGCCCACCTTTATCTCCGCCCTCTGGTCCAAGGTCAACGATATAATCAGCTGTTTTTATCACATCTAAATTATGTTCAATTACAAGTACCGTCTCACCGCTCTCAACAAGACGTTGCAGCACTTCTAGAAGACGTGCAATATCATGCGCATGCAAACCAGTCGTTGGCTCATCTAAAATGTATAATGTACGACCTGTAGAACGACGGTGTAATTCAGAAGCTAATTTCACACGCTGTGCTTCCCCACCAGATAATGTTGTTGCTGGTTGACCTAATTTCATATAACCAAGCCCAACATCTACAAGCGTTTGAAGTTTACGCTTAATTTTAGGAATATTGGCAAAGAATTCTACTCCATCTTCAATTGTCATCCCTAACACTTCAGAAATATTCTTATCTTTATATTTCACTTCTAACGTTTCACGATTATATCGTTTACCGTGACAAACTTCACACGGAACATACACATCTGGTAAGAAATGCATTTCGATTTTAATAATTCCATCGCCACGGCACGCTTCACAACGGCCACCTTTTACGTTAAAGCTGAAACGTCCTTTTTGATATCCGCGCACTTTCGCTTCGTTCGTTTGTGCAAACACATCACGAATATCATCGAATACACCTGTGTACGTCGCTGGATTAGAACGTGGTGTACGACCAATTGGCGATTGATCAATATCAATTACTTTATCTAAATGTTCAAGACCTTTAATCTCTTTATGCGTACCTGGCTTCGCTTTCGCTTTATATAACTTTTGCGCTAACGATTTATATAGTACTTCATTAATCATCGTACTTTTACCTGATCCAGATACACCTGTTACCGCTACAAACGTACCGAGTGGGAATGACATTTTTGCATTCTTTAAGTTATTCTCTTTTGCGCCGACAATCTCCACTTTACGTCCGTCACCTTTACGTCTTTCAAGTGGCACTGGAATAAACTCTTTACCACTTAAATACTTCCCTGTTAATGAATTCTCATCTTGCATAACTTCAGCCGGCGTCCCCGCTGAAACGACCTGTCCACCATGAATACCTGCACCAGGCCCTATATCAAGTAAATAGTCAGCAGCCATCATCGTATCTTCATCATGTTCAACAACGATTAACGTATTACCTAAATCGCGCATTTCTTGCAATGTACGAATAAGACGATCGTTATCACGCTGGTGTAAACCAATTGAAGGCTCATCAAGAATATAAAGTACGCCAGTTAGACGAGAACCAATTTGCGTCGCTAAACGAATACGCTGCGCCTCACCACCTGATAAAGTTCCTGCGGCACGACTTAACGTTAAATAATCTAAACCAACGTTCACTAAGAACCCAACGCGCTCCTGAATTTCTCTTAAAATTAAATGAGCTATTTTTTGTTGCTTCTCCGTTAGCTCTACATTCGAGAAGAATTCTTGTACTTCTTGAACTGAATACTTCGTTACGTCAGCAATCGTTTTATTGCCAACAAATACAGCTAAACTCTCAGGCTTTAAGCGTCCACCTTTACACTTTGGACAAGCTTGTTCTGCCATATACTTTTCCATTTGCTCACGAATGTAATCAGAACTCGTTTCACGATAACGACGTTCAATGTTTGGAATAACACCTTCAAATAAAATCTCATTTTCCTTTACTTGACCAAATTCATTTACATAGCGGAAATAAACTTTCTCTTCCCCGCTTCCGTACAACACTTTATCAAATAAATCTTTCGGTATATCTTTTACAGGCATATCCATATCAACGCCGTAGTGATTACATACAGATTGTAAAAGTTGTGGATAGTATTGTGAACTTGTCGGTTCCCAAGGTGCAATCGCATGTTCATTTAATGATAAATCCCAGTTCGGGATAACAAGCTCTAAATCTACCTCTAGCTTTGAACCAAGTCCATCACAAGAAGGACATGCTCCGAACGGACTATTGAATGAGAACATACGCGGCTCTAATTCTCCAATTGAAAAACCACAATGCGGACAAGCGTGATGTTCACTAAACAGAAGTTCCTCTTCTCCCATAACATCGATTAACACTCGTCCCCCGCCAAGCTTTAATGCACTTTCAAGTGAATCAGCAAGACGGCTTGCGATCCCTTCTTTTACAACAATACGGTCAATTACAACTTCAATGGAATGCTTCTTGTTTTTATCTAACGCAATATCTTCAGATACATCAAGCATTTCACCGTCAACGCGAACACGAACATATCCTTGCTTCTTAATATCTTCAAGTACTTTTACATGCGCACCTTTACGCCCAGAAACGATAGGCGCTAACACTTGTAATTTCGTACGTTCAGGATATTCAAGAACACGGTCTACCATCTGCTCTACTGTTTGTGACGTAATTTCAATGCCATGATTCGGACAAATTGGCGTACCAATTCGTGCAAATAATAAACGTAAGTAATCATAAATCTCCGTTACCGTTCCAACAGTTGAACGTGGGTTACGACTCGTCGTTTTTTGATCGATTGAAATTGCTGGTGACAATCCTTCAATCGTGTCCACATCCGGCTTATCCATTTGTCCTAAAAACTGGCGCGCATACGCAGATAATGATTCTACGTATCTGCGCTGCCCTTCTGCATAAATCGTATCAAATGCTAATGATGATTTCCCCGAACCAGACAATCCCGTTACAACGACAAGCTGATTTCTCGGAATGGTTACATCAATATTTTTTAAGTTATGTGCTCTAGCACCTTTTACAACGATAAAATCCTTGCTCTTACTCACTTTTTTCACCCTTCCGCTTTTAATTCTAATAGTAAATCTCTTAGTTCAGCTGCACGCTCGAAGTCTAACGCTTTTGCTGCTTCTTTCATCTCTGCTTCCATCTTCGCAATTGTCTTTTCGCGCTCTTTTTTCGTCATTTTCTTAGCAGGAGTTGCTTCGTATGTTTCTGTCTCTTCAGCAGCTGTCGTTGCACGGATAACATCACGAACGCCTTTTTGAATCGTTTTCGGCGTAATACCATGCTCTTCATTGTAAGCTTCTTGTATACTACGACGACGCTTCGTTTCTTCAATCGCAATTCCCATAGATTTTGTTATACGATCTGCATACATAATAACGCGGCCGTTTTCATTACGCGCGGCACGACCGATTGTTTGAATTAATGAACGTTCTGAACGCAAGAACCCTTCCTTATCAGCATCTAAAATAGCTACAAGTGATACTTCCGGAATATCTAATCCTTCTCGCAATAAGTTAATGCCGACAAGTACATCAAATTTACCGAGGCGAAGATCGCGGATAATTTCAATACGTTCTAACGTTTTAATTTCAGAGTGAAGATAGTTAACTTTAATTCCTACATCTTTTAAGTAATCCGTTAAATCCTCTGACATTTTCTTCGTTAAAGTCGTAATTAATACACGTTCATTTTTTGCAATACGATCTTGAATCTCTCCTAATAAATCGTCAATTTGCCCTTCAATTGGTCGTATATCAATTGGTGGATCTAAAAGCCCTGTTGGACGAATAATTTGTTCTATTACTTCTGGCGACTGCTCTAACTCATACGGTCCTGGCGTTGCTGAAACATAAATAACTTGATTCGTTTTCTCTTCAAACTCATCGAATGTGAGCGGTCTATTATCTAAAGCTGACGGCAGACGGAATCCATGATCCACAAGCACTTGCTTACGCGCTTGGTCCCCGTTATACATCGCTCTTACTTGCGGTACTGATACGTGCGATTCATCCATAACGATTAAGAAATCTTTCGGGAAATAGTCTAATAGCGTATACGGCGTTGCCCCCGCTGGACGAAGTGTTAAATGACGGGAGTAATTTTCAATACCTGAACAAAATCCCATCTCGCGCATCATTTCTAAATCATAACGTGTACGCTGTTCTATACGCTGCGCTTCTAACAACTTGCCGTTATCATTTAATTCCTTTAAACGCTCTTCTAATTCTTTTTCGATATTTTCAATAGCGACCTTCATCTTTTCTTCACGTGTAACGAAGTGAGATGCTGGGAAGATTGCTACATGATCACGTTCTGCTAATACTTCACCTGTTAACGCATTTACTTCACGAATACGATCGATTTCATCACCGAAAAATTCGATTCGAATACAATGCTCATCAAGTGATGCCGGGAAGATTTCAACTACATCTCCTCGCACACGGAATGTACCACGCTTGAAATCAATATCATTACGTCCATACTGTACATCAACAAGTTCACGAAGCAATTGATTACGGTCTTTTTCCATACCAACTCGAAGCGAAACAACTAGCTCGCGGTATTCTTCTGGAGAACCTAAGCCATATATACACGAAACACTCGCAACGATAATTACATCGTCCCGTTCAAATAATGCAGACGTTGCCGAGTGACGCAATTTATCAATTTCATCATTAATCTGCGCATCTTTTTCAATAAACGTATCTGTTTGTGGTACATACGCTTCTGGCTGATAATAATCGTAGTAACTAACAAAATATTCAACTGCATTATTCGGGAAAAAGTCTTTCAACTCACTATATAACTGCCCTGCTAACGTTTTATTATGAGCCATAACAAGTGTTGGCTTTTGCACTTCTTTAATGACATTTGAAATCGTAAATGTCTTACCCGTTCCTGTTGCTCCAAGCAACACTTGCTTTTTCTTTCCACTATTAATTCCCTCTACAAGCTTCTCTATAGCTACCGGCTGATCACCTTGCGGGGAATACGCTGAGACAATTTCAAATTGACGTTCCAAGAAAATCCGACCTCCTCATAAAAATCTGTATTATTATTTTACCACGAATACCTATAAAAAACCTAAAAAAACGAACAGATATTCGGTAAAGTTTTCGACAATATACACATAGAAAAAGGAAGGAGTAAATACTTCCTTCCTCTACTAATTCTATTTTTTAGATACATATACTAAGTCATATCCATTGCGCCCAGCTTCATTCATACAATCTGTTAACCGATAAGTACTTTCTGATTCGCGCAGCTCTTTAACAATACTTTTACAACTATCTTTATGTAATCCTTTATGGTCACCAGCAAACTTGTCTTGTCTACTATCTAACACATAAAGGATATCTTTCCCACTATGCTCTAACATTTGAAAAACCGGGTCACCTTCATCGGTATACTGTACAATTCTTATTTTATCAACTTTCCCTTGATCAACGTTCATAACGAACTGTTCGAATTTATCTAGATTGGAAGTTCCTGCTCCCTTTACAATGACATCATTCTTCTTATCAATTGTAGTGCTAGATGGTGAACATGCTACTAAACTAAAGAGAAATAGACATATACAGCTGGTTCTTTTTTCTATTGTCATCCTCTCCTATAAAATTTATTTGTATACCAGAAAAGCTACTTTCAACTATGAAAATAGCTTTTCTTTTCCTTTCTCCTTCTTCGGAAAAATCACATATGAAAATAAAATTGCTGTATCAACTAAAATTACAATCGCCCACACTTGGCTTACGCGACTTGCAGCTTTATTTAAAACGATTCCCGATTCTAACCAATTACCCCATTGTTCAAATGGAATAAATCCATACGCGAAGAAAAAGAATATGTGCACACCAACGAATAAAACAAGATGTAATATCCAATTTTTTATTTCCTGCTTTGCATAGGCCATGCCTGTTAATTCTACCTGTTCTTCAATAATAGGCGCCGGTTCATTACGCCATTTCGCAACTGATTTTTGTACAAATATATCAAGCTTCTTTAAATCCTTTTTCCCGTAGAAAACTGCATATAATAAAATGATTACAGTAATGATTTGAAAGTTAGAGAACTTTCCTGTTTGATAATAGTCCACTACTCCTAAAGTTAAAATAAACACTTCATTTACGAGGAGTACAATCCCGATAATAAAACTCGCCTTTTTCAAACGGAATCCGTAGCGAAGTAAAAAGAAACCGATAGCTGATAACCAAAATACAATTTCTGCCCCAATTAAAAAATACCAACGATATTCTGCGAGTATACTCATTTATCCTTCTCCCTTTCATCATAAATACGAAAAGCCTCATCCATATATACTAAAAGTTCTTCTTCAATTGGATACATGCTCATTTTCTGTGAATCTTCCTTCGATTTTCTAACTTCCCATAACTTATCTAAAAACGCTTCGTCACCATTAGCCATTTCTAAACACTTCTGCATTAATTTCTTCGTTGCCCGTTGTACCTCATCACTTGCAGCTTCTTTACCCTCCTTCATAAAATTACGTAATTGCTTTAATAAATCTACCCATTCTAAAACATTCGGATCTTCTTCACTCATATTCGGCAAATTATGAAGCAACTTTTGTTCTTCCTTTGAAAATACTTCATTTTGAAATATTTCACGTATACGAGGAGACTGTTTCGAAAGCTGAATAAGTTCAAACATAACTTTCCAATCAAGTTCTCCCTCTACATCTACCGAATAAACAACCGCTTGTAAAACACGCTCCATTCGATTAAATTTCTTTTGTTCTTCCTGTACAAAGCGAAGTTGTTTTTTAAGCGAATTTTTTAAATCCAGCTCACCTTTTACTAACATATTCGCAACTTCTTTTAATGAAAATCCCATTTCTTTCAAAAATAAAATTTGTTGCAAACGAATAACGTCATTTTCACTATATAACCGATGTCCACCCTCTGTTTTTCCGCTCGGCTTTAATAAATCTATTTGATCATAATAACGTAGTGTACGTACTGTAACCCCTGTTTCTCTCGTCAATTGTTGTATTGAAATCACTACCATCACCTCTTCCCTTTCATTATAAAAGATGACGTTACGTAACTTTCAAGCATTTTGTAAAAAAAATACAAAAAGCTGTTTATACAAAGTGTATAAACAGCTTTTATGGAAATAACCCCTTTTGTATGGCGCGCCCACAAAATAAAATAAGTGCTCCAACAACAACACTCGTTGCCGTTTTATGATAATGGGCTAATAATAATAAATAATACGATAAACCTACAGTACCAATCATAATACAAATGCTCGGCACTGGATTACGAGAAAAGTTTTGCATTCCCCAAAGAAGCGAAAATATAGCTGTAGCGACACATAACACCGGTAATCCCATCCCAGTTCCCCTTTTTCTATCTATTATTCTTTGTTGCTAACACGCTCGTTGATGCGATACTTATTAATAAACCAAAACCAATCCTTATATATTTAAACGTTTAATCTAATTGAAATCTCTCAAGCTTATCATTTATTTTCTCTCCCCTTACTCCAGCGTAAAGATTTCCTCCACCTTCACTCCAAAATATTTGGCGATTTTTAAAGATAACTCTAGACTCGGGTTGTAATGGTGGTTTTCAATCGCTACGATTGTCTGCCGCGTCACTTGCATCGCCTTTGCCATTTCAACTTGCGTTATATGATGTTGCTTTCTTAATTCTTTAATTTTATTTTTTACACCCATAGGATCCACCTTCAAAAGTAAAGATATCTTTACTTGAATTATAAATATTTTCCAGTTACAAGTAAAGATATCTTTACAAATTTTAGAAAAATATTTCATTGAACATCTACTCTAACAAAGTACAAGAGTAATTCAATTTATATCAGCGATTTTTTAAATATATCAGCGCAACTTAAATTATATCGGCGATTTCCCAAATATATCAGCGCAACTCCATTTATATCAGCGATTTTTCAAATATATCGACATCCGTAGCGCTACTATAATCATAAGAAAAAGCTGTCCCCAAATACCTTCGGGAACAGCTTTCTCCTCTACTACATAAATCCTAACGCATATACAAGAACGTATCCAAGAACCGATAAGCAAACCGAGCCAATCAGCCCTGCTACGAATGCTTTACTTCCTAATTTACGGAACGTTTTAAACTCTACATTTAAACCGAGCCCTGCCATCGCCATTGCGATAAGCATGTAAGCAAAAACAACAATGTATCCCGCAACAACTTCTGGAATAATCCCGAGCGAATGCACTGCACTCATCGCTAAGAACCCGAAAATGAACCATGGTATTGGAAGTTCGCGCCACGATTTCTTTTCTTTGCTACCTTCACTCTTACCAAACCATAGACCAATTAAAATCGCTACTGGCACAAGCATTGCTACGCGCGTTAACTTCACAATAACTGCGATGTCTACAGCAGTACTTCCTCCTGGCGCCGCAGCTGCGATGACATGAGCGATTTCATGAAGCGTCGCACCTGAGAATACACCATAACCGTACGGAGATAAACCAAGCACTGGATATAATAACGTATAAATAAGCGTAAATATGGTACCTAAAATCGCGATGATTGCTGCCCCAACTGCTGTTTCATCGTCCTTCGCTTTCACTTGCGGTGCAATTGCCACGACCGCGGCTGCGCCGCAAATTGCCGTACCGCATGCTGTTAAAATCCCAAGTTTCTTTTCTACTTTAAATACTTTCGTTAGTCCGTATACAACAAAAATAGTAAATGTAATAACAACCGCCGCGATGACCAATACTTTCGGTCCCGCCTTCGCAATATCAACAAGATTTAATCGCATTCCAAGTAAGATGATCCCAAAGCGCAGCAACTTCTTACTCGCAAAGTTCGTTCCTGCTATCGCCTCGTGAGGAACTCCAATTGCAGCGCGCCAAACCATCCCAATTAGAATAGCAATTACTAATTGTCCCATAATATTTAAAAATGGAAGCTCTGCTAAATATTTCGCGGCAATTGCGATTAATAATGTAATCCCAATTCCTTGCGAAAATCCAAAACGCTTCTTCTTTTGTATAACAAGTGTTTGTTCCATTTTGAACCACTCCAATAATCGTATTGGAACATGCATGTTCTTTCTACTTACATTATAAGAGAGTTTCTATAATAAGTTTAATACCAATACCAAATCTCTATCATCAGAAATACTTATGATAAGATGATAGAAAAAGAAAGGAGCCCATTATATGAACGTAGACATTTTAAAAATTTTTGTTACTGTCGTTGAACAGAAACACTTCTCCCGTGCAGCAGAATTATTAAACCTTTCACAGCCTGGAGTAAGTATGCATATACGCAACTTAGAAAACGAATTTGGCACTACGCTTATTCAACGCTCCCCGAAGCACGTCCAAGTTACTGAAGCTGGAAACATATTATATATACATGCAAAGCAAATGCTCTCTCTTTACGAAGATGCTAAACAAGAAATTAATGAACTACATAACGTTGTAACAGGAACACTTCGCATTGGTGCTAGTTTTACAATTGGCGAATACTTACTTCCAAAAATACTGGCTAACTATGCGAATGAAAATCCACACGTCGAAGTTCATACTTTCATCTCAAATACAGAAGACGTTTTGCAAAGCCTTCGCTCTAATCAAATTGATATCGGCCTAGTGGAAGGACAAGTCGTATACGCCGACGTAGATGTTGAAACATTTATGCAAGATGAAATGAAGCTCGTCGTCCCGCCAAATCATCCATTACTCCACACAAATGAAATAAATGAAAGTACACTCCAAGATCAAGTATGGGTATTAAGAGAAAGTGGTTCTGGTACACGCGCTTATAGTGACCGCTTTATTCATCAACACCATTTAAAAATGAAACGATTCTTTACATTCAGTAGTATCCAAAGCGTAAAGGAAGCTGTTAGTGCCGGGCTTGGCATCGCTATCCTTTCTGATTGGACTGTACGGAAAGAGCTATTAGCAAAAGAACTATTCCACGTCGAAGTTCCAAATGAACAACTAATCCGTCCGTTTTCCATCGTGCGCGGTAAATATTTCATTCCATCTAAAGCCATTCAAGTGTTCTTAAATCATGTAGATTCTTTTGCGAAAAAACAGAGTTGACCTTCACATTAGTGTGAAGGTTTACAATACATGTAAAAGGAGTGAAATACATTGCGAATTGGAGAATTATCAAAAGAAACTGGCGTTAGTGAAAGATCACTAAGACATTACGAAGAAAAGGGCTTACTCCCTTCTAAGCGCCTTGCAAATGGCTACCGTGATTTTGATGAAAGTGCCATCGAAAAAGTGGAGCTTATTCAAATGTACTTACAAATTGGCTTAAATTTAGAAGAGACGGCAAGGATGCTGCGCTGCCTTGAAATTGAACCGCACCTGTACGACAATCCGTGCAGCAGTATCCTTACACTTTACGAAGATAAACTCAATGAAGTAACAAAGCAAATCACATTACTTTCCAACATCCAAACGAATTTGCAAAAACACGTTTCACTCCTAAAACATGCAAAAGAAAAGGAGTGATTACATGTTTGTTATACATGGCAGTTCAAGACAAAACGGAAATACAGAAGCTTTAACACATATGATGATAGAGGACATTGAAACAGAACAAATTTATTTGCGTGATCATACCGTCTATCCTATTACAGACCAACGTCATGATGCAGAAGGATTCCAATCCGTAAATGATGACTATGAGCAGTTAACCAAACGCATGCTAGAGCACGACACGATTATCTTTGCTACACCATTATATTGGTACGGAATGAGTGGACATATGAAAAACTTTGTTGATCGCTGGTCACAAAGCTTGCGCGATACATCTCTTCATTTCAAAGAAAAAATGAAAGGCAAAAAAATGTATGTTGTCATCGTTGGCGGGGATAATCCAAAGCTAAAAGCATTACCGCTTATTGCTCAATTCCAATATATCTTTGATTTTGTTGGTTCTTCATTTGAAGGTTATGTTATTGGAGATGCGAATGGACTGGATGAAATTAAAAACGATGCTGAGGCGCTGGCAAAAGCACAATTGTATAATAATAAATTCAAAAATAGCGAACAGAAATAAGTTTGACAAACCCTATTGTATGCGCATACAATAAAAGTAATATTATGAAAGGAAGGTACTTTGACCAATGAAGTTCTAATTCTCTTATTTATTTCATCCATCACAAATAGTGAACAAAAATGATGAAAACTAGCAGGGGATTAGTCTGTCCATTTGTCGATACTTTCTTTCGAAACGATCATGTAAAAAATCGTTTATTTATGTACGATTTTTTACATACAAGGGCGACGTTTATCCTCTCTAGTGAAACTAGGGAGGTTTTTTTATGACTATTTTATTCGCACGTAATATTGAAAAGAGCTTTGGTGATCGCACACTATTTACATTACCATCACTGGAAATTCAAGCACAGGATCGCATAGGAATTGTCGGAGTCAACGGAGCTGGTAAATCTACGTTATTGCAAATATTAAGTAAAGAAATAGAAGCTGACAGAGGCATAGTAACTCATCATAGTTCTATCGCCATCATTCCTCAGCTCAGCGAAGAACTACCGGAAACCGCTTCTTCTCTCGCAAAAGGAAAATGGAGTATTTCAAACGTTACCGACGCAATGAGCGGCGGTGAACGAATGCGACTAAAGATTGCGCATGCTCTCGAACAAAATGCAGGCATTTTATTCGCTGATGAACCAACAAGCCACTTAGATATGGTCGGTACAGAGCAATTAGAAAAGGCACTTTCATCTTATAAAGGGGCACTTGTTTTAATATCGCATGACCGTGAATTTCTAGATAATATATGTACCAAAATTATTGAAATTGAAGACGGTATTATTCAAGAGTACAAAGGTAATTATTCAAACTATCGAAAACAAAAAGAACGTGAACGAATACAAAAACAAGCAGAATATGAGCAATATATACAAGAAAAAAATCGTTTAGAACAGTCCGTTCTACAAAGAAAGCAACGTGCTTCTAACATGAAAAAAATCCCAACACGGTTCAGTTCATCTGAATCTAGACTTTATAGGTTAAGTGGGGCTCATGGCCAAGAACAGGTTAGTAAAGCAGCGAAAGCATTAGAGACACGTCTCGAAAAACTAGAAAAGAAGGAAAAGCCAAAGGATCTTTCTCAAGCTCAATTTGACGTGCAATACCATACACCCATTCATAGTAAGGTGGCAGTACAATTCAATAAAGCAACAAAGAAAATAGGCGACCGTATACTATTTAAAAATATGAATGGAACTATTGCCCCTGGTGCAAAGCTTGCCGTTTTAGGGGCAAATGGAAGCGGCAAAACCACTTTGTTCAACATGCTTCTCACAAACGAGCGTGGCATGCAGCTATCGAAAAGTTGTAAAATTGGATACTTCGAACAAACATTATCTATTTTAAAAACAGATAAAACCATTTTAGAAAATGTTCTAGAAGAAACAAACTATACAGAAGCATTCGTTCGCACAATACTTGCACGACTTCTATTCCGCCGTGAGGATGTTCATAAACCTGTGCACGTTCTAAGCGGGGGTGAACGAATGAAGGTTGCACTCGCAAAAGTATTTTTAGGAAACTATAATATGCTTCTGCTAGATGAACCGACAAACTATTTAGACTTAGCGACGCAAGAAGAATTAGAAACCATGTTACAAGAATATCCTGGCACAATACTTTTCATTAGCCATGACCGTGCCTTTATTCGCTCTGTTGCAGACCATATTCTACAAGTAGATGAGAATGAACCAAGAATCTTCCACGGTAATTACGAGCAATACACAAAAAAAACCACCGGAGATTCTGTAAACGTTACTGAGCAAGAAATGTTACGATTACAAACAAAATTAACAGAAGTCATCGGCCGGATTTCCATTCCAAATCATCACGATGACATCACATCTCTCGAACAAGAATACGCAAAATTATTAACTCAAATTCAAAAATGTAAAGAAGCACTCTAATGTCTTCCCTATATATCGACGGGGCATTCCACATTTCCCAAGAAATATTGAATCTTCGACATAGAATACAAAAAGCCGTGCATCAGCACGGCTTTTCATTTTAGATACGGACAGCAGTCCCGCTCACAGCAACCATTAGCATTCCTTCGCGAACTACCTCGTAATCCACGTCGATACCAACAATTGCATTTGCATTTTTTTGTCTTGCAAAAGTTTTCATCTCTTCCATTGCGATGTCGCGTGCTTCTTTTAATTTACTTTCATAAGCACCCGCACGACCGCCGACAACGTCACGGACGGAGGCGAAAAGGTCACGAACGATATTCGCGCCCATAATCGCTTCTCCATTGACAATATCGATGTACTCAATAATTTCTTTTCCTTGAATTGTAGACGTTGTTGTTACAATCATACTTTATAGCCTCCCATATGAGATTTTTACCTACTTATGGTGCACTAATTCTGTACAAATTATATTTACGAACTAAACTGAGCTTCGTATAACCTACTGTATCCTCCACCTTGCTCAATTAATTCATTATGTGAACCTTGTTCTGCAATACCATCTTTATTTACAACGACGATGCGATCTGCATTTTTAATCGTTGCAAGTCTGTGAGCGATAACTAATGTTGTACGGCCAACAGATAGCTCCGCAAGCGATTTTTGAATCGCAAGTTCTGTCTCTGTATCTAATGCAGAAGTTGCTTCATCCAATATTAAAATTGGAGGGTTTTTCAAGAACATACGAGCAATAGCTAGACGCTGCTTTTGTCCACCTGAAAGTTTCACGCCGCGCTCACCGATAACAGTATCTAAACCGTCCGGCTGTGAGTAAATTAAATCTTCTAATTGCGCACGTTTTACTGCCTGCCAAATTTCAGCTTCTGATGCTTTTAAATTTCCGTAAGCGATATTTTCACGAATTGTTCCTGAGAATAAGAACACGTCTTGCTGCACAATTCCAATTTGCTTACGAAGTGAAGATAATGTCATATCTTTCGTATCAATTCCATCAATTTGAATCGATCCAGATGATTGTTCATAAAAACGTGGTAATAGGCTACATAACGTCGTTTTCCCAGCTCCTGATGGTCCAACGAACGCAACTGTTTCACCTGCATGTATTTTCAAACTAATGTCATTTAAAATCGGTTCTTTGTTTTCATATCCAAACGTAATGTTGTTATATTGAATATCACCGTGTACATGCTTCACTTCCATTGCATCTTTAGAGTCTACAATGTCAGGCTCTGTTTCAAGAAGCTCTACATATCTTTTAAAACCGGCGATTCCTTTCGGATAGCTTTCGATTACCGCGTTAATTTTTTCAATTGGGCGGAAGAAAATATTCGTTAATAGAACGAATCCGATAAATCCACCGTACGTTAATTCTCCTTGCAGCACAAACCATGTACCGCATATTAAGACGAAGAGCGTTACGAGACGCATGAGCATATAACTAATCGACGAATTTAACGCCATAATTTTATACGCCATTAATTTTGTTGTACGGAAACGAGCGTTGTTAACAGCAAATTGCTCTTTCTCAAACTTTTCATTTCCGAATGCTTGTACAACGCGAATACCACCAACATTGTTCTCAATGCATGCATTAAAATCAGCAACGTCTGAGAATAAACGTCTAAATGTACCTGTCATTTTTTTATTAAAGTAAAGTGCTAACCATAATAGGAATGGAATGACGAAGAACGTTAATAACGCTAACTTCCAGTTGATCATCATCATAAATGAGAATGCCCCAACTAAAGTCATTACGGCGATAAATAAATCTTCTGGTCCATGGTGAGCAATTTCCCCAATTTCCATTAAATCGTTTGTAAGGCGTGAAATTAAATGACCTGTTTTATTATTATCAAAAAATCTGAATGATAGCTTTTGAATATGATCAAATAATTTCTGCCTCATATCTGTTTCAATGTTAACACCAAGCATATGTCCCCAATATGTAACGACATATTGTAAGCCTGCATTTAACATATAAACTGCGAGTAAACCGAAACAAGCCCATAAAATAAGCGTCCAGTTTTGCCCTGGCAATAACTTATCAATAAATTGATTTACGATAAGCGGGAAGCCGAGTTCTAATAATCCTGCGACAACCGCACAAGAAAAGTCGAGTATAAATAAACCTTTATACGGTTTATAGTACGAGAAAAATTTACGCAGCATATCTTACCTCCATTTTCCAAAATTAAAAAGACTCCCTAAATGATAACCATTATCAAATAATTATTCAAGTTATCCGTCTATGAAACTGAAAATAAGCTTTGCGATAGTTGTCGTTTTTTGCTGGAAAGTCGATATATTCGAATAATCCCCGATATATTTCGAGTTGCGCTGATATATTTGCAAAATCGCCGATATATTTCAAGTTGCGCTGATATATTCGGAAAATCGCCGATATAAATTTCATTTACTAACTACTCTCCCATCTCCCAAAAACAAAAAAGGTACCACCACAAGGTGATACCATTCCTTCTATTACATCGCTTCCGAATCCCACTCATGCTCCTGTTCAACGAATACAATACCTAATTCGTGATGTCCACCAGCATATAATGCAGTTTGTGCAAGACGAAGCTCACCATTTGTATCTAATACTTCTAATTTACAAAATGCTCCTGTCGTCTTCGTTTGAAGCGCATCATAAAATTCCTCGGCGCTTTTTGGGATGACTCCATTTACTTTCGTAATAATTTCTCCAGGCAGTAATTTCAGCTCTGCTCCAATTGTATTTGGAATTGTATCTAGTACAACGAGCCCATCATTGCGTGCAGCAAAATACGCTGGTCTTGTTTCATCGGCAATTTTTTCTTGCATCGAAATTGTGAAACGCCCAAGCATAGCGACTCCCATCGCGATAATTGCAAGTACGTGCCACCAGTAACTTGCGATTCCTAAAACGAGCACAAGTCCTGCTAATCCGTACACACGTCTTCCTGTAAATAATAAAGCTTCCGTCGGCTCATAACTTCTAATCCTTCTCATAAATCCAATTAAAAATGGAACGAGGAATAGAGAATATGTATTTGAACCTATTGAAACGACAGGCCACCATGAAATAAACTGCGTTACCACATCACCCGGTACAAGAATAAAAATAGGAACGATCCATAAACGCTTTGATTCGTGTAAACCAATCTTTAATCCACGCTTCCCCTGCCTAAGCCTCGGCGTCGAATATCCTACTGCGTTTTTCGAAATCAATAAGCCTTCTACAATAAGCATAACGCCTAGTAAAATAACAAGGGATACAATGGTACTCTCTTCACCTTCTCGAAGCTGTAAAAAGGAAACTGGTAGCTTAGAAGATAATAGAACACATACAATCGCAATGCTAAATGTATAAGCCGCCGATAAATATCGATACATAGCCGTTAATCCAAATAGTAACGTCCAAATTAAAATGGCCCATAAGCTTGCTTTAGAAACAACAAGTCCAAGCCCAATCGTAATAATAGATACTACTAATCCGTATCCAATCCCTGCAAATAGAGAGGTTCGCAGTTCAAACCAAATATCATAAACTTTAAAAGAAAAATCTTTTCGTTCTCTTAACATACGTAAGTATCCAACGAAGATACTACTTATTACAAATATATAGACAGCAGGGTGTAAGAAAAAACGTCCAACTGCCCGCATTATTTCAAAAATCCACGCCTCCACGAACTCATTCACCACCATTTATATCATTCTTTCTTTTTATATTATCATAACTAAACAAACGTTTGTTTAACACAAAAAAATACAGGCAGCAAACTGCCTGTATTTCTTCTTATTTTGCCATTAATTTTAATGCTGACTGTAATTGTAAATCATTTTCTCCAGAACGGATTTTTTCAATAATTTTAGTTTGAATCGCTTCAGCTGTCTTTTTATCAAGCTGTCCTGTCGCTTCCATTTCATTTGCATTTTGGAATGCTTTCAAAGCCGATTCTGTCTCTTTACTAAAGTATCCATCTTCACGACCTGGTACATAACCTAAGCTCTTAAGCATTTCCTGAGCATGTTTTACTTGTACATCATTTGAATTGTATGAAAGTGTTTTTTCAATTTGAATTGGTGTCGCATGATAATAATTTGGTTGCTTCACTTCTACTGTTGGCGCGATTCCTTTTTTATGAATCCAGTTCCCATCCGGCGTTAACCATTTAAACATCGTTAATTTAATGTTGCTGCCGTCTTTAAATGGAACAGCTTGCTGGACAGTACCTTTACCAAATGTCTTTTCACCAATTAAATCGTATCCTTCTCCTTCTTTTAGCGCACCCGCTAAAATCTCTGAAGCAGAAGCACTTCCATTATCAATTAATACTGAAATTGGATATGGTTTTCTCTCTTTCAGTTCCGTAGAGAATTTCTTCTTCTCACCATTTCGCTGCTCTACTTGTAGCATCGGCTTTTTATTCGTCATAATTTCCCCTAGTATATCTTCTACACTATTTAAGTAGCCACCAGGATTACCACGCACGTCAATAACTAAGCCTTTTATATTTTTCTTCTCTAACTCTTTTAACTGATCCTTAAATTCTTTCGCTGTATTTTCAGCAAAAGAAGTGATTTGCATATAACCGATATCTTTTCCGCTCTCTTGCTTCACAGAACTAAACACTGTAAAGATCGGAATCTTTTCACGCTTAATTTTAAATACAATCGGATCAGTTACTCCCGCACGTTTAATTTCAATTGCGACAGTCGTTCCCTTTTTACCACGAATTTTTAATACTGCTTCTTCACGTGATAAGTCTTTCACACTGTTTCCATCTACAGATAAAATTTGGTCATTCGGTTTAATTCCTATCTTTTCTGCTGGTGAACCTTTAATTGGCGATACGATAATAAGCTTACCGTCCGTCTTGTTCACCTCAGCCCCAATCCCCTCTAATTCGGGATCAAGCGATTCACTAAACTGTTGGGCTGTTTCTTTATCCATATACGTGGAATAAGGGTCCTTCAGCGTAGACAACATACCTTGTATTGCACCTTCAACTAACTTTTCATCTTTCACGTCTTCCACATAACGTGAATCAATTAGTGCATACGCCTCATTAATTTTTGCCAAATTCCCTTGCGCAGTGCTAGCATTCCCACTCGAAATTGTTTGCGTTACTTCTGATGGGTTAACCCCAAATACAGACATGCCTGCAAACATTCCGCCAGCACCAATTAAAAATGCAACAACCATTCCAATAATTGCAACTCTACGTTTCAATGCGGAATTCCCCTTTCCAAAACACACAGGTGGTGTAGCAAAAGGCATCACACAGTGTGTGATGCCTTTACCTATTTCTACTATATGATAAGCTTGTACGAATTATGTTTGCAACTTTTTATACTTTTAAGAAGCGACGAATTGACATTACACTTCCCCACATACCGATTAAAGCACCGATTAACACTAGTAAACCAGCTAATTGGAATACGAACGGACTGTATGGTAGAAGCTCGAAAATTGTTCCGCCAAGTTTTTCATTAAACACACCTTGCAACGAATTATACGTAATTAGAATTAGGCCAATTGGAATAATTGATCCTAATACTCCTAAGAATAATCCCTCTAGCAAGAATGGCCAACGAATAAACCAGTTTGTTGCACCAACAAGTTTCATAATTTCAATTTCTGTACTACGAGCATAAATTGTAATTTTAATTGTATTAGAGATTAAGAACATCGCTGTGAATAAAAGACCAGCAATTAACGCAATCCCAATGTTACGACCAGTTTTTACAGTATCAAATAATCGTTCAACTTGTCCTTTTCCGTACTGAACATTACTAACAAACTGCATTTTTTCAACCTTCTTCGCGATTGTCGCTGTATCGGTTGGTTCTTTTGCTTTTACAACGAATACGTTTTTAAGTGGGTTATCTTGTTCAAATAACTCAAACGTTTTTCCACTATCACCTAAGCTTTTAATTAAACGTTTTAACTCTTCTTCTTTAGAAGAATATTTAATAGAATCTACTTTTGCAATCTTACTCATATCTTCTTCTAATTTCTTTTGATCCGCTTCTTTTGCAGCTGGATCAATGTGTACACGAATCTCTACATCTTGCTCTACTTTCGTCGCAAAATGGTTCATATTCATAATCGCTGTTAAAAAGACACCTACAAGTAATAATGTAACTGTTACTGCACTAACAGAAGCAAATGTCATCCATCCGTTACGTGATAGATTCTTTACACCTTCTCGCAAATGTCGACTAAGGGTCTTAGCCTTCATATCCGTATCCTCCCTCAATCTCATCTCGAACAATTTTTCCGCCTTCAATCGCGATTACACGATGACGGATTGTATTTACGATATCTGCATTATGCGTCGCCATAACAATCGTTGTGCCGCGCTCATTAATGCGAGTAAAAATATTCATAATATCAAGAGCTGTTTCAATATCTAAGTTACCTGTTGGCTCATCGGCAATTACAACCTTTGGTCTATTTACAATTGCTCTTGCAATAGCCACACGTTGTTGCTCCCCGCCCGAAAGCTCACTTGGAAGTGCGTCTGCACGATCTTCAAGGCCTACAAGACCTAGAACTTCTGTTACACGCTCACGAATTGCATCCGGTTCTTCTTCAATTACTTCTAAAGCAAACGAAACATTCTCATATACCGTTAACTTAGGTAGCAATTTGAAATCTTGGAAAATCACGCCTAATTGACGACGAAAATACGGAACGTCTCTTTCTGCCAATGTTTCGATAGTAAGTCCATTTACATTAATAGATCCTGTAGATGGTTTCTCTTCACGATACATCATTTTAATAAATGTAGATTTTCCGGCTCCACTCGGTCCAACTACGTATACGAATTCACCTTGTTTAATGTTAACTGTAAGACCAGCAATGGCTTTCATACCATTCGGGTACTCCTTATAAACATTCGTCATTTTTATCATTATTTATCACCCAATACTTAATGATTTTTTTCGAAATACTTTTCTGTACATCTGAAAACAAAAGACATCCTTCATTTTCATTTAGTCATCCTTGTTGAAGATAGTTTACTTATGCTTTCTCATAAGCAATACCACTCTATGTAATATATTTCAGCAAAATTCTACAAACCCCATTGTAACATCAAACGGTTTCCAATTTGGATACATTTTTGTTACAGTTATGTTACATACCAGAAAAAAGGAAAACGAGTTGACTATATTATCAACTCGTCCATTTCACCTTTTTTATTTATGTTCAGCTAACCATTCAGACACTTTTTTCGCATCTTCACCTTGAATAAGTCCTGGTGACATTGAACCGCGGCCTTTTTTAATAATCTCTTCGATATCTGCAGCGTCGTACTTACCGCCTACTTTTCTTAAATCAGGTCCAGTTGCCCCTGATAAATCTGTTGCGTGACATCCCGCACAACTTCTTTGGAAAATTTGTTCTGCGCTGTCTGTACTTGCAGACTGTTTCGAAGACTTACTCTCTTCTTTATTTCCGCATGCTCCTAAAGCAAAAACAACCGATGTCCCTAGCGCAATAGCCAACAATTTCTTTTTCACTTCTATCGCTCCCCATTGTTGATATTCTTTTTATTCCTAACACACTCATTTTCATTATAAGCATTATCTTTATATAGAAAAACTAAGGTGTATTTCATATTCCTCAAAAATACAGTGAGAACCTTGATAAAATAAAGCTTTCATAAGTTGTTTCAATTCTGTGAACAACTTAAAAAACTTCTATAAAGCATCCTTTTTAAAAGGAAAATTAGAAAAGTTCTATATAAATCTTTACCATATTACCGCTCTATTTTACTATTCTCTACTTTTTACAAAACAATATACAGCATTGTAATCTACATATAATCCCATCAAAAAGAGAAGTTGTCGTTTCCAACTTCTCTTCCTCTTTACTTCATCTATAAAAATAAAATCAAATTCTTTATATCCTCTATTGTCCTCAGCATGCGCCAACAATTTCGTTGGCTTTTTTTCGCTTATTAGATGCGAGAACGTAAGTAAGCATCAATAAATGGATCAATCTCTCCATCCATAACAGCTTGTACGTTACCAACCTCCGTATTTGTACGATGGTCTTTTACAAGAGAATACGGGTGGAATACGTAAGAACGGATTTGGCTACCCCATCCGATTTCTTTTTGCTCTCCGCGAATTTCATCTAATTCTGCTTGTTGCTCTTCTAGTTTCTTTTGATATAATTTCGCTTTTAACATTTTCATCGCATGCTCACGGTTTTTAATTTGAGAACGCTCCGACTGACATGTTACAACCGTATTTGTCGGTGTATGTGTAATACGAACTGCTGAATCTGTCGTATTTACGTGCTGTCCACCAGCTCCACTTGCTCGGTACGTATCAATTTTTAAATCTTCTGTACGTACTTCGATTTCAACTTCATCATTGAACTCTGGTACAACTTCACAAGATACGAATGATGTATGACGACGCCCTGAAGAATCGAATGGTGAAATACGTACAAGACGATGTACACCTTTCTCTGCTTTTAAGTAACCGTAAGCGTTATGACCTTTAATTAATAAAGTTACACTCTTAATACCAGCTTCATCACCTGGTAAATAGTCAACCGTTTCTACTTTGAATCCGCGTTTTTCAGCCCAGCGTGTGTACATACGTAATAGCATAGAACCCCAGTCTTGTGACTCAGTTCCACCTGCACCTGGATGTAATTCTAAAATCGCATTATTTTTATCATAAGGATCACTTAATAGTAACTGAAGCTCATACTCATTCATTTCTTGAATTAAGCCTTTTACTTCTGATTCTAATTCCTCATGTAAATCTTCATCATACTCTTCTTTTAAAAGCTCATGCGTGATTTCTAAATTTTCGAACGTCTCATCTAACTGACGGAACTTTCCAACCATATCTTTTAACGCATTCGCTTCATTAATTACAGCTTGTGCGCCTTGTTGGTCATCCCAAAATCCTGCGCCCATCATTTTCTCTTCTAATTCTGCAATTTGTTTCTCCTTAGTAGGGAGGTCAAAGAGACCCCCTAAAAGCCGCTAATCGCTTAGCCATTTTCTCTAATTCCTGTCTAATTTCTACTAATTCCATTTCCTTCACCTCTATGTAATTGCTGTTACTTTCGTATGAAAACAAGGGAAACTCTCTCCACTTATTACGGAGAGAGTTTAATCCTTCTTAATTATACATTTTTGATATAAAAGTTTGCAAAACAGCCTAAGCTACCGTCCTATATTACTGAACGATACCACAGCAGTTTTTATATTTTTTACCGCTACCACATTTACATAAATCGTTGCGGCCCACTTGGTCACCTTTTACAACTGGCTTTTTCTTTGCTTCTTCGCCATCGCTAGAAGGATGAACAGCTTCACCTTGAACAACTTCTTGACGTTCTAAGTTTTGTTCAATTTCAGCTTTCATAATGTAACGAGAAATTTCCTCTTCAATAGAAGCAACCATTGACTCGAACATCGCGAATCCTTCCATTTGGTACTCACGAAGTGGATCGATTTGACCGTAAGCACGTAAATGAATACCTTCACGAAGGTGATCCATCGCATCAATATGCTCTGTCCATTTCGTATCTACAACGCGGAATACAACAACCTTCTCAAACTCACGCATTTGCTCTTCTGGCATAAGCTTTTCTTTTTCATTGTATCGCTCAATTAATTTCGCAATAATTGGCTCGCTCATTTCCTCAGGAGCAAGGCGACGTAATTCTTCTTCTTTTACATCTCCGTCTTGAAGAAGGTTTGTATTTAAGTAGTCAACAAGACCTTTAATGTTCCAATCTTCTTCAATTTCCTCTTGTGTATGAAGAGCAACAGCACGTTCTACTGTAGATTTCATCATACCTTCAATAATGCCGCGTAAGTTGTCAGACTCCATTACCTCTTGACGCTGTTTGTAAATAACTTCACGTTGCTGACGAAGTACATCATCATATTGCAGTAACTGCTTACGTGCATCATAGTTATTTCCTTCAACACGTTTTTGTGCAGATTCTACCGCACGAGAAACCATTTTACTTTCAATCGGCTGAGAATCATCCATACCAAGGCGGTCCATCATTGCTTTCATATTATCTGAACCAAATCGGCGCATTAATTCATCTTCCATCGATAAGTAGAATTGCGTAACACCAGGGTCCCCTTGACGACCAGCACGACCACGTAACTGATTATCAATACGACGACTTTCGTGACGCTCTGTACCGATAACTGCTAAACCAACGTTTTTCACATCGTCTCCAAGCTTAATATCTGTACCACGACCTGCCATGTTCGTCGCGATTGTTACAGCACCTTTCATACCAGCCTCTGCAATGATATCTGCTTCACGAGCATGGTTTTTCGCATTTAAGATGTTATGACGTACACCTTTACGCGTTAACATTTTTGAAATAAGCTCTGAAGTTTCAATTGCAACTGTACCTACAAGAACAGGTTGTCCTTTTTTATGACGATTTACAATATCCTCAACAACAGCATTGAACTTACCTTCCATTGATTTAAAGATTAAATCGGCACGATCATCACGAATAATCGGTTTGTTTGTCGGAATTACAATAACGTTCATATTGTAAATGTTACGGAATTCCTCTTCCTCTGTTTTCGCTGTACCAGTCATACCAGATAATTTTTCATACATACGGAAGTAGTTCTGGAATGTAATTGTTGCAAGCGTCATGCTTTCATTTTGAATTTCTACACCTTCTTTTGCTTCAATCGCTTGGTGTAATCCTTCGCTATAACGACGACCTTTCATAAGACGACCAGTGAATTGGTCTACAATTACGATTTCGCCTTCTTGTACAACATAATCTGTATCACGATGCATAACAACGTGTGCACGAAGCCCCTGATTAATATGGTGAAGAAGTGCTACATGTTTTAAATCGAATAAGTTTTCAATATGGAAAGCTTTCTCTGCTTTCGTAATACCATCTTCTGTTAGCATTACATTTTTCGTTTTCACATCAAATGAATAATCTTTTTCATTTTCTAACGTACGAACAAATGCATTTGCAAACATGTATAGCTCTGTTGATTTTTGAGCTTGTCCTGAAATAATAAGCGGCGTACGTGCTTCATCGACTAAAATAGAATCGACTTCATCGATAATAGCAAAGTGAAGTGGACGTTGAACGCACTGCTCTTTATATAAAACCATGTTATCACGTAAGTAATCGAATCCAAGCTCATTATTTGTGCTATACGTAATATCAGCAGCATAAGCCTCTTGTTTCTCTTCGCGTGACATACTATTTAAGTTAATTCCTACCGTTAAGCCAAGGAACTCATGAAGTTGTCCCATTTCGCTCGCATCACGTTGTGCTAAATATTCATTGACTGTAACAACGTGAACACCTTTTCCTGTTAAAGCATTTAAATATACAGGTAATGTAGATGTTAACGTTTTACCTTCACCCGTTTTCATCTCAGAAATATTCCCTTCATGTAAGGCAATACCACCCATTAACTGTACGCCATATGGACGCATTCCAAGAACACGAGTTGCCGCTTCGCGAACAACTGCAAAAGCTTCAGGTAGTAAATCATCTACTGTTTCACCTTTTGTTAGACGTTCTTTAAATTCAAGCGTCTTTCCTTTTAATTGTTCATCAGTTAGTGGCTTAATAGATGACTCTAATGCATCAATTTGCTCAACTGTCTTTTGCATACGTTTAATTTGGCGTTGATTTACATCAAACACCTTTTTTAAAATACCGATCATAGGAAATACGCTCCTCTTTTTATTAAAATAAAACTTCCGATTGTTTTTCTTTTTCTCTATTACAATCAGTCGTTATAAAAATCAAATGTATGTTATGCCAATTTTTCTCCTAATTAAAAAAACTAAAATGTATATACCTAATGATAATTGTAACACTTGTCTTATAACTATGACAACAATCGGCCGATTGTCTCGTTCTAAATTAAGAAAAGTTTTTTAAAAATCTATTTTCAGCAAAAAAAGCGCAGCCTCATTTGGCTGCGCTTTCGAATTATTATTTAGTTTCGATTAAACCGTATTTCCCATCTTTACGACCATATACAACATTAGTTTCGTTTGTATCAGCATTTGTGAAGACGAAGAAATTATGTCCTAGCATATCCATTTGTAGGATTGCCTCTTCAACGTCCATCGGCTTTAAATCGAATCGTTTTGTACGTACAAGTTCTAATTCATCTTCTTCTACCTCATCCAAAACAGCTACTGCTTCTGGAAGGATAAAGTTCGTTTTTATAGAACCTTTCTCACGTAACTTACGATTTACTTTTGTTTTATGTTTACGAATTTGTCGCTCAATTTTATCAACTACTAAATCGATAGCAGCGTACATATCGCTATTAGTTTCTTCTGCACGAAGTAATAAATCAGTAAATGGAATTGTTACCTCGACACGTTGCTTGTCAGAGTATACTTTTAAATTAACTTTAATCTCTGGGAATGTATCAAAATAACGCTCTAACTTACTTAGTTTTTTCTCTACATATTCCTTTAATGCTGGAGTTACTTCAATATTTTCACCACGAATGTTGAATTTCATAGATGAATTCCTCCTTTCAAGCCTATGTACTATAATTTCGACATTGGCTTAAAAACTCCTTCTAACTTTTTTAAAAAAATTAGTGGAATTGCGATTTTTTTATCGTTTTTTGTTGAAATGAAAAGATGCATCGTTTCTATCTTTATTTTATCCTATTAACATCGTGAATAACGAATATTTCTGTGGACAATTCGTTACAGAAAAGAAACAACTTTTTGACAACTTACCCTATAACAAAAACCCCTTGCGAAAAACAAGAGGTTCTACTACATATATATAACGTTGCCACAAACGCAGCTTTCTCTTCCCAAAACAATATACCCTACAGTTTCACAACATTAGCTGCTTGTGGTCCACGTGCTCCATCTACAATGTCAAACTCTACTTGTTGCCCTTCTTCCAATGACTTATACCCATCTTGTTGAATAGCAGAAAAATGGACAAATACATCGTCACCATCTTCACGCTCAATAAACCCAAATCCCTTTTCTGCATTGAACCATTTCACTCTTCCTTGCATGTTCATTCCATTCCCTTCACTCTAAAAATCAGGGTATTCGCCCCATATTTTGACTATAACGAATGACAACATATGAAGTCAAAGAAGACTTATCGCCTTTTTCTTATCCCTTTCGACACTGCCATATTAACTTCTACAAAGTGTCAAACTAGATACTTCCCTTGCCCCTCTTTCATATAACAAACTTCCGATTTGCCTGACCGTAATCCCTGTCGTATACACGTCATCAACGAGTAAAATATGTTGCCCAGAAAACATCTCTTCTCCCTGAAAATAAAAAGGATTGCTTCCTGACACCCTTTCTTTACGTGTCTTCTTACTTTGCTTTTCTGTTTCCCTTCTTCTTAATGATGGATAAGAAATTTTGACAGGCAAACGAGTTGCTAATAACTCAGCTTGATTAAAACCACGTTCAACTTCCCTTTCCTTACTAAGCGGAACAGCGATAACAGTTGAAACATTGGCAAAACACTTTTGAAATAAACTTCGAAAAGGACGATAAAAAATGTGCACTAACTCTGCATCCCCCCGAAACTTAAACTGCGCTACTATTTCTTTCATCTCATCATCATACATATATAACGAACGGTTTTTAAAAGAACGATACTTCTCCTCTTTCATCCACCTTATACAATCTATACAAATACCGTCTTCTTGAAATGAGGCAGGAACAAATTCTAAAGGTCGCCCGCACTCCATGCAAATTTCTCCTATAATATAGGAAAGTTTCTGCTCACATCTATCACATATATATTTTCTATGACACTTTACAAAAAAAGTGTACCAACTAACCTTTTCTACAAAACACTCATCACAAAGTAAACAATGCATTAATCGATCAATCCTTGTTCTTTCGCATTTTTATTCATACCTTGAATATGTTTTTTCGCGCGCACCATCGCCTTTGTCTTGCCATAGTGAAAATAAATGACCTCTCCATACGGTGCTTCAAAGCTCCGCCCTGCTCGGCCCGCAATTTGTACGAGCGCACTTTCTGAAAATATTTCTTCTTCCGCCCCTAAAACTGCAACTTGCAAATTTTTCACCGTTACGCCTCGCTCTAAAATTGTCGTTGTAACTAATAATGGGATTTCTCCCTTTCTGAACGCTGCGACTTTCTCTTTTCTCATCGGATCTTCTGCATGTACCCCTTCAACTTTATTATGCAATGATTTCAATAACGAGCTTATTTCTTCTATATATCGTACATGGGGAACGAATAAAAAAACAGGATACTTTTTGTTTAAGTGCATCTTTAACCATTGTAGTAAAACTCGAGGAATTCTTTCACGGTTGAGGCTTTTCTTCCAATTTCCGCACCAGCAAAATAGAGGAACTGGCAACGGATGACGGTGATATCGTCCAGAAACAATAACACCTTTTTGTTCACCTTTTCTAAATTTTCGCTTCCACGTTTCATCTGGAGTCGCAGTTAAATAAATACGCGCCGCTTTTTCTTTCATCGCTTGTTTTACCGCGTACTGTAACATTTGATCTGCACAATATGGAAAAGCATCTATCTCATCTACAACTATGACATGAAACGCCCTATAATAACGTAATAATTGATGCGTGGTCGCAACGACTAATACTGCATCTTTTTCTTTATCTACACTCCCTCCATATAAAGCCACTACCTTTATATATGGAAATACTTCTTGTAATCTCGGTGCTAATTCCAAAACAACATCCGTTCTTGGCGTTGCGATACAAACTCTTTCTCCTTTTTGAAGCGCTTCGTTAATACCGTAAAACAACATCTCTGTTTTCCCAGCCCCGCATACAGCCCAAATAAAAAATGATTCTTTTTGCTTAATAGCCTCTATAACTCCTTGCGCCGCCAAATTCTGGCCAGTAGACAACGTCCCGTTCCACTGTAACAAATTTGAATTCTTTTCTCTCTTTCTTTCAGCAATCCCGCGAACAAGTACAGTACATTCACTTACTCTCCCCATCGTTATACACTTCCGGCAATATGTGCACACTTTACTGCACCTTTTACATAAAAACGACGCAAATAGCCGCCGATCTACATTTCCACAGCGTTGGCACATATATTTAGAATTCTTCTTTTTTACACCTTGTACACATACGATCTCTCCCTTCTTTTTCAAATCGTTTAATTTCCTTTGTAAATCTGAAGAAAGTTCTTCTAATAGCAACTGTTTCCCCGCTACCATCAACAATCACCTCCAGCACTACTATAAACCTTTCTCATCATCTCG
The DNA here is from genome assembly GCF_003402455.1 of Bacillus sp. HMA207. Classification (NCBI taxonomy): domain Bacteria; kingdom Bacillati; phylum Bacillota; class Bacilli; order Caryophanales; family Bacillaceae; genus Bacillus; species Bacillus sp. HMA207. The sequence continues at coordinate 338,698 of NZ_BEZT01000002.1, read as the reverse complement.
TAAAAACTCAAAAAAGCCGATAACCTACTTATAAAATAGTAAGCTATCGACTTTATACACTTTTTTTATTGAATTATAATTCTATAATCTTCCGTAACCTAAGAAATGTTTTTGGTTGTAAGAGCTATTTACGCTACCATAAGCAACGCCTGTTGACTCATCAGCAGCATGAATCATTTGACCGCCACCAATGTAAATTCCAACGTGAGATACGCCCGCTCTATATGTGCCTTGTAAGAAGATAAGGTCTCCTGGTTTTGCTTCAGATGGGCTGATTTTTTGTACAGAACTCCATAGACTTCTAGTATCTTGACGACCTAAACCGTAAACGTAAGAGATTAAACCACTGCAGTCAAAACCACCGTTTGAAATTGACGCACTACCCCATACGTATTTTAGACCTACTAAGCCTTTAGCTTTTTCAACAACATCTTGTCTTCCGCCACCATCATTTGTTACTACTGGTGCTGGTTTTTTCGCTTCTTCTTTTTTAGGTTCTTCTTTTTTAGACTCTTCTTTTGGAGCTTGTACAGCATTATTTGCTGGAGCTGCTGGTTGAGCTTGCGTTTGTGCTGGTTGAGCCGCCGCTGGTTGCTGTGCTGGCTGAGCTTGCGCGTCTTTAGCAGCTTGCTCTGCTTGCTTTTGAGCAGCAGCTTCTTGTGCAGCTTTTTCTTGCGCTTCTTTTTCAGCAATTTGTTGTAATTTTAATGCCTGTTGTTCAAGCTCTTTTAATTGGCTTTCCGTACTTGTCATTGTAGTTACAACTGTTTCCATTTTACCGCTTAAATCATTTACTGCAGTTTCTTTTTTCGCTTTTTCAGCGTCAAGATCTTTCTTAGCAGTTTCAATTTGAGCTTGTGCTTCTTTTAATTCTTTTTGTTTCTCTTTTACCGTTGCAACATCTTTTTTCACACTAGCTTGATCTTCTTGTTGTGTTTTCATGATATCTTCATCAGACTCAAGAATTTTAGAAACAGAAGTTAAACGATCAACTAAATCTGCAATGTTTTTAGAGTTTACAAGAACTTCTGTTACAACGTTCGTATTTGGTTGTTCTTGAAGTGCAACTAAACGCTTTCTTAATAGTTCTTCACGTTTTGCAATCTTTGTTTGTAATTCTGCAATATCTTTATTTTTCTTTTCAATTAATTGCTCAGTATCAGCAACTTTTTTCGTTGTTTCATCAAGCTTTGCAGCATTCTCTTGAACAGATTTATCTAAACCTTGAATTGTTTTGTTTAAGTCATTCATTTGCTTTTGTAATTCATCACGTTCTTGTTGTTGTTTATGTAAAGTGTCATTTTGTGTATTAATTTGTGATTTCACGTCAGAAATTTTATCTTCTGCAAATACATTTGGTGTTAGCCCAGAAAACATTAACCCTGCAACTAATGCGCAAGATGCCATTTTTAGCTTTTTCATTTTATTTTTTACACCGCTTTCTTTTTTCTTTTTCCGTATATAACCTATAAAATTTATACCATAATTCGGGATTTTTTTTGCTAATGTTACGTTTTTGTAAAACAAATGTAATATTATATGTAGCTCTAGCGCAAAATTCGTATATTTTTGTATATATGTGTAGAAATTTACATACTTTTCTTACTTCTATAAACAAAGAAAAAACGTAAGGAATCCCTTACGTTTTATTAAATATACGAATACAAATGAAATGCTACTTCATCCATTTCTCAGCCCAATTTTGGACCTCATCCATAACACTTTCTAACGCTTTCCCCTTGTCAGTTAAGCCATACTCGATTCGAACTGGTACTTCTGGATAGACATTACGAACTACAATGCCCTCGCTTTCCAATTCCTTCAAACGCTCTGACAACATACGATCGCTCATATTTGGGATAATATCTGCGATTTCTCTAAAACGTTTCGACTCTTCAAGCAAAGATTTAATAATTAAGCCAGTCCACTTCTTACTAAGCAGAGTAAAAGCTGACTCAAACTTTGGACATAAACAAGAATTATGCTCCATATGTTTCACCTCTCTTCTATTATAATATAGTTTCTTGTAAAAAGTAAGTTATAAAACTTTCCTCATTATTTTATTTTACGTACATTTTACCATTTCCAAATATTAACTTGTCAACTAAACGTAACATACCCGTAAAAAAACCCTCTTAAAAAGAGAGCTTTTTATATCTTTATTACTTCGTATACCATCCAAGACCTAATGCACCTTCACCTAAGTGCGTACCAATTACAGCTCCAAAATAACCTGTACGAATTGTGACGTGAGGATATTTTGCTTCTAATTCTTTCTTCCATTCATTCGCTTCTTCTTCACGTTGTGCATGAATGATAACTGCTTCCATAGGTACACCTTTACTTGCTTGCTCATCAAAAATTTCAATGATACGTTTTAATGCTTTTTTACGTGTACGAATCTTTTCAAACGGAATAATGATTTTATCTCTAAAATATAAAACTGGCTTCACTTGTAACAGACTGCCGATGAAAGCTTGCGCGCTATTCAATCGACCACCACGTTGTAAATGATGTAAATCATCAACTACAAAATAGGCGTCCATCGTTTTCTTCATTTCATCAAAACGAGCGATAATCTCTTTTGGGTTCTTTCCTTCACTTGCTAACTTTGCACCTTCACGCACATAAAATCCTTGTACTTCACAACTAATTTCAGAGTCATACGTGTATACATCAATACCCTCTACCATCTGTCCAGCTGTCGTTGATGTTTGATATGTACCACTAATTCCACTTGATAGGTGAATACTAATAACTGCATCATAATCTTTAGCTAGTTCTTCATATAGCTCAACAAACTTTCCGATTGCTGGTTGAGAAGTTTTTGGAAGTTCCTCTTGTTCACGTACTTTCACATAAAAATCATCTGCTGAAATTTCAGCTTCTTCTTGATAAGATTCTGTTCCAAACACAACGTTTAATGGAATCATATATATATTGAGTTCATCACGAATTTGCTTCGGTATATATGCCGTACTATCAGTAACAATAGCTATTTTCATTTTCGTACCTGCCTTATAAAAAGTTTTATTTCCTAATTTTACACGAAAACTACAAATGGTGCATCCATACATGAAAATGCCGGTTGAAATTATACCTACCATCTCGACAAATTACAACAAAAAGATAAAATACTCACCAAAAACTTCAGCATACTTAGAAAAAATGTTTGAATATAAAAAGGCTCGCTTTTAAAATGGAAAGTACTAGTCATTTTGATAGATAGGGGCGTACACAAGTGCTATTACAATATTTAACAATCAAAGACTACGGCGAACACGAAATCGTCATTCAAAAATCAAGATTTATTTGTTATATTAGCCGAGCAACGACTGAGGAAGAGGCTCAAGAATTTATACAAAAAATAAAAAAACAACATTGGAATGCAACACATAATTGTTCCGCTTATTTAATTGGCGAACAAGATCATATTCAAAAAGCAAATGATGACGGCGAGCCTAGCGGTACAGCTGGCGTACCAATGCTGGAAGTACTAAAAAAACGTGGACTAAAAGATACCGTTGTTGTCGTAACACGCTATTTTGGTGGCATTAAACTTGGTGCAGGTGGATTAATTCGTGCATATGGAAAGTGTACAAGCGAAGGCATTAATCATGTCGGTGTTGTCCAGCGAAAACTAATGCGTGTGATGCAAACCGAGATTGATTACACATTACTTGGCAAAGTGGAAAATGAATTACGCAATTCAAAATATGCCATTAAAGATATTCATTATCTAGAAAATGTCACATTTGATACGTATGTAGAAGAAGACGGCAAACAAGCATTTACAGATTGGATGATTGAATTAACAAACGGGAAATGTACAATTACAGAAGGAGATATGTTGTACTTAGAACAAGATGTTATCTAAGCATAACCCATTTATCACCTTCAAAGATTAATGTAGTGAATTACTTCCCTACAAATGAACTAACGAACTAAGGAGATTATATATGGAAGAACGTTATTATCATCTCCAAAATAGCAGAATAAAAAAGAAGCGAAGAAGGAAACTTTTCTTCTTCCTTATTTTCGCATTTTTATTTGGCAGCATAGGAGTTTATGTGTTAAATTCTTACTCTTCTCTTATGGGGATGTATAGTGGTTTTACTCGTGAAAAATCAGATTTAAGAAACAAAGATGTAGAAATTACAAAAGAACCTTTTACAATTCTCATTATGGGTATAGAAGATTATGCGACAGATGGTCAAAATGGTCGTACAGACTCATTAATGTTTGCAACAGTCAATCCAAAAACGCAAAAGATTTCACTTATGAGTATTCCTCGTGATTCTCGAGTTAAAATTGTTGGCAAAAATAAGGAAGACAAAATTAACGCTGCCCATGCTTACGGCGGAGAAGAAATGGCAATCAAAACTGTCGAAGGCTTTCTAAAAGTTCCTGTAGACCATTATCTGAAAATTGATTTCCAAGGCTTTAAAGGTATTGTTAATGCTGTTGGCGGCGTTACCGTTGACGTACCCTTCGATTTCTGGGAGCGCTCTGACGTGGATTACTACAAAAAAATTCAATTTAAGCAAGGACAGCAAAACTTAAACGGTGAAGAAGCACTTGCTTACGTCCGTATGCGAAAGCAAGATCCAAATGGCGATTATGGTCGAGCTGCTAGACAAAGACAATTACTGGCCGCTGTTGCTCATAAACTAAACTCCACCTCTACTGTATTTAAAATTAAAGATTTAACAGCTGTCGTTGGAAAATATATAAAAACCGACATTCCTATTTCAGACGGACTTGCTCTTTACAATAAACTTTCTGGATTTGATCCTTCTACAATGCAAACGTTAAAGCTTGAAGGCGAAGACAAAAAGATAGGCGGTATTTATTACTTCCTTCCAGATCCAATCAGTGTAGAAACGGTGCGTAACGAAATTGAAAAAGAATTAGGAGAAAAAGCAAAAAAACCAACTACAAAAAACAACTCAAATCCTGATTCAAATTCAAGTTCTACCTCTAACGAACAAACAAAAAAAGAGACAAACCAAAATAACACACCAACTGATCCGCCACCTTCTACAAATGCTCATGCAGAGTGGATTATGCGCAATCAGCCGTAAAAAAAGGCCCAATCTATCCGATTGGGCCTTTTTTATTTACTTATTAAAGTGTTGTAAAATCGCTTCTACAATACGCTCTGATGCACGACCATCACCGTAAGGGTTAGATGCTTTCGCCATCTTATCATGAGCTTCTTTATCTGATAACAACTCATCTGCAAGACCAAAGATTGTCTCTTCGTCTGTTCCTGCTAATTTCAGCGTACCTGCTTCAATACCTTCAGGACGCTCTGTTGTATCACGAAGAACAAGAACTGGTACCCCAAGTGATGGAGCTTCTTCTTGTACACCACCAGAATCCGTTAACATTAAGTATGAACGAGCTGCAACATTGTGGAAATCAATTACATCTAGCGGCTCAATTAAATGAATACGGTTATGTTCACCTAAAATTTCATTTGCTATTTCACGAACAACAGGGTTCATATGAACAGGGTACACAACTTGTACATCTTCATGCTTATCAACAAGACGCTTAATTGCACGGAACATATTACGCATCGGTTCACCTAAGTTTTCACGACGGTGAGCTGTCATAAGTACAAGACGATCATTTCCAAGTTTCTCTAGTACAGGATGACTATATGTTTCTTTTACAGTCGTTTGTAACGCGTCAATCGCTGTATTTCCTGTAATGAAAATACGTGACTCATCTTTATTTTCCTTCTGTAAGTTCGTTGCTGATTTTGCTGTTGGTGAGAAATGAAGATCCGCCATTACACCTGTTAATTGACGATTCATCTCTTCTGGATATGGAGAATACTTATCCCACGTACGAAGGCCCGCCTCAACATGACCTACTGGAATTTGATTATAAAAAGCAGCTAAGCTTGCAATAAATGTTGTTGTTGTATCACCATGTACAAGTACAATATCCGGCTTCGCTTCTTTCATTACTTTATCCAAACCTTCTAAACCACGCGTTGTAACATCAATTAAAGTTTGGCGGTCTTTCATGATATTTAAATCGAAATCTGGCGTAATTCCAAAGATACTTAATACTTGATCTAACATTTGGCGATGTTGTGCTGTTACAGTCACAATCGATTCAATTTTTTCTGGGTGTTTTTGCAACTCTAATACAAGAGGTGCCATTTTAATTGCTTCTGGACGTGTCCCGAAAATTGTCATTACTTTTAAACGTTCAGTCATGTGATTGCCTCTTTTCTTTCACTAATTACAGCTTCTATTATGACATATAAAAATATGCATGAGTACTTTCCTTTTTAACGCATAACAGAAACTTTTCTATTACAAATACTTTTTCTTCCCACCGAGTAATAATCTATCTTTTGTTTCTTAACATCTTCATCAGTATAACAATTTCTCCCATCAAATAAAATAGGCTCCCTCATAAGTTGTACGTACTTTTCTAACGGATATGTTTGAATATCTTTCCATTCTGTTACGATAAAAGCCGCACTCGCATCTCTAATCGATTCATCTATACATCTACTATATTGTATAGCATCTCCAAATATATTTTTCATATATTGAATTGCTTTTGGGTCGTAAAGAGCAATATCTGCACCTATATTAAGTAATGCTTCTATTATAATAAGAGATGATGCTTCTCTAATATCATCCGTATTCGGTTTAAAGGATGCGCCAAGAACTGCAATCCGCTTTTTATTCATATTCATAACTTTTTTGGCTTTTTCAATCAATAGCAGCTGCTGCTTATTATTTACTTCAATAACCGCTTTTAACAAACGAAAATCATGAGCAACATTTCCCGCAATTTGTACCAGTGCTTTCGTATCTTTCGGAAAACACGACCCTCCGTAGCCAATGCCCGCATTTAAAAAAGATGCACCAATTCTCTTATCCATTCCCATCCCTTTGGCAACATCCAATACATTCGCGCCTACTTTCTCACATATATTTGAAATTTCATTAATGAAACTAATCTTTGTAGCTAAAAAGGCATTCGACGCGTATTTAATCATCTCTGCACTTTTAATATCTGTAACATACGTTTCTAAACATAATTCACTATACAAACTCTCTACTCTTCTTGCTACTTCCTCACTATCCGCTCCAATTACAATACGATCTCCATGAAAGAAATCATAAATACCTGAACCTTCACGCAAAAACTCTGGATTCGATACGATATGTACTGTATGCCTCCCTTTTAACTTCTCCTCAATCCATCCCTTCATTACATCATTTGTACCTACTGGAACTGTACTTTTCGTAACAACAATAATATCGTTCGTCGCATATAATCCAATATCGTTACAAGCACTCTGAATATACGTTAAATCTGCCGTCCCATCTAATAAAGGCGGTGTTCCAACTGCAATAAATATAAACTCTACATCATCAAATGCCTCTTCTTTATTTGATGTAAAAGTTAAAGCATTATTCTCATATGCATAATTTATTAATTCATGTAATCTAACCTCATAAATAGGTAAATCCCCTTGTTTTATCCGTTCAATTTTTTCATTATCTATATCAAAACATGTAACTGAATGCCCTAATTTTGCCAATCCTACTCCTGTAATCAACCCAACATATCCAGTACCTACTATCGTAATTTTCATTTCCTTTTCGCACAGGAATTTACAATAGAAAAGATATGAACTATAGAACTCTCCCTGCGCTTCCCCCTCTCACGTTAAAAATGAGAAAACCCTTTTCCTTTTTCATTATATGAATTACTTCCCTTACTTTTTTTAAAGTTTTTGTAAAATTAAATGCACTATAAAGTAAAACTTAATCAGTGAGAATGAGGCTGCCAGGTCACGTGTAATAAATTCCCACATTTTAACACGAGACTTACTCATTTCTACGTGCAACACTTATAATACTGAAATAAAAGTATTCACTATCGAAGAAAAAGAGAAAATGTCACATTCCGAAGTCCAGTACGATTAACCTTCTTATATGATTCAACATTCTATATACAATTGTCATATATTTTATTCGCTTCCATTAACCGTAAAAAGAAAAAAAGATTGAATTCTAATCTTTTTGTGATACCATATGTTATGAGCCTGTAAACAAACATCATAATTTTCAGATAAATATATTTTCAAAAAAAAAATTACGTTAGACTATAAAGGGTGGGGTATTAATGGACTCACAAGTGATTTATGCCATTTTGGCATCTTTCATCACTGTACTTGTCGTTACTCCTTTAGTTATTAAATTAGCTTTTAAAATAGGAGCGACAGATAAGCCAAACGCACGTAAAGTGCACCAAAAGATTATGCCACGTCTTGGCGGGTTAGCAATATTTATTGGTGTAGCTGTAGGATTTGTTGTCGGTGGCTTATATGAGCAAAGAATGTTATCGATAACGCTAGGTGCAATTATCATTGTAATCATCGGAATTTTAGATGATATGTACGAGTTATCTGCGAGAGTAAAATTCGGTGGACAACTGTTAGTTGCCATTATGATTGTAAAAAGTGGATTATTAGTGCAAGTATTATATATCCCATTCATTGGGGATACTGAACTTGGATGGCTTGCTTATCCAATTACAGTATTTTGGCTTGTAGGTATTACGAATGCAATCAACTTAATTGACGGCTTAGATGGATTATCTGCTGGGATTTCATCTATCGTACTTGCAACGCTAGCATATATGGCCTTCACTAGCCCATGGGGTACTGGAACAGCTATTATCTTGCCACTTGCATTAATTATATTAGCAAGTACAATTGGATTTTTATTCTACAACTTCCATCCAGCAAAAATTTTCATGGGAGATACAGGAGCACTATTTTTAGGATACTGTATTTCTGTTATATCGTTACTTGGATTATACAAAAGTGTAACGTTATTCAGTTTTATCGTTCCAATTATCATTTTAGGTGTACCTATATTTGATACGATATTTGCAATCATCCGTCGTATCGTAAATAAAAAACCTATTTCAGCACCAGATAAATCGCATTTACATCACCGCTTACTTGCAATGGGATTCTCTCATCGCAAAACGGTACTAATTATATACGCATTCGGTATTTTCTTTAGTGTAAATGCCATTATTTTTACTACTGCAACGTTATGGTTATCCATTATTCTTCTTTTCGCTTTGATTTTCTTCACAGAAATCATCGCTGAAATAATCGGGCTTGTACATGAACGCTACAAACCAATCATTTCCTTTTATAAAAAAGTGAAAAAACGCGAAGACTAATTGTAGTATAGCCTTTTCAATTATGAAATATTCAAATAGCATCCTCTTTCTTATAAGAGGATGCTATTTTTTATTCTCATTTTATATTTCCAAAATATAGATTGTTTGAGAGTTCCTCTATTGGAGAAAGATATACATAATAAGAAAAGTATCAAGTTTTCTTTTTTACATCTTGATTGTCAAACTGAGGGTGAATGTTATGATCAAGCGAGTATTTCAATGTATTATTTTATTTTTAACGATTACTATGTACGTATCATCTAATACTGAAGCAACAACTGTTATTCCTGCTGAATATCATCCAAATACTGAAACAACTTCTCCTACACAAAAAATTGCGTACTTAACATTTGATGACGGGCCAAACAAATATACTACACAAATTTTAAACATCTTAAAAGAAAAGAACGGAAAAGCAACTTTCTTTGTTATTGGTGGAAAAGTACCACATTATAAAAAGACAATGCAACGATTAATTAAAGACGGACATTATATCGGACTTCACAGTATGTCACACGATGTAAAACGCCTTTACACTGGTGACCCTTCCACTTTAATTGCAGAAATGGAGCAAACACAAAGCATTGTCCAGCAAGTTACGAAATTAAATACACATCTCGTTCGCGTTCCATATGGTAGTATGCCTTACTTAAAAAAGAATTACCGTGACGCACTTGTATCGGCCCAGTATAAAATGTGGGATTGGACGATCGATACATACGACTGGAAAAGCTATGACAATCCTTCTGCCATACTCGAAAGAGTACGTAATCAAAGTGATGAACAAGTCGAAGTCATTTTAATGCATGATTCGAGTGTAACCGTACAAATACTGCCAAAAGTAATTGATTATTTACAGTCACAAGGATACAAACTTCTTCCCTATAATCCTTCTTCTCATCTCAAGGTAAATTTTTGGAAAGACACAAGATTGTAACAGCTTTAGTGCCTATGTGCTAAAGCTGTTTTATTTTTCTCTTCCCACCCTTCCCATTTTTGTGTAAAATTTTAAATAGTGATGAAGTTTCGAGGTGAATAGAAATGAAACGAATAGATCTCATTTTTAACGCAATACAAAAAGGCAATTATACAGAAGGTGTAACCGCATCAGAACTCGCTACATTTCTGCAACTAGATCGCGCCAATGTAAGTAGCGATTTAAACAAACTTGTAAAAGATAAACGTTTATTAAAAACAAATACGCGACCTGTTCGTTTTTACATAGAAACGAACACTTCGTTGGAAACGCATTCAAAAGACATAACTTCATTGGATACATTTGCAATTGAAAATACGAGCCTTAAAATTGCAATTGAAAAAGCGAAAGCTTCTATTCTCTATCCTCCAAACGGTATGCATACTTTACTACTGGGAGAAACAGGGGTCGGAAAGTCTATGTTTGCTTCTTTAATGCACGAATATGCAATTGAAGTTGAACAGCTTCCCAAAGATGCACCATTTATCGTCTTTAACTGTGCTGATTATGCAAATAATCCACAGTTACTACTCGGGCAATTATTTGGGATTAAAAAAGGAGCTTATACAGGAGCAAGTGATCAAAAAGGGTTAATTGAAAAAGCACATGAAGGAATTCTTTTCTTAGATGAAGTACATCGCCTGCCTCCAGAGGGACAAGAAATGCTTTTCACCTTTATTGACCGCGGAGTATACCGCCGCCTTGGAGAAACAGAGAACGAACGTAAAGCACAAGTATTAATCATTACTGCAACAACAGAAGAACCAAATTCATTTTTATTAAAAACATTTACAAGACGTATACCGATGACTGTTACGCTGCCACCACTTCGTGAGCGTACACATAAAGAGCGCTTTGCTTTACTACAGCTATTTTTCACAAATGAAGCAATTCGTCTGCGAAAAGACATTCACGTTAGCCCAAATGCAATGCGTGCTTTCGTCTTTTACAATTGTCCCAATAACATCGGTCAATTAAAAACAGATGTTCAAATTGCCTGTGCGAAAGCCTATTCTGATTTGGTCACAAAGAAACGTGATTCTGTCTATGTTTCAAGTACAGATTTACCTTGGTATATGAAAGAAGGGTTGTTCATTGAAAGGAAGAGCCGTCACTTATACCAAATACCAAATGAAACATTTGTATTTACAGGTGAGGAAGGTTGGAGTAATCATAAAACAGAAGATGAAAAACGCTCTTCTATTTACGATTATATTGACTATAAATACGAAGAACTTCAAGCACGTGGTATTGAAGAGGAAGAATTAGAATTACTAATAGAAAATGATGTTCAAAGCTTTTTCGTACAATATTTTAACCAAATATCCAAAAAAACAAGCCATGAAAATGTTTTTAAAATTGTGGATCGTAATATCGTTTCCGTATGTGAAAAAATAGCGGAACTTGCTGAAAAGCATTTATCTAAGACGTTTGATGAAAAAGTATTTCTTGCTTTAAGTTTACATGTACAGACAACTCTACAACGTTTACAAAGCGGAAAACAAATACATCACCCACAATTAAATCAAATTCGTACAAAATATAAAGAAGCTTTTTCCGTAGCTATGCAATGCATTCAACTACTGGAGGAAGAATTACAAATAACAATGCCTATTGATGAAGCTGGCTTTTTAACAATGTTCTTCGTTGTTGATCCAATTCCTGCCTCACAAACAGAAGTAAAAGTATTAATATTAGCACACGGTAATGGTATCGCAACTGAAATGGCAAACGTTGCAAACGAACTTCTCGGCATTGAGGAAGTAACCGGTATTGATATGCCGTTACACGAATCACCGAAAGATTTCTTGGAACGTGTGAAAGTGTATATGAAAACACTACAAAATGTAAATGGGCTTCTCTTACTTGTCGATATGGGGTCACTTGCTTATATCGGTGACATATTAGAAACGGAGTTCAAAATCCCTGTACGTGTTCTCTCGATGACGAGCACACCACATGCACTAGAAGCAGCTCGAAAAGCTCAGCTCGGTTATTCATTAGATGCGCTGTATGAAACAGTAAAAAATTTAACACCGTTTTACTTAAACGTACAAGAAGAAAAGAAAAAACCTCTCTCTCCAATGAAATCTGTTATTTTAACAGCTTGTTTAACTGGTGAAGGAAGTGCTTTAGCTATTCAAAAAATGTTAGAGAACTATTTACGATTTGATAAAGACTTAATTGAAATTATTCCGATTAGTATCGTCCATGAAAAAGATTTAACGAAAATGATCGAGAACATAAAAAAAGAGCGTAATATCATTTGTATCGTCACGAATTTCGATGTGCAAGTGCCGTGCTTAACATATCATTTCCAAGACATCGTAAACTACACAGCGATTCAGCCCATTCAAGAATTAATTACGTATGAAGAAACATATGCAAAAATGGCGGATATTCTTGAACAACAAATGCAGCGTAACGATGGGGCATTACTGATTAAAACAATTCGTTACGCATTAAATACAATTCAAGAATTAATTTCCTTACAGCTAACTCCTGATAGCTTAATGGGGGTTATTCTGCATATGAGCTGTATGGTTGACCGTCTTCAAAAAGGAGAAAGCCTTCTTCCTCACCCTGATAAAGAGAAAAGAAGACAAGATGAATACTGGATGTATATGAAAGTAAAAAAAGCATTGCAACCGATTGAAAATACATTTGAAATACAAATACCTGATGACGAAGTATTTTACGTTATGGACTTCTTTATTAAAAATCAGCCTGTTAAAAATTAATTGAGGCCGTTTTTAAAAATATCGACCGTAACGTGAGTTATATCGGCGCAACTCAGATTATATCAGCGATTTTCAAAACATGTCGATTTACCGACAATAATCGCTAAAACTAGCACCTTATATAATGAGAAAAGGCTGTTCCAACATATGGACAGCCTTTTCCTCTACTTCTTTACTTTTCTAACTCTCCCTCTTATTTCTCCTCTTTTTTGTGATTTCGTATGGACATTAACATATACATTTGCTTGAATAATTTCTTGAAGTAAATGTACAAATGATTTCCCTTGTAAAGGTCCCTCAAAATCCTCTACATTCACTACACCAGTAATACTTCCCTCGTTCAAACTAATCCCTTGCTCCAGTGGACCATACAAATATAAAACAACAGGACCAATTTGAGTAGACTTCCCTAAATGAATTTGACACGATGTAACCTTTTCTATATTTTTTAGTATTACTCTGTAATGCAATTTCGTTAAATCATCACTAAAAATAAACTCTGCTACCCCAAAAGCTTCTGTATTTACAGGAGGCACTTCCCTCTTACCTGTTAACCTGGCAAAGAAATGTGTTGTCATAAGGCATTCTCCTTATATAAATTTCCCAGCACTACTTCTACTACTTTATGGTTTAGACATAATCATTTATGACTTTTTCAATTTTAATTACAAAGAAAAGATTCACAAAATCTTTACATTAAAATCGTTCCTGTAGATTGAAAGTCTCTTGTATAATGCACATAGAAAAACATTATAGGAGGTTATTTTGAAAAAAAACAAACACATCTTTCACACATTATTAGAGATTTTTCTCGTCTCATTTAAATTAGGACTTACTTCATTCGGCGGTCCTGTCGCTCATCTCGGCTATTTTCACCACGAATACGTGCAAAAAAGAAAATGGATGGATGAACGAAGCTATGGAGATTTAGTAGCGCTATGTCAATTCCTTCCTGGTCCTGCCAGCAGTCAAGTCGGTATGGGGGTTGGATTATTAAGAGGCGGACTATTAGGAGCTATTATTTCATGGATTGGATTCACTTTACCGTCTGTACTTGTTTTGGTTTTCTTCGCCTCATTCCTTAATCAGTTCGATCTTGGAAGTGCTGGCTGGATTCATGGACTAAAACTTGTAGCAGTAGCTATTGTCGCTCATGCCATATGGGGAATGGCGCGAAAGTTAACTCCAGATCGCAACCGTGCGACGATTGCGATTGTAACTGCCGCAATTGCCTTATTATGGCCAAGTAGTTGGACACAAGTCATCCTTATTATAATATGTGGCTTTATCGGTTGGTTTTTATATCGCAACCAACCAATTAGCCAATCTCAAAATATAAAAGTACCTATTTCAAAAAAGATAGCAGTTTCTTGTCTCGTCTTATTCTTTGGACTATTACTACTGCTACCGATATTAAGACCGTTTTCTTATTACATCGCTTTATTTGATAGTTTCTATCGCTCTGGCGCACTTGTATTTGGAGGAGGACACGTCGTGCTGCCCCTTCTTGAAGGTGAGTTCTTACAAAACGGAATGATGACGAAAGAACAGTTCCTAGCTGGATACGGATTAACACAAGCAGTACCAGGACCACTATTTACATTCGCCTCTTATATAGGAGCAGTATTAAACGGGACGCTTGGGGCAACACTCGCAACAATTGCGATTTTCCTCCCTGCTTTCTTACTCGTTATTGGTGTTTTACCATTTTGGAACAGTGTGAGAAAAATATCATTCATACAAGGCGCACTACTTGGTGTTAACGCCGCAGTTGTTGGTATTTTAATTGCCGCTTTTTATGATCCTATTTGGACGAGTACAGTTATAAATGCTTCAGATTTCGTTTTCGCTTCGCTTCTTTTTTGCTTACTAGCTTTTTGGAAAACACCACCTTGGGTTATCGTTATACTGGGAGCCTTTGGCGGATATATTCTGTCCATTTTATAAATAGAAAAAACGACGGCATGATGTAGCCGTCGTTTTTTCTATTAAAACTTCACAAGCTCTATGCCTTCTGGCAACTTACTCTCTGTTAAAATACGCAATTCCTTCACACGATCCATTACGTAAGAAGAACGCTTCACAAGCTCTGGATCAATATAAGCTGGATGAACCATAATTTCTACCGTTTGTTCACCTTGTACTCTTTCTTTTAACTTCACAAAGTAATCTTCCGTCACACCATCCGCATAAAAGTCACTGTAAAACACATCAGAAAATGGATGCACCGCTCTATCTTCCTCACAACGACGAATCGGAACATTATATTTAGCCGCTAATCTCTCAAGAACATCATGTAAAATCGGTAAACCATGCACATGATGATGACTATCTAAATGAGTTGGTGTTAATCCGTAAGATAAAAACTTCTCAATTTGAGCAGTCCATTCTCTCTCAACTTCTTCTGGATTTATATTCCCTTCCCTTACAACACTTTGTTTATGAAACGATCCGTTTTCCCCTACGAGTGACGGTACATCCTTTAACAGTGGTTCTCCTGCCGTTAATACGAGATGTACGCCTACTCCGAGTAGGTTATACTCTTTCGCTAAGCGTACCGCATGCTCTGTTCCTGGCATATTCATCATCATCGTCGTTGAATTTACAAGTCCATTTATATGCCCATCAATAATGCCGTAATTTGTACCTTCTGTAAGACCGAAATCATCTGCATTTACAATTAACTTAATCATCATAATACCTCCTAATAGAATAAAAAAAGCGGGCTAAATAGCGCCGCTTTTACTTCTCTACCTTTTTAAAGAACTGTGGAAGATACTCTTTATGTGCTTCCAACATTTCATCTAAAATTTGTTTTGCAACTTTATCTGATGGTACAAGTGGATTGATTGTCATAGCAAGCAGCGCCTTATGATAATCCCCTGTAACAGCAGCTTCAATTGTTGTGCGCTCGAATGATTTAATTTGTTGTACTAAACCGCGAACTGGTACTGGAAGGTCTCCAACTGCAATTGGTTTTGGGCCTTCTTTCGTAATAATACAGTTCACTTCAACAGCTGAATCATGTGGTAAGCTTGCAATTGTTCCGTTGTTTCGTGTATTAACAGGCTGGATATCACCTTTATTATTGTAAATAGACGTAATTAAGCTACATGCTGCATCACTATAATAAGCTCCGCCACGTTTTTCTAATTGTGGTGGTTTAATATCTAAGTTCGGGTCTTTATATAACTCAAATAAATCATTTTCTAATTGTTTTACTACTTCTGCACGTGTACCTTTTTCAACAGAAGCTTCTTTCTCTTCTTCTAACATTTCACGTGTTTTGTAGTAATAACGATGGTATGGACATGGAATCGCACGAAGTCCGCGAATAAAGTCTGGCTCCCAGTTAAGCGCTGCGATATTTTCCATCGTAATTTGTTTTTCTGGATCTGTCACAAGCTCTAACACACGGTCCATTACACTTACGCCATCTAAGTATACATCTAGTCCGTATACCATATGATTTAAACCTGCGAAATCAACGTGAACACGACTTGCATCTACTTCAAGTAATCTTGCAAGACCCATACGAATTCCGATTGGAACGTTACATAGACCAACTACTCTTTGAATATTTGTATAACGAAGGACAGCCTCTGTTACCATACCAGCTGGATTTGCAAAGTTAATTAACCATGCATTTGGACAGAGCTCCTCCATATCCTTACAAATATCTAAAATAACAGGAATCGTTCTCAATGCTTTGAATAAACCACCAGGACCATTCGTTTCCTGACCGATTACATCATACTTTAACGGAATTGCTTCATCTTTTGCACGTGCTTCTAATAAACCAACGCGAAGTTGTGTTGTTACGAAGTCAGCATCTTTTAATGCCTCACGGCGATCAAGTGTTAAATGTACCTCGATTGGTAAGCCTGATTTTTTCACCATACGTTTCGCTAAGTTACCAACGATTTCTAACTTTTCTTTTCCTGCCTCAATATCTACTAACCAAATTTCACGAACAGGAAGCTCATCATAACGCTTAATAAATCCTTCAATTAACTCTGGTGTATAACTAGATCCACCGCCGATTGTAGCAATTTTAATTCCAGTCATGCTTTATTCCCCTTTCGCTTCAAGCTTTTTATAAAGATCGATAAACTCTGCTGCTAATTCTTTCACTGTAATCGCATTCATTAAATGATCTTGTGCGTGAATTAAAAGAACACTAACCTCTGTTTTTTCTCCTCTTGCTTCTGATTGTATGAGCTCTGTTTGGAAATGATGCGCTTCATTAATCGCTTCTTTTGCCTTTACCATCGCTTCATCTGCTTCTGCCATTTTCCCCTGTTTGGCAAATTGAAGTGCCTCCATCGCAAAGCTTCGTGCGTTACCACTATTTAAAATCAATTGGAATGGAATTTGTTCTGCTGTAGTCATCATAATTACCGCCCTCTCTATAAGGTTCAACCGATTTAAATACCCCTTCAGTTTGAACATGTCTATTAAAGTATGAATTTATTAATGATAGTTTAGTGTTCATATAGATGTTTTTCATCTTTTTGAACATGATATAAAGGTAATTATTCTGACGAGCTATAAGAACTCGCCAGAATAATATTTTTTAAAGTGATACTGAATTGTCGCTTCCTTTTGTTTCAGCTTTTGCAGCCTGTACATAAGTACGGTCACACATTAATACGAATGGATAGTAAATTACTACCGCGATTGCAAAGTTTACCACTTGTAGTGCTGCACCAGCGATGCTTCCGCCCGCTACAAGATAACCACTAAAGATTGGTGGCATTGTCCAAGGAACTAAAGCAACTGTTTTTGGTACCCACCCTAAAGAAATCGCTGTATAAGAAGTAATAACTAATACAACCGGTGTAAGTACGAATGGAATGATTAACGCTGGATTTAATACGATTGGTGTACCGAAAATAACTGGTTCGTTAATATTGAAGAAACCAGGACCGATAGATACGCGACCTACACCACGAAGTTGCGCACTTTTTGCAACAAGCATTACCGCTACTAAGAATGCTAATGTTGCACCTGATCCGCCGATGTATACGTATACATCAAAGAATGGCTTTGTGAAAATGTGCGGTACATCATATGCAGACATACCATCGTTAAATAATTTAATGTTCTTTTCTAGTGCTGGTAAATAAATTGGGTCGATAATACCACCGATAATATTAGGACCATGTAATCCGAAGAACCATAATACGTGAATAAGTAATGCGATAATAATTGCACTTGGTAACGTACCTGCTAAACCTTGTAATGGTAATTGAATTGTTTCAAATACGATTTTATGAATACTTGTTCCCGCTAATTTCACAGCTAACTGAATACTTGCTGTTACGATTAAAATAACGAATGCTGGAACTAATGCTGCGAATGATTTCATTACTGCTGGTGGAACACCATCTGGCATCTTAATTGTAATATCCCTTTGAACAAAGAACCTGAATACCTCGGTTACAAGAAGAGCTACAATGATAGAAACGAATAAACCTTGTGATCCTGTCCAAGCTAAATCAATACCGCCTTCTTTTGGCGTTGTCGGAGATATAATAATTAATGCACCGAATGTAATAATTGCTGCTGACAACGCGTCTACACCGTAAGATTTCGCTAAATTATAACTTATCCCAACTGCGGCTATGAGGGCTAATATTGCAAAGGACCCTGTCCACATACCACCGCCGATATCTTTCCAAACATCCCCAAATGCACCCTTCATAAGTTTTTGGAATGCATCAACTGGTAGATTATTTATAAGTACTGCAAATGATCCAACTAAGATAAGAGGCATAACTGCGATAAATCCATCACGGATCGCAACTAAGTGACGCTGCGATCCGATTCTTCCTGCGACTGGAACTAAATATTTCTCCATAAATGCAATAAACTTTTGCATTTCGCTTCCCCCCTAATTATTTTTTAAGTGTTAATGCGTGATCTAAAACTGCTTCTCCATTCATCATGCCGTAGTGCATTGGATTGATAACGTCGATTCCAACGTTTCTCTCATCAGCAAGCGTTTTCATTGAAGAAAGCATGTAACGAACTTGTGGTCCTAGTAATAATACATCTGCTTGATCGATATTCGTTTTTACTGCATCCCCAGATACAGCCCAAATCTTGCCTTCTAAACCGCGAGCTTTTGCAGCCGCTTCCATTTTTGTAACTAGTAAACTTGTAGACATCCCTGCTGAGCAACATAATAAAATATTCATTTGAAAATCCCCCTTGTGTAGTATAAAAAATTTATGTTTTATTTATTTTTCTTTACGCTATTTATTAATGCAATTAGCGTGCCAACTTTTTAAAACCACTAAAATCAGCACTTTTTCGACTATTTTCTTTGTGTGTTAACGCTTTCAATTAGTGTGTCGTCCAAAAAACACACAGTGTGTTATAAAACAACACGCTTTTAACACATAACTGTATGAAAATAGATTAGTGTTTAGTTGTCTAGTTGTGTTTAATATGGAAAAACACTAAAAAAACTTTTTTATCGTAGGAATCTAGTAAAAAACAACATTTTCTTGGGCTCAGTCTTCTATCTATTCTATTGTCCAAGCAAACTCTACTAGATTACATAAAATAAAATAAAATAGAATAAAATAACACAATTCGAAAGGGGATTCCTATGCCAAAACATAGAAAAAAAGCAAAATAAAGATTTATAGAATAACAAGCTATAAAAAAGACAAGCGTTCTGAATTAGACTCTGACAAATTTGAACTAGAACAGCAGGACAAGCATGATATACAAGACAAACAGGACAAACAGGATGAGCAGAATAAGCAAGATAAGCAAGTACAATCGGAAAATGTAACTATAGTACCTACAGATTCACACAGCTTAGATGTGTGGGATGAAATTTCTCTAAAGGAAATACAAGCTGGTGAACATACGAGCCTATTTGAAGAAAAGAGTAATTATCAAAATATTAATTTAGTCCAAGTAAACGATGTTCGCTTATACTTGGACAAGCAACTACAATTCAGTTCCGTTGATGAGCAAATTTATCATGAAGCACTTGTACATCCGATTATGGCAAAAGTAATTGATCCAAAACGTGTTCTCATATTAGGTGGTGGCGATGGCCTTGCCTTACGAGAAGTTTTGAAATATGAAACTGTGCTACATGTAGACCTTGTTGATTTAGACGAGGCAATGATTAATATGGCACGTAATGTTCCAGAAATAGTATCTTTAAACAAAAATGCTTTTTTTGATAATCGTGTGAACGTGCACGTATGCGATGCAAAAGAATTTCTAAATTCACCTTCATCTTTATACGATGTAATCATTATTGATTTTCCAGACCCAGCGACAGAATTATTAAGTACTTTATATACAAGCGAACTATTTGCTCGTATAGCTACATTCTTAACAGAAGATGGTGCTTTCGTCTGTCAATCTAATTCACCTGCTGATGCACCTCTAGTATATTGGAGTATCGGTAATACAATTGAACACGCTGGATTAACTGTGAAGAGTTATCATACAATCGTTCCTTCTTTCGGAACTGACTGGGGATTTCATCTTGCTACTAATTCTGCACATGTACTCGATCAAATTGAACAATTATATGTAGTACCAACTCCTCGAACATTGCCTGCTCTTCTTTTTCCTTTATTTCAATTTAAAGAAGAACATTTAGAACAACGGAACCTCGCTCTTTTAAATTCAGAATCAAATCTTATCTTACATCAATGCTACAAACAGGAAATGAAGTTTTGACAATATTATAATAAGGAGTGCTACCCTATGGAATATTCTACTTTTGGCAAGCATATAATAGTAGATTTGTGGGGAGTGGACTTTTCCCTATTAGATGATATGCAATTTTTAGAATATCATCTAGTTACAGCTGCAGATTACTCTGGTGCCCATGTTTTAAACGTAAGTAAAAAAGAGTTCCAGCCATATGGTGTTACTGTATTAGTGTTATTATCAGAAAGCCATCTTTCCATTCACACTTACCCGGAACAAAATTTTGCAGCTATTGACTGTTATACTTGCGGTACAACCGTTGAACCACAAATATCGATTGATTATATCGTAAATATATTAAAACCGGAGCGGATGCATATAAAAAGATTAATTCGTGGTATAGGAGAAATTGTTACTGCCGATTAATTATAACTCTTACTCATCCGAAAAAAGGAGGATTGTAAAATACCATCAGTGGGATGAACATTTCGCTGATGGTACAGGCACATACATAAAATGAAATTTTAATTAGTGGGTGTTTTACTGCCCGTTAATTCAAGATAAAAAAACCTTGCATAAGCAAGGTTCATTCATCCACCGACATCTTCCTATATAACTCTACAAACTCACTCGCTAATTCTTTCACCGTAATTGCATTCATTAAATGATCTTGCGCGTGTACCATTAAAAGAGTAACTTCGGTCTTTTCGCCACCAGCTTCTTTCTGGATAAGCTCCGTTTGTACACGGTGCGCCTCTTTTAATTCCTCTAGTGCTTCTTGTAATTTAGCTTCAGCTTCTGTAAACTCCCCACGCTTCGCACAATCAATGGCTTCCATTGAACAACTTCTCGCGTTTCCCCCATGCAAGATTAAATGAAAAGCTTTCGTCTCTATCGTATCCATTTTAGTTCTTTACTCCCCCTTTTCTTCCGCCAGTTTTTGTTTATCCCATATTTTTAAGAACGGTAAATAAATGAAGAATGCTAGCGCAAAGTTAACAAGTTGCAAAATAACACCTGAAATTTTCCCGCCCGATCCTAAATATCCACTAAAAAGAATAGGTGTCGTCCAAGGTACAGCGGCCCCACTCGGACGTGCGACCCATCCCCATTCCATTGCAAAGTAAGAAACAATTGTTAACACAACTGGAACTAATATGAATGGAATTAGTAAAAGTGGGTTCATTACAATCGGCATACCAAAAGTTACCATCTCATTAATATTAAATATACCAGGTGCAATTGACAATCTCCCTAAACTTTTTAATTGTTGACTTCGTGCAAATAGTAACATTCCGACAACTAGAGCAAGCGTTGCACCAGAACCGCCCATATAAATCCATAAGTCAAAAAACTGTGCCGTAATCGTATTTGGTACATCTTGCCCAGCTTGAAAAGCGACTCGGTTTTGATCCATTAACGACAACCAAACGGGGCTCATTACACCACCAACAATAGTAGCACCATGAATTCCACACGACCAAAGAACATGAACGAGAATAACTGCTATTATTGCGCCCCAAAGACTAGCACCAAGTACACTAAGTGGTTCCTGTAAAATTTGTCCTACAATATTATGGATACTGCCAAAAGAAGTATTTTCTATAATTAAGCGTAAAATCCAAATAACTGTTACAACAATAAATCCTGGAACAAGTGCCGCAAATGAACGCGTGACAGCTGGTGGAACTGTCTCTGGCATCTTTATAATTATCTTTTTTTGTACAATAAATCGATACAGTTCAGTAGATATAAGTGCAATAATCATTGCTACAAATAACCCTTGGCTTCCCATTAATGCAGCTGGGATAGCGCCTTCTACAAGTACACTTTCTTTTGTACTTGGTATAATATATGCAACTTGAAATGGCGTCGCAAGTAAAAACGTCACAAGCGACAATGCCCCGGATGCTAAAGCATCCACTTTATAATACTCTCCAAGCCTGTAAGCGATTCCAAAAACAGCTATTAAAGCCATTATATTAAAAGTTGCACTAACTGGATACCCTAAAGCTCTCTGCCAATTCTCACCAAACAAACCTGCCATAAACTCGTTATATCCGGGTATCGGCAGTGCACTAATAATGAGGAAAAACGATCCAATAATTAAGAAAGGCATCGTTAAAATAATTCCATCTCGAATTGCTTGTAAATGCCTCTGCTCTGCAACCTTCCCTGCTACCGGCATCACATACTTCTCTAAAAACCGTATCATCTATCCCACTCTCCTCATGGTTTCATTGACAAAGCTGCTTGCAAGATAGCTTCTCCATTACAAAGTCCGTAATGAACAGATTGAATGACATCAACAGGTATCCCTTTATCCTTACATAATTCTTTCATTTTCGGTAATAAATAACGTACTTGCGGTCCAAGTAAAAGGACATCAGCTTTATCAATATGACTATTCACTTCAGAACCTGATACTGCCCAGATTGTTACTTCTATCCCTCTTGTCTCTGCTGCTTTCTCCATCTTTGTAACAATCAAACTGGAAGACATTCCCGCTGCACAGCAAAGTAAAATATTCATCCCGCTTCCCTCCCCTTTTTTCTCTACCTAAATTATGGTGCACTCCTTGCCACCACTAGGTTACAAATATATATGTCTAGATTTCCTGCTGTATGCCGAGCTTAAAAACAAAAATTTCTTGGTTTTCGCGCTATTCCATTTATCCGTATTCTCCTAGTAAAGAGAACTCTAACTCGCTATAATGATTCAGTATGACTTTTTTTAATTGATAGGAGGATATATTTATGAAGGCATATCGCTTTCCACTTATTTTATTATCTTCTATCCTAATTGGTGGTTTCATTGGTTATTTCATGGGTGCCGATGCAGTTGCTTTAAAGCCGCTTGGTGACATTTTCTTAAACTTAATGTTTACGATTGTTGTACCTCTAGTGTTCTTTAGCATCGCATCGTCTATTGCTAATATGGATGGATTAAAACGTTTCGGTAAAATTATGTCTAGTATGGCTGGGACTTTCTTATTTACAAGTATTTTAGCTGCTATTTTTATGATTATTGTTGTGAAAATATTCCCGCCAGCACAAGGTGTTGTACTAGAACTAACACAACCTGACAAAGCCGGCAAAGCTGTTAGTGTTGCAGATCAAATCGTCGGTATTTTAACAGTATCTGACTTCTCGAAGTTACTATCTCGTGAAAATATGTTAGCTCTTATTTTCTTCTCTATCTTAATGGGGATTGCAACTTCAGCAGTTGGCGAAAAAGGAAAGCCATTCGCTACATTCCTACAGGCTGGTGCAGAGATTTCAATGAAGGTTGTATCTTTCATTATGTACTACGCCCCAATCGGACTTGCTGCTTACTTTGCAGCATTAGTTGGCGAATTCGGACCACAACTTCTTGGAACTTACTTCCGAGCAGCAATGGTATACTATCCTGCTTCTCTAATTTATTTCTTTGTATTCTTCACATTCTATGCATACCTTGCAGGTCGCAAACAAGGTGTACAAGTATTTTGGAAGAACATGGTCTCTCCTACAGTTACATCACTTGCAACTTGTAGTAGTGCCGCAAGTATTCCAGCGAACTTAGAAGCAACGAAGAAAATGGGTATTTCTTCAGACGTTCGTGAAACAGTTGTCCTTCTTGGTTCTACACTTCATAAAGACGGCTCTGTTTTAGGTGGCGTATTAAAAATTGCTTTCTTATTCGGTATTTTCAACATGGAATTCGAAGGACCGAAAACATTAGCAATCGCACTTGTTGTTTCTCTATTAGTAGGAACAGTAATGGGTGCTATTCCCGGCGGCGGTATGATCGGTGAAATGTTAATTGTATCTCTATACGGTTTCCCGCCAGAAGCACTGCCAATTATCGCAGCAATTAGTACAATCATTGATCCACCTGCAACGATGTTAAACGTAACAGCAGATAACGCTTGTGCGGTAATGACAGCTCGCCTTGTAGAAGGTAAGAATTGGATCAAAAACAAATTTGCTTAATAGAAAGAGGATGCTCGTTTAGAGCATCCTCTTTCTTTCGTTATTTGTTGATAAGTTGATAGCTCCTCTCGCCACAAATTTGTTACAATCTTCACAAATATTCCACATCCATTATCCATTCTCCGTACTATAATCATGTATGGAAAAGGAGATGAACACGATGACACAAAGCGCACCTGAATTTAAAGTTTTGCAAAGCATTGCATTTCTCGCTGTCGTTTTGCAAAGTTCGTTATTATATACAATGAAGCAAGGAAATGTCTTACTTGAGCAATCCCTCATTATGGGCATGCTATTTAATCTTGCAAAATTCTCAGCACCAGCATTCATATTTATCGTTGGATTTCACTTAATTCGTCACTATACGAAGCAATTAGTATATAAAGAATATATTTCTGAAAAAGCGACACACTTACTCATTCCTTATTTCTTTTGGTCTATTCTTTACTTATTAACAACAAATGATCTTATTACGTTACAAAGTGGAATAAAAAGTTTATTACTCGGAACAGCCGCGCCCCATCTTTGGTACGTTATTATGATGTTCCAAATTCACTTATTGTTCCCTTTACTATGCACACTTTTTTATTGGTTTCAAAAACGAACAGAAAATAAAAAAGACATATATAAATATATGACCTTTTTCGCTTGCCTATATTTTCTATTAATGTGGTTCTCTTCTCACTATATTTTTAATGGAGAAAAATTAACAAGTTCAACAATTTTACATTATACAGATCGATCATTTCTATTCTACTCATTCTATTTCGTTATGGGCGGCATCGCCGCTGTAGCACTAAAAACTTGGCGGCTATTCGTCATGAAACATATCCCGCTTATAACAATATTATTTTTCATCTTATTTTTATTCATCAATTATGAGTTGTTTAGTTTTTACGGAGCAAACTCTATTCATTTAACTGTTTCTACCTATTTAAAACCATCTATGTTTTTATATATCGTATGCGAAATTATCATACTGTATGTGTTATCTATTATGATAGTACAGCGTCGTGGTTTCTTATATAAAACGTTACGTTTCATTGGAAATTACACGTATGGTGCTTATTTAGCTCATTTATTCTTCTTGCAACTATGTACAAAACTTCTTTCCTTATTCACGCTGCAAGAAAATACTATATTATATACCCTATTACTATTTGTGTTAACGGCCATTATCTCTATTTCAACAATGGTCATTTGTAGCACAATACCATTTCATATTTGGATTACAGGGCCTTCTCCTACAACAAAGGTGAAATGGACGAAGGTTGTATTCCGAAAAAATCATAAAAAACTATTCAAGCCATATATTTGATATAATAATACGCATATAAAAAGAAAGCGAGAGACACCTATGATTAATCAAGTTGGACAAATTATGCTATATGTAAATAACCAAGACGAAACAGTACAATTTTGGACAGAAAAAGTAGGGTTCCAAATCATTGCGGAAGAAAATAACGGAAACGGATTCCGCTGGATTGAAATTGCACCGGCGAAAGAAGCAGGAACAAGCATCGTCCTTCACGATAAAGCGTTAATCGCGAAGATGCAACCTGAACTAAACCTAAATACACCTTCACTTATGTTCTTCTCAAATGACTTAGACCGTCTATATAAAGATCTTTCTGAGAAAAATGTCACAGTTGGACAGGTTGTAGATTTACCTACTGGTAGAGCATTCAACTTTGCTGATAATGAAAATAATTACTTTGCAGTAATGGAACGTAAATAAAAAATAAGCTATCCGAAAAAATCGGATAGCTTATTTCATCTTAAGAAACTTGTTCTACATTCGTTTCTCTATGCTGTATATGACTCGTAATCCAAGCAATTCCACCGGCAACAACGAGATAACATAACAATATTAAAATTTGCATTTGTAATTGCGACCAATCTCCTAAAGAAATAACATCTTGTAATCCTCTAAGAGAATGAGACATTGGGAGAAATTGTCCAATTTTACTAAGAACAGCTATATTTAATTCTCCTGGGAAAGTACCTCCGCTCGTCGCTAATTGCAGGACAAGAAGGGTTACCGCTAAGAACTTTCCAACAAGACCAAATACTGTTACTAGCATAAGAATAAATGTCATGAACGTAAAGGAAATAACAATACTTGATAAAACAAAAAGTGGCACACTTGCGACTTCTAATTTCATAACACCTAGCACAACTACATCTACGAGTAGCGCTTGAATAAGTCCAATTAAATATACCAATCCTAGTTTATTAATAAAATGTACCGTTCCGCTTACCTTCATATTTTGTCTGCGACCAAGCGGTAAAATATTCGATGCCATAATTCCGCCAACATAAAATGCAAGCGATAAGAAATATGGTGCAATACCTGAACCGTAATTAGGCACGTCAGAAACTGTTGACTTCACTAACTGAACTGGCTCTGAGAACATCGTATTGCGTGCATCATCATTACGAATATCCGCTATCTTCTCTGCGCCCTCTCCTAATTTCCTAGAAAGTTCTTTCGCACCATCATCAAGTTTAACAAGTCCGTTCGTTAACTGATCAGCACCATGATTCAGCTCTGTTCCGCCACTCGCAAGTTGATTTACACCTTCTTGTAATGATGTAAATCCAGCTCCCCATTTCGTAAATCCACTAGCTAAATTTGTAGCACCATCTGCTATTTTTTTCGTTCCAGCAGTAGCTTCATTTAACTTAACTCCGAATGTATTCATACCTTCTTCAACCTTATGCTGACCATTTGCAAGCTTCTGCGCACCTTGTGTTAATTGTTGTTGGCTATTATTTAAAATACTTGTTGCTTTAGCTAGTCCATCAGACGTAGCAACAATTTTTTGAAAAGCGGGATCTTGCTGCACTTCTGGATGATTTTTCACGTACTCTTCTAATTGTTGTTTTATACTATTAGCTGCACCATCCGCTTTTACTTGGCCTTCAGCAAGCTTCTCACTTCCGCTCACCCATTCATTTGTACCAGCACTTAATTCACTAACCCCTGATTGTAACGTTTTTTCACCTTGTGCTAATAACTCCATACCGCTATGAAGTGAAGTTGCTCCTTGACTTAGCTCATTCGCTCCGTCAGTTAAGGCTGATTTGCTAGAAGCAAGTTTTTCACTTCCCTCTTTCACTTTTGATGTCCCGTCACTTAAACGATGAATACCATCTGCAAGCTGATCTGCCCCATTTCTTGCATCTGTCGTTCCTTCATGTAACTTCCCAGCACCATTACTTGCATCACTCAACCCTTGTGCTAAGTCTTGAAACTTTGAAAACACACCTTCTGTATAAGATTTCGTAATACTATTTGAAATTTTTGTTTTCATATTTTCAACAGCTGTCGTTCCAATTTGCGCTGCTACAAAGTTTTTACCCGGATTTACTTTGTACTGCAATTGTGCTGGTTCTGGTTTCTCATCCATAAGTGTACTTACCTTTTTAGAGAAATCAGCTGGAATCGTAACAACCATATAGTACTTATCTTCTTTTAGCCCTTCATCAGCATTTTTTTCTGATACAAAATGAAAAGCCAGTTCTTTATTCTCCTTTAAATTTTTTACAAAATCGTCTCCTGCATGAATTGTTTTCTCATCCATCGCAGCACCTTTATCTAAATTCACAACCGCAACAGGTAATTTATCTAATTTTCCGTACGGATCCCAATATCCAGCTAAAAAGAATCCTGAATAAATTAACGGAACGATTAATAAAAAAATTAAAGCGATACGTCCATGTTTATGGTGCCACATCGCTTTCCAATCTTTAAATACAAGTTGAATTCCCTTCATGAAACATACTCCTTCTCCGAATTTAACACCATTAGAATGGTTTAACAGATTTACTATACACGTCACTTTCCATACTGTATAATACATCTTTAATTATTAATTCATTCCTTTTGGTCTATAGAAAGGAGACTCGAAATGGAACTGCTCCAGTTAAAATACTTTCAGACAGTCGCACGACTAGAACATATGACAAAGGCAGCTGAAGAATTGCATATCGCACAACCTTCACTCAGCAAAACAATAGCTAGACTCGAAAAGGATTTAGGCGTTCCTTTATTTGATCGCCAAGGTCGACAGATTACTTTAAATTCTTTCGGAAAAGTATTTTTAAAACGAGTAGAGCGTATTTTTCATGAATTAAGCGAAGGGGAACGAGAAATTAAAGATTTAGCCGAATTACAACAAAGCTCTATTACACTAGCCGTTTCTATTCCGAGAATATTACCAGAACTACTTGGCTCTTTTTTACTAGAACATCCTAACGTTCGGTTCCAACAATTTCTGGCATCCACTCCTTCTATGAAACGACAACTAGATAATATAGAAATTGACTTTTGTATCTCCTCTGTGCCAATTGAAGGAGAAGAAATTGTTTGGGAACCACTTATTACAGAAGAAATTTTCTTAGTCGTCCCTTCAGGCCATCGTTTATCAGGCCGAGAAAATATCCACCTCCATGAAGTAAAGGACGAACCGTTCATTAGTATGAACACTGGTTATGGATTTCGGCACTTAACGGATGAATTTTGTAAAGAAGCTGGTTTCACTCCACATATTGCTTTTGAAGTCGATGAACCGACCGTGATTAGCGACCTCATTAAGCAAGGTCTCGGCATCGCTTTTGTTCCAAGTTTAACTTTATTAAAAAACTCTACTTTAGCATCGAGCAAGTTGCGTATTATTGAACCCACTTGTCAGCGAACCATCGGATTAAGTTGGTCAAAAAAACGCTACTTATCAAAAACAGCTCAGCAATTCCGTGAATTCGTGATTGACTATTTCTCTAATATTAGGACGTAAAATTATATGAACAAATAAAAGGTGCCACCCTCATATGGTGGCACCTTTTATTGTTCACTCTTTTTTAATTCCATTTCAGCTAAAAGTGGTAGTACGTTATCAAAAATATGCGTATTATTATTTTCACCTGTTACATATCCACCGTAATATCTACTAAATACGTTGTCATTTCGGAATGTGGCCATATGATCATACAATTCCTTCGCAAACTTTGTATCACCTGTTTGTAGTACGTACAAAATCGTTAGTCCATACGCGGCCGGCGATTCATAATTCACAGTTTGTTTTCCCGTTTCTAAATTGTAACGACCGTATAGCTTTCCATCCTCCTGGAACTTCTTCTTTATAAATTCCAAATAAGCAGCTGATGAAAGACCACCTAAACTTCGATGATATGCAACGTATGATTGGTCGATAAGATTCACTTCTTTATCGTACGTAAATGTACCATCTTCTTTATACTCTTTTGGGAATGCCCAGCCATGCCTTGGATAATCTGCTAAAAATTGAACGACTTCCTGATATTGCTGAGCAGAAACTTTGCCGTACTTCTTCATATAGGAGAATGCACGCGGATTTATGTATGATGTTGTTACAAAATTATTTTGTTTCCCTGCATCTGCATCATAATAATCAACATAATAATTATCTTTTTTATTATAACGAAGTACAGCATCACTTAATTGATCGGCAAGGTTTTTATAACGCTCTTCCTTATACATTTCATAAGCACGATATAATTGTTCTATAATACGAAGATCATCTATAAGTGCATTTGTAGCTGACTGCCTCTCTCCCTTTTCAGAGAGTTTCCATAAAACAATATGATTCTTATATATGAAATTATCTTGAATAACCTTTACTTGCTCATCAAATAACGCCTGATCATCTTTATCAAGTGTATACTGTAACCATAATCCCGCCGATTCTGATAAAGCTTCACGTCCCTTAGCTTCACCCGTACCTGCCTTAGTATCTACTAAACGATACGTGGCAAGTGTTCCATTGTCATTCACCATATGTCTTAAAATAAAATTTTCTGTACGGTTTCCTTGTAAAGCTGACCAAAATACAATTCCACCTAAAGCGATTAAGAAGATAACTCCAATCCCTATATATAAACGTTTACGCAATCTTTTCACCTCCCTAGTAAGGCTAACCTTAATTTTATCAGAACATACATAAATTTAAAAAAGACAATCTATTAGATTGTCTCCCCCCATTTCTATCCCTCGCAAACCTCTTTAGAAGGTTTATATAGCGATTGTACAAGTCGATCATATTCACGACGTGTAATTTCTTTATTATATAGCTTCAATAATAAATCTCTATGCTCTTTTGAAAATGCCATCTTTTTAATGACTTCAGGATACATAAAACACCCTCTCCATTTCACATAAACTTCTTCATTCCAAAAACAGAACTTATGTTCGCATAAAAGATTATAAAAGATTCCTGAGCAAAAAACAAACAAAACATGACCAACTATTTATTTCTTTCTATTCAAAATATTACAACATTATATTATCATATTCACTTTTTAAATACATATATATTTTTGGTAGTTTTTTTGAATAAATCTTCCAATTCAATCAGAAAATAATGGCAAAAAAGAAGAGGAGTTTACATATGGATACGGTAACATTAGCAAGAGCATTTTTCGGTTCTTCATTAGCATTCCACATTATCTTTGCAACACTTGGGGTCGGACTTTCATTGATGATTTTTATAAGCGAAATACTCTATCACTGGAAGAAAGACTCCGACTATGCCATTATGGCGAAAAGATGGACAAAGGCGTTTGCTATTCTTCTCGGTGTAGCAATTCCAACTGGAACAATCGTTGGTGTGCAAATCTCACTTCTTTGGCCTGGTTTCGCCAAAATTGTTGGGCAAGTTATTTCTGTTCCCTTCCAAATTGAGATTTTCGCCTTCTTTTTGGAGGCTTTATTCATGTCGATTTACGTATATGCAGCCGATAAACTTCCTCCATTTATGAGATTAATCTCGCTATTTTTCGTCATGCTTGGTGCCACGGCATCCGCCGTGCTTATTACATCAGCAAATACATGGATGAATACACCAGCAGGCTTTTCAATGAATCCAGATGGATCTGTTTTTAACGTTGATCCTTGGAAAGCTTTCTTTAATCCGAGTTTTGGTACAAGTGCATTCCATGTCGTTATTACGGCTTATGCAACTGGTGCGGCTGTCATTGCTTCTATCGCTGGATTTAAATTATTGAAGAAAAATTTAAGTACACGTGAAATTGCTTATCATAAAAAAGGGCTGCTATTAGGGCTTGTCGTTACATTTATTACAGGCGCTACGATGTGGCTTTCAGGACATGAATCAGCGATCGCCTTACATAAACACTCACCTGAAAAACTTGCATCTGCTGAAGCTTTATTTGAAACGACATCACACGCACCGCTATCCATTGGCGGAGTTGTGGATCCCAATACACTTGAACTAAACTATGCACTTGAAATTCCCAACATGCTTAGCTTATTGGTGGGACTAGACCCTAGCACTGTCGTAAAAGGTCTAAAGGAATTTCCCCAAGAAACATGGCCACCATTTTATACACATACACTATTCAACTTAATGGTCGGCACCGCTGCGTTTACCTTTGCAGTTGCAGCAATTGCGCTCTTATATTGGTACTTCGTTTACCGAAAAAAGGGAACAGAACTACCGAAGTGGCTACTTTGGGGGGCTGCCGCATGCGGACCAATTATGATGCTCGGTATTGAATTCGGATGGATTTTCAGTTGTAGCGGTCGTCAACCATGGACAATTTATGGTATGCAACGTACCGTCGATGCATCTACACGCGCCGATTTCGTCGGTCCTTTATTTGTTTTGTTCATCATTTTATATATTGGACTCGCTATTTTAACAGTCATTGTTCTACGGACATTCTTTAGAAGACATCCATTAAAGAATGATTTACAACACCAAGGAGGCGATTCTCATGCATGAGGAAAGTATTGCAATCATCATCTTATGGGCCCTTATTTTCGTATACAGTATACTAGGGTCCATCGATTTTGGAGCTGGTTTTTGGGGCATGGTATACGCAAAACATCCGACGCTCGCTGCTAAACTTGCGAATCGGTACTTATCACCAACTTGGGAGGTAACAAATACGTTTCTCGTCTTCGTCGTTGTCGCATTTCTCGGCTTCTTTCCGAAAGCGGCCTTTACTCTTGCGACAGTAATGTTCGTACCAGTTATGTTAATTTTAGTGCTCGTTGCAGTACGTAGTACGTTTATGGTATTTGCTTACTCCTTGCCAAAATATCAGTACCTTCTTCGGGTTATTTCAGGTATTACTGGTCTCTTAATTCCAGCACTATTAATTACCGTTTTACCCGTTACAGAGGGAGCCTATATTACAATGTCTGAAGGAAAAGAAGTACTCCTGTATGGAAAACTTCTTTCTAGCCCGGTTATCTACTGTTATATGCTTTTCGGACTAACGTCTGAACTATTTCTCTCCTCTCTCTTTCTTGCTGATTTTGCGAGAGAACAAAGTTCAGAAGATACGTATAGAATTTATAGAAGAAATGCTATCATTCTTGGTCCTGCAACGCTCGTTACAGCAATCATCGCCCTCGTTGTAATGGACCCAGAAACACATTGGCTTATGCAAGGATTAATAAAGCAATTCCCGTGGTTTACAGTTTCTATTGTTTTATTCGTTATCGGATACTCGTCCCTTTGGTGGACAAACAAAAAATACAATACACTAGGATACCCTCGCATTGCCGTTTTAGCTGTCGTCGCTCAATATGCATTTGCAAGCTACGCTTACGGCGTCGCGCATTTACCGTATATTATTTATCCTGACGTAACTGTATTTACAAGCTTCACAACGACAGAAACGTTCTATGCACTGCTCATTCTATACGCAATTGGGATTGCAATTTTATTACCAGGATTTATTTTCTTCTGGAATTTATTCTTGAAGGATCGTACTTTTTTGAAGGAAAAATAATATAGTCTTGGAGTCTGTCCCAAAAGGCATTTTGGAATAGACTCCTTTTGTCATGTTTTGTCGATAAGTCGATATATTTTAAAAATCGCTGATATATTTTGAGTTGCGCCGATATATCTCCATAATCGCTGATATATTTTAAGTTGCGCCGATATATTTCAATAATCGCTGATATATTTTAAGTTGCGCCGATATATTTCAATAATCGCTGATATATTTTAAGTTGCGTCAATATATCTCCATAATTGCCCATATAAATTTCATTTACTATTTTACTGCCCCAATAATTTATAGACGCCTCTCATAATAGTTATTTCACTATTCGTGACACTTGTCCTTTAGCTTGAAAAACACATATTCGCTTCATCTCGTTATACGTCTAGTTCTTCTTATTTTTTGCTGAATATACTACCAATATAAACTTGAGACAAGCTACATCTGTTCAAGGGAAAATAGAAAGGTAGGCAAAATATGAGCATTGAAATATGGATTACTATTATTGTATTCTTCTTAACGATGATCGTTATCTTTTGGCGGCCTCGAGGTTTGAATGAGGCGTGGCCAGCAGCAATCGGAGCTGGTATCATCATAATTACTGGACTTGTATCAAAACCAGACGTCATGGATATTATAAGTAAAATTGGCGGTGCTTCCATAACAATATTAGCGACCATCGTCATGGCAGTTATATTAGAAAGCTTCGGCTTCTTCCATTGGTCCGCAGCGAAACTGGCAAATCTAGCGAAAGGTTCTGGACGCCGTCTATACTGGTATATTCAATTATTATGTTTTCTTATGACTCTTTTATTTAATAACGACGGTAGTATTTTAATTACAACTCCCATTTTAATTCTTCTTCTAAAAAACCTTCAATTAAAACCACATCAACAAATTCCTTATTTATTAAGCGGAGCTTTAATCGCTACCGCATCTAGTGCACCAATTGGTGTAAGTAATATCGTAAACTTAATTGCATTAAATATCGTTAATATGACTCTTTATATGCATACTGCTATGATGTTTGTACCTGCAACATTAGGCTTATTATTTATGTCATGGCTCATGTATACAGTTTTGAAGAAAAAACTTCCGAAAAAATTACCTGTTTCTTCATATGATATTGAAGAAATTTTCTTCACGAAAAACTTCCATCCACTAAAAGGAAATAATTCTGTTGATACGAAACAAAAACGGACAAGATTCATGTTAAAAGTATTAGGTTTCGTCTTCCTGATGCGCTGTCTTCTATTCGTTGCATCCTTCTTATCCATCCCAATTGAAATCGTTGCAGTACTTGGTTCACTCGTTCTTCTCATTTGGAGATGGTACTACTTACGAACAAACCCTGTCGACATTTTGAAAAAGACACCGTGGCACATTTTAATTTTCGCCTTCTCTATGTACGTCATTATTTACGGACTCCACAACGCAGGATTAACAGCTGCACTTGTACAATGGCTCGAGCCAATTGTGAATCAGCATCTACTCTATGCTAGCTTTGCAATGGGCGGACTTGTATCCATCCTCTCTAACGTCTTCAATAACCATCCTGCCCTTATGATTGGTACAATCACATTAACAGAAATGGGACTAGATCCAGTCACATTAAAAACAATCTATCTTGCAAACATCATTGGTAGTGACATCGGTTCACTATTACTACCAATTGGTACACTAGCTTCACTCATTTGGATGTATATTCTGAAACAAAACAAAATTAAAGTAAAATGGAAAGACTATTTAAGTGTATCCCTTATCGTTATCCCGCTCACAACAGTCGTCACACTATTCCTCTTATTCTACTGGGTACATCTCTTCTTTGCCTTATAAACAACAGAAGCCCCATTTGCTACCGTCTTAGCAAATGGGGCTTCTTCTATAATAAAGTTAGGTACTACAGTGTGATCAATCAAGTAAAGAGGTGTAACATATTATTGATATAAATGACTACCAGCTTCTTTAAATTCTTCTGCTTTCTCTTTCATTCCTTTTTCAATTGCTTCTGTCGTTTCTAAATCATTTTCTTTTGCATACTCACGAATATCATGCGAAATTCTCATACTACAAAACTTCGGTCCACACATTGAACAGAAGTGAGCTGTCTTTGCCCCTTCTGCAGGCAACGTTTCATCATGATATTCCATCGCACGTTCAGGATCTAAAGATAAATTAAATTGATCGCGCCAACGGAATTCGAAGCGTGCTTTTGAAAGTGCATCATCACGCTGATGAGCCGTTTTATGTCCTTTCGCAAGATCAGCCGCATGCGCTGCAATTTTATACGTAATAACACCCGTGCGTACATCATCTTTGTTTGGCAAACCTAAATGTTCTTTCGGCGTTACATAACAAAGCATCGCTGTTCCAAACCAGCCAATCATAGCAGCTCCAATCGCCGATGTAATATGGTCATAACCTGGTGCAATATCTGTCGTTAGCGGCCCAAGTGTGTAAAACGGCGCGCCCTGACAAATATCAAGCTCTTTCTCCATATTCTCTTTAATTAAGTGCATCGGCACGTGTCCAGGTCCTTCAATCATAACTTGCACATCATGTTTCCAAGCAATTTTGGTTAATTCACCAAGTGTTTCAAGCTCAGAGAATTGTGCTTCGTCATTTGCATCTGCAATCGATCCTGGACGTAATCCATCTCCAAGAGAGAACGAAACATCGTACTGCTTCATAATTTCACAAATCTCTTCAAAATGAGTATATAGGAAGTTTTCTTTATGATGGAATAAACACCACTGCGCCATAATCGAACCACCACGCGAAACGATACCTGTCGTACGCTTTGCAGTAATTGGAATGTAACGAAGCAATACACCAGCGTGAATCGTAAAGTAATCAACGCCTTGCTCCGCTTGCTCAATTAACGTATCACGGTACACTTCCCATGTTAAATCTTCTGCAATTCCATTTACCTTTTCAAGCGCTTGATAAATCGGCACAGTTCCAACTGGTACAGGCGCATTACGAATAATCCACTCACGCGTCGTATGAATGTTTTTACCTGTAGATAAATCCATAATCGTATCTGCACCCCAGCGCGTTGCCCACGTCATCTTCTCTACTTCTTCTGCAATAGAAGAAGATACAGCAGAGTTTCCGATATTTGCATTTACCTTCACGTGGAAATTACGCCCGATAATCATCGGTTCTGCTTCTGGATGATTAATATTCGCTGGTAAAATAGCGCGGCCTTCTGCGATTTCCTTACGAACAAACTCCGGCTCTACTCCTTCACGAATTGCAACGTATTCCATCTCAGACGTAATAATACCATTACGCGCATAATGCATTTGCGTAACATTTGCACCTTGCTTCGCTCTAAGCGGCTGGCGATCCATTTGCGGGAAAACAGGTGTATGTTTCGAAGCCACTTTCACACCGTCATCCTCTGGTTTCACTTCACGCCCTTCGTATGCTTCTACATCACCACGCCCCATAATCCAAGAATGGCGCGGCGTTGGAATCCCCTTTTCTAACTCCACTTTATACTCAGGATCCGTATAAGGGCCGCTCGTATCATACACACGAATTGGCGGATTTTGAACGCCATTTGTTTCGCTTTGTTCAATCTCACGCATCGGTACTTTCATGCCTTCTCGTGGTCCATCCACATATACTTTCTTACTCCCTGGTAAACTCGATTTCAATTCAATTTGCTCAGCTGAAACAGACTGTTTCATAACCTTTGTTGCCTCCCCTGTTCGTGACAAGGACGAGATATGGCCAGCGCATGCCAAAATAAAAAGAGCCAGGTCCATAAAAAAATAAGGACCTGGCTCATAAAAGACATCATTATGTAAAGCCGTTAACTTCCCTACGCTGGTACGAGCCAGATCAGGTCCAAAGGGTTAAGAAGATCACGCCCTTCTCTCTCAGCCTACGCATACGTTAGGCACCCCTAGTTTATCACTGATTTAATTTTCAATACTTTCCCATCATACACGATAATCTGAAAAATGCAAAGGTTATTTCTTTTTCTCTTTATGGAATCATCCACGTTAAATAATATGCTTGAACATACGTTATAATACCAACAATAATTACGAAGAACACCCTATTGTAAAAATAGTTTATGATTTAACATGGGAGTTTAAAAACATCTTCACCACAAAGAGTGTTGAGAATCTCAACCATTGTATTAAGAAAATTAAGAATACTAATATACAAGAGTTTAAGAGCTTTACGAATGGATTAGCCCGGGATATTGAAGCTGTCAGAAATGCGGTAACTTATGAGAATAATAATGGTCTTACCGAAGGGAGCATAAACAAGTTAAAGCTTATTAAAAGAATCATGTATGGTCGATGCAAATTCTCCACATTGCGGACAAAGATTCTACTTTTGGAGAGAATGAAACTTTTCAACTAACTCCGGGAAGAACCATTTTTTACTTGCCAAATACATTCATCAGTCCCGTTTGCCAAAGAGCCTTTGTCTCTGCTGTATTTCGCTACAACTGCTACTGTTACCTGCCATACAACCTGCAATAGAGATAGGTAACAATTTACTATACAAGGAACAAAATTGACCTGCTCCTCCATTTAGTGATTTAACTATCTTTATTATTCAGAGCTAAAACTCAAAGAAAAATCTCTTACATTTATCGTAACGTAATTTCCTTAATATGTTAATTATTTTTTGTTGTCTTGTTAGTTAAAGGGGTACTTAGTACAAAAAATAATCGTAGATAGTAGCACGAACACTGTTCTTGTTATAATTATTTTTTTTCAGAACGTCTATAATCCTCTTTTAAAAAATATATGTAAATATAATAAAAAACGAATGATTAATAGAAATATTCTACACCACTCGTTTTTTATCGGACTTCTTTTTACTGTACTTTTATTTTCTTTATGAGTTATTAGAAAAATAATTGTCTATATAAGTCTTTATTTTTTCAAAATTCTTTTCCATAAATAAGATTGCTGGTACTTCAATTATTGGAAGATTATTTTCATTATCAAAAGCTGGACACGGTTTGGGAACTACCAAATAGTCAACTGAGTTTTTATCCCTAATATAATTAATTGAAACATCATAATACTTAGAAAAATATTCCTTCAAATCATCCTGATTCCTTAAAAATGGTAGAGAAAATATTGAACCATAATTTATACCAGCGTCGACAATTAATACAAAGCATATTTTTTTCATGATACACCCTCCTCGTATAATAAGTTTTAAGTTAATAACTGTTCCTTGAAAATTAAATAGTTTTTATCTTCAAGAACTACATCAAAAAAATGATGTATGGGTAAAATTTAGTCTTGGATACTGGGGGATTCCCCCAGATAATGGAAGTGTGAAAATGGATCCATCGGGAATATGCTTACTCCTCCTGTAGTTCGACCACGTTAAAAGACTGTGACCCAGACCAAAATGCACTGCATACGCACAAGCTGTATCGGTTTCCTTCACTTACCTCTCATAATGGTGGGAGGAGCAGCTTAGATGAAGGCAATCATTGAATACTCATACGCGAGGTTGTGGCTATGTTTTTGACTCTAGGGAGATCCCACAGTATCCAAGCTCATTCCAAATACTATTCAAAGAAAGGAGGTCCTTTCTTTGAGATTATTCGTAGCTATTGATGTAAGCTCTGAAAAACTTGATGTATGTTTTCTTGACAGTCATGACACTGTTTTGAAAGAAATTTGTCTTTCAAACGATGTGAATGGTGCCAACGCCATTAAGGAGGATGTTCTCCATTTTCATCAGTTGTACAACTATAAAAAAATTGTCATTGGTATGGAATCTACTTCCGTCTATAGTTTCCGTCCTTCCATGTTCCTAACGGAAGATAAGGATTTGAGGGCTTTAGACGTGGAAGTGGTCGTACAAAATCCAAAAGCCATCCATCGGTATAAAAAACTCTTTGAAGAAGATAAGACCGATAAAATAGATGCTTTCCGTATTGCCGATTTTTTACGAATCGGACGGTATAATAAGTTTCTTATCAAGGAGGAAAAATACGTTGCCCTTCAACGTTTAACACGATCTAGATATCAACTCGTTCACCAGCAAACATAATGTAAGCAACACTTTCTGAAGAACCTTTACTACAAATGTAATACGTTATCGAAAGAGTTAAATACCTCTGTTTTTGGTGCGACGATGATGGAAATACTCTCAGATTCCCTTTCGTTGGATGAAATCGCAGAAATGGATCTAGAAGCACTCGCTACTCTTCTTCAGAAAAAGGGGAAAGGACGCTTTAGCGACCCGGAAGATTTAGCGAAAACCATCAAGAAAGCCATACGTGACTCCTACCGACTAGGTAAGGTCGTTCAAGACTCTGTGGACGTTGTATTAGCCACTTATGCACGATTGATTCAAACATTGAAAAAACAAATCAAAGAGATAGAAAAAAGCATTACTGCTTTATTCTAAGCCATTCCAGAAGCGAGATATTTAACAAGTGTTCCAGGCATTGGAGTCGTATACGCCGCGGGAATCATTGCGGAAGTTGGACAAATTGAACGCTTTGAGAACGAAGCACAATTGGCCAAATACACCGGTCTTTACTAGAAAAAATCGCAATCTGGAAACTTTGAATCGGAACGAACACCCATGACACGAACGGGAAACCAGTATCTTCGTTATTACATGGTTGAAGCTGCCAACTCTGTACAATTTCGTGAAGCTACTTACCGTGCTTATTATTTAAAGAAATATGATGAAGTTCCGAAATACAAACATAAAAGAGCCCTTGTCTAAAGCCGTAACTAGATTCGCTAAATTGTTTTTCAAATATTGAACCAAGCACTTGACTGATTGCTTGTTGAACAACCCTATCCACTACTGTCGGTATTCCCAATTTGCGCATCTTCCATAAAAAGAGCCAGGTCCATAAAAAAATAAGGACCTGGCTCATAAAGACATCATTATGTAAAGCCGTTAACTTCCCTACGCTGGTACGAGCCAGATTAGGTCCAAAGGGTTAAGAAGTTCACGCGCTTCTCTCTCAGCCTACGCATACGTTAGGCACCCCTAGTTTATCACTGATTTAATTTTCAATACCTTTCTATCATACACCATAATTTGGAAAATTAAAAGTTTATTTCTTTTGTTGTTTATGGAATCATCCACGTTAAATAATAAGCCTGAACATAAGTCATAATACCAACAATAATTACGAAGAACAAACTATGCTTCACTGTAAAACGGAACAAATCCGATTCTTTTCCAGCAAGACCAACTGCTGCACAAGCAATCGCAATCGACTGCGGAGAAATCATTTTACCTGTTACACCGCCTGTTGTATTTGCTGCAACAAGAAGCACTTCAGATACGCCGACTTGCTGCGCTGTAATGGCTTGTAAATTCGAGAACAGTGCATTCGCAGACGTATCAGACCCTGTTAAGAATACGCCAATCCAGCCTAAGAATGGTGAGAAGAACGGGAATAGTCCGCCAGTTCCAGCTAATGCTAACGCTAACGTGGAAGATAGACCAGAATAGTTTGCGATAAATGCAAACCCTAGTACGAATCCGATAGATAGAATTGGCATTTTTAATTCGCTTAACGTTTCTTTAAATGTCACTACTGCATCTTTTACATTCATTTTCAAAATAAACATGGAAATGATACAAGCAATTAAAATCGCTGTTCCGGTTGCCGATAATACATCAAACTTCAGAATTGCCTCGTAAGGCGTTGGTTTATTTACAATTGGCTCTGCTTTCATTACTAGATTATGCAGACCTGGAATTTCAAACTTAAATACAAGACTTTCTAAAGCTCCTCCTGGAGTGAATAATGCCTTAAAGAAACTTTGGCTCCAAATGACTACCATAACCGTTAATACGATAAATGGGGACCATGCCTTCACTACTTTTCCAAACGTTAATTTCGGCATCGATGCTACTGTCGTTGTTGCTGCTACTTCACTATTTACTTGCCCGGATTGATAAGTTTCTTTCGGCTGCCAAACTTTTAAGAACAGCGCTAAACTAATTAAACTTACAAGTGCCGATGTAATATCCGGAAGTTCCGGCCCTAAAAATGTCGCTGTAATGAACTGCGTAATCGCAAATGAACTACCCGCTACAAGTAACGCAGGCCACGTTTGTCTTATCCCTTTAAACCCATCCATTAAAAATACGATAAAGAATGGAACAAATAATGATAGGAACGGTAATTGATGCCCAGCCATTTGTCCAATTTTATGTGGATCAATACCTGTTACTTGTCCAGCAACTGTAATCGGAATTCCCATCGCTCCGAACGCCACTGGTGCAGTATTTGCAATCAAACAAAGACCTGCTGCGTATAAAGGATTTAACCCAAGCCCCGCAAGAAGTGCTGCTGTAATCGCTACTGGTGCCCCAAATCCTGCCGCTCCTTCTAAAAATGCTCCAAATGAAAATCCAATTAAAATAACGAGTAGACGATGATCGTTCGTAATCGATAATACCGATGCACGAATCACATCGAATTGACCTGTTTTCACAGAAATTT
The DNA here is from genome assembly GCF_003402455.1 of Bacillus sp. HMA207. Lineage (NCBI taxonomy): Bacteria > Bacillati > Bacillota > Bacilli > Caryophanales > Bacillaceae > Bacillus > Bacillus sp. HMA207. The sequence continues at coordinate 296,797 of NZ_BEZT01000002.1, read as the reverse complement.
TATATAAAAATACCGACATAATGATAATCCAAGCAATTGGCCATAATCCGTATAAGAAACCATATCCGGTCGCTGCCATTGCCATCGTGAACGGCATTTTATAAGCGAATAACGCTACTAAAACTGTAAGTACAACTGTAATAAATCCTGCCACATACCCTTTCATGCGGAAAACTGCTAAAGCTAAGAAAAAAAAGATAATCGGAATAAGTGCTATCGCTGCCGAAATCCAAATGTTTCCGAATGGATCATAAACTTGTGTCCATGTGTTCATTGTTCTCTCCCCCTAAAGAATCCCCTTTTAAATAGAATAACCTCATCAATAGACTATCAGGTCATCATACCTTTAAGTCTAAAATAAAAAACGTTTAAGAAAACGTTTTCAACAACTTTCATTTATACTGTACCATAACAATTTCTATTAAAAAAGATTTTTTTGAAAATTTTATTATTTAACAGAAAATCTTACAAAATCGTCACGTTCTTGTAATGTTCATCGATAGGAAGTTTGCCAAAATTATTGCATAATAATAGTATAACAACAGAAATTATTTATGAGGTGATATATATGAACGGAAATAAAATATTAGCTGCGTTATCATACTTTAGTGTACTATTTGCCCCTATCTTATTCCCTATTATCGTTTGGATTGTAGGAGACGCTGAAACAAAACCACATGCAAAACGTGCTCTATGGACACACATCATTCCAAGTATCGCTACATTCATTGGCGTAACTATTTTAGGAATTATGGGTCTTGGATCTGATCAACCAGATGTAACACTTGGAATTGGATCAATGATTGTCTTAGCTATTTGCGGAATCATCAGCTTATACTACTTCATCTGGAACATTGTAAAAGGAATTAAAGTGCTGAAAGCTTAATTTTAAACAAATGTTTGTTTAAAAAGGGCCCCTTGCAATTTGCAAGGGGCCCTTTTCCTAATTCGTTCACTTTATCTTCTGCGTTTCTTCTTTTTTCTCATCATTTTCTTTCGGCGTGTATTCACTTTATCCGCTATAATGTGGAGCGTACTTGCCACAACAATTCCCATTAAGAATGTTACAATTTCAACCTCATGTTTCTGCGCAATTTCTATTAAATTACCATCCAATGCGATTACATTTAATAGTAATAAAAATGGAGAAAAGACAATTAACATGTACGCAATACGAATCACATCACCAAGTATAATCGTATGCGTAAAGAAAGATCGATGTGGCATTACTTTCTTATAAGGATACCAAAATATACGTAAGAAACCCCATTTGTTATAAGCATTACTGTACGTATCTAAATCTGGTGTTAAAAATGAAGTACCTACTAAAAAACCAATTGCAAAAGTTAATAAAAAATCAAAATTTGTTAATCCATACGAAAAGAGCAAAAACAAAACAACCGGAAGGGATATTAAGTTTATTTTCGTATGCGTTCTTCCTGATGGCATAATGCACTTCCTCGCTTACGTTCGTCCTGTCACCTCATGACAGATTTCACCTATTGACCTAATTTCTGATCGATAAATGTTGTGTCTATATCCGAACCAAACCATTCTGCCAACTTCACTCGTGCCTTATCTTTCACATCTTCATTGACGTATAACGACACCTGTATTAGTGCGGCCGTTAACGCCCCTAAATCATCCGTATAGCCAATTCCAGCAATGAAATCTGGAATCGCATCAATCGGTGCAATAAAATAAGCAAGTGCTCCAATTACAATAATTTTCACTCGTTTTGGAACATCGGGTCTTTGCAAAACGTAAAACAGTAATAAACTTGCATAAATGACCGACTGCCCTGCTTGCTTTGCAACATGTTTTACTTTCTTCCAAAACGCTTCAACTGAAAATTTTTGTTTCATGTAAAAAGCCTCCCTATTTTTAAAAAGAAATAAGCTACAATATGTTATCAGTAAAAGTTCATGGAAATTACACAAAACCTATCAATGAACTTTCATTGTAACAAACAAACTAAAAAAGAACAAGTGTTCGTTAATTTTCACACGATTTCCTTCATATAATAGATTTCTAGATAACCCTTACCCATCTTCGTTTCTTATTTCTCAACAAAGAAAATTTTCACTTCCACTTAACATTCTGCTCTACCTTTGTTATATTTTCTAGTTGACGGACATATAAACGAATGTTAAAGTTTTCTCTGGTAGTGACAAATCTTATACAAAAAATGTAAAATGTTATAGTGTTTCTCAGAAATGAATTTTGTTGTATAATACAGAAATGACGTTATGCTTATGAGCAACAAAAGAAACCAAAAGGGTATGCATAGTTATAGTCGTATATGGGTGAATATAGAACCTTTAATTATGGCCAAGAAAACTATGTATTTTTTATTTTAGCATTTTTCGCTCCAAAATCGACCAAGCCTGATAGAGAAAGGGTGGAAATGAATGAAAGAAACCTTGAAATCACAATTTCAAAATGTGCGTTTCACTGTATTCGTAGCTTTAGCCTTATGGCTGAAAACTTACCTTATTACACGCACAAGCTTTGACTTAAAACTTGAATCTTTCATGCAAGAATTCATTTTATTCCTTAGCCCATTAGCAGCATCATTACTGCTTGTTGGTCTTGCATTATTTGCAAAAGGGAAAAAACGTAACTATATAGCACTTGGAATTAATTTTGTCTTAACAATCGTTCTTGTTGGTAACGTAATGTTCTACGGATTCTACAATGACTTCGTTACATTACCGGTGCTAGGACAAACATCTAACTTCGGAAGTTTAGGTTCTAGTGTGAAAGAATTATTTAACTACAAAATTATCCTTGCATTTGCAGACATTATCGTTTTCTTCGTTCTATTAAAGAAAATGAAGAACTTTGCACCTACAGAGCGTGTAGCACGCCCGATGCGTTCTCTATACTTCGTATCAACAGTTGCTATTTTCTTCGCAAACTTAGGACTTGCAGAAGCTGAACGCCCAGAACTATTAACACGTTCATTCGACCGCGTTATGCTTGTTAAAAACTTAGGATTATATGTACACCAAGTATACGATCTTGGCTTACAAGCAAAATCAAGTTCACAAAAAGCGTTCGCTGACGGTAGTAAATTACAAGAAACAGAGAACTACGTAAAAACAACACAAAGTAAACCAGATCCAAATATGTTCGGTACTGCAAAAGGGAAAAACGTAATTGTTGTCTCTCTTGAGTCATTACAAACATTCTTAATTGGTGCAACAGTTAACGGACAAGAAGTTACACCATTCTTAAACCAATTTACGAAAGAAAGTTATTACTTTGATAACTTCTTCCATCAAACTGGTCAAGGTAAAACATCTGATGCTGAATTCCTAGTAGATACTTCGTTATATCCACTAGACCGCGGTGCTGTATTCTTCACACACGGTAACAATGAATATACAGCAACTCCAGAAATTTTACGTCAGCAAGGGTATCACACGTCGGTATTCCACGCAAACAACGCAACATTCTGGAACCGTAACATTATGTATCCAGCACTTGGTTATGATCGTTACTACAACGAGCTTGATTACAAGATTACGCCAGAAACAAAATTAAATTGGGGATTAAAAGATATCGAATACTTCGATCAATCTATTGATATGTTAAAACAAGTGAAGCAACCATTCTATACTCGCTTCCTTACTTTAACGAATCATTACCCATTCACTTACGATGACAGTACAAAATTAATCGATGAATACAATTCTGGTGATGGAGTATTTGACCGTTACATGGTAACTGCTCGTTACTTAGACGAAGCAATGAAACACTTTATTGAGCGTCTAAAAGCAGAAGGTATTTACGACAACTCAGTAATCGTATTCTACGGTGACCACTACGGTATTTCTGAAAACCATAACCGTGCAATGGCACAGTTCTTAGGAAAAGAAGAAATCACTGCATTTGACCATATGAACTTACAAAAAACACCGATGTTTATTCACGTTCCAGGTCAAAAAGAAGGTAAAACAATTTCGAAACCAACTGGTGAAATTGACATTAAACCAACTATTCTAAACTTACTTGGTGTAGATTCTACAAATGACGTTCGATTCGGTCATGATGTATTCTCACCTGATAATAAAGGATTCGTTGTTCTTCGTGACGGTAGCTTCGTTACAGATAAATACATGTACACAAACAGTACATTCTATGACCGTGCTACTGGCGAAGTTGTACAATTACCGAAAGAAGAATCCCAACCACTAATTGATCGCGCCCAAAATGAATTGAACATGTCTGATAAAATCATTGAAGGTGACTTACTTCGCTTCTCTGAAAGTAATAAGATCAAAACTGGTGAAGTAAAAACAGTTATTAAAGAAGAAAAGAAGAGTGCTGAGTAATCTCAGCCTCTTTTTTTATTTTCTTCCATACAACTACTTATATTCATTAACTTTAAAATTACATAACCTTTACCAAATATTCACATAGTGTTAATGAAGAATCTCTATAATAAAATATGTAAACGAGGTTCTACATATTTCTTATCTCTCATCTTTCGTAAGATCCCTTAAAGAAGTGTGTAAATCTTTTGTTTCTACTTTCTTATAATTGTCTTTCAACATGTTTTGTTTCCATACACAAAACATCCAACGAGACAATGTCCCTATGAAAGATAGCTACCCTCCTTGTGCAGCATTCCATAAGAATGTTGCTTTTTTTTATTTAAAAGCAGGATTCTCATTCTTATTTTCGAATTTGTATATACAAAATGCTGTAAAGTGAAACTTTAATCAGCCCTCACCAATCGGGCAGCTACGGGCAGTTATTCGCCCAATTCACTTCTTTGCTCCACCCGAATTTTTAAGTAGGAGTTTTACTGCCCGTTAATGCGGGGTAAACCATCCTTACTTCTCTATGATTTACAAATACATATACGGTCATATGTAGAGAATTGCTTACATAAAAATTACTATAGTGATTTTTATCTCGCATGAATGAAAGTTTCACGTTACTTACGTACTTACGAAAGGATGGGACGGAAATTGGCATACGAAAAATTTGTACTTTGGAATGATGAAGTTATTGATACAACAAAACAACAAACGTACATAGAACTTGAAGAGAGAGGTTCGCAGTTCGGAGATGGTGTCTACGAGGTTATTCGCCTATATAAAGGGAACTTTCACTTATTAGATCCGCACATAACGAGATTATATCGATCCATGGAAGAAGTAGAATTATCGCTCCCTTTCTCAAAAGCTGAGCTCATCACTTTACTTTACAAATTAATTGAACGAAACCATTTCCACGAAGATGGCACAATTTATTTGCAAGTATCTCGTGGTGTACAAGCTCGCACACATGTATTTTCATATGACACCCCTCCGACAATTTATGCCTATATTACAAAAAAAGAAAGACCAGCCTTATGGATTGAATATGGTATACGCGCTATATCAGAACCCGATACTCGATGGCTACGCTGTGACATTAAATCATTAAATTTATTACCAAACGTACTAGCTGCTACGAAAGCTGAACGAAAAGGCTGTAAAGAGGCACTTCTCGTAAGGAATGGTATTGTAACGGAAGGAAGCCATTCCAACTTCTTTTTAATTAAAAACGGAACTCTTTACACACATCCAGCCAATCACCTTATTTTAAATGGCATTATTCGTCAATATGTCCTTTCTTTAGCGAATACTCTTCACATACCTGTACAGGAAGAACTTTTCAGCGTTCGTGACGTTTATCAAGCCGATGAATGCTTTTTTACAGGCACAACGATTGAAATTTTACCAATGACCCACCTTGATGGAACCGCGATTCAAGATGGGCAAGTTGGGCCTATCACCAAAAAACTGCAAAAATCATTTAATCAAATCTTGTTACAATCCAATATGGCATCTTCTTAAACCCGAATAATTTCTGTCCTTTCACATTCAATATATGCATTTAAATGGAAATCAAGGTGTAAATTTATGCCTTGATTTTTTCTTGTAATCTTTTTGTCATATTCAGATTCCCACATAAGCCTTGACAGTAATCGACATGCTCTTTAGAATTTTTAACAGTTGGTAAATATTTCTTCACTACATTACAGACAGAAAGGAATCGACAAATTATGAAAAAGTATCTTGCCGGTCTTGCGGCAGTGTCTGTAGCAGGAGGAGCAGCACCTACACTTGATAGTGTTCAAGCTGCACCTGAACAAAATACACAAAAGGCTGCTACAACTGTCCAAGCTTCTGCGTCAAACAACTCATCTTATACGGTAAACGCGAGCGTATTACATGTTCGTGCGGGATCAAGCACTTCTCACGACATCATCTCACGCGTTTATAACGGTCAATCACTAAACGTGATTGGCGAAGAAAATGGTTGGTTCAAAATTAACATTAACGGAAAAACAGGCTTTGTTAGTGGCGAATTTGTATCAAAAAGTGGAGCAGCAAACAACAATGTAAGCACAGGTGGAAATAATAAAGTTACCGCTGATGTATTACGTGTACGTACAGCTCCTAACACTTCTAGTTCTGTTTCTGGACGTGTATATGAAGGACAAACATTAAACGTAATTGGACAAGAAAATGGTTGGGTGAAAATTAACCATAATGGACAAGTAGGTTATGTAAGTGGCGAATTCGTATCTGGCGTTTCTTCTAATGCAGGTTCTTCAAACAACAATACGAATAATAACAACCAAGAAGTAAAACCAGCAAGCGGAAACTATACAGTAAATGTATCTTCCCTTCGTGTTCGTACTGGTCCTAGCACTTCTCACACAACTGTAGGTTCTGTCAAAAAAGGACAAGTAGTACAAGTTGTTGGCGAAGTTCAAGATTGGTTCAAAATCAATTACTCAGGACAAACTGCTTATATAAGCAAAGACTACGTAACAAAAGGCGGTTCTAACGAAAACGTTACAGAAGGCAACAAACAAGAGCAAAACAATAATGGAACTATTCAAACTGGTGGTTCTTACGTAGTTAACGCTACATCTTTACGTGTTCGTACAGGCCCTGCCGCTTACCATAGTGTAATTGGTGGCGTTTTAAACGGTACAACATTAAACGTAGTTGGATCTGAAAACGGTTGGTTTAAGGTAAATTACCAAGGAAAAACAGGCTTTGTTAGTAGCGAATTTGTAAAATTCGTTAAAGGTGGCACTACTACTCCTGAGCAACCAAAACAACCTGAACAGCCTAACCAAGGTGCAATTGGTGACTACTACATTAATGCTTCTGCACTAAATGTACGTAGCGGCGAAGGTACAAATTATAGAATCATAGGCGCACTTCCACAAGGTCAGAAGGTTCAAGTAATCTCTGAAAACTCTGGATGGAGCAAAATTAACTACAACGGTCAAACTGGTTATATCGGAACACGTTACCTATCTAAAACACCAGTTGGAGGCGCAGTAGATAATAAGCCTAACAATAACCAAAATAACAATCAAAACAATAACAACAATAATAATACAGGCAACAATAGCGGCGACAGTTCTTCCGTACTTGCATATGCAAAATCAATGCAAGGTGTACCATACGTTTGGGGCGGAAGTTCTGCTAACGGTGTTGACTGCAGTGGTTACATCTACCACGTATTTAAGAAATTTGGTCATAACATTAACCGCCAAAGTGTTGCAGGATATTGGAGTAGCCTACCAAAAACTTCAAGTCCACAACCTGGTGACTTAATTTATTTCCAAAACACTTATAAATCTGGTCCTTCTCACATGGGTATCTACCTTGGGGGCGGATCATTTATCCAAGCTGGAGATAACGGTGTAGCAATCGATTCATTAAGTAAATCTTATTGGAAGAGCCACTTCTTAGGATACACGAAAGCACCTTAATTAATAGTTTCAAAGCCTTCTAGTTTACTAGAAGGCTTTTTTGCTATGAGTTCAACATATTACTCCCTTTCTCCTACCTTCTCTCTACAAAAATAATGTATCCATTCTTCCATTTCATACACTTTATTCTGCAAAAACAATGCATAACGTTATCATAATGTATATATTCCCATAAAAAACATAACCTATTTCATGTCTATTTATTTCATATGTGTTTTTTTGAAGAATTTTCTTTTTATTTAAACTTTTCATTAGACGTTTGACCTCCGATGTCCATTATGATAAGTTACTTAAGATGTTATATTCGTAAACGTATAGACAACTGGTTTATACACTGTTTTTACTATGAGGAAGGAGCATACACTGCATGAATCTTTTATGGGGAATTGGCGGCGTGATTGGAGTATTAGCAATTGCTTTTCTACTATCTTCCAACCGCAAAGCTATTAATTGGCGCACAATTTTAATCGCGCTAGCATTACAAATGTCATTTTCATTTATCGTATTACGATGGGATGCTGGTAAAGCAGGTTTAAAACACGCTGCTGACGGTGTTCAAGGATTAATTAATTTTTCTTACGAGGGAATTAAGTTCGTTACTGGGGATTTAGTCAACGCAAAGGGACCTTGGGGATTTGTATTCTTTATTCAAGCACTACTTCCAATCGTATTTATTAGTTCATTAGTAGCAATCTTATATTATTTCGGTATTATGCAGAAATTTGTTAGCATCGTTGGTGGTGCATTAAGTAAACTTCTTGGAACTTCTAAAGCAGAAAGCCTAAACTCAGTAACGACTGTATTTTTAGGGCAAACTGAAGCTCCAATTTTAATTAAACCTTACTTAGCACGCTTAACAAATAGTGAATTCTTCACTATTATGGTAAGCGGTATGACAGCTGTTGCCGGATCCGTTCTTGTCGGTTATGCAGCAATGGGTATTCCGTTAGAGCACTTATTAGCAGCTGCAATTATGGCGGCTCCATCGAGCTTATTAATTGCGAAACTAATCATGCCAGAGACAGAAAAAGTAGATAATAACGTTGAACTTTCTACAGAACGTGAAGACGCAAATGTTATTGATGCAGCTGCACGCGGCGCATCTGAAGGTATGCAACTTGTTATTAACGTAGCAGCAATGTTAATGGCTTTCATCGCATTAATCGCTTTATTAAATGGATTATTAGGATGGGTTGGTTCTCTGTTCGATATTAAACTTAGTCTTGATTTAATCTTTGGTTACTTATTATCACCATTCGCAATCTTAATCGGGGTTTCTCCTGGTGAAGCGATACAAGCAGCAAGCTTTATCGGTCAAAAACTTGCAATCAACGAATTCGTTGCATACGCAAACTTAGGACCACACATGGCAGAGTTCTCTGACAAAACAAATCTAATTTTAACATTTGCAATCTGTGGATTTGCAAACTTCTCTTCTATCGCAATTCAATTAGGTGTAACAGGAACGTTAGCTCCTACTCGCCGTAAACAAATTGCACAATTAGGGATTAAAGCAGTTATCGCTGGTACATTAGCGAACTTCTTAAACGCAGCAGTTGCAGGTATGATGTTCCTATAAACTTATATAGAGTCTTCTCTTTCTACAAGAGGAGACTTTTTTCATGCAATCCAAACGTCTTTTATGTATCTATTAATCAATTTATCCTAAATATAAGCACATTATGATACAATAATGTTTAAGTCTGTTTATTTTTCTTATGAAAATAGAGATACTACTTGTTGTTGCCCTTCAAAAGAATGTAACGACATGGTCAATTTCTTAATAATTGCGCATACTACAAGTATCTATTGATGAAATAGCTTTAAGGAGGAAAGTTTTGTGAAAGATAAGTTCTATAAAATCCTCTCTATGTGGATTTTACAAATTGTATTTTATTTTACTACTGTATATGTGACGAAATATGAGCATGCTCTCATTTTTACAATAATATACGTAATCGTAAATGTACTATTCTTATTTTTAGCTGACAAAACAGCATTTGTTTTCTTCATACTAGGAACCATTATTTCCGTATTTTATTTGTTCTATCAAGCATGGCTTCACTTATGGAGTACATCAGATCAATGGCAATATATGATTACCCACTTCCTGATGGCAGCTAACTTCTTCATTGTATATATAACAACTCACCTATTGAAAAAAGTGATTCATGAAAATAAAGCTTTAACTGAGCGTGTGAGAACATTGGAACAATATATTGGAGAATCCACATTACTAACAAGACAAGAATTCGAGAGACGCCAAGCGTTATTAACGACTGCAATGAATCGTCGTAATGAAACAGGCATTATTGTTTACTTTGATTTCACTTCCTTTAGTAAATATACAAAGGAAAGTGTTATGGACCGTGTAGCTTCTTTATTAGTTGAAACGGTAAGGAATGATTTTGACCTTGCTGCTGAATATGATAATAATACGCTAGTTATTTTATTACAAAACACAAATGAAGCTGGTGCTGACATTGTAATGAATCGCCTAAAACCAAAAATGGAGCAATGGCTTGCTGCTGAAGCAATCAAAGATATAAAAATTTCACGCGAGCAAATTGGAAACAAAGGACAGACACTGTTATGATGACTCTCGTTATACTTCTTTTATTCCTTCTGTTTTGCGTACTCGTTTTTTGGATTAGTATCACATTTTCAATTAAATATGTACTTATTTTTACGGCCTTTCTATTCTCTGGCTTACTCGTTTACTACTCTTTCTTAACAATCGCGGGCTTAATTCACCGAAATAGTAAACGAAAAGATCGTACGCTAGAACATTATCCGAGCGTCGATATTTTCATACCTGCCCATAATGAAGGCATCGTTATTAAAGATACTTTAGAGGCGATGGCAAAGATTGAATATCCAGGAAAGCTAACTATTTATTTATTAAATGATAACTCTCAAGATGAAACACCTGAAATCGGAGATGATTTCGACAAAGCTTATGCTCATATTTGCCATATTCGTGTTCCTCCCGGTGAACCGAAGGGTAAATCACGTGTACTAAACTATGGGCTTAGTATTTCAGATGGTGAGTACTTCTGTGTTTACGATGCAGATAACCAACCTGAACCACACGCACTGCGAATGCTTGTAGAGCACGCTGAAACAACTGAAGATGCTGTTGGAGCTGTTGGACACGTTCGTACAGTAAACGAAAACAGAAACTGGTTGACGCGAATGATTTCGCTAGAATTCCAAATCTTCCAGCTCCTTATGCAATCTGGACGCTGGTTACTATTCCAAACAGGCTCGCTGACAGGAACAAACATGCTTCTTCGTCGCTCCGCACTAGAAGAGCTTGGTGGCTATGACCCTTACGCAATTGCAGAAGATGCTGAATTAACATTACGAATTACACAAAAAGGTTATCTCTTACCAATCGTCCCAGAATCAGTTACTTGGGAACAAGAACCAGAGCATTTAAAAATTCTTATTAAACAACGTACACGTTGGCTCCAAGGAAATTTATATATTTTAGAAAAAATGTTCTCATCATTAAGTTTCTTTAAAGGAAAGCTGCTTGTTCATTCCTTACAACAAGTTCTAGTGTATGTTGTATTTTGGCTATTCCTAATCATTTCGAACGTTTGGTTTGTAATTGGGCTACTCGGGATATTCCAAATTCAATATAGCATTCCGCTACTATTTATGTGGTATGTCGCATATATTACATATGTTTCTCAATTATTTAGTGCCCAGAGTGTCGAACGAACCTTTACACCGACTAATATTTTTATTAGCGTTATTATGTACTTTACGTACGCACAGCTCTTTACGTACTTATTTATTCGTAGCTTAATCTTATACTTACGTGCAAAGAGCAAGAAACAAGTCATTGGCTGGGATAAAACAGTTCGATTCAAAAAAGATAAATAATAAAAATAAGCACAGAGCGCCGTATGCTCTGTGCTTATTTATTGCCGTATAAATTATATATCAGACAATACCCCTTAGCTGAAAGTAATTTCACGTCCATCCCCCAACGAACGATCGACCTTCATTTATATACGAAAAAGTGATTGCTATTTTTGTAGAACCAATTGCTTCTCTTGCTGTTCTTTGCGCGTTTCAGTCTTAGGTTCCGTGCTTTCTTGGACACTACGATGTGCCACACGTTTCAAACAAATATGCTTCCACTTTCTTTCGTAACGTTTCATTATTCTAGATGTCCCCCTTGAATGCGCTTTAAAACTATTTGAAATCGCTTACAGGAAATAATATAGCACATATATATAAACGTGACAACACATTTCCGACAATTTTTTGTCAAAAATATGAATAGAATTCGCAAGGGATCGAATATTGTCGAAACCTATCGTTTTTTCTTCGTATAAAAGGCATACTACTTATATGGTAAAGTATTTTATTTCCCCTACCCGCATTTCAAATTCCTTCTATATAAAGTGAAACTTTCATTAGCCATCACCAATCGTACTTTTACAGGCAAATAGAGAAATAAAAAAGAGCTGATATGAAATCAGCTCTTTTCCTTCTATTATTAATGACGCTTCATACGTCCTTCTTTTTGTAACTCTTTAAATAATGCTGCCATCATAAAGAAAATAACAAAGACGAACGGGAATGCTGCAATGATAGCTGCCGTTTGTAAGGCTTCTAATCCGCCAATATATAATAGCGTAGAAGCTATCGCGGCTAGAACGATACCCCAAATCATTTTAATACGATTTGGTGGGTTTAAACTACCATGTGTCGTTAACATCCCTAAAACGAATGTTGCAGAGTCTGCAGATGTAATAAAGAATGTTGCAATAAGTAAAATACCTAAAACTGATAAAGCTGATCCAAAGCTGCCCATCTGATCGAACATAGCGAATAATCCTACTTCTGTTCCCATTTCTTTCACTTTGTCGAAGATATGTGCATCACCAAACAGCTCCATATGAATACCAGTACCGCCGAACACAGAGAACCAAAGTGCACCAATTACGGTCGGCACAAGTAACACACCGATAACAAACTCACGAATCGTACGACCTCGTGAAACACGAGCAATAAACGTACCTACGAACGGTGACCACGCAATCCACCATGCCCAATAGAAAATTGTCCATGACTGAATCCATTGATTCCCACCTTCGTCTAATGGACTTAAACGGAAACTCATACTTGGCAATTCCTGAATATAAGAACCGATTGTTGAAGTGAAGTAATTCATAATAAAGTTTGTTGGACCTGCAAATAATACAATGATCATAAGTGCAAATGCAAAAATAATATTCGTATTACTTAAATATTTAATTCCTTTATCAAGACCTGTTTGCGCAGATAACATGAAAAGAACCGTTACGATTGCAATAATAACTAACTGTGTCGTTAATGAGTTCGGGATAGATGTTAAATAACTAACACCACCCGCAATTTGTTTTGCACCGAGACCTAATGACGTTGCAACACCAAACACAGTTGCAAAAACAGCTAACACATCAAATGAATGAGCAATACGCCCGTGTTCCCCGCCCTTAAATAACGGACCTACTGTCGCACTAATCGTACTTGCTTTTCCTTTTCTAAAGGTAAAGTAAGCAATACATAACGCTACAAACGCATATAGTCCCCAAGGATGTAATCCCCAATGGAAAAATGAAAAACGCAGTGCAAGACGCGCACTTTCCTCAGTTGCACCTTCTCCAAACGGAGGTGCGTATAAATGGTTTAATGGTTCAGCAACGCCCCAGAAAACTAAGCCGATACCCATACCAGCACTAAATAGCATAGCAAACCATGTCATATAACTATAATCAGGTTCATCATCATCTTTACCTAAACGAATAGAACCGTATTTCGAAACAATTAAAAAGATAGACACACCTAAAATAATAGACACGGAAATAATATAAAACCACCCGAACTTACTAACTAATGCAGTTTGAATTGCGGTTGTTACATTTCCTAAGCTACCTTTTCCAATAATAGATTCGGGAATAATCCCCCAAATTGTAAATGCAATACATAATGTTAATGAAACGATGAATGTTTTTGTCAGTTTCCTCATCAAATCCCCCTTCGTAGGTTTCGCTTTTGTAAATAACATAAATTCCGATATGTAAAATCGGATAGAAAACTATAATTTTGCGGTGATTTTCTTACTTTCACCTTCACCAATTCGAATTCTTATGGACAGCCTTACCTTTCGTATAACCTTTTCACTCTGTAAGAGCTACAAGTTAGAAATACTGCTGTCAAATTGTGTGAGAAAAACGCGGATAGGAATGTATTTTCCTAAAAAAGGATGTGTTACATATGTAAAAAAGGGCAAAGTTCTTCCTTACAACCCTTTCGTTTTGTAACAATTATGCGGTTTTTTTGCTAGTATATAGCACGTGTTTATAGCTTCACAAACAAAATGTTTATGTTTATATAACTATATTACCCATAAAACGGTAAAATACTCAAGGAATGTAATCGTTTAGTAAATATCATGTAACATTCCTGTAATATTTTTATTTACGTCGAAAAAAACATGTTGTATTAAATATTTTGAATATAACTAGAAACCTATGAGTCATATAGAATGAAAAACGCTTTCCTATATTTTTTGTTATATTACAGGATGTTAACGACTTATTACGAATGGTTTGTAATTGTGTGTTTTCCCCAAATCCGAAAAAATCTGTTGCTATAATGAGGACACGAAAACAAACGCAATGGAGGCTATCATGAAAAAATTAATTGGTATAGCAACAGCAGCAGTTTTTGGTCTTGGGATTTTCACATCATCTGCTAATGCAGAAACTGTTGTAACAACAGATGTACTAAACGTACGCGAAAACCCTACTACGGAATCAAAAGTTGTCGGTAAATTACTAAACGGTAATAAAATAGATGTACAAAATACAGAGAACGGATGGTCAAAAGTTACTTTAAACGGTAAAGACGCATTCGTAAGTGCAGAGTTCACAAAAAGCATCTACTACGTAACAGCTAACGTATTAAACGTACGTGCTGAAGCGAACACAAACTCAGAGGTTCTTGGAAAGTTGAAGAAAGACGATGTAATCGAAACAACGAACCAAGTACAAAATGAGTGGTTACAATTTGAATATAACGGGAAAACAGCTTATGTTCATGTTCCTTTCTTAACAGGTACAGCACCTGTAATTGAGAAACAAGAAACAACTGCTCCTGCTAAAGCTGAAGCACCAGCTAAGGCTCAAGCACCTGTAGCACAAGCAAAACCAGCTGCTAAGCCTGCTGTAAAAGCTGCTGAAACTAACACACCTTCTGGTGGTCGTGAGTTAACAGTTGTAGCTACAGCATATACAGCTCACCCGAGCGAAAACGGTGGCACATATGGCGGCCGTGTATTAACTGCAATGGGTCATGATTTAACTGCGAATCCAAACATGAAAATGATCGCTGTTGACCCGAAAGTAATCCCATTAGGATCTAAAGTATGGGTAGAAGGTTACGGAGAAGCTATCGCTGGAGATACTGGTGGTGCAATTAAAGGTAACCGTATCGATATCTTACTTGGATCAGATAGCGCTGCTCAAAAATGGGGACGCAAAACTGTTAAAGTGAAAATTTTAAAATAACCAATGACTGCTAAATTACAAGCCGGTTCTCTTTATTGAGAGCTGGCTTTTATTTATTTATAATACATATAAGGAGGCTATGCCCATGAATGTACAAGCAAAAGTAGACTGGATTGGTACGCCAAAACCGTACATATATAAAGATGAAGTAACATATAACGCTACGTCTATTGATTTCTCACTCACTGGCGATGATAACCGCTATAAGTTAATTGTGCTCAATTCTGAAAACAATACACATTACAAAATTGTGCAATATGGAATAAAACCAGGCTCTCAAAAGCCATTTCCTATCGACATTCCATTTGAACAAAACATGTTACCAATTATAGAGCAGATATTACATGATCCATATGTACAAGAAATATTAAAGGAAACACACTCATAATTGTAAAAAAATATATCAACGATTTTTCGATTATATCTATCATAACTTACGATATATCAACGGTTCGACACGAAATATCGATTTAGCTACAAAAAAGAAGCTGTTCAAATATTGAACAGCTTCTCTCATATTAACGAGTTGGACCAGATACATCTTCTGATTTCAACGTATTATTTGCACCAAGAGAATGATACAACATCTTTCCATTTCCATTCACAGTTATAATATGTTCGTTATTAAAACTTTTGAACTTCACAGATCCATCACCGTAACGAATATGGTACTCTTCATATGTCGTTACTTTATATTTCGTAGCACTTTGACGCTCTACATTACGAACTTCCATCGTTAATAAGTCTTCTGTAATTCCTTTTTTGTGTAAATACTGTATATAATCACGGTCTTCCTTATACGATTTCCCGCTCTTATCATAATTATTTTCAATTAAACTAAAATCATTTAATGAAATTGCACGTACGTTATCATAAATATGATTTCTTACAAATTCGCCCACTGCTGAACTTGATGTTTCTTTCGGGAATTTTAAGTAATATGTGCTTTGGTCTCCAATTTTAACACTTTCAGATTTCATCACACCAAGATCAGTAGTTTTCTCTAAATGTACTTCTACTGTTTCATCTGTGGATACAGGGCCAAGCTTATAACTTCCATAATTTAATTTTCCACGTTTTTTCCCATTCACAAATACAGTTGCATCACTTTCATCAGAAGAAATGCTTACATACTTGCCTTCAAGCGATAAATCCACTTTCACCTTCTCGCTCTGTTCATCCGCTAAATCTACTTCTTTCTCTGTTTCTAATTCAGTAAGTTCTGTCTTCGCCGTTGCCTTTACAACATATGTACCTGGGAAGTATGGCCCCAACTCTTTCGAAGTTTTATCACTAGAAAGCTCTGCTTCTTTTTTGTCATTCACATATATTTCTGCATTTTTTGCAGTTGTACTAACGCTCATATAATAAGATTTCATGCTGAACTTATACTTTGGATATAAGAACCACTCTTTTCCCTCTTCTACTATTTCCCCGTCCTTAAATGAAGATTTATCTTTTGTTAACTTTTGATCTACTGTCTCTTTCTGTAAATAAGACAGTAATTGTTTGTTGTAAGAAGGATTCTCTTTTAAATAACGCATGTACGCTTTAAGATCCTCTGTCTTAATCTTTAAGCTTGAATCATTTGCTTTTACAAACTCATCAATTGCATTAATATCTTTCTTTTGGAATGCTTCAATCATTACATTTACTTGCTTTTCTTTTGAAAACTTATATGCTCCAAATTTATACGCCCCAAATAATAATGCAGCAATAATGGCAAAACCAATGATTAAAAATAAATTTCTCTTACTTTTCACTGATTTTGTCTCACTTTGTAATTCTGTATATGAAGCAGCAGTGTTATCAACGATTACTTCTACTTTACTCCCACACTCAGGACAAAAGTTCAAATGGTCTGCAACGTTCTTTTTACATGTTCCACAAAACTTCAACGTGCTCTCCTCCTATTTTTTAGCTAATTTCATTCCAGCAAATGCTGCTACATATGTCACAATAAAACTAAACAAAATTAAATATGTAAATGAATTTTGCATAGATAGTACTGTTCCGCTTGTTCCAAATAAACTTGTTACAGTTCCTGAAACATTAATTTGGAACTTAGAAATCATATTCATTACAATCATCATAATTGTGTAAGAACCACTGCATACCGCTAATGTAATATATATATTGGCAGTCGGTAATTTAGCTAACTTTCTTCCCGCTCTAAACATAAAGAACAATGGAATAATAAGCAGTAATAAACCGTAATGGAATACGTTATTCACTTTATCAAATTCTGCAAGGCTTCCCTCATTTGCTCCTTTTGAAATCAATATCTCTCTAAGCTCTACGCCATTTACAGAGACGCCTGATATAAATGAAAACGATAGTGTGCTCTCATATGCATTTGATTTCTTACCAATTCTAGTAAATTCCTTACTAAGTGCTGGACTTGATACTTCTAACGGCGCAAAATGAGCCATACTCCATAATTGAGGTGTTAACTCTAATGCTAATAATGTACTTTCAGATTTTAAAGTTGTTATTTCTTTTAATGGTTCAATACCGTCTTCCTTACTTACTAACGCCATAATACAAACCGCTACTGCTGTTACTAAAAGTCCTTTTATCATAGCCGAAACACCGTAATAAACAGACGCTCCATATGGCATTAACTCTTGAAATGCTGCTGCCATATTGTTTTTGCTTGTATGAGCAATAAATCCTAATAAGGTAAATAATGTCCCACATACAAAACCACTCAATAAACTCTTCATCGCTGAATAGCCAACCGTAATCTTACCTGCTTCTGAGAATGGGATTGCAAAAGATTGTGATGCTATAAAACTTATAATGAATAAAAAGACTCCATAAATAATACCAACTGTTGCTGCCATAAAGATTTGATCTTTAATCGTTTTCGCAACATGCTGTTTCCCTAACCAAATTCCTGTACCAGCGAAAATAATAAATGGAATGATTAATAATAATGTAAATGGAGTATGCCAAGATAAAGAAAATATCAATCCACTATCATCGTTAGCTGTAAAACCAAGTAAATGGTAACTTAACATCGTAGAAGTTGCACTCGAATAAAAACTTGGCAACATTTCTAATTCTTTCGCAAATTTGCTAAACATCTCACTTAACATAGAGGCAAATAATAAACTACCAATCCAACCAGCAATTAACATGAGAATACTTGCAACAGCCCCACCAATAAAACCTTTTTGTAAAACGGCTTTATCTGCTTTAAATTCAACTTTAGGAGCACCATCCATTGTAGGCAATTTTACAGTTTGTTCTTTTTTCTTCACAACAGATAAAGAATACCCACACTTTTGACAATATAAATTTTTTTGAGCATTTTCACTGCCACAACCTCTGCAGTATTTTGCAGTATCTTTTTCTAATGTTACTGCATCTATAGCTCCTGCAATCTCCATACTACCTTCATTTGGGCAATAATTTACTTCTTCACCATGTTGTTTTCCACATGTGCGACAATACATTTAATTCACTCCCCACTTTGCTTAATTCCACAAACTGGACAGTAAGTAGAGTTTTTATCGATATGCTCATTACATGAAATACAATTTACCGTTTCACCTTCATTTTCTACTGTTAACATCGGGTTAGGCTTTCCACACGAACCACAAAACTTATCATTTATTGATAAAGGTCCACCACATTCACATGTAGCTTTTTCACCTTGTTGTTTTTGCAATTCAACAATGCGCTTTCTTGCTTGATAAATAGCTACATCAAATTCTTGAACTGGAGCAATCATTTCTTTTAAGCTCGCTTCATTTACTCCACTTCCTCTTAATTGAACATACACTTGCTGTCCAACCTCTAATAGAACCTCTGCTTTTTTCTGCATTTGCACTTGCATTCCCTTTTTCAATTGAGCAATTTCTTGTGCAACTTGCAACTTCATTTTCCCTTGTTCTATTCCTTCTTGTAACTTATTCATTCCACTACCTAACTTCGTCTGTAAATCTGACAAATCATTTCTCCTCCTATACATATATATTCATATATGAAATTAACATTTTATATATTACCATGATTTTCAAGTTATGTAATCCAAATTTCATTTTTTCTGTTTTGAGCATTTTTTGTTTATAATGGTAAAGGAAAGAAATATGTGTACGGAGGAATATTATGCTGCAACACTCAATTACGAAAGATGAAATTATGATGATTGCGAATGAGTTCGTTCAAGGACTAGATCCACAGCAAACAGCTGATCAGGAACATGTCGCTACAGCTCGGCACCTATATCGTAGTGGTGTTGTCTATAACGTTGACTTTGATGGTTATACACTATCAGGAACTGTAGATGCGGAAGGCAACGTATATAGCGTTCATATTCCGATTCGTAATGTAGCTGAAAGTTATTGTGATTGCTTCGCACCAACACAATGTGAGCATATGCTCGCTGTATTACTATCTGCAGCGTCTAGTTTCGGGCAAGTAGGAGATGTATTAACTTTATTTAAAAATAATACGAAACCTTCCCTTCCTCCTATTCGAACTGCAAGACAAGTATTGCAATCATCAGCTTTTGAAGAAACGGATTATAAAAGTTGGGAATCGTATTTTGAAAAAGAATATGAATCATTTAAAAAAGAACAAGCTCGCCTTACTTATAAACAAATGTATTTTCTTATGAGTATCTTTACAGATTTCTATACGAAACTTGAGCGCAAAGCTCCGCGCGTAATCGCCATACATGAATTATTCAGGTTACATGCAGCACTTTACTGCTTTCAAAAATTATTAGAAGAAATCCAGGCATTCGAAGCAAACAAAACATATTCTTATCACCAACCTGTTAATGTCGTTCGCCTATTTGTAGACAAAGTGGAATCCATCGTTCGGGACTTACAATCAGAAGCGATTCCTTCAGAGTCTGAAATAATTTTGCAAGAAACAGCTCGTCTCGTTCATGAAGTATTCTTCTCTACCGACGCTTATACGCAAGAGCGATTTTTCATTTATCGCCACATATGGAGTGAACTTTTAAACAATAAAGAGAAAATACAAGAGGAAGAAAAACGAATCGATACGAAAATTAATCCACTATCTAAAGCGTTAGCGTCTTCTCACCTTCTCTTTTTAAATGAAGAAGATCTACTAGCGATGGACTTACTAAAGAAACAACCTGCTTCTGTTGTGAGTCTATACTTCTATTGGTTAGAAGAACTATTAAGTGCCATGCAGTGGGATCGTGCAAAAAACTGGCTTTCCTTTACGTATAAACAAGTAAAGAAAACGATCCAAGATCACGAAAATACGATTTTTATAAAAGATATCGTTCGGCTATTTGTAATCATGTATGAAACATACGCAACACATACAAATGAACAAGCTGGTTTTGAAATGATCTTGCAGGAACTATTACCGTATAGTTTCACAAACTATGAACAGTACGTACTCGCGAAAAAACAGTATCGTACATGGGCAGAGCTCCATCTCTTATATGGGTTTGAAGCAATTGAACTGTTAAAAGAACCACTGAAAGATATTGAAAAAGAAGCGCCAGAAGCAGCACTTCCTCTTTATCATCTTGCTGCTGTAGAAGCAATTGAAGAACGAAATCGTAAATCATATAGACGCGCAGTTCGTTACTTAAAGAAATTACGTACATTATATAAACGATTAAAACGCACCGATGAATGGGATGCTTTCATTATTCACATCGCCAATCTCCATTCACGTCTGCGTGCACTACAAGAGGAATTACGGAAAGGAAAATTAATCGATGATCAATCAAACTGAAGTAACAATTAGGCTCCAGCATGTTAGTCAAGGTTGGTTCCTTTGGGGAGAAGATGACAGCGGTACTCCATTATCCGTAACAAGTTGGAAACGAAATGCATTCACATGGCACTCCACTTCTTTCTACGGTACGTTTCTAAAAGAAGCAACCTTCGAAGGAAAACAAGGTGTGCTACTAACAAATGCACAAGCCTTTGAATACATTGCAAACAAACCGATGAATTCCTTTGCACATATTCAACTGAACGGCCCTATTACAGCACTTACAAAAGATGCAAATGAATTATGGGATGCCTTTACGAGTGGTAGCTTCGTACCAGATATGGAGCACTGGCCTAAGCAACCATCTTGGAAAGTTCAAAATACGCCAATTGAAGATGACACATTAGCATCTCTTTTCTCAGCAGCAGTTAATGAAAGCATATTACAAGATAATCGCTCAAATGACGGCTGGGAAGATGCTAAAAGACTATATGAACATTACGACTTTACGAAAAGACAATTGGAAACAGCACTACATGAAGAAGATTGGCTTCGAAAAATTGGTTATATTGAAGATGATCTTCCGTTTACAATCGGACTAAGACTGCAAGAACCACAAGAAGAATTTGAAATGTGGAAGCTTGAAACAATCGTGACACCAAAGCGCGGGGCGCATCGCATATATGTATACGAAAACATCGATTCCTTACCGAAAAGATGGCACGATTACGAAGAACGTATTACAGAAACACAAGAAGGTTTTAGTAAGCTCATACCGTGGTTAAAAGAAGGAGATACGTTCCGAAATGAGCTCTTTGAAAGCGAAGCGTGGAACTTCTTAACAGAAGCAAGCAATGAATTACTTGCAGCCGGCATTACAATTTTACTACCATCATGGTGGCAAAATTTAAAAGCAACAAAACCGAAATTACGTGTCCAGCTGAAGCAAAATACAGTACAAACACAATCGTTCTTCGGTATGAATACGCTCGTTAATTTTGACTGGCGAATTTCGACGAACGGCATTGATTTATCAGAAAGCGAGTTTTTTGAACTCGTTGAACAAAACAAACGTCTATTTAATATAAACGGTCAATGGATGCGACTAGATCCAGCCTTTATCGAAGAAGTAAGGAAACTCATGAACCGTGCCGATAAATACGGACTAGAGATGAAAGATGTTTTGCAACAACATTTATCAAATACGGCTGAAACAGAAATTGTAGAAGATGATAGTCCGTTTACTGATATTGAAATCGAACTAGATGGATATTATGAGGAACTATTCCAAAAGCTACTTCATATTGGAGATATTCCAAAAGTAGATGTCCCTACTTCACTAAACGCAACACTTCGTCCGTATCAACAACACGGCATTGAATGGCTATTATATTTACGAAAGCTTGGATTTGGAGCATTGCTAGCTGACGATATGGGACTCGGGAAAAGTATTCAAACAATCTCTTACTTACTATATATAAAAGAAAATAATCTCAAAACAGGCCCTGCATTAATCGTAGCGCCGACATCTGTTCTTGGAAATTGGCAAAAAGAATTTGAGCGTTTCGCACCGAATTTACGTGTTCAATTACATTACGGAAGTAATAGAGATAAGGGCAATTCTTTTGAAGATTTCCTTCAATCAGCAGATGTTGTATTAACATCTTATGCATTGGCTCAACTCGATGAGGAAGAACTAACTTCATTATGCTGGGATGCTGTTATTTTGGATGAAGCACAAAATATTAAGAACCCACATACGAAACAGTCGAAAGCAGTACGAAACTTACAAGCAAATCACAAAATCGCTTTAACTGGTACGCCGATGGAAAATCGCCTTGCTGAACTTTGGTCCATTTTCGACTTTATTAATCATGGATATCTCGGAAGCTTAGGGCAATTCCAACGTCGCTTCGTCACACCGATTGAAAAAGATCGTGATGAAGGAAAAATCCAGCAAGTTCAACGGTTTATCTCACCATTTTTACTGCGCCGAACGAAGAAAGATCAAACAGTCGCATTAAATTTACCAGATAAACAAGAACAAAAAGCTTACTGTCCTCTTACTGGTGAACAAGCTTCCTTATATGAACAACTTGTTCAAGATACACTGCAAAATGTCGAAGGATTAAGTGGAATTGAAAGACGCGGCTTTATATTACTTATGCTGAACAAGCTAAAACAAATTTGTAATCATCCAGCTCTTTATTTAAAAGAAGAAGAGCCACAAAATGTCGTTGAACGCTCTATGAAAACAAAAACGTTAATGGAGCTCATCGAAAATATAAAAGATCAAAATGAAAGTTGCCTCATCTTCACTCAATATATCGGCATGGGGAACATGCTAAAACGTGTGCTAGAAGAAAAATTCGGCCAGCGTGTCCTCTTCTTAAACGGTAGTGTGCCGAAAAAAGATCGCGACAAGATGATTGAGGAGTTCCAAAACGGAACGTATGACATTTTCATCTTATCCTTAAAAGCTGGCGGAACAGGATTAAACTTAACCGCTGCCAACCATGTTATTCACTACGATCGTTGGTGGAATCCAGCTGTGGAAAATCAAGCAACAGACCGCGCATATCGCATTGGTCAAAAACGATTTGTTCATGTTCACAAACTTATTACAACAGGAACATTAGAAGAAAAAATTGATGAAATGCTAGAAAGAAAACAATCTCTAAACAATGCGGTCATCACAAGCGATAGCTGGATGACTGAACTATCAACAGACGAACTAAAAGAATTACTTGGTGTATAAAGTGAAACTTGAATCAAGCCAGTTAAGTGGAGTTTTACTACTCGCAAAAAAAGGCGCTAATCTCAAATGAGATTAGCGCTTTTTTCTATTCCAAAACCAATTACTTATTATAATTCCCGTTAATCCGCCGCACGTATCAAGCAATGAATCTTGCCACATTGGTGTGCGGTCTCCCGTATACCATTGGTGAATTTCATCAAATGTTGCATAACCCGCAACGAAAAGAAGGGCATATATAAAACATCTTTTCCTCGAATGACCTGATCGATGAAAAGCGTAATAAATCAATGAACCTAGCATAAAGAACACCATAAAATGAGCACCTTTACGAAGGAAAAACTCAATAAATCCGCCTACACCTTTATTCGCAATACTAACAGGGGTTCCTCCACCATAATCGATAGATACCCATGAAAAATGCTCTTTCACAAATTCAACATTTACATATTGTTCAATATCTGAACGCATATCCTGCTTTTTATATGGTTGTGCCGAAGAATAGAAAATCAGCCCCATCCATAGTAATACAGGAATCCAAAATAACCATTTACGATTCATTATCCAGAATTCTCCTCTCTTAATCTTTTAAGGGTACCAAAAAAAAGAAAAAATTTCACGCCAAAACATGACATTTGTACCCTATTTATAAAGTGAAAGGAGGTGATACACATGGCAATTGAAACAATCGTAATGGATTTAACTTTACGTCTTGTCTTAAACAACGGATTAGATAAGAACGGCAAAACAGTTTTCAAGAGCAAACAATTTAAACGTGTTAAAACAAATGCGAGCTTAGATCAAGTACACAACGTAGCTCATGCTCTAGCTTCCTTACAAGCATCACCACTTCACGCTGTACAACTTGTAAGCACATCAGATCTTTCTAAACTATAAAGTAAAACTCGGATCAGTGGGGATTTTATTCATCCCCGCTGATTATTAGACCGCAATTTAACCGGCAGACCCGAATCCCATAAATAGCTTGATAAATACAAAGGAGGGAATAACACATGCAAGTACTAGAGTTGATTTTCGCAAAAGAAGATGGAAAAACAGTCGTTTTTTCTATCGATACGCCCATCACACCAATCGATGCACAAGTCGTAAATCAAGTAATGGATACAATCCTCGCCTCATCTGTATTTTCATCCATTGATGAAAATACACGAAAAAAGGGAGCTCGCCTTGTAGAAAAAAATGTATCTGAAGTTCCAATTACTCTATAAAATGAAAAAGACGAATCTGCATCATTTTGCAGATTCGTCTTTTTTCTTCGGCATTTCAATCGGAATAAAAATCTTTGAGAAACCGACGCATACGTACTTATAATGTTCTTCACCTATATCAAACTCAGTCGTATATGTTGAGAAGAATATATAATCATTTCGCTTCGTATAATGATCAATTAATAACCCAACTTGTGGCTCAACATACTTTTTCGCTAACTTTTTACCGGCCGATGCCAAGTCGCCAAGGAGACCCTCTTCATTCTCTTTTTGAACTTCATCTAGCTTCTTACTCACATCATTACGCTTCATAAACTGCTTCGCTGCCCATTCTGTATATTCGCCCTTACTCGGATTACTGTTTGCTAAATATACTAGGAGAACGACAACTAAAGCCATAATAATATACTTTTTCTTCATACTACATCACCGCCTACTCTTTTCTATTTTCATATATATGTACAAGCGATGCAAATTAGAAAGACTATCACCTATTGATTGTAAACGAATAGCCAAAATTTACAATATGAAATAGAATATTAACAGTAAATTTACTTAATTTATATATAATTATATTCGGAATGAAAATTATAAGGGAGGATATAGAATTATGGATAATGAAAACAACATTTTTATTTCTAGTTCTACAATGATGCTTGAACCATGTAAACACCCTTATTACCGTACAAAAATTATTGACAGTAGCGGAAACCATCTTTACTCCTGTCAAACTGCTCTCCAACTTATACAGAAATCTTGTCTAACAAATATTCATTCTACTTATCAAGGGAGACGTAATGCTGTAAAAACAAAATTTAAATTTAAACAAAACGTTCCAATTCCAATCAATCATAGAGAATATATTTGTGCTTTCCCAACAGAATCTCCTGCTTCTCCAAATTGTATTTGGCTTTTCTTCAAACATGTTCATACAATAGAGTTTTTCAAAAAAGCTAAACGAGCTAAAATTCATTTTTCAAACGGAGCTACCGTAACGATACAAATTAGTCCCCATAAGTTAAGCCAGCAATTATGGAAAGCTGGATATGTATTATCCCAAATGAACATGCAAGATTCATCACCTTAATAACAAATAGAATGGAAGGTAGTATTTCCTTACCTTCCATTCTATTTTCTATTTTTATCCTTTTACACTATCTCGCATTTTCTCAAGTGCTTGCCGATACATCCATCTTACTTGATAATATGTCATTTCCGTCTCTAAAGCGATTTCTCCCATCGTCTTCCCTACAAAAAAACGTTCAAAAATAATATACTTCTCCTTCTCATCTAACACGCTCATAAAATCCTTCACTCTTATTTCAACATCCTCAAAATGAAAGATATCCTCATACTCTCCTACACATACACATCTCTCCTGCACTGCGAACTCTTTCTTCAATCTCTCTAATATATAACCTCGCACCGTTACAACTGCATATGCAGGGAAATACCCCTTCTTTTCATCAAATCTTTCATACGCATGCCAAAGACCGATTAAACCACATTGATAATACTCTTCATAATCTTTACGAATACCTAATTTCTTTATTTGATTTACAATCATCCCTTCATACAAAACAACTGCCTCTTTAAAAGTCGCTGGCTTCACACAGTACCCGTTTCTAAAAGGTATACCTTTCTAGTATTCCGCGGTACCTTCACAATATAAAAATAAAGAAAAGATTTCACTGTGAGTCATTTCAAATACTACCGACGGAATTTGAAATTACACTAGATAGTATTTGAAATTTTGTTGATGGTATTTGATATAGGGGTAAAAATAAAAAAGGTGACTCTTGGAAGAGCCACCTTTTCTATCTTATTTCCTTATTGGAACATACCTTGTAAAGCTCCGATTCCAAGAGTTAAAACAAAGAAAACAATAGTAATAATTGTTGCCTGCTTTTTAGTCAAACCTGCTGTAATTTGAAGACCTAGCCATGTAACTGCATATCCCCAAATTGTAAACACTTCAAATTTACTTACAATGCCTTTTACAACACCACTACTTGAAGCAAAAATTGGCTCTAGGCCAGTGTACATTTCTTGACCTGATCCACCTAAAATATATGCTAAAATCGTATTTATTAATAAACCTAGTAATGAAATAACACTTGAATATACAGTAATCGCTAATAACTTTTTAAAAGAAGTATCATTGCTTATAAATACCATTAACACTTTATACACCACAGCACTAAGTAGAAAGACAAATGCCATACTAATAGCAATTATCCCAAATCCCATACCATATGTCATTGCAGCTGAAACAGTAACACCTAATTCCTTATTAAGCTTAATTGCTTCAGGTGTTAGAGAATATACATAAGCAGCAAATCCCCCAACAAGCCCAGCTATTAAAACAAGTAGCCAAAATGCACCCCAAACTGCATTACTCGTCTTCATTCTCTCAAACTGCTCACTTGGAGAAATAATCATTCCTAATAATGATGGCTTCTTCGCACCTACATCTTGCGTATTAATATTAGCTTCCATTATAACGCCTCCTTCTATTTATATAACCCGTTCTAACGGGCGGTTCACTTCCTCATATAGAGGCTACGAACCGCCCACTAGAACGGTAATGTGTAGTTCTACTACACTATTAATTACTCATAACGTAATGCTTCAATTGGATCTAATTTCGCAGCTTTATTTGCTGGAATTAATCCGAAAATAATACCGAGTGTCATCGAGAACAGTACGCCTCCAACGACAACTTCCCATGAAACGAGTGGTGGCCATTTTGCGAATGTAGAAACGATATATGCTCCGCCATACCCAAGGCCAATTCCGATCAAACCACCTAGAAGTGTTAACATAACGGCTTCAATTAAAAACTGTAATAAAATTTTACTACGCGTTGCTCCAAGCGCTTTACGTATCCCAATTTCGCGCGTACGCTCCGTTACAGATACAAGCATGATATTCATAACACCAATACCACCAACGACTAATGAAATACCAGCGATACCACCGATAATCATCGTCATGATGCTAGTTACTTTAGAAACATTTTCTTGGAGTTCTTTTAAATTCACCAGTTCATATTTACCTGGGATTTCACTTGGCTTACGACTATTTAATACATCAACAGCTCGTTTCCCTGCTGCTTCTAAATTGTCTACATTTTTAGCTTGAATGGCGATATTTTGAATATCATCTGTTCCGTATAAAACAGGCCATAATGTAAGAGGGATTAACGCTTCTTCCATTTCAAATCCCATAAACTCATTATCAGATGTATACACACCAATAATTTGCATTGGCTGTCCCTTCATCTCAATAATTTGTCCAACTGGGTTTACATCCTTAAATAACGTCTCCTCTGTTTTTGTACTAATCATCACAACGTTATTTGCATGAGAAATATCTGATTCGTTTAAAGTACGTCCCTTTACGACCTTTACTTTATTAACCGCAAAATATTCATTATCAAGACCAATAACATTCAGCCTTGCTTTTTTATCATTTACATCAAGTGTCTCTGTCGTCGAATTTGTTGTAATAACGTGTGAAACATCTTTCACTTGTTTTACTTCCAAAATATCCTCTTCCGTTAACTTCGGTATCTCAAATCCACCTATAGCAAATTCATCATTAATATCTGCTTTAAATTGAATTGGCATAAGGTTATTACCACCAGAACCCGCGAATTTCGACTTCAGCATCGCTTCCCCGCCTTGCCCAATTGCAACGACAGTAATAATCGAACCTACTCCAATAATAATACCGAGCATCGTAAGAGCTGAACGCAGTTTATGAGCTAAAATAGAAGACAGGGCAATTTTTATACTATCTAGTAAACTCATACCGCACACCTTCTATCTTCTGTAACTTTCCCGTCTCGCAGTACAATTCGGCGGGAAGAATACGCTGCTACTTCCTCTTCATGCGTAACCATAACAATTGTCGTACCTTCTGCATTAAGCTTCGTGAAAATATTCATAACTTGCTCACCAGACTTCGTATCAAGTGCACCAGTCGGTTCATCGGCCATAATGAACGTTGGATTATTCGCAATCGCTCTTGCAATCGCTACACGCTGCTTCTGTCCACCTGATAACTCATTTGGTAAATGATGCACGCGATCTGCCAATCCAACTTTACCTAACGCCTCCAAAGCA
Source organism: Bacillus sp. HMA207 (assembly GCF_003402455.1). NCBI lineage: Bacteria > Bacillati > Bacillota > Bacilli > Caryophanales > Bacillaceae > Bacillus > Bacillus sp. HMA207. Next base: position 267,593 of record NZ_BEZT01000002.1, on the reverse strand, counting down.
CGCTTGCGACGCTCCGCTTTCTTCACGCCACCATATACGAGCGGAAGCTCAACATTTTCCACTGCGGAAAGACGAGGTAGTAAATTAAAATGCTGGAATACAAAGCCAATATATTCATTACGAATTAAAGCAAGCTTTGACTCGTCTGCTGTTAAGATATTCACGTCATTCAGCATATATTCGCCTTCTGTTGGACGATCTAAACAACCGATAATATTCATAAGCGTCGACTTACCAGAACCAGACGGTCCCATAATCGAAACGAACTCACCGCTCTGAATTGTTAAACTAATACCATGCAAAATCGGCACCGCCAATTTTCCTTGATAATACGTTTTAGCAATATTATTTAACGTAATCATTTCTCTTTCACTTCCATTCCGTCATACACATCGTCGGAAGGATTTTTAACCACCTTTTGCCCCACTGTTACGCCTTCTACAACCTCTGTCCAATCTCCATCAGTAGAACCTTTTTTCACATTTTGTTTACGAAGCTTTCCTTTTTCCTCAACATAAACAAATGCATCATCGCCTTTTGCTACAATGCTCTTACTTGGGACAGCAATCATCTTCTTATTCTCTAAGTTTACTTGCAATGAAACGTGATAACCTGGAGATAAACCATCTTGACTATCAAGGCTAGCTTTATATGTATATTGGGACATATTTTGAGTTGCTTCACCCATGCCGCCAGCTTGCGCCATCTCTGCACTTGTTGGGAACTCACTTACCTCTGTAATTTTACCTGTCCACTTCTTCTTATTATTTGCTTTCGCAGTTACAGTGAATGTTTGATCCTTTTGAATTTGTGACTTCTGAAGCTCAGTTAACGTACCTTGAACTTGGAATGGATCTTTAGAAGCTACTTGTAAAAACGCTTTTCCTTGACCACCTAACGCTTGAGATGAACTTTGTGCCGCATCTTTATCTAACTTTTGAACAACACCAGCGAAATTGCTATAAATCGTAAGTTCTTTCTGCTTCTTACTTAACTCTTCTTTCTGCAACTTTCCTTTTTCTTTCTCAAGGTCAATTGTTTTTTGTCCTATCTCTAACTCGTTTACTTGCTCGTCCATCGGATCTGTTACTTCTTTCCCAGCTCCGCTATCTTTCGCCTTCTTAATTTCTTTCTTCAACAAATTAATCTTCTTTTTTCCTTGATCATAACGCATATCCGCCATCTTCTGATCAAGCTCAGCTTGCTTCATTTGAAGGTTAATCTCTTCATTATCATAAGAGAATAACTTCGTGCCTTTCTCTACCTCTTGCCCTTCTTTTACCTCAATATCTTTCACTTTCCCTTTGGCCGGATCTGCATAGAAGCTTTCAATATTACCAGGCTTCACCTGACCAGAAATTAACTTCGTATTATTCAGCTTACGCTCTGTCACTTTCTCAAAACTTACAGCATCAGCATTTGTTGATGCGCCCTTCTTCTTACCTTGCATAACAAAAATATTAATTGCCGCTACAATAACAATTAGTGCAATAACCCCAATAATAATCCATTTCTTCTTCTTGTTTGGAGTACGAACCGTATTTGGTAACATATTACCGCTCCTTTTTTATAACTTAATAGTTTAATATAAAAATTGTATAAAACTTTCTGAAAATATATTACATATTATTACAAAGTTTTACACATCCATTTATATTGTAACAAAAATTCCAATGATTAGAAATATGACATTATATCTTTTAAGATAGATTTAAGGAAAGATTATATTATATAGAAAAAGCCATCCAAAATAATAATTGGATAGCTTTTTCAAACAAAATATTACGCTACTTTAGGATCTTTTCTCTCATGTCCACGTTGAACAATAAATAAGAAGATTGTTGATAAAACCGCACCTGTTAATAGTAAGATGAAACAACCATCCCAGCCAGAACTATCAACAATAACACCAATTGCTGCGTTAGCTACAAGACTTCCGCCTACATAACCGAATAGACCACACATACCAACTGTCGTACCTACTGCAAATTTCGGTACTAATTCCATCGCACTTAAACCGATTAAGAACTGTGGTACATAAATTAAACAACCGATAATAGAAACTGCAATACTTACAACAAGTACGCTAGTTGCTTGCCAATATATAAACGTACCAATAACAACTCCAACCATACTAATAATACATAATGGCATACGTTTTCCTTTAAATAATTTATCACTTAAAAAGCCAACGATTAATGAACTTGGAATTGCCATACCTTCAAAGATTGCATATGCCGCATGCGCTTCTGCTTTTGAAAATCCTTTAACTGTCGTTAAATAAAGTGGAACCCAGTTAATAACACCGAAACGAATTAAATAAACAAAAGCATTCGCAATACATAAGAACCATACAAATTTATTTTTCACTACATACTTCATTAAAATTTCTTTTGGTGACATCTTGTTAGCATTATCTGCTTTTTCAAGATTTTCATAGTCATTACGATACTCATCAATTGGAGGAAGACCTTCAGATTCTGGTGTATCCTTCGCATTGATCCAAACAAGTACTGCAATTACCATTGCGATAATCGCAGGGAAAATAAACACGCCGCCTTGCCAATGATTTTCACCGAAAATACCTACACCAATTCCGACAAGTGGTGGTACAAGCATTCCACCAACGTTATGTGAAATATTCCAAAGGCCTGTTTTCGTACCACGTTCTTTCTTCGAGAACCATTTCGTCATAACAATACTACAAGGTGGTGCTCCCATACCTTGTACAATACCGTTAACAACAAGTAATGTAACAATCATCCCAAATGATGATGCAAAGCCGAAACAAATATTTACAAGCCCTGATAAGAATAAACCGACTGCGATAAAGCGCTGGGCGAAAGCTTTATCTGATAAATTACCCATAAAGAACTTACTAAATCCATAAACAATTGCCATTACTGAGCCTAGTAGACCAATTTCAGCTGTACTAAAACCATATTCTTGTACTAAATACGTACTTGATAACGTAAAGTTACTACGAACTAAATAATAAGCAGCATATCCAACTGAAATCCCGATTAACACACGAATACGTAGTAATCGATATACACGATCGATCATATCCGCTGGCAATCTTTCAATTGCAGGTGCTGGCTTGAGCCATTTAAACATATATTTTCGTCTCCTTTTCTCACTTCAGAGAGAGACGCTGTCTATTCCATATCTCGATTATTCCGCTATTTGATATATTTTGGTTCGTCCTTCTAACCGGCTGTCCTTCTATTTCTTTCTCATTCTTCGCAAACATCGTTGGTACGCCAAACGACACTTTTTCTAAAATATGACCCGCTTCTTCTGATAAACAATAATCAATAAATAAATCCGCAATAATACCACTCGGTGCACGTTTTAGTTTCGAAATCGCATTAACAGATAACCCTGTTTGCTCAGGTTCGTTACTTAAAATCGGAAAGCCTTGTTTTTGAAGCATTCTCTGATCTCCCATAAAGTTGATGCCTATCATATATTCACCGCTCGCAACAAGTTCTGCTGGAATGTAACCATTCACTGTTACTTCTCCAACTTGTTCTGCCAGATTCTTCACATATTCCTTCGCTTCCTCTTCACCTAACGTATCAATCAGTGATTGAAAAAACGTATATGCTGTACCTGAAACATTTGGATCGGGCATGACAATCTTTCCCTTATATACTGGATTCAATAAATCTTTCCATCTTAACGGATACGAGAGACCGAGCGGCGCTATTTCCTCGTTCCACCGCTCTTTATTAATCGCAATTGCCAGCTTCTCCACTTCATAACCGTACCAATAACCATCTTTATCTTTAACAGTTTTTGAAATACGATTTGCATGTTGGCTTATCACAGGAATAGAAAGGTTTTTTTGCTTCATCATTTGATGCGCATCTACTGTACCGCCAATAATAATATCCGCCTTCGGATTTCCGGCTTCTTCTTCCACTCTACGAAGAAGTTCTTCTGTTGAAAGACGAATAAATTCATACGTACATCCGCGCGGCTTACAAAATGATGAAAGTAACGCTTCACCAACTTCCTCACGAGCCGCCACATACGCAACAATATGACGATCATCCAAAATAGGGAGACCATTTTTACTATATTTAATAGAGGTTGTATCTCGAGAGCAACTAGACATCGCTCCTCCAATTACTAGCAAAAAGAAGAAAAAGGCTATCTTTCTCATGACGCATTCTCCTTTACGAATAACTCTGCTAGAGAGCTTTTCATATACATGACATTTCCGTTATTATCACCGAGATATTGCACAACAAAGTACGATGGATACACAGAAATCGTAAGAATATCTTCACGATCATTCTTTACACGCTTACCTGTTTTATAAGCTGTAGTATAAGCAATCGGTTCATTCTGCGATTGTAATAACTTCTGAATTTCTCCGTAATCTGTAATTTGCTTTGCGTATCGAATAGAATCAAGTATGTGCGTAAGATTGATAGTACGTACCACATCACCTTGACGTACTACGACATCCTTTGCTGAAGCAAAGAAATCACTAATACGCTCTGGCGTGTAATACAGGCTTAATAAATACGTTTGAAGTGCTGAAATCATCGGATCCATGCCATTCTTTCCGTATACATTTTCCCCATACTGGAACAAGTCACCTACTGCAAAAGTACGCTTATGTCCATTCAAGTACGTTACTTCTCCAGTAAATACTTGTTCTTGGCTCTTAACGCCCTCAGGCTCTATTCGAATTCGGTCAAAGAATGAAACAATCGTATGCAAACGAACTTCATCCGTTACAACAATTTCTCCCCACTTTTCATGTCTTACTTTCACTTCAATTGGAAGAGATTCATTCACCCTTTGTAAAACGGCTTGTTTATCATTTACAATGTTGATTCGATTATAGATTTGCTTCTCCATAACATAAAACAAAACAAGAGAAACAATCATACAAATGACAAACATAAGAATTTGAAATGATAGCCTTTTCATTTCTGCCTACCTCCAAGATAAAAAAACGTTGTTTCGAAAATACCGCATAATTGTTTCATAAATGTATCATTTAACCGCTTTCAAGTTTTTTATGTCTTCCATCCTTCTCGGAAGCAAAAATGTAATGAATATTGTAGTACCTATTTCTTCACTACTCTCAATCCGCATGCCTCCGCCCTGCTTACTCATAATCTCCTGACAAATATACAAACCATAACCATTCCCGTAACTAGAAGGAAGTGCCTTTCCTTTCGGAGACTCATTCCACTCTGCAAGCACCACTTCATCTATACCGATCCCATCATCATGAACAAAAACCTTCGCTTCATGCTCATTTACAATTACATTCATACGAATGTGCGAAGCATCACTATACTTAATTGCATTATCAAGCACATTTAAGAAAATTTGCTTCGTCTTATCAAAATCCGCAACAACATGTACATCTGTTAACTCATTTATCACTTCAATTTCAAATTGATTTAGACGAGGCTTCACAATTGAAACTGCTTCCTCTGCCAATTCCTTTATATTCACAACTGTAGGAGACACTTCAAACGTACTCGTTCCATATTTCGAGGACTTAAGCAATTCCTCTACAAGTGATAATAAACGCTCACTTTCCACAGCCACATAACGAAGACTTTCTTGTACATCTTCTTTCGAATGTAACTTCGGAATTAAATCAACATAACCGATAATTGCCGTTAGCGGGGTTTTTAACTCATGCGTAATGCGATCTAGGAAATCTTTCTGCTTCTCCTTCTCCTCCTGCAATTGCTTAATATGCAGTTCAATTCCATCGGCCATCGCGTTAAAAGATGCTGAAAGCTGAGCGATTTCTACGTACTCATTTAACTCAATCTTACTCTTATAATCACCATTCGCGAGCCTCTGTGCCATTTGTCTCAACTGATCAATTGGTTTATGAAGAGACTTCGCCAAACGAATCGCAAAGAAAATACCGGTAGCTACTAGGCAAAGAGATGTCATTAAGAACGTCCAACTCACATTTGTTAAAACTTCCTTCTCACCCGTTAACTCATTTATAAAACGAATGCTTCCGATGACATCGTTTCCATAATATACTGGGCTTGAAAATAAAAGAATGGGAGCGGGATCCGCCTCTTCAAAAACATAAGACTTCTTTCCCTTCAAAGAACTCTCAATGTCGATGTTACGGTGAAGCAATGCTCCTTTTTGTGTATCTGCAACAACATCGCCATTCTTCCCAATCATCTGCACACGGACATCCATACGCTTCGCTAAATACGACGCAATTAAAAGTGAATTCGGACCAAGCGTATCCACTTCTGCTTCCCTCTCTAAATAATTCATCGTATAAATTTGTGCTTCTACACTTAACTTTTCTAAAGAATCTGCTGCGTTATGATACATATTCTTTTCTAACGTAATATAAACAACTGCATATAAAAGAACAAAAATCGGAATTAACAGCCCAACTATTCCAAACACCATATTTCGTTTTAAAGACATACCATCACCACTTAACAATCCAGTTTATAGCCAACGCCATAAATTGTCTTAATATATTCTCCGCTCGTCCCGAGCTTCTTTCGAAGTCTCTGCACCATAATATCAACGGCTCTCGTATTTCCGATATACTCAAATCCCCATACTTTCTCAAGTAACTCATCCCTCATAAACACACGCTGCGGATTTGAAACAAACAACTGACATAAATTAAACTCTCGGTACGTTAACTGAATCTCTTGTCCACTCACATGTACCTTTCTTTCCTTAGGACAAACCACGATCTCTCCAGCCTCAATTACTTCATGACTTACAGCCGCCTCCGCCTTCTTTACACGGCGCGTCATATTCTTAATCCGAAGAATAAGCTCCGCATAATTAAACGGCTTCGTCACATAATCATCAGCACCAAGCTGCAAACCAAGCAACTTATCATTCATCTGACTCTTTGCCGTTAACATAAGCACCGGAATATCCCTATCCCTCTCACGGAACAAACGAAGCAACTCATACCCATCCGTATCCGGAAGCATAACATCCAAAATCAATACATCCGGCCCTTCATTCCATCTCTCTAAAGCTTCTCTCCCATCAGCCGCTGCCAATACTTCATAACCTTCCATCTCCAACTGCATCCGAATCAAATTACGAATACTCGATTCATCATCAACCACAAGTATTTTCATCATTCTCCTCCTTCCACCACGTATTATAGTACAGTTTAGTATAGCAAAAATCCTATAAAAAAAGAGAGGGTATTGTCGAACATATTTTGTCGACGATACCCTCTCCCCTTTTATTATTTAGCTACAAAATAATCCGTTACATATTGTGCCCAAACTTCATGACCTTTAGCAGTTGGGAAACCAAACTCTTCTTTTAAGTATGGTAGGATAGCCTTTGTCGATGCATCCGGCCATGCTCCCCAATGATCAATATATGTATAATTATTTTGCGTCGCAAATTGTTTTAATGCTTCAATCGCTTTCGGATAATTTTTCGCACCATACACTGGATTTGATGGTTGAATCATAATCGTAGCGCCCTTTGCACTAGTAGAAAGTGCTTGAACGAACTTCTGTGTACTCGCAACAGAGTTCCCATTACCAGTTTTACCGTTATCAGTAATAAATGGTGGCTCAAATAAAATCACATCTGGATTCTCTTTCGCAATCTCTTTATCACGCTTATTCGCAATTAACTCTTCTGTGCTTTCACCCTTATATTCCTTTACAGTCACATTCCATAAACCTTTACCGTAAGCAGTTTCTAAATTAGACGTTAACTTAGCTGCCCAAGCACCTTTTTCAGATGAAGAAGCTTCATCACCAACAATAATAAGGTTTACTGCCTTTTTATCCTCAGCAGCTTTCTTTAACTTCTCTTTCACTGCATCTGGCAAATTCTTCGCGTATGCTTCATTAAAAGATGACTTCGCATCTTGTTTTTTCTCTTCTTTCTTTGCTCCGCTATCTTTTACTTCAGTCTTTGTTTTCGTTACTTCACTCGTTTGTCCTGTTGCATTCGCAATCTTCTTATTCCAGTACAATTTACCGCTCACAATCGAAGCAACAAACAATACAAAAATAACAAGGACAAGTACCGCTTTCTTATTCATCGATTCACCTCATCTATTAATCTCACAATATATAATACTAATATAAATCCATGCAAAAATAAACCCAACTCCTTCCAAAGGAGCTGGGTTATTACATATTACTTAGTTAATTCAAGATGTGCTCTTAACTTATTCGTTATATCTTGTTTTGCTGCCTCTGGAACATAGTAGTACCAAATACCATCAGCGGCTTTGTGTCCGTCACCTGGAATTTGAATTTCTTCACTGTTCTCCATACAGTCTTTATAATTCTTTTGAATATCAAACATTTGATCTTGCGTTAAACTTGTTTTTACGTTTTTCTCAATTGCTTTTAATACATCACCGTAGCTTGCTAGAGAAGATACACTTGCACCCTTCTTAATTACAGCTTGAATAACTTGACGTTGGCGCATTTGACGACCGAAGTCACCACGTGGATCTTCATAACGCATACGAGTATACTTTAATGCTGTTTCACCATTTAAATGGATGTTACCTTTAGCAAAATGTTGCTCCCTTGATGTAAACTCCAAATCATTATTTACATCAACACCACCAACAGCGTCTACAATATCTTTGAATCCAGCCATGTTTACCTCAATGTAATGATCGACTGGTACATTAAGAAAATTCTCTACTGTTTTTACAGCCATATCAATTCCGCCAAAAGCATAGGCATGGTTGATTTTATCTTTTTTCCCTTTCCCTACAATCTCCGTATAAGAGTCTCGTGGGATACTTGTAATTTTCATAGATTTTGTTTTTTGGTTTAAGGTAAATAACATAAGTGAATCGGATCTACCTGTTCCATTACCTTCTTGATCTACGCCCATCAGTAAAATAGAGATAGGTTTATTATCCGCAATTTCTACTTTCTTATCTCGTTTATCAGACTTATCACGATCCAAAGGCTTATGCACTGTATTTAATGTATTAGATACATTAGAGTAAACAGTATACGCATATACTCCACCAGCAATAACAAGAACACCAATGATACCTAGAATCCAAAATAGAATCTTTTTCTTCATCGTTTTTCCTTCTTTCGGTTAACAATTTCAACATTATAAATTTCATTTCATATAATACTATACGGATATACATATAAATTGTAAATGACTTGTAAACTAAATGCTACTCTAATATCCCATTAATAAAAAGCATAAATATATATATCAAGAATTTAAAAATAACTTCTCATAATCATTCACTATTTTCTCCCAAGAATACTCATGAATAATTCGATCTTTAGCTTTGTTACTTAACTTATCAATTTCATCTTCAGAATAAGCCTCTACTTCTTGAATTAAATTAGCTAAATCGCCTTCTTCTTTAGAAAAATAAACCGCACCTTCTTCACCGACTTCTTTATTGAATACTACATCCAAAAGCATATTCAATTTCGTCGATGCTAACGCCTCTAATAATGATGGATTCGTTCCACCCACTTCATGACCATGGAAATAGGCAAATGCATCTTCACGAATTTTTCTTAATAAGTCTTGGTCATAAACAGTGCCAACAAATTTAATACGTGGATCTTTATTAAAATTCGTTTTTGTTAATAATTCTTGATAAAATTGATTTTCTTCAACATTCGAAATGATAACAAAATCTTTTTTAGAATTTGATTTCATAAACTCACGGACCATTAATTCATAGTTATTCTCTGGAACGAAACGACCAACTACTAAATAATATTCATTCCCAGCCACATCATACTGCTTATACCATTCAATTAACTTTCTGTCGTCCTCTTTTAAAAGAGAGGTTGTAACATCCGCACCGTAGGCAATAAAAGTTGTCTTTGGTTCATGCTTTTTGTAATCCTTTTGAATATATGACTCAATACCTTTAGAATCACATACCAGTAAATCAGCATGCTTGACCATTAGATTTTCAGAGATTTTCCAATAAGCTCTAATAGCTGGACTCCATTTACTTCTTTTCCATTCATGACCATCTGGATTTACAAAGACTTGAACACCCATTTTTTCTAACTTCTTTTTATAAAAAGAGAAAAATGGGCCAATACGACATGCGAGTATATATACAATACAGTTTTTAAGATTATTTTTTTTAATATAACTAATACACTCTCTTAAACTTAATATATCATACGCAACAGCTTTCGCACTCCCAATTTCAGGTGTCTTCACGTTGAAGCATCTCGCTTTATTATGCTGAAACTCTTCATTGTTATCCGCTAAGCAAGATACATGATACTGAATATCTTCACTTTGCTTTCGTTCCGTTAAATACTCTACAAACGTTTCAAATCCCCCATACTTCGCTGGGATTCCTTTCGATCCAATAATAAATACGTGTTTCATCTAATTTTCTACTCCCGCTCTTACCTCTTGATATAGGCTTATTATTTCTTTAGTATGTTGTTTCATTAAATGAGGGAAATCTAATTCCATTAGATTTTCACTTACTCGTTCTAATAATGAAATATCATCAAGAATCATTGATAGTTTATCAATAAAATCATGTTTATTTACTTTATAAATAAAGCCAGTTTCTCCATCTTGTATCAAGTCCTTAAAACCAACGTATTCAGAGACCATAATTGGAACACCATACGATTGTGCCTCTAAACCAATAAACCCAAAAGTTTCCTTCCAAATGCTAGGGATAATTAACAGATCAACTTCATTAAAAATATCTTTTAACTGGCTATAATTATATCGACCATAAAATGTATAATATTCTGGATTATATATGTCTGGATCATTTAAAAAATCACCATATACTCCTAAGTGCCAATTAGTATATCCCTTTTCTTTTAAAGATTCCAATGTATCTTTCAAAGAGTAAAACCCTTTATAGGTATCTATAGGCCCTAAATATCCTAATTTAACTACCGAGTTCTCTCTTTTTGTAATACTGCGCTCTTGACGATAATCAAAAATATCTTGATGGCTAATAGAAACTACCTTTCCACTTACATCAAAATATTTTTCAAACTGCTCTTTTGCTATAGAACTATTGAAATGGAAGTAATCTACTAACTTAAACATTTTTAAATAATAATTTCTTAATTCTATATACTGCTTCGCTAAATCCACATCTATTTCTTCAACCCCTTGTTTCACACTAGGAGCTGCATTATTATTTTTAGTTTGATTTTTTTTAATTTTCCTTAGCGATTTCACTATACTACTATCTTTTAAATAACGATATGGATACGATTGCATCACATGAACCATCGGAAGACTTAATGCATTCACATTACATTCTATACAGCTTTTCCCATCATTAAAATTATTACAAATGTTACCTTTTGAGTCCATCAAATTTACTTTTGGACAAAGACCAAAGTAATCATGTGTAGTAAATACAATTTTTATGTTCAATCTCTTTGCTGTTTCAAAAAATTCTTTGTGTATCCCCATTAAGGTATGCACATGAATTACTTCTGGTTTTAATTCTATTAAAAATTCCTCATATACCTTATGATCTACTTCCTCCATAAAATGTTCAGGTTGATTAATTCCATTTAATAAAGGAATTGGTAAAGGATTAATTAATTCATATACCAATATACTTCCATGTGGTTTGTTTTTCTTAACAGCTGTCCTTTTCGAGAGTGTAAATTTCCCTGGATACAAAAGAAACACTTGATGCTCTTGTCCTTGTGAATGCATTAGATCTACTGAGTATTTTGTCAGCCCACCTGTGCGATAAGGTGGTAATCCCAGTGAAATATGCAATATTTTCAATTTGTTTTCTCCTCATTTCCCATTCGTTTTTTTACAATTTTTACAGGATTTCCCACAGCGATACTAAAAGGTGGAATATCTTTATTTACTAAAGTATTAGCACCTATCACAGAGCCCTTTCCGACTTTAACTCCATCTAAGAAAACCGCTCCGGATCCTATCCAGCAATCATCTCCAACGATTATACCCTTATTGGTAACGCCCTGTTCTTTAATAGGAATATCTAATCTGTCAAAATTATGATTTTCCGAATGAAATCTCACATTTTGTCCCATAATAACATTCTTTCCGATTCTAATTCCACCGGCTGCTCCAAAAAAGCTAAAATCGCCAATACCACTATTATCTCCAATAGTCATACCTTTTCCAAGATGTTTCAGGCTCCCTGAGCATGCAATAATGGTATAAGAACCAACCTTCACATTATTGCCAACCTTAAGTCCTTCTTTAGATAAACCATCTAAAGATACATAATTATCTAAGGTTACTCCATTCCCTAACTCAATTGCATTTTTATTTTTTAAAATTACCCTTCTTCCTATAAATAACACCTTTCCACACTTCTTTAAGCCAATACGTTTAAAAAAACCGCGCCATAAGCTTATTGTTCTAGAAGAAACAATACTTAGTATATTAGTAGTTGTTATACTACTATCCAACTTATATTCTGTTTTCTTTAACTTACTTATGAGAAAATTCAAAAGTGAAATCATACGTAATTATAATCCTCTTATTTCTAATTTTTTAATATCAATATCCCAAAATAGAAACTAACATAAATTTTGACACAATAAAAAAATAAAAGAGATAAGTTATTCAAAAACTTATCTCTTTTATTTAATAAAGGTTTAATTCAAATTTTTACAATGATGAATATTGCTTAGCAAAATACCCCTGATATTCACCTGATACAATTGCTTTCCACCATTCCTCATTATCTAAATACCACTGGATTGTTTGAGCAATTCCTGTTTCAAATGTATAAGTTGGTTTCCAACCTAACTTTTCTAGCTTTGTTGGATCAATTGCGTAACGCTTATCATGACCTAAGCGATCTTGAACGAACTCAATTAAGACTTCTGATTTACCAAGCGTACTAATAATCGTTTGAACTACTTCTAAATTTGTACGCTCATTATGTCCCCCAACATTATATACTTCACCATTTACACCTTCATGCATAACTAAATCAATTGCGGCACAATGATCAATAACATGTAACCAGTCACGAATGTTTTTACCGTCTCCATATACAGGAACCTTCTCATCATTTAGTACACGTGAAATTGTTAATGGAATTAATTTTTCTGGGAAATGGAACGGTCCATAGTTGTTTGAGCAACGTGTAATGTTAATTGGTAATCCAAATGTTTCATGATATGCTCGAACTAATAGGTCAGAAGAAGCTTTACTTGCACTATATGGGCTATTTGGTTGTAAAGGTGTATCTTCTGTAAAGAATGTAGTTGGATCAAAATCTAATTCACCGTATACTTCATCTGTCGATACATGAACAAATTTAGTAATACCAAACGCTTTTGCTGCATCTAATAATACTTGTGTCCCTAATACATTGGTACTAATAAATACTTCAGGTTCAGTAATAGAACGATCCACATGACTCTCTGCAGCAAAATGCACAACATAATCGAATTTTTCTTGTTCAAATAGTTGGTTTACCGCTTGACGGTCTACGATATCAACCTTAGCGAATGAATGGTTATCTTTGTTCTCAATATCTTTATGCTTTGTTAAATCTCCCGCATATGTCAATACATCTAAATTTACAATATGATAATCTGGATATTTATTTACCATATACTGTACAAAGTTTCCTCCAATAAAACCTGCGCCACCTGTTACTAATACTTTCTTTTTTTCCATCTTATTTCACCTCTTGCTGTAATTGTGTAATATAATGTTTTGTCGCTTTCTTCCAATCTTGTAATGGCTCAAATCCATTATCAATTAATTTCTGCTTAGACATACGTGAATTTTTAGGACGTACTGCACGAGTAGGATATTCTTCCGTTGTAATACTATTTACTTTTACATCTTGTCCTGCAATCTCAAAAATTTCTTGTGCAAATTCAGCCCAACTACAGAAACCTTCATTTGTAGCATGATATGTACCATATTTCTCTGTTACAACCATATCAACTAACAAACGAGCTAAATCATACGTATAAGTTGGTGATCCTATTTGATCTCCCACAACGTTCAGTTCATTACGTGTTTCACCTAAACGAAGCATTGTCTTAATAAAGTTATTTCCATTAATACCGAATACCCACGAAATACGCACAATAAAGTTGTTATCTATTAAACTTCTAACTACTTTTTCACCCTCATGCTTTGTTAAACCATAGTACCCAACCGGATTAGGGGCATCAGTTTCTACAAATGCATGAGTTCCTTCTCCATCAAATACATAATCTGTACTAATATAAACAAATTTAGCATTTAACTTTTTTGCTGCTGTAGCAAGATATTTTGTACCTTCTACATTTACATTCCAACAAAGTTCTTTATCATCTTCAGATTTATCAACAGCCGTATATGCTGCACAATGAATAATTGCATCTGGTTTTACTTTATCTACAAATTCATAAACCGCAGCTTCGTTTGTAATATCTAAATCTTCTATTCCAATACCTTGCATTTCTAGCCCTTGCTTTTCTCCACGTTTTACTACGTCATATCCAAGCTGACCATTATAACCGGTTACTAAAATTTTCATTTTTTTACTCCCCGTATACAAAGTTTTTTTCTGCTTCTTTTAATGAAGGTGCTTTTTCGTCTTTTTCAGATAGCACCGGTTGAATTTCCATTGGCCATTCTATACCAACCTCAGCATCGTTCCAAATGATTCCTCGATCACATTCAGGTGCATACAATTCATCAACTTTATACTGCACCTCAACATCATCCGTTAATGTCATAAATCCATGTGCAAATCCTTTTGGAATTAATAACTGTTTTTTATTCTCAGCACTTAACTCAATACCGAACCATTGACCGTATGTAGGGCTTCCCTCACGAATATCTACTGCAACATCAAATATTGAACCACGTGTACAACGTACAAGCTTAGTTTGTGCTTTAGGATTTAATTGATAGTGTAAACCACGAAGCGTTCCTTTGGTTGCAGAAAATGATTGATTATCTTGTACAAATTGTAAATCAATACCTGCTTCTCTCATTGCCTGATCACTAAAAGTTTCCATGAACCAACCACGGTGATCCCCAAATACTTTTGGTTCAATTACCTTTACACCTAACAAATTTGTATCTACAATTTTCATTATGTTCACTCCAAATTAGTATTTAATACCACCGTTTGCTACTTTTAATAAATATTGACCATAGCCATTTTTAGAGCATTGATCACCCGATTCAATTAAAGTTTCTTTATTAATCCAGCCATTAATAAAACCAATTTCTTCAAGTGCTGCGATTTTAATTCCTTGATGATCTTCAACTGTTTTCACAAAGTTTGTTGCATCCACTAGACTTTGATGTGTACCTGTATCTAACCATGTATAGCCACGACCTAATAATTCAACCTCTAATTCGCCGTTCTCTAAATACGCTTCATTTATAGATGTAATTTCTAATTCACCTCGTGCCGATGGTTTAACATTTTTCGCAATTTCAACTACACGATTATCATAGAAATATAAACCAGTAATTGCATAATTTGATTTTGGCTCTTCTGGTTTTTCTTCTACGCTCAATACTTTTCCATTCTCATCAAATTCAACCACACCAAAACGTTCTGGATCATGTACATGATAGCCAAATACGGTCGCTCCACTTTCTTTCTGAGCGGCTCGCTGTAACATTTTTCTCATTCCGCTACCATAATAAATGTTGTCCCCTAGCACCATTGCTACAGAATCATCACCAATAAATTCTTCACCAATAATAAATGCTTGTGCTAGTCCATCTGGACTTGGTTGTACTTTATATTGAAGAGAAATACCAAATTGAGATCCATCTCCTAATAAAGCTTCAAAACGTGGTGTATCCTCAGGTGTGGAGATAATTAAAATTTCACGAATTCCCGCTAACATCAATGTAGATAATGGATAATAAATCATTGGTTTATCATATATCGGTAATAGTTGTTTACTTGTAACCATTGTTAATGGATATAATCTTGTTCCACTTCCACCTGCTAAAATAATACCCTTCATTTTTATGCCTCCATATGTTTCATTAGATTCAATCCTGTTATTTAATACTGCTAAAATAACCTTACAGTTATTTGTATAACTTCTTTAATCACCCTTTAAAGTATGCTGAATTATACGTTCACAATTCTTATCATCAAAAAATGCAAAATACTTTTTTCTTTGATATGAATAAATATCTTTTTTGTGACCTAATCCATAGTTTACTAGCTGTTTATCTATGCAAGAAACTAACTCATTAATTGAAAATACTACCTCACCAAATAGCTCTTTTTTAAAATCAATGTATGCTCCTCGCTCAGTTAGATATTTTTCTTGATCAAATTGATAAAAAATAATATTTTTTCTCATATAAAAGAAATCCCAACTTACACTTGAATAATCAGTAATTAATAATGAAGATGTAATAATTTTATTCGCAATATCTTCATCCTCCTTCAAAATTGTTACATTTGAACTACATTTAAACTCTTGAAGAAATGGGATTTTTTTCTGCATAAAAGGATGAAGCAAAATTTCTAATTTAAAACCAGTTTGCTCTAAGACTTTATTCAAATGATTGTTAGTAATTACTTCCTGAAGATTACTAACAAAATCTGATTTCATAAACTCTTCTTCTTCCATTTCATATAACCATTCGCGCCAGGTTGGTAAATATAAAATGGTTTTTTGAGGAATAGTATTTTTTTCATGGAACAACCTATCATACCTGGGTACTCCAGTAATAATTAATTTATCGGGGTCTAAGCCCCACTCTTTATGCTTAATTCTCTTTTCATTGTTAGAGCTACACACATAAAAATCTACGTCTTCAATTCCATCAAAGTAAATATTTTTTTTTAACCCTTCTATCCCATGACTAAGATGCACTCTAATAGGCTTACTCTTTTGAAATAAAAATCTATCAATAACTGGAGCAATATCTGTACTTAAAGAATGACTAAAGTAACAAACATCACAATTTAAATATAAGAGATAATTTTTTAAGCTCCCTAATTGGACTACCTCGCCCCCTATAATTGAAAGATTAGATTTAAATGTATTGCTAGCTACCCAGTAAACACTAACTCCCGGATATTTTTCTAATAGATATTTATGAATTACTGCCGAATTATCACTATATTTCTCTCCACAGTGTCCACCAACTAAAATAATCTTTTTTTTCTTTTTAAAAAATTTATTTATTAAGAGGGCAATAATTATAAGTGGAATATACTTAAACTTCTTATATTTACCATTCAAAATATTCTCTTTCATTTTTTTTCCTCTTTAATAGTATTCTTATCTTCATTTTTCATAATGACATATACCAGTATCGCTATAACGAAGTAAACATATATAACAGTACTAATCCAACTTGCAAATGGGTATGTAATTAAAAACACTACTAACCCTTTTAAAAATTTCGAGCTATATCTCTGTGTCCCAATCCCATTTAGTCCTTTAAATAATATGTACATATAAATTAACTGCATTAATACATAATTCACCATCCCGATATTGGCATAAGTATATAAAAAATCGTTATCTATATATAATTGACGTGAAGGTACTACTCCTGATCCAAACAGGATATGCGAAATACTAAAAGTAATTCTTTCAAATACCTCTTGATAACCAATTAACCTACTAATTAAAGTTTCTATATTAATATTTAAAAAACTTTCCGGAACAAGTCCCATCAAATCTTTTGCCAATATTACATATAAAAAGTTACTTATAAGCAAAATCACATATAAAATTTTCATTAGGAAAATCTTTGTAAATGAAATTCTATATAAGGATATTAATAAAATTAAAAGGAAGAGCCCTGTTACATAAATATTTCTTGTAATTGTCATGTATGCGCAAACTAATGTAACTAATATTACTCCGATAGCTTTTATTTTTTCTCTTCCAGTCGAAGAAAATAAATTATAGAAATAACTACTAAATAAAGCTAAAGCAAGTAGCCCTAAAGTTAATCCACTATCGGTCAGGCCAAATGCCCTTACTTGTGCTCCCATTGAATATAAAATATCACTCGCTGAACTTATACCATTTAAGTAATAAATTGTATTTAATACTGGTTCGCCCTTAAAGGTAGTTATCACAAAAGGCTTATTAAAAATATATTGGATAATACCTAGTAAACATTGGGCAAATAAAAATATAGAAAAAACTTTTTTTATATTTTTCTCTTCCATAAAATTAATATTTATACCCAATATAATTACAAATAAAGTAATCCAATAATATGAGAAGAAAACTTCTAACATCTTCTCAAAACCTTCCGATAAATTTACAAAAGATAATATAAAAATGGATATTAAAAATACAAATAGAATATAAAAAGCTTTTACTTTTGAGATAGTAATTTGTAAGCTCTTCTTAGAAACTAATACCCCCACCGTGATTGTAATTACATATAATAATATTACTATGCGCTCTTTTGATAAAATTCCAAATTTCTTTTCGCCAGAAAGTAAAAACAATTGTGTAATAGTTGTATTTCCTGCAATAATTAAAAGTAAAGTAACATATAAATATGTGAAATTTTTTTCAAGTTTTTTCATACTTTTTTGGGAAACAAAGTATTACCAACTCTTCTCTTTCCCCAATACTCCTTTTCTACCTTTATTAATAGCTTTCAATAATATTATATATCTTTTTAGACCATTAACATTTTTAGGCATATATTTAATAAACACAAAAAACATATATATAAATATATTTACATAATAAGCTACTATTGAATCTGCTATATAATTTTTTTCAAAGTATACTCTATTACGAATTGAATATAATCCTCTAGTTAATTCATTTGTTCTAAAGATCCCTTGAAACATTGGTACCTTCTCTTTTCTATACCATGAGCTTTCTAAATCAACAATTACACTATCGGTAACACAATATATTGCATAACCCTGATTAGTCATTCTATAAGTAAAATCAATATCGTCACAATATAAGTAGTATTCTTTCGTAGGTAAGTCTACTTGCTCCATAATAGTTTTATTCAAAAATAAACCACCATAAGGAACTGCTTCACACGCTAGTAAATTGGGATATCCTGTATCCTTTTTGCTGTATTTTTTTGATTTTTTAAACATCTTTTTTAATATATTAAATTCAAAAAAAGAGTTGCGTGTAAAACTTTGTCCTCCTGAATTTAATAATTCTAATCTATCATTACGAAAAGAGCTTAATATAATCTTTTCATCATCTAACTCTACTTGCATTTTCTTTAGTTTTTCTAATGCATCATCATTTGGCAGATTATCATCATCTAAAAGCCATATAAAATTACCTTCTTCTTGAAGTGCCTTTTTAATTCCGGCATTAAATCCTGTTGCAGACCCTTCATTATTTTGAAAGTGAATTGTTTTAATTTTATTAAATTCCTTTAATTTAACGTTCAAATCATAAGGAACCCCATTATCAACTAAAATGATACTATTAATTTCATCAAATCTTTCTAACTTGGCTAAAATTGGTTTTAAAAATCCCCATCTTTCACCATAGGTTACTATCACAACATCCACAGATGACTTTGAGATTAACTTCATTTCTTACTATCTCCTTTATTTTGTCAATGCTTGTACTAACATCTTCAGCTTTAAATACCAGCCTTTAGAAAAGTAAATTAATCTCCCATTTCTTAAAGTCCTAACTGTATGCCTTCGACCAGAGTGTATACTTGCTTTAACAAGATTAATTTTATTATCTTGTTCAACCTCTGTAATATAATTACTTTGACTAATTAAAAAGTTCTTATATCGATCGTATTTAACTTCTCTAAAAGACTCGAATGATAGATCATGCTTAATCTCTACATCCAAACAATAGCAAGAATATTGATTTTTCCATAATTGATGATAAGTATAATGGTCTAAATAATCTATAGGAAATTTCTCACTAAACCCACCTATTTTATTTAAAGCATTTACATTAAAAATTGAGCAACTGTTAATAGCAGTGTACCGATCGTTCAAAAGTCCATTGGGTTCTACTTCTGGTAAATCAAAACTGTCCCCCCAGAATGTTCTATTTACTTTTAAAGGTGAAATCATATGTGATTTACCAAATATTCTTGGTACATAAGCTCCAATTGAAGGATTATCATGGATATTTTCTGAAAAAGCATCTAAAAATTCCAATGTAATATCTGTATCCTGATCAGTCACCAAAAACCAATTATTCTCTTTTGGAGATTCCTTATTTATTCTTGTCAAGATAGAATTATAGGCCTCAGCTAACCCAATATTTTTATTTTCTGTAATGTATTGCATCGTTTTATCATTTTGACTATTCACTAGTTCTTTATTCCACTCTCTTACTTCTTCATCTATTGAATTATCAAAGATAAATACCTTTTCAAATAAATCTTTACGCATAGCTGCTATTTTTTTTATCTCATTATATGTTGGTGCATCTGTAATTTTTCTATTGTAAATAACAATAATTGCAAATAAGTTAAATTCACTCAAATTATCTTTCTCCTTTACCCGAGTATAAATGTGACTTTATAGATTGAAACTCTTTTATTACAACCACTAGTTCACATAAAAGTATTGCTATTGCTGTTCCTGGTGCTTTATATAACCAAGACAATATAATTCCCAGTGATAAATTTACTATCGCCCCATAAGTTACAGCAACTCTAACAGATACTTTATCATTTAATGGGATTAAAGTTTGTATCCCTAACAAATGACCCATGCTAATTAAAAATGGAATAAAGCTCATAATTCGAAGTGTTAAGATTTGATTATCGGTCACCTTTTCTCCGGTAATTAAAGTCAGAATCATTGGAGCTAATACAATTAATACTATTCCACCAATTAAAGTACAAACTGGCCACCATCCAAAGTATTTTAAAGATACTTTAAATTGCTCCATCTTATTTTTCTTCTTAGTTATCTCTTTGCATACAATTGGATACACCGCTTGTGAAATTGCGTTTGTAACACTGTTAACTAAACCTATTATTTTCTCACAGGTTGCATATATTCCCGCAGCGTAACTACCACCGAAGAATGCCACCACTATCGTATTCATAGTCGTATATAATACCCCAATGATATTAGAAAGAAATATATCTTTACCTTCTTCTATTTCTGAAAGTATTCTCCTAATACTAACTCTCTGAATTTTAATCCCTAATTTAATTACCACTATTTGAGCAATTACGCATATAATAATGGTTGGCACAGCATATACAATCCCTAGTAAGTAATAATCACTCTCACCTTTAATTAATAACAGCATTAATACTAACGTAAAGAGTTTTGAAATCACAGTTAATACCGATATATACATGAGTTTATTTAAACCCCTAAATAACCAGTTGGGTATTAATGACTGGAAAAAGAAAAAGCCGAAGAATCCAAAGTGAAGTATGATTGTCTTAGTATCCGCTGAAAATACATATATAATTATACTAACTGCTATAAAAACAATTATCCCCATCAAGCATTTAACAATATAGATTGCGCTTGCTAAATCATTATCCACTTTTTCTTTTATCGCTATTTTTTGTGTTGCTGTAAATGCAAATCCATAGTCAGAAATAATCAATAATATTTGTGCCACTGCTATTTCAACAGAAAGTATACCGTAATTTGATATTCCAATTGTCCTTAGTAAATAAGGAACTGTTATTAACGGAAATAGATAATTAACCAATTGAATTATGCCCATTTGAGCAATGTTTTTTACTGCCATACTATTTAACTTCATAATTAGACCTCTTAAATAACATTCAAAACATACTTATCTTTGAACTGATTTTTTTAATATTAATAAGCCCCTTTTGATGTGAAAAGAATAGTTACTGTTTTTAGTATAATATGAATGTCTGTCCCAATACTTCTTTTATTTATATACTCTAAATCCAATTCAACCATTTCTTCAAAACCTATATCATTTCTCCCACTTACTTGCCACAATCCAGTGCATCCAGGTATTACAAGCAGTCTTTGCTTATCATAATCTGTATATTGTTTTACTTCACGTGGCAATGGTGGCCTCGGTCCAACGAGGCTCATTTCACCTTTTAGCACATTAATTAACTGAGGAAGTTCATCAATACTAGTTTTACGAATAAAGTGACCAAAATTTGTTACCCTAGGATCCTTTTTCATTTTAAACATAGCACCTGAAACTTCATTATGTTCCAATAAATCTTTCAATTTATCCTCAGCATCTGTAACCATTGAGCGGAACTTATATATATAAAACTCTTTTCCATCTTTCCCGATACGAACTTGTTTAAAAAATACTGGTCCTTTCGGATCCTCATATTTAATAATTAAGCCTATAATTAAGAAAAGAGGAGATAACAACAACAATCCACATAACGATCCTATAAAATCTATGCAACGTTTAATCACTAAATATCCTCTACGAGCATTTACCGTTCCCACATCTATTTTTCTACTATTTAGCTTCGTTTCATCCCCATCAGATAATTTTAACAAGGTCAAAATTATTGCACCTCACTTTACAAATGTACATTTTCTTTTTTTACAAGTTCATTCATATATTTCATTAATTGATCCTTTAATTCACCATGTTGAAGCGCCGTCTCAATTATCGTTTTAATAAAACCAAACTTCTCTCCAACATCATAACGAATACCTTCAAAATCATAAGCGAATACTCGTTGAATTTCATTTAATCGTTGAATCGCATCTGTTAATTGAATTTCCCCACCTGCACCTGTTTGTTGATCTTCAAGGAACATAAAAATTTCTGGTGTTAATACGTAACGACCCATAATTGCTAAATTTGATGGTGCTGTCCCTTGAGCTGGCTTTTCCACAAATTGACGCACTTGATAACGACGGTCATTTTGTTCAATTGGATCGATAATACCGTAACGATGTGTTTCGTTTTCAGGCACTGTTTGTACACCGATAACTGACGACTGTGTACCTTCATATTGATCCATTAATTGTCGTAAACATGGTGTTTCTGCTTGGACAATATCATCACCAAGTAATACTGCAAATGGCTCATTTCCAATAAATTTACGAGCGCACCATACTGCATGTCCCAGCCCTTTTGGTTCCTTTTGTCTTATGTAATGAATGTTAATTTTTGAGGAAGCTTGTACTTTTTCAAGTATTTCATGCTTTCCTTTTTCTAAAAGATTTTGTTCTAATTCAAAGGAATGATCAAAATGATCTTCAATCGCGCGTTTTCCTTTTCCAGTAACAATAATAATATCTTCAATTCCTGATTCTATTGCTTCTTCTACTATGTATTGAATTGTTGGTTTATCAACGATAGGCAACATTTCTTTCGGCATCGCTTTCGTTGCTGGTAAAAATCTTGTTCCCAGGCCAGCTGCTGGAATAATTGCTTTTCTTACTTTTTTCAATTGTAGTCCCCCTGCATCCTTTTATTTATATGTAGCAATAACAAAAACCCTACCTATAGAGTCATACTTATAACTCCATAGGTAGAGTTTCTATTACAAATAAATTATGGGCATCCAACCCATCCTCACGTCATACTCCCGACGACAAGCGTCTAAGGTAGGTTCGAAAATAAATTTTCTACCCACAGCACGACCGAGTGCCCCCGTTGATAACGGTTAGGAGACATCACCCAAACTCTTCAATTAAAAAATACCGAACAATTTTTTACGACGAATTTGTCCTGGATCTTCTTTGTAAATTGCCTTTCCGCTAATTAATAAATATGGATTTTCTTTCAAATCACTCATAACATTCATTCCGAATTCTTTCTCAATTAATTCATAGCTTTCCGCTAAATGAAATCCTCTTGACGTTGTGTTATGTGCATCTGATGCGACCATATGGGTTAAATTATGTTCGACAAGTTGTAGTGAGAATTTTTTAATTTTCTTGCCAAATTTCCCAACCAAACTACCTGCTGTCACTTGTGTTAATGCGCCTTTATTTACAAGGTTATATAACTTATCTGGCCGCTCGATTAACTCGGCATTACGTTCCGGATGAACGATAATTGGAATCATTCCCTTTACACGTAATTCGTATAATACTTGTTCGGCATAACGTGGTACGTGATTCGATGGAAATTCAATGAATATATATTTATTTGTTTCATTTAAAGTAACAATTTTGCCAGATTCATAGTCTTCTAATAAATCGCCATATAACCTGACCTCTTGCCCGGGTAAAATGGTAAGTGGAATATTATGTTGTTGTAGTTCATCATTTAATTGTTTTATGTGATGAATAATTGAAGTACGTTCATTTATATATTTTCCATTTTGATGGTGCGGCGTTGCGACAATGGTATGTATTCCTTCTGAAACGGCTTGTTGTGCCATCGCTAAACTATCGGTTACTGTCTGTGCACCGTCATCGATACCAGGTAAAATGTGACAATGTAAATCTATCATTTGTTTCATCCTCCCTCTCTCCTATAAAGATCTTTTTTCCCTTGAATATGAGATATCGCTCATATTCAAGGGAAAAAAGGAGATAGGTTTCAACCATATCTCACTCTTTTAATTAGTTTGCACCGTAATAATAATATAAGCCTTGTTCACGTTCACGGTCATTTAGAACGACACCTAATAATTTACCTTTAGCCGATTCTAACAATCCTTTTGCTTTTACTGCTGTTTCTTTCTCTGTTGATTCACTACGAACAACAAGAATAGAAGCATCACATACATTTGCCATAATTTGCGCATCGGTTACAGCTAAAATTGGCGGCATATCAAAAATAACTAGATCATACATACTGTATACTTGTCCAAGAAGTTCTTTCATTGATTTTGAACCTAATAATTCTGCTGGATTTGGTGGGATTGGACCACATGCTAAAAAGCTTAGATTATCTATAGATGTCGTTTGTACACATTTCTCTAAACGTTCACTATGTGTTAATACATTCGTTAGTCCAAAAATGTTATCTACTTGGAACATTTGATGCATCGCTGGCTTACGCATATCCGCATCAATTAATAATACTTTTTTTCCTTGTTGAGCAAAAACAACTGCCATATTAGCTGTCGTTGTCGTTTTCCCTTCACTCGGATTCGCAGACGTGACCATTAATGAATGTAAATTCAAATCAACAGCTGCAAATTCAACATTTGTTCGAATATTACGATATTGCTCTGAAATTGGTGATTTCGGTTGTTGATGAGCAATTAATTGACGGCGTTGACGATGATTCTTTTTCTTTTTAAATAAATTAAGAGCCAATTGTTTGTCCCCTCACTTTTCTTGATGATGGAGCGTGTGATTTCACGTTCAATGTTTCTTCATCCATACGAGCGACAATACCTAACACCGGTAAGCCAAGTAAGTTTTCTACATCTTCTTCCTTTTTCACTGTGTTATCTAAGTATTCTAGTAAGAATGCAAGACCAATTGAAGCCATTAAACCAACAACGAAAGCAATTGCTACATTTAGCATTGGACGTGGTTTAATTGGAGAAAGATTTTCTGCAACTTCTGCTTTTGATAATACTGTTACATTATCAACACTCATAATTTTAGCAACTTCACCCTGAAACACTTCTGCAGTTGTATTAGCAATATCACGAGCTAGTTTGGGGTCTTTATCTTGCGCAGTTAACGCCACTACTTGTGAGTCTTTCTCGTTAGCTACTTCAATTTTCTTGTTTAGCTCTTGTACTGTTATATTTAAACCTAGCTTTTCTTTCACTTGATCCAAAATAACAGGACTTTTAATAATAACCTTATATGTATTTGTTAATTGAATATTTGTTTGTACTTCATTATACTGAATTGCTGCACCCTCTTGCTTCTTCTGATTCACAAGAATTTGCGTCGAAGATTGATAGATTGGTGTCATGAAGAAAAAGCTAATGATAGCACTTACAATAGCTGCACCAAAGGCGATTACGAGGATCATTGCTAAACGTTTTTTTAAGATATGAAATAACTCTTTTAGACTAATTGTTTCTTCCATAGGTTCCTCCAACTTTCTAAAATTTACACATAGGAAAAATTATAACATATAAATCTTACATTTTTTATTTTTAATAATTCAGTTCTATATTTGTTCACAAGAAACAAGTTTAATCTTACAAAATAATCTT
Organism: Bacillus sp. HMA207; assembly: GCF_003402455.1. Classification (NCBI taxonomy): domain Bacteria; kingdom Bacillati; phylum Bacillota; class Bacilli; order Caryophanales; family Bacillaceae; genus Bacillus; species Bacillus sp. HMA207. Next base: position 241,574 of record NZ_BEZT01000002.1, on the reverse strand, counting down.
AAATATGACAACACATTCCAATGATTTCCCAAAAATTTTATCATATCATGCTTTTTACACTGTATAACTTGATAAATAATTTTCAGAAAACAAAAAAGCCAACAAATTTTTGTTGGCTTTTTCATATTTTAGTAATAACCATACTGCTCTTTTTCTTCTCTTTTATCGTTCAAAATAACACCTAGTAGTTTTCCTGATGCTTTATCTAATATTTGTTTCGCTTTTACGATTTTATCTTTTTCTGTCTTTTCACTTCGTACAACGAGTACGATTCCATCACATTTATTCGCTAGTATTTGTGCATCTGTAACCGCAAGGACAGGTGGTGTGTCGATTAATATAATATCAAACATGTTATATGCTTCTAGCAACGTCTCGTCCATTACCCGGCTTCCTAATAGTTCTGCTGGGTTTGGCGGGATTGGACCTGCTGCCATTAAGTATACGTTCTCTATATCTGTTTTTTGAATGCATTGCATAAGTTTTGCTTTTCCTGATAATAAGTTCGTTAATCCATTTGAACTATGAATAGCAAATAAGTTTTGTATCGTCGGCTTACGCAAGTCAGCTCCAATTAATAAAACTTTCTTTCCTTGTTGTCCGAAAACAACTGCTAAGTTTGCGATTGTTGTTGTTTTCCCATCACCTGGATCGGCTGAAGTAACAATAATAGAACGAACATGATTATCTACAGATGTAAACTCAATGTTTGTACGAATGTTACGGTATTGTTCTGTAATACGCGATTTAGGCTCTTTATGTGTAATTAATTGTCGTAATGGTTTTCTTTTCTTTCTCCCGAACATATTCATAATCTCCTTTTGTGAAATGCGACATTTCCCTTTTCTCTCTCTTATGCTCGATTTCATACGTCTAATTAATATTTTTGCTGGTTTCCCTATATCTCATCATAATCAATAACATTCTACTTTGTCTTACTTAAGTACCTTAACAATATGACAATGCCTTTATTTCTTTATTACCTTTATCACTTATCCTGTTTTCTAGATAAATAATAAAGTAAGTATATGGTAATTACCATCTATTTACAAGTAATTTTCTGATTAGTTTGTATATTGTCGTTTCATCGTTATATAGCAGAAACTAAAAAATCCCCTTGTCTTTTCACAAGGAGATTTTTTAGTACTATCTATTCTTTTTTATCACCAATCGCAAATGTAATTTCTGCCTCACATGCAACTTCACCATCTACTGTTGCGATTGCTTTTCCTTTTCCAATTGGGCCGCGTACGCGTGTCATTTCTACTTCTAGACGAAGTTGATCACCTGGGCGTACTTGTTTTTTGAAACGGCAATTGTCGATACCTGCAAAGAAAGCGAGTCTTCCGCGGTTTTCTTCTTTCTTTAATACTGCAACTGCTCCGACTTGTGCTAATGCTTCTACAATAAGTACACCAGGCATAACTGCATAGTCAGGGAAGTGTCCGTTAAAGAATTCTTCGTTTGCGGATACATTTTTAATCCCAACCGCTCTTTTGCCTTCATCTACTTCTAATATTTTATCAACAAGTAAAAATGGATAGCGGTGAGGAATGATTTCTTTAATTTGTTCTATATTTAGCATGTAACAATCGCCCCTTTTGTAATATTGGTCTTACCACTTGGACATATTGCTATTATCCCATTTTGTTTATTGTTTGTCATTACAAAGTAACATTTTATATTTAGCACGACTTCCTAAAAAAAAATGCACACACTCTATTCCATTAAAATAGTTGCACATTTTTGCAACTGACACGGAGGTGGAAAAGAGTGTATGCCCAAATTAGGGAAAGGCAATATGTATTGAAACATTATTTGCCTTAATGTCGTATTCGACTCATTATATTATAAACGTTTTCAATTAAGGAAATATTAAATTTAACCATATATATGAATATTTTACCTGTTTCCTTCACATTTCTCTATTTTCCTTCCATTTTCGCAAAAAATCAAAATAAAAAAATATAAAAACGAAAAAAAAAGAACTAAGGCGTCAGCCTTAGTTCTTTCAAATTATCTCAAAGCACGCTTTGGTAATCTGTCGATATTCTCTAACATAATGCCTGTACCAACCGCAACGCAGTGCATTGGGTTTTCAGCAATTAATACTGGTACTTTTAGTTCTTCTGCTAGAAGCATGTCGATACCGTGTAGTAAAGCTCCACCGCCTGTTAGAATAACACCGCGGTCAATGATATCTGCAGATAATTCTGGTGGTGTGCGCTCTAATACGCCTTTTGCAGCTTGTACAATAACAGCTGCATTTTCTTTTAATGCTTCTGTAATTTCTTCAGAGCATACTGTAATTGTACGTGGTAAGCCTGTTACCATGTCACGTCCGCGAATTTCAAGCTCTTCGCTACGTGCACCTGGGAATACTGTACCAACTTTAATTTTAATATCTTCTGAAGTACGTTCTCCGATTAATAGCTTATACTTACGTTTAATATAGTTTAAGATCTCCATATCAAACTTATCGCCAGCCATTTTGATAGAGGAAGAGGTAACAATATCACCCATAGATAGTACAGCGATATCTGTTGTACCTCCACCAATATCAACAACCATGTTACCGCTTGGTTGGAAGATTTCCATACCAGCACCAACTGCGGCTACTTTTGGTTCTTCTTCTAAAAATACTGTTTTACCACCTGAACGTTCCGCAGCTTCACGAATTGCTTTTTGTTCTACTGATGTAATATTTGTTGGACAACAAATTAAAATACGAGGTTTTGAAAAGAAGCTCTTTACGTCCAATTTGTTAATGAAATACTTTAACATTGCTTCTGTAATTTCGAAATCTGCGATTACACCATCTTTAAGTGGACGAATTGCTACAATATTACCAGGCGTACGTCCCACCATACTTCTCGCTTCTTCACCGACTGCTAATACTTTACCACTATTACGATCAATGGCCACAACAGATGGCTCATTTAATACAATACCCTTACCTTTAACATGAATTAATACGTTAGCCGTACCTAGGTCAATTCCGATATCTCGCGCAAACATTCCCGTTTTTTCCTCCTCGATATTCAAAATCAGGTTACACCCGAATTCTTTTCACCTAATTTCTGATTTTATCATAAATTTAACAGAAACGTAATATTCGCAAAAAGAATTCTTCTGAAAAATATTACCGAATGTGAACGGAATGTTTGCTACTGTAACATTATTGACGTACAGGCTTCTCTACATCTTCTTTTCTATACTTTTGTTTTGTTGCTTCTCCACCTCTTAAATGACGAATAGACTTATGATAATCAAGAATTTCTTTTACTTCATTTGCGAGCTCTGGATTAATCTCTGGTAGACGTTCTGTTAAATCTTTATGGACTGTACTCTTTGATACCCCAAATTCCTTTGCAATGACACGCACTGTCTTTCTTGTCTCCACGATATACTTACCAATCTTGATAGTTCTCTCTTTGATGTAATCGTGCACACCACTCGCCTCCCTAATTTGGATGTGAGAAGGGTGAAATGAGCCTCGCTGCATACGACTAAGAAGTAAGTGTGAGTGCTGTTTGTAAGCGTTAAACATTCTTGGATTTATAATGAAATGATTCACGATTTCTCACCTCAAACACTCTCTTTGCTTTGGTTTATACCATTGTATTGCCCGCACTACTGATATATGCTACATGTTCACTATTTTTGCGGACTAAGTTAAGAAAAATTACGTTTTTTTGTGAGAAATACGTTAAAACTGACTATTATGGCCAAAAAAATGACACCTTGTATAAAAGGCGTCATTCTTCTCGTTCCAATTCTTCTTCTAACAACTGATGGTGGGGAACCTCTTTCTTACCGGCAATATAATAATATAAAGTGAATAAAACAAACAATAAAATAATAGCAGTCGACAGAACAAACAAAAATGACACAGTATCCCCTCCCTTTTGTAATATATATTCGAGAATCTCGTCATTTTTCCTTGTTTTTACAACTTTTTTCTCGAAATTGATTATTTTTATATAAAAATAAAAAAATCAATTCTCTTGATGAGAATTGATTTTTTCACTTTATTATTCTTGTGAAGAAGAATCGTTAGATCATTCTGTAGAACCGTTTGTTGATTTTTCTTCTTTCTTCGGTTCTTCTTTTTTGTCACTAGTTGAACCGCTTGTTGATTTCTCTTCTTTTTGAGACTTGTCTTCTGTTTTATTTTCTGGTTTCGTGCTCGTTGACTTCTCTTCTTTTTGAGATTTGTCATCAGCTTTTTTACCAGAAGCATTCGTAGCCTTTGCAGCACCTGCATCAGCTTTAATTTCTGTTACTGATTTATTTAAGTAACGTTCAGGGTTCACAGCCACATTGTCTTTACGTACTTCAAAGTGAACGTGAGAGCCTGCCTCTTTATTCATTGCACTTAGACCGGATGTTCCTAATACTTCACCTTGTGCAACTCTTGCACCTTTTTCTACTTTCACACTGCCTAAGCTTTGATAAGATACCGCTACACCATTTCCACTATCAACTGTTACAACATAACCAAGAAGTGAATCTTTTTCAGCTTTCGTTACTGTACCACTTAAAGCAGCGGCAACATTGAATTCTTTTCCATTCTTCGCAGCAATGTCAATTCCTTTGTTTGGGGAATATGTGTTGTTATAAAAGACAAGTGCTTTTTCTTGTTCCGCCTCAGTTGCTGCATCTTCATAGAATTTCTTTTGTACGACTACTTCCGCATTCGCGGCAGCTGGCATTTTCACTACTTCTGAAGATTTCGTTACTGGTACTGCTGGATCTTCCGATTGTGTATACGGTGTTGCTTGATCGTGGTTTGGAGTCTTCTTCGGATTAGCTCCTTGGAACCATAGCGCAACCATTAAGATTACCGCTGCACAAGCAATGTATAGTGCCGGAAACACCCATCTTTTTTGAAATAAATGTACTACCTTTTGCGACTTTTTATTATTTCTTCCTCGCATTCCATCATCACCTCAGCAATCATTTTGAACAATATTCACGTATCCTATACAACGTATAACTAATTACTTTTCGACAAAATTTGTAAAAATATGTATAAGAAATGTAAAATTTCCGAGGAAATGATAGAAAAAAGAAAAAACTGAGCACTTTTAGCTCAGTTTTTAGTCTAATTGTTTCTTTTTATATACGATTAAACATACAACGAGCGATATAATAAGCCAAACTGCAACATTTAATACATGCCCACTAATACTACTAAATCCCGCCCCACCTACTAAGCTTTTAAGTGCTTTCACAATATGAGATGTTGGAAGATATCCAATCATCGTCTTAATTACTTTATTTTCAACCATTGGCTCAAACTGTACAGCCAAATACATCGTCATTAATATCGGCATTCCAATTATTGATGTTTGTGGTACAGAAGATGCAAGTAATCCGATCATTGTTCCAAGTACGATAAACAAAATAGTTCCGCATAAGAATATCAATCCTACCAATGGAAGGTTAATATTTAACTGATCTAAAATGAATAAATTTGCAATACAAATGACCATCGTCAGACCCGATGTTAATAAACTCTTTCCAAGTAGAACTTCAACCGAAGATGCCGGTGATAGCATTAATACACGCAATGTATGTTTTTCTTTTTCTTCTGCAATTACCATAGATTGAACAAAGCCTGCGACAAATAGGAAGGCCGTTATAGTAGTAATACCTAACATTTCCTTTCCCACTCCAAATCTGCTAAACAAAAATGAAAGTATAATTGGTAAAAATGCCATTAACAACACTTGTGAATTTGTCTTAAAATCTTGTACTTCTTTTCTAAAAATAGCTGATACACGTCTCATTGAAAATGTCATTATAATCCCCTCCCAGTAACTTCAATAAAGATATCGCCTAGCGTTGGTTCGTGTGAATGAATAGATAACAGTTCGCCCTTTTTCATCCATTCTGAAATACGATTTGCGCCTAATTCATCTTTTTGCACTACTTCTTTTCGTTTACCTTTTAATACGACCTCTATTTGATCCTTAGCGTATTGTAAGCGCAGGTTCTCTGGCGTATCGAGTGCTACAATTTCTCCGCCACAAAGGAAGGCAATACGGTTACAAAGCGTTTCTGCTTCATCCATGTTGTGAGTCGTTAAGAAAATCGTCGTTCCTTCTTCATTTAAGTCTTTTAAGATTTTATGAATGTTTTGTACGTTTACTGGATCAAGTGCAGATGTTGGTTCGTCTAAGAAGAGGATATCTGGTTTATGAAGGATTGCTCTAGCTAATGTGACGCGTTGTTTCATTCCCTTTGATAGTTTCTTTACTGGTGTTTTTTTATCATCTAATAAATTTACTTGTGTTAGTACTTCATCGATTCGTTCTTTTTTGCAATCGTATAAGTCACAAAATAATAGTAAGTTATCATAAATGCTAAGTCTTTCATATAAGCCGCTGTTATCTGTTAAAATACCAATTCGTTTGTAATCGATGCTACTTGGTCCTGTAATATCTTTCCCTAATACTCTTACCGTTCCAACACTATGAAGCAATTGAGAAGTTAAAATTTTTACTGTTGTCGTCTTACCAGATCCACTCGGTCCGAGGAATCCGAATATCTCTCCTTGCTTCACCTCAATATTTACATTTCGAAGTGCCGTTTTTCCACTGAAATTTTTCATTACATCTTTCATTTCAATTGCCAATGTCATTTCTTCATCCCCTTTGTTTTTCTTCTTTATAGATGAAAGTCGCTTTAGCGCTTTTCGTTCGTTTGTTTCGCTTTTCTTGACTCAATCATATGAAAAACAAAGGGACTACGCAGTAAAATAACGGTAAAAGGAGTATTTTTACCGGTGAATGAATCGCATGTTGAGCTTATTGGAGCACTTTTTATAGCCCAATCACACCTTTTAATTCATCCATTCGTCCTTTTGAAAGCGGGATTGAACTTTTTCTTTCGTCGTCTAAAATTAAGCTAAAACTGTTACGAGTCCAAGTAATCACTTCTCGCACTCTTTGTAAATTCACAAGATACGAGCGATGACATCTAAAGAAACCAAAACCTGTTAACCTTGCTTCTAGTTCGCTTAATGTTAATGCACATACGAAATCCCCTTCACGAACGTGAATATGTGTCACTCCGTTTTGTGTTTCAATGAAATGGATTTCCATCGGATCAAGTAAAATGATTTTATCGTTCACTTTCGCAGGTATTCTTTCTAACTTCATTTGCGGAATTATTTGAACGACCTTCTCTTCATCGACTTTTTCTGCTTCCTCTTGTTCAATTTCTACTTTTTTCACACCATCATTGTTTAGTATGTATACATCTTCCGTTAACGAAAGGGCATCGGATAGGAAAGATGACGTAATAAAAATCGCCTTTCCTTGCTCTTTCATTTTCATGATTGCTTTTCGAATAATAACCGTACTCTCTATATCTACATTTTGCTCCGGTTCTTCCAAAATGATTAAATCCGGATTATGAATCATCACTCGTCCGATATGAAGACGGCGTTTCTCTGAAAATGATAATTTTTCTATTTTAACGTTTAGTTTATCTAGAAGACCAACAGACTGCACAACTTCTTCTATACTTATCTTTGATTCATAAAGCCCTAATAGAAATTTGAAGTATTCTTTCACCTTCAAACGATCATATGCCTCATCTTTCAAAAAACAAAAACCGATGCGGGAATAATTTTTCTTTCCAATTGCTTCTCCTTCAAACAGTACATTGCCAGTCGACGCCTCTTCTTCACCAATAATGATGCGGTGTAACACTTTAGCTGTATGATTATTGCATTGCAAAACAATACATTGTCCCTTCTCCACCTCTAGCTCAATTGCCGGTAACTGGTTCGCCTTCCCTAATTGTTTCAACTCTAGTAACGCCATTTCATTTCCCCCAAATGCCTTTTTATCCTATTATATCAAACAGTTAATGGAAAATTATGATATTTTAAACAGAAAAAAATAGGTGCCAGAGTTCTGACACCTATTTCTTCACCATCAATTTTCCTTCATAATCATTCATCGTCTTTATTTCAACGCCTTTATAGTAATGAGCGACGATATCTGTATATTTCTTTCCTTCCGCTGCCATGCCGTTCGCCCCGTATTGACTCATACCAACGCCGTGACCGAAGCCTTTCGTCGTAACGATGATTTTATCTCCTTGTTGTTTCCACGTAAAATCAGAAGAACGTAAATCTAACTTTTCACGGACTTCTTTTCCAGTTAATGTTTTTCCTTGAAAAGCTACATCCTTTACGCGCTTTCCTTCCGTAAGGTCTTTAATATTTCCAACCTTCCCGTCTGCTAGCACTTTCACACCGAGACGTTTTTGAAAATCAGCTACTGTAAATGTTTGCTCGCTCGTAAACTTTGGAGAGGCTTGATCCCACGGACTATCTACACTTTTCAAGTACGGATAATCATTTCCCCAATAGTCAGCTGCATTTTCTGTTCGACCATTACTCGTTGAAAAGAAGGATGCTGAAATTGGTTTTCCATCATACGTTAAAACTTGTCCTGCTGTTTTCGAAACGGCTTCTTCGATTTTCTTCAAATTATTTTCGTAGTTATTACCCCATTGCTTCTTCAATTCATCTTTACTTTTGTACACTTGATCTTTCACCGTATCTGTCACGTCCGCATTATTTTTCTTTCCTCCGCTTAGCATACGTTGTACTACAAATGTTCTCGCTGCTAATGCCTGCGCCTTTAGTGCCTCTATTTCAAAACTGGCATTCATCTCAGAAGCTACTACACCTGTCACATACTCCTCCACTGGTAATGTTTCTACCTTCTTCTGTTTTTCGCGATATACAGCAACTTGAACAGCTGTATCTACTTTTCCTGGAGCTGGTATGCTTTCTATCGCTGGAGGAGTTTTAGAGGCCGTTTCTTCCCCTACTTTTGCTTTCGCAAATGGAATAACAAGGGCTGCAGGTACAATGATAACGAGCGCTATTAAGAGCGCTACTGTAATAAAAAGTGGCTTTGAAAATTTCATCCTATTTTCCCCCAATATAAAAGCTTTACTCCATTCATTCTTATGGAACAACTCTTTCTTTTAGAACATACTTAAGGGGAAGAGTATAAAACGGAAATTTTCTAAATATTTTTACTGGTACGTGCATAAGTATAGAATTTATTGACTATAACAGTAATAACCCAAAAAAATAGCCCCTATGTCAAAAGACATAGAGACTATTTCAATTAAGCGTGAAGATCAGAAACTTCTTGTTCTTTCACTTCTTCTACTTTTTCGTTTACACGTTCAATAGTTGCACCTAATGCAGCTAATTTCTTATGGAAGTTTACATAGCCACGGTCAAGATGTTTTAACTCAGTTACACGAGTATAACCTTCTGATACTAAACCAGCTAAGATTAATGCAGCTGCAGCACGTAAGTCAGTTGCTGCTACTTCAGCACCTTGTAAGCTGTTTGGACCGTTCATAATAACAGAACGACCTTCAATTTTAATATCAGCATTCATACGACGGAATTCTTCAACGTGCATAAAGCGGTTTTCGAATACCGTTTCTGTAATCATGCTTGTTCCATCAGCTTGTAGTAATAATGCCATCATTTGTGATTGCATGTCTGTTGGGAAACCTGGGTGAGGCATAGTTTTAATATCAACCGCTTTTAACTTATCTGGGCCGATAACACGTACACCTTCGTTTTCCTCAATAATTTTAACACCCATTTCTTCCATTTTCGCTGTAATTGAGCGTAAATGTTCAGGTACAGCATTTTCAATTAAGATGTCTCCACCAGTAATTGCTGCTGCAACCATGAATGTTCCCGCTTCAATACGGTCAGGAATAATAGAGTGGTTTGCACCATATAATTTATCAACGCCTTCGATACGAATCGTTCCAGTTCCAGCTCCGCGTACTTTCGCTCCCATCGCATTTAAGAAGTTAGCTAAGTCAACGATTTCTGGTTCTTTCGCTGCGTTTTCAAGAATTGTTGTCCCTTTTGCTAATGTAGCTGCAGACATAATGTTTTCTGTCGCGCCTACGCTTGGGAAGTCTAAGTAGATTTTAGCTCCTTTTAGTTCTCCCTCAACATATGCCTCAACAAAACCGTTACCAACCTGTACTTTTGCTCCCATTGCTTCGAAGCCTTTTAAATGTTGGTCAATTGGACGTGAACCAATTGCACATCCACCAGGAAGTGCAATACGAGCACGACCGTTACGTGCTAATAATGGTCCCATTACTTGAACAGATGCACGCATTTTACGTACATATTCAAATGGTGCTTCAATGTTTAGTTCTTTAGAAGAATCGATTGTTACTTGATTATTTTCAAATACGACTTCAGCATTTAAATGACGTAATACCTCATTAATTGTGTATACATCAGACAAAACTGGTACTTCAGATAGTACATTCTTTCCATCACTCGCTAATAGGGCTGCAGCGATTATAGGTAATACAGCATTTTTTGCGCCCTCAACACGCACTGTGCCGTTTAACCGCTTTCCGCCACGGACGATGATCTTTTCCAAATTATTCCCCTCCGTGTCCTTTTTTCAGTATCTATTCACTCAATACTCAGAAGTTATGATCGGTGTGCCAACCACAATTGTATCTTTGTTGTCTGTAGAACGTATTGCTATTTGCACATTTATTTTCTCTCTATTTGTTGAAAGAGCGTCATCCCACTTTTTATTGTATGCGGAGACTGACACAAATGCTCTTTCTTCTACTTGTTCGATCGCTCTTGCTGAAAGATCTTTCAAAACCTGATTGGTTTTATTTTGCAAAACACCTTCAATCTTATCATTCAGTACACCTTGAACACAAGTGTAAATTATAGGTTTTTCACTAAAAATTTTATTCATGTTTTGAACATACTTCGGGTCCCATTTCGCCCCACTTACTTCAAAGATAATGAAAGTGTTTTCTTTAGTATTTTCTTTACTCCAAGTTACTACTACTCGTTCTTCATAAGAAGAAAGCTTTTTATAGGATGTAGCTTTATATCCATCTGGAGATTGCTCTACTTCCCACTTTTGAATATTTGCCTTTTCCTTCACATCGTTTAACAACTTTTGAAACGTATGTATGTTAGAAATTGTTTTTGTTTCTCTCGCTAACCATGACCATTTTTCTACTTTAGCATCATTTTTCTCTAAAGCCTTGATCATGCTCTCCATTTTCTGTTCATCGCTTATCGGTTTCATCTCTCTATATCCAACCAAAAATAAAACAACACTAAGTGCAACAATAAGAATGGCTTTAAGCTTCAATTTCATCCCCTCCTATCCCCATTGTTAACGGAGATTTGAGGTTCTATACACTTACTTTACTAAATACGTTAAACTCTTCGAATAGCCTAAATAATCAAGGAAAAAGTTACTTACAGATGTCCCAATTGCAATTGTAATTAAGATGAGTAATACTCGCGTCTGCAGCACTTTTCCGGACTTCATTAAACGCTCAATGTGAATGCCTTGTAAGGCCCACCACGTAATGGTAATAAACAATAAATGCGAAACAATGGCAATCAGTGCTTGTTGCCCTAAAAGTTGTGCCAAAAAATCGACCCCTTTTTACTCAGCTACTACTTATGAAAGAATATAAAAACGATACCATAATAAGTAGGAGCTACACTTTTTCAAATGCACATAGACATCTTACATTTTACATCGTGATTTTCTTTCCAAAAACGTATATCTACATTACAAGTTAACACAAAATAAAAAGCGCAGAGTACTGACTCCACACCTTTTATTTTCACTATTGTACCACGTTCCCTAAGAAGAAGAAATCTTTCATTAATGGAAAATATTCATAAAAGAAATTGTACCCAATCATCGGCATAATCCCTAGTATTACAATCGAAATTGCACAAAGACTCATAACAACCTTTATATTTAACGGTAACCGTATTCTCTCTTCTGTCTCTCCGGTGCGGAAAAACATTTGTTGTAAAATACGGAAATAATATACGAATGAAACAACTGTCGTACCCATCATAATCGAAGCTAGTACGTAATGTGCTGGCTCTACATGAAGTGCGCCTAAAAAGATATTAATCTTTCCAATGAAGCCAGCCGTTCCTGGTATCCCAGCCAACGATAAAATAAAAATTGTCATCATTATCGCTGTAAATGGCGACCTTTTATATAAACCTGTGAAAATTGTTATATTTTCCTCATTATTTTGTAAGATTAAGCCGTGGATGATAGCAAATGCCCCTATATTCATAAGCATGTATGCCAGCATATAAAACCACATGCTATCCATCGTAAATGGTGATAATGCCACAAGTGGAACGAGTAAATATCCTGCATGAGCAATGCCCGAATAAGCAAATAAACGCTTTATATTGTATTGTTTTAATGCGACTACATTCCCAACAATCATCGTAATACTTGCTAGCACCGCAATATATATACTCATATGCCCATATAAAGATTGCATATCTCCTTGTATTAATACACTTGCAAAGATCATAAGGAACAAACGAATAATGAGTAGGAACCCGGCAATTTTAGAAATCGTTCCAAGAAAAGCAGTAACTGGTGTAGCCGCTCCTTCATACACATCAGGTGCCCACATATGAAACGGCACTGTGGCAATTTTAAATGAGAGACCAACTAGCAATAAAAGAAATGCGAGAGCTAACAATAACTGAATACCACTAGCGAGTTCCCCAGTGAGTACCTTTTGCATATCTACAATGTTAGTTGAACCTGTAATACCGTATAAATAACTCATTCCGAAGAGCGTAATCGCCGTTCCAATTCCTCCGCTAATGACGTATTTCATTGCCGCTTCATTTGATGCACGGCTCTTTTTTCGTATTCCTACTAAGATATAGGAAGAAAGTGAAAGTAACTCCAAACCAACGAAAAGGGTAATAAAATCAACACTAGAAGCCATGAACATCGCGCCAAGAAGTGCCATTAAAAATAAGTAATAATATTCACCTTTATCTTCAATTGGATTCTTCTTATCATCGCTCATTGCGGTGCATAAAATGAGAGCTGAGGCACCTAATAGCAACGTTTTAAACCCTTTTGAAAATCCATCTAACACAAACGATCCATTTAAAATATCTCCTGCTGGTTCGCTATATAGAGTAATTAATGACACGATTGCTAATACGATAGCAGCAATCGCACCAAGAGCTACATATCTATGGTTCAGCTTAAAAAACAAATCACATATGGAAAGGAGGATGGCGGCGCCGAGAATAATAAATTCTGGCACCATTAGATGCCACGATAAGCTAAGTAACGTATTCATATCCATCCTACTTCACCCCCAATGTTTTCAATGTATTTTGAAGCGGATCCCCTAGTATTTCTGGCATAACTCCAATTGCAATAATACAAAAGATAAGTAGTAAAACAGGGACATACTCCCATCCGTGTATATCAGATTTTGCTTCCCACTCTTTCTTTCCAAATGTTACTTGAAGTGTCGCCCTTAATACATATACAGCGGTTAAAATGATGCCAATCACACCGACTGCAGCAATGACGGGCTCTCCTTGAAATAAACCGAGAAAGGCAAGAAATTCACTAACAAACCCAGACATCCCTGGTAATCCGAGCGATGCCATTCCTCCTGCTAAGAAGAAGCCACTAAGTACTGGGACACTTTTTGCGAGTCCACCAAGCGCTGTAATGTCTGAAGTTCCAAATCGTTGTTCTATAACACCCAGTAGGAAGAAGAGCAAGGCTGCAATTAAACCATGTGATACAACTTGGAATAACGCTCCTTGTGTCCCCGGTGCATTAAGTGCCGCGAGCCCCATTAAAACAATTCCCATATGCGAAATACTAGAGTAAGCCAGTACTTTCCTAAAGTCCGTTTGGATGAGCGCTAAAAAGGCACCGTATAATAAATTAATTACGCCTAATATCGCAATTAGTGTTGCAACATCGTGAAAATATTCCGGGAATAGCCCTTTCCCGAAGCGAATAATACCGTACGCTCCAATCTTCAGCAAAACACCCGCATGAAGCATAACTACAGCTGGATGCGCTTCTATGTGTACATTGACCATCCAGCGGTGCAACGGAAAAACAGGTAGTTTAATTGCAAAAGCAATCATTATGGCAATAAATACACTAAGCTGCAAACTACTTGGGATGACGAGTGCTCCCTCTGCGTTTACGCTTCTTAATATCTCTTTCAGCTCCACAATATTTGTTGTACCTGTTTTCGCGAACAAAATTGAGAAAACAATGAGCAAAATAGCTGAGCCAATACCGTTATATATTAAATAACTATACGCAGCCTTTTCACTCGACAATTTTCCCCACTTTCCAATTAATAAGAACATTGGTGGCAACGTAATTTCAAAGAAAATAAAAAACAACATTAAGTTTTGAGCAGCAAAGACGCCGAGCATTCCTATTTCTAGCATGAGTAACAGCATATAAAATGCTTTTAAATTTCTTTTAATAGAAAAGGCTGCAATTGCTGCAAGCGTTGCTAGAAGAGCCGTCAGTACCATCATGACAAGCGACAAACCATCAATACCGAGCTCGTAATAAATAGAAAACCACCTTTTATCTACCGCTGTAAAATCGCCGAACTTAATCCATTTCATCTTTTCATCGAATAGTGACAAATTCTTTCCAGAAGCATATGTACAAGCGAGGACGATAGCGATTCCAAATGGAAGTGCCGTCCCAAATAAGCCAAGCGCTCGCACTGTACGCAATTCCTTTTTCGGTGTTAATACAAGCAATAAAATTCCTAAAAGCGGGGAAAAAATGAAGAACGTTAACAACAAATCATTCATCGTAAATCCCCTCCCGCATAGAGCAAAATAATGACGAGTACAGCGAGCGAAACCGCCGTTACAGTCCCGTACACTTGTACATTCCCGTTTTGAAGTTTCGATCCAAGGTTACTTGTGCCTTTCACTACACTTGCAATTAAAACTGCAATTCCTTCGACTACATACACTTCAAATAAGCGAAGCACATGAGCGATTCCTTTCGTAATAGGGATCACCGTCATGTTGTATAGTTCATCCACATAATATTTTTCTTTCAAAAGATTATAAAGCGATGTTTCCGTACCCCCAGCCCAATTCCTAGAAATTGATTTCTTCCTATATATGAAATACGCAAGAGCGATTCCCGCAAATGAAACGAGTGTCGCAACAATCATAATCCAAACTGGTCCATGCGTTTCTTCAACCTTAAACCCTACATCTTTCGTCAACCAATCTCCGAGAAACGTCCCAAACCATGGTGTATTTATATATCCTGCCACTACTGCGAGAACGCCAAGAACAATCATTGGATACGTCATAACGCGAGGCGATTCATGCACTTCTTCCCTCGTCTTCGTTTCTCCAGTAAAGACAAGAAAGTAAAGGCGGAACATATAAAACGCTGTTAAAAACGCCGCAATTACCGCTAAAGTAAATAAAACGTAATTGCCATTCATCCACGTCGCCGCTAAAATTTCATCTTTGCTGAAAAAACCGGAAAGCAGCGGAACACCGCTAATGGCAAAGGTACCTATTAAAAATAGCGTACCAGTTACTTTCATCTTCTTCTGTAAACCGCCCATTTTATTAATGTTTTGCGTATGCACAGCATGAATTACACTTCCTGCCGCCAAAAATAGTAGTGCTTTAAAAAAAGCATGTGTCGTTAAATGAAATATACCAGCTACATAACCGGCAGAACCTAACGCGAGCATCATATACCCGAGCTGGCTAACTGTAGAATAAGCAAGCACCCTCTTTATATCTGTTTGCACAAGACCGATAGAGGCCGCAAAGATTGCAGTGAAAGCTCCAACCATTGCCACTGTCTGCATCGCCACTGTACTTGCTGAAAATAGAGGGAACATCGTCGCTACTAAATATACGCCAGCTGCGACCATCGTCGCCGCGTGAATAAGTGCCGAAACGGGCGTTGGCCCCTCCATTGCATCTGGCAACCACGTATGAAGCGGGAACTGACCTGATTTCCCCATCGCCCCGATAAAAATTAATATCGCTGTTATTGTAATCATGTAAGGAGGTAGATCCCCTGTATAAATCGCCCTAAATATTGCGTCATATTCAAAACTACCTGCGTACCAAAAAATTAAAATCATCCCGATAAATAAACCAACATCCCCAATACGGGTCATAATAAAAGCCTTTTTTGCAGCAGCCTTCGCTTCTTCTTTAAAGAAATAAAAACCGATAAGTAAAAATGAGCCAAGGCCAACTAATTCCCAAAATATATAAAGTTGTAATAAATTCGTTGATATAACAAGCCCTAACATCGCAAATGTAAAGAGTCCTAAATATGCGTAAAAGGTCGGTAATCGTTCATCACCTTTCATATAACCTTTCGAATACACATGTACAAGTAGACTCACAAGCGTCACGATAAATAACATTAAAGCTCCTAATGCAGTCACTTCAAAGCCGAATGATATATCCACATCTCCAGCTCTAAGCCACACCCACTTATGCTTCACGCTTGCTTCTGAAAACCTTTCTATTAACACAAGTACCGCAAGTATAAAGGAGAGAAAGACGAAAAAAATACTAAGTACGCTGCTTCCTTCTCTAATTTTCTTCCCGAATATAATAAGTAACAAAAACGAAACGAGTGGGAAAAGCGGTATGAGCCATGCATAATCGATCATTGTTTCCTTCCCCCTTTTTCGGTCACAATGCTATCCTTTGAGCGTATCCATTTCATCCACCTGAACTGTCGTACGATTACGATATAAAGCAATTAAAATAGCGAGTCCTACCGCCGCTTCCGCTGCCGCTACAGCCATCGTAAACAGTGAGAAAATTTGACCTGTTAAATTCGGAAATAAGCCTAATTTACTAAACGCCACTAAGTTTAAATTGGCAGCATTCAGCATTAATTCGATACAAACTAATACGATTACTGTATTCCGCTTTGTTAAAGCTCCAAATAGACCGATGCAAAACAAAATAATCGCAAGTGTTAAATATGCAGAAGCTGGAACGCTACTCATTGGAATCCTCCTCTTTCTCGTCCTTTTTCGCAAGTATAATTGCGCCAACGAGCGCTACAAGTAAAATAACTGAAGTTAGTTCAAATGGAATAATATATTTTGAATAGAGAAGCGTACCGATTTGAAGTGTGTTGTTTTCATGGAGAGGTAAACTTCCTTGTGTGCTTTCATTTGCAAAATCAACATTATTAACAGCGAAATACATAACCGCTCCAAATGCTACAACTGCAAAGGAGATAATCCATTTTCGAAGAGTAAGACGCGATTCATTTTCCGCGTTATGTTTCGTTAACATAATGCCGAAAATCATAATAATTGTGATTGCACCAGAGTAAAGTAAAATTTGTGCAACGCCTATAAATTCGGCTGACAAAAGAAAATACAAACCTGCAATGCTGAGAAATGTCAGAACGAGAGCTAGCATCATGTGCATAACTTTCGTTAAGTTCAACATAAGAACACCGCCGATAATTGCAGACAAGGATAGTATAAAGAATGCTACAAACTCGCCATTCATGCCTTATTCTCCTTCCTGACGTTTTCGTCGTTTTCGTCAAGCCACTGCAAATTTTTAAATAAGTCATCACGTGAATATTCCGCGAGTTCAAAGTTATTTGTCATGACAATTGCCTCTGTCGGACAAACTTCTGTACATAAATCACAAAGAATACAAATTTCAAAATTAATATCAT
Organism: Bacillus sp. HMA207; assembly: GCF_003402455.1. Classification (NCBI taxonomy): domain Bacteria; kingdom Bacillati; phylum Bacillota; class Bacilli; order Caryophanales; family Bacillaceae; genus Bacillus; species Bacillus sp. HMA207. The sequence continues at coordinate 223,950 of NZ_BEZT01000002.1, read as the reverse complement.
ACGTGTCGATAATTTTTCCTTTTTTCGTAGGATCCGGATGTTTCTTTCCTGTTAACTGAATACAGTCTGTCGGACAAATGTTAGAGCACTGATTACAAACAATACATTTCTCCGGATAAAATTTTTGAATCCCCCGAAAACGGTCTGGCAACGGCAACGGTTGATTTGGATAATCATACGTTACCTTCTTCTTGCTCAAATTACTTAATGTATATTTTAACCCTTTAAATAGTCCTTTCATCTCTTACTGGCACCCCCCTCATAGATTAGAAGAATAACTCCTTAATCAATGCCGTTAAGAAAATATTTGCAAGTGCAATCGGCAATAATACTTTCCATCCAAACTCCATTAACTGGTCACCTCTTATACGCGGGAACGTAACGCGGAACCAAATTAATAGAAAGACTACACTGCTAAATTTCAAAGCAAACCATACGGCACCTGGGATAAATCCAAGAAACATGACTGGATTCCATCCGCCTAAAAAGAGCACTGTAATTAACGATGCCATCCCGAAGAAATATACGTACTCTGAAAGCATGAAAAACGCCCAGCGAAACCCTGAGTATTCCGTATGATATCCAGAAACAAGTTCTGACTCCGCTTCTGGCAAATCGAATGGCGTTCTATTTAACTCTGCAACTGCTGCGATTAAGAAAACGACGAAGCCAATTGGCTGTACGAAAATGTACCAAACCTTCTCCTGCGCCGCTACAATCTCATTTAAATTCAGGCTACCAGCTAGCAAAACGATACCAATTACACTCATTACGAGCGGAATCTCATAAGAAATCATTTGCGCCGCTGCACGCATCCCTCCTAAAAGGGAATATTTATTATTCGATGCCCATCCCCCAGTTACAACACCTATCGTCGTAATACCGGAAACAGCAATATAATAAAGTAGCCCGACTCCAATATCTGCAAATTGAAATTTATCAGTGAACGGGATAACCGCAAGCACCATAAATGCTGGTGCAAATGCAATGACAGGCGCTAATATAAACAGCGGTTTATCTGCTGCTTTCGGAATACTATCTTCTTTCAATAATAGTTTTAAAACATCAGCTACCGTTTGCAGTAAACCGAATCGGCCTCCAACCTGGTTTGGTCCAATCCGCCCTTGCATAAATCCCATCACTTTCCGTTCTGCCAAGATTCCATATGTAACGAAGCCAAGGACTGCAAATAGTAGAAGTACCGCTAATCCGAAAAAAATGAAGAAATTCGTCCAGCTTGAAGGTGATTGTAAGAGCGTCTCAATCATTAGCCATCAACCTCCCCAAGTACAATATCAACTCCACCTAAAATCGTAATTAAATTAGCGATGTTTTCACCTTTCAATAACTTCGGTAAAATTTGCAAGTTATAAAAAGATGGCCTACGAAACTTCAAACGGTACGGCTCTTTCTTTCCGTCACTTGCGATATAACAACCAATCTCTCCGCGCGGCGATTCGATACGTACAAATGCTTCTCCCTTAGGTGCCTTAATAATTTTCGGTACTTTTGCCAGCACAGCTCCATCTTTCGGGAACTGCTGAACCGCTTGCTCAACAATCTTTAAAGACTCCTCGATTTCTTGCATTCGGCAAACGTAGCGATCCCAAGCATCTCCCACGCTTCCAACAGGAATATCAAAATCAAAACGATCATAAATCGAATACGGCTCATCTTTGCGAAGATCCCAGTTTACTCCAGTGCACCGCAAATTTGCTCCGCTTAAAGAATACGAGATTGCTTCTTCCGCGCTATATATACCAACGCCTTTCACACGATTTAAGAAAATCTCATTACCGCTAACAAGATCGTGATACCCTGCTAATTGCTCCCTCATATACGGAACAAACTCTTCCACCTTTTCAATCCAACCATCTGGCGCATCCCACTTCACACCGCCAACTCTCATATAGTTAAAAGTAAGCCGTGCCCCGCATAATTCATTTAATAAATTTATAATCATCTCTCTTTCACGAAACGCGTACAAAAACGGGCTGACCGCTCCTATATCAAGAAGATTCGTCCCCCACCAAACGAGATGGCTCGCAATTCTTCCTAGCTCCATCGCAAGTACTCGCAAGTATTCGGCACGCTCTGGAATTTCAAGCCCCATCATCGTCTCTACAGCATGGCAAATGACGTAATTATTCGTCATGGCTGATAAATAGTCCATTCGATCTGTATAAGGGATAATTTGCGTATACTGTAAGCTCTCAGCGATCTTTTCCGTCCCGCGATGCAAATATCCAATAACAGGTGTAGCTTCTTTAATAATTTCCCCGTCAATCTTAATTACGAGCCTGAACACACCATGTGTACTCGGATGCTGAGGTCCTACATTCAAAAGCATCTCTTCCGTGCGGATCATAGCTACACCTCCACATCATACGGTTCATAGTCTTTTCTAAGCGGATATCCTACCCAATCATCTGGCATTAAAATACGCGTTAAATTCGGATGCCCTTTAAATACAATGCCGAGCAAATCGTATGCTTCTCGCTCCGGCCAGTCAGCTCCTTTCCAAAGTGCTGTCACAGATTCGACTTGCGGCGCTTCCCGGTCTAGCTTTACCTTCACCGCTACCAATTGTTTCTTGCCATATGAAAACAAATGAACATACACTTCCATATGTGTCACAAAATCCGTCGCATGTAGCTCTGACATATAATCAAAAGCAAGTCCCTCATGGAATCGCAGTGACTCCATCACTTCATAATACTTTTCGGGATCCACCACAAGAGTTGGCACATCCTTTGACAGTTTATTAATGTAGGAATCTACTAATGCACCCTCTCCTAACTTCTCCCTAATAGCCTCAACATACTGATTTAAATACGGCTGATTTACGGACGGTTCTTCCTGCTTCGGCTCATCCTCTTTCTTACCTTCAGCTCCCTTTGTCTTCGCTCTGGCAGCCGCTGCTGCTTTCGCTTTTGCCGCTGCAATTGCCTTTGCCTTTTCATCTCCCGAATCCCCATCACCTTGCGAGGCTTTCTGCTTCGCCAATGCTGCCGCTTTTGCCTTGGCTTTCGCTTTTTCTTCTTCCGTTACTTCTTCTGTCCCTTCTCTTTTCTGCTTCGCTAATGCTACCGCTTTTGCCTTTGCAGCTGCTGCTGCCTTCGCCTTCGCTTTCGCTTTTTCTTCTTCCGTTACTTCTTCGGTTCCTTCTCTTTTCTGTTTCGCTAACGCCACCGCTTTTGCCTTTGCAGCTGCTGCTGCCTTCGCCTTCGCTTTCGCTTTTTCTTCTTCCGTTACTTCTTCTGTCCCTTCTCTTTTCTGCTTCGCTAACGCCGCCGCTTTTGCTTTTGCGGCTGCTGCTGCACGTCGTTTTGCTTCTTCTATAGTAATATCATCATTTTTTGGTAGCGCTTTCTCTTTTTCTTGATCTTCCTCCTCAAGTTCACTTATTTCCGCCTCGTGTTTCGCTACAAGGCGTTTTCTCGCTTCTTCTTTTGCACGCCTAGCTGCTTCTTTTTTCAGATCCTCTAAATCTTTATTTGGATTACTCATTTATTCGTCACCTGCTTTCCGGTCTTTGCCTCGTAACGAATTTTCTCTTTTAATTTATTAATTCCATAGATTAAAGCAGCTGGATTTGGGGGACAACCAGGAATATACACGTCAACTGGTACGATTTGGTCTACACCTTTCACAACAGCATATGAATTTACATACGGACCACCTGCTGTCGCACAAGATCCCATCGCAATAACCCATTTCGGTTCGGGCATTTGATCATATAAACGCCGAACAATAGGAGCCATCTTCTTCGTTACTGTTCCCGATACAATCATGACGTCCGATTGCCTTGGTGAAGTTCGAAAAAATGACCCAAATCGATCTAAATCGTAATGTGATGAGCCTACCCCCATCATTTCAATTGCACAGCATGCCAGTCCGAATGTCATCGGCCATAAAGAGTTGCTCCTCGCCCATCCTTTCAACTGTTCCAATGTAGAAAAAAAGATATTTCGTTCTAATTCTGCTCGCTCATTTGGATGTAATTCCTCAAAATTTATAACCATTGTAACACCTTCTTTTTCCAAGCATACGCTAATCCAACTAGCAACATTACAACAAAGATGAGCATTTCAATTAATGCAAATAAACCTAGCTTGTCATACGCAACAGCCCAAGGATATAAAAATAAAGTTTCTACATCAAAGATCACAAACAATAAAGCGAAAATATAATAACGAGCATGAAACCGAATATTTGCATCATGAAAAGGCTCAATTCCACTCTCATACGTCGTCGCCTTTGCTGCACTTGGTTTATTTGGGCGCAGCATCCTTCCTAATGTAAGAGCCACTACCGGCAGCAATATACCTAATAGCAAGAAAATCAAAACGATCATATAACTATTTTCATATACACTTGCCATTGTGAAACCCTCCCCCCTAAATTAAGAACAAGTTCACATAGTAAACAATATGTCCTAGTTGCAGTAATTATTATTTTTAAATTTTTCTAAATAATGCAACTATTCTAATCATTATAGCAAACTTCAAATTCCTATGTCGATATGTTGGGAGACAGAAACAAGAATTATTAAAATCTATCTTTACAACTTGCTATAATTGTGCAAAATAAATATAAAACTTATATATGCTTTTCAAGAAACCGTAGGTGATATAAATGAAAAAACAAACACATGTAAGTATTCTTATAAGCATTGTATTGCTGTCTATAACGCTTCACTATGTAGCAATGCCTTTTGTATATGAATACTCATTTCCTTTTCAGCTATTAATTGGAACGAGCACCCTATTAATTGATATTATCGCTTGTAGTTATATACTTTATTTTTCAAACATGAAAGAAGGGCTATCTCGTTTATTTTGGATCATATTATCTGTTGGAGCTCTCTCTTATTTTATCGGTGATATAGTCGTTGCCTATCAGCGTTTAATTGTAAAGGACTTCTATACGTTCGTTGATCCATCTGACTTTTTTTACTTACTTTTTTTAGTTAGCTTTACGTTTGCCTTTCTATACGAAATCATTTATAACCGAGATTTATTAGAAAAACTTTTTATGCTATGTGATATTTGTATTATCGTTACAGCCCAATTTACTTTAAGTTACTACTTACTTATTGAACGAACTATTCATATCTTTACAACATCCTATATCGACATATTTGTTCAACTTACCTATCCAATGGCTGATTTACTCTTTCTCTTAATAGGAATCAACCTTTTATTCAAACCACTATCCTTATTACCTAAAAAGGTCGGTGCACTTCTTGGCAGTGCTTTAATTTTATATGCTACTACAGATGCGATTTATGCTTATATAAAATACTTCATACCAGAGTATTCTATGTTTACAGTTACTCCTTTCTATCAAGTAACCTTAGTACTAATAGCAATCGCCTGTATTCTCCATACAAAAAAGCCTGAAAAACAAGAACAAGTACTACTAACACCTAAAATTGGCGAATCAATCCGATTATCATTACCGTATATTTCGGTAGTAATGCTTATTGTTTTTATATTAGTTGAATACGTTTTTGCGCCTATTATAGTAATCGGACTTATAATAACTTTTTCTTTCGTTCTCATACGTCATAGTTTAGTTCGAAAACAAAATAAAATATTATTGATCGCTCAAATGCAATTCAACTCAGAACTCGAGAAACAAATTAAACTACGTACAGAAGATTTAGTAGAACAGAAAAATGAACTCTATCATAATCAACAAATGTTTAAATCTTTATACGAGCATCATCCAGATCCAATTTTCACATTAGATTTGTACGGTAATTTTCTCAAAGTAAATAACGCTGGTACTACTTTACTCGGTTATCAAACGAATGAATTATTAAACCAGCCTTACTATTCACTCATATACGAAGAAGATTTAGAAGAAATGATTAACGCCTTTCATCGCGTGAAAAAGGGATATTCTATTTCTTTAGAAATACGGGCTTACCATAAAAACAGAGATATTTACTACTTGCACGTTACCGCCGTACCGATCTTTTTAAAGGAGAAAATTTCTGGGGTTTATTTAATGATTAAAGATATTACGGAAAGCAAACAACAACAAGAACAAATCAACTTCCTAGCATACCATGATACTTTAACAGAGCTTGCAAATCGACGTGCATTTCATCAACATTTAGAACAGGCAATTGCACGAGCAAAAATATCGAAAAAGCCTTTTGCTGTTATGTTTCTCGACCTAGACCGTTTTAAAGTTATTAATGATACCCTCGGTCATCGAGTAGGAGACCTATTGCTCATCGCAGTAGCAAAAAGGCTCGAAAGAATAGCAACATCAAATATGAAACTCGCGCGGCTAGCTGGGGATGAGTTCACAATCCTTATCGAGAATTACAAAAAAAAGCCAGATGTCCAAAAAATAGCTGATAGGATTGTAGCGGCCATGAATGAGCCATTTGAAATCGAAAATCAACATTTACAAATCTCACCGAGCATCGGAATTGCAATATATCCTGAAGCAGGTGAAGATGCGCTATCCATTTTGCAGCATGCTGATATGGCCATGTACGAAGCAAAGAATAAAGGAAAAAACGGTAGCTCTCTTTACACGAAAGAACTATATAAAAAAATGGAACGAAAAGCTCGAATTGAAAAAGATTTGCCAATCGCTTTAGTAAACAAAGAATTTTATCTCGTTTATCAACCACAAATTGATACGACAACAAATAAAATTATCGGTGCTGAAGCTTTAATACGTTGGAAACACCCACTATTAGGTGACATTTCACCATGTGAGTTTATTCCAATTGTAGAAGAGACGCCACAAGTAGTCCCACTTGGACATTGGGTATTACAAGAAGCTTGTCTCCAATTAAAAATATGGCATACCTTTGGCTACCAAAATTTAAAAATAAGTGTTAATTTATCCGCAAAAGAATTCCGGCAAGATCAATTAATCGAAAACATTTCACAAATATTAAACGACGTGCAAGTCGATCCAAAATATGTAACACTTGAGTTAACAGAAAGAATTGCAATGATTGACGAGAAAGAAACGTTATTGAGACTGAAGCAATTAAAAGAGTACGGTATCCAAACTTCCATTGATGACTTCGGTACTGGGTACTCTTCTCTTGCTTATTTATCAATTTTTCCAATCGACACATTAAAAGTACCGAGAGAATTTACACAATTAGCTGATCATCGTCCTGAAGAACGAGCCATCGTTTCTACAATTCTTTCCCTCGCGAATACTTTAAATCTTTCAGTCGTTGCCGAAGGAATTGAAACCGAAAAACAACTTAAGTTTCTGCAAAAACATAACTGTAAATATATGCAAGGTTACTATTTCAGTAAACCACTTACTAGTAATCAATTTATAAAATTTCTACAAAAAACCCCCAGTATGAACAAATAATTCATACCGGGGGTTTTATAGTGCTAAATTTTTTTCTCATAATATTCTTCTGCAATCTCTTCGTAAAAAGCTGCAGATGTCGTATAGAAATATGGAATTAACCATAAGAATCCAATCCCTAACGTAATACAACTTAATATAAACCAGCCAATAAAACTTAAACATAAAATGAAATACTCCATCTTATGTCCATCCATCATACGACGACTTTCTGTAATAGCTTGGTTCAGTGAATACTCAGGATGATCGTTTATAATAAAGTACGTCATCGCATAAGAAAATGATTTAATAATACCTGGAATAATGAACAATAACGTCCATAAGAAAAGATAAAGATTTACTAATAAATATAATAAAAATGATTTTAGAAATCTCTTTCCCTCTGAAAACCAAATGAATACATTACCAATACTAGCTTGCTTTTCACGAAGGATATTTAAACCAAGGTAATATCCACCTAAAGTTAACGGTCCAGTAACAAAAAATGAAAGAATATTCGTTGAAAGTGAACCATTTGTTTTTTGCCAACCGAAAATTAAAGAAAATCCCCAATCAACACTAAAACTAAAAGCCGTGATAAGAATTGAAATGAGTAGTGTAGCTCCAACAGCTAATCCCCATTTCCCTTCTAATGAATCTAGCGCTTCTCCTTTTAAATCACTAATCATGCGTAGCCTCGCCTCCTATACACAATAATTCTATTAGTATAGCATGTTCCTATTGAAATTCACCTTTTGAAATGTAGCGATAAAAGTGTGCTGTCGTCGTACTCATATACGGACTAAGCCAAAGAAATCCTATTCCAAAAGTAAGCAGCGCTAAAATAGCCCATCCTATGAAGCTCAGCCATAAAAGAAACAAATCTAACTTATGATCCTTCATAAGATTCTTACTTTCCTTCATCGCCTGCGAAACACTATATTCTGGATTTTCAATCATCACATAGTACGTCAGTGCATAAGAAAAATACATCACAATCATACCAACAATTGAAATTGCTAATAGTACGAAGAAAGCTATTGCAAATGACGTATTCCCTTCTTCACCTAACAATGCAAATAAGCCTATTAACAGCATCGGAATCCATGTACCTGTATATAACAAAATCGCAAGCATTGCCCACATTGTTTTCATCATTCTTTTAAAGCCACGAAATCCTTCGAATAAGTAATCTACTTTAGCATCTTCTCGTTTACTAATCTGTAAAAATACATTTGTATAACCATATGACGTAATCCCATACGATGCGTTACTCAAAATTATCATAATGCAATAAAAAATTCCAAAGGTAATACCTGCTCCAATTGACATCGTTTCCTCTTCAAATGATCCAGTTAAGCTTACAACTGAGAGAAATATAATAATTCCTGGAATTAATAGTATAAGCATTGCAGCTATCGAAACGACATAACTTAAAATAAAATATAAAATCGTTGATCCAACACCTAGTCCCCATTTTCCCTTTAAAGAGTACAATGCTTCTCGCTTCATTTCACCAATCATTGATCCATCCCCTTTATGAAATATAAATTGTTGTACACTTCTACTTATACAAGCATCAATATAATTATACCAGTTTTGTAAAATTATCCATAAAATACACAAAAAAAATCCGTAAAGGCAAAGCCCTTACGGATTTTTTTACTTCATATCGGAAACGTTCAAACGGTTCACAGCACGTTGTAATGCCATTTCTGCACGTTTAAAGTCAACATGTGCTTGTTTATCTTGCAGACGTTGCTCAGCGCGACGCTTCGCTTCATTTGCACGATGGATATCGATATGGTTTGCTTCTTCAGCAGATGATGATAATACAGTCACTTTATCTGGACGAACTTCGATAAAGCCACCGCTTACTGCTACATAATCAGTGTGTCCACCATTTTTCAGACGAACTGCACTAATTTTTAATGGTGCAACAGTTGGAATGTGACCTGGTAAGATCCCCATTTCCCCACTCTCTGCTTTTACACTTACCATTTCTACTTCTTTTTCGTAAACCGGTCCATCAGGAGTTACAATACTGACTGGAAATGTCTTCATACTTCGTCCCTCCTAAGGCCTTACGCCATCATTTTCTTCGCGTTTTCAATAACTTCTTCAATGCCACCTACTAAGCGGAATGCATCTTCTGGAAGGTCATCATATTTTCCTTCTAGAATTTCTTTGAAACCACTAACTGTATTCTTTACAGGTACGTAAGAACCTTTTTGACCTGTAAACTGCTCAGCTACGTGGAAGTTTTGAGATAAGAAGAATTGAATACGACGAGCACGATGTACAACTAACTTATCTTCTTCAGATAACTCATCCATACCTAAGATAGCGATGATATCTTGAAGTTCTTTATAACGTTGTAAAGTTTGCTGTACTTGACGAGCTACTTCATAATGCTCTTCTCCTACGATTTCTGGAGAAAGTGCACGAGATGTAGATGCTAATGGATCTACGGCTGGGTAAATACCCATTTGCGTTAAACGACGCTCTAAGTTTGTTGTTGCATCTAAGTGAGCGAACGTTGTAGCTGGTGCTGGGTCAGTATAGTCATCGGCTGGTACATATACCGCTTGGATAGACGTGATAGACCCTTTATTTGTAGATGTAATACGCTCTTGTAATTGACCCATTTCTGTTGCAAGTGTTGGTTGGTAACCTACCGCAGATGGCATACGACCAAGAAGGGCAGATACTTCAGAACCCGCTTGCGTGAAACGGAAGATGTTATCGATGAACAGAAGTACGTCTTGTCCTTGCTCATCACGGAAATGCTCAGCCATTGTTAAACCTGTTAATGCAACACGTTGACGTGCTCCAGGTGGCTCGTTCATTTGTCCGAATACCATCGCAGTTTTCTTGATTACGCCAGAATCGCTCATTTCGTGGTATAAGTCATTACCCTCACGAGTACGCTCACCTACACCAGCGAATACAGAGATACCACCGTGCTCTTGTGCGATGTTATTGATTAACTCCTGAATTAATACTGTTTTACCTACGCCGGCACCACCGAATAGGCCGATCTTACCACCCTTAATGTAAGGAGCAAGTAAGTCTACTACTTTAATACCAGTTTCAAGAATTTCTACTTTAGTAGATAATTCTTCGAATGCAGGTGCTTGACGGTGAATTGGATCACGATGTACATCTGCAGGAACCTCACCATCTAAGTCAATTGCATCACCTAATACGTTAAATACGCGACCAAGTGTTACATCACCAACTGGTACAGAGATTGGTTTACCAGTATCTTCTACTTCTGTGCCACGAACAAGTCCATCTGTGGAAGACATTGCAACTGTACGAACTGTATCATCACCTAAATGAAGTGCAACTTCAAATGTTAAGTTAATACTTCCGTTTTCGTTGCTTTGTTTTACCGTAAGGGCGTTGTAGATTTCTGGTAGCTTTCCGCCATCAAACTTAACGTCTACAACCGGACCCATGATTTGCGTAACGCGCCCTTTATTCATCGGGTTCCCTCCTAGCTTTCTTTTAATTAGCCAACTTTCTACGAGCAGCTAGCTTTTAATTTTTTATTGGTTTATAGCTTACGCGACTCTTTTGACAGAGCCGCTTCCGCTTTTTAATACTATTCTAACGCTGCTGCTCCACCAACGATTTCCGTAATTTCTTGCGTAATCGCTGCCTGACGCGCACGGTTGAATGAAAGTGTAAGTGAATCGATAACTTCCATTGCGTTGTCTGTAGCACTCTTCATTGCTGTCATACGCGCTGCGTGTTCACTTGCTTTACCGTCTAGTAATGCACCGTACACTAAGCTTTCTGCGTATTGTGGCAATAGTACTTTTAAAATTTCTTCTTCAGAAGGTTCGAATTCATAAGCTGTCGTCGGTTTGTCAGACGCCACATCAGTAAGCGGTAAAATTTTATTTTCCGTTACCTCTTGTGAAATTTTACTTACGTAATGGTTGTAGTAAATGTACAGCTCATCATAAGCACCATCTGCGAACATCGCAATTGCTCGAGAAGCAAGGTCTTTAATATCAGTAAATGATGGGTGGTCAGATAATCCAACTACTTCATCAATAATGTTAAAGCCGCGACGTTTTAAATAATCACGTCCTAGTCGTCCAAGCACAATAATAGAATATTGGTTTGAATCCATATTATGCCGTTCACGAATTACGTTACTTACTGTACGTAATACGTTACTGTTATAACCACCTGCTAGTCCGCGATCAGACGTAATAACGATGTATCCTGTACGCTTTACAGGACGCGCATTTAGCATTGGATGATTAATCCCTTTGCTTCCTTGCGCAATGCTCGCTACTACTTCTTGAATCTTTTCCATATACGGAACGAAAGATTTAGCATTTTGCTCTGCACGGTTTAACTTAGATGCAGATACCATCTCCATCGCTTTCGTAATTTGACTCGTTTTCTTTGTCGAGTTAATCTTCGCTTTTATATCGCGTAAAGATGCCACAGGTTTTCACCACCTTTTTTCCGGAAGTTGGCACGATTAGTAAGAATCCTCTTCCTAATCTACGTTGCAAGATATTCTTGCTCATGATTGAAGGAAAAGAATAGGTGCACCTACTCTTTTCCTTTACATGACCTTTAGCAATCTCAGAGCCCGAGATGCCTTTTATATATACTATCTAGCTCCAGCGGCTTGAATGCTCGGTGTCTTCACTTCTTCCTACGAGGCAAACACCGGCTCTTCGTCAGAAGCTCCATCCCCCTCACATTCAGAACGAGCCGCTTCCGCTTTTATTAATCTAGTTCCGCCTCCTAGCCCCTTTCGTCTAAGAACCTTCCCCACAAGAAGGTAAAAAGCACCTTCTGTGAGAAAGAACCTTAGCCGATGGGGCTGAACAGTCGGCTTCACTTTTTATTATTATTCAGAAGCTACGAATACTTTTTTAAATCCATTGATTGCTGCTGCAAATTTGTCGTCATCCGCAAGTTTCTTAGTTGTGCGGATTTCTTCTAATAAGTCAGTCGCATTAGAATCTAACCAAGCATGGAATTCTTCTTCAAAACGAGTGATATCTACTACTGGGATATCATCTAGGAATCCACGTGTTAAAGCGTAAAGAATGATAACTTGTTTCTCTACACGTAACGGTTTGTGTAATCCTTGTTTTAATACCTCAACAGTACGAGCACCACGGTTTAATTTCGCTTGAGTTGCTTTATCAAGGTCAGAACCGAACTGAGCGAACGCTTCTAACTCACGGTAAGATGCAAGGTCAAGACGAAGTGTACCTGATACTTTACTCATTGCTTTAATCTGAGCAGATCCACCTACACGAGATACAGAAGTACCCGCATCGATCGCTGGACGTACGCCAGAGAAGAATAGGTCAGATTGTAAGAAGATTTGTCCATCCGTAATAGAAATTACGTTTGTTGGGATGTATGCTGATACGTCCCCTGCTTGTGTTTCGATGAAAGGTAGTGCAGTTAAAGAACCGCCGCCTTTTGCATCACTTAATTTTGCTGCACGCTCTAATAAGCGAGAATGTAAGTAGAATACATCCCCTGGGTAAGCTTCACGACCTGGAGGACGACGTAATAGTAATGACAGTTCACGGTAAGCCGCTGCTTGTTTTGATAAGTCATCATATACTACTAATACGTGTTTACCATTGTACATGAACTCTTCACCCATTGTTACACCAGCGTAAGGAGCTAGGTATAATAATGGAGCTGGTTGAGAAGCAGATGCAGTTACAACAATTGTGTACTCTAATGCACCGTGCTTACGTAGTGTTTCTACTACGTTACGTACAGTTGATTCTTTTTGTCCAATTGCTACATAGATACAAATCATGTCTTCATCTTTTTGGTTAATGATTGTATCAAGTGCAACTGCTGTTTTACCAGTTTGACGGTCACCAATGATTAACTCACGTTGACCACGGCCAATTGGTACAAGAGCATCGATCGCTTTAATACCTGTTTGAAGTGGCTCATGAACAGATTTACGATCCATTACACCTGGTGCTGGACTTTCGATTGGACGAGTGTTTGTTGTATTGATTGGGCCTAAACCATCAACTGGTTGACCTAATGGGTTTACAACACGACCAATTAGTTCTTTTCCTACTGGTACTTGCATGATGCGACCAGTACGACGAACTTCGTCACCTTCACGAATTTCTGTGTAAGGTCCTAAAATGATAATACCTACGTTGTTTTCCTCTAAGTTTTGTGCTAGTCCCATAACGCCGTTAGAGAACTCTACAAGTTCACCAGCCATAACGTTATCAAGACCATGAGCACGCGCGATACCGTCACCAACTTGGATAACTGTACCAACATCACTAACTTCGATTTCAGACTGATAGTTCTCGATTTGTTGCTTTATCAGTGCGCTAATTTCTTCAGCTCTGATGCTCATGTGCTTCACCCCTATCTATTCTTCATTAATTCACGCTGAATACGTGCTAATTTTCCTTGTAAACTTCCGTCATAAATGCGATTTCCAATACGTACTTTAATTCCGCCTAGTAAATCTTCATCTACAACATTTTTCACGCGAATTGCATCTTTTCCCGTTCTCTTTGCAAATGCTTCAGCAATGTTAAGCTTCTCTTCTTCTGATAGAAGACGAGTAGAATATACAGTTGCATCCGCTACGTTACGTTCTTCATTAGCAAGAACAACATATTCATCTGCAATTTCAGGTAAGATATCAATGCGTTTGTTATCAATTAAAATATATAACGTATTTAAAATAGATTCAGAAACAGATCCGAATACGTTTGCAAGAAACGTTTTCTTTTGTTCCTTTGAAATGTTCGGTTGCGTTAAAAAGCTATGTAGTTCTCCGTTCTTTACATAAACGTTTTGTACAAGGCGTAATTCCTCTTCAAACATTTCTAATACGTGTTTTTCTTTAGCAATTTTAAAAAGAGCGACAGCATAACGTTTTGCTACAATCCCATTGCTCATCGCGCTTCTCCTACTTCTTTAATATAATCGCGAATTAACTTCACTTGATCTTCTTCTTTTAATTCTTTTTCAATTACTTTAGAAGCAATTTGAACAGATAAAGAAGCAACTTGTTCTTGTAAAGCAGCAATTGCTTGCTCTTTTTCGCGTTGAATTTCTTGTACAGCAGATGCTTTAATTGATTCTGCTTCTTCTTTCGCAGCAGCAACAATAACATCTTTTTGATCTACAGCTTGCTTTTTCGCTCTTTCGATTAACTCTTGTGCTTCAACACGTGATTGTTTTAACATTTCACGTTGTTCTTCTACTAACTTCTTCGCCTCAGCATTACTTCTTTCTGCAGCGTCGATTTCATTAGTAACATGCTCTTCACGTTCTTTCATAATTCCCATTAAAGGACCCCACGCAAATTTGCGTAGCATTACTAATAGAAGTAAGAAAATGAACAATGTATAAGCAATCGTTCCAAATGGAATGGCAGCACCTAATAATAAAGTTGGCACAAGGATTCACTCCCTTCAAAATATCTAAATTGATCATATGAAAAAAAAAGACATACGTTTCATTCATAAAGCAATGGCGAAGAAAGTTCGGAAAAACACTCTTCGCCATCTATGTAAGGGGAGTCTCCCTTATTTGTTCATTACGATGAATGCAATAACTACACCGATGATTGGAAGTGCCTCAACTAAAGCAACCCCGATGAACATAATTGTTTGAAGTGCGCCTTTTAATTCTGGTTGACGAGCAACACCTTCGATTGTACGTGATACGATAAGACCGTTACCAATACCTGCACCTAATGCTGATAAACCAATTGCAATTGCAGCTGCGATTACACCTAAACTCATTTAATTTGTCCTCCTTTGTATTATAAAAAAATAAATTTTTTCTTACTTAAATTATATTAATGGTCATGGCTTACTTTATGAGCCATATAAACCATCGTTAACATAACGAAAATAAATGCTTGGATTGATCCAACGAATACACTGAATCCCATCCATGCTAACATTGGTACAAGCGCACCTAATGCCCCAAGGACTGATGCTCCGCCCAACTTAGCAAGTAATCCTAATAAGATCTCACCTGCATAAATGTTACCAAATAAACGAAGACCTAACGTTAATGTGTTAGCAAACTCCTCAATAACCTTTAATGGGAATAAGAATTTCATAGGTTGGAAATAACCTTTTACGTACTCTTTCGTACCCTTCATCTTAATTCCATAATAATGGGTGAGGGTAACTACCATCACGGCTAATGTTAATGTAACTGCTGGATCAGACGTTGGTGATCTCCACCATGCAATATGTTCGCCAGCTTCAGTTGCTGAATACATGAATGGTAAACCAAGGAAGTTCGATACGATGATAAACATGATAAGCGTAACGCCAAGCGTTAAGAAACGTCCACCTGTTTTCCAGTCCATCGTACTATTGATAATCCCTTTCACGAAGTCAAACACCCATTCCATGAAGTTTTGCATCCCGGTTGGGCGAAGAGCTAAGCTGCGAGTTCCGATAACAGCGATTAAGAAAACAATAACTGCTGCTACAGTAACCATCATAACTGATGACAAATCGAACGTTAAACCTAGAAATTCAACTAATTTACCGTGTTCCACTAGTAATTCACCTCTCTTCCCTGCTCTTATACTCTAAATAAAGAAAATCTATGATCATGACAAGGTATCCTGTCAGCAATCCTACACCTAGGCCCCACATCGCGATTAACTCTTGATATTTGGCTGCAAATAAAATTAATAACCCAATCGTGGCGAATCTTGAATATGTACTTACCGCTGTTGCCTTGAACTTCACGTTTTCTCCATTTGTTACGCGATCTAGCAGCTTGTCTGTTCTACGTGCAATGATGCGCAAACTAAGAAAACTGAAAATCGTCCCGATAATCAGTCCAAGAAATACATCCTTGTAAGAGGTAAATCCCCATCCTAGCACTAGAAGCGCAAGCAAGTAGTACATATATTTCTTTTGTCTTTGGACAAGTCCATGTACGTCTATCATCATTGCTCTCCCGAATAGTAATGTCGAATGAGTCGAATCATTGCGTATACCCCTGTTCCTAGTCCGAGTAATAACCCTATAATAAGAAACAACGGAAACGTTCCAACCTTATTATCAATCCACTGCCCACCAAAGATTCCAACAAGAATAGAACCGACTAATTGAGCAAGAATACCTGACATTAAAGCATAAGCTTTTATATGGCTGCGATCGTTTTTTTGCAAGGATTCATCCCTCCAATATGTAACCCTCATTCACGATGTGTTAATAATAACTCATTTTTTTGCATAAATCCTATACAAAACAAAAAGTTTACATTTTCGTCACGGAATAGATGTAATTTTGTCACTGAAAGCCCTACCATCTATCCCCGTTGTTAGCATACAATAGGGTATTAACAGTGTCAACGAGAAATCGTAAAAAATCTAAAAATTTGAGTATTAGGCATTTCCTCCCAAAAATGAAAACGTTCCCCTTCTAAATACTGGTTACATATATGCAATTTCTAACAGTTTTCTCTTTATAATAGAAGGAAATGTTCACAAGTTTGTCACTATTATATTTTCGAGATATAACGCTTTTCTTCCATAATATAGTGTTCCTCAGACGTAAGACTTCTATATTATATGTGAGGTGTATGCAACTTATGTTGTATATACGATGTATATTTATCCTCTCCCCTCCTCTACTTGCTTACAGCAAAAAAGACGAGCTGGGGAATCTCCCCTGCTCGTCAGTTGTCTTACTTCGTTCCGAATAAACGGTCACCAGCATCACCAAGACCTGGTACTACATATCCGTGGTCATTTAATTTCTCATCTAATGCTGCTACATAAATATCAACATCAGGATGTTCTTCTTGTACTACTTTTACCCCTTCTGGAGCTGCAACGATACACATTAATTTAATTTGTTTCGCACCGCGCTTTTTCAGAGAGTTAATTGCTTCAGCCGCAGAACCACCTGTTGCTAGCATCGGATCTAGTACGATAAAGTCACGCTCTTCTACATCCGTTGGAAGTTTCACATAGTATTCTACCGGTTGCAATGTTTTAGGGTCACGGTATAAACCAACGTGTCCTACTTTTGCTGCTGGAATTAATTTCAGAATTCCATCAACCATTCCTAAACCTGCACGTAAAATCGGAATTAAACCAAGTTTTTTACCAGCGATCACTTTTGTTGTCGCTTTGCTTACAGGTGTTTCAATTTCAATGTCCTTAAGTGGAAGGTCGCGAGTAATTTCGAAAGCCATTAAGCTTGCTACTTCGTCCACTAATTCACGAAAATCTTTCGTACCTGTATTCTTATCGCGAATATATGTAATCTTATGTTGAATTAACGGGTGATCAAATACATACAGTTTTCCCATGTGAATCTCTCCTTTAGATGATATTCATGCGTTTGCACGCTTTTTTACACTATTTACGATTGTAAAGAAAACGCTACTAATATTCAAGGGCAAATTTGGCAAAATCATGATTTTACAATGAATCTATCTAGTATCTTTACCAATTATGGGAGCTGTATCCTTCATTATATCGCCAAAATTTATTCATCATTTGTATACATACTTTAAAAATAATATATGTCCAAAAAAAAGACCGCCAAAACAATTAAGTCTCGGCAGTCTTCTTCAATCTATTATAGATTTGGATACATTGGGAATTTGCTAGTTAACGCTTCTACACGCTTACGTGCTTCTTCTAATGCAGCTTCATTTTCATGATTTTTTAATGTATAAGCAATAAGTGACGCAATTTCATCCATTTCTTCTAAACCAAAACCACGAGATGTTACAGCTGCTGTACCGATACGTACACCACTTGTTACAAATGGGCTTGCTGTTTCAAATGGAATTGTATTTTTGTTCACTGTAATACCAACTTCATCTAATACGTGCTCTGCTACTTTACCTGTGATTTCTAAGTTACGAACATCAATCAAGATTAAGTGATTGTCTGTTCCGCCAGAAACAAGTGTAAGTCCTTCTTTTTGAAGACCTTCAGCTAAGCGGTTTGCATTGTTAATGATATTTTGTGCATATGTTTTGAAATCATCTTGAAGTGCTTCACCAAATGCAACAGCTTTTGCAGCGATTACGTGCATAAGTGGACCACCTTGAATACCAGGGAAGATTGATTTATCAATTTGTTTTGCAAATTGCTCTTCACATAAAATCATACCACCACGCGGACCACGTAACGTTTTATGTGTTGTCGTTGTAACGAAATGTGCATGTGGTACTGGATTTGGATGTAAACCAGCAGCTACTAAACCTGCGATATGTGCCATATCAACCATTAAATAAGCGCCCACTTCATCTGCAATCTCACGGAATCGCTTGAAATCGATAACACGAGGGTATGCACTTGCACCTGCAACGATTAATTTTGGTTTATGTTCTTTCGCTTTTGCTAATACATCATCGTAATTAATACGGTGAGAGTCAGCATCCACGCCATATTCTACGAAATTATATTGTACTCCACTGAAGTTAACAGGGCTTCCGTGTGTTAAGTGACCACCATGAGATAAGTTCATACCAAGTACTGTATCGCCTTGCTCTAAAATCGTGAAGTATACTGCCATGTTCGCTTGTGCACCAGAGTGTGGTTGAACATTTACGTGCTCTGCGCCGAAAATTTCTTTCACGCGATCACGTGCGATATCTTCTACTACGTCTACGTGTTCACAGCCACCATAGTAACGTTTTCCAGGATATCCTTCAGCATACTTATTCGTTAAAACAGAACCTTGTGCCTCCATTACTGCTTCACTTACGAAGTTTTCCGAAGCAATTAACTCAATCTTTGAACGCTGTCTTCCTAGTTCTGCCTCAATTGCAGCAAATACCTTTTCATCTTGACGTTTTAAATGATCCACCAAAATCCCCCTTTTCTGAACGAATTACATCGATTCCCAACAGTTTTTTCTTATTTATTCAGAAAAAACGAAAATTCAGGTTGTAATTCTTTCGAACCTTCATGTTTTCAACTACATTCTAACATGACTTTCTATATCATAAAAGAAAAAAAAGACCGAAAATCGGTCTTTTCTTTCTTCTATTATAAAGTCAGACAACATACCTTTTATCTTATGATAAACAGGTACTATATGACTTCCTAATTTCTCATATTTAACGGCAAGTGGTAGTCTCTTCCACTGCCGCATAGACAGCACGTGCTCCACCAATTAGTTTTCCACGTGTTTTGGCCATCGTTACATGCGCACTTCCAATTTCCTTCACACTTGTACGAACCGGAACAGCTACATGCTTTAAATGCATACCGATAAATGTATCACCAATATCCATTCCTGCATCAGCTTTAATAAACTCAACTACTACCGGATCTTTCAAATTGTGATACGCGTATGTCCCCAATGCACCACCTGCTGATCTAACAGGCGTAACTGTTACAATTTCAAATTGATATTTTATCGCTACTTCTCTCTCAACTACTAAAGCACGGTTTAAATGCTCACAACATTGAAACGCTAATTCAATACCTGTTTGCTCTTGAAATTGTTTTAACTCAGAGAAAATCGCCTCTGCTACTTCCATCGTTCCTGATGTTCCAATTCTTTCGCCTAGCACTTCGCTCGTGCTACAACCCACTACAAAAACTTGACCGCTTTGTAATGAAGCTTGTTCTTGGAAATCAGAAAGCGACATTTGTAGCTGTTCTCTTACCTTTACGATTTCTGTCATTACGCCTCTTCCTTTCACAGGTTGGTTCACCAAATTATATTTCACACTACTGATAGTTAGAATCTATTACTTTGTTTCGTATGTTTTAATTTTTCCTACGCGGTTTTCGTGACGACCACCTTCATAATCAGTTGTTAACCAAATTTTCGCGATATCACGCGCTAGACCAGCACCAATTACACGCTCGCCCATTGCTAGCATGTTAGTGTCATTATGCTCTCTCGTCGCTTTCGCGCTGAAAGTATCATGAACTAACGCACAACGGATACCATTTACTTTGTTTGCTGCGATTGACATACCAATGCCTGTCCCACAAACTAAAATACCACGATCTACTTCACCATTCGCTACCATTTCAGCTGCTGGAAACGCAAAGTCAGGGTAATCAACAGAACCAGCTTCACATTCACAACCTAAATCAATATATTCAATATTTAACTCTTCTAATAAACTTACAAGTTCTTTGCGGATATTCATACCGCCGTGATCAGATGCTATTACTACTTTCATTTTTACCCCTCCAAAGTTTCAATCAATTATCTTCATTTCACACTCGCTACCTCATATAGGAAGAAGTGATCTCCAATATCGTATTATACACGAAACATCAACCTACTGAATGTTTTTTCAGTAAAGTTTGTACAAGTTTTTCCATCTCATCTAACGTTTCTTTATAAATAGAAAGCGAGCCTCCAAATGGATCTAAAATGTCCTTGCCTATACCTTCAGTTAATCCATATAACGTATTTAATTTCTTTTCAACGCTCGGATAATGCCCAAGTACAATTTGCTTATGGTTTTCTGTCATCGTTACGACAATATCAGCCCAATCAAGCAAAGTTTCATTTACTTGCTGCGCCGCATGATTAATTGAAATTCCTTTTTCAGCTAAAGCTTCCTTCGCATGTACCGATGCATCGCTCCCAGGATAGGCGAAAACACCAGCAGATTGCACTTCAAACTTATCTCCTCCGTGATGACGAAGCAACGCCTCAGCCATTGGACTACGACATGTATTGCCAGTACAAACAAATAACACTCGTTTCATTCAAACCCACCCCTATATTCGATTTCTTATCATTCATCATAACTTACATTAGAATAGAACAAAAGAAATGTGAATATACAAAAGGCGCATTTCTCTTATATTTTTTCTAAGAAAAATGCGCCTTATCCACATATATGTGAAACCCTATTTCCAAGTGCCTAGAGTATTTTAACATACATACTGAACACGCAACAAAAATAAGGAATCCATTTCATACGAAACGGATTCCTCTTATATTGCAATTATTTCATTGTAACTTTCATTACTTCTGTTGAACCTTTTGTAGCTGCTACGCCTACAGTTGTCTTAATAGACTCAGCTGCATCTGTGTTTGTAATAACAATTGGAGTAATTGTGCTTTTCGCTTTTTCACGGATTAATTCTAAGTCGAATGAGATTAATTTATCTCCAGCTTTTACAGCTTGGCCTTCAGAAACGTGAGCTTCGAAACCTTCACCTTCCATTTTTACAGTTTCTAATCCAACGTGGATTAAAATTTCTGTACCGTTTTTCGCTTTAATTCCGATAGCATGTTTTGTGTGGAATAATTGTACGATTTCACCATCAACTGGAGATACAACTACACCTTCAGTAGGATCAATTGCAACACCGTCACCCATCATACGACCAGCAAATACTGGATCTGGTACTTCTTCAATATTTTTCACTGCTCCAGTTAATGGAGCTACGATTGTTTCTTCATTTGTTTTTGAACCAAGACCGAATAATTTTTTAAACATAGGATAGTCCTCCTTATAATTTACCTAAAAGTTTATAGGGCAATCCCTAGTAAAACTCGGGATACATGTAAGACTTCATACTTCGAATATTATACTGTAAAAACGCTTTCGAAATAAATTATGTCATTACTAATAGACTCTTATTGTAGCGCTTCACAAAATTCCAGTCAATTCTGATTGTCTGAATAACAATTAGAAGTTAACTTCTATTTATATTTTCTCTTTTTTTGCCCAACTTGTCTAGAGGTCTTTACTACATTTTATTTTTTGTTGTTAATTTGTAAAATTTAATTCAAACTTTTTTCAAAATCCACTTGACTATAGTAAGTAACTATTTTATTATTACTTACGTAAGGTAAGTTAATAACTTTTAGGAGGTTTTTAAAATGATGGATTTCGGTCTACTTATTATTCGTCTTATTATAGGAATTACATTCATGGGTCATGGCGCTCAAAAATTATTTGGTTGGTTCGGCGGTTACGGTTTAAAAGGAACAGGTGGCTGGATGGAGTCAATCGGTTTACGTCCTGGTGTATTTATGGCATTTATGGCTGGCGCAACTGAATTACTAGGTGGTTTCTTATTCGCATCAGGTATTTTCATTGTAGTTGGTTCATTATTTATCGTTGGAACAATGTTAATGGCTATCTTCACTGTTCACGGAAAAAATGGTTACTGGGTAACACAAAACGGATATGAATATAACTTAATGTTAATCGCTGTTGCTGTTGGTGTAGCTTTAATCGGACCTGGCGCATACGTTTTACTTTAATTTTTATCTCAAATTTGAGATTCTTGAAAAAGAACTTACTTCATTACAATTGAAGTAAGTTCTTTTTATGAAACAAAATATTATTTCCAGCAGGATTTTCTCATCGTTATCTTGTAAACAAACAATAAGTATTCATATTTAGAAAGGGGATTACAAGCATGTTATCCATTAATCCAAATGAACAAACTGAAAAAGATAATTACAAATTACTTACTGGAAGTATCATCCCTCGTCCTGTCGCATTCGTTACTTCTGTAACAAAAGAAGGTGTACTAAACGGAGCACCATATAGTTATTTCAATATTGTCGCTGCTAATCCACCACTTATCTCAGTATCTGTACAACGAAAAGCAGGAGAAAGAAAGGACACTTCCCGAAACGCAATTGAAAAAGGAGAATTTGTCGTACATATTTCTGACGAATCATATGTAGCAGCAATTAACGAAACAGCAGCTAACCTCCCGCCAAATGAAAGTGAAATTGAACTAGCAAAACTAACACCAATTGAAAGTGAAGTCATCTCCGTTCCAGGTGTAAAAGAAGCAAATATTCGAATGGAATGCGTATTAGAACGTGCAATTCCACTTGGCGGAACGGAAGACTCACCAGCTTGTGATCTACTAATTGGACGCGTCGTTCGTTTCCACGTTGCCGAACATCTATATGAAAAAGGGCGCATTCACGCCGAAGGACTCAAACCAATAAGCCGCCTAGCAGGACACAACTATGCAAAATTAGGAGAACAATTTGAATTAGTTAGGCCAATCTAAAAGCGGAAGTGGCTCGCTCAGAATCGCAGGGCATTGGAGCTCTCGACCTTGAAGCGCTTTTTGCTTCATGCGAAGAGCTAGCCGCTGGAACTGGATATATTTAAAAGCAATGGGGCTAGATTCCTCCCATCACTCAAATATAAAATCCCCTGCTTTTTAGCAGGGGATTTTATCATTGTAATTCTTCCTTCTTTTCCTCTAAAGTAGGCATTTTCTCTTTTTTCGGCTTCCCTAGCTTAATTACGAAGAAGTATAGGGAAAGCAATGTAATAAGAAAAACAATTAAAAACGGGTACGGAGAGTAAAAGGCACGCGCCGCCTCAGTCTTTCCCGCAACAAATTTCAATGACTCAATATCTAAAAACTCAGCAAACATTTGTACACCGAGCATACTAAACCAAAAAACAAAAAAACTAATAATAATACCAAAAACTTGCTTCAATCTCGTCATTCATCTCATCCTTTCTATATCTGTAATTTTTAGCGTAATAAATATAGTACAAACAAAATATTCACAGAAAGGAACTATCTCACCATTCACGAATTAACTTAATCCAACCTAACATCGAAATTTGCAAAATAATACCCCAAATTATAAGTCTTCTTAGCCATCGAGGAAAGAAGGTTAAAAATTTAACATACCATTCCAATAGCTTGTTCATAATTCCCTCCTACATAAAATTATATAGGAAAAAGGATATATAATCCAAACCCAACCAAAATGATACCACCTACTATCTCACCGTATGTACCGAGCATATCTTTCGCATGTCTCCCAATTAATAAACCAATCCACGCTAATAACATGCTAACAAATCCAAACAGTAAAATCGTAATAATTGTCTGTGCCCCATAAATACCAAGACTAAGCCCTACTGAGAAACTATCTATACTGACGCCAAATGCAAATACGAATAAACTAATTCCAATAGGGGCAGTTCTAGTCTCTTCATTTTGTAAAATGGTCGAATATACAATATAAAACCCTAGTCCGATTAATAAAATAGCACCCGCAAAATGTGCGATATCTCCATATTTCTCTGATAAAAAACGACCTAGTACCATTCCTATAAACGGCATAATAATATGAAATATCCCTATCGTCATACCAATATACAGGATTTGTCTTAACTTTAGGGGCATCATCCCCATACCAAGACTCACCGAGAACGCATCCATCCCTAAGGCGAATGCCATAATTATTAAAGGTATTAGCTGTTCAAACGTCATTCATGCCCCTCCTTGGACGTGCTACTTCACAATATGCTTATCCAAGGAGAAATATTCTGTTTGCTAATCTTACCTTATCATTCAATAATAATATGATGTCCTGCCGCTTTTGTTAAACGATTCATAATTGCATTCCCTATTCCTTCATTAGGGAATGACTCACTAAAAATAACATCCACTTCACTTGCATCAAATGTTCTAAGTACATCATATAATTTAGTCGCAACGCTAGCTAAGTCACTTCTAACACCACAAGATAATATAACATCTGCACTATATACATACTGGTACTCTTCTGTCGTTAATACGCCTACTTTAAATCCTTCTTTCTTCTTCTCATCCACAAGATGCTGAATAAACTCACGTGAGCCCTCAACAATACTAAGTGGTGCTTTCGGCGCATAATGTGTGTATTTCATTCCAGGCGATTTCGGTTTTTCCTTCTCATCCTTTAAAGCTGGATCTAAAGAAACAGTACCTATCACCGCTTCTAATTGTTCTTTCGTAATCCCACCTGGACGTAATATTGTTGGAACCGTGCTTGTACAATCAATTACAGTTGATTCAACGCCTACTCCAGTTGCACCACCATCAACAATACCTGCAATCTTCCCATTCAAATCTTCATATACGTGAGAAGCTAATGTTGGACTTGGACGCCCTGAACGATTCGCACTTGGTGCCGCAACAGGTACATTCGCCTCTTCAATAAGAGCAAGTGCAATTGGATGATCAGGCATTCTTACTCCAACCGTATTAAGTCCTGCCGTCACCTTCTCTGAAATTCCTTCTTTTCTCGGCAAAATAATTGTTAATGGTCCTGGCCAAAAATGCGCCATTAACTTCTCTGCAACTGGTGGAATTTCTTTCACAATCCCATCTAACTGAGATTTTGTACCTATGTGGACAATGAGTGGATTATCACTCGGTCTTCCTTTCGCTTCGAAAATTTTCGCGATTGCTTCATCATCCATCGCGTTTGCCCCTAACCCATATACTGTTTCCGTAGGGAAAGCAACCGCCTCATTTTCTCTTAATAATTTTGCTGCTTCTTGTAACTGTGGATAATATTTTTTTCTTTCCACAACATTATCCACAACCCACATATTTGTATGCATTTTTTTCCACGTCCTTTTCTAGCCTTAAATACTTGTCTATTTTTAGTTTACTATGAGATTTATCCAAAAGACAAACAAGGTTTATCCACAAAATGTGGATAAACCTAATTAATCCGTGGATAACTTTGTGAATAGCTGACAATTTAGTATTATTGCATTCTGCTCTTTTATATTTTTACAAAAATGTTCTAGCTGTTGAATTCCCTCTGGAACCTCATCCTTTTCTATAGTAAAAAAGTCAAAGAACTGAAAGATCGGTACAGATTGTGGATGATTTGTTAGTAAGTACAATTGTTGAACACTTTTTTCTTTCATATACTGCAAAAACATTTCAAAAAAATATAAGAAAGTCTGTTTATCCACATGAGGTGTGAATAAACAAGAACGAATAAGTACATCTTCCCCACTTTGTTCATAACCAATTACAGCTCGTATTTCTTCCGCCTCTTCCAAAATCATAAATTGTGCGTACAACTCATTTATTTTATCATCTTTTTTATTAGCTTGTCCGAAAAAAGAATGTAATCTTTCCACATCTGCTTTCGTAGCAAAATACACTTTCTTCATAATAAATCCCTCCTCATTTTTATATATGAGGAGGGATTTATTAATAGTACTATTTAGAGAATAAAGATGTAAAAGCTTCTACAATAAACAATTTAACTTCTGGCTTTTTTTCTTCCTCTTCTACTTTTACATACTCATTTTGCTTTTCTTGTTTTTTCTCCACAGGTTTCTCCACTTTTTCCACATTTTTTGTTTCTTCTTTACTTACAGGCTGCTCTTCGACTTTTGTTTCATTTTTCACTACTTTCTTTTCAGAAGCTGTTACTTTTTTTACTGCTTCCCGCTTTACAACTTTCGTTTCTTTTACCTTATCCACTTTATTCTCTTCTGTATCTACTACTTCCTCATCTAGTTGTACCTGCTCCTCTTCAGGAGATTCCGCCTTCACAACGTGCTCTTCTTTTCTTACAGCTGTCCCGCTCGAAAAATCTAAGAAACACATCGGTGGAAATAATACACACCACCAGTTTGCCCCTTCACCTTCCCCAATTGTAATTAAGACTGCTTCATATTCCCCTGCCGGATAAATAAAATTCCCATATACCTTTGTAGGAAACTTTACATTCTTACTAAATTTCACTTGAAATGAATCTTTACTTCCTTCTCTTTTTAACGTATTTTCCACCGTTTTCTCGATTTCTGGAATATGACTTTGAATTACTTTGCGTGCC
This sequence comes from Bacillus sp. HMA207, assembly GCF_003402455.1. NCBI lineage: Bacteria > Bacillati > Bacillota > Bacilli > Caryophanales > Bacillaceae > Bacillus > Bacillus sp. HMA207. The sequence goes on along the minus strand of NZ_BEZT01000002.1, from coordinate 196,999 downwards.
TCTTCAAATGAAGTTAAATCCGCTACCCATCCATCAATTTGTGCTTTTACTTCATCACGCACTTTACGCTTCAATGCCTGGTCTTTATCTGAATCACTATTTGCTAAAATTCTTAATCGAACGGCCTCTTTCGGAATAACTGAAGGCCCTTTCGCATCAGCTTTCATATATCCAAACTGCACAAGTAACTGTGCACCAATTAATAGTATAAGAAGATAAGCAATAACTTGTTTTTTCATTTCCTCCACCGTCCCTTCTACAAACAGTGTGGACAGACTTTCATCTTTCTAAACTATTAAATTCAAAATCTATATGAATTTTCCCACAAAAAAATAGAGTAAGGTGTGAACCTTACTCCATCTCTGCAAATACCATACGATCTTTTCCGTTAATATCGAAAACAACCTCAACATGAGCATGTGGAAAAGCTTGTTGTAACAATCTTTTTACATCCTCACCTTGTCCTACTCCAATTTCAAACGCCACAATCGCTTTCTTCTGCAACACATTCGGCAATTCTTCCATAAAACGGCGATAGAAATCTAATCCGTCTTCACCACCAACAAGTGCTCTCTTCGGCTCATGCTCTTTCACAACAGGAGAAAGACCACGCCAATCCTCTTCCGGTATATATGGAGGATTTGAAACAACAACATCTAGCTTTTGACCCGTTTTATGAAATGGTGACAATAAATCACCGTGATAGAACGTTACTTCTGCACCTAAAGCTTTTGCATTTTCTTTTGCAACTTCAATCGACTCTTGTGCAATATCTACTGTATACACATGAAGATTTTTATTTTCTAAAGCAAGCGTAATAGAAATCGCTCCACTACCTGTACCTATATCTGCTACATGTAGTTTCTCATCACCAAAATGGCGCTCGATTCTTTCTAATACTCCCACTATAAGCTCTTCTGTTTCCGGCCTTGGTATTAATACTTCTTCATTCACAAAGAAAGACCGTCCATAAAACATTTCATAACCAATCATATATTGAATAGGAATACCTTCTACATGCTTATGGATAAACTCCGTAAAGCTTTTCTCTTGTTCCTCAGTTATTTCTTCACGCATATTCATAAGTAATCCTGTTCTGTTCACCTTTAATACATGACAAAGGACAATTTCTCCCGCATTTTCATCTCGTCCATTTTCCTGTAAAAAAGAAGAAGCCCATTTCAGGGCTTCATAGACACGCATTACTCAGCTGCCTCCATCTTTTGAGCCTGATCTTCCATCACTAAGGCATTGATGAAATCATCTAACTTACCTTGTAAGATTTGATCTAGCTTTTGAATCGTTAAACCGATTCGATGGTCTGTAACACGGTTTTGCGGGAAGTTATACGTACGAATACGCTCTGAACGATCTCCCGTACCAACAGCTTGTTTACGGTTTTGATCATACTCAGCTTGCGCTTCTTGTCTAAACTTATCATAAACACGTGCGCGTAATACTTTCATCGCTTTTTCTTTATTCTTGATCTGTGATTTCTCATCCTGACAAGATACAACTACACCAGTCGGTAAATGCGTTAAACGCACCGCTGACATCGTTGTATTAACGCTCTGTCCACCAGGTCCACTAGAAGCGAATGTATCAACACGAACATCTTTCTCATGAATATCAATTTCTACTTCTTCTGCCTCTGGTAATACAGCTACAGTTGCTGTAGATGTATGAATACGTCCACCAGATTCCGTTTCAGGAACACGTTGTACACGGTGAGCGCCATTCTCGAATTTCAGCTTCGCGAAAGCACCTTTACCATTAATCATAAAGATAATCTCTTTATATCCACCTAACTCTGTATAGCTAGCCTCAATAATCTCCGTTTTCCAGCCCTGTACCTCAGCGTAACGGCTATACATACGGTATAAGTCACCAGCAAATAAAGCTGCCTCGTCTCCACCAGCAGCTCCACGAACCTCAACGATAACGTTCTTATCATCATTAGGGTCTTTTGGAACAAGTAAAATTTTCAGACGCTCTGATAATGTTTTATCTTGTGATTCTAACTCAGAAACTTCTTCTTTTACCATTTCACGCATTTCTGCGTCTAACTTATCTTCTAACATTGCTTTCGCATCTTTTAATTGCTCACGAACATCCTTATACTCACGATACACCTCTACCGTTTCCTGTATATCAGACTGTTCCTTTGAATATTCACGAAGCTTATTTGAATCACTAATAATCGCTGGATCACTTAACAATTCATTTAACTTCTCATAACGATTTTCTACAGCTTGCAAACGATCTAACACATCATTCACCTCTACATCCTAGTATCTAATACAAATAGTATATGGTACTTACTCAAAAAAACGCAAATTATATTTAAAAGCGCAAGCGGCTCGCTCAGAATCGCAGGCCATTGGAGCTCTCGACCTTGAAGCGCTTTTTGCTTCGAGCGAGAGAGCGAAATGGCCGGAGATTCTAGCCGCTGGAGCTAGATAATATATTTAAAAGTGGCGGTGGCTCTTTCAGCTCTGACCAACTAAGGTTCTTTCGACCTAAAGGTGCTTTTTACCTTTCGGGCGGAAGGTTCTTAGATGCGAAGAGCTAGCCACCGGAACTAGATATATTTAAAAGCGCAAGCGGCTCAAACCGCTCATTCTCTCTATTTTGAAAAAAACCCGCCTTGCGCAGCGAGTTTTACTTATCTTTGTTTGCAGGTACTGCATGACAATGACGACAACGTGGTTCATACGATTCTGAAGCTCCAACTAAAATAATTGGATCATCAAATGCCGCTGGTTCTCCATCAATTAATCGTTGTGTACGACTTGCTGGAGATCCACATACAGAACATACTGCTTGTAGTTTTGTCACATGTTCAGCAATCGCCATCAGCTGAGGAACTTGTCCAAATGGTAGACCACGGAAATCTTGGTCTAAACCAGCTACAATGACACGATAGCCACGATTTGCCAATACTTGCACCACTTCCACAATGTCCCCATCAAAAAATTGCACCTCATCGATTGCAATAACATCCAGCTCTTCTGTAATATGTTCAAATATATCCTTTGAAGCTGAAACAGGAACTGCTTTTACCTTTAATCCGTTATGTGATACAACATCTTCTTCACTATATCGATTATCAATACATGGTTTAAATACAATTGCATGTTGTTTTGCAAATTGCGTACGGCGCACACGGCGGATTAGCTCTTCTGACTTGCCAGAAAACATACTACCGCAAATCACTTCAATCCAGCCATTTTGATTTATTAAGTACATGAAGCTCTCCTTTCATCTACTTTTCAGTTAAAAGTAGGGTAAAGGTATAATATTTTCGCAAAAAAAACAGACAAGCGAATACATACACTTGCCTGTTTTATGTTTTTATTACTTAAGACCGTATTTCTTATTGAAGCGGTCAACGCGTCCGTCTGCAGTAGCAAACTTCTGACGTCCAGTGTAGAATGGGTGAGAATCAGAACTGATCTCAACTTTTAGTAATGGATAAGTGTTACCATCTTCCCACTCAACAGTTTCGTTAGATCCTTTAGTAGATCCGCTTAAGAATTTGAAGCCTGTGTTTGTGTCCATGAATACAACTTTCTTGTAATCTGGGTGAATTCCTGCTTTCATTCTTTTCATCTCCTTCCGCCCTGAATCATTTTCGAAACAGAGTTTTTCATCTTCAGCTGCATACACAACTATATTGATGAAACACATATGATGAAATTATAACAAGGCTAACTTCATTTTGCAACTACCTGTTTTTGTCTTTTGAAATTAAAAGTGTAGACGGCTCGTTTAGCTCTGACTGGCTAAGGTTCTCTCGCACAAAAGGTGCTTTTTACCTTTAGTGCGGGAGGTTCTTAGACACGAAGAGCTAGCCGTCGGAACTAGATACAATTTAAAAGCAGAAGCCACCGACCATTCTAGCCGCTGGAGCTGGTATTATCTTAAAAGTGGAGGTGGCTCGCTCAGCTCTGACCAGTTAAGGTTCTTTCGCCCTAAAGGTGCTTTTTACCTTTCGGGCGGAAGGTTCTTAGATGCGAAGAGCTAGCCACCGGAACTGGATATCATTTAAAAGCAGAAGCGGCTCGTTCAGAATCCAGGACACTTCGAACTCTCAACCTTGAAGCGCTTTTTGCTTCATGCGAGAGAGTGAAATGACCGGAGATTTTAGCCGCTGGAGGGAGCTCATCCAGCTCTGACTGGCTAAGGTTCTCTCACTTATCTCTCTCTTTAATATCACCTAAACAGCATAAAAAACTCGCTTACTATAAAATAAGCGAGTCCTGATTTTTTTCCCTTTACTTAGTTGTTACATACCTTTTCGAGTCTGCAACAATGTTTTGTAAAAACTCTTCATTTGTCTTCGTTTGACGAAGCTTACGTAAGAAACTTTCAACAAAGTCTGGTGTATCACGCATTGTCTTACGAATGCCCCATAACTTGTCTAAATGTTCTTTTGGAATTAATAGATCTTCTTTACGTGTACCAGAACGACGAATATCAATCGCTGGGAAGATACGACGTTCAGCTAATGAACGATCCAAGTGAAGTTCCATATTTCCAGTTCCTTTAAATTCCTCGTAAATAACATCGTCCATACGTGATCCTGTATCAACAAGGGCTGTTGCTAAAATTGTTAAGCTACCGCCTTCTTCAATATTACGTGCAGCTCCAAAGAAACGCTTCGGTCTATGGAAGGCAGCTGGATCGATACCACCTGATAATGTTCTACCACTTGGTGGAATAACGAGGTTGTAAGCTCGAGCTAAACGGGTAATACTATCCATTAAAATGATAACATCTTTCTTGTGCTCTACAAGACGCATCGCACGTTCTAACACAAGTTCAGCTACTTTAATATGATTTTCTGGTACTTCATCAAAAGTAGAACTTACAACATCTCCTTTAACAGAACGTTCAATGTCTGTTACTTCCTCTGGACGCTCATCAATTAAAAGTACAATTAGTTCTGCTTCCGGATGATTTGTTGTAACACTGTGCGCGATTTCTTTTAATAGACTTGTTTTACCAGCCTTTGGAGGCGCAACAATTAAACCACGTTGTCCAAATCCAACTGGTGCGATTAAATCCATGATGCGTGTCGGTAACTTTTTCGGTTCCGTTTCCAATTTCATTTGGCGATCTGGGTATAATGGTGTTAATGCAGGGAAATGCACACGCTCTTTTGCTGAATCTGGATCATCTCCGTTTACAGCTTCAACTTGTAATAACCCAAAATAGCGTTCATTTTCTTTCGGAGGTCGTACTTTACCAGAAACCTTATCTCCATTACGTAAATCGAAACGACGAATTTGCGAAGCTGAGATATAAATATCTTCTGAGCTTGGAGAATAGTTGATAGGACGTAGGAATCCAAATCCTTCTGATTGAATAATTTCTAATACGCCTTCCATGAAAAAGAAACCTTCTTTTTCTGCTCGAGCTTTCAAAATAGAAAAAATCAGCTCTTTTTTCGTTAACTTGCTATAATACGAAATCTTAAATTCTTTCGCAAGCTCGTATAACTCTTTTAATTTCATGTTTTCTAATGCTGCAATTGACAAATTCATTCAGACACCACACTTTAACGTTATTCTCTTTTTTCATGGGTAAAGGGAAAAAATACGGAAGGCAAATAATTAATAATGAAAGGCAATAAGTTCAAGTAGGGTAATATTCACTATTGTAACCCTTTTATCTAGTTTTAATCAATACGTTGGAACACAAATACAAGAAGCGAAGACAAGAAAATTTGTCTTCGCTTCTTATTTAATTTAGTTCCAGCTCCGATAGTTAGAAAGATCGACCATTTTAACCTTTCTGAAGGAGCTGCTTACGCTTTTTATTTAATCTAGCTTCAGCAGCTAGAATGGTCGGTGGCTTCACTTCTTCCTGCGAGGCAAAAAGCGCCTCTACGTCAGAAGCTCCATCCCCCTCCCATTCTGAACAAGCTGCTTACGCCTTTTATTTAATCCAGCTTCAGCAGCTAGAATGGTCGGTGGCTTCACTTCTTCCTGCGAGGCAAAAAGCGCCTCTACGTCAGAAGCTCCATCCCCCTCCCATTCTGAACGAGCTGCTTACGCTTTTTATTTAATAACCAAGTTTGGTTTTTTATTCAAGCTATGACGTCCATCCACGAAGCGAACTGTGCCTGATTTTGCGCGCATAACAAGGGATTGCGTTGTTCCTACGCTACCTTTAAATTGAACACCGCGTAATAGTTCTCCATCTGTTACGCCTGTTGCTGCAAAGATTGCATCGTCACCTTTTACTAAGTCCTCCATGCGAAGGATACGATTAATGTCTTCTATGCCCATTTTTTTACAACGTGCTAATTCAGCTTCGTTTTGTGGCAATAGTTTTCCGTGAATTTCTCCACCTAAACATTTTAAAGCAACTGCTGCTAATACACCTTCAGGTGCTCCACCAGACCCAAATAAAATATCTACACCTGTACGATCAAACGCTGTATTAATCGCTCCAGCTACATCTCCATCATTAATCAATTTAATGCGCGCACCAGCTTTACGAATTTCTTCGATAATTTCTTGATGACGTGGACGATTTAAAACTGTCGCTACAACATCTTCAATATCTTTATTTTTCGCTTTCGCAACTGCACGTAAGTTATCAATAATAGGCGCATCAATGTCGACCGCCCCAACTGCTTCTGGGCCAACCGCGATTTTATCCATGTACATGTCAGGGGCATGTAACAAATTACCGTGGTCTGCAATTGCAATGACAGCAAGAGCATTCCAGCCACCAGCTGCTACGATGTTTGTCCCTTCTAAAGGATCAACCGCAACGTCTACACGTGGTCCATATCCTGTACCTAATTTCTCTCCGATATATAGCATTGGTGCTTCATCCATCTCACCTTCACCAATTACAACTGTACCTTTCATCGGAATTGTATCAAATACATCACGCATAGCTGATGTTGCTGCACCGTCTGCCTCATCCTTTTTCCCGCGCCCCATCCAACGCGCTGATGATAAAGCTGCAGCCTCTGTTACACGTACTAACTCCATAGATAAACTTCTTTCCACGATAATCCCTCTCCTTTAAGCCTTTATATTTCTGCCGTATTTTGTGAACCGTGTTTTTCTATAAAGTGTACTTCCGCAAGTAGTGATGCTTCGCTTCCCCCTTGCGGAAGTATCACTTATGCGTTCTTCATTTCTTCAATTTCTTGCTTTGTCATTTGTTCTCGCCAAATGTTTGCACCAAGCCCTTTAAGCTTGTCCACTATATTCTCATAACCTCGATCAATATGCTCAAGTCCTGTTACTTCTGTAATTCCATCTGCCATTAACCCTGCAATAACAAGTGCCGCTCCTGCTCGTAAATCACTCGCCTTCACTTTTGCACCTTGCAGTAACACAGGACCAGTTACAATTGCCGAACGACCCTCTACTTTAATTTGAGCATTCATACGACGTAGTTCATCAATGTGTTTGAAACGGGCACCGTAAATTGTATCTGTTACAACTCCCGTCCCGTGTGCCTTTGTTAAAAGCGTCGTAAACGGCTGTTGTAAATCCGTTGGAAAACCTGGATATACAAGCGTTTTGATATCAACTACTTTTAACTTTCTATTACCGTTCACCGTAATTTGATCATCGTTCGTTTCAACTTGAACACCAGCTTCTCTTAGCTTTGCAGTAACTGATTCTAAATGCTGAGGAATAACGTTATCAACCGTTACTTCTCCTCCTGATGCAGCTCCTAGAATCATATACGTACCAGCTTCAATACGATCTGGAATGATAGTATGGTGACAACCATGTAAAGAGTCAACACCATCTATTCGGATTACATCAGTACCAGCACCTTTAATACGTGCTCCCATGCTTGTTAACAATGTAGCTACATCAATGATCTCAGGCTCTTTCGCTGCATTTTCAATAACAGTTCTACCTTTCGCTCGTACAGCTGCTAGCATAATATTAATCGTAGCTCCTACACTAACAACATCTAAATAAATACGTGCCCCGCGTAGCTCATCTGCTCTTAAATAGATGGCACCTTGTTCATTCGTAACATGTGCACCTAGCGCTTCAAACCCTTTAATATGCTGATCAATCGGCCTCGGTCCTAAATGACATCCACCCGGAAGCCCAATAACAGCTTTTTTAAAACGGCCAAGCATTGCACCCATTAAATAATAAGAAGCGCGCAATTTTTTCACTTTTCCATTTGGCAAAGGCATTGCAACCATGTTAGAAGGATCGACTACCATCTCTTCCTCCTGTCCATAAGTTACTTTCCCTCCAATTTCCTCTAGTAAGTCTCCTAACATTTTCACGTCCGAAATATTAGGGACACCACCAATAGTTACTGGAGTATCTGCTAAAATTGTCGCTGGAATTAATGCAACGGCACTGTTCTTTGCACCACTTACTCGAATTGTTCCATTTAAAGCTCTTCCGCCTTCAATTAGCAATTTTTCCATATTGAGCTCCCTTCTTGTGAATGTATTTACTTTCTATCTTTTTATAGAAAGCTCCCCTTAAGAATCTCAATTACTCTTTCCATCCCAAAACTCAATAAATAGGAAACCATTATCTTCATTTCTCCTGTAGCACGAATAGATAAAGATCAACTATTCATCGAATTCACTTTATCAATTTAGATACGTTATCACATTTATTAATAGGACTATGCACATTATTTTCTATTTAAAAACCAAAAATGATAAAATCTTTAGACTTGTTCACGCTTTCATTATACAACGAAAGGAAACCGTCTAAAAGACTAGACGGTTTCCAAAACGGAATTTTATTCTTACGCTTTACCGTTAGAACCGAATTCGCGAATTTTACCAATAACAGTTGCTTTGATAGCGTCGCGGCCAGGTCCGATAAATTTACGAGGATCGTAAACTTCTTGGTCTTTGTTTAATACTTCACGAACAGCTTTTGTAAACTCGATTTGGTTCTCAGTGTTTACGTTGATTTTTGAAGTACCTAAAGAGATAGCTTTTTCGATATCAGCAGTTGGGATACCAGTACCACCATGTAATACTAAAGGTACGCCAGTGAAGTCACGAACTTGTTCCATTTCAGCGAATCCTAAGTTAGGCTCACCTTTGTAAGGACCGTGTACAGAACCTAAAGCTGGAGCTAGGCAATCGATACCTGTTGCTTCAACAAGGTGCTTACACTCTGCTGGGTCAGCGTAAATTACGCCTTCAGCGATTACGTCGTCTTCTTGTCCGCCAACTGTTCCAAGCTCAGCTTCAACAGATACGTTACGAGCGTGTGCGTATTCTACTACTTGTTTAGTAGTTTCAACGTTTTCTTCGAATGGGTGGTGAGAAGCGTCGATCATTACAGATGTGAAACCTGCATCAATTGCTTCTTTACATTTTTCGAAGCTTGAACCATGGTCAAGGTGAATCGCTACAGGAACAGTGATGTTCATTTCTTCGATTAAAGCTTTAACCATAGCTACAACTGTTTTGAAACCAGTCATATGACGAGCTGCACCCTCAGATACACCTAGGATTACAGGAGATTTTTCTTCTTCCGCAGCAGCTAAGATAGCTTGAGTCCACTCTAAGTTGTTCATGTTGAATTGACCAACTGCGTATTTTCCTTCTAGTGCTTTGTTTAGCATTTCTTTCATAGAAACTAAAGGCATGGTGAATCCTCCTAAAAAACGTTTTTTGTATCCGATAAGTTCTTATCGCTGGTAGTATGACCAGAATAAGGTAAAATATGTATATCTACATACCGGACTTTTTTCTACACTCAATAGGATAACAACTTGTACTCAAAAACTCAACCGTATTCACCTGCACAATAGTCCATGTAAACGCTTTTTTCCATATTTTTTATAAAAAATTCATTTTTACGCCTCTACAGCGAGCTCATTTCTCACAGCTTGACGAATTTCATCAATATCAAATGGTTTAGCAAAATGCATTAAAGCTCCTAAATCTTTTGCTTCTTGGATCATATCAAGCTCTCCATAAGCAGTCATTAAAATTACTTTAATACTCTCATCAATTTCTTTTACATGCTTTAAAATCTCTATACCATCCATGCCTGGAATTTTCATATCTAACACTACTAAATCTGGATTATCTTTTTTCACGATATCTAAAGCTTGAAATCCATTCGCTGCTTGGAATGTCTGATAACCTTCTTTTTGGAACACTTCATGTAATAACACACGAATCCCATATTGATCATCAACGATTAAAATTTTACCTTCCATAATTCCCAACCTTTCTGTGTAAGTACAAGATTTAAAGCTTCTTATATCTTAACGATTTATTTTCGCTATTCTTTGGCAAATTCCTTCCTATTCTTTCTTATTTTACCGTTTCCTATTTTGTTATGCTACCCTACGATTTCACCTTTCTAAAAAAATAAATTATAATGAAAGCCGGCAAACACGTACGAAGGGAGTAACATTATGTTAAAAATTTTTTCAACTCAATTAAGTGGTTATTTCTCCAGAGTTTCTCAAAAAGAAGAAATGAATATAGAAGATAGCGCTCGTTTACTTGCTCAAGCACTAGTTGGCGATGGTTTCATTTATTTACATGGTACAAATGAAATGGAGGGCGTTGTTGCCGAGGCACTATTCGGTGCTGAACCAATGAAGCAAGCAAAACGCTTATTTGAAAATGGTAAAGAAGTAGAAGTAACTTCTGCAGATCGTGTACTTCTTATTAGCCGTTTTTCAACAGATGAAGCGGTTGTAGAAATTGCAAAAAAACTACAAGAAGAGGGACACTCTATTGTCGGCATTTCTGCTCTTCAAGAAGGTACGGAATCACTCGAACGATATACAGACGTACATATTGATACAAAACTGTTAAAAGGTCTTATTCCAGACGATGAAGGTAATCGCTACGGATTCCCAAGTTTAATAGTAGCTTTATTTGCTTATCACGGAATCAAATTTACAATCGATGAAATGTTAAATGAATATTAAAAAAAGCGCCTTATTTCAGGCGCTTTTTTTATTACTTGCTCTCTTTATTCGTAATAGAAGCTCTTACGAAGTCATGGAACAATGGTTGTGGACGGTTTGGACGAGAAACAAGTTCTGGGTGGAACTGTGCTGCCACGAACCAAGGGTGGTCTTTTAATTCAATGATTTCAACTAGACGGCCGTCTGGGCTTGTACCAGAGAATACAAATCCTTCTTTTTCCATATCAGGACGGAACTGGTTGTTGAACTCATAACGATGACGATGACGCTCATATACAACCGGCTCATTATAAGCATTGTAAGCATTTGTTTCTTCAGCAAGCTTACATGGGTATAGACCAAGACGAAGTGTACCACCTAGGTCCTCTACATCTTTTTGTTCTGGTAATAAGTCGATGATTGCATATGGTGTGTCAGGGTTGATTTCAGAAGAGTTAGCACCTTCTAAACCTAATACATTACGTGCGAATTCGATTGATGCAAGTTGCATACCTAAGCAAATTCCTAAGAATGGAACTTTGTTTTCACGAGCATATTGAATCGCAACGATTTTACCTTCTACACCACGATCGCCGAAGCCACCTGGTACAAGGATACCATCTGTATCGCCAACTAATTCTTTTACGTTTTCTGCTGTTACATGCTCAGCATTTACCCATTTTACTTCTACATCTGTGTCGAATGAGTAACCAGCATGACGAAGTGCTTCTACAACAGAAATATAAGCATCTTGAAGTTCTACATATTTACCAACAAGAGCGATTTTTGTTTTCTTAGAAAGATTACGCACTTTGTTAACTAGCGCAGTCCACTCTGTCATATCTGCAGCTGGATTGTCTAATTTTAAGTGATCACAAACGATTTGGTCCATGTTTTGTTCTTGAAGAGATAATGGAACCGCATATAAAGTATCTGCATCGCGAGCTTCGATAACTGCTTTTGTATCGATGTCACAGAATAATGCAAGCTTGTCTTTCATATCTTGAGAAACAGGCATTTCTGTACGAACAACGATAATGTTTGGTTGAATACCTAAGCTACGAAGTTCTTTAACACTATGTTGTGTTGGTTTTGTCTTCATTTCACCCGCTGCTTTTAAGTACGGGATTAACGTACAGTGAATGTACATTACATTGTCACGACCGATGTCGCTCTTAATTTGACGGATTGCTTCTAAGAATGGTAGAGACTCGATATCACCAACAGTTCCACCGATTTCTGTAATAACAACATCCGCATTTGTTTCACGGCCAGAACGATATACGCGCTCTTTAATTTCGTTAGTAATGTGAGGAATAACTTGAACTGTTCCTCCTAAATATTCACCGCGACGCTCTTTTTGAAGAACTGAAGAGTAAATTTTACCTGTTGTTACGTTGCTGTATTTGTTTAAGTTAATGTCGATGAAACGCTCATAGTGACCAAGGTCTAAGTCAGTTTCAGCGCCATCATCTGTTACGAATACCTCACCGTGTTGGTATGGGCTCATAGTCCCTGGGTCTACGTTAATGTATGGATCAAACTTTTGAATCGTTACGTTTAAACCACGATTTTTTAAAAGTCTTCCAAGAGATGCTGCTGTAATACCTTTTCCTAAAGACGATACTACACCGCCTGTTACAAAAATATACTTAGTCATGAAAAAGCTCCCTTCTATTTTGCTGTTATATAATCACCGTTGCAAAGCGCAACGTATGTAGATAACACTGTATCCATCTTATTGTTAGACTCTTTTTATTTTCTAAACAAAAAACAAAAAAGAAAATTGCTCCCCTCATCACAAAAAGTAATAAGTAGGGAGCAATTTTCTTTTATATTTACACTTTAAAAGTATTATCGTCCTTTTTTAAAGAGCCCAAAAATGATTCTACATGGACGATAATGAAAAGTCAAGAACTACAGTTCTTCCTCTTCTTCTTCTTCAGTTTCATCATACTCAAGTTCTTCTTCAGCGAAGTCGTCGTCATCTTCGTCTAAATCATCAAGATCGTCGTCATCTCCGTCTTCTTCTTCAAGAACCTTGTCCAAATCTTCTACATCGTCTTCATCTTCACTTACGTCTGCATCGTCGAAGTCATCTTCGTCTTCTTCAATGTAGTCGTCAAAACCGTCTTCTTCAACTTTACGTTTCTTCTTCGGTTTTGGTTGAGGCAAGATTTCTTCATCAATTTGCTCATATGGGTACCAGCTGCGTAGTCCCCAACGATTTTCTCCTAAATTAATGAAACGTCCATCGATGTTTAAGTCTGTATAAAATTGTGCGATTTTCGCATTAACTTGCTCTTGAGATAGTCCCAGCACTTGAGCGATTTCTTGAACCAACTCGTTGAATGTCGTTGCTTGTTTTTTATCCCCTAAAACGCTATGTACAACTTCAATCATTGAACATTCTTTTAGCTCTTCTGGTGAATATTGCTTAAAATCCACTTATGCGGCACTTCCTTTCATCAAATATAACCTTATATATAACGGCCTGCTTAAAAAAATCCATACTATTCATTATAAACAAAAGTCGCACAAATATGCTACAAAAAAAACGGGAAACTTTTATAGGGTAGTAAAATTATAATTTGTCTGTTCCTTATTTCGGAAGCATATGGGCCCCTTGCAATACATACCTAATTTGCATTTCTGTATATTCTTCGAGCGTATACAGTTTTTGCAGCGCCCAGCGTCTAAATCCCCACATCTGTCCTTGTATAAAAATATTATGGGCAAGAAGCTGTATTTCTTTTTTATTTAATGTAAATGTTCCATTTTCCGTACACTGTTCTAAAATATTCTCGAACATTCCTACCATTTGAAACTCCTTTTCTAATACATACGGAAGTGATTCTTTCGGTAAAAAGCGTACCTCTTGATACATTATCAATACTTCTTCCTGTAATTCGTCCATCACTTTAAAGTAATTCGTTATTGCTATCTTTAAACTTTCTACACTCCCTTTTTCTGTACAAACTACTTCCTCTAATCTTTCTTTTACATGTTCATATATACTATCACAAACTAAATATAAAACATCATCTTTGGTACGAATGTACTCATAAAGTGTCCCTATACTAAACCCAGCCGCTTTTGCAATCTCTCTCGTTGTTGTACGCGGAAATCCTTTTTGTTTAAACAGTTGCACCGCACCTTTAATCATTTGTTCACGTCTTAACGCAACTAATTTTTCATCTTTCACCGATGCATGCACATTATGTTTAACCATTCCCTTCACCTCTCTCTATTATTTTTTGGAAGGAAAAAGCGTAGGAAAATACCTACGCTTTCGTTCCTACTTCGTTAACATACGAGAAATTACAAGCCTCTGAATCTCTTGTGTTCCTTCATATATTTGTGTAATCTTTGCATCTCGCATATAACGCTCTACTGGATAATCTTTCGTATAACCGTAACCACCAAATACTTGCACCGCTTCAGTCGTCACCTTCATCGCTGCATCGCCTGCAAATACTTTTGACATCGCTGATTCTTTTCCATACGGAAGCCCTTCTGATTCAAGCCAAGCCGCTTGATATGTTAAAAGGCGTGCTGCTTCTACATCTGTTGCCATATCCGCAAGTTTAAAGCCAATCCCTTGCTGCGCCGCAATTGGTTTTCCAAACTGATGGCGCTCCCTTGCATATTCTACAGAAGCATCTAAAGCCCCTTGTGCAATCCCAACAGCTTGCGCCGCAATACCGTTACGACCTCCATCTAATGTTTGCATCGCAACTTTAAACCCTTGCCCCTCTCCTCCAAGTAGATTCTCTACAGGAATACGGCAATCTTCAAACATAATTTCAGTCGTTGGTGAAGAGCGAATCCCTAGCTTGCTCTCCTTCTTCCCAACTGAAAATCCCGGTGTATCACTTTCTACAATAAATGCACTCGTACCGCGCTGCTTCGATTCAGGATCAGTTAGCGCAAAAACAACATAAATATCAGCAATACCGCCATTTGTAATGAAAATTTTTGATCCATTTAAAATATAATGATCGCCATCTCTCTTTGCGATTGTCTTCATTCCACCAGCATCCGATCCAGATCCTGGTTCCGTTAAGCCGTATGCACCAATTTTCTTCCCTTCAGCCATCGGCCGTAAAAACTTTTGCTTTTGCTCTTCCGTCCCAAATTTAAAAATTGGCCATCCCGCAAGTGAAGTATGCGCGGACAGTGTTACGCCTGTTGAAGCACAAACGCGGGATAATTCTTCAATAGCGATTACGTACGCTAAGTAATCGCTTCCAATTCCACCGTACTCTTCAGGCCACGGAATACCGGTTAAACCAAGCTCTGCCATTTGATCAAATAATTCTCGATCAAATCGCTCTTCCTCATCACGCTCAGCTGCTGTTGGTGCCACTTCATTTTTAGCAAAATCTCGAACCATTTTTCTTATCATTTCATGTTCTTCTGATAGTTTAAAATGCATCTCCGTCTCCCCCTCGCCCTTTTATAAAGCACGGCTAATAACAAGTTTCTGTATTTCACTTGTTCCTTCATATATTTGCGTGATTTTCGCATCACGGAAAAATCGTTCTACTGGATAGTCTTTCGTATAACCGTAACCACCAAACACTTGCACCGCCTCAATCGCGACTTCAACCGCTGTCTTAGAAGCAAATAATTTCGCAATAGATGCTTCTTTACCGCATGGTAATCCCTGTGCCCTAAGAGATGCCGCTCTATATACGAGTAACCTTGCTGCTTCGACACTTGTTGCCATATCTGCAAGCTTGAAGCCAATCCCTTGCTGTGCCGCAATTGGCTTCCCGAATTGCTCTCTTTCTTTTGCATAATCAATTGCACAGCCAAGCGCCGCTTCAGCAATTCCTAACGCCTGCGCACCGATTCCAATTCGCCCAACATCTAAATTCGCCATCGCCACCTTAAATCCTTGTCCTTCTTCCCCAAGTAAATTCTCAGCTGGCACTTTCATATCTTCAAAAGTAAGTTGTACTGTACGAGAACCGAGAAGTCCCATCTTATGTTCATCTTTTCCGATGATTAAACCAGGTGTATCTTTCTCTACTATAAATGCAGAAATACCACTTTTTCCTGCCTCTGGATTTGTAGAAGCGAATACAATGTATGTACTTGCTTCACCACCATTTGTAATAAACACTTTCGATCCATTAATAATATAATGATCACCTTTTTTCACAGCTCTTGATTTCAAACTCCCTGCATCTGATCCTGCATTTGGCTCTGTTAAAGCAAATGCACCTAAATATTCCCCGGTTGCAAGTTTAGAAACATATTTTTTCTTCTGTTCTTCTGTTCCGAAATATAAAATCGGATTCATTCCAACTGACGTATGTACAGCTAAAATTACACCAACTGTTGCACTTACCTTTGAGATTTCCTCAATTGCTAGAATGTAAGATATAAAGTCCATTTCTGCCCCACCGTATTTTGCAGGCGCTGGAATACCCATTAATCCAAGCTCACCCATCTTTTGCAAAATCTCTTTCGGGAACACCCCTTGTTCCATACTAGGAACAAAGGGAGCTATTTCCTTCTGTGCAAAATCCCGAACCATTTTCCTCATCATTTGCTGCTCTTCATTAAAACGAAAGTTCATATATTCCGCCTCCATTTGCTATATATCCTTTAAATAATTTGGTAAGACCACTATGTTGTAACAAAGGGGGCATTTATTCGTAAACGTAGAATCCACGACCTGTTTTACGCCCTAACCATCCTGCATTCACATACTTACGTAATAATGGACATGGGCGATATTTACTATCTCCTAATCCTTCATGCAACACTTCCATAATGTATAAACACGTATCTAAACCGATAAAATCAGCGAGTGTCAAAGGCCCCATCGGATGGTTCATACCAAGCTTCATGACTTCATCAATTGCTTCTTTCGTCGCTACACCTTCATATAACGTATAAATTGCTTCGTTAATCATCGGTAGTAAAATGCGGTTTGATACAAAACCTGGGAAATCATTCACTTCAACTGGTACTTTCCCAATTTTTTTCGTAATATCTTCAATTGCTTCATATACCGCATCATCGGTAGCCAAACCACGAATAATCTCAACAAGCTTCATAACTGGAACTGGATTCATAAAGTGCATACCGATTACTTTTTCCGGACGCTTCGTTACCGCTGCAATTTCTGTAATTGGCAGAGATGACGTATTCGTCGCTAAAATTGCGTGTTCTGGAGCAATTTCATCTAGATTCGCAAAGATTTTCTTTTTAATATCCATTTTCTCAACAGCTGCTTCAATAATAAGATCCGCTTCTTTCACACAATCTAAATCAAGCGTTACTGTAAGACGATTTAATGTCGCTTCCTTCTCTTCTTCCTTCATGCGTCCTTTTTCTACTTGGCGCGCTAAGTTTTTCGTAATGATAGCCATTCCTCTATCTAATTGCTCTTGCTTTAAATCTTGTACCTTCACGTCATATCCTGCCATTGCACATACTTGTGCAATTCCTGATCCCATTTGCCCTGCACCAATTACAACAATGTTTTGTACACCCATTTTTTCTTCCCCCTTAATTGTTAATAAATTTTATACCCTCGAACTTTAATTAGTGGACTTCAATCATCACTGCGTCCCCTTGACCGCCACCGCTACAAATCGAAGCAATTCCAATTCCGCCGCCGCGCTGCTTAAGTGCATGGATTAGTGTAACGATAATGCGCGCTCCGCTTGCTCCAATTGGATGTCCCATCGCTACCGCGCCGCCATTTACATTCAATTTTTCCGGATCAATTCCTGCGATTTCTGTACTTGCAATTGCTACCGCTGCAAATGCTTCATTAATCTCGAATAAATCGATGTCTTCAATTTTCTTGCCTGTTTTTTCAAGCAATGCGTTAATTGCATAACCTGGCGTTCTTGGGAAATCTTTAGATTCCACTGCAATTGCTGTATGCGCCAAAATTGTCGCTAATGGCTTTCTTCCTTCTTGCTTCGCTCTGTCTTCGCTCATTAATACAAGTGCGGCACCACCATCATTTAGTCCCGGCGCATTACCAGCTGTCACCGTCGCTGTCTTATCAAATACAGGTTTTAACTTTGCTAACTTTTCAATCGTTGTATCTTCACGTGGCGCCTCATCCTTTGCAACGACAATAGGATCGCCTTTTCTTTGCGGAATCGTTACTGGCACGATTTCCTCTTCAAAACGCCCTTCTTTATGCGCTGAAACCGCACGCTGATGGCTACGATATGCCCATTCATCTTGCGCTTCGCGAGAAATTCCATCTTCCTTCGCAACTTCTCCGCCATAAACGCCCATGTGTGTACCTGAAAATGCGCATGTTAAACCGTCAGCAACGTTTAAATCAACAACTTCGTTATTGCCCATTCTGTATCCCCATCTTGCTCCGCGTAAAATGTAAGGACTGTTACTCATCGACTCCATACCGCCAGCTACAATCAGTGATTGATCGCCAGTACGAATAATCTGATCCGCCAACGTAACCGCACGAAGTCCTGATGCACAAACTTTATTCACTGTTTCCGTCTGCACTTCCCATGGGATTCCAGCAGCCCTTGCAGCTTGGCGCGATGGAATTTGCCCCTGTCCACCTTGAATAACCGTTCCAAATATAACTTCTTCAACATCACTAGCCGCAACATTTGCTCTTTCAAGCGCTGCTTTAATTGCAATTCCTCCAAGTTCCGCCGCTTTTACATCTTTTAAAGATCCTCCAAATTTTCCAACTGGTGTTCTTGCAGCACTTAAAATAACTGTTTTACTCATGTTTCTTTCCCCCATTTCATTTTTTAACACTGAGCGCTCGCTCGGTATCCCTACGTTGAGAAGAGGTGCAATCATTGCACCTCTTTCTAAAGTTGTATACATTCTTACAAACTACATCGCTTCTTTTTTCTGTCCGATAACAGATCGTTCTAAAATCTCTGTCACATCAAGAGTTTGAACCTTCTCTTCTACCTCTTTCGCTTTCGTTCCATCACTGATCATCGTTAAGCAATATGGACAACCTGTACCGATAATGGATGGCTGTACAGCTAATGCTTGTTCTGTACGAGCAACGTTAATACGTGAACCTGTTGTTTCTTCCATCCACATTAAGCCACCACCTGCGCCACAGCACATTCCCGTTTCACGGTTACGTGCCATTTCTACAAGATTCACTCCAGGAATCGCTTTCAAAATGTCACGTGGCGCTTCATACACTTCGTTGTATCTTCCTAAATAACAGGAATCATGGTACGTAACTGTTTCTTCAATAGCGTGAACAGGCTTTAAGCGCCCTTCTTTCACCCACTGAGCTAACAATTCTGTATGATGATAGACTTCTGCTTGCAAGCCAAAGTCCGGATACTCATTTTTAAATGTGTTATAAGCATGAGGATCAATCGTAACGATTTTCTTCACTCCTGCCTTTTCAAATTCTTCGATATTCTTTGTCGCCATCTCTTGGAATACAAATTCATTTCCAAGGCGGCGTGGTGTATCTCCAGAATTCTTTTCTTTATTACCGAGAATTGCGAATGAAATGCCTGCTTCGTTCATTAACTTCGCAAACGATATCGCAATCTTCTGACTACGATTGTCGTATGATCCCATTGAACCAACCCAGAATAAATACTCGAATTCCTCTCCAGCTTTTGATTTTTCTTTTACAGTTGGAACTGTTACTTCGTCATCACCTTGGCGCCATGTTTCACGCTCTTTACGGTTCAGCCCCCACGGATTTCCTTGACGCTCGATATTTGTCATCGCGCGTTGTGCTTCCGCGTCCATTTTTCCTTCAGTCAAAACGAGATATCGACGTAAGTCAATAATTTTGTCAACATGCTCATTCATAACTGGGCATTGATCTTCACAGTTACGGCACGTTGTACATGCCCAGATCTCTTCTTCTGTAATAACATCTCCGATTAAACTCGGATCGTAAGCGAGCGTTGTAGACGCTGATTCTTGTTGCCCTTTTCCAGCTGCCATCATCGCTAACTGATTTCCTTGTGTATTATTGAAGGCAACTACTGGAACCCACGGTGCTTTTGATGTTACCGCAGCTCCTTTATCAGTTAAATGATCGCGAAGTTTTAAAATTAAGTCCATCGGTGATAACATTTTTCCTGTTCCTGTTGCCGGACACATATTTGTACAACGGCCACACTCTACACAAGCGTATAAGTCAATAAGTTGATTTTGTCTAAAGTCTTCAATTTTACCAACACCAAATGTTTCTTGCGTTTCATCTTCAAAATCAATCTTTTCAAGCTTCCCTGGGTTTGAAAGACGACCGAAGAATACATTAGCTGGTCCTGCAATTAAATGCGCATGTTTTGATTGTGGAACATACACTAAAAACGTTAACAAAATTAGTAAATGCACCCACCAAGAAAAATAGAACACTGAAATGGCTACGGTTTCATTTATCCCGCTAAAAACGTAAGCGATTGCAGAAGCAATTGGTTCACTCCATGAAAGCTCCTCGCCATGCCATATAAGTCCCATACCGTTACCAAGTAGCACAGAAATCATTAAACCACCGATAAAAATAAGAACAAGACCTGATTTGAAGTTACGTTTTAAACGAACAAGCTTTTCTACATAACGTCTATGAAAAGCCCAAAATACTGCAATTAAAATAACAAGTGTGACAATTTCCTGGAAGAATGTAAATGCAGGGTATAGTGGTCCAAGTGGAAGATGTGATCCTGGTGCGAGTCCTTTCCAAACGAAGTCAATTGCTCCAAATTGGACAAGAATAAATCCGTAAAAGAACATAACGTGAATGATGCCGCTTTTCTTATCTTTCAGCAGCTTTTTCTGACCGAAAACATTGACCTTAAGGAGATCCCAACGCTCTTTAAAACGACGGTCAAATTCAATCTTTTTCCCTAACTGTATGTAGGCCATTCTCGTCCGTATAAGATATACAAACAAATATCCTGCATAAGCAATAACAGCAATGGCAGCCAGCCAATTAATGATCAGTAAGCTATTCATTTTTATGCTACCCCTCTCTTTGTAAGCCTTCTTTCTTTTTTGAATCTTCAAAAATATATAATTTTCTGAATTATATCCCCTATCCCCATTATATAATGAGTGAGCATTCAGTCAACAGTTTTTTGTTATAGAACAACACATTTTTTCATAAAGCTGTTTATTTCGGTGAAACTATAAAGTGAAACTTTAATCAGCAGGGGTGGTTCATCCCCCGCTGATTATTAGTTGAACCAATCGGGCTTTTACGGGCAGTTGATTTCCAAACTAGCTTCTGCTTATTCATCAATTTTTGAAATAGGAAGCTTACTGCCCGTTAAAGCGGGATAAAGTGACACTTTAACCAGTACAAGATCTATCCTCTAAAGAAATTTATAATAACAGCCGTGCTACCCGTATCATTTGTAACACACTGAAGGTGAAAAGAATGCGAAGGAGGGAATTCACTAATGCTCTACTTATCTCTTTTGTTAATATCCGTTGCTCTTTGGATTACAATTGACCTTTCATACGGGAGACTTCTTCATTTAAAACGAGTAAGCTCTCGCACTTTCCCTTTACGTCAAAGTGATTTTCACCTTTATACATACGGGAAAGATTTGTATGACGCTTTATTTACTGATATAAAACAAGCACAGCATCACATTCATATTTTATTCTTCATTGTAAAAAACGATAAAATCAGTCGTGAATTTTTAAAATTGCTGATTGATAAGGCTCAGGAAGGAATTGAAGTACGACTTTTACTTGATCGATTTGGCAGCCATTCTTTATCAAACGAAGCTATTCGCTCCCTGCAAAAACATGGTGTATCTTTTTCATTTTGTCATAAGGTAAAATTTCCTCTGCCTTTCTTTTCTGCCAATCAACGAAATCATAGGAAAATTACAGTGATTGATGGGAAAACCGGCTATATCGGGGGATTTAATATCGGTGAAGAGTATCTAGGGCATAATGAATATTTAGGATTATGGCGAGACTACCATTTACGTCTTACAGGAGAAGGGGTTCAAGATTTACAAAAGCAATTTTTGCATGACTGGTTTGATGATACGAAACAAAATTTATTAGATGCTTCTCTTTATTTTCCAAAACAAAATCCAGGTACCATCCTGCATCAATTTATTCCGACTGATGGGGCTTATTTACAGCATACTTTTTTACATTTAATTAACGCGGCAAAAAAAGAAATCTGTATCGGTACACCATATTTCATTCCTGGAAAAAAAATTATGAATGCCTTATTAAAAGCAAGAGAAAGAGGGGTTCAAATCACAATTCTTGTTCCAGAAAAAGCTGATCACCCTCTTGTTCGAGAAGCCAAATTTCCGTACTGCCGAAAATTAATACAGGCTGGTTGCAATATTTATGCATTTCAACAAGGTTTTTTTCACGCCAAAATTATTATAGTAGACGATGATATTTGCGATATCGGAACAGCAAACTTTGATATGAGAAGTTTATATATTAACCATGAAATAAACTGCCTGTTATATAATAAACATTTCATTCAAACAGTAAAAAAGAAATTCCATGAAGATCTAGAGAATGCATCTGTACTTTCCTATAGCGATGTAAACCCGCCTTCTCTTATCGATAGAGGAAAGGAATGGATTGGAACAATGTTTGCTTTCTTTTTATAGGAAAGACAATGAATAAAAGAGGTGTATCTCATATGCTTATACGGTTTGGATATGTCTCACATGCAATGGCACTCTGGGACTGTTCTCCTGCCAAAACAATGACGTTTACAAGCTTTAAGAAACTCAGCAAGCAAGAGCGAGAAGACAAACTGTACCATGTTATAAGGCAAAATTTAGAGCACACAATACGTATCCTTCATTACAATATAGCGCATGAAATCCCACTATATCGCCTATCGTCTTCCATCGTCCCACTTGCAACACATCCCGAAGTCGAGTTTGACTATATTGGGGTATTCACACTACTTTGGCGTAAAATAGGGGCTTTAATTAAAGAACACAATTTACGAATAAGTTTTCATCCAAATCAATTTACGCTATTTACAAGCGACAAGCCACATATTACTACTAACGCTATTACGGATATGACTTATCATTATAAAATATTGGATGCTATAGGCATTGCAGATTCTTCTTACATTAATATTCATGTAGGTGGAGCCTATGGAAATAAAGAAAAGGCAATTGAGCGCTTCCATGAAAACATAAAAAAACTTCCTACACATATAAAAAAACAAATGACTCTTGAAAATGATGATAAAACCTATACAACCGCTGAAACTTTATCAATTTGCCAAAAAGAAAATATTCCATTTGTATTTGATTATCATCATCATATGGCCAATCTTTGCGAGGAACCACTAGAAGAGTTGCTTCCTGCAATTTTTGAAACTTGGTCACATACAAATATCTCTCCTAAAGTTCACATTTCCTCCCCGAGATCGGAAAAAGAATTTAGGGCTCATGCTGAATATATCGATTTAGAGTTTATTAAGCCTTTCTTACACATTGCAAAAAAACACAATCATAATTTCGATATTATGATTGAAAGTAAACAAAAAGACTTAGCATTATTCCAATTAATAGATGAACTTTCTGCTATAAGAGGAATTAAAAGAATAAGTGGTGCAATGTTACAGTGGTAAATTGTAACTTTGCACCATTTTTTCAAAAAAGTAATTTTTATAGTAAAAAACATCCTATTTTATATGCTATTATTTAAATTAGCATTCCCTCGAGATTCAACTTTATTGAAACGGAGTCATAATATGATTAATCAAAAAAAATATGTACAATTTGTCATAATATACATATCTATATTTGCTCTTTGGATACTCTTTATTCCAAATGAGTCGCATATAAAGGAGATTGGAATTCTTTTCTTATTCTGTTTCGCTGCACTTTTTTCTTGTCACTGTTTATATAAAGCTATTAAGAGAATGAAACGCAGTGATAAACTATTTTGGATTTTATTACTATGCACTTGCCTATGTGGATTAGTTATGGAGATAACCCTATTTCTTAGTTCACTTTCTATACATGATCAATCTATATTTTCATATAAAGCATTACCTTTTTTTATCATACAATATATTTTGCTCTTTGTTGGATTTGCTATAAAGTTTATAAAAAATTATTCTATTAAGGGGCTTTCTCAATTTTCATTCGATAGCATCTTTATTATTATTATGAACATTTATTTCACCTTAACTTTTATCTTAGACCTTTCAAGCTTCCGCATGTTAACAAAGGATACTTGGATTTTAATTGGGTATTTCATTGCACAATCATTAGTAATTTACGCCGTTATTAGCCTATATAGAAGAGAACAATATTCTTCTAGTAGAATTGCATTAATTATCGGTTTCACTATTATACTCGTATACGGTTATATTCATCTGTTTCAATTGAATTTTGGGATGAAAACTTCTGCTGAAATTAATTATTTAATACACACTGCTTCTATTTTATTAATTGGACTTTCTTCCATACTATATATTTTAGATAAACCAATGCAGCATGAAACGAAAACAAAATATTATCGATTCGATTATGTACGTTTTATACTACCTTATTTTAGTATAATTATTACTTTTTCTTTTATTATCATTCAACCTTGGGATGATAAATTCATGTTAATCGGTCTCGTATTATCACTTATTTTGTTATTCTTGCGGCAACTTTACATGTGGAAAGATAATCAAGCACTAATTCATACATATGAACAGTTGACTACACAACTAGAGGACGAAGTTGAAGAAGGTGCATTTGCATTATCAAAAAGTGAACAACGTTATAAATCTTTATTCGAGGACCATCCCGATGCCGTTTTCTCTTTAAATATGAATGGCATTTTTCAACAATCTAATAAGGCGTGCGAAAGCTTATTTACTGCCTATTATTGCGAAGTGGCAAGCTATTCTCTGGTACACTTCATTGATTCAAAAGACCACGAACTACTAAAGAAGGCTTTACAAATTACAAAGGAAGGTAGGCCACAAACGTTAGAAGTTCGTACAAAAGAACAAGAAGGCTATTATTATTATCTCCATATTACACTTATCCCTACTTTTATAAACAAAGAAGTGGTCGGAATGTTTGGGATAGCACGTGATATTACCACCTTATATGAAAAACAAAAACAAGTAGAACATTTAGCCTTTCACGATGCACTTACTGGATTACCAAATCGTCGAAAGTTCGAAAAAGATTTAAAAGCCATTTTAAATACAGCCCAAACTAACGCAAATGATGTCGCCGTCATATTCCTTGATTTAGATCGATTTAAAAAAATTAACGATAGACTTGGCCATGACGTTGGAGATTTATTATTAATTGAAGTAGCAAAAAGATTACGCGGTTGCTTGCGTTCAAAAGATATCGTCGCTCGCCAAGGTGGAGATGAGTTTACAATTCTATTGCCAGAAATGTACTCAGAAAAAAGTGCAATTTTTATAGCTGAACAGATTTTAACTATTTTAAACAAACCATTCTTCATTCAAGGCGAAGAACTCTCTATTACACCAAGTATCGGAATTGCGATGTACCCTGATTATGGAACTGATGTAAATGAGTTAATGAAAAATGCTGATATGGCTATGTATCGTGCGAAAGCAAATGGAAAAAACAGATTTGTTTTCTTCTCAAAAGAAATGAGTATCGCTCAAAATGAAATTCAATTCTTAGAAGGTGAACTTTCAAAAGCATTACAACAAAATGAATTTTTCCTTGAATACCAGCCACAAGTAAGCACAAAAACAAAACAAATTATCGGTTTTGAAGCATTAATACGTTGGAAGCATCCAAAACTCGGTATCGTATCTCCTGCCCAATTTATCCCTCTAGCAGAGGAAACTGGTTTTATTATTGAACTTGGCAATTGGATTTTACGTACTGCTTGTTTAGAGGCAAAAAGATGGCATAATCAAGGTTTCTCTCACTTAAAAGTTGGTGTAAATCTATCTGTTGTTCAATTTAACCATGCAGATTTAATCCCAACTATTTCAAAGGTATTGGAAGAAACAGAACTGAAACCAGAAGCACTAGATATTGAAATTACGGAAAGCATCGCAATTAATCAAAATCAATCTGTAGTTGCAAAACTCGAACAACTTCAAAATCTCGGTATTCAAATTTCAATCGACGACTTTGGAACTGGTTATAGTTCTTTAGCTTATTTAACAAAATATCCAATCAACACATTAAAAATCGCTCGAGAGTTTATTTGTGGAATTACAACTAGTCCTTTAGAAGAAGCAATTGTCTCTTCCATTATTACACTATCAAAGCAACTAAATTTAAAAGTGATTGCAGAAGGTGTAGAAACGGAAGAAGAATGGGAATTTTTACATAAACAAAATTGTGATCACATTCAAGGATTCTTTATTAGCAAACCTGTTTCTAGTAAAGACGTTTGGATGTTACTACATAAAAAAACAACCGTCTAAGTAAGACGGTTGTTTTTTTTTAAAACTCAAAAGGCATATCTGAAGCTAATTGTACCTCTTGATCATCATGAGAAATTACTTGGCTTTTCTCTAAAGCTGTATCCGCTAATGAAATACCCCATGTCATTGCTAACGTTAATAGACTACCGATAAGTAGTTTCTTCATATTCCATCACCCACATTTTTTCTTTTAATATATCATGAAAATTTATCCATACATTATGCAATTATGCATATTTAGTTTTTGCGTTATTTTATTTCGTCATTTTTTTCATAAACTTTTCTTTATACGTATGCATTTCTAGTATATCAAAAAAGAAATAAGCTTTTTCATAAGCTTCTTCACTCTCTACCTCATCGTAGCCTAGCTTTTCTAAACATTCACCTTTTTGATAGTATAGCTGCCCAATCAATGCCATACTATTAATTCGACACGATATTTCAATAGCTTTATTTATTTGATAAAGAGCCTCTTCATATTGATTATCTAAGTATAATGTTTTCGCATAATTATGTCTTACCTTCACATCAAACTCTTTATTTTCAGGTAATGCCTCTAATTGCTTTAATATACCTTCAAATAACTCCATGCCCTTCTTAAAGTAACCATTTTCAGCATAAATATTTGCAATTGCATTCTCTATATAAAGATTTTGGTACACATCAATCCCAGTTAATTGTTGATTTAATAATTTTTTCAATTCTAAAATGCAATATTCATAATCACTTTTCTTCAATACATACGCTGCTACATGATATTGCCATTGAAGAAATTGCTGAAACTCAGGATGATATTCTTCCTTTTTCAACTCATTCCATACTTTATTATAAATTTCTTTATATTTCTTTTGCTTACAAAGCATAATGATTTGATCTTTTAACTGCTTTTTCCTCTCAATATCGGAATAAATGAGTACCTCATAAAAATGAATAATGGGAACTTGTAACTTTGCTGCAATACCTTGCAATATATCCATACTTGGGTATACCGCACCCGATTCAATTCTGCTCACTTCCGATTGATGACATATGTTCTCGGATAACTGTTTTTGTGTTAATCCTCTCAACACTCTAATTTTCTTAATTTCACTTCCTAATTTCTCTGCGTGCATACTTACTCACCATCCCATTATAACAATCTAATTTGTTAAGTTGTCATACCACTACAATAATGTGAATTCGACAATTTTTGATATGAAATAATGCATAATATATATAAAATTCGGCAAATTTTTCATACAATTCATCTCACATACAATAATAGATTAGGAGTGTTATAGATGAATTATAGAAAACTTGCTAGTGCTTTCGTTACATTCGGTCTTCTTTGCCCTTTATCAACAGAAGCTATTCATGCTCAAGAATTAGACAAAAGTGCAGTCAAAGTTGAAATTGCTCAGCCTGGTTTAACAATCGGGAAATTAACACAACCTCAAAATGATACGAAAGAAAATATTGCTAAAAAGTATTTAAAAGGTGAGGTAAATGGGGCGAAAGCTCAACAAGAACAAGTCACTACTGAAAAAAATGTAGATTTCCAACCTACCAATAAAGAAACCAAAGAAAATCAAACCGAAGTTCGCCTTGCACAAACATATAAAAACTATAAAGTATATGGCCAAGATCTCATTGTAAAAGTAGATAAAAATGGAGTGATCACAACTGTTAGTGGTAAAGTTATTCAAAATTTAAATCAACAACCTAATCTTACTATAACAAATTTTTTGTCGAAAAATGAAGTAAAATCTAAATTACGCGATATAGTTCAAATTCCAAGCGATGCAGTTGAGACTGAATTCTCTAGCGAAACCGTTGTTTATAAGAAAAAAGATGGCTATTATACATTCGCAACTGTTATTACATTTACTTATGAAAACAATGAACAAATTATAAACGGCAATGCTATCGTTGATTTAAAAACTGGCGAAGTACTTTTTCAAGAAAAATTCATTAAAAACAAAGAGAATAAGACTATAAATCAAGTAACATCACCTAGATTATCCCCTGCAAGTGAGCAAGGAACTGGGAAAAATGCACTTCAAGAAAACATCTCTTTCAATATTGCCAAAGGAACTGATGGAAAATTTTATTTAGCGGATTTATCACGCGGAAATGGTATTTATATTTATAATGCAAACTACGCCGATTCCCTTGGAGGATATAGTCAAGCTGGTTATCCAGGGACACTAATTTCAAGTAGTACTCCTAATTTTGCAGATAAAGAAGCCGCGGGCGCTATGAAGAACATGAGTGATATTTACGATTACTTTAAGAAAGAACATAATCTAAAAAGTTACGACAATAAAGATTCAAAAGTTGTTGCTAGTGTACACGGTTTTGATTCTACTGAAGTTAGTGATGGTGTAAAAGAAGACTATGTAAATGCATTTTGGCATCCCGCTTGGAACCAAATGGTATTTGGTGATGGTTTAGACGGAAAACTAACATCCGCTCTTGATGTAACAGCTCATGAATTTGGACATGCTGTATTCAGTGGCACGACGAAAAATAAAGTTGTGAGATATCCAAGCGCTGAAACATCTGCACTAAACGAGGGATTAGCGGATTTCTGGGGTACACAAATCGAATATTACGTAAAGAAAGATAAAGGAAACTGGATTATGGGCGATACATTAGGTGGCCTAACAATTCGTGATATCCCAAGGGAAATTGGTGACGGCGGTCATAAACTATATACAAATTTACAAGATTTCTATAACGATGGTAATAATCAAGAATCACACGTGAATTCTGGTATTATCAGTCACGTATTATATCAATTAGCTGAAGGTAAAACATATAACGGTATTGCTGTTCAAAAACAAGGAAATGAAAAAGTAAGTAAAGTTGTTATGCGTGCATTGCAAAATTATGCAACTTCCGCTGAAGACTTTGAATCACTTCAATCTCATATCGTACAAGCTTCAAAAGATTTATATGGCACTGCCGTATCAAATGAATTTGCAAAGGCATTTGAAGCACACGGTTACAAACCGTTACAAAAAGTAAATCAAGTAATAGAAGTACAATAATTATAAAAAGAAGGTTACCTCTCATAGATAACCTTCTTTTTATATCCAACCCTTTTCTTCCGCAATTGTAATTGCCTCAATTCTATTTTTCGCATCAAGCTTCGCTAATACTTCAGAAATATAATTACGTACTGTACCCGGCGAAAGATAAAGTGCCTTCGCAATTTCGTTTGCCGTCTTTCCTTCTTTCGCAAGCAACAGTACTTCCTTTTCGCGATCTGACAACGGATTTTGCTCCTGCCATAAGCCAAACATTAAATCTTGGGAGACCTCTCGTTTCCCCTTCATTACATTACGAATTGCTGCCGCTAAATCTTCACTTGGGCTATCCTTTAATAAATAGCCGTGCACACCAGCTTTCATTGCTCTTTCAAAATATCCCGGCCGTGCAAATGTTGTTAAAATCATTACTTTGCATGATGATTTTTCTTTCTTTAAAGTCTCAGCGACATCCAATCCACTTTGAATCGGCATTTCAATATCCATAATACTTACATCTGGCTTTAACGATTCAATTAATTTTAACGCCTCTTCCCCGTTCGCAGCTTGCCCAATTACTTCGATATCATCTTCTAGATCAAGCAGGGCCCCTAATGCACCACGAAGCATCCGCTGGTCTTCTGCAATAATAATTCGAATCATGCCCTCACCTCATCTTTTCCTGTTCTAATAACAACTGGAACTTTTACCGTTAATAACGTCCCTGGATTGATTGTACCTAGTTCAACAAATCCATCAATAAGAGCAATTCGTTCTTTCATACCGCGAATACCATTTCCATCATGATTTTGATCTGTTAAACCGATTCCGTTATCTTCTACTTTCAAAATCAGTTCACCTTGTGATTCTAATACAGAAACTGCGCACCGCGTTGCCTTACTATGTTTTACAACATTTGTAACGGCCTCACGTAAACACATCCCGACAATATTTTGTTCAATTGGTGATAACGAGCTCGATCTTGCTTCTTGCCTCACTTCTAATTCAATATTAGCTGCTTGTAAGATCGCTTTTATTTGCTCTAGCTCTTCTTCTACCGTAATCATACGCATATCAGAAATTAATTCTCTAAGCTGTTTTAAGGCGGTACGAGAAGTTTGTGTAATTTCCTTCGCTTCCGCACTTGCACGCTCTGGATTTTTCACAATTAACTTCTCAACGAGCTGGCTTTTTAAAGTAATAAGAGATAAGGTATGCCCTAATGTGTCATGAAGATCTCTTGCAATTCGCTGCCGTTCTTCACGTTTTACTAAATCTTTAATTTGCTCGTTCGCCTCATCTAATTGATTTCTTAACATCTTTTTCTGATTAAAATTACGCATACCAAATGGCGTAAGAAGCATTAAGATAAACATCGGAACGATATTTACTAAACTTGTAGTTGTTAGTTGATTCATATTTACAAATAAAAATGCTCCAAGCATTATAACTAACGAGCATAACAGCACTCGAAATACTTTCTTATTTGGCGCAAATCCCATCGCACTTGCTGTGAAAAAGCCAAAAAATATCATAAAAGGATTATAAAATAAAGCAAATAAAAAGATGATTATCATTTGAATGCATGCCCATAAAATAAACGTCTTCTGAACAAAATATAGCTGACGGTATGTGATAATAAAAAGTATCAACATACTGCTTCCTAGCACAAGCTTCCATCCTGATGCTTGTGCTAAGTGATAAATTGGAAATAATAGATAAACAAACCACATGTACGGAAAAAATCCCATATGTTTCGGAAAAATCTCAATCCTCTTCTTCTCTATCATTTATACCGCTTCCTGTCTTTTTCTTATATATATTGATACTACAACAAATATAAGGAAATAACCTCCTAATACCGCGATATTTTCCCATCCAATTGATTTTCCAGCTACAATATCCCACGCACCACTTCCGAAATGGTATGTCGGTGTCCATTCACCAATCGTTCTTAATATTTTTGGGAATACTTCAATCGGCATCCACAACCCGCCAACTATAGCTAAACTCATATTTAAAATATTTGCTAAGCCAGCAGCTGCGTCCGCCTTCTTAATGGAACCTATTACTGTTCCTAACGCTAAAAATGGTGTTACCCCTAACAATAACCATAACCCCGCACCTATCCATTGCCCTACCGTTAACTCAACATGATTAATTAGTATCCCTGCAATAAAGATAACTAATATTGAAAAAGCATTTACTACTGTTTGAGCGATAATTTTTGCTGTTAAATATGCTCCCTCTGGAAGCGGTGTAATTTTTAGAAGATGTGTCCATCCTTGCCCTCTTTCCTGAGAAAGTCTCACACCGAAACTAAAGAGTGCAGTCCCTACAATACTGAAAGTTGCCATCGAAATTAAATAGTGTGCTTTCCACGCATCTCCGTTTTGTGGTACTTGAACAACATTTGTGAAAATGTAGTAAAACATAACAGGCATTAATAATGAGAAAAAGATAAATAATTTATTGCGGAATGTACGTAAAATTTCTATTTTGCACTGCATCCATAACGCTCTCATGCGATTTCCTCCTTCTGATTTGCAACGAATTGTTCAAATGCCTCATCAAGACTTCCACGTTCAACTGAAACATCTGTTACAGGTAAACTCCTTTGATAAATGGCTTTTAAAGTTGCATCCGTATCCTCCGTTGTTAAAATGAAGCGTCCTTCGTTTGACTTTACTTCTGTTACATTTGGTAATTCCTTTAGTAATTTTGTAGGAATGCTTTCCTTTGAGTAAAATGTGATTGTTTTTCTCGAAATTGTTGCTTTCATTTCGTCTGGTGTACCATCTGCGATAATCTTTCCGTTCGCAAATAATAAGATACGATTTGCTAAAGCATCTGCTTCTTCTAAATAATGCGTCGTTAAAATAATCGTTTTCCCTTCACTTGCTAACTTTCGAATCGTTTCCCAAAACGTTCTTCGAGACGTAATATCCATTCCGACTGTCGGCTCATCTAAAAATAACAAATCTGGATTTCCCGCAAGTGCAAGCGCAAAGTTTAACCTTCTTTTTTGCCCACCTGATAACTTCTCACATCTTTGCTTTCGCTCTGATTCTAAATTTGATAACTGCAGTAACGTTTCTTTCGCTATAGGATTCGTATAATAACTACGGAATAACTCAATTGCCTCTTCCACCGTAATACTATCAATGACACTTACTTCTTGCAGCATCGCACCGAGGCTATTACGAACATCTCTATGCTTTGGACTCTTTCCAAATATAAAGACCTTACCTTCTGTTGGGTCCTTTAATCCAAGCATCATCGACATCGTCGTTGTTTTCCCCGCACCATTCGGACCAAGTAACGCTACTATTTCCCCTTTATTTACATGAAATGAAACATTATTTACTGCGTTTTTATGTTTAAATGTTTTAGAAACACCATTTACTTCAATAATCTTTTCCATCTCTCCACCCCCGCTGTTTCTTATATTTACATTGTATTACTTGGAAAACTTAGGAAACAGTATGATGCGTCATGACATCGATATGACAATTGTCATGTATTCTTTATGAGAGGAATCAACCCCCATACCGCAAGCGAGTAGCAGGACGAAAATAAACATGATACAATCGGATAAGATATATATTCGAGGAAGGACAGTGGTTTTCATGATTATTCGTAATGAACAAGATTTAGAAGGCTTACGAAAAATCGGCCGCATCGTTGCGCTTGCACGTGAAGAAATGAAAAAACAAGCGAAGCCAGGTATGACAACGAAAGAGCTTGATTTGATCGGTAAAAAAATATTAGATGAGCATGGTGCTATTTCTGCACCTGAAAAAGAATATGATTTCCCAGGTGTAACTTGCATTAGTGTAAATGAGGAAGTTGCTCATGGTATTCCAGGAGATCGTGTATTAAAAGAAGGCGACTTAGTAAACGTCGATGTATCTGCTGCACTTGATGGCTATTATGCAGATACAGGCATTTCATTTGTTCTTGGAGAAGACGAGGCAAAAGAAAAACTTTGCCAAGCAGCAGTTGATGCATTTTGGGCAGCAATGAAAAAGGTTAGAGCTGGCTCAAAACAAAATCAAATTGGTCGTGCTGTTTCAAACTTCGCACATAAAAGTGGATACAATGTTATTCAAAACTTAACTGGTCACGGCATTGGTCTTAGCTTACATGAAGCACCAAATCACATTTTAAGTTACTATGATCCAATGGATAATGCGCTTCTAAAAGACGGTCTTGTTATCGCTGTAGAACCGTTCATCTCTATGAAAGCTGATCATATTATTGAACGTGGTGACGACGGTTGGACATTCGTTACACCTGATAAAAGTCTTGTTGCACAATGTGAACATACTGTTGTCGTAACACGCGGCGAGCCAATAATCTTAACAGAAATCTAATACCAAAAACGGCTGTTTTGTAGATTTATTCCACATAAAACAGCCGTTTTTATTTTTGGGAAAATATGTGAACCATTGTTGAACTCTTTATCATTTAAGTATATAATCTTTAGCGGAGGTTACTTAAGCTTATCTTTACTAAAAAGATATTGTAACTAAGGAGTAAAACACCTTCTTTCTTATTGTTTAAACAGGCTCAAAAATGACCGTAGTAACGTGTTAGTCGAATATTCTGTAATCCTTATATTTCTCTAACAATGTAAGAAACTATCACCTTTCAACTTCGGTCCACTAGTCGCACAACTCTCTTTAGACAAAATAAATGACTATTTTCAAAGTACATATTGTCTTCATTCTGACCAAAACCAACCCTATCTAGATTTTTATTTCCACATAACTTTAAGGCAAAAATAAGCCTTCACAAAGGGATACACTACCTTGGTTAGTATGTATCGTAAAACTTACCTTTATAACCATTCTTTTTTACTAGATATACATGAAAACTATCTCACATATAAAGGTCTGATATCATTATTTATATCAGTATTTTTTTCGACATTTTTTGTCGAATTGTGTATATTTCCATAGAACTGTGTAAATATACATTTTGTTTTACGTTAAATAATATTGCTTTGAACATAATTCTGTTTGTCTGAGAACGCGTATAGAAACGGAGGGATAACAAAAATAAATAGCTTATAACAAATACTTTTAATATTCCATTTGTTCATGTGGAATAAGTCCCCAATGGACAAATGAATGTTCAGAGGAGGAAAAATGAAAAAACTTTTTAATGTATGTTTAATTGTATTCGTACTATTTTCGCAACTTGCTAGTTTTCCATACAATCAAGTAAGAGCGGAAACCTTAACAGGAGATTCCTTATTTGACACTGTTGAAATGAAAGATGCAACGAATCATATTATTGACGAATCAAAAAATCCTAACAATTTAATAAAGATAGGATCAACCATTCAAGTAGAATACGCTTGGTCAATAAAAGATCAACAAGTTGCACACGCAAATGATACAGCAGTAGTTCAAATACCACTTGCATTAAAAGTATCTAAAGATTTGCAAGGGGATTTAGTAACAGATCAAAAAAATATTGGTCAATATTTTATAACAGCTAAAGATAATAAATTAAAATTAATATTTAATGATCAAGTAGAAAATTTGAAAGACGCTAAAGGAAAAATTAAAGTTGATACCGTGTTTAACTCAACTTTAAAACCTGGGGAAAAATCAGTTCAAATCGCTTTTCCTTTAGGAACAATGGTTCAGCCTATATCAGTTCCTGTTCAAGTAGAAAACTCTAAAGAAGATGGCACCAAACAGGATACTAATAAACAAGCGCAAGATCCAGTAACTAAACCTGTTACTGACAATCCGGAGCAAGATCCAGCAACTAAAACTGTTACTGATAATCCGGAACAAAACCCAGCAGCTAAAACTGCCACTGATAATCCGGAACAAAACCCAGCAACTAAAACTGTTACCGATAATCCGGAACAAAACCCAGCAGCTAAAACTGCCACTGATAATCCGGAACAAAACCCAGCAGCTAAAATTGCTACTGACAATCCAGAACAAAAGCTATCAAGAGACCCTGCTGAGAATACAAATTCAGGTCCAAAGCAAATAACAACAAACATTTTAACCAGTGTAAAATTGACGGATAAAGACGGAAAACCATTTACAGAGGATAACCGTCCAAGTACAGATTCCCCTGCCAATATTGAGTTTACATGGGAACTTTTAAAATCAATGAATGTGAAAAATGGAGATTACTATATTTTTGATCTTCCTAAACATTTTAAGATTTACAATACAATTAACAGTCCTTTATATGATAGTGAAAACCATCAAATTGGTAATTTTACTGTTACAAAAGATAGAAAAGTCACGATGACATTCAACGATTATGTTGAAGAGCATCCAGATGTTGCTGGTAACCTACAATTAAAGACAGAATTTAATAAAGCTGAAATTAAAGGTACAACAACACAAGAAATTCCTTTCCCGATTAAAGATAAGGATGTTTCTATTACAGTTGACTTTAAGCCTAATGTACAAACAGCTACGAATAAAAAGGGTTTACCTGATAGACCAATTAATACAAATGAAATTAATTGGAAAGTAGAGATGAACAAAACGAAAGACACCCTTAAAAACGCTGTTTTTAAAGATAACATTCCACAGGGTACAAGCTTAAATAAAGATTCTATTAAAGTTTATTATTTAGAAGTTGATGTTAATGGGAATGTAACGCGTGGTGCAGAAGCTGAGCCAACAGATTACAATATTATTTCATCAGATGGCTCAAAATTGGAGATTGCTTTCAAAGATTCTATCAATAAAGCATATCAAATCGAATATGCCACAAAAATTACTGATGAAAATATTAAAAGTTTCCGAAATAACGTTACGATAACGAGTGATAATCAAAAGCAACAAAACGCAAGTTCTACTGTAACGGTTTCTCGTGGTACACACTTAAATAAAACAAGTAAATATGATCCAAAGACGCAAACAATTGAGTGGACAATTACTTACAATGGTGATCAAAGAGAGATCAAAAAAGCAGATGCGATTTTAAAAGATATTTTTGACGATACACACGAACTAGATGCAAATTCTATTGTTGTAAAAAACGCTTCATATAATGAAAAAGGAACGCTTGTAACAGGAGACGCTGTTAATAATTACACTGTAAGTAACAAGAAGAATGGATTCGATTTACAGTTTAATGATGATATTAATAGTGCTTATGTGATTACCTATAAAACCAAGCCAACTAATAAAGTTATAGAAGATGGAAAAGTAAAAAATAAAGTTACAGCTGATAATGATTCAAGTAAAGAAAATGAAGCTAGCTTCAAGCAGCAAAATATTATTAAATCTAATAATAAAGCTGAAACAAATTATAAAGACAAAACAACAACTTGGACAATTATAGTAAATAATAACAACTATCCATTAAGCAACGCGATTATTACGGACACCTTTGATCATGGTGGATTACAATTAAAAGATAAGAAACTAGAAATTAAAGACGGAAATTATACCCTTCAAGCTGGGACTGACTATGTTTTAGATGTAACAGATAAAGGCTTCAAAATTACTCTTATAGGTACGTATCAGTCTAATATGACAAAGACATTAGTCGTAAAATATACGACAGACTTTGATTATACAAAGCTAGAAAGTGGTAAAACTTCATTTAAAAATACAGGTAACCTTTCTTGGATAGATACGGATTCTAATCCACAATCAAATAAAGTTGAAGCTAATTTCGATCCTGATACTTTCACAAAGGCAAATGGTTATAAATACGGTTCTTATAACGCCCAAACGAAGGAAATTACTTGGATAATAGGCTTTAACTATAATAATGTTGAGATTAAAGATCCTTATGTTATAGACGTAATACAAGATAAACAAAAATTAGTGCCTGGATCCATTGAAGTGCGCGATATGATTCTAAATGGAAATCCTGATAATGCACAACCTGGTAATGCTGTACCAACTGAGAAATATGAACTTGAAGAACCTACAGAGAAAAATAAAAACACCCTAAAGGTTCATTTCAAACAATCAATTAATTCACCTTACTATATTATCTTTAAAACAAGCCTTGATGGTGAACTTATCCAAGGCACCTACAAAAACGAGGCAGATTTAAAAGATGGCTCTAAAATCGTAAACACCCTTACAGGTGACACTCAAGTAAATAAAGGTGGTAGCTTCGTTACTAAAAAAGCTGTGCAAGACGACAACTATATTAATTGGAGTATCGCAATTAACGAAAGCCAATCAACCATTGCAGATGCCGTTGTAACAGATGACCCAACCGAAAATCAGGTAATTGTGGAAGATTCATTCCACTTATATCCTACAACTGTTGATCCATATGGAAATTTAACAAAAGATACAGTAAACGAATTAAAAGAAGGAACAGACTATAAACTCAAAATAACAACAGACAATAATACCGGAAAGCAACATTTCGAAATTGCCTTCTTGAAAAAAATTGATCGAGCTTATATTTTAGAATATCGCTCACTTATTAATGCAGACGATAAAGAAAAAGTAAGTAATAAAGCGAAAATCACAGGCAATAAGTTGACAGTTAAAAACACAGAAACTACTGAAACGATTGAAGTGAGAATGTCTTCTGGTTCAGGCGGAGGATCTGCTACTAAAGGCCGTGGAAACCTTGAAATTATAAAGGTAGATAACGACAATAAGAACGCACTATTAGCTGGGGCAGAATTTACTTTATACGATCGTACAGGTAAAACTGTTATCCGTAAAATTACAACAGACAAAGACGGTATCGCTAAATTTAATAATTTAAAACGCGATAAATATTTATTAAAAGAAACAAAGGCTCCTGAAGGCTATGTAATTAGCTGGGATTTAAAACAAGGGAAAATTGTTGAACTTGGTACACAAGAGACTACAACATATAAACTTGCAAATAAGAAGTTTGTCGGTAAAGTAATTTTAACAAAGTCTGATGACCTGAATAAAAACGTCACACTGCAAGGTGCCGTTTTCACACTACTTGATAAAGACAAAAAAATAATTTCAGAACACGAAAAATTAACAACAAATGATCAAGGACAAATTACTGTAGATAATTTAAAACCAGGAACTTACTACTTACAAGAAACAACTGCTCCTGAGCATTATAAATTAGACAGTACACCTATTCAATTCACAATCAAAGAAGATCAAACAACAGTAATAAACCGAACTGCAATAAACAGTTTGATTCCAGGATCGGCCATTTTAACAAAATTCGATAAAGATGGAAAAACTTTAGCAGGTGCGGAGTTCAGTGTACGCGATCGATATAACAAAGTAATTCGTGGATATGAAAAATTAACGACAAATGATCAAGGACAAATCGAAGCAAAAGATTTACGCCCTGGAGACTATCAATTTGTCGAAGAAAAAGCACCTAAAGATTACGACATAGATAAAAAACCAATTGAGTTTACAATTATAAAAAGTCAAAAGAAAGCAGTTACTGTTACTGCGACGAATCACCTCATTAAAGGTGGTGTCACTTTAACAAAAGTCGATGATGTCGATGGCACTGCCCTTGAAGGTGCTGTATTTAAAATTGTCGATGCGAATGACGAGAAACAAGTAATTCGTGAAAATATAAAAACAGGTTCAGATGGAAAAGTTACCGTTAAAGATCTAGAGCCTGGTGTTTATAAATTTATCGAAACAGAAGCTCCTAAGGATTATACGTTAAGTACAAACCCTATCGAGTTTACAATTGATAAAAGCCAACAAGCTCTTGCTACTGTTACGGCAAATAACAGCTTAAAAACGGGCGAGGTTGAATTATTAAAAGTTGATGAGTTTGGTGAGAAAAAACCACTAGAAGGTGCTGTATTCAAACTTGTCGATACAAATAATAATGACGTTTCCCCTCACACTAACTTAACTACTGATAAACACGGTAAAGTTAAAGTTAGTAACCTACGTCCTGGTACGTATAAATTTATTGAAATAGCTGCTCCTGAACATTACGTTTTACGAGCAGAACCTATTGAATTTACAATCGATAGAAGTCAGAAAGAAACTCTACTTGTGAAAGCTGAAAATGCTTTAAAACCAGGAGATGTTGAATTAACAAAAGTTGATGATATCGATGGTACAGCTCTTGAAGGTGCTGTATTTAAAATTGTTGATGCAAATGATGAAAAGAAAGTTATTCGCGAAAATGTAAAAACTGGTGCGGATGGTAAAGCTATCGCTACTGGCTTACGCCCTGGCGATTATAAATTTATCGAAGTAACAGCACCGAAGTATTACGACAAAAATACAAAACCAATTAAATTTACGATTACAGAAAGTCAAACAACTCAGGCTACTGTTACCGCTAAAAACAGCTTAACAAAAGGCGGTATTGAGTTAACAAAAGTGAATGCTGCAGATGAAAAGGAAACACTTGAAGGTGCAGTATTTAAAATCGTTAATAGAGATACTAATGAAGATGTTCGTACGGACCTTGTTACGAATAGTAAAGGAATGCTAGTTGTAGATGACTTACGTCCTGGTAACTATAAACTTATCGAAACAAAGGCTCCAACTTATTACGATGTAAATGTAGAACCAATTGAATTTACAATCGAAAAAGGACAACAAAAACTTCTTCCACTTACATTTAAAAATAGTTTAACGAAAGGAAAAGTTAAACTGATTAAAGAAGATGATGTGGAAAGTAGTAAAGCTCTTGCCGGCGCTGTATTCACATTGCAAGACGCAACTGGCAAAGAAATTATGAAAGATTTAACAACAGATGATCACGGAGTATTAGTTATTCCTGATTTAGCACCAGGGGATTATCAATTTATCGAAACAAAAGCCCCTGAACATTATAAATTAGACAAAACACCTATTAAGTTCACAATTAAAAAAGGTAGTAAGGAAGATCTTCCTATCCCTGTTACTGTAAAAAATAGTTTACTTACAGGTGGCGTCACTTTAACAAAAGTTGATGATATTGATAGCACTACTCTTGAAGGTGCAGAATTTATAATCGTTGACGCTCATGATACTAAAAAGGTAATTCGAAAAGGTTTAACGACTGATAAAAACGGTAAAATTTCTGCTTCTGATTTACGTCCTGGAGACTATCAATTTATTGAAGTAAAAGCTCCAAAAGACTATACCTTAAGCAAAGACCCTATTCCGTTCACTATCGAAAAAAGTCAAAAAGAGAATATTACTGTTACTGCTACTAACAGTTTAAAGAAAGGTGCAGTAACATTAACAAAAATTGATGACATCGATCGTACGATGCTCGAAGGTGCAATTTTTAAGATTGTTGATATGAATGGTAAGGAATTTCATACGAATCTCGTTACAGATAAAAACGGTAAAATTTCTGTTTCTGATTTACGCCCTGGAGACTATCAGTTCATTGAAACAAAAGCTCCTGAGCACTATGTATTAGATGAAACAACGATTCCATTTACAATTGAAAGAAGTCAAACGAAAGAGATCAATGTTACAAGCAAAAATGCTTTGAAAAACGGTAGCGTTGAACTAACAAAGATTGACGATATTGATATGAATACAAAACTTGCTAACGCCGTATTTAATTTATTAGATGCAGACGGGGAGCTAGTTGAAGAAGGCTTAAAAACAAATGATGAAGGTAAAATTGTTGTTGAAAATCTACGTCCTGGTACGTATCAATTCGTTGAAACAATTGCTCCTGAACATTACGATTTAGATAAAAAACCTATCGTATTTACAATTAAAAAGAGCCAAACTGAAACCCTTCATGTCACTGCTACAAATGCTTTAACAAAGGGTGCAGTTAAACTTTCTAAAGTAGACGATGTTGATGGCACTGTTCTTAAAGATGCAGTATTTAAAATTGTTAATATGAACGGTGATGTAGTTCATAAAAACCTTGTTACAAATGAACAAGGAATAATCGAAATTAACGACCTACGTCCTGGTGATTACCAATTCATCGAAACGAAAGCTCCTAAGCATTACGTTTTAGATGAAACACCAATCAAATTCACTATTGAAAAAGGACAGAAGAAAGATATTTCTTTAACTGCTACAAATAGCTTAAAACAAGGTAGTGTCGAATTACTTAAAGTTGATGATTTAAACACTCAAACAAAACTTGCCGATGCGGTATTTAATTTACTAGATCAAGATGGCAAAGTACTTAAAACAGATTTAAAAACAAACAGTGAAGGTAAAATCGTTATCGAAAACTTACGTCCTGGTACGTATCAATTCGTTGAAATAACGGCTCCTGAACACTATGATTTAGACAAAAAACCAATTATATTTACAATTGAAAAAAGCCAAAAAGATATTGCTACCGTTACTATGGAAAATAGTTTAACAAAAGGCGGCGTGGAACTTTCTAAAGTGGATGAAGTCGATGGCACTACTCTTGAAGGCGCAGTATTTAAAATTGTGGATATGAATGGCACTGTAATTCGCAAAGATCTTGTTACGAATCAACAAGGTAAAATTAGCGTTTCTGACCTACGTCCTGGTGATTATCAATTCATCGAGACAACGGCTCCGAAACACTATGATTTAAACAAAGAGCCAATTCCATTCACAATCACAAAGAGCCAAGCTGATCCTATCTCCGTTACAGCTACAAATAGCTTAACGAAAAGCGCTGTGGAACTTTCTAAAGTAGATGATGTAGATGGTACTGCTCTTAAAGATGCGATATTTAAAATTACTGATATGAATGGTAACGACATTCGCACTGAGCTTACAACAGATGTACATGGAAAAATTTCTGTTTCTGACTTACGTCCTGGGGACTATCAGTTTGTTGAAACGAAAGCTCCTGAACACTATAAATTAGATAGTACACCTATTAAGTTTACAATTAAGAAAAGCCAAAAAGAAAAGCTCCAAGTTACTGCTACAAATAGCTTAACTGAGGGTACTGTAGAATTAATAAAAGTGGATGATATAAATCCAGATACAAAACTTTCTGATGCAGTGTTTAACATCATCGATGCGAAGGGTAAAATTGTTCGTTCTGATTTAACTACTGATAAAGATGGAAAGATTTCTGTTTCTGATTTACGTCCGGGAGATTATCAGTTCATTGAAACGAAAGCTCCGAAAGATTACGATTTAAATAAAACACCTATCGATTTCACTATCGAGAGAAGTCAACTAACTCACGTTTCTGTTACTGCTAAGAACGGCCTAACAAAAGGTGGCGTGGAATTAACGAAAATTGACTCTGTAGATAAAAAAGAGATGCTAGAAGGTGCGGTATTTAAAATTACTGATATGAATGGTAACGACATTCGTACGAATTTAGTTACAAATAAAGATGGTAAAATCATCGCGAAAGACCTACAACCAGGAGACTATCAATTTATTGAAACGAAAGCTCCTAAACATTACGACTTAAATGAAGAACCAATTAAGTTCACAATCGAAAGAAGTCAAACAAAGCATGTCTTCGTTACAGCTATTAATAGCTTAACGAAAGGTAGTGTGGAGTTAATTAAAGTTGATGATACCAAGCAAAACACAACACTTGAAGGTGCAGTATTTAAAATTGTTAATAAGGATGGACACGATGTTCGTACCGATTTAACTACTGATAAAAACGGC
The DNA here is from genome assembly GCF_003402455.1 of Bacillus sp. HMA207. Classification (NCBI taxonomy): domain Bacteria; kingdom Bacillati; phylum Bacillota; class Bacilli; order Caryophanales; family Bacillaceae; genus Bacillus; species Bacillus sp. HMA207. The sequence goes on along the minus strand of NZ_BEZT01000002.1, from coordinate 154,151 downwards.
CGTTTAGTTGTGGATGAATTACCACCAGGAGAGTATGAGTTTATTGAAACAAAAGCTCCTGAACACTATGACTTAAACGACACACCTATTAAGTTCACAGTTAAAAAAGGCCAAGAAAAAATCGCCTCTGTTACTGCTACTAACAGCTTAACTAAAGGCGCAGTTGAATTAACTAAAGTTGATGACATCGATGGTACTACTCTTGAAGGGGCTATCTTTAAAATTGTAGATATGGACGGCAAGGATGTTCGTTCTGATCTAACTACTGATAAAGATGGTAAGATTTCTGTTTCTGATTTACGTCCGGGAGATTATCAGTTCATTGAAACGAAAGCTCCTAAGCATTATGACTTAAATCAAAATCCTATCAAGTTTACTATTGAAAAGAGTCAAACTGCTAAAGCTTCTGTTACTGCTACGAATAGCTTAACGAAAGGTGCAGTTGAATTAATTAAAGTTGATGACATCGATGGCACTACTCTTAAAGGGGCTATCTTTAAAATTTTGGATATGAACGGCAAAGACGTTCGCACCGACTTAACTACTGATAAAGATGGTAAGATTTCTGTTTCTAATTTACGTCCAGGTGACTATCAGTTCATTGAAACGAAAGCTCCAACTGGCTATGATTTAAACGTTAAACCAATTCCTTTCATAATTACGAAAGGACAATCTCAGGTTACCTCTGTTACAGCCTTAAATAGTTTAACAACAGGTTCAATTGAGTTAACTAAAGTTGATATTGATCACCATGGAACACTTGAAGGTGCCATTTTCAATATTTTAGACCAAGATGGAAAAGTTATCCGAGAAGGTTTAAAAACAGATCAACACGGAAAAGTAATCGTAAATGATTTGAAACCTGGTACTTATCAATTAGTAGAAACAAAGGCTCCTAAAGGCTATCAATTAGATGCATCACCAATAAACTTTACAATTGATAAAGCCCAAGCTACGCCACTACAAATTACAGTTTCAAATAAAAAAATTGAATCTTCTTCAGGTGGAGATGACAAGCCAGTTACTCCTCCAAATAAAGAAGAAAACAAAGGCAATGAAATATCTGAGAAACACGAAAACGGAACTTCCGAAGAAACATCGAATAAAACAGATAACAAACAGCAAGATGATCGAAATACGGATAAACACCTTCCAAATACAGGTCATAAAGAAGACCCTACACAAACAGTAGGTATCCTTCTTCTACTAGCTGGATTATTAAGTATTTTGGCTACAAAACGCAAAAAAAATTATTAATAATTTTTTCACATCCAATCAATCTCCCAATTGATTGGATGTTTTTTTTATACAAAAAGGACGATACATAAAGTATCGTCCTTTTAACGGGGTGAGGCTGCCCAAAAGTACGGAAAACCTTTGAACAGCCTCTTATTTTCATATGGATGCCTTACATATATCACTGATAATAATTATGAAATGCGGAAACATAATTACCATCAACTGATTCAAACATGAGAAATGAAACCCTACAGTGATTCCATTCCTCTACATAATCTAAAGTTTGGGTACACTAGATTCATGCAATGTAGGAGCTTTCAGAGTAGAAAGCGAACCTTCGTTTAAAATGATAGCATACATATCTCCCTCAAAAATATGCAAATATGCATATATCGTTTTTATTTCTCAATGTCTGAATATTGAAAAATAAAAGGTGCAAAGGTAAAATAAAGTCATTATCCGTCTTCTTTTGTCAGTCAGAGAGAATAGAAGAATAGGAGAGGAAAAAATGAGAAAATCATTGAAACAAAAAATAGTAAGCTCTTTGCTTGCTGTATCACTCGCTGTTAGCTTAGCTCCAATTGGGCAAGCAAAAGCGGATTCCACGTCAGAGGTTACACAAACTCCATCTATTACAAAACAGATTGATCCAAACCGCGCGATTGAACATGTTCGTTTCTTATCTGAAACAATTGGTCCTCGCCCCGGTGGAACAAAATCCGAAGAATGGGCTTCTCGTTACATTGGTATGCAGCTTAAATCAATGGGCTATGACGTAGAATATCAACCATTTCAGGTGCCCGATCAATACGTTGGATTCATTGAATCACCACTATCAACAAAACGTAATTGGCAAGCTGGTGCTGCTCCTAATTCACTCATTTCTACAGAAGCTGTTACAGCTCCCCTTATCTTTGTTCAAGGTGGGACAAAATTAGAAGATATTCCAAATGAAGTAAACGGTAAAATTGTTTTATTTGAAAGAGGAACGACAGTTACAGACTATAATAAACAAGTTGAAAATGCTGTTAGCAAAGGTGCAAAAGGTGTTCTTTTATACAGTTTAATTGGCGGACGCGGAAATTATGGACAAACCTTCAATCCCCGCCTAACGAAAAAGCAATCTATCCCTGTCTTTGGTCTTGCTTATGCGCAAGGAAATGCATTTAAAGAAGAAATCGCTAAAAAAGGGACAACAATTCTTTCCCTAAAAGCGAGACATGAATCTAAATTAACATCTCTAAATGTTATCGCCAAAAAGAAACCAAAAAAGAGTACAGGTAATGAAAAAGCAGTCGTTGTAAGCTCGCACTATGATAGTGTTGTCGGAGCACCTGGCGCAAATGATAATGCTTCTGGAACTGGATTAGTATTAGAACTAGCTCGTGCTTTTCAAAATGTAGAAACTGATAAAGAAATTCGCTTTATTACCTTTGGTTCTGAAGAGACTGGATTACTTGGTTCGGATTATTACGTGAATAGTCTATCCCAAAAAGAACGCGACCGTATTTTAGGTGTCTTTAACGCCGACATGGTTGCAACAAATTATGATAAAGCAAAGAATTTATACGCTATGACACCTGATGGCTCTACAAACTTTGTAACAGACGCTGCCTTGCAAGCAGGTAAACAACTAAATAATGACCTCGTCCTACAAGGTAAATTCGGTTCTAGTGATCATGTTCCATTTGCTGAAGCTGGTATTCCTGCTGCTCTATTCATTTGGATGGGTGTGGATAGTTGGAATCCATTAATCTATCATATTGAGAAGGTATACCATACACCTCAAGATAACGTATTAGAAAACATTTCACCTGAACGAATGAGAATGGCATTAGACGTTATCGGAACAGGAGTTTATAACTCGCTTCAAAAACCTGTTCCTCAAACTGAACAGAAAGCTGCTTAATCATTTAAAAGACCACTGATTTTATCAGTGGTCTTTTATTGAGAAAAAATATATATGCATAAAAGCATATTTTATCCTACCCATTATCGTATACAATATTAACTGTAACAACACCGATTACAACTAATAAGGAGGCTTTTTCTATTATGAAAAAAATGATTTTAGCAGGTGCATTAACTTTAGCAGGAATTACTGGAGCTACTGCGTTTATTCCTGAAACAAAAGTCGCTGCTGCCGCTCAAGAACAAAGCTTTACAAAATTTTATTCCTTGCAAACTGGAGGTAGTTCTGAACAAGAACCTATTTTCCTTCAAAAAGGACAAGAACTAACAATTCATCCTAACAGCAAAACTCCTAGTTACAGTGTTTATGACTCAAATCATAACCTAATTGGACGTTATTCTGATGGTTACGGCCGAATTTTCACTGCAAAAACAGATGGAAATATGTATGTTCAATTTCATGCACCTTACGTTTACTATAGTCCTGTTAGTTTTTCTGTTACTTATACTATTCAATAAAAAAGAGGTCCTTTATAGGGCCCCTTTTATTTCTCTTGCCAATTCACTTTTACGAATCCATCTTTCACTTTTAATCCACTTATATTCAATACATACTCTTCATTTGCTTTTAAAGTAACTGTAAAACTACCTTTTTTCGATTCACAGATTTCCTTTAACTCCTTTATCCACATAAGAAAGTTGGTGCCTTGATGAAAAAACCTTTATCCACGTCTCTTGAAAAATATCTTCCGCATCTTCTTTCGTTTTCGCTAACTTATAGCATAAGGAATATATTTGCTTCTTATATATATATCAATTAATTCTTCTACCTTTTCTTCCATCATAAGCCTCCTGTCATTTATATAAGACGACGCAAATTCCCTTTTTGTTTGATAAAATTTTATTTTTTTATTATCTCCACATAAAAAGGCAATCACAACATCGTGTGATTGCCTTTTATTTAAAAACGAAAGTCCGCTTCCGCTTTTCTTTATGTCCAGCTCTGCCTCCTAGCCCCTTCTGTCTAAGAACCTTCCCCACTAGAAGATAAAATGCATCTTCTGTGGGAAAGAACCTTAGCCTTCGGGACTAAACAGTCGGCTCCGCTTTTCTTTATTGTCTAGCTCCAGCAGCTAGAATACTCGGTGGCTTCGCGCCTTCCTCCGAGGCAAAGTACGCCTCTCTCTCAGGAGCTCCATCCCCCTCCTATTCTAAACGAGCCGCTTCCGCTTTTCTTAATTACATTTTTTCTGGTGCAGATACTCCTACGATTGCTAATGCATTTTGAAGTGTAGTGCGTACTGCTTTCATTAACTCGTAACGAGCTTTACTTAATTCTAAATTATCTTGGTTTAATACTTTTTCTGCATTGTAGAAGCTGTGTAATGTTGCTGCTAATTCAAATGCATAGTTTGTAATACGGTGTGGTAGACGTTTTTGTGCTGCATCCGCAACTACCGCTGGGAATTCACCAAGTTTTTTCAGTAACTCTACTTCTTTTTCAGAAGTAACAAGTTTGTAGTTCACATCTCCGCCTGTAGCTAATCCTAATTCTTCACCTTGGCGAAGGATGCTGCATACGCGAGCGTGAGCGTATTGTGCATAGTATACTGGGTTTTCATTAGATTTTGATACAGCTAAGTCCATATCGAAGTCTAAATGAGAGTCACCGCTACGCATTGCGAAGAAGTAACGCATTGCGTCCACGCCTACTTCTTCCATAAGCTCACGAAGTGTAACTGCTTTACCCGTACGCTTACTCATCTTCATTTTTTCACCATTTTGGTATAGTTGTACCATTTGGATGATTTCTACTTCAAGCGTGTCTTTATCGTAACCAAGTGCTTGAATAGCAGCTTTCATACGTGGAATATAACCGTGATGGTCAGCACCCCAAATGTTAATTAACTTATCGAAACCACGCTCTAATTTATCACGATGATACGCGATATCTGGCGTTAAGTATGTGTAAGAACCATCATTTTTAATTAATACACGGTTTTTATCGTCACCGTAAGTCATTGAACGGAACCAAGTTGCACCGTCTTCTTCAAAGATCTCATCGCGCTCTTTTAATACAGCAAGTGCTTGATCAATTTTCCCGTTTTTGTATAATGATGTTTCTGAGAACCATACATCAAATTTAACACGGAAGCTTTCTAAGTCTTTTTGAAGTTTTGCTAATTCATATTTTAAACCGTACTCACGGTAGAATTCATAGCTTTCTTTTTCATCAGCTTTCGCATAACGATCACCGAATTCTTCTGCTAAACGTTTACCAATTCCAATGATATCCGCACCATGGTATCCGTCTTCTGGCATTTCTTTTTCTAAGCCTAAAGCTTGCATGTAACGAGCTTCAACAGAAAGAGCTAAGTTATGAATTTGGTTACCAGCGTCATTAATGTAGTACTCACGAGATACATCGTATCCTGCTTTTGCTAATAGGTTACATAAAGTGTCACCTACTGCCGCACCGCGTGCATGTCCTAAGTGAAGGTCACCTGTTGGATTCGCAGATACGAACTCAACTTGTACTTTTTCACCTTTACCAGTATTCGTTTCACCGTAAGCTTCACCAGCGTTTACGATTGTTGGAATTAAATCTGTTAAGTAGCTATTATCCATATAGAAGTTAATAAAACCAGGACCAGCGATTTCGATTTTTTCAATAGAAGCTTTTGCTTTATCGAAGTTTGCAACTAGTTCTTCTGCAATCATACGAGGTGCTTTTTTCGCAACGCGTGCAAGTTGCATTGCCATATTTGTAGAGAAGTCACCATTTGTTTTATCTTTTGGAGATTCTAATACAACGTTTGGAATTTGTTCTTCTGTCGCTAATTCTGCCTTTAATACAGCAGCCTGAATTTCTTCTTTAATCAATCCTTTTACCTGTTCTAAGGAATTCATTATTTTGCCTCCTTCAAATTAATTGTAATAGTATATCTGCCAGCTTCTTGTTCACTTAGAAGCAATGCGTACGTTAAGAAGAGTTGTCCTTTTTTCTTTTCATCCGACCATTTAAAAAGAACGTTATCAGTCTTTGTTTGCAATGCAAACGTACCAAGTTCACTCGTATACGTACCAGTTGTCCATTCACCTTTCGCATGCGTCTGACGCATAGAAACAGCCCCTGAACGCATAATGAGAACTTGTTCATCTTGAATTTTAATAATTGTTTTCACTTCGCCTTGTTCGTTCGGCTCCTGGAATGTTACATATGTACCTTGACCTTTTACATAGTATTGACCATTTGCTTCAAAAGCAACGGTTTCCTTCCTCGCCCCTTCACGGATTTCTGTTACGAAATGAACGTGTACCGGCAAGCCTGCAAGTTGTTTCTCCACGTCTTGCACACCTTTCAAATGTTATAGATATTAAATACTACTTATAATAAATCACTTTTCCTATCATATCAAAAAAAGACTCTGTCTGTCTGCTGAAAAATCAGGAAAACTCCATTTCAAAAAATAATTCACTTCTACTTTATTTCATATGATAAAATATTTTTTAAATCTAAATATTCTTTCAATTAAAGAGGTGAATGTAGTGATACCAACAAAGTTAAAAAAGGGTGCTGAAATACGAGTGATTTCACCATCGTGTAGTTTAAGTATTGTTTCAAATGAAAATAGAAAACTTGCTATAAAAAGATTAACTGACATGGGCTTTCAAGTTACATTCTCAAAATATGCTGATGAGATAGATCGATTTGCTTCCTCCTCTATTTCTTCCCGCATTCAAGACCTCCATGAAGCATTTCGAGACCCTAATGTAAAAGCTATTTTGACTACACTTGGCGGATACAACTCAAATGGTTTATTGAAACATCTCGATTATGATTTAATTCGTGAAAACCCGAAATTTTTCTGTGGTTATTCTGATATTACTGCCTTAAATAATGCAATTTACGCAAAAACAGGGCTTGTTACATACTCAGGACCCCATTTCTCTTCGTTTGGAATGGAGAAAGGGCTCGGGTATACAACCGATTACTTTTTAAAGTGCTTAACTTCTAATGAGCCTATTGAAGTCCTTCCATCTGAAACATGGAGCGATGATTCTTGGTATATAGATCAGGAAAATCGAGAATTTATTAAAAATGAAGGATATGTTTCAATTCAAGAAGGAGAAGCTACGGGAGATATTATCGGTGGCAATATGAGCACATTTAACTTACTGCAAGGTACACCATATATGCCAAATTTAAAGGAGAAAATTTTATTTATTGAAGAAGATAGTTTAACTGGAACATCTACTCTTAAAACTTTTGATCGTTATTTACATTCCCTTATGCAGCAGCAAGGTTTTGAATACATAAAGGGAATCGTTATAGGAAAGATGCAAAAAGGTGCAGAATGTACGATAGAAGACATTCAAGAAATGATTGCTTCAAAACCTGAACTTGCACATATCCCTATCATTGCAAACGCAAGTTTCGGGCATACAACCCCGATTTTCACTTTTCCAATTGGTGGACGTGCAAAAATTATTTCTCACAAAGAGAAGACATCTATCACTATTTTAACGTACTAAAAAAGGAGCGAATGAGTCGCTCCTTTTATGGTTTTTCTATTTTTTCCAACGCTTTTTGCGGAATGGATTCTTTCGGGATTTCAGCCCATCCTTTTCCTTGCATACCTTTTGCATAAATTTTTATAAACGCCCCCGTATGCAATTCACGGTTCATCATTCTTTTAATAACCTGTAACTTTCCATCTTCTGTATACCCTTTAAAAGTATACAAGTATTCTCCGTCTTTTTTCTCACCTTTATCTATAACCGCATAATAATCTTGTATTTCTTTATTTGAAAAGAAGTTGTCTACAAAAGCATGTACACCTTCTGTTTTTGTGTTCAAATAATACGCTGTTCCACCTAGAATAATGGCGAATACAGCTAAAACTTTAATTACCAATTTCATACATGAACCTCCTGTTTGCACTTCTTTCTCGCTAGTATTATATCTATACTTGTATTATACGGAAAAGAGCATACTATACTCTATCTAAAAGTCTTACACTTTCCTTACATTATTGTAAGGGATTTTTTCTTACAGCCAGTTCCCAAGAAAAAATTTTTCCGTTTCATACACTTTTATATTATTATTGAATGATACGAATTTTTATTACAAAAATCAAAGGAGACAGTTTTCAAATGGCTATCTTGCAAGGTTTAGCACTATTACTTGTTGTACTTTGTCTATTTACACTTTTCAGTTACCGTGCGCCTTACGGAATGAAGGCGATGGGTGCTTTAGCTAATGCAGCAATTGTAAGTTTTCTTATTGAAGCATTTCACCGTTATATAGGTGGAGAAATGTTTCATAATGACTTTTTACAATCAGTAGGAGAAGCTTCCGGTAGTATGAGCGGTGTCGCAGCAGCGATTTTAGTCGCATTAGCAATCGGTGTTTCCCCCGTATATGCTGTTTTAATTGGTATCGCTACTAGTGGATTCGGTATTTTACCAGGATTTTTCGCTGGATACGTTTGTGCCTTCGTCGTGAAATTTCTCGAAAAGAAATTACCAGCTGGTGTGGAATTTTTAGCAATCCTATTTATCGCTGCACCAATCTCACGCGGAATGGCAATGCTTATGGATCCGCTCGTTAACGCCACACTTGGTAAAATCGGTTCTATGATTTCAGTTGCAACTACAGAAAGTCCTATCATTATGGGTATTATGCTTGGTGGATTAATAACAGTCATTTCTACCTCTCCACTGAGTTCTATGGCACTAACTGCAATGCTTGGATTAACAGGTTTACCAATGGCAATTGGTAGTCTGGCTGTAGCAGCTTCAGCCCCAATGAACTTTATTTTCTTTAAACGATTAAAAATTTGTTCAAAGAAAGATACAATTGCTGTAGCAATCGAGCCTTTAACACAAGCCGATGTTGTTTCAGCAAATCCGATTCCAATTTATGCGACAAACTTCGTTGGCGGTGCACTTGCTGGTATTATTACCTCTCTGTTCCAGCTCGTTAATAATGCACCAGGAACAGCATCACCAATCCCAGGACTTCTTGTCTTATTCGGATTTAATGACGTTGTAAAAGTAACAATTGCTGCTATATTATGTGGAATCGTTACCACTATTGTCGGATACATCGGATCTATTGTGTTCCGTAAATATCCGATCCGCTCTGCTGATGAAATTCGCGGAGTTACTTCGGAAGAGAAGGTTGCATAAGAAAAAGAGCTATTCCCATCGTTTAGGAATAGCTCTTTTTTGTATCGCGTAACGGTAAATGAAATTATATCGGCAGTTTTTTAAATATATCGACTTACCAGCACATAACGACAAAATAAGAGCCCTCTAATCATATAGGGGGCTCTTACTTTATCTAACTGCAGCGGCTAGAATGATCGGTGGCTTCGCTTCTTCCTTCGAGGCAAAAAGCGCCTTTTGCAGGAAAGAACCTTAGCCACCGGGCCTAAACAGTCGGCTTCACTTTTATTTTATCTAGCTGCAGCGGCTAGAATGATCGATGGCTTCGCTTCTTCCTTCGAGGCAAAAAACGCCTCTATGTCTGAAGCTCCATCCCCCTCACATTCTGGGCGAGCCGATTCCGCTTTTACTTCACCCAACCGAGTAGCATTTCCCGCACGAATTTGCTTGCTGCGACTGGTGTTTGATCACTATGGTCGTAGACTGGAGCTACTTCTACCAAGTCTGCTCCAACTACATTTATATTTGAATTTGCAATTGCTACGATGGAATCTAATAATTCTTTAGATGTGATACCGCCAGCTTCTAACGTTCCTGTTCCTGGAGCGTGAGCTGGGTCTAATACATCAATGTCGATTGTGACATAGACTGGGCGGCCAGCAAGTTTCGGTAATACTTCTTTTAACGGTTCTAATACGTCAAATTTGTATAAGTTCATACCTACTTCTTTCGCCCATTCAAATTCTTCCTTCATTCCAGAACGAATTCCGAAAGAATATACGTTTTCCGGACCAATTAAATCACACACTTTACGAATTGGTGTAGAGTGGGATAAAGGCTCCCCTTCATACGATTCACGTAAATCAGTATGAGCATCCATGTGGATGATTGCTAAATCCGGATATTTTTTTGCCATTGCCTTAAAAATTGGCCAAGACACTAGGTGCTCACCGCCGAGACCTAGTGGAAACTTATCGGCATCTAAAAGTTTTGATACATACTCTTCAATCATGTCTAAGCTGCGTTGTGCGTTTCCGAATGGTAATGGGATATCACCCGCATCAAAATATTTTACCTCTTCTAGTTCACGATCTAAATACGGGCTATATTCTTCAAGACCGATTGATACTTCACGAATACGTGCAGGGCCAAAACGAGATCCCGGACGGTAACTTACTGTCCAATCCATAGGCATCCCATAAATAACTACCTTTGACTCTTCAAAACTTGGATGACTTTTAATAAATACTTTACCTGAATAAGCTTCATCAAAACGCATATTCTTTTCCTCCTTATGTGGAACTTAAGGTATCCCAACCTTTCACTATTTCTCAAATTTGGAGCGAATTGCTCCTCTTTCTCGATTTACCGGGTCTTCTTTTTAACAACAAGAAGACGATTTTCTCTACAGAAGTGTAAGTAGCTAGCATGTTCAAGTCTTCTGGACAAACACCTTAAATGAGCTACTTACACTTTATTTGTTTGATACAATTCTCTTACTTAATTAAATCGCCAACAAATTTTGGTAATGCGAATGCTGCATTGTGTAATTCTTTTGTGTAGTATTTCGTTTCGATTTCGTGGAAACGCTCTTCACTTACTTCTAATGGATCATGTTTTTTAGATCCAATTGTGAACGTCCAAAGACCACTTGGGTAAGTTGGAATGTTTGCTGTGTATAAACGAGTGATTGGGAAGATCTCTTTTACGTCTTTAAACACAGTTGTAATTAGTTCTGGTGTAAACCAAGGGTTGTCCGTTTGTGCAACGAAAATACCATCTTCTTTTAACGCTTTTGAAATTCCAGCGTAGAAGCCTTTTGTAAATAGGTTTACTGCTGGTCCTACTGGCTCAGTAGAATCTACCATAATTACATCGTATTCATTTTCGCTTTCTGCGATATGTAGGAAACCGTCTCCTACTTTTACTTCTACACGCTCATTATCTAATGCGCCTGCAATTGATGGTAAGTATTGTTTAGAGTACTCAATTACTTTTCCATCGATTTCAACAAGAGTTGCTTTCTTTACACTTGGGTGTTTTAACACTTCACGAATAACACCACCATCACCGCCACCAACAACTAATACGTTTTCAGGGTTTGGATGTGTAAATAAAGGTACGTGTGCTACCATTTCGTGATAAACGAACTCGTCCTTTTCTGTTGTCATAACCATGCCATCTAAAATAAGCATGTTTCCGAACTCTTCCGTTTCGACCATATCAAGTTTTTGGAATTCTGTTTGCTCCGTATGTAATGTGCGGTTAATACGCGCCGTAATCCCAAAATGTTTTGTTTGTTTCTCAGTGAACCATAGTTCCATCGTACAATCACGCCTTTCAATGCAAATTTATAATAGGGACATCATTAATGTCCCCTAACAAAAATAAAACAAAACATCCAAAATGTATAGTTAAAAGTACAAAAATACCGAAAATATATTTTAGTCAGAGGGTTCTAACATATGTGTGGAAAGGGTTTGCACCATAAAAGGAAAGAAAACCCTTTCTTAAGAAAGGGTTTTTGTCTCTATTTCTAATGGTTTACGAATTGGAATTAGGATCATAATACAACCAACTAACACAACAATTCCACCTACTAAAAACGGACTTTGTGGTGAAACAGTATGACCGATAATTCCTGATAAAATCGGAGCAATCGCACCACCTAACCAACGAACAAAGTTATAAACACCTGACGTAACAGATCTTTCATAAGGTGAAATATCCATTACATAACTTGTATATAATGCATTGTTTAAGCCAGATGCCAACCCTGATAAAACGATAAGAGTAATTTGTAACCACATAATTTTCACAAAGAATAGTGCAATTAAGAAAATCGCAAATACGAGTAAACTACCCTTCAATAATGTTTTTGGTTCATATTTCCCTTCTAGCTTATGTGCTAAAATTGCAGAACCGTAAGCTAACGCGAGTCCCCATCCGCAAAATACAAAGCCTAATTGAATAGCTGATAAATGCATAATAAGTGGTGAATATGCTAACACGACAAAAAATCCGTAGTAGTATAGCATCCCTGAAATGGCACCTTGCATAAATGGTTTATACTTCACCAGGTTAAGTAATTCCCCTACGCCAGCAGCCTTACGCTTCACTTTTCGTTCTGGTTCTTTTACAAAAAAGAATACTAAAATAAATGCTAAGAAAATTAAAATACTCGTCGCGAAAAACGGATAACGCCAAGAATGACCACCTAATATTCCGCCTAATAACGGTCCACCAGCCATACCTAAGCCGATAGCTGCTTCGTATAATCCTACTGCTTCATGAACTTCTTTACTTAATGCAATCAATAAAGTCATCGCCGTCGCGAAGAACATCGCATTCCCTAATCCCCATCCAGCGCGGAAAAGAGATAATTGAGCAATCGTTTGCGACATACCACATATAAACGCAAATACAGTCACAATCGCAAGACCGATTGTCATCATCCGTTTATCACCAAATCTCGATGCAAATATACCAGCTGGTAACATCATAATTGCCATCGTTAAAATATAAGCGGTAAATAACATTTCAACTTGCCAATGCGATGCACCAATTTTCTCTGCAATAATCGGCAAAATTGGGTCGACTACTCCTATACCCGAAAAGGCAAGGAAGGTAGCCACCACTGTAATCAATCTCCCTAGTTTTTGTTTGCTCTCCATTTTGATTACTCTCCTTTTGTGCTCTCTAAAAATGTTACTGCACGATGTAAACTATCTTCTAGTTCTGCCTTTACACGTTGCATTTGCTCCATTTTTTCGTCTAACGTTTGCACTTGTTTTTCAAGCATATCTTTAATTTCTTGAATCACTTCACGATCACGAGGGTTTTCGCTATTTCTTCTTTGCTCCATTCTTTCTTTTAGTGATAAGAAATGCTGCATTTCTTGAAGTGTGATTCCTAGCACTTCTTTCGCTTCTACAATTCTTTTAATTCTGGCAATATCCTCATCCGTATACAGACGGATATTTCCCTCACTACGTTCTGGGGGATGAATTAAACCAATTTCCTCATAATAACGAAGTGTACGTTTTGTTAAACCGACTTGCTTTGTTACTTCATCAATTTTATACATGTTTATTCCTCCCTTCACTTGATTATTACATTTTACGTTAACGTTAACTTTTCTGCAACTGTTAGACTTTTGTAAATGTTTGTCATATTCAATTGTATTTTCCCTAAAGCAGTTTCATAATAAAAGAAAAGAGATAATAAGGAGAATTTCACATGAGTAAACCACTTATTTTCGCTCACCGCGGAGTAAAAGGAACACATCCCGAAAATACGATGATTGCCTTCCAAGAAGCAGAACGCATTGGTGCTCACGGAATTGAACTCGATGTCCACTTATCAAAAGATGGTGAACTTGTCGTAATTCACGATGAAACCGTCGATCGTACAACAAATGGCGTTGGACCTGTTTCTGAAAAAACGGTAGAGGAACTACAATTATTGGACGCTGGTAGCTATAAAGACCCTTCTTTCCATGAAGCAAAAATCCCAACGTTGCGTGAGGTTTTCATTTGGCTTTCCACAACGAATTTACAACTAAATATTGAATTAAAGACAGATGTTATTCATTACCCAAATATTGAGGAAAAAGCTGTTGCACTTGTGCGTGAATATCATCTTTCTAATCAAATTGTATTTTCATCATTTAACCATGACTCTGTTTCATTATTAGCAGAAATTGCTCCTGAAATCCCAAGAGCAATTTTATATGATACACCACTTGCTGATCCAATTTCCGAAGCAAAACATAGAGAAGCAAGTGGATTACATCCAAACTTCCAGTTATTAACGAAAGAATATGTGCAGTTAGCACAAGAGCAAGGATATGTTTTCCGTCCATATACAATTAATGAATACAAAGATTTGCAAACTATGATTGATTATGGTGTAGATGTCATCATTACCGATTGGCCAGCACGTGCCTTTGAGCTCCTTTCTTAATGGAAAGGGCTTTTTTATTTTCGAAATTTCATTGTTTAAAATAAACGAAAACCCTCAATACTAATACAATAACGCTTGTATTAATGAGGGGCTGAAAAAAGATGGATCAAACTATGAATCCAAAACTTAAAAAATATAAACGTCTTTTCTTCACCGCAATGTTTTCGTGCGTCCTTTTCTTCGTTTTTTCTTTTTTTGTTATTATTATAGTTGCAAAAATTATGGGACCTCCTCCTGTTGCGGTCCCGCAAACAAGCGTCTTTTACGCAAACGATGATACTGTTATTGGACAAAGTAACGAAATTCAAAAACGTTACAATGTCTCTCTTAATGAAATTTCACCTTATGTAAAAGAAGCGACCCTTTCTATTGAAGATCAAAGATTTTATAAACATCACGGCTTCGATTTGAAACGGATTGCAGGTGCAATTGTTGCTGATTTAAAAGCGATGGCAAAGGTACAAGGAGCTAGTACAATTACACAACAATACGCGCGTAATCTGTATTTAGATCATGATAAAACGTGGAAACGAAAATTGTTAGAGGCAATGTACACTATCCGCCTTGAAGTAAACTATAATAAAAATCATATTTTAGAAGGATATTTAAATACAATTTATTACGGACATGGCGCTTATGGCATCGAAGCTGCGTCCCGTCTATATTTCGATAAAACGGCAAAAGAGTTAACATTAGCAGAAGCTAGTATGCTGGCAGGTATCCCGAAAGGGCCAAGTGTCTATTCTCCCTTTTTGAAAGAGGATCGTGCTAAAGGACGACAAGCTCTCATATTAGATGAAATGGTAAAGCAAGGATATATTACGAAGCAACAAGCAGCCTTAGCGAAGAAAGAAACACTAACTTTTGCCTCATTAGATACGAAAAAAGTAGCAGAGGTCGCACCATATTTCCAAGATGCTGTACAAGCTTCGCTTCTTCGTGATGTCGGATTAGACGAACAAGCTTTACAACGAGGTGGCTTACGAATTTATACAACGCTAGACCCTAAACTACAAGCTGTAGCAGAACAAGCTGTAAAGGATCATATACCTGACACAACAAACATACAAACTGCTCTCGTCTCTATGAATCCAACGACAGGTGAAGTGGCTGCTCTTGTTGGCGGAACCGATTATACTACGAGTCAATTTAACAGGGCTACACAGGCCATTCGTCAGCCTGGTTCTACATTTAAGCCATTTCTATATTATGCGGCATTAGAACGAGGATTCACGCCTGCTACGCGCTTAAAAAGCGAATATACTGTATTCACCTTAGGTGACGGCGTTTCAAAGTATAAACCGAAGAACTATAAAGATTATTATGCCGATGATTTCGTAACGATGGCACAAGCTCTCGCAGTCTCTGATAACATATATGCTGTGAAAACGAATTTGTTTTTAGGAGATGACGCGCTTGCAAAAACAGCGAAACAATTTGGAATTACAAGTGCATTAAAAGATGTACCTTCTCTAGCTCTCGGTACATCACCAGTAAAACCAATTGAAATGGTTAACGCTTATAGCATGTTCGCAAACGGTGGAAAAGAAGTAAAACCTACTTTCATTCGCCGCATTATGGATCATGAAGGAAATATATTATACGATGCTCATTTAGAGAGTAAACAAGTTCTCGACAAGAGCAAAGCGTTTGTAATGGAAGAAATGATGACTGGTATGTTTAATAAGAAACTAAGCAGTTATGCTGCTGTAACTGGCCAATCGATGTTATCAAAATTATCAAGAACATATGCCGGCAAATCTGGTTCTACTGAAACGGATAGTTGGATGATTGGATTTACTCCGCAAATCGTAACAGGTGTATGGGTCGGATATGATCAACCTAAATCTATTTCAAACGTCGCAGAACAAGGATATGCGAAGAAAATATGGACTGATACGATGGAGAAAGGCTTAGATGGACAGCCTAAAAAAGAATTTAAACAACCAAGTGACGTCGTAGCGGTTAATATCAATCCAGAGAACGGTAAAATTGCTACAAAAAATTGTCCTATTTCTGTGAAAATGTATTTCGCTAAAGGTACCGAACCGACTGAATATTGTATGGATCACGTCGATGATAAAGAAGAATTTGAAAAAACGACTGAAGAAAAGAAAAAAACAAGTTGGTGGAACAAATATCTTCCTTGGTAAAAAAAATAGCTGACGGGCACCCGTCAGCTATTTTTTATTCACTTAATAATGCACGGCGCAATTCTTCACTAGATTCGTTCCAAATCGCTTCATTATGTTCTTTCAAGAACGTACCAAGTACCTTTTTAGATGATTCATCCATATGGTCAACCATAATGTGACGCTTCAATGATTTATCCATTTTATTTACGTGTTCTGGAAGTGATTTATATCCGCGGCGAATCTCACGGTCAACTGTCATTTCACAAGCTGTTACACCTGCGTAATACGCACCTGTCGCAGTTCTTTCAATTGTTACCCATACAAGCCAAAATGGTTTTCCATTTGGAACTTCATCTTTATTTGTTAAAAACTTAATACCTTTTTCTACTGTACTACGCGCATGCATCGCACCGATATCAACGAATGCAGTCTTCTCTAGTACATCAACAAATACAGGTGAAATGTTTTCTAAGCTTAATGCCCCAACACCAAATCCACCATGTCCATCTGTTGAATCATTTTTCACGATATTAAAACCGATTTTTTTCTTTTTCTCTGTCATATGTAAAATCCTCCTCACTTAAAAATTATAAAAGGCCAAAAATAGGCGCAATGATGCTATCTAAAAATACAAATACATGCGGAATAACTACCTGAAAAATAGGTTGAATTGTATAATTACTAAGCGGTGTAATAACGAGAATTAATAACGCAATTGCCCCGTATTTTTCATACTGTGTCATTTTCGCGCGAATATTTGCTGGCGCTAAATCTTCCACAACTCGATATCCATCAAGTGGCGGGATTGGTAATAAGTTAAATACAAGTAAAACGATATTCAGCATAATAAAAATCTGGAAAAATTGAGCTAACGTATCTGCCACTGCAGATGGAATTGAGTATAATACACCAAATTTTAATAAGCTATACCAAATAATTAAACCAATTGCACTTAAAATTAAGTTACTAATCGGCCCTGCAATTGAAACTAATATACCTGCCAGACGCGGTCTTTTAAAGTTATATGGGTTAACAGGAACTGGTCTTGCCCAACCGAATCCAAGAATTAATACTGCAATCAAACCGATAGGGTCTAAATGGGCCATCGGTGATAACGTTAAACGCCCTTGTCTCTTTGCTGTATCGTCCCCAAATTTATATGCAACATATGCATGTGCAAATTCATGAACGGATAGTGCAATAATAATTGCCATTGCTACTAACGGAATTTCGTGCAATGGATATCTAAATAACTGATCCATACTTCATCTCCTCTTCCATATGTCAAAAAAGAAATTATTTGTTTTTTCGATTGTTCTTCCCCATAATCCGCTATAATAAGAGTGTAACTTACATAAAAGGAGCGATTGTACATGCCATACGTAACAGTGAAAATGCTAGAAGGACGCACAGAAGAACAAAAGAAAGCTCTTGCTGAGAAAGTAACAGCAGCAGTAAGCGAAACAACTGGTGCTCCTGAAGAAAACATCGTTGTTTTCATCGAAGAAATGTCCAAAAACCATTATGCAGTTGGCGGAAAACGCTTAAGCGACAAATAATTTCAAGTTTTTTCATAAGAAGCAGCCATTAGCTGCTTCTTATTTCTTTCCTTCTAACAACTCAATAATTCTCTCTTTATATTTTCCTTTTCTTCCATCTTCATAGATTAAATCATGTGGATAGAATAGCTTTTGATCCGTTCTTTTCTTACCTGTAATCGCCTCAACAATATCCGACTCACGTGAAAGCTCTCTAAGCTCTCCGTTTGGCATAAGAAGTAGGATTGGTAGACGCTCTTCTTCTTCTCCTGCACGATAAAAGTCATACGGTAAGTCTGATGTTGAATCAACTACTAAATAATACTCCGGATCAAGTCCAATCTTTTTAAATAAACTACTTAATTCCATCCAATTATCTAAACCGTGTTTATCTGTAAACTCTACATATTTAAATAGATTTCGATTCATAAAACGGCGACATAAATCGCTTAAAATTGGATCTTCTTCTTCCTGCCATACTTGGAAGTAGTAATACATAACGTTCTCGTCTAACTTTAAATAATCCTCTACTGTTACTTCTTCTTCAAATAAAGAATAGAAATGAACAGGATGATTTTTAAATGTATAATACTTCTCGTGCAGTGATTTCGCACGGTGTAAAATCTTCGTTAAAATAACTTCTGCACTTCGCGTTACCGGGTGGAAATATACTTGCCAATACATTTGATAACGACTCATAATGTAATGCTCAACAGCATGCATACCACTATTTTTAATGACTACTTGATTCCCATACGGACGCATTACACGCAGTATACGTTCCATATCGAAGTTTCCGTACTTTACGCCTGTAAAATAAGCATCTCTTAATAAATAATCCATACGATCCGCATCAATTTGACTCGAAATCATACTAATCGCTAATTTATTAGTAGACGTTTTTGCAATTACATCTGCTACCTTTTGTGGAAACTCCTTATCAACACGACTTAATACATCATTAATCTCCGTATCGCCAACGATAATCTTTTGCGTAAATTTCTCATGATCTAATGAAAATACTTTTTCAAACGAGTGAGAAAATGGGCCGTGGCCGACATCATGAAGTAATGCCGCACATAAACATAACAATCTATCTTCAGCATTCCAATTTGGTCTGCCATCAAACACATCATCAATCATACGACGAATAATTTCGTATACACCTAACGAATGAGTAAAGCGACTATGCTCTGCACCGTGAAATGTAAAAAATGTCGTTCCAAGCTGCTTAATACGGCGCAAGCGTTGAAATTCTTTCGTTCCGATTAAATCCCAAATAACACGATCACGCACGTGCACATATTTATGTACTGGGTCTTTAAACACTTTTGTTTCGCTGAGTTTGTCGTTTAAATATACCACTTTCCGACATCCCCCTTTCTTTACTACATTCTTACTTTATATTATAAACGAAATGAGAAACAGAAAGAAATGAAAGACTGTATTAATTCCCTTTATAAAAAGAAAAAATCACCTTTACCGAAGTAAAAGTGATTTCCTTTATACATTATTTACCTAAAACGAATTCAGCAACTTCGTCTAAGATCATATCTTTCCCAAGTGGGAAGTAACCTTTGTTTAAGTCTTCATTTTTAATTGTAAATACGTGGTTGTTTTTAACAGCGTTCATGTTTTTCCAAATTGATTCTTCTTGGAATTCTTTCAAGCGCTGAGAACCGTCACCAGTTGTAAACACGAATAAGTAATCTGGGTTGTAATCGATTAAAGCTTCTTTTTGTACTTGTACTAACGGTTTATCAGTTGGTGTACCTTTAACTGCTGGTAGTTTTAAATCATTAAAGATTACGCTACCGTAACCGTAGTCACCGTATACGCGGAAAGCATTTGGATATGCAGCCATTTTCATAAATGTTGCTTCACCAGTTTTAGCAACGATTTTGTCATGTAATTTGCTTGCTTTTTCATCATACTTTTTGAACCATTCTTTTGTTTCTTTTTCTTTACCGAAGATTTGACCTACTTCTTCAAATTTTGGACGCCATTGATCTAATGGAGTATTTAACATAACTGTTGGTGCAATTTTAGATAATTGATCATAAATCTTTTCTTGACGATTATTTACAAGAATTAAATCTGGTTTTGCAGCAGCTACTGCTTCGATGTTAATTTTATCGCCCCAAGCAGAACCAACTGGTTTAACGTCTTTTAGTTTCTTTTCAATATGTGCATCAATTTTTTCTTGAGATGTATTAGCAGTAATAACCGGTTTCATACCGAAAATTAATAATTCTTCTGTTGAACCACTAAGGTCAGCAATTTTCTTTGGGTTTGCAGGAATTTTAATTTCCCCTTTTGCATGTTTTACAGTGCGCTCTTCAGTCTTTGCATCTGCTTTCTTTTCTTCTTCTTTGTTAGAACAAGCTGCAAATAGTACAGAAGTCACAACTAGTACCATTGCTAATAGTGCCATTTTAAAATTCTTCATGTTCCCACTCCTTCTAGCTGTATTTATCTTATAAGTTACAACGAACTATAAGAAACAAAGATAACAATTAATTAATATATATTTATTAATTGTTGTTAATAACCCATTCTAACGGGCGTTCAACTTCCCATTCTTATATAAGAAGCTCAACGTCCATTAGAAGTCCCCCTCTTCACGAGGGGGTTCTACTTATGCTTTTTTACGCAATTGATTACTAATCATCGCTAAATCATATGTTAAACAAATTGGCTTACAGTTTACTGGACATGGAACGATTTGAGCTTCAATCTCAAATACGTTACGAAGTGTTTCACTTGTCATAACTTCATCTGGCGTTCCTTGTTTCATTAACTTACCTGCTTTTAATGCAATCATATGATCTGAGAAACGAGAAGCGTGATTTAAGTCATGGATAACCATAACAATCGTTCTACCTTCTTCTTCATTTAACTTTTTCAATAAGTTTAATACTTCTAATTGATGAGCCATATCTAAGTACGTCGTTGGTTCATCCAATACAAGTAATTCTGTTCCTTGTGCAAGAGCCATTGCAATCCAAACACGTTGACGTTGACCGCCTGATAGCGCTTCTGCTGGACGATTCGCAAATTCTTTCATTCCTGTCACTTCAAGTGCCCAGTTAATGTAGCGATAATCCTCTTCTTTCAACGTGCCAAACCCTTTTTGATGAGGGAATCTTCCATATGACACAAGCTCAAATACAGTAAGACCCGTTGGCACTTCTGCAGTTTGTGGTAAAATCGCCATTTTCTTTGCAATTTCTTTCGTTGGCTGTTTCTCAATTGCTTTTCCGTCAAGATAAACAGTACCTTGCTTTGCCTTCAAAATACGAGACGCCGTTTTTAATAATGTGGACTTCCCACAACCATTTGGTCCAATAATTGTTGTAATTTTCCCTTCCGGAATTTCAACTGTTAACCCATCAATAATTAAACCTTCATTATAGCCAACAGATACCGCATCCACCGCTAAAGTTGCCATACGAAAAGCCTCCCTTTATTTTGTCCTCATAAGTAAATAAATGAAATACGGTGCACCAATTACTGAAATAACAAGACCGACTGGTATTTCTGAAGTTGTTAGTACACTTCTTGAAATTACGTCTGCGAATAAAAGTAAAAACGTTCCTATTAGCGCAGCTGTGGGCAACATAATTTGATGTTTACCACCAACAAGGCGTCTTGCTAAATGCGGGGCCATTAAACCGATAAAGCCAATTCCGCCGGCAACAGCAACAGATGCACCTGCTAAACAAACTGCAATAAATAATAATTTACGTCTTTCTTTTTCTACGTTTACACCAAGGCCAACTGCTGTAGAATCGCCTAGGTTCATTACATTTAATATGTGTGCTTTACTTATAGCAAGTGGTAAGAAAATAACCATCCATGGAAGTACACTTAATACGAATTTCCAATCTGTCCCCCATAGACTTCCCGCCAGCCAAATCGTAGCAAAACGAAAATCGTTAGATGTCATCTTCATAGAGAAAATTAAACTAACAGCTCCAAATCCAGCTGCAACGGCAATACCGACTAGTATTAATCGAGTCGATGAAACGCCGTCTTTCCATGCTAGTAAATAAATAATTACCGCTGCTAATATCGCTCCAACTAGTGCGAAGAATGGAAGAATGAATACAGATAAAAATGTACCAGTCCCTACTTTTCCGAAGAAGAAGTAGACGAATATAACAACTGTTAATCCCGCTCCAGCATTAATACCTATAATACCTGGATCAGCAAGCGGATTTCGTGATAAACCTTGCAAAATCGCGCCTGACATAGCTAAAGCAGATCCGACTAGTATAGCAATTACCATACGCGGCATACGGAATTCAAATAAAATAACAGACTGATCTTCAGCCCCTAGTCCAACCAATGACTTTAATACGTCCATTGGCGGGATTTTAAAAGTTCCTGTATTTAAACTAATAAGAAATATAGAAACGATTAGTCCTACTAAAATCGTTAATATAGAAATGTTCTTTTTTGTTAAGACACTCGTCCTCACATCTTTCCTCTCCCTTCATTACGTGCTAAGTAGAGGAAGAATGGAACCCCAATTAGCGCTGTAATTGCTCCAATTGGCGTTTCAAATGGCGGGTTAATAACGCGAGATAACATATCTGCACATTCAATTAACAGCCCACCTAAGACCGCAGAACATGGAATAACCCATCTATAGTCCGAGCCTACGAGGAAACGAGTCATATGCGGAATTACAAGACCAACAAATCCAACTGATCCTGCCATGGAAACTGCGGAACCCGTTAAAACAAGAACAAGTACTGTTCCGATAAATTTAATCAATGTCGTATTTTGACCAAGTCCAATTGCAATTTCTTCACCGAAGCTCAAAATTGTAATATATCTCGACATCATAATTGCGATAAAAAGACAAACAAGGCCAATTGGCACTAACATATTAATACTTTGCCATTTCACTCCAGCGACTCCGCCTGCATTCCACATACTCACCTCTTGGGCAAGATTGAAATACAATGCGATTCCAGATGAAATTGCCCCTAATAAAGCACTAATAGCTGCACCTGCTAAAGCTAATTTCACAGGTGTTAATCCACCTGGTGAAGAAGATCCAATTCCATATACAATGCTTGCACCAAACGCAGCTCCAATAAAAGATGCGATAACAAACATTAAATAAGGTGAATTAGGGAAAAATGCATACATAATTGCAATTCCAAATACAGCTCCATCTGTAATCCCCATTAACGATGGTGAAGCAAGTGGATTTCGCGTCATACCTTGCATAATTGCTCCTGATACCGCTAAAAAGGCACCTGCAACTACGCCCCCTATTGCTCTAGGCATGCGAAGCTCTTGAATTACGTTATGATGTGTAATAGATCCATCAAACTGAAATACAGCTTGCCATACAGTCTTTAAACTAATATCTGCAGCCCCAAAAGAAATAGAAACTGCCATGCTTAAAGCTAACAAAATTGTACCCGCTACTAAAATAATAGAAGCGATGAGCGGTCTGCTCTTAATCTCTTTAACATTCTCTTCTTGCTGTTCTATACTGCTTGCGCTCGCTTCCATCCCTCAACCATCCTAACCAACAACATATATTTATTGAAATGAAATTTATTCTCAAATAGTAATAAAAAAATTAGGTGAATTGTTATTTCCCTGATAATGATTCTCAGAATCAGACACTTCTATTCTACCTATCGCTTTAAAAGACTGTCAACCATTATTTTGAAATATAAATTTATATAAACTGGAATTTTAATACAAAAGTTATGTCCATCCTTTAGAAAACGTTCATCCACACAAGATTACTTTCGCAGAATAAACCATTCCTCTTATGGGCATAAAAAAAGAAGAGGAATCTTTTCACTCTTCTTTTTCTTACTTATTTAACTTTGCTTCAATTTTCACGATTAACTCATCTTCTGTTGGAGCCGCAACTGGACGGTTATTTACAAATGCGAATGATTTTTTACGACCAGGACCACAGTAAGACTGACATCCAACTTCAATCGTTGCACATGAATCTACTTTTTTTAGCTTCGGAACTAACGTTTTAACGTTCGTTGCCTGACAGTCATCGCACACGCGAAACTCGTTTCCCATTATATAACACTTCCTCTATTTTAAACTTTTCTCAAGTACATTTAAAAATAAACACTAAATGGTATTTTACCGCTCTTTGAAGCTCGTTGCAAGTTTCCCTACAAAGCCTATTCTCTACATATTGCTACATATTTATATGCTCTCCTACAGAAGCGCTCACCATTCATGGGAAAATTTTTACCTTTCATCGAAATCTACCATATTTTTAAAAGCTTTGTATAAAAGTTTATTTTTTTGCCCATTATAAAAATAGGAAGTTCATAAAAAGAAAGGGAGTTGAATCTATGAAAGTAAGACAAGATGCTTGGACAGATGAGGATGATTTATTACTTGCTGAAACGGTACTTCGTCATGTTAGAGAAGGAAGTACGCAATTAAATGCATTTGAGGAAGTAGGGGATCAGTTAAATCGTACATCTGCTGCTTGTGGTTTCCGCTGGAATGCCGTTGTTCGCTATAGCTATGAACAAGCTCTTCAACTAGCAAAAAAACATCGTAAAGATAAAATGCGTGCTGCAAGCGGTGAACAAGCGAAAAAACGTTTACTTTATACACCACCAGCTTCAGATTCGATAACTGATTATGAAGAATTAGTACAAGAAGAATCAATCGTACAATATAAAGAAGCTATTCCATATCAAGAATCTACTGCTCCTGCTGCAAGAAGCTCTATGACAATGCAAGATGTTATTTATTTTTTACAAACAGTCGGATCTTCAAATATAAAAGTGACAGCTCTTGAAAACGAGAATACGAGATTGAAACAAGAAATTAAAGCACAAATCCTTCGGAATGAGGAACTAGAAAAGAAACTAGAAAAATTAGAAAAGCAATCTCATACTGTACAAGAAGATTACGAAACACTTATGAACATTATGAACCGTGCTCGTAAATTGGCAGTCATGGATGACGAAGAACGTTCTCAAACATCTTTCCGAATGGACCGAAACGGTAATTTAGAAAAAATTGCAGAATAAGAAGGATGCATGTAATGCATCCTTTTTATTATTTCACCTCTAAGCTCCCCCTTTATATGTGAGAAAACTCCATTCTTCATTTTTTGCTATAATAGAGATTGTCATTTTAAAGATAAGGGGTTAGTTATATGAGCAATTCCCGTTCCATTTTATCTCAGCCAGAGTGGCGCATTGTAGATCAATCTAGTTTAGGACCAACATTCCATGCACTTCAGTCATTCGCAATGGATGACACATTATGCACAAGCATTGGAAATGGCAAGTCAGCCGCAACAATGCGTTCTTGGGTTCATCACAATACAATTGTCCTTGGCATTCAAGATTCACGCCTTCCGCATTTAGAAGAAGGTATTTCTTTTTTAAAACAAAACAACTTCAATGTCATTGTTCGTAATTCTGGCGGGCTTGCGGTCGTGCTTGATGAAGGTGTTTTAAATGTATCACTTTTATTTCAAGAAACAGAAAAAGGTATCGATATCGATCTTGGATACGATACAATGTGGCATTTGATTAAGGAGATGTTAAAGGATTACGACGTTACTATCGAGGCAAAAGAAATTGTTGGCTCTTACTGTCCTGGTAGTTATGACTTAAGTATTCGCGATCAAAAATTCGCTGGTATTTCACAACGTCGTATTCGCGGGGGTGTCGCTGTCCAAATTTACCTCTGTGCTACCGGAAGTGGCTCTGAGCGTGCCGCACTCGTTCGTGATTTCTACAACCTAGCAATTCAAGGGGAAGAAACACGCTTTACGTACCCTGAAATTGTACCAAGTACGATGGCCTCACTCTCAGAATTACTTGGCGAAACCATTACAGTACAAGATTTAATGATGCGTCTTTTAAAAACATTGCAGCAATTCGCTCCAAAGTTAACAACATCTCAATTAACAATAGACGAGATTCCTTTATATGAGACGAATTTACAACGTATTATTGATCGTAATAATAAAGCACTTGGCTTAGAAAAATAAAGACCGTCGCTATAATAGCGACGGTCTTTATTTCAATTCATTATAGAATTAAAGTGCTTGAGCTGCTGTAATTAAAGCTAACTTGTACACTTCTTCTTCGTTACATCCACGAGACAGATCATTTACAGGCATGTTTAAGCCTTGTAAGATTGGTCCTACTGCTTCGAAGTTACCTAAACGTTGAGCGATTTTGTAGCCGATATTGCCAGCTTCTAAGCTTGGGAATACGAATACGTTAGCATCACCTTTAATTGTAGAACCTGGAGCTTTTTTCTCAGCTACAGATGGTACGAATGCAGCATCGAATTGGAATTCTCCATCTAAAGTTAACTCAGGAGCCATTTCTTTTGCAATACGAGTTGCTTCTACAACTTTTTCTGTTTCTGGAGATTTCGCAGAACCTTTTGTAGAGAAGCTTAACATAGCAACACGTGGATCAATGCCGAATAACTCAGCAGTTTTCGCACTTTCGATACCGATTTCAGCTAAATCTTGGCTGTTTGGTGCAATGTTAATTGCGCAATCAGCGAATACATATTTCTCTTCTTCACGTACCATGATGAATACGCCAGAAGTTTTTGTAACGCCTGGTTTTGTTTTAATAATTTGAAGTGCTGGACGAACTGTATCAGCTGTAGAGTGAGCTGCACCACTTACTAAACCGTGTGCTTTGCCCATGTATACAAGCATTGTACCGAAGTAGTTTTCGTCTTTAAGGATTTTGCGAGCGTCTTCTTCAGTCGCTTTACCTTTACGGCGTTCAACGAAAGATGCTACCATTGCATCCATTTCTTCGTATGTAGCTGGGTCGTAAATATCAATGCCTGCTAATGTTAAATTCATGCTAGCAGCTTTTGCGCTAATTTCTTCCTTATTACCAACTAAGATTGGTTTTACTAACTCTTCTTTTGCTAAACGCTCTGCAGCGCCTAAAATTCTTTCATCAGTTCCTTCAGGAAGTACGATAGAAATGCCTTTTCCTTGAACTTTTTCTTTTACTGTTGTAAATAAGTTGCTCACGAATAAACCCTCCTACATATGTTAAAAAAACTCTATCTTTAAGAATACTGCTTTTCTTCTATATTTTAAACTTATAGCTCCCAAAAAATAGATAAAATAAAAATGATTATATTTTCATAAAATTCAGCCGTTAAATTCACCTTGCTTAAACACTTAAATGTGACAATTTTATGCGCCAAGGTTTTATATAGATGATTTTAAAACTATATATGCTATAGTTAACGTGTAAAACTATCATTAACTGAGGTGAATAGAATGAGTGAAGCAACAACAACGTTAGATGGCTGGTATTGTTTACATGATTTACGTTCTATTGATTGGGCTGCATGGAAAACATTATCTAGCGACGAACGCGGACAAGCAGTGTCTGAATTTTTAAATGTCGTTGAAAAATGGAACGAAGTAGCTACTGCGAAAAAAGGTAGTCACGCAATGTATACAGTTGTTGGCCAAAAAGCTGATATTATGCTTATGATTTTACGTCCAACAATGGAAGAGTTAAATGAAATTGAGACAGAATTGAATAAAACAACTTTAGCTGAATATATGGTTCCTGCATATTCTTACGTATCTGTTGTTGAATTAAGCAACTACCTTCCAGCTGATGAGGATCCATACCAAAACCCGCAAATTTTAGCTCGTTTATATCCTGAATTACCGAAAGCAAATCATATTTGCTTCTATCCAATGGATAAGCGTCGCCAAGGTGATGACAACTGGTACATGCTTCCTATGGAAGAACGTAAAAAAATGATGTACAGCCATAGTAAAATTGGTCGTCAATACGCAGGTAAAGTACGCCAAGTGATTTCAGGATCTGTTGGATTCGATGATTTCGAATGGGGCGTAACATTATTCGCTGACGATGTTCTTCAATTTAAGAAACTTATATACGAAATGCGCTTCGATGAAGTAAGTGCTCGTTATGGTGAATTTGGAACATTCTTCGTTGGAAACATTTTACAAGACGAAAAAGTAGAGAAATTTTTACACATATAAATGGTGAAAAGGAACGAAATTCGTTCCTTTTTTTATTCTTCTCTATATTTATCCTCAAAAATCTCCTTTTTTCTGCACTTTTGAAGAAAAACCAACATTTTTTCAAATTTCTTGTAAAATTGTAACCTTTTTATATGTAAAGATATGCTAAAATGATACGAGCTATATGCTAAATAACGATGCGAAGGTGATAATCTATATGAAAAAAATCTTGTCTATTTTACTATTGCTTGTATTGTCAATTTCTTCCTTAGGAGTAACAACATCCCATGCGGAAGAAAAAATACATATTGAGGCGGCGGCTGCACTTTTATTTGATGCAGATACAGGAAAAATACTTCACGAGCAAAATCCAGATGAATTGCTAGCTATTGCTAGTATGTCAAAATTAATTGTTGTTTACGCTGTTTTAGAAGCAATTAAAGAAGGAAAAATCACATGGGATACGAAAGTAAATATTTCTGATTACGCTTATGAAGTCTCTCGTAATAATGAATTCTCTAATGTACCGTTCGAAAAAGGACGTCAATATACTGTAAAAGAATTATATCATTCTATTGTTATATTCTCTGCAAATGGATCTAGTATTGCTTTAGCAGAACTTCTTGCAGGAAGTGAGAAAAACTTCTTAAATCTTGCAAATGAACATGCTAAAAAGCTAGGATTAAAGAAATATAAATTTGTAAACGCTACTGGCTTAAATAACGCTGACTTAAAAGGAAAACATCCTGAGGGTACTGATCCAAATGCAGAAAACTCTATGTCAGCTCGTGATATGGGTATGCTTTCAAAAGCAATGATTACAAAGTATCCAGAAATGCTAGAGGATACAAAACAAAGATTTAGAAACTTCCCAGACAATCACCCAAAACCAATTCGTATGGAAAACTGGAATTGGATGTTACCAGGAGCTGCTTTCGCTTATGAAGGTACTGATGGTTTAAAAACCGGAAGTTCTGATACAGCTGGATACGGATTTACCATTACTGCTAAACGTGGTGATGTACGTCTTATCTCGGTTATTATTAAAACAAAATCAATGGATGAACGTTTCACGGAATCTCGTGAATTAATCGAATATGGATTTAATAACTTTGAAAAACAAAAACTAAAAGTTAATAAAAACAATACAATCTCTGTAGTAAAAGGGAAAGAAGACCAAGTAACTGTTGCACCCGAAAAAGAAATAACAGTAATTGCGAAAAAAGGTAGCAAAGAGCCTTATAAAATTGGAACTGAATTAGATAAATCTCTTTCTGAAGATGGACATTTAGTTGCTCCTATTAAGAAAGATACCAAAGTAGGCTCAATTACTTTAGAATCAACTGATAAATATGGTTTCTTAGACGGTAGTAAAAGTATGAAAGTTACTGCAAAAACGACAGAGGAAGTTGAAAAAGCAAATTGGTTTGTGTTAACAATGCGCTCTATTGGTGATTTCTTCTCAAACTTATGGTCTAAAGTTTTTTAATAAAAAAGCTGGCTCACGCTAGCTTTTTTTATTTTCCACTCTCAATGTAAAACTTCGTTTGGTTGTCATATCTGAGTCCTTTTCCTCATACGTATGAACTAGTAATTGTTACACACTTCATCTAGAGATAAAGTGAAACTTTAATCAGTGGGGGAATCACCCGCTGATTATTAGTTGAACTAATCGGGCGTTTACGGGCAGTTTGATCTCCCATCTAATTTCTTTACTTCAACCAAATTTTAGGGCAGGAGTCTCACTGCCCGTTAATGCGGGATAAACCTCTTTCCAAAAGGTATTACAAAAAGAGAGGTGACACATAATGGGCGTTATTGCTTATAACGAAGAAGATGTAAAGTTGTTGGCTAGACTGATGCGTGCTGAAGCCGAAGGAGAAGGGCAACAAGGAATGTTAATGGTCGGAAACGTTGGGGTAAATCGTGTCCGCGGAAATTGTTTAGACTTTAAAAGCATTCGTAATTTACGTCAAATGGTTTATCAAAACCCCGGCGGTTTTGAAGCAACGCAAAAAGGATATTTTTATCAACGGGCACGCGAACAAGATATTGCCCTAGCGAGACGGACCATTCAAGGGCAACGTTTTTGGCCTGCCAACTTTGCCTTATGGTTCTTTAGACCTGAAGGTGCATGTCCACCAACTTGGTATAACCAACAAAACTCTGGTCGCTTTAAAAAGCACTGCTTCTTCCAGCCATCTGCTGGAGACTGCCCTAGCGTATATTAAGGAATAAAAATGAGGAGGGATTTTTGAATGGCACAGCAACAAAATCCGTACTATGGAACAGGTTTTTATCAACCATCTGGAACTTATGTACAACCGCAACAAATGACTCAACAACAGCAAGCGATGCAACAACAAACAGCTCAAGCTGCGCAAGCTCAATATGCAATTTCTCAAGGCATGTTACCTCTAGAGCAATCCTATATTGAAAATATCCTTCGTTTAAACAAAGGTAAGCAAGCTACGGTTGTAATGACCTATGAACGTGGCAGTTCCCTTGGCACACAATCTTATACAGGTATTATTGAAGCAGCTGGCCGTGACCATATCGTTATTAGTGAACCGCAATCAGGAAAACGCTATTTACTACTAATGATCTACTTAGATTACGTAGAATTTCCAGAAGAAATTACGTATTTACCTAGTCAACAAGCAACTTATACTCCAAGACCATAAAAAAAGCTGGCAAATGCCAGCTTTTGTTTTTTTATAATCCTTTTACAACTGCAGTCCCTACTAGAATCCACGCCACAATAAACGCTACACCACCAAGAGGTGTAATTGGACCAAAGAACTTAATACCTGTCGTACTTAATGCATACAAACTACCTGAGAACATAATAATTCCAGCTACCATTAGCCAACCAGCAGTAGTTAAAAGTGATGATTGAACCTTATCCATCAATAAAGCAACTACGAATAGTCCACCTGCATGAAACATTTGATATGTAACGCCTGTTTTCCACACTTCTAACATTTTTGCAGAAATTTTATTTTCTAAACCGTGTGCTCCAAAGGCCCCTAATGCAACAGATAGCCCCGCTGCAATACAACCTAGTAAAAAGAAAATTTTCATCTTAATTCCCCTTTTTTACCTTTATCATAAGCAATTTTTGCATATAAGCCAAACGATTTATCTTCTAAAAATCAAATAAAGAATTACCGTTTGCATCACTTTCTTTTATATATACCGGCTCCCCAGAAACAGGTGCAATTGGTTGCATAGTTGTTACTGGTTGTGATCCAATTACTTGCGATGGAATTTGCGGTTCTCTATATGTAGATGTTTCAACTTGTTCATCTAATAATAAGTCACATAAAGCACGCACAACTAATAAATGTTCTTTTGACTTTTGTCCTTCACTACTTTTCGCCTTCGCAATTTCATTCGCCATTTTATTTAAAATCTTGTCGCTAGATATTTGCATTCCTTCTCACCTCGTACTTTGTAATTCTTTCTCGAATTGTCCCAATTTCTCTACTGAACCAAATACTATTATCATATCACGTTCTTTCAATTTTTCCTGCCCTGTCGGATTATGTATAATATTCCCATTTCTTGAAATCGCTAATATTGTTACATCAAACTGATTCCTTACATTACTCTCTAGTAACGATTTACCAACTAATATTGAATCTTTTCCAACTAGAATTTCTTCAATGACAAATGACTGTTCTACTCCATACAACACTGTATCAATATAATGAACGGTTAATGGATTTGCAATACCTTTTGCGATATGAATACCTGCCATACTAGATGGATTAATAACCTTATTTGCACCGGCGCGCCTTAATTTTTCTTCAGTTTCTGGCTTTTCAGATCTCGCAACAATTTTAATCGTATCGTTTAATCCTCTTGCTGTTAATGTAATAAATACATTTTCGGCATCATTTGCAACAATAGCAACTAAACCAGCCGCTTTTAAAATTCCGGCATTATGTAATACTTGATCTTCCGTTGCATCTCCATGTACAAATAAAAGCTTTTCCTGCTCCAATATACTTTCATCTTTATCAACAACGACAAATGGAATATTCTTTTCTTGCAATTCATGTACAACTTGAAGCCCCACTCTACCGCAACCACATACTATAATATGATTTTTCAACTGCGCTATTTGTTTATCCATCTTCTTCCTCCGTACTGCATGAAATAAATTCCCTTCAATAATCATAGCTGCCACTACCCCAATTGCATACGTAACAATACCTACGCCAACAGGAATAATAAGAAGCGCAAATACTTTCCCCGCTTGCGTTACAGGAACGGCATCTCCGTATCCAACAGTCAATACAGTAATCATTGTCATCCAAAATGCTTGAAACAAACTAATCTCTTCAATCGTCATAAATCCTATCGTTCCTAGAATTACAACAAAAGTCATACATATAACTGCTATCCATAATTGCTTACGTGCATTCATACCGTGTTTCAACTCTTTTCTCTATCTACAATCTTTGCCAGTGGAAATAAAATACGTATATACTAGATACGGAATCTATGAAAGAGGTTGATATAATGAAGACATTTCTTTCCGCCTTACAATGGGCACTATTTATTTTAGCTGGAAGCCTTATTGTACCAATTAGTGTCGCAACTAGTTATGGTCTTGATGGTGCTGAAGCTATCGCATTCGTACAAAGAACGTTATTTGTTCTAGGTTTTGCTGGTCTCTTGCAAGCTATATTTGGGCATAAACTTCCTATTCAAGAAGGTCCTGCTGGCCTTTGGTGGGGAATTTTCTCCCTTTACGCAAGTTTAGGCGTCGTGCTATTTGGATCAAGCAATGAGACACTTAAAGTTCTTCAATATGCTTTCTTATTAAGCGGTATTATTTGTATTATTCTTAGCGTTTTTGGACTTATTGATAAACTTGTTCGCTATTTTACACCGACAGTCATTGGAACGTATTTATTTCTTCTTGTCGCGCAGCTTAGTGGCTCCTTCTTAAAGGGAATGTTTGGCCTTGATGGAAAACATACAGAAGTACAACCTAACGTATTTATTCTTTCACTCATTGTTATTTTACTATCCTTTTTCATCATGAAGCTACCTATTATTGGACAATATTCCGTTCTTTTCAGTATCGTATGCGGCTGGATATTATTCGCATGTTTCGGATTATCTAATCCAATAACACCAGTGACAGACATAATCCGTTTTCCATCCTTATTTGTTTTCGGAATGCCTCGTGTTGAATGGAACATGGTAATTACGGTCATTTTCGTTACACTCTTACTTCTAACAAATATGTTAGCAAGCATTCGCGTTGTACAAAAGGTTGTCTCTAAATATGAAGAAAACGCTGCATCAGATCGTTTTAAACAAGCTGGCATTATAACAGGAATCAACCAATTGCTAGGCGGCCTATTTTCAGCTATTGGGCCTGTCGCTATTTCTGGATCAGCAGGTTTTATTGCAACGACTAATATTTATAAACGTCTCCCGTTTATATTAGGGTCAAGCTTTATTATTGTCGTTAGTATATTTCCAAAGATTACTTCATTCTTTGCAGCAATCCCTGTTGCAGTTGGTTATGCCGCTATTTATCCTGTATTCGCAAGCATGATTGGTCTCGCCTTTCGAGAATACGAAACTGTCCAGGATAAAGAACGATTATTTAAAGTAGCCGGTCTTTCAATCTTTACAGGAGTCGGAGTTATGTTTGTTCCAGCAGGAGCATATTCCACACTTCCACCATTTCTAGCATCGTTTTTAAGTAATGGTCTCGTTCTTGGATCTGTAATGGCAATCTTGCTAGAAATACTATTTTCTCGTTCCGCTGCAAAACAAATATCTTAAATTGGAAAACTTCCATTATTGCACTCTACCTTTAGAGTTGTTACGATAAAATCAAACTTTAATCATTGGGGTTTTATTCTTCCCCAATGATTATTAACCAATATTATGAGCAACAACTCATAATAATTTATCTACTTCTTTTCAAAGAGGTTTGATGTCTTACTATTATTCCTCAACATCTTCATGAACATGTATTTTGATTTCAATTAAAGAAAGGAATTTTCTATATGACTTATAAAATGATTGTTTTAGATTTAGATGATACTTTATTACGTGATGACCATACTATTTCACCTCGTACGAAAGAAGCGTTAATGACTGCACAAGAGCAAGGTGTAAAGGTTGTACTTGCTTCTGGACGTCCAACGTTTGGTATGCGCAATGTAGCCAAAGAACTTCGTTTAGAAGAATACGGCAGTTTCATTCTATCTTTTAATGGTGCAAAAATTATTAACTGTAAAACAAACGAAGAAATCTTTAGTAGTACGCTATCTCCTGAAATCGTTCACAACCTATTTGAAATTAGTCAAACTGAAGATGTATGGATTCATACTTATATGGGCGATGATATCGTAACGGAAGAAAATAATCCTTATACTGAAATTGAGGGCGATATTACCGGTATGCCAATTGTTGTAGTAGATGACTTTAAAGCCGCAGTTAAAGAGCCTGTAGTAAAAGTATTAATGAATAAAGAGGCTGAACGCCTTGTTGAAGTTGAAAAGAAACTACAAAAACAACTAGAAGGCCAATTAAGCGTGATGCGTTCGAAACCATTCTTCTTAGAATTTACAGAAGCCGGTGTTACAAAAGGAACGAGCTTAAACAAACTGATTCAAAAGCTTGGCATTAAGCGTGAAGAAGTTATCGCAATGGGCGATAGCTATAACGACCAAGCAATGATTGAATTTGCTGGTCTTGGCGTTGCAATGGGAAATGCACCTGAGGATATTAAAGAAATTGCAAACTACGTAACAGATACAAATATGAACGATGGTGTTGCAAAAGTTGTAGAGAAATTCGTTTTAAAAACGGATGTACTTGTTTAATATTTTCATTCACAAAACCTATTTGAAGTCAAATACTTCAAATAGGTTTTTATTTAAATTCTCATGCTTTTGTGACTATATTTTGAACTTTGCACTATTCTCGTAGTGTAAACTTTCTTTTTGTATATAATGAAACAAAATAGACTATTTTATTTTGAAAAAGAATACAAATTTACTATATACAAGCATACGTTAAAGGAGGCTACTTTATGTTATCTACACCAATCGGACGATTAAGAGCAATTGGACTAGTTGAAGGTATTTCTTTCCTATTACTATTATTTGTAGCAATGCCATTGAAATATTTCGCAGGATTTGCAACAGCTGTTAAAATTACAGGCATGGCTCATGGTGTTCTATTTATTCTATTCATCTTTGCAGTAATTCAAGTAACAATCGTACACCGTAAATCAATTTTATGGGCACTTGGAGCATTCGTTTCATCAGTTATCCCATTTGGTACTTTTGTACTAGATGCAAAATTAAAGAACGAGCAACAATGATAATAAAAAGGTAGTTAACAACTGTTAACTACCTTTTCTATTTATAAATTTGGAATTTCCCAATCAATTTCTCTTTCGCCCATATTAGCTAAAATCGTATTTATTTTAGAATATGGCTTACTACCAAAGAAACCACGTCTTGCCGATAATGGGCTTGGATGTACAGATTCGATAATATGATGATTCGGATTCGTAATTAATTTCTTCTTCGCCTGCGCATGGCGCCCCCACAATATGAAAATAACTGGCTTTTCACGTTCGTTCAACAGTTCAATTACACGATCTGTGAAGTGCTCCCATCCTTTTCCCTTATGAGAATTTGCTTCGCCTTGACGAACTGTTAATACGGTATTTAGTAATAATACTCCTTGTTCCGCCCATTTTACTAAATAACCGTTATTCGGGATTTCATAACCATATTCATCTCGAAGTTCTTTATACATATTTAACAATGACGGTGGTGTTTTAACACCAGGTTGCACAGAAAAGCTTAAACCATGCGCTTGATTCGGTCCATGATATGGATCTTGCCCTAAAATGACAACCTTTGTATTTTCATAACTTGTATACTGAAGAGCGTTAAAAATATCTTCTACCTTCGGATAAACAACATGCGTGCTGTATTCTTCTGTCAAAAAACTGGATAGAGTAAGATAATACTCTTTCTCGAATTCTGGTGCCAATAGTGGCTCCCAATCATTCTTTAAAACATTTTCCATACTGTCACTTCCTGTCTAATTAATTCACCATATCCTGTCTTGTAAATACTACGAACGAAATAACAAGAGAAACAACTGCCCAAACAGTTAAATTCATCAAAGAAAATCCCATCGATAAACCTTGTAATGCAGGTAATTTTCCTGATAAATAATCCGTTAATGATAAATTCACACTAAAAATATATTTGGCGCCTTCCCAAGATGTTGCGAACGAGCTTAAAATACCGCCTGCAATTAATGCAGCTAGCATAACGCCCATACCAGCTGGTGTATTACGAATTAAAACAGAGACCATAAATGATATAGTTCCGACAACGATAGCAACAAACCAGGCTAGTCCATACGCCATTAAGATGTATTGCCACTGCGGAATAAGATGCACAAAGTTCGTATTTAACGTTTCCTTATCAATGACGAATCCTGTTAAAACAGGTAAATTCCATCCCGAGTACCCAAATACAAGCCCTGATAATATGTAAGCAAACAAACCTACAAGAAACAGTATGAGCGAAATGAAAAATAACATCGTCACGTATTTACTAAGGAGTATTTTCCAGCGCCGAATCGGCCGCGTAAGTAACATCTTCATCGTCCCATCACTTCGTTCTCCTGAAACGATATCAATGGCGACAATCATTACGAGAAGCGGAATAAATAATGTAATTCCTTGTTCAATAAATGCTCTGACAAAAGTCGGTGCACCCGGTGCCATCGGATTAATATCATGATCTAAATAATATTGTTGTTGCTCAACTCTTACCTTTAACCAATCACGCCATTCTTCTGGCAACCTAGAATTGTTCAACCGGTTCTGAGAATCAACAATTTGCTGTTGCAATGAAACCTTCCAATCAGTTGTACCGAGTCTTTTTTGTGTCGTTTCTATTTCACGATACTGCGCATACACAAAAAGCGGGATCAAGATTGCTAAAATAAGCATGACAACAAAAATACGTTTCTTGCGGTAAATCTTTTCTGATTCATTTAAAACTAGATTCGCAAATTCACGCATGCTGCTCACCCCTTGTGAGTTCAATAAATAAATCTTCTAGCGTAAATACAAGCTCCTTAACGCTATGTACATCTATTTCATTTGCGACAAAGTGTTTATTCCAACTACTTATAGATGCAATATCCATGCGGCATAGTAATCGATCGCCTTCTACACTCACTTCCCTTACTTCTTCGGCCGCTTCTAGCATATCTTTCGCCTTAGAAATCGGTGTAACAATCCATTCTACACGATCACTTGCTGTTTTAATTAATTCTTCAACCTTGGCAACTGTTATCATCTTTCCTTTATGAATAATAGCAACGCGATCGCATATCATTTGCACTTCACTTAGCAAGTGGCTTGAAATAAACACGCTCATATTTTCTTCTTTTACAAGCTTATGTATAAATTCCCTAAGTTCTCTAATCCCTGCTGGATCTAAACCATTCGTTGGTTCATCTAATATGAGCAATTTCGGATTTCCAAGGAGCGCCTGCGCAATTCCAAGGCGTTGTTTCATACCAAGTGAGTACGTTTTTACCTTGTCATGAATTCTTTCATCTAAATGAACCATTTCAGCAATTTCAATAATACGTTCATCTGATATATCACCTAACATACGAGCAAATTGCTTTAAATTTTCCCATCCCGTTAAATATGTATACAACTCTGGGTTTTCAACGATACTCCCAATTTGACGCATCGCTTCTCTGAAATTTTCCTTAATCGAATAACCACCGATAGAAATCGTACCTTCTGTCGCCTTAATCAATCCG
This sequence comes from Bacillus sp. HMA207, assembly GCF_003402455.1. NCBI lineage: Bacteria > Bacillati > Bacillota > Bacilli > Caryophanales > Bacillaceae > Bacillus > Bacillus sp. HMA207. The sequence goes on along the minus strand of NZ_BEZT01000002.1, from coordinate 116,310 downwards.
ACTAACATTCGAATGGTAGTCGTCTTTCCAGCACCATTTGGTCCTAAGAACCCGAACACTTCTCCTTGCTTTACATCAAAGGAAATATTCTCTACAAGAATCTTCTTTCCAATTACCTTCTTCAAGTCTCGTACGGAAAGTATCGTCGTCATTTTACCCCTCCTTGTTCTAGTTTTAATTTACTTACAACATTTTGAACTAAACGTTCTGCCATATACGTATAACCTACTTCGTTCGGATGAAAATGATCAGAGTATAATAAATCTTTCCCGCGGTTTTGGAATAAATCAAATGTCGGTGTAATATACACATTTTTATCGTTTAGCGCTAATTTCTCTAAAGATGCATTCCAGTCCACAACAATGTTTGAAGACCCTTTTAAATCTTCTACATCTTCAAAAGGATTGTATAAACCAAGCCAAAAAATCGGACTATCTGTATTTAATTTACGAATTTCTTCTATAATTTTCTTTGCTTCATTTTGAAACGTCTCTGTGTCAGGACGATACGTCTCTAAATCTATTTTCCCAAGTGATTCCCAGCCTGGGAACAAATCATTTCCACCAATCGTTAACACAATTACATCTGCTTGCTTAATTGAATATTGAGCGCCATTACTTTCAATTTGTTTTAATAAATCGGGCATTTTTGCACCACTAACTGCTAAATTTGTTAATGCAATTTTTTGCTTATAATCTTTTTGTAAATCCTCTTTCATTCGCCCAACATAGCCAATTCCTTCTTTATCACCAACGCCACGCGTTAATGAATCACCTAAACTAACGATTTGTAACGTTCCCGTTTTCTTTTTCTCTTTTGCCACTACATCGGTCTTTTTAATTAAATTTGAAGCTTTCGGATTTAATACATCATTTACACCTGAAACAAAGCCATATGCAAATAAACAGAAAGATGCAATTGTAATGAGTAGAATTACTTTTACTACTTTTGATCTCATATCAAAACCCCTTTTAGCCCTCATAGATTGTCCATAATTATACCAAACGAAATTTTGAAAAGCGATTTTCACACCTTCTCAATTATGTCGTTTCTCTATCTATTAACTCTGGTAATAACTCTATATGCTTCACATCTAATTTCTCTTCATTAATCTTTTCATATAATAATTCAAACGCTTTTACTCCAACGTTTTTACTAGAATGCGAAATCGTCGTTATACCCAATATATCTGCCACCTCTTGATCATCACACCCGATAATCGTAATATCCTCTGGAATACGAATTCCTTGTTTTTTTGCTTCTGTAACCATCCCCGCTGCAATATGGTTACAAGATACAAGGAACGCTGTCGGTTTTACTGACATATGAGCCCATTCTCTAATTACATTGCGTCCATCTTCCACTGTAAAACAACCTTCAAATTTCCAGGTCTCTAACGGTGTTACGATACTCTGTTGAAGCGAATCTTCATACGCCTTCTTTCGTCTTTGGCTATTAACACTATTACTTCTTCCAATACAATATCCAATACGTGTATGACCGGCATCTATTAAGCTTTTCATCCCACGTGAAAATACTTTGTAGTAATCGATATGTACACTTGAAATGCATTTTGAATCTATTTCTTCACACATAACAATCGGGCCGAATTTCGTATATTCTTCAAGCTTCTCCTTACTATTTGTCCGAGAACAAATAATAACCCCATCAAGCTTTTTCATTTTTAACATATTCAAAATTTCTAGTTCTCTTTCTTCACTATAATTCGTCTGGCAAAGCATCATATTATAATTATTCTTTGCTGTCTCTTTTGATATCCCCTCGATAATAGCGCTATAATATTGATCATTTACGTGTGGCAATAAAACGCCAATTACATTCGTTTTTCCTTTCACTAAATGAATTGCATTCACGTTTTGCGTGTAATTTAATTCTTCTATAATCGCTAAAATTTCTTTTCGTTTCTGTTCATTTACGTACGGATGATTATTTAGTACACGTGAAACAGTTGAAACAGATACTCCAGCAAGTTCAGCAATCTTTCTTATATTTGTCATCTCATTTTCCCCTTTTCACAAAAATTCTCCCTTGACCTGGTAAGCTTTCCACAATATATCCTTTCCTAGCAAATACATTTAGAAAGGATATACAACTATGCTTCGATTCAAATTAGAATATATATTTTTCATTGGCGGTTTACTCATTCTTGCCATCGGTATTAATATGATGACGACAATTACTTCCTTTGGACTTAGCCCTTATGATTCCTTCTTTATTGCACTATATCAAAATTTTGGGATAAGTATTGGTTTTTGGATTTTCATGATTAACTTTGCCTTTACACTTATCGTACTCTTTTGGAATAAAAAACAAATTACAATCGGTACAATTGTAACGATGGTTCTTATTTCTCTTTTTGTTGATTGGATTGGTTCCATTACAACTATTATGGACGCTATCCGCTCTCTTCCAAAATATATAACACTTATTTGCGGAAATCTATTCGTTGGAGCTGGAATTGGTCTTTACGTCTCTACAAACCTTTGTGCAGCGCCTCAAGAAGCTTTCGTTTTAACGGTTGCCGAGAAGAAAAAATGGACGTTTAGAAGAACAGAGATTTCATTAGCCTTTTTATTTTTAACGTTAAGCTTTTTATTAGATGGACCTATCTATTTTGGAACAATCATCTTATCCTTTACAACAGGCTGGATTATCCAAGCATTTATTCAAGTTGGTACGCAGATTTTAAATAGAAAAGAGCCTATTAAGCAAGCTGCTTAATAGGCTCTTTCTGTTTTATGGTAAGAGATACTACTTAGCATCCCCTTCAATTCGATAGTTCGCTTTCAAACAATCTATTTCTTCATACCCTTGCAACGTATGTAGAATATAATCATAATCAGCAAGAGACGCACGATGCGTTACAATTACAATTTCAGCCTTTCCTTTCTCTTCAAGCGGCATTTGAATAATTTTCTCAAAGCTAACTCCGCGCTCAGAGAACAATGAAGTAATTTTTGCAAATACACCAATTTCGTCTTTTACATGCAGTCTTAAAAACTTTTTCACGACAATTTCGTCTGGCTCTTTTAATACTTTTTGATATTGTGGGACTACAGCACTATTTCCTGTTACCCCTAATCTAATATTTTGCATTACAGCAACTAAATCCGAAACAACAGCTGTAGCTGTCGGTAAACTTCCTGCGCCTGGTCCATAAAACATCGTTTCCCCAACTGCTTCACCGTACACATACACAGCGTTATATTCATTTTGTACTGCTGCAAGAGGATGTGTATTTGGAAGTAAAGTTGGTTCAACTGTAACCTCCAATTTTTCACCATCTCGTTTTGCAAGACCGATTAATTTAATTGTATAACCTAAGCTCTTACTGTATTCAATATCTTCCTCTGTAATAGAGGTAATACCTTTTACTTTCACATCTCCAAGCTCTACATTTGTAGAGAAACCGAGGGTAGCTAAAATCGTCATTTTTCTTGCTGCATCTAAACCTTCTACATCTGATGTTGGATCTGCTTCTGCAAATCCAAGTTGTTGGGCTTCTTTTAACACGTCGTTATATGCTCTCCCTTCGTCTGACATTTTCGTCAAAATAAAATTTGTTGTTCCATTTACAATTCCCATTACTTTCGTAATAAGATCTGAAGAAAGTCCTTCTACGATACTGCGTAAAATTGGAATTCCCCCTGCCACACTCGCCTCATAGAATAAATCAGCCTTATTATCTTTTGCTGTCGCTAATAATTCAGCTCCATGTAATGCCATTAAGTCTTTATTTGCAGTTACAACATGCTTTCCGCTTTTTAAAGCTTGTAAAATATATGATTTTGCATCATCAATGCCACCCATCACTTCAATAACAACATCAATATTTGGATTATCTAAAATTTCATTTGCATCTTGTGTTAATAGAGTAGAAGGTACCTCTACCTCTCTCTCTTTCTCAATGTTTTGCACTAATACTTTCGTTACCTTCACTGGACAACCTACTTGATGTATGAGTCGTTCTTGATGATCCGTAATAATACGAACCACACCACTGCCAACTGTCCCAAGACCTAATAACCCAACTTGAATTTCTTTCATAGTACTGTCCACCCCTCAAAAATTGTGTTTAGATGAAATTATATGAGTAAAAAATCTGAAAAACAATGTATTTTGAACATTCGGAAAAATAAAGGTTAATCTTTACAAGGAAAACGTTGCCACGTGTTACACAATCTTTCTTTACAATATATAAGGGGTTTCTTGATACACGTAATAATTCAACCAATTAGAAAACAATAAATTACCATGACTCCTCCACCTAACAAGCGGCTTTTCATCTGGATTATTATGTTTAAAATAGTTTTTTGGCACATCAATATTTAATCCCTTGTCACGATCTCGTTCGTATTCTTGTTTTAACGTCTCACAACTATATTCGCTATGTCCAAGGGCAAACACTTGCCTTCCTTCTGGCCCAATAACAAGGTGAACACCTGCTTCTTCAGAGTTTGCTAACAATGTTAATTCTTTCACTCCTCTAATATCATTCTCTCGTACTTCTGTATGACGAGAATGCGGAGCAAAAAACAATTCATCAAATCCTTGTAATAATTTCACATGTTGCTCGCAAACTTCATGTTCAAATACACCGAACACTTTTTCCTTAAGGGGATACTTTGGAACACCATAATGATAGTACAAGCCAGCCTGTGCCCCCCAGCAAATATGGAGCGTAGATGTTACATTCGTTTTTGAATACTCCATAATATGTTTAAGCTCTTCCCAATAATCTACCTCTTCAAAAGCAAGGGTCTCCACTGGCGCTCCTGTAATAATGAGCCCATCAAACTTTTCATTTTCAATATCACGAAACGTTTTATAAAAGCTTGTTAAATGTTCTTGCGTTACATTACGCGATAGATGTGATTCCATATGAAGCAAATGAACATCTAATTGTAACGGTGTGTTTCCAATTAAGCGAAGTAATTGCGCCTCTGTATCTTGTTTCGTTGGCATTAAATTTAATATAGCAATTTTTAAAGCACGTATATCTTGTGTTTCTGCCCGCTCCTTCGTCATTACAAAAATATTTTCTTTTTGCAACACTTTGCGAGCCGGTAAATCTTTATCAATTATGATCGGCATGTGTTTTGCCTCCAACTAGAGCTGCTTCCAAATCTGCAATAATATCAGAAACATCTTCTATACCAACCGATAAACGAATTAAATCAGATGTAACACCCGCTAAACGCTGATCTTCAGCATTTAATTGTCTATGCGTCGTACTAGCAGGATGTATAACGCAAGTTCGTGCATCAGCTACGTGCGTTACAAGAGTTGCTAGTTTTACATTTGCGATAAATTCTTTTGCTGCTTCTAATCCGCCTTTAATACCGAAAGTTAAAACACCACTAGCACCTTTTTTCAAGTACTGTTGTGCTAATGAGTAATTTTCATTACTATCTAAGCCTGGATAATTCACCCATTCAATACGTTCATGATTAGCAAGCCACTTAGCAACTGCAAGAGCATTTTCACTATGACGTTCCATTCGTAAATGCAATGTTTCTAAGCCAATATTGCTAATATATGCATTGAATGGGCTCATACAATTTCCATAATCTCTTAATAGCTGAACACGTGCTTTCACAATATACGCTGCTGCACCAAAGTTTTGAACGTAACTTACACCGTGATAACTTGGATCTGGTTCAACAAGTTCAGGATACTTTCCATTTGTCCAATCAAAGTTTCCACCGTCAATTACAATACCGCCTAAGGAGCTCGCATGCCCATCGATATACTTCGTCGTAGAATGAACAATAATATTTGCCCCATGTTCAAACGCCTGGCATAAATAAGGAGTTGCTAATGTATTATCAACGATAAAAGGTACCTCTAATTCTTTAGCGGCAGCTGAAAATTCTTTAAAATTTAAAACATTCATCGCTGGATTTCCTAACGATTCTGCATAGATAAGTTTCGTCTTGTCATTAGCAAGCGCCGTAATTTCATCTGCCGTTAAATTTGGATTAAAGAACGTAACATCAATGCCAAGCTTACGTAAACTCACCCCAAATAAATTAAACGTTCCCCCGTAAACAGTTGAAGAGCAAAGTAAATGGTCTCCACTACTACAAATATTTAAAACTGCGAGCATAATAGCTGCTTGCCCAGAAGCCGTTGCAACAGCTCCTACACCGCCTTCTAAATCTGATAACTTCTGCTCAAATGCTGCTAAAGTAGGGTTTCCAATACGTGTATAAATATATCCTTCTGCCTCTAAGTTAAATAGAGCTGCTAAATCATCCGAAGTATCGTATTTATACGTTGTGCTTTGATAAAGTGGTAAAACACGTGGTTCACCATTCTTTGGCGTATAGCCACCTTGCACACAAATTGTTCCTTTTCCCCATGATTCTCCCATCTCTCATTCTCCTTTCTTTTATACAAAATAAAAAACTGCCCCTTTCCTGAAAACAAGAAAGGAGCAGTTTGAAAACACGCTCTAAAGGCTCTTTCTTATCTCTCAGGATTACCACCTGCAGGATTTGGCACAATTCCGTTATACGGCTGTTGCCAAGGTTTCATCGGGCCTGTCCCTCCACCTTTTCTTGATAAGACTATGCAATTACCGTTGATTTTATAGCAATAATTTCCTAATGTCAAACAGTTTTTCTGAATGTTCTAAAATAAATGTTAACAGTTTCATATAAAGCAACAAAAGAAATATATTCTAGTCTATTTCAAAAAAGACCTTTAAAAACCTCAAATCAGTCTATAAAATTAAATAAGTAATTTAACCTATAAATTCAAATTCCCCAAAAGTTAGCCTATATGTTGAATAGGCCATCTTCTCAAAAAGATACTATATATATTCAATCCATTTTTCACTAGTATATTTCACTTTTTTCCCTACTAAGATTTACATAACGGAGGTATAACATGACAAATAAAAAAGATATGCATTACATACTTGCTCTATATGGCATTCTTCTAGGATCTATAGTAGGAGCTACAGTCTGGTTATTTTTAGTCACAATAAATATTGGAATCCACTTTATTTGGGGATACTTGCCTGAAGTTCTCTCTTATCCCTCTTATTACACCCTTTGCGTAACAATAATTGGCGGGGTCCTCGTTGGTCTATCACAAAAATATTTCGGTATATATCCACGCCTTATGCCTGAAGTGATGACTGAATATAAAAAAACTGGTCGAATCGAATATCGCTTTGTCCATCAGGCTACTTTAACAGCGATTATTGTTTTAATTTTCGGAGCTAGTCTTGGTCCAGAAGCCGCACTAGTTGGAATTATAGGCGGACTGTGCACATGGGTAGGGGATCGCTTTAAATTTGCCTTAAAGGGTATGAATGAGCTAACCGAGATTGGAATTGGCGCTACTTTAAGTGTCATTTTTAACGCACCATTATTCGGTTATTTAGCACCGAATGAAAATGAGGGGGAACAAATTGCTGCTTTTTCTAAAGGAAAAAAGGCAATTGTATACTTAGCTACTACTTTCGCAGGTTTTTCTGTTTATTTACTACTGAGTAAACTTGATAATCGTGGATCCTTTATTGTTGATTTCGGGGAAGGTGCACTTTCTTTCAATGAATGGATTGCATTCCTTCCACTTGCTAGTATCGGCGCTATAGTTGGTTTCTTTTATTTCAAGTTAGAATTCACATTAGAAAAGTTAATTCACCCTTTTAGAGAATACAAGCTGACACTCGGAATTATCGGTGGCATTTTATTAGGAATTGCAGGAACTTTTCTTCCGTACACATTATTTTCAGGGGAACATCAATTAAAAGAATTAGTTGTTGAATGGAGCCATTTATCTTTTTGGATACTACTTCTTTCAGGGATTTTAAAGTTGTGCATTACTGCCGTTTGTTTGAACACAGGGTGGCGAGGTGGACATATCTTCCCAATTATATTTTCTGGTTCAAGTATCGGATACGCTGTAGCATCTATTCTTCCTATAGATCCAGTAGCATCTGTTGCCATCGTAACGACAGCAATTTCAAGCTATGCGTTACGAAAGCCAATAGCTATAACATTACTATTACTCATGTTTTTCCCGCTTAATTTACTATTGCCCATGCTTGGTGCAGCTGCTATCGGGAATGCCTTTCCACTCCCAAAACATAACGAAAATAAAAATTAATAAAAATAGGCAGTGGGGACGAAAGCTCCACTGCCTATTTTTATTACACATGCTGCTTTAATAAAGCTTCTAACTCCTCAAAATTATGCACTTCATATGTCGGTATAATCCCACTATCATTTAATTTCCTTTCTGGATTAAACCAACAAGTATCAATTCCCGCTACATATCCACCTTTAATATCAGCGCTTAATGAATCCCCAATAATCAGCCCTTCTTCAGGTGCAAAGTTAGGAATCCGTTCAAAAACATAATCAAAATACTCTTTCATCGGTTTTTGAAAACCTGTATCTTCCGAAACAAAGACATCTTTAAATAATGAATGTAACCCTGCATTACGCAAACGTTTATCTTGCGTCTTAGAAACACCATTTGTCACTATATACAATTCATACTCCCCTTGAATTTGATTTATAAATTCAAACGCACCTTGCATGAGTTGATTTCCTTCTTCTAAGTAGTTACGATAATTATTTTCGAATAATATTCCATTTACTTCTTCTCCATACTCTTTAAACAACAGAGAGAATCGTGTATTTACAACTTCATTGCGTGATAGTTCACCTTTTTCAAAAGCATCCCAAAGACCTTTATTTATTTTTTTATAACGAGTCTCTATCTCGTCTGTTAAAGGGATTCCCTTCTCTTCAAAAAGTACCCGTAAAGCCACTTTTTCAGCCTTTTGGAAGTCTAGTAATGTATCATCTACATCAAATAACAATGTTTTATATTTTTTCATAAATTCATCACACTCTCTTTTCTACAAAAACAAATTTACATAAATCGTATCATTCCTTCTTGTAAAGATAATAGGAGATATCTCATACTATACATAGGGGTGAAAATATGAAAATCAGCAAAAATGAGGAAGAAATTTATCAATACATGCGAATCCATCAATTCCATACCCTATTTTCATTTCATGTCTTGCCATATGTAGAGCTGCATTCTTTTCAAACGAAAGAGATGATATGTAGCGAAGGAAATGCTCTTCCTTATCTCTATTACTTAATTTCTGGGAGAGCCAAAATATATATGAGTCATAAAAACGGGAAGGTTTCATTAATTAATTTTATTCAAGCACCATCTTTTATCGGAGAATTAGGATTAATAGGAGTAGAAAATATTACTAAGTCCGTTGAAGTACTAGAAGATTGTGTGTGTTTGGCACTTCCACTTAAAGATTGTCAGCAACTTTTATTACAAGATGCAACGTTTTTACAGCACTTATGTAAATTTATTGGAGAAAAGACAATTACTCGCACTGAAAATTACGCAAAAAACTATAGTTATCCTTTTGAAAATCGATTAGCTGCTTTTATTTTATTAACAGAGCAAAATAATTGTTATATAGAAAAGCATACCGAGGCCTCGGAATATTTAAATGTCAGCTACCGTCATCTTTTATATGTATTAAATCAGTTTTGCCAACAAAATTATTTAAGAAAAGAAGGCCGAACATATTATATACAAGATCGAAATACATTAGAAAAGCTTGCTGATGAACTAAAAATATAAAAAAGCAGCATTAACGTTTACATGTTAATGCTGCTTTTTTCGAGTGACGATTATAATTTTAATTAAAATTTACTTGCTACTTTAGCTGCTTCTTCAAGACCTGCAGCGATGATTTCTTCTGCTTTATCTGGGAATTGGTTATGTCCTTCAATAACTACTGTTTCCATGTTTGTTGCGCCGAAGAAGCCCATCATACTTGCTACATATTTAACAGCCATTTCTACCTCAGCTGCTGGCCCTTCTGAATATACGCCGCCTCGTGCATTTAATAATGCAATCTTCTTATCTCCGATTAGGCCAACTGGACCCTCTGGCGTATATTTGAACGTTTTACCAGCACGGTTTAAATAATCAATATATGTGTGCAATACTGCTGGAATCGTTAAGTTCCATAATGGGAAGCCGAAAACAACTTTATCAGCTTCTAGGAATTGATTTAAATACTTATCAGCAACTGCTACTGCTTTTGCTTCTTCTTCTGTTAAATCAAATCCTTTACCTACCTTGAATGTACCATTGATCATGTCTACGCCTACGTATGGTAATTCTTCTTTATATAAATCAAGTTCTACTACTGTATCATTTGGGTGTGCTTCTTTATAGTTTACTAAAAATGCCTCATATAATTTTACACTAACTGCTTGTTCCGCTGGACGGTTATTTGCTTTAACGAATAAAACTGTTGCCATTATTTATTCCTCCTAGTACTCACTCTTATGTTGTTATATGCTTTCAAAAAAGGTATCCCTTGTAATTGTTGTTTTGTTGCTTACAAACATATTTTATCTTTATATAAAGACAATTTCGTCCTCACATAGACGTATTTTTCCATAAAAAAAGTCCACCTTCTAAAGGCGAACTTGGTCTTACGACTTTCGTCTTATACAATTCCATTTTTAACTGCATATAATGCCGCTTGCGTACGATCAGATAAATTCAACTTACTCAAAATGCTACTTACATGCGCCTTAACCGTCTTTTCTGTAATAACTAAAACAGATGCAATTTCCTTATTGCTCATCCCTTTCGCTAATAGCTGCAATACTTCATTTTCTCTCGCTGTTAGCACATCCACTTGAATAGAAGGTTCTTCTTCCTTTTCTTCTACAGGTAATGTTTGAGAGAGAAGAGCATTTGCTATATCCGGATGTAATTGAATATTACCTTTATATGCGCTTCGAATAGCCTCAACAAGCTGATCTGGTTCTACATCTTTTAAAATATACCCACTTGCTCCAGCCCTTAATGCAGGTAACACATGCGCCTGATCAGAAAAGCTAGTTAATACAATTACTTTCACATTTGGATACTCTTTTTTTATATATGCCGTCGCCTCAACACCATCCATTTCAGGCATATATAAATCCATTAATATAACATCGGGATTTGTTTCTCCTACTTTCACTAACGCTTCTTTCCCATTATTCGCTTCTCCAACTAACTCTAAATCTTCCTGTGTACTTAAGAAAAATGCTAATCCTTTTAAAACGACTGTATGATCATCAACTAACAATACTTTTATTTTCACAAACTTCCCTCATTTTCACATCATAATGGTACATTTACTTTTACGCTCGTTCGTTTATTACTACTTACAATTTTAATTGTTCCACCAACTAATTCTACTCTTTCACGCATCGTAGTCATACCTAGTGATTTCTTTTCTTTTATATTCTTTTCCACAAAGCCCTTTCCCTGATCAACTATTTCTAATGATACATTTTTCTCATTCACTGTAAAATAAATCGTCGCTTCTTTTACACCTGCATGCTTACTTACATTGTTCAGTGCTTCTTGGCCTATGCGCCACAAGGCTTCTTCTACTACACGAGGTAAATCACGAACACCCGTAACTTGCTCCCTAATTTTCAGTCCCAAATTTTCACCGTACTGCTTTAGAGCTGGCAATAATCCTTTTTCTAATCCTGCCGGACGAAGCTGCCAAATTAATGTCCTCATTTCTTTCAAAGCTCCTTGCGCAAGTTCACGCATCTCATGCAAAGATTGATCTACCTTTTCATTTTTACCTTTTAAAACTGCCTCGGCGCCTTTTGTCATGAAGGTTAATGAAAATAATTTTTGCGAAACAGAATCATGTAAATCTCTTGCTAACCGATTTCTTTCTTCCATTCGTACAAGTTCACGGCGCTGCTCGTTTAACCTCAAATTCTCTATTATTAACGAAACATGGTTCGATAATGCTTGAATTACATCTATTGTATTAGCATCAAACTCTCCATTATTCAAACTAACACATAAAACACCAAATATATGGTTTTGAATATGTATTGGTGTAGCAATAACAGCTCGATTTAGATGTACATTATGTCCTATTTGATGTTTTATTAGAACTGGTTCATCTTGTTCTAACGCCTTCTTGGCCGCCTCTTTTACATCCTCTTGTAACTCTTCCTGAACGTAAGACGCTCGCAGAGATAATTCTTTTTCCTCCCTAATAAAAAGCGCTACTTGATTCCATTGAAATACTTCACCTACGTGATTTACCACCTTTTCAGGTAGTACATTAAACTTATGAATCATTTTTAAATCTTGAATGAAACGCTCTAATTTCACATAATAATGTGCTCTTCTCTTTTCATTTTCATATAATTTTGTTCGCTTTAAAGCCGTACCAATTTGGAAGGCAACCGATTGGAGTAATACTAATTCTTCTTCTGAAAAATGTGTTTTACCCGGACTTGCAACATTTAACACCCCAAATTTTTCTCCCCCAGCTTTTAAAGGAACCGTAGCATGATGAAGAATGCCCTCCGTATCCCCCCAATTATATTCAACTGCATTATTAATTCTTTTACATTCAATAATATTAACGGCTCTCTCTAATTTTCCATCTACAAAACCTCGTAAACACCAACATTCACCTTCGCACATCGGGCGTTTATTTTTATATGTAAGTGCCTCTGGTAATTGATAATCAATTAACTTCGTATACTTCCCATTTTCATCCGCAAGAAAAATCCATCCTGTCGTTAAACCTGTTACACTTAGCAATTTCTCGAGGACAGCTTGCAATACATGATATGTATCATTTGATGTATTTAATGTTTCTGCAATTTCCTTTAATATAACTAATTCATTCGTACGATTATCTCGAAACATACTCATTCTCCTGCATACAAGATTTTAAATAGCTCTTAAAATAAATCATCTACTTTTCACTTTGTACTTATTCGTAACATTGATATAATGGTGAAAACATAGTTTTCATTATATCACTCGAGGGGGCTTTCATAATGACATTAAATAAAGCACTTACTATCGCTGGTTCTGACACAAGTGGCGGTGCTGGTATACAAGCAGATTTAAAAACATTCCAAGAACTGGGCGTATACGGAATGACATCTCTTACAACAATCGTAACGATGGATCCACATAACGGTTGGGCACATAACGTATTTCCAATCCCAGCTTCTACATTAAAACCACAATTAGAAACAACAATTGAAGGTGTTGGCGTAGACGCTTTAAAAACAGGTATGCTTGGATCAGTAGAAATTATTGAAATGGTTGCAGAAACAATCGAAAAGCACAATTTCAAAAATGTAGTAGTTGACCCTGTTATGGTATGTAAAGGTGCAGATGAAGCATTACACCCTGAAACGAACGATTGCTTACGTGACGTTCTTGTGCCAAAGGCATTAGTTGTAACGCCAAACTTATTTGAAGCTTACCAATTAAGCGGTGTGAAAATTAATTCTCTTGAGGACATGAAAGAAGCAGCGAAGAAAATCCACGCTTTAGGTGCCAAATACGTACTAATTAAAGGCGGAAGCAAACTTGGTACGGAAACTGCAATCGACGTCCTATATGATGGAGAAACATTCGATCTTTTAGAATCAGAAAAAATTGATACTACAAATACACACGGCGCAGGTTGCACATATTCTGCTGCAATTACAGCAGAACTTGCAAAAGGAAAACCTGTGAAAGAAGCAGTAAAAACTGCTAAAGAATTCATCACAGCTGCTATTCGTTACTCATTCAAAATTAACGAATACGTAGGTCCAACTCACCATGGTGCATATCGTAAATTCGTTGTATCAAAAGAACTTGTCTAATATATAAATAAAAACACTCACAAGGTTCATACATTGCCTCTGTGAGTGTTTTTTATAAGCTTTATGTCTTCCGGTCATCTTATCTTTAAGATGCAGAGCTGACCTTATTTCTACCATTTCGTTTCGAGTAGTATAACGCATCATCCGCCGCTTGAATAAATTGCTCTGATGCCCCTTCATACTCTGAAACCCCTACCGAAACTGTAATTTTTATTTTTGTTCCATCTAACAATTCAAATGAATGTTTTTCAACAGCTATACGAGTTTGTTCCCCAACATGAATTCCATAAGCTATTCCTTTCCTTGGTATCAAAAGCGCAAACTCCTCTCCACCCTTTCGAAAAACCAAATCCGGAAATGCTGACATTTCTCGCAAAATATGCCCTACTTGTTTTAACACTTCGTCTCCCGCTGGGTGCCCATACGTATCATTTACATGCTTAAAATGGTCAATATCTATAAGTAGTAAACAAAGTGAATCATTTTTCAAGTGTTTATTACTAATATGACGATTCATCTCTAAATCAAACTGTCTTACGTTTCCTAGACCTGTCAATGCATCTATCGTTGCGTATTGCTTCATCGTTTGAAATAGCTCATTGGATTGTAAAACATAATTTGCACTTATGAATGTTATGTAACCTGTAATAATACTAGAAATTAAATATAATCCCACTATGTGGATCTCTTTAATTAACCATATATATAACGCTGGGATTAGAATAGATAAAATATATGCGTGTAACCATACCCACTTTTCCCCTAAAGAAAGCTTCATACGCGAAATAAAGATACTCCCTATTCCTATCGCAATGATTGTATAAAAGGCCACTTGAGAAGCTAATGAATAATCCATAAACAACAGTCTAGTTACTAAAATCATAATAATTGTTATGGTACTCGCTATCGGCCCTCCAATAATAACAGCTAGAATAACAGCTAAGTAGCGTAAATCCAATAGGATGGTACCAACACGAACACCGAAATACATTAGTAATATACCTAGTATCCCAGTAAAAATGCCTACTACACATTTCTGCCCAAAAGAGAATCCTTCTTTTAACGGCTTATCTCTTAAAAGCTGACCTCCAACAAAAATAAAGGAAAGAATAATTGTTGTATTTACAAATAAGTCCTTTAACATAAAATGATCTCCTTACTTTTCTATCTATCCCTTTCCTTACTTTATTGTATACGAAATCCCTATAATTCCCAAAGTTTTTATTTATTTTTTGCTGTTCCACGTGAAACAGCAAAAAAATAAAAAGGGCGAAAACTCGCCCTTTTTCATTAACAACAGCGTGATATTTTTCCACCCTTTGCGTTAAATCTTGCTTCTTGTGCCTCAGCAAAAAATTGCTTTTGACATAAAACCTCTTCTCCAGGATGATGCTTTTTCATATGCTCCACATATACTTCATAACTTGGTACCCCAACGAGCAAACTAATAAAGCGTTTTCTTTCCCTCCATACTTGCCACAGCTTTTTAAGCATAGTTCCTCGACTCACTTTCATCTCTCGGAATATATGGTGCCTCCTTTAACGGCATTGGCTTATTTCTTAATACTTGTATCCAAATTCGAAGTGCTGAAATTAACACAGCGATTACAACTATCATAAAAATCCCACAAAGCGCTGCATCAATATAATCATTGAAAATAATTTGCTTCATTTGAGCGACATTTTTAGCTGGCGCTAACACTTTTCCCTCATCTAATGCTCTCTGAAATACCTTTGCATGCGATAGAAATCCAATTTTAGGATTTTCATGAAATAGCTTTTGATACCCCGCCGTCATTGTTACAATCAGCAACCCGACAGTTGGAATAAGTGTTACCCAAACGTACGCCTTTTTTCCCATTTTGAACAAAATTGTCGTTCCAAGTAATAATGCAATACCTGCTAGCATTTGATTTGCAATACCGAAAAGTGGCCATAATGTATTAATTCCACCGAGCGGATCTATTACCCCTTGGTATAAGAAATATCCCCACCCTAATACACATAATGTTGTAGCGATTACATTCGCTAATGTAGAATCCGTTTTCCCAAATGGCTTATATACATGCCCTAAAATATCTTGAATCATAAATCGGCCGACACGCGTTCCGGCATCAATCGTTGTTAAAATAAATAGGGCTTCAAAGAGAATCGCAAAATGATACCAAAATGCCATCATGGCCGTTCCACCTATTACTTGTGAGAAAATATATGCCATACCTATCGCTAATGTTGGCGCACCACCTGTACGTGATAAAATCGTTTGCTCTCCAACATTTACAGCGAGATCTTTTAGTTCATTTGGTGTAATAGCAAATCCCCATGAGGAAATAACTTGAGCTGCCTGCGAGACATCTGTACCGATAAGTGCTGCGGGACTATTAATTGCAAAATACGTTCCCGGTGTTAATACACAAGCTGCAATCATCGCCATCGCTGCTACAAACGACTCCATTAACATTGCTCCATAACCGATTGGCTGTGCGTGTCCCTCTTGCTCAATCATCTTCGGCGTCGTACCTGATGAAACAAGAGCATGGAATCCAGACACTGCACCGCAAGCAATAGTAATAAATAAGAATGGGAATAAGTTTCCAGAGAACACAGGACCAGTTCCATCAATAAATTTCGAAACTGCTGGCATTTGTAAATCTGGTGCTACAATTAAGATACCGATTGCTAACCCTACAATTGTTCCAACTTTTAAAAATGTACTTAAATAATCACGTGGTGCTAAAAGCATCCAAACTGGTAATGCAGATGCAATAAATCCATATACAATAAGCATAATAGCAATTGTTTCACCACTAAATGTGAACATACTTGCAAGTGTTGGATTTTCTGCTACATACTGTCCTCCAACAAGAGATAAAATAAGTAGGATAATACCGATTACTGATCCTTCTCCAACACGACCAGGCCTAATATAGCGCATATAAACTCCCATTAAAATAGCGATAGGAATCGTTGCTGCTATCGTAAACATTCCCCAAGGACTTCCGATTAGTGCCTTTACTACGACCAACGCTAATACTGCTAATAAAATAATCATAATTCCTAAAATACCTATCATTGCAATTAGTCCTGTAACAGGTCCAATCTCATCTTTAATCATTTCTCCTAACGATTTACCATTACGTCTCATTGAAGCAAATAAAATAACAAAATCTTGGACAGCCCCCGCAACAACTACCCCAACAATAATCCAAATGGTCCCTGGTAAATACCCCATTTGTGCCGCTAAAATCGGTCCTACTAAAGGTCCCGCTCCAGCAATCGCTGCAAAGTGATGTCCAAACAATACCCACTTATTTGTTGGAACATAGTCTTTCCCATCATTTAATGTATGGGCTGGTGTTTGCCGATTATCATCTAAATTAAAAACCTTTCTCGCTATAAATCTACTATAAAAGCGATAAGCAACTGCATATACACATACGGCAGCTACTAAGAGCCATACAGCATTAATGGTTTCACCTTGTGATAAAGCTATTACCCCAAAAGCACCTGCTCCTACTGCTGTAATAACGCCCCAAAGTAAGATCGATTTCAATGTCTTCACATACAATTCCCCCAATACTATTTCTTAGTGGAGATTGTACTAAATTTTCTGAATATTTAACTTGAATCCTCCCTATCATGAAGGATTTTCAGTTTATCATGTTAAAATACTCTCATTATCTACTATAATTCAATGTTATTTCGAAGGCGTTTTACATAATTACGACTGACTGGAATCGGTTGCTCATCATACCTATCTAAATACAAATTATACGTGCCATTATAATAAGGTTTCAGTTCTTTTACATATGACATATTAATTAAATAGCTTTTATGTACACGTAAAAAATCATATGCATTTAGCTTATTTTCTAATTCCTGAAGTGTATATGTTGAAATATACTGATTATTCGTTGTGTAAATTGAAACAGTTTTATTTTCTTTATTTTTACTTACATATACGATATCTTCTGGAAGAATATATCGTATGCCCTCTTGACTTTCTATCGGTAGTTTTCGCAAATAACTCTTTGCTTTCTCACCTTGTTCTTTACCTATTTTATATAAAAGAAATTGTAAATCTTCTTCACGAAATGGTCGCAATAAATAATAAAATGCTTGGAAACGAAAAGCTGTAATAGATTCTTCTATGTTTTCACCTACAAAAATAAATTTTGTATAGCAATTTATTTCTCGTAATAAACTTGCATATTCAAAACCAGTACCATCTAGTAATTTGGAACTTAAAAAAACAAAGTCTGGTATATGTTTTTTCATCATAAATAAAGATTCTGTTCCTGTCTTTGCTTCAAAACATTCTACATTTCTCATATTTTCAGTGAAATTTTCAGCTAACTCTCTTCTCTCTTCTGCCTCTTCCATAATCAGTAAAATTTTCATTTCTTCAACCACCTAATTCTTTGTCCATATGTCCTGTTGTATACATTCGCTTTTATAAGAAATAATCCCTTTTTCTTACTATACCATTATTTATCTAAAAAAACAGAAAAAAGGAAACCACTTCGGTTTCCTCTCCCCCTTTATCCCGTACTAACTGCCTATAAAGAGCCGAGTAGTGTAGGATGATAAACGATCCAGGATACGTTTAAATTTTCACTTTATACTAATTCTCGTTGCTTCGTTTCCTGTCCAAGTATTATTACAGCGAATACACCAATTAAAATTGATCCACAGAAAATCGTAAATATTAATGATAGTGAAGCTTCTGAGGCAACTAAATATCCCACTAATAGTGGCCCAAGAATACCACCAATACGACCAAATGCTGCTGCCATTCCTGCACCTGTACCACGAATAACCGTTGGATACTGCTCAGGTGTATAGGCGTATAATGCTCCCCAAGCACCTAAGTTAAAGAAGGATAGTAACATACCTGCCACGATTAATACTGTTAATGAATCCGCAACCCCAAACAAATAAGCACTGCAAGCTGTCCCGATTAAATACGTAACCAAAACAAATTTACGACCGAGACGTTCAATAAACCAAGCAGCTGTGAAATATCCTGGAAGTTGAGCTAATGTCATAATAAGTACGTATTGGAAACTTTTTATTAAACTAAATCCTTTTAGCACCATTACACTCGGTAACCAAAGGAACATTCCATAATAGGAAAAAACAACACAAAACCATAGAATCCATAGCATAATTGTTGCTTTACGATATTCCCCAGACCAAACTGATTTTATATTTTCAATAACAGATGGCCTTTTTTCAACTTTTTGGAACCTTGGGGAATCCGGTAAATTCCATCTTAAATATAAAGCATATAATGCTGGAACTGCACTCAATACCATCGCAACTTCCCAACCATATTTAGGAATAACAAAATACGAGATAAGAGCTGCAATTAGCCATCCACCTGCCCAAAAACTTTCTAATAAAACAACAATTTTCCCACGCTCATGCGCTTCAACACTCTCTGATACTAGTGTAGAGGCAACCGGAAGCTCTCCGCCAAGCCCCATACCAATTAAAAAGCGTAAAACGAGAAACATCGCAAGTGTTGTTGTTAATGCAGTTAAACCACTACCGATAGAAAATAATAATAATGTAATAATAAAGACTGATTTTCGCCCTATTTTATCTGATAGTATCCCAAAAATAAGCGCTCCTACTGCCATACCGATTGAGTTAATACTGCCTATCCAGCCCATTTCTTGCGTACTTAATCCCCAATCCTTTTGCAAGGCTACCATTACAAATGAAAGCATTCCAACATCCATTGCATCAAATAGCCATCCAAGCCCAGCTATACCAAGTAGTTTGCGCTTCGAAATTTCTTTTACCTTGCCCACTAGAAGTCCTCCTCAAACAGGTGTCTTTACACATAATTTTACACGTGTGAATTGTATAAGTAAAATACTTTTGTGTAAAAAATTCTCCTTCATCATTCCCAAAAAGTAAAACGTCTATCCCGATTGGTGAGAGCTAATAATCAGTGGGGATGCCTCACTGATTAAAGTTTCAATTTATTAAAAATGAACAAATAAAAAAAGCAGCGATATTTCGCTACTTTTTCGAACGCATTACTTCTTTTAAAAATTCCGCTAATACTAACTGACGACGCCAGCGTGTTGGATTACTGCATAATCTATAAAACCACTCTAAATGAATCGCTTGAATCCATTTTGGTGCACGTTTTACCTCTCCAGCCCATACGTCTAAACTTCCACCCACTCCAACAGCCATTTTCGTTTCTAAACGATGCTTATTGTTTTGGATAAAGTTCTCTTGTCTCGGGAAACCAAGTGCAACAAGTAATAAATCTGGTTTTGCTTCTTGAATGCGAGAAATAATATTCTCTTCGTCTTCTTGTTTAAAATAACCATCTTGTATACCGGCGATGGATACAGCTGAATATGTCTTTGTTAAATGATCTGCTGCAGCTTGTACAACATGCGGCTTTGCACCTAATAAGAAAACAGATACCGGCTTACTATCTTCTGATAACTTCGCAAGTAAATTACACATTAAATCAAAACCTGCTACACGTTCTTTTAAAGGTGTACCAAGCATCCCGCTTGCCTTTACAACCCCAATACCATCAGGTGTAATTAAATCTGTATTCAATAATGTTTGATAGAACTTTTCATCCTTTTTTGCGCACATAACAATTTCAGGGTTTGCTGTTACTACCTGAAACGTATGAATTCGCTCCGCTTCTAGTTGTTCTTTTAAATATTGGACCGTTTCATCCATTGTCATTGTAGAAAAAGGAACGCCTAGAATATCAACTGTTTGTACTGCCATAGTTAACTATCCTCTCTATCATTACAAGTTTTTCGCTATTAATTGCTTATATGTTTCCTTTGTATCTTCATATAGTTTTTGAAGTGAGAAGTTCATAGTAGCATGCTCATAAATATGTTTACCCATTGCTGCTAACTCTCCAGTTTTCCACTTATCATACGCTTCTTCTAAAGCTAATGCTAATGCCTTTCCATCACCTGTTGGCACAATCCATCCGTAAGTTTCATCTACGATTAATGGTTCAATTTCTCCAGCCCTAGTCACAATTGATGGTACGCGTTGATTTGCCGCTTCTAATAAAACTAGTGGGAACCCTTCACTATGGGAAGTTAATAAATTTACATGTGACGACGCAAATAATTGTTTTACATCTTGACGATGTCCTAAAAACTCTACTTTATCGTTAATCCCTTTTTCAGTAGCTAATGACTTTAGATTTTCTTCTAATGGGCCATCGCCAACTAATAATACTTTAATTTTCTCTAATTTTGTTTGTTGTAACGCATCGAATAAAACTTCATGTCCTTTGACAGGATGTAATCGTGCTACTTGGATTGCCGTAAATACATCTTCATCAATATTGAACATTTCTTTTTTATTATAGCCTTCTGCTTTTTCCTTATCGTATTCAATTCCATTATAAATAACATGCATCTTTTCATTTGAAATACCTAATGCTGCCAGGCTTTTTTTCAATCTATTTGTTACAACGAAAAATAAGTCTATATTTTTTAAGGCTTTCAAATTTAATTTCGTAAAAATCCAACCTTTTAAGCCCTGTTTAGTAAAGTCTTGAAATGGATCACTATGAATAGTCGTTACCCATTTTGCCTTTATTCTCTTTTTCATTAAAGAAACATAGAAATTAGCCCTAGGGCCATGTGTATGAACTACATCAAATTTTTCTTTATTAATAAATTCACTTATATTCTTTAAAATGGATAAATCATAGCGCGATTTTTGTGAAAACACATGGACTTTTATCCCTAACTCCCTTGCTTCCTTCGCAACAATTCCATCTTCAAATACTGCTAATTCTACTTCACCAGTTGGAAACTGATCGAGAAGTGAAATAATATGTGTTTTCCCTCCCCCATCTTCTGCTCCTGCATTCATATGCAATATTCTCATATTTTTTCCTCCTTTAAATCCTCGCTACGTTTCCATCTATTTTTATTTTACTGTACTAAAAAATAAAAGCTAACAAAAGTTAGCTTTTATTTTTATCATTCAATTTCTAGGTCTACTATTAGATAAGCTAACACCACTACAAAGTAAATCCCAACTCCTGGTGCTGTTAAAATATGTCCTGCAATATAAGCAATACCTAACGCTAACAATAAGCTTGCTGAAATCATTCCATATTTTATATTGAATATGTCCTTAAATCTCGTAGCAAATGCTAGTAAAATTCTTAGCCCGTAATAAATAAATGGAATCATTAGTAATACAAAGCCAATAATCCCGAAATCATAAAACCAATCATGGAAGTCCATTTCAATTAGTTTTGGATCTGGCTGCTTTTGTTCATTGTATTTAAAGTTACCTGCATAACCCATTCCTAATAACTTTTGTGACATTGGCGCTTCTTTAAAGAACTGCTTATGTCTTTCTTCATATACTTGACGTCCACTGAAAATAAGATTTTCTTGATTTTCTTTCTTTTGCTCTTTCTCAAGCTCTTTCTTAACTTCCTCTTCTATCTTCGCCTTTTCTTCTGGCTTTTCAACTTTATGATGATTTTCTTCTTTTGCTTTAAGTTCTTGCTCTTTTTTCAGCTTCTCTTTAATTTCTTTTTCTTTTTGACCTTGCTGTGCCACATTTTGCTCTGATAAATAATTATTGTGAATACCCATATTTTGTGCTAATGGTGTTTGTTTAAACGTCCCAACTACACCAGCTAATAGGACCATAGCAATTACTGCATTAAGCGTAAGGGATTTTTTGTTCGGATTTTTTCTATCAAATAATAATTGTAGTACAATGATTCCGATTGCTGCCCCTAACGTAGCACCAATTGAGCCCATTCCAACTTTTGTACCGACTTGAATTAGCGAATAAATCATTAAAAGTGATGGAATCCAATATAAAATGTGTTTCCAGCTCTTTGTTTTTTGAATAGAATATAGTACCACAATAGGGAAAATAATAGCTAAGATTGAACCTAGTTCATTCCCTGCATAGAACCAACCTCGAGAACCAACCTTCATCCATTCATAACTACCAAAGTCAGTAGATGTTGAAATAGAAATAACCATAATTGCGTTAATGATTAATGTAGAATATACAATACTATTTCGAACCTTATCACTAATATTAACTGTCTTTTTCAATGATTTTAAAGCTAAAATATATGATCCCAGCATGATATATATATATAATGCTTTCGCAACAAATTTAACCTCTTCACCAAGTACAATAGGATTTTTAACTAGTTTGTTATTAATAAACCCTATCCCTAAAACTCCGGCTAATAATATAAGATAAATTAAAAACTTTCTATTTTCCTTCTCTTTTGCCTGAATTAAAATGTAAATACCACCAACAGCCATAATAAGGAATCTTACTAAAATTCCAACGGTAGCATTTGACTTTAATAAAGTGATGCTAAGAGACGTTAATAAATCTAAAACAGGCTGTAAAATAATAAAAAAGAGCAAAAAATGCTCAAATCTAACCCTAGCTTGATTTGCTAACATTCCAAGACCTCCATACAAAATCTTAACATTATCTTTTAATCATAATTTTTTATCATTCAAACACACCTAGCAATTATAACATAACTCATATTCAAATCGAGAACTATTTTTCCAGCTAAAACTAGCCAGGACAAGTATTAATAAGTAATAGAAATCATCGTCCTTTAGCTATACTCCCCTATTTTTACAAAATCTATCTAACAACCATCCCCTTATTTTTGTCAGTATATACATATTTTTTTATCATTTTATACAAATATAAACATCCCACCTCTAATTGTAATATTTTACCAAATGAACAACATCAAAAAATGTAAAATTAATCTTTTCATATCTTTTTCAGATTACTTTATGGTTATTTTCCAAACATTTTCAAACGCTTTCTTTATGAATTTTATCCGTTTTTCTACATGTAGCGAAAAGTAATTGTTATTTCCAATACTTTAGTGTATATTTTTTCTCTGGAACATCTTTAAGAGGAAGGGATTAAGGCCATGTTATTAATCGATATATTTACGTTTCTTGGCATTATCGCCGCTGCCATTTCTGGTACATTAGTTGGTTTAAAAAAAGATTTAGATTTATTTGGTGTCCTTTGTTTAGCTGTAGCCACTGCGCTCGGCGGCGGTATTATTCGTGATATCATGATTGGTAACCTGCCCCCTGTCGCATTTGTAAAACCCATTTACTTTTTCGTAAGTGTATTATCAGCATTATTTACTTGTATGTTTTTTGAGCGTATCAATAAACTTCAAGTCGTTATTATGCTTTCTGATGCTGTTGGCTTAGGCGTTTTTACAGCTATTGGTGCAAATGCGGCAATGTCACATCATGTTGACGCCTCATTTCTAGTTGTTTCAATGGGAGTCATTACAGGTATTGGAGGCGGTATTTTGCGTGACATTTGTGCTCAAGATATCCCTTACGTATTCCGAAAAGAGATTTA
The DNA here is from genome assembly GCF_003402455.1 of Bacillus sp. HMA207. Taxonomy (NCBI): domain Bacteria; kingdom Bacillati; phylum Bacillota; class Bacilli; order Caryophanales; family Bacillaceae; genus Bacillus; species Bacillus sp. HMA207. The sequence continues at coordinate 92,149 of NZ_BEZT01000002.1, read as the reverse complement.
CGCAATCGCTTCTATCTTAGGAGCAATTAGCTTCCTAATCACACACGCTATGGGGGCGCACGTATTAGCTTTCTATGTTTGTTTATTAGTAACATTCGTTATTCGTGTCGTCACTGTAATATATAATGTGCATTTCCCTGTTTTCTTTAAAACACATGCTAAAATTAATAAAGGCCATTAAGAGAATTCTAGATAGAATTCTCTTAATTTATATACTATTCAACGAACTAATATAGAGTAATTATATATAAGCATATATAATTACTCTATATTAGTTTTAAAATTGAAAACGTTTTATATACAGGGGGAAGAATGATGCTTGGGGTTTTCAAAAAAAATATTAATAAAACAAATGCCAGTATAATCGAATTAAGTAAGAACCAACAAATAACTTTTAATGTACCTACTAATTCTGAATTAAAAATTCAAATGGATATGCTACATATTTCAAAAGAAGATTTACAAGTTGTAAAAGTACTACAGCCTTTTATTTATGCAGAAATTGATTGGATTACTGAAAAATTCTATGCCAACATTACAAAACAACCTAATTTAATTACTATTATTGAGCGTTACAGCTCTATTCCAAAACTAAAACAAACTTTAAAAACACATATTAAAGAATTATTCAGCGGCAATATGCATGAAGATTTTATTGAACAGCGTGTTAGGATTGCCAAAAGGCATGTACAAATTGGTTTACATCGAAAATGGTATACTGCTGCTTATCAAGAATTATTCCGCTCTATCATGAAGATTTTGCAAACAAAAATAACGACAATCGATGATTTTTCATATTCTATAAATGTTATAAATAAATTATTCACTCTTGAACAAGAACTTGTTCTTGCAGCTTATGAATCTGAATATGAAAGAATGCAAAAAGAGCATGAGAAAGAAAAAGAATTAACTGCTATGACAATTACGCATATCGCAACAGAACTAGCTGCTGTATCTGAAAAAACAAGCTCTTCTATTCAAAAACTAACCGCCAAATCTGAAACTATTGTAGAGATTGCTAAAACAGGTACATCATTAGCTACAACATCTGAAGAAAAAGCGAATAAAGGGAAAGAACAATTAAACCAGCAAAACAAACGAATGGGATCTATTCAAATGAATATGGAAACGATTATTACAGATACTCATGAACTTCTCAATATTTCTAACAAAATTAATGAAATCATAGATATTGTTAAATCGATTGCGGAGCAAACAAATTTACTCGCACTAAATGCTGCTATTGAGTCGGCACGTGCTGGAGAATTTGGGAAAGGGTTTTCTGTTGTTGCTGGCGAAATCCGAAAATTATCAGAGCAAACGAAAGAATCTATATTTAACGTTACAAAGCTCGTCGAAAAAACAAATGAACAAATTACTCGTGTCTCGTCTTCTGTGAAACAAATTAGCTCTCTCGTATCGGAAGGAACAGATAGTATGTCGGCAACAGATCGATACTTCCAAGAAATCGTAAAAGATATGTCTAACTCAAAAGAACAGAATAAGAAAATTGAACACGAACTACAAGCTATTTCACAAGTAATGAAAGGAATTCAAGATGATTCCTCACAAATGGCTCTAACAGCCGATAATTTGCAACTAGAACTAAATCGATAAGATGAAATTTAGTAGTCAAGCATACTTTTCATCTGTACTAACTACTAAATTTCATCTTCCATCAAAAAAAGAATCCAGAATGGATTCTTTTTATTTTCTGAAAAATATTTTTTGACAATACACATAACTCATATAAACACCAAAGCTCTGCAAAATAAACAATGCTGGCATAATTACATTGTAATATGCCATATCTACTTGGAAGAGCTTTAACAATACGTATCCACTAATTAAAAATAAGAACAACATATATCCCTCATTTTGTTGTTTCTTAATAAGGAAGTGTAATAGAGCTATAGTCATAAACAATGTTACGGCTATATATATCAGTTTTTCATATTTGAAAAGAATAGAATTTATCCCCTCATCTGAAAACTGATTTATCATCGGTTCTAAAAGTTTAAATCTTTCTCCCTCAATCTCTTTTAACTTTTGATCAATATGCTCTGTTACACTTTGATTTTTCGATATTTTTTCCTCATGTTGCGTTTTTCCAATTAAAACAGATTGAACATACGTCTCATTCGCAATCGTATATTGTGACATTCCCATTGTCTTAATTCCATAATTCACACCAAAATGGGCACTATAAAATAGAATAAGTATCCCCATCATCTTTAGTAACACCTTTTGTTTCGTTGCTGATTGAAATACTTCGATTAATAATACATATAACGTGATAAAAATAGGAAGAAATAATCCCATTGGGAAAATCATATTACTAAATGCAAATAAAATCGCTGAAAACACCCACATATAAGGATGATCTAATCCTTTATATAAAAGTATGTAACAAGCAAAATAAAATAAAAATATTGCAAGTGACTCAGGAGTTAATACGGAACTCATGAATATATTTGGAATATACAGAGCATAAAAGATAGAAGCAATACGACCGCATTCTTCTCCAAAAACCATTGCTGCAATACGGTAAATAAAAAATGCGGTTCCTGCGCAAAATAACACATTAAATAGTTGTAAAGCGAATAATGAATCACCAAATATACGAATAATTACCGACTCATATATAATAAAAGGCAAATGAGTTACAGTCCCTATATTATTACCAATTGCAATCTGCTTTGCAGACTCATACATCACTTTCATATCACCAATTATTGGAGCATCTACAAATAACAGCATACTAATCCTCACAACTATAGATATACTTATAAGAAAAATAAGAAATTGTTTATCTGTAAAACGATATTGTAGAATTGATGCCACTAACAAAATAAGTATGACGAAAATTGCTAATATGATTGTTACACTTGTTGTACTTCCTCCAAAAAATTGCTTACTTGTCTCAAATGCTGCCCAACAACTATAAACAAAAAATGCGAGCATCGCACCGATTGTAATTTTATTGAAGAAAGATGAAAAATTTGTTTGTATATGATTCATATGTCCATTGCACCTCTATTTCCATTCATAACAAAACGATTCTATCATGAATGGGTACACGGCTGATAGGGAATTTCTATGACAAATACATAGTCATTACTTTTTACTTGCAATGTAAGCGAATCCTCTTTTACACTACATTTTAGATAAAATAAATTTTCTTTCAGTTACATGAATACAAATACAGAAGTTTAAATAATCCTCTTTTGGAATACACTTTACTTCATTAAATATCTAATATGAGTAATCTGCTTACACATATTATTCTGATTGAAAACAGACTATAGGGGCTGAATATATGGAAAAGAAATTCATGCGAGAATCTAAAGCAATTAAGACAACACGTGTTTTTCCTAACGATTTAAATAATCACCAAACACTTTTTGGAGGGAAATTATTAGCAGAAATTGATAGTATTGCTTCAATTGCGGCTGCAAGACATAGTCGTAAACATTGCGTAACAGCATCTATTGATTCAGTTGATTTTTTAACTCCAATTCACCAAGCTGATTCTGTTTGTTATGAAGCATTTGTATGTTATACAGGGAAATCTTCAATGGAAGTTTTCGTAAAAGTAATCGCAGAAAACTTATTAGCAGGCGAGCGTAGAATTGCTGCTACTTGCTTCATTACATTTGTGGCAATAAAAGATGGAAAACCTTCATCCGTACCACAAGTACTTCCTGAAACTGAAGAAGAACATTGGTTACACACAACCGGTTTAGAACGCGCGGAAAACCGAAAAAAGGGACGTTTAAAAAGTAAAGAGATGGCTGAAGTTTTAACTTTAAGTAAGCCATGGAATATATAATACGATACTCTCACTTCATACATGCACAGGTTTATTTCATCCTTGCATGTATTTTTTATTGTAAAAAATTCCACCTCTTATCTTTTATTTACTGTTTGTCTCCTAAAATAATCCACCAGTTTTTCCTTTATTTTGCTATACTATTAATGGTATATTAGATAAGGTTCGTTTAAAAATAACTATAATATAATTAAGTATATAAGGGATGGTGCGATAATGTCTATTGAGGTACCAATTTCAATACCAAAAACGTTAATTATTATTCCTGCGTATAACGAGGAAGAAGCAATTGCAGATACATTAACAAGATTATTAAAACTAAAACAGCATTTTACAGAATTAAGCATTTGCGTTATTAATGATGGATCACATGATAAAACAGCTCAAATCGTAAATGATTTTCCTGTTCACCTTGTGAACTTACCATATAACCTAGGTATTGGCTCAGCTGTACAAACTGGTTATAAATACGCTTATGAGAATGGATATGATATTGCGATTCAGTTCGATGCTGATGGGCAACATAATCCTGATGATTTGTACAAAATTATAAAACCTATTGCTGAAGACCAATGCGATATGGTGCTAGGTTCACGTTTTACAGAGAAAACAGCCTATAAAGGTAGTATTTCTAGAAGAATTGGTATTTTTTATTTTACTGCTCTACTGAAAGTACTAACAAAACAAACCTTTATGGATCCAACTTCTGGGTATCGTGCTATCAATAGAGAAGTAATTAAGATTTTTGCACATAATTATCCAAAAGATTATCCAGAACCAGAAGTCCTTATTCATTTAAAAAAGAAAAAATTACGCATTAATGAAATATCCGTAAATATGCAAGAGCGTCAAGGGGGACAATCTTCTATCACACCTCTTAAATCTGCATATTACATGATTAAAGTAAGCCTTGCTATATTGATGCAAAAAATTGTGAAAGGTTGATAATAAATGCCTATAATTACCTTTTCATTTATCTTCATTCTATTATTATTTTTATTAATTATTAATTCCATTCGTCGTGGAGCTTTAGAAACTAAATATGCTATTTTATGGATTTTTGTTTGTGTTGCAATGGCTATTTTAAGTTCTACTGAAAAAATTATAAATTGGATTGGCCAACTATTACACGTAGAATATCCTCCATCTGTTTTATTCTTATTTGGACTATTATTCTGTTTCATATTAATTTTTGACTTAACAAGAAAAATTTCTAAATTACATCATCAACTTGTAACGTTAACGCAAGATTATGCGTTATTAAAGCAAAAATTAAAAGTAACGCAACCTGAAACCGATAAAGAATAGTTTTCTATTTAAATATGAATATATACAAAAAAACATCTTAATTTTTTAAAAAAATTAAGATGTTTTTTATTGCAAACTATTTTTTTCTAATTAATAATTTACTAATTTTCATAACAGTTGCCACGGTCCCAACTCCAATTATAATAAATAAGAATGGTATTAACGGTAATGCATATCGTTCATATGCAACATAAAAACATGTTAAAGCTGTTTGCAATAAAAGGATTGACCATAAAAATGTAGTCTCTCTCCACCTTTTTAAAAGGAAAATAAATGAAAGTACTGTACATATTAAAAACGTCGTCTTAATAAAATTATATATTTCATTCATATCCTTTGCAGAAACATTGAATACTTCAATATTATGCTCTATAGAATAATACGGTTTTTTCCAAAGAATTTCTGGCTTCAAAACTAAATAACTCTCTATCATAGATTCCTTATCAGTTTTCCACCATTCCTTCATTTTATCAATCGCTATTTTTTCTTCTAATTCCATAAATTCATGTGCTTCAAGATTAGGGTATTTTGCATGTAACTCTATTTCAAGTTCCCCCATATCCTTACCTTCTGGGTAACCTTTCCCTTGATACGTTCCAAGTAATAACGGATTCCCTGCCCCAGCAGTTAGTGGGATAAATTTATCAAATTGAATGTAATTGCGAGCCCACCATGGTCCAAGTACGATAAGTCCTATTCCTATGCTTATAATCGCTTGCTTCATCATAATACGGAATGGGTAGCGTTTCATTAAAAGATACCCAAATAGTAAGATTGGATATAAGGCAATTTGTACACGGAGGTACAGTGCTAAAAAGTAGAAAATTAATACAATCAGAAGATGTTTCGTTTTATGAGTATCAGCTAATTTTAAACTCCAATATACTAATCCTAATGAAAGGAATAGAAACGGTCCTTCTGTTAAAGTTAAATTTTCCATAACAATCTCTGGAGGATACACAGCTAATAAGAAAGCACCTATTAATCCTGCAGCAGAATTCAATAAATAAGTACCAATCTTATAAGTTAGCAAAATACTAAGTACCCCTAATAGGATAATAATTAATTTTGCTACAAAAAGACCTTCACTGCCATTTCCAAAAAAATAAAATACAACAGCTAATAAAGCTGGAAAACCCGGCATAATATGAATCGTTGGTTTATCTGGTTCATGATATGTTAACATCCCTGTTTCCAATAAAATATTTGCCGTTTTTTGATAACCTATATCATCGCTAGCTATAGATAGATCTGCACCATGTGTTTGTAAAGTTGCAAAACGAAGTGCAAAACCGACTATCATAATAATCCCTAAAAGGATTATATTAGATTTGCGAGTAAATCGCCCTAACATCTCATCTTCTCCCTTCAGATACATAATTTTCAAAATATATTTCTATATTTTTACAACACAATACGTTCTATAATAAATACTTTTTATACAAAGTACAACAATAGAAAGTTGATTTACAAAGTTTATATGCGTTAAACTTATACAGATGTTCTTGTAATCTTCTTCCTTCCAAAAGGCTTGTATATATGATGCAAGACATAAAAAACTTGAGGAGATAAAAATTCTATGATGGAACAAAAGCAACTTGTTTCTGTTGTCATACCTCTGTATAACACGGAAAAATATATTGAAGAAACGATGCAGTCAATACTAGATCAAACATATAAAAACATTGAAATTGTAATTGTAGATGATGGAAGTAAAGATCAATCACCTTCTATTGTGAAAAACCTTGCTGAAAAATACCCAGGGCAAGTAAAATACGTTCATCAAAAAAACCAAGGTGTTTCGGTAGCCCGTAATACAGGTATCGAAAATGCTAGCGGAGAATATATCGCTTTTCTTGATAGTGATGACTTATGGCATCCAACTAAAATTGAGAAGCAAGTCGAAAGTATGCATAAAAACGAAATGGACGCGTGCTATTGTGGTTATATGAATTTCTACGAAGAAACAGGCGAGAAGGTTGAACATACAACAAACTTTATTAAAGGTGATATGGCAAAAGCATTCCTAACACATCAAGTTGTTGCTCAAACAAGTACTTGGATTTTCAAACGATCCATCGTAATGGATCATTACATTCGTTTTACACCAGGATGTAGTTGGGGCGAAGATTTAGAGTTTTTATTTAAACTTATGAGTGTGACAAATGTATGTTATGTCGATGAATACTTAACTTATTATAGAATCTTATCAGAAGGAAATCTTTCTTCTAAGTATAAAGATTATGAATTAAAAACAACAAAAGAGCTAGAAGTATTCAATCGTATGAAAGATTGGGTACATAATAAATCTCAAGACTTCATTACGAAAGACCCTCAGTCACTGATTGAGATTCTTGAGACTTATTTATTCCCTTATACAGTCATCAATAACGCTTGTATATATATTAAAGAAAACTCTCGATTAGATAAATCACAAGTTCAATTAATCAAAAAAGATATAAGAAAATATTGCCGTAAAATCTATTCAAAGAATGGAAAGCGTAGTAAAAAACTATATGCAATGCTTTGGTTTATACGAATTAAATTTCTGTTTTCTTAAACTGAAAATATAACGATACTCTCGCTTTCTGTGAACAAATTAAATTTACAAATAGGACAAGCTAACCGGGTCCTAAAGAATAGAAAGGTCTTTTCTCATGAAAACAAATAAAATTCTAAAAAACGCATCCTACCTCTTTGTAGGAAACATTACTGTCCGTTTTGTACTGGCTATTGCAACAATTTTCTTTGCAAGATATGTTTCTCCAAGTGATTACGGTATGTTTACAACTGCGTTAGCAGTTTCAGCTGTTATTTGTTACTTTACAGATGCAGGTTTGACACATACGTTTATGCGTGAAGGAACGAGAAGCGATGCTAATATTAGCGTGCTAATAAGTAGTTACTTACGTATTCGTTTAATATTAGCTATCGTAATTTCTGTACTTTTCGCTATTTTTGCCCAGTTCTTCTATCCCGATGCTTACTTACGCGCGATGGTATATTGGGTTGTTCTACCAACAATGTTCGGAGCAACCTTACAAGGTGTTGGAATGGCTTACTTCCAAGTAACAGAACGCATGCAATTTACAGCTATTATTTCTGTACTACAAGGTGTAACTGCTGCTGCTGCCCTATTACTAGGGATGTCTTTCCAATGGTCACTTATGATGGTTGCTGCCATGTACGGGGTATCTAGTCTTGTAACAGGTGTTATCGCCTTTATAATGACAATACGTTATACGAAGGTCCATAAGGGTTGGGATAAAGGCATTTTAGATCAACTACTTATTTTTACAATCAATGGCATCATCATTATGCTCTTACCACAATTGGGCCCTATTATATTAGAAAAGGTTTCAACGTATAATCAAGTTGGATTCTTTGGTGCTGCATCTAAAATACCTGCTGTACTATATCAAATACCTGGGGTAATTGCAGCGGCCTTTTATCCAAGGCTTTTTGCTTTTGGTAATGAGAAAAATATTGAAGAACATAGAAAATTATCAAGTTTTGAATTAAAACTTATGTCTTTTTTAGGAATGGGAATTTCTATCCCCTTTATTGCGGATCCAAGTTTCTGGATTGTTAGTTTATTAGGAGAAGAATACGCTCCCGCCGGTGACGCTCTTGCTATTCTAGCGTTTATGGTTATTTTACAATCAATTAACTATCCACTAGCCGATAATTTAACAACGATTGGCCAGCAATGGAAACGTGCAACAACAATGACTATTGGATTAGTTGTTGCCATCATAGGTTATATTGTATTAGGTAGTAAATATGGAATGATGGGAGCAGCTGCCGCAGCTATCCTTACCGAAATTACACTATTAATCGGATTTACCCTCTTTATTCGTAAAGGCATGCAATTATTAGTTAAAGGAGTTATATTTAATTCCTTAGCCTTTATTATTAGTTACGGTATATACCGAATTGCATTAATCAACTTACCGCCACTAATTGCTTTAACTCTTACTGGTATACTATACGGTATAATTGGAATTGGAATTGATCCTCAAATACGTGGATTTGTTTTAGGGTTTATAAAACAAAAGCTCATTCGCAAACATGCTTAAAAGCAAAAAGCTTTTCCTATTTAAAAATGGAAAAGCTTTTTGCTTTTTTTATATACCATCATTTTTCTTCAGTAAAAAAATGCTATATATTCCAGCTCAAATTGACTTACTTTCTGAAAATGCCTTATACTAAATTACATGTAAACTATGAACTTCAACGCTTGTAAAAATATATATGCTTCAACAAAAATATATATTTTCTCATGTTAAAACTAAAGAACACACCTTTAAAAATTGGTGTGTTTTTATATGCTACCTAAAAACTAGTTGTTACATGTAACGACTTTCAAAGGAGGATTATCAATTTTTATGAGCATAAAGCCGAATAATAAATTCTTTTCCAAGAAAACAATGATAATTATGCCAATATTATTATTGTGCGCTTTTGCTTTTCATTATTTCTTTTTAACATCTAATCAAGCCTTTTCTGGTACAGGGGATGCGTTACGTCAATTTGGCTTTTTTACGTTTCTTCTACAACATGCCTTTAAAGATGGCAACCTTTTTTGGTCTTTTGATTATGGATTAGGTGGAGATTTATTTGGAGAGTTTAGTTATTATTACAGCACATCACCGTTTTTCTGGATTACACTGTTACTACCTAAACTAAGTCTTGAGCAAGTATATGACGTGAAATTATACATGAGTATTTTAAAAAACTTTTTAGCTATGGTATTCATGTATGGTTCTTTACGTTACCATAATAAAACAGCATTCTCATCTTTTGTTGCTGCTATTATATATGGTGGCTGTATTACTTTCATCCGCCACTCTTTACTATGGGATTTCATGGCTGATGCCATTGTATTTTTACCATTAGTAATATGGGGACTTGATAAATATATTATTGAAAAGAAGCACGGCCTTTTCCTAATCGCTGCTACTTTAATGTTAGCATCAAACTTTTATTTTGCTTTTATCACAAGTATTTTCATATTTATTTATGCATTATTCCAATACTTTGCGACACAACAAAATAAAACGATTGTCTCTTTTCTAACTTATTATATTAGAATCGGTTTATTGTACGGATTATCACTCGGTTTAGCCGCCGTTTGCTTCCTCCCATCAGTTAATGCCGTATTTAGCGCTGATCGACTATCAAAAAAGTTTGAGATACCATTATTATTTGAAGATAAATTTTATAAAGATTTAATGGAAAATATTTTCTTCATGTATAATGCTGAAAATCATCAATTAGCTTTACCAGCTTTAATTTTATTCTTAATCGTATTTGGAATGTTTATACGTGATAAACTCGTAAAGAATAAAGTATTCTTTACGTTATTCATGTTCATTCTGTTTATGCTTCCATATACATATTCTATGTTTAATGGTTTTTCAGCAATGCAATCTAGATGGTTTTATTTATTTGTATTTGTAATTGCCCAAACAATTGCATACATTCTAGATTGGATGATTATTCATAAGAAAGACTACAAATTACCTTATTTAATAAGTTTATTAGTGTCTATTGGATTATTCATTTATGCATTTTATAGAAAGGCAAATATAAATGTAACTGATAAACCTTTACAAGACGTTGATAACATTTTACTCGGAACTGTCGTTCTTTCTGTTATTACAGTATGTTTATGGCGTTATATTTCTAAACCTTTCATACAATTTTTAGTTGTATTGAACGTACTCGTTAGCACAATTTCTATGAATTATATGTATGCGAATAATATACTTAGCACAGTTTACGGACAGAGCCAGATTTCAACTGAAAAGTTACACGAACCAGGCTATGATAATCAAGAAGAAATTGCTGCAATTCGCTACATACAAGAAAATGATAAAGACTTTTATCGTATTCTTAATCCATATAGCGAATATAACACACCAATGCTACAAGGATATCATGGCGTAAGTACGTATCAAAGCTTGGTTAATTATTATGTCCATGACTTTATGAAAAATAAATATGGCGTATTCCAAATGTACGATACACCTTCAATGTTTTATCAAGCTGATAGTCGACTACTACTCGAAAATATGCTAGGTATAAAATATCGCGTATTAAGTGCTGATACAGATTCAAAGAATGTACCTTATGGATATAAACTATTACAGCAAGTAGGACCATATAATATTTACAAAAATGACTATGCTTTACCGTTAGGATATGTATATGATTCGGCTATAAGTGAAGAAGAATTTTCTAAATTAAACTTCGCTCAGCGTGATCAATTATTATTACATGCTGTTGTCGTTAATAATACAAAAGAATTTTCATTAAACCATTTTAATAAACAAGACCTTAAATCAAAGGCAGTATCTATTAAAACGGAAAAAGCAAAATTCGAAAACATGAAAAAACAAGAAAATAAACTAATTGTTCATGGCTTTGGAAATATGATTGTACCTATCAATTATCCTGATACACCTGGTGATCTACTGATAGAATTAAAATTAAAAAATGCAGGCACATTCAATGCAACTGTTAATGGAAAAACGATAGGAAAAGGGGACGATGCTGGTGCATACTCTTATCCGTTAGAAAGGTTTGTTTACAATTTGGGCAATGAGCGTCCAGAAAACCTAACTATCTCTATTGATATGGCAGGTGAGTATGAATTAGGTGACTTGCAAGCAAATATTGTAAACTATGAAAGTATACAAAAAGAAACAAAAAAACTAACTGAAAATAGGCTTGAAAATATTTATTATAAGAACAATTATTTAAAAGGGGATATCAAATCAAATAAAGACGGGCTCTTATATCTATCTGTCCCATATAGTAAAGGCTGGACTATAAAAATTGATGGGAAAGAAACAGAATTTACGAAAGCGAATTCTGCCTTTATCGGTGTTCCAATTACAAAAGGTTCACATGTAATCGAAATGACTTACGTTACACCTTACTTCAAATTAGGTATGACTATATCAATCATCTCACTAATTATCTGTATAGCTTTACTAATTTTCAAAAATCCAAAAGCACGACGAAAATTTTCTTTTAAAAAGCAATAATGAGCACTTAATGAATCATGAAGCTATCTATTTAGATAGCTTCCTAAAATAATATCTAAATATTATTTTAATCCACTACAAACAAGGAGTGTCAAACATGACCCTTTCAATAGTTGTACCATGCTACAATGAAGAAAAGGTGCTTCGAGCCTTTTATTCAGAGACTTCCCTTGAAATTCATAAATTAACTACCGATTATGAATTTGTTTTTGTTAATGATGGTAGTAAAGATGATACTTTAAATATTTTACGTGATTTAGCTAGTGCAGATTCATCGGTACACTACATATCATTTAGTCGAAACTTCGGAAAAGAAGCTGCAATGTTAGCTGGTTTAAAATATGCTACAGGCGATGCAATTGTTATTATGGATGCTGACTTACAACACCCTCCTACGTTAATAAAAGAACTGTTAGAAGGATATAACGACGGCTACGACCAAGTCATTGCAAAAAGAACAAGAACTGGTGATTCACCCGTTCGCTCTTTCGTCTCTCGTCTTTACTATAAAGTGATGAATAAATTTGTAGATATTGAATTAGTAGACGGTATTGGTGACTTTAGACTTTTAAGTCGAAGAGCAGTAGATTCTTTATTATCTTTAAGTGAATACAACCGATTTTCAAAGGGCTTATTTTCTTGGATCGGTTATAACGAATTAATCATTGAATATGAAAATGTATTACGTTCTGATGGAGAGAGTAAATGGACCTTCTCGAAATTATTAAATTATGGAATTGATGGTGTAATTTCATTCAATAATAAACCGTTACGTCTATCTATATATCTTGGATTACTAACAACCATTTTAGGACTTTTATACGTAATCACTACGTTCGTTCAAATCATCCTCGGTGGTGTGGAAGTTCCTGGTTACTTTACTCTCATTTCCGCTATACTATTTATTGGCGGTATTCAACTCATATTCCTAGGTGTTATTGGTGAATATATCGGTCGTATTTATTATGAAACAAAACGTAGACCGCATTTTATTGTAGCTGAAAAGAAAGTTAGTGAAGTTAAACAAAAGGCATAACCAAAAAGTTACTTCTGTAGGAGAAGTAACTTTTTTATATACTAACATTTACAAACACTTCTTTTGAAAAAATATACATTTTGAAATGATAGCATTATATGAAAGAATTTAGTATCATGATTCAAGGTACTATTTCAAGTTGGACGGAGGATACTATGAGCTTATTAACAGTTGAAAAATTAGGACATACATTTGGCGATCGTACATTATTTAAAGATGTATCTATGCGATTATTAGCAGGTGAGCACGTTGGATTAGTTGGTGCAAACGGTGTTGGTAAATCAACATTCATGAATATCATTACTGGTCAGCTTATTCATGACCAAGGTCGCGTAGAATGGACACCGGGCACACATTACGGCTACTTAGATCAGCATACTGTTTTAACACCTGGGCGTACAATCCGTGACGTACTAGCGGATGCATTTTTACCGTTATTCGAAAAGGAAAAAGCTTTAAATGAAGTTACAGAAAAAATGGGAACTGCTACACCAGAAGAACTAGAAGAACTTCTTGAGCAAATGGCAGAAATACAAGATGCACTTGAAGCAGGTGGTTTCTACTTACTAGATATGAAAATTGAAGAGGCTGCACGTGGTCTTGGAATTGATGCAATTGGTTTAGATCGTGATGTTTCAGCATTAAGTGGTGGACAACGTACAAAGGTATTGCTTGCAAAGCTATTACTTGAACAGCCAGAAGTGTTATTGCTTGATGAACCTACTAACTATTTAGACGTTGAACATATTCATTGGTTAACAAATTATTTGAAAGAATATCCACATGCATTCTTATTAATTTCTCATGATACGGAATTTATGAACAAATGTGTTGATGTTATTTTCCATCTAGAATTCACAAAAATGACACGCTATACAGCGACATATGAAAAATTCCTAGAACTAGCAGAAATCAATAAAAATCAACATATAAACGCTTATGAAAAACAGCGCGAGTTTATCAAAAAGCAAGAAGACTTCATTGCAAAGAACAAGGCTCGTTATTCAACGACAGGTCGTGCAAAGAGTCGTCAAAAACAACTTGATCGCATGGAACTTATTGATCGCCCAGAAACAGCGATTAAACCTGAATTCTCATTTAAAGAAAGTCGCGCAAGTAGTCGCTTCGTCTTTGAAGGTGAAAATGTAGAAATCGGATATACGCATCCTCTACTACCAAAGCTATCAATGACGATTGAACGTGGTGAAAAAATTGCTATTGTTGGATGTAACGGTGTTGGTAAATCAACGTTGCTAAAAACAATCTTAGGTAAAATTAAACCTTTAAGCGGTAAAACAAGTCTTGGTGACTTCTTAGAGCCTGCATACTTTGAACAAGAAGTTAAAGCTGATAATATAACACCAATTGATGATGTATGGAATACATTCCCTGGCCTAGACCAGCATCAAATTCGTGCGATGTTAGCAAAATGCGGATTAAAAAATGAACATATTTCTCGCCCATTAAGTCAATTAAGTGGTGGAGAACAAGCAAAAGTTCGTTTATGTAAGCTAATGGGTGAGGAAAGTAACTGGCTATTATTTGATGAGCCGACAAACCATCTTGATGTTACAGCAAAAGCGGAACTTAAGAAGGCTATGAAAGCATATAAAGGAACAATTCTCCTTGTATGTCACGAACCGGACTTCTATGAAGATTGGATCACAAAAGTTTGGGATGTTGAAGAATGGTCTCAAAATAGTAAGTAGTCTTTAAGAAAAAACTCCTTGTGTAGACAAGGAGTTTTTTACTTATTTTTATTAAGAATTTTTTATATTGTAGTATCCTATAAGGCGTAATCGAAATTCTTTTAATTCCGGATACGCCTCTAAATTTGCTAACATACCTCTAATTACCGGAATTCTTGGATTAAGCAATCGTATTTCCGCCTCTAAAACATCTAATGTAACCAACAGCTCATCATCCTCTAATTGATCAGCTAAAGTGCGCTTAAATACAATAATCTCTTTTAAAAAATGTTCTTTAACTTGTTCCTTAATAAGCTCTGATTTACAAAGGAATTCTCCAAGCTTTTCTTCATGTAAAATAGGTTCTTCCGAAGATTCTACTAAGCCATTTACTAAATTATCTACTCTTTTTAAAATAAAAGCAGCTACATACGATAAATCAATTTCTGGTGCTTGTAAAATAATTAATTCTAAATACCCACGGCATATGCCTTCTACCATAATTACTAAATCCAATAAATATGGCATAACCTTTTCACCATAAATGGACAATAAACTATTCCGATAAAATGCATGAGACTCTAACTTCATCCGCATCATAAATTCTTCTACTTCTTTATTAAACGGAATCGCATTTTCTCTCGCATGCATAATAATAAATTCTTTATGCTTTTGTATATCATTAAACTGACAATGTAATTGTTTTGCAAATTTTTCACGTGGTAATAAAAACTCTTGTTCAATATCCAGCATTTTCTTTTGGATTTTGTCATAATAATATCGAAGTGTCGCTAATAAAAGCTCATCTTTCGATTTAAAATATAAGTAAAAAGCTCCCTTAGATATACCACTAGCTGTCACAATTTCCTGCACTGATGTCGCATTTACACCCTTAGTAGCAAATAACTTCATAGCCGATTCTATAATTAAACGCTCTTTTTCTTTCATATCTTCTCTCCTAAATTTAATCTCGCATCTTATTATAAATGTATTATACCATCTCTTTTTATTGACGATTGACCGAATGGTCAGTTATATTATGTATTAGACTGACCAGTTGGTCAATATAATAAAAAGGGAGCGCAAACATGAACAAAATCATCAATTTCTCGTTAAAAAATAAGTTCGCAGTTTGGCTACTAACCATTATTGTTACTATTGCGGGGATCTACTCTGGACTCAATATGAAGCTGGAAACAATCCCTGATATTACAACACCGATTGTGACAGTAACTACGGTCTATCCTGGTGCTACACCAGAAGAAGTAGCTGATAAAGTTTCAAAGCCGATGGAAGAACAACTACAAAATTTAAGCGGTGTTAACGTTGTGAGTTCATCATCTTTTCAAAACGCATCTTCTATTCAAGTAGAATACGATTTTGATAAAAATATGGAAAAAGCAGAAACAGAAATTAAAGAAGCTCTCACAAATGTAAAACTCCCAGAAGGTGTTAAAGATCCTAAAGTTTCACGAGTAAACTTCAATGCCTTTCCAGTTATTTCGTTAAGCGTGGCAAGTAAGAATGAATCTTTAGCTACCTTAACTGAAAATGTAGAAAAAAATGTTGTACCAGGATTAAAAGGACTTGATGGTGTTGCATCTGTTCAAATTGCTGGCCAACAAGTAGATGAAGTACAGCTTGTCTTCAAGAAAGATAAAATGAAAGAACTAGGACTAAGTGAAGATACCGTAAAAAATGTGATTAAGGGATCGGATGTATCTTTACCACTTGGCTTATACACATTTAAAGACACGGAAAAATCAGTTGTTGTAGATGGCAATATTACAACGATTAAAGCGTTAAAAGAACTTAAAATCCCAGCTATACCTTCCTCACCTAACGGTCAAGGTAGTCAAAATGCTGGCGCTGGTGCACAAACGCCGCAAATGAATCCAGCTGCTATGAACGGGATTCCAACAGTTACATTAGACGAAATTGCTGACATTAAAGAAGTTGGGAAAGCAGAATCTATTTCTCGAACAAATGGAAAAGAAGCAATTGGAATTCAAATTGTGAAGGCCTCTGATGCAAATACAGTTGATGTTGTAAATGCAGTAAAAGATAAAGTAAAAGATCTTGAGAAAAAATATAAAGATTTAGAGATCATTTCAACATTCGACCAAGGTGCACCTATTGAAAAATCAGTTGAAACAATGCTGAGCAAAGCAATTTTCGGTGCTATCTTTGCGATTGTTATTATTATGCTGTTCCTACGAAATATTCGAACAACGTTAATTTCTGTCGTTTCAATACCACTTTCTTTATTAATTGCTGTTTTAGTCATAAAGCAAATGGATATTACGCTTAACATTATGACACTTGGAGCAATGACCGTTGCTATAGGCCGCGTTGTCGATGACTCAATTGTTGTTATTGAAAATATTTACCGACGTATGTCGTTATCAGAAGAGAAATTACGTGGAAAAGATTTAATTCGTGAAGCTACGAAAGAAATGTTTATCCCGATTATGTCTTCCACCATTGTAACAATTGCTGTATTTTTACCGCTTGGACTAGTAAAAGGTATGATTGGTGAAATGTTCTTACCATTCGCCTTAACTATCGTCTTCGCTTTATTAGCATCATTACTAGTAGCAGTTACAATCGTACCGATGCTAGCTCATTCCTTATTTAAGAAAGAGAGCATGAGGGAAAAAGAAGTACATCATGAAGAAAAACCAAGTAAATTAGCAAATGGGTATAAACGCATACTTGCATGGGCTTTAAATCACAAAATTATTACATCAAGTATCGCTGTCCTTCTATTAGTTGGTAGTCTTGCACTTGTACCAGTTATCGGTGTAAGTTTCTTACCTTCTGAAGAAGAAAAAATGATTATTGCAACATATAATCCTGAACCAGGTCAAACGTTAGAAGACGTTGAAAAAATTGCAACAAAAGCTGAGAAGCACTTCCAAGATAATAAAGACGTCAAAACAATTCAGTTCTCATTAGGTGGAGAGAATCCAATGAGTCCTGGTCAATCAAACCAAGCAATGTTCTTCGTGCAATATGATAACGACACGAAAAACTTTGAAAAAGAGAAAGAACAAGTCGTTAAAGATTTACAGAAGATGTCTGGCAAAGGCGAATGGAAAAACCAAGACTTCGGAGCAAGTGGCGGTAGTAACGAAATTAAACTATACGTTTATGGAGATAGCTCAGAAGACATTAAGCCTGTCGTAAAAGATATTCAAAATATCATGAAGAAAAATAAAGACTTAAAAGATATAGATTCTAGTATTGCAAAAACATATGCAGAGTACACTTTAGTCGCAGATCAAGAAAAGCTGAGTAAAATGGGCTTAACGGCTGCTCAAATTGGAATGGGACTTTCTAATCAACATGATCGTCCTGTTCTGACAACAATTAAAAAAGACGGTAAAGATATCAATGTATATGTAGAAGCTGAAAAACAAAATTATGAAACAATCGATGACTTAACAAATCGCAAAATTACAACACCACTTGGTAATGAAGTAGCTGTGAAAGATGTTATGACTGTAAAAGAAGGTGAAACATCGAATACAGTAACACACCGAGATGGACGTGTTTATGCAGAGGTTAGTGCCAAATTAACATCTGATGACGTTTCAAAAGCATCTGCTGCAGTACAAAAAGAAGTAGATAAAATGGATCTTCCTTCTGGTGTAGATGTTTCTATGGGCGGTGTTACTAAAGATATTCAAGAATCATTCAAGCAACTTGGCCTAGCGATGTTAGCTGCGATTGCCATTGTATACTTCGTTCTTGTCGTTACATTTGGTGGTGCCCTAGCACCATTCGCAATTTTATTCTCGCTACCATTTACAATTATTGGGGCTCTTGTTGCCTTATTAATCTCTGGTGAAACATTAAGTGTATCTGCAATGATTGGTGCGCTTATGTTAATCGGTATCGTTGTAACAAACGCAATCGTGCTTATCGACCGCGTTATTCATAAGGAAAATGAAGGACTATCAACACGTGAAGCTTTATTAGAAGCTGGTGCAACACGCCTTCGTCCAATTTTAATGACTGCAATTGCAACAATCGGTGCTCTTATCCCGCTTGCATTAGGATTTGAAGGTAGTGGCTTAATTTCTAAAGGACTTGGCGTAACGGTAATTGGTGGATTAACAAGTTCAACGTTATTAACACTTCTTATTGTTCCAATCGTTTATGAAGTATTAAGCAAATTTAAAAAGAAAAAAACAAAATAACAAAAAAATAACCTCGCTAACTGCGAGGTTATTTTTTATTTCCAAACAAGATTAGGAAATCGCCATAGCCTTCTTTCTCTAATTCCTCTTTTGGAATAAATCGAAGAGCTGCGGAATTAATACAGTAACGAAGGCCATTTGGTCCTGGACCATCTGGAAATACGTGCCCAAGATGTGAATCTCCTTCTTTACTTCTCACTTCTGTACGTGTCATATTATGACTCACATCCATCTTTTCTTTCACACTTGCTGACACCACTGGTTTTGTAAAACTAGGCCATCCACATCCACTATCAAATTTATCTAGAGAAGTAAACAACGGCTCACCTGAAACGATGTCTACATAAAGACCTTCCTCTTTATGGTTCCAATACTCATTTCGAAATGGTGGTTCTGTACCATTTTCCTGTGTTACATAATACTGCATCTCATTGAGTTTTTCTTTTAAATGAGCATTATCCTTTGGCCAATGTTGCTTAATAAAAGCATCTCGTCCTGAGCCTTTACGATATAACTCATAGCGGAATGTGTTTTTCTTATGGTATCCTTGGTGATATTCTTCAGCTGGATAAAATGTAGCTGCTGGTAGTATTTTTGTCGCAATTGGTTTTGAAAAGCGTCCACTCTGCTCAAGCTCTTCTTTTGAGGTCTCTGCTTTTTTATGTTGTTCTTCATTATGATAAAAAATCACCGTTTCATAAGACTGTCCGCGGTCGTGGAATTGTCCACCAATATCGGTCGGATCAATTTGTCTCCAATATATATTTAACAATTCCTCATACGGCATTTTATTTGCATCAAATGTAATTTGTACTGCCTCATAATGTCCCGTCGTTTCTGAACATACTTCTTTATACGTTGGATTCTCTTTATGACCACCTGTATAGCCAGAAACAACCTTTATAATCCCTTCCATCTCTTCAAATGGCGAAACCATACACCAGAAGCACCCTCCAGCAAATGTAGCCAATTCTACCTTTTCATTTACAGCCATTACTTCACCCCTATTCTATGTTCTGCTTACAGTATGGCATAAGAAACATCATATTATAAAAGAAAAAGCACCGAACATCGATGCTTTTTCTTTACTTCACTTTATTTTTTCCAACATCCTTCTCCATTTCATCACTTGTCACGTCTAAAACATCTAATAAGAAGATGAAGATTGGAATACCGATAATTAATCCCCATACACCTAAGAAGTGTTCTGAGAAGATTAATACCATAAATGTATAGAAAATCGGTAAATTTGTTTTTTGCGACATAAACTTCGGGTTTAATACGTAACTTTCAAGCGCATGAATCACTGTTACGATAACCAAAATATAAACAACGTACATGATACCGCCAATATTGTAAGCAATCATACAAAGTGGGAATAACGAAATGATAACCCCTGCTACTGGAATTAAGCCAAGCAAGAAAATCATTAACGCTAAACCTAATAATTGTGGGAATCCTAATATCCATAATGCGATAACTGAAAGAACACAGTTAACAACAGCAATTAAAAATTGCGCTTCGATTACCTTTCCAAATGAACGTGCAAATTTCTTTCCGAAGTACTCAATTTCAGTATAGAAAATTGCAAGCCTGCTTTCTTTAAACTTTGCAGTAAAACCGACAATACGAGATTTTTCTAATAAGAAAAACAAACTCAAAATTAAAGAAAGTAAAACTTGAAGGCCAAATTTACCAACATTCGTAATCGATTTATACAAAATGTCTACGCCTTGTCCTACATATTTAGAAAGCTCCATATGATTGACAGCATTAACTGCATACTTAATTAGTTCACTATCTGGTGGGTTTCTTAAAAATACATTGAATTGGTAAATCAGTTGTGAAATTTGTATCGTCAATACTGGTAAATATTTAAATAGCGTAATAGCAATTCCACCAATTAACATTACATATAGAAACGCTATAATAATTTTTCGATTAATAGGCATGAAATGATCTAATTTGCGTGAAATAAACTTTTGGAATCGATCCATTAAATACGTGAGAATAAACGTAATTAATATTAAATTCAACATACTTTGCAGCCCGTATAACACGAGAGCAAGTATTACTAATACGAGTAACCTCTGGAATCCTTTGCTTTGAAACAGGTTTTTTATTTGCATAATCGACGAATACTCTCTCCTGTCCTATAAACTAAAAAGTTAATAAGTAGATTTCTCTCTCTTTTCTACTTTTAATTATTCATTCATATTAAGATTTTTATAAACTCATTATATGCCTACCTTACCAGGTATATAGTAGCCTACTTCTTATTTTACAATACAATGACCTAATTCAAAACGTATTCTACATAGTATTAATGAAGATTTAAGGAAACTTACATTTTTTAATAGGTCTTACCACTACTGTAACATAAAAAGCAAGCTATCAGTAGAAATCTGTCCTACAAATAGCTTGCTTTTCTTATTTTTTAAGTAAGTTTTACTATCCAATGAATGGCATGAACATTGGGATGACAACTACTGTTACAACCCCAACTACCGTTACAGCAATACTTGCCATCGCTGCCTCTACCTCACCCATTTCAATTCCTACTGCAACTCCTAATGCATGACCCGCTGTTCCAAGTGCTAAACCTTTTGCAATCGGATGTTTCACTCTAAATGTTTTTAAGAATAATGCTCCTAATGCGTATACGATAACTGCGTTGAAAATAACTGCAAACGATGTAATTGCTGGAATACCACCAATACTTTCTGAAATTGGTAACGCAATTGCTGTTGTTGCTGCTTGTGGTAGCATTGAATTCATTACTGCTGTATCTAAACCGATTGCTTTTGCAACAATGAACACGACAATTACTGAGCAAATAGATCCAACCACGATAGCTGATAAAATTTGCCACCAATATTTTTTCAACTTATCAACTTGTTTATATAGTGGGATAGCGAATGCAATTGTTGCTGGCTCTAAGAAGAAACTAATCATTTTTCCGCCAGTATTATATTCTTCAAAAGTAAAGTTACCTACCTTTAGAAATACAATCCCTAATACCATCGCCACGAATAATGGTGTAAATAGGAAGAACCCTTTTGAATGCTTGAATAATAATGTTCCGATTCCGTATGCGATTAATGAAACGACGATTCCGAAATATGGAGTCATTGTGCTTGCCATGTTCATTACCTCCCAACAATATATAAATACAATGGTTACGCAACCTTTCCGTGCTTGCGTCCTTTATTTACTACTTTCAATTCTTTTGTATCTTCTGTTTCTTTTTCATCTTTTCCTAAAATAAATTGTGCAAATAATCCTGTTACAGCGAGTAAAATAACTGTTGCTACAACAATTACAGTTAAAATTTGTACAAAGTATTGTCCCATTACACCAAGAGAATTAATAACTGAAATACCTGATGGGACGAATAAGAATCCAATAATACCTGTTAAAGCTGTTCCGAGTGATTCAACTTGCTCCAATTTAATAACTTTTAAACATAATAGACTAAATAAAATAACTAACCCGATTACCGATGAAGGCATTGGAATTGGTAAATGTGTTGCAATAATATTAGAAATTAACATAATAGCTGAGAATATGAATGCTTGTGATAAGAAACTATATACTTTTTTCGTACTCATTTTGGCCACCTCTTTCGATTTGGTACCTTTATTGTATAGGATATAACCGCCCGAGTAAGCGTTTACATAACAGAGCGTCAAATATACAGAATCAGTTACAAATATAAAAGGATGAAATACAAAAGCTGCTCCTTAAATACGAAGCAGCTTCTTGAGTTCTTTTGCATATGTACGACTAACAGGTACTTTTGATCCTTCTTTCATGATTAAATTATAAGTAGAGTTAAACCATGGCTGAATTTCAGTAATATGATTAATATTTGCAATAAAGCTACGATGAACACGCATGAAACTTACTTGCGGCAACTTCTTTTCCAAAATCACAAGTGTATCGTGTGTTACATATGTTTCCCTCATTGTTTTTACTGTCACTTTTCCGTCCACAAGTCCTACATATACAATATCTTCAATATTAACAAGTACGATTGATTCTTCAATTGGTAATGCTAATTTATGCATCTCTACTGTTACATCTGTCCCCTTTATTTCGTGCTTCGTTTCTATTTGCGATTGTTTTTGTTTTTTATACTTCTTTAATGTCTGCACAATACGCTCTTCATCAAATGGTTTTAAAATGTAGTCTAACGCATCTACTTCAAATGCTTGCAGTGCATATTGATCATAGGCAGTAGCAAATACAATTGCAGGTGGATTTTTCATCTTCTTTAATATATTGGCGATTTCAAATCCGTTATCATCGGATAATTGAATATCTAAAAACACAATATCTGGTCTACTTTGCATTAGTTCTTCTAATGCGTCTTCCACACAATCAGCCTCACCAATTATCTCAACTTCTTTCGTTCTCTCTAATAAATACTTTAGTTCATCACGTGCTAACATTTCATCGTCAACTACTAATACTTTTAACAATCTGCTCTTCCTCCCCTACTTTTTTTGGAATAACAAAAGTAATCTCTGTCCCCTCATTTAATTCACTTTCGATATGAAGCATCGTTTCTTTTCCAAATAATCCAATAAGACGTTCATTAATATTATATAAAGCTGTTCCAGTCCCTTTCTTTGACGAAACTACCATCTTTCCTAATTGTTCTAAACGTTCTTCCTCAATTCCCTGCCCATTATCTTTTACTTCAAAATGAACCATACCCTCTTTTTCAAAAACATGCACTTCTACTTCACATACTGGTTGCTTCTTCGGAAAAGCGTGTCGCAATGCATTTTCAACCAATAGTTGAAGAACAAATGGTGGTACTAAAGTTGTCTTTAGCTCGTCCTCAATATACATCTTTACCTCATACTTATTTGGGAACCTTGCTTGTTCTAAGGATAAATATGCCTGTACATGGTTTAATTCTTGTTCTAGTGGAATCAATAACTGACGTGCCCCTTGCAAATTACATCGGAAATATACGCTAAGCTGTAATAATAACTTCCTTGCTTTTTCTACATCTGTTCGGCATAAAGCTGATACTGTATTAATCGCATTAAATAAAAAATGCGGGTTAATTTGTGCTTGTAATGCCTTTATTTCCGCATCTTGCAATAATTTACTTTGCAACTCAGCTTCACCTAATTCAAGTTGTGTAGAGAATATTTTTGCTAATCCTTCTGCTAATTCCTCTTCCACACGACTTAACTGGTTAGGATTTTTGAAATACAGTTTTAATGTCCCTATTGTATTTCCATGTGAAGTTAGTGGAATAACAATCGCCGCTTGCAAAGGGCAGCCTTCATGTTGACAATTAATAACCTCACGTGATTTTGCTTTCATTATTTTCCCTGTGTGTAACACTTCTTTCGACAAACCAGTTATTAAACTATGTGACGGAATATGGTGATCTGATGCTAATCCAACATGAGCTAATATTTTCTCTGTATCTGTTAAGGATACCGCATCTGTTCCTGTAAAGCGGTGAATAATTTGTGCCACATGCTTACACGATTCTTCTGTTAAGCCTTGGCGAAAATATGGTAACGTTTTATCTGCAATACGTAATACCTTATGAGTCTGAAGTGCCTTTGCGTTCTCTTCCTGACGCAAAATAGCTTGTATCATAGAAAGTAAAATAAAACTTCCAAAACTATTTACAAGGATCATTGGTATCGCAATTGTTTTCACAATGCTCATTCCATCCTCTACAATTAATAGGATCATAATCATTTCTAAAGAAACGATAAAAACACTTAAAATCGCTGAAAACTTAGGGGTAATTGTACGGTTATATTTTTTAAAAATGTATCCGATATAACCAGTTATAACGCCTGCTAAAATTGAAGAGATTGCACAACTTAGAGCTGTCGTCCCTCCAAGCATATAACGGTGAATACCAGCAATTGATCCTACCCCAATTCCGACGATAGGACCACCAAGCAATCCACTAATTCCAACACCCATAATACGTGTATTTGCAATGGTACTCGATGATGAAACACCTTGTAACCAATTTTCATTCATAATCGTATTTCCTGCTATTTCAATCCCAGTGTAATTGCTTACAATTGTAAATACCGAAAAAATACAAATAAGCTTAAGCTTATCTACATAGCCATCCTGTTTATGAAGGAGGCGTCTGAAAGTTTTAATATGAGAGAGTAAAAATCCTAAAATAACTATAAGTCCGACTCGTTCAATCATCATGAGTACTAAATTTAGCATCTTTGATTCATTCCTTTTTATTTAGTTAGTTTTATTATGGGAAAATAATGAAGTCGGCGTCAAGAAGAACGAAATGTTTTTTGAAATATTTTACACATAATAACTTCCTCTTTATTTGACAATACATATAGAAGAGTGCTAAAAATAAAGTAATATAATACAGTCCTTTAACCCAACCCCGTGAGGTTGAGAAGGAAGTCGGAATACAATATACGTATGTTCTTTTCTTGGGGATACGTATGCTTTTTTGGCCTTCTCATCATATCAGGTGAGAAGGCCTTTTGTTATTCTTCTATAGCGACTGTAGAAAATAAGGAGGAGTAATAATGAACGTCACTACTGATGTACAACAAACAACAGAGGAGACAAAAGCGAAAAGATATAAAACATTATTTGGTTCTGCGCTAGGATATGCAGCAGAAGGTTTAGATATGTTGCTATTATCTTTCGTACTTGTCTATATTTTAAAAGAGTTTCACTTAAGTCCTGTTGAAGGTGGAAACTTAACTTTAGCTACCACAATAGGAATGTTAATTGGTTCTTATTTATTTGGATTTATTGCTGATTTATTTGGCCGTATTCGTACAATGGCCTTCACAATCTTACTATTTTCACTAGCAACCGCACTCATTTATTTCGCAACAGACTACTGGCAATTATTAATTCTGCGCTTTTTAGTTGGAATGGGAGTTGGTGGTGAATTCGGAATCGGAATGGCCATCGTAACAGAAACATGGTCTAAAGAAATGCGCGCTAAAGCGACATCTGTTGTTGCACTTGGATGGCAATTTGGTGTACTGATTGCTTCACTCCTTCCAGCATTTATTGTCCCACACTTTGGATGGAGAGCCGTTTTCTTATTTGGATTAATTCCAGCTTTACTAGCTGTCTATGTCCGTAAAAGTTTAAGTGAACCGAAAATATGGGAGCAAAAACAACGCTACAAAAAGGAACTATTGCAAAAAGAAGCTGCAGGTAAATTAACAACTACTGAAGCAGAACAACTAAAACATATAAAAAAATTTCCACTTCGAAAGTTATTTGCCAATAAAAAAGTAACAATTACAACAATTGGTCTTATTATTATGTCGTTCATCCAAAACTTCGGATATTACGGAATCTTCACATGGATGCCCACTATTTTAGCAAATAAATATAACTATACATTAGCAAAAGCAAGTGGCTGGATGTTCATTTCTACCATCGGTATGCTAATTGGAATTGCAATCTTTGGTATTCTAGCTGATAAAATTGGTCGCCGTAAAACTTTTGCAATCTATTATATTGGCGGTACAGTATACTGTCTCATTTACTTCTTCTTATTCACAGATTCAACATTATTATTATGGGGAAGTGCATTGCTTGGATTCTTTGCAAATGGAATGATGGGAGGATTTGGAGCAATTTTAGCTGAAAACTATCCTGCTGAAGCTCGCTCTACCGCCGAAAACTTTATTTTCGGTACAGGACGTGGGTTAGCTGGATTTGGGCCTGTTATTATTGGCTTACTTGCTACAGGTGGCAACCTACTTGGAGCATTGTCCTTGATTTTTATCATCTACCCAATCGGGTTAATTACAATGCTACTATGTGTACCAGAAACAAAGGGAAAAGTATTAGATTAAACGTAAAAGAGGAAGCATCTCATTTAAGATGCTTCCTCTTTTACGTTTTTATTTATTTTGATTTACTAGCCTTCTGAAATAAGAATGCAGTTTTATCTTCTTCTTTTACAATACCTTGTTTTAATGCTAATTCTCCCGCAACTTTAGGCGCTAACCATAGCATTGGGAATAACAAAATTGATACCGGAACTGCCGTCACCACGATAAACGATTGTAGCGCATTAATACTTCCTTCACCCATATATAAAAGAATTGCTGCAACTGCGCCCATAATAAGCGACCAAAAAATTCGCAAACTAATTCTAGGATCTCCGTCTCCAGTCACTGCCATTGAAATGGAATACGCCATTGAATCTCCTGTTGTCACTACAAATAAAATTGTTAATAAAAGAAATGCTGGTCCAATAATATTAGAAAGTGGCAATTGCCCTGTAATTGCAATCATAGCTGCCGGCATACCAGATTCACTTAATGCGTCCGAGATAGACCCAGGATTCATCAACTCATAAAACACGCCTGATCCACCTAATATAGTAAACCAAAATGTTGTAATAATAGGTGCGATAATTCCAATTGCAACGATGATTTCTCGAATCGTTCTCCCTCTTGAAATTCGACTCACTAAAATTGCCATCATTGGTCCGTATCCAATAAACCATCCCCAGAAAAAGATTGTCCAAGATCCTAACCAACTTGTATCACCACGGTATGTGCTCATCGGTATAAACTCATTTACATAAAATCCAAACGAAGAAACAAACGAATCAATAATAAATCCACCTGGCCCAAATAGTAATATGAATGCCATTAACACAATTGCTAATCTAACATTTAAATTACTTATAATTTGAATCCCTTTATCAATACCTGTTACTGCCGATATGGTAGACACGGCCACCACACAAACAATAATTGCTAATTGAGTAGTAAACACATCAGAAACTCCAAATAATTCTTGTAATCCATAACTTGCTTGTAAACCTAAAAATCCAATTGGGCCAATTGTACCTGCAGCTACTGCAATAATTGCAGCTGCATCAATTATCGTTCCAAGCAGGCTCTTTCTTAATTTTTCCCCAAAAATAGGATATAAAAGTGTTCGAGGTTTTAGCGGCATATCTTTATGATAATGTCCATACATCATAACTACCGCACTAATTGTACCTAAAATCGTCCATGCTAAAAATCCCCAATGCATATAACTTTGTGCTAAAGCAGGCATGACTGCTTCTTTCGTTCCAGCAGATATACCATCATGTATTGGTGGCACCGTCATCAAATGATACATTGGCTCTGCTGCTGCCCAAAAAACGCCACCTCCAGCAAGTAATGTAGACATAATAATAGCAAGCCATTTTGCCGTACTAATCTCAGGTTTTTCTAATCCCCCAAGCTTAACTCTCCCATATTTGGAGAAAGCCATACACATCGCAACAATAAATGTACCTAATAATAAAACTTGCCAGAAGGCACCGAAATATTTAATTGAAAAAGCGAAACTTTTATTAATCGCACTCTCTACATAATCCTTGTTCAAAAAAACTGCAATTACAAATAATAAAAGTGAACCACCACTAATAATAAATACAGGCCAATCAGTTTTTCGACTCTTCATCCTCATTTATACTTCCTCCTTCCTCAGCAATCAAAAAAAACAACTTTATTATGTTTTATTGTTTAAACCCAAAACATAATAATTATATATGCATAACATTTTATCGACTTCCCACATACTTATGTTGTCCCTAAAAATATGCCAAATCCCTTATTAAAAAGAAAAATCCTCTTCCTCTTACATAAAAAAGCAAAACAAAAGACCTTATATTTCTATAAGGTCTTCGAAACAGAAATTTGATTATAACATAAGGTACTCCTTGGTTCAAAAAGCCTCTTCCAAAAATAACCGAGAGTAAAGGCTTCCATTTGCTACATAACAGTAATTAAAAAAAATTATATTTCACAGAAAAAACCTACACTAAATATTATTTATGAAAGAAATTTGGCTTCAAAATTTCATTCGGATACGGTTTATGATAAATGTGAGTGGTAGCTGGAGATAATGGCGGAATAAGCCATACCCAATTACCTGTTACAACACGACCACAAGCAGCTTCTTGCTTCTCAAATTGCTGAAATTGTTGTGCAGCAGTATGGTGATCAACAATACTAACTCCTTGTTTTTTAAAGGAGTGTAGTACGGCAATATTCAACTCAATTAGCGCCTTATCTTTCCATAAGGTACCGTTTCTCGATGTATCTAAATCCATCATCTCCGCAACAGCCGGAAGTAAATTATAACGATCATGATCTGCTAAGTTACGCGCCCCAATTTCTGTTCCCATATACCATCCATTGAACGGAGCGGCTGTATAAGAAATACCACCAATTTCTAAACGCATATCTGAAATCATTGGAACACCATACCATTTTACTCCAAGTGATGAAATAGGGTATTCTGGGTGTTCAATTGGCACTTCTTTTACTTCTTCTCTCGGAATTTCTTTATATGTAGGCGCCTTCCCGTTTATAGAGAACACAAGTGGCAATACATCGAAATTCGTACCTTCTCCTTGCCAACCAAGCCCCTGACAAAAGTCCGTAAATGTAGCGGAATGAGAATCACCAATCACTCCCGTTTCTGTTTTATATCCTGCATATCGAATCAATTGGTGATTATAAATTCTTATATTATTTTCCTCACCTTGATATTGCTTAAAAATCGTAATGGTTGGTTTAACTTTCCCGTCGTTCGTTGCATATTTAATATGATGAATTAATGCATTATATACACCCTCTTCATCATTTACTTCGCGCGCATCTAATATGTGCATCTTACTCCAAAATAGTCTTCCAATACATCTATTACTGTTACGCCATGCCATTCGTGAACCATGAACAAGTTCTTCAAATGTATGCTCATATGTCCCTGTCTTTTCTATCTCAATTTGAATTTCTTTTATACGTTCTTCTATCAATTGTTCTTTATGAAGCTCCTTATAACAAATCGTAATAAAATTACTTGCTTCCTCTATTAATTGTTTCGTTTTACTCATAAACAATCTCCTTCTATTTCAACAAAACCCTGCTACTTTACAGTATAAGCAAAAAGGATAGGAGTCACAAATGAAAGTGAGAGTGTTACTTTTATTGTAATATTTTTCAGAAAATTAATGGACTTACTATTGACTTATATGGAAAATGGGTGTATTTTTGACTCATGTAAAGTATTTTTACCTAGACCAACTTTTTAAGTGGAAAGGAGGTAATGTTATGTCTTCATTTCAATTGCCAAAGCTTTCATATGACTATGATGAACTAGAGCCACATATTGATAGCAATACACTTTCCATTCATCATGGAAAGCACCATGCAACATACGTAAACAATTTAAATGCTACTTTAGAAAATTATACTGAATTACATAATAAATCTTTAGAAGAATTGCTATGTAATTTAGATGCTTTACCGAAGGAAATTGTTACAGCTGTACGAAATAACGGTGGTGGTCACTATTGTCATAGTCTTTTTTGGGAAGTGATGAGCCCACGAGGTGGCGGTGAGCCTAATGGAGACGTTGCAAAAGTAATTGATTATTATTTCAATACCTTTGACAACTTAAAAGATCAACTTTCCAAAGCAGCTATTAGTCGTTTTGGAAGTGGCTATGGATGGCTTGTTCTTGACGGTGAGGAACTCTCTGTTATGAGTACACCAAATCAAGATACGCCTTTGCAAGAAGGGAAAATCCCCTTACTCGTAATTGATGTATGGGAACATGCTTATTATTTAAAGTATCAAAATAGGCGCCCAGAGTTTGTTACCAACTGGTGGCATACAGTAAACTGGGACCAAGTAAACGAGAAGTATTTACAAGCAATTCAATCACAAAAACATTAGTCGTACGTATAAGGTAAATTTGGTAATGTAAAATCAGTATTGTCGAAATCCTCCAGAATCCCCCGGATTGCCACCGGGGGATTTATGATTACTTCATTGTATTTATATAATGTTTTAAAACATTTTTCATTTCTAGTTTCAGCTCTCGGAACAAAAATCCGAATTCACGAGCCTTTCCATTATGTAATGTACAGTTAGTTACCTCATTATAAGGAGCTATATTTTCCCCAGCTTTCTGAATGAGTGCTTTTATTCCTGTCTTCTCTTCTATGAAATGAATAATTTCTTCCGTAGAAACTACCCCGTTACTACAGGCGTTAATTGGCCCTTTCACATTTTCCATTCCGCACCAAGCTAGAAACTCTCCTGCCTCTTTTTCATGTATAAATGACAAAGTTCCATCTACATGATCCACAACGATAGGTTTTTGGTTCACAATACATTCAACGTAAAATTGTAACCTTTTCGTATAATCGTTTTCTCCAATAACAACTGGAAAACGAACTGCAACAACTGGGAATGTTGCTTGTTGAAATACAACGGCTTCAGCTAATCTCTTTCCTTCACCATAATTGAAGTCATTCCTATCTCCATACGCGATTGCATAATCGTACGGATTAAAGTCTTCTTCTGATAAGCTTAGGGCAGGTTCATAGACGGCCATTGAAGATGTCATAACATATTTCTTCGTTTTCCCTCGTAACACTTCACATATTATCTTCGCTGCATTCGAGCTATAGCATAAATTATCGTATACAATATCATAACTTTTTCCTTCTAGACGCTTTTCTAGTAGCTTTCCATCTTCTCTATCAATAATTATTCTTTTTACTGCGCTACCAAAAGAATCTTCAGTAACTCCCCTCGTCGCAATCGTTACATCGTGCCCCTCTTGCAAAAGTGCTTCTACTAAATGTTTACCAAAAAATCTTGTTCCCCCTAGCACCAATACTTTTTTCAACTTCATCATCCCCATTTTAGCAAATTGTAAAATACTACCTCTCTATTATAAGTGCCAACATATAAAAAGCATGGAATTCGTTTAACGATTCCATGCTTTTCTACAGAAAATATATTAACGTACTCGATATTTATAAATACAATAACAGAAGTACAAAATAGAAATTACTGATACATAAACCCATAGTTCATATACAAATCCCTCTCCCCACACTCCCATAAAATAAAAGAGTGAAGGTAAAGTCAATGTTACCCATGATTGTACGAAGGCAATCCTTCCAAGATATTGATTAATGTTCTTCTTTTGTGTATTTAATACAAAGAATAAATACCAAAGTAATGCCCACATAAACCACGTTAACGCATTAACAACATCATGGAATTGAACAAATGAAACAACCATATAGAATAAGGCTATAATTGCTACCCAAATACAAAACCATCCTAGACCACTACTATCCATTCCTTTTATAAAAGTAACACCTACATATAAATAAGTTAATCCAAATAAGAAAGTAGCCGCATATGAATACACTGTCCAATTGCTTTGGTCAGAAATCATGATCAAATAAAACGGAATAATAATTTGTAGTGCACCCACAAATAAATTAAAAACACCCGCACTTTTCATCTCTGCTTTCCCTAATATAACAAGACTATTTAAAAATAAAGCTGCCCCTGAAAGTAATAATCCTACATAACCCATATATATTCGTGTGAAAATCTTTACCTTTCACACTTTTAACCTCCCCACACTATAAAGTGATACTTATATTATTTTTCTTCCCATTTAAAACTACATACATAATTTTTCATCCAAATAAGTCAGACCTCCTACCTCAAAAAGGAGCGAACTTAAAACGCTTTCAATAATAAATAATCCTATTAAAACATGAACTAGGATTCCTTGATTATAAACGGACTCTAGCAATGATACAAGTGTTGGAATACTTTTCAATAATACGCTTTCAATTTCTATAAAAAATTAATAAAATAATACATTCCTCTATCTCATTCTACTACCTTCTAGCATAAGATATTGTAAAATCACATCATTTAAAACAGCGAACGTTCTTTTCTAGGTTCGCTAATAAAATTAATAAAAAATGACCTCTTGCTTTTATGCAAAGGTCATTTTTTTATATTCATCATTAAACTTCTAAATAGCCATTTTTATTATTTGATTGCCATTTCCAAGAATCTGCACACATTTCTTCTAATCCGCGTGTTGCCTCCCAGCCTAATTCACGCTTTGCTTTCGATGCATCAGCAAAACATACTGCCACATCACCTGG
This sequence comes from Bacillus sp. HMA207, assembly GCF_003402455.1. Taxonomy (NCBI): domain Bacteria; kingdom Bacillati; phylum Bacillota; class Bacilli; order Caryophanales; family Bacillaceae; genus Bacillus; species Bacillus sp. HMA207. Next base: position 59,017 of record NZ_BEZT01000002.1, on the reverse strand, counting down.
GCGACGCTCTGTAATTTTATAAGGAACTTTCTTACCCGAAACTTTTTCAAACGCTTCAACCATCTCTAGTACACTATAGCCCATACCTGTGCCCAGGTTATAAGCATCTACTCCCGTTGTACTCAGTACTTTCTCAAGCGCCTTTACGTGACCATTTGCTAAGTCCACAACATGGATGTAATCACGGACTCCTGTTCCATCTTTCGTTGGATAGTCATTTCCGAATACGCTTAATTCTTTTAACTTACCTACCGCTACTTGCGTTACATATGGCATTAAGTTATTTGGGATTCCATTTGGATCTTCTCCGATACGCCCACTTTCGTGTGCACCAAATGGATTGAAATAGCGAAGTAACGCGATACTCCATTCTGCATCTGCAAATGCTACATCACGCATAATTTGCTCAATCATTAATTTCGTTTGACCATATGGATTTGTTGCACTTAATGGAAACTCCTCCGTAATCGGTGACGTTTCCGGGATACCATATACAGTTGCAGATGAACTAAAGATTATCTTCTTTACATTATGTTTCTGCATTACTTCACATAGCACTAACGTGCTTGTAATGTTGTTATGATAATATGTTAATGGAATCGCTACTGACTCCCCTACAGCTTTAAATCCTGCAAAGTGAATAACTGCTTCAATTGCATTTTCTTCAAAAATTGCGTCAAGCGCTTCGCGATTTAAAACATCTTCTTTATAAAACTTAAATTGTTTTCCTGTTATTTCTTTCACTCGATTTATAGATTCTACCGAGCTATTCGAAAGGTTATCCACTACTATAACTTCGTAACCGCTATTTAGTAATTCTACACATGTATGACTACCAATATATCCTGCTCCACCTGTTACAAGTATTGCCATAATTATAGTCCTCCATATTTCATTCATTATAAACTTCTCAAAGTATATCACATATTTCTTATCCTATGTTTAACATGCGAACACAGAAACTTACATTTTATCCCATAATAATTTTATAACATATACGATTCTAATCAGTTAATAAAAAAACGCCACATAATTTTTATTATGTAGCGTTTTTTTATTAAATTACATAACAATATACACTTAGAAAATGCGCAAGACTACCTAATAATACAAAAACATGAAAAATTTCATGATGCCCCATATATTTAAACTCTAACCATTTTGGCTTTGTTCCATAAATAAATCCACCAATTGTATAAAAAATGCCCCCAAGTACTAAGAAAATAATGCCTCCTGTACTTAAATTCTCAGCTAACGGTGCAAAGAATAACACAATTAACCAACCCATCGTAATATAAATTGCTGTCGATAACCATCTTGGACAATTAAACCAAAACATTTTAAATACAATGCCACAAATCGCAGTTGCATAGACTAAACAAAATAATAGTAAACCACTTGCTGAATTTAATGTAATTAAGCAAAAGGGTGCATATGTACCTGCAATTAATATAAAAATCATAGAATGATCTAGCTTCCTAAAGAAGTAAATAACACGTTCATTGGCCACAACACTATGATACACAGCTGACGCCGTATAAAGGACCATCATTCCAATACCAAACAAAATAACAGCTGTAATTGCAGCAAATGATGGCATCTTGATAGAAACTTTCACAAGCATAGCTAATAAGGCAATAAATGATAATATCGCTCCACCTAAGTGAGTAAATGCATTAACTGGTTCCCTTACATAAGCATTCATAATAACACCCCTCATATAATTACATGTAGTTTTAATAACTACATGTAATTATATACACATTTCTTTTTAAGGTCAACATTTACAATTCATTTGTTTCGTAATACCATATTTAAAGATATATTAAACATTAAGTTCCACTAAGTTATAAAAGTGAGGGATTCTACGTGGAAAATATAAATGAATTACTTGAGACATTGCATTTAGAAAAAAACATTAAACTTGAGGATATTCCAAATGTTGACTTATATGTAGATCAAGTTGTTCAACTATTTGAGAATACTTATGCAGATACAACGAGAACTGATGATGAAAAAGTATTAACCAAAACGATGATTAATAATTACGCAAAAGGAAAACTATTCATCCCCATCAAAAATAAAAAGTATTCAAAAGAGCATATGATTTTAATTAGCCTAATTTATCAATTAAAGGGAGCTCTCTCCATTAACGACATAAAAAGTTCATTAGAAACTATAAATGACTCCTTATTAAATGATGATTCATTCGAATTAAATACGTTATACAAAAATTATCTTGCTCTTACTGAAAGCAATGTCGAAAGCTTTAAACAAGACGTAAATAACCGTGTTACAGAAGTAAATGAGATTTCTTCCTTAGAAGATACAAAGCTAGAAAAATTTCTACTACTAACATCCTTCGTGACTATGAGTAATATGTATAGACGTTTAGCGGAGCAACTAGTGGATGATTTAAAAGAATCATAAATAAAAAACTATCCACCTATTAAAGTGGATAGTTTTTTATTTACTTAATTGCTTCATGAACTTTTAGTTGTTTCCCTTTAATCGTTGTAGTCTTCATGACTTTCAAGACAAGTGGTCCTTTTCCATTTAATATTTCAACGTAAGAAACATTATCCTGTATCGTAATAATGCCTATATCTTCTGCTGTAACACCTTTAATTTTAGCAATTGTACCGACGAAATCTACCGCCCTAATTTTCTTTTTCTTCCCGCCATTAAAGTACAGCTTCATAATGCCTTTGTTGATGTCTGCATTTTTATCTTTCTTTATAATTGGTTTAGCATGTATCTTTTCTTCAAATGCAGCTTTCTCTTTCATAACTTCTTCTTTTGAAGGTCCAATTGCCTTTGGAATTTCAAATCCAATATACTCCTCAATCTCTTCTAAAAATCTATTTTCATATGGTGTTATAAATGTAATAGCTTTTCCACTATTTCCAGCTCGTCCCGTTCTTCCAGTACGATGTACATAGCTTTCTTTTTCAAGTGGAATATCATAATTAATAACATGTGTAATATTATCAATATCAATTCCTCTCGCAGCTACATCTGTTGCTACTAAATAACGGAATTTTCCTTTTCTAAAATCATCCATGACTTCAAAACGATCTTCTTGTACCATACCACCATGTATTTTGTCACAAGGATAGTTAGCTCGTTTTAATTGTCTATATACATGATCTACATTTTCTTGTGTACGGCAGAAAATAATACAGCTATCAGGATTCTCAATCGTTGTTACATCTTTAAGTAGTGAAAGCTTCTCGTCTTCTATCACCTCAAAAAGAGTATGTTCAATTTTATCCGTCGTAATCCCAGCCGCTTTAATTTCAATATGAGTTGGTGAATTCATATATGTACGAGACAATTTCTCAACATCTTCTGGAAGTGTTGCTGAAAATAACATTGTCATTCTTTTTGTAGGTAATTCATCAATAATTGCCTCTACTTGATCGATAAAGCCCATATTTAGCATCTCATCTGCTTCATCAATAACTAAATACTTCAAACACTCTAAAGAAAGGGTACCCTTCTCAATATGATCCAACACACGACCAGGAGTCCCAACTACAATATGTGTCTTTTGCTTTAATTCTAATTTTTGACGTGCAAATGGAGATTTCCCATAAACTGCCGCAGCCTTAATCCTTTTGAATCGACCTATATTTGTAATATCTTCTTTTACCTGTACCGCAAGCTCTCTCGTTGGTGTTAAAACTAATGCTTGTGGTTTATTCTCTTCCCACTCCACCATTTCACAAAGTGGAATACCAAATGAAGCTGTTTTTCCACTTCCAGTCTGGGATTTCACAACAAGATCCTTCTTTTGTAATGCAACTGGAATAACCTCACCTTGTACTTCCGTTGGATGATCATACCCTAACCCAGTAAGTGCCCTTACAATTTCCTTACTTAATTTATAATCAGAAAAACTTTTTTCACTCATATATTAACCTCATTTTATTCTGTATTATTTTCTTTTTTATCTTTTGTATACGTTACTATCACCCTACTTATTATACTTGAAACCTCACATAAAAGGTGAATCATGCCAGATTCATCTTTTTATAGTATCCTACATCCACTCAAAAAAATAAAAAGAATACATACACCCCTGTATAATTATCTTAATTTTTCAACCCTTCCCATAAACGAACAATAAAAACAAAAAAACGTTTTAAATTCGTTTTTAACGTTTTTTTTCAGATGTAAAATCTACTTTTTTAAAAAATGTTAAGAAATCCTTTGACTTCTTAATAAAAATAATGTAAATTATCCTATGGACGAACATTTTTGATTAATAAAAATAAAATATTCGTATTTTAGGGGTGTAAATGATGGAAAACGTATTTGACTATGAAGATATTCAATTAATTCCTGCAAAATGTATTGTAAATAGCCGCTCTGAATGTGATACAACTGTCACTTTAGGAAAACATAAATTTAAATTACCTGTCGTGCCTGCAAATATGCAAACGATTATTGATGAAAGAATTGCAACTTATTTAGCTGAGAACAACTACTTTTATATCATGCATCGTTTCCAACCAGAGAAACGAATCTCATTCATTAGAGATATGCAATCACGTGGATTAATCGCTTCTATCAGCGTTGGTGTAAAAGAGGACGAATATGAATTCGTACAACAATTAGCTGCTGAGCAACTTACACCTGAATATATCACGATTGATATCGCACACGGTCATTCTAATGCTGTGATCAACATGATTCAACATATTAAAAAACATTTACCAGAGAGCTTCGTTATCGCTGGAAACGTTGGAACTCCAGAAGCGGTAAGAGAATTAGAAAATGCTGGTGCCGATGCAACAAAAGTTGGTATTGGACCTGGTAAAGTTTGTATTACTAAAATTAAAACAGGCTTCGGAACTGGTGGTTGGCAGCTAGCTGCACTTCGCTGGTGTGCAAAAGCTGCAAGTAAGCCAATTATCGCTGATGGTGGTATTCGTACACACGGCGACGTAGCTAAATCTATTCGATTTGGGGCAACTATGGTCATGATCGGTTCTCTATTCGCTGGTCACGAAGAGTCTCCAGGGGAAACAATTGAAAGAGATGGCAAACTTTATAAAGAATACTTCGGTTCTGCTTCTGAATTCCAAAAGGGTGAGAAGAAAAACGTTGAAGGTAAGAAAATGTTCGTTGAGCATAAAGGTTCTTTAGAAGATACGTTAATCGAAATGGAACAAGATCTTCAATCTTCTATCTCTTACGCTGGCGGAACAAAATTAGACGCTATTCGTACTGTAGATTATGTTGTCGTGAAAAACTCGATTTTCAATGGTGACAAAGTATATTAATTCTTAAATTAACTCGAAGGACAAGCATTTTCATGCTTGTCCTTCTTTTTTGTATATAAAAATATAAAATATTTTAATTTAACTGAATTTTCTAGTATCATGTGTTTAGATAGTCTTAATAAGGAGGAGATACGACTTGAAAAATGTAATGGAAAATCGCCTTAATCGCGCAGAGGTACCTGCTGAACTAACATGGGATTTATCCGATTTGTATAATTCTGATGCCGAATGGCATGCTGCATTAAACGCATTGGAAAATGATATACAGAAACTTGATTCATTTAAAGGGCATTTACATACTAGCTCCCACACTTTATTAAATTGCCTACTTTTAGAAGAAGAGCTTTTAATGACGTTAACAAAACTATACTCATATGCAAATTTAAAAGAATCTACTGATCGTACAAATCCAAGTATTCAAGCGAACTCTTCCAAAATTTCTGCTTTATGGACGAAAGTACATACTGCACTATCCTTTATTCATAATGAAATCCTCTCATTCGACGAAGGAACAATTGAAAAATATTTAACTGAAGAAACAAAACTCGAACCTTTCCGTAAATCGTTACTAGAAATACTACAAAAAAGACAGCACACACTCTCTCCTGAAACAGAAGAAGCACTTGCTGCACTTGGCGAAGTTCATAGTTCTCCATACAAAATTTACGGCATGACTAAATTGGCCGATATGGATTTCACTTCTATACAAGACGAACAAGGAAACGAACTTCCTGTTTCATTCTCATTAGTTGAAAGCAAATATGAATTTTCTCCAAGCACATATATACGTCGAAAAGCATATTCATCATTTGTTTCCACACTAAAACGATATAAAAATACAATTGCCACAACATATGCTACTGAAGTAAAAAAACAAGTAACACTTTCTCGTTTACGTAAATATGAATCCGTTACCCATATGCTATTAGAACCACAAAAGGTTCCACTTGAAATGTATAACAACCAACTTGATATTATTTATAAAGAACTAGCACCTCATATGCGCCGTTTTGCAGATTTAAAAAGGAAAGTATTAGGACTCGATCAAATGCTTTTCTGTGACTTACATGCACCTTTAGATCCCGAATTTAATCCGTCGATTACTTATGAAGACGCAGGCACGCTCATTCAAGATTCTTTAAAAATATTAGGCGATGAATATAGTTCCATAATCGAAAAAGGATTCAAAGAAAGATGGGTAGATCTTGCAGATAACGTAGGTAAATCAACAGGAGCATTTTGCTCAAGTCCATACGGCTCTCATCCCTATATTTTAATTACATGGCAAAATACGATGCGCGGATGCTTTACATTAGCACATGAATTTGGACATGCTGGTCATTTTTATTTAGCAAATAAAAATCAACGTATTATGAACGTACGCCCATCTATGTACTTTGTTGAAGCACCATCAACTATGAATGAATTACTATTAGCTCAGCATTTACTAGCGACTACTGACGATAAGAGAATGCGCAGATGGGTTATTCTGCAACTACTTGGCACATATTATCACAACTTTGTTACTCACTTACTTGAGGGTGAATATCAACGTAGAGTATATGCTCTAGCAGAAGAAGGACAGGCCCTTACAGCTACAACTTTAACTGAAATCAAAACGAATGTCCTATCGACATTCTGGGGAGATTCTGTAGAAATCGATGAAGGTGCAGGCTTAACTTGGATGCGTCAACCTCATTATTATATGGGTCTATATTCTTATACATATTCCGCAGGCCTCACTGCATCCACTGCAGTAGCTCAAATGATTAAAGAGGAAAGACAACCTGCTATTGATCGCTGGTTAGATGTGCTTCGTGCTGGTGGTACAATGAAACCACTTGAACTAATGAAACATGCCGGAGTAGATATGTCAAAACCAGATGCAATCCGTAAAGCTGTTTCTTACGTTGGTTCATTAATTGATGAATTAGAGCATTCTTATCAAGAATAAAAAAATAAGCCCTCGCTTTAATGAGGGCTTATTTCATATTTACTTCCCAAACCGTTTGCGATATCCACATTTCCTGCAAAGTTCTTCAACCGCAACTCTTTTCGAAAATCCATCGACAATGTTTGTTGCTCTTTCACCTTCAATAATGTTAGAAAATGAATCATTATTAATATTCCCAAGGTTAATAATCCCTTCACCATCTAAACAACAAGGAATAACTGTTCCATTCGCTAAAATACCCGCTTGATTACGAAGTCCATGGCAGAATCCTTTCCCATCATCCTCTTCCTCATGTAATGCTGGCCACTGGAATTCATAGTCTTGATTAATAAAGACACGTTCTGCAATTTTTATACCTTTTCCTGGTGTAAGCTTCTCTTCAATTTGATAAGATAGATCAAATTCATTTTCAATTATAGATAATAACTCTCTATTTTTCTGGATTTCAGCATTTGTTTTATTATCCTGAGTTAAATTCCATAACCTTAACGATACAATTAAATCTGATTGACTTGTCGCTTCCCTAATGAAGGAAAGTATACTCCTTACATAGCCCTCTTTATCTTGCGAACCTGGATGTCCATCAAAACTATGCAGTGAAAAATTCATTTGTCTTAACGCAGGCTTATTTAACAGCCTATGTCTTCTCTTATTAATTAACGTTCCGTTCGTTGTAATATTAACTTTAAACCCTTTTTCATGACTTAAGTCTAATAGTTGATCTATTTTCGGATGGAGCAACGGCTCACCCTTCACGTGCAAATAAATGTAGTCTGTGTGAGGTTTAATTTGGTCTAATCTTTTAGCAAAATCCTCCACAGAAATGAATTGCTTCTGCCTTTCCGTCGGCGGACAAAAGCTACACGCAAGATTACATACACTCGTAATCTCCAAGTAAAACTTCTTAAACTTCTTCACCTTTAATTCCTCACTTCTCTAACTACTTATACTTTTTCCTCTTCATATTACAGCATATTTTTATGGAAATAGAAACATACTTATTTTAGGAAATCTACATACCATCTAATAATATTTAAAAGACCATCGGTAATTTTTGTCCAATGGTCTTTTTATCCTTTTATATACAAAGAATAAATTTATTTATGATACGGTTCATCGTAACTATTCTAAATAAGGTTATTTTTTATTATTTTCATAATTAAATTTAACAAAAAAGGTAGTGCCTTCCGATCCTGTTTGAATTTCTATTTTTGCATTATGGCGGGCAGCGATGGCATAACATACACCTAACCCCAATCCAGTTCCATTATCTTTGGTCGTGTAAAACGGCGTACCCAGTTTCTCTAATACTTCAGGCCTGATACCTTTTCCTTGATCCCGCACTGCAAGCACCACACAATTTTGACCTTCCTTGTAAGTGCTAATGGTTAGAACTTTCCCTGTATTCATCGCTTCTAAGCCATTACGATATAGATTCATTAATAATTGCCGTATCTCATTACGATTTAAAAGTAATTCTGGAATGTCATTTGTATCGACTTGAATATATTTATTTTGATTGTACGTATCAATCTTTATTAAAGGAATAATATCGCGGATAATTGAATTTAAATCTAACATCTGCAAATCCAATTTCCTTGTATTACCCATTGAGAGAAATTCAGTAATAATAGAATTGGCACGGTTAAGTTCTTCAATCATTAAATAAAAGTACTTATTATGTTTCTCATAGGTATTCTCTTCTTTTAATAACTGTAAAAATCCCAGTACTGTTGTCATTGGATTTCTAATTTCATGGCTGATACCTGCTGCCATTTGCCCTATTAAATCTATATTGGATAATCTTTTCAATTCCTGTTCATATTTCTTTTTTTCCGTTATGTTTTTAAAAATACAACAAATACCATCATCATATGGGTATGCAATAACTTCGTGCCAATATTCATCTGCAGTAGAAAGAAATTCGAAATGAACTGTAGTTCGCTCTGACATCGCACGATGAAATTCCTTATACATAACTGTGTCAATTTCACTCGGGAAAACATTCCATATATTCTTTCCTAATACATCTTTTGCTGTTTTTCTTTGCGGAAAATATTGGTACTTATTTACGTACGTAAATTCCCATTTATTATTTAAAATAAAAAATCCATCCGTAATACATTCAATCACACTTGTAACTTTTTCATTAGCAGCAGCTAACTCTCTCGTTCGCTCTTCCACTATGCTCTCTAGTTGATCCATATACAACAAATTCGAAAACGTAGGGGCTGTGGCATCAACGATAGATTTTGCTAGTTGAAGTTGGGAATCATCATAATTGTGAGCTTTTCCTTCTTTGCCAACGACGATTACCCCTAATACTTCTCCCATTGAAACCAATGGAATCATCAATAGACCCTTACTATCTATATTTTTTGTTTGAATAACCTCTTGGATCTTGTCTTCATAGCTTTTCTCTGTCCAATCCGCTTCTGTCCAATGACAGTCCTTACTTAATTTCGTTGTTTTAATTGTTGTTTTATCTAGCGGATCTAGAAGATGAGCAGTCATATTTTTACTCTCTAAAATCTGTTCTAGGTAAAAAAAGCATTTATCAAAACTCTCCTGTATCGAGGAACACATCGATAAATCACGTGTAACATTTAGTAACAGTTGTTTCTCAGCAATAAGGTTTTCCTTTTGTTTTAAATTATTTGCGTTTTGAATTGCAACCGCAGCCATATTTACATAAGCTTCAACACTTTGAATTTCTGAATCTGTTAAGTTCATCGGAATTCCATAATCAAATAAAAAAACCAGACCAAATAACTCTTGCCCAAATGAGATAGGCAGAGCTAATAAGGACTTAATTTTGAATGCATTAACCGGTCTCGGATCTGGTCGATGATCCTTTGAGGTATCAGGAATATAGATGGTTCTTTTCGTTTCAATAACTTCTTTTGCCAGTAAGTCTATTTCAGGATCAATTACTTGAGTATCGAGCGTTACACCATTTATAGTCTCTGGTTTTCCTGCAAACCCTCTAAATGTTCCATCTTCCTGGGGTAAATAAATTCCAACAGCATCGCACCTAACAATCTCCTCTGATATCGCCATTGTCACACGCTGCAATACGTCACGTAGTTCTAATTTCGTATTTATTATTTTTGTTATATTCGCGAGCCTAGAATATCTCGTCTGATCACTTACCATTCACATAGCCTCCAGTTATAGGCATAATAAAATAAATATGATAATATCAGTGTTTTATATAGAATACATTACTTATGATACGGTTCTGCGCACCTTATTAGATGGTAAAATACTATCAGGCAAAAACCAGAAGGTTATTTCTTTTATATCCTTCCGATTTGCTTCCATTTGAACTTCTCTAATTAAAGACCTTATAAGTAACTTTTTTTCTTCATCATTTACTATCTTAAAAAGCTTATTAAAATTTGTAAGAACATGTATTACTTCTTCTTTGTTTATTATAGAGTCATTTTTTATAATTTCCCTCTCAGATTCTCTAATATTTCTTTTTAATTTATTAATTTCTAGCTGTAGTTCATTCATTAAACGATTATAAGTACTACTTTCTATATTACCCTCAAAGTAATCATTATCCAATTTTTTACGTTTATCATATGCTTTGCCAAGTTGTTTTTTAAACATTTTTATATTTACTATATGTATCCCATTAGCATTATTATTATCACTATTCAATTCATCTATTAATGCATTTATAATATCATTTTCATTCACTAAAAGTGATATTACATTTAATACTTGTTGTTCAACTTGGGCTTTTTCTAGTAAATTTGCACTACATACACTTGATCCCTTATTATGATACGCTTGACACATGTAATATAGATAGTAATCATCACTATTTCTCTTCTTTGTTTTACTCATGACAGTACCTGCCCCGCATTTAGGGCATTTTAGTATTCCAGTTAAAAGAAAGTTTCCATTAAAATTTCTATTAGAAGAAAATGAGTTCTTTTGGAGTTCATTAACTTTTTGTACCCTTTCCCATAATCCCTCGTCTATGATAGCATCATGTATACCTTCTACAATTATAGGATCTGCCTTTCCTGCTCTTCTCCTTGTACTCCAGTCTTGATGTTTTTTCCATACCATCTTACCACTATATATATAATTATTAACAATTAATTTAATTGCTGGAATACTGAAGTTTTTACCTGTCTTAGTTTTAATCCCCTTGTCATTCAAGATATTAACTATAAATTTATATCCCTTTCCCTCTGCCCTAAGTTGAAATATTTCTCTAACAATTTTACTCTCATTCTCATTAATAATTAACTTTTTATCTACTGAATCATACCCTAAAATTGAACCACCGTTCCAGTAGCCTTTTTCAGCTCTCTTTTGCATTCCTGCTTTTACACGGTCTATAATAGTTGCCCTTTCATACCGCGCAAATGTACTAAGTAACGATATAAACATATGTCCTGTCGGTGAAGATGAATCCATATCAATGGAAGTAATAATTAAACTCTTCTTCCTTGGTGTTAATTCAGTATCTATTAGTGACATAACATCGGTATTGTTACGAGATAAGCGATCAACCTTCCATACTAAAATCACATCAATTTTATCGTCCTTTAAATCCCTTAATAATCTTTGAATTTCAGGTCTATTAAAGTTCTTTCCTGAGTATCCACCGTCATTATATACATCATATATTTCATAACCCTTTTTATCTGCAAATTCCTTTAACATACTTTCTTGTGCTTCTAATGAATGACCTTGTTTTTGCTCCTCTGTTGATACCCTTATATAAATTCCTGCCTTAACCTTCTTATTCATTTTTTTCCCTTCCCTTAACACTTAATCCTGTCCTTCTTTCTTTAATTCCTCCATATATTTTCTGATAAGGTGTGCCATTATTTTAATTGCTTCATTCTTTTTTAACTCTGTTACATACTGACTATTCTCCATAAATCTCCCATCCTTACTGTGCTTTATTAAAAAACATATAAATTTTTAGCTTTATTTATCCTCTAGTAGTATGTATAAGAAAAGCACCTTATTTTTTAAGTTATTTCATAAACTTTTTATTTGTTTCCGGAATTATACATATCTAAATAAGGTCCTTTTTCAACCCAGAAATAAATAAATCTATATATTAACATTTATTGTTTTTTAATGACTAGAAAGGTATCTATACTCATTTAAAAGCGGTTCAAACTTTTTTATATATTTACGCTCTAATACTGTTGGATCACCTTGCGTATATTTTATTCCTATAAAAAGCACTTCATCAAAATATCCTTCTAATTTTCGTTTACCCTTATGTAAATGTGATGGCAATCTTGTTTTTAAATCCTTAGAGCAGCCAACATATAATGGCTCAAATTGCTTATTAAATATTACATAAACTCCTGAACCATTTTCATTTTCAATAAACCACCTTTTTATAAATAATCTATCAAATTTAGGCGCTTCAATAAATTTATCAAACTTATCTACAAAGTCATGACCACTTAGACACTTTAGTCTCATATAAGCGTACCCCTTTAATGTTCTCATTCCTTATTCCCTGTATATGTCCCCCTCTTTTTATAATCGCATTCACCGAGTTCCAAAGCTGAGAACTAACAATTCTAGGGAATACTCCCTTTTGTACAATTCCGTTTTTTTCAATTTTACCGTCATATATTTTAATTCCCTTATACACTTGATTTAAAAGTACGTTCTTAATACCTTGTGACGTCCATTTAGTACTTCTTTTAGGACTTATTCCTTCATTATTTAGTTTCTTTGCAATTTTATACATCGAATGCCCTTCTAAGTAATCTTGATAGATACGTTTTATAATCGATGCTTGTGTTTTATGTTTTATGACTCCCTCATCTATAATTTCATATCCATAAGGTAATTCCCCACCCGCAAACTTATTGTTTTTAGCTGTGCTAATACGTCCCCCCTTTGTACGTTGGTAAATTAATTCTCTCTCAAATTCAGCAAAGCTACCAATCATTTGTAAGAACATCATGCCTTGTGGTGAACTTGTATCAAACATCTCTGTAACACTAATAAAGGATATATCCAAAGGTTTCAACTCATCTTGTATCATGACAAGCAAGTTCTTCAACATGCGATGAATTCTATCTGACTTCAGTACCAAAACTGCTTTTATATTTTCAGTTGTTCTTTTTGCGTATTCAATCATTTCATTGTAACCGGGACGCTTTTCAGTTTGTTTACCACTTAAACCTTCATCTCTAAATATCTTTATTAGTTCCCATCCTCGAGCCTTGCAATATGCTTGTATTCGTTCTTCTTGCTCAACAATTGATGTGTTCTCAATTTGTGATTCCGAACTTACTCGTACATATCCAACTACTTTCATATACTACCTCCTAAAAAATACCATTTATTTGTAGTTTAGTTTACGATTTAATATAAAGAATTACAATACTTTATATTAAATAAATAGTTAAACCATTGAACTATAGGCTTATTGCTAAAGTTTTCAATATTAAAAATCCGATTTTTTATAAATCACTTTAAATCCAGTTATAAAAAAGAGCCATAATGGCTCATTCAAATTTATAATTAGGTGGTAATTCAAGATCCCTTCTAAGTTTCTCAAACCACCTTTTTCTGTCCTCTTCACTCGGCCTTATATAATTCTCTACACAAGAAAGATAATGATTCATCTCCTCATTCACAATATTTCTAATTAATTTCTGTTCTTCCTCTAGATACCTTTTTGCCTTTTTTTCAAATCCACAAAATAGAAATTTCTGCTTTGCTGATACATTCCACGGTTTCAATACTTGATTAGAATATGGTGGAAGCCAAACATCCTCTAGTACTTTTTGAAAAACGTAAGGGTCAAAATAAGGTTTTTCTTTTTTCATTCTGTCATCTCTCCTTTTTAGTTCTTACATAACAAACAATAAATTATAAAAATCCTTTAACAAGCCTACTTCCATTTTTGAAATGATTGCAATTCTCCTTCCGTAAGGTTTATATACTCAACTACACATTGCAACTCATAAAGAAGATGATTTCGTTGCTTTTTATTCATTTCCCCTAAATACTTAAATGTATTTTTAGTAACTACACATGGATTAAGATTTAATTTAGACAATCCTTTTAAGTCTTCACCACTCTTTTCAAAAAATCTTTTTACCTTCTTATCGCCTTCAATTTGTTGAATATCAATTACAGTAAATTTCATTTAATCATTCTCCTCTCTTTTTAATTACCTATAGTATTAGATCTCATTTTTTTAAGTAAAATTGAAAATTTTTTTAAAAATAAAAAACACGACTAACTAGACGTGTTTTAAAGAATAACGTTTATATTCAACTTGCATCGTGTTTTAAAAACAAATCAATAGTTTTACACTCGAACAATTTAAAACATCTGTACAAACCAAATAAATACCCTCACGGGCCGTTCAATTATTTCTCACGCTGTTCACGTAAATCATTAAGTATATTGCACAGTTGGTCTAATGAACCATCTTCTTCATGTGGCTTGTCTTTCATTAATTCCCTCTTTTCCCTCATTAATTCAATAAACCTACCATCAATACGGGTTAATGCATCTTCTAATTGCTTTATTCTTTTATCGTTTGGTTTATCTTTTAGTAATTCCTCTTGATAACGTTGCATAATACGTCTAGTACGGAATGCTATTAACTTAATTCGCTCTATTACACTTTCCATACAATCAGTAGACATATTGCCATAAAGTAACTTTTCATCTTCTAATAGTGTGTCATAGTAAATACTTTCATGTTCGCCTGTCTTAAGAGCGTTCTTATTCCCCCGTAAACTTGCACTATGCTTTGTTTTATCCTTTGGTCCTGTGCTTTTGCCTCCATGTAGACGACAACGTCCATTCTTAATTATCCCTGCTTTTTGGCATGGCGTTCCTTTGCGAGTCATAGCTCCACACACTTGCTTTTCCATCTTTCTCCCCCAAACCGTAATACATGGAGTATCGTTTTTAAAAATAAGTGGAAGCTATTTGCCCCACCGCTTTTATCTCCTGGTCTAATTCCCTAATCTTTGTTATTTGTTTTCTTAATGCCAAGCGTTTCTTTAGAAACTCTTCTTCTAATTCTAATTTTTATGATTATTATATATTCAAGTAATTCAATTCCTCAGCGCTCTGCAATATCTAGCACATAATCAAAGTCCTTTTCAAATTGTTCTTCTGTTACATTAAATTCTATAAATTTGAATTGGGCGATTTTTTTGTAATCATTGTCTTCTAGTACCTCTTGTAATTCATGCTTTACCTATTCAACAGCACTTAATTTCTTTATCCTTGCCATATTTATTCCTCCTAAAAATAGTTATATGTACAGAAAAAGCCTTACTTCTCCTAATACAAGGGAACTAAGGCTTATAAGTTATTTCAAGTTAGATATTCCAATTAGTGGAAATAGTATAACACTTATTCATAAAAAGTTAATACGTTTTAATAATTTTCTTTTATAAAACTTGCTCCGACCACTAACCAGTTATGATTCTAGTAAAAATTTAAATAATAATCTTATCAAACTCAAAAAATATAAAAAATGAGCATTAGGACTTAAAAAGAGAGAGATAAATAAATATAATGCACAAATATAAAAGTCTCGACGCTTATGCTTAAAAGGAGGAATTTATCATGATGACATACTTACCCGTAATAACATTTATTTTTATGCTAACAAACTATTTATTCCCAAAACTTTTCCCTAAAGTAGGTAAATGGCTCTCAAAAAACAAAATAGCTACCTGCCTTGGTACAATTAATATATTACTAATTGTATTTATTGCATACAAGTTATTATAAGTATAAGTTAATTAACCACCATTAAAAAGGAGCATATCACTTTCGATATGCTCTTTCTTAGTCATTAATCCAGTTCACCCCATACAAACTAATCTAAAATCCGCACGATATCTTATTTTATAGTCGTTTTTCCTCTAGTAAAATCGTACACTATACATAATCATTAAAATCTATTTAAATTTCATTAATGTAGGAACACATTCATTATGCTACCCCAAGTATAATTGAACACGGCTCTTGTATTAACTTTTCCCAATTTATCCTTGCCAACTCGTCGAAGTCCACTCGATACTGGTTGGTAAGGTTCTTTTTTATTTCTCTTCTCACATACTGTGTATACATCTCCTTCCCATCTCTTAGGTTTATTATCCTTTCCATTTGTTTCTTTTTTAAAGCTTCCCAATCCATTACCACTGCTGCAAAATAATGTTCATTCTGCGTCGGTGGATATTTTACAATATCGTTCAATAGAATTTTCTCACTAATTTTATATACAATCTCTATTCTGCTTAAATCATATGTTATATGAACACCTTGATTTTGTTTCAACTCTAGATTCTTATCATAAATTCGACAGTATCCATTTTGCTTTCGTTGTTCGGGTTTACCAAAATAGCGTGTTGTCTCATAGTGACTCATTTTCCTTCGCGCATCTGTCGGTATCACAACTATATCCTCTAGTACTTTTTGTATATCATACGCTACGTCACAACTTACAAATTCTATTCGACTTGCCTTACCCACTATCATCCCTAATACTTCTTGAAAATGTGCATAATACTCTGGCCTTGTCTCTATCCTTAGAGTATGCAAGTATCCTTCAGTTTCTCTAAGATTTTTATAATACAGATACATATATGCACCATTACATTTCTGTATGTATATTTCATGTCCATATGAACATGTATATGTCTTTTTCCTTACCTTATACTGCTGCGATACAATCATATACAAATGTAAAAATACTGAATATGGAATATCTTTATACTCCGTAACAAACTTGTCAATTGTCACTTCTACTTCTAGCATATAACCATCCCTTCTATCACTTTTACGCTCCTTATTTATAAGAAATTTAACACTTATTGCACTTATTAATTATAGTATTTGCGACACCATTAACCGTAAAATATAAAAAAGCACTTATTGCCTATAATAGACAATCAAGTGCTTTAAGCTAGTAAATTTTTTAAGTTTATAAGTATGATTCAGTTGATTAAGTAGTAATAACTGATAGCGATAGTATAACAATTTTGCACGTATTAACAAATATAGTGCTTAAACCAACGAGATTTTATGATCTCATGGGTTTTCCTTTCTCATCATATATTTGTACTCGCTGTCCAATAAAATGTCATCATAACCATTTCTCGTATTTGTATACATGTATTGTTTTCTTTATTACAACATAGTCAATATAATTTTATTAAAACGGTACTGTTCAATTTCCGATAAATTCCTTTCGGAAATATTTATCCCCCATTCTGGCTTAGTTTTTAGTCCTCTTTCATCATAATTAGCGTTTTTGAAAACACCATTTGGATTCCTCCATACTGTCGAAGGGATAAGGTACGAATTTGATTTCCTCCCTTCTTCTTTAAGTAAAACAAGCATAACAAATATATTATCTCTTATTGGCATTTTCTCTTTTTGAAAAAATACATATTCTAAATTATTACGTGTACTTACTTTAATTTCATATTCCATACCATCTTTTTTCACTCTAAACCCTAAACCTTTATCATTCAATTGAGATGTACAAATACCAAAACCATAACGCTTAAATTCCAATTTTGCAATTTCTGCTCCATAGCGCCCTGTTTCATATTTGTTCAATATCTTATCCCCCCTAAAATTACATATTTAACCTATATAATTTTACATCCATCAAGGGAGGACCTCCTTACTACCACATTCTTTTTCCTTTTACCAAATAACCTTATAGTTAATACAGTTTTTACTCCAACAGTTGATTCTAGTTTACTGTTTACTATCACACGTGATACGGTTCAGGACCCTCATCTTCAACGGTAAACAGTATCATGATAATTCTAATAAAATATATAGATAATTTAAATTTTTATGTATGCTCTGCACTCGGCATATGGTTTAAACAACTCATAAATCCTAATAAAAATGGGCTCCTCTTACATAATGTACATTCATTTTTAAATGAATTTTCCGCTCTCGCTTTTTCCTTTCCATAAATTAGTTTATTCCTTATTCTATCTTGATTAGGATGTAAATTTCTTTTCATATAAATTTATCTCTCATATATATTCCCTTTCAAATAAATTGTTAATATAAGTTAAAATTACCAATCATCAAAAATATGGTAAAATATGATTAAGTGTTATTAATGAAAATTATAAGAACAATCTACCTTTGAAAATGGGTTCAACCGCTAAATAAATATTTTTCACAAAAATTCGAAGCTTTCTCATATTTAAAATAGTAAAATGGAAATATTGTTAGTATATAGATAAGTAGGTGAGTTAATGGCTAAATTTTATGCAGTAAAAAGGGGAAGAAAAGAAGGGATTTTTACTTCTTGGGATGAATGCAAGGAACAGGTTACTGGTTTTCCAAACGCATTATATAAATCATTTCCTACATACGAAGAAGCCAAAAGTTTTATAGATGGAAAGAGTATAAGTAATCCCCCTGAAAGAAAAGAAGAAGGGCAGATATCGGATATAACCGCTTATATAGATGGTAGTTATGATGATAGAAAAAAACTATATAGTTATGCTGGGATTATATTTTTGAAGAATAATGAAAGAACAGAGTTTTCATATGCAGATTCCAATAGTTCTCTAATTTCTTTAAGAAATGTTGCAGGTGAGATTAAGGCTGCAATGCATGTTATTGATTTAGCCTTAAAAAATGAAGCTAAGTCTATTGACATTTATTATGATTATGCGGGAATTGAAAACTGGGCAAATAAAAGTTGGAGGGCCAACAATCCCTTTACCCAAAAATATGTAGAATACATCGAGACTGTCAAATCAAAAATTGATATCTATTTTAAAAAAGTAAAATCGCATTCTGGAATTAAATATAATGATGAAGTGGATTTATTAGCCAAAAAAGCTATAGAAAATTATGAAACAACAAATGAACCTGTGCCATCTCCAAATAGAGAGTATGACAAAATATTTGAAGGTTTAAATGCTAATAAAAAATCAGTGAATCTGAATCTTTTAATTGAAGATGAGATATATGACAGCGATAGAATCTATAGGATTTTTAAGGAAAAATGGAAATCCAGGGGTAATAAATTGAAAGACATTATAGAGTTTAAAACTCTTGTAGATATGGAAAGAAGACAAATTCTTTTTAAAGTAAATACAAGTAATGATGAAGAAATTTTCAAGTTCGATATAAAGGAGTTTAAAGAAAATGGCTAAAGGTTTATTCATAAATAGAGAGCAATTGGAGCGAACACTAAACGCGAATTGTACTTTAAAACTAATAGAATTAAAAAATCAAGGACAAGGATTTTATAGATACCATGTAGAAAAAGAAGGTAAAGAATTCTCCTTAGATGTATTCTACACAAAAAAAAGAAAAACTACAGTATTAGCTAGTTGCGAGGATGGTCAGGAACTAGAACAAGCTATTATTAATAGTATAGAATATAAAGAGGTTAGCAATGGAAGTTTTTCAGCCAAAGTGTCCGAAAGCTATTTTAAATCTTTAATAGATTTTTTAGGGCAACTATCTAATGTTTCAGTATCAGAACCAGAGGATAAAGGGACGAATGGTATTGTATACAGAGTGAAAACAGATTTTGGGGATTCTGTTACTTTGACATATTTCAAAACAACCAGTAGAATGTTATATCAGGGTCTTCTGATGAAGCTCCATTCAATTATTAAATCATATTTATTACCACTAAATAATACAATTGTAGAAAATAATACAATTACAGAAACAGAAATTGGCGAGCAAGAGCTTGAAGACAAGGTTCAACAACAGTTAAAAATGCATTTCCCACAAGGTTGGGATTCTTTAGAACCCACTATACAGGGATTTATTAAAGATAGTTTCACTTTAGTGGAAGTTAATACACGACTTAGTGATTATGCTGCATGGGTTATGCCTGTTCTAAGAGTTCTAGAGTATAGAATCAAAAGAATTTGTTTAGACTATAACGTAATAATTGATGATACCAAAGGATTCAGATATTACACAAACAGTGCAGGCACTAATGATATGGAATGGATTTTTATGATGGATTTCCAAAGTGATTCTGTAACAGGTGTTAATCCAAATATTACAAATATGCCTCAGGGAGCTAAGGATGCAATTGTAGAATGTTACGATTTTTTACGCAAAAATCGCCATGAGATGTTCCATGCTACTCAAATTTTGGCTGGTATAAGGTTAGTTGGAACTAGAGATGAAGCATTACAACTAATCATAGGGGCTTGTGAAAAAATAGAACAATCATTAACATATACTGTAAGACAAATAAATTAAAGGAGGAACTGACGTATGAAAAGATATCATATTTTAAATTTGAAGAGTGACTCATGTAAAGTAGTGGTAGCTACTTCATACGTCAGTCCTCTTTCTCAAGTATACGCTATTGCAAATGAATTAAAATCTGTTGATTATAAAGGTGAAGTTATATTTGATCTTGTATTATCAAATGGTTTTTCAAGCAATAGGTTTTTAAAAACAGATTTTGACGGTAATCAACTTAATATTGGAAAGATTGAGGCTTTCTCCAAGGTGAAGGATAACATACTAGATGAATTATATGTATTCTTTTATGAGCATCCTCAATTTGTAAAAGCAAGCAGTTTACCAGAACCTCAGAAATATGTTTTACTAAATAAGGTTTTATTCGGAGAAATATCAAGTTCTACTTGTGGCTAAGAAGTCGAGGAAGTTTTCGACTTCTTTTTTGTTTAACCAGAACGATATTGGTCCTTAAAAGGTATTAAATGTACATGTTTATAATTTGATTTTAATTAATCTTTTATGTGTTTAATGATAACATTCAATTTAAACAATATTTACAATTTACTTATTGAAGTAACAGATACAAAATACCAGTACAAATTTGACTATATTTTAAATTACAATCAAAACAGAAAAAAGCAGGAGGTTTATCCGTAGACAAATTTCCTGCTCTTTTATATAGATAATGTTAAATATTAGTAATCCACAAATGAACTTTTTAATTGTTCTAGCTTTTTAATATGTACTGTAAATTTAATTTTCCTGTTTACCATCACTTGTGATACGGTTCCCCACGATTAATCCGAAACGCTCTATACACTTGCTCAAGCAACACTAATCGCATTAATTGGTGTGGTAATGTCATCTTTGAAAAAGAAAGTGATTCATTTGAACGCTTCATCACTTCTGAGCTTAGTCCAAGTGATCCACCAATTACAAATGCGACTTTACTCTTTCCGTATGTAGCAAGGCGATCTAGACTTATCGCGAATTCTTCTGATGACTTTTGCTTTCCTTCTATAGCTAATGCAATCACATGCGTGTCATCAGAAATTTTATCCAGTATACGTATACCTTCTTTTTCCTTTACAATTAACATTTCTGCTTCACTTAAATTTTCTGGCGCCTTTTCATCAGGCAATTCAATTACTTCTACTTTTGCGTATGCAGATAATCGTTTTAAGTATTCTGCTATACCTTGTTTCAAATATTTTTCTTTTAATTTCCCAATTGAAATAATCGAGATATTCACACGTATCCTCCACCTTACAAACATGTTATCCACAAAACTTATCCACATATCCACAAATACTACCCACATATTGTGTGAGAATCTGTGTTCGATACAACATATGTCGCCTCATTTTGACAAAATTCACATGTTTTTTTCTCTTTTTCCGAGTTATCCACATTGTTGATAACTGGCGCAACTTCACACTCATCCACAATAATATCTAACGCTAATTCAACATGCTCTAAACAACAAGGTAAATTCATTTTCTTCACCTCACTTTTCTACAATAGAAAACAGGAGGTAGGCCCTCCTGTTTAATACTTTTGAATGCCTAATTTCACTGTTGTTGTTACTCTTTTTGTGCCACGATAAAACGTAAGAGTCATTTTATCATTAATTTCCTTATCATATAAGGCCGTACGGAATCCAATAATATCGCGAATCGGTTTTCCATCTACCGCCACAATAACATCATGTTCTCTTAAACCAGCATCCGCACCTGGCGAAGGACTTTTCACATCCAAAATACAAACTCCCTCTGTTACAGTACCTGGTAAATGTAATGTTTTTGACCAATAATAGTTTGGAATTTCATTTAATGACCTAAGTTCAATCCCAACATATGGTCTTCTTACTTTTCCATACTTCTCAAGTTCATTCATAATCGGAACAGCTCTAGTCACCGGAATAGCAAGGCCGATTCCTTCTACTTCTTTTGCAGCAATTTTCATTGAATTAATACCAATTAATTGTCCTGCTGCATTTACAAGCGCACCGCCACTATTCCCCGGATTAATTGCTGCATCTGTTTGTAACACTTCTACTTGCCAATCATAATGTCCATCTTGATCTAAATCTACAGGGACAATACGTTCATTAGCTGAAATAATACCTTGTGTAACTGTTCCAGAAAATTGCAGTCCAAGTGGGTTTCCAATCGCAATAACTGGCTCTCCTCTGCGAACAGTATTAGAATCGCCAATTTCAATTATTTTTTTCACATGCTTTGCATCTATTTCTAATACAGCTAAGTCTGTGACTACATCGGTTCCTAATACTTTTCCAGGAACCTTCTTACCGTCACTTAGACTTACTTCAATACGATTCGCTCCAGCTACAACATGATTATTCGTTACAATATAAGCTTGACCATCTGTCTTTTTATAAATTACTCCTGATCCTGTACCGGCCTCTGAATCTGCCTCTGAAAAGTTATCTCGTTGAATGTTAATAACACCCACAACAGCTTCAGATGCACGATCAACAGCATCTACAAAGCTAATCTGTTTAATCCCTTGAGCTTCGGCCATATTACTTCCGCTTGCTTCAGCTTGCGGAAGCGTATCAGCAGAATTTGAAAATAAAGGCGCTCCAAACGCGAATAAAGAAGCTCCTACAATTGTTCCCGCTATACTAGAAAGAACTATACCTTTGTGCTTCTTTTTTCCTGCACGTTTCATACGATAATTTTCTTCATCAATAAAGGACATATTTGTTCACCTATCTTCCTGAAAACAACTATATTCACCTTTATTGTTTACTAAAATGAAGAATTATACGTATTGAATTTTTGTAGGCATTTTTGGATCTGTATCGTGAATTTCAAAGGATTCACCCACTCCAAATCCTTTTTCCTCTAGTACTTGTGATACTGACATACGCGCTAGTTCTTTCATGTTATTATCTAAGCTTAAATGGGCTAAATAAATATGCTTTGTCTCATCTGTAATTACATCTGCCATCGCTAATGCAGCATCCTCATTACAAACATGCCCAACGTCACTTAAAATACGTCGTTTAATGCTCCATGGATAACGTCCCATACGAAGCATTTCTACATCATGATTACTTTCAAATACGAAAGCATTAGCTCCCTTAATAACGCCTTTCATACGGTCACTTACGTATCCCGTATCTGTAATAAGCGCTAACTTCCTATTATTGTTATGGAAAGCATAAAACATCGGTTCTGCCGCATCATGAGAAACTCCAAATGACTCGACTTCAATATCACCAAAGGTTTTCACATCACCAACTGAGAAAATAAACTTTTGTTCAGTTGGGATATTTCCTATTAAATGTTCCATTGCATTCCATGTTTTCTCATTCGCATAAACAGGTAAATCATATTTACGTGCCAGTACACCTAATCCTTTAATATGATCACTATGCTCATGCGTTACAAGAATACCTGATACATCATTTATATTCAGTTCTGCTTGTTTAAATAAAGCCTCTGTTGCTTTACCACTTAAACCTGCGTCGACTAGTAATTTTTTTTCATCGGTTCCTACGTATAGCATATTTCCTGTACTTCCACTTGCAAGTACGCTAAAATGCAACCCCATTCTTTCTCACTCCAGTATGTTCATCAACCACTTGATTTTCCTTTTCTCCTAATTCCATAACTTGTCCTTCAATTGCATTCACAAAGAAGTCCTGCTTCTGCTCCGTTTTCAAATTCCACGTTGGAGCCAGTACTTGGTTATTAGAAGTAGATGCGGTAAGAGTGGCATAACCAATTTGCGCTTCTTTAACATGCGTATTTCCATGAATTTTATTTTTTAAATACAAATTTTCTAAAGCTGTTTGAGCCGTAATAATTTCTTGCTCTTTCGTTTTTTCACCTTCGCCCATTTCTTTTAAATCAGTTAGCATTGTCTGCGTATATGAAACAAGTTCATTTTTTTCATTTAATTCCACAACAATCATCGCCTGATTATTATAGAAAATAGGCTTATCTTTATATTTTTGGAAGAAATAAATTTTAGAGTCTTTCACCGCTCCAAATTCATACTTTTGTCCATCCAATACATAGTTCTTCAAAAATTCATTATACTTATCTTTTGATAATGATTTCGTATTTAAAAAAGGCTCTTTTAGCTTACTTTCTATCTTGTACATATTTTGTATATGCACTGTTTGATTTTTCAAAGACTGTATATCTTCTTCTTTAAAAGCTTTATTTTCCGCTCTAATAAATGACTCTTTTTTCGGTTCTTTAGGGATATTTCCCATCGTAATTTTGTTTGCTTTTAATTCTTGATCTATCTTTGTTTCTGCAATAAGCTCCAATTGATTACTATCTTGCTTTTGAATGAATTGGAAAATGAGAAAGAGGTCCAAAACAAAAAAGGTCACAATAAATATGGTTTTAATCCGATCCCAATCCATTTAGTCCTCCCTCACTCCACTCATAGATTTTCTGTTTACCTGTTTCATCTTCAACAAGCTTTACATACCAAATTGGTTGTAATCGAACTACTTGTCCATCTAGTGATAACTTGTATCCAATACCAATATCCTTAATTACTTGTTTCTTTATCTCTGGATTATTTTCTAGAGATGCTATTACAACATGCCCTGACGGAAGAGTAACCTTCTGTTCTATACCTTTAGTATTTAAAGACAGCAACGGTCTTTCATATTCCATTACTTCTTCTGATCCCCATATTTGTCTCAATTCAGCTAACCCATCTTCATTGAATACTGAATATCCATCTTCATTTAAACGAAATACTGTCTCTCCTTTATTCATATAGTCCAAACGATATGAATCCAAACTTCCACTGTGACCACTTACGAATTCAAAGCTTTTTTGTAAAAGCATTAAATTATCTATCGTTTTCTCAGTTAAGACAGAAGAGTTTTTATACTTTAGCATGTGACGATCGTTTTCAATTTCCATGGATCTAATACCATCTGTAAATGTTTCTTTCGACATCTCGGTAATCGGACTTAAATAACGAGGATCACTAAACAGAGCATTCTTAAACGTATCAACTGCTAAATTAGATGAAATATATGTTATATTGTTTAACTCTGTCGTTCCATCTGGTAAAAATAACTTTTTCATATCATTAAGTTGATAATCAAAATAAGGCTTTGCTGATACTATAAATTGATTTTGGGCATTTACAATATCTTTTAAATACACGCCACTTAATTTTGCCTCGTATATTTTAAAGTTATCACCATCAGAAACAAAGTTAATTTTAATTTCTTGATCCTTACTTCGAGAAGGATCGAGGAGAATACGATTAAAATGTTTAGGCTTATCTGTACTCTTCTCTTTCATGTTAAACATGGATTTTACTGCATCAAATGGGATATCGGTAGGGAAAACAAGTTCAACTTTCCCTTCACCATGCACATATGAAAGGAAATCACCCTTAGTGATTGATATCTCTTTAAAATCATGTAGTTCCCCTACTTCCAGAGGCTTATAGATTGATTCTATATCTGCCTCTCTTCTGCTCCCATAATGATTTTTATCTTTATGCACGATGATAGAAGTAGGACGGACAACATCGGAAATTTTAGTTTGGTTCATTCCTTCATTTCCCTGCACAAATTTCGCGTTTTGCATGGATGTAGAATCTGGCACATACGTCCATAGGTTAAAAGTAAGAAATAGGCTAATTACAACTAGGTTAATTAAAACTATTGTTTTAAAGTTTTCCATACTCATTCCCAATCGTCCTCTTCATCTGCTGCCATTGGTAACGTGAAATAAATAGTTGTCCCTTTTCCTTCTTCACTCTTCGCCCAAATAGAGCCACCATGTGCCTCAATCATTTCTTTTGCAATTGCTAATCCAAGCCCAGTACCACCCATTTGTCTTGAACGAGCTTTATCTACGCGATAAAAACGTTCAAAGATTTTATCAACGTTTTCTTTTGGAATACCCATTCCTTGGTCACTTACACTAATTTCTAATAAATCACCGCGATCACGTAAACGATATGTTACTGTTCCACCTTCTGGTGAATACTTTAATGCGTTAGAAATAATGTTATACAGCACTTGAGTAATTTTGTCAGTATCCATATCAATAAATCTAGATTTCTTAGAGAAAGATCGTTTGAAACTTACATTTTGCTCTTTAGACATTTCAAAGCGATCAATAATATTATTAAAGAAA
This sequence comes from Bacillus sp. HMA207, assembly GCF_003402455.1. NCBI lineage: Bacteria > Bacillati > Bacillota > Bacilli > Caryophanales > Bacillaceae > Bacillus > Bacillus sp. HMA207. The sequence continues at coordinate 32,369 of NZ_BEZT01000002.1, read as the reverse complement.
TCAGTAAAGTCGACCCATTCTTTCATTAAACGATGCTCTGTACTATCAAGTTTAGATAGCTGTAACAACGCATTTACAAGTCTAATCATTCTTTCTGTTTCTTCTTGTGTAACCGTTAAAAATTGTGGTGCAATATTTGGATCCTGCCATGCTCCATCTGTAAGTGCCTCTAAATAACTGCGCATCGTCGTTAATGGCGTCCTTAATTCATGAGAGACATTCGCCACAAACTCACGGCGTTCCCTTTCTATACGCTCCTGCTCTGTTACATCATATAGTACAGCAATTAAGCCATTTGCCTTCCCTGTTTCTTTTTGAATAACAGAGAAACTAGCACGTAAAATATATGGTTCGTTTCTCGTACTAAAATCTAATAAAACAGAATCTGGCTCTTCATATAAATGATCGAGCGTAAATTCTTCCTGTATTCCTAATACCTCTAAAACAGATTGATCGAGCGCTGTTTCACGAGAAACATTTAACATCTTTTCCGCAGGGTCATTTAGTAAAATAATATCCCCTTTTCGGTCAGTAGCAATTACTCCATCTGTCATATGTGATAAAACAGATGATAATTTACGCCTTTCACTTTCTGTAGAAGAACGAGCTTGTTGTAATTTTTTTGATAAATTATTGAAGGATAATGCCAGTTGTCCAATCTCATCATGGCTATGCACTTTTACTTTTCTCGAATAATTTCCTTTTGCCATTTCGATTGCTTGTCTCCGCATATCTGAAATTGGTCTTGTAATTGTTTGAGCCAATAAAATTCCAAGTACGGCCGTTACTAATAAAGCAATTACTGTTCCCGTAGCAAAAATTTGATTTATATCCTTCATTTGTTTATATACATCTTCCATAGATGCCACAATGTAAATAACACCAAGCGCATCCTTACCGTTATCATCCAGAATCGGAGTAAGCATAACTTGAACACGATGACCTGTACTACCATCCTTCTCAATTTTCACTTCCGGCTTTTTTTGTACTAACACTCGCTGAACAGCTATATCAGTTGATGTTCGATTCACCTTATTCTGCTTTGATTCATCTGAAATAGCCAGTAACTTTCTGTGCGAATCAAATACACTTACCTCTTGTATAACTTTCTTCTGATCAGAGGCAAATTTTCGAATTGAAGTTTTAATCGTTTCATCTGTTGACTCTGTTTCTGCTTTTGTATAACTTTTTTTAAACTCTTGCTTCAAATTATATGATAATAAGTTTGTTTGCTGCGTTAAAGAATCCCTAAAACCTTGTACTAAGCTCTTCTCTAATTCCCTTACGAAATATACTCCAATAACTTGCATCGCTATTAATATTAATAGCATATATATAAGCACAAATTTTAAATGAATAGATTGAAAAAAACCAACTTTCTTCATATACTATTCCTGCTCTGGGTCACGCAAGTAATACCCTACTCCACGTCTAGTTACAATTAAAGTAGGATGGCTTGGATTATCTTCAATTTTTTCACGCAAACGACGTACTGTAACGTCTACTGTGCGCACATCTCCAAAATAGTCATAACCCCAAACTGTTTGTAATAAATGTTCGCGTGTCATAACTTGTCCTAAATGTTTCGCTAAATAATGTAGCAACTCAAATTCACGATGTGTAAGCTCGATATTTTCCTCACGCTTCGTTACACTATATGCATTTGGATTAATCACAATTGGTCCAATAACCATTTCTGTATTTTCTTCTTTTTCCGCAGCACCACCTTGTTGATGGCGGCGTAAATTCGCCTTCACACGAGCAAGTAATTCCCTTGTACTAAATGGCTTCGTTACATAATCATCTGCCCCAAGCTCAAGCCCTAATACTTTATCAATCTCAGAATCCTTTGCTGTAAGCATAATAATCGGCATTTCTGAGCTTTTACGTATTTCACGGCAAACCTCTAAGCCATCTTTACCTGGTAGCATAATATCTAATAAAACCATATCTGGTTGCTCTTCATTAGCCTTTTCAATTGCTTCATCACCATCATGCGCCATTACTATTTCAAAACCTTCTTTTTCTAGGTTAAACTTCAAAATATCTGCAATCGGCTTTTCATCATCAACTACTAAAATTTTCTTTCCCATCATCGTCTATTTCCTCCTTATAAAAATATGGTCAATAATCCCTAAACATATTGATGTTTACATAGTATGTCCTATATGACCGCATCCTTTGTTTAAGTATTTTCTCCTCTATTCTCATAGACTCATGTATGATCCACTTTTACACGGCATCCTATACGATCTATAGAAAAACCTCTAGCTTCAACTGCTAGAGGCTCCTCGTTCTATTTTAAAATAACTACTCAGTTTTGTAAAATTACATAAATAAAAAGGATATTAAGTGGGCCCACTTAATATCCTGAGAGTGGCTCGGGACGGAATCGAACCGCCGACACGAGGATTTTCAGTCCTCTGCTCTACCGACTGAGCTACCGAGCCAAAACTATATATAAAACCACTAATGGTGGTATAAACAAAAGTGGCGGTCCCGACCGGGGTCGAACCGGCGATCTCCTGCGTGACAGGCAGGCATGTTAACCACTACACCACGGGACCAAAAATAAGCAAAAAAAAACATGACCCGTACGGGATTCGAACCCGTGTTACCGCCGTGAAAGGGCGGTGTCTTAACCACTTGACCAACGGGCCACGAAAAATAAAATGGTGAGCCATGAAGGACTCGAACCTTCGACCCTCTGATTAAAAGTCAGATGCTCTACCAACTGAGCTAATGGCTCATACTCACCAACGTCATATTTTCGTGACGACAAGATGTATCATAACATGTATTCTGTATTTATTGCAATACTTTTTTTGTTTTTTTATAAAAGAATAAGAAAAAACTCATGCAGACATGAGTTTTTTCTAAAAAATGTTAATTAAGCTTCGTATACGTTACGAACAATATTTGTTTGGTTACGATCTGGTCCAACTGAGAACATAGATATTTGAATTCCTGTTAACTCAGAAACACGTTCTACGTATTTTCGTGCATTTTCAGGAAGTTCATCTAATGATTTTACACCAGTAATATCTTCTTCCCAACCTGGAAGCTCTTCATATACAGGCTCACATTTCGCTAAAATGTTTAAGTTAGCTGGAACTTCATCAATAACTTCGCCATTGTATTTGTAAGCTACACAAATTTTAAGAGTTGGAATACCTGTTAAAACGTCGATAGAATTTAATGATAGATCCGTTAAACCACTAACACGACGTGCATGTCTTACAACAACGCTATCGAACCAACCTACGCGGCGTGGACGACCAGTTGTCGTTCCATACTCGCGACCAACTTCACGAATTTGATGACCAATTTCATCATGAAGCTCAGTAGGGAATGGACCATCACCAACGCGGCTTGTATATGCTTTACATACACCTACAACGCGAGTAACTTTCGCAGGACCAACTCCAGTTCCAACTGTTACACCACCAGCAATTGGGTTAGAAGATGTAACGAACGGGTACGTACCGTGGTCAATATCAAGCATAACACCTTGCGCACCTTCAAATAATACACGGTGATTATTATCTAATGCATCATTTAATACAACAGACGTATCACATACATATTGCGCGATTTGTTGCCCGTACTCGAAGTACTCTTCAAAAATTTCTTCTACAGTGAAACCTTCTGTATCGTACATTTTTTCAAATAAACGATTTTTTTCTACTAAATTGCGCTCAAGCTTCTCTTTAAATGCTTCACGGTCTAAAAGATCAGCCATACGAATACCAATACGAGCAGCTTTATCCATATATGCAGGACCGATACCTTTTTTCGTTGTACCGATTTTGTTATCACCTTTACTTGCTTCTTCTAACTCATCTTGTTTTAAGTGGTAAGGTAAAATAACATGTGCACGGTTACTTACACGTAAATTATCAGTACTTACACCACGATCGTGTAAGTATTTTAACTCTTCAAGTAATGCTTTTGGATCTACTACTAATCCGTTTCCGATTACACAAATTTTCTCTTTATAGAAAATACCAGATGGAATTAAGTGTAATTTATATTTAACTCCGCCGAAAACAATTGTATGTCCCGCGTTATTTCCACCTTGATATCTTGCAACTACTTCCGCATGCTCAGAAAGAAAATCAGTGATTTTACCTTTTCCTTCGTCGCCCCATTGTGTTCCTACAACTACTACTGAAGACATTATTAAAGCACCTCCGCAATTTTCAAACGATCTATTCAAACAATATAATTGTACCAAAACCGAAAGAGAAGTCAACCTAAAAGCGAACATTTTTTCACAAAAAAACATTTTCGTTCGTAAGAATTATATATTTAACTTATGAAAGCCTTATCTTTCTTATAAAAAAAAAGAAACACATCTTATTATAAGAAATGTGTTTCTTTTTTATACTGCCTTTATGCCGGTGGAGCATGTCCATCCTCAAAACGACGTTCTAAGTTAACGAACTTATTGAACTCTTTGACGAATGCAAGTTCCACTGAACCTACTGGACCGTTACGTTGTTTTGCAATAATAATTTCAATTGTATTTTTGTTTTCCGTTTCTCGATCATAGTAGTCTTCACGATATAGGAAAGCTACAATATCAGCATCCTGCTCAATACTTCCAGATTCACGAATATCAGACATCATCGGGCGTTTATCTTGACGGGATTCTACACCACGAGATAACTGTGATAAAGCAATAACAGGCACTTGCAATTCACGCGCAATCCCTTTTAAGGTACGAGAAATCTCAGATACTTCCTGCTGACGGTTTTCTCCTGATTTCCCACTTCCTTGAATAAGCTGCAAATAGTCAATCAAAATCATACCAAGACCTTGTTCTTGCTTTAATCTACGACATTTTGCTCGAATCTCATTTACTTTAATACCTGGCGTATCATCAATATATATACCAGCATTTGAGAGACTCCCCATTGCCATTGTTAATTTTGCCCAATCATCGGAAGTTAATGAACCAGTACGAAGTCTTTGTGCATCAATATTCCCTTCTGCACAAAGCATACGCATAACAAGCTGATCAGCACCCATCTCCAAACTAAAAATCGCTACATTTTCATCCGTTTTCGTCGCTACGTTTTGTGCAATATTTAATGAAAATGCCGTTTTCCCTACTGATGGACGTGCTGCCACGATAATTAAATCATTTCGTTGGAAACCTGCTGTCATCTTATCTAATTCAGTAAACCCAGTTGGTATCCCAGTAACTTCACCCTTTTGATTATGCAAAAGTTCAATTTTGTCATAAGCATCTACAAGAACATCTTTAATGTTTTGGAATGCTTTTGCATTCGTTTGATGGGATACTTCTAATATTTTTTTCTCAGCCTCGTTTAAAAGACCATCCACATCATCTTCTCTCTCGTATCCATCCGATACAATATGAGTCGCCGTGCGAATTAAACGACGTAAAAGCGCCTTTTCAGCGATGATGCGTGCGTAATATTCTACGTTAGCTGCAGTTGGCACAACTTCTGCTAACTCTGCTAAGTAAGAAACCCCACCAACCTCTTCTAGTAATCCTTGATCAGCCATTGCTGATGTCATCATTACTAAGTCAATCGGCTCTCCCTTATCAGATAGCCCAAGCATGACTTCAAAAATCTTTTGATGTTTCGTTCGATAGAACGAATCAGGTACCAATAACTCTGATGCTGAAGTTAACGCATCTTGATCAATCAATATGGCCCCTAAAACCGCCTGCTCAGCCTCTATATTATGCGGAGGGGTACGATCAGCAAGTACATCACTCATACGCAATCCTCCTTGCTTAATTTATTTTTATTGTTCACTAACATGAACTTTTACTGTTGCTGTTACTTGTGGATGCAATTTCACAGTAACGTTTGTATAACCTAACGCGCGGATTGCATCGTCCATTTCAAATTTACGTTTATCAAGTTTAATCTTGTGTGATTTTTGCATTGCATCTACGATTTGTTTGCTGGTGATAGAACCAAATAAACGGCCACCTTCTCCAGATTTCGCCTTTAATTCTACAGTTAATTTCTCTAAAGTCTCTTTTAACTCTTTTGCATTTTCAAGCTCTGCTGCTGCATCTTTTTCTTCTTTACGCTTTTGAGCTTCTAAAGTTTTCATACTGCTATTTGTTGCTTCAGCAGCTAATCCTTGTTTTAGTAAGAAGTTATTTGCATAGCCATCTGGTACGTTTTTTACTTCTCCTTTTTTACCTTTACCTTTTACGTCTTTTAGAAAAATTACTTTCATGATTGTGTGCCTCCCTGTAAATAGTCATCAATAACAAATCGAAGCTTCTCCTCAGCTTCATCTACTGTAACATTTTTCATCTGTGTGGCTGCATTCGTCAAATGCCCGCCACCGCCTAAGTTTTCCATAATTAGCTGCACATTCACTTCACCTAAAGACCTGCTGCTAATTCCAATGAGATTCTCGCCACGTTTCGCAACAACAAATGATGCAATAATCCCTGTCATTGTTAATAACGTGTCTGCCGATTGCGCAATAAGCACTTGATCGTAGTAATCATCACTATCAACTTTAGCAATCGCAATTCCATTTTTATAAATGTACGCATTTTTTATAGCTTTTGCAACCCGTAAATACTGATCCATATCTTCCTTTAAAAGTTCTTGTACAAGTACAGTATCTGCACCATGTGAGCGTAAATAAGAAGCAGCATCAAATGTACGAGCCCCTGTCCGGAATGTGAAACTTTTCGTGTCGACAATAATACCCGCTAACAATGCCGTCGCTTCTAACATTGTCATCTTTAAATTTTTAGGTTGATACTCAAGTAATTCTGTAACCAATTCTGCCGTTGAAGAAGCATATGGTTCCATATAAACTAGCAATGGGTCTTCAATAAAATCTTCTCCACGGCGATGATGATCAATAACTACTACATTTTCAATTTTATGTAACAGTTTTTGCTCCATCACCATAGAAGGTTTATGTGTATCGACAACAACAAGTAACGACTCATCATTTGCAAATTCCATCGCTTGCTCTGGAGTAATAAAATGAGACCATAACTCCTCATTTTGTTTCACTTTGTCCATCAAACGCTTAATTCCTTTATCGGAATCATTTTCATCTAACACAATATATCCTTTACGCTCATTTAATTGAGCCACTTTTAAAATACCAATCGCAGCACCAATTGCGTCCATATCGGGAGCCCTATGCCCCATAATAATGACATTACTACTTTCTAATACTAAATCCTTTAACGCATGCGAAATGACCCTGGCGCGTACACGGGTACGTTTTTCAACCGGATTTGTCTTACCTCCATAGAACTTAACTTTACCTGTCGCTTGTTTAATAGCTACTTGGTCTCCCCCACGCCCAAGCGCAAGATCTAAACCAGATTGAGCCATTGCTCCAAGCTCTGATAAAGGTAAATCACCTGATCCGACACCCACACTTAATGTAAGTGGTATATTCCTTTTAGATGTTTCTTCACGCACCTGATCTAAAATGCTAAATTTCCCTTTCTCCATCTGCGTCAAAATACTTTCATTTAGCACAACGAAGAATCTTTCTGAAGATGCACGTTTTAAATAAGCACCATACTTAAGTGCCCATTCATTTAGTCGCGATGTCACAAGACTTGTTATATTCGTACGTAATTGATCATCTAATCCTTGTGTAACTTCATCATAATTATCCAAATAGATGACAGCTAAAACAGTCCTTTGATCCTCGTACATCTTTTCGATTTCTGTTTGTTCCGTTACATCAAAGAAATAAATTAACTTTTCTTCTTTCCTTACAAAAACGCGAAACTTTCGATTATTTAAAGAGACTATATCATCAGAAGTTTCTCCTTTAATGAAAAGAAGTAATGTTTCTGATACATCGTAAAGGTGCCATCCAGCTAATGCGTGCTGTCCCAGACATGAAGATAAATAAGGATTTGCCCAATCAATCCCATAATCCTTATTGTATAACAAAATACCAATCGGCATTTGGTTAAATGCTTCATTACTTACTTTCTTTACTCTTGTAATCATATCTGTCGTATGCTTTTCGAAATTCCTTTGAAAATTAAGTTCAAATCGTATAACGATAAAGAATACGATACAAAAAATGACAAAAGCAGCTATACCCATAATTAAATGAAAATAACAGAGAATTGAAATGAGCACAAACACAAAAAATGCCAATACATAAACAGGATATAAAAACCACTGTTTCTTATCAAATTCAGGCATGTATACAACTCCTATAAAGTAAAACTAACTTACCTTCCAGTTAGTTAAACAGATTAAAATAGTATAAGGAATATTATTTTATCCCCCTATTTTAGAACGCAATGAAATCCCTAAGTCAATTATACCTAAGATCGTCACAAGAGGAAACAGCATCGGAATAAACATGCATGCAATAAAACTAATAATAGGAACCCCTTTAGTAAAACCTTTTCTATACGCTAAAAAGGCGATAAATGTCAGACCTTGCAGTACAAGCAATAGTGCAAATATGACATTTAGGTTAGAAAATACCATATGTAAATATGATGTTGGTTCTACTTTTATAAAAGTTGCTAACAAAATAAATATAACGTAATACCAAATGATACTCTTTGGTAATTGTATATCTTTAAATTTAGGCCAAGATATAACTTCATGTTTTAACTTTTTCAAAACACTACCTGATATTATCACTGTAATCCAAGAAAAACATACTGAAACTAGCACAAGTATACTTGGAAGTAACGATTGTAATATATCATTCATTTGTGCAAGTAGCTCTTTTTGTTCCTTACTAATCGGCATACCTGTAGCACTTACTATCTTTTCGCTTTTCGCCATACTTTCACTAAACATACTTTGCATTTGCTTCATTATATCTATGTTGAAAAACTTTATACTCGCAACATAAATAAGTACAAAACCAATTAAGTATGCAAGCGTCCCCGCTATTAAGATTTCAACTGGCTTTTTTCTTGTTTTATACATATATCCTAAAACAATCCCTATCAATCCAAACATAATTGTCTTCACTAAATTCAGCGGTTGACTCACAATAATAGTAACAAAAAGTGCTGCTACAAAAACCACGAGCACATTAGATAGTTTATGTCTTATCATTAATAGTATAAATGGTAACGGCAACGCAAAAGTTACAACTGTACCCAAAATCGGAACATACATAGATATAAGCAATAAAATTGCATATATAGCTAATAATGCTGCACCTTCTGTAATAAACTTTGTTTGTTTCACATTTTAACCTCTCTTTCAAAAAGAAAAGCATAGCAAAATGCACAGTAGAGTCCGACTCTACTGTGCATTTCATACGCTATTATTCACCAACATATGGTAAAAGTGCCATTTGACGAGCACGTTTAATTGCAACTGTAAGTTTGCGTTGGTATTTTGCGCTTGTTCCTGTTACACGACGAGGTAAAATTTTACCACGCTCAGAAACGAAACGTTTTAATAAATCAACATCTTTATAGTCAATGCGAGTGATGCCGTTAGCTGTGAAGAAACACACCTTACGACGTTTCGCACGTCCACCTTTGCGTCCTGCCATGTCTATTTCCCTCCATTCTTTGTTAAAACTAACAAATTTACTGTATTAGAACGGTAAATCGTCGTCGGAAATGTCGATCGGTTGACCTACATTTGAAAATGGATCGTCATTCTTCGTAAATCCAGAGTTACCTTGGTTACCTGAATTACTAGATTGACCAAATGGGTTAGAGCCTTGGTTACCGAAACCAGCTCCTGATGGTTGCTGATTAAATGAACCACGTTGCTCCCCACCGCCATTACGCGGCTCTAAAAATTGCACGCTTTCCGCAAGAACTTCTGTTACGTATACACGTTTACCATCTTGTCCCTCGTAATTACGAGTTTGAAGACGTCCATCTACGCCTGCTAAGCTACCTTTTTTCAAATAATTTGCTACGTTTTCTGCTTGTTTACGCCATATTACACAATTAATAAAGTCAGCTTCACGCTCACCTTGCTGATTGGCAAATGCGCGATTCACAGCTAACGTAAAAGTAGCTACTGCGACACCATTGGGCGTGTAACGTAAGTCAGGGTCCTTAGTTAAACGACCAACGAGGATAACACGATTCATCAATCGAACCACTCTCCCTTATATATCAATTATTTTTCTTCTTCTTTAACAACGATATGACGAAGGATGTCTTCGTTGATCTTAGCTAAACGGTCGAATTCGTTAATCGCTTCTGCGTTAGATTTCACGTTTAAGATCATGTAGAAACCTTCACGTAAGTCGTTGATTTCGTAAGCTAAACGACGCTTACCCCACTCTTTCGTGTTAATGATTTCTGCACCATTGTTTGTTAAAACACCTGCAAAACGTTCAACTAAAGCTTTTTGAGCTTCTTCTTCAACGCCAGGACGAATGATGTACATAATTTCGTACTTTCTCATTACACTTTCACCTCCTTTTGGTCTAAACGGCCCGTAATGGGCAAGGAGCAATTAATTTATAGTAATTACTCACGAGTTTAGATTATATCATAGTAAGTTATATGAATCAACTCACCAATACATAAAAAACTTGGCAAACATATAATATATTTGCCAAGTTCATATCTTTATTTTTCCTAGGAAATATTAAATTAAACGTTAAAACGGAAGTGCATAACATCTCCGTCTTTTACGATATATTCTTTTCCTTCTAAACGTACTTTTCCAGCTTCTTTTGCAGCTGTCATAGAACCGTTTGTCATTAAATCATCGTAAGAAACTGTTTCTGCACGAATAAATCCACGCTCAAAGTCTGTATGAATAACACCAGCACATTGTGGTGCCTTCATTCCTTGTTTAAATGTCCAAGCACGTACTTCTTGAACGCCAGCTGTAAAGTACGTAGCAAGTCCTAATAGGTCATATGCTGCACGAATTAATTGATCTAAACCAGACTCTTCAATTCCTAATTCTTCAAGGAATACTTTTTTCTCTTCTTCGTCTAATTCAGCGATTTCTGATTCGATTTTTGCACATACAACGATCACTTGAGAATTTTCATTTGCTGCAAATTCTTTTACCATTTGTACGTATTTATTTTCCGAAGGATCGATAATATCGTCTTCACTTACATTCGCTACGTATAACATTTCTTTTGTTGTAAGTAAATGAAGGCCTTTAACAATCTTCATCTGCTCTTCTGTAAATTCAACAGTACGAGCTGGTTTTCCCTCTTCAAAAGCTTCTTTTAAACGAACTAAAATTTCATGCTCATATACCGCTTCTTTATCTTTTTGTCTTGCTAATTTCGCAACACGCTCGATACGCTTATCAACAGACTCTAAGTCCGCTAAAATTAGCTCTAAATTGATTGTTTCAATATCATCAATTGGATCTACTTTCCCTGAAACGTGCGTAATATTTTCGTCTTCAAAACAACGAACAACTTGGCAAATTGCATCTACTTGACGAATGTGAGATAAGAATTTATTTCCTAAACCTTCACCTTTACTAGCACCTTTTACGATACCTGCAATATCAGTAAACTCGAATACAGTCGGAACAGTCTTTTTCGGTTCTACTAATTCCGTTAATTTATTTAAACGCTCATCTGGTACTTCTACAATCCCTACGTTTGGATCAATTGTACAGAATGGATAGTTCGCAGATTCTGCTCCTGCTTGTGTAATTGCATTAAATAAAGTGGACTTCCCTACGTTAGGTAATCCAACAATCCCAGCCGTTAATCCCATATTTTTCACTCCTATGTCTCAATCTTTCATCATTATAGATAGTAACGAAAAAAATGACAAGTTTCCGCCAAACGAAAAAAAGTAACAGTTACCTACTGTAACTGTTACTCTCCCTCTATTCTTCGTGCTTCACAAGTATTTTTTTCACCTTACGATCAAACTCTCTTCGAGGAATCATTACTGAATGGTCACACCCCTCGCACTTAATGCGGATATCCATTCCCATACGAATAATTTTCCAACGATTCTCGCCACATGGATGGGCTTTCTTCATTTCCACAACATCATACAAGTTATATTCCTTTTGCTCCATTCTCCAAACTCCTCTCCATACTAAATTGCTTTTCCACTAACTAATTCTTCACGATTATATAAAACCATACGTGGATATGGAATTTCAATTCCATGTAAATCAAGACGATTTTTAATCTCTTTACGAAGTGCCCTTGCAATAACTGCATGTTGCATCGGTTCTACTTCAGCAATAACACGTAATATAACTTCTGATGCTGCTAATGTTTGCACACCTAATAATTGAGGCGTTGTTACCATTTTTTCGTACTTTGAAGGTAATTCTACTAATAAATCTTCAATAACTTGCTCTGCTTTCGCAATATCAGCCTCATATGAAATAGATACATCAACAAACGCTACACTATTACTAACTGAGTAGTTAGTAACTTGAATAATACTTCCATTTGGTAAAGTATGAATTTCACCTGTCCAACTCTTTACTTTCGTTGTACGAAGTCCAATTTCTAAAACGACTCCTTCAAATTGACCGATTTTAACATAATCGCCAACTGAAAACTGATCTTCTAACAAAATAAATAAACCTGTAATAACGTCTTTCACTAAACTTTGAGCACCAAATCCGACTGCTAAACCAATTACCCCAGCACCCGCTAATAAACCTGATGCATTAATATCAAACACACCTAAAATCGCAATTAGCATAATGAACATAACAACGTACGCTACAATATTTTCAAGTAATTTCGCTACTGTAACTGTACGACGTTCTGAAATTTGAATTGGAGAACGACTCCCCATACGAAACGCATTTCGTACAACCGCCCTTGCAATTCGCACAACAACTGCACCAATTGTTAAAATAATACATATTTTTAATGTCGCAACTCCAATATGAGCCCAACGATCAGCATCTAATAAATACTGTTTCATAGAATTAAACCAATTCGCTAATAAATCCATGTACCTCTACCTCTCTAGCTAAAATTTCTTTTTAGTTACCCTTATTATTGTATCAGAAGTCCCCTAATTGCTGAAAAAATTTTATGATTTTAATCCTATTTTATCCCCGACATCCAGGTATAAAATGGAACGAATATATATATACTAGTACTATTATTTCCGTTTTCATTCACATTTTGCAAAAATTACGCACTTATAACTTTCCATTTTCCTCACCATATAACATATATTGAAAATTTATTAAAAGGATGGGTGCTTCATGAATATTGGAAGTTTTCGCTTACCATTTTTTGAGAAAGAAACTCAAAACGTTATGCACCAAGATCTAGAAGCCTCTGAGATAATCAGTAATTTCTTACTTACCCATATTCCTATTAAAACTAATATACCACTCATTCTCGTTTGTATCGGCACAGATCGCTCTACAGGTGACGCACTCGGCCCATTAGTTGGTACAAAACTTGAACAAATAGACATCCAAAACCTCCAAGTATTCGGTACACTAGATGAGCCAGTACATGCGCTAAATTTAGAAGAGAAAATTCAGAATATACAGAAAGAATATCCTACTGCATTTATAATTGCTGTTGATGCATGTTTAGGAAAGTCCCAAAATATCGGATCAATCACTACTGGAAAGGGACCTAGTAAACCTGGAGCTGCTATGAATAAGAAATTACCTGCAGTTGGTGATTTGCACATACACGGTATCGTCAATCTAAATGGGTTTATGGAGTTTTTCGTTCTTCAAAATACAAGATTAAGTTTAGTCATGAAAATGGCTGATGTAATCGCAAAAAGTATAAAAGAGACGGATCAAAAATTATCCGCATTAAAAAAAGCAAACCATCTATAAATAATAAGATGGTTTGCTTTTTAATTTTTCTGTGCTAATAGTTCTAAAATACGATTTAAATCTTCTTTATTAAAAAATTCAATTTCGATTTTACCTTTTTCTTTTTTCGTCTCTTTAATTTTCACATCTGTGCCAAACTTTTCTCTTAAGAACGTTTCACGTTCCACGAAAAATATATTTCGCTCTTTTTTCACTTTTTTTGTTTCACGTGAAACGTGTTGATTAATCTCTTGGACGATTTTCTCTAATTGACGAACATTTAATCCTTCTTTTTCAATGCGTTTCAATAAGGACTTCAATTGTTCTTCATCTTTTATCGTAAGTAAAGTTCTCCCATGAGCCATTGAAAGTTGACCATTTGCAATCATATCTTGTACGAAAGAAGGTAGGCTTAATAACCGAGTATAATTTGCAATGTAAGGTCTGCTTTTACCAAGACGTTTCGCTAATTGTTCTTGCGTTACATTTAGCTCATTCATTAACATCTGGTATGCCATTGCCTCTTCCATAGGATTTAAATCTTCTCGTTGTAAGTTTTCTAACAACGCAAATTCCATCATTTGCTGTTCAGTTAATTGTCTTACAACCGCAGGTACTTTTTCTAAACCAGCCTCTTTTGCAGCACGAAATCGTCTTTCACCTGCAACAATTTCATATCCTTTAATACTCTTCCTAGCAATTAATGGTTGTAGAATACCGTGTTCCTTAATCGAAATTGCTAATTCCTGAATCGCCTCTTTATTAAAGTGTTTACGCGGTTGATATGGATTCGGCCTTAATTCAGTTACAAGAATCTCCTGAATTGTTTCCTCTTCTTTCACATCTAAATCAGGAAAAAACACATTAATTCCTCTTCCTAATCCTTTAGCCACCTGCAATCACTTCCTCTGCTAAATCTATATACACTTCTGCTCCTCTTGATTTAGCGTCATACTGCATAATAGGTTTCCCATGACTTGGAGCCTCGCTCAAGCGTACATTACGCGGAATAATCGAGCGATATACTTTATCCCTAAAATACTTTTTCACTTCATCTATAACTTGAATCCCTAAATTTGTACGGGCATCCAACATTGTTAACAATACACCTTGAATTGCTAAATTTTTATTTAAATGTTTTTGTACAAGTCGAACTGTATTTAATAGCTGACTTAACCCTTCTAGTGCGTAATATTCACACTGTACAGGAATAATAACAGAATCTGCTGCTGTTAATGCATTAATCGTTAATAACCCTAAAGATGGGGGACAGTCGATAATAATATAGTCATATTTATCACGAACTGGCTGTAATGCTCTTTGCAAACGTACTTCCCGGGAAATAGTCGGTACCAATTCAATTTCAGCACCAGCCAATTGAATTGTAGCGGGTAGAACATCTAAGTTTTCAGTTGCGGTTTTCTGTATAACCCCTTGAACATCTGCATCTTCCACAAGAACGTTGTAAATACATTGATCTAATTCAGATTTTTCAATTCCCACACCAGTCGTTGCATTTCCTTGAGCATCAATATCTACAAGAAGGACTTTTTTACCTACTTGCGCCAATCCAGCCCCTAAATTAACAGATGTTGTTGTTTTTCCAACACCGCCTTTTTGATTAGCAATAGCAATGATTTTTCCCATGATGTCACCTACTTTCAACCTTTCTATCTTATTCTAGTAACAATTACGTTTATTGTAACATGAAATAAAACTTTTTCTTTTACGTCCTTTATTAAACT
Organism: Bacillus sp. HMA207; assembly: GCF_003402455.1. Lineage (NCBI taxonomy): Bacteria > Bacillati > Bacillota > Bacilli > Caryophanales > Bacillaceae > Bacillus > Bacillus sp. HMA207. The sequence continues at coordinate 16,879 of NZ_BEZT01000002.1, read as the reverse complement.
TCAAAATTTATTTCTAAACTCCTTCTTCATTTAACAAGAAAATATAGTAAAAGAGACCTCTCCAATAGGATAAGGTCTCTAGCACGTCATTATTATTTTTTCTTTGGAATTTTAATTGTAATTTGATAGTACTCATCAAATTCTTCTTCCTCAGAATTAACATTCAAACCACTTTCAGTAACCATTTGTAAAGATTGTCTAATTGTATTCATAGCAATCCTCGTATCTCGACTTACTGCTTTTTGCTTTGCCTTACGCTTCGGTTTCGCTTCCTCTAGTAACTTCGCAATTCGTTCTTCTGTTTGCTTTACATTTAGTTGTTTCTCCACAATTTCCTGTAAAACCTTCAGTTGTAATTCCTCATTTTTTAAAGGAATGAGAGCGCGGGCATGACGTTCTGTAATGCTTTTTTCTAATAATGCACTTTTTATTTCTTCAGGCAACTTTAACAAGCGCAACTTATTTGCGATTGTAGATTGTCCTTTTCCAAGTCGTTGTGCCAATGCTTCTTGTGTTAAATTATGTAACTCAATCAGCTTTTGATATGCCACAGCTTCCTCGATTGCCGTTAGTTCCTCACGTTGCAAGTTTTCAATTAAAGCTACAGAAGCTGTCTCTGTATCATTTAAATTCTTTATAATTGCAGGAACCTTTTCCCAACCTAACTTTGTTGCCGCGCGAAAACGTCTTTCTCCAGCAATAATCTCGTACTTATCATCCTCATATTGCCTTACAACAATCGGTTGAATAAGTCCATGTGTACGAATTGTTAATGCTAGCTCATCAATACGCGCATCATCAAAAACTGTTCTTGGTTGATAACGGTTAGGAGTAATATTTACTATCGGAATTTCTTGTATTTCTTCATATACCTTTTTATCTATCTCTTCATGGCTTTCGTCTTGTAATTCGAATTCGCTCTCTTTATCTCCAAAGCCAAATAAACGAGAAAACGTATTTTTCATACATATTCCACCACCTTTTAGGCCTATTGACTATTCTCCATAAAATGTTTCCTATGAAACATTTACGTTTTCATTTATATAATTTAATCTTACGTCTAATAAGATTTATTTTTCAATAGGTAATTTATTGGGTGTTCCCGGTTTGCGTGGATATTTCTTTGGTGTCTTGCGCTTTTTCTCGATTAATAAAATATTACGTTCACTCTCTTCAAACGGCAATTGGAAAGTAGACATCTCTTTCAACTCTCCGCCTAGCACCTCTAAAGCATACTTGCCATTTTCAATTTCTTCGTTTGCTGCTGCACCTTTCATTGCAATGAATGTTCCTCCAACTTTTACAAGCGGTAAACATAGCTCACTTAATACAGAAAGACGCGCAACTGCACGTGCCATTACAATATCGTATGATTCACGTACACCTTCTTTTTTCCCAAATGTTTCAGCACGATCGTGACAAAATGCAACATCACTTAATTCTAACTTTTGTGCTAAGTGATTTAAGAAATTAATACGTTTTTGCAACGAATCTACAATTGTTACTTTTAAATGCGGGAAACAAATTTTTAAAGGAATACTTGGGAATCCAGCCCCTGCACCAACATCGCAAATTGAGAATGGTTTTGAAAAATCATAATAAAAAGCAGCTGTAATGGAATCAAAAAAGTGTTTTAAATATACTTCTTCTTTTTCTGTAATAGCCGTTAAGTTCATTTTTTCATTCCACTCTACTAATGTTTCAAAGTAGATTTTGAACTGCTCTAACTGTCTAGAAGAGAGGGTGATTCCCTTCTCTTCTAGCATAGATTGAAATTGTTCTATGTTCATCTAGCAATATCTCCTTACTATTTATTGGTTCGATACGCGTGCAATTTTTCCTTGTTCTATATACACAAGTAAAATGGAAATATCCGCTGGATTTACGCCAGAAATACGTGAAGCCTGCCCCATTGAAAGTGGACGAACATCTTTCAATTTCTGTCTAGCTTCTGAAGCAAGGCTAGAAATCGCATCATAATCAATATCTACAGGGATTTTTTTACTCTCCATTTTCTTCATACGCTCTACTTGCTGTAAAGATTTTTCAATATACCCTTCATACTTAATCTGAATTTCAACTTGTTCTTTAACTTCATCACTTAATTCTACTTCACTTGGTACTAAAAGATGAATATGCTCATATGTCATCTCTGGACGACGTAATAAGTCACTTGCACGTATTCCATCTTTCAATTCACTTCCGCCAATATTGCGAATTAATTCTTGAACTTCAGGACGTGGTTTAATAATAATGCTGCTTAAACGTTCCTTTTCCTGTTCAATTTGTAATTTTTTATTTGTAAATCGCTCATAGCGCTCTTCTTTAATTAGTCCAATTTCACGACCAACTTCAGTTAAACGAAGATCAGCATTATCGTGGCGTAATAATAGACGGTATTCTGCACGAGACGTTAATAAACGATATGGTTCATTTGTACCTTTCGTTACAAGATCATCAATTAAGACGCCAATATAAGCATCCTCGCGACCTAAAACAACTTCTTTTTTACCTAAAGAACGGCATGCTGCATTAATTCCAGCCATAAGCCCTTGTCCGGCCGCCTCTTCGTAACCAGAAGTTCCATTAATTTGTCCTGCTGTATATAAATTTTTAATCTTTTTCGTTTCAAGTGTTGGCCATAGTTGTGTTGGCACAATTGCATCATATTCAATTGCATAACCTGTACGCATCATTTCAACATTTTCTAGGCCTGGAATTGTTCTAAGCATGTCACGTTGTACATCTTCTGGTAAGCTTGTGGATAAACCTTGTACATATACTTCTTGTGTATTACGCCCTTCTGGCTCTAAGAAAATTTGATGACGTGGTTTATCATTAAATCTTACTACTTTGTCTTCAATAGAAGGACAGTATCTAGGGCCTGTTCCTTTAATCATACCAGAATACATAGCTGAACGATGTAAATTTTCATCTATTAAACGGTGTGTTTCTGTACTTGTATATGTCAACCAACATGGAATTTGATCCATAATAAATTTCGTTGTTTCAAAAGAGAACGCACGTGGCTTATCATCACCTGGTTGAATTTCTGTTTTACTGTAGTCAATTGTATTACTGTTTACACGCGGAGGTGTCCCTGTTTTAAATCTAACAAGATCAAATCCAAGTTCTTCTAAATGCTCAGATAATGTAATAGACGGTTGCTGATTATTTGGACCGCTTGAATATTTTAAGTCGCCCATGATAATCTCGCCGCGTAAAAATGTTCCAGTTGTAATTACAACGGTTTTTGCTGTATATTCTGCACCAGCTTGTGTAACTACCCCTTTACATACACCTTCTTCAACGATTAAACGCTCTACCATTCCTTGGAACAACGTTAAGTTTGGTGTTTCTTCAATTGTTTTCTTTAATTCATGTTGGTAAGCGAATTTATCAGCTTGCGCTCGAAGTGCACGTACGGCTGGTCCCTTACCTGTATTTAGCATACGCATTTGAATATGAGTTTTATCAATATTACGTCCCATTTCTCCGCCTAATGCATCAATTTCACGAACAACAATCCCTTTTGCTGGTCCACCAACAGAAGGGTTACATGGCATGAATGCTACCATATCCAAATTAATTGTTAACATTAATGTTTTTGAGCCCATTCGTGCTGCCGCAAGACCAGCTTCACATCCTGCATGACCTGCACCGATTACTATGACATCGTATGAACCGGCATTGTATCCCATTGTTTATTCCTCCTAATAATCTCTATCTTTCTACAACTTCACTATATTATTTTCCTAAACAAAATTGAGAGAACAACTGGTCAATTAAGCTTTCATGCACTGTGTCCCCAGTAATTTCACCAAGTATTTCCCACGTTCTTGTTAAATCAATTTGTACCATATCAATTGGTACACCATTTTCAATCGCCTCAACTGCATCACCGATTGTTTTTCCTGCTTGTGTTAATAATCCAATATGTCTCGCATTAGAAACATATGTCATATCTGCAGAATCGATTGTTCCTTCAAAGAATAAATCAGCTATTGCCTTTTCGAGTTCATCTATTCCTTGTTCCTCAATTAAGGATGTTGTAATAACACGATTTCCCGCGGCTAACTCTGTAACACGTTCCATATCAATCGCTTGCGGTAAATCAGTCTTATTCACAATAACAATAAAGTCTTTTCCTTGTACCGCACGGAATAGATCTTCATCCTCATTTGTTAAAGCCTCGCTATAGTTGACAACAACTAATACTAAATCTGCTTGGCTCATCATTTCTTTTGAACGTTCCACACCAATTCGTTCAACAACATCTTCTGTCTCCCGAATACCGGCTGTATCTATAAGTTTAAGAGGTACACCACGCACGTTAACGTACTCTTCAATAACATCACGAGTTGTTCCTGCAATATCAGTTACAATTGCCTTTTTCTCCTGAACAAGACTATTTAATAACGATGATTTCCCAACGTTAGGTCTACCGATAATTGCTGTAGCAATACCTTCACGTAAAATTTTCCCTTGTTTTGATGTTTCTAATATTTTTTCGATTTCCGAACGAACATGCGTCGCTTTCTCAATTAAAATATTATGTGTCATCTCTTCTACATCATCGTATTCTGGATAATCTATATTTACCTCAACATGAGCTAATGTTTCTAATATTTCTTGACGCAAAAGACCAATTAATTTAGATAATCGCCCTTCCATTTGATTAATTGCTACATTCATCGCACGATCTGTTTTTGCTCGAATCAAATCCATAACAGCTTCTGCTTGTGATAAGTCGATACGTCCATTTAAAAAAGCACGTTTTGTAAATTCGCCCGGCTCTGCCAATCGTACTCCTTGTGCTAGAATAAGTTGCAATACTTTATTTACTGAAACAAGTCCACCGTGACAGTTAATTTCCACTATATTTTCACGTGTAAAAGTCCTTGGTGCGCGCATAATAGACACCATAACTTCTTCAATAACTTGATTTGTATCTAAATCAACAATATGACCATAATGAATAGTGTGAGAAGGAACCTCTGTTAAATCCTTCCCCTTAAAAATACGATCAACTTTCTCAACCGCATCATCCCCACTTACTCGAACAATGGCAATTGCACCCTCTCCAAGCGCTGTGGAAATCGCAGCAATTGTATCAAATTCCATGTCCTTTCACCTCACTTGCTTATTTATCTCTATTTCAACATGATTATTTCTTTCACTAAATTATTAGGATACCATAACGAACCTATCTACAAAAGAAGAATAACTCATTTTATTATATCCCCATGTAAAAAACACTAAACTTATTCACAGTGGATAAGTTTAGTGTTTTTTAGTTATCCACATCTATTTTCCGCTCAAAAAAACCGGCACTCATTTGAGCAACCGGTCATTTAGGAGATATTACAACATGCCGATGTGGTTCATTTCCTTCAGAAGTTGTATTGATACCTTGATGATTTGATAATGCCTGATGAATAATTTTTCGTTCAAAAGATGGCATCGGTTCTAAAATAACTCTTTTTTTCGTATTAAATACTTGTTTCGCTAATCGATAAGAAAGTGATTCTAACGTACTTTTTCTTTTACTACGATAATTTTCAGCATCTAGTGTAATACCGATATACTGCTTCGTGTTACGATTCGCGACAAGTTTTGTTAAATACTGTAAAGAGTTCAATGTATTACCTCTTTTCCCAATTAAAACACCTACATTATCACCAGAAATTGTGAATTCGATTTCGCGTCCTTTTACAATTTTACTAATCTCGACTTCCACACCCATATCGTGAATAACATTTCTTAAATATTCTTCACATTCTTGAATTGGATCTTTCTTCAATACAACTTCTACTACTGCAGGGCGATTCCCAAATAAACCTAAGAATCCCCTTTTACCCTCATCGACAATATTTATATCTACTCGATCTTTTGATGTATTTAATTGCCTTAAAGCATCCTCTACTGCCAGCTCGACTGTTTGTCCTTTAGCAGTAATTACACTCACTTGCTTGAGCCTCCAGCTTTACCAGCCTTACTAGCCTTAATCTCTGGCCCTTTAATAAAGTACATTTGAGCAATACCAAAGATATTACCAACAACCCAGTAAAGTGATAATGCAGCTGGGAAGTTAATTGCAAAGATTAAAATCATAATCGGCATAAGCCAAAGCATCATTGCCATTTGTGGATTTTGACCAGCTGTTCCTGCCATTGCAAGCTTTTGCTGAATAAATGTCGTAATTGCTGCAACGACTGGTAAGATATAGAACGGATCTGCCTTTCCTAAATCAAACCATAAAAATGTATGTTCACTAATTGCTGTTGTTCTCATAATCGCATGATAAAACGCGAATAAAATAGGCATCTGAACAAATATCGGTAAACATCCTGCCAATGGATTTACACCATTCTTTTGATATAACTGCATCATTTCTTGTTGTAGTTTTTGCTGTGTTGCTTGATCTTTAGAACTATATTTCTCTTTTAACTTCACCATTTCTGGTTGTAACGCTTGCATTGCCTTTGTACTCTTCGTTTGTTTAATCATTAATGGTAATAATGCAAAACGAATGATAAGAGTTGTAATAACAATTGCTAAACCGTAATTACTGTTAAATAATTCGGCAAAATACGTGATTAACTGAGAAAGCGGATATACGAAATATTCATTCCAAATCCCAGTACTTTTCGATGTAATCGGCTGACCCGTTTCACTACAACCGGTGGCAATCGCCATTAATGCAACGACCATGGCTAGTAAACCTAATTTCTTTTTCAAAGCCTACTCCTCCTTGTATCGGTATGTATATAGTGTAATTCATTTCCTTACGCTACTTTTTTATTCTTTTCATACCAGAGCGTTTAAAGACATGAATTAAGCTTTTCTTTACTTCTTCATATGTCATCTCTGCACAAGGCTTCCTTGCTATTATAACAAAATCTTTTCCAGAAGCTATCTCATCTTTTAACTCTGTAATAGCCTGACGGACCATGCGCTTAATTCGATTACGAACTACTGCATTTCCTATTTTCTTGCTAACAGAAAGGCCGATGCGAAAGTTTGGCTGTTCTTCTTTATCTAATTGGTATACAACAAACTGACGATTTGCATTTGATTTTCCTTTTTGAAAAACCGCCTGGAATTCATCATTCTTCTTTATACGATGTTTTTTCTTCATATCAATTGACACTCCTGTATTTCATCAGCGGAAATTCACTATTATTAGAAAAAAAGACCACTGAACGATCAGTGGTCTACGCAGATAATACTTTTCTTCCTTTACGACGACGAGCTGCTAGCACTTTACGTCCGTTCGCTGTGCTCATACGGCTGCGGAAACCATGTACTTTGCTGCGCTTACGTTTATTTGGTTGGTAAGTTCTTTTCATTATATGACACCTCCCTGAGGAATATCTGTTAAAGACAGTCCTATAAATTATAGTTAATTAACTAGGAAAATGTCAATGGTTCTAGAAATTTTCATCAAATATTCATTTTGAACCTATTCACATACTTTTTCACAGCACCTATATTTCCTTGTGGATAAATATTTTTTCGCGTTTTTTATATCCACAAACTTTTTTCACACTTTTACACAGTATATCGTGTTGTGGACAAGTTTATTCCACAAGGTATTGATTTTGTGGATAACTTTCTTAAATTCATTGCTATAGCCACTTTTTTTTGATATTATAGTTGTGTTTTCACTTTGAATAAGTTTTCCACATCTTTATCTTATCCACAATTTGTGTATAACATGTGGACAGTTTTAATCACATGTGGGTAAATAGTTGTCCACATTTGCTTTTTTTGTCGAAAACCCTATCTCATATACAAACGACGTTTTTAGGTTTTAAAATACGTTTCGTATAAATATACATTTTATATTTATTAGGTTGTACATTTGTTGCGCAACCTTATTCTTTTACCAACTTAGTAAAGGAGGGACACCTTTGGAAAATATCTCTGATTTATGGAATAGTGCCTTAAAAGAATTAGAAAAAAAGGTAAGCAAGCCTAGTTATGAGACATGGTTAAAATCCACAACGGCTCATAACTTGAAGAAAGACGTATTAACGATTACAGCTCCGAATGAATTTGCTCGTGACTGGCTAGAATCTCATTACTCCGAACTAATTTCAGAAACACTATACGATTTAACAGGGGCAAAATTAGCAATTCGCTTTATTATTCCCCAAAGTCAAGCTGAAGAGGACATTGATCTGCCTCCAGTTAAGCCGAATCCAGCACAAGATGATTCAGCTCATTTACCACAGAGCATGTTAAATCCAAAATATACATTCGATACATTTGTTATTGGCTCTGGTAACCGTTTTGCCCATGCAGCTTCATTAGCTGTAGCTGAGGCGCCAGCTAAAGCGTATAATCCACTCTTTATTTACGGAGGAGTTGGACTTGGAAAGACACATTTAATGCACGCAATTGGTCATTATGTAATTGAACATAATCCAAATGCAAAAGTTGTATATTTATCATCAGAAAAATTTACAAATGAATTTATTAACTCTATTCGTGATAATAAAGCTGTTGATTTTCGTAATAAATATCGCAACGTAGATGTTTTATTGATAGATGATATTCAATTTCTTGCTGGAAAAGAACAGACTCAAGAAGAGTTTTTCCATACATTTAATGCATTACACGAAGAAAGTAAACAAATTGTAATTTCTAGTGACCGACCACCAAAAGAAATTCCAACTTTAGAAGATCGTCTTCGTTCCCGCTTTGAATGGGGACTTATTACAGACATTACGCCGCCAGATTTAGAGACACGAATTGCGATTTTACGCAAAAAAGCAAAAGCTGAAGGGCTTGATATACCAAATGAAGTTATGCTTTATATCGCAAATCAAATTGATTCAAATATTCGTGAATTAGAAGGTGCACTTATCCGAGTTGTAGCTTATTCATCTTTAATTAATAAAGATATTAATGCTGATTTAGCAGCTGAAGCACTTAAAGATATTATTCCAAATTCTAAGCCGAAAATTATCTCTATTTATGATATTCAAAAAGCTGTCGGGGACGTTTATCAAGTGAAATTAGAAGATTTTAAAGCGAAAAAACGTACAAAATCAGTTGCGTTTCCTCGCCAAATTGCAATGTATTTATCGCGCGAGCTTACAGATTCCTCTTTACCAAAAATAGGTGAAGAATTTGGTGGACGTGATCATACAACAGTTATCCATGCCCATGAAAAAATCTCTAAACTACTAAAAACCGATACGCAATTACAAAAGCAAGTTGAAGAAATTAATGGTATTTTAAAGTAGTAGCTGAATAGTGTGAATAACTTACCTTGTTTTACGCACAGTCTATCCACATGTAGATAGACTGTTTTTACATCCTTTAGCGGAGTTATCCACATATCCACAAGCCCTATTACTATTACTACTACTTTTTATCTTTATTAATTAAATAAAATCTTATACTTACCGGAGGTTTTTCTTTATGCGTTTTACAATACAAAAAGACTATCTTGTAAGAGGTGTACAAGATGTAATGAAGGCAGTTTCTTCTCGTACAACAATCCCAATTCTTACGGGAATTAAAGTTGTAGCAACTGAAGAAGGAGTTACATTAACAGGAAGCGATGCTGATATTTCTATTGAATCGTTTATTCCAGTCGAAGAAGATGGAAAAGAAATTGTAGAAATAGCTCAATCAGGAAGCATTGTTTTACAGGCAAAATATTTTAGTGAGATTGTAAAAAAACTACCTAAAGACACTGTCGAAATTTCTGTAGAAAATCATTTTATGACAAAAATAAAATCTGGAAAATCAGAGTTTAACTTAAATGGTTTAGATTCTGCAGAATATCCGTTATTGCCACAGATTGAAGAACATCATGTATTTAAGATACCAACAGATTTACTTAAACATATGATCAGACAAACTGTATTTGCAGTTTCTACTTCTGAAACAAGACCAATCTTGACAGGTGTAAACTGGAAGGTATATAACAGCGAGTTAACTTGTATTGCAACAGATAGTCATAGGCTGGCACTTCGAAAAGCAAAAATTGAAGGACATAATATTGCAGATGAATTCCAAGCTAATGTTGTTATTCCAGGTAAGAGCTTAAATGAATTAAGTAAAATTTTAGATGAGTCTGAAGAAATGGTAGATATCGTTATTACGGAGTATCAAGTATTATTCCGTACAAAACATTTATTATTCTTCTCAAGATTGTTAGAAGGGAATTATCCTGATACGACACGTTTAATTCCGGCAGAGAGTAAAACGGATATTTTTGTGAATACAAAAGAATTCCTACAAGCAATTGATCGCGCTTCACTATTAGCAAGAGATGGCCGCAATAACGTTGTTAAATTATCAACTTTAGAGCAAGAAATGCTAGAGATTTCTTCGAATTCACCAGAAATCGGAAAAGTTGTCGAAGAAGTACAATGCGAAAAAGTAGATGGAGAAGAGTTAAAAATATCTTTTAGTGCAAAATATATGATGGATGCATTGAAAGCTTTGGATAGTACAGAGATTAAAGTTAGCTTTACTGGGGCGATGAGACCGTTCTTAATTCGTACAGTAAATGATGATTCAATTATTCAATTAATTTTACCTGTTCGTACTTACTAGGTAAGGAATAAGGGTTGCTAGTTTAAAGATGCTAGTGGCCCTTATTTGATTTTTGGGTATTACTTTCCTAATGCTAGTTTATTTAGTACAATGAAAGAATGAACACTTTCAGAAAGTGAGCGATTTTATGAAACGTATTAAAATTTCAACAGAGTATATTACACTAGGACAATTTTTAAAGTTAGCTGATGTAATTGATACAGGTGGCGCTGTAAAATGGTTTTTACAAGAATATGAAGTGTACGTGAACAACGAACTTGAAAATAGAAGAGGTCGCAAACTATATGCGAATGATGTTATTGAAATTCCAGGAAGCGGAACTTTCCAAGTTCAGGCATAAAGGGGGAGCCCTTTGTTTATTTCAGAAATACAATTAAAAAACTATCGCAATTATGAAAAATTAGAGCTTTCCTTTGAAGATAAGGTAAATGTAATTATCGGCGAAAATGCGCAAGGGAAAACAAATTTGATGGAAGCTATTTATGTTTTAGCGATGGCGAAATCTCATAGAACCTCTAATGATCGCGAACTTATCCGCTGGGATGAAGATTTTGGTCAAATAAAAGGGAAATTACAAAAAAGAAACAGTTCTTTGTCTTTGGAATTAAATATTTCGAAAAAAGGTAAAAAGGCAAAATTAAATCAACTTGAACAACAAAAGTTAAGTCAATATATTGGCGTGATGAACGTTGTCATGTTTGCCCCAGAAGATTTAAATCTTGTAAAAGGAAGCCCTCAAGTAAGAAGACGCTTTTTAGATATGGAATTAGGACAAATAGCTCCTGTATATTTGTATGAATTAAGTCAATATCAAAAGGTGCTCACGCAACGAAATCACTTGTTGAAAAAAATGCAAGGGAATAGTAAGAATGAGGAAACGATGTTGGATGTATTTACACTTCAACTAATTGAGCATGGTGCGAAAATACTGCAAAAACGTTTTGAATTTTTGCATTTGCTACAGGAATGGGCAGCTCCAATTCATCGAGGTATAAGCCGTGGATTAGAAGAGTTAGAAATTGTCTATAAACCAAGTGTAGATGTATCAGAATCAATGGATTTGTCGAAAATAAAAGAAGTATACTATGAAAGTTTTCAATCTGTGAAACAACGTGAAATTTTCCGTGGTACGACTTTGATTGGTCCTCATCGTGACGATTTACAATTCTTCGTTAATAGTAAAAATGTTCAAGTCTTTGGTTCGCAAGGACAACAACGAACGACCGCACTATCCCTAAAATTAGCTGAAATTGAATTGATTTATTCAGAGGTTAAAGAATATCCAATCCTTTTGTTGGATGATGTTTTATCAGAATTAGATGATTATCGTCAATCACATCTTTTAAATACAATTCAAGGAAAAGTGCAAACATTTGTTACAACGACGAGTGTCGACGGAATTGAACACGAAACATTAAAAGAAGCGAAAACAATTCATGTAACGAACGGCACTGTAGATTGTGAAATAGATAGGGAATAACCCCTGTTTAAATGGAAAAGTAGGTGATCTTTGTGTCAATGGAACAAAAGCAAATGCAAGAAAATGCATATGATGAAAGTCAGATACAGGTGCTTGAAGGACTAGAGGCAGTTCGGAAACGCCCTGGTATGTATATTGGATCTACAAGTGGAAAAGGGCTTCACCATCTTGTTTGGGAAATCGTAGATAATAGTATTGATGAAGCACTTGCAGGTTATTGTGATGAAATTAATGTTAGTATCGAAGAAGATAATAGTATTCGTGTAACGGATAATGGGCGTGGTATTCCGGTTGGTATACAAGAAAAAATGGGACGTCCAGCTGTAGAAGTTATTATGACTGTTCTCCACGCCGGTGGTAAATTTGGCGGTGGCGGTTATAAAGTTTCTGGTGGTTTACATGGTGTTGGGGCATCGGTTGTAAATGCTCTATCAACAGAATTAGAAGTATTTGTACATCGTGAAGGTAAAATCCATTACCAAAAATATGAAAGAGGTATTCCGGTTGCGGATTTAAAAGTCATTGGTGACACAGATCAAACAGGAACAATAACTCGATTTAAACCAGATCCGGAAATTTTCCAAGAAACAACAGTATACGATTTTGATACGCTAGCAACTCGTATGCGTGAATTAGCGTTTTTAAATCGTAATATTAAATTAACAATTGAAGATAAACGTGAACATAAGCAAAAGAAAGAATTCCATTACGAAGGTGGAATTAAATCATACGTTGAGCATTTAAATCGCTCAAAACAACCGATTCATGAAGAGCCTGTGTACGTAGAAGGTTCAAAAGATGGTATTCAGGTTGAGGTTTCTCTTCAATATAACGAAGGATACACAAATAATATTTACTCATTTACGAATAACATCCATACGTATGAAGGTGGTACACATGAGGTAGGTTTTAAAACAGCTTTAACTCGTGTAATCAACGACTATGGTCGTAAAAATAGCATTTTAAAAGATGCGGACAGTAATTTAACTGGTGAGGATGTTCGTGAAGGTTTAACAGCAATTGTATCAATCAAGCATCCAAATCCACAATTTGAAGGACAAACGAAGACAAAACTTGGGAATAGTGAAGCGAGAACAATTACAGAGTCTGTATTCTCAGAGGCATTTGAAAAGTTCTTACTAGAAAATCCTAATGTAGCGCGAAAAATTGTAGAAAAAGGTACGATGGCTGCACGTGCACGTGTAGCTGCGAAAAAAGCGCGTGAATTGACACGTCGAAAGAGTGCGTTAGAAGTTTCAAGTTTACCTGGTAAATTAGCTGATTGCTCTTCGAAAGATCCAGCAATTAGTGAAATTTACATCGTAGAGGGTGACTCTGCGGGTGGATCTGCAAAACAAGGACGCGATCGTCATTTCCAAGCAATTTTACCGCTGAAGGGTAAAATTATTAATGTGGAAAAGGCGCGCTTAGATAAGATTTTATCAAATGATGAAGTTCGTACAATTATTACGGCAATCGGTACAAATATTGGTGGAGACTTCGATATTGAAAAAGCACGCTATCATAAAGTTATTATTATGACCGATGCCGATGTTGATGGTGCACATATTCGTACCCTATTATTAACGTTCTTCTATCGTTATATGCGTCAAATAATTGAGTGTGGTTATATCTATATTGCACAGCCGCCATTGTTTAAAATACAACAAGGTAAAAAAATTCAATATGCTTACAACGATAAGGAACTTGAAAAAATCTTAGCTGAGCTACCAGCCCAGCCGAAACCAGGAATTCAACGTTATAAAGGTCTTGGGGAGATGAATCCAACTCAGCTATGGGAGACGACAATGGATCCAGAAGTACGTTCGTTACTTCAAGTTTCTCTTCAAGATGCAATAGAAGCAGACGAAACGTTTGAAATTTTAATGGGTGATAAAGTAGAACCGCGTCGTAACTTTATCCAAGAGAATGCAAAATACGTGAAGAACCTTGATATTTAAATGAGTAATGACAGGAATCTAAGTATTCCTGTCTTCTACATATAAATCAATGTATGTGTAACGGAAATGTAAGAGGAGGTGCTCGTTGATGTCAGACAATCAACAACAAGCACGAATTCGAGAAATTAATATTAGTCATGAAATGCGTACCTCATTTTTAGATTACGCAATGAGTGTTATCGTATCTCGTGCATTACCAGATGTTCGTGATGGATTAAAACCTGTGCATCGTAGGGTTTTATATGCGATGAATGATTTAGGAATTACAGCTGATAAAGCGTATAAGAAATCAGCACGTATTGTCGGTGAAGTAATTGGTAAGTATCACCCTCATGGTGATTCAGCCGTTTATGAAACAATGGTACGTATGGCGCAAGATTTTAGTCAACGTTATATGCTTGTAGATGGGCATGGTAACTTCGGTTCTGTAGATGGAGATTCAGCAGCAGCAATGCGTTATACAGAGGCAAGAATGTCTAAGATTTCTATGGAATTAATACGTGATATTTCAAAAAATACAATTGATTATCAAGATAACTATGATGGTTCCGAAAGAGAACCGATAGTACTACCAGCGCGTTTCCCTAATTTATTAGTAAACGGTACAACAGGTATTGCTGTTGGTATGGCAACAAATATACCGCCGCATCAGCTTGGCGAAGTAATTGATGGTGTGCTGGCATTAAGTCATAATCCTGATATTACTATCGCAGAATTGATGGAATATATTCCTGGTCCAGACTTTCCGACGGCAGGTTTAATTTTAGGAAGAAGTGGAATTCGAAGAGCTTATGAAACAGGTCGCGGTTCCATTATGCTTCGTGCTAGGGTTGAAATTGAAGAGAAGTCAAACGGTAAACAATCTATTATCGTAACTGAACTACCTTATCAAGTTAATAAGGCGCGATTAATTGAAAAAATCGCAGAATTAGTTCGCGATAAGAAAATTGAAGGTATTACAGATTTACGTGATGAATCAGATCGTAATGGTATGCGTATTGTCATGGAAGTACGTCGTGATGCTAATGCAAATGTACTATTAAACAATCTATATAAACATACAGCGCTTCAAACAAGTTTCGGTATTAATATGTTGTCTCTTGTAAATGGGGAGCCACAAGTACTAAATTTAAAACAAAATCTATATCATTATTTAGAGCATCAGAAGGTAGTAATTCGTAGACGTACTGCTTATGAATTAGAAAAAGCAGAAGCACGTGCTCATATTTTAGAAGGATTACGAATTGCTTTAGATCATCTTGATGAAGTTATTACGTTAATTCGTAGTTCAAAAACGGCAGATATTGCAAAGCAAGGCTTAATGGAACGTTTTGGTTTAAGTGAGAAACAAGCGCAAGCGATTTTAGATATGCGTCTGCAACGCTTAACTGGATTAGAACGTGAAAAAATTGAGCAAGAATATCAAGACTTAATGAAGTTAATTGCTGAATTAAAAGCGATTTTAGCAGATGAAGAAAAAGTTCTTGAGATTATTCGTGAAGAATTAACAGAAGTAAAAGAGCGTTTCAATGATAAGAGACGAACAGAAATTACAATTGGCGGTATGGAATTTATTGAAGATGAAGATTTAATTCCTGAACAAAACATTGCGATTACGTTAACTCATAACGGTTATATTAAGAGGTTACCAGCTTCTACGTACAAAACACAGAACCGTGGGGGACGTGGTGTGCAAGGAATGGGTACGAATGATGATGACTTTGTTGAACATTTATTAACAACGTCTACTCATGATCATATTTTATTCTTTACAAACAAGGGTAAAGTATACCGTACGAAAGGATATGAAATTCCAGAGTATAGTCGTACTGCAAAAGGACTACCAATTATTAACCTATTAGGGGTAGATAAGGGTGAGTGGATTAACGCTATTATTCCGATTCGTGAATTTGGTGACGATCAGTTCTTATTCTTTACGACAAAACAAGGGGTTTCTAAGAGAACACCACTTTCATCATTTGCAAATATACGTACAAATGGTTTAATTGCAATTTCTCTTCGTGAAGAGGATGAAGTAATATCTGTACGTTTAACATCGGGTGATAAGGATATTATTGTCGGGACAAGTAACGGTATGCTAATTCGTTTCAATGAACAAGATGTTCGTTCTATGGGACGTAATGCTGCAGGTGTTAAAGCTATTACGTTGGGCGATGAAGACCAAGTTGTAGGTATGGAAATTGTCGAAGAGGATGTAAATGTTCTAATTGTAACGAAAAATGGTTACGGAAAGCGTACACCGATTGATGAATACCGTCTGCAAAGTCGCGGTGGTAAAGGTCTGAAAACTTGTAACATTACAGATAAGAACGGTAAATTAGTAGCTGTTAAGTCTGTTACAGGTGAAGAAGATATTATGTTAATTACAGCGGCAGGCGTTATTATTCGTATGCCAGTTGATCAAATCTCTCAAATGGGACGTAATACACAAGGTGTTCGTCTAATTCGATTAGAGGAAGACCAAGAGGTAGCGACGGTAGCAAAAGCACAAAAAGATGAAGGGGAAGAAACGAGTGAAGAGGTTTCTTCAGAAGAATAAGAGAGGGGATTTTCCCTCTCTTTATTTTTTTATAATAATACTTGCATAGGGAAGAGAAAGCCTATATAATAGGCAGAGTCAGCAAATGAGAGATACAACTTATCGAAAAAACTTGTTGACGAAAATAATATAGTATGATATATTATAAAAGTCGCTGAAACGCGATATTGAACTTTGAAAACTAAACGAAACAAACAACGTGAAACGTCAATTTTTATTTTAGATGCTAGACAAACTAACTTTATTGGAGAGTTTGATCCTGGCTCAGGATGAACGCTGGCGGCGTGCCTAATACAT
>NZ_BEZT01000001.1:2706270-3953797 GCF_003402455.1 Bacillus sp. HMA207 | reverse complement strand
ATGATCAGGTTGATAGGTTCGAGGTGGAAGCATGGTGACATGTGGAGCTGACGAATACTAATAGATCGAGGACTTAACCATATAATATGTAGCAAATGTTATCTAGTTTTGAAAGAATATAAAAAACTTATTGACTTTCGAGGTCAAATGAGTTAAAATGATTCTTGTCTTAAATGAATATAGTCTGGTAATGATGGCAGAGAGGTCACACCCGTTCCCATACCGAACACGGAAGTTAAGCTCTCTAGCGCCGATGGTAGTTGGGACCTTGTCCCTGTGAGAGTAGGACGTTGCCAGGCAAAATGGAGGATTAGCTCAGCTGGGAGAGCACCTGCCTTACAAGCAGGGGGTCGGCGGTTCGATCCCGTCATCCTCCACCATATATGTCGGAGGGGTAGCGAAGTGGCTAAACGCGGCGGACTGTAAATCCGCTCCTTCGGGTTCGGCAGTTCGAATCTGCCCCCCTCCACCATTCTTAATTAATGGGCTATAGCCAAGCGGTAAGGCAACGGACTTTGACTCCGTCATGCGCTGGTTCGAATCCAGCTAGCCCAGCCATTAAGAGCCATTAGCTCAGTTGGTAGAGCATCTGACTTTTAATCAGAGGGTCGAAGGTTCGAGTCCTTCATGGCTCACCATTTTAATGAAATATGCGGGTGTGGCGGAATTGGCAGACGCACTAGACTTAGGATCTAGCGCCTTTGGCGTGGGGGTTCGACTCCCTTCACCCGCACTTTTAATAAAATAACTCATACATGTCTTGCGGAAGTAGTTCAGTGGTAGAATACAACCTTGCCAAGGTTGGGGTCGCGGGTTCGAATCCCGTCTTCCGCTCCAATTTTCAATATGACATGCCGGGGTGGCGGAACAGGCAGACGCACAGGACTTAAAATCCTGCGGTGGGTGACCACCGTGCGGGTTCGACCCCCGCCCTCGGCACCATATGCGCCCGTAGCTCAATTGGATAGAGCGTTTGACTACGGATCAAGAGGTTAGGGGTTCGACTCCTCTCGGGCGCGCTTTTATTAACGGGAAGTGGCTCAGCTTGGTAGAGCACCTGGTTTGGGACCAGGGGGTCGCAGGTTCAAATCCTGTCTTCCCGATATTCCCAAAAAACATGGGGCCTTAGCTCAGCTGGGAGAGCGCCTGCCTTGCACGCAGGAGGTCAGCGGTTCGATCCCGCTAGGCTCCACTTTATTTAATATATGTCTCGGAGGTATACCCAAGTTCGGCTGAAGGGATCGGTCTTGAAAACCGACAGGCGGTGAGAATCGCGCGGGGGTTCGAATCCCTCTACCTCCTCCATTTTTTCTTTAATGGTTTAGACATATAATAATAAAATATTTATTTTTTTCCTTCATGGAGGTATACCCAAGTTCGGCTGAAGGGATCGGTCTTGAAAACCGACAGGCGGCGAGAGTCGCGCGGGGGTTCGAATCCCTCTACCTCCTCCATTTTTTAAAACTTTATATTGTCGCGGGGTGGAGCAGCACGGTAGCTCGTCGGGCTCATAACCCGAAGGTCGCAGGTTCAAATCCTGTCCCCGCAACCAAATGGTCCCGTGGTGTAGTGGTTAACATGCCTGCCTGTCACGCAGGAGATCGCCGGTTCGACCCCGGTCGGGACCGCCATTTATGTTGGCTCGGTAGCTCAGTCGGTAGAGCAGAGGACTGAAAATCCTCGTGTCGGCGGTTCGATTCCGTCCCGAGCCACCATTTTTTTATGCCGGCTTAGCTCAATTGGTAGAGCAACTGACTTGTAATCAGTAGGTTGGGGGTTCAAGTCCTCTAGCCGGCATCATTTAGGGGCATAGTTTAAAGGTAGAACTGAGGTCTCCAAAACCTCCAGTGTGGGTTCGATTCCTACTGCCCCTGTAAAGTATATGGGCCTATAGCTCAGCTGGTTAGAGCGCACGCCTGATAAGCGTGAGGTCGATGGTTCGAGTCCATTTAGGCCCACCATATATTATTCCGCAGTAGCTCAGTGGTAGAGCTATCGGCTGTTAACCGATCGGTCGTAGGTTCGAGTCCTACCTGCGGAGCCATGGCCCGTTGGTCAAGTGGTTAAGACACCGCCCTTTCACGGCGGTAACACGGGTTCGAATCCCGTACGGGTCATACAAAAAGAGTCAGCATTATGCTGGCTCTTTTTTATTTTGTTAATCCTTTTTATTACGTTACTTTCCAGAAATAAATAAAGGAATTTTGGAAAAGCTATGGTATGTATAAAAAGGAGGAAATCATAATGACACGAGTGAGAGACTTAATGAGTACCCATATTGTACATTGTACACCGCTAGACAATGTATATGAGGCAGCTGTAAAAATGAAGGAAGAATCGGTTGGATTAATTCCTGTTGTTGAAAATGAGCAAGTTGTTGGGCTTGTTACTGATCGTGATTTAGTCGTTCGAGGGATTGCTGAAAAACATCCTGGATCTAATAAGATTACAAATGTAATGACAACAAATATTATCTCAGTTTCTCCAAATGATTCTATTGAAAAAGCTACAGAGCTAATGGCACAGCATCAAATTAGACGATTACCAGTAGTTGATAGTGGTCAACTTATTGGCATGTTAGCACTAGGAGATTTAGCTATAAGGGAATCAGCAGATGATCAAGCTGGATTTGCCTTGAGCGAAATCTCAGAGCGTACAGAGTAAATTGAAACTTTCATTAACCGAGAGTTTAATGGTCACTCATAAAGAGCTAAATTATATATAAATTTCAGATACATTATTCTAGTATATATGGATTAAACTAATATGTTAGCGTGATGTATCTGAGACATTATATAATAAGTATGTGGTTAATAATTTCGACATTTTTTTAAAATTTGTTATTCTTAATTTTTAATAAGAGAAAAGATGATATACTGATAGATATAAGTATTATGAGAGATTTTGAATATAACAATATTAATTTTTAGTGGTGCGATAATAAATTAATATTTCCTACATAGATGAAAAGGGAAGGGGAATTATATGAAGGCTGTACAGGGCGATCCAAATTGGAATTTGGTTACAGATACATATATAGAACCAAATAATTTCGCTGAATTATTTTCTTTGCTTGTACCTTGTCACCCAAAAGGTGAGGGGAAAGAACGAACTATATTAGTATGGAAAGAGAAAGAATTTTATAAAGAAGAAAATTTAGCGGCATTTATCGTATATGGCATGAATAAAGCAAAGAAATTACCGCAGTTTCATAAAGATGAAATTCCAACTTTAGTGCGTATTCTTCGCTTATGCCAAGAGATTGGTTGGTATGAAGAGGCAAATGATTTTATGATAGCGCAAGGATTAGCTGAGTTTGTTCATACTTCATTGCAATATGAAACATGGGATCTTTTGACGCAATCAGTTGCTTTAAATTATTTAATTATTAAATATCGTATAGGTGAATTGACAGATAGGGATATTGAAATTTGGGATAGAGTTAAATTTAATGAGAAGTGTATAACCGATTGTAAACATTTATTATCTCATAAAGAAGTATTGGAATTTACATTCTTTTATATGTGCAAGAGAGCGAAATCATTATCAAAAGAGCAATTAAATAGTGATATGATGAGTTTAGCAATGTATTGTAATACTTTTGTATATGATTTGTATACACATGATTTATTACGGAAATATCGTAAGTGTACAGATTTCCTATCATATTATGGACCTAGTCAGGCAGTTTTAGCATGTCAAAGAGCTGTATTATCTCAAATTTCCGATCGCTTAGACCCATTAAAGACAACGCATGTAGATGATTATTTATATGTGATGAAAGAAATGATGGAGCATATGACGATAGGAGTAATGGATCGATATGGTCATTTTATTGGAAAGCTACTATCTTATGTGCCATTTTTCGAAATGATACAAGTTCCACAGCATGCATATTATTGTGAAGAATTACTGTATATTTGTAAGGGCATTGAATATAAAGAAGAAACACTACGCAATTATATATTTATACAATTACATGATTGTTTACCATCATTCTTTAGGCTATTTCTTAAAAATAAGCGTTACGCAACGATTCATGATATTCTTTTCTATTGGTGCGATGACGAACAACGAATGAGCTTAGAGAAAAAATATAATCTGAGCTTTATTTATGAAAAATATGCTTGTGGATAAACAATATTTTCGATATGAAAAATTAATATAAATTAAAAAGGATCTCCAGTTTATGTGAGATCCTTTTTTGTTAGTAAAACAAGGAGAAAGTGATTAAGATAAGAAACAACATTCCATATAGGAGAAGTTGTGCAGTATAACTTCCTTGTATACCAAAAAAAGTATTGGCTTTCTTATACAAATTCAATATGTATTTTATTGGAGTATCTTTGAAAGATTGGTACACAGTGTCTCCTCTTTCTAAGCTTCTTGTTTTTGTTTTTGGTTATAAGGGACATTAATATATCTAGCTACAAATAATAAAACAGCCATAAAGAATACTGGAAATACAGTAGATAAATAAAAGCCATTACTAATTATATTTGTTATGAGAGCACTCAAAAGAAAAATAGCATTATAAATATGGGCAATTTTTTGTTTTAGTTGCACTTGAAATGATTCCATCATAATTTCTAATGCAACAAAAGCAATAATAATAGATAAAAATACAATATTTGTATTGTAAATGATTAAACAACAGATTAAACCTAAAAAGGCTACGTATTCAATTATAAGAGGTATATTGCGTGGCATACAATTTACCTAACTAAATATGGCAGTGGATTTACTGCATTTGTTTTTTCAAAATTCCATTCTCCATTATGTAATTCAAAATGAAGATGTTGCCCGTATGAATGACCTGTGTTTCCCATATGACCTATTAATTGTCCAGTTTGTACTTGATCACCAGCTTGTACAGTGCGATCCTTCATATGAGCATAAACAGTTGTATATAATTTCCCATTGATTTGATGCGCAATGAAAACAACATTGCCATAGCTAGCTGAATAATAAGATTTCACAACTTTACCTGCAGCAGCAGCTTGGATAGAGACGTTTCCTGGAGCGGCAATATCTATACCATAATGCATTTGTTCCCAGCGTATATCAAAGGTTGAGCTAATTCTTCCTTGAGCGGGGAATTTGAAAGCAGCTGGAATTGATGAAGGCTGATCTGTTTTAGCTTGTGGTTGATTTTGTACTACATAGTGTTTTGCTACATATCCGTATCCTGTGCCAAAACGAATTTTATACCAAGTACCTACAGTTTCTACTACTTGTACTTGTGTACCGTTTTGTAATGAACCGAGTAGAGCGCTACTTGTACTAGCGGTGCTACGTACATTTAGATTAGGTGTTGCAACAGTATATTTTGTATTATTTTGAACGGTGATTCCTTTTACTAAGGGTTGTGAACCATTAGAGATGAATGCTTTTTGTACGTAACCTGTTTGGCCATTATGTGATATTTTATACCATTCGCCTTGATCTTCTTGAACGGTAATAAACTTACCATTTGGTAATACATCTAAAATGGAAGATTCTAAATTAGGTTCAGAGCGAACGTTTAATGCATTAGCATTAACGATGTATTGATCATTAGATTGAAGTTTGTTTTTTAGTAAAATAGCATCTTTTTGTACATAACCTACTTTATTATGAACAGATACTTTATACCAACCATTAGTTGTTTCAAGGATGTTCACTTTTGTATTAAAGCGAATTGTATCAATTGATGTGCTTTTTACGTTATCTTCTGTATGTAATGCTACTTGATCGACTTTGACATACCCAGTTTTAATATTAGATAATTGTTCAGCGTTTGCTTTTTGTACATTTGTTTCACCCATAGAAGGAAGTAAAGAAGCAATCGCTACAGTAGTTGCTGTTAAAGCAGTAGCTTTCATATTCATGGAATAGAGACCTCCTCTAGTTGTATAGTTGTAATTTTATTATAGTATAAAGATATAATATAGTGGGGGTATTCACATAAATGTAATATGAAATCAATATAAAAATAAATTTTTTGAAGATAATGATTCCTTTTTATACAATTAATCGGGGTTTTATTTTCTAAAATAGAATGTATGTATTGTATACTTTTGATATTATGTTGATAATTAAGAAAATTAAAAAAGTTGATGATGTCTTATTAGGGTGTTATACTGACAGTGATAATTTTATAGTTTGCTAGGAGAGCTGGTGTTGCCAGCTGAGAGTAGGCCGTAAGCCTTTGATCCTTTTTATTACCTGATCTAGATTATGCTAGCGTAGGGAAGCAATTCGGACACTAACAATGAGTCCCCGTTTCTTTGCGTATAGAAACGGGGCTTTTTTATTTGAAAATTTCATATTGAAACCACTAGGGGTGCTTGACTTGCTGAGAGAGGAATAATCCTTAACCCTTACAACACCTGATCTAGGTAATACTAGCGAAGGGAAGTGGAACATCGAATAAATGTATAACTTTATTTGCTGTAACCACTTCTTATATATAGAAGTGGTTTTTTATTTAGATACATATATTGAAAGGGGATAGAGAAATGAAATTTTGCAATAGATTATTAGAAACTGTGCAACCGGTATGGGAGATGAGTCATAATCATCCGTTTGTAGTGGGTATGGGAGATGGCACGTTAGAAAAAGATAAATTCCAGTATTATATTATTCAAGATTATTTATATCTGCTAGATTATGCAAAGTTATATGCGATTGGTGTTGTAAAAGCAACGAATCCACAAGTAATGGGAAAGTTCGCTGAACAAATTGATGGAATATTAAATGGCGAAATGACAATCCATAAACAATATGCAAAAAGACTTGGAATTTCTATAGAGGAGATAGAGTCTGCGAAACCATCTGCTAAAAATTTAGCTTATACAAATTACATGATGTCTGTATCTCAAAATGGCACACTTGCGGAATTAATAGCAGCGCTTCTTCCATGTATGTGGAGCTATTGGGAAATTGGAAAGCGTTTAAATGATATTCCTAGAGCAAGAGATCATGAGTTTTTTGGTGAGTGGATTCAAGGATATAGTTCGGAAGAATACGGTAATCTTTGTATTTGGTTAATAGATTTATTAAATGAAATGGCAGTTGGAAAGTCTGAGAAAGAACTAGAAAGATTAGAGGAGATTTTCTTAAATTCCAGTCGATTTGAATATTTATTCTGGGATATGTCCTATCGTAAGGAGATGTGGGGATTTGAGGAGCAAGAACATACTACAGTTTCATAATGTTTCTTTTCATTACGATGAGAAACCAATCACCCATGAATTAAATGCTTCTATACATGAGAAAGAGTTTGTCAGTATTATCGGACCGAGTGGATGTGGGAAAAGTACTTTATTTCGCCTTATTACAGGTCTAGAAAAGGTAAGTACTGGACAGATAGAACTGACAGAAACAAAGCACCATCCTGTAGGATATATGCCGCAAAAAGATATGCTTTTGCCGTGGAGAACAATTATTGAGAATGCTGCCCTGCCGCTAGAGTGCCAAGGTGTACAGAAGAAAGAAGCAGAAGTAAAGGCAAAGGAACTGTTACATAAATTTGGTTTGCAAGGGTATGAGAAAAAATATCCGAAAGATTTATCTGGTGGTATGAGACAACGTGTATCTTTTATTCGAACTTTATTAACAGGCGGGGAGATATTGCTGTTAGATGAACCATTTAGTGCGTTGGATGCTTTAACGAAGACCTCTTTGCAAGAATGGTTGTTTGAACAATGGCAAGAGTGGGAAAAAACAATTTTATTCATTACTCATGATGTTGAAGAAGCGTTATTTCTTTCAAACCGAGTTTTAGTAGTGGAACAGCAGCCGATAACGACTTTGACTGAACGGACTGTACCGCTTGATCATAACAGAACACGAAAAGATTTATATAAACCGGAAGTATTAGCGCTGAAAGATGAGCTTCTTAGTATGTTACAAAGGCAGGTACTTGTGTGATGAACCGATTGAAAGAATTAGTTCCTGCTATTACACTTTCTAGTATTTTACTAGCTGTGTGGGAAATAGGAGCAAGAATTGTAGATGAGATGTACATTTTACCGTCACCTTCTGCGATTTTAATGAAGATATGGAAACTAAAAGACATATTATTTACAGTTCATTTACCTGCAACGTTATACGTCGTTTTAATAGGTGTTGTTATCTCTATCGTATTAGGTGTAGGGCTAGCGATGTTAATGAATGCGAGTACATGGATGGAGAGAGCATTTTATCCATTATTAGTTGCTTCACAAACGATTCCGATTACTGCGCTTGCTCCGCTATTTGTTTTATGGTTTGGATATACAATTTGGAGTAAGGTTGTTGTCACAGTTTTAATTACGTTTTTCCCAATTGCGGTCAATACGTATGATGGACTGCGTAGTACGAAAAAAGAATGGGAGGAGCTCTTAGTTACATATGGAGCAACAAAAAGAGATATTTTTCTTAAATTAAAGTTGCCGTCTGCTCTTCCTTATTTTTTCTCAGCTTTAAAAATTGCAGTTCCGCTTAGTGTTATCGGAGCAGCAATTGGAGAATGGCTCGGTGCACAAGCTGGGCTTGGATATTTCAGTAAGAGAATGATGACGCAGTTAGATGGAGCTGGCGTATTTGCACCTATTGTATTGTTATCATTATTAGCTATTTTCTTCGTCGTAATTATTTCCATATTAGAAAAGAAATTCATTAGTTGGAGGAAGCATTCATGAAATTTTTAAAGCGCATCTTTGTGTTTACATTATTAATTGCAATAATTGCAGGATGTTCGAGTAATTCAGCATCAGACAAAAGTAAAAAAGAGAAAGAAATAACAGTCATGTTAGATTGGTATCCAAATGCGGTACATAGCTTTATCTATGCAGCAATTGAAAAAGGATACTTTAAAGAAGAAGGTGTAAAGGTAAATATTAAATTCCCTTCTAATCCGACTGATCCATTAACGCTGGCAGCAGCAGGGAAGGTGACAGTGGGCTTGTATTATCAGCCAGATGTTGTTATGGCGAGAGCGAATGAGCAAATTCCAGTGAAATCAATTGGGGCTGTCGTACGTTCACCATTAAATCATGTTGTATCACTGAAATCAGCGGGCATTCAATCACCGAAAGATTTAGAAGGAAAAACAGTAGGATACTCTGGAACACCATTAAGTGAGATGTATTTAAAAACGATGGTAAAAGAAGCTGGTGGTAATCCTGATACAGTGAAAGTAGTAGATGTTGGCTTTGATTTAGTACCAGCATTAATTACGAAGAAAGTAGATGCGGTAACAGGGGCATACATTAACCATGAAGTACCTGTTATGCGTCATGAAGGCCATGAACCAGCGTACTTTAATCCAGCTGATTACGGAGTACCAAACTATCATGAGCTTGTGTTTGTAACAGGTGATAAAACGTTGAAAAAAGATAAAGAGGCGTTGCAAGCTTTCTTACGTGGTACGAAAAAAGGCTATGATTTCATGAAGAAAAACCCAGATGAAGCATTGAATATTTTATTAAATCATCAAGAAAAAGAAAACTTCCCACTTGTGCCAGAAGTTGAAAAGGAAAGTATGAAAATTTTATTAGAGAAGATGGAAACGAAAGATGAGCCATTCTTATCAGATTCAAAAGAATCTTGGGAGAAACAAAATAAGTGGCTGAAGGACAAAGGAATGACGAAAGAAACCGTCCCAGCCGATGAATTATTCGAAAATATTTTAAAGTAGGCGAATGAATATGAAAAATGAGCTCCACGTAATCTCAAATGGCCATATGCCATTCGAAGAGTTAGTGAATGTAGCGATGCAAATTGAGAGTGAGATTGATTATTTGCATATTCGTGAGCGTGAGAAGAGTACGAAGGAATTATATGAAGGTGTGGAAAGTCTATTAATGGAGGGCTTTCCGGCTTCTAAAATTGTCATAAACGATCGAATTGATATTGCAATTTTATTAAATATTCCTCGTGTTCAACTAGGATATCGAAGTACAGATGTAAAGTCAGTGAAAGAAAAGTTTTCGTATTTGCATGTCGGTTATTCTGTGCATTCGCTAGATGAAGCAATAGTAGCTTTTAAAAATGGAGCGGATTCACTCGTTTATGGCCATGTATTTCCGACAGATTGTAAAAAAGGTGTGCCAGCGAGAGGGCTTGAAGAAATTTCAGACATTGCAAGGTGTTTATCTATACCGATTACAGCAATTGGAGGAATTACCCCAGAAAACACAGTGGATGTTCTTACTAACGGTGTAAGCGGTATAGCAGTTATGTCTGGAATTGTAAGTAGTAGTAACCCGTATAGCAAAGCGAAATCTTATAAGGAATCAATAAGAAAGTGGGCGGAAAAACATGTGTGAGAAGTATGATGTAGCGATTATTGGTGGTGGTGTAATTGGTAGTTCAGTTGCACATTTTCTAGCAGAAAGAGGACATAAAGTAGCGATTGTGGAGAAGCAAAGTATTGCATCGGAAGCTTCAAAAGCAGCTGCTGGTTTACTTGGTGTTCAGGCAGAATGGGATGCGTATGATCCGCTATTTGAACTTGCTAGAGAAAGCCGAGCTATATTTCCACAACTTGCAGCAGTTTTACGTGAAAAGACGGGTGTTGATATTGGATATGAAGAAAAAGGAATTTATCGTATTGCTCAAAATGAAGATGAGAAGGAAAGAATTCTTCACATTATGGATTGGCAGCAGAAAACAGGTGAAGATTCTTATTTTCTAACGGGAGACCATGTGCGGGAAAAAGAGCCATATCTATCCGAATCTATTATAGGAGCAGTATATTATCCGAAAGACGGTCATGTTATTGCACCAGAGCTTACGAAAGCATTCGCACATTCTGCAGCGATTTCCGGTGCTGATATATATGAACAGACAGAAGTATTTGATATCCGTATTGAAAATAATAAAGTGACTGGAGTTATTACAAGTGAAGGTATTGTCACATGTGAGAAAGTCGTTATTGCAGGAGGTTCATGGAGCACGAAGTTACTCAGTTATTTTCACCGCGATTGGGGTACATATCCAGTTAAAGGAGAAGTGGTTGCGGTAAGAAGTAGAAAACAACTTTTAAAAGCACCTATTTTTCAAGAAAGATTTTACATTACTCCAAAGCGCGGTGGACGTTACGTAATTGGGGCAACAATGAAGCCACATACGTTCAATAAAACTGTGCAGCCAGAAAGTATAACTTCTATATTAGAGCGTGCTTATACAATATTGCCAGCTTTAAAAGAAGCAGAATGGGAAAGCACGTGGGCAGGATTAAGACCACAATCGAATCATGAAGCTCCTTATATGGGAGAGCATGAAGAAATAAAAGGTTTATATGCTTGCACGGGCCATTATCGAAACGGTATTTTATTAAGTCCTATTTCTGGCCAATATATGGCTGATTTAATAGAAGGAAAGCAAGAGAATCATTTGCTAGATTCATTGCTTTCTAGAAGAGTTTAGAAAGGGGATGGAAGTTTGAATTTAAAAATTAATGGTAACCAAATTGAAGTGCCAGCGAGTGTAAAAACAGTAGCTGAGCTACTTACACATTTAGAGCTAGATAACAGAATTGTTGTAGTAGAGCGTAATAAAGATATTTTACAAAAAGATGATCATACAGATACATCTGTTTTTGATGGAGACCAAATTGAGATTGTAACTTTCGTAGGAGGCGGTTGATTATGTTAAACATTGGACCATTTTCATTTCATTCTAGACTTTTATTAGGAACAGGTAAATTCCCTGATTTTGACGTACAGCAAAAGGCAATTGACGTTTCTGAAGCTGAAATTTTAACGTTTGCAGTACGTCGTATGGATATCTTTGATGCAAAGCAACCTAATTTATTAGAGAAACTTGATGTGAAAAAATATACGTTATTACCAAATACAGCAGGAGCAAAAAACGCTGAAGAGGCTGTTCGTATTGCAAAATTAGCAAAAGCTTCTGGGCTTTGTGACATGATAAAGGTAGAAGTTATTGGTGATGATAGAACGTTATTACCTGATCCGGTAGAAACATTAAAGGCATCTGAAATGTTACTGGAAGAAGGATTTATCGTACTTCCGTATACATCTGATGATGTTGTATTAGCACGTAAATTACAAGAGCTTGGCGTGCATGCGATTATGCCAGGAGCATCTCCAATCGGATCAGGACTTGGTATTGTAAATCCATTAAATTTGAGCTTCATTATTGAACAAGCGACAGTACCAGTTATCGTTGATGCCGGTATTGGTAGCCCAGCTGATGCGGCATTTGCAATGGAATTAGGAGCAGATGGCGTGTTATTAAATACAGCTGTATCAGGAGCAAAAGATCCTATTAAAATGGCACAAGCAATGAAATTAAGTATTGAAGCAGGCCGTTTAGGATTTGAAGCAGGTCGCATTGCACGTAAGCGTTGTGCAACTGCAAGTAGTCCTTTAGAAGGAATGAGCGTAGTTGAATAATCGATATTCTCGCCAAGAACTATTTTCTCCAATTGGAGAAGAAGGACAGCAAAAGATAAGAGAAAAGCATGTGCTTATTATCGGTGCAGGTGCATTAGGTAGTGCAAATGCAGAGATGTTTGTAAGAGCAGGTGTTGGCAAGATAACAATTGTTGACCGTGATTATGTAGATTGGAGTAATTTACAAAGACAACAATTGTATGCAGAGAGCGACGTAAAGAATAATCTTCCAAAAGCTATAGCGGCTAAAAAACGTTTAGAAGAGATTAATAGTGATGTAACAATAGAAGCTCTCGTTCAAGATGTAACAGCTGAAGAGCTAGAAGAACTTGTTATAAATGTTGATGTAATTATTGATGCGACTGATAATTTCGAAACGCGCTTTATTGTAAATGATATATCACAAAAATATTCTATTCCATGGATTTACGGTGCATGTGTAGGTAGTTACGGTCTTTCTTACACAATCCTTCCTAGTAAAACACCATGTTTATCATGTTTATTACAGTCGATTCCGCTTGGCGGGGCAACATGTGATACAGCGGGTATTATATCACCTGCTGTATCTCTTGTCGTTTCTCATCAAGTAACAGAAGCTCTTAAACTGTTAGTAGAAGATTACGAATCACTTCGAGATGGGCTTGTATCGTTTGATATGTGGAAGAATGAGTATTCATGTATGAATGTGCAAAAACTTCGCCAGCATAATTGTCCTTCATGCGGAGAGAATGCATTATATCCGTATTTAAATAAAGAAAACACATCAAAAACAGCAGTTTTATGCGGGCGAAATACAGTTCAAATTAGACCACCTCATAAAGATGAAATGAATTTTGAACAATATAAAGAGTTGTTGGAAGGTCGTGTAAATGATTTAAATATAAATCCATATTTACTATCATTTTCTGTTGAAGACAAGAGGTTAGTAGCCTTTAAAGATGGCCGTGTGCTCGTACATGGAACGAAAGATATAAGCGAAGCAAAAACGATTTATCATCGCTATTTTGGATAGAAAAGGATGAGTGGGATGAAAGTGAATAAAGCTTTAACAATTGCAGGGTCTGATAGCGGCGGCGGTGCTGGAATTCAGGCAGATTTAAAAACATTCCAAGAGCTTGGTGTATACGGAATGACGGCTATTACGGCAATTACTGCTCAAAACACGCTTGGCGTTCAAGGGGTATATCCTGTTCCATTAGAAGGTATTACAGAACAGCTGAATTCAATTGGTACGGATGTAACACCAGATGCAGTGAAACTAGGAATGTTATTTAGTAGTGAAATAATTCAAATTGTTGCAGAACAAATTAAAAAGTTTGGCTGGAATAATATTGTGCTAGATCCCGTTATGATTGCAAAAGGCGGTGCATCATTATTACAGCAAGAAGCAGTTCAAGCATTAAAAGAATATTTATTACCAGTAGCAACTGTTATAACACCGAATGTCCCAGAAGCAGAAGTGTTAACTGGGATGGAGATTCATAATGTTGAAGATAGTAAGGAAGCTGCAAAAATATTGCATGAATTAGGTGCTAAATATGTGCTTATGAAGGGCGGACATGCAGAATATCAAGGGAATGAAGTAATTGATTTCCTCTTTGATGGAGAAAAATTTATTGAGTTTAGAAGCGAGCGAATTCCTTCAAAGCAAACGCATGGAAGTGGGTGTACATTTGCTTCAGCGGTTACAGCAGGACTTGCGAAAGGATACGCAATTGAAGATGCTGTTCAAGAAGCAAAACGATTTATTAGTATAGCAATTGAAGAGCCATTGAATATTGGTAGTGGTCATGGACCGACGAATCATTTTGCGTATAAAGTGAATAGAACGCGTGTATAGATAAGTGAAAAGCCAGTTTTATAACTGGCTTTTTTTCTGTTTACTTTTTCAAAATACAGGAGTAATATATCAGCCAGAATACATTTTTTTGTAAACGCTGAGTCCAATTATATGGAGCGGAGGAACCAATTTGTGCAGTGTCACTAGGGGTGAATCTTTCAAGTTTGAAAGTAGGGCTACTCTCAAAGTCCGAATCCGACAGCTAACTTCGTAAGCGTCTTGAGAGAGGACGGTGCCATGATGGATACATCACTTCATCGATCTGATTAGTATAGGGGAATATCAATCTATGTTTGATTTCTTTTATACTAAGGAGGATGAGGTACATGGAACTAACACTTATTTGTGTTGGAGAAGAAAGTAAGGTAAATAGTTTAAGAGATTTAGTATCATTTCAACATGAGTTAATTATTTTTACAGCAAATGAAGAGATAGCGGCTGAAGTTAGGAATTGTGGGTTTGATTGGACTTATAGCTGCAGTAAGGAGCAGGACTTTACTAGTATTTGTGAGTGTATTAAGAAGGTGATTTTACTAGGGGATGAGCTTCCAATCGTTAGTTTTTTCACAGAACACATTCGCTTTTCTTTTCAAGCACCTATTACTGTTGTTACAAGGAATAAACGATATCCAGCGAGGCTCTATGAAACAATTGGAGCTAAGTTTGTCGTGTTTACAAATTGTGATAATATTTCTTTTTTATTTTTTGAATAGGGCGGGGGAAGAAATGATGAAGGTACTATTACTTGGAGATATAGCAAATCGTTGGGCAGTATCGGTAGAGCGAGTTCAAGAATTGGTTCAGATCGATCCCCTTTTTCCAGGGCCGTATATTATATTACCATCAAAAGATGCTTTGTATTTAGAGGTAGATATTACCGAGTATGAGCAGCTACATGCAGAATTGACACAAGTTTATATTCGCGGGAGAAATTTACGTGCATTTTTACGAGGAGAATAAAGGTTGAATAAAAAAGAGCGAATGCTGAGTGCAACAAGCTATGCACTTCATGTCATTCGCTCTTTTTATTTCATATTTAAAAGGTCATTTTTAAGAAAAGAGAAGAGAAATAAAGAAAATAGATGAAATAATAGTAATAATCTTCAATGTAAGCGTTTAAATGAATGTAAATATTATTATTTTCAGTAATTTACTCCTTTACAAGTGAAATATAGAGGAGTATATTTACTCTCATAAATCATTCATAAAATTTCCAAAAAAACCTAAAATCGCTGAGTTCCAGAAATGGAGCGGGGGAACCAATTTTGTGCATCGTCACTTGGGGTGAATCTTTCAGTTTTGAAAGTAGGGCTACTCTTTAGGCCCGAATCCGACAGCTAACCTCGTAAGCGTTTAGAGAGGAGGTTTACTTTTTGTTGTTCATTTTTTGAACACTGAGTAGAGCTCAGTGTTCTTTTTTAATATTTAAATGGTAAATTTTAACAAAAATAAAGCGAGGGATAGCTATGTTAGATGTTGTAATGGTCGGGATTTTTATTTTATTAGTTGCATCAATGGCAAGTCTTGCAAGTTGGTCAGATAAAGTTGTGAAAGAAGGAAAGCAATCATGATGATTGTCTTATCGGTTATTGTCGCAGCAATTACAGTGTATTTAGTGTATGCATTATTAAATCCAGAGAAGTTTTAATTAGGGGGAATCATTCATTATGATTTGGGTTGCAGTCATTATTACAATGCTCTTGTTTATTTTAGTAGCAAAGCCAACGGGGGTTTATTTAGAAAAAGCTTTTCAAGGTAGCAAAACGCTAGATAAAGTATTTGGGCCTTTTGAAAAACTTATTTTTAAAATTACGGGTGTAAAAGAATACAATCAAACGTGGAAACAGTACGCATTATCATTAGTTTTACTCAACGGATTTATGATTGTTGTTGTATATTTCATTTTCAGATTACAAGGTGTGCTGCCGCTAAATCCAGCGCATATTGAAGGGATGGAGCCTACGCTCGCTTTTAATACAGCGATTAGTTTTATGGCTGATACAAATTTACAGCATTATAGCGGTGAAAATGGTTTATCCTATTTATCACAATTAATCGGGATTACATTTTTAATGTTTGCGGCACCAGCAACGACATTAGCGCTCGTTATGGCTTTTATAAGAGGGCTTGCTGGAAAAGAACTTGGTAACTTTTTCGTTGATTTTACGAGAGCGTTAACGAGAGTGTTTCTTCCTATCGCATTTATTGCGGCACTAGTTTTTGTCGCACTTGGCGTACCCCAAACGTTAGATGGGGCGGTTACAGCACAAACGATTGATGGGGCAAAGCAAAGTATATTACGTGGACCTGTTGCATCATTCGTTTCCATAAAGGAACTTGGAAATAACGGCGGTGGATTTTTCGGAGCGAACTCTACGCATCCTTTTGAAAATCCAGGACAAATGAGTAATATTTTGCAAATGATGCTTATGATGTTATTACCAACAGCACTTCCATTTACGTACGGACGAATGGTAGGAAATAAAAAACAAGGTCGCATCCTTTTCGTATCACTTTTTATGGTGTTTTTACTAGGATTTATAACGATTACGACATCTGAACTAAATGGGAATCCGGCATTAAATGGAATGGGTATCGAACATGTACAAGGAAGTACAGAAGGGAAAGAAGTACGATTTGGAACAGTATTTTCTTCATTATACGCAACGGTAACGACAGCTGCTGAAACAGGCGCTGTTAATACGATGCATGATACGTTAACACCAATTGGCGGTTTAGTTCCGCTTGTAAATATGATGTTAAATACTGTGTATGGCGGCGTTGGAGCAGGTTTTGTAAACATTATTATGTATGCAATTATCGCGGTGTTTATATCTGGGTTAATGGTTGGACGGACACCAGAGTTTTTAGGTAAAAAGATTGAAGGTAAGGAAATGAAATTAATCGCGGTCACGATTTTATTTCATCCATTGCTCATTTTAGGATTTTCGGCATTAGCTCTTTCAACAAATTTAGGGACGGATGCTATTTCTCATTCCGGTTTCCACGGTTTGACGCAAGTGGTATATGAATATACATCGTCAGCTGCGAATAACGGATCTGGATTTGAAGGATTAGGAGATAATACACCGTTTTGGAATATTACGACTGGTTTAGTTATGTTTTTAGGACGTTACTTCAGTTTAATTACGATGCTAGCTGTGGCAGCTTCATTGAAAGAAAAAACGGTAGTGCCAGAAACAGTCGGAACGTTCCGTACAGATAATAGTTTATTTGGTGGCATCTTCATCGGAACAATTGTAATTGTCGGTGCATTAACATTCTTCCCGATGTTAGTACTCGGTCCAATTGCAGAATTTCTTACATTGAAGTAATGGAGGGTAAATGATGAGACCGGTAGTAGTAAAAGAAAAACAATTAAATGAGTCCCAAATACATGCTGTAGAAGATGAAGTTAGACAAGCGAAAACGATGGATCGTGATATCGTAACACATGCGATGAAGCAATCCGTTGCGAAATTGAATCCGAAGGTCATGATAAAGAATCCGATTATGTTCGTTGTGGAAATTGGATTTATCATTACGTTCATTTTATCTTTTCTTCCAAGCAGTTCTAGTAGTATACCAGGATGGTTTAATATAACAGTTTCTCTCATTCTATTATTTACAGTTTTATTTGCGAATTTTGCAGAAGCATTAGCAGAAGGTCGTGGTAAAGCGCAAGCCGATTCTTTAAAGCAGTCGAAGAAAGATGTGTTTGCAAATGTAGTAAAAGAAAATGGAGACATTGTCCAAGTTTCAGCAACTGATCTTAGAAAAGGTGACGTTGTTATCGTAAAACAAGGAGAAATGATTCCAAGTGATGGCGAAGTAATCAAAGGATTAGCATCTGTAGATGAATCTGCAATTACAGGTGAATCAGCTCCTGTTATAAAAGAAGCAGGCGGTGATTTTTGTTCCGTAACAGGTGGAACGATGGTCGTAAGTGATGAAATTACAATTGTCATTACGAGTAATCCTGGTGAATCATTTATCGATAAAATGATTTCTTTAGTAGAAGGAGCTGCTCGTCAAAAAACGCCGAATGAGATTGCTTTAAATACAGTATTAACGAGCTTAACTCTTATTTTCTTGATCGTCGTTGTGACGTTGCCGATTTTTACAAATTATTTAGGTTTTCAAATTGATACTGCTGTACTTGTAGCGTTGTTAGTATGTTTAATTCCAACGACAATTGGTGGTTTGCTATCAGCGATTGGTATTGCTGGGATGGACCGGGTAACAAAATTTAACGTGTTAGCGATGTCAGGGAAAGCAGTAGAAGCTGCTGGCGATATTAATACAATTATTTTAGATAAAACAGGTACAATTACTTTTGGGAACCGAATGGCTCATACATTATTACCTGTAGGAAATGAAACGATTGAGCAAGTTGGAAAGTGGGCCGCTATTAGTTCTGTTTTAGATGAAACACCAGAAGGTCGATCTGTTATCGAGTATGTGCAGGGAAAATCTATATCATATAATAGAGAACTTGCAGAACAAGGTGAGTTTGTTCCGTTTAAAGCAGAAACGAGAATGAGTGGTGTTGATTTACAAGACGGAACGAAAGTGAGAAAAGGTGCTGTAGGTGCCGTTATTGAATGGGTTGAGTCACAAGGCGGAACAATTCCGAAAGATGTAAATCAAAAAGCTGACTTAATTTCAAAAGAGGGCGGAACACCACTTGTAGTTGCAGTAGATAATCGTATTTATGGCTTAATTTATTTAAAGGATACAGTAAAACCGGGTATGCGTGATCGTTTTGAACAGTTGCGCCAAATGGGGATTAAAACGGTTATGTGTACAGGTGATAATCCGTTAACAGCAGCAACGATTGCAAAAGAAGCTGGAGTAGATGAATTCGTTGCCGAGTGTAAACCGGAAGATAAAATTGCTGTTATTAAAGCAGAGCAAGATAAAGGGAAACTTGTAGCGATGACAGGTGATGGTACAAATGATGCTCCAGCATTAGCACAGGCGGACGTTGGATTAGCGATGAACAGTGGTACGACAGCAGCGAAAGAAGCGGCGAACATGATTGATCTAGACTCAAATCCAACGAAAATTATTGAGGTTGTAGGAATCGGTAAGCAATTGTTAATGACGCGAGGTGCTTTAACGACGTTTAGTATTGCGAATGATATAGCGAAATATTTTGCAATCATTCCAGCAATGTTTACACTTGCGATTCCGCAAATGGAAGCATTAAACATTATGAAACTAACATCACCACTGTCAGCAATTTTATCAGCATTAATATTTAACGCTGTTATTATTCCATTACTCATTCCGTTAGCGATGAAAGGTATTGCATATAAACCAATGAGTTCTAATGCATTGCTTAGCCGAAACTTACTTATTTATGGGCTTGGCGGAGTTATCGTTCCGTTCATTGGAATTAAGGTAATTGATATGATTGTCGGCTTGTTTATATAAGGAAGAGGGGAAAAAGATGGAGAAGAAACAAAGTATACTATCACCAATTATCCGTATTACTTTTACATTTCTAGTGTTGTGTGGACTTGTATACCCACTTATTGTTACTGGTATTGCACAAGCAGTAATGAAGGATAACGCGGATGGAAGTCTAATATATAATGATAAAAATGAAGTGATTGGTTCTAAATTAATTGGTCAAAACTTCAAGGATCCACGTTATTTTCAAGGGCGTGTTTCTAGTATTGAATATAAGGCTGAAGCATCTGGTTCAAATAACTATGCACCATCTAATCCAGATTTAGCAAAGCGAGTAGAGAAAAGTATTGCGGACTGGAAGGAAAAAAATCCAGCTGTTCCGGTTACAGAAATACCAATAGATTTAGTGACAAATTCAGGTTCAGGGCTTGATCCTGATATTAGTCCAAAGGCGGCCTCGGTGCAGGTGGATCGCATCTCGAAATTAACGAATATTCCGAAAGAAAAACTTAATCAATTGATTAAAGATCAAACAGAAGGTGCTGCGCTTGGTTTATTTGGAGAGACCCGCGTAAACGTCTTAAAGCTAAATTTGGCGTTACAGAAATTAATGAAATAGTAACAGTGCTACCTCAATCTAATGGATTGAGGTAGCGTTGTTTCGAATGAAAGGTGGTGTTTATTGTGTATGCAGATGATTATGAACCGAAGTTTCAAAGGCGAACGCCAGAGGAATATTTAGAATATATTCGGCAACAAAATCGGGGAAAGTTAAAGTTATATGTAGGAGCAGCTCCAGGCGTAGGAAAAAGTTATAAAATGCTCTTTGATGCAAGGGAAATGAAAAAAGATGGAATTGATATTGTAATTGGTTTAATTGAAACGCATGGAAGAAAAGAGACGGAAGAAGCAATTGCTGATTTAGAAAAAGTTCCTTTGAAAGAAATACAGTATAAAGGAAAGGTATTTTATGAGCTTGATGTGGAAGGAATAAAAAAACGCGCGCCGCAAGTAGTTGTAGTGGATGAACTTGCGCATAGTAATATTCCTGGTTCTAAACATAAGAAACGTTATATGGATGTGCAGGAATTGTTAGAGGCTGGTATATCGGTATTATCAGCTTTTAATATTCAACATTTAGAAAGTGTTCATGATATTGTAGCTCAAATTGCGAATGTAAAAGTAAGAGAACGAATTCCAGATTTTATTTTACAAAAAGCAAATGAAATTCAGCTCGTTGATGCAACGCCCGAGGTATTAAGGAAGAGACTAATAGACGGAAAGATATATAAAGAAGAAAAAATTCAGCAAAGCTTACAAAACTTCTTTACACTTAATAATTTAGGAGCACTTAGGGAATTATCACTTCGAGAAGTTGCGGATGATATGGACGAGAAAATTAGCCAAACAGTAATAGAACCGATTGGCGTAAAAGAAAAAATTCTCGTTTGTGTACAATACAGTTCAACAGCGGAGAAATTAATACGACGGGGATGGCGCATGGCTGATCGGTTAAATGCTGAATTGTACGTATTAAACGTTGAGAGGGAAAATATAGATTCTATTTCAGCTGGAAAAAAGCAGACGATCGAAGAGTGGAAGGCGCTCACGAATCAATTTGATGCAAGTTTTGTATTAGAAGAAGCAAAGGGAAGAAAGCCAGCGGATGTTATTATTGAAGTCGCGAAAAGATTGCAAGTAACACAAATTTTACTTGGACAATCGGCTAGAACAAGGTGGGAAGAAATACGAAAAGGCTCTATTGTAAATGAAATTATGAGACAAACAAAGTATATTGATATTCATATTGTTGCGGATCAAAGAGGATAAATAGAGCCGACCTTTTTGGGGGCTCTATTTTGCTTTTTGTACAGAATGAAAACTTAGCATTTTCATTGTATATAAGATTACAAGTAAAAACATAATTGCACCTAGGAAGAAAATCCAAAAGTAATTTTGGTTAAATAAAAGAAATCCACCTATAAGTGGCCCTGTGCCCATACCAAGATAGCGGATGAAGTTGTACATACCGATAGCTGTTGCGCGTTCTTGTACGAATTCTTCTGTTAATAAAGTAGTGTGAGTTGGCATAGAAAGTCCCATACTAAAACCGTACAAAGATGTAACGATAATGATGAATGGGATATTGATGTTATATGTGAAAGAGAATAAAACGACACATATAATATTGAAGAAACTCGTAATAAATAAAGCTTGCTTTGTTGTGAGGCGTTTTTGCAAAAATTTGTAGCAAAAACTTCCTAGCATGATAGAAAGAGACATTGGTACAAACATAAGACCAATTTTATTTACAGTTAAATGAAATGAATTTGTTAAAATACTCGGTAAAAAAACGAGAAAGCAAAAGTAAATACAAAATTGAATGAAGCCAATAAGAGTAATAGAAAATCCAGTTTTATTTTTTAAGATAAGAGAGTAATTCTTTTGTGCTTTAGATTGTTTAATTATATTTGGCTTTGTTTCTGGGAGTAGTGAAATGTTTATAATTAATAAGATAATGCCAAGTGTAGATAAAAAGAGAAATACAGATAAGTGACCATTTATACTGCCAAGATAACCACCTATGAGAGGAGCCATTGCAGGTGCGAGGGCAAGTAACATTTGGTATAGGCTCATCGCTCCTCCGCGTTCTTTTCCTTCAAATAAATCGCCGATAATCGTTGCTGAAACTACAGGTATAGCCGCTATTCCTATAGCTTGAACAGCTCTAAAAAAGAGAAATAAATAAATGTTTGCCGAAAAGGCACATCCGATTGAACCAATTGTACTAATGACTAAACTAGGGATAAGGACAGATTTTCTCCCTTTTGTATCAATTAAAGGTCCATATACGAGCTGCATAATTGCAAGAACGAAT
Source organism: Bacillus sp. HMA207 (assembly GCF_003402455.1). NCBI lineage: Bacteria > Bacillati > Bacillota > Bacilli > Caryophanales > Bacillaceae > Bacillus > Bacillus sp. HMA207. Next base: position 3,931,272 of record NZ_BEZT01000001.1, on the reverse strand, counting down.
GTGAAAAGTGAAACTGTTACATTTACAAGATAAAGAGAAGTGTGAAAAGAATTTTGAATCATCGGTAAGATAGGTGTGTAAATATTTTGAGCGAAGGAACCGAGTAAGGCACTAATACAGACAACATATAAAATAAAAGTTAGTTTAGAGTTTTTCATCATGTTAACCTCCTTGTGATTTAGTTTCCTCGGAAACTAAATTTATTTTAACATGATTTTCTTACTTGTAAAGATGAAAAAATGGTTTTAAAATGGTATATAGTTAAATTGTTTCTTTGGAAACTTAGGAGGCGAACGGATTGAAGCATGCAACGAAGCAAATGGAAATACTTTCGGACATTCGTACACTTTTGCATAAAAAAGAAGAACATTTAAAACGACAAAATGAGAAGTTTCTTCGTGAGACAGGCGTAAGTAGTATGTCTTTATCTGAGTTACATGTAATCGAATGTATCGGAAAAAATGGTTTGATGAATGTAACGGCAATTACGACAGAAATGGGCATGACGAAGGGAGCAATCTCTAAAATTTGTACAAAGTTGTTTCAAAAGCAATTCGTTGAGAAGATGCAAATGTTAGATAATCAAAAAGAAATCTTCTTCAGCTTAACGGAGAGTGGGAATGAAATATATAAAGCTCATGAAAAATTGCATAAGCAAGCTGAAGAAAAGTGGTTGTTACTTTTAGATGGATATACGAAAGAAGAGCAAGACTTTATTCAAAGGTTTATAAAGGATGTCTCCGGTCATTTGGAAATATAATTGGAAGAAAAAACTCCTTTTTCTCAAGGCTTTTAAATATAATTTCTGAAAGAACTCATATATAATAGAAAAAGATACTTAACATGGTGAATAATTAAAGAGTCAATATATATAGAGGAGAGAGTAACATGCTTGAAAATACGGGGTTAGTATTAGAAGGCGGCGGTATGCGTGGTGTATACACGGGCGGGATATTAGAATACTTTATGGAACAAGATTTATATTTTCCATATGTAATCGGTGTATCAGCTGGTGCTTGTCATGCAGCGTCGTATCTTTCCAGACAAAGAAATAGAAATAAAACGGTCAATATTGATTATGCATCACATCCGAAATATTTATCGTATAAAAATTTATGGAGAAAACGTCAGCTATTTGATATGGATTTCATTTTTCATGAAATTCCAGAAAAGCATGTGCCGTTTGATTTTGAAACATACTTTAATAGTCCAGAACGTTTCCTTGTAGGAACGACGGATTGTGAAACAGGACAGTCTGTTTATTTTGAAAAAGAAGGAACGAATGATGATGCACTAAATTTATTACAAGCGTCTAGTTCATTGCCTTTCATTGCACCAGTCGTAAATTATCGTGGTAAGCAACTGTTAGATGGCGGGATTTCTGATCCAATTCCAGTTCGTAAAGCACAGGAAGATGGATTTAAAAAATCAGTCGTAATTTTAACGAGAAATCATGGTTACGCAAAGAAAAAATCAAGATTTGGGTGGATTGCTGCGAAAGCTTATAAAAAATATCCGAACCTTGTGAACACGATGCTAAATCGTTATGAAGTGTATAATGAAACACTTCACTATATTGAAAAAGAAGAACAAGCTGGGAATTTATTTGTTATTCGTCCAGAAGTACCGCTTCAAGTAGATCGTATGGAAAAAGATACAGCAAAACTACAAAATCTATACGAGCAAGGCTATGAAGATGCAAAGAGACAGTTTGCAGATTTGCAGGCGTTCTTGCAAAAATAAATATTAGGCTGCGGAGAAGAATTTCTCTGTAGCCTTTTTATATTGCTTTTAAAAAAGGAAAATAGAGCATCGAATTTCGATGCTCTACTTTTTATGTATAAAAAAATCCCTCTTTATGAGGGATTTTAATGTGGTAAGAATATCAATTGATAAGCAAACAAAATTCCAAATACATATACAAGTGGGTGAACAGCACGGAATTTACCTTTTGCCACTTTCATAAGTGGATATGAAATAAATCCAAGTGCGATACCTGTTGCGATACTTGATGTAAGTGGCATGCTTAAGATTACTAAAAATGCTGGGAATGCTTCATCAAATGCGTCCCAATCGATGTGGCGAACTGAACCCATCATAAGACTACCAACGATAATTAATGATGGAGCAGTAATAGCTGATACACCAGAAACAGCACTTACTAATGGTCCGAAGAATGCTGCTAATGCGAATAGAACAGCTACTGTAACAGTTGTTAAACCAGTACGACCACCAGCTGCAACACCAGCAGATGATTCAATGTAAGCTGTTGATGGTGTCGTTCCGAACATAGAACCAATAGTTGCTGAGAATGAGTCAGATAGAAGAGCTCGTCCTGCTTTTGGAAGCTTTCCGTCCTTCATAAATCCACCTTGTTGTGCAACGCCAAGTAATGTACCTGTTGTATCGAATAGTGTAACAAGGAAGAATGAGAATACAACGCCGTATAATCCGTAGTTAATTACGTCAGATACAGCAGTAATTGGATTTGAAACGATAATTCCTTCTGGTAATCCAGGCATTGATGTAACACCGTTTGAGAATGTTAATTGTCCTGTGAAGAAAGCGATAATACCAGTTAATAACATCCCGATAAATAGTGCGCCATTTACATTTAAAGACATAAGGACAATTGTAATTCCAAGTCCAGCTAATGCTAGTAGTACTGGAGCAGAGTGAAGATCACCAAGTCCAACTAAGTTTGCATCATTTTTTGTAACGATACCTGTTAAACGTAAACCGATAAAGGCGATAAATAGCCCGATACCAGCAGTAATTGCATGTTTTAAGTTTTCAGGAATTGCTTCCATTAATTTTGTACGGAAAGATGTAAATGATAGCAAAATTAAAATCATACCTGCTACGAATACAGCAGAGAATGCAATTGCGAAAGTCATGCCTTCATGCGCTTTTACAACAGAGTAAGAGAAGTAAGCATTTAATCCCATACCTGGCGCGATTGCGATTGGTAAGTTTGTAAAGATTGCCATAAATAATGTTCCGACAACAGCAGCAATAATTGTTGCTGTAAATGCTTGTTCAAATGGAACACCTGCATCTCCAAGGATAACAGGGTTTACGACAATGATATATGCCATTGTTAAGAAGGTAATAATACCTGCCATAATTTCAGTTTTAATAGAAGTTTTATGTTTTGAAAGGTTAAACATATAAACATCCTTTCTGTTTACGAATAATTTTCACAACAGTTATATATAATATTCGTTTTTTATCTATTTTGCAATAGTTTTGCATAAAAAGTTTATAACAATTCATATTTTGTGTCTTAAATTCGAATATTAATCGTAAAACGATGTGTGAATTTCAGCTTTTTATTGTGCACATGCTAAGGAAAAGGAGTTGAAAGAAGCTATGCCACAACAAAAAAACTTTATAACAATGCCTGCGCAACATCAAAATAAGCAGCCAGGTATTGAATCATTAATGAGCCCCCTTCCGCAGTTTGAAGATGCAAACTATAAAGGAAGTGAAAAGTTAAAAGGGAAGAATGTGTTAATTACGGGAGGGGATAGCGGAATTGGACGAGCAGTTTCCATCGCTTTTGCAAAAGAGGGGGCAAATGTTGCGATTGCTTATTTAGATGAGGAAGAAGATGCAAATGAGACGAAACAACGTGTTGAAAAAGAAGGTGTAAAGTGTGTATTGTTGCCGGGGGATTTGAGTAATGAACAGCATTGTAAAGATATTGTGGAAGAGACCGCCCGGCAGTTAGGTAGTTTAAATATTTTAGTTAATAACGTTGCACAGCAATATCCGCAGCAAGGGCTAGAGTATATTACAGCAGAACAGCTAGAAAAAACATTTCGTATTAATATTTTTTCTTATTTTCACGTTACGAAAGCAGCCCTTTCTCATTTGAAGAAAGGGGATGTCATTATAAATACGGCATCTATCGTTGCATATGAAGGAAATGAAACGTTAATTGATTATTCCGCAACGAAAGGAGCAATCGTAGCTTTTACAAGATCACTTTCTCAATCGTTAGTGCAAAAAGGGATTCGGGTAAATGGTGTTGCACCAGGCCCGATTTGGACACCGCTTATTCCATCGAGCTTTGATGAGAAGAAAGTCTCTCAGTTTGGGAGCAATGTTCCGATGCAAAGACCTGGTCAACCATATGAATTAGCGCCGGCATACGTATACTTGGCATCTGGTGATTCATCCTATGTTACTGGGCAAATGATACATGTAAATGGGGGCGTTATTGTAAATGGATAGTTTTCATTTATAAGAGCAAAGTAATGTTAATTCCACTTATTATAGGGAGCGCTAGGGGGGATATAGCTGAAAAAGTTATGTTTCATCATACTATTATTTTTCATCCTACCGGTTAGTGCTTTTGCTAATACAGATCATTTAATATTAGTAAATCTTACGACGAACCAGTTGTCTTTTTTTGAAAATGGAAATTACACAAAAACATTTCCAGTAACGACTGGAAGAGATCGTACACCTACGCCTGAAGGTAATTTTTGTATTATAACTAAATTTAAAAATAAAGAATACCATCGAAAAAAAATACCTGGGGGTGCACCGAATAACCCTCTTGGTACGAGGTGGCTTGGACTAGATAAGAATGAATATGCAATTCACGGGACGAACCGGGAATGGACGATTGGAAGTAGGGAATCAAATGGCTGCATTCGTATGCATGACAGGGATATACAATGGTTATATGACCGAGTACAATTACAAACAAAAGTAATCATTTCTCGTTTTCATACGAGCCCCGAATATGAAGCGAATAAGCTTGGTTATCGCGTTGTGAGCTGGAATGGTCGAAAAATAGAAGAAGAACAAATTGGAGTACTTACGCTAGTAGACCGCGCGGATATATATTGGCAAGAACCAAATGGACAGTTAACGAAAGTGAAAACGGTATTGCCAAATGAAAGATATCCAGTGTACTCAAAACGAAAAGATGGAATATATTATATAGGAAACAATTCGTATATTATAGATGAAACAGGAGAGAAAGTTCGTTACGAGCAAATTCCTTCTTCGATTTTAAGTAATATATATAAACGGAAATACAATGTTCCGTAATGGCTACCGTATTATAGACGGTAGCTTATTTATACTTGGAGTTTAACTGCAACTATTGTATTTTGCTGAATATAATACAGTACAGATAGGGGGCGGTTATATTATGAAAAGTGAATTTGCGTTTAAAGTTTTCTTAGTAACGACCTGTTTATTTATCGTGTATTTATATGCGTTTCTCGTCTTTTCTTTTTATGTTCCATATGTTGATTTAATATTGTTCTTCGGATTTATTTGGGCGTTTGTGAAAGCGAGGGAAGGAGAGAAGAGTATATATCGGCGCATTACCTTATGCGGGACGGCCGTTCTCGTTATTTTGTACTTTTTTATTATGCATGATTTTTGGAGAGGGATGTAAAAAAGCATACGATTAATCGTATGCTTTTATATCTGTTAATGATGGAAGAGAGGCAATTGCACCGTAATTTGTACATGTGATAGCGCCTACTTTATTTGCAAAGGAGATAAACGCTGTTAAGTCTTTGAAATGATACGAAAGTGTATGTTCACTTTGGGCAATCTGATATAACATTGCTCCAACGAAAGCATCACCAGCACCAGTTGTATCGACTTGTTGAATGGAAATAGAAGAGACAATAGTTTGACCTTCATTTGTCGCAAGAAGGGTACCGTCTTTTCCAAGTGTAATAGCTACTACTTTTGCGCCATAATTTAATAATTTGAGTGCAGCTTGTTGTAAATCACTCTCTTTAGAGAGCATAGTAGCTTCCTCTTGACTTACTTTTACGAAGTGTGCATGTTTTATAAAGGTTAGACAATCTTGAGAGAATTGTTCTGTATTTGTAATGAGTGCACTTCGATAATTTGGATCAAAAGAAATAAAATGGCCTTTATCTTTCGCATATTGTAACAACTGAAAATACGTTTCTTTTAATGGGCTTGATAGTAAAGCTGTCGCTGAACCGAAATGTATTAAATCATTCGTTTGTATTTTTGATAAATCAATGCTATTGAATTGATATTCACCATCTGCACCACGCATAAAAGTAAAATCACGTTCGCCATCTTGATCGATGGATACGAATGCAAGTGTTGTTTGTTTATCTTTTATGAGCATGGATGTATCGACTTGCGCACGCTGTAAAGTTTGTTCAAGAAACTCACCAAATGGGTCGTTTCCTACTTGCCCCATAAATGTAGCGTGTCCACCTAATTTTGTAATCGCAGCAGCAACGTTAGCGGGTGCTCCACCAGCTTTTTTTTCGAAATCTGAACCGTTTACTAAAGAAACGTTAGTATTTCGGCACACAAAATCAATTAATAGTTCACCTATACAAAAGACATTTCTCATACAATCCCTCTTTTCAGCTTATATTGTGTGATGGTAAAGCTTAGTTTTGCATCTGAAAAGATTGCGATATGATGTTTCATGTCTTTTTGGGGAAAAACTCGGGACGTAAAGACTGTTGAACCATCGTATAAGAAAATTTCCACGATGCTTTTATCTACAAATATTTGTAGTTCTATCGTATCTTGAATATTGATTTTTTTACAGCGTTCAAATCCATATTCTCCGCCAAATTGATGGTAGAAGTTGCCTCTGTCTATAGAAATAGTACCTTGTTCCCGATTAAATGTAATGGGGAAACATTCCTCCTCATTGTGGAAGAGAGAAAGACCAAAACGCTTTGCATCTTCTGTTTTAAGTGTAACAATTAATTCATAGGAGTCTTCATCATCAAGCGTTGATAATACATTTAATCCAGCTGTTATATCTCCTGAAATGTCTTTTTTTGTTGTTCGTAGTTTTGTTAATTCTGAAACTGGTTTTTGTTTTAAGATGTTATCTTCTAATGTTAATTCACGTGGAAGTGTTAGGCAATGAGCCCACATATAATCATCAGAAGGATATGTGATTTCACTTGATCCTGCCCAAGCAAACAATAGGCGACGACTAGTAGAGTCTTCTAAAGTTTGAGGGGCATAAAAATCGAATCCTTTATCAGCTTCGTAATAGGAATCAACATGGAAATATAAATTTTTAATATCGAAATGGCCTATAGCATAAACGACATTGTATACATTGTGAAAGTTTTCTCCGTCTTTTTCAATTCCTTGCGGTGAAAAGAGAAGTACATCTTTCCCTGATAATTGGAAGTAATCGGGGCATTCCCACATAAATCCGAATTCTTTTAAGTTTGTTGTAATTTCGCCTTGGAAATGCCAATTGTATAGGTCTTGTGATTTGTATAGTAATAGAGTTCCTGTTTTATTTTCACGTTGGGCACCGAGTAACATATAGTACATATCATTATGTTTCCAGACTTTTGGATCACGTACATGTTTTGTATATCCGTCAGGAATTATATCAATAACAGGATTATTACTATATTTCGTCATCGTATATTGTGAATCCATTGTTGCCATACATTGTTTTGCATCACGGGAATCATCAGGCTTTTTTATATTCCCTGTATAAAGTAGATGAAGAAGGCCATCTTTTACGATAGCACTACCAGAATATGCACCGTGTGATTCATAGCTTTCAGTAGGGATGATGGCTACAGGCATACGCTCCCAGTTAATAAGGTCTTTTGACCTCACATGCCCCCAATGCTTCATTCCATGAATGGGACCAAATGGATACCACTGATAAAAAACGTGATATTCATCATTGTAGTATGATACACCGTTAGGATCATTCATTAATCCAAATGGTGGGTGGATATGATAAATTGGTTTCCATGAATCTTGGTTTGCAATTTCATATAAAGAATGTAATTCGTCTTTATTAGATTGCAGTATTGTTTTATATTTTGACATAGGTTTTCACCCCGTTATTATTTACTTTCTTTATATAAAATGAATGTGGCAACAAAAGCAGTGATAACTGCAATAGCGAAACCAATTATATAGTGAATCATGTTCATCATGCCAAGAGGTGCAACAATTGTAAGCATCGGAATACCTGTTAAACCGTATGCATTAGCCGCTACTTGCATCCAAACAACGTAAGCGCCTCCAATTGCGCCGCCAATAGCTGCTGCAATAAATGGTTTACCAAGTTTTAAATTGACACCAAAGATAGCTGGTTCTGTAATTCCTAAAAATGCTGAAGCTGCTGCTGGAATTGCAATTTCTTTCGTTTTTTTGTTTTTTGTTTTGAAATAGACAGCTAAAGTAGCACCGCCCTGTGCAACGTTCGCCATTGACCAAATAGGGAGTAAGAAATTGACACCGATATCTTTATTTGCGAGTAAGCCCGCTTCAATAGCGTGGAAGCTATGATGTAAGCCAGTAAGAACGATTGTTGAATACAATCCACCGAATATAAGTCCAGCTACTGGTCCTGCAAATTGATAAATTGTATTTAAAAGGTACGTAATGCCGTCACCGATTTTATATCCAATTGGTCCGATAATAATAAGTGATAAAAAGCCAGTTATAATAATTGTTAAGAATGGTGTAACTAATAAATCTAAAGAGTTCGGAACACGTTTTCGAAGTTCTTTTTCAATTGTACTCATAACATATACACATAATAAAATAGGTAAAACAGTACCTTGATAGCCAATCATATCAATATCCATACCAAGGAAATGTAAAACAGTGGGTTTTGCATTTGAAAGAGTCCAAGGATTTGTTAAGTTTGGGTGAGTTAATATACCACCAACAACTGCACCTAAGAAAATGTTTCCACCAAATTCTTTAGCGGCACTAACTCCAATTAAAATAGGTAAAATGATGAAAGCTGCACTTGAGAACATATCAAGTAATTGGATAAGTGAGTGATCTCCAGGAACTAATTTAAACGCTTTCAACATTCCGAGTAGACCCATAAGTAAACCGCTTGCGACGATAGCTGGAATAATTGGAACAAAAATATTAGATAGTGTCTTTGCTAGGCGGGCGATAGGATTCATTTTTTTCTTAGGTATATCGTTTGATGTTGTAGAATCTAGTTTGGCTATTCCAATTAGTTTTGAGAATTCATCATATACTTTGTTTACTATGCCAGTTCCAAAAATAATTTGATATTGCTCGGTCGTTGCAAAAGCACCTTTTACTCCATCGATGTTTTCGATTTCTGCAGCGTTTATTTTCGTATCATCCTTTAATATAAGACGAAGGCGAGTCGCGCAATGTGTGGCACGAACAATGTTTTCCTTTCCACCAATATTCTGTATTACTTGAGTTGCAATTTGTTTCATATCCATAAAAATTCCCCCTTACTATAAATTTTCTTTTGTGGAACCGGTTCCGTAAAAAGTTAAAATAAAAAACAGGGAAATGATGTTGAAAATCCTGTTTTTAAAATGTGGAACCGGTTTTAATTTTATTATAGAGCGCCTTTATATTTTGTCAACGCTTTCTTGGATTTTTAATGTATAACGAGAGTGTAATATTTTTGGTATAGTTTTGTTTTCAACAAGCTGTGAAAGAGAAGTGGCAGCAAGCTTTCCAGCATACTCATAGTCAAACGCAATTGTCGTTAAACTAGGGTGTACCATTTCTGAAATATCATATCCACCGAATCCTGTTACAGAAATATCACCTGGTACAGAAAGAGAGTGGGAGTGAATGACTTTCATTGCGCCAAGAGCGATGTTATCTGTAGCACATACGATAAGAGTTGGGCGATTATTATCTAAAATATGTTGTACTTGTTTCATGGCATCTTCTATGCGGAAAGTTGTTTCGTAATATGAAACGTTGCAAGTCGGTTCTAAATTTTCAATTGCTTTTTGAAAACCATTTTTTCGATTTATTCCAACAGAAATATCATCTTTTTCTATTCCTAAATAGGCAATATGTCGATGGCCTTGCGATAAAACGTATGCCCCTAACTCATAAGCTGCATCATAATCATCGTGAACGAGGCAATATTGATCTTTATATTCTTGCCCGACGAATAAAATAGGGATGTTTGAATTAGCCATAATTTTTTGATGTTCATTCGTTAATGTTTTTGTTAATAAAATAATGCCAGCTACCTTTTGTTTTATAAAGTTTTCAATTGCTTGTATTTCAGTTCCGGTTGTTTGATTTGCATTTGCTACAAGCATTTGATAGTTATTTTCCTGTAATGTTTTATCGATCCCGATAAGTGTTTTCATTGTAGCGAAGGAGTCTAATCGGGGGATGATGACACCAATTAAATTTGTTGTTTTTGCTTTTAAACTTTGAGCAAATGTATTGGGAGAGAAATTTGTTTCCTGAATAATACCTTCGATTTTAAGTTTTGTTTTATCACTTACATATCCGCCGTTTAAGTAACGAGAGACTGTGCTTTTTGCAACTCCAGCCAATTTGGCGATATCTGCAATTGTTTTAGCCATAGTATTCCACCTTCGTATTCATAAAAATGTTAACTTTATTATAGGGAGAATTAGAGATGACGTAAACAAGAAGAGAGAAAGAAAAAACCACCTCACGTATATGAGGTGGAATAATTGTTAATATCTAGGCTTAAATGTATGACAACAAGTCTCTACACTCGTTGCTACAGAACTTTCTAGCGTTTCGTTTGTTAAAACAGCAGCTGTATATGAATCATTTTCAGTTTGACCAGTTTCATCTGCATCAGGCTGAACGATGATCGCACTTGCTTGACAAAAGTTACCTTGTCCCCAAAAAGAACAGTTGGAAACAGAACATCTTACTTCTGGCATAAAACCCCCTCCTTATACATTAGTGTGGGATTTTACGCCCATTTCATGTGTAGAAGGAGTTTCCTTTTCTCGTTACTTTTTCGTTTGCTCAAGCCATTCTTTTAATTTGTCTTTCGGCTGTTCACCGCTAATACGGCTCACTTCTTTGCCATCTTTAAAATGAATGATTGTTGGTGTACCTTGAATTTTATATTCATCCCAAGGAACATCTAATTTTTCAATATCCATAACTTTCATATCAACGTTCAAGTCTTTAGCCATTGGCACTACGACAGGAGATAATTTTTGGCAATGAACGCAAGATGTTTGATAAAAGTATACTGTTTCTTCTTTTTTCTCTTTTAAGTTCTTTTGAAGATCTGAAAGAGAAATTTTATTTGTGTAGTAGTCAGGGCCATCTGTTTGACTACCAGTAGCATTATCAATTTTTTGGCTAGTTGAAGCGTTTTTTTCTTCCATTTGTGTTACAGCGAAAATTGCCGCAAACAAGGCGATAATAATACCACCAAATATAAGCATTTTTTTCATTCTTTCATCTCCTTATTTGTTTTTGATGACAATAAAGCTACAAACAGCGATTGTAATAAAGCCGATAAGTGCTAAAAACGGGATTGTCACAAAGCCGAACCAGTTTATGTATTCTCCCGTACATGGTACACGTCCACAAGCTGCCCCAGCAGCTGAAAATGCTGCGACTTTTTGAATTGCATAGTGATATAAAGAAATACAAGCACCAATACTTGCAATTGGTAAAGAATAACTTGCAATGCGATAATCTTTCTTTGCTACAGCGATACCAAGCCATAAAACGAATGGATACATAAAAATACGTTGATACCAACAAAGAACACAAGGCTCAAATTTCATGATTTCGGAAAAGTACAGACTTCCTAGTGTAGCGATAAAAGAAGCTCCCCATGCGGTAAGTAAAGCATATTCTTGCTTTTTTTCTCGTCCCATATTTTATACCTCTCTTATAATAGTTACATACTAAATTATAGTATGAAGTGGTATGGAAAAGAAAGAAAAAATATGTTTATCAATAAAAGTTTTATAAGGAGAAACTTTTATTGATATAAACATTTTAAAAAAGCGCCATTCTCCGGAAGAGAATAGCGCTATATTTTACATTTGAATTTGTTCTACTTCTTCTACATGCGACTTTTGGGATGCATGGTCAATATATTGAAATAGGAGCTGCAATTGTTTATCAACTTCTGGTAGTTCCTTGCTGTATTGATAAGCGTGTAAAAAATGCTCAATACGCTTAGAAAATAATTGATCGTTCGTTTGAACCATGAGAACGAGTAATTTATCCCAATTACAGCAATACGTGTAATAGAGAGCTTTATCATAGTCGTTATATGTTTGCACTGTGTACCCTCCTTACCGAGAGTTATATATAGTGTGTGATAAGTAAGGAGAAATACACTTGAAAGAATTTGTTAAGAAAAAAAGTGAATGAAAAGAAAAAACGAGGAGTTTCCTCGTTTTTTAAGCTTTTGGCATTGGCGTAGGTGTTGGTTTGCCATAGCCTTCTTTATATTTATTATCGATATAGTTACGAATTTCTAGCGTTGATTTTCCTTTTTGTTTCATGGAAGTAGATTCAACTGCGATTTCTAGGCAATTGACGCAAGTCGTTGCGTGGGAATCCCAAACAACTTCACCATTCTTTTTAATTTCACGGATAAAGCAGTTTTTATTATTTTTATGTCCTACACTTTCGCCGCAACCACAATAGCATGGAATCCAATCTAATAGCTCTGCATTTTGTCCAGCGACGGTGTAGATATCTTTCATTTGTGGATCAAGCTTATCTAGGAAGGTCGGAAGTGTGTCGACTCCTTTTGTTTTCTCTTGAATGTCAGCTTGCTGAGTGTGCGATGCGTGGTCATGTTCTTCTTTTTTTGATTCAGAAGATTTTTGGTCATTTGTACCAGTACTTCCGCAGCCAGCAAGAATTAAGCTTAGTACTGCAAGTAAAGAAAATACATACTTTTTCATTCGCTTGTCCCCTTTACAAATGTATTAATCAAATTGTATCAGAGATTACGGTGTATCGGTTGAAGATTTTTTTGACTGATTTTTGAAGCGCCACCTTAGCGAATGAACTAGAAATAAAATTGGGATATAAGCGTATACAATATACAATCCCGCTTGAGATAGTACAGTATTTAATGCGTTGATACTTTCCCGATTTTTAAAAAATAAAGAAGCTGTAAAAACGATGAAAATAAAAAATGGTAGTGTAAATTTAAATGAAATATGAAAGGAACGCTTCATCGTTTGACATGATGACCAAATAGTTAAACAAAGATTCGGCAAAATTATTAAAAACCAAACAAAAATAATAATATATTCGAACCGTTGAATAAAAGGAACTTTAATTATTTTTAACATCGTTAAAGTAGGCCAAATAGTGTGATTCAATTGTCCTTCACTATAATACATAAATGATACAATAGCTAAAACTACATAAATTAGAGTGCTAAAAACAATCCCTGCGTGAGCCCATCTTTTTAAAGATTTTCCTTTTTCAATAAAGGGATAGAAGATAAGAATTGTTTCAAATCCGAGAAATTCTAATGCAGATTGTTTTGCTGACACAAGTATGTCGAAAGGGGAATGCGTAAAAATAGGTAAAATATTACGAAAATGTGCATACTTCATCGGATAGACTAAAAAGAATACAACGAACATAGGAAGAACAATACCCCAAAAACATATCCCTGTCACAGAACGGAAGCCACCTTTTATAATGTAGTAAGTGACTAATAAAAACATAAGCGTAAGTTTCCATAACTTAATGGTAGGAAAGATCCAAACTTGTATTACTTCCATATATGTACGAAGAACAGTAAGGCAAAATAATAAGCAATAGAGAGTGAAAATTACAGAAAATATAGAGCCAATCCATTTTCCAAAGGTTGTTGTATGAATGCTAATTAAATCTCCGTCTTTTTCAAGCATTTTTAACATACAAAACAGTACAATATGAGTTGCAATACCTGCAATAATAAGAGAAATCCAAGCATCATAACCTGCATTTTTCAAAATTACACGTTGATATCCGAGAATTCCTATTCCGATTTGGAGAGAATGCAATAAAATAAATGCAAAATATGGAGAGACAGTTTTTGTTTTATTCATTGTATTCATTGCTCATTTCACCTCACTATTCCCCGATTCCAGATTGTACAATATTAAGATCTAAATTTATATCCACCGCTACATTTTGATACATATTTCGAATTTGTTTTATATTCCATTTTCTCGTATGGCTTCTAATTTCATCTCGTATTCCTAAAGGATCAATTTTCTTTTCTTGAAATTGTTTTATTAAATCTTCACAGTCTTTTTCAACATTTCTTTCAATTTGTTTTTTTATATAGTTGATATTTGTTTTTTTTCTTAGATCAATCCAATTTGGAGAGTTTTTAATTAATCCATTTAATTTTAAATGGATTTTTACTTTTGGTATGTCGCCAGTTTGATCTATATCATACTTATTTTCCCCAGCTAAGTTTTGTATAACAACCATACCTTTATGTTTATCCTTTGTTATCGCTGCTTCGTAACGTCCATTTTTCGTAGGGTTAATAAGTAATTTTGCTAAAACAGAATGTCTTTTATCCGTATACATAACGACTTTATCGCCTTTTAAAAAAGCAAGTCCTTTGACAGCGACGGAATGATTATCGTCCATTTTAAGATAAGGGACATAGGCATCACATACAGAAGAGTAGTAATTATATAAAAAAATGTCTAATGCGGTTTGTGGAATGTTCTCATTTCGGATATTTTGTTCAAGTAAATCAGCAATGTATAAAGATCCATTTTTTTTTCCGTAATTTAAAAGTTCCTCAGCTGATCCATCTACAATTGCTAGTTGTACATCGCGCCCGATATTTGGGTCACGTTGTAAGTTAGTAATAATCTCTCCCATTCCGCGTTCTCCTAGAGCCTTTCCAAATAGGACGACACGCATTTGACCTACAACGACATTGTGAGGTGATTTTGCATTTAATCGTGAAGCGATTGTCTCAAGTGAACGGGCAGATGTTGATTGAGTTTCTGGTTTAGACTTTACACCATGTGTGTACTCTGGGAAGAGAATAGTTCCTTGGAATCTTTTGTTTTTAGTGATGTCAAATCCAGCGACATGAATAATACGCTGCGTATCCACTATATACGTTTGTGTACAGCCAGTTTGTAAAATGAAGAAGATAATGATAATAAGGTGCAATAAAATTTTCTTCATTCATTCTCACCATCACGTTTTTGCTTCGATTTGTTTGGATTGTAGCGCCATTTTGATTTTGGTCTAAGAAAAGAAGGTCTTTGTGCCGTTTGACTAAATGGTAATCGAAGAAAACCTTCTGCTGTACCTAAACCACGAAATGGATATAAAGGTAACAAATAAGGTGATCCAAGCGATTTTAATTTAATTAAATGAGCTAAAATAAATACAAATCCGACAGCGAGGCCTAATCCTCCGAATGCACCGGCTAAAAGAATAAGCGGAAAGCGTAACAACCGGATAGTAGAAGACATCTTTACTGTTGGTGTTGTGAAAGATGCAAGAGCGGATAAAGCAACTGCAATTAATAAAATTGTACTTGTCAAAGCTGCCTCCACGGATGCTTGGCCAATTACAATCCCCCCAACAATCCCGATCGTTTGTCCGACTTTTGTCGGTAAACGCGCTCCCGCTTCACGAAGCAATTCAATTGTAATTTCTAAAAAGAGTGCTTCTAGAATAGGAGGAAAAGGTACGTTAGCTCTCGAGAAAATAATAGGACCTAGTAAATCGGCAGGAATCATTTGATAATGATATGTTAAAGCCGCTGTATAAATAGCGGAGGAAAAAAGAGAAAATATAGCTCCGAAAAAACGAATAATACGAAAGAACGATCCAATCATCCAAGGTAAATAATAATCTTCTGGTGAAATGAAAAAATCCAGTAACGTTGTTGGTCCTGATAAAGCATATGGAGAGCCATCTGTTAAAATTAAAACTTCCCCGTTAATTAATGCAAATACAGCTCGATCTAATCGTTCTGTAGGCAATAGAACAGGAAAAGGTGAATTGCTATTATCACTAATAAATTGCTCAATCATAGTTGAATCAAATGGGACATCAAAGTCAATGTCTTCTAGCCGTTGAATTGCGGTGTTGACAAATTGTTCATTTGTAATTCCTTCTATATAAGCAACTGCTACTTTCGTTTTTGATATAGATCCGACGGTAACTTCTTTAAAAATGAGTTGCTCCGTTACGATATTTCGGCGTAATAAGTGGATATTTGTATCAAGGTTTTCAACGAAACCGATTTTAGGCCCGATTACACTATACTCATTTTCTGTATCGTTATATAATCGTTTTCCTAAAACAGTACTTTCGGCACGAATTAAAGCATATTGATCAGGATTCGCATTGTTTTTTAATCGTATTAAAATATATCCACCTAATAATTTTTCACGAATATCATCAATAGAAGGGGAGGTAATAATGTCTTCAATAGAGATGATATTACATAAATCAGAGATGTTTTGGATTTGTTCCGATTCTTTTTTTATAGGAGTTAAAATAAATTGTTTAATAATAAGTGCTTCCACGACAGATTTATAATAAAACAAGCACAACGTTTCATCTTTAAGTATGTTATAAGAGACAAAATCACTTGATTCTTTCATGGTTTGTATAAATTCTGGAATAGAACAAAGTGTTTTTGTACTAGTCTTTTTTGATTTCTTAGATGATAAACCGAACATTTTCTCACCCCTAACTTACATCATTTACTTGTGTTAGTTTTTGGGAAAGACGGGAATTTATACTTGAAAATTGAAAGTTCATAAAGAAAAGGAAGAGTATTGAAAATCTCTTCCTTTTTGGTATATTAATTTGTTTTCTTTTCCTTAATCGACTTCACTAATTTCATCATTTCCGCTCGTATATCTTCTCTTTTTACATTTAATTTTTCGGCAATTTGTTTAATGTCCATTCCATCTTTTTTCATCTTTAATACATCATCAAGAGGAGTATTGCTTTTTTGAGAGATGATTGTTAACACAGTAAGATGACGCAATTTGATGTTATATTCTTTCATTTTTTGCTTTAGCTGATCCGGTGTGGATTTTTGCATAGTTGCTAACTGTTGTAGCAGTGCTTGCTTTGTTTCTTTATTCATATGATGCTTTTTCAGCTTACTTGGATCTATACCGAAATGCTCGGCTGTTTTCTCCCAAGATTTATTTTGCTTATAGTAAGCTAAAACATCTTTTATTTCTTTATTACTAATTCTTGCAATATGAGCAGCTTTCCAAATTTCATGTTTGTTATAGCCGAGTTTTTCTAGCGATTGCATTTCTTCTTCTGAAATTGGGTTATGGTGATGCAGTGTTACTTCTTTTGGCGTGGCAGCGGATATAGGGAAGGTGGATATCCCGCATAATAATGCTGCCATAGTCATACAAACAGCGATTTTTTTGTACATGTAAACTCCTCCTAGATGGATAATGTAGAAAACTGTACACATATCATTTCCATAAAATGTGAAATACTTGTGAACAAGCTAAGTTTTTTTATTCACAGCATGAAATGACGTTTTTAGAAGTTTTCCAACATAAAACATTGATTAATAGTAAAAAACTAAGGTATAATCGAAATTGAAAATCAATATCAATACTAACGATAAACTTATACATATAGATAAAAATAAGGGAGAGATAAATATGACTACATATACTTCCATCGCAAATGTGATTAAAGAAAGACGTTCTGTACGTACATTTACAGATAAAGCAGTAGAAAAAGATTTATTAATTGAACTATTAAACGACGCAACATGGGCACCTAATCATAAGCACCGTGAACCATGGAATTGTAAACTATACATTGGAGAAGGCCGCAAGAAATTAGTAGACGCAGTATTAAACTCTTTCACAGAAGAAGAAAGAGCGAAACGCGGTAAAATTTTATCAGATCGTTTTTTAGGCACACCTGCACAAATCGTTGTATATATGAATGAAGATCCACGTCAAATTCAGCGTGACGAAGATTACGCTGCAACATGTGCATTTATGCAAAACTTCCAACTTCTTGCTTGGGAACGTGGATTAGGTTGTGTTTGGAAATCAGGCGGATTAAACTACAATCCATTATTTATAGAAGGAATCGGTTTAACAAGAGGCCAACGTATCGTTGGAATTCTTCATATCGGCTATTTCGATAAAGCACCAGAAGGAAAAGCTCGTACTCCGATTACGGAGAAGATGGAGATTATTGAAGGTTAAATAGGTGAGGCATCCTTGTTAAAAACAAGGATGTTTTTTGTTTTTGAGAAGACTATGAAATAGCAATCTAGCTATGTTGATAATTTTTGAGAATAAAGGTTTATTTGTTATATTTTTTATGTAGAGAAGCTACTCTTTTATATGATAATCATAAATATGTAATTAATTTAAATAGGCGTAGGGAGAATAAATACAAACAAGCACATTCCTCAATTAGGATGTGCTTGTTTGTATTTATTCATCAATTTGTTTAATATCAATTCTATATATGGAAGAGATGTTATGCATTTCCTGTAATTCATTACATGATTTAGCATTTAGGAGATAAAAGTCCTTTTTTGATATAGATTTTTTAAAAAGCTCCTCATATGCTAGTTCGATATTGCAGAGAAGAGGACGTTCTTCATAAATTTTACATGACCGATTGTCAATATCATAATGGATACAACAGCCATCACCTCTGTTTAAATGAGATAGGGAGTCAATACCTTGTATGTTTTGACAACAGATTCCACATTGGGTACAAGGAAAAGTTATCATAATATGAATGACTCTTCACTTAGCATAAATGAATTGAACTCATCTTGATTTTTAAATTTAAACGAGACGTTTAAATTTTCGGCAAGTTGATGAATAGTCGCTTCTATATTTTCACCTGTATGAATCGTTTGTTTAACCAATCCAGTTACGTGTTCTATTTTTGCACCAGTTTCTTGATAAAAGTTACAAATACGTTCTTCTTCTTGTTTAATGTAATCTATAAGGACTTTACTTAATTCTTCAGCTCTTTTTCGTTCCTCAATTGTTAATTCCAATTCTTGTTGAGCACGAGTGAATGCTCCATAAAGTTGTTTCATTCCTAGCATAGCGACGGTGGCGCCGACAGCTGCACCGACAGGACCGAGAAGCATTGCTCCTGCTGCGCTGAATACAATTCCAGAAAAAGTAGTAACAGCGTTTTCACCAACTATTTCTAAAAATTCTTCAATAGATAATTTTCCTTTTATGAGTTGGTAGGAGCTTTCCGTTAGTCGAACAGCTGAAGAAGCAAGAGCTGCTGCTACGTTTCCTTTCATCATCACACTATCTTTACCAATAAATTTAATGCCATGAGCAATGCCTGCAACAGCAGCGCTTTTTCCAGCTTGTTTGCCACTATCTTTTCCTACTTGTATAAATCCATCTTTTATTTGCTTTTCGCTTTTACAAATCTCAACAGTTTGTTGTACAAGTGATACTCCGCCACCTACACATGCCCCTGCTAAAGCACCATTCATCATAGAAGAGAATGTTCCTTCAGCAAATGTATATATTTTTTCTTTTAGTGCGTATGTTTGTGGTTGATTTGTAGCTTTTAAAGCTTCCTCATATGTAGTGCCACCACTTGTAATGTTGTTTGCTTCTAGTTTTCCGTTTATGTGAGGAGCTGCTTGTTCGTAGTCTTTTGCATAAATACTTTGGGAATTTGCACGTTTCTCAACTAATTCTTTTACTTTATCAGCTTTTTCACTGTTAACTAAACGATCCATATCCCCATACTTTTCGCTCGATACCATTCTTGCTAGTGATGCAGCTTTAGCACCAGACTTTGCTTGTACTTCTTTAATTAATGTATCCCCATCTTTGATTAAGATATCAGCCGCGGCATGTGGATCTCCTAAAGAGTCTGTTGTAAAAGCACGCAAACTTTCACCTTTTAAGGCTGCGTCTTTATTAAATTTGGTTGCTTCAAGAATTTCAAAAAGCCGTCCTTGTGTGATATTGGGTGAACAGTTCATATATTGTTTTGCTACTTTGGTTAGTGTATCCATTCCAGCAAATGTTTCAATAGTAGCATTTCCATAGCGCTCAATTTGCTCAGCTACAATTTGAGTTGCGAGAATATCTAGATTTTTCTTCATATGCAATTACCTAGTACATGTGTTTAATTGATTTTTCTGTGGTTTTAAGAATATTTTCCAAGGTTTTGGATCGGTTGCCACCTTCATCAATAACAGGTGTATCTAATAATTTTTTCAAAATAATTGCAAGTTCAGCAGTATAACGGATCGCAAGTTGTTCATCATCGGAGAAGTTACGATAGTCGATACCCTTTTCATCGATGATAGAACTCATTGTTGCAATATAATCAGCAAAAAGTGTAGTTGTTTCAGTTGTTAAGTTTGATAATTTAATAGTGTACAATTTTATCTCTTTTAAGATAGAAGTGGCACTTTGTAATTTTTGCATTTCTACTGAAACTTCTTCTTTTTTAATTTTCATTTCTTCTAGCTTCTTTTTAGTGGATGCAGCAAAGATCATACTTCCTAATGCTAAAGCAGGAGCAAGAGCAATTCCACCTAGAACAGCCATGCCACCAGCCATTCCTAATCCACCAGCAGCCAGTGATCCACCACCTAAAAATGCTAACGTTGCATTGGTCGCTGCTACTCCGCTTAAAGAAGCAATAGCTGTCCCAGTTGAAGCGGCACCAAATGTTGTTGCTGCTCCGAGTGCTCCGAAAGCTGCAAGTCCACCGCCAGCAATTGCAGAAACGCCAGATTTTAATAGATCAGATGCAGCGATGACTTGTTTTTCTATTTCTTGCATGAAGTGTTTAGAATCAGAAACATCTTCTAGAGAATCAATAGTTGTTTTATCTGTAAAATCAACATTTTTTAACTTCTTGAATTCTGAAATGAATTCTTTCATTGTTCCATTAAGAATATTCAGTTTTAATTCTCCATACTTTTCAAATTGAGTATTTGTATCTTGACGTACTTGATCAAATATATTAAATACAGTTTTGTATTGCTTATCCATCGATTGAGCAATATTCTTTGTTTCTTTCATGTTTTTGTATGAGTCATGTCCTTTTTTTCCAGCGACTGCAGTGGCAACTGCAGCACCAGCAGCAACAGCTAATGGAATAAATGGTAATGGCATTCAAATCGTTCCCTTCATGATAAAATTTTCCTATAATATAATTAAAATATTACAATATTATCGAAGGATATTACAGGTTTTTTGTGAAAAACAAGAAATGTTAGATTGATTTAACATAAAATTCTATATGTATGTTTGAAATATAGAAAGATTGAATTGGGTAGAAATCATGTATTAATCTGTAAGGTATAACAAATATGAAATTCCAAAAATATTTATAAGAAATGGACAAAAATGCTTTTTTGATCCAATTAGAAAGAAATGAGTTTTAATTACTCCTGAAGAAATAGTAAGGTAACAAGGTATTCAGTTTTTAATTAAAGATAGCAAGTTCCAACTGAGTATATTGAGGTTAAAGTACTGATGTCTTATTTTAAGAAAGGTTTAAAAGGAAGTATTTAATTTGCATGATATTTTTGGAAATAGTGATGAAGATATAGAAAATGATGTTAAACAATTAAATGAACCAAATCTAATTATTTTAAAATAAAGTATAAATGATGTGGAAGATGTATTAAGAGAGTTGTTAGAGAGTGTAAATTATCACGGAGATTAGCTAGGCTTAAAAATAATTAATAGGGTTTTGAATGCGTAATACTAAATAATGGGGTAATATTGTGAAGTGAATTTATAACAAAAAGGTACTGTCGTCCTAATAGGCTTCAGTACCTTTTTGTTATAAGACATTCTTCCTTTTTCATATGGTTTATAAATAAAAGAAGGGGAGAAGAGAACATGCAGCTTAGTAATATTCGCTTAGAGTTGGTGAAAATACAAAGCATCGTCCCTATTTATGCTGAACATGTTTCAAAAAGTGCTGTGAAGAAACTAGTTCGAGCTTTGGAACAAGGAAGTATGTTAAGTAGTAGCATCATAGTTGAAAAAGATAAGTTTGAGGATAAATATTGGCTTGTGTCAGGGTTTCCAGAATATATAGCTTATCTCGAGAACCTACAATATAATACAGTCTATTGCGTTGTACAGCCTTATTCTAATGAGACAGAACAAAGGTTGAAGTTGTTACAGAGAATGTTCCATCACCAAGTTACCAAATGGATAGATAAACACATATTAATCAGTCAAATGGTTTATGATGAAAAAAGCATAGATACAATTTCGAAAAAATTAGGGGTCAATAAATCTGATATTAAAAGATATTTCATTCACCCTGATATTCCAATAAGTGTTATTGAAAAGGCTTATCAAAACAGTGGTAGCTTTATTAATTTAGAACAGATTCGAAAGTTGAAATTACATTCATTTTTGAAAGATAGATTGTACGAAAAAGTGGTGCTGCCACAAAGACACATTGATCGTTTAACAACGGACAAATTACAAAAGCTCAAGTGGGTTTTAAAAGAGAAAAATTTTTATGACTTAAAGCGTGAGGATCAATGGGATTTGATACAGCAAGCTTTAAATTACAAAGGAACATTACAGAGCAGTTGGAGTCGAGAAATTCAAAAAAGGTTAAAGCGTAATGCCAGAAGTAACTACATTATAAGAATGAATTGCAATAATACAAATCATTCTTCAGAGCATAAACATTAGGAACAATTTAGTGAGGTTTTATATATTTTGAAACAGGATAACAACAATTGAGTATAGAAAAAGTATTCAGATATTATGCAGGAATTTAGATGGAAATAACGAGGATTATATAATGAAAGATACTATCAAATGATTGGAGTAAAAAGATGAAAATTCTTCATGACTATGGGCAAATGCCACCGCTGTATCGTTTTATTTATTATAAAGTAAGATTTTATGGGGGAAAGGATATACACAAATTTGTATCCAAGATGATAAAGGACATCGAGAAGAAATTTATCAACAACTCATGTTAAGTGGAGATGCGAAGGTTAAATGGAAGAATGAAGCGGAGTTATTTAAACTCGTAGTAAAACATTATCCGGACGCAATTTTCCAGTATAGAGCAGATTGACTTGATAAATAGTCTCTTGATGTGTATATTTCTAGTTTGAAAACTGCTATTGAATTTCAAGGACAATAACATTATGAGCCTGTTGAATTTTTTGGAGGAGAAGATACTTTTCTGTATCGTCAAAAACTCGATGCATTAAAAAAAGAAAAATGTAAGGGAAATAAAGTTAAATTGATTGAATGGCATTATCAGGATGTGATATCCATGACAAATTTGAAACGAAAGATTAATCAATAAGAGAGGTAGGCTACCTGTTTCATAAACTAAAGAGGAGAATTTTAATTGAAGAATTTTTGAAAGTATGAAAAGGCTAAAGAATTTACATATTGAATAAATAGGACGATGTAGTATAAACCATCATCTTATTTAATCGTTTTTATTTTATATAATGTCAATATTAAAACTAAAAAATTAATTAGACAAGCAGCTGAATATCCTTCAGATTTATAAATAGGTGATGAATGAGGGGGATATTAAATCTTTAAATTGAATAAATGAAGTAACTACGTTTATTTTTCATGAAAGCTTGTTCTCCATCATACACTTTCTTAAGGGAAAGTGTAAGGAGGGAAAATAATGAGAGCAAGTGACGATAAAGCACTGCAATATGCGATTGCAGAAATTACGGAAATTGCGACTGGATTTGGGCTTGATTTTTATCCGATGCGTTATGAAATATGTCCAGCAGAAATTATTTATACATTTGGTGCATATGGGATGCCGACGAGGTTTTCACATTGGAGTTTTGGAAAACAATTTTTCAGAATGAAATTACAATACGATTTGGGACTTAGTAAAATATACGAACTCGTTATTAACTCTGATCCATGTTACGCCTTTTTATTAGATACGAACTCGTTAATTCAAAACAAATTAATTGTAGCGCACGTTTTAGCACACTGTGATTTCTTCAAAAATAATATTCGTTTTTCAAATACGAAGCGAGATATGGTAGAGAGTATGGCGGCAACAGCAGACCGTGTGAAAGCGTATGAGCATAAGTACGGAAAGGCAGAGGTAGAAACATTTTTAGATGCCGTACTTGCCATTCAAGAGCATATTGATCCGTCGCTTATGCGTCCGAAGCTCGCATGGAGTATTGATGATTTAGAAGATGAAGAAGTAGAAAAGAAAAAGGTGTCGCAATACGATGATTTATGGAATTTAGATAATCGCAATAAAAAGCAGGAACGTTCTAATGTGCGTAAAAAGAAGAAAATGCCGCCACAACCAGAGAAAGATTTACTGCTCTTTATTGAAGAATATAGCCGTGAGTTAGAAGATTGGCAGCGTGATATATTAACGATGATGCGCGAAGAAATGTTATATTTTTGGCCACAGCTTGAAACGAAAATCATGAACGAAGGCTGGGCATCCTACTGGCATCAACGCATACTTCGTGAAATGGACTTAACCTCTGATGAAGCTATTGAATTTGCGAAATTAAATGCAGGTGTTGTACAGCCATCAAAAACAAGTATTAATCCATACTACCTAGGTATTAAAATCTTTGAAGATATTGAAGAACGGTACAACAATCCAACAGAAGAAATGAAGCGACGAGGCGTAAAACCAGGATCTGGCCGTGACAAAATGTTTGAAGTACGCGAAATTGAATGGGACGTATCGTTCCTAAGAAACTACTTAAATAAAGATCTTGTTATGCGAGAAGATATGTACTTATTCCAGCGCCAAGGAAAAGAATATAAAGTAATAGATAAAGAATGGGAAAATGTGCGTGATCAACTTGTAAATATGCGGACAAATGGTGGGTTCCCGTACTTAGTAGTAGAAGATGGAGACTACTTAAAGAACGGAGAATTATACATTAAACATAGTTACGAAGGAATCGAGCTCGATTTAAAATACTTAGAAAAGGTATTACCATATCTTCATCAGCTATGGGGAAGAACGGTGCATATGGAGTCTATTGTGGAGAGTAAGGGCGTTGTGTTTTCTTATGATGGGAAGATGGTGCATCGGAAGTATGTGTGAGGGGAAGAACGGACATAGGATACTGTGTCCGTTCTTTTTATTTGGAACTAAGTTAAATATGTTATTCTTGAAAAAAGGGAGTTACATAGAGAAATGGAGAGGTTCAAATGGGCAAAGTAGGGGTAGGTAAGGTGGATATTACGCCGCCTATAGGTATTGATTTTGTCGGATACCATAGAGAGACAGGAATAAATAATATTGAAGAACGTATTTATGGAACGGTTTTTGTATTTGAAAAAGATGAAATGAAAACTGTGTTTATAAGCATTGATAATATTGGAATGTTAATAGAAGATACGAATATGATTCGTGAGCGAGTAGCAAGAGAACTTCATGTTCCATTTGAGCAAATAACAGTTGTTTATACACATACCCACTCTGGTCCAGAAACGGTCGGTGATAATCCGCTCGTACAGTCGTATAAAACGATTTTAGTAAATAATGTAGTACACGGTGCTGTTACTGCGAATAAAAACTTGAAGCGATGCGAAGTAGGCTGGGGTGTTACGACAGGTGATATTGGGGTCAACCGAAGAGAGCGAACATCTGATGGAAGAGCAAAGATGGGCACAAATATAGGTGGTGTTGTAGATAAACGAATTGGCATGTTAGCAATAAGAGATGCTGAAACGAAGGAGTTCTCTGGGATTGTAGTATTTTGTACGGCGCATCCGAATGTTTTAAAAGGTGATAGTGATGTATTATCAGCAGACTATCCGGGGATGACAAGAGAGATTCTTGAGAAGACCGTAAATTGTCCTGTTATGATTGTTCAAGGTGCTGCTGGTAATGTGAATGCGAAGTATCGAGGTTCAAGGAAAGCATTAAAACAAATGGCTCACATACTTAGTGGACATATATTAACGATGCTTCCAACAGTTATTTATAGCCCGATTGTAAATGTAAGAACAGTTTCGAGTACGATGCAAATGAAGTTGAAGGATATTCCTGAAATTGATGAGATACGAAGCATGGCCCAGTTAGCTGAAGAGCAGTGGGGTGTGAATACGGATGAATGGCTTACTATCGTTTTAGAGAAATATAAGCAAGGTATTCGGCAATTAAGTATCAATTTAGAAGTGCAACTGTTTCAAGTTAATGATGGTATGTTTTCAGGTGTACCGATGGAACCTTTTTCGGAAACGGCATTAGAAGTGAAAGAGAATCTTCAAAATGAATTAGCTTTCTTTGGTGGATATACGAATGGATATATTGGTTACTTACCAACGAAGGAAGAATTCTCATATGGTGGGTATGAAGTGGAATTAAACCCTGTTGTGTATGGACCGGTTACGAATTTATTGATGCCATCGGAGGAGAATACAGCGGAGTTGGTTGTGAAGAGAGTTATGGAATTATATACCGCGTAAAAAATATATTCAGTAGAATAAAATGTAAAGAAATTCATGATTTTTAATACAGCTATAGAAAAACGAATCCATTTTGAAGAAGATGAATTAAAATGGATTCGTTTTTGTTTACCAGACAGGTCGTATATTTGATGATAATTTCTCTGTATTTTCTTTAGTAACGAATGTTGTTAAATCTTCTTTTAGCATTTGCATTCGTTCTGTACCTATGTTTTCAATCCAGCGCTGCTCTATTTCAGCTACTATTTCTTCTTTTGCTTTTATTACTGCTAAACCACGTTCGGTTAAAACAATGATTTTACCCCTTTTATCAGTAGGGTGTGTTTTACGTGTAACGTAGCCACTATTCTCAAGAGAATCCACCATTTTACTTATAGCTTGTTTGGAAATCCCTAAATACTCAGCTAGCTCTATACCAGTTGCCCCATTAGGAAGGATGCGTTTGAACATAAAACCATGTGCTGGCCTAATATCCTCAAATCCTAATTCACTTAATTTGTCATGTAGCTCAGTAATTAATGTGCTAAATGATAATGATAAAAGCGATGTAAGATCTAACTCGTTAAATGTTTGATCCATATATATAACCTCCGCACTTGTAGTCAATTAAGTTGACTATATGTAATGCCTATTGTACTATACATAATATAGTCAATCAAATTGACTATATTATGTCGGTAGAACAAATAATGATTTATATAATATAGAATCAATGGAGGTTTCACATGGTTAATATCGTGAAAATTAGAGGGAGTGTATTTGCACCATATGCATTGCTGGAACCTATTAAGGACCCTGCAACAGGAAGAGTGTTTGAATATGCTGGAGATGCACGTGAGTTTACACCACAAGCAGTGAACACAAAGCGTTCAAGGTTAGAACAAGAAGTGAATATTGATTTTTATAAAAGAGAAATTTTCACATATGCAGATGCTTGTATCGTCACCGTGAAGATTACAAATTCAGATGGCTCAATTGAGTATCAAAAGGGAGAAACAAGTACAGAAAACATTGTATGTACAAATATTGTATGGAGTGAAGATGAAGTTTCATTTGAAATGAGAGCAAGTGCAAGTAATCCTTTAAACGCAGCAGCACCTGCAGCTGATTATTTTTTGACTATACGAGCTAATGAAAGTGGTACTGTGAATATTGAAGGTGTACATGATGGTTTCCCTTGCTATGAATTTTATAAACAAGTAGATTTTGGTTCGTTTGAATTGATATACACACATGATTTCAGAAAAACGGATGATACCCCAGCAGCACTAGCTGGAGAGATGGAATATAGCTTTAAAACGACAGTCTAAACATAAATATAGCGTTATTTTTTAGAAGGAAATAGAAAAGTAAAAGAGAAATCTATTGGTTTTAGGATTGAAATTATGGTCTGTTTTATTTAATAAGCATTCAGCATCTAAAATAAAATTATAGAGGTGTTTCTTATGACTAATATCGTGAAAATTAGAGCCAGTGTATTTATTCCAATGTCTTGGACTGAGGCTAAGAAGGATATGGAAACAGGAAAAGTAATTCAATTCGAAGGTGATTCACGTGAATTCACACCGTATGCGGTAAATGCGATGCGCTCTAGAGTTGAGCAAGAGGTAGTAGTTGATTTCTATAAAGAAGAAGTGTTTTCATATGCGAATACGGGTATTACGACCGAGAAGATTACAAGTCCAGATGGTTCTGTGAGTAAAAGAACAGGGAAAGCAAGTACAGAAAATATTGTGTGCACTGATATCACATGGAATTCTGAAGGTGTGCAATTCAAAATGAGTGCGAGTGCAAGTAATCCATTAAATGTATATGCACCTCCTGTGGATTATGTATTAAATGTATGTGTGAAACAGGATGGTAGTATTGATATTCAAGGGGAGCATGATGGATTCCCTTGTTTTGAATTTTATAAGCAAGTAGATTTCGGTTCATTTGAAAAAATATATACACATGATTTTAGAGAAACTGGTGATACAGTGGCAGCCCTAGGCGGGAACATGGAGTATAGTTTTACAAAGAGATTATAGGAAGTATGACGATAGAACGATGGATTGCTTCATTCGTAAAGAACTTGGAAATATCTAAGTTCTTTTTTTGTTTCAAATTTGTGAAAGAAAGACATATTGATTGAAAATAAATTTTTTATACTCTATCATATACCCATACAGGTATAGGTTTTTCTGTGTGATACATGAGAAAATTAAATAATATGGAGGTTCGAAATATGTCTAGAAAAATTGTTGTAGTAGGCGGAGTTGCTGGCGGGGCATCAGTAGCTGCAAGGCTTCGTCGTTTAAGTGAGGAAGATGAAATTATTATGGTTGAACGCGGTGAATACATTTCGTTCGCAAACTGTGGATTGCCATATTATATTGGCGGTGTCATTACAGAAAGACAAAAGTTATTAGTACAAACTGTTGAAAGGATGTCAAAACGTTTTAATTTAGATATACGTGTATTGAGTGAAGTTGTAAAGATTAATAAAGAAGAGAAAACAATTACGATAAAGAATGTAACTACAGATGAAACATATAACGAGGAATATGATGTTTTGATTCTTTCACCAGGGGCGAAACCAATTGTTCCACCTATTCCGGGCATTGAAGAAGCGAAGGCGTTGTTTACGTTACGAAATGTACCTGATACAGATCGTATAAAAGCGTATATTGATGAGAAGAAACCACGTCATGCGACGGTTATTGGTGGAGGATTTATTGGAGTGGAAATGGTTGAGAATTTAAGAGAACGCGGGATTGAGGTTACTCTTGTAGAGATGGCAAATCAAGTGATGCCACCAATTGATTACGAAATGGCGGCATATGTACATGAGCATATGAAGGTGCACAATGTTGAGCTTGTTTTTGAAGATGGTGTAGATGCGTTAGAAGAGAATGGGACTGTTGTACGTTTAAAAAGTGGCTCAGTTATAAAAACAGATATGATTATTTTAGCAATTGGTGTACAACCAGAGAGTAGTTTAGCGAAAGATGCAGGATTATCATTAGGAGTTAGAGGAACGATAAAGGTAAATGAGAAATTTCAAACATCTGACCCGTATGTATATGCAATTGGTGATGCGATTGAAGTGAAAGATTTTGTTACAGAAACAGAAACGATGATTCCTTTAGCGTGGCCCGCTAATCGTCAAGGTCGTATGTTAGCAGATATTATTCATGGCCATACGGAGTCTTTATATAAAGGTACGATGGGAACTTCTGTGGCTAAAGTTTTTGATTTAACAGTTGCTTCGACTGGAGTAAATGAGAAAATATTAAAACGATTAAATATACCCTATGAGGTAGTACATGTACAGGCAAATTCTCATGCAGGATACTATCCGAATGCTACGCCAGTGCTAATAAAATTAATTTTTAATAAAGATAGCGGAAAGATTTACGGAGCACAGGCTTTAGGGCGTGACGGGGTAGATAAGCGTATAGATGTTATCGCGACGGCAATGAAGGCAAACTTAGCTGTAATCGATTTACCAGATTTAGAATTATCATATGCCCCGCCGTATTCTTCTGCAAAAGATCCAGTAAACATGGTGGGGTATGCCGCAAGTAATATAGTAGATGGTTTTGTGGAAACGGTACAATGGCATGAAATAGATCGTATTGTTGACAATGGTGGATATCTTATAGATGTTCGGGAGCCCAATGAACTAAAACAAGGAATGATTAAAGGCTCTATTAATATTCCGTTAGATGAATTACGTGATCGATTGGATGAAGTGCCAATGGACAAAGAAATATATATCACTTGTCAACTTGGTATGAGAGGGTATGTTGCAGCGCGCATGTTAATGGAAAAAGGATATAAGGTAAAGAATGTAGATGGTGGTTTTAAATTGTATGGGACAGTACTGCCAGAACGTGTTGTATATTGATATTTTTCATCTTCTACTTCAAGATTTAGTGGAAGATAAAAACTTATAGATTAAGGTTTTATTTTTTGTTTTGCGAACATATAAGGTGAAAATTTAAAATAGGGGTTTACAAAATACCCTATAGGGTATAATATATTGTCATAGGTTATAAATAGTGACATAATGGTAATGAGGTGATTATAGGATGGAATATAATCAAGATATGAAAAATAGATTGAAACGTATTGAAGGTCAAGTTCGTGGTGTGCTTCGTATGATGGAAGAAGGAAAGGATTGCCGAGAAGTTATTACACAGTTAACGGCATCTCGTTCTGCCCTTGATCGTACAATTGGGCTCGTTGTTGGAACGAATTTAGAGCAATGTTTGCGTGAACAGTTTGAAAGTGGTAATGGTTCAAATGAAGAGTTAATTAAAGAAGCTGTTCAATTACTTGTAAAAAGCCGATAATCTGTCAAACGTAAGTATTGACAGATTTTCAAAAACATTTTAATATACCCCTACAGGTATGTGTATATAAATTATGGAGGAATCAACTATGAGTATAAAAGTGGATATGAGTTTAGATTGTAAAGGGTTAGCTTGTCCGATGCCGATTGTGAAAACGAAGAAGGCGATAGAAGGATTGGCATCAGGACAAGTGATTGAAATTAAGGCAACAGATAAAGGATCTACAGTAGATATACAAAGCTGGGCAAATAAAGTAGGGCATCAATATATCGGGACGAAACAAGAGGGCGATGTTTTGATGCATTACATTAGGAAAGCGCATGAGCATGAAGTGAATGAAGTAGCAAAGTATCCTCATACAATTACGAATGCAGAGTTGGAAGAGATATTATTAAGTGAGGAAGAGTGTATTGTATTAGATGTTCGAGAAGCAGCGGAATTCGCTTTTGGTCATATTCCATCGGCCATTTCGATGCCGTTAGGAGAGTTAGACAGTGCAGCGTTAGATCAGACGAAACAAATTTATGTTGTTTGCCGAACTGGTAACCGTAGTGATGTAGCTTGCCACATGTTGAAAGAGCAAGGTTATGCAAATGTGAAAAATGTCATTCCAGGTATGTTAGAGTGGCAAGGGAATGTGAAAAAATAAAATTTTTTAAATGAAAATATACCTATGGGGGTAATTAAATGAGTGTTAAATCGTTAAAAGCGAAAGATGTTGCAGAGAAAGTTTTATTCGGAGAGTTGTTTATTTTAGATGTTCGTAATGAGAAGGATTATGAAGATTGGAAAATTGAAGGAAAACAAGTTTCTTCTATTAATAAACCTTATTTTGATTTGTTAGATGGTGTAGAACATATTGTAAGTGAATTACCTAAGGATAAAGATGTTTTAGTAGTATGTGCAAAAGAAGGGTCTTCTATATTTGTGGCAGAGCAGTTAACAGAGGCTGGATTAGAAAATATTTATTATTTAGCTGGTGGTATGAAGGCATGGAGTGAACATGTAAAGCCTGTAAAAGTTGGAGATTTAAAAAATGGCGGAAGTATGTATCAGTTTAACCGTCTTGGAAAAGGCTGTTTATCTTATATGGTCATTTCAAATGGTGAAGCAGCAGTTATTGATGCAGTAAGAACAGCCGAGGCATATGAAGAATTTGCGAAAGAGCATGGCGTTACGATTACGAATGTAATGGATACACATTTACATGCAGACCATATTTCTGGAGGACGTAAGTTAGCGGAAAAGGTAGGTGGTACGTATTGGTTACCACCAAAAGATGCAGAGGAAGTTGTTTTCTCATACGAACCGCTTGTTGAAGGATCTGTTATTACGGTGGGGGGTACTAAAATTGTAATTGACGCATTATACTCACCAGGACATACGATTGGAAGTACGTCATTCATTGTAGATGATTCTTATTTATTATCAGGCGATATTTTATTTGTAGATTCAATTGGGCGTCCTGATCTTGCTGGTAAGGCTGAAGATTGGGTGAGTGATTTACGTAATACTTTGTATAGCCGATATAAAGAGCTATCTCAAAATTTAGTTGTGTTACCGGCTCATTATTCAAAAATAAGTGAAATGAACGAAAGTGGTATTGTTAGTGCAAAATTAAAAGATTTATTTGAGCATAATGCAGGATTAAATATTGAGGATGAGGGAGAGTTCCGTAAAGTTGTAACAGAAAACTTACCACCTCAGCCAAATGCATATGAAGAAATTCGTCAAACCAATATGGGTAAAATTCACCCAAGTGTGGATAAAGAGCGTGAAATGGAGATTGGTCCAAATCGTTGTGCAGTGCACGAATAATGAAATAAATAAAAAATGGAGGAATTGATGATGAATATAAAACAAGTGTTAGATGCGAAAGGTTTAGCATGTCCAATGCCGATTGTAAGGACAAAGAGAGCAATGGATGCTCTACAAACTGGAGAAGTGTTAGAAATACATGTAACGGATAAAGGGTCAGTTAAGGATATTCCAGCGTGGGCAAATAAATGTGGCCATGACATCGTAAAGCTTGAAGAAGAAGGCGATGTGCTGAAGTTTTGGATTAGGAAGGCGTAGTGAAGCAATAGTTTTGTAAATATAGAGAGGTTGGTTATATGAACACAATATTAAGTACGCTTTTCATTGTACTTGCTGCATGGTTTGTTATTTCACGATTTTTACCAGTGAAAGGTGTTCAAAATATAAATGGCAAAGAATTGAAAAGTATAGTGGGGAAAAAGGGGAAGTATTTTATTGATGTCCGTACAGTAGGTGAATATAGAGGGAATCATATGAAAGGCTTTCAAAATATCCCCCTAAATGATCTAGCAAGTAAGGCGAATCAATTAGATAAGAATAAGGAAGTAATCGTTATTTGCCAAAGTGGAATGAGAAGTAAGCAAGCAGCAAAGGTATTGAAAAAACTAGGGTTTCAGCAAGTAATAAACGTTTCAGGTGGTATGAATGGTTTGTGAGGAGGAAATTTAAAATGAAAGAAATGACTACAAAAGAATTAGAAGAAAAATTGTTGCGTAAAGAAGTGGTAAATATTGTGGATGTACGTGAAGTAGAAGAAGTAGCTGAAGGGAAAATTCCAGAAGCATGTAATATTCCACTAGGACTATTAGAGTTTCGTATGCATGAATTAAATAAAAATCAGGAATATATTATCGTTTGTCGTTCAGGCGGGAGAAGTGCAAGAGCTGTTCAATTTTTAGAAAGTTACGGTTTTCAAGTAATCAATGTGGTAGGTGGTATGTTAGCATGGGAAGGTAAAGTCGTATAGTACAGAGATACATGATTTGAGCCTTTTTATAAATGATAAAATACCCCTATAGGTAATTGGAGGGAGAACAATATGGAACAACAGAAGAAAACAACAATCGTTTTATTTAGCGGAGATTACGATAAAGCAATGGCTGCTTATATTATTGCAAATGGTGCAGCGGCGTATGATCAAGAGGTTACTATTTTTCATACTTTCTGGGGATTAAATGCTTTAAGGAAAGATGAACATGTGAATGTAAAGAAAACATTTATAGAAAAAGTATTTGGAAGAATGATGCCACGCGGTGCTGATAAGATGGGGTTATCCAAAATGAATTTTGCTGGTATGGGACCAAAGATGATTAAAGGCATTATGAAAAAACATAATGCAATGCCTTTGCCAGATTTAATTGATTTGGCAAAAGAACAGGGGATTAAACTTGTAGCTTGTCAAATGACAGTAGATTTATTAGGGTTAAAAGAGGAAGAGATTATGGAAGGCGTAGAGTTTGCAGGTGTAGGGGCATATTTAGCAGATGCTTCGGATGGGAATGTAAACTTATTCATTTAATCACCTTCTTTTTAGAAGGAGGGGGATGTAAGGTGAGTGGAGTATTATTACTTTTTATAATTGGGTTTATAGGATCGTTTATATCAGGAATGGTTGGAATTGGCGGTGCAATTATTAATTATCCGATGATCTTATATATTCCGGTATTGTTAGGATTTACTGGCTATACGTCACATGAAGTGAGCGGTATTACAGCAGTACAAGTATTCTTTGCAACTTTTGCAGGTGCCTGGGCATATCGGAAAAGTACTGATATGAATAAAATGTTAGTTGTGTATATGGGAGCTAGTATATTAATAGGAAGTTTTATAGGAAGTTTTAGTGCAAATCTATTAGATGAACACGCTGTAAATGTTGTTTATACAGTATTGGCGACCATTGCAGCTATGATGATGTTTGTACCGAAGAAAAATAATAGTGGAGCAGTTAAGTATAATAAATGGTTAGCAAGTGTGTTAGCGTTTATTGTAGGAGGTGTTTCGGGCATTATTGGAGCTGGAGGTGCGTTTCTTTTAGTTCCTATTATGCTAGTTATTTTAAAATTACCATTGCGCATGACGATAGCGACATCTATCGCTATTACGTTTATTTCCTCAGTAGGGATTACGACTGGAAAAGTGATTACTGGACAAGTAGTTATCATTCCAGCTCTAATTATTGCGGTTGCAAGTATATTTGCTGCGCCACTTGGAGCGCGAGTCGGGAAGAGGATAAATCAAAAAGTACTACAATATATGTTATCGATTTTAATTGTCGGCACTGCTGTTAAGATGTGGATTGATATGATATCGAAATAAAAGGATGGGCTGCTTGCAGCCCATCCTTTTATTTATGCCCAAATAACTTTCATTAAGTTTTTATATTCGTCATTCGCTAATTTATATAGCATTCTCGTATGTTCAAAGACAAGTGCTGGATTAAAGTTTGGTTCTGAGAATGCAAGAGATGTTGAAATATCAATTGCATTTTGCTTATTTAATGTGAATTTTGCAAAGCGATAAGATGTATTTAATTCATTGATGACATGTAAAATATCATTTGTTGATGTTGCATCAGGTACGTGAGCAACATTGAAGCAGTATATATCCACCGTAGGATGTTCGTTTTGGAAAGCAGCGATAAGTTGAATCTTTGCGCCAGCTTCAGTCTCTAATCCTACTGAAAAATGAACAGAGCCATCATTTTCATCTATATTTTCTTCCATGTATATATCGTTGGATTTTAAGTAGTCTTTAAAATCTGAGATGTTATGTTTTACTGCAGCTTTCATATGTATAAGCCCCCTGATAATTGGAATAGATTGCTACTATTTATTATAATTTAAAAATATTAAAAAAGATAGTTAGAAAGTTCTGATTTTTAATTCTGAAGAAATAAAAAGAAGCCGTACTCTACCTCCATAGAGTACGGCTTCTTTACTATTCATTGTCGTTAGACGATGTTTCTGTATCTTCACTGCTATTTTTGTTCTTATTTTTCACTTCATTGTTACTTGATTCGCGTTCACTTGAATTTTCAGACTTAGATTCTTTTGTCTTTTTCGAATCAGAGTCTGAGTCAGACTTTGTATATGCAGGTAGCCCAAGATGAGTACGAAGTTCATTTGTAACATTAGCTAATTCTTTTTTATCTGGATTGTAGTAGTAAGTTCGACCACCACCAGCAGATTTGCTACAAGTATCGTCACCTTTTGCCATATAGCAATCATCACCTTGGATTTGTAATTTCTCAATTTCCGAATCCGATCCATATTTATAGAATGAAAGCATATCATCAAATGTTAAGTTTGTAACGAATTGTCCGTTAATATCATCAATGATGTTGCCAACTTTTGTTACAGAACCAACACTTGTTAGCTTCTTTAAAATAGCCTCGATAACGAGTTGTTGACGTTGTCCACGCATTGCATCACTATCGATGTGTCTTGTTCTAGCAAGAGCAAGAGCTTCTTCGCCATTTAGCTTTTGAACACCTTTTTCTAGGTGAATAGCCTCAGCATTATCATTGCTATCTTGCTCAGTAAATTCAACTGGTACATCAACTTCAACACCGCCCAAGTCATCGACGATTTTTATAAATGATTTAAAGTTGAATTTTACAAAATAATCGACAGGAACATTCATTAATTTTTCAACTGCATCAATGCTTGCTTGTGGTCCACCATTTTTT
Organism: Bacillus sp. HMA207; assembly: GCF_003402455.1. NCBI lineage: Bacteria > Bacillati > Bacillota > Bacilli > Caryophanales > Bacillaceae > Bacillus > Bacillus sp. HMA207. The sequence continues at coordinate 3,895,195 of NZ_BEZT01000001.1, read as the reverse complement.
CCGTTTTTAGCAGAACCGAATGCATGAGCGTGTGTAATTTTATCTTTTTTCTTTTCTATTGGAATATAAGTATATGTGTCACGTGGGATACTTAATAGTTTAACAGTTTTGCTATCTTTATTAAATGTTGCAAGTAAAAGCGCGTCTGTTCTTATAGCTTCACCATATTCTTTTCCACGGACATCGCTTTCATCAACACCCATTATTAAAACAGAGACATTGTTTGTAATAGGTTTTACAGCCTTATCACGTAAATCAGATTTATCACCGCGTGCTAAATCGTGTGCGGCATTTCGAACAGCAGAAGATGCTTTATTTACTAAAAACCAAGTATAACCGCCGCCTATTAATAAAACGAATAGTATAGCGCTTATAATAATTTTTATTTTTTTCTTATTTTTTTTCGGTTTATTGCGTGTATTTTCTTGCAAAGATGGGTTTTGCTCCATTTCCTGTACTCCTTCATTTGGATTGAAATACGACACTCATATCCACTTATTATAATGAAATTTAGCGAAAAAAAACATTACAAAACATTTACATTTCGTAAAAATTCAATATATTTATAAAAAGTCAGATTTTCTATATTATATTTTTGAGATGTAGAATAAGTATAAGTTGTTTTAGTAGAAATGAAAATATATATTGTGAGAAAGTGATAGAGAAGTAAGATTTGTTGAAATATAGCCAAGAAGAGATGAGTAAGCTTACTTATTTCTTTTATATAATAAAGAAGAATTTGACGGATAAAGGAGAGAGCATAATGAATCATACATCATTCCGAGCAATCGTTGTGAACGAAAAGGAAAATCATCAGTTTGTAAGAAAAGTTGTTGAGAGAGAAGTAAGTAGTTTACCTGAGGGAGACGTATTCATACAAGTTCATTATTCTTCATTAAATTATAAAGATGCTCTTTCAGCTACTGGTAATAAGGGTGTTACGAGAACATATCCTCATACGCCAGGAATTGATGCTGCAGGAGTGGTTGTGAGTAGTGAAGATGCTACCATTAAAGCAGGAGATCAAGTTATTGTAACGGGATATGACTTAGGTATGAATACCTCTGGTGGTTTCGGAGAATATATTCGCGTGCCATCATCTTGGGTCGTGCCTTTACCGGAAGGAATGTCATTAAAGGAAAGTATGATGTATGGGACAGCAGGTTTTACTGCGGCTTTGTCGGTATATAAGCTTATTGGAGCAGGAATCAAGCCTAGTATGGGAGATGTTTTAGTAACGGGTGCTACAGGCGGCGTAGGGAGTGTAGCTGTTAGTATATTAAGTAAGTTAGGGTTTAACGTAGTAGGAGCGACAGGAAAAATGGAAGAGGAAGATATGCTACTACGTCTAGGAGTGAAAAAAGTGATTCATCGCGCGGAATTGAATGATGAATCAGGAAGACCGATGTTAAAAGGGATATACGCGGGAGTTATCGATACTGTAGGTGGACATATGCTAGAAACAGCTTTAAAAACAGTAAAGTATGGTGGTTGTGTAACGACATGCGGTAATGTGGCAGGCCAGGAACTACAAACAACGGTATATCCGTTTATTTTACGAGGCATAAGCCTTTTAGGGATAGATTCCGTGCAATGCCCAGTAGATGTGAGAAGAGATGTTTGGACGCTTTTAGCGAAAGAATGGGGAAATAAAGAGTTACTATCTTATACAGAAGAATGTACATTAGAAGAATTAGAGAAGAAGTTTGCACTTATATTGCAAGGAAAGTTAAAAGGAAGAACAGTTGTTAAAATATAATGAAAAAAGAGACGCTTAAGTTAGCGTCTCTTTCTTATTATAATGATTGTTTTAGATTGATTTTTCCTTGTTCACCTAAAACACCGTCAGCGATATTTACAGCGTGATCGCCAATGCGCTCTAAGTTACTTACCATATCGACGAAGATGATACTTGCATCACCTGAACAGCTGCGTTCGTTTAGACGTAATACGTGACGTTTACGAAGAACACGTTCCATTTGGTCGATTTTGCGTTCTTTGGCAATAACAGTTTGAGCTAGTTCAGTATCGAAGTTTGTTAAAGCTTCAACTGAGTCTTGTAGTGTTGAAATTGTTAACTCAAGCATTTCGTTTAATTCAGCTAATGCTTCATCTGATAGTGAAACACGGTTTGAAATTTGGAAATCTACAAGTTCTACAAGGTTTTCTACATGATCACCGACACGTTCAATATCTCCAACAACACCTGCTAAAACAGAATGTTTTTCAGAATCTGTAGGTGAAAGTGGCTTTTCTGATAGTAAAACTAAATACTCGGTAATTTTTTTATCTAAATTGTTAATAGCTCCTTCTAATTGAGTAGCCATGTTTGCGTGTTTTTTGTCTTGTGTATTTAAAAATTGATTTGCTTCTTTTAATCCATGTAATGAGAACTCAGCCATACGGATAATCTCTTTTTGAGCTTCAGTTAAAGCGATGGCTGGAGATTGTTCAATAAAGATTGGATTTAAATGTTGTGGTTTGAAGTCAATCGCTGCATCTTCACCACGAATAATTTTTGTTACGATCCATGCTAACACTGCAATGAACGGGAATTGAATGATTGTATTTGTTACGTTAAATGTTCCGTGTGCAAATGCAATAGTCATTTCTGGATTCAAGTTTAATGATGTTTGGAAATATTGAATTAAACTTGTAAATGGTATTAATAAAATTGTAAAGATAATTGTACCGATAATATTAAAGATAACGTGAACTAATGCTGCACGTCTTGCTGCAATTGAAGTACCGATTGCTGCTAATACAGCTGTAATTGTTGTACCGATGTTATCACCGAATAATACAGGAAGAGCTGCTTGTAAATCGATTGCACCTTGACCGAATAGTTCTTGTAAAATACCGATAGTTGCACTTGAGCTTTGTACAATTAAAGTAAAGACTGTACCGACAACAATTCCTAAAATTGGATTATCACTCATGCTAACTGTTAATTCTTGGAATGATTCTAAAGAACGAAGAGGTTTCATACCTGCACTCATTAACTCTAAACCGAAGAATAACATACCAAAACCGAATACAACTTGACCTACAGAATGTACTTTTTTATTTTTAAAGAAGAATAGTAAGATTGCTCCAATTGCCATAACTGGGAGAGCGTATTCTCCGATTTTAATTCCGATAATAAATGCAGTAACTGTCGTACCGATGTTTGCACCCATAATAACACCGATTGCTTGTCTTAATGTCATAAATCCGGCACTTACAAGTCCGACTGTTAAAGCGGTTGTTCCTGAACTGGATTGGATTAATACAGTAACTAACATACCTGCTAGTACACCCATAAGTGGGTTTGTTGTAAAACGATCTAGAATATCGCGAAGACGATCTCCAGCTGCTTGTTGCAGTCCATCGCCCATGTATTTAATCCCGAATAAGAAAATACCTAATCCACCAATGAACTGGAAGATCATATCTTGAACATTATATTCCACGCATTCCACTCCTTAAATTTCATGTACGATGTAATTATTAACTGAACCTTGAGTCACTGTAAACGGTTTGCTAGTAAAATTTACACTAAATTTACAAAGGAAAGAAAAGTTTACAATCCCTTAAAGAAACAACTGCATTTCATTGGTTTTTACTTTGTATAAATCTTAATTTTGTAAAGAAATCACACTTTTTAGAATAATGTTGTTCAGTCGAATATTAAGGAAAGCGTCTGCGAGTTCATCGTATATTTTTTGATGAAAGTTAAAAAAATATGTAGGAAAATGCATGTAGTTTTATAACAGCAAAACGAGGGGAAATAATTCTTTTAACACGATAAAAAAAGCCACTGAATTATCCAGCAGCTTTTTCCGTGTTTTTATCGCCATGCTTTTGTTTTCTTATGCTTGTAATGTAAATGAAGAGAAAAGCAATAAGTAATAGAGAGGAATAACGATATACAGTTGCATAGTTTGTAAAATGAGCAATAAATCCAAATATAATCGCTCCAGCGCCGATTCCAAGGTCAAATGCGGAGAAGAATGTAGCCGTTGCTACGCCGCGTCGATGCGGTGCTACGCGGTCAATCATCCATGCTTGTAGTGCAGGTTGAATCGCTCCAAAACCACTTCCGTAACATGCTGCAGCAATAATTAAGCTCGGAATTGTCGTCGTATACGACAATAAAATAATACCTGTAAATGTTATAATAACTCCCGGAATGATGACGAATGTATGGCCTTTCGCATCATATAGCTTTCCAGAGAATGGACGAGTCACAGCGATTGCTAGTGCGTTACATAAAAAGAAGAGACTAATATCAGCTATGCCGACTTCTGTAGCAAATAGTGTGATAAAACTTCCGATTCCTCCGTACATTAATGTAATACATAATATTAATAATGAAGGAAGTAAAGCTTTACGCTCAATAAATCCATCGAGAAAAGTACTAGATGATTGTTGTGGAGGCTGTTTCGTTTTTTGGATTTGAAGTAGTTTCGTTAATATTAATGAAACAATTGTGCACGATAATGCACATAAAAAAAGAATTGTGAAGTTATATGTTTGCATAAGCCATAGTCCGATAAGTGGACCGAGGGCCATTGCAATTGTTCCAGAAAGGCCAAAATATCCCATGCCTTCTCCGCGGCGAGCTGAGGGAATTAAATCAGAAACGACAGTTCCATATGTAGTCGTTGTAATACCGAAACCAGCTCCGTGCAAAATACGAACAGCAAGCAAGAGAAAGATAGTTGAGGCGAAAAGATAACTGCCCATAGCGAGTAAACAGATAGCAGTACCGATCATTAAAATGATTTTTTTATTGAATTTTTGCAAGGCGTTCCCAGTTAGCGGTCTAACAAAAAGTGCCGCAACGGTAAACATGCCGACAACAAATCCGATATTGGAACTTGTGCCACCAATTTCTTTCACATAAACAGGTAAGGTTGGAATTAACATTTGAAACCCTAAAAACATACATAAGTTTGCAAAAATTAAAGCAACAAACTCTTTTGTCCATAACGGTTCTCGTTTTACGAGTATTGCTTCTCCCATATATTCATCCCCTATATAAAATTTTCTCTTTTCTTTCGAGTATATGTATTGGCCAATGCAACAGTCAAGGAAGGTGTCTTGAAAACGGATAACAATTTTTAAGGTGAAAAACTGACAAATTTGTGTAAAAGCTACACAACTATGAAAAAAAGATGTAAAGTATAGATGTATAGACTTGTAGGTGTTAAGAATGATAGAAATTGTTTTTTCTTTAAAGAAAGCGGATTCAAAAGAGTAGTGAACAAGAAGGGGATATATACTTTTCACTACATATATTTGAAAAGGTTTACAATATGATGAAGAAAGAGGCGTGTACATATGAGACGATTAGGTATTTCTATTTATCCAGAACATTCAACAGTAGAGAAAGATAAGGAGTATTTAACATTAGCAAGTAAATATGGATTTACACGTGTGTTCACATGTTTATTATCTGTGGATGGAGAAAAAGAGAAAATTATAGAAGAATTTAAAGAAACGATCTCTCATGCGAATGCATTAGGGTTCCAAGTATTAGTTGATATTAGTCCATCTGTTTTTGAACAATTAGGTATTTCGTATAATGATTTATCATTCTTCCATGAATTAGGTGCGTACGGTATTCGTTTAGATGTCGGTTTCTCAGGATTAGAAGAATCAATTATGACTTATAATCCGTATGGTTTGAAAATTGAGATTAATATGAGCAATGGTACGAAGTATGTAGATAACATTATGAGTCACAGACCAAATCGTGAAAATTTAATTGGTTGTCATAATTTTTATCCGCATCGTTATTCAGGGTTATCATACGATCATTTCATTAAATGCTCGAAACAATTTAAAGATTACGGTATGAGAACGGCTGCTTTTATTTCATCATTTGATGCAACATACGGACCTTGGCCAGTAACAGAAGGGTTATGTACATTAGAGCAGCATCGTGAATTATCGATGACAACACAGGCGAAACATTTATTCGCGACGGAATTAATTGATGATGTTATTATTGCAAACGCATATGCGTCAGAAGAAGAATTACAAGCACTAGGTGCATTAAATAAAGAGAAACAAACATTTGATATAGAAATATATGATACAACGACAGAACTAGAAAGAATTATCGTATTAGACGAACCACATTTTTATCGCGGAGATGTATCTGAATATATGATTCGTTCTACACAAAGTCGTGTGAAATATAAAAAAGAAGAGTTTAAACCTCATAATACGCGTGAAATTAAGCGTGGAGATTTATTAATTGATAATGAACAATATGGTCAGTATAAAGGCGAATTACAAATTGCATTAAAAGATATGGTGAATACAGGAAAAACAAATGTAGTTGGTCGAATTGTAGAAGAAGAGATTTTCTTACTAGACTATTTACAAGCATGGGATAAATTCGGATTTACATTAAAGAAATAGAGAGAATATAAAGGGGAAAAACTACTGATTTCAGCAGCTTTTCCCCCTTTATATATAAAGAGCGAGAGGAAGAGCTATGACAAAGGTGCATCAGCGATTAATTTCTATTTTAGAGGAATTTTTAGAAGAGAAATCGATGTTAAATCGAGCTTTTTTAGCAGGCCGTTTACATGTATCAACGAAGACGATTCAAAAGGATATAAAATTATTAAATGATATATTGGAAGAAAACGGAGCGAAAATCGAATCGCAAAGAGGGAATGGGTACGAATTAGAAATTATAAAAAAGAAGAAATTTGAAGACTTTTGTGTGAGTCTATTTCAAAAACAGACGGAAAAGATCCCAACTTCTTATGAAGAAAGAATAGCGTACATTCTGCAGCGTGTTTTAATGACAGAGGGATATGTGAAGCTTTCAGAATTAGCGGAAGAGATGTATGTGAGCAAATCAACGGTCAATTTAATTATGAAAGATGTTACAGATATATGTGGTCGCTATAAATTACAAATTGAGAAGAGACCGTATTATGGTATACGTATTGTTGGAGAGGAATTTAATATTCGTTCTTGTTTATCACAATATGGTTTACCGCGTTATGATCATACTCCGTTTCATGAGCAATTTGAGCAGACGGAGACATATTTATCGCTACCGCATATATCACTCATTCGTTCAATTATATTAAAGTATATTGAAGGCGGAACAATATATTTATCTGATATAGAAATTGATAATTTAGTCATTCATATTGCAATCGCATTAAAGCGTTGTCAAAGTCAACATTATATGAAAGGACTGCATGTGGAGCAATCAGAACTTATAATAAAGAAAGAATATACAATTGCGAAGCAAATTTTAGGAGATTTAGAGAAAGAGTTAAAATTTTCATTTCCAGAAGAAGAAGTATTATATGTGACGATGCATTTATTAAGTACTGCTGTTACAACGAGAAATCGCTATGAAAATGTAGAAGAGCTATTAGGAAAAGATATATATGCATTTATGCAACATATTCTTTTTAAAGTAGCGGAAGAACGGAATCTTATTTTTTATTATGATGAGGAATTATTATTTGGATTTGGTATTCATTTAAAAACGTTATTAAATCGTTTGAAGTATAAGTTAAATACGAGAAATCCTCTTTTGGCAGAAGTGAAAAAGAATTATCCGTATGCTTTTGAAATTGCGGTTCTCGTTGGAGATATCATTGGTGAATATACGGGTGAATCGATCCCTGAAAGTGAAATTGGTTATATTGCAATTCACTTCGGCGGAGCTATGAGCCGTTTGCAGGAGCAAAATCAAAAGAAAAGATGCTTATTAGTTTGTGCGACTGGTCAAGGAAGTGCACAACTATTAAAATATAAAATTTTATCACAGTTCCGAGATAAATTAGAGATTGTAGGTATTACAGGCTATTATCAATTGAAAGTAGAAGATCTTTATAAAGAAAAAATAGATTGTATTATTAGTACGATTCATATACCGAGTGGCTTGCCTGTTCCAGTTATAAAAGTGAATTCAATATTTGATGATAAAGAGATTAAATCGATTGGTCAGCGGTTGTTTACGCATGTGAATACTAGTGTGCAGCCTTATATTAAGGAAGATTTAATCTTTTTAAATCATAGTGCTTCTACGAAAGAGGATGTTATTCAGTTTTTATGTGAGAAAGCTGCTGAGAAACGCTATGTACCAGAAAACTTTTATGCTTCTGTTATGGAAAGAGAAAATACGTCTCCGACAGCGGTTGGGAATTCAGTTGCAATCCCGCATCCGATGCAGTTATTAAGTGAGGAAACTTTTTTGATGTTTTGCACACTTGAAAAGGCTGTTGATTGGGGAGATAAAAAAGTACAAGTAATTATTTTATTTAGTGTAAAGCGCAATAATAATGAAGATTTGCAAAGGCTTTATGATTTTTTATATGATATTATGTCTAGTCAAACTACGATAGAGAAACTTACTCAGACCGAGGTAATTGAAGATTTTCAAGAGATTTTATTATCATTTTGAAAAAGTATATAAAAACTTCCGTTACATAACGGAAGTTTTTTATGTTTAATTGTATGCGTTTTCATAATAAGATGAAAATATAGAAAACATATAGCTTGGGGGAATTTAAAATGTCTGATATGCAAACTCCATTTGCGTTAATTTTACATGGTGGCAATGCGAGAAGTGCGGCGCTTGAAGCAATTGCTTTTGCAAGACAAGGAGATTTCGGGAATGCCGGTGAAAAGATGAAACTTGCTAGTGAGGAAATTTCAGCAGCGCATCGTATTCAAACGGATTTAATTCAAGAAGAGGCAAGAGGAAATCATGCAGAAATCAGTTTACTGTTAGTGCACGCACAAGATCATTTAATGAATGCAATTACAGTGAAAGAACTGGCTGAAGAATTTATTGCTCTTCATAAACGAGTAGAAGAGAAAGTGACCGTATAAGATGTACATTTTATTATGTTGTGCAGCAGGTATGTCAACGAGTATGGTCGTAAGAAAAATGCAAGAAGAGGCAAAAAAACAGGGGAAGAATTATAAAATTAAGGCGGTTGATTCAGAACTAGTGAAGCTTGAAATTAAGGAAGCCGATGTCGTTTTAATTGGCCCACAGGTGAAATACTTATTTCCAGCTGTAGAGTTTCTTGCAAATTCATACAATATACCAGTTGCGATTATAGACCAACGAGATTATGGCATGTGTGATGGTTTGAAGGTGCTTAAGCAAGCAGAACAATTAGTTTTAGCATAATTATATCTTTTTAAATATAAACATTATAATGTTATAAAGTTTATTTCATTCTTTTATAGTAGAGAGAAAGAGGAGGGCTATTGATGAATGGGTTTATGAGTTTTATGGAACAAAAGATTATGCCAACAACGCAAAAGATTGCAGGACAACGACATTTATTAGCAATTCGAAACGGGGTTATTTCTACATTGCCGTTAACGATCGTCGGATCATTTTTCGTTATCTTTTTAAATTTACCAATTGATGCATATATGGAATGGATTGCACCGTTTCGCCATATTTTAGATATTCCATTCCGATTTACAGTAGGACTAATGGCATTATACGCGGCGTTTGGTGTAGGGGCTTCGCTCGCGAACTTTTATCAGCTCAATCAGTTAAGTGCAGGGTTATTATCTGTACTCGCCTTTTTACTAGCATCAGTGGAACCAATTCAAATTACGAAAGCGGTACCAGGTGTTATTGATGCAGGTAGATATATTTCAGTAGGAACATTAAGTGCAACGTCTTTATTTGGCGCAATTGTTACAGCATTAATTGCAGTAGAAATTTATCATTTTATGATTAAGCATAATATCTCGATTAAATTACCAGATAGTGTACCACCCGCAGTTTCAAATTCGTTTGCAGCATTAATTCCAACGCTAGCAGTTATTCTTTTATTCTGGGGTATTCGCTACGGTTTGAAATTTGATGTGAATACAACGATCACATATTTAATCGCACCATTAAAATCAGTATTAGTAGGAAATAATTTATTCGGTGGTTTATTAACAGTATTCTTAATCGTGTTTTTCTGGTCATTCGGTATACATGGACCAGCGATTTTAGGACCAATTATTCGTCCGATGTGGGATTCGGCAATTCTTGAAAATATGGAAGTATTCACGGCTACAGGAAATGCACATCAGTTACCAAACTTATTTACAGAGCAATTCATTCAATGGTTCGTATGGATTGGCGGATCAGGTTCAACGTTAGCTTTAGTAATTATGTTTATGTTCTCTAAATCTAAGTTCCTAAAAGAGTTAGGTAGATTATCATTCGTACCAGGTTTATTCAATATTAACGAACCAATTATTTTCGGTGCACCAATTGTAATGAACCCAATCTTAATTATTCCGTTCGTTATTACACCGTTAGTGACAACGACAGTATCATATTTCGCAGTTGTTTCAGGTATGATTCCACTTATGATGGCGAAACTGCCATTTACGATGTTAGCACCAATTGCAGCGGTGATTAGTACGGACTGGACAATTATGGCTGGTGTACTTGTACTTGTTAACTTTGTTATCTCGTTCGTTATTTACTATCCATTCTTCAAAATGTATGAGAAACAACAATTAGCAGGAGAGGAGAAAACAGAATGCTCGGAGCAATTATCATCTTAATTACATTCGTGGTCGGACAGTGTATTGCCCATTATTCGAAATGGGTACAAAGTAAATCTTTATTAGTGTTACTACTAGTATCAGTTTTATTTATCGGTTGTTCAATGGGTGCATATGTAATGTTAGGATTGCAATCACCGTACGTAATTATTGTACCGACAATTTTATGTGCAACGTGTTTATCTGCAAAATATAGATTTACGAGCATGGCATTAATACAACGTGTGAAGGAGATGCAAAAGCATGGAGCGTAAATTAGGAATTTCACTTTATCCAGAACATTCAACGAAAGAAAAAGATATGGCTTATATTTCCGCAGCGGCACGACACGGTTTTTCAAGAATATTTACTTGTTTGTTATCTGTGAATCGTCCGAAAGAAGAAATTGTAGCTGAATTTAAAGAGATTATCAATCACGCAAAAGATAACAATATGGAAGTTATTTTAGATGTAGCTCCGGCTGTTTTTGATCAGCTTGGTATTAGTTATAGCGATTTATCATTCTTCGCGGAGTTAGGTGCAGACGGTATTCGTTTAGATGTAGGCTTCGACGGGTTAACTGAAGCGAAAATGACGAATAATCCGTACGGTTTAAAAATTGAGTTAAATGTAAGTAACGATATTGCGTACTTAGAAAATATTCTTTCGCATCAAGCGAATAAATCAGCTTTAATTGGTTGCCATAATTTTTATCCGCAAAAATTCACTGGTCTTCCGTACGATTATTTCATTCGCTGCAGTGAACGCTTTAAAAAGCATGGTATTCGCAGTGCAGCCTTTATTACATCACATGTCGCAAACATCGGTCCATGGGATATTAACGATGGATTATGTACATTAGAAGAGCATCGTAATTTACCAATTGAAGTACAAGCGAAGCATTTATGGGCAACAGGGTTAATTGATGATGTCATTATCGGAAATGCTTATGCGAGTGAGGAAGAGTTAGAGAAACTAGGAAACTTAAATCGCTACATGTTACAGCTAAAAGTGCACTTTGTAGACGAAGCGACTGAAGTAGAGAAGAGAGCTACGCTGCAAGAATTACACGTAAGACGCGGCGACATAACAGAGTATATGGTACGTTCTACAGAAGTACGTAAAAAGTACAAAGACTATGACTTCCCAGTGCGTGAAAGCGTGCTACAGGAAAGAGGGCAAGTTGTAATTGGTAATAACTCATTCGGAAAGTATAAAGGTGAACTGCAAATCATCTTGAAAGAAATGCCGATAGATGAACGGAAAAATATCGTCGGTACAATTGCGGAAGAGGAGTTATTCTTACTAGATTATGTAGGAGCTTGGACGCAGTTTACTTGTGTGGAATAGGGAAGAGAAAGAGAGGATGCTGTGGCATCCTCTTTTTTCTGTTGAAATAGTAATCTATTGTATATAGAATGCAAAGAGATAGACTTAATTTGGACGGGAGAGAAGGAGATGGGAGAGTATATAGATGATTTATTAAGGCGGATGGCTGATGAAGAAACAGAGATTTGGCATCGTGCGTATGATGAAGCAAAAGCGTTAAATGACTTATTAACTTTTCCTTATTTACAGCAGAAGGTAACCAAAGCAAAAAAAATAGCTATGAAGAAAGATATATATTATGTAATGACGAAACTCGCTATCAATACGAAGAAAATCTATATTGCTGATTATCTTATAGATCGTTTGGAATGTGAACAAAGCCCGACTTTGTTAAGTGAACTGCTTAGTAATATTTATACATTGCCAGAAGTAAGTAGTACAAATAAAATCATTCCGTATATTTATCATAAAAACGATAGTGTTCGTTATTGGGCAGTTTCTTCCTTAAAGTTATATAAATCGTTAGAAGCGGAAAGTGCGTTGCTAAAGTTGCTGGATACTGAAGAAAATAAAGATGAGATTACACATATTTGTTATACATTGTTTGAGATTGGAACGAAGCAATCGATTCTGCCGTTAACAAAGCTTTTATATAGTAATAGTGCCTATGTGCGTTCAACTGTTATTGAGGTGTTAGCAAAAATAGGGGGATCGGACTTACAAATAGTTTATATTGAAGCTTTACATGATAGAAATGTTATGGTGAAATATGAAGCTGTTCGAGCTATTTATACGTATGGCGACGAAATGGCAATGAGAGCAATTTGCGAACGTGTGAATAAAATTGTTGCTAGAAGACGTAAAAATGAAGTAGAGCCTACGGATGAAGCAGAGATTATCATTGCTCTTCGTTTCTTACATAAGTTTGCTAATCATGAAGAAGTTTTAAAGATATTTGATAAAGTATATAAAAAACGAGGGAACTTATTTATATCAGAGAGGGAATGGCTTCGAGACAATATTGCTTACTTTCAAGAGAAAGAAAGAATGTAATAATTATAGAAAAGGAGTCAGTCTCAACGATAAGACTGACTCCTTTTTTTACTAACTAGTTTAATACTTTAACTGTAACTGTTTTACGTCCCCAGCTACTTGATGAACCTTTATCTGGCATTAAAACGTCGATTTTATTACCTTTAATAGCTCCACCAGTATCACCAGCGATTGCTACTCCGTAACCTTCAACCCATACTTTTGAACCTAATGGAATGACACTTGGATCAACTGCAATTAGTTTCATGTTTGGATTAGCTGTTAAGTTGTGGCCTAAAGCTGATTTTACTTGGTCGCCTGCTTTATAACCATTTTCAAGTGGATCTGCTGTGTAAGCTGTTGCTACAACACGTAACTCACGAGAAGATGATGGTGCACTTGTTTCAGTTTCTTTTGCAACAGGTTGTTGTGTAGCTGGTTTTTGAGCTTTAGCCGCTTCTTGAGCCTTAGCCGCTTCACGAGCTTCAGCTGCTTCTTGAGCCTTAGCTGCTTCACGAGCTTCAGCTGCCTCTTGAGCTTTAGCCGCTTCACGAGCTTTAGCAGCTTCTTGAGCCTTAGCCGCTGCTTGAGCTTCAGCATCTGCTTGAGCTTTAGCCGCTTCACGAGCTTTAGCAGCCTCTTGAGCTTTAACTTCTGCTTGAGCTTCAGCATCTGCCTGAGCTTTAGCCGCTTCTTGAGCCTTAGCCGCTTCACGAGCTTTAGCCGCTTCTTGAGCTTTAACTTCTGCTTGGGCTTCAGCTGCTTCGCGAGCTTTAGTTGCTTCCACTGCTTTAGCTTTTGCTTGAGTTTCAGCTACTTCCTGAGCTTTAGCCGCTTCACGAACTTTAGCTGTATCTTGAACTGTAGTCGTTTTTTCAACTTTAGCTACTGGTTGAACTTTAACTGGTGCTTTACCTGTTAAGTAAGGAACATGAACATAAGCTGTTTTTCCGTTATATTCAAATTGAATCCAATCATTTTGTACTTGGTGTGTTGTTTCAATTACATCATCTTTTTTCAACTTACCAAGAATCTCTGAGTCTGTGTTTGCCCCAGCACGTACGTTTAATACGTTTGCTGTTACGTAGTAAGTGTCTTTTGTATAGTCAGCGCTTATGAAAGCTTCTTTACCGCTATTCAATTGAACTTTTGACCAACCATTTTCTGTATGTAAAACATTTACTTTATATCCATCTAATAATTTTCCTACAACTTTTGATTCAGTAGTTGGGTTTTCTCGTACGTTTAGTACGTCAGTCGTTACGATTGTTTCTGCTTTAGCAGATGTTGTGAAAATCCCAAGACCAAAAACCGCTGCTGTTGCTATACCCATAAATTTTTTCATAATAGCCTCCATTGCATTTGTTTTCGTTGACCTCATTATAGCAACCATTATTTTCTTATTTGAGAAAAACATAAAATTACAAAGCTTTCGTAATGGGGCATTAATATTCTGTAACAATTCCATGAATTTCCTAATAGCGCTTCCTTGTTGTTTTTTGGCGTATTAGGGCATATGAAACACAAAATGAGTAGTATTTCAATTACTGTAACGTTAATAATGTTACAGTAATATTTCTTGATGATATCTATAGTGTTACAAAAATAGCTTATTTTACTGTTTGAATGGAAATTTAGTTATGAAACGATAATCTTTTTAGGCGTGAAAATATATAAATGAGGTGAAATTTAATAAAATATCGATATAATTGTTACAAAATCAGTCGAAGTATGGAAAAAATTACGCCTTGATTTTCGTCTGTTACATAGTATTTTTGCAATAATAGAATTAGATAATAGCCTTAGTATCTATAAATAATGAAGAGCATTTGAATGATAGTTGTAACGTGAAACATATATAATAGAAGAAACTCAATTTAGTAGATAAATAAAAAACGCAGGAGTGTAAACTCCTACGTTTTTGTTTATTCATATCGTAAACATTCAATTGGATCCAGTTTGGCAGCTTTGTTAGCTGGCAGTAAACCGAATATAATACCGATTAACATTGAGATACCTACTGCAAGAAGTCCAAGTTCTTTTGAGACAACGAGTGGCCATCCAGCAAAGATTGAGACGATCCAAGCGAAGAAAATACCGAGCATGAATCCGATGAAACCACCAAGTCCTGTTAATATACAAGATTCGATTAAGAATTGTGTTAATACTTTACCACGTGTTGCACCAAGTGCTTTACGAATACCAATCTCACGTGTACGTTCTGTTACAGATACGAGCATGATGTTCATTACACCGATACCACCAACAAGTAAGGAGATAGCGGCAATACCACCGAATACCATTTTCATCATACCGATTGATTCGTCTAGTTGTTTCGTAAATTCACCTAAATCTTGTGCTTCGAATTTGTGCTCAAATTTAGGAGCTTTCATTTCGTTTAAAACAGAAACAGCTTGTTTTTCTACACTTTTACGTTCTGTCGGAGAGGTCATTGTTAATCTTACAGAGTCATACTCATTTACTCCTGAAATGACAGGCGCATTTTCAAGTGATGTATAACCTTCAGGCATAGGCATTCCAAAGTCATTTTTCGTTTCGTATACACCAACTATTTTATACGGCTTTCCTTTTATATCTGTGTATTGATTTGATTCCCAACCACTACTAAATAATTTGTTGAAAGCTTCTTCATTTAATATAACAGCAGGGATTGCTTGATTTAGTTCACTGTCATTTAATTCACGACCGTGAACTAATTTTATTTTCGAATCTGTCATAAAGGCGCCTGTTCCACCTTTTAAATCAAGATTTACATCTTTTGAACCAGCAGATGCTTTTACTTTCATACTTACGTCTGGATACACATCTTTAACGCCTGGTACAGTTTGCAGACGGTTTAGCATATCAGGTGTGATTTTGGCACTATCTGTTCCGTAATCAGGATTGTTGTAGTAAATCGTTACTTCGTTATCTTTTCCTTGGCCTAATTCTTTTTTAAACTTTGCGTTTGTACCATCACCCATTGAAATGATAGTAATAATGGCACTAATACCGATAATAATACCTAACATCGTTAAAATAGAACGCATTTTATGAGCAAAGATAGAGGAAAGGGCCATGCGTATATTTTCACTCGTATTCAAAATTAACCTCTCCAATCTTGGACGATATTTCCGTCACGAATTACAATTTGACGTGCTGCAGCTTCCCCGATTTCACGGTCATGGGTAATCATAATAATTGTTGAGCCTTGTTTATTTAATTCGTAAAAGAGGTCCATAATTTGTGTACTCGTTTTCGTATCAAGTGCCCCCGTCGGTTCATCGGCTAAAATGAACTTTGGGTTATTTACGATTGCACGTGCAACAGCGACACGCTGCTTTTGTCCACCTGATAATTCGTTCGGTAAGTGAGTAGCGCGATCAGCTAAACCGACTTTTGTTAAAGCAGCTAATGAGCGCTCGCGTCTTTCTTTTTTATCGACTCCAGCGTAAATAAGAGGTAGTTCTACATTTTGAAGCGCTGTAAGTCTCGGTAATAACATGAAGTTTTGGAATACGAATCCGATCTCTTTATTACGTACGTGTGCAAGTTCTGTTTCAGTCATGTTTGAAATATTTTGACCGGCTAGTTCGTACGTACCTGTCGTCGGTTTATCTAAGCAACCGATAATGTTCATTAATGTTGATTTACCAGAACCAGAAGGTCCCATAATAGAAGTGAATTCTCCTTGGTTCAGTGTTACGTCAATTCCGTGTAATATTTGAACGGATTCTGCACCATTTTGGAAGGATTTCGTGATGCCTTTTAAGTTAATCACTGGGCGACAACCTCCATACCATCTTTTAAGTCTTTTTCAGGTTTAGAGATAATTTCCTCTCCTTTTTTCACTCCAGAAACTTTTGCTTCGCTATCAGTCTCAAATTCAACAGTAACTGCTTGTTCTTTCGCCTTACCGTCTTTTACAACGAAGACAACATTTTTGTCACCTTTTTTCACGATACTGCTTTTCGGAACAATTGTACCAGTTGCTTCGCCAGATTTACTTGTTACGTAAACGTGGAAGCCGTTTTGTAATTCGTCACTATTATCTAATGTGACAGTGAATTGATAGTTAGAAACAGTTTTATTTTCATCCATGCTCTTTAATGGTGTAGAACCGATTTCTGTTACTTTTCCTGTCCAAGTCTTACCAGCGACAGTTTTTGATGAAACAGTTACTTCTTGCCCAACTTTCATACTAGCAAGCTCATATTCAGAAAGTTGACCTTTTACTTTAAATTGACCAGCGTGACGAAGAGTAACCCCGCTCATACCTGTTTTTTCGTCAGCAGTTTTCACGATATCATCAATTACGCCATCAGCAGGACTTGTTACAGAAAGAGTGTTTACTTTCTCTTTTGCTGCTTTAATCATTTCATCAGCTTTTTCAACTTCAAACTTTTTCATTTCAAGTTGTGATTCTAATTGCCCAACTTCAGCTTCTGATGCTTTTAATGCTTCAGCAGGAAGGCCTGCATTTTTATCTTTTTGTAATTTTTGTTTCGCCGCATCAATTTGTTTTTGGAACAACGTTACTTCTTTTTGGGCGATTTTCTTTTGCATTTCTGCTTCTGTTACACCTTGTTTAGCAGTCGGGTCATTGTATTTAAATAGAAGCTGACCTTTTTTCACTTCATCGCCTTTTTTTACAGCTAATTCATATGTTCCTTTTGTTGGATCGAATGAAATAGTTTCAATTCCATTTGGAATAACTTCGCCACCAAATTTTTGCGCGTTTTGGATTTGTTTTTCAGTTACTTTGTATCCGCTATATGCCATTGCTACTTCGGAACCGCCCCCAGCAAATGCAAAGTATGATCCAGCTGCAATTCCGATTGCTACTACACTAGTAATTAACACTTTATTTTTCTTCTTCATCTATTTATCACCTTTTCGTTCGTTTTAGTATCTACATTAAGTATAGAAGAGGTGAAGAATCTGACAAATCGTTTTAGCTTACAATAACCTTACAGTTTTGTAAGGTATGAATATGTAAATGTAAGGTGGAGGTTGTCCTATTGTAAGCAAATGAATTGACTCGTTGTTTCTTTCTTACAATAATATTGTATGAAGGAGAGGAGGAAGGAAGATGGAAGCTTATTTTAGTGCGCATCCATTAAAACCGTTTATTCCATACTCAAGGCAACATGCCATTATATTATTTATTATGTTGGTGGGGATATTTTTTCTGTATCAATACCAAGATTTATTACGTCAAAATGAGTGGAATATAACGGTTCGATATGCGATTGCATTTTTATTTATAGGTAGTGAAATTGGGCTTCATATGTGGGAGTGGAAAGCGGGGATTTTTGAGCTAGCTACTTCATTACCGTTTGAGTTATGTACAATTAGTTTGTTGTTAGCGTCGATTATGATTGTAACGAAAAGTTATCGAATATATGAGATTGTATTTTTTACGGGAGTTATTGGTGCATCACAAGCCATTTTAACACCAAATTTGCAATATGCTTTTCCGCATTTTCGTTTCATTGAATATTTTATCGCGCATGTATTGCTTATTTGGGCACCACTCTTTATGACTTGGGTGGAAGGCTATAGACCGACCTTGCAATCTATTAAGCGTACGATGATATTTTTAAACATATTGATTCCGCTTGTTTCGTTTGTGAATTACAAAACAGGTGGTAATTATATGTTTTTAGCTCATAAGCCAGAAACAGCTTCATTACTCGATATGTTAGGGCCGCATCCTTACTATATTATTTCATTAGAAATAGCTGCGCTTATTGGATGTTTCATTTTGTATATGCCGTTTGCGAAAAGAGAAAGGCATGCGCATAAAGAATCACTAGGATCATAGCCTAGTGATTTTTTGCCTTTAAAATATTTACAATTCAGAAAATTAAGAATAAAATTAAGAGGTAAATTATAGAGAGAGAAGGGCGAAAATGGTCAAAAAGGTATTTTTGAATGGGATGGAAGTGACGATTCAATTTCTTATTTCGATTTTGGGGATTATTTGTTTAGGAGCACTGCCGAAATTATTTTATGGATTTGAGCTGCATGCATCAGAGTACATACAGAGTTTAAAAGAAGTGTTTGTGAACTTAATGGATATTTCCAATTTGCAATATGTGAAAGGTAAATTTTTATTTCCGCAGCTGTTCGTCCATTATAAAGAAACGATTATTATTTTTTTGGCTGCTTTTTTTATTTCATTATTTGTAGCATTTTGTATCGTTTATGTAATTATGAGTAGTTCACCGCGTATACAACATCGAATTAAATCATTTCTTATCTTCCTAGAATCCATTCCAGATATTCTTCTTATTTTAGTATCACAAATTTTAGTTGTATGGTTTTTTAAACAAACAGGTTTTTTACCTTTTCAAATTGCTTCAATTGGAGGCGAGTCGATTAGGGGGTTGCCAATATTGTGTTTGAGCATCCCGACTACGATTATGTTTGTAAAAATGGTCGTGCTTCGTTTTGAAAATGAACTAGAAAAAGATTATGTACTATTTGCTAAGGCGAAAGGGCTGGGGCGCTTTCATATTTTAAATCGTCATATTTTACGAAATGTGTTGCTTAGTACATTATTCTTTGCAAAAACGAATATCTTTTTTATGTTATCTAATTTATATATTATAGAATGGATTTTTAATACGGGTGGTATTTTTATGTTTTTGAAATCGTATTTTGGTATTAGAGTTGAGGTTTTCATCGTTAGTGTGCTTCTTATATATATTCCGATTTTTATTTTATTTAAATTGTTTCATTATCTCATTCCGGCTGCGATGAAGGAGAGATTATAATATGTGGACGTATATAAAACGTGATAAAAGATTTTGGATAAGCATTGGGTTTCTTCTCCTATTAGTTCTTTTGAGCATCGGAAATACGTTATGGAATGATGGACATATTAGACAAGTTACATTGCAATATGATGCGGATGAAAATCCACAAGTGCCACCGTTTCCACCTTCATTCCAATTTTTACTCGGGACAGACCGGAAAGGGTATGACCTGTTACATTTAGTCATTGAGGGCGCGAAGTGGACGATTGGTATATCTATTTTAATTGCGGCACTTAGAATGGTAATAGGTGTGTTTTTCGGTGTCGTACTCGGAACGTATATAAAAAGAGGATTTTCAAAAATTGAGGCTTTCTTTGATAGTTTTACAGTTATTCCGACAGTTATGATTGCGTATTTTTTTCTTCAATCTGCAAATGCATTTGGAAGCGGAGAGGAGACAACAACCTTTTTTGAAAGGGCTTCGTTTCAAGTGGTATTACTTGTACTGCTTGTAATGCCAGTTATTGCACTGTATGTTGCGAAGGAAGTTCGTAAATTGCGAACGGAAGAATTTGTTGATGCCGCGCGCATATTAGGCGGATCGAGAAGACGTATTGTTATAAAACATCTTTTTCCGCATCTCTATATGACTTTTATACTCGTATTTCTTCAACAGTTTACGCAGAGCCTTACTATTTTACTGCACTTAGGATTACTTGAAGTGTTCTTTGGTGGGACTGTTACGTTTGGTGGACCTATAAAAGAGGTGGAATCTTATACGCATGAATGGTCAGGTTTAATTGGAGTATACTTTAGATCATTAACAGTGCATCCATGGATTCCTCTCGTCCCAATTACATTTTTTGGGCTTACTATTTTTTCAGGAAATATGATTGTGAAAAGTATAGAAGAGGCGATGTTGAAAGTAAGGTTAGGCGGAGAGCTAAAGAAGGATGTTGTAGAAGAGGAACAATCTGTTGTGCAGTCAAAAGAAGAGTTATTTACTTTTAAGCATACGATGTGAAGAGAAAGAAGAAGCAAGCATGGATTTCATGCTTGCTTCTTTTCTTTATTTTGTAGAAACTTCACCTGCAGCTTCTGTTTGCGGAATAAAGTATCCAATTATACCACCGATTATTGCTGGAATGATCCAGCCAATTCCTAAGTTATAAAAAGGAATGGTGTGTACGATATTAGCGATAAAATCTGGTATCATTTCCACATTATCAAGTGCGTGAATACAGCTAATAATAAATGCTGCGATCATCGCTCCGATGTAGACAGAAGGTTTACGTTTCGTATATTTATCGATAAATGATACGAAAATTAAAATGATTGTAATTGGGTACAAAATAATTAATACAGGTAGTGTGATTTTAATTAATAAGCTTAATCCTAAGTTTGAAATAACGAAACTAAAGATACAAACGTATAGCACAAGCTTTTTGTATGAAACATTTGTTAGCACTGTTGTGAAGTAATTTGCAAATGCACTTACAACGCCAATTGCCGTTGTTAAACAAGCGAAGATAATGGCGATACTTAATAAAATATTACCGCTTGTCCCAAAGAATTGATACATAACAGTAGCTAATAGTTGACCACCGTTTTCGAATTGCCCTAAGTTTCCGTTTGAAGCTCCGATATAACCGAGTAAGAAGTAAACAATTGTTAAGAATAGAGCAGCGATACTTCCGCAAATGATTGTATATTTCGCGATAGATTTCTTCTCTTGTATACCGTTTTGACGAATTGCATTTACAACAATTGTTGATAGTACGAGAGCGCCAATTGCATCTAACGTTAAAAATCCTTCAAGAAATCCTTTGAAAAACGGGATGTCTTTATAGTCACCGATAGGTTCTGCAAACGTCCCTGGTGAAAGAATCGCTTTTGTTGCCATAATTGCAATAATTACAAGTAAAATTGGCGTTAATATTTTACCGATATGATCTACTAGCTTGGATGGATTTAATGATAAGAAGTAAACGACTGTAAAGAAAATCGCACTAAAAACTAACATAGAATACCATTGATCTGGGAAAAGTGGTGCAATCCCGATTTCATAAGATACAGATCCAGTTCGTGGAATAACAAATAGTGGGCCGATTGAAAGATAAATAATGATAGCGAATACTGCTGCGAATTTTGGATGAACACGGCTCGCTAAAGTGTTAAAACTACCACCAGCAAGGGCAACAGCAACGATAGCAAGTAAAGATAAACCGACGTCTGTAATAATAAACCCTGTAATGGAAACCCACATATTTTCTCCGGAAGAAAGACCGAGAAGGGGCGGGAAAATCATATTACCAGCACCGAAGAAAACTGCGAATAGTAATAAACTAATCGAAAGTATTTGCGCTGGTTTTAAAGTTGTATGCATATAAAGAAAATCCTCCTAATGAGTGTTTTTGTCGAAAATTCAAATAATTTGTCGAGTAACTGTTATTATTTTAAAGGTCTGATGACTAGAAAGCAATAGGGAATTTTGAAAATATTAAAAAATAATGCATTAAATCGAATAAATATACTATTTATATGTTTAATAGGAAGGATTTAACTTTTAACATAAAAAAACACATATCGCTAGGATACGTGTTTTAAAAAAATATTTTTTTATCGCGTTCTTCTTTTAAAATTTCAACTGCTTCTCGGAAACGTTGTGAATGGACAATTTCTCGTTCACGTAAGAAGCGTAGGCTGTCATTTATATCTGGATCATCTGATAAGTTAATGAGCCATTGATATGTTGCGCGTGCTTTTTCTTCAGCTGCAATATCCTCGTATAGATCGGCAATTGGATCACCTTTAGCCTGTATATAGGTTGCAGTAAATGGAACACCAGCAGCGTTATGGTAATGAAGAGCACTGTCATGATCAGCGTAATGAGGGTCAAGACCAGCAGCTTTCATTTGTTCAGGGGTCGCATCTTTCGTCAGCTTATAAACCATCGTAGCAATCATTTCAAGGTGAGCAAATTCTTCTGTACCAATATCAGTAAGTAGGCCAATGACTTTATCAGGAATTGTATAACGTTGATTTAAGTAACGTAGTGCAGCAGCTAATTCTCCATCTGCACCACCGTATTGCTCGATTAATAATTTTGCAAGTGCGGGATTGCAAGTTCCCACTTTAACTGGGTATTGTAATTTCTTTTCATAAATCCACATAGTTTCTCTCCTTTATATTTGCCATGGCCAAGGACCTTTGCTCCATTCCCAAGGGGCATTAGAATAGCTATTTCCAAACTGTTGGAGTGGTCCGTATTTTTCTTCCATCTTTTGTTTTAATACTCTCCGTTTATAGGAAAAATCATTAAATTGATTAATCGCAGCGGTGTCATCTGGATGTGTATCTAAATAAAGAGTGAGTTCAACTAGTACAAAGTCTAATTCTTGAAGCTCCAGTAAAAGCTGATAGTATTCTTCTGGTAGCGATTGATTCACGTCAGTAGTCACCGCCCTTTTTTATAAGGATTTTCATAATAGTCATAAAAAACAGGCCATAAAGTCCCTTTTTGTAGTGCTTCTTTTGGTGTGAATTGCGGCAAGTTTGGCGGTTGAAAGCCTAAAAATAAATTAGGAGGAGTAGAATAATATTTTTTTCCGATAGGAGGACAAGGATCGAGAGGGCTATGATAGGGCACGAATGATCTCATATATTTATTCACGAATAAACCTCCTTACATGTTCATTACTACGTATTGTATTCAGACATAATGAGCATTTATGACACATATAAAAAAGTAATAGGTACGGGGGGAATGAATGTGGAGACTGTGAAACAATTCATTGTATTGGAAGTAAAGAACTTAAAGGAAACTCTGTATTTTTATGAAGGGATTTTAGGGATAACACCTAGTTCAGAAAGGCCGCAATTAGATATTACAGGGGTTTGGTATGATACTGATTCAACGAGAATTAGTTTTGTGATGAATCGCAGTTTGGGCGGGCGTGAGAAGAGTGTTACGGACTCAGTTGATGTTCTAACCTTTTCAATTTCTAACATAGGGAATGTAAAGAAGAGGTTAGTATTTTATAAAATCGCATATACAGAAAACAAAAGTGAGAAGAGTATTGTGGTACAAGACCCGGATGGATATAAACTTCAAGTGATAGAGAAGGATGAATAGACGGAGGGGATTTAGTGGAGAGAAATTATGAAGAAAGTGCGTTGTTTGAGCATCAATTTTGGTTAAAGGTACTTACTGATCATGCACAATTTTTACTGGATGCATTAGCTCCGAAGGAAAAAGAGGATATAAAAAAAGCTACTTACTTTGTTGAAACATTTACGAATTTGTTAAATAAAGTTCGGAATGTGAATCTGATGGCATTTTCAAAAGAGGCAGAACAAGCCGCTAAGGAGATTCGGGCGTTTAAATTAAATATTATACAGAAACAGCTGGAAGGGAAAATTACGATTCATTTTACGCCAACTTTTATTAATCATATGGTAAACGAAGTGGAAGAGTATATAACAGTTTTAGAGTTTTTGAAGAAAGGGGAAGTTCCGCCTGTTTTTCATGAATTACATTATCATCTCGTTTGGTTAACGGATGCGGCTGGTCATGCAGGCTCTATTTCTGGTGGATTAGATCTTGTTGAAAAAAGATTGAAAGAGAAAAGCGAAGAATTTACGAAGCATTTTGAACAATTTTACTTAAAGGCAGTTGAAATGACAGGGTATTTACGGACAGAGCTGCATCATTTTCCTGCATTAAAGAAGTTTACGAAAGATGTTTCACTTGAATTGAAATTATTTTCGCATTTTTTACATGAAGTGGAAGAGCTCGAGTTATCTCATGAAGTATTAAGTGCATTATCAGCTAGAATGGCAGATCATATGGCAAGAGAAGAATGTTACTACTTATTAAAACTAGCTCAATCGTCTGGACTTGAAATGCCGAAATGTAATCCGCTTTAAAGAAAAAGAGGTCAATTTTATTTGGCCTCTTTTTCTGTTTTATTGTCTCTTTTTATTTTTGCTTGTTCAATGCTTGCCTGTAATGTCTCCATAATATTAATGATGTTCGGAGCTGGAGAGATTGTTTCGGTTTTTTCCTGCTGTTCAATTTTGTTTTCGATTAGTTCGGTAAGGGCTTCTTTATACTCATCTGTATACATCTCTTGTTCAAAAGGATTTGTAAGATGGTGGATTAAATTGATTGCTGCTGTGAGTTCTTGTTTTTGAATCGGATAATTTTCGTTACTTGGTAAGTTAGGTGTATTTGTTATAGCGCGAATTTCATTAGGGTAGTGAATAGTTTGCAACATAAGACCATCCTCAAAGTTACGGATAATAGCTAAATGTTGTTTTTTTCTAATAGAAATATGAATAAGCCCAAGTTTATTTGTACGTTCAAGAGCTTCTTTTAATAATAAATACGATTTTTCATGTCCTGGGGTAGGACCTATAAAATAAGAGCGATCATAAAGAACAGAATCGATTTCGTTATTTTGGACAAAAGATATAATACGAATGGATCGTGGTTCATGAGCTTGTTGTAATTCAGCTAATTCTTTTTCATCCATAATAATATATTTATGAGGTGCGTATTCATAGGCTTTTACAATATCGTTATCATCAATTTCTTCATCCGTACAATCAGGAGCAAATTTTTTATATTTAATAGGTGTTAAACATTCTTTATGGAGGCTTAAAAATTTTATATCGTTTTCTTCTACGGCACTGTATAGTTTAATTCCTATATTTAATAGTCCAAGTGAAAGTGCACCTTTCCAGACGGTATGCAAATGAAACATCTCCTTTCGTTCAAAAATGATTATGTATATTATGAGATAGTAAGAAATTTCCTATACGTTTTTTGTTTTTTACGAAAGGGATTGGGATATAAAATATATTGACAAGCCCTCTGAAATATTTTAATGTGAGTGTATAAAATTGTGTATAAAGGGGAGTAACTTATTACAGTAAAGTCGTCATTACAGGGAGAAACCCTCGGCTTTATTGGCAACGTTTCGTTGTTAGTGAGACCTTTACCAGCAATGGTAAAGGCCCCTTTCTGTCTTTTTGAGGACCCTTACCATATTTGGTAGGGTCCTTTTCGTATACAAAGAGAGGAGATATAAAAATGAAAAAACTTATTAGTAGATTAAGAGTTGTATTTCATGTTCGCCGATTTGTTCCATTCCTATTTGACTTTTTTACTTCAAAAGAGGTTTCAATAAAGAAGAAAATTTTATCTGTTGCTTTTTTAGTTGGTTATGTTGCGATGCCGCTTGATTTAATTCCAGACTTCCTACCGTTTATCGGTATTTTAGATGATATTGGAATTGTGTTATTTATTTTGAACCGAATTGTAAAAATGGCGCCAGTTCAATTACAAGAAAAGCATAACGTAAACGTAGGATAGGAGTTAAAATATGGAGCAAATGATTTTAGATATAATCGAGTTTTTAAAGCAGTTTTCTTATTTTGGAGTTGTATTGGCTTTAACGTTCGAATTTATTCCGGCAGAAGTTGTTTTGCCTATGGTTGGGTATTGGGTATACGAGGGAGATATGAATTTTTGGCTAGCTGTATTAGCTGGAACACTTGGCGGAACGACAGGACCGTTAACGTTATACGCACTTGGTTATTATGGTGGTCGTCCGCTATTAATAAAATACGGAAAATACTTCTTTATTAAAGAAGAACAAATTCAAAAAGCAGATGATTTCTTTGAGAAATATGGACCAGTTGTAGCATTTGTTGGACGCTTTGTACCAGGGGTTCGAACGCTTATTTCTGTTCCGTGTGGTATGGCGAAAATGAACATATGGAAATTTAGCATATATACATTTGTAGCAATGTTCCCGTTAACGACTTTGTATGTTTATTTTGGAATGAAATTAGGTCCGCATTGGGAAAAAGCAGCGGATGTTGTTGGACAATATATGCTACCGATATTAGGAGGCGTTATTCTTATTGTTGCTAGTATCTTTGTCTATAAATATATGAAGAAAAGAAACAAAACGGAATCTATCTAGTCATTTGAATATTTTTTGAAAATAGATGAATAGTACAGGCAAAAGACTCTGAGGGACATACACATATAGGGAATATAAAAGAGAGAGGGGAAACAACTATGTCTTGTGAGTGCTTAGGGTCAGCATTAACTTGTTGTCCAGATAAAAATTATGTGCAAGATAAAGTGTGTAGTCCGTGGTCTGCTACTGTAGTTGCAACAGCAATTGATAATGTTCTCTATACAAATAATATTAACCAAAACGTAGTTGGTACTGGTTTTGTTAAATATGATGTTGGACCAGGCCCAATTACTGTAGAAGCGCTTGATTCTGCTGGGGGTACAATTGATACACAAACATTAAACCCAGGAACGAGTATTGCTTTTACGTATCGTCGCTTTGATAGTATACAAGTTGTGTTACCTGCAACACCTGCTGGAACGTATCAGGGAGAATTTTGTATTACAACACGTTATCCACTTTCATAGCAGAATAGGAGAGGATCGAAATGGGAATGAGAAGTTCCAGTTTGTCTTGTTGTTCTAATAAAACACTTGTGCAAGACCAAGTATGTACAGACTGGTCTATTACAGGTGCTGGTACTCAAATTGTATATACAAATAATATCACGCAAGAAGTATATGGTTCAGGTTACGTGAAATATGATGTAGGTGCGAACCCGATTACAGTTGATTTTTTAGTTGGAGCTACAGTAATTGATACAATTACTGTACAACCGCAAAGTAGTGGTACTTTCACTGTCCGATATTTTACGACTGTTCGAATTACTACGACAGGAACAACTGTTAATCAAGGAGAGTTTTGTATTACTGTACGTTATCCGATTTCATAAAAAAGCATACCGTAAATGGTATGCTTTTTTATTGAGAAAGCAATGAAATTGGTATTCTATAAGCAACATGTAAATTCGCAACAGTACTTACCTTCTAAATATAGTGAAGGGTTACTTTGTATATTGATAATACTGACTGACTCTAAGTCTTTTCCTGTGTAAGATATTGTATTACCAGGAAACACAGTGAAAACATTAGTTACTGCTCCAACAATTTGAATCATAATTGCTTCCGTGCTGCTAGTACTATTGTAAACCGAGACAGTACCTGATATAAGTAGTATCCCATCACTTTGCCACAGTATCATTAATTGTGATCCATCTTTGACAGAGGGGATGGTGTTATTCGTTATGAGGAAATTTCCTGCAAATTCATTTGTTACTCGTTCACAATTTGGATTTGGAGGAGGGGGCGGTGGACAAGGGTCTGGATAAATGATAGATAAAGGAGCGAAACAGCCAATATTTTTTTTGTTCTTCAATACAACCCCTCCTTTTAAGTTGTCTTTTATTACTATTAAATGTAAAAGCATGGCCGATGTGTTAAAAAAAGAAGGAAATATTAAAAATTAAGATTGTCTAATAGGCTTAAACCTTAACTTATCATTAGTGTTATAGAAAAGATTATATGTAAATGGTCATAGGAAAAGAATGATTAGACTCTTTTAGACAAAAGGTGGTTGTATACCATAGTACGAGGAATGTTGGACTTAATTTCTAATTAACTGTATATTTACAAAAATCTAATAAAGTTCATTTGTTATTTAAACGACATTAACATGTATTAGATAAAATAGCCCTTGTAATGAATCAATTATTATGAGGAGGATTCAAGTGGACAGAAATGCTTTAAGAAAAGTAAAAGGCCTTATTGGATTATTAATGGTTTTTGTATTAGCATTCGTATCATTTCCGTGGAGTACATCAGTCAAGGCGGAAGAGAAAAAGCAAGAAAGGGCATCAAGTGAGAAGAAGATAGTTTTTCCAGTTGTAAGTGATGTGCATATTAAAAACAGTGGAACAGATGATACATTTCGCTGGAAAAGAGCGATTGAACAATTTAATACACTAGCACCAAAGCAAGATGCATTTGTTATTGTAGGTGATTTCACGGATACAGGGTCAGTGCAGCAATATGATCGTTTCATGCAAGTGTATAATGAAAATGCAAATAAAGATGCCGTGAGAATGAATTCTCTTGGTAACCATGATTATTGGAACGGTTTATCTGTAGAGGGCGCACAGAAGCGTTTCTTAGAAAAAACAGGTATGGAATCAATTTATTATCATAAAGTGGTAAAAGGTTATCACTTCCTTGTTATGTCTCCCGAGAATGGAACAACTCATGGCTATTATTCGGACAAGCAAATTAATTGGTTAAAAGAAGAAATGGTAAAAGCACAAAAAGATGATCCAGAAAAACCGATTTTTGTATTTTTACATCAGCACATTAAAGATACAGTATACGGTAGCCAAGAATGGGGAACGCAAGATAGCGCAAAAATTAATGCAGTATTAAAAGAATATCCACAAGTTATTACGTTTTCAGGTCATTCACATTATCCGTTAGATGATCCGAGATCGATACATCAAAAAGACTTTACATCAGTTGGTACATCTTCAGTAAGTTATATGGAAGTTGAAGGTGGTAAAGTACAAGGGAATATCCCGCCAGGAGCTAGTACGTTAAGCCAAGGTTTATTAGTAGAAGTAGATGAAGAAGAAGTGACGATTAATCGCCGTGATTTCCATACAAATTCTTGGACAGGCGAGCCTTGGAAAATTAAATTACCAGCAAAGAAAGAAACATTTACACATGTAGAAGATCGTGATAAAGAAAAGCCTTACTTTGCTAAGGATGCAAAGCTTGCTGTATCAAATGTAACAGCAAATGCAGCAACAGTAACATTCCCACAAGCGTTGGACAACCTTCTTGTTCATTCTTACCGTGTACAAGCTAGAGATAAGCAAACGGGAGAAATAAAGAATAAATTGTTAGCATTCTCAGAGTTTTATCGTGATCCAGTGCCGAAAGATCTTACGTTTACGCTTGCAGGGTTAGATGGCGGGAAAACATATACACTTGAAGTCGTTGCAATTGATTCGTTTGGTAATGAAAGTGCGCAACCGTTAACGGCAGAAATTACTACGAAAAAAGATGATATTGATCCGAATGTAAAAGTGCCAAAGGCTGATGTTTTTGATGTGAATTTTGCAGATGGTACATTTAAAGACAATTCACCATTTGGAACAAAAGGTGATGTGAAGGGCAATGTGACTATTGAATATGATAAAGCATTGAAAAAGAATGTTATGAAGTTAAACGGACAATCTAATACATTTGGATACCTTCCATTTTCAGCAGCACAAAAAGAGAAAGTAGCAAATACATTTACGTTAGAAACGGTATTTTCAATGAATCAAATCCGTGGACAAGGTATTTTGCAAAATACAGAGAGCGGTGGAATTGGATTTGAGTCTACAGGAAGCGGCTATGTTGAATTATGGGCTCACATTGGCGGCAGTTATAAACGTGTTGGAGTTCAATTAGAAGCAAACAAAACATATCACTTAACAGGAACGTATAACGGAAGTGAAGTAGCTATTTATGTCGATGGTAAAAAAGTAAATAGCCAACCAGCTACAGGAAAAGTGTATCATCCAAATGTACCATTTGCACTTGGAGCTGATCCTGATAGTAACGGCAATGGTGGTATTCCGTTAAACGGTAAAATCGCGCTTGCGAAATTATATAGTAAAGCGTTAAGTTCTTCAGAAGTATTAGCAGCGTACAATGAGTTTTCTAACCGTACGAAGTTAGAGCAAGTAAATGCGTTATTTGAAGAACTTGGAAAAGTAAAAGAAGTGTTAGCTGGTACGTATGAATTTGGTGATAAGCCAGGTCAATATTCAAAGGAAGCATTTCAAGAACTAGAGAAAAGCTATAATAATGCAAAACAAGTGTTTGAAAATGTAGCAAGTAATGGAGAGCAAATTATTCAAGCGTATAATGAATTAAAAACTGCAAATCAAACATTTATACAATCTAAAGTAGTAGAACAACCGAAAACATTGAAAGAAAAATTACAAGTTCATATTGAATCTGCAAAAGTAGTAGTGAAAAAGGCGCAAGCTGCAAACGTAACGGACGGTTCAGTGAAAGCACTGAGTCAAAAAATTACAGTGGCAGAAGCTGTAGTGAAAGATGTAAAAGTAAAAGATACACAGGTAGAAACAATGAATCGTACGATGGAATATGCAATTTCACTCGTTGAAAAAAGCATAAACAAGTAAGAGAGAAGAAAAGAAGCTTATCATGATAGGCTTCTTTTTTGTTATACTAAAAATAGCATAGAAAAAAGGAGCGAATAATTTGGAACAGAAAAAGCTAAAAAGAATTCTTGAATATGTATGGATCGCGGTTGTGCTCCTTGTAGGATATTATCTCTTAAAAGAGAAAAGTATTTGGGTTTTATTTTTAATGACTTTCTTATTAGCAGGACTAGGAACGTTATTTATTAACTTTTTCTTTGATAGTTTGAATGCCTGGAAGAATAAAAAGAAGGGAACGAAGTAAAGGAGGGAATATATGCAAAAGTGGAAGCTCATATATCAGGTGATTATTTTTCTATTGCTTGTAGGTATTGGAATGGTTAAATACTCGACATCAATAGGAAATTGGGCATGGTTTACAGCTTGCATCGGCATATTTTTCATTTTACAATCGTTGACGAAAAAATATAATAGTACAGAAAGATAGCTCGCCGCTAAAACGGCGAGCTATTTTGTTATGCTTTTTTCTTTTCATCATTTGTTTTTTCAATAGCTAAATGACTATGTTTCCTAGAGTAGAAGAAATAGAAGCATAAGCCGACTATAAGCCAAACTGCAAAGCTAATCCATGTTGTTTTAGACAAATTGATCATTAAATATAAGCAGCAAAGAATCGCGACAACTGGTAATACAGGTACGAAAGGTGTACGGAATCCACGTTTTAAATCAGGGTGTGTTTTTCGTAAAATAAGTACTGCGCAGCAAACGAATGTAAAGGCTGTTAACGTGCCGATGTTTACTAAATTCGCTAGCAAATGTAAGTCTAAAAGGCCTGCTAATAAAGCAGCAACAACGCCAGTAATCCACGTATTTAATAAAGGGATTTTTACTTTTTTATTTACACGTGCTAACGCTTTTGGAAGTAAACCGTCACGGCTCATCGCATACGAAACGCGAACTTGTCCATACATAACGACTAAGAGAACGGTTGTCATTCCAGTCATCGCTCCAACAGCGAGTAGTCCTGCAATTGTATCCTCACCAACGAAATGCAATGCAAATGCAACTGGATCAGAAACGTCTAATTGCGTATAAGGAACCATACCTGTTAAAACGAAAGATACGATCATATATAAAACAGTACAAATAAGAAGAGAACCGATAATACCAATTGGTAAGTCACGCTGCGGTTTTTTCGTTTCTTCTGCAGCTGTTGCGATTGCATCAAATCCTAAGAAGGCGAAGAACACAGTGGCAGCCCCAGTAATAATACCGTCGTATCCGAATGGGATGAACGGTGTCCAGTTTTCGGGTTTTACATATTTTGCACCTGCTACGATAAAGGCGATAATAACGGCTAACTTGATAAGAACCATAATATTATTAATGCGTGCGCTTTCGCGTATACCAAAACTTAAAAGGCCCGTAATAAGAAGTAAAATACAGACAGCAGGTAAATCGATGAGACCACCTTTTCCTACGCCGGGGGCCGAGGCGATTATGGCGGGCAGGTGTATATTGAACCCTTGTAGTAATGATTGCAAATAACCAGACCAACCGACAGCTACTGCTGCAACGGCAAGTAAATATTCGAGCATTAAACACCATCCGACGATGAAGGCGACGACTTCTCCGACTGTCATGTATGCGTAAGTATACACACTTCCTGAGACAGGAATAGAAGAAGCAAATTCAGCGTAACAAAAGGCTACACAAGCACAAGTAAATGCAGCAATAAGGAATGATAGCATAATACCAGGACCAGAATGTTTTGCTGCAACAATACCTGTTAATACAAAGATCCCTGTCCCAATTACGGCGCCGATTCCTAAAAATGTTAAATCGAGTGCAGTTAATGTTCTAGCTAGCTGCTTTGGTGATTCAGTACTAAGCGCTTTTTTTCGTAATAATGACTTCACTTTGGACTCTCCCCCCGTTTTTTCATTTCCATAACTGCGACTATAGTATGAGCCCATTAAAAAAGAGTAAGTAAGGAAGTGGAGGTGCAGTTATGGTATGTAGTTTTTTAAAATTGCTGGATTAATCTTAATATAATTCAGAATATTTTGTCAAATAAAAATATGACAAATAAAATGCGGATCAATAGGGGAAACTACTTGCAGAAATGGACGGGGGTTAACGACCCACTGATTAAAGTTAAAGTAGGAGCAGATGCTATGTTATTTTATTTTGAACTTGTCGTCATTTTACTTTGTACGAAATTAGCTGGTGACATTAGTGTAAGACTTGGTCAGCCTTCTGTACTTGGTAAGTTAATTGTCGGTATTATTATCGGTCCGGCTGTACTTGGTATTATTAATAGTTCTGAACTGATTGATGAATTGAGTGAGATTGGTGTTTTGTTACTTATGTTTATGGCGGGACTTGAAACAGATTTAGAAGAGTTAAATCGGAATTTGAAATCGTCGTTTGCAGTAGCGGCCGGTGGAATTATTTTTCCTTTCATCGGTGGTTATGTAACAGGATTGCTGTTTGGATTAATACAATCCCATGCCATTTTTTTAGGGTTATTACTTTGCGCAACATCGGTTAGTATTACGGTGCAGACGCTACGTGATCTAGGAAAAATGAATACGAGAGAAAGTACAACAATTTTAGGTGCTGCCGTATTTGATGATGTCATTGTCGTTATTTTATTAGCATTTGTAATGAGTTTTTTAGGAACACAAGATGTGAATATAACACTGGTCATTGTAAAGAAAATTATTTTCTTTGTAAGTATTGTTTTTATTGCTTGGAAAGTCGTTCCTTGGATTATGAAAATGCTTGTCCCGCTTCGTGTAACAGAAGCGTTAATTAGTGCAGCTCTTATTATTTGCTTCTCTTTTTCTTATTACAGTGAAATGATGGGAATTGCAGGCATTATTGGAGCATTCGCAGCAGGAATTGCTATTTCTCAAACAGAGTATAAGCATGAAGTGGAACATAAAATTGAACCGATCGCTTATGCAATATTTGTTCCAGTATTCTTCGTAAGTATCGGAATGGAAATTACATTTCAAGGCATTGGAAGCCAGCTTTGGTTCATTATTATTATGACTCTCATTGCGATTTTCACAAAGTTAATCGGATCAGGTTTAGGAGCAAGGCTGACAGGGTTTAATCTCCAATCTTCTATTAGTATTGGCGCGGGGATGGTATCACGTGGTGAAGTAGCGCTTATCATCGCTGCAAATGGACTTACGGCGAATTTATTAGCGAAAGAAAATTTCACAGCGATTGTTATTGTTGTTATATTGACGACGATTATTACACCGCCACTTTTGAAGAAATATTTTGTATAGACGGGAAGGGCTTATCTGATGTAGGTAAGCTCTTTTTTATTCCCAAAAGCAATAGTCATATAGCATGAAGGGTTTGTAATTATGGTAAAATCTATGTATGTGATATGACAAGGAGAGGGAAGTGTGAAGATTACGAAGGAGAAGGTTATCGGTGTAATCGTACTTATTGCAGTATGTATACCATTTACTGCATGGAAAGAATCAAAAGTGAAAGATTTTCCGGTTTCTATTTTTTCGGAAGAAGCAGATGGTGAGTACGGTCAGAAGCTGAAATATACTGCTTTTTTACCTGATGTTGCGATTTGGATGAACGGTTGGGAAAAGAAGTGGACAGAAGGGGAAAGAACTGTTTATCAAAAAGGGAATCGCATTGTAAATGTGTTTCATCCTCCTGGCGATGATGGTTATTACCTTCTTGAAGCAAGAGAAAATAAGTGAACGCAACCGTAAGAAGTGGAGGTTAAATAGTGAAAGCTTCAACATTACTATTTAAAATTGAAAGTAATATGGATCAATTTTCACCAGCTGAGAAGAAGGTTGCCATGTACATAATGGAGAATGCAGAGATTATACCGAATTTAACGACGAAAGAAGTGTCAACGAATGCAGGCGCAAGTGAAGCGAGTGTCGTTCGCTTTTGTAAATCGATTGGAATCGGAAGTTTTAAAGCATTTAAGATAGCACTCGTTCGTGAATTAACGATTGCTGATTATAATATTAACGATTTTTCAGTGATGAATACAGAAGATGGACCGTATGATTTATTTAATAAAGTTACTTATGTGAATAAAGCTGCAATTGAGGCGAGTGTTACTGCAATAGATAAGAGGGAACTTGAGAAAGCTGCAGATCTTATTGTAAATGCGAATAAAATTATATTTTACGGCGTAGGCGGATCAGCTACGCCAGCAATGGACGGGGCTTATAAATTTACGCGGCTTGGATTTACAGCGATGATGCTATCTGATTTTCATATGATGTTGCCGCTTGTGACAAATTTAAAAGAAGGCGATATATTTGTTGCGATTTCAACATCTGGTCGAACGAAAGATGTGCTTGAAATGGCGCAGTATGCAAAGAGACAAGGTGCAACTGTTATTGGAATTACGAAATTAGATCAATCATCACCCCTATATAAAGAAGCGGATATTCGCCTTTGTATGCCAGATGTAGAACAAGATCATCGTATTGCGAGTATTGCTTCGAGAATGACGCAACTGAATATGATTGATGCTTTATATGTTATTACTTTCAATCGAATTGGTAATAAAGTATTGGATCAATTTATGGAGACGCGAGAAGAAGCGCTGCGGTTACGGAAGTTAAAGTAGAAGAAAAGATGAGGAGACTCATCTTTTTTTTATCCCGTTAACGGGTAGTAAGCCCCCCACTTCAAAATTCAGCGGAAGCAAAGAAAGTTAGGTGGGGGATCAACTGCCCGTAAAAGCCCGATTGGTGCGGGCTAATAATCAGTGGGGATGAACAAAACCCCACTGATTAAAGTTTCACTTTATGATCTTTGACAAAAATATGTCATGTAGTGAAATTTTATTTCATAAAATAAGAAAGAGTTATTGATTTTTAGTTTCTTAAAGTTATAATAAAAGTGTGAAATATAATTTCAAAGAGGGTGGCAATATGTTAGAAAATTTATCGACAGAACATCGTAATGAGAAAACAATGAATCTGGATGAAATGAGCATAAAAGAAGTGTTGCAAAGTATGAATGAAGAAGATCGAACTGTTGCGTTAGCAGTTGAAAAAGAGATAGAACAAATTGAAAAGGTTGTACAGACTGTTATTAAATCTTTTGAAGAAGAGGGACGCTTAATTTACATTGGTGCTGGTACGAGTGGTCGTTTAGGTATTCTAGATGCAGTGGAATGTCCGCCGACATTTGGCACGGATGATAAAATGGTGCAAGGGTTTATAGCAGGTGGATTGAAAGCGTTTACTAAAGCGGTGGAAGGTGCCGAAGATCGCGAAGAGTTAGCGGAAGAAGATTTAAAAAGTATTGGATTAAATGAGAAAGATACAGTGATTGGAATTGCTGCAAGTGGCAGAACTCCTTACGTAATCGGCGGCTTGAAATACGCACAGAGCGTAGGAGCGAGTACAGCGAGTATTTCTTGTAATAAAAATGCTGAAATAAGTAAATATGCAAAGTTAAATGTGGAAGTAGAGACAGGTGCAGAAATATTAACAGGATCAACGCGTTTAAAAGCTGGTACAGCACAAAAATTAGTGCTGAATATGATTTCAACAGCTTCGATGATTGGTGTAGGAAAAGTATATAAAAACTTAATGGTAGATGTTCAATCCACAAATGAAAAGTTAGTAGAACGGTCAAAAAGAATTATTGTGGAAGCAACAGGCGCTAGTTATGAAGTAGCGACAGAGTATTATGAAAAGGCAGAACGTAACGTAAAAGCTGCAATTGTTATGGTGTTGTTGCAGTGCGAATATGGGGAAGCACTGGAGAAACTAAAATACGCTAAAGGGTTTGTGAAGAAAGCACTATAAAATAATAGGGAGGGGGATTCTATTATGAAGAAAGAAGAGAGAATGGCCAAGGAAATTTCGGAGCAACTTGGAGGAATAAAAAATATTCGTAGTATTGCTCATTGTATGACGAGACTACGATTAACGCTTCATGATGAAAGTAAAGTAAACATGGACCTTTTGAAAAAAGTTGAAGGCGTTATGGGTGTTATAGAAGATGAGACGCTTCAAGTTGTCGTTGGTCCAGGAACAGTAAATAAAGTAGCAGCTGAAATGGAAGGTTTGACAGGACTACGAATTGGTGAGGTAGCAGATCATCACCTTGAAGATATTGGGCAAGAGATGAAATCAGAGATTAAGAAGAAAAATAATACACCGGTGAAAAACTTTTTACGAAAAATAGGGAGTATTTTCATCCCATTAATTCCAGGTCTTGTTGCGTCAGGAATTATAAACGGGGTTGCTAACTTTGCGAAAAACGCTGGTGCTGATCCAAATGCAACGTGGTTACAAATGTTACTACTCATTGGCGGCGGTATCTTTACATTCTTAGGAATTTTAGTCGGCTGGAATACAGCGAAAGAATTTGGCGGGACACCGGTTCTTGGGGCAATTGCTGGTATTCTAATTTTCAATCCGGCGATGGCAAACGTAAAATTGTTTGGTGAAGCATTAGTGCCTGGAAGAGGCGGATTGTTTGCAGTTATTTTTGCAGCATGGCTTATGGTTGTAGTGGAAAGACAAGTTCGAAAAGCAGTGCCGAATGCAGTTGATATAATCGTGACGCCACTCATTACTGTATTAGTTGTAAGTATCGTAACGATGTTAGCCATTCAGCCATTAGCAGGTTTCTTATCAGATGGTATTACGAGCGGAATTAATGCTATTTTAAATATTGGCGGAGCATTTGCTGGCGCAGTACTTGCAGGAACATTTTTACCGCTCGTTATGGTCGGATTGCATCACGGTTTAACACCAATTCATATGGAATTTATTAATCAAACACAGGTAACACCTTTATTACCAGTACTCGCAATGGCTGGTGCTGGCCAAGTGGGCGCAGCAATTGCGATTTATGTGAAAACAAAAAACAAGCGACTTCGAAATGTAATTAAAGGTGGATTGCCAGTTGGCTTTTTAGGAATTGGTGAGCCGTTATTATACGGGGTGACATTACCACTTGGGAAACCGTTTATTACTGCTTGTTTAGGAGCGGCTGTCGGTGGTGCATTCCAAGCAGTTATGCAAACAGCTTCTCTTGGAATTGGCGTATCAGGGCTATCTTTAATTCCATTAATTGCTGACAATAAATATTTACTATATTTCTTAGGTTTAGTAATTGCATATGCTTTCGGATTTATCTTTACGTACTTCTTCGGATTTAAAGAAGAAATGGCAGAAAACATATAGAGAAAGGGATTCCTTTCTCTTTTTCTATTAATAGAAAGGGAGATTTATATGATCGGAGTTTCCATTTATCTTTCAAAAGAACGAGTAGAGAAACAAGAAGAGTGGCTAAAAGTAGCGAAGGAAAATGGGTTTACATCTATTTTTACATCACTGCACATTCCAGAAGATGATCCAAATACGTATAAAGAGTTAATTCAAATATTAGGGAAACAAGCTCTTGCACATGAAATGGAGTTAATGGTTGATGTTTCTCCAAAATCGTTACACCATTTAGGGCTAACATATGAAAATGTGGAAGAACTATTGGACTGGGGCATTACCGGTTTAAGAATGGATTACGGCATTGCGCCAAAAGAAATTGCAAGCGTATCTCATAAGATGAAAGTAGCTTTAAATGCGAGTACGATTACAAAGCCATTTTGGAAAGAATTACTTGCAGAACATATAAGAGTAGAGAATGTAGAAGCATGGCATAATTTTTACCCACGTCCAGAGACAGGACTAGCAAAGTCCTTCTTACAAAAGCAAAATCAATATTTACAGAAGTGTGGAATAAAGACGATGGCATTTATTCCAGGAGATGCGGAAAAACGAGGTCCGTTATATGAAGGGTTACCAACGTTAGAAAAACATCGCAATATGCGCCCGCTTGAAGCGTACTTAGAACTTGTTCAAGATTGTGGTGTTGATAAAGTATTGATTGGAGATATAAGCGCAAGTTTGGAAAGTATGCAAGAAGTAGCTAGTGCAAGTAGAGGGATTATTCCATTGCGTTACAAATCATTTATAACTGATAAAGAAGTATTAAAAGTGGTAGAGCAAGTGCATACAAATAGACTAGATCCAGCTCGTGATGTTATTCGATCTGTAGAATCAAGGGAAGGAAATAGAGTGGTGTTACAGCCGATGCATACAATTGTAAGAAAGAAAGGCAGTATTACAATTGATAATGAATTGTACGGTAGATATGCAGGGGAGATGCAAGTTGCCACACATGATTTACTTGTAGATAAGAAAGTGAATGTTGTTGGAATGGTTGTGGAAGAGGACGTTTCTTTGCTGCCCTATATTGGCGCTGGAAAAATGTTTCAACTTTTTTTATGCGATAGAATAAAAGCTTGAATTAGCGCTATTTTGTAAGAAAACATTATCCGTGAAAGGGATAATGTTTTTTGTTTTCTTTAAAAAAGTATTTGACGAATGAAATAAAATACCGTATTGTTTTGACTTGTGAATAAAAGTTCACCATAACAAAACAAAAAGGAGAGTTCAAAATGAATCAATATATTGGGAATTTAATTATTCGTATCGTGTTAGGAGTTACGTTCTTTGCACACGGTTTAGCAAAGTTTCAATCAGGTATCGATAATGTAGCAGGATGGTTTACAAGCATCGGTTTACCAGGTGGCCTTGCATACGGCGTAGCAACTGTAGAATTAGTTGGTGGTATATTATTAATTATCGGTTTAGGTGTACGATATGTAGGATTGTTATTCGCTCTTATTTTAGCTGGAGCTATCGTAAAGGTAAATGGAGCAGCAGGTTTATTAGGAGATGGAAAGAATCCAGGATATGAATTAGATCTTGCATTATTATCAATGGGTGCGTATTTATTCGTAGTAAAAGCAGAAGGATATGTAGATCGTTTCTTAAAAGAGAAAGTAATGAAAACGAAGTAAATTTTATTTATAATTGTTGACTTGAAGAAGTATTGTAACTATAATGATTACAACAAATAGATTAAGAGTAAAACAATTTAAATATTTTTTTACACAAGATGTAACTATGTCAGTTACGTCTTGTGTAAAAATAAATAAACGGGAGGAAGTAATATGCCTAAATCAAATTTAGAAATTATTCAAAGCACGTATGAAGGATCAGCGTCTTCGAATGCAAAGCATTTAGCAGAAGCCTTCTCTGAAAAAGTGGAATGGACAGAGGCAGAAGGTTTCCCGTACGGCGGAACATATAAAGGCGTAGAAGCTATAATGGAAAATGTATTTAGCCGTTTAGGATCAGACTGGGATGATTATAAAGCAAGTGTAAATACATATCATGAAGTAAACGGAAAAGATGTAATTATTGCTGAAGGTATGTATTCTGGAGTTTATAAAGAAACAGGAAAATCATTTGAAGCAGAATTTGTTCATGTATGGCAGCTTGAAAATGGAAAAATCGTGAAGTTTAAGCAATATGTAGATAGTCATATTGTTAGGGAAGCGATGAAGAGCTAATGCTTTTTAAATGGATTGTAGGTATATGTATTACCATTATGGTAATCATCTCTTCTATAGTTGGCGGAAAGAAATTGCTTGCATATGTGGAAAAAGAAAATAAAAATATTCAAACCGAGCGAGCGGCAAACGAAAAAGAGAAAAAAGCTGCAGAAGAAGCCCCGCAAATTAGTGAAGGTGAAATTATTTTTACTATGCATAAAATGGTGCACCAAAAGGTAAAATCCTCTGAAAAATGGGGATTTGTAGAAATGACAAAAAAGGAAATTTCTAATGTAAAAAGGGATATTGAAAATAGTACAGGTTTTCAATATAAAATGAAGTTACTTTCTATTATAAATAGATGGGAAAAAGGAGATTTTTCTCAAACTGTTGAGGAGCATAACTTTTTATGGAGCCTTCAAGGTGGAGATACTGGTAAGGCGACGGAACGTTTATCGCCAGAAGAGGAAAAGCAGTATATAAAAGAAATGAAGAATAAATAAAAACATCGCCAACCCAGATGACGATGTTTTTTCATTAAGAATGTTTTCGTATTAAAGGTCTAGTTGGCTGAACGGCAACAGTTTTGAAATGAGAAAATAAATAACATCCTGTTACAACGACAATTGTCCCTAAAATTTGTATCCACGTTAATTCTTCTCCGAGAAATATGAATGCTAAAATGGCTGTGAAAATTGGATTGAAGTTTAGAAAAATACCTGATGTAGTTGCGCCTAATTTTTGTACGCCAATATTCCAAAATACCATACAAAGAACTGTCGAAATAAGCCCAGTATATAAAAGTGATGTGATGAAAGAAGTATTTATATTTGAAACAGTGAAGCTACCTATGTTAAACGGTAGTAATAAAATAACGCCGAAAATACCAGAGTACAACGTTGCCATAAGTGGTGTAGTTGTTTTTGTTGCCCATTTACTACAAACAGAATAGATTCCCCAAATACAAACTGCTGCAATCATCCATAAATCACCGCTATTAAAATGTAGTGAAAATAAAAGCGAGAAATCACCTTTTAATAGGACGAGGATAACCCCGAAGAATGAAAGAATCATGGATAGGATTTGAAGTGTATTTACTTTTTCTTTTAGAAATAATACTGAAAATAATGCGATTGAAATTGCATTCAATGTAGAGATAAGACCTACATTCGTAGCGGATGTTTTTTCTAATGCTAAAAATTGAAAAATGTTAAAAAGAGCGACCCCTGAAATTCCCATCAATATTAAAGGAAGTATTGCGGTACGTGGTGGAAGGATTTTCTTTTCTTTAAACCATACCATTGGTAATAAACAAACAATCGCAATCATCCATCTTAAATTTGTCAGTGTCATCGGCGATGCATGATCGACGAGTGATTTTCCAACGACAAAATTTCCTCCCCATAATAAGCTCGTTAGTAATAGTAAAAAGACGTAAAAATAAGGCATGCTAAAATCCCCTTTTTTATAATCAATACGAATTGTAAATAATTTTAGCATTTTTCTTTATTATGTAATATATTCTTTTGTATAATGGTAAAAACTCGATAAAATTTTTATCTGTGAATGATATTTACAGAATGATATTCAGTTTTGGATAAATTATAAGGTGTTTTTTCGAATAATCATCGGTAAGAAAAAAGGGGGAATTGTAATGGAGTCGTCTGTTATTAAAGTGTTGGATGATTTGGATGTACAAATTTTAGATATATTGCAGAAGGAGTCACAAGTAAGTAATGCAGAGCTGGCACGTCGCGTTAATTTATCACCGGCTGCGATGCATGCAAGAATAAAAAGGTTAGATGGGGAAGGGTTCATCGATAAGCAAGTTGCAATTTTAAATCAAGAAAAGCTTGGGTTTGATTTATTATGCTTTATTTTTATGAGTACAAATATTCATCAATTTGACAAGCTGGAAGTGTTGGAGAAAGAATTAGAATCGATGCCGGAAGTATTAGAATGTCACTGTTTAACAGGGGAGTACGATTATTTATTAAAGGTTGCAAATCGTGATCGTAAAGAACTAGAGCAGTTTATTAGAAAGCTGAATAAGCTTGGTATTACACGTATACAGACGAGTTTGGCACTTCGTGAAATTAAATATTCAACAATATTGCCGATACGAGATGAGGAACCGAGCATCGATTAGATTGCTTGGTTTTTTGTTTGTATAAATTGATTGACGAGGAGAAAAGAGAGATGTATTATTATATAAAATTATGAATTAAAATTCATTTTAAGTTATAAATATTAATATTGAGGGGCAAGGGGATGTAATATGAAAATCTGTAATGCGGTGACGAGTGATGTGAAAGAAATTTATAGTCTTATTGAGGTTTATGCAAAAGAGGGAGTTGTTTTACCACGTTCTCTTTTGTCTCTTTATCAATATTTGCAATGTTTATATGTTATGAAAGAAGACGAGAGAATTGTTGGAGTTGCTGGTTTACATGTATTAGGGGAGGACCTAGCAGAAGTCCGGTCGTTAGTCGTTTCGCATACATATGCAGGAAAAGGGATTGGACGTATGTTAGTGAATCATGTCATGAATGAAGCTGCGAAAATAAAAGTGAGTAGAGTTATTTCTTTAACATATGAAACGGAATTTTTTCAAAAGTGCGGGTTTGATTTTGTGAATAGAGATGCATTGCCAGAGAAAGTATGGATTGATTGTAGGCATTGTCCAAAGGTTGATTATTGTGATGAGGTGGCGATGATTCGGTATGTTGGGTGAATTTTTCAGACAGAAAAAGTCCCACTATTATTTACGTAATAGTGGGCATCTATGTTTTAGGGGAAATTAAGAAATTGAATTCGTTTTTCTTACTGCAAACTTAAAAATGGGGTTTTTAAGTTCATAGTTATAAGTAGAACCATCGACAAGCCCTACAACTTTATCGCTATCATAAAGATCGAGCATAAATTGTGCCATTTGTTTTGCAGTGTGGAATTTCGGTACAACATTATCGTATTGGAATTCATCAATATCAAATGAACGCTTTGCAAATTCTGTTTCAGTTGCAGCTGGAGCTAAAACTTTTGCTTGCAGTTTTGCGCCTTGTTCCTTCAATTCGTGAGACAACCCTTCTGTAAATGCACTTACATAGAATTTTGTAGCGCAATACGTAACAGCATCAGCAACAATCGTGTATCCGCCGCCCGATGAAACGTTAATAAGCTGTGTTCCGTCAACCTTTGAATAATCTCGAACGAAAAGAGAAGAGAGTATTGTTAGTGCTTCTATATTGACATGCAACATCGTCTCGATTTTATTTAAATTTTGTTCAGCAATTGAGGCGAAATTACCAAAACCTGCGTTGTTAATCCACGTTTCAATTTGAAAAGATTGTAGGCTTTCATAAAGTTTATAAACATCTTCAGTAACAGATAAATCAGTTCTTCGAATGACAACATCCAATTCTGGATGCATTTCGTTAATTTTCAATTTTAATTCGTTTAATTCTTCTTGTCTTCGAGCTACAAGTACTAAATTTTTTCCGCGAGATGCAAATGCTAAAGCTGCTTCATAACCAATTCCGGAACTTGCGCCAGTAATAACAGTATATTTCATATAAAATCCCCCTAAATTCAAATTCATTTATGGTTAGATTGTATTTGTTAGAGTATACTCTAAGTCAAACGTTTTTTATAAATTTGATACGGTTATAAAATATATGAGGGTAAGCATGTGAAGGGAGTTTTAGTATGTACACAATTAGCGAGGTAGCAAAATTATTAGGCGTGAGCACACATACACTACGTTATTATGAAAAGGAAAATATATTAATTGCAAATCGTGATACAAATGGAAATCGACTTTACGAAGAGTCACATATAAAGTGGTTGCAGTTTGTAATGAAATTAAAACAAACGCAAATGCCAATAGCGAAAATAAGAGAATACGCTAGATTATATACAGAAGGGGAGCATACAACAGAAGCTCGTTTACAGCTCCTAGAAGATCATAGGAAATCTATTCAGATTCAAAGAGAAAACTTAGAAGTTACAGAGAAGATGCTCGAGAATAAAATTCGTGCTTACAAAAGCTCATTGGAAAATAAATA
Organism: Bacillus sp. HMA207; assembly: GCF_003402455.1. Lineage (NCBI taxonomy): Bacteria > Bacillati > Bacillota > Bacilli > Caryophanales > Bacillaceae > Bacillus > Bacillus sp. HMA207. The sequence continues at coordinate 3,850,931 of NZ_BEZT01000001.1, read as the reverse complement.
GATGTTGTTATGTGATGAAAAATGGATTTGATCTATGAGTATTTCATCATAGTGTGCGGATAAATAAAAAAGAGCAGCTAGCAAAAGCTAACTGCTCCATTCAAGGGATCTCTCCAAGGGGGAGTGGAGAAAATATTATGTTACTAGCAGTATTGACAGATTATTAAGAAATATACAAATCAGATGAAAGAAATTTTAAATAAACTTTCGCCATTGACAGTTTTTAAAATGTTCATGTACAATATACATGAATGACATTCAGTCATTTTCGTGTAAAAGGATGTAGTTAGTTTAAAAATGGAACAAATACAATGGTAAATGAGGATGATATTGGTTTATATAGTATTGATGAAAGAGTATATTTTTTTAAAATAAAAATGACTGAAAGTCAGTCATAAGAGGTGAGAGGTATGAAAAATAGAGCATGGTTATATGTCATATTAACATGTATCTTTGAAATTTTTTGGGTGTTTGGTTTTAATACGGCTAATACTTGGTGGCATTGGATTATTATTTTAGGAGTTATCGCTGTTGATTTTCACTTCCTTTCTAAAGCGTGTGAACATCTTGCAACCGGGACTGTATATGCTGTTTTCGCCGGAGCTGGTACGGTAGGTACTTTCTTGATGGATGTATTTCTTTTCGGCGGAAGTTTCAGTGTAGGGAAGTTATTCTTTATCGTGATGGTTGTAGCTGGCGTTATCGGTTTAAAGCTAGCTGATAATAAAGAAGAAACTGTGGAAGGAGCTGCTTAAAGATGGGTTGGTTTTTCGTATTTTGTGCTGCAATTAGTGAAATAGTCGGTGTGATAGGACTTAAAATGTATAGTAAAGATAAAACATTAGCCAATGGTGCGATTTATATAGGCGGGTTTGCTACATCCTTCGCATTCTTGTATACATCTTTCTTATTTTTACAAGTCAGTGTCGCGTATGCGGTTTGGATCGGTATTGGAACAGCAGGTGCCGTTTTATTAAACATGTTCTTGTTTGGGGAGTCGAAAAGTAAAGCGCGTATTATTAGTGTGTTTCTTATTGTATGTGGAGTGACAGGATTAAAGGCACTTTCTTAAAGATATATTGTATTTCTATCTCCTAATTGTTTATTAGGAGATTTTATTATAAAAAAAATGATTTCCTCTTAGAGTTCACTATCATTGACAGTACAATCAATTATCTTATAAAATGAGTGACAGTCATTCAATATGCGTGTGAAAGGGTTTAGATGATGAATAAAAAAGAGAAAATTGTCTATGCAGCTATTGAAGTGTTTCAGGAAAAGGGCGTCGAAAAAACGAAGATTTCTGATATCGTGAAATTAGCTGGCATTGCGCAAGGAACTTTCTATTTATATTTTCCTTCTAAGCTATCTGTTATGCCTGCAATAGCAGAAGTGATGGTTGAAAAGATGATACTTGCAGTGAAAGAGAAAGTACAAAAAGATGTACCTTTTTCAAATAAAGTGGCACAAGTAATCGATGCGGTGTTTCAATTTATAGAGGAATATCGTGAAATACAAGCTTTAATGTATGCAGGTCTTGCATCTACAGAACATATAAAAGAGTGGGAAGCTGTGTATGAGCCTCTTTATATGTGGTTAAGCGAATTTTTAAGTGAGGCGAAAGAAGCTGGTGAAATTCGTGATTCGGTTCACGCAGAGCGAACAGCGAAGTTATTTATCGCTCTAGTTGAATCAGCAGCGGAACAAGTTTATTTATATGATCATAAAGATGATGAGCAAGTGGATTTGCAAAAGGCAGAAGTACTAGATTTTTTAACACATGCACTACATATAAAGAAGTAGTAAGATGAACCTGTCTGAAAAGGTAGGTTCATTTTTGAGGAAAACTGAATGATAGTCATTCACCTAATGCTTATGTATGTGTGGAAGGATAGAGTGAAATTCTAATGAGTGGAGGCATCCTCACTCATTACTAGCCCGCAAAGAGCAGGATAAAGAAAAAGCTTCTTGGGCATTATTTTTTGAGAGGAACTTACGGGAAGAGGTGTTAGAAAGTGAAGAAACCGATAAAAGAACAAAAGATGGTATTGGTCATTCTTTTGAGTAATATATTTATCGCTTTTTTAGGGATTGGATTAATCATTCCGGTTATGCCGTCCTTTATGAATGATATGCATTTAACAGGGAAGACGATGGGATATCTCGTTGCAGTGTTTGCAATGGCACAGCTCATTACTTCACCTATTACAGGCCGGTGGGTTGATCTTTACGGTAGAAAGAAAATGATAATCATTGGATTATTTATTTTTGGTGTTTCAGAGCTTCTTTTTGGATTAGGAAAAGATGTATGGATGCTTTATGTAGCAAGGGTATTAGGCGGAATTAGTGCTGCTTTTATTATGCCTGGTGTTACGGCATATGTTGCGGATATTACATCTATTCAGGAACGTCCAAAGGCGATGGGATACTTATCTGCGGCTATTAGTACTGGATTCATTATAGGGCCTGGAATCGGCGGATTTATTGCAGAATACGGTATACGTGTGCCATTTTTCGTTGCAGCAGCAATTGCTTTTATAGCATGTGTGATTTCAATCTTTATTTTAAAAGAACCGTTAACGAAAGAAGAACTTGCAGAGATTTCTTCTAATACGAAAGAATCAAGTTTTATTGGTGATTTAAAGAAATCATTACATCCAATGTATGCAATTGCATTTATTATCGTATTTGTACTCGCATTCGGATTATCGGCGTATGAAACTGTGTTTAGCTTATTCTCAGATCATAAATTTGGTTTCTCGCCGAAAGATATTGCAGCAATTATTACAATCAGTTCAATCTTTGGGGTAGTTGTGCAAGTATTTATGTTTGGCAAATTGGTAGACATGTTCGGTGAGAAAGTATTAATCCAAATATGTTTAATTGTAGGTGCAGTATTAGCATTCGTCTCAACTGTAGTCTTTAATTATTGGATTGTACTTCTCGTTACTTGCTTCATTTTCTTAGCATTTGATTTACTTCGTCCAGCTTTAACGACGTTTTTATCAAAAGCAGCTGGAAAAGAGCAAGGATTCGTTGCTGGGATGAACTCGACTTATACGAGTTTAGGAAATATCGCAGGACCAGCGATGGGCGGAATATTATTTGATATGAACATTCATTACCCATATGCATTTTCAGGAGTTGTTTTAATAGTTGGTCTCGCTATTACATTTATGTGGAGAGAGAAACAGTTGGCTGAAAGTTTTGCGAAGTAATGAAGCCCCTTACGACTGTAAGGGGTTTTTGTTTTATAAACTTAACCCAAACCGTTTTAATTCAATAAAAATCCCCTCTAATTGCTTTCCTTTATCCGTTAATGTGTACTCTACACGAGGCGGAACTTCTGGATATACTTTTCTCGTTATAATGCCTTGAGACTCTAATTCTTTTAGTCGAAGCGATAATGTTTTTGGACTAATCCCATTCATTGATTTTTGTAAATCACTAAAGCGTAATGTTCCTTCGATAAGAAGATCACGAATGATTAAAAACGTCCATTTTGTACTAATTACATCAAGCGTTTTAGCGATAGGACAAGGTATGCCAGGTAAACCTTTCGTTAATTCAACTGGATCTATATTGTTCATGGAACTAGCCTCCATAAAATTTTTTTTGATGAATTTGCTTTATAGTATCACAAAACTATACTTTTGGTAACTATATGAAAAAAATATCACTACTTCCATAAAGGAAGTTAGTGCATATACAATAGCAATACGGAACAAAAAGGATTTATATAAGGAGGTGGTGATTTCCATGGGGATAAAAAAGTTACTTGGATTTCTTAGTTTGTTTGTTATTTGTATTGTGCTTGTAGCATGCGGCGCGGAACAAAAAGGTGAAGTTCAGTTATTAAAAGAAATGCCAAGGCCAAAAGCAATGACAATTGATCCCTCACTAAGTAAAAAAGAAGCGACAGAAATGGTTCATGCCGCGCAGCGTTTTTATGCATTTTGGGATACAGGTAAGGAGGAACTTATTCCGCAGACTGTTACTGAAAATTTTTTCGATAATACATTGCCGAAAGGGCGACCACAAGGCATTGAAGGATTAAAGTTTGCAGCGCAAAATTTTCGTAAAGTTGTGCCTGATATACATTGTGAGATTGAAGACTTATTAGTTGTTGGTGATAAAGTAACAGCCCGTCTTTTTTTTACAGGAATGCATAATGGTAAGAAAATTAATTTTTTTGCAATTGATATTTTACATGTGAAAGACGGAAAGATAACGGAAGATTGGCATTTAGAAGATAATCTTACACTACAGCAGCAACTCGGCTTAATAGCCGAAGAGTAGATCATATAGGGGAGAGAAAAACGATGAAAAATATATTTATTATAAATGGACATGAAAAATACGGTACAAAGGAAGGACGATTAAATAGAACGTTAGTAGATTATATGGTTACTGTATTAGGCGAGAATCATCATGTGAAAACAACAACGATTCAAGATGGTTACAATATTAAAGAAGAACAAGATAAGTTTTTATGGGCCGATGTTGTTATTTATCAAACACCGATTTATTGGTTTAGTGTACCGGGCTTATTTAAAACGTATATGGATGAAGTATATGAATACGGTTTGTTCTTTAAAGGTGCAGATGAATATGGAACAGGTGGTTTATTAAAAGAGAAAGAGTATATGTTCTCTACAACTTGGAATGCACCTGAAAAAGCATTTGGAGATAAGACGAAGTTCTTTGAAGGAGAAAGTTTAGAATCAGCGCTTAGTCATTTACACCGCGTGCAAAAGTTTCTCGGTATGAGTCCGTTAAAGAGTTTTGCTTGTTATGATGTGGTGAAGAATCCGGATATAGAGAAGTTTTTAGTGAACTTGAAAGATCATTTAGATGGAGTAATTAAATAATAGTATGTGAAGAAGGTACTACTAAGGATGTAGTACCTTCTCCTTTTATAAAAACTCACACTTTAATACGTGGATGGCTGTATCCATAACTTCGCAAAATTTGCCCAACCAAATGAATCAATTGTTACGTTTTTTAAAGAAGAAGGGTATGTTTTTCTTTTTAAAACGTAATAGTTAAATAAAATGATGTGTTCTGCTTGTAAAAACTCTTCAATCTCATACATGAGTTCATAACGCTTTTCTTTATTTTCTTCTAGTAAAAATGTATCTAGTAAACAGTTAATTTGTTTTTCGTAGTGCGGGTCCATGAACCGATTTACGAAGTAACTTTTATTTTTAAATACATTTAAGAATGCAATTTCATGATTGGCAGCAAAGACTTCTCCCATGAAAATAATATCAGCATGTTTATCAATAGAGCGATCTATATAATCTGAAACGGGAAATGGGTGAAGCTCTACTTGTATACCTAAACTTTCACATCGTTCTTTTAAGAAATATGCATCATTTGCACTATCTTTAAATGCGAAGAAGTAAATATGTATCGTTTCTCCATTATATGTACTCTTTTTCAAATACTCTTTTGCTTTTTCTAAAGAGTAGGATCTTCTTGTTGCAAGGCGGCTTCTATCAGGGAAGAAGCTTGATGCAGCAATTGTTCGTCTACCCTCTATGCTACGAAGTATCGTTTCAACATCATATAGTTCTCTCCAAGCCTTTCGAAAGTAAATATCGTGATGAGGACCAGGTTTTGTAAAGTTGAAGCTAGCATAAATACAACCTATTTCTTCTATTTGTATATCATGCCTTTCATTTTCCTCTTCGTTTGGTAGTTCATAATCAGCATCTATTTGCACATGGTCAGGAATACCCCAAAATTCAATACGGTCTAATAATGCGCGCTCTTTAAAATAATGAGTGAACGCTTCGAGTACGATATTATCTTCAGAGTAATGAGCAAGTTTGAAAGGTCCAGTACCTATATAATGATGATTTTGAATACTCGTATCACGCGGTAAAATTGCGAGCTGCATGGAACTTACATAGTGTAAGAAAAATAAATTTGGTTTTGCTAAATGAAATCGAATTTGCAGTGGTGATGGCGTTTCAATTTGAACAATTTCTTCTGTTAACCATTCGAAAGGAGAGTGAACTTCTTTTAGTCTTTCAAATGAAAATTGTACATCTTTAGAAGTTAAAACTGTTTCGTTATGAAAATATACATCCTTTCGTAAATAAAAAGTCCACGTAAGCCCGTCTTCACTTAATTCCCACGTATGCGCAATGTGTGGTTCCATTTTTTCAGTAACATCGTTATAGACGACTAACGTATCAAAAATTTGACTCGTAAGATGGCTCTCTGTAGTTACAGCCACAAAAGCCGGATCTAATGGGAATATCTTTCTTGATATAGGAATCTTTAATACGTCGTACATATCATTTGAAGGTTCGTATCCAAAATGATGATGTAGTTTATTTTCTATCTTTTTTTGAAGTGCGAGGGGGAGGGGTTCTTTTAAAAGAAGAAAGATATCTTTTAATTTTTCTTGCGCTAACAGTTCATCTGTATAGGACTCAATCGCTTCTACGAAATTATGTATAAATAGAATTTCCGTTTTATTTCCGCGGCCTCGTCCTGGAGTCCAGCGAATTAATTGTTCCTCACTCATTTTCTTTAATAAAATCTTTACGTTTTTCGTACTGCAATATAAAACATCAGCTAATTCTTGTAAGCTATTTCGCATATGTTGTTGATCTTGTGCATGTAGTCTTAGTCTAATGTAATAGTCCATAATTTTCATATATACACTTCCTTCTATCATAAAAGGGGAAACTCTTTAGAATATTCTAACCTTTTTCTTCCTTTTTTTCAAAGTAAAATAAGTAAGCATAAGGAGGGGGAAACAATGGGATTTTGGAGTATGCATCGAAATATAAAAATTAGAATTATAACTTCGTTTTTAACACGTACTGTGTCCACGATGATTTTTCCATTTATGGCGATTTATTTTTCAATAAAGTTAGGTAGTGCGGTTGCTGGTGCGTTACTACTCATTAATGTCATAGCTTCATTAGTAATTGGTTTATACGGTGGATATGTTGGAGACCGGCTTGGGCGTAAAAAGGTTATGATTATCGGTCAAAGTATACAAGTCATTTCTATTGCTTGTATGGGAGTTGCGAATTCGGATTATGTAGATTCACCGTGGTTAACATTTATCTTTATGCTAGTGAATAGTTTAGGATCTGGACTTATGAATCCTGCGACAGAGGCGATGTTAATTGATGTGAGTACACCTGAAAATCGAAAAGTAATGTACAGCATTAATTATTGGGCTATTAATTTATCCATTGCGATTGGAGCAATATTTGGTGGGTTACTATTTGAAAACTATAGATTGCAATTGTTTATCGTATTAACGCTTGTTGCAATTATTACTTTATATGTGATGGCTGTGTATATGGAAGAAGTGTATGTAGCACGAAAAACGGTGGAGAAGAAAAATGTATTAAAAGATATGGCAGATAGTTATAAAGTCGTGATGAAAGATAAAGCATTTTTAATTTTTTGTGCAGCGAGTATATGTACATTGTCTTTAGAGTTTCAAATTAATAATTATTTAGGTGTTCGCTTGCAGAAGGAATTTGAAACGGTGCACTTTTTATTCGGGAATGGTGTTACGTTTGATTTAACAGGGATTCGCATGCTGAGCTGGATTTCTGCAGAGAATACAATTTTAGTTGTGTTATGTTCAGCACTTCTTATTAAAATGCTGAAAAGCTTCAACGATTTGAAAATCTTATATGTAGGTTTATTCATTTATACAATTGGATTTACAATACTCGGAACGAGCAATAGCTTATGGATTTTATTAATTGCAGGGCTTTTCCAAACGGTAGGTGAGATGATGTATGTGCCAGTGCGTCAATCTATTATGGCAGATATGGTGCCAAATGAGGCAAGAGGTTCTTATATGGCGATTAACGGAATGGTCTTTCAAGTGGCAAAAATGAACGGGGCATTAGGTGTTATGCTAGGTTCATTTATTGCATCTTGGGGCATGAGTGCTCTGTACTTTATCGTTGGTATGAGCAGTATTTTACTATTTATGAAAGCGATAGGGAAAGAGAAGTATGAGGATGAGAGAAATGTTTCTCAAATTGGATGAAACTATATAAAAGCGAACCAGTTATACTGGGATTCGCTTTTTATATAATTTTTAGAACGGATCAACTTCAGCTAAATTTGGAGTAGTACTAGGCTGTAGCAAAAGATTTTTTAATGTGCCTACTTCAGAAAGCGTTACTAATATGTAGCCACTAATCAGTACAATTAGCCCAATAACGCGTAACGTTTGTAAGCTCACTTCATTATTATTCGTTTCCGTTGGATTTGGGGGCGTTGAAGGTGGATTGTTATTCATAAATAAGGCTCCCATCTTTTGTATTTATATATGTGCGAAATCATTATTTAACTTATGGATAGGAATTATATAGTCATTTTCACTATATGAGAACTGCCTATGAAAAGTGATAAGGAATTTTTGGGCGAGAAAAGAGGGGAATCCAAAAGATTATTAAAACTGAACTTTTGGATTCCCCTCTTTTTATTTATCTTGCTATTTGTGGTGGTCGGATTGCCTGTAAACGACCAGTTGGTGAGGGCTAATTAATCAGTAGGGGATGAATAAAACCCCAATGATTAACTATTTTCATGTAAATAAAAGGAGGGTAGTTATCCTAATATACGCAACGATTCTTCAATAAACGCTGGGATGTCCTCTGGCTGTCTACTTGTTACTAGCTGATTTTGACATACGACAACCTCTTTGTCATGAAAGTTCCCGCCGGCATTTTTCAAATCGACTTCAATAGATTTATATCCAGTGACATCACGTCCTTCAAGTGTTTGTGCAGTGATGAGTAGCTGAGGTCCGTGACAAATAGCGAAAACAGGTTTTTCCGCATCCATAAATGCTTTACTAAAGCGAACAAAACGTTCATCTGCACGAAGTATATCTGGAGAAAATCCACCCGGTATGAAGAGGGCATCAAAGTTCTCTGGAGAAACATCATCAATACTTTTATCAATCACGACTTCACTTTTTCCTTGCTTACCGTGTACCGTTTTACCTTTTTCTGCTTCAATAGTTGTTAATTCATATCCCTTTTGTTTAAAAGCTTCTGCTGGCTCTGTGTATTCTGTGTCCTCGAAATAATCCGTTATTAAAATAGCAATTTTTTTACTCATTCTAATCCGCTCCTTATATTATATTATCGGCTCCAGAATCTTCCTTGGGCAATGCCTTCTATAAATGATTCAATTGAAGTGTTTGTTAAGTTATAAACTCCTGCTCCATCCAGTTTAATCTTACTATGGTCCAAAGCATGAGGATTACTAAGGACATGAGCTATCGGTTTAAAATGTTTAAAAGTAGTTTCTGCAAATTCTAAAACAGGGGGGTGAATGACAGACTCACTACTAAACACTAATACTGCATCAAAAAGGGAGGAGTCTGTTGTTGTATAAGTATCAGTTACTTTAATGGAAGCATTGAACTGATAAATTTTATTATCTATGATGCTATAGTTAATACGATGCTGTGCAAAAGCTTGAATCCATTCGGACAGAAGGGAGACGCTTGGGTCGCCATTTAATAGAATTGCAACATTTTTGGAATCAGATTTAAAAATAGTATTGGACATACTTAGTGCAGGTGATTTTGCATCTGAATTTACTTCGTGATTTTCCTTAGGTAAAGGAGCTCCAATAATGTTAGCGACTTCTTGTGCTAATTGACGATCGACGTGGTTTAGGAGAGCAATTACATTTGCCTTCACTATGTCTGATTTACACTTCCCAACTTCAAAGCAAAAAGCTTCTTTTATGTGCTGCTTTTCAATAGGGCTCATACTATTGTAGAAAAGTTTAGCCTGAGAATAAAAGTTAAGAAAGCTTTTACTGCGACCTCTAATTTTATGCCCATCAATCTTTTCTTGATAATGTTCATATCCTCCTTGTTCGGCTTGGACGGTTGCAGGTTGATTGTTATTTAATCCATTAGGATGATAGCTTGTTTGACCGCGATGAATCTGCATTTGATGCATACCATCACGTTGATTATTATGAAAAGGACATACGGGCTGATTGATAGGGATTTGATGGAAATTAGGGCCCCCTAAACGAGATAATTGTGTATCTGTATAGGAGAATAATCTTCCTTGCAGAAGAGGGTCATTTGAAAAATCAATACCTGGTACGACATGACCAGGGTGAAAAGCTACCTGCTCTGTTTCAGCAAAGAAGTTATCAACATTTTTGTTCAATGTCATTTTACCAACTAATTTTACGGGAACTTCTTCTTCTGGCCATAATTTCGTTGGATCTAAAATATCAAAATCAAATTTATGTTCATCTTCTTCTGGAATTAATTGTAATCCAAGCTCCCATTCAGGATAATCCCCTTTTTCAATTGCTTCGTATAAATCTTGACGATGAAAATCAGGATTTTTCCCAGCAATCCTTTGAGCTTCATCCCATACTAATGAATGAACCCCGAGGGTAGGTTTCCAGTGAAACTTTACGAAATGGGCTTTTCTTGCTGCGTTAATGAGTCGAAATGTGTGAACTCCAAAACCTTCCATCATTCGTAAACTACGCGGAATAGCTCGGTCGCTCATTTGCCACATGACCATATGAGTGGACTCAGGATTATGCGCAACAAAGTCCCAAAAGGTATCATGAGCGCTAGCTCCTTGAGGAATATCATTATGTGGTTCTGGTTTAACTGCATGGACAAAATCAGGAAATTTAATAGCATCTTGGATAAAGAATACTGGCATATTATTACCCACTAAATCATAGTTTCCTTCATCTGTATAAAATTTTGTGGCGAATCCACGTACATCTCTTACTGTGTCGTTGGATCCTTTAGAACCTTGAACGGTTGAGAACCGTACAAATACAGGTGTTTTCTTTGAAGGATTAGTAAGGAAATCTGCTTTTGTATAGGCTTCTAACGATTCATAAAGCTGAAAATAACCATGTACGCCAACCCCGCGTGCATGAACAATCCTTTCGGGAATTCGTTCGTGATCAAAATGGGTCATTTTCTCGCGAAAGTGGAAATCCTCCATTAAGGTTGGGCCTCTTAAGCCCATCTTTAAAGAAAATTCATCTTCAGCTATTTTTACCCCTTGATTTGTTGTTAAAGCATGTTTGCGTTGATTATCCGTAACATGGTGCTTCAATTGCTCCATTTTTTTATTCACAATATAGGCCCCTCCTTTACTCTGTTAATTTAATAGATACCCTTTTTATTAGTATGTAAACATGTATTATGATTTTTGTATGTAAAAATCATAATTAAACCCTAAAACATCAAGGGGAAGAAAGGGAGTTTGTATAGCACCCTATGCTTAAGAAAAACAGGAGTAACATACCTAAAGTTTTTAATTAAGTATGAACGATAGGTTTAACATTAAAAAATAAAAAAGCCAAGGAGAAAATTTATTTTCTCCTTGGCTTTTTAGATAATTCTTTTCGTTAAAATGCGGAAATTCTTTGCTTCGTTTTTGGTACAATAATAAATTTGATCCAGATTAATCCGATAATCATAATGATAAGACTATGTAAAAATTGTCCTGTAGCAATGAGTATAACAATTGAAAATACAATGAGTTGAATACTTAGCGATATAAAGATTAAGCTAAGAAATTGCTTCATCCTTTCTTCAGTATGGGTTGGATATAATGCTACAATAATATTTCCCGAAAAATATTTCCATAGTGAACGAAGCTGCATAGAGATCATATATAAAACGATGTAAGCGATAGCGCCTTTTACGTATATATTTGGTATGAAATATAAGGCGAAAGCACCGATCAATCCTAAGCGAATATATATACCGAAATAATCATTTCCACGTAAAAATGCTAGTGTATGTAAGTAGAAGAAAGTTGCTCGTTTTTTATGTAATAAAGGTTCAATCCAATTTGTAAGCCATTTTCTTTTATTTACTTGTTTATTCAGTTGCGGAACATCTGTGAAAATGTTAGCAAATTGATAAAAACGAACGTTCATTTTTTCTTCTTGCTCGATTATGTAATCCCACGGTATTCGTTTTGTAGGCTGTTTTTTCGTATATAGAAGTAGGAAAGCAAGTAGTAAGAGTAGTCCGCCCAATATGAGAACATTTGCGGAATAAAACAGCATGTAAATGATTAGGGCGTTACAAGTAATACAAATGATTAGCCATATATTTTTTTCGTGACTATCACGCCACATCCAATGTATGTACATGTTCCAGGCTTTCGTAATCATTAACACGATAAAGATTGTACATAAAAAAGGTACCGTTAATTGTAATGATTGCATAGCAAGTGGAACGAGAATAAGGAACGTAAATAACAATGGGAAAAGCTGAATGATGTAATTGTATAGAAGAGATTTTTTGAAATAAGATGTTAATTTCTCTTCTAGTGCTAGTAAATAGACAGCATCAGGTTTTTGAATAAATGTACGGATAGGGCATCTCGTTATAATGAATGTAAGTACAATCGTTATAATTATTAAAGATATTCCTTTAGAAGGAGATGCTTTTAGAAACTGAGCATAATAATATGCACCAACGCATGAAATAAAGATAAAGCTATATAGTAAACCGTTAATCATACGTGCAAAGTATGTAATGATATTTTGAATATGTTGTTGGAAGCGACTGCTCCATAGCGATTCGATTGACATGTTTTTCACCTCTTTGTTCTATTATATATGTTTTACAAAAGAAAAAACGAGCAAATTGCGTTATGCAACTTGCCCGTTTTTCTTTTCGTTATTTTTTTTCTGATCACGATTCATTAATGGATAGAAAGCAAATCCAATTACGAATAAACCAATTCCGAGAAGGAACGTTTTTATATCGGATGCGCCGGTTTTAATAACCCATAGTGCGTAGCAAAGTGCGATAACTGCGACTATGCCATCTGTAATTCTTGCCCGCATTTCATTTTTATATGTTTCACCAGTTGCGACTAGTTTTAACTGGAAGATTGGTGAAACGAGATATGGAATGAGGTAGGCCAGTGTTGATACGGTAATAACGAATGTATAAGCTTCCGCAATGGTTCCTGATAATGTTGAGAATAGGAATACTTGCGACATAATGTTTGTTAATCGTAATGAGTAAATTGGACTTCCTTTTTTATTTGTTTTCGTGAAGAAGGAAGGGAAGAAACCTTCTTTTGCTGCTTGATAAGGTACTTCTGAGCTTAATAAAATCCAGCCTAAGATAGAACCGAACAGGGAAGTAAGAGCAAGTAATGCCATCAGTTTCCCGCCGCCGTGACCCATTGCAGCGTTTAGTGCATCTGCTAATGGACGTTCAGAAGCTTGTAATTTATCAACGTGAAGTACACCCATTGTTAAAATTGTGATTCCTAAGTAGATGGCAACTGTAATAAGTAATCCCGCAACTGTTGCGCGTTTTACCGTTTTTGGAGAAACAGCACGGTTTGATAAAAGAACGGCTGATTCAATTCCGATAAACGCCCAAAGTGTTGTAAGAGCAGCTAAATTCACTTGTGAAAGAAGACCGTGTGATGCACCTGATTTATCAATCATCGGTGTGTACCATTGTCCAAACTTAGAAGCTTCGAATGCAAATAACGTAACGACGATGAATAAAAGGAATCCAGTTACTTTCGTTGTTGTTGCTAAGAAGTTTAGTTTTCCAGCTCCGCTTACACCGTTTGTTAATATAATATGAGTTCCCCAAAGTAAGATGGAACAAATCGTAAATGTAATTAGTTTTCCGACTTCTACGTTAAACGAGCCGATTGAAAATAGTAGTCGCGTATCTTTCATAATTGGGAAGAAGAGTGATAAATATCCCGCAAATGATGTAATGATGGCAACGTTACTTGCCCAGTTTGCAACCCAATATCCCCATACCATACTGAAGCCAGCCATTTTTTTCTTTTTTGGTGTTGAGAATAAAGCATATGCATGACTTTGTGGCCCTGTCGTTAAATCAGGACGACGAATTGCTAAATTACCGAAAACAAGAGCTAGCATTAAAACACCAAACCCTGTAGTTAACCAAGCTAAAGTGACACCGAGTGGGCTTGCTGTTTGTGCCAACGTACTTGGCACCATGAAAATACCAGCGCCAACCATGTTACCGACAACGAAAGCTGTTAGTACCCAAAAGCCCCATTTTTTTTGTTGCATAGAAAATACCTCCAAAGTTAGTATAACCAAGTCAAGCGAGGAGATATGTATGTCTTCCTGAGTCAGGAAGAGAAGTCCCAAACAAAACAAAAAAAGCACGTAATTTGCCGCTACATGCTTTCTATCTTATAAGAAACCCACGACATACCTCTCGATAGCTCTCCACAAACGAAACGTTTGTGACAGTTCTGCACTTATTAAATGCAGACCCAGCAAGCGTGCATGGTGGACACGACTTACTTCGGCAACCATTCCTTTCTCATTCCTTCATCAATGCCACTACATCTCCTGAAATGATACTCTTAATGATTGCAACCTCTACCTCACCGAGATACGAATGAGGATTTAAATATTAAATTAACGTCTTTAAGAGTAACAAATGAATTTTTATACGTCAATGGATATAGTAATAATCAGATTATAGAGAAGAGTTTGTGATTAAAAGTAAGAGGGATTGTTATGTGATATTTGAATTTTCGTAATATAATACATGTTATTAGCGCTAGATGATTGAAAAGGGGATGAAGTAAATGTCTGTATGTCATAAACATTCAGTAATAGGTGTGCTAGATTCGGGAGTTGGAGGATTAACAGTTGCGAGCGAAATTATAAGACAATTGCCTAAAGAAAGCATTTATTATATTGGTGATAATAAGCGTTGTCCGTATGGGCCAAGAAGTGTAGAGGAGGTGCAATCTTTCGTATTTGAAATGGTTGAGTTCCTCAAACAGTTTCCATTAAAAGCGCTAGTCGTAGCATGTAATACTGCTGCAGCTGCTGCATTGAATGCGCTGCAAGAAGCACTTTCCATTCCAGTTATTGGCGTTATACATCCAGGAGCAAGAGCGGCAATTAAAGTTACAAAGAAAGGGGAAATCGGGGTAATTGGAACTGTAGGTACGATAAAATCTAATATGTATGAAAAAGCATTACACGAGCTGGATACATATTTGGAAGTGCATAGCTATGCTTGCCCGACTTTAGCCACAGTTGTAGAAAATCAATTAGAAGATACAGCATATGTCACGCAGCAAGTGAAACAAGCTTTACTTCCATTAACGAAAGAAGATATAGATACGTTAATTCTTGGATGTACGCATTATCCACTTTTAGAGTCCTATATAAAAAAGGAACTAGGAGAAGACATAACGATTATTAGTTCTGCAGAAGAAACAGCGATAGAGTTAAGTACCATTTTACAGCACAAAGGAATTTTGTCTGACAATCTGAATCCGAAGCATCGCTTTTTTACAACGGGATCTGTTTTATCATTTGAACATATCGCTGAGCGATGGCTAGGGTATCAAATTTCTGTAGAATGTGTACATTTGCCTATGAAAAATGCGTGTATACATAATTAAGATTTAGTAAATTACTTTTTTAATAAATGAGGTTCGTTTCATAAGAAGGAAAGAATAAGCTTTTAATTGAAGTGTTTAAGGGCAGTTCAATTAAAGGGGAGATTGGATTATGGAATTATTAAGATCTCAATTATTTGCTTTAGAGTATATTTCAAAATATGCAGAGAACGAAAAACGTGGGGCTAAAGCAACGATTAATCATATACTTAAAATGTCTAATATTACAGATGAAATATTTGAAGAAGCTGTCGCTAATTTAAAATCTCATGCAAGGATTGCTTTACACTTTCATCCAGACAGACTAGATTCGAATATGAAAAGTGTTGCTGAAGCACTGTTTGAGCAAGGAGTATATAAAAGTCAGTTTGAAACATTGCTATCTAATGGAAGCGTATCTGCTTACCCTGGTGGTGAACGTGACCTTTGGGAAAAAAGAATATTTGGAGGAGCATATCAATTAGAAGGCGTAACAAATAATCAACGGCCAAAATATGGAGCGCTAAATTTAATGTTACATCCAGATGGGCCGGCTCCGCGTTTTGGTTCCTGTTATTTTCTCTTATCTCCAAAAGTTTCTTCGCGCTCTACATATACGTATTTAGATTCGCATCAAGATCCGAAAGAAAAGGGGACTTATGAGGAGTTTGATATGATTTTAGCTGCTCTTTTGGAAGAGACATTTGTAAGAGATTTTGCAATTGGTGAAGGAAATTTGACTCCAACAATATTAATTAATCATTTACTGGCTAACCTGAAAAGGCCGTTTATAGATGTAGTAAGCAAAGAGCCAGCCCGTAATCTTAATCATTATATTGAAGCGCAGATTCATGGAGAGATTTCTCTTAAAGAAGACGTGGAGGCGCTTGTTGCAGATCCTTCATTTAAGGGTACGGATGTAGGAAGAGTTTTAGAAGAAATTTGCCTGAAGTATGCGATTGATTTGTATTGGCACATCGGTTTTGTACTTGCGGTAGACGAAGTTCCGATGGATTTTAGAGGTTCAAAAATGCCATCTTTAGCAAGACGTATTGCACGGAATCATTGCATCGATGCAAATATAATTGGCTCTGCTGTAGTGGATTTGAAACGCAATCCATTATCTTGGAGTGATCGTGGAACTTATGAAGAAGTGCTTCAGGAATTAAAATTATTATGGCATGTTTTAGTTCGATTTGGAAAACCAAATCGGAAGTAGAACGAAATACTCCGTTTTTCGGAAGTATTTATATAGAAAAGAAGCTGATCTAAAAATAGATCAGCTTCTTTTTATAAGATTAAACTAAGTTTAATACAGTTACTTTTTCACGTGTCATAGACTCAAGGCTCTTACGAATACCTTGTGCGCCCATACCTGAACCTTTTACACCGATGAATGGGAAGTGGTCAGGGCCGCGCTCTGTGCGTCCGTTAATTTGTACAGAACCAGTTTCGATTTTGTTAGCAATTGCAAATGCTTTGTTAATGTCTTTAGTGAAGACACTTGCTTGCAGACCGAACTCTGATTTGTTAGCAATTTCAATTGCTTGTTCATCTGAAGAAACACGGATGATTGGAAGGATTGGGCCGAATGGCTCTTCCCAAGCAACTTTCATCTCTTCTGTTACGTGATCGATTAATGTTGGGTAAATTAAGTTACGCTCACGTTTGTTACCGATAACGATTGTAGCACCTTTTTCTACAGCGTCGTCAACTAAACCTTGAACGAAGTCAGCAGACTTGTCGTCGATTAATGGAACGATTGTGCTGTCTTGTTCTGGAGATCCAACTGATAGTTCAGCTACTTGCGCTTTTAATAAGCTAACAAGCTCGTCCGCTACGTTTTCGTGTACAAGTACACGTTTAATAGCTGTACAACGTTGACCAGAGTAAGAGAATGCACCGCTTACGATATGGTTTGCAGCATCTTGTAAGTCAGCATCTTCACGAACGATACCAGGATCTTTACCACCAAGTTCTAATACAAGTGGAATCATTGAAGCTTTTTTCGCTAAATGTTTACCTGTGTTTGTACCGCCTGTGAACGATACCATATTGATGCCTTCGTGCTCTACTAAGTAGTCACCAATTACAGAACCGCGTCCTGTAGCTACGTTTACAAGACCTTTTGGAAGGCCAGCTTTATGAAGTGCTTCAACCATTTTAATACCACTAATTGCACCTTGAGTTGCTGGTTTGAAAATAACAGCGTTACCCATAATTAATGCTGGTGCAAGTTTTGCAGCAGATAAGTTTACTGGGTAGTTAAATGGTGCGATTGCTAATACAACACCAAGTGGTGCGCGTTGGATAATCGCAAGCTTAGATTTTGTACCGCCCGGGAAGCTATCGCCCATCATGCTTTCTCCGTGCATATGTAAAGCTTCTTCGATCGTGTAACGAATGAAGTCAGCTGTACGAACAACTTCTTTCTTCGCATCTTTATATCCTTTACCGACTTCTTTCATAATGATATCGGCAATTTCATCCTGCATATTTACGAGCTCATCAGCCCATTTATATAAGTATTTTGCGCGATCCTGTAGGGAAGCTTCGGCCCATGATTTTTGAGCTTCTTTTGCAGATGCAATTGCTTCATCTACTTCTCCGCGAGTAATTGCTTGTACTTGTCCAATTACTTCGTGTAAGTATGGAGATGGAATTTCGATTGTTTCTCCTGAAGAGCTTTCTCTCCATTCTCCGTTTAAATAAAATTTGTACGTATTGCTAGTTGTCATGATTAGTCCTCCTAAAATAGCAACTTGTAAGAGTGAGTATAAGGTGATTGTAGGGGGTTTGATAACATTTTTCAAATGAAATGTTTGTGAAAACGATTTCTTATTCTTTTTTTATTTTGTATGCCCTTTCTTACAGAACATTCCCTTATTTCAAAATGGTGTATCATATATTTTTATTTAAAGTGTGAAAAAATAATTGACAGAATACTCAATAAAGTTGTAAGATTATAAATGGAAAATAAATGAAAGGGGTGTGCGTAATGATTGTAATCGTAAATGTAATGGGCTTAGCTCTGTTAAATGGCAGAAAACATTCATATCATTACGCAACCCGTACGGATATATAGGGCATCTTTGTCTTATAAGAAGCGTACGTTGCGTATATCGTAACGTACGCTTTTATGCATTCCTGTGCATATCGTCAAGCGGCGGTATGCTTTTTTTTGTTTATTTTCCCTTGTTTAGTTCCGATAAAAAACTTTGGAAGGTGGAAAAATGTGATGAGATTGTATGGGTTACGAAATGTAAATGTGATAGGTCTGGATAGTGGATAAAGAAATGAGAGGTAAACGAGAACGAGAAGGGAGAGGTTACATTGTTATCAGTATTACTAAAGCTAAAATGGTTTTTTAGGGAGCACTGGAAGAGATATAGTATTGCCATTGGAGCTCTTTTAATTGTGAATATAGTTGAAGTGATTCCCCCGAAAGTGTTAGGGGTTACGATAGATAATATAAAAACAGGAACGTTATCGAACGAAGCTATTATACAGTCTATTCTTATTTTAATAGGGGTTACGATCGTTGGATATGGCCTCACTTTCGTATGGCAACATCAATTGTTTGGCGGTGCATTCGTACTTGAGAAAACGATGCGCTCTAAATTTATGGGGCATTTACTTAAGATGACGCCGACTTTTTATCAAAAAAATCGTACTGGTGATTTAATGGCGAGAGCGACAAATGATTTGAAAGCAATCGCTATGACAGCTGGTTTTGGTATATTAACGCTTGTGGATTCTAGTTTATATATGCTTACGATTGTCTTTATGATGGGGTTTACAATTAGTTGGGAGCTTACATTTGCAGCGCTTATTCCGCTTCCAATTATGGCGTATGCGATGAATATATATGGAAAGAAATTGCATGAAAGATTTACCGTTGCGCAAGATGCGTTTGGTGATATGAACGATAAAGTGCTTGAATCAATCGCTGGTGTGCGTGTTATTCGTGCATATGTACAAGAGAATGCAGACGAGGAAAGATTTCATCATTTAGGAGATGACGTCTACGAAAAAAATATGAAGGTAGCAAAGATTGATGCATTATTCCAACCAACTGTGAAAATGCTTGTCGGTCTTAGTTATTTAATCGGCTTAGTGTACGGTGCATACCTTGTGTTCCAGTCAAAGGTGACGCTTGGTGAACTCGTTTCTTTTAACGTGTATTTAGGGATGATGATTTGGCCGATGTTTGCAATTGGGGAACTAATTAATGTTATGCAAAGAGGAAATGCTTCGCTTGACCGTGTGAATGAAACGTTAGCGTATGAGCCAGATGTAAAGAATCCGAAACATCCAAAGCTTGTGCAAGAGCCGGATTATATTCAGTTTGATGATGTGTCTTTCTCATATCCTTCATCAACTGAAGAAAATTTAAAAAAGGTTTCTTTCACATTAAAGCAAGGAGAAACGCTAGGGGTTGTCGGAAAAACAGGAAGCGGGAAAACGACGCTTGTACGTCAGCTTCTTCGCCAATATCCGCTTGGAGATGGAGATATTGCAGTTTCTGATGTGACATTAGATAAAATGACGAATGAAAATGTACTCGGCTGGATTGGTTATGTACCGCAGGAGCATATTTTGTTCTCAAAAACAGCGCGAGAAAATATTTTATTCGGAAATAGGGAAGCGACTGAAGAAGAACTAGAGAAAGCAATTGAAATTGCTGCGTTTAAAAAGGATTTAGAGTTTTTACCAGAAGGGTTAGAAACGCTCGTTGGAGAGAAAGGTGTTTCTTTATCAGGAGGGCAAAAACAAAGGATCTCGATTGCACGAGCTGTTATTCAAAATCCAGAAATTTTAATTTTGGATGATTCTTTATCAGCTGTAGATGCTCGTACGGAAGCAGCGATCATTGAAAATATAAGAACGGAAAGAAGTGGAAAGACGACGATTATTACGACGCATCGTTTATCTGCAGTGCAACATGCGGATTGGATTCTCGTTATGGATGAAGGCGCAGTTATAGAAGAAGGTACGCATGCTCAGCTTATCCAGAGCGGAGGCTGGTATGCTGAACAGTTTGAAAGACAACAAGGTGAAAGTGAAAGTGCGGATAGTGGGGTGAAAATATGAGCGTTTCAAAACGATTGTTTCAATACGCGATGAAAGTGAAAGGGACGATTTTTGCTGCGATGTTAATGTTATTTATTTTCGTCATCGCAGAGCTTGCTGGTCCTTTCGTTGCTAAAACGATGATTGATGATCATATCGTCGGGATAGAGAAACCTTGGTATGAAACAGAACAGAGTGAAGAAGCTGTTTCGTATAATGGCGCTTTTTATAAGCGAAGTGATCGCTTTGAACAAGGCGAGACAAAAGGTAAAGAAGTACGTGTGATGCAAGTCGGTTTTCAATATTATTTTGTACCGAATAAAGTAAATGCGGAAGGGTCACGGACTGTAAAAGGGGATATGATTACCGTTCAAAATGGTAAGGCGGTGCAAGTTTATAAAGCGAAAGCATTAACAAAGGAAGAAGTATTTGCATTTTATAAGCCAGAAATAAACCGTCTATTATTACTTGGTGGTGGCTATTTCACTTTATTAGTAGTCGTGTCATTATTTGCATACGGAAAGCAGTTCTTCTTGCAAAAGGCAGCGAACAAAATTATTCAAATTATGAGGGAAGATGTTTTTTCTCATATTCAAACGTTGCCAATTCGGTACTTTGATCATTTACCGGCGGGGAAAATTGTTTCGCGTGTGACGAATGATACAGAGGCCATTCGTGATTTATATGTAACGGTGCTGGCAACATTCGTTTCTAGTATCATCTATATTATTGGGATATTCGCTGCGTTATTTTTATTAGATGTGAAGCTCGCTTCATTATGTTTATTAATTATCCCAATTTTAATTGTTTGGGCGATTCTTTATAGAAAATACGCGTCTGTATACAATCATAAAATGCGCTCTCGTTTATCTGATATTAACGGAACAGTGAATGAATCCATTCAAGGGATGCCAATTATTCAAGCGTTCCGTCAAGAGCGTGAAACGAAAAAAGAATTTGAAGAATTAAATGGCGATTATTTTAAGTATCAAAATAAAATTTTAAATTTAAATGCAGCAACTTCGCATAACTTAGTAGCCGTATTAAGAAATATCGCTTTCACAGGAGTAATTTGGTATTTCGGCGGTGCGTCATTAAGTGCTACAGGTATTATTTCACTTGGGGTACTGTATGCGTTCGTCGATTATTTAACACGATTATTCTCGCCAATTACGAATATGGTGAACCAGCTTGCAAACTTAGAGCAAGCGCGCGTTGCATCAGAACGTGTCTTTGAATTGTTAGAGGAAAAAGGGGAACCGGTAGAAGAAGAACGTATGCCTCGTTTAAAAGGAAATGTAAAATTTGATAATGTATCATTTTCTTATAATGGAAAAGATGAAGTGTTAAAAAATATTTCTTTTGAAGCGAAACAAGGCGAGACAGTGGCACTTGTCGGTCATACTGGATCAGGAAAAAGTTCTATCATGAATGTACTCTTTCAATTTTATGAGTTTGAAAAAGGAAAGCTTACGATTGATGGTCACGATGTAAAAGAGATGCCGAAACAAGCAACCCGTGAACATATGGGAATCGTACTGCAAGACCCGTTTCTTTTTAGTGGGACGGTCGCTTCCAATGTAAGCTTAGAAAATGAAAAAATTTCAAAAGAGCGCATTGTAAAGGCGTTACGTGATGTTGGTGCTGAAAGATTTGCGAACAATATAAATGAAGAAATTACAGAAAAGGGAAGTACGCTTTCCACTGGAGAACGTCAGCTTATTTCGTTTGCTAGGGCGCTCGCTTTTGATCCGGCTATTTTAATTTTAGATGAAGCAACGTCTAGTATTGATACAGAAACAGAGGCGATGATTCAACAAGCACTAGAAGTTGTAAAAAAAGGAAGAACGACATTTATTATCGCTCACCGCCTTTCAACGATTAAAAGTGCAGATCAAATTATTGTGCTCGATAGAGGAACCATTTTAGAAAAAGGCTCTCATGATGAACTCATGAAAAAGCGCGGGCGTTATTACGATATGTATAAAACGCAAATGGAAGGCAATCAGAGTGCTTAATATGCATGGAGGAGAACTTGTGATTTTCACAAGTTCTTTTTTATTGATGAACATGTCGACTCTTTAGCGAATTACGACAGTTAAATAAGAAGTATTGTTTTACCTTTTTCTCCATAAATGCTATATTAAAAAATGTTACTTATTTTTTGTATGTAGCGTTATTTTTCCCTTTTGTTTGATTATGAAGAAAAAGGATAAACTAAATAAGAACATTTTCATTGAAAAATTGTTCAAGATTGCATACAATCAATATAGTTTTTAAATTCCTATCAGAATACTTGGAGGATTACTATCATGAAGAAATTATTTTCAGTGCTTGCAGTAACTACATTAGCGATCGGGATTGTAGCCGGCTGCGGTAAAGAAGAGAAAAAAGATACAGCTAGTCAAGACGCGTTACAAAAGATTAAACAAAGCGGTGAACTTGTAATTGGTACAGAAGGTACATATCCACCATTTACGTTCCACGATTCAAGCAATAAATTAACTGGATTCGATGTTGAATTAGCAGAAGAAGTTGCAAAACGTTTAGGTGTAAAACCTGTATTTAAAGAAACACAATGGGATAGCTTACTTGCTGGCCTAGATGCAAAACGTTTCGATATGGTTGCAAACGAAGTTGGTATTCGTGAAGATCGTCAAAAGAAATACGATTTCTCTAAACCATATATTTCATCTTCAGCGGCATTAGTTATCGCAAAAGATAAAGATAAGCCTGCTACATTTGCTGATGTAAAAGGGTTAAAAGGAGCACAATCTTTAACGAGTAACTATGCAGATATTGCTAAGAAAAACGGTGCAGAAATCGAAGGTGTAGAAGGATTTAGCCAAGCGGCAGAATTATTAGCTTCAGGACGCGTTGATTTTACAATTAATGATAAGTTATCAGTATTAAATTATTTAGAAACGAAAAAAGATGCAAAAATTAAAATTGTAGATACAGAAAAAGAAGCTTCACAAAGTGGATTCTTATTCCGTAAAGGTAGCGATAAGCTTGTACAAGAAGTAGATAAAGCGTTAGAAGATATGAAAAAAGACGGTACGTATGACAAAATAACGAAAAAATGGTTCGGTGAAAATGTATCTAAGTAGTGCATTAGTTTCAGATCGATTGTCTACTTGGATAGATATTATGCAGTCTTCCTTCATGCCTATGCTGAAGGAAGCTGTTTTTACAACAATTCCATTAACGCTTATTACATTTATTATCGGTCTTATACTTGCGACGTTAACAGCGCTCGCACGTATTTCAGGTAGTCGTATTTTACAATGGATTGCTCGTATCTATGTATCTATCATTCGCGGAACGCCACTTCTTGTACAGTTATTTATTATTTTCTATGGTCTTCCAACTCTTAATATTGAAGTTGAGCCATATACAGCAGCAGTTGTTGGATTTTCATTAAATGTCGGTGCATATGCATCTGAAATTATTCGTGCTTCTATCCTTTCCATTCCGAAAGGGCAGTGGGAAGCAGCTTATACAATTGGGATGACATATCCACAAGCATTAAAACGTGTTATTTTACCACAAGCAACGCGCGTATCAATCCCGCCGCTTTCGAATACATTTATTAGCTTAGTGAAGGATACTTCATTAGCATCGTTAATTTTAGTAACAGAAATGTTCCGAAAAGCGCAGGAAATTGCGGCGATGAACTACGAGTTTTTAATTGTTTATTTTGAAGCAGGTCTTATTTATTGGGTTATTTGTTTCTTATTATCAATCGTACAACAGATGTTAGAAAAGCGTTCAGAACGCTACACATTAAAATAATCCTTTTACAAAAGGAGTTTTTGTTTTTATGATTTCAATTCAGCACTTACAAAAAAGTTTCGGAGATAATACCGTACTAAAGCATATAGATTTAACAGTTGAGAAGGGCGAGGTTGTTGTTATTATTGGGCCGTCTGGATCTGGTAAAACGACATTCTTACGTTGTCTCAATGTATTAGAAACGCCAAACGCTGGTAATATTCGTATCGGTAATAAAGAGCTTAACTTCTCTCAAAAAGTAACGAAGAAAGATATTGTTAATCTTCGTACGCAAACAGGTATGGTATTCCAGCACCATAATTTATTCCCGCATTTAACAGCACTTCAAAATGTAATGGAAGGGCTCGTTACAGTGAAAAAGATGGGGAAAGAAGAAGCGAAGAAAAAAGCAAACTATTTCCTTGAAAAAGTTGGTTTAGCAGATAAAGTGGATTTGTATCCGTTCCAATTATCAGGCGGACAACAACAGCGCGTTGGAATTGCGCGCGCACTTGCGATGGAGCCGGAAGTGTTACTATTTGATGAGCCGACGTCAGCGCTTGATCCTGAACTCGTTCAAGAAGTTCTGAAAGTAATGAAAGAACTTGCTAAAGAGGGCATGACGATGGTTATTGTAACGCACGAAATGCGTTTTGCACATCAAATTGCGAACCGTGTTATTTTCATGGATGGTGGTGTCGTTGTCGAACAAGGTACACCAGAAGAAGTATTTACAAATCCAAAAGAAGAGCGCACGAAGAAGTTTTTACAAATGTTGCAATAAATTAAGGAAGGTCTCAAGGCATATGCCTTGAGACCTTTTTGCCATATATATTTATTTGTGGAATCCGCCAAGGCTTTGCTCAGCCATTGCAACTAGACGTTTTGTGATTTCTCCACCAACTGAACCGTTAGCGCGAGCCGTAGAATCTGCTCCTAATTGTACACCAAATTCTTGAGCGATTTCGTACTTCATTTGATCGATTGCAGCTGTTGCACCTGGTACTACTAATTGATTTGAAGAATTTTGGTTTGCCATAGGAATATATCCTCCTTAGAGTTATAAAAGTTTTTTTGGTTGGACTAGCTGGAGTTGAACCAGATTATCGCCCCGGTTGGCGCTAATCCATCGGTAATTAAGTTTGTACTCATAGTATGGATGTTACCTAGAAAGATATACAAAATAATAATTTGTAAATTTTGTCAAAAAAACGTATTGATTTCGTAAATTATGAAATAAGAGTAATCGTTGTATTTTTAAGAAAACAGGCCAAACTAAGGAGGATATTAAATATAATTTTTTCATTGTAGCCTGCTACTTGTAGGCTAATTATTAGCTTCTTATTTATGATTTATTGAAATAAAAATGAAATCGGTAGCAACTTCATAGTTCTATTTTTAAGTAGGGATGGAGTGGGCGCTCCTATGTCTGGATAGGTTGCTCTCTTCACTCTAAAAAAGAGAGGCTTATAAACGATAACGTATGGAGGAATCATGATGGGAATTTGCCCGCTTTGCAACGCATTAGAATCACAAACATATTCTTGTCAAAATTGCCAAAGTATACTCCAAGATTATGGGAAGTCTGTAGATTACATAGACGATTATAGTGCCTATATGGATCAAGAATTATTAAGTGCAGTAGATGGTTTAACGCATAATAATTCAAATGAATATTGCAATCATATTTTTTATTGCAGAGTATGTAACGTGGAAACTGAGGTTGTAGTAAAACTTGTGTAAATAGAAAACTTCCACCTTATTATCTAGGTGGAAGTTTTTGTTTTTGTATTTGTGAGTGAATCATAGGAGAAGGGATATGTTCGGTGTTTGATGAAGCCCCTGATTTTATTTGAGACATTTTTTCTTTTGTATCACGTAAAGAATGTTCAGTTAAGTAGACGGCATATTCGTAAAATAACTGGCGCGTCAGTTCACTTTGCTCTTTTAATTTTTTATCTTGGAATACAGTTCGCCCAGGTTTAGAGTTGGCTTCAAAGAGCCACGGATTTTCCTTTGTGTCTAAACCGATATCAAAACCGATTTCTCCAATATTTCCAGTTACTTGTTCATCGAGCGCGTAACTTATTTGTAAGGCAGTATGTTTTAATTTATTTTCAATTTGAACTTGTTTCGTTGAATCTGGAAAAAGCTCTTGTAATAATTTTGTATCACCGCCACTATTTACGTGCGTTGTTAAACTGCCTTTGCCGGCGATTTTGGCGACGATTGCACTAACTATCCAATTACCGAAATGGTTTTTATTTGTATGAATGCGGAAATCAACAGGTTGCCCATCGAAGCGAAGTAACGAAATACCTTGCTGTACGATAAACTTTTTTAAATCATGTCCTTTTAATACATGGTTTAGAAGCGTTTCTAATGATTGATACTTTCTCAGTTTATTTTCTTCATTTTCGCGATAACGACAGTAGTAGCAATTCTCTGTTTGAGAATAAAATATTTGATGAATATTTCTACCAAAGCTCCCGTGTATTGGTTTCATGTACACTGATTTATACGTGCCAAGAAACCGTTCTACTTGTTCAAAATGCTGAAATGCTTCTGTATTTGGTAATAAGGGTTTAATTGATTCGTCTTTCGTAAGAAGTTGATGAACTTCCCATTTATTGAAAAAACCTGGGTTAAACCATGGAATGCAGTAGTCTTGTTCTAATTTTCTTTTTGCCCTGACAATTGGTTTATAATTTTCCGCTTGCCGATTCGGTAAGCGATCGTAAATGACATTTGGTAAAGGGACTTTTTTCTTTATCCATTGTTTCTCTTGAAAGAAATATCCTTCAATCGTTTCTTCTTCCCAGTGTATATGTTGAACGCCAAAGACGAATACGAACGGTCGTAATGAGAATGGTGGTGTTAACAACTCACTCAGAGCAATTGAACGATTTCCTAAAGGGTTAGAAGAATCATCATTAAAGCCAGTTGTAAAAATGCCGATTAATGGTCCGAAAATAATTGTTTGGTTTTGTGTAAATGCATGAATAGTAGTTGATTGAGGCAGTAAAAGTTTTTCGGCAATATGCTTTCCGATAATAATTTCGCGAGTAAAGGAATAATGAATTTTCACCTCTTCACTTGCAATATGACGTATGCCGAAGGAGAGAGATGTAATAGGCGGTGTAATAGAAAAAACGTAAGGTAAAGTAATGCTATTTGGATGGTCATCTGAAATATTTAATGTATATATATGCTCTTTCAAAATAGGTTTACCTCCTTTCATTATGGTGTAAAGCGACTGAATTTAAGTGGTCCGTGAAATATCTTTTCAGCTAATGAATCACTATGACGAATGTATTGTTCGTAAGGAGGAATCGTGTTGACATACATAAGCCAAATTGCGCCTTTTTGATCCATAATTGTGGAAAGTTCTAGTTCGAATAATGAAGAATAAGACTGATCTAGTGTTTGGAATACTTCATTTATAATGTCGTGTAAAGCGTCTTGCAATAGTTGCACACCTGTACTAGATAGTACGTATTTAATTTTTGAAAATGAATGCAATGAATCATCGTCTGTTGCTGAGGGTAAAAGTTGATTAGGAAATGAACTTTTTTGTATAAATTGACCGATAATATTCCAAGTTTGTTCTTTGTTTTTTTGCAAAATGGTTCGAATGTGGAGTGGGTATGTTAATTGATTTGGTGGTTGTAGCATGGTATGCACTATGTAGCGTGATGAACGTATGTTAGATTTACACCAAGATATAAATTCATCTGTCCGCTTGATTGGAAGAGAAGTATGGTATTTTTCATTTACTGTATCGATATGAAACGTTTTATTTTTGTAAGCGACTCGATATAAGTTATCTTT
This sequence comes from Bacillus sp. HMA207, assembly GCF_003402455.1. Taxonomy (NCBI): domain Bacteria; kingdom Bacillati; phylum Bacillota; class Bacilli; order Caryophanales; family Bacillaceae; genus Bacillus; species Bacillus sp. HMA207. The sequence continues at coordinate 3,822,813 of NZ_BEZT01000001.1, read as the reverse complement.
AGAATGTATATTAGTGGGGCGTATAATAATATCTTTAGTTTTTAACAACAGTTTGAAAATGTTTTGTATCGTTGCCACTTCAAATTTGGGTATATAAGGAGACAGTTTTTTATTAGTGAGAAATAAATCATGTAGTTCACTTAAGTTAATAAGTGTGTTATTTAAAAAGGTAGTGGAAGGACGGTTGTGCAAAGAGTGAATAATTGATTTTGCTTTTTCAAAGTCTGTTTCCTCGTGAAAAGAATAACGATCATATATATAAGAAGGAATAGGGAATGTTTGCTCTTTCCATTTTCCTGTATCTGTATCGTAAATAAGACCAGAAACAAGGTCTGTTTTAGAATCAATACAAAATGGCGTAAACTGGGCAACGACATTATGATAAAGCCGAGCGCGTTTAGCGATTTCGGTGTAATACGTTTGCTCATAATGAAGTTTAGAAGTTAAAAGGCCGAGAACCAACGAAATCACTCCTTTACTACTATTTGCATAATAGGCGAAGCTATATATTGCAAATACGTTTTTATACCATTATACTTTTGTCCGTATGATGATATGCTATAGTTTTGGAGAAGTGAAAGGTTGATTGTAATGAATATATGGTTAAATATGTTAACGACGACAGGGCTCGGAGCAATTATTGGGGGATACACGAATCATTTAGCGATAAAAATGTTATTTCGTCCTCATCGTCCTATTTATATCGGAAAGTTTCAAGTTCCATTTACACCAGGGTTAATTCCGAAGCGTCGTGATGAACTTGCTGTTCAATTAGGAAAAATGGTTGTAGAACATTTGTTAACACCAGAAGGAATCGGAAAAAAGCTAACAAATGAAGAGTTTCAAAAAGGTTTAATCCACTGGGCGCAAGTGGAAGTGGATAAAGTAATTACGAATGAACAATCACTGCGATATATGTTAGAAAAATGGAATGTAGCGCATGTAGAAGAAGAAGCGACTCGAAAAATCGAATATGTGATTACAGAAAAAATTCATGCATTTTTAGCAGAGTATTATACATATACATGGGAACAGGCTTTACCTCATTCTGTACATGAAAAGATAGAGAATGCGATTCCGAATGCCTCGGCGTTTATTTTAGAGCGAGGAATTAGCTTTTTTGAAAGTGAAGAAGGGAAAGCGCGTCTTTCAAAAATGATTGATGATTTCTTTGCTTCTCGTGGAACGCTACTTAACTTAGTTGGGATGTTTTTAGGAAATGTAAGTGTTGTGGATCGTGTGCAGCCAGAAGTTATTAAGTTTTTAGGGCAAGATGCTACAAAGCAGCTTTTAACTGACGTACTACAAAAAGAGTGGGAAAAGTTAAAAGGAAGAGATGTAAAAGAATTAGAAGCATTTGTGGAGAAAGAAATGATTGTAAGCTCCGTGCTGTCAGCAGTTAAAGTAGAGGAAACAGTGAGTAAGTTTTTAAATCAATCTGTTCAGCAAGTATGTGAACCAGTTCGAGAAACAATTATTGAAAAAGTGGTTCCAAGTGCAGTAGCGAAAGGCTTAAAGTGGGGAACAGAAAATGTAGAGAGTATACTAAATAATCTACACCTTGCGGAAATTGTCCAGCAAGAAGTGTCTACATTCTCAACAGAAAGATTAGAAGACTTAGTTCTGTCTATTACGAAAAATGAATTGAAAATGATTACGTATTTAGGAGCGTTATTAGGCGGAATGATCGGGCTCGTACAAGGATTGTTACTATTGTTTCTTAGATAATAAGGTGAGTACATAGAAATAAAAGTGAAATTTCTTCACATCTCTTGCATAGTTTGATATGGTAAGAAGAGGTGCGTATGTAAATGCACGTAAAAGGCAGTGCGAGTGAAAAGCGCTAGCCTTCTAAAGGAGGAAAAATAAAATGACAAAGAACATTCATGATGTTGCATATGAATTACAAAAAGCAATCGCTGAAAACGAAGACTTCAAAACTTTAAAAGAGAGCTACGCAGCAGTTCAAGCTGACACAGCTTCAAAGAACTTATTCGATGAGTTCCGTACAATGCAACTTAGCCTACAACAAAAAATGATGCAAGGCCAAGAAATCACTGAAGAAGACAACCAACAAGCACAAGAAGTTGTAGCTCGCATTCAACAAGATGCTAAAATTACAAAACTAATGGAAACTGAGCAACGCCTAAACGTTGTAATCGGTGACGTTAACAAAATTATCATGAAGCCACTTGAAGAATTATATAGCGCGCAACAACAAGCGTAATGAGAGAAGACGCTCCTAGTATAGGGGCGTCTTTTTCAGTGACAATAAAGGTGTTTAATTTTAGTATAAGAAATGTAATAGCCACCTATTAAAATTAACTTGTAGGTGGTTTTAAATTTATTTAAAACTAAATTTAATTGTTGTAGCCTTTAATTTATAAAAATAATAAAGTTGGTTAATTTTTCTTCAACTAATGCCGCTTATTGAAAAAAAGTAGCTTGCTCCATTTACTAAATTTTTATCCTGTTTTACATAGCTTAATCTGCCTCAACATCTTTTTCAACTAAATTTTGAACAAATCTTAATAGATAACCATCAGGATCCATAATTAAAAATTCTTTTTGTCCCTTTAATTTAGTATCAGCTCTATACCAATTCTCTTGAATATCAAATTTAATTGGATACTCGTTCTTTTTCAAACTATCATATAGTGAATCAATATCATTTATGATAATTTGAAAATTGATTCCTCTTCCGTAGGGATAAGATAACTCCCCAGTACTCCAATGACCATTTACTTCTTCAATCATAATCTGGCAGTCATTTAAAGACAGTAAAGCAAACTTATCCTCTGGTCTTTGATATTCAATTTTAAACAGGAGAATTTCCGAATAGAAATTTAAACTTTCCTCCATATCTGAAACTGATAGCTCTGGTATTAATGCATTGAGTTTGTGCAAAAATGCTGCCCCCTTTGCTTAAGTTATTGATTATTATAACACTCACTATAAATTCTTCTTCCATTAAACTACTTCGTTAGCCCTATAAGAAGTAAACAAGTTTATTATCTCTACACACGTCTTTTTTGTTTGTTATTTTTTGAAATACTCCGTTTTAATGTTTTTCTCCTTCAAAAACTCTTCAATTTCTTTTTGCTTCCTACCATTAACTTTCTCAAAGCGCTTTGTAAAAGAGAAATCAGTTTTGAATAAGTTACCATCTTGAGCGAATTTTTCTATTTCCTGATCTAATTCTACTGAAAGTGCTGTAGATGCTGAAATATAATTATGAATTTCCTTCGAAGGCTGTTTGTAATCAGCAGGAATCGTATTGTTACTAATAAAATGATGGAAGTTCGCATCGTTTTGTTGAGCTAAATCTATTAGTTTTTGTAATTTATCCCGGTCGGACTCAGTAACCTTCTCGTCAGACATGGCTGACGAAAGTGGAACGATGTTTTCGTATAACTCTCCGCTATAATCTAAATAAGTTTTTATATTTTGCTTCATTTCGTCTTCATTAATAGTTTCATTTTTCTTTGAGGAACTAAATATATTTTCTGGAACTTTAATAGCAACATCTTTAATAGATTGTACATCGTTTTCTTCCCTAGGTTGTACACTGTTTGAACAAGCTGATAGAAATAAAATTGTAAGTAACGTGAGTAGGTATAAAATATACTTTTTCATATTAATCTCCTTTTACATTGATTAGTATCTTTGTAAAATAGCTAAATTCCATTTTAAATACTTAACTAAAAGTGAGTATATATGTTTTATCATTTGATAAGATATGACGGATATTAGTAAGCCGATGCAAAAAGCTATAAATACATTATAAACATCGGAATAACTGATTTGATGAAACCCTTTAAAGAATCCTAATCCTATTAATAAGATAGGTGAAATAATTAATAATGGTGTAGCAATTATAAGTGCTAGAAGAAGTGGTAATAGAAAGAGTAATACGAAAAAGGCGATAATGATACATATAAAGTTTAAAACACTTAAGCTCATAACAGAAAACAGTGCTGTCATAATATTTTTTAGGCTGCGCCTATTGTCAGCGTTACTTATTACATATGAAATATTAAGTTCTTTAGCGATAGTTTTAGGGTTTCCTAGCTTTTTAGAAATTTCCTCTTCAGATATTCCATCTTGTTTACCACTAATAAAATGAGTTTCGTACTCCGAGATAATATCCTCCTTTTCTAAATTAGGCATATTCCGTAGGGAAGAACTAAGTTGCTCTAAAAATTCACTTTTGTTCATAACAATCACTTTCCTTTATAAAATGATGAATTATGGCTGAAAATCCTATCTTTTTTCTAAACAGCACACACAATCTATATCTACTTTTTGAAAGGAGATATACTAATCGTGAATAACATTCCAAATAATGGGTATTACATTATTTACAAATATATCACTTACTATTGTTCTTTGCAAGGTACTATAAATTTGTTAATAATGTGAATAGGTGGAAGTATTTTTGTACATTTTTAGAAGAGATATAAAAATGTTATTTTAAGATAAACAAAAGGTTGTAAGCGCATTCTTTAAATCTTGTCAAAATAATGTCGAATTCATATTGTTGGAAAAATAATGCATTTGTAATATAATGATAAATGATATTTCACCACATTAATTAACTAGGTGAAATTAAAATCTTTATTACACACATTATGAAATAAAGGGATGATTAGTTTTGAGTACAGGTGTAAAAGCAAACGACGTGAAGACAAAAACAAAGGGAGCAGATCTTGTTGTTGATTGTTTAATTAAACAAGGTGTTACACATGTTTTCGGTATTCCAGGAGCAAAGATTGACTCTGTATTTGATGTATTGCAAGAAAGAGGACCAGAGTTAATTGTTTGTCGTCATGAACAAAATGCAGCATTTATGGCAGCTGCTATTGGTAGATTAACAGGAAAACCGGGCGTATGTCTTGTAACTTCAGGACCAGGGACATCAAATTTAGCGACAGGTCTTGTTACTGCGAATGCGGAGAGTGATCCCGTTGTTGCTTTAGCTGGTGCAGTTCCGCGTACGGATCGATTAAAACGTACACATCAATCTATGGATAATGCTGCACTATTCGAACCAATCACAAAATATAGCGTAGAAGTAGAGCATCCTGATAATGTGCCAGAAGCATTATCAAATGCATTCCGAAGTGCGACTTCCACAAATCCGGGAGCTACTTTAGTAAGTCTTCCGCAAGACGTTATGACTGCGGAAACAACTGTAGAGTCTATCGGTGCGCTTTCTAAGCCACAACTTGGAATCGCTCCCACAAATGATATTACATATGTAGTAGACAAAATAAAATCAGCGAAATTACCAGTTATTTTACTCGGTATGAGAGCGAGCACAAATGAAGTGACGAAAGCTGTTCGTAAATTAATTGCGGATACAGAACTTCCTGTCGTTGAAACATATCAAGCAGCTGGTGCGATTTCACGTGAGTTAGAAGATCATTTCTTCGGCCGCGTTGGATTATTCCGTAACCAACCAGGTGATATTTTACTAGAAGAAGCAGACCTTGTGATTTCTATCGGTTATGATCCAATCGAGTATGATCCAAAGTTTTGGAATAAACTTGGCGACAGAACGATTATTCATCTTGACGACCATCAAGCAGATATCGACCATGATTACCAACCAGAGCGTGAATTAATTGGTGATATTGCCTTAACGGTAAATAGCATCGCGGAGAAATTACCGAAACTTGTATTAAGTACGAAATCAGAAGCGGTATTAGAACGATTACGCGCAAAATTATCAGAACAAGCAGAAGTTCCAAATCGTCCTTCAGAAGGTGTTACGCATCCACTTCAAGTGATTCGTACACTTCGTTCTTTAATTAGTGACGATACAACCGTTACATGTGACATCGGTTCCCATTCTATTTGGATGGCGAGATGTTTCCGTTCTTATGAACCACGTAGATTATTATTTAGTAACGGCATGCAAACGCTAGGTGTTGCACTTCCTTGGGCAATCGCAGCTACTTTAGTAGAACCAGGTAAAAAAGTAGTTTCCGTATCAGGTGACGGTGGTTTCTTATTCTCTGCGATGGAGTTAGAAACGGCGGTACGTTTAAATTCTCCAATCGTCCATCTTGTTTGGAGAGACGGCACATATGATATGGTTGCATTCCAACAAATGATGAAATACGGCAGAACATCAGCTACAGAGTTTGGCGATGTTGATCTTGTGAAATATGCGGAAAGTTTCGGGGCGTTAGGTCTTCGTGTTAACACGCCTGATGAATTAGAAGGTGTGTTAAAATCCGCGCTAGCAGCAGATGGTCCTGTCATTATTGATATTCCAATTGACTATCGTGACAACATTAAATTAAGCGAAAAATTATTACCAAACCAATTAAACTAATGGAGGCAGATTTGAGATGACTGTTGCGCAATTAATTGATATTGATGCGAAAAAAACGAAAACGAGTAATGAAGTATATCAAACATCTACAATGCTTGCGCTATTAGATGGTATATATGATGGTGTAATTAGCTTTGAAGATTTGAAAAAACATGGTGATTTCGGCATCGGCACATTTGATCAATTAGATGGTGAAATGATTGCATTTGATAATGAATTTTATCATTTACGTTCAGACGGTTCAGCAGAAAAAGTAGAGCCAGAAGAAACAACGCCATTTGCGACTGTAACGTTTTTTGAAAAAGAAATGAGTTATACGGTAGAGCGTCCGATGAATCGTGAAGAAGTTGAAGCGTTATTACATGAATTAATGCCAAGTAAAAACTTGTTTTACGGTATTCGAATGGACGGTACGTTCCGTGAAGTAAGGACGAGAACTGTTCCAAGACAAGAAAAACCGTATACACCGCTCGTTGAAGTGACGAAATCACAACCAATCTTTTCATTTGAAAATACAGAAGGTACGCTTGCTGGATTTTGGACACCAGATTACGCACAAGGTATTGGGGTAGCTGGATTCCACTTACATTACATTGATGATGAAAGAAGCGGGGGCGGACATGTTTTCGACTATGTTATAGAAAACTGTACGATCCAAATTTGTCAAAAAGCTCATATGCATTTAGCACTTCCAGAAACAGCTGATTTTATGGCGGCTGAATTATCAAGAGAAAATTTAGAGGATAATATTGCAACTGCGGAAGGTGCAGAGTAAGAGGGAAAGACTGTTCCATTTTGGAACAGTCTTCTTTTATTCGTAATGTTATTATTTGTCGATAAATCGATATTTCTTGTCGAACCGTTGATATATTGTAAGTTACGATAGATATATTCGAAAAATCGTTGATATATTGTAAGTTACGATAGATATATTCGAAAAATCGTTGATATATTGTAAGTTACGATAGATATATTTGAAAAATCGTTGATATCGCTTATTTCTTTGAAACAAACGGATGCCCCTCATAATAAAAACGCCACGGATAATGTACAGCTTCTTCTGCATAGTCGATATTAATACGAGGTCCTGCTGTTATTTTATATTGTGATGATATGTGTTCTTCTTTTGGAACTAATTCAATATGTAACGTATCATTTTGTAACGATACGCCGCGTTCTTTTAAAGTAATTCCGAGTGCACGGCATAGTTTGCCAGGACCGTTTGTTAAGTTTTTATATTGCGCTTTTGTAATTTCGGTCTTATTGTAGCGCGCTAGTTTTATTTCTGCTATTCCATCTACTGGCTCAAGGGCTCGAATGAGAACACCTTGCGGGGTGCCCACTGGCGCTGTAATAACGTTAAAGCAATGATACATACCGTAAATTAAATATACGTAAGCATGCCCTGGTGCACCAAACATAACTTCTGTGCGATCTGTCCGTCTGCCTCCGTAACTATGTGCGGCCTTATCATCTGGGCCTTTATATGCTTCTACTTCTACAATGATTCCGCTTCGCTTTATTCCGTCTACAATATGAACAAGTTTTTGCCCGAGTAATTTTTTTGCGACTTCTAACGTATCGCCTTCATAAAAAGAAGGAGGTGCCTGCATTGTACTATCTCCTTTGCTAAGTGTATATGTATATAGTAAACCAAATTTTCAGTAGTAATTCTAACTCGTTCTATTTGCTACATTTATTTCATAAATTATGGATAGAGTACAACAGCGAAGAGGGGGAGTGCGACATGATTTATCGCTTACTAGCTCTTAATATAGATGGGACACTACTATACAACAATGGAAAAATTGCAAAAGGATTAAGAGAAACAATTGAATTTGTGAAAAGAAAAGATGTATACGTTACGTTATTTACGAGTCGTAATTTTCAATCCGCTCATAAAGTAGCAAAGGCGTTAAAATTAGATTCTATATTAGTGACACATGGTGGTGCTTTCGTTTCAGCAACGTTAGATAAGCCGTACGTTCAAAGAAGATTATCTGAAGAGAAGACTTTTAATATTGTGCAAGTGTTAGAGCACTTTGATTGTAACGTACGCATTTCTCATGAACGGTTTTCGATAGGAAATCGTGAGAGAAATACACCAAACTTAATTGCGCGCACTGTATTATCAAGCGCAGATCCGTTATTTTATCCAGTTCAATTTGTAGATTCGTTAGGTGACGCGCTTCGTGACCATCCGGTAGCAGCGCCAAAAATTGATGTTATTTTCCAAAGTAAAGGTGAAAAAGAAAGAGGACTGAACACATTAAGAAAAGCGTTCCAAGATGTAGAGTATGTTGAATGTGATTCAAAACGAATAGAAATTTTACCGCAAAATGTATCAAAATTACGTGGACTACAATTGCTTGGAGAGCATTTAAATATTTCGCTAAATGAAATGGTTGCGATTGGAGATAGTATGGAAGATTTAGAGGTTATTGAAAACGTGGGACTTGGGGTAGCGATGGGGAACTCGCCTGTAGAATTAAAGCAAGCAGCAGATTGGATTACACGTTCAAATAGCGAAAACGGTGTAGAGTATATGATTAAAGAGCATTTCCGTAAGCAATTCCCGCTTCCGTTTTTGAAGAATCATAAAAATACACCGAAACGATGAAAGAAAAACGTAGCTTTTTGGCTACGTTTTTTTGTTGAGCTTATTAAAAGGAATAGAAACGTTTTAAATTGTGAATTGTGTATGGGATTCATACAATTCACTTGAATCCTTCAGAAAACTAATGTAAAGTGGATGATGTTGTCAAAATAGTTACACCACATGAAATATTCTTCAGATTAATTTTATTGGGCTCCCATACGTAAAAGTATTTCCGCATGACAGTTTAGTTCACGTATTATTTCAAAAATGAATTGTAGTAATTTTATTAAGTAGTTGTAGCGTTCCTTTGTTGTATTTAAATGGATTATTTTAAGTTAATGTGAGTAAGACCTGGTACATATGAAATGTACTTCTTTTTGTGGTTTTAGGAAGTTTAAAAGGGGGAATGAATTTCTTGAGGAAATCATTTAATCAAAAAATTAAAAAGTTAAGTAGTAGTTTAATAGTTGTATTACTAATATGTATGAATTTTTTAATCCATTTACCATTTAAAGCAGAGGCAGCTACAACAGAATTAAAAGGTTTAGGTGATGTATCTTATTACAACGCCATCATTTTTGGAGATCATAGTGCAACGAGTGCGGATATTGAAGGTGCGATGGCTGTTCAGAAAAATATGAACGCATCAAGTTATACAGTCGTAGCGGCTGCAACTGGAGCAAATAACTTAGCTGGAGCAACTTGGGTAGATGAAGGATATCCATCATTATTACTAGGCGGTCAATTTACGAAAGCTGGAGCAGGACAGGTAATTATTCAAGATGGAACAGTGGCGATGACAAAAGACGGTGACCCAGATGGCGCAATGAAAACATCGTATGACCGTATCTCTTATAAAGAGCAAGCGGAGATTGATGCTAAGTTTAAAGAATTTAGAAAAGACGTTGATGGTGTAATTGGGGATGCAAGTAAACTACACACTGATAAGCCAAAACCTAATATGAGCTTTGGAATCGGTGAAGATGCAAACAACCCTAATATTTATGTCTCTTCAGGTCAGACGGGAAAGAAAGCATTCGATGTAAAAGACGTTTTTCTTCCGAATGTAGAGAATAAAGATTTTATTGTTATTTATTCAGATGCAGAAGAAGTGAGTTTTGGTGGCGGTGCAATTTTGTATGATACAAGAAATACTGGGATGGCGACGGATTTAATTAATACATCTCAAGCATATGACCCTAATTCATCTTTTACTGAGTTAGCTAGTAAGGTAATTTGGGTATTTCCTAATGCTACAAAGATAACAACTAAAGGTTATGGTGTAGTAGGTAGTGTGTTTGCACCTAATGCAGTTGTAGAAACAAAAGGTGGTTCTATTAATGGACAAGCCTATGTTGGAGGATTACACCAAAGAGATGGTTTTGAGGTTCATAACTTTAAATTTAACTGGCCAAAATGGAATAAACCAGCAGCTGAAAAAGGACATTTACAAATTAAAAAAGTTGATGAAAACGATGAAAACATTGTTTTAAAAGACGCAAAATTTGATGTTATAGACAAAGATAATAACGTTGTGGCTACTGTTACAACAAACGAAAAGGGTATTGCGGAAGTTAAAGATTTACCACTTGGTGACTATTTTGTAAAAGAAATAAATGCACCAGAAGGATATATAAAAGTTGATACACCAGTCAAAGTAACAATTGATAATACAAACGTAATTGAACTTGTTATGAAGAATACGAAAAAAGTAGAGAATGGCCAATTTAAATTATTGAAAAAAGATAGTGAATCTGGTCAACTTCTGCCAGGTGCAAAATTTGATGTTATCGATAAAGATGGTAATGTTGTGGAAACAATTGTTACAGGTGATAAAGGCGAAGCCTTATCGAAACAACTTCCAGTTGGAAGCTATACATTAAAAGAAGTAGAAGCACCGAAAGGATATGAATTATCATCTAGTTCAGTTTCTGTTGATGTAAAGGCTAATAAAGTAGTGACTGTAGATGTGGTGAATAAAAAGATCCCCGAAAAAGTAACAGGTCAATTCGAAATTGTGAAAGTAGATGCGGAAGATAAAACGAAAGTATTATCAGACGCAGAATTCGAAGTGTATAAAGACAGCAAGAAAGTAGATACGTTACGAACAGATAAAACTGGTAAAGTAATTTCTCAGAAATTAGAACCAGGAACATACACATTAAAAGAAACGAAAGCACCACAAGGATATAAATTGCTAAAAGAAGAAATTGAAGTCGTTGTGGAAGCAAACAAAGTAGTAGAAGTACAAGTAGAAAACGCAAAAGAACTAGGAAGCTTACAAGTAATCAAAAAGGATTCGGAGAGTGGAAAAGTTCTAGCAGGTGCAGAATTTAAACTGAAAAATGAAGCTGGTCAAGTAGTTGGAGAAGCGAAAACAACGAATAAAGACGGTGTTGTGAAATTCGAAAGCTTAGTGCCAGGAAAGTACACGTTAGAGGAAACGAAAGCGCCGGAAGGTTATAAAGCGCTAGAAGTGACAGTAGAAGTGAACGTTGTAGCGAACGAAGTAGTAAAACAAGAAGTCATGAATGAAAAAGTAATGGGTCAATTCGAAATCGTGAAAGTAGATGCGAATGATAAAACGAAATTGTTATCAGGTGCAGAATTCGAAGTGTATAAAGATGGTAAAAAGGTAGCGGAACTGAAAACAGATGAGAGTGGAAAAGTGATGTCACCGAAATTACCGCTAGGTGAATACACAGTGAAAGAAACGAAAGCACCAGCGGGCTACAAACTTTCAAATAAAGAATGGAAAGTAACAATTCAAAATGAGAAAGAAGTAGTAAAAGTAGAGGCAGAAAACGAAAAAATCTTAGGTTCTCTACAAATTATTAAAATGGATGATAAAGATCAAACGAAACGCTTAGTAGGCGCAGAATTTACATTGAAAGATGCGAAAGGAAATGTTGTAAAAGAAGGAATTACAACAGATAAGTCTGGAACGGTTAAAGTAGACGGACTTGTGCCAGGTGAATATATGTTAGAAGAAACAAAAGCACCAGAAGGTTATGAGTTAACAAAACAAATAATTCATGTAACAGTTGACGGTGAAAAAGTTATTGATGTAAAAGTAACGAACGGTAAGAGCCTTGGTCAATTCGAAATTGTAAAAGTAGATGCGAATGATAAAACGAAATTGTTATCAGGTGCAGAATTCGAAGTGTATAAAGATGGTAAGAAAGTAGATACATTACGAACAGATAAAACTGGTAAAGTAATTTCTCAGAAATTAGAACCAGGAAAGTACACATTAAAAGAAATGAAAGCACCACAAGGATATAAACTACTAAAAGAAGAAATTGAAGTCGTTGTGGAAGCAAATAAAGTAGTAGAAGTACAAATAGAAAACGCAAAAGAACTAGGAAGCTTACAAGTAATCAAAAAGGATGCAGAGAGTGGAAAAGTTTTAGAAGGTGCGGAATTTAAATTAAAGAACGAAGCTGGTCAAGTAGTTGGAGAAGCGAAAACAACGAGTAAAGACGGTGTTGTGAAATTCGAAAGCTTAGTGCCAGGAAAGTATACGTTAGAAGAAACGAAAGCACCAGAAGGTTATAGAGCGTTAGAAGTAACAGTAGAAGTAAATGTTGTAGCAAATGAAGTAGTAAAACAAGAAGTTATGAATGAAAAAGTGAAAGAAGAAATTACAGGTCAATTAGAAATTACAAAGGTAGACGCTAATAATACAAATAAAATATTAGCAGGCGCAGTGTTTGAAATTTGGAAAGACGAAACAAAAATTGACACATTAACAACAAATAAGAGCGGTAAAGCAATTTCTCAGAAGTTAGAACCAGGAGATTATATTTTAAAAGAAATCCAAGCGCCAGAAGGATATACTTTATCCGATAAGGAAATGAAATTTACGATTTCTAATGAAAAAATTGAATTTGTAAAACTTCAAATTACAAATAAAAAAGATACAGAAAAAGGTCCGGAAAAACCAGGTGAAGGAACAGAAAAACCAGGTGAAGGAACAGAAAAACCAGGTGAAGGAACAGAAAAACCAGGTGAAGGAACAGAAAAGCCAGGTGAAGGAACAGAAAAACCAGGTGAAGGAACAGAAAAGCCAGGTGAAGGAACAGAAAAACCAGGTGAAGGAACAGAGAAGCCAGGTGAGGGAACAGAAAAACCAGGTGAAGGAACAGAGAAGCCAGGTGAGGGAGTAGAAAAACCTAATTTACCAGAAAAAGGACAAGGTTCTTCTAATAATCAACAACTTCCAGCTACAGGACACAATACGAATTACGTTCCATTCATCGGTTTTATGCTTCTGTTACTAGGAATACGTTTAAGATTCATGGCTAAAAATAGTTAACGGATGTATAAAAGGCATCAGAGATATATAATCTCTGATGCCTTTTAAGTGAATACAGATAAAATGAAAATATCTATATGGAATGATAAATATGTTAAGCTTCAATTACGCTAAGCATTCTGTTTATAAATGCAGCTGCGTGAGCACGTTGTGATGGTCCTTTTGGTACGAATTGATTAAATTCATTACCTTTTACAATTCCATATCCATACACTCTTTGTACTTCTTCTTTAGCGTAAATTAAGTTTTGGTCTACGAATGGTAGTTCAACTTGTTTTGCAAAAATACCAGCGTGTTTTAGAGAACGATCGATCATAATAACAGCTTCTTCGCGTGTAATTGTAGTATTTGGATCAAATGTATTATCACCACGTCCGCGGATTATGCCTGCGCTTGCTGCACGATTAATACCGTCTCTTAAAGATGGGTGTACTTGTTCTAAGTCTGTGAAATTAGCATTTCCACTTGGTAATTGTAAAGCACGAGTAATTAATGTAGCAAATTCAGCACGCGTTACAAGACGTTCTGGGAAGTACTTGCCGTTCCCTTCTCCTTGCATAATGCCTCTAGCTGCTAATTGACGAATGTCTTGTTCATACCATCCACCTGTAATGTCATCAGTTACGGGATTTTTTTGGTTTTCCTTATAGTATGTTTCAGTTCCTTTTAAGAAAGCATCCCATTGTCCGCGTTGAATCATAAACGCAGGGCAGTTTTTTCCTGACCAAAATTGGTGTTTTTGGACCTTATCTAGAGAAATATTTAAGTCGTTCATTAAATAAGCTGCCAATTTACGTGCATTTTCTACCGCTTTTTCATAGTTTCCATCTTGATTAACGGCAATTTCAATTCCGATAGATTCATAGTTTCCAGTTTTATTTCCAGCATGCCATCCAACTTCATTTACTGGAAGATGTTGATAAATTTCTTTATCATCTACTGTGAAATGCCAAGATGCAGCGCGATCAGCTGTTCCGCGTGCTTGATTATCTAAGAATTTTGCATGATTCAGAGCATTAGCACCTTTCGCTGTATTAGCCGTTTCGTGAATCGTAATATATTTAGGCACCATCGGGTAGCCAGGGCGAATATCGTCATTTCCTTTTGGGACAATCATTTCTTTAAATGTAACGCCATAAATATTGTTTGTTTGTAGAGCTTCTGGCGATCTCAATAAACTATTTTTAGCAGTACGACTGTTTTTTAATAATGAAGCTTTTGTACCTTCAAATGTAGCAGAAGGTGCATAAATCCATTTTGCTGTTTCATTTATTTGGACTTTAAACCAATTTCCAGCTTGTTCAGTAGGAGTTATGACTTGTGGCTCTAGTTTTCCTTCTTCTTTAAACGATTGGAACGGAAGTGCATGTATGGAAGCTTCTTCTTTTACGATTAATTTTTGGTTAGATAGTTTATGAATCTCTTGAACTTCTAAGCTATTATCATTGTTATCTATCCATCCAGCGCCAGTTGACGTCGTTATGTAATAAGCATTTCCTTTTTTCTTTGTCGCCGTTACGACTTGTTCTGTAATCTCGATATTCGATTTGTTTTTTAAATCATTCGCGGTATATAATGAATGTTTTTTTGAAGTGTATAGTAGGAATTGGCCAGTAACCTCGATATCTTCTTCATGAGTACTATGCTCATTAACATGTTCTTTAATACTTTTAAAAACTTGATCCTCCGTATATACTTCGGCAGATTTTTCAGCACTCTCTGCAAATGAATAAGTAGGTGCAAGAACAGTTTGTAATGCAAGAGAGAGAGTTAAAACACTATAAAATTTCTTTTTCATATTTGTTTTTAACACATTAGATTGTGGAATCTAGTGTTAACAGTCCTCCTTTTTATATTGTATTTTCACTATGTATCGATTTTAACACTAATAAATTTTAACAAGAGAAAATCATGATGTCTATATACATGAGCAATATTCATAAAAAGAATTATTTGAAAAAATGTAAGAGAAACAGGTAAAACCTTCTGTATTGACCTGTAAACGCCCTTCAAGTAAACTAAAGAGAGTTTGCAAATGAAAAGGTGATAATGTTGTTAATTTCAATTAAAACGTTACAAGATGATCGTTTTTTACGTCCGCTACAAAATATTGGCGGCTTATTTTTTGAAGATAGTACGATTGGATTTGAACAAGAGGAAGCAAATCTGATCGTTGATATACACATTGAGGATAATGTGAAAGCATCTGCTCAATTGACGGATGTTAGCACAGGAAATGTGTATGAAGAAACATTCTCGAAAGATTTATCTGCTTTCACAGATGAAAAAGAGCGTATGAAGCAAGTGAAGCACGTTGTTTCTTATGTATATCTTTCTGTTCTTCAGCAGTTAACTGGTATTGAACAAAGCTGGGGTATTTTAACGGGAGTACGTCCGACGAAACTTCTTCACAAAATGCTTCAAAATGGTATGTCAAAAGAAGAAGCGCATCAAGAACTTCGTGAAAGTTATTTAATTCATGAAGAGAAAATTGAACTTCTTCAGCGCATTGTTGATTGCCAATTAGCAGTTGTTCCGGATTTATACCGTTTGAAAGAAGAAGTAAGTATTTATATCGGTATTCCGTTCTGCCCAACGAAATGTGCATACTGTACATTCCCGGCTTATGCAATTAATGGACGCCAAGGATCTGTTGATTCGTTCTTAGGTGGTTTACATTATGAAGTTCGTGAAATTGGTAAGTTTTTAAAAGAAAAAGGTGTAAAAGTTACGACGATTTATTACGGCGGCGGTACACCTACAAGTATTACAGCAGAAGAGATGGATATGCTGTATGAAGAAATGTATGAAGCGTTCCCAGATGTGAAAAATGTGCGTGAAGTAACAGTTGAGGCAGGTCGCCCAGATACGATCACGCCAGCAAAGCTAGAAGTGTTAAATAAATGGAACATTGACCGTATTAGTATTAATCCACAGTCATACCATCAAGAGACACTAAAAGCAATTGGACGTCATCATACTGTAGAAGAAACAATTGAGAAATACCATTTAGCTCGTGAAATGGGAATGAACAATATTAATATGGACTTAATTATTGGTCTTCCTGGTGAAGGGTTAGATATCTTCAAGCATACGTTAGATGAAACAGAAAAGTTAATGCCAGAATCATTAACAGTTCATACGTTATCATTTAAACGTGCTTCTGAAATGACGCAAAACAAACGTAAATATAAAGTAGCAGGTCGCGAAGAAATTACAGCGATGATGCACGAAGCAGAAGAGTGGACGCAAAAGCATAATTACGTACCATATTACCTATATCGTCAAAAGAATATTTTAGGTAACTTAGAGAACGTTGGTTATGCAATGCCGACGCAAGAAAGTATTTACAACATTGTCATTATGGAAGAAGTACAATCAATTATCGGACTTGGTTGTGGTGCATCAAGTAAATTTGTTCATCCGAAGACGGGAGCAATTACTCACTTCGCAAATCCGAAAGATCCAAAATCATATAACGATGGCTTTGTGAAATATACAGAAGATAAACTGAAAATTTTAGAAGAGCTATTTGCATAAGAAGAAAGAGGTTGTTCCGAGTCGGAACAACCTCTTTTTTATCCTGCAGTAACGGGCGGTCCGATTATATCTTGTCAGTTTTTGTCGGTAAGTTGATATATTCGAAAAATCGCCGATATAATTTCATTTACCGTCTAGCGGTACCGTATGTAAAACTATGTCGATAATAATCAGAAAAATTAGTCAAATCATTAGAGGACAATGTCTACTTATGGACGAAATGATAGATTTATGAAAGAGAAAAGGGGGAAATTGTTGGCATGTATATGACGATAGGGAGAATTTTTGATTTATCAGTTGGTAAGTATCCAAATAAAGAGGCGTTAGTGGAACCTGAAAAAAATATTCGCTGGACGTATAAACAGTGGGAGGAACAAATAAATAAAACAGCGCACGCTCTATTAGAAGAAGGAGTAAGAAAGGGAGATACGGTATCTGTTTACTTATATAATTGCCATGAATTTGTAAACGTTTACTTAGCCTGTGCGAAAATTGGTGCGATTTTTAACCCGATTAATTTCCGCTTAAAGGCGAAAGAAGTATCTTATATTCTTCAGGACGCATCCTCGAAAGTCGTTGTCTTTGAAAAAGCAGTTGAGTCAACTGTTGCTATAATTGAAAGAGATTTTCCAAATACATCTTTTTGGTCTATAGAAAACGATAAACCTTCCTATGCAAGTTCCTACCATGAAAAAGTGAATGAAGCATCTTCTGAGAAAGTAAATATCGAAATTGATGAAATGGATTATTGTTCAATGCTTTATACGAGCGGTACGACTGGGCATCCGAAAGGCGTATTACATCGTCATCGCGAAATGACTGAGCATAGTATGATTTGTACGTATTTCCTTAAATATAATAGAGATAGTGTTGGGCTTGTCGTGGCGCCTTTATATCACTGTGGTGAATTAAATGCCGGAATCATACCACGCATTCAAGTTGGCGGAAAGAATGTTATTTTGCATCATTTTGATACAGAAACAGTATTACATACGATTCAAGAAGAAAAGATTACGACGTTCTTTGCAGCGCCGACGATGTGGAATATGTTGTTGCAAAAAGATTTAGCTCAGTATGATTTAACGTCAATGAAAATCGGTATATATGGCGGAGCAGCAATGGCACCGGCGTTAGTGAAGGAATGTAAAGAACGTCTTTATATTGATCTTGTTCAAATATACGGAATGACAGAAATGGGGCCAGTTGTTGCATTTCTCGTAGAGGAGGATCAAATTACGAAAGCTGGTTCAGCAGGCACGCCATGTTTTAGCCATGAAGTTCGTATTGTGAAACCGAACGAGGATGCACCGGCAGAACCAGATGATGTATTACCTCCTTATGAAGTGGGAGAAATTATTTTACGCGGCCCAACTATGATGGCTGGCTATCATAATCGTGAAGAAGCGAATAAAAAATCGATGTATAAAGGATGGTATCATTCTGGTGATCTAGGCTATTTTGATAAAGACGGTTATTTATTCGTTGCTGATCGCGTTGATGATATGGTAATTAGCGGTGGCGTAAATATTTATCCTCGTGAAATTGAAGATTTCCTTCATAGTCATCCAGGTATATTAGATGTGGCGGTACTTGGTGAGCCAGATGAATTATGGGGAGAGCGTGTTGTGGCAGTTATTGTGAAGAAAGATGAAACAATAACAGAAGCTGATTTAGAAACGTATTGCAAAGAAAGTGATGAACTAGCAGATTATAAACGTCCGCGTCATTATTTATTTGTAGATGAACTCCCTCGTAATGCGAGCGGGAAGTTGCAGAAGTTTGTACTGAGGGAGTCGTTGAAAGGTGCGAAAAAATAGAAAATGCAGGATGCCCCATATCTATGGGGTATCCTGCATTCTTCTGTATTAAACAGAAGAAACAATATCTTTGTTAATTCTCATTTCTTCTTGGTGAAGGTTAATTAGCGCATTTGAAATAAGGTGGAAACACAAAGTGAATGTAATACAAAAAGAAAAGACACCCTAAGGTGCCTTTCTCCGACTTGAACCATTTCATTTCATACGAATCGGAATCTATCCGTATTACCATTACCCCTTTGTTATGAGTGTAAACACACACTATAAAGCAGAATCGTCTATATACACTAGATTGTTAGTTCACAAAAGACAAGAGATTTGAGATCAATATCGAAGTGACGCCACATCCCCTATAATAATTGATATGTTACGCCTTTTAAAAGAATCTGCTTTATAGAACGTGCCCACAAGTTATATTTTACTACATGTAATATTCATTTAGTGTATTTTTTGATGAATATGTATAATTACATAAACTGTATGAAAAAAAAGAGAGTATACTCTAATATTGTGTAATAAAGATGAAGCCCGCCTACGAATAGGGGGCTTTTCTTACTTTTTATAAATATTTATTCCAATTATATTATCAGATGAGTCTAAACGAATATAAACGTCAGCTGATAAAAGGTGTGCATTATATATTCGTTGTTTATATGTTGATATCTCGAAGCGTTTTCCATTTAATTCACATTCTAGAATAATCATATCGCCATGTTCTTTCCAAGTTATTAATTTAGCAGTTGTATTCATATAAACCTCCTCTGAATCATTTTATGAAAATTAATAGAGATAGTGTGAGAAAGGAGTTTATATAACAAAAAAAGACACCTTAAGTGTCTTCTTTGATTACTATAAAAGTCGTTGAATAAAATAGGTTTCTATTTTTATTTGCGTGAAAAGCCTTCTTCATCAAGGTATTCCGCAGCTTCTGGATAAGAGTTGAATGTACCGTCTAAGTTTACACCAGCGTACACGTTCCACATGTCATCCTCTGAAATAAGAGTAAGAATATGACCATCTTCGTTCTGCCATTCTTCTTCTTTCGCAGGTTCTACAGGTGCTACTACTTCTTCTTGTGATAGAAGGTCAATTGATTTCTCAATTACTGAACGTAACTCCTCTGCTGAAAACTCACGGATGTTAACCATGCCTTTATCATCTGTTTTATAACCTTTAATACCGCTTGCATATACAAATCCATTTCCATTTGGGTGTAAATGAAATACAACGTTCTTTTTATCTAAACGACTTTCTTCAAAGTGGAAGTTTACACGTTTTAATGATACGTTCTTTCTTTCTAGTTCTGGGAAAGATTCAATAATCGATAATTTTTCTTCAAAAGTTAGCATAGTGCCTCCAAGTATATAGTAAAAGATTTAATTTGTTCATTATAGCATAGTTGCAATTGTTTCCAAAGATAAGGGGAAAACTTTTCGTTGAATACGTTTACGTCACGAGAATGTAAAAAGTGAGCTAACGAATGTATCTTTTTAGGTGTACAATGGAACATGGACTTTATACAAAGGTGGTTTTTTTATGTTTCAAAAAATAGCAAAGGAATGTTTAGCAGGATTTACTGTTGCGATTGTTGCGTTACCACTTGCGATTGCATTTGGTATTGCTGCGACAGGAACGTCTGAGGGAGCGCTTGTTGGATTGTATGGTGCGATTTTTGCAGGTTTATTCGCAGCGTTATTTGGCGGGACACCTGGGCAAGTAACAGGACCAACTGGACCAATTACCGTTATTGCAACAGGAGTTATTGCGACGCACGGGTTAGAGGCAAGTTTTATTGCCTTTATGATGGCAGGGTTATTTCAAATTTTATTCGGTGTATGTAAGCTCGGTTCTTACGTTCGATATATTCCGTATCCTGTCGTTTCGGGATTTATGAATGGTATTGCATTAATCATTATTTTAGGCGAAATAAAGCACGTACAAAATAGTTTTTTACTTGTTGTGTTAACGATTATTGTAATGATTGTTTCTGGTAAATGGATTAAGGCGATTCCGTCTAGTTTAGTAGCACTAGTCGGTGTGACAGCTTTGCTTCCTTTATTTTCTTCCTTACTCGAAGGACTTACAGTAAAGTTACCGATTATCGGAAATCTTTCACTAAATAAAGTAATTGAAAAGATTGGAACCATTCCAGAAGCGATGCCTACGCTTCATATTCCATCTTTAAGTGGAACAGGAATAGCAGCACTTATTTTGCCAGCGATTAGTATTGCTTTATTAGGATCGATTGACTCGTTGTTAACATCGGTCGTAATGGACAATGTGACAGGTACACGTCATAAAAGTAATAAAGAACTGGTCGGACAAGGTATCGGTAATATGATGAGCGGATTGTTTGGCGGATTAGCAGGTGCAGGTGCGACTGTAAGGTCTATCGTGAATATAAGAAGTGGCGGTAAAACGGCACTTTCGGCATGTATGCATAGTGTTATCTTATTTATTTTTATTATGGGTCTTGGTTCGGTCGTACAATATATTCCACTTGCTGTATTATCAGGTATTTTAATTTTAACTGGTATTGGAATGTTCGATTGGGGAAGCATGAAAAAGATGCATGTCGCTCCTAAAGGTGATGTCGTTGTTATGCTCGTAACGATGATTGTAACGGTGAAGTTCGATTTAATGATTGCTGTTGCATTCGGTATTATTCTTTCGTTCATCATATATATGGTGAAATGTAAAGAACGCAAAACTTCTATCGTAAAAGAAAAAGAAGAAACGTACACAATTCAAGGACCGCTCTCTTTCCTATCAGTAGATCGTATTTTCTCTACTTTACAAGATGTGAAGTCACCGGTTGTTTTACGTATGAAAGATGTGCGTTATATGGATGTATCAGGAGCTATGGCATTATTAAATTTTGTTGAGCAATCAAATAAAGTAGGAGCAAGTGTAAAGCTTGAGCAAGTACATCCGAGTATTGAAAAAACAATCGCAGTAATGGCAAGCGATGAACAGAAAGAGCAATTGAAAATTTTAAGTGTTTAGATGGTAATTAGAATATCTCACAATCTTACATAAATTATAATGTAGAGTTGTGGGATATTTTTATAATGTTTTTAGTAATATGTATCGCAGTGATAGAGAGGAAGGGCTCTTTTTGCGTAACAGAAACGGTTATAGTGTGTACATATATAATGGAAGGAATTAGAAAAAATATTGTGAAGAGACAGGCTTAAATGGGTTCTCTTTTCTATTTTGAAAAAAAAACCAAGTATTCAACCTATAATAAATTTGTTATGATAACCAATGGGATAAAGTGAATTCCTATCGTTTAAAACAATATGTTTGAGAGTATATGTATAAAAGAAAAGAGAAAAAATATGAATAAAACATTTGTAAAAGGAGCAGCAATTTTAACCATTACAACTTTTTTGTCGAAATTGCTGGGTAGTTTTTTTCAAATTCCATTACAAAATATTGCAGGAGATGAAGTGCTCGGTATTTTCCGCCTTGTTTTTCCTGTATATATGATTGCTCTTACATTATCGGTAGCCGGAGTTCCACTTGCAATTTCGAAACTAATTGCAGAGTTGAACGAAAAAAATAAGCAAAAGGAAATTGCGAAATTATTTAAATCAGCGTCAATTATTGGGATAGCATTTGGCGTTTTCGGCTGTTTAGTCATTGTATTATTTTCTATTGAAATTGCAAATATGCTTGGTGGACAAGAAACTAGAATGCCGTTGCTTATCACTTCATTAGCATTACTCATTGCGCCATACATGGCGGTGTATAGAGGGTATTTTCAAGGTTTCGGTGATATGAAACCAACAGGGGGATCACAGGTCATTGAGCAATTTGTACGTGTGTTTTTTATGTTAATAATTGCTTACATACTAGTATCATGGGATAAGAGTAATGCTGTTATTACTAGTGGTGCGATGGTTGGCTCTTTTCTTGGAGTCATTAGTTCGCTTATATATTTGCGTATAAAATATAATAGAAGTCCATACTACAATAAAAGCAATTCCTATTCGCTCCGAGATTTAAGAGAAAACAGCAAAAAGATATTGCGGGTATCGATCCCAATCGCTATCGGAGCTTTATCAATGCCACTTTTAAATTTAGTAGACTCGCTTACAATACCGCATGTATTACAAGGATCATCAACAGAAATTCAAGAACAATTTGGAATATACAGTCGCGGTTTTGCATTCACGCAAATAATTGTTATTTTTGCAAGTGCAATTGTATTTCCGTTAATACCACTCTTAACTTCCGCATTGGCCAAAAGAGATATAAATTTGGCGAAAATAACAATTCAAAATACAAATCGACTAGCGCATGTTTTGACAGCACCGTTAACAATATGGTTGATGGCATTAACAGTACCGTTAAATGTCGGATTGTTCACAGATGTAAAAGGCAGTAGTATGTTAACAGTTATGATTGGCAGTTCGTATTTTACTGCGGTTATGGTATTATCAATAGGTGTTTTACAGGGCATTAACCGTTCTGCACAAGCTGCATGGATTGTTATTGGTGCGAGTTGTGTGAAAGTCGTGTTAAACATTATGTTCGTGCAGAAGTTTGGCATAGATGGAGCGGCGTATAGTACATTAATTACTTACGTATTGATTTGTATTGTAAATCATTTGTATATTCGAAGCTATATTGCCTATTCTATTCATTTAAAAAGCTTTTTTGGTGTGCTAGCAATAGCATGTATTTTGGGACTAGGATTGTATGAATTATGTAATGTGATAAATATTACATCTTCAAGAATTATGACGTTATTATTCAGTGGTATAGCATTAAGTATTACAACCATTTTGTATGGTGTATGTGCTTTGAAATTAAAATGGATATCAATAAACAAAATACCATTTTTAAAAAGATAAATATAGAAATTTAATTTTTTATTATAATTCATATGAACTGATAAAGAGGAAACTATGTAGGGTATCAAGTGTTTAGGTAAGGAATGGGTACTAGTTTATGTTAGATGAAATAAATGGTTACCTAGTTTTGGAGGAGATTTAGGGTGCGTTTAGTCTTATCAGGATATTATGGTTTTTATAATGTTGGAGACGAGGCGATTCTACAATCAATTATTGAATCGTTAAGTAAAGAGAACCCGGATATAGAACTAGTAGTACTATCAAATGATTCTAAATATACAAAGGAAATGTATGGTGTAGAATCGGTAGATCGCTGGGATATAAAAGCTGTTTATCATGCGATAAAAAACAGTGATGGAGTTATTAGCGGTGGCGGGAGCCTTCTTCAAGATCAGACAAGTACGAAGAGTATTCTATATTATACGGGTATTATGGGACTCGCTCGATTATTAAAAAAGCCGTATTATATTTATTCACAAGGAATAGGTCCAATTACAAAAGGATATAATCGTCTATTAGTAAAATGGAACTTGTCAAAAGCTTCCTATGTATCAGTTCGAGATGAGGATTCGTTTTTATATTTAAAAGAACTTGGCATAAAAAACGATATTGAAATTGTTCCAGACCCTGTTTTAACATGGAAACGGACAAAACAATCGGATTGGTTGCAAAAGCATTCGATACATGGAAAAGTAATTGCGGTTAGTGTGCGTTATTGGAATGCAAAAGAAGATTATATAAAAAAATTAGCTGCGGCATTAAAAAAATTAAAGCAAGAAGGATACCAAATTCTATTTGTTCCAATGCATGAGCCATTTGATCAAAAAGCTTCGCGTGAAGTAGTAGACTTAATGGGAGAAGAGACGTATATGCTTCCATATAAAATGGATATCGACGAGAAAATATTCATTTTATCACAATGTTCATTACTAATTGGTATGCGTCTTCATGCACTAGTTTTTTCTGCTGTAGCCAAAACTCCAATGGTCGGGATTTCATACGATCCAAAAATTGATTCGTTTTTAAGTCAAGTGAATCAGCCAGTTATAGGAAGTGTGGATGGCGAATGGAGTGCTGAATATTTATATGAAATTGCGAAAAAGCAATTAATGCAACAAGGAACTGTGCAGCAAGAGTTACAATTGACAATAGATGAGCTTCGGTTGCAAGGCAAACAGGCAACAAAGAAACTCATTGATCATATGGAAAAAGGCACTTTATTAAAAAAGTAAAGTGTCTTTTATTTTGTTTTGAATGTAATGAAAATTCAAATTAAAAAACGTTTTATTTTAATTCCTATTTATTATGCTAAAATGATTGTGATTATTATATAATCAAATTTGTGATAATAAATTCGTAGATTACGAGGAGGATAACCTTGAAGACTTTTTCAAAAGGTATAACAGCAGTGGCATTAACGGGATCATTACTTTTAACTCCTATTTCAAGTTATGCGGCAAATGATGATATTACAGGACATATGTTTGAGACGAATATGCGCTCACTTATTACTAAAGGAGTTTTAATGGGGTATGGAGACAATGTATATGCGCCTGATAAATTAGTAACAAGAGCAGAGTTTGCTACATTCATAGCGAGGGCTTTAAATTTACCGAAAGCTGATTCGAATTTCGAGGATGTGCCGAAGACTTACGGTTTATATGATGGTGTAAGTAGAGCATATGGAGCGAAAATTATTAATGGTCGTACGAACGAGACGTTCTCACCAAATGATGTGATTACACGTGAAGAAATGTCGATAATGGTAAAGCGAGCGTTAGACTATAAAAATATTAAAGTAGCTGTAAGTCCGCTTACCTTTACTGATAAAGATAGTATTAACTATAAAGAGCATGTGCAAGTTATGGTGGCTACTCAAATTATTAAAGGGTATCCAGAAGATAATACATTTAGACCACATTTATCAGCTACAAGAGGGATGGCTTCAGCTATGTTGGATCGCATGCTTCAGACGATTGAAAAAAACGGAAATAGCAATCCTGTAGAAACTAAGAAATATGTCGTGACAAATGTAAGAGAAAACGGAACAGAGCAAGAAGTAGAGCGCTATAATACGTATAAAGAAGCGGTTACCGCTGCTCAAAATAAAGGTATGAATGCGGTAAAATACGAGAACGAATTTTTATGGATTAAAGATGGTTTTGCAAGTGCGAAAAGAATAACTGGGCAAAACATCATTAATATTTATGATGAGAATTTATCAACAGTATATACGTATATTCAGTATGGAACAGAATTGAAAGTGTTAGAAGTTGGCGAAGATCGTGTGAAAGTTCAACTTTCTGGTTTGACAGGTTATGTGAAGAAGAATGAAATCACTTTAATTCCTACCAATGAAATGAAACAGTCGTCTTATTATGTGAAATCAGATGGATATTTATACCATAAATATTATACATATAATACAAGTTCACCTGGATATACAGAATTTAGATATGGTGTGGCACCTTCTTTCATGAAGCAAGGACAGCAAATGTATAGTGTAGATGGAAAGACATTTGGAGACGAAACTTTCTATCAATATTTCAATTATTTATCATTACGTTCGAAAACAGATTATACAGCTGAACAACTAGATAGTTATGTGAAATCGATTAAGCCAGACTCTCCATTAATTGGTTTAGGAAAGAAATTTAAAGAAGTAGAAAGCAAGTATAATGTAAATGCATTATTCTTATATTCATTAGCAATTCATGAAAGTTATTATGGAACAAGCGCTCTTGCAAAAGACAAAAATAATTTATTTGGTTTAAAAGCAACAGACGATAGTCCATATGGTAACGGAGAAGCATTCAATTCAAAAGAAGATTGTATTGAACATGCAGCAAAATTATACATGAATGAAGGATATTTAAATCCAGGACATTGGCGTTATACAGCAACATATACAGGTGATAAAGCTGCTGGTTTAAATGCGAAATATGCATCTGATGCGAACTGGGGTAAAAAAGTAGCGGGGCATATGAACCGTTTTGATTCTTATTTAGGTAAAAAAGAATACAACAAGTACAAACTTGCACGTGTGATGAATAACGTGGAAGTGAAAAAGAATCCTAGTATATCAAATGAGCGACTGTATCGTTTAAATACAAATGTAGTTGTCACAGTTACTGGTGAAGAAATAATAAATGGAAAAGCGTGGGTTAAAGTTATTTCAGATAATCCTACTGTAACAGAAGCGTATATTGCAAAAGAAAGCTTAGAGTACGTAAAACATTAATTAAATAAAAAAGAAGGTGCTACTAATATTTCGTAGCACCTTCTTTTTATCCCGCTATTTGCCGGGCAGTAATCCCCCACCTCAAAATTCAGTGGAAGCAAGGAAGTTAGGTGGGGAATGAACTGCCCGTAAAAGCCCGATTGGTTCAACTAATAATCAGTGGGGGATGAACAAAACCCCCACTGATTAAAGTTTCACTTTATTCAATTTCAAAATCAACAATGATATAGGCGAGTATAACAACGAAGAAAATGCTAACGGCTGGCGCTGTTAATACGTGGCCAGACATAAAGCCAATGCCAAGTGATAGAATGAGTGTGCTCGCTAATAGCATATACTTTACGCTCATGATTTTCTTAAAGTTTGTGATCATGCGGATGAATAATTTAATACCAAAGTATAGAAGTGGTATTAAGTAAATAAGGAAACCGACAATTCCAAATGCGAAAAATAGGTCATGGAAGTCCATTTCAATTAATTTAATTTTATCTGTGTAGTTACCAGCGTAACCCATTCCGAATAGTTTTTGTGAAAGCGGTGCGTCTTTATAGTACTGTTTGTATGTTTTTAAGAATTTGTCGCGATCGCTGTAAATTAAACTTTTTACTTCAGAATCTGTAAGTTCACCTTTTGCATGTTTTTTTGCATCTTCTGGATCTTCTTTAATTACTTTTCCTTCTTTTCGATCTTTCTCTTCTTGTACTGATTTTTTGTATTCGTATATTTGCATGTGAATGCCCATATTTTTTGCGATAGGAGTATGTGGTGTAAGAGCAATTAAACCTCCTAGTATAACAGCGGCAACAACGGTATTTACAATATGTGTGAATCCTTTTCCTTCTTTTTTACGATTTATCATATATTCAATGAATGAGAAGAAAAGTGCTACGCCTAATGTAATAACAATTGCGCCATATCCGACTTTCGTTCCGACCATAATACTTGCATACATCGCAAGTATTGTTGGAATCCAGTAATATATTTTTGAGAAAGAAGTTGTTTTATGAATCGAATATAAGACAATGATTGGGAACATAATGGCGAAAAGAGAACTTAAATCATTTCCAGCGAAGAACCAACCTCTTGAACCGATTTTTGAGTGAGGATAGCTTGGGAAATCCGTTCCAGTTTGCATTGCGACAATCATTGTGATGCTTAAAATTAAAGTTGCATATAAGAAATATGTAATGATTTTATGAAATACATACTCTTTATTTTTTAGCTCTTTAAAGGCGATAATATATCCAAACAGTAGCACAATTGGATATACGCTCTTTAAGATAAATTTAACTTCTTCTCCAAATGAAACTGGAGATTTAACCATCATATTATTTACAAGACCGATTGCGAGTGCGATTCCGAGTAAACATAAATAGAAGATGTACTTTTTCGCATCTTGTTGTTTGTGATGAAGAAGTAGGTATCCTAATGCAAGAAGCATAAAGGCGAAACGGACTACAACTCCAACTGTTGCGCTCATGTGTAGTATATAGATTGAAAAAGATGTTAATAAATCTAAAATTGGTTGAAACACAATGAATAGCAATAGGAAATGTGGGAAGTAGTTATCCGTTTGTTTCAACTTATTAACCATATGTTCCTCCAGTTCTTCATTCCTTTATTACAACACCCAAAAGATGGGTATAAAGCCTTTTTTACATAGTAAGGCGAATGAATTTCAATATTTGTTTTTTTATCCTGCTATTTGCCGGGCAGTAAGACCCCGCCTCAAAATACAATACAGCGGAAGCAAAGAAGTTAGGTGGGGGCGGGCTGCCCGTAAAAGCCCGATTGGTGAGGACTAATAATCAGTGGGGGATGAACACCCCCCACTGATTAAAGTCTCACTTTATCAAACTTAAGAATACACCATTTCATTGTAATGGTAAATAGATGAAAAGCATGGATAAACCGACTTTAATTTCTATATTTTTCAACGGAATTGTATGTTTTATACGGTATATGTACAAATTGTGAGATTATTAGACGGAAAATTGAGAAAAAAGAAGGATTTTTCAGTGGTTTTCTATAATTATATAAGTATAATCTTTATGGAGAAAAGAGGGGTATATATAATGGAAATAACAAGTAAAACAGAATCTGTCGTTGTGAAATATGAAGGGCACGTTGCAACGGTTATGGTCAACCGCCCAGAGGTGTTAAATGCGTTAGATGAGCCGACCTTAAAAGAGTTATTACAAAAGTTGAAAGAAGTAGCGGAAAGTTCTGCGCATATCGTTGTGTTATGCGGGAACGGTCGTGGTTTTTCTGCGGGTGGGGATATTAAATCGATGCTTTCAAGTAATGATGAAAGTAAGTTTGATGGTATTATGAATACCATTTCTGAAGTTGTCGTGACATTATATACGATGCCAAAGCTTGTTATTAGTGCAATTCATGGACCAACTGCAGGTCTTGGGTTAAGTATTGCGTTAACAGCTGATTATGTAATGGCGGATATATCATCTGTTATTGCAATGAACTTTATTGGAATCGCTTTAATTCCAGATGGAGGCGGTCATTTCTTCCTTCAAAAGCGCGTCGGTGAAAATATGACGAAGCAAATTATTTGGGAAGGTAAGAAGTTATCAGCGACAGAAGCGCTTGATATCGGCTTAATTGATGAAGTAATCGGCGAAGATTTCCAAACGGCTGTGAAACAAAAAATTAATGAATGGTCACAAAAACCGATTAAAGCAATGATTCAAACGAAGCAAATTTTATGTGAAGTAAATCGCTCTAATTTAGAGCAAACATTGCAATTAGAAAAGCGTGGTCAATATGCAATGAGACAAACAGCGGATCATAAAGAAGGTATTGCTGCGTTTTTAGAGAAACGTTTACCAGCATTTAAAGGGGAATAAAGTTTGTCCATTCCTCACTGATTATTAGCTCGTTAATTCGGGATAAAGGGGAGAAAGTGCTAACACATTTTAGTATAATTGTGTTAGCACTTTTTTTTAGGAGTAATACATGAAGAGAATAATTGGTGTTATCACTATTATTTTGCTTACATATTCTGCTTTGCATAGTACACCATCTTTGGCAGTTCGGACTGCGTTATTTTTTGAGGGACATCCAAGTGTTGCATTTTCTGACGGGGTGACGAAAGAAAAAGATGTGAAAAAAGAAGCGATTCCAGATGAGTATCAAACTCTATATGGTAAGGACGAAGACTTAGAGCACTATTTCTTTCCACATGTAAGAGCACATGGATCAGGAATTGATATGTTAAGTGCATGCGTGAAGAAAAAATGGTTTTTCTATAAAGCAGAGCTCGGATGTTATTAAATATAGGAGGATGAATGATGTCAGCATATAACAAGTTAGTCAGAGATCGTGTTCCAGAGAAGATTTTAATGTCTGGAAAAACATATACAGCACAAAAATTAACAGGTCAAGCCTACATACAAGCTTTAGCGAAAATTGGAACGGAAGAAATTCGTGAATTTGCTTCTATGAAAGAACGCGAACATGCACTAGATTCTCTTGCAGATGCGCTAGAGGTTATCATTTCATTAGCACGTGCAGAAGGTGCATCGATTGAAGATGTGGAACGCCTTCGTAAGCAAAAAGAGATAGAGCGCGGTGGATTTGAAAGAGGTATTTATTTATTAGATGTTTCAGAAGAATAGTTTTATAGGAAAAGCATAGCGTTACTGAGTAACGCTATGCTTTCTTGTTGCAATGAAGCTAATAATGAAGAAGATAGCTGTTAATATCCAGCCGATTGTAATAGAAGTAGTAGTATGAATGGCATAAGAGATTTGTAAACAAAATAATGATGCTAAAAACCAAATGAGTGCAATGTGTATATATTTTTTTGATATATTCATATTTCAGGACTCCTTTTGTATACTAAAAAGAATTTTACTACAATTTAGAAAATTTAGCTATATAAGTAGAGGTTTTCTGGCGAATTTTGTATACTGAATAGTAGAGAAAATGAGGAGGAAACGACAATGGCACACCATACGAAAGAAACGATGGAACTGATTAAGGAGCTTGTCTCTATTCCGAGTCCATCTGGAAATACAGCAAAAATTATTAATTTCATTGAAAACTATGTCAGTGAGTGGAACGTAGAAACGAAACGTAATAATAAGGGAGCTCTTATTTTAACGGTAAAAGGGAAGAATGATGCGCAGCACCGCTTATTAACGGCACACGTTGATACGTTAGGTGCGATGGTGAAAGAAATTAAGCCTGACGGTCGCCTGAGTCTTTCTATGATTGGTGGATTTCGCTGGAACTCTGTAGAAGGAGAATATTGCGAAATTGAAACATCAAGTGGCAAGACATATACAGGAACGATTTTAATGCATCAAACATCTGTACATGTATATAAAGATGCAGGTGAAGCAAAACGCGATGAGAAAAATATTGAAGTTCGTATTGATGAGCGCGTATTTTCAGCTGATGAAGTACGCGAATTAGGAATTGAAGTAGGAGACTTCGTTTCATTTGATCCGCGTGTTCAAATTACAGAGAGTGGATACATAAAATCCCGTCATTTAGATGACAAAGTAAGTGTTGCGATTTTATTAAAATTAATTAAAAGATTACAAGATGAAAACGTAACATTACCATATACGACGCATTTCTTAATTTCTAATAATGAAGAGATTGGATACGGTGGTAATTCTAACATTCCTGAAGAAACTGTTGAATACTTAGCAGTTGATATGGGAGCGTTAGGTGATGGACAAGCATCTGATGAATATACAGTATCTATTTGTGCAAAAGACTCTAGCGGCCCGTATCATTACGCACTGCGTAAACATTTAGTAGAGCTTGCGAAAACGAATCATATTGAATATAAAGTAGATATTTATCCATACTACGGATCTGATGCATCAGCTGCGATTCGCGCGGGATTTGATGTGAAACATGCTTTAATTGGAGCGGGTATTGATTCTTCTCACGCATTTGAACGTACACATGAAAGTTCTATTGCGCATACAGAAGCATTAGTGTATGCATATGTAATGTCTAATTTAATTGAAGAATAATTTCATAGATAATAGAGAGCTGATTAAAGATATTATTTTTAATCAGCTTTTTATTTGGCAAAGCGATTAGGAGACATGTTCTAATCGCTTTTTTATCCCGCTATTTGCCGAGTAGTAAGACCCCTACCTCAAAATTCAGCGAAAGCAAAAAAGTTAGATGGGGACCGGGCTGCCTGTAAAAGCCCGATTGGTGAGGGCTGATTAAAGTTTTTTATATACATTCATTATAAGTTATATATATGCGATTTTTGTTATACGGCCGGAAACGTATTTACTATAGATATATAATGTTATACACTATGAAAGGAATTAATTAATAGTTAATATTTTTTAGTTAGCTTGAATAAAAAAATTGTATGAATATGAAGTTTTGAGAGGAGATTTATTTTTCATGAAGTACAAAGCAATAGCCGCAGGTTTATTAGCAGCAAATTTACTAGCACATCCAATTAGTAGTTTAGCAGAAACGAAGAAATTTCCTGATGTTTCAGATAGTGCGTGGTCGAAAGACGCAATTTATTATTTAGTAGAGAGAAATGTAATTAACGGTATGCCAGATGGTAACTTTATGCCATACGGAAATTTAACACGTGCCCAAGCAGCAAAGATTATCGCAACAGCAATTGGTGCTAAAGTAGATCCGAATGCAAAGCCGTCTTATAATGATGCAAAAAATAATTGGGCAGCTTCATTTATTGCAGCCATGGAAAAAGAGAATATTATTAAAGGGCGAGAACCAGGAGTATTTGATCCTGAAGGAAAAGTAACTCGTGCTGAAATGGCAGCTATGCTTGTAAGAGCATATAATCTGAAAAGCAAAGTAACAGGACCAGTTCCTACAAAATTCGCTGATTTAGAGAATCATTGGGGTAAAGAAGAAGTTAATATTTTAGTAGAATTAAAACTTTCTTTAGGTACAGAGAATGGCTGGAAACCGAATGATTCTATTACGCGTGAACAAGCAGCTCAGCTTACTGCGCAAACAGATAAATTTAGCAAGAATAGTGATCGTCCAGTAGAAACAAAGAAAATGTACATAGATAGAAAATTCATTACATATCACGCACCATCATTAAGTTCTGGGATTAGTGCGAATCAGCATAATCCACAAACGGTAGAAATTAAAGAAGAACGAGATGGATGGATCAAAATTGCAACAAGTAACGGTGATAAATGGACACCTTTAGTAGAGAAAACGGAAGTTATTAATGAAGGATTCACTACTTATGCAGAAGCTTCTTCTTCGTCAAAAGTAATGGGAACACATAACGCACAGCAAGTAACTGTTATTGAAGAGAACGGCAGCTGGATTCGTATCCGCATGGGCGCTGGTTTCCAATGGGTTAATAAAAATCAATTAAATCCAGTGAAGCAAGGGAATTTCTTAGAAGGAAAAGCGATTATTATTGATCCAGGTCATGGTGGAGCAGATTCAGGTAATCCAGGTTATTATGAGAAAGAAAGTGAAACTGTATTAGATGTATCATTACGATTACAGAAAATATTTGAGAAAAAGACACCATTTACTGTGTTATTCACTCGTACAGATGATACACGTCCAGGAACAAGTGCTTCTGATTCTTTAAAGAAACGTGTAGAATTTGCTCAAAAAAATAATGGGGATATTTTTGTAAGTATTCATGGTAATGGCACGGAAGAGAAAAATGGACAAGGTACAGAAACATTCTACTATGAATCAGCGACAGCAAGAGGAACAAATCCTAACGTATCAGAAAGTCGTTTATTAGCAGAAAAAATTCAAGAGCGTCTTGTAGATGCACTGGGAACAAAAGATCGTGGTGTGAAAAAAGGCGATTTATACGTAATTAGAGAAAATACAATGCCAGCTGTATTAGCAGAATTAGCATTTGTAGATAATAAAAGTGATGCAGATAAAATAGCTACACCAGCGCAAAGACAAAATGCAGCGGAAGCTATTTATCAAGGTATTTTAGATTACTATGAAGAAATGGGTAACAACGTGTCTTCTTTCCGTTAATAAATAATAAGAGATTGCCATTGGCAGTCTCTTTTATTTATTAACGTTTCTCTTTATTTCCGGCATATGATATCATTTAATTTTATATACAAAAAAGTATTTGAGTAATTGTAATCATAACAATTTTAAACGATAGAGGATGATAATAGATTGAATAATCATAGTAAAACACCTGCCTGTATATATACGTATGCATTTCGTGAGGAGGAGCGTGCTTTATGTTACTTGGAAATGCGCTCGTTCTTTGGAATGGAGTCGCACGTTAATATTTTAAAAAGTGATGTAAAAATTGACCCGAGTAGAAGTGCGTTTATGAAAGAGCGCGTTGAGGTTATGTATGAAGGGGACGACTTAGAAAGCATTTTAAAACAAGTGGAACAAATTGATTTAGCGGGGGCGTCGTTTAAAGTTATCTTCGTTAAAATCAATGACCTCGTTGGAGAAAATAAAATTGAATATGGAGAAAGACGTCTTATTGAACGAGACCTTGGCATGCATATTGAAGGAGAAGCGGATGTTCGTAATCCAGAGCGTGTATTCGGGATTGTTCCTCTTGGAGGACGCTGGTACTTCGGGCACTATGTAGAAAGCGAACCAGTTTGGTATCATCACATAAAAAAACCGCATAGTTATTCGACATCACTTAGCACACGTGTTGCGAGATCGGTTGCAAATATCGCTGTACCAAATCCAGAGGGAGTACGAGCAATTGACCCGTGCTGCGGTATTGGAACAGTAGTAGTAGAAGCACTTTCTATGGGGATTAACATCGTTGGTAGAGATATAAATCCACTTGTAGTTCTTGGAACAAGAAAAAATATCGCACATTTCGGATTTGAAGGAACAGTAACAAAAGGACCAATCGAGGAAATTACTGAGAACTACGACGTTGCCATTATCGATATGCCGTACGACCTATTTACGCATGCCACACCAGAAGACCAGCTCTCCATTCTTTCAAGTGCACGCCGCATCGCTAAAAAGGTAGTCGTTGTCACGATGGAAACAATGGACGACATGATCCATGAAGCAGGATTTGAAATTAAGGATCGCTGTATTACAAGAAAAGGATCATTTACTAGACAAATTCTTGTTTGTGAATAAGAAAGGAAGGTCACCCGTTTGGGTGACCTTTTTAGTGTAGTTTGATGTGTGATTGATTGGTGGTGTAGATAGATGAATTAGCGGAATTTGTCGGTAAGTCGATATTCCATGGCAAATCGCCGATATATTGTGTTGAATCGCTGATATATTCCGAGAATCGTCGATATCGTTACATTAGAATATTACTGTTCTTTTAATTTTTCTTGTTGTGCGATTAATAAATTGCGTAATACGTGTCCGCGGTAACTTTCTAATTTTCGTCCTTGATGATAGCGTACGCCTAATTTTTTTAGTTCAGCTACGTACCAGCCCTTTGTTCCGTAATACATGGGATCACTTCCTTTTTGTTTTTGAACAGTATATGTTGGGGGGCGAAGTAACTTTACATTGAAAATAATAAGACTGGTTGTATCAAGGGGGCCCCTATAACATAGCCTCTGGACAGTGTATAAAAAAATAGACAGTAGTGTATGTTTTTCTAAACAATGCATACAAATTTATACCCTATGCGTTGGCATGATATTTGCAATGAAAAGAGTATCAACGTATAGGGGAGAGATCGAAATGAAGGTTAGTAAAATATATACAACGATTGATGCACACGTAGCTGGGGAGCCGCTTCGAATTATTACGGGTGGTGTGCCAGAAATAAAAGGAGAAATGCAGCTGGAAAGACGCGCCTACTGTATGGAACATTTGGATTACCTTCGTGAAGTTCTTATGTATGAACCGAGGGGGCATCACGGGATGTATGGTTGTATTATTACCCCGCCTGCAAGTGCCCACGCTGATTTTGGTGTTTTATTTATGCACAATGAAGGATGGAGTACGATGTGTGGTCATGGCATTATTGCTGTCATTACAGTTGGAATTGAAACAGGCATGTTTGAAGTGAAGGGGGAAAAACAAAAGTTCATTATTGATAGCCCGGCTGGGGAAGTCATTGCGTATGCAAAATATAACGGGAGTGAAGTAGAATCTGTATCATTTGAAAATGTCCCTTCATTTGTATACAAAAAAGACGTTCCTATTAAAATAGATAACTATGAATTTCAAGTAGATATCGCGTTTGGAGGAGCATTTTACGCTGTTGTAGACTGTAAAGAATTTGGTTTGAAAGTTGATTTTAAAGACTTGCCTGCTATTCAAACGTGGGGCGGTAAAATTAAACATTATATAGAGAGCAAAATGGAAGTGAAGCATCCACTTGAAGAAGGTTTAAAAGGAATATACGGCGTTATTTTTTCAGATGAACCGAAAGACAAAGGTGCTACGCTACGAAATGTAACGATTTTTGCTGATGGGCAAGTAGATCGTTCTCCTTGCGGTACAGGAACTTCCGCAAGAATCGCAACTCTTTTTGGAAAAGATGCTTTACAAAAGGGAGAAATTTTCGTCCATGAATGCATTACTGACGGGAAATTCGAGGGGGAAGTATTGTCGGTAACCGCAGTAGATACATATGAAGCTGTCGTTCCAAAAGTAACGGGGAATGCCTTTATTACAGGATTTCATCAGTTCGTTGTAGACCCGAGAGATGATTTGAATCGAGGATTTTTGTTAGGATAAGAGGAGGGGGTGGAAAGATATGCTAGTCATAAGCGCGAACGAACAAAGAAACTTAGTAAATATGAATGAAGTTATTGAATACGCGGCGCTTGCTTTAAAAGAATTTTCCGCAGAAAGAACAATTACACCAATAAGAGGCTCATTACCATTTGCGAACGAGCAAAATACGGCATTAATTATGCCTTCAGTAGCGGAAGGACTTGAAGCACTTGGAGTAAAAATAGTAACGGTAGTCCCGCAAAATAAACAGGTAGGAAAGAAAACGATAAACGGGATTGTGATGCTATCAGACTTTCAAACGGGAGAACCGCTCGCACTTTTAGAAGGATCGTACTTAACGATGATCCGAACAGGCGCCTTATCAGGAGTAGCGACAAAATATTTAGCTCGTCATAACGCAAAAACTTTATGCATAATCGGGACAGGAGAACAGGCGAAGGGGATTGCTGAAGCTGTATTTGCGGTAAGAGCTATTGAAAAAGTCATTTTATACAATCGAACAGAAGAAAAAGCGTATGCATTTGCGCAATATATACAAGAGAAATTAGGCAAACCAGCTTACGTTTACAAGGATCCAAATGAAGCGATATGTGAAGCAGACATCATCGTCACAACTACGAATGCATCCACACCAGTCTTCTCAGAAAAACTACAAAAAGGCGTCCACATAAACGCCGTCGGCTCATTCAGACCGAGCATGCAAGAACTACCCTCACACGCCATCACAAGCGCAAACAAAGTAGTAGTCGAATCAAAAGAAGCAGCACTAGACGAAACAGGAGACCTTCAAGTTCCGATAAAAGAAGGTCTATTCAAAGCAAACGCCATTCACGCTGAACTTGGTCAAATTATAAGCAAAGAAAAAGCTGGACGCGAAAATGATGAAGAGATTACTATTTTCAAATCAGTTGGTTTGGCGGTAGTAGATATTATCGTTGCGAAGTATTTGTATGAGAAAGCGGTGGAGCAAGGGATGGGGAATAAGATTGAGTTTTGAGACTGCCTTTTGGTGGTCTTTTTTTCAATTCATCAAATGTCATGATAACCGCCTAAATGTGTTTTTTGTCTTTAATCCCATTCTACATTTTCGATCATATAAAACAATCATTTTAGAGGGGTTTTCTGTAAGCTGCTAGTTTTTTAACTCATTTTATGAGGATACTTATTCGTGGTCTTTTTATTTTCTCCTCCGCATAAATATAGTTTATCGCAAGAATGCATTAATAGATTACAAACTTTCTACCTTTGCGAAAAAGTTTGACAATACATACCGGTAGTGGTAATTTAAAACCTATAAGAAAACTCGGTATTAATTCCGAGTTTTCTTATAGGTGTAAATAGTCGAGAGGGGTCGAAATATGAAGAAGAAGTTGTTTGTATTACCATTTGTCCTACTATTATTTATTGCATTAGCTGCTTGTTCAGGGGAAAAAGATTCGAAGCAAGCGGGCACTAGTAAATCAGGGACTCCGAAAGATGGAGGGGCGTTAACGATTGGTGTTAGCGATAATCCAGATACGATGAATCCGCTTTATGCGAATGATCGTGTGTCATTAACTGTGCAGCAAGCTTTATATGCGCCGCTATATCATATGGAAGACGGTAAGAAAAAGTTTGTTCTTGCTGAGAGCTTTACGCCTTCAGAAGATCAATTAACGTGGACATTGAAACTAAAAGATAATTTGAAATGGCATGACGGTAAGAAAATTACATCAGACGATATTGCATTTACATTCCAATCTATTTTAGATGAGAAGCAAAATAGTTCAAGCCGTGAAAACTTTATTTTTAAAGGAAAGCCGCTTGAGGTGAAAAAAGTGGATGAGTTAACAACTCAATTCGTCTTACCACAAGTAAGCGCATCTTTCGAAGGTGTGATGAATGATTTCTTCCCAATTCCGAAACATGTATTTGAAGGGGAAGCAGATTTAGCGAAGAGTAAGAAAAACTTACAACCTGTAGGGTCAGGTCCGTTTAAGTTTAAAGAATATAAATCAGATGAGTACGTTGCATTAGATCGATTCGATGATTATGTAGGTGGAAAAGCTAAATTAGACTCTATCGTATATCGCGTTGTAAAAGACCGTAATACAGCAAATGTTTCACTGCAAAATGGTCAAATCAACATGAAGATGATTGAGCCACAAGATTTTAAGAAATTAGATAGCACTGGGAACTTCTCAATGGTAACATTCCCTGAAGGTAGATTATTCTACTTATCTTATAACATGAATACAGATTTGATGAAGAAAAAAGAAGTGCGCCAAGCAATTGCGCATGCGTTAGATAAAAAAGAAATGATTAACTCAGCATTCGTTTCGGGTGAATTTGCAGAACCAGCAAATTCAATCTTAACGCCAGACGCTATGTATTATGCGAAAGATATTAAAGACTATAAGTATGATAAAAAAGAAGCGAAAGATTTATTAGCAAAAGCTGGCGTGAAAGATAAAGAAAAAGTACGTGTGATGTATGTAACGAATAATAAAATCATGGAAAGCTTAGCGCTTTATACACAACAAAAATTAAAAGAAGTTGGCTTAGAAGTTGAACTAAATGCATTAGATGCTAGTGCGGCAAGTGAAAAAGGCTTAGATAAAGAGAATAAAGAATATGACATTACATTTGGTGGTTACATAATGGGACCTGAGCCAGATTCATATAAGAGCTTATTCTTAAGTAATGCTGAATACAATTATGCACGATATAAAAACGCTGATTTCGATAAGTTATGGGAAGAAGCTGCAGTTGAAACGGATAAAACAAAACGTGCAGAGCTATACCATAAAATTCAAGAAACAGCTAGAGAAGACGTACCTTATCTACCAATCGCATATCCGAAAGCAGTTATTGCAGTAGATAAAAAGTTTGATGGATTAAAAGAAGCAAAAGCAATTCCTGTCACAATGTTTGAAGATCTATCTAAGATTTATGAAGTGAAATAAGAAACAGTAAAGAAGCTGGTGGAAATCAGCTTCTTTAGCTTGAGGGGGGAAGTTTGTGTATAAAGTAATTGCGAAGAGGCTTTTAAATGCAATTCCGCTTTTATTTGTTATTTCTATTATTTCTTTTCTATTAATAAAGCTAGCGCCGGGGGATCCTGTTCGAAACTTTGTAACGCCAAATATGAGTCCAATTGATGTGGAGCGTATTCGCAAAAGTTTAGGACTAGATCAACCAATTTACGTGCAGTATATTTTATGGTTAAAAAATATTTTAACAGGAAACTTTGGTTACTCACTTCAAAATCATCGTCCTGTTTTAGATCTTATCGCAGAAAGATTACCCGCAACA
Organism: Bacillus sp. HMA207; assembly: GCF_003402455.1. Classification (NCBI taxonomy): domain Bacteria; kingdom Bacillati; phylum Bacillota; class Bacilli; order Caryophanales; family Bacillaceae; genus Bacillus; species Bacillus sp. HMA207. The sequence goes on along the minus strand of NZ_BEZT01000001.1, from coordinate 3,783,115 downwards.
ATTGGGTTAATGGGATCATCTTTACTCGTCTCATTCGTAATCGCAATCCCGCTTGGACTATTTACAGGTGTGAAAAAGAATTCTATCTTTGATCGCATTGTGAACTTTATCTCTTATGTGGGAATTTCAATGCCAGTCTTTTGGTTCGCTTTACTATTAATTTACTTATTCTCCTTAAAATTGAACCTACTTCCGAGTATGGGTATGCGCACCGTAGGTAAAGATTCTGTTTGGGATATTGTGCAACACGGCATTTTACCTTGTATGGTGCTAGCGTTCCAAAACGTATCTGTTTATATGAGATATATTCGTTCAAGTACGATTCAGCAATTAGAAGAAGAATATGTACAAATTCAATATGCGTACGGTGCTTCAAAGAAAACGGTTTTATTTAATCACGTACTTCGAAATGTATTAATACCAATCATTACAATTTTCGGATTATCGATTCCAAGTTTAGTAGGCGGAGCATTTATTACGGAAACAGTATTTTCATGGCCGGGTCTTGGTTCACTTGGGGTAAATGCTATTTTTAGATTTGATTATCCGATTATCATGGCAATTACATTACTATCATCATTCATGTTAATTCTCGGTAACTTAATTGCTGATATTTTATATGGCGTAGTAGATCCGCGCATTCGAATGAGGGGGTGATTTGGAATGAATAATAGGAGATTTCAAACGATAAAACATAGCTTTACGAAAAATAAGTTTGTACTAATAGGAGTTATTATACTTGCGGTTTTAACAATTGCATCGATATTCGCATTCGTATCGCCGTACGATCCTAGCAAAATGTCGATTCCAGATCGCTTACAAGAACCAAGTATGAGTCATCCTTTCGGCACGGATGATTACGGAAGGGATTACTTAACGAGGGCATTATATGGCGGAAGAGTTTCACTTGCGGTCGGTTTCCTTGCGATGGTTGTTTCCATTACAATCGGAACCGCAGTCGGAACAATTAGCGGATATTTTGGCGGAAAGTTAGACAACTTCTTAATGCGAATTGTGGAAGTACTTATGTCAATCCCATCATTCTTCTTAATGCTGTTATTAAATGCTTATTTAAAACCAGGGATTACGACGTTAGTTCTTATTATTGGATTACTAACATGGATGGACACCGCTCGTATTGTAAGGGCAGAAACGTTATCTGTAAAAGAGCGTGAGTACGTTTTATACGCAAAAGTATCAGGACAAAAATCACTTATGATTATTGTAAGACATATCATTCCTAACATCTTATCAACCATTATTATCGCTGCGACATTAACAATTGCGACATCGATTTTAATGGAATCATCACTTAGTTTTTTAGGTTTAGGTATTAGAGAACCAGATTCTTCTTGGGGCAGCATGCTAAACAATGCGCAAGGATATATTGGTGAAGCTTGGTATTTAACACTCTTCCCAGGATTCCTTATCCTTTTAACGGTACTTAGTTTTAACGTAATTGGTGAAGCATTGAAGAAAGCTTTCGCACCAAAAGGAGCCGGACATGAAAACTAAAGTGTTAAGTGAAGGGAGTGAGAAGCGTGTCTGAAAAACTACTAGAAGTGAAAAATTTAAAGACTTCTTTTTTCATAGAAAGTGGCGAAGTTGAAGCGGTTCGCGGCGTTACATTTCGCTTAAATAAAGGAGAAGTAGTTGGTATCGTTGGGGAATCTGGAAGCGGAAAGAGTGTAATGGCGAAGTCCGTTATGTCTCTCGTTACGTCACCAGGAAAAGTGAAAGAAGGGGAAATCCTTTTTCATAATGAAAACATACTTTCTAAATCTGAAAAAGAATTGCGTTCTATTAGAGGAAATCAAATTTCACTTATCTCTCAAGACCCAATGTCAGCGCTAAATCCGGTCGTGAAAATTGGGAAACAAATGATGGAAGTAATTATACGTCATCAAAAAGTGAAAAAGAAAGAAGCAGAGCAAATCGCGGTCAACTTGTTAAAACAAGTCGGTCTTTCTTCACCAGAAGAAAGGGTGAAACAATATCCGCATGAACTAAGCGGAGGTATGAAGCAGCGAGTTATGATCGCAATGGCGATGTCTTGTAACCCTGACCTTCTCATTGCGGACGAACCGACGACAGCACTTGATGTAACGATACAAGCACAAATACTAGATTTAATGAAAAACTTAAAAAACGAAACGAACATGGCGTTACTTCTTATTACGCATGACTTAGGAATAGTCGCACAAAACTGTACACGCGTTATCGTTATGTATGGCGGACTTATTATGGAAGAAGGACCTGTACTTGATATTTTCCAATCGCCGAATCATCCATATACGAAAGGGTTATTAAACTCTCTGCCAAAAATCGCAAACGGCGTAAAAGAAAGACTTTCTCCCATTCAAGGTGTAACGCCAAACTTATTAAACCCACCACAAGGTTGCCCGTTCGCAGAGCGTTGCCCGCATGCGATGGACATTTGTGAAAAAGAACGTCCACCATATTTTGAAATCGGAAACGAAAGACGTTCCATGTGCTGGCTAAACGATAGGGCGGTAGGTGATTTTCATGCATGAAGAAAACTTAATTGAAGTTCGGAACTTAAAAAAGTATTTTCCTATTAAAAAAGGACTATTCGGCAGAAAAACAGAGCAATTAAAAGCAGTCGATGATTTAAGCTTCACAATTAAAAAGGGTGAAACATTCGGATTAGTAGGAGAATCTGGCTGCGGAAAGTCAACGACGGGAAGAAGCATCATTCGTTTACACGATGTCACTTCAGGTAACGTTTTATTCGACGGAAAAGACATCGCAAGTTTAAAGGAAAGTGAACTAAAAGAATATCGAAAACGAATGCAAATCATTTTCCAAGATCCATACGCATCATTAAACCCAGCAATGAACGTATTCCAAATTATTAGCGAGCCAATGAACATTCACGGCTCTTACGAAAAAGAAGAACAAAAAGAAATCATATTAGACCTGCTCAAAAAGGTAGGCTTAAAAGAAGAACATTTATATCGCTACCCGCACGAATTTAGCGGGGGCCAGCGCCAGCGCATTAGCATCGCGCGCGCACTATCTGTAAAACCAGACTTTATCCTATGTGACGAACCGATCTCAGCACTCGATGTCTCAGTCCAAGCACAAGTCGTAAATATGCTGCAAGACATCCAAGAAGAAACAGAAGTCACATATTTATTCATCGCACATGACCTATCTATGGTAAGACACATATCAGACCGCATCGGAGTCATGTACTTAGGAAACATAGTAGAAATTGCCGACAGCGAAGACTTATACACAAAACCGGCACATCCATACACACAAGCACTACTCTCATCCATGCCAGAACTAGATCCAACAAACACAGGCAAAGAACGGATCATCCTAGAGGGGGAAGTTCCAAGCCCGCTCAACTCACCGTCCGGCTGCAAATTCAGAACACGCTGCAAATTCGCCACTGAAAAATGCGCACAGGAAGTACCGAAGATGGTTGAGATTGCGAAGGGGCATGAGGTGGCTTGTCATTTGTTTTAGAGTGGGGGAAAGCATCGGGGGGACCTGGTGCTTTTTTCTTTGCAGGGGTATTACGATTTACAAACGCTTAAAGCTGAAAAAGGAAATGTGGAAATTCCTTATGAGGCAGCAGTTGAAGAAGGTACGATTTTATTGCAAGTCACAAAAGATGATAAGGTCATTTATGAAGAAGAAGTCACTTCTCAAAAAGAAGGTTTGATTTCTTTTGAAGCGCCAAAACCCAGGTCATATGATTTAATTGTACGCGTGAAGGGTGAAGAAGAGAAAGCGAAAGGGATTCAAATACATACGAAGCTATGAAAAAACGGCAAGCGGAGTATACCCGCTTGCCGTTTCCATTTCCAGTTGGTTCTGGCATAACAGATGCTCATCAATTTTAAAAAGTAAACGTAAAGTAATTCTAAAATATACAATATTTCACTTTCGGCGATGTAATCTCTAATAAAAGATTCAATAAATTTCATAATATAAATAATTAATTCTAATCATTAAAAATCCTACTTTTTCTTACTTTAATTGTTTCTAAAATATAAAGAAGAATACCTAAACCAAATATTTTTTCAGCATTAGAAATATTATTACCTAATTTAATAATCGGTACATTTAAGCCAAATCTTTCACCCCATTCTAAAGGCATATATCCCCTCTTGCAGTTTATTAATATACGATCATCCATTGTACGAAAAGACGTTTCGAAAAAATCAAATTCCACTTCTATCTCAGAAATTTTTATCTCTTTTTCATTCATCAAAGAACCACGTACCATTCCAAATCCTTGTATCATATTTTCTTTAAACATACCTACACAATTATAATTCGAATCATAAATAGCCCAATCATAATTTTCAACTTCACTATGAAAATATGCAAGAATTTCTCCATCACTTGCTTCTAATCCAAAAACTTTTTTGTTTTTTACAATAGGTAATGTTGAAGAAATCATCTTTGTTCCTGCTACATATCTTCCATCAGGAGTATATAAACCTAAATGTTTATTATTGCTGGGTAATTCTAACAAAACATAAGTACCAATATCCCAAAATGTTAAATCATTTTTAACTATATTTTTTTCTAGTAAATTTCCTTTTCTTAATTGCCAAAATCCAATACTAAAAAATACAAGAGAAGCTATAATAATTAAGATTACTGGTCCCCAATTAATATTACCCCAAGTATTATACATACCAATTAATCCATAAAGAAAAAGCCCAGTTCCAATTAAACACTTCAACTTCCCCCTTTTTTTATAATACTCAAATAATTCCACGCAAACACCTCTATCAGTTGGTCTTAATATTTCAATTATCCTTCAAATGGGGGGCACATTACCGAAAGTAAAAAATTGTATGCTAAGGGTGTAAAAACCTATTATAGCAGGTTTTATAGACGTTATATTTACCTTTATAATAAAAGAAGATGTGGAGTAACTTGATTATTCTTAATCATTCGACAAGATGCAACAATTTAAGATCTTGTTTTTTGCTATGATAAGTAAGGAATTTACATATCGTGTTATTGGGGGATAAAAGAGATGTTGAAAAAATTTACTACATGTATTTTAGGTGGCGCTTTAGTATTCAATTTATCTGGTTGCGGCAATACATCCGACAAAACTTCTTCAGAATCTAAAGAAACCAATTCTAAACAAGAAGAAAAGAAAGTGGAAACAACTGATGAGGCGAAAACGAAAGAGAATACAAAGCAGAAAAATACAGAACAAACAAAAGAGAAATCAAAAATAAAAGAAAAAGAGTATGCTGTAAACAAGGATTTTCATACACCTAAATTTGATGTAACTGTAAAAAGAGTTGTAGAAAGAGATAAGGTTGGTAAAGAGAGTATAGGATTCCAAAAACCTGAAGATGGACATGTCTTTATTGTTGTAGAAGCAGAAGGGAAAAATATCACAAACGAACCGATGAAATTAGCCGTTTTACCATCAGTGGATTTAGTGGATGAAAATGATAATGCTTACCAAAGTGATGTGTTGGCAGCTAGTAGTTATGCGGTTGAAAAAGGCGAGACATCTACTATTACTAAGGGATTAAAACCAGGGGAGGTAATGAGAGAAAGTAAAGTTTACGTGATTAATAAAGAAAAATTTGATACAGGAAAGTGGTATGTAGTTGTTAACCATGAGTATAAGGAACAAATTAAATAGTGTTTATTTATGAAGAGGAGATGGCTCCTCTTTTTTTTTACAAGTTAACACAGAATTTCGTTATAATGTAGAAATTTAATGTTTTCGAAAAAAAGAATTGACTTCTATATTAGTTGTAACTAAAATGGTTACATAAAGATGTAATTAATTTAGTTACAACTAATATCTGCTAAAAATATGATTTATATATTTAATTAAGGATGGTGGTCCATACGTTGCCACCCGGTGTAGAAAGTTACTAACACATTCAAATCAATGCATATTCCAAGCTTTAGTATTTTCTGTTACGGGGCAATAAGGTGCAATGTTATCTTTTGTTAAAAACCTTGGTGGATCTTTCTTTGGAAATATTAGTTTTGGGGAAATATAGTAAGGTATCTAAAAAAGAACAAGGTATAAAAAGATGTACCTATATAAACCAAAAATTTAGTTGAGCTGGATAATAAAAAAAAGGTAGGAGATTTAAATGGAGACGAAACAAGATAATCTTATTTACGTATGGGATGCATATTGTGGATGGTGCTATGGTTTTTCAGAAAGTATTAAAGGATTTTACAAAAACCACACTGAAGTACCATTAACGGTTTTATGTGGAGGGTTATTTTTAGATAATTTACCAATGAAAAACTTCTCATATATAGAAGAAGGAAATAAAAGAATTAATCAACTTACAGGTGCTGAATTTGGTCCTTCATATCAAAAATTGGTGGAGGAAGGGACTTTTAAAATGAATTCGAAAGATGCTGCAATTGGCTTTTCAGCTTTACGCTCATTAGCGCCAGACCGTTTATTAGAATTCACTTCGGTTATGCAAAAAGCGTTTTATTATGAGGGCCAAAGTCTGAGTGATCCTGAAACATATCGCAAAATTGCAATCGAGCATGGTTTGGACCCTGAACAAGTATTGGAACGTTTAAACGCTCAAGAAACAATAATAGATGTCCAAAATGATTTCAATAAAGTTCGACAGCTTGATGTTAATAGCTATCCTTCATTACTTTTACAAAAGGATAATCAAATTATTCCTATTGGTGGTGGCGTAATGACACCGGATAAAATTGAAGCGCGTTTTAAAAATTTATATTAAGAAAATTTAGGATATAGTAGCAAACATGTTATCTTAGGCCATCTGACATTCATCTCCGGAATATTTGCTAGTACTATTACACTTTCAGATAAATGGGAGTGGGAGATTTTATCCCGCTTTAACGGGCAGTAAGACCCCCACCTCAAAATTCAGTGGAAGCAAAGAAGTTAGGTGGGGGATCAACTGTCCGTAAAAGTCCGATTGGTTCAACTAATAATCAGTGGGGGATGAACAAAACCCCCACTGATTAAAGTTTCACTTTATCGGAACAAGATAAAAATATGATGATTAGTTAATAACTTTAACAAAAGGAGAATAACATACTATGTTTAAAACAATCGATACAAATCAAAAAGATGTGAAATTAACGGTGTTTAGTTCGGACGAAAAAAGCTTTATGGTCACAGCAACATTAGTTGAGAAAGCAGGACATGCATTTTTAATAAACTCAAAATTTACGCAGTCTGATTCGAAAGAAATTGTAGAGTATTTGAAAAAAAACAACTTATCTCTAGATAAAATCTTTATTATTCATGGGGATCCAGACTACTACTTTGGATTAGAGAGCATTAAAGCCTTTTACCCAGAAGCTATAGCGTATGCAACAGAGTCTACTGTTGAACATATCGTTCATTCTGTCTTAGGGAAATTAAAAGTTTGGAAAGACGTCCTTGGAGAAAATGCACCAAGTAACGTGGTATTACCTCAAGTATTTAAAGAAAAAGCGATTGATTTTCAGGGGTTAACATTTGAACTAGTAGGCTTAGATCATTACAGAACTAGCCTATTTAATAAAGAACTAAAAGTATTAATTGGTGGTATCGATGTATTTAACGAAATACATGTATTCTTAGCGGATACTAGCTCAAAAGCGGATATGGAGGCATGGATTGAGAACTTGAAAGTATTACAAGCATTACATGCTGACATAATTGTGCCTAGCCATGGATCAATCGAAAAATCCCTAAATAATCAAGCACTTACTGCGACAATGGATTATCTAAGAACGGCGGTTCAAGCTTCTGAGGAAAGTGGAACTTCAAAAGATTTTGTGGCAAAACTTGAAGCAGCATATCCAGGCTATGCAAATAAAGGTGTATTAGAATTAAGTGCAAAAGTTGTAACAAAAGAAATGCCTTGGGGTTAATGATATGAATAAATATCAAAAACTATTACATGAAACGTATGTGTTAACTGGCGAAGGGAAATTGGATGCGTTCAAAACGTACATGAACGTCTTGGCACAGAATGGGATGACTATAGCGCTAAAGATGAAATTTATGCTTTTAATAACAATACTGTTATCGTTTATGGAAAATATAGTGGAACATATAAAGCTACAGGGAAGTCATTTGTAGCAGATTTTTGTCACCTTTATAAGTTTGATGAGAACGATAAGGTTAAGAAGTTTATTCAAATTGTGGACAGTGCAACTGTTAATGAGGTATTAAGTTAGAATTAATCGTTTCTAATATGCCTTGTATAGGGGGAGGTTAGGATAAATGAAATTCCTAACATTACCCCTGATATTACATTTTGGGGAAGGTTTCTCCTTCTTCAAACTTTTTATAGAAGAAAACTTATTTAAGTAGAAGAGGTAGGTATATATGAAATTAGAGAAAAGTTTAATCATAACAATTATTTCTGTATTTATTTTAGGAGTAGTTTCGACTTTGGTATATCAAGCTTCCAACGGTAATAACAAAGGGAACTCAATAAAGAGTGAAAATGTCGCTTCTGTATCAAAAGAAGTAAAAGAAAATGAAAAGAATAAAAAGATGGTAGTTGATTTCTATAATGAAGTTTTTAACAAACATAATATCGATATTATCCCTAAATATGTTAGCGAAGATTATAAGCAACATAATCCTTTTGTTGCTGATGGACGAAAAGCCTTCATGGATTTCTTTAAGGAGGATTTTGTTAAAAATCCTAATTCCTCTGCAGAGATTAAACGTGTAGTAGCTGAAGGGGATACAGTTGCTCTTCATGTACACTCTCGTACTAATTCTCAAGATAAGGGAGTTGCTATAGTGGATATATTTCGTATCAAGGATGGAAAGATTGTCGAACACTGGGATGTAATTCAAGAGATTCCAAGTGAAGTAGCTAATGATAATACGATGTTTTAGTTAGAAGATATATTTAATAATTGTTTAAATGATAGTGCTGTATAGAGTTTAGAAATTTAGATAAGTAAAGGAGATGTCCTAGTACCATGCCTGGGACATCTCCTTTTTGTTTTAACGATATTTAATTTATTGTTATTTGTATTTTTTTATGTACTACTATTCAAGTACATATCATTTCAGGCGGTTTTCTTTTATCCCGCATTAACGGGCGGTAAGATCCCCATTTCAAAATTCAGCGGAAGCAAAGAAATTAGGTGGGGGGGCGGGCTGCCCGTAAAAGCCCAATTGGTGAGGGCTGATTAAAGTTTCACTTTATGCTTCTATATCTTTTCCCTCTTCTACACCAGCAGAAGCAAATCAGATAAAAATGTAGGGCTTAAGTAACTAAAATAAAGAAAAAGCCATACAAGTAGTATGACTTTCTTTGCAGAACAATTAAGCTTGTGGTGCAGGCGGTCTTCCATTGAAGTTAGAACGTTTTGGAATTCCTTAAATTAAGAACAGAGTGGGATTAATCCTAGCCCAATTACTAGCGCTGTTTTCTACATACCTTACTTTTTTACGAACAGATTTCAACTGATTTAATAATTCATCACTATTAAATCGTTATAAGCTTCTTTTATACAATATTTCATACAACAATATCAGCTTCTCGATTTTTTGCAACAGGCCCCATTTTAATGACTTTAATAAGGATACGTATAGTAACGAAGAGACGATTCTATAAATACATAAGAATCGTCCTTTCGTTTTGCAAATGATGCATTAATATCAGTCTCATACTATTTTAATGGTAGGGGTAAAAATAGTTTCTTTTTAACCTACGCTAAATTGTTATAATTTTTTTTGCTCTAGAGGCCAATTCCATATCATGTGTAACAAATATTATCGTTTTTCCATCTTCATTAAGGTCTTTTAATATATTAAACACTAAATCTCGATTATTGTTATCTAAATTACCAGTTGGCTCATCAGCTAAAATGTAGTCGCATTTTTTAATAAGTATTCTTGCTAAAGCGATTCTTTGTTGTTCTCCACCACTAAGCTCAAAAATTTTTTTCTTCTCATAATTAGGCAAATTCACTTTTTGTAAAGCTTCTTTTATTATTTTTCTTTTATCGATATTTTTTTGATATTCTAGGGCTATTAATAAATTTTTCTCTACCGTTTCGTTTTCCATTAAAGCGTAATTTTGAAATAGATAAGCTAATTTTTCACGTTGCAATAGTAAGGTTTGCTTTTTGTTTGGATTCATTTGTTCTTCTATAATTATATCTCCAGAGTCGCTTTGTTCTAATAAACCAATAATATTTAATAACGTCGTTTTTCCTTTTCCACTTTCCCCAACGATTGCGATGAAGTCTGTATCTTCAATCTTCAATGAGAAGTCTTTTAATACAACTTTATTACCAAATTTCTTATTTATATTCACTAATTCAATCATTACTAATGTTCTCCTTTTATGATAGCATTGAATGTTTGATTGCTTAATTTCTTATCAAAGAAATAGCTTATTAAAATTTCTAAGATTAGGATCAAAATACCTATAGAAATCACATAAGTATCAATAACATATATAGATACAGATATAATAGGTATAATATTTACTAATAACAATAAAGTAATCATAATTTTATTGCGCTTTATAGCGCTAAATCCAAATAACTGTTTAATATACAAATTGAACTTGTTTTTTTCATAGTAACTAGAAATAGTGTTATAAGTTATTAGAAAATTCGAGACGATTAATATGATCATTGCGATCAATAAATTTTCTTTTTCTGTTTTTAGGTTTTGAATTTCAAACGCTAAACGATCATATACTGAGGTGATATTTTGTATAGTTGATTGAGCCTCATTTTTAGTAATAGTAGCCCTTATACTATCGTATGGTTGCTCACTATTAGTTTTAAAATAAAATTCAGATGCAACATATGACAAATAAAAGGATTGATTGAAGATACCTGTATCAATAATTGCAATAGGATCTCTAATGAGATTTTTATCTTCCGCTTTTATAGTTGAATCATAAGTAAAATAATCTTGATTATTTTTTACATATATAATATTTATATTTAACTCTTGTTCTTTAGTATTATTTTTCTCTCTTCCTAGTTCCTCATTATAAATGTTATCAACTTCAACTTTTTGGAAATAAAAATGTTTTCTATAATTCTTATATATTTCCTTCTCATATTCCTTTAATTTTTCAGGCACTAATATATTCATAGTATTCGAATCATGAATAATTTGCTCTTTGATTGTTTTTTTAACTGATTTAATAGGATTATAAGATAAATAGTTTGAATTTATAGTAACACTATTTCCAGAAGGTTCTAACTTCGGATCCCCATTTTCATTATTTAAATCATAGATATACTTTCCATCTATTTTGTCATAATTTGACGTACTAATTAGAAAGCCACCATGTTGTTTTTCCATATCCAAGTAAAGGTCTTTCATTTTTTTGCTAATTTTTTCTTCCGCACCTAAATCGTCGCCCTTAGCGAAAGTAACTTGAGTTTTATAAATATGTTTAGTTTTTGACCAATTAGATAAATTATCTATCTTTTGATTGAGTTCATTCGATAGGATTTTCCAATGATACGTGGACAATAACATTACGACTATAAATAGAAATTTTAAAGTGAAATTTAATGTGCTAACTAATATATATGGCTTGTTACCTTTTATTTTTGAAACATTTATATTTCTAGTAAAGGCTACTATCGTAATTATTGTGATAGGTATAATTAAAATAAAACTCAATGTAATTGCTATAATCCAAAAAATACATGATAATTCAAAATAAAAATCTGTACTATCTGTAAATATACAATACATAATAAATAATACATAAATCATAAGACTTGATAGTATCATGATTTTCCCTAAATTAAAGATAAAGAAGCTAACTATTTTTTTTCTTGTATAGCCCAATGTTTGCATGATAGCTATATCTTTCAATCTACGAATGATATAGTGAATAATCGCAACAAAGATGCATAATACAATCAAAAATATACAAAATATTTGAAACCCATTGCTCTCAAGTAAATATATAAAATTGGCTTTATTTTCGCCAAAAATTTCTGTTTTAGCTACATTTTCATTTAGTTCTTTTAACATGGCATTTATTTTTTCTTTATCTTGAGTCGAGATATAGTACATACCACTTCCATCAAAATTTTCATCTGCACTTAAAGGTTGGATAGTTATTTTAGTTTTCGAATCTATTCTTTTTATAATACCAATTTGATCTGTGCTCTCAATTTCAGAAGTACTTATAAATTTGTTTGAATTTACTTCTGGAAACTTCCCTGATTTTAACTTGATATGGTTATTTAAACCAGTATCAGTTGTAAAAATATGTAAATCATTTTCTCCCGGGTATATGTATTTTGAAATATTCACATTATATTTCTTTGCTAAAATTTGTAAAAATTCAATGTAATTCTTAGTGTAACTTTTCTCTTCTTCAAAATTTAAAGTAATACTAGTTGTATTTTTATAGAATAACTGTTGTGTTTTATATTCTTTAAAAATATTTAAAGATAAAAATGCAGTTAATGCCAGCGTTGCTGCCATTAAAATAAAAATGATTTTTTTCATGCAAACACCTCTTAGAAAAATCTAATATCACTAATTATCTATATTCAAAAACAAGAGAAGTTTTTAAACTTCTCTTGTTTTTGAATATTATTTATTATCGTAATTCGCTTTATTTGTACCACTAGATGTCCATGTAGCTTTTGCTTTGCTAAATACATCTTTCTTCTGCCATTTTCCATCATTGTAGACGCCTTTTCCATTTGTAACTGTTGCTCTACCTTGTTTTGTATAATGTTTATATTCGGAAATGACGTTTCCATCTCTTTTTCCTCTAATCCAATACCCACCGTCTGCTTTACCAGACGTTACACCTGCGTATAACTGTGGTTTATTGCCAGAATTGTTTTCATCTGCTACAAATCCTTCAGTTATTGTGCTATCCGCTGTCACAATTTCGGACTTTCCAACTGTTTTTTCTGCGGCAAATACATTCATTGAAGCTGGAACTACTAAAACACCTGCAGCAATTGCACCGATAATAGCTTTTTTCATACTAATTCCCCATTTCTATCAGTTTATATTTTGTTAAGATTTTACACTAATGGAAAATCTTACAATTTAAATTTACCATATCCTCATTTTTTTGTAAATAAAAAGTAAATTTTCAGTTTATAATAATTGTTTTTAATTCATTGTTCATATATTCATCTTTATTATTTTTGCGGGATCAAGAAAGGGTATTTTAAGATTTAAATGTTAGTTGAAATAATAACGCCTTTCAAATAAGTTAAGAGGTTTTATTATTATTTTATGAGAGAACAACAGCGAAAAAAGCAGTGAAATAGAAGTTTCTAGTAACAAATATTACTGTGGAAAATTTAATAATTATTGGTAATATTGGGATATACTTATATGTTAACATAATATAGGATTGTATTGTTATTAAAAATTAAAATATTCAAAATTAAAAAAGATCAACTCTATTAAAGAGTTGATCTTTGTAGTGGAAGTAGTTTTTAATTGGACAAATTACCCTATGAAAAGAAAACAGTTCTGGTGCAAAAATAAAATACAATAACTTAACATGGCACAATAATATTTGGGACAGAATCCAATACATATTATTAAAATTAAGATAGTTCAAGTCGGCAGAAGGCACCTTTAGGTGTCTTTTTTTTATGAATTTCAAGCCCACCTATTTCCGTAGGTGGACTACTTGTGATTTTACACAATTAAGTTATAGCAAAAGCATTTATATCGAAAGTAATTAAAATTAACTTTGTAACCCTAATAATCTCCATTGTTTTATTATCTTTTATTTTAAAGTGAAGTCTTTTCCCTATACGTTCACTAATTACAATATTTCCAAAGGCTAATTTACGCAAATGTTGTACAATCAAATCCTCTGTAATTCTTGTTTGCTTACTTAAATCAAAAACTGACAACGATCCATTTTCCTTCCAAATGGAAAGAAGGGATAACCAATCACCCTCACAATAAACAGTTAATCCTATTTTATTATACTAGTACAATCTCACCAATATAAAAAAGGACCACCATTACTGGCAGTCCTTTTTTGGTAGTTTTAGAAATTAAATTATAACATATTAATATACAAATTATAAATATACTTTTACAAAAGATACTATAAGTTTTTTATAATTCTTGATTTCTCAATTTTCATTGCATACTGAATTTTCCTGTAAGTATTAATAACTACCATTAAAATTATCAATCCACTAGATTATTAGAAAAAACTGGTTATCTATATAATCATTTGGTAAAATATAGATATAATTTAAGAGGGTAAAGTTAATATAGATCAACTAAGTAATGCTAAGAAAATATTTTATTGCATAAAAAAAAGGCTCCATTGCTGGAGCACTCAAAATAAACAAACGAATTAAAACAAGAAACAGACAATTTAACTATATAGATAAAACATAAATAAATCTATATATATGTAAAAATGCATATAAAAACTCTATTTATTGATGCTATAATAGGTTTACTCGATGATTGTTATATTTTTTTATGGTTTTTAAGCAATAAATACCTTCTTAACACCAAGTGTACAAGAAAAGAAGACATCTTAAGCGATGTCTTCTTTTCTTATATAATAACAACACAATAAAATTAAGATGGTTCAAGTCGGAGGAAGGCACCTTTGGGTGTCTTTTCTTTGTCGAATTTGCCTAATAGGGGCAGCACCACATTGCCATCAAGTTAAAAATTTTTTTCACCCAAAACAAAAAAACGAGCTGAATTCACATAAATAACTATGGAAGAAAACAAAAACTTGGGATTAAAGAACTTGTGATGTATGACTATATTGGCTGTTTTTATCCAGAAGAATACATTAATCCTGATTATACATTTGTAGGATTGCTTAATTGAATAGGATCTAGAAACAGGTAATCTTCAAATTTTGATAAAACTAGCAATCTCCACGCCGAAATTGGTTAAATTATAAGGGGGAAAAGCTGGTCACGAAAATGATGAAGAGATTACTATTTTCAAATCAGTTGGTTTGGCTGTAGTAGATACTATCGTTGCGAATTATTTGTATGAGAAAGTAGTGGAGCGCGGGATGGGATTGAGTTTTGAGGGACTGCCTTTTGGTGGTCTTTTTTGCATAAAATCTTGTAAAGTAAGAAAAAGTTGAATATTAATATTCTAATATTCAATAGAAAGATAAAATGTTTTAAAGTTCAAAATAATACATTATAATATATTTAGTAAAATTAACCAATTTATATTTTGCTCATTATGTATTAAAGGGGAAATGAAAATGGCTGGACAAATTCGTATGTCACCAGAGGAGCTTAAATCGAAAGCGGCTCGATATGGACAAGGTGCAAATCAAATTGAGGACATTTTAAGTCAACTACAAAACTTACAAAATGAATTAAGAGGAGAATGGGAAGGTCGTGCTTTTGAAGGTTTTGACCAACAGTTCAATCAATTAAAGCCAAAAGTACAAAACTTCGCACAGCTATTACAAGAAATTAATATGCAGCTTAATAAAACTGCAGAAGCTGTTGCTTCTCATGATGAAGAATTATCACGTAATTTCGGTTTGAAATAAAAATTGTCATACTCTATATAACAGGCATTTCAAATGAGCCATACAGCTTATAGTGTATGGCTCATTTGATTGCATGCCCAACTTAGCTGGACACACGTTTAAAAAGAGTGATATTAATAGGGAATTTTCATATATTTATTGGGATTTTTTTGGCATCTTCTGAAAATTAGAGAAAGGATTTGAGTGATGGGACAATTTCAAAGTAATTTTCAAACGGCACAACAAATTGCTACGCAGATGAGAACAGCTTCGAATATAATCCAAAGTGCAACAAATCGTTCTATAACAAAGGCGACGCGTACAACACTATCTGTTAATTCCAAAGCACAAGAAGCGAATCAACAAATGTTAGATTTTACGAAACAATTTTCCACTGCCTTTCAACAAGCGATCGATAATATTCATTCAGTAGCCCAAGAGTTTGAGAGAATGGATAACGAACTTCACAACACTTTTCGCTAATGTGACAACCTACGTAAAGGTAAAATAGTAGGAGGAATATAATGAGTCAAGATATTGAAAAACAAATCAATCAAGTAAATCAAAAGTTAAGAAGTGTATTTGAAGAACAAGACCGAAATCAATCCGCGATTCACATTCAGGAGCAAGCGGAAGCAGATTTTTATGAATGGAGAGGTCGAAACCATCGTTTGTTTGATCGAATTTTAGGAACTTGGCATGGTGATAGAGAAATGTCTCAGTTTTTTATGAATACATATCAAGAGGCACAACATATTGAACGAAAAGTCACATTTGAATTGGAAAATAAAAAAGAAACGCTGCTTAAAGAAAGACGAAAGCTTAGTGATTTAGAAAACGACCTTTCCTATCAACAACAACAATTAGCGAGGGAGGTCAATGCATGAGTTTAAATATGTATTTAGGAGAAGTACAAAGCCAAACTCAAAGCATGAATGCTGTATGTAACGCTACTATTCAAGGTATGGAACAAGTCATTCAGTCAATTGATGCCTTTGCAATTGATACTGTTCTACAAGGACAAACTTATAGCAGTGCAAAATCATTTTTTGTACAAACCTTTCGTCCTTTAGCGCAAGGAATCATTTATCTGTGTGAAGAGTTAATTCGCCAGAACGATGCTTTTCCAAGTCAATTTCAATCACAAGTCGCTTCCACAGATGTAATTGAACAAGAAATATTAGAACAAATTCGAGAAATTGACCGAATGAAAGCAAGTATGGAAGCCATCAGTCAAGCTATGCCAATCCCAGGTATGGACGCTATGGCGAATCTTTTTACTGTGATGAGGAAAAAACTGCAAGAAAAGCTGGATCATTTGTATCAATTCAATCAGACCTCTAGTAATAATTATAGTACAGCCCTTCAATTAGCAGCTAGTATTGCTGCAGGTCTTGCAGAAGTTCAAAGTGGGAAAGGGTTTAGTCCTGCAAGTGGTACATTTAGTACGCAAGGGTTGAATATGGAATGGACAACTTCAATTCAAGCGATTAATGAAGATAGGAAGCGTCAGGCCGATAATCATTTAAATGGTAGTTCAATTGAAGAAGGAACAATGTGTGGTCCGTTAAATAGTGAGAAAAAAGATGAATCTTTACTAGATACGTTTAAACATGGTGTCGAAGATATTTATGAAGGTGCTTTGGAGTTTATACAAGGCGCTGGCAGTGCAGTAGCTGAAGACTATATTGGACTAACACCACTTGATAATGATAAATTAGAAAGCAAAGCAACTTATCAAGCTGGAAGATTTACTGGACATGTTATATCAACGGCAGGATCTATTGTAGAAATTTTTGAAGGTATTTCATTCATAGGTGGGGCTAATTTCTTAACATTCGTCGCAGAAGTAGGAAGTGGTGGGTTAGCATCACCAATTGTTCTTCCATTAGATGCAGTTGCTACAGTGGCTGGTGTTGGTGTTGTTGTACATGGTGGATTGGTTTGGGATAAATCGATTCAAAATGCTAAGGATACTCTTCAAAAATTCGAGTCTTCTCCATCTTCTGGTGAGCGTATTAATAAAGTTAAAGAGAATGGTAAACTTAATAAAGAGGAAAATGCTACTAAAGGGATGGATAATACCAGTAATAAAACCAGCGGAGATAATCCAAAAGTAATTGAGGAATTAGAGGGACCTGTTATTGATGGAAAGCGAGTTGGAAGTGGAGAAAAGATTGATAAAGTAAAACCTATTTGGGGAAGAGATGAAAAAGGAAAGCCTATCATAGTAAAAGAGTTTCCTCATGTCCCTAAGGAACATGGCTTTTCTGATATTGTTGATAATTACTCAAGATTTGCTGATGAATTTCCATTAGTGGGAGGAGATCGCATTAGTAGAAGATTCTTCCAAATCGAAGGAAGCAATGGTGGTAAAAAAGGCGTCTTTGAGTGGATTGTTGAACCAAATGGAAATGTAAGTCATAGAAGATTTATTGAAAATGGTACTGTTACAGGGAAACCAAATCAAGTTCCAAAAAAGTAAAAGGAGAATTATATGGATTTAATAGATTTTAAGAACAAAGGTCTTAAGTATGATTGGAAAACTATTTATACCGGTGTAAATAAAAAATATTTCGAACCGAATGTCATTTCTGATTATGCGGTGGAACTAATGGAAGCCGGTGATGATGAAGCTTTTGTTAATGAACTAGCTTGGGGAATAGATTCTAGTGATTTAGATAAAATTTTGTTTGAAATTAAAGATTTCCACTTTCCTAATCTAGAAGAAAATAGTGAAGAATTACAGAATGAGATAAGTAAACTCAGATTCGTTTACTTATCTAAGTTAAAAGAAAAGATTACTGATGAGGATGAACTATTAAATAGAATTGCAGAGTTTTATGATAGACATGATTATCCTGAAGATATGACAAGTTTTATTACTTATATGCCCCAAGATACCCCAACTACGAAGGAAGATTTGTTAAATAGGTTTTATAAATTTTTGGATTCAGAGAAAAAATTTATTGAATAGCTACTTTGCTAGATTCTGAGGGCAAGAAATGAATTTTTTGAAGAACAAGCCTTCTTTAAGGTTGAATATTTCAATGAACCATGTTATCTAGCTTGGAGTAAGTGAAGAGAAAGTTACATATGGAGAATGATCAACAAAAGAGACCTAACATTTGCGGTCTCTTTTGTTGATTTAAATTAAAAAGTATCATTTAAGTGGATGCCCTTTTGTACCTCTTACTTTACATACAAATAGGCTTCAATTGCTGATACATAGTATCTTTTATCCTTGCTGTTATGTACTTTGTATTGTGGCGCTCCATTCACAGTTACCTTTACATCAATGGTAAATCCTAATCTTACCTCTAAAGCACCAACAACATCTTTACCCTGCCAAGAAAGAGATTCATCGAGTTCAGATTAACGAAAAACATAGAATACATAATTTTAACTAGACTTATTATTAACTAGTGTATCTCCACCACCAAGCTCCGCCTCAATCTGCGAAGTCTTCGATGACTCATCCATACGCCAATACGTAATAAAGCTGATCGCGATACATCCAGCTACGTAGAAGTAGAATAGTGATTCCATTCCGATACTTTTTAGCCATAATGCGATGAACTCAGCTGTTCCACCAAATATCGCAACGGTTAGTGCATATGGTAAACCTACGCCAAGTGCGCGAATTTCGGTCGGGAAGAGTTCTGCTTTTACAATTGCGTTAATCGAAGTGTAACCAGTAACGATAATGAGACCGACCATCATGAGTAAAAATGCTACGATTGGTTCTGTCGTTTTTTCCATGAAGAAGAAGATCGGTGCTGTTAGTAATGTTCCGAGAATACCGAATGCCATTAATAGTGGACGGCGTCCGATTTTATCGGATAGTAATCCTGCAATTGGTTGAAGTACGACGAAAATAAGTAGTGCGACAAAGTTAATCCAGCTTACAACTTCTTTCGGAAGGCCGACTGTGTTTACCATGAACTTTTGTAAATATGTTGTGTACGTATAGAAAGCGACAGTGCCTCCTAAAGTTAGGCCGACTACTGTTAATACAGCTTTCGGATGTTTCATAAGAGCGCGAACGGTTCCTGCGCTTTCGCGGTTTTTCGTTTCCATGTTTGAGAACTGTTCCGACTCATCCATCGTGCGGCGAAGCCATAATACAGCTACTGCACCCATCGCTCCAATAATGAATGGAATACGCCATCCCCAAGCTTTCATATCTGGTTCGCTTAGTAATTGCTGAAGAACAATTTGAACGCCTAACGCAACCATCTGTCCAGCAACGAGCGTTACATATTGGAAACTTGAATAAAAACCACGGCGTCCACTACTAGCCATTTCAGATAAATACGTTGCGGAAGTTCCATACTCTCCGCCGAGTGACAACCCTTGAAGTAAACGAGCAAGAACTAAAATAATTGGCGCCATAATACCGATACTTTCGTAACTCGGTGTACAGGCAATAATGAAAGAACCACCGGCCATAACCGTAATCGAAAGCGTTAATGCTGCCCGGCGTCCGTGCCGATCCGCATAACGTCCCATTAATAAACTCCCAATAGGGCGCATTAAAAACCCAACTGCGAAAATAGCTGCTGTGTTCAGTAATTGACTCGTTGGATCTCCTTTAGGAAAGAACTCCGCTGAAAAATAAACAGCGAAAGCAGAGTAAACGTACCAGTCGTACCATTCGATTAAATTGCCGACTGAACCTTTGAAAATATTGCCGGCGACTCGGTTTGATTTTGCTTGAGCCATACTAATTCCTCCTCTTGCTTAGTAATAAAAAGATAATTATGAAAGCGTGTTCATTGTAGTTGAATTGTACTGTTCTTTAAATGAAATCTCAATATTATGACAATTTTATTCTTTTTGTACTTTATGAACATGGATATTTTTAATAGTTGCTTCATTTTCAGTTTTGTCATAATAATAGAAAAAGGAGATTGATAGTTTTGAATATTTTATCAAAGGATATGGAGTATGAAGAAATCACGCAAAGTTTCATTGCAAACGAAAATAGTAAGCTTAATTATCGCGTTAATTTTATTTGTCGTTCTCCTATTAGCGGGAATATTTGTTTACATTCAGTCCGTTGATACGAAGCACCAAGTGGAGCAACTAGCACTGCAAACAGCGAAGTCGCTTTCTTTTATGCCTGCTATAAAAGATGCTTTTCAAAATAACGAGCATAAAAGTACGATTCAATCTATTGCGGAACAAGTTCGTGAGCAAGCTGGTGCAGATTACGTCATTATAGAAGATCGCTTTGGGGTTATGTATTCCCATTCTAATTCGGATTTAATTGGCACAAAGAGTAACAATCCATATAACTATGAAGCACTCACTTTTGGTGGCTATTATACGCTCGAAGGAAATGGTGTAAGTGGTCCAGCCTTAATGGCAAAGGCACCTATTATTGTTCATAACGGAGATTACGATCAAGTAGTAGGCGTTGTGACAGTAGAGTTTTCAATAAAAGGAATTGAATCTAACATATTGAGTAGAACGAAAGAAATTATCCTCTTTTCATTAGCAGTATTATTAGCCGGCATTGTTGGTGGCATTCTTTTAGCGCGTAGCATTAGGAAAGATACACTCGGTTTAGAGCCGAATGAAATCGCAGCGCTATACCGGGAACGAAGCGCGATACTACTATCTATAAAAGAAGGGATCATCGCCATTGATCAAAATGGTTTTATTACGATGATGAACACCTCAGCAGAAGAAATGCTTCATGTAAATGATGATTATATGCAGCAGCACATTTCAAAGGTTTTACCGGAATTTAATATGGAAAGAGTGCTAGAAAACGATCAAGAAATCGCGTTTCAAGATAAAGTGTTTATTTTAAACATGACACCGATACTCGAAAATAATAGTACAGTAGGCGTTGTATGTAGTTTTAGAGATAAAACAGAACTGCAAAACTTAGTGAATACGATATCTGAGGTAAGAAAGTATTCTGAGGACTTACGTGCTCAAACACATGAATTTACAAATAAGCTCTTCGTCTTATCAGGATTACTTCAGTTAGGGCATTATAAAGAAGCAATTGAATTCATTCAGCAAGAATCTAACATTCATCAAAGCCAAAACCATATCTTATTCCATCAAATTCATGATGCAAAAGTACAAGCTATTTTATTAGGAAAACTCGGAACAGCGTCTGAGAAGAAAATTTATTTTCATATTGAAGGAGATAGTGCACTTCATCCGTTACCAGGCCATATAAAAGTTTCGCACCTTATTACGATTCTTGGAAACATAATCGACAATGCATTTGATGCGGTGAGTGAACGAGAGGAAAAGAGTGTTTCCTTCTTCGTTACGGATATTGGGCACGATATTGTATTTGAAGTAATAGATAGTGGGATAGGAGTGCCGGCAGAAAAAATAAGTACCATTTTTCAAAAAGGATTTTCGACGAAAGGGAATAATCGTGGTTACGGACTAGCGAATGTGAAAGAAATGGTAGATGTACTAGAAGGAACCATTGAAATTCAAAACGAGAAAAATGGAGGAGCTATTTTTACAATTTACCTTCCGAAAACATTGAAAGAAAGTACATGACAAACAGGGGGATGGGCATATGTTGAAGGTTGCAATTGCAGAAGATGATTTCCGCGTCGCGCAAATTCAGGAAGAGTTTTTATCAAAAATAAAGGACGTAAAAGTGATTGGAAAAGCATTGAACGCCAAAGAAACGATAGAACTACTACAAAAGGAAGAAATCGATTTACTTCTATTAGATAATTACTTACCAGATGGAATTGGAACTGACTTATTACCACAAATTCATGCTGACTTTCCAAACGTTGACGTCATTATGGTAACGGCGGCGAATGAAAACCACATGTTAGAAAAAGCAATTCGAAACGGCGTAAGTAACTACCTTATAAAACCAGTCACGTTAGAAAAATTCGTTCGCACCATTGAAGACTATAAAAGAAAGAAGCAATTATTACATAGTAACAATGAAGTAAATCAAGCACTCATCGATAACTTCTTTGGGACTTCGCAAACACAAGACATAAAAAACTTACCGACAGGTGTGGATCCGTTAACACTGCAAAAAGTGAAAGGGATTATAAAAGGATTTGAAGAGGGCATTACAATAGAAGAAATGGGAGAACAAATGGGGGCCTCCAGAACAACCGCAAGAAGATATTTAGAATACTTAGTAGCGACCGGCGAATGCACAGTAGAGTACACATACGGCATTATCGGACGACCAGAACGAAAATACCGAATAGGAAGAGGACTATGAAAAAACGATTATTACTATGTATATGGATCATGACAGGAGTAATAGTAATAGTAATAGCTGGTTGTTCCTCGGAAAAATCCCATACGAATAAAGTGAACATCGACAAATTAGAAATCGTTGCGCCAAACGTTCAAGGAGCAGGATGGGACTTAACAGCACGAGCAATGCAAAAAACACTAACAGAAGAAAAAATCTTCACAAAACCAATCACAGTCACAAACAAAGTAGGTGGCAGCGGTGATGTCGGATGGAAATATACGAAACAAAAAGGCGGTCACGTACTGGCGATTAACTCAAGCTTACTCATAACGAACAACCTACTAGGCCACAGTAAACTAACATATAAAGACTTCACACCGCTCGCAACACTTGCATCAGATTGGGAAGTTGTTGTCGTATCAAAAGACTCAAACATAGAAAACGCAAAACAACTCATGGAACAACTAAAACAAAACAAGAAAAACTTCAAAATCGGCGTTGCCCCAGGCCTAGGAAACGACGATCACCTATCCTTCGTACAAGTAAGCAAAGCATTCGGCATAAACCCAGCCGAACTACAATTCTTCGTCTACGAAAACAAAGAAAAAATCATAAACGCCCTAACGAACAAACAAATAGACGCCGCAACCATGACCCTATCAGAAGCCGAAAAACAATACAAAGCCGGCAAAATAAAAATACTAGCCGTATCCGCACCAAAACGCCTAGACCGACTACCAGAAATCCCAACATGGAAAGAACAAGGAATCAACGTCATCTTCCAGCACTGGAAAGGAATTATGGGCCCGAAAGATATGACGGAGGAAGAGGTTGCTTATTGGGATAGTGTTATTAAGAGGATGGTGGAGAGTGATAGTTGGAAGGGAATTTTGAGGGAGCGGGGTTGGGAGAGTTTTTATAAGGGGAGTGGGGAGAGTAGAGTGTTTCTTGAGCAGAGTAGTGAGGAGTATAAGGAGCTAGTGGGGAATAATAGGAATTATTGAATTTTATGGTGTGTTGAGAACAATGTTTAGAATGAAAATTAAGGATTGGTTTGTTAAAGGTCGGATACTTATTGAACTGAGAAAGAAAAGAGGGAATAAAGAAGATTTTATCAATCAAAAGGTATATAAAAGAAGATCTGTAAATCGTCTTTTTTATGGGAATACAAATATATATCTTATTCGTCTGCTAATATTTACAATTTTGTAAAGAAATTAACAATATGGGGTAGTCGGTTTTTACATAATTATGTAGAATATTACATAGATAAAAATGCGAATTTTGTTTTTGGTGAAGGGAGAAAAGTATGGCTACCACTAATGTACTAAATGCACTAATGAATTTAGGAACATATTTAAAAAATGATATTAAAGAAATTTATTCAGGTTCTAATCGCATGAATAGTCAGGGAGCTGCATTAGAGTTTTATATCAAAGACTCATATTGTAATTCTTTTAATGTTGAAGGAATTGAAGTGAAAAAAGCAATACATGAACAATATTTTTCATATTTAGGTAACGATTCAAATCCACCGGACTTCGTTGTTAAAAATGGTGAAGGAGTGGAAGTGAAGAAATTGGAATCACTCACTGGACAACTTCAATTAAATAGTTCATATCCTAAGAATAAGTTGAGACAGGATGATTCACGTATTTCTAATGATTGCCGCGCTTGTGATGGTGGAGAATGGACTGAGAAGGATATGATTTATTCAATTGGTTTTATTCCGAAGAGTAGCAGTAAAATCAAATTATTATGGTTCATTGATGGCGAAACATATGCTGCAGACGATATAGTTTATAAAGAATTATTTGGACGTTTAGCTAACTTCATTGAAACTGAATTTAAAGGTTTGACATCAAAAACGAATGAATTGGCACGTTTTAATAAAATAGATAGTAGGGGATTAACGGATTTACGTGTTCGTTCCATGTGGTTACTGCAAAATCCAATTAAAGCATTTAGTGAAGTGATTCGTTTCGATAAAGCTAATGATTTTTCTATAATCTCCATTATTAAAAAAGATAAGTATGATGCATATGTAAATAAGGAAGAGTTTGAACAATTTGTTCGAAACAATCCTTATGTAGAAGTGGAAAATGTTAATATTGCACACCCTACTGAGATTGATGTACAACAACAAATTGTAGTTATACATATGCTGTATAAATCTTTAGAAGAAGCACGTAAAGGTAAAGGGGAATTATCGTTATTTTGAAAATTTTTTGAAATCTCAACTTGTTAAGACCACCTATATTGGGTGGTCTTTCTTATTGATAAATTGTTTCGAAAAACGTAAACTAATTGATAGAGATGTCGAAGGGAGCGTATTAAATGGTAAAGATAGATGAACGAGGTCGAGGGAAATTTAAACCAGCTCCTGATTATAGCCAGGAAGAGGTTCGGGAAACTTTATTACAAAAAATTGAAGAAGAACGAAAAAATAAAGTCGATACACATAGTGACTTTGCTGGAGATGATTTGAGCTACGATGAGAATAAATATAATGTCACAAGTTTATTTTGTGGAGCTGGCGGCTTAGATCTAGGTGTCGAGTTGGCCGGATTAGAAGCAGTTGTAGGGACGGAACGAGCAATGCAAGCTTTTCAAAACAAGGAAATGTATAATGCTATTCGTCATGAAAGCATCTTCCATAAAACATATTCCAATGACTTTTTTAAAGAGGCATTGCAAACGTATAGGGAAAATTTCCCTCAAAGTGTGTATTTGCATAATAAAGATATACGGAAAATCCATACATTCCCAAATGCGGATCTTGTATTGGGAGGATTTCCATGTCCAGGTTTCAGTGAGGCTGGTCCACGATTAGTTGATGATGAACGAAACTTTTTATATCTACACTTTATTAGATGTCTAATACAAACTCAACCTAAATTCTTCGTTGCGGAAAATGTCAAAGGTATGTTGACGTTAGGTAAAGGGGAAGTGTTTAGACAGATAGTTCAGGATTTTGAGGCTGCTGGTTACCGTGTATACACAAAACTAGTGAATTCTCGTGATTATGGTGTTCCTCAATTGAGAGAACGAGTATTTTTAGTAGGTGTTAGAAATGATATAGATTTTGTATATGAATTTCCTGAACCAACTCATGGTGAAGGCGAGGGATTACTACCGTATGTTACTTTAAGAGATGCAATTGGTGATTTAGAAAATGAACCAGGACCTTATTTTACAGGTTCTTATTCAACGATATTTATGAGTCGTAATCGTAAAAAGAATTGGGAACAACAGAGTTTTACAATTCAAGCAAGTGGTCGCCAAGCACCAATTCATCCAGGTGGATTGCCAATGGAAAATATAGATAAAAATAAATGGATTTTCCCAGATGGAGAAGAAAATAATCGTCGGTTATCTGTAAAAGAAATTGCACGAATTCAAACGTTCCCGGATTGGTATAAGTTTAGTGATGGTGATAATCAAAAAATGAGTGTCAATGGTCGGTTAGACAAGATTTATAAGCAAATTGGGAATGCTGTTCCTGTCTTACTAGCTCGTGCGGTTGTTAAACCAATTGCTGAATATGCGGTGAGTCAACCAATAAATCGGGACGATCAATTGGTCCTTAATATATAATTGCATATGGGTGCTTATTTGTTCATTTATAAAAAGGTGATGTGAATTGCATTGCATTGCAAAAGGAGTATGACTATTATCATACTCCTTTTATTAAGAATTTTTTATTCGTATGTTTTACAGGTATTTATTAGGTTTTCAGCCCATTCAACAACATGTTTATTGTCACTTATATAAAGTTCTTGGTTTGTACGTCCTTTGAAATTAACTTCAATATTCTTATTTGGTAAATGTGTAAACATAGTATATGCTTGAAATTTCTCTTCTTCTCCCTTGAATATAGGAGGGAGTTCCCATACTGAGCGTTTATGCTGACCTTTTTTTGTTAAAATTAATTGTTCGTTGTTATAGAAACACCCCCATCCCTTTTTATTTATATTAAATGTAGCATGTTCAGTAGCTATATATAATCCATTTTCTTTTTTTTCATAAATATGTTTTTCATTTATATGTGGATGATATAAAGCCCATTTAGGAATAGGGTCTTCAGAATGTAAATCAAGCATTTCATCAACTTCTAAATAACCAAAAATAGCATGGATATCTGGAGCATTTTTTGCATAGGAATATACGCCATTCTCATTTTTAACTTGCCGAAACCATCCGAAGAATAAAAAAATATCTCCATGATTAATTTCTCTTTTTAATAAGGAAATTTGTGCTTTATCACTTTGTCCGAATAATCCTCTCCACTTATCAGGACGGTCTATTAATACAGATTTTCGTAAATCAGGATCTAAATGGGCTTCGGAAAAGAAATTAATATTCAAATCCCGCATTACTTTTAAATAATTAGTTTGCTTATCAAAAAATAAATTTTTGTAAAAAATATTTGACTCTACTCGGGGAATGGGTAGTGAAACTAGTTTGCCATTTATAATTGGGCTAGGATTACCACCAGTGCTATCATCGAATCCTTTTCGACTTAAGATTATTTTTTTCTTGCGCATATTTTTCTCCTTTTTAACTTTATATTAGCATTTTTTAGTGAAAGATTTATAATTGTTAAATATAATATATAGTTATAATGGATTAAAGGGGTAATAATTAATAAGGAGGGATCTTCTATGGTTTATCGAGCTTATTTTGATATTCCTAATGCTCTTAATGGAAATTACTCATCGGGAAGTTCTATAAAATTGCTTAATGATTTAGTAAGAGAACTACAAGGGGCAATTGAAATAAAAGTGTCTTTATTTTTATATAATAACCCACATTTACATAGCTTTTTTGAGGGAATAAGTGATCAAGGGACACGCATAACTATATATTCTTTACCACTAGCAGGATATAGTATGCAACCAGTAACTGTTTACTATAGGAACTCTCAAAGAAATATCTCTTCGTCTAAACATGAGTATGCTAAAAAAACTTATGATAGGGTAAAAATGAAAAAAAATATGAATATGAAAGTTTTTCCGCATACTTATCTATGGTCCAAGCAAAAATATTCTAGAGGAAATGATTTATATAGTTTACACAATAAATCAATTATGGCCATTTTTCCTGAGGACAAGGTAAAATGTATCTCCTCATCATGTAACTTTGCTTTTGCGGACCCAAAACATAGTGAGAATTTTATTGTTGTAGAAGATTGTCCTAATACAATAGCAATGTTTAATACATATTTTACATTATTAGATCAAAATGCATTGCCAATAGAAAACTATGAAACATATTCAAAAAGTAATTATGACTGTCAATATATTATTCAGCCAATTAATGTACAGGATAGTTTTTTATGCTGCTATTTTACTGCGCCTTTTATAAAATACAATGGTATTGGAAGTAACAATTATGTTCAACAAAAAATTATTGAACTTCTCCATACAGCTAAGAATAGGATTTATGTATGCGCACAGCACATTAATGATATTGATTCCTATGGAACTAATAAACAAAGTATAGTAGCTAAAATAGTTCAGATGGGAAGTTTAAATGAAAATTTAGACATAAAGGTTTTGAAACAAACCAGTGCTAGCCATCAAAAACAAGGAAGTCGTACTGAAAAAACAGAAATTGAATTCGGTAAAGTTAAGAATATTCAGCAGAAGCGTTGGCATCCCGTTGTACATGATAAATTTATTATAGTAGACGATACGGTATTAGTAACCACGGCAAATTTTACTCCGACACAATTCGCTTGGCAAGAGGGCAGGTTGATGGAATACTTGATTAATAATCAAAGTACTCCTATTAGAAATACTTTTTCTGAAGTTAATAGCTTTCACTTTATACGAGATGAAGAAGTAACTAACAACTATAATGAACATTTTAATCAACTTTGGTCTCGAGCTACTGAAGTTTAAGAGGTATGTAGGATAGGAGAGAATTGTATTACTTCTTTGTGAAAAAATAGATAAAGGTGCAGAAGACGGATTGAAATGTTGGATTATTGAATTTAAATTTGTTTATTCTTAATGGGAAAAACAAAATGAATTATAATAAAATGTAATCAAATATTTATAATTATGCAGAAGAGAATTTTCAAATAACAAAACGGTGGTTCCGACTAATCTTGAAATCACCGTTTTGTTATGTTTAAGAGTGTTTTTAAAATTTATTTCTCTGCAAAAAGAGGAGTTACGATATATTCCTTAAGGTGAGAGGTAATAGGTGGTTATAAATACTAGGAATGTTGTTTGTGGTATAGTATTTAACGTTTGTTTATTAGTATATTGCACTATCTTAACAGATACATGATGCTGAAAACAGTAGTGTTATATTTGAGAGATGAAGAAGAAATACTTAAGAAATTAAAATTTAAAATGGGTTACGTAGTAAATAGATAGTATTGAATTTATTAGTAAAAAGCTGTGCTTTTGAAAGAAATTACACGAAATATTTTTAAAATCCTTTTTAATATATTTTTATTTAGATGTAAAATAAAAAGAACGCTATTTCTAGCGTCCTATTTTAAACGGAATTGTGCCTTAGCCATTACTTTACCATTTTGGAATGTTACGTTAGCGTTAGAACCATTTCCACGTTGACCTACCTACGTATAAAGGCTTATCTTATATTCCTCAGCAGTGACTTCAGAACCAAGTTCACCATCGCCACCGCCACCGATAATTGCAACTACATCATCATAAGACATTCCGTTCTGAATTTGTTCAAACTCAGCTTTGCTAATGCCTTCTTTTACCCCCATCAGCAACAAAGATATTTTTCTTTTTCTCTCCATTCTCGGAAAACTTTTTAAAATGCGAGAGGGAGAAGAGAGTTATTTTTTATACATAAAAAGGAGGCAAATAACCTTATGGTGGTTGGCTTTTCTATTTCATTAAACTAAGCTTAGTCCAAAAATAATAGGAGGTAGTTCTGCTGTTTTAGACAGTAGAACTACCTCTTTTTTGTATTACGGCCAGAATGAAAGATGGGTATATTTTCTTCTGGCCGTGGATAAGATAAATTTTGGAAGGAGGTCAATCATGACAAATTATTTAATCTTCAATCCATTGATTCGTATGGGGATTAAGCACATGAAACGTAAATCGCTTTTAGAGGGTGACATTGTCAAGGAATCAGACAAGATAGTAGATAGGATAGCAGGCTTTATGGAAGAAAGTGTAGATGAACTTTTAAGGAATAACCCTGGGCTTATAACACATATAAAGAATTGTATTCAAGAACAAATCAATACAACACAAGGAATCGGCGATACGATGGTTTGTAATGAGTGGAATAAAATGGATTTAAAGAGATTTGAAGGAAGATGGAAGCGGTTTGAATCTTTGAAAAATGTTTTGAGTAGCGAGGGCTTGCCTGAAAAGGTTTTGGAGACCTTAAATACTGATACAAACAATGTTCTAAAATACCTACCAGAGATATGGAAAGAAAAAGTTTTTCATGTATTTGGCATGGTCGTGGGACTGGTACAAAGCGGAAAAACGAATCACATGATGGCACTGGCAAATAAATTATTTGACCTGAACACCGATTTTATTGTGATTTTATCCGGTGCTAATAATACTTTGCGCAATCAAACACAGGACCGAGGAGAGAGACATGTAACCGGCTACAACTCAAGTACAAAGCAATTTAATTCATTGTACGAGTACTTGAAAAATAATCAAATGGATGCAGTCATTAGTGGTACTGCTCAAGATTTAATTGATTTTTCGAAAGGAAAACCGATTGTTGTTCAAAGTGGTGATTTGTCTACACAGTGGACTCACGTGACTCGATATGAACCTGGGAGGAAGTATCTTTTTATCATTAAAAAGCTTCCAAACGTTCTTGAAACCCTTACAAATTGGTTTAAAGACCAGGAATTTTTCCATAAACCTTCAGGGAAATGCCGTAAAGTGACACTGGTAATTTTGGACGATGAGTGTGATTATTACAGTGTTAATACAAAAGATAATGGAGAAACAACATCAACTAACCAGTGTATAAGAGAGCTGCTGGATACATTTGATCGGAGCATCTATATTGGGTATACTGCAACGCCTTTCGCAAATATTTTTATTTCAAACGATCCACCTGATCGGCGTATTGTCGACTTTGATTTATTTCCAAAGCATTTCATCCAATGTATTAGTACACCTACGAATTATATAGGGTTTCACCATTTTTTTGGTACACCTAAATCAAAAGTAGGCTTATTACCTTTCATTGAAGAAATTGAAGAATACGACGATGATGAAATAGAGTATTTTGATTCGAAAGGTAAAATGTTGTCTATGCCTCAAAGTCTAAAACGTGCCCTACACCAATATTTACTTAACGGTGGTATATGTAAACTTCGCGGGTATGGGAAAATGCATCATACGATGTTAGTACATACCAATATCCGAAAAACGCCACATAAAAGCGTCGTGAAATTTTTGAATGAATATATTGAAGACCTGATTAAAAGCGTAAAAGATGGAACTGCTTTAGAATTTTGGGGTCAAATAAAGGACATTTATCAAAATTCAATGGAAAAGAATCAAAAGATAAATGATTATCAGGGTAAACATGGTTTGCAAAATTACGATTTGAACTTTTCATTCGATGAAGTTAAGGATGCAGTGAGGGAGTATCTAACCAGTCGGCGTTCTAAGATTGTAATGGTAAATTCAGATAGTGATGATGTTTTGAATTATGATGCATATCCGGAGGGTCTTCATGCCATCGCAGTAGGAGGTACCATTTTATCAAGAGGCTATACCTTAAAAGGGTTATCTGTTAGTTATTTTACAAGGCAAAGTTCGCAGGCGGATTTAATGCTTCAATGCTGCCGATGGTTCGGATACCATGAATTATATAAGGACCTTATTAGATTATTCACTACCAAGACAGTCCTAAATGTCATGTGTTATGCAAGTGGTATTACGACACAATTGTTCGAGCAATTTCAGGAAATGTGCAATAGGGGGCAAACACCTCTGGAATTTGGATTTGCAATCGAAGAAAAACGAGGTATGTTACCTACTGCTCGAAATAAAATGGTTCATAGTACATCTACTCGTAGAAAACTCCATTATCGCTTTGATTACGATGATGCTATTTTTCCAATTGATAATAGTAACTTAGAAGCTCGTATTGAAAGAATAAATATTCTCATTCAAAAACTCGGTGAGCCGGAAAAACATAAGGGTGTTTTTTTATATCCAAAAGTTGATGTAGAAACTTTTTCAGATTGGATTCAACACTGGCCTAACATTGGCAATAATCGTAGTTTACCGGGGGAACAGCTTGCTATACGATTAAAGGCTCTACGCACCGGGGGACAGCTAAGTAGTATAGATGTGGGAATAGTAACCATGAAAAGAAGTGGGAAAAACGGATGCTATTCTTTTGCAAAGAATATAGCAGTGTTACCAGCAGAACGAAATAAGCTAGTATATAACCCTGAAACTGGAATATTCGAGTTGACACAGGGACGGGCAGTATCCGTCCGACATTATCAATATGGATTAACGGATGAAGAAGTTCGGATGACAGAAGAACTCAGTGGAACCACTTTCCAAGATAGAGCCACCCCAGAATCAAAAGTGGTGAGCAGGGTAAGGTGGGAAAGCCCATCTGGTCCAAGGGCTCTCTTCCTTATCTACGTGTTTGACGTTGACAGTATTAATGAGGGTCTTGAAAAAGAATATGGAATTGTAAATGGAATTCGTATACCTGCAATTGGTTACCATTTACTGTTGCCAAGACCTAAAAATAGTGCACAATTACGTGTTAACGAAGTTTATCAAGAAACATATCGACAACTTTTTAATGCCTTTTTAAATGAGCATACAAGAAAGGATGCCTTGTATGAAGATGGAACTGAATCATCTGCTGGATGAAGTAAAGGGGAATGGACTTTGTATATCTTACCGCAAGATTTCCGATATTCCGGTTCATGTTTTAATTGGTGATGGAGTCACACATGTGTTTATCCGGTTTACATTTGAGAAGGAATATGTATTTCCGGTGTTGTTCTGTAAGGGAATTACTTCAAAAACGGATCTCAATACGTTTACACTAATCTCTTCCTTTAAGGATAGCGATTTGCTGCTAAGTCTAGTAGCAGATCTTTTACAGCCTAATCAACAAGCATTATTCGAAAACTACCAAGAAGAGAAATATGTTGCGTGGCTTCGTCATCAGTTGTTACGTTGGGTATCCTATTACAGAAGCACGTCTGATAAGGTAATGGGAAAAGAAAAGCAGTTGGGTCTCCTTGGCGAATTAAAAATACTAATTAGTTATTTGAAAGACGGTAAACCATTTTCATGTTGGAGAGGACCTTTTGGGGATCATCATGATTTTCAATGTGTAGACCATCACTTGGAAGTGAAATCTCGTTTAGCAACATCAAAGGAGCTCATAAAAATAAATGGATCAGAACAGCTCCATCATGATGAAGAACTGTTCTTAACTGTTCTACATTTTATCGAACATAATCATGGAGAATCGATCTATGACTTGATTGATCAAATTATTCCATTGCTATCTGTGGAAGATTTAGAGGAATTTTATGATTTACTCTCGTATATAGGGGAATTGCCATCAGAAGAAAAAACGTATCGTTTTATCCACCTATTGAAAGAAGTCTACTTGGTACAGGAAGGATTTCCCCGTCAGCCAGTTATAGAAGGGACAACGGAGGTTACCTATAAAATCTCTTTAGATAAAATAAAAAAATTTTTAATCCAACGTAGTGAGCTGGGGACAAATCTCAATTATCACTAAATATGCACAAGTTGAGCACAGGACATGCCTCCATGCAGATATCTCAGAATTCTTATCAGAGAATCAGATTAATTTGAATCGACTACGGTTCATTAAATTAATTGTGGATTATGTAAAGATGTTCGATTCTCTGTTCTAATTTTTTTACGAGAAACTTTTCGAGACTGGAGTAGGGAATAGGCAATTTTTAAGCATAGGAAAAGGTGAAAATGAGGTGGAATTAATAATTGATTGGAAAAGTGAAAGCTTTGGTGGATATTCAAGTGGCAAAGGAATTAATATGATTGTAAATTTGCTAACTGAAAATATTACAAATCGGATTTAGAATTAATTGTTATTCTTGGATAACAAATGAATGGAATGTTGATTAATTAATCCCCTTTATACTACATGTTGTACTTGGTATAAAGGGGTTATTTATTTACTAGTATAAAGAGGTTGATCGTAGTGTAAGAACCAAAAGGAAAAGTAAAGTTATATTTGAATAATCTAAGGGGATATGTAAAGGGGTTTATAGTAGCAAGAACAATAAAAGAAGTGGCTTCTTATTTGAAGAATTATGATATAAATATTCTGTGGCTCCACCATGATTTAGGTGAAAAAAAGGATGGAAAGTTATTACATACTGGATATGATCTGGTAAAATATATGTGATGTATGGATTAAGACCTAATGAAATAAACTTACATACATATAAGAAAGTTAACGTAATAATGGGGAGTGCAAAAAGAACGTTCATGAGAAGAAGAGCCGGAAGTAAAGGAGAGTAAATATGCCTATCTATAACAAATTAGTAAGAGATAATATTTTAGAAATCATTAAAGCCGAGGGTTTAAGCTACAGTTCAAGAATACTCACACCTGATGAGTTACTAATGGAAATAAAAACAAAAATGATTGAGGAAGCACATGAGTTTAAGGAAGCTGTTGAAAAAAAGGAAGCTGTTGAAGAACTTGCAGATATTTTAGAATTAATTCATGCTTCATTGGGAGCTTATGGAGTAAAGTTTGAAGAGCTGGAAGCGATTCGTAAGGAGAAAAAAGAAAAACGAGGTGGTTTTGAGAAAGCTATCTACCTTATTGATGTACAGGACTAATAATTATTAAGGGGCATTGCATGAATAATTTCCTTGAGAATGACCAAACATTAGAATCTAAATTTCGATCGGTTTACTTGTTTGGAAGAAATGTAGCTACATATAAGTTTGCTTTTGCAAAGACACTATTAGAGCTAGGGAAAAGTGATAAGAGTTTTGTAAGCCTTGAGGAGTTGTCACCGATATTTGCTAAGTATATGTTAGAGCATATAGGGAATGGCAAAAGGCAAATTACTAGTGCCTCATCCAAGTTTATTAATGCGTTAGAATTGTACAATGAACAGAAAATTACATGGGAACAGTTGTTGCAAGTTACTGAAAAAGTAGGCTTCAATAATGTAATAGATGCTTTTCATAACATTCCTAATGGGGAACTTAATACAGTATTCTATGAAAAATCTGTTCAGGGAAAAACGTTAGGTATCACATTAACTGATAGTATCTATATCTTGAATGGAAGTGAACAACGAGCGAATTTGTTCAATGAGATTGAAGGTAGATGGAACTTAGTAGAAAGCGCTTGGACGGAAAGAAATCCAAAGTTAGAAGTTAGATTTGATGGGGAGCTTGAGCAATTCTTCTTTTTGAAGTCTATTACACCAGAGAGATATTTGCACTCTCATGAACGTGTAAATTTAACGTCTGTAAGAAAACCGCTAAATGGATATCAAAAAGGAAAATGTTTTTATTGTTATAAAAGTATTTCTATTGGGAGTGGTCAACCAAATACCTGTGATGTAGATCATTTTATACCGCTCTCTATTCAATATTTATCAACGGTGGATATGGATTTAAATGGTGTATGGAATCTTGTATTAACTTGTCAAGAATGTAATAGGGGAGAACACAATGGTAAATTTGCTAGAGTACCACATGAATCTTTGCTAGAACGCTTATACAAGCGTAATGAGTATCTAATTGAAAGTAATCATCCGCTTAAAGAAACAATCATAATGAAGACAGGAAAGGATAGGAAATTAAGAGCAGAATTTTTAAAAACAACTTTTAAGTATGCATCTTCTATTAAAAGTTCTGGTTGGACTCCTAAACAATATTATGATATTGGATTTTAAGGTAGATAAATATATTAACTTATAAGCCTTAAAAAAGTCTTTTAGTACTAAAATGGTAAAGTAGAGATTTCTCGTATTATAGCTTCATATTTAGTGAACCAGTATATAGTAGGGGGAAGCACACTTTATTAGCTTTTCAACTTTGAAGCAGTTAATGAAATATCGATTTTATTAAGATTAAAGACACTTTATAGCTGAAGAATGGAGAAATAAAAATGTGTATTATAGAGAGGGAGTATAGAGAATGAAGTTTAAATTTAAAATTGGTCAAGAATACAGCAGAAAAGATGTAAAAGCATATATTCATCATCCTGAGCCAGATAGTGTTGGAGGTATATGGGGAACAGGATATGCTCCTTTTGAAGATTCCTACTTTATATTTGCAAATTTAGGTACTGCAGGCAGAACGGGTCACGATTATCCTAATCTCCTGGTTAATGGAAGTTTATATTGGTTTAGTAAGAGAACTGATTCACTTTATACACCAACTCTAAAGCAAATGATGAGTGGTAAAACTGAGGTTTATATTTTTACTAGAGAAAATAGTAGTAATGTCAATTTCGTTTTTCAAGGGCTTGGTTATGTAAGAGACTATGAGGATTCTAAACCTGCTCATGTAGTGTGGGGACTTGTAGAAGATTTATCAAATGTTCCAGAAAAATTCAAAGGAGAAAAACGTAAAAAATTTATAGAAGGAGCTAGAATAGAATCGACAGTAACTAGATATGAACGAAATTCAGCTGCTAGAAAAGAATGTCTAGACTATTATGGTTATAGTTGTACAGTTTGTAGCGTTAACTTTGAAAAAGTTTATGGAGATATAGGGAAAAGCTATATTCATGTTCACCATGAAGTGGAGATTAGTACAATTGGACAAGAGTATGAAGTTGATCCGATAAACGATTTAAAACCAGTATGCCCTAACTGTCATGCAATGCTTCATAAACGTAAACCAGCTTATTCAATCGATGAATTAAGAGAAATTATTGGTTTTTCAGCTATTAAAAATATCTGGTGATAAATATGGATGTTTTTTTCGCTTGAGATTATTATTTACTTCTTTTTCACAGGGAAAGGCTTACATTTATAGATTGAGATTTTAATGAAATTGGAGGGACTTCAATGAAGTATTTATTGCTTGACACCAATATTTACATCGATATGATTGTTTCAAGGAACTCTTCACATAGTGCGGATTCCTATGAGCTACTGAAGATGTTGTTAGATCATGATAAGGTAAAAATCTTATTACCTGCAATTATTGAAACAGAGATTAAAAGGCATATTGCAAGTGAGATTCATAATGTTGGAAAACTAGTTCAAAAGGCTAGAAAATCAATAAATGAAATTTATTGGATTAATCATATTGAAGAAATCAAGAAATATAACGAAAAAATTAAACCGCTTAGCCAAACACTAGGAAATATGGTTGACGAATTTGGTAAAAATGAAGAGCGGTACATTAATGATGCATCTCATAAAATAACAGACTTAATGCGATATAAAAATGTAATACGAATTGAAGAAAATAGCAGTTTGCTGCTTAATGTACAGAAAAGAAAATTGTATAAATTATGCCCGTTTCACCTTGAAGATAAGGAATCCTGGGCAGACGCAATGATTATTGAGACACTAATTAATATCCGTGATTTTATAGAAATTCAAGACGAAGATCAAATTTATCTTGTTACCAGAAATCACACCGATTTTTCTAAAGGAAATAGTAAGGAAGAAAGAGATTCAATTCATCCTCATATAGAAGAACAACTAATAGAAAAAGACTTATTGCAGCTGTTTCACTATAGGTCGCTCTACACCAAAACTTTATTAGAGGACTTTTCTGAAGAAGCCAAGGAGGCTAATATCTATCAATCATTAATGGAAGAGGCTGAAGAAGAAAGAAGAGCAATGATTGAGGACTTACGTCAAGAGCTACATGATATGGAGAGAGAATCGGCAGGTTTAGCTTCATTATCCTCCGATCAAATTTATATTGAAAGAATTAGTGAAAGCGCTGAAATGGAGGAGTTTATCAGTATCACTGAATCATTACTATCTTCTCTTAGTGTTGATATTGAGGAGAGTCTTGAGGAGTATGACCAATTTGTTAAGGATATGAACGAAAAACCTGTAGCTGACTTAATTGTGAAAATACAGACTTACAATGTAAATTCACCCTTTTTGCAAATTAGTTATGAAAATAGCTTTACAGAAAAAGAAGTAAGAGACTCTGTTTTAGAATTTGTGAATGATTATTTGTGTCCAGTAGAATCCTTAGAATCCTCGCTGGATAGCATTAAATATAAGGATTACTTCGAAATTAGTGAGTTACTTACTTTTAATGATTTGGATGACAATACTGTTAAGCTTACGGTTGTAGGTCAACTTGATCCTAGGAATGATGATACAGATTCAATTTGGATACAACTTCATAAGAATGAAGATCGGCTTTCATATGGTGAAGTAAAAGTCTATTACGGATATATGAATTTTGATGAAGATGGTGGCGCTTCAGATGGAGCAACAGAGAAAATAGATTATCGTCTTGAAAAAGTGATTAATGACCTTGGGGAAATTGTTGAGGAGAACAGATGTTTAATCAATGAGATAAGTAATGACCTTATGAAAATACGAGCTATTCTCTCTATTTAGCTGTGTAACTAAAGTGGGAGTTAATCCAGTGAGGAATAACTCCTTTTTTGTTGACTTTATTGTGCTAAAGGTTCGGTTTACTCAAAGTAGTGGGTGTTACAATTTATTATCTACCCTGTTTAAGTGCCCCATTAAATTGCGTATTACAGAATTTTTGTAAGCCTCTTCTTCTCCCAACGCTGTATCGAGTGCTTTTTCAATCTCAGAGACGAATATTTCTACCTCACCTTTGATCGCACCATTACCATAGAAATAGTTTACTAAAGCTAGGGATATAGCAAATACTGGTGCATGTGCTACGCCTTGAATAAATCCCATGCCAACCTACAACAAACTAATCCGAAACAAAATCCCACAAATCATAAAAGCTAACGGAAAAACACCCAAAACAAGAATCTTAAACCAAGATGAATACATAGAAGAACTCTGCAAAAAAACACAAGAAGAACTAACCGAATATCTAGAAGCAGACACAAAAGAACATAAACTAGAAGAACTATCCGACCTCCTAGAACTAATCAACGCCCTAGCCGAACATGAAGACGCAACACTAGAAGAAATCAACAGCATCCGTAAAAAGAAAGCAGAAGAACGAGGCGACTTCTCAGATCGAGTCTATCTAATCGAAGTAACCGATAACTAACCCCTCCTAAGCCCCTTACAAGCCCCTACCAAGTAATAAATCACTAAGAAAAAACATAACAAAACAAAAACACCAACAAACACCGTAGTAGGAGTCGAAAAAAATTTGAAATAACACGCCAAAAACCCGGCCATCCTCCCATATATATTATGAAGGGGCTTTTAATTTTGAACGGAGACGGGAGGAATTAGGATGGCGGTGTATCGTAATGTGCAGGTGAATTTTTGGCAGGATGATTTTGTTTTGGATTTGACGCCGGAGGAGCGGTATTTTTATGTGTATTTGTTAACTTGTTCGAAGACGACGCAGTGCGGGATTTTTCCTTTTCCGAAGCGGTTAGCTGAGATGGAGACGGGTTATAACAGGGAGACTGTTGATAAGCTTGTGCAGCGCTTCATTGATTATGGGAAGATTCTTTATGATGCGGATACTCGGGAGTTATTCGTTTTGAATTGGCTTCGTTATAATCCTGTGACGAATACGAATGTGGAGAAGTGTGTGCTACGTGAGCTTAAGGGTGTGAAGAATAAGGAGTTTGTACATATGTTTCTTCAGAAGTGCGCTGAGGAGGAGCTGAGTGTTCCGATACTTTTAGCACATTTTGGTATGCCTGGTGAATTGGCTGTGGATGATGTTGATCCAGTTTGCGAGGAGACAGAAGATGGAGAAGAGGTTATAGAGGAAGAAACGGGAAGTGGCGTGTTTTCTTTTTATGAGCAACATTTCGGTAGTTTGTCCCCTCATACTGTAGAGGAACTGAGTGCGTGGATGGATGATTTGTCTGAGGATCTTGTGCTGAAGGCGCTTCAAATTGCGTTTGAGAATAATAAGCGGACGATTGCTTATGTGAAGGGGATTTTGAGAGGATGGCACGGAAAAGGGTTTACGAAAGTGTGTGAGGTTGAGGCGGATACGGCTAAGTTTCGGAAGAAGGAGTTGTCTGTTAGTACGGGGGAGACGGAGGAGTTTTTGGCGAGGTGTGAGGAGTGGGAGAAGAATGCGCCACCTGAGGAAGAGTTGCAGCGCTTTTTAGCGGAGCGCGGGTGGCGGCCATGAGTATTCAAAATGTAGAGGCGGAGAAGACGGTGTTAGGTTCTCTATTAATTGATGGAGAGCTTATTAAGGAGTGCCGTTTGACGGAGCAGTATTTTTCTATGCCAGTACATAAGTCTATATTTCAGTTAATGCGAAAGATGGAAGGAGAGGGGCAACCGATTGATCTTGTGACGTTCATTTCTCGGGTAGATCCGAAGTTTTTAGAGGGGATCGGGGGAATGGAGTATTTTATAGGGTTAATGGATGGTGTGCCTACTACTAGCAACTTCTCTTATTATGAGGGGCTTGTTCGAGGTGCCTGGAAAATGTATCAGGCTGGTGTCCTCGGGCACAAGATGGGAGAGCGTCTTATTGCGGAGAAGAGTGAGAAAGTTATCGGTGAGACGATTACGGCACTTTGTGAGTTAGAGGAAAAAGACTCTGTATGTGAGTTTGATTTGAAGGATGCGTTAGTTGATTTGTATGAGGAGCTTCATCAAGATGTGAAAGAGATTACCGGTATTGAGACTGGTTATACATCGTTAAATAAGATGACGTGTGGACTTCAGGAAGGAGATTTTGTCGTTCTTGGTGCGCGTCCTTCTATGGGGAAGACTGCGTTTGCGCTTAATGTTGGACTGCATGCGGCGAAGTCTGGAGCGGCGGTTGGATTGTTTTCGTTAGAGATGAGTAGTAAGCAATTATTGAAAAGGGTGGCGTCTTGCGTAGGCGAAGTGTCAGGCGGTAGGCTGAAAAATCCGAAGCATCGTTTTGCGATGGAAGATTGGGAGAAGGTAAGTAAGGCGTTTGCGGAGATTGGTGAGTTGCCATTTGAGATTTACGACAATGCAGGCGTTACGGTACAAGATATTTGGATGCAAACTCGTAAGTTAAAGAGGAAGCACGGTGATAAGAAGGTTTTAGTTATTGTGGATTACTTGCAGCTTATTACGGGCGATCCGAAGTATAAGGGCAATCGATTTCAGGAGATTAGTGAAATTTCGCGTAAGCTTAAGTTATTAGCGCGTGAATTAAATGTTTGTATAGTAGCGTTATCACAGTTATCTCGTTCTGTAGAGTCGCGGCAAGATAAGCGTCCGCTTTTATCTGATTTAAGAGAGACGGGGCAAATTGAGCAAGATGCGGATGTCATTATGCTTATGTATCGCGAAGATTATTACGATAAGGAAACGAAGCAGAAAGAGATGACGGAGATTCATGTGGCGAAGCATCGGAATGGGCCTGTGGGGAGTTTTAAGTTGAGGTTTTTGAAGGAGTTTGGG
The DNA here is from genome assembly GCF_003402455.1 of Bacillus sp. HMA207. Classification (NCBI taxonomy): domain Bacteria; kingdom Bacillati; phylum Bacillota; class Bacilli; order Caryophanales; family Bacillaceae; genus Bacillus; species Bacillus sp. HMA207. Next base: position 3,741,853 of record NZ_BEZT01000001.1, on the reverse strand, counting down.
CGGTTTGTGGAGATTGGATGATAAAATAGAAGAAGGCATATAAAAAGGTAAAGGAGTGGTTACGGATGACAAAAGTAGGTCGTTTATATGAACAAGAGAAGCAAGAAGAAATTGATAAAGCACTTTCGGCAGCTGGAATGCTCTTTAAAGGAATGAGTGTAGAAGAAATAGCTAAAAAATTAGATGTAACAATTGAAAAGGTGAAAGAGTGGGAGAAGCGTTTATCTCATTAATCGCCGGGGTAATGGCAGCGTCTGTATAAAAATTTACACAAAAATAGCCGAATATTTACTATATAATAGTCGGCTATTTTTGTACGGAGAAGTTGTTAGGTTTAATACGCAAAATTTTTTGGTTTGCTCTTGAATATGTTTCTTATTTCCCCATAAAGAAAGACTTTCTCTCTGCAGTAATCCACTGCTGCAAATCATCTTGGTTACGTCGGACAAGTCGATTTACTAACACATCATGCCATACATAATCCTCTAATAAGTATATATGGACGGGGTCATCTGTATAAAAAGCAATATTACGCTCTTCAAGTGATGGTCCATAAATCATTTCTTTAGAATCTATCGATACAATAAACCAATGTTCTGTAGACAAGGTTTCTGTATAAGGTGTTATGCGATGGGCTTCTAGATTTTTAATGGGATTTTCAACATGTAGGGTAATACCTTGTATTGTAACTTTATCAGCTACTTCAGATAGATCTTCTTTTAATGCTTCATACATCTCATCCCACATTGAAATGACAATACGTCGTTCTGCTTTTTTTATTAATGTCTGACAGTAGCTAATGATTGTTTGATTGTCTTTTAAAGTAATGACTCGATTATCCGTTTTTTCCTCGGAAGTTTCTAGTTTTTTTAATGAATCACTTATTCCTTCGTAAGTAGACTGCCATTCTGATTGCGCCTTTTGTAAAAAGATTTCAACAGGTAGAGGTGAATAGCGAGTGGTGTCATTTATTTCTTCCTTCATGACAATTCCTTTTTCTACAAGGTTACCTAAAATCTCATAAATTCGCGCTCTTGGGACACCCGAATCCTTACTCACTTGATAGGCTGTGACAGGCCCCTGTTTAACAAGAGATACATAAGATTTAGCTTCATATTCATTGAAACCAATTTTTTTAAGCTGTTGCACTATGTAGTCCACTTTTTTCGTCCTCCGATGTTTGCTTTTATCCCGCTTTAACGGGCAGTAAGACCCCCACCTCAAAATTCAGCGGAAGCAAAGAAGTTAGGTGGGGTCGGGCTGCCCGTAAAAGCCCGATTGGTGAAGGCTAATAATCAGTGGGGGTGAACAACCCCCCCACTGATTAAAGTTTCACTTTATATTTCAACGTTACAATAACTATTTACATTTAGCAAATTATTAGTTACTATTCGAATAGTGACTAAAGGGGAGGTTAATAGTATGGATTTTTATTTAGACCCATCTGTATTAATGATTTTGATCGCTTTTGGATTTTTAGCTGCATTTATTGATTCAGTTGTAGGTGGTGGTGGACTCATTGCTTTACCAGCTTTATTATTTACAGGACTGAATCCAGCAAGTGCAGTAGCTACGAATAAACTAGCATCGACAATGGGAAGTGCAACTAGTAATATTGTGTTTTATCGTTCTGGTAATCTTGATTTGAAATCGGCGTTTAAATTAGTTCCGCTCACTTTCATAGGTTCCATAATAGGGGCATGGACCGTTCATTTAATGAATCCAGAAGTACTGAAGCCATTGATGTTGATTATGCTTGGTGCGGTCGCTATTTATACGATATTCAAAAAGGATTGGGGTAGTATTTCCACTCATAAGAAATTGTCTGGTCGACACGTCATTATTTTTACTTTCTTTGTTTTTGCTATTGGTTTTTATGATGGATTTCTAGGTCCTGGAACAGGTTCATTTTTAATGTTTTCTCTTTTATTTATTGGGTATGATTTTTTAAAAGCAGCAGGTAATGCGAAGCTTCTTAATTTAGGAAGTAATGTTGGTGCATTGTTGATGTTTATGTATGTAGGGCAAGTAAACTATGCATATGGTTTTATAATGGGGATTGCTCAAATTGCTGGAGGGATTGTTGGCTCCAAATTCGCTATAAAAAAAGGCAGTGGGTATGTTCGTGCTCTTTTCATTACAGTAACTTGTTTATTGTTAGCGAAAAATCTGTATGACTATATTCAGTAAGTAATTAAAGAACGTAGAAAAGGTCAAAGATGCCTACATAGAATATAAGAAGATACCAGGAGAAAATTCCTTTTAACATTTTTTAGATGCTACCTTGTTTTGAAGATAGCATCTAAAAAGAAAATCTAAGTGAAGAGAATGAAAATAATATAAACTCATATTTTTCTGGGGTATGTTTATTGATCATAGTGAAATGTTTATTCTATATTCTTCTTATAATTAGGCCTCAACAAACTCTTAAAATCCACCTCAGCAATTAGCACACTCAGCAATATAAGCGTAGCCCCTAAGTATCCTTTTCCTGTTAGCGTTTCACCTGTGAAGACGAAAGCAAAGCCTGCGGAAAAGACAGGTTCTAATGAAAAAATAAGACCTGTATGGGTAGGTGTAGTGTATTGCTGGGCAATTACTTGCACGATGAATGCGACTGCGGTGCAAAATATGCTTAAAGTTAATATGATGAGCCATGAGTTGATCGTGCTAGGAAGCTTTGGCGTTTCTATAATGAATGAAAAAATAAGACTAAATAGGCCGACGAAACCGAGTTGCACTACTCCAAGTGCAATGGAATTCACATGTTTCGTTACGCTTCCAGTAATGATGACGTGGATCGCATAAAATAGGGCTGACAGTATGCAAAATATATCGCCGTTACCGATTTTGAATTCGCTCGTTAATGTTAATAAGCCGATTCCTATTATCGTTAAAATGATTCCTACTATAACTTTCTTTTCCGGAATGTGTTTTAAAAATATAGCTGATAATATTGGAATGAAAATGACTGTGAGACATAGTAAGAAACCAGCATTAGAAACACTCGTATACTTTGTACCGAAAGTCGCGAAAATATAAACGATAAATAAGACAGAAGCAAGTATAAATGCATATTTTACAGTTTTAAAATCAACTTTGAATAAATGTTTGTAAAATATTAAACCTGATAAAAGAAACGCGATAATAAATCGTAATGCGATTAAATTATATTCTTCTATGCCATCAAGTCCAAGTTTTGTAAGTAGGATGGATGCACCCCAAAAAAATGTAACTAGTAGTAACATTAAATCCGCTTTTAATTGTAGTTTCATTTCTATTCCCTCGTTATGTATAAATTTTATAAGCCCATACCCCTATCCCCATTTTTAATTTTAATATCAATTCTGAATATTTGTAACTTAAATTTATCGACGGTTTTTTCAGAACCATTGGGAAGTAATAGTATGTATAAAAAAAAGCCCAGTTTGGAGGGGCTTTTTTTCTATGTAAAATTTCATTTGTTTTGTTTACATAATATCTTTACAATCATTTGATAAAATAAAGTCAACTGCATATTGTGAGGGTGGAGGGTTATCCCTTCTTTCTATTCGGAAGGAAAGGAGGTGATAATATGGAGTTTTTGTTTGACCTTGTAAAAGAGTTTGTCAAAGCGACTGTGCGCGAAGTTTCAGCGTATTTTTTGCGGAATCAACTTCTGGATAAGGACAACAAAAAACCCACTCCGCGCCGTCACAAGCAAAAGGGTGGGTTCCGCAAAAAGAAATAGCTTATAATAACCACCACCCTAAGCGGTAGCAGTTAGGGAAGAGATGTTAGCGCATCTCTTCTTTTTATTATATGCCATTTTATTTGATGTCATACTTATATAGTATTCTACGGAAAATATATCATATTCCTATTTTGTGGTCAATTTGATTGAATGATTGAAAAGGTGTAGTCTTATTCCTTTTCAAACTGAAAAATATCCCGATTAATGAGTTGGTGGAGGTACCTATCCATTTCAGCAGCAGAAACGCTTTTTTTATTTTTAAACCACCATGTGCTTAATGAGGTGATTGCCCCTGAATAAAATTCAATGATTAAATCATTTGGTATCGTATGGTTTTTGCAAAGTTGATTTAATGCTTCTATTTCTTCTTTTCTCGTTTCGTGACTTAAATAATGTGTACGGGTAATAAATTGTTCATCAGACATTTGCGTTTCTAATATTTTACCGAGTTCTTCATGATGTAGGAATTGTTCCATTACTTGAAATGGTTTACTTAATCGATCTGAAACCGGTATTTCAGCAATCATCTTGCCGTATCGTTTAAATCCAAATGTTAATAAAGCATCTTTATCTTCAAAGTGTTTATAAAAGGTTGTTCGGTGTACCATTGCACGGTCACATATTTGGTTAATCGTGATCGTACTATATTTCTGTTTTGATTGCGTCATTAATTCAAATAAGGAATCCCACAGTAATTTATGTGTACGTCTAATACGTAAATCAAGTTGTTTTTCATTATCATTCATCTACAATTCTCCTTTTTTGTAGATTAAATATACAGTGGTTGAAAATTGATTCTCCCTTTTTAATCTACATATGTATATTATATTACATGTGTTTAGGTATATTTAAAGTTTTTTAAGTAAGAAACAGGAGGAGAATCTGTAAATGAATATGACAACTAAGAGCCCTACAAGTGGCAAAGTTGATACTTCTAATTTGAAACATACCCCCATTTTAATTGCATTACTTTTAGGTGCAATGGTTGCATTATTAAATGAAACATTACTTGGAAATGCGTTAACGGTATTAATGAAAGAATTTGACGTAACGGCTTCAACGATTCAATGGCTTTCTACAGCATACATGTTAGTAGTTGGGGTTTTAGTTCCAATTACAGCATTACTTCAGCAATGGCTCACAACGAGACAAATGTTTTTGATCGCTATGGTAACGTTTTTAGTCGGTACATTAATTGCGGGATTCGCACCGACATTTTCCGTTTTATTAATTGGCCGTATCGTCCAAGCTGTAGCGACGGGGTTAATTACACCGTTATTAATGAATACGATTTTAATCATTTGTCCACCTGAAAAACGTGGTGCGACAATGGGATTAATCGCACTCGTGATGATGGCAGCTCCGGCAATTGGCCCTACATTATCTGGAGTAATTGTGGATTCATTAAATTGGCGCTGGTTATTCTATATTGTTATTCCTATCGTGATCATTTCTATTATGATTGGGATGAAGTACATTCAAAATGTTTCAGAGTTAAAAAGGCCAAAAGTAGATTACCCATCTATCCTTTTATCGACATTAGGATTTGGCGGGCTTGTGTATAGCTTTAGTGCATCGGGTGATTTAGGATGGTCCGATGCAAAAGTATATGGCACTTTAATTGTTGGGCTTATCTCATTATGTATTTTTGCCGTTCGACAATTGAAAATTGAGAATCCAATTTTAGAATTACGAACATTTAAAGTTCCGATGTTTACATTATCAGTTGGATTAATTGTCATTGTGATGATGTCGTTATTTTCAACGATGACTTTATTACCGATGTTCCTGCAAACAGTTTTACTCGTTACAGCTTTTAAATCAGGAATTATCATGCTTCCGGGAAGTGTTATTAGCGCCATAATGGGGCCAATCGCAGGTAAACTATTTGATAAATTTAGTCCGAAAGTTATTATCGTTCCCGGCATTGTCTTAGTAGGAATTGCAATGTTCTTATTTAAAGGCATTACTCCTGATACATCAATGTTACAAATTATTGTCATGCATAGCGTATTAATGGTTGGACTCATGTTTGTCATGACAGCACAAACATACGGTTTAAATCAATTAACACCAGATTTATATCCGCATGGAACAGCACTATTTAGTACGTTGCAACAAGTAGCTGGTGCAATTGGTACAGCTATCTTTATTTCGAAAATGTCTTCAGGAACAACTAGCTATATGGAGAGCTCCGCAAATCCACTGGATCCAGTAGAGAAGTTAAACGGTTTAACTTCAGGGTTCCAAGGTGCATTTGCACTTGGGTTAATCTTTATTATTGTTGCATTTATCGTATCGTTATTCTTAAAAGAAGAGAAAGAAGGAGTAAAGGCAGCGAGGGTTTTACAGAACGAACATTAAGGTTTATATAAAAAAGACATCTTTCCCTAGAAAAGATGTCTTTTTTATATTTTTTTCGTAACACTTGTTTTGGGTGTCTTCATACATAAGAATTGGTATGTAAAATATTGTATTTTTTGAACGTGAATAATTATTGAGAATAACGATGCAAAGCTGTGCTAATAACTAAAAGTCCAATAATGAGAGAAAGTGTTCTTATAATAAGTTCTGCCACTAATAGTTCACCAAATGATTTAGTGACATCGTATATAGATCCTGTTATGAGAATAGGTGCAATCATGATTATAATTCCAATTATTATTTGAAGAAGTAGATTGATGTTTTTATTCAAGACAATCACCTCCAAAAAAATAGGGAATGAGAATATGTTTTTTTTGTATTATAAAATGATTATATCGTATTACATTAGACGATGAGAATATTTTTAGATAGTAGAAATTAGAGACACTTCAATAAAAAGGAATTAAATATGGTACTCTTTAGTTAAGATATTTAAACGAAGACAGGGGAAATGAAGATGGACAAAAAGCTAACGTATTGGCTAGCATCTATTATAGGGGGAGTAGTACTTGCAACTGGTATGACTTATGGAATGTTACAGTTTGCTGAAGTCCCGCTTAAGAGTGAGGACCATGTTTTTGCAGAGGTTAATAAAGAAGACATACTATCGAATGAAGCAGAAGTGAAAGGTTCCAATGCACAACTTCACATTACAGTAACTTCTACTGAAGAAGAAGTTATTTCAGCTATGCATAGCATGACTCATCAAAAAGTAAAAGCGTGTGAAGGAAAGGGAGCAACCCCTATGTCCAAAAAGAATGCAGAGAAAGTAAGAAATATTCTAAACGGAAACAATTTCAAGAACAAAGAAGAGCTATTAGCAATTACTGAAAGATGGGCAAATAGAGATTTTAGTAAAATTTTAGAAGAACATAACTATTTTATTAAACTTCAAGGTGGCAAGACAGGTGAAGCTACAGTAATGGATACGGTAGACGAGAAAGTATTCTGTCTCAATACTTTCGGTGATGATGTAACGGCTGCATTAGTTAAATCAGGAGATCTTCAAGCCTTGTAAGGTGTTTTTTCTTTAATATAAAGAAAGCCTCAAGTATTCATATACTTGAGGCTTTTCTAATGGAAAGATAGGGATGATCCGAATTCCTTACATTAAGAACAAAGTGGAATTACTCCTAAACCAATTAATAAAGCTGCAGCAACTGCTGGAATTGGTACAGGAATTTGAATACCTTCTACAAACAAGAAATACTGACCACTCACTATTTTAAAACAAACTACTTGCATGGCTATTCCTCCCTTCTTTTAGAATTAATACATTATATTAATTAATCTATTTATTGTTATAGTTAAATTATTCATTTTTAAAAATATAGTTAATATGTGAATAGTTTTCGAAAGGACCTGCTCAATCAATGCGGAAAAACATAAGATGAAACGAATCCATTAAAATACATGAGTGAACCTTAGTTTTCCCCTCTTATCTAAAGGAGGAACTATTATGGGTTATGGTGGTAGTTGTGGCGGTTGTGGCTTCTCGGGAGGCTTTGCTTTATTAGTCGTGTTATTCATTTTATTAATCATCGTTGGAGCTTCTTGCTTCTGCTAAAAACTATTGGAAAAGACACTCATATAGAGTGTCTTTTCTTTCGTGCAAAATGCTTCCTGATATTATCCAACTGTATATAGTATACGGTATATTTTTTCCTCATTAGACATATAAAAATGTTGGAGGGATGTTATGAGACTAGTAGGGAAGCACATTTATATCCGGCTTTATAAAACTGATGATGCTAACGAGTTAGCTAACTTACATATTAGAAATCGCGAATTTTTTCAACGAGTTTGCCCGTTGCTCCCAGAAGTTTTTTATACAGAAGAACATCAAAAAATACGTCTTGAACAAGCTCTAAAAAAGACAGCTGAAGGGCAAGTATACCCTTTTGGAATCTTTTTAAGAGAAAATGATAAACTGATTGGAGACATTTCATTAACTCAAATTGTTAGGGGAGACCTCCAAAGCTGTTATACGGGATTTACTTTAGATAAGGAGCATAATGCAAAGGGCTATACAACAGAGGCCCTTCAACTTGTTGTAGATTTTGCTTTTAGGGAATTAAAGCTACATAGAATTGAAGCAGGAGCGATGCTTGATAATATTGCATCTATTCGTGTATTAGAAAAAGTGGGGTTTAAAAAAGAAGGTATAGCGAAAGAAAATATAAGGATTAATGGCAAATGGACAGATCATCAAATATTAGCTATCATCAACAGTTTGGATGTGTAAGTAAGCACATTTCAATTCCAATAATAGGACGTTATGTCAAACTCACATGTATGCTCCATTTATTTCACAGTTTATCTATCTTATATAATGATACAATGAAGATAATATTGGGAAATTATGGGGATGATTACGTTGCTTACTTTAATAAAATTTGTAGTTAGTTATGCTGCAAGTCTATTTGCTTTTATTTTTGGATGGTTCTTAATTTCATATATTTTTAATCCTAGCTTTATTCACCCGGACGTTTTACAGGGATTCATAAAAACTATCGTCACTTATGGTAGTATACCAGCTCTTATAGCTTGTCTAATTGGGGAAGTCTTATATAGGAAAATTAAACGATGTAGAGAGTTTCAATTTGGAATTCCTTTATTTATAGGACTAGCAGTTATCTATACACTTATACCATTTCTTTTTCTTTTTACTTTTTCTTTTTTACATTTCTTTTATTTCGTAGCACCTGTTATGATGGGGTCCTTAGCTTTTTATTTAGTGCGTAGAAAAATATAATTATAATAGATATGTCTGAATCACTAGTTTCAAAAAGCCTTCACGCAATGATGATTGCATGAAGGCTTTTGATGTTTTCTTATTTTTTTGTCTCGTTAACCCATGTAATAATGTCCTGGATGACGTATTCGGGAACGTTAGCAGGGATTTCGTATTCACTAGGAAGACTTAATTCCCCGTCACCCTCCGTGAAGAAATGATTCAATTTCGGATATTTTTTGAACTGCACATTCCCGCGGTTTGAAAATCCTTTCTGCCATTTTGTATATTCGTTTTTTACTGTTACTTGATAATCGCGTGCTCCTTGCAGAATGAGTAAAGGCTCTTTTCGTGATTTTGCCTCTTCAACTGGACGCCACCTAGAAACATCATACATAAAATGAGGTGACCCCAAATTGTAGCCAGCTGGAGGATGGTCAGGATTGAAAGCAGGATCCTGAATAAAAGCAGCTTGTCTTTTTAGTTCATCGATTTCTTCCTTTGACGCCCCCAGGTATTCATACTGATCAATGGCAATTTCAGTCAAAGGGCGTGCAGGTGGTGCGAGTAAGATACTTCCTCGGACAAGTGAGGAAGGCGCTTTGCTCAGTATACGCGGCATTGTGCCAGCTCCTAGGCTATGTCCAAGAATGAAAATATTATTTGGATCAATGCCTTCCTGCTGCGCTGCTGATTTTGCTGCATATATGGCATCATCTGTAGTATCACGGTCTAACGTAATGGGTTCTGCACTCATCTTTAATGCATGTTCTAAGGTGCGTTTTTCATAGCGCAACACTGCAATTCCGTTGGATGAAAGGCCCACCGCAATGTCTCGTAAGATTTTTGTTCCCATATATGTGCTATCGCGATCATGGATGCCAGCACCATGAACAAGAACAACTACGGGCAGCTTTTCACCACGCTTATGTTTCGGAACTGTTAATGTCGCTGGTAACGGATAGGTAGAATTTCCAATGACGATTTCACGTTCTTGATAGGAGTTAGGTTGATCATAGCTAGGATGGGGGATGGTAAAAGATTCCTCGGGTGGCCTTTCTCCAATTTCATCTACTTTCCCGCCAGGTGTGAATTTAAGGAGTAGTGGTATGGTAGTTCCTTCGGTAGCTGCTGGAATTTCTACCGTCTGATGGACCAAGTTTCGTTCTTTTATCACAGGGGTTCCCATGCTTTTTATCCCGCTCCAGCCACTTTGTGTCCACCAGTTTTGTAATGTGGTTGCTGTAAACTTGGATTGAAAAGCAGTAGACGTCAACTGTAGTGCCTCTGCATATTTACCTTGCTGGAGATATTCAAAAAATAATGATGTAAGCTCCGTTAAAGAGACTAGTTTCTTTTCAGCAGATTGTTCCTCGTGTGTATCTGCGTGAATAGTTGTGGTAAGCGGGAAAGATGAAACGCCTAAAGAAAAGAGTAGGGGAAAGGTAAGTATTGATCTTTGTATTTTCTTTTTTTTATTCATGTTTTAACCTCCAATATGTGATGGTAAAAAACAGGTATGGTAATTAGAATTCTGGTGCGAAAACTTCAAAATATTTGCAAGCAATCTCCAAAACTTGGACATACTCATATTATTATTCTAAAAAAACGTAGCTTTCTTCTCTTGTCACATGCATATTAATCCCAGAAATAATCTTTCTTCCTTCACTTTATATTTTGATTATACGAAGCAAAGCTCTCGTTTTTCTTACTTGATACTTACAAATTCCTTAAGTAGGGGATATTTTAAAAATGGATTTGTGGCGGTACTCCTATGTTAAGAGATAGCTTAAGGACCGAGGATTATATTGTTTTTATAAAGAGTTGATGTTATGTTTGTTTTGTAACATATGGTGTTTTATGCATGTAGGAGGATTTATTGAAGAAATTATTAATATTGTTTTTATTAGCTACATTTTGTCTACAGATTACAGGATGTTCTAATAATATGGGTACACTAAGGGAGAAGTCTAAAACTTCAACAACTGTGAAGTCTAAACGCATCAATAAAGGGTGGTACAAACATATGTAATAGTTTGTATCACCCTTTGTTGATGTTAGAAGTCATAAAGAAAAGGTTGATAGTTAGATATTTTTCATAAAGAAAAGACACCCTAAGGTGCCTTCCTTCGACTTGAACCATCTTAATTTTAATAATATATTGGACTCCCATCCAACTATTATTTTACCATGTTAAGTTGTTTTATTCATTGAGAAATATAGTGTTAACCTATATTTAAAAGAATTATATCGATTTGAACCAACTATTAATTAGGGGGATGCTGTATACTATCCCCAGAACGGAAATTATGAGCAATATGTATATGAGTCACATATCAAAAAAAAGACACTCTCAAGAGTGCCTCTCCTTAGCAGCCGAATCCGCCGCCCCAACAGCTAGCGCCAACGATGATTAATAAGATGAAGAGCACAACAAGTAAGGCAAATCCGCCGCCGAAACCACAGCCTCCACCACAACTACCTCCATAGCCCATATTAACTCCTCCTTCCATAAAGACCATTTATTAATGGATTTAATTTAATTTATGTTTTTAAGGGTGAATGGAGCAGGTCCTTAAAAAAATAAAAGGATTTTGGAAGTTAAAAAGAGTTGACGATCTTATTTTTGTCACCGGAATTTTGTCTTCTACATATTGTATTTTATTCTGTGTATTGGGGGAAGGAGGATCTTATGGCTAATTCTGAGATGATTTTACGTTTACTTACGGATTTAAAGATTGAACAACAATTGTTGAAAGAACAGTTAGAGAAAATGCAAACAACTGTGACTATTCTTGAAGAAAAATCAGTGACGCTTAAAGAAAAACCAGCGACTCTTAAAGAAAAAACAATGACTCCTGAAGAAAAACCATCTGTTACAAAGCAAAGAGCTTTTTCTGGACGCCCAACATCTTTTCGTGATTGGAGAGCAGCTAGTCAAAAAAATTAGGGAATGTTATGTGAAATGATAAAAAAAGTACAGTCTGCTGTAGAAAAGACTGTACTTTTTTATGTCAGTAGAGAATGTTAAGGGAGACGTATTTATTGGCCTATTCCACTTTTAATTGGAGTTCTTTATCTAACTTATCATTATTAATTTTTAAAGTTAATCCTTGCGTGTTTTTCGGTACATCAAATACAATGTTTCCTTCCGAACTTTCATTAGGATTAACAATATTAAATTTGAATGTGGAGATATTTGCAGCTTTAAGTATTGACTGATATTCATTGGAAATGTGATATTCTCTTCCAAATCCATCAATTAATTTAAAGTTGTTAATATCTAGTGTAATGGGTTCTTCTTTACGATTATAAACGGCGATGTCTAATACTTTAAAGACACCTTGTGCTTTAACTTCTCCAGTCCCTAGAACATCTAATGACTCGGCAGATCCCATTGACATGTATACATCAGAGGAATCTACATTGGTAGGAAGTTCTTTTTGCGAATCCTTGTTGCTAAGTTTGTCATTCTCTGTTTTTTTAGAAGTCTTTTGCTCGTTTTTCGCAGATGTATCATGTGAACCGCAAGCTGATACTCCAAACAAGAATGTGCTACATAATAATGATGTTAATAACTTTTTGTTCATCGTTTGTTTCTTCCTTCCAAAATAGAAGCACTTTTAATGAGTGCTATATATAGTTGTATATGTATTACATTTTATATCTTATTATATTAATTTTGGAAGGAAAAGGGAAAAATGAGCATTTCTCTGATTCGAATTATTTATCTGTCTAAAATTTGAAATTAAAATGAGCCCCATAAATGATAAACCATTCCACTGACAAAAAATGCTAGTCCTACAAATAAAACAATTAAAGCAAGTATTCCATTTTTATTATGTTCCATAAAATTAGCTCCTTTTTCATTTACTTACATACAAAAAGCCTTTAGTCGTAATTATGGCTAAAGGCTTTGATCTTCATACTTTTTAGTTTATAAAAAAGTTGCACTGCTGTATTAATTTGGAATATGATTATTTAAAGAGAAGGTGATGAGTACATGCAGGACAAAAAACAATTCCCGCTTATATCTGGAAATCTCTCATTAGATTTAGTAAATACAGAGCTAGTTAGGCGTGGACAACGTTATGATTTATTAATAACAGATGAAGATGTATTAGAATGGTTACATGTAATAAAGGTTAATCTTCCTTTTTGGAATGAAAAAACACTTATAGGAATTCAGAAGCGAATGAATCAAGTTACATCTAGTATATTAGAAATAAGAGAAGTACTGAGAAAACAGTTTGAGGCAATTGCTGATCAGCAAAAAATTTCTAATGATTTTATTACGTATTTAGAAAAACAAATTGAGAAGGCACCATTTACATATAAAATCATTGAACAACAGCTAGTATCTATCCCGGTTGGAGAAATCGAGGATGTAATCGCATCGTTAATTGCATTTGATGCTTTAACCTTAATAGCAGAAAATAAGCTGATTTTCCTTAAAAGGTGTTCAAATCCTGAATGTGTTTTATTATTTATAGATAAGAGTGGGAAACGAAAATGGTGTTCTATGAAAATATGTGGGAACCGGAAAAAGGTAGCAAAATTTCAGGATCGAAAATTTGAGGAAGTTTAGAGAATCAACTTATAATAGTTGATTCTTTTTTTTGTATTCTCTAACTAACCCCTAAAATTAATATTTACAGGTTAGTTATTTCCGAGTTATAATGGTTGGTAAATAAAGGAGGAGAACGATGGATAATATAACAGCAACTAAGCAGAAAGACCCTCAACCAATAAGTGTACGATATTTTACAAAAATGAAAGGGAAAGGAAGAAGTCCATTACAAGTAAATATAAAGGACTCTTTAACGGGACTACTAGGGGGATTTTTAACAATTCTTACCTTAACATATTTAACGAGCATAACCTCTACAGAATTATTAATGGCTCCATTTGGTGCGAGTTGTGTATTAGCGTTTGGAGTTTGGAATGCGCCATTATCTCAGCCGCGTAATATTATTGGAGGACATTTGATTTCAACTTTCATTGGTCTATCAATATATCATTTGTTTGGGAATGAATATTGGACAATTGCTTTAGCGGTGGGGATGGCAATAGCTGTTATGATGTTAACGAGAACGACGCACCCTCCGGCAGGCGCCGATCCGATTATCGTAATTTTAGGGGCAAATAGTTGGAGTTATTTAGTAACACCAGTTTTAATTGGCTCCGTTGTTATTGTAGTTATTGCTTTATTCATTAATAATATGAGTAGTAAAAGAAGTTATCCAACTTTTTGGATGTAGTTTGTGAAGTGAAAAATAATTTAAGTGAGTATTCTATTCTTACTATGTTTTATTTTTTATATAGTAAAAGCCTTAGTCGTAATTGCAGCTAATGGCTTGGGGCCTCATACTTTGTAGTTCATAAAGAAAAGACACTTTAAAGTGTCTTCTACAGATTTGAATTATTTAATTCATGTAATTAATATTCGTTAGCATAAAACTCTTTTATTAATTTTATTTCATTTGTATCTGGATTAAACTTAAATATTTTAATTTGATTCGATTCATCTTTGTATGCAAATGTATTCTCACCAACTTGGATCATATTGCTGGTGTTTAAAATAGGATCGCTACCGTGATCAGTAATTTCCACAGTTTTCTCACGATCCCAGAATGCAATGACAATAATCAAAATGATAAGACATACCCGTATAAAACGTAATTCTCTTGCAACAGGATGTTCCATCTGTTAGTCTCCTTTACTGTTTGATAGAGTCTGTTTATAAAAGAGATAATTCCTAGGAATATAAATAAAAAAGACACCGTAAAGTGTCTTTTTTATTTTAGTTATGCGCATTACTTAATAAGACGCTAGTTCCTCAGTCTGGCTATGAGTAACTATGTAGGGTAATTCCATTATAACATTTTAACCAGTAATGGGTCTATATGGAATTTAATTGATTTTCTTTTTGATTATTCAGAATGATTAATTGGGTATTTGGATGAAGGAAGCAGTGAGGAAGAAGGGACTTAACTTGTTTTAGAAGAGTGTCTTCTTTTTTGCATCATTGTGAGTAAAGTGTAGCGTTATATTTCCCTTTACACGAACATAACGGTATACTATAGATAAGTTAAGTAAACTTAACTATTAAACGAAACGAAATAAAAGCATGGAGGAATAACGCTATGACTAGAACGTATAAAGAAGTAATTAATGAAATGAACCGAGCTTATAATGAATTCTACATTTTACTATTCCAGGAGTTAAAAGATGAGTTCGGTCTTACAGGACAGCAAGAGAGCATGCTATTTCATATTAATTTAAATGAAAACACGACAGCAAATCACATTGCGACTACCTTTAATGTATCCAAAAGTGCCGTTAGCCAAGTTTTATCTAAATTGGAGAAACAGAAGATGATTTCAAAACAAGTAAACCCTAATAATAAACGGGAGTATTTTCTTACACTTGGTCCAAACGGTAGTAAGTATATAGAGCGGTTGTCTGAGTTAGATGATGTATTAATTGAGAAATATTTTTCTAAAATCGATATAAATGCCCTTGAGCAAATGACCGAGACGTTAACGAAAATAAATAAAGTGATATTGGAAGAAAAACAGAAGGATCTTAATTGTAATGAGTAAGAACGTAGATGAAGCAATTAGTAGAAAGGAGGGGAAGCGTGTTATGAGTTACATACCAAATATGATTACGATAGCAAATTTTGTATGTGGACTTTTAGCTATTTACGCTGTTTTCGTTCACGATATTTATTTGGGAGCAGTTTTTATTATTACGGGTATGTTGTTTGACTTTTTAGATGGTATGGTCGCTCGGAAACTTGATTCTGTTTCGGAAATTGGTGGAGAGTTGGACTCATTTGCGGATTTAGTTACTTTTGGTGTGGCACCGTCTATTCTTGCATATAGTGTCGCGTTAAAAGATTTGCAGTCTATCGGGATGATATGTGCGCTTGCTTATAGTATTTGCGGAATGCTTCGGCTTGCGAGATTTAACACGCAGCAAAGCAAACTCCCAACCTTTATCGGCATGCCCATTCCATTCGCGGCAATGTGTCTCCTCATTTTATGTTTTTTAAAGAATCCAGTTTCCGTGGCGTTTGGTACATGTGTACTCGCGTATTTAATGGTGAGTAAAATCAAATTCCCTCATTTTAAAAAAGATATAGCTGAAAGCTTGAAGCCTGGAAGATTGGATTGATGATACGGAATTACAATGAGAAAGATAAAGGAGAATAACATGATTCGTATGGCATTAAGATCGTTCAACATACAAATGTATTGTTTGCTAGGCGTAATGTTATTGGGATGGCTTGTGACACCTTTTTCAGCCCAGTTTGTAGGGATAAGCATTGGCCTTTTAGTAAGTATGTACTGCGCCTGGATTTTAGGAAGACGTATTGAAAAGTTCGGAGATAGCATTGTAAAAAAAGAAAAAGCACCGATGCTCGGAATGATGAACCGGTTCGCAGCCGCAATTCTCGGCGCAATTATTATGTATGAAATTGAACACCATGAATTCATGTGGACATTTGCTGCTGGAATTATGAGTGGGTATTTCTTGGTTATTATTAATTTGGGGTATTACAGTATGAGGGATGAGAAGGAGTAAAGTGAAAACTAAGTTTAAGCATACTGTTGCCTAACAACGAATAGCGGATTAGTAATTAGAGTAATAATAAAAACTAACATAAAATTTAAGAAAAATTTTATATTTACCCCACTTTTTATTTTAAAAGTTTTTCCTATCCTATAAACAAGTTACATCAAGGAGGAGACTGAAAATGAAGAAGTGGGGATTTTTTATTTTTAATATATTCCCTATATTCGAAGACAAAGTAGAAGATTAAATATATGAACAAAGTACCGATTCTTAAACTATGTTCTAAATAATAGATGAAAATGTAAAGTTAGGGGATTCCACATGCATACAGGAGTTTTGATGAGTTATTTGTATACTTATTTTTTTACTATTATGTTTTGTGTTGTGTTTCAAATTGGATTTTATTTTAAAGCGAAAAGAACTATATCTATTCTGCATTTTTTGTGGGTGTATGTTTTTCTGTTCTATCTTTCGCTAGTGTATAAGGTGACGCAAATCGCGACTGTATGGGATATAAGTAGATATGAAACGTGGATTCGTGTAAATCAAATCAACTTGACTCTATTTGATACGGCAGGTAGTACGACGTATCTTTTAAATATTGTACTGTTTATGCCATTAGGTTTTTTATTACCGACTATTTGGCCTCAGTTTAGAAAAATGAAAAACACGGTATGCGCGGGATTCTTTTTTTCATTGGCTATTGAGTTAAATCAATTACTAAATAATAGAATTACAGATATTGATGATTTATTTACGAACACCCTCGGGGCGATTATTGGGTATTTATTATATAAAGCATTATTTAAAATGATATATAAAAGAGAGGAAAAAAAGCTGGATACAAACTCTTCTCTAGTTATAAAATACGAGGCTATTTTTTGTTTAGTGTGTTCATTTGTAGGGGCGATGTTAATTTATCATCCAGCTTTATTTGGAAGACCTGTCATCATCCAGTGAGGTAATTACGAATTTCTTTTGAACGCTCGAGCGATATTTCAATTTGCAAAAAGCCTTTAACTTGTTATAGTTAAAGGCTTTTATCATCATAATTTTTACTTACCAATTACCCACTCTAACATCCGCCTTCAACCACTTCACCCAATCCAAATCTTCTACCTTAAGCAAACTAAGCGAAACACCCTTCATATCTAAAGAAGTTAACAGTGTACCAACCTTTACGAATGTCACTTGCAATCCTTCAAGTTCACACAAACGGCGAATGTCGTTTGCGAAAATGTATTGTTCCATTAATGGAGTTGCGCCGAGTCCATTAATGAGGATAGCGAAGTTGTCTCCTTTTCTCCAGCGATAAATGCTTTTTAGTTTGTTCATTAGTTCGATCGCTAATATTTCAGAAGAGGATAGTGCTTCTTTACGGTAACCTTTTTCGCCATGGATGCCGACGCCATAAAACACTTCATCGTCATTTAATGTGAATGAAGCTTTTCCTTTTACTGGATCGTTGGCAGGGGAAAGGGCAACTCCTAATGTGTGTAAGTTTTCAGTGATAGAGCGGCCAAGTGTTGTTAGTTCTTCTAGAGAATGGCCTTCAAGAGCGGCCACACCAAGTATTTTTTGAACGAAAACGGTGCCAGCTACGCCGCGTCTTCTTTTATTAAAAGAAGCATCATCTTCAATTGAAACGTCGTCATTTACGATAATATGGTCAATTTTTCTTCCTTCTTCTTTAGCGATCTGCTCAGCCGCAAGAAAGTTCTCAACGTCATCTTTAAAGTTTTTAATGATGAATAGTATACTTTTATCTTTTGGCATAAGGCGAGTTGCCGCTACAATTTGTTCCACTGTAGGCGGAGTGAAGATGCTTCCGTTTACTGCCGCTGTAAGCATTCCTTTTCCTACATAGCCAATATCAGCGGGTTCATGTCCGCTACCACCGCCGCTTATTATAGCGACGTCTTGCTCCAGTTTTTCGATATTTTTTACATAAATGATGTTATTTGTTTCGTCGTAATTTACTTTGTCGTTATGTTCAAAATAAAAGCCGTGCAGCATATCTTGAACGATATTTTGTACATCATTCATAATCTTTTTCATTGCTTTTGCCACCCTTTAATTACTTTGCTGATTGCTCAAGTAATAGTAGTAATTGATTGTTTATCATATTTTTCATGAGAGAAGACATAATGGACGGGTTTACTTCGCATTTACTTTCAATCCAATCTTTTATCGTTCCAACGAAGCCGTGACTATAAAAAGAGGCAATCGTATTTTTTGTCTCATCAGAAAGGCTGAATCCACAGCTCACGGATAATTCATCAATAATCTTCATATATAAGTTTTTCGTATGCTCAAATAAATAGTGATTAAACGAGTTTTGCTCAATGACTTTAAAAGCATTTCGGTAAAATTTTTGATTTTCATAAAAGTAATCAAATAATAAATCGAAAATGTTTTCCCATGTTTCATAATCGAGAAAGTCTATAATATTTTCTTTCGTTTCTTCTCTATAAATCCAGCTTAGTAGTTCAAATTTATCTTTAAAATGATAATAAAAAGTTTGCCTACGCATTTGACAGTGTAACATAATATCGCTCACTGATATTTTATGAAACGACTCTGTTTCCATTAAATATTTCAATGAGTTCGCGATTATCTTTTTAGAAATTATAGAAGAGGTCATCTGAATCATCCCTAGAATGTTAGTAATATAAAAATCCTATCTATAAATGAGAGCGGTGTCTTTAGACAGATTGTCCATTTTGTCCGTTTACTATAAAACGCTTTCATTTTAACATGAGTAGTAAGAAGAAGATTTCAAATATATCACAATATATTAAAGGAATTGAGGGAGAACTACAATGAAAAAGATTATAAACAAACCAGAAACATTAGTAATGGAAATGTGTAACGGAATGGTTATGGCTCATCCAGAGCTTGAGCTTTTGAAAAAATATAAAGTCATCAAGAAGAAAGAAATGAACGAAAACAAAGTAACGTTAATTAGTGGCGGCGGTAGTGGTCATGAGCCGGCACATGCAGGATTAGTCGGAAAAGGAATGTTAGATGCGGCAGTGTGCGGAGATGTGTTTGCGTCACCTTCACAAATTCAGGTATACCAAGCGATTAAAGAAACAGCTAGTAAAAAAGGTACATTATTAATTATTAAAAATTATAGCGGCGATATTATGAATTTCAAAAACGGTGCGCATTTAGCGACGGAAGATGGAATTGAAGTCGACTACGTAAAAGTGGACGATGATATTGCGGTAGAAGATAGTCTGTACACAGTAGGACGCCGCGGCGTTGCAGGCGTTATTTTAGTTCATAAAATTGCCGGCGCAGCAGCGGAAGCAGGTATGAATTTAGGAGCGGTGAAAGCTGTAGCAGAAAAAGCAGCGGCTAACGTGCGCACAATCGGTTTAGCGTTAACGTCTTGTACAGTTCCAGCGAGCGGATCACCTACTTTCACACTTGCGGAAGATGAAATGGAATACGGCGTAGGTATTCACGGCGAACCAGGAATTAAGCGTGAAAAAATGCTGTCAGCAGATGAACTAGCTAACCGTATGACAAATGATTTAATGAAAGATTTAGGAGTAAAAGATGGCGAGGAAATCGCACTTCTAGTTAACGGTTTTGGCGGAACACCACTGCAGGAACTTTACTTATTTAACAATGCAGTGACGCGAGAATTAGCTGCTAGAAACATTAAAATTAATAGAGTATTCGTCGGCAACTATATGACGAGTATCGATATGGCTGGTATGTCTTTAACGGTAATGAAGTTAGATGAAGAGCTAAAAACATTACTATCAAAAGAATGTAATACACCAGCGTTTAAAGTAGACGGTCCAGTTGAAAGTGTAGAGTACGTAAATGTACTTGAAGAGACAGAAGAGAAGGAAGTTTCATTTGAACTAGAAACGGCGGAAGAACACGCTGTGATAAAAAATAATGTTATCACATTAAACAACATGATTTATCTCGTTGATAAAATGAGCGATATTATTATTAAAAATGAAGTACCGTTTTGTGAGTTAGATACGCATGCTGGTGACGGCGATTTCGGAATGAGTGTAGCAAAAGGATTTAAGCAATTAAAACGTGAGTGGCATTCTATCGTGGAACAAGAGAATGTAACGATCGGATCATTCCTTGACGGTTGCTCCATGATTATTATGGAACATTGCGGCGGAGCTTCAGGCCCAATTTGGGGCGGAGCATTTCGCGCAGCTAGTAAAGCAGCGGGCGAAAAACGTGAGCTAACAGTGAAAGAATTCGCTGAAATGTTACAAGCAGCATTGCAAGGCATCCAATCGATCGGTGAAAGATCATTCGGCAGAGGAGCAGTAGTTGGTGACAAAACACTTGTTGACGCACTTGCTCCATGTGTAGATTCTTGGTTAGATAGCGCCTCAAACGAAGTAGACGTAAAAACTGCCTTTGAAAAAGGAGCAGAAGCAGCGGTCAAAGGAGCAGAGTACACGAAAGAAATCGTAGCTCGCATGGGCCGCGCTGGTACAGTTGGCGAAAGAAGCTTAGGATATCCAGATGCAGGTGCACATGCACTTGGGGTTATCTTTACGGAGATTGCAGGTAGTTTGAAATAGGAATTAGAAAGTCCCTCTGCCTTAAGGTGGAGGGATTTTTATATAGTTGATATGTAGAAGACTTCTTTCGGTTCTTTCTCAGTAAAATATGAGTTTGTTACTATTTTTGATAAAATCTTATTTCAAAAATACAACTAATATTTCTCAACATTAATATATTGAAAATAGTTAGAATATTTAAGATAATCATTTGTGAAGAAGTAAATTATAAAAAAAGGGGGAATTTATTTTGTTACGTCGTTTATCTATTTGTACAGTACTAACAGCTTTTATATTTACTTTATTTACATTTAACGGCTCTGCTTTCGCGGCTACGAATGCTACTGAAAATCAAAATGTAGTAGCAGCTTGTGCAAAGGGAGGTACGGTAGGTGTATATGGTGCAAAGATGCGCAGTGGTTATACTGTCGATTCACCTGTCTTACATACATTTAATGATGGTACGAAAATTACTGGAACATGGGTAACTGGTGAATATGTTCAAGGTCATTACAGTAATTCTAAACAGTGGTTAAAAGTTACATATAAAGGGATGACAGGTTATGTATCCCATACAACATTATATAACGTTTGCTCATAAAACTATGTACCATAATAGCTTTGGATATATTGAGCTAATCTCTTCTCGAGATTAGTTCTTTTTTATCTCTTAGTTTTTAATGGGGCATTTTTTGAAAAAGACCAACGATTCATTAAATCGATGGTCTTACGTTTATATAGTATTCATTTGTATATATATTAAATTTTTCATTGTTTTTTGCTTATTTTAGACTTAGTTTGTTTGTGATTGCAGCTTATCAATTTTCCAGTATGTTTGTAGAGGGTCTAAAGAGCTTTCAATATAAAACATATATTCATCTGCGGTACGTGGTACTTCAAAAGCTATTTTCAATTCTACCGTTTCATTTGGTTTAACTTGTATATCAGAAGGGTTTTGATCAAGCACCTTTCCTTTATAAATCTTTCCATCTTTTTCATCTTTTAAGTTATATTTTAATTCTGATAGTCCAATCGTTTGACCTCGTACATTTTTTACAGAGACATTAACAATGACGGAATCGTTGCTAGCATTTAAATAGGCACTTTGAACAGCGGTCAAGTAATAGCCTCCCTTAACACTCTCACCAACTAATAAAATACCTTGTTCCAAGCGGCTCATATCTTCTTTTTCTTCAAAATTTATTAATTCTTCATTTTCATTTTTTGCGGTTGGTTCTTCTATTGGACCATTTTCAACGGCACTATCTGTTTTATCTTGTGTGCAAGCAGCAGTAACACTGACTAATACTAGAATGAAAGTAAGTAATATAGATAATTTTCTCATAAAATTTATCTGTCTCCTTAAGTTTCTCAATTTTGTGCAGCTATACATATAAGATTAACATAATGTCTCATTATTGGCTCAAAATAGGGGGTCTTTTAGACAACTTATTCTTTTTACTTTTAATATACATTTGATTGGTTCTCGCGATATTTGTTAATCTTTTAAAACATTGGCTTAGTAATACCGAGGGTTATTATAGATATATTAATCATATAATTTGTCCATATCAAAATGAACGTTTTTTGCATCTAATATATTGTAAATATATTTTATTTTGAAAGGATGTGATTATATGGCTCATAAATCTACTGGAGTGTTTCGAGTTCCAGTCTCTGAAAATGGGATTATTCCAACTGCTCTCAACATTATGTTAAACAATGATTCACGTTGCCATACTAGTAATGTAACGGTAACTGTTAAGAGAAGTCGAAACACTTTTTTCCCAACTCAAAATGAATTAGTTGAAATCTCTCGTACTTTTGTTTCTTTAGAACCAAATAGAACAACTAAGATTGTGTTGTTTACTCCAGAATTTCAAGTAGAAGATTTCCTTGATGTCATCATTAGTGGAAATAGAGAGGATGTTAAGGATGTTCTTGTATATTCTTTCTTAGCAGATTCAGTAGGTCATAATCTGCCATCTACTGTTTTCAGAAATGCAGAATACACTTTTTCTTGCTGACACTGTAATGATGTATTCTTTACTGTCGTATATCTGAATTGAAATGTTACAAGTAGCACTTCACGGCATACAATCTATCGGTGAAAGATTGTTCGGCAGAGGAGCGGTAGTTGGCGAAAGAAGTTTAGGATATCCAGATGCAGGTGCACATACGCTTTGGGTTATCTTTACGGAAATTTGAAGATCCCTTCTACCTTAAGGTGAAGGGTTTTTTTTTATGTTTTTTTGATATATATTGCTAAGTATGTTCCAATAATTCATTCTATTGTATTGAGAATAATTTCATCTACATCAAAAAAACGGCTTATAAAAGGAACTAGTATTTGAGGTGGGTTTATTAACGAATTTTATATATAGCATGAATGAAAATGAGATAAATAAAACAATATTCCCTATTATGTTTTTAAGAATTAATTGAGCAGGTCCTTGTAAAAATAAAAAAAAGACACCTAAAGGTGCCTTCCGCCGGCTTAAATTATTTTAATATTATCGATCTAAGTTTAAAAGCTATAAGGATTTTTTCTATAGGATTTGTAAGTAGTTTTTATGAAATTATGAGTGTTTTTTATTTTGTAATTCAATAAGTTCATCTGGTATCACTTTTGTATAATATTCTTTTTCTGTTAGTTCAAATATAAATAATGCTTTTTTCCAGTTATAAATAACATCTTCTACATTATGTTGTTTCATTTTTAATAAACACTGACCTTTTAAATAGAATAGTTCACCTAGTAGGTATAAAGTATGTAGATTAATTGCTAATTTGATACCCTTATCAATGTACTTTATTGCCTCTTCATATTGATATGTGAAGTCGAAACATTTTGCTAAATTTAACATGAGTTTTAATTTAATTTCTTTATCTCTAGGAAAATCTAATTTATTAAAATTAGTTAAACATCTTTTGAATATATTAATACTTTTTTCATATTCTTTATTTTCTGCATAAAATATAGCCATTGTTTGCATAATATCTATTTCTCTTTCTGATAAAAAATCAGAATTAGTTAAAGTCAGTTTTAATGCATGATTTAAAAAATCTAAAGCAGTTTTTATTGATTTATCCACCATAAATACAGCAATTGCTTCATGCCACATTAGAAATTGTTTCTCATCTTTTGTTTGAAAATTATTTAAGTTTTTCTCTTTTTTTACTATTTCATAAAGTTCTTTATATTGTTTTTGCTTTAAGCAATCTTTTATTACGTATTTTACATTTTCTACATATTTTAATCTTTTGTTTTGAGTTAGTGCAAATATATTATTTGGGTCAATACCAAGTCTTTCTGATAATTGATATAACAATATACTAGATGGATAAATCATACCTTTTTCAATCTTGCTAATTTGACTTTGTGAACATATTCCATGACATAATTCGGATTGTGATATATTTTTTTTGATTCTAAGTTCTTTAATGGTAATACCCAAATCGTTAAATTCCATTTTTCCACCTACTATTTAGCACTTTATTAAAATAAGAACATTCTCTAACCTTAATGTAATGTAAAATTAATATAGTTGCAATTATTGTTTTAAAGGGCTTATCGTTTCTATAAGATGGTGAGATTTTTTTATGTACAAAAAAGACACCCTAAGGTGCCTTCCGCCGACTTGAACCACTTTCATTTAATATAAACCTAGCTGTATTTTCACATGCCTTTCCAATTCCTCTATTTTCCATTTGATAAAATGAAATTCCAATATTACCAATAATTAAATAAATATTTCTACATATTCAAGATATTTACATAAATTATAAAAGTGATACATTTAAGTTGTAATCTATAAAAACTATTAAAGGGGGATTTATTATGTTCAAGAAATTAGTAGTAGGAGCGTTAGCAACAGGTATTGCATTAACAGGAGGAATTGGTGCAGCTTCAGCTGATACACAAAAAGCTGTGAGCTCTCCGGAGCAAGCCACATGCTCAATTCCTTATGAGTATTCTAATGGTAAATTCAAAAGAACTCTTTATTACTCAAATGGAGTATATGCTAATAGTTTTAATGAAAATGTTTGTGGCGGGACGATTACGTGGTACTTAAAACATGTTCAAAATGGAGTTGCTTTTTACGAAGGTAATTTAAAATAGTAGATTTTTTGAACCTCATTTATTGAGGTTCTTTTATTTGTAGTTTTTAAACCGATTCTCTATAAAAAAGACACCCTAAGGTGCCTTCTTGCGATTTGCTCCATTGTAATATGGTATTGGATGCCAGTCCAATTATTATTTTACCACCTTAAGTAGTTTCGGTTATTGAGAAAAAATACAACTCATTGTTTGAATGCAAAAAGCCCTAGGGGGACTAGGACTTTTTGCTAGAATGAATAAGATTTAAAAAAGGACTTATATAACGTAACATATGAATGTTTCGTAAATGTATCAAAAAAGTGAACAAAATAGTTATTTTAAATAAAAAAAGCTCCGCGATAAAAGCTGCGGAGCTTCATAAGGTCGAGTTATGTCGTACTCACAAGGGATTTTAACATGGATGTTGTGGTAAAAATACTAGTAAATTTATCCTATAACCCCGCTGATTAGAGTTTCACTTCATTCGAAGGAATTCATGTTTTATAAATTAGATTATGATAGTTGATATTCTCCATATTGACCAGAAAAGAACTAGAAATTCTAGTGAAATTCCAAGTGTTCGTTTCCTAGTTTTTTGAAATTCTTTTATTAAATAGCCAACAGCACTAATTGCTATAAGAATGAAAAGAATAAGTTCGAGTGTAACTGGCATTTTATCTACCCCTAATACATTAATTTATTATATAAAGATTATAAGATATTTTTGTGGCTAGTAGTGAAAAATTTAATAAAACTATCTCTAAATAGTTATTTTAAAAAGAAGAGAAACTAGCAAAAATTAGATACTTTTGTATAAGAAAGGAATAGATTAATAATTTAATATAAAAAATACAAGATATGCAATATTGCATATCTTGTATTTCATATTACATTGAACCCAATTATGCCTTGAATAGAGAGGGTTTAAAAGAAATATAATAATCTAAATTGTTTACCAATTAATATGGTAAATTATAGATAAATAAAGAAATTTATGTTAATGTACTTATGGTAATATACTGTTAAAAAAAGGAAGAGGTGAAAAGTTTATATGTTTAAAAAAGGCGTATCATTGCTATTAATTTTCATTTTATCTATTTCTACATTTAGTATAGTAACTCACGCTGCTAGTAGTTCAGAATATGTGAATCAATCATTCTATGGGTATAAGGAGCCATCTTTTAATTCAGTTAAAACAAATGGCGGATCAGAGTATGGTGCTCAAAATGTAGGAGTCGTGGAAAAAAGAGATAATGGTTGGTGGAAGATTGAAACATGGGAAGGTCCAGTTTGGATTAACTTAAATGGGGAAGAACGTGTCATGGGAGATTTCTATGCATATGATGAACCTTCTTTCTCATCAAAGGTTGCGAATGCTGGAGCGAAGTACGGGCGACAAACATTTAGAATAGTAGATGGAACAACAGATGGTTGGCTAAAATTTAAGACGTGGGAAGGCGACAAGTGGATGAATCCTACGGCTGAACAAATTACTGTCAACAAAACAATCTATGCGTATAATGAACCTTCATTTAATGCACAGAAAGCAAATTATGAAGCACCATTTAACCCGCAAAATTGGGGAGTAGTAGAAAAAAAAGAAAATGGCTGGATGAAAGTAAGTACTTATGAAGGTTATAAGTGGATCAATCCAGATGGAGAAGAAAGGTTCATAAACAAATTATTCTATGCGTATAACGAAGCTTCATTTAATGCAGCTAAAGCAAACGCTGGAGCATTATATAGTCCACAAAATTTTAGAGTTGTGGATGGAACACCTAGTGGATGGTTGAAGGTTAAAACATGGGAAGGCGAAAAATGGCTGAATCTAGATGGAGAAGAAAGATTCATAAACAAATCATTCTATGCGTATAACGAGCCTTCATTTAGCTCAGGCAAAGCAAACGCTGGAGCATTATATAGTCCGCAGAATTTTAGAGTTGTAGATGGGACAACTAGTGGGTGGTTGAAGATTAAAACATGGGAAGGCGACAAGTGGATGAATTTAAATGCGGAAGATACAGGCGTAGAATTCTACGTGGAAGCTACTGCATATAGTGTAGAAGGTAGTCCACCAAATGAAAGGATTACGGCGTCTGGAATAGACATAGGAAAAAATCCTAACATCAAGTTAATTGCAGTTGATCCTAAAGTTATTAAACTAGGAACGAAAGTTTGGGTTGAAGGATACGGTGATGCAATTGCTGGAGATACAGGTGGGGCTATTAAAGGCAATAAAATTGATGTTCTGTTTCCTACAGAAAAGCAAGCACGTGAATGGGGACGTAAAAAAGTGAGAATTAAAATAATGAAATAGGATATATCTATTCTTTGCTTCGAAAATTATATATTAGACAAAATAAAAGGGAGGATATTTTTATGTTTAAGAAAAGTATAGGAATCTTATTGTTTTTTATTCTATCTATCTCGACATTCAGTATGGTAACTCACGCTGCTAATAGTTCAGAATACGTGAATCAATCATTCTATGGGTATAAAGAACCATCTTTTAATTCAGCTAAAACAAATG
The DNA here is from genome assembly GCF_003402455.1 of Bacillus sp. HMA207. Classification (NCBI taxonomy): domain Bacteria; kingdom Bacillati; phylum Bacillota; class Bacilli; order Caryophanales; family Bacillaceae; genus Bacillus; species Bacillus sp. HMA207. The sequence continues at coordinate 3,714,193 of NZ_BEZT01000001.1, read as the reverse complement.
GCGGATCAGAGTATGGTGCTCAAAATGTAGGAGTCATGGAAAAAAGAGATAATGGCTGGTGGAAGATTGAAACATGGGAAGGTCCAGTTTGGATTAACTTGAATGGGGAAGAACGTGTCATGGGAGATTTCTATGCATATGATGAACCTTCTCTCTCATCAAAGGTTGCGAATGCTGGAGCGAAGTACGGGCGACAAACATTTAGAATAGTAGATGGAACAACAGATGGTTGGCTTAAATTTAAGACGTGGGAAGGCGAAAAATGGATGAATCCTGCGGCTGAACAAATTACCGTCAACAAAACGATTTATGCATATAATGAGCCTTCATTTAATGCACAGAAAGCAAATTATGGAGCACCATTTAACCCACAAAATTGGGGAGTAGTAGAAAAAAAAGAAAATGGCTGGATGAAGGTAAGTACTTATGAAGGTTATAAGTGGATCAATCCAGATGGAGAAGAAAGATTCATAAACAAAGCATTCTATGCGTATAACGAAGCTTCATTTAATGCAGGAAAAGCAAACGCTGGAGCATTATATAATCCGCAGAATTTTAGAGTTGTGGATGGGACACCTAATGGATGGTTAAAGGTTAAAACATGGGAAGGCGAGAAATGGCTGAATCTAGATGGAGAAGAAAGGTTCATAGAAAAAGCATTCTATGCGTATAACGAGCCTTCATTTAGTTCAGGCAAAGCAAACGCTGGAGCATTATATAGTCCGCAGAATTTTAGAGTAATAGATGGGACAACTAGTGGATGGTTGAAGATTAAAACATGGGAAGGCGACAAGTGGATGAACCTAAACCAAACAGATTCTGGTTCTTCTGGAGTAATTGATTTAGCTTTAAAACAACTTGGAAAGCCGTATGTTGAAGCTGGGACAGGACCAAATGGATTTGATTGTAGTGGCTTTATTTATTACGTATTTAAAAATAATGGATATAACATTGTGAGAACAAGTGTTGCAGGATACTGGGGAATGGTTACAAAAATAAGTGATCCTCAACCAGGAGATTTAGTATTCTTACAGAATACATATAAAGCGGGTCCTTCTCATTTAGGAATATATTTAGGGAATGGTGAATATATTCATGCTGCTGACGAAACAACAGGTGTAATTAAAAGTAAGATAAATAGTTCATACACTCAAAAGCACTTCTTGGGGTATGCTAGATTTTCAAAATAATTAAATTGGATTCAATAAAAAGACAGCTATCTATGGATAGCTGTCTTTTTATTATTTGTGTTGACTTGACTACTTATATATATTCACAAGCAAAACAACATAATATTAATACGGAAAAATATATTAATATGAATTTTTGCATATTTTAAAATTCAATATATCCCTCAAAAACTTTTAATTGTATAATATATTTTGTCATATTTTTAGATTTTTCGACATAAACCAACAAAAATAGAGAGCGTATTGGGAGAAGACATTATGTATACAAAACTATTAAAATCAATTACATCATTATCACTGATTGGTGGTGCGTTGTTATATACAAATGGCAGCGATGTAAAAGCTGCTGAAGTGGGTGTTTTTTCTGATGTGCCGACATCACATTGGTCATATCCTGCGATTAAAGATTTAGCGAGTAAGAATATTATTTCCGGTTATGGAAATGGGATATTTGGTTTTGGAGATGTTGCGACAAGGGAGCAAGTTGCGGCTTTAATTTATCGAGTGTTAGTACCAAATAAACAAGGCGGTTCGTTTAGTAATGGTGGAACTCGTTACGTATTAAAGGATGGATCTACGTTTAAAAATCCTTACGGTGATATTAATCAAAGTTCTACAATGTTCCCAGAAGAGGTGTTAACTTTAACGAATTTAGGAGTTTTTAAAGGTGATGAAAATGGCCAATTTAGACCGAAAGCTTCTGTGAGTCGTGCGGAAATGGCACAAATTCTTACAAATGCTTTCCATCTTGCGGCAAAACAAAAACATACCTTTAAGGATGTTCCAAATCCATTTTGGGCAGAAAATGCAATTAGTGCGGTGCAGTCAAATGGAATCGCAGATGGCACAGGGAACGGGAATTTTGAACCGTATGGCACAGTAACACGTGAACAGTATGCGCAGTTTTTATATAAAACTTTGAAATATAAAAATGCCGATGTGAAAGACACAGGAGATGCGGCATTATTAACAGCTTTTAAAGAGGAAGTACAAAAGCGTATTAATACATACGAGACAAATATTACACTTCCATATAAAACGAAAAATAATAATACAGAAGAAGTGATGAATACACTTTTTAACGCATATAAAGAAGTTGCAAGTAAAAATGAGTATACAAATAATAATAGATCGAATGTTTCATATGGACTTTCTGGATCACCTGGAAATTATACGTTTACGCTTAAGATTACATATCGTGAAACGAAAGAACAGACGGAATATGTCATGAAACAAGCGAAAGCAATCGTTTCTTCTATTACTCAAGTTGGAATGGATGATCACGAAAAAGTGAAGGCGATTCATGATTACGTAGTAAAGCATGTTTCTTATGATACGTCTTATAAAGCTTACACAGCATATGAAGCACTTGTAAATCGTTCTGCGGTTTGCCAAGGTTACGCACTATTAACTTATCAATTATTAAAAGAAGCAGGAATTGAAAATCATTTTGTGACAGGAACTGGGGACGGACAACCTCATGCTTGGAATTTAGTGAAAATCGAAAACAAATGGTATCACCTTGATACAACATTCGATGATCCAGTGCCAGATGAGCAGGGCCGCGTCACGTATTCGTATTTCAATTTATCAGATGAACAAATCGCAAGAAATCATGAGTGGAACCGCGGAGACTACCCGCAAGCTACAACGAATTATTATAGTACACTGACAAACAAAATTGCGGCAGGTAGTACGAAAACGCCTGCATATCAACAAATATTAAAAGATACAAAGTTAAACTATTTAGGAAATGAATATATCGCAAATAACTATACCGAATTAAAAAATAAAATGCAGCAACGCTATAGTGCAAAACCAGAGAAAATTGAAGTGCTATACAAGCAATCAATGAATGGTGCACTGCAAGATGTGAAAAAGGCAATTGGCGAAATCGATTATCCGCAAGGGGCAAATCGAGTTTCTTATAAAGCGGAGCCTTATAATGCGAAAGAAGGGTATTCTTTAGTGACGATTACGTTTACGTATTAAAAGCAACCTAGATCCTATAGGATCTAGGTTGTTTTTTTATTATTCTTCGACAAAACATGACAATATATAGATACATTCTTTGCTACTATGAGATGAGAAATCTTACATTAAAAAACTGTTTAAAATAACTAATGCAGATAGGCGGAAAAAAATGAACCGAAAGTTACTAATGGCTTTAACATGCGGTACATTGCTTATGGGAATGGCTGCTTGTAGCTCAAATGAGAAGACTACAACTGAATCAAAACCTAAACAAGAAGAAAAGGTTCAGGAAAAACCGAAAGTTCAAACCATTCAAAAGCAGCAAAAAGATAGTTATATAGTAAGTGAAGATGAACTCTCTAAAGCGGCACAGTCGATTGATGAAATTCAAAACGAGCAAACTATAAATGATATGATGATACATATGTCTTTACAAAAACTCAAATTCAATGGGAATAATCTTCATGTTTCCGGTACCCGTGATGTAGGGCGATTTCAAATGACGAAAGAAAACATTCAATACTTAAAAAACAACTTAAATGTTATTAATAATGATGAAAGACCAAAATATGAATCTATTCTGAACAAATGGTATGATGGAGAGTTCGAATCTGTAGTTAAAGACTTTGAAGAAATTCATTATTTACGTTCAGGAAAAAAGCAAAGTATGGAGGGATCTAAACTAGCTGAAAAAATTGATAGTGATGAAAAAGAATTTATTCTCCATTTCTTTGGTCAAGAAGGATTAGATATCCATAATAAAGAGTGGAAACAGGGCGAGTTATAGAAGTAAAACTGAATTTCTCTTCACTAGGAAGTACAATGTTTTACGGAACAAAAAAATAATGAAATTTCCTTAAATATAGTCCCATCGGGAGGTTGTCTATACTGAGATTCAATAGATACACAGTAATGCTTATTTTTCTAGCCATTGGCACAAATGCTGCATTATCTATGTGGATTAAGCAGGGACTTTTAGGTGTCATCAATGCTATTATTTTCTTGTTAACCGCTGCACGGACTACAAAATGAACTAATACAGAAGATTAGCATAAATAAAACATTGTATTTCTCAATAAACAAAACAACTTAACGTGGTAAAATAATAGTTGGACGGGAGTCCAATACATATTATTAAAATTAAGATGGTTCAAGTCGGAGGAAGGCACCTTAGGGTGTCTATTCTTTTTTATAAAAAGAAAATTGTACGTTTAGACGCATTTTAAATACAAAATAACCGATTCCTTATACGTTAAGAAACCGGTTATTTATTTTCCTACTTTTTTAGAGGGCTTTTTCTTATAATGGTCTTAAATCATAAATAAAAGATAGAGTAAAAACTATATACGAAATAAATGTAACGAAAACAAGAAAACATATAAACTGAGAATTAGATACATATTGTTCTATTCTTTTTTTCATGTTAATTCGTATTATTTTTCAAATGTGAAGTATCAATTGGAATTTGAGCTTTCCAAGATCCAATTACTTTTCCAATTCTAGTTATATTTACATCTAAAGTAAGGGGCTGTTTAAAATCGTCTTTTCCTCCAGGAACTATAACAAATGTAGCGACACCTTCGGGTTTATCATTATCACGAATGCCCACTTCATTTAATTTTTTACCTGCTGCCATAAGTTCAAAAGGAAGACGATCATCTGAATCATGGATAAATGATAGTCTCCCATCATGTTTAATCTCAGGGTTTTCCTCTTGTTGTCCATTAATTATACCATCACTTTGGAGATCTAATCCTGATGTATCAAATTCAAATGGTACTAAACTTCCGTCAGCTTTTTCCATTCTATAATGAACTGATATACGTGAATCTGCGATAAATAATTCTTTGAGATGTACAGTAATACCTTGATCTGTAATTTTTTCATCAATAGGAATATATTTACCATTCTTCATCATATCTTGTGTGATACCATTTTCATCTTTTATTCCTTCATTTACAACTTTATCATTTGTAATTGCATCAGAAAAATATGAAGCGACATTTGTAGCCGCCACTTGTACTTGTGGAATCATTGCTGTTATGAAAAGTGCAGCTGCAGCTACTGCTGTATAAATGAAACATTTTGATTTTTTACTCATGTTTGTAAAGATGCCTTTCTTTTGTTGTTTTTTGTAATTTATATTAGAAACGTTGTCTAACTTGGAACGACTTTCAAATGTTTTCCATGCTTGTTCTATATCAATTTTGATTTCTTGTGGTGAATTTGCAGATTCTTCATCTAGCATTACGTTTTCCCATTGATTTAATTTACTAATTTCTACTAATAAATCTTGGCATGCTTCACATGTATCTAGGTGCTTTGTAAATTCCTTTCTTATATCATGAGAAAGTTCTCCATCAATATATGTTTGAATAAACCCGATATCATAACATTTCATTTGTTATGCCTCCTCTATTTGTTTATAAATCTTGCGGAATTTCATTTTGGCTCGGACTAATAATGTTCCTATAGAAGATATTTCAATTTGAAGTACTTCTGCAATTTCTTTATATTGAAAACCAGAGAATTTCATTAGTAAAAGGGTTCGTTCTCGATCATTCATTTTATTTAGTGTCGTTTGGACCTTTGTAATTTCTTCTTTTCTTATCCAATCATCGTCTAATGATGATACATTTTGTACTTCATGGTATTGTATTTCCTTATCAATCTTCGCTTGCTGCCTTTTTTCAAATCGAAAATGGTTATAAGCTACATAAGTAGAAGATTTAATCAACCATCCAGGTATATTTTTAATTCCTTTCCAATCGCTACGATATAATTGTAAAAATACTTCTTGTGCTAACTCTTCAGCGATAGATTGATCTTTAACAATCCATATAATCTGTTTCACAGCATAAGCATAGTACTGCTTAAATAAATCTTCAAAGGTCATATGAGAAGCATGACTTTCTTCATTTTCTATGGTTAACATGTTCGTTTAAACCTCACTTTCAATTTGATACCTGTATTATAGAGAAACCAGAAAAACGGATTTTGTGACAGTTTTTCTGGATATTTTTTTATATTTTTTATCTCGCATTAACGGGTAGTAAGACCCCCACCTCAAAATTCAGCGGAAGCAAAGAAGTTAGGTGGGGGGCGGGCTGACCGTAAAAGCCCGATTGGTGTGAGCTAATAATCAGTGGTCGATGAACCCCCCACTGATTAAAGTTTCACTTTATTATGTACTAAAAAAGCATTCATCTGATTAAAAAGATAAGTGAAAACATAAAAACTATAATTCTTGCAGTAGTTGTCTATTAATGTACAAAAAACAGTTAGTTTGTTGCCAAATTGTATCTAAACGTACGATTTTCTTTTTTCTAAATGAGAGTCTTTTCTTAAAGAAGATAAAAATTCAATGGATAATTACCATGAATATATAGATAAAGTTCATCCATATAGTTGTAGAAAGGAGGCATTCAAATGAAGAGACATGATAATAAGGTTGGTCACTTTACATCTGAAAAAGGAAAGGAAGACTTTCAAATTGCCTACGATGAATCAATGGCACTCCTTCCAAAACCTAACGATACGAAAAATATAAAAACGAAATATGGCACAATTCGTGCTTATTATTTTACTAAAGAGGAAAACAAACATAAGGAACCAATACTCTTACTCCCTGGACGTGGTGCATCTACTCCAATGTGGGTACCTAATTTAGAAGGTCTAAGAGAAAAAAGGCCTGTTTATACGATAGATTTACTAGGTGAACCTGGGATGAGTGTGCAAACGAAGGTGATTGAAAACCAAAAACAACAAGCAGAATGGTTAAATGAAGTAATTGAAGGATTAGGTTTAGAAAGAGTGCATATCGTAGGTGTCTCCATTGGAGGGTGGACAACAATGAACTTGGCCAGATATAATCCTGAGCATATTGCTACGGCTAGTTTATTAGATCCAGTCTTTGTATTTGCGCAAATATCCATAAAAATGATTCTGGCATCTATTCCAGCTTCCGTTCCTATTGTCCCTAAGTTTTTAAGAGAAAAGATGTTAAGCTATGTTGCTGGAGGAGCAGAAGCAAGTGACGATGAGCCTATCGCTAAGTTAATCGAGTCGGGTATGCGTAACTATAAACTGAAAACGCCAGCGCCTGATTTATTTAGTAAAGAAGACTTAAAAAATATTGATATTCCAGTGCTTGCACTTATAGCTGAAAAAAGTACAATGCACAATTCGGTAAAAGCAGTTGAAACTGGAAAAAAATACGTTAAAGATATTGATATAGTTAATTGGAAAAATGCATCTCACGCAATCAATGGTGAGTTCTCTAACGAAGTTAATGCTAGGATCCTTGATTTTGTAGAAAAACATTCTAATGATAACTAAGTTGAAAGTGGAAAATATGTTGTCATAACAACTTCATCTCTATATAGCTATTTAGGGGATTTAGCTCATTTTTTATTTTGGCATATTTTAATTCTGCTATTTTCATGAATATGTATAATTACATGAAATTTCAGTGAAAAAGAGAGTATACTTTCGTATTGTGTAATAAAGATAAAGTCCGCCTACGGAAATAGGCGGGCTTTTTTTACTTATAAAGAAAAGACAACCTTTAAGGTGTCTTCCTTCGATTTGAAACATTTTACTAGGTTAAGTTTTTGTGATAATAAACTCTTTTAATTGGAATGAACCTACGCAGTACATCACTTTATTCTTAAGCATCATTCTCAACAAAAGTGAAGATTTTCATTATCTTTTTAACTACAAAGGGTAATAATTTAGAAGCTAAAAATGCAAGTACGAAAGCAATTCCCCATGTTTTCATCCATGATTTGAGAAATAAAGCTGTATATCCAACATTCATTGAAACCATGACGAAAGAGATAATGCTAGATATGCCTAAAATCATAAAGATATTAAAAATTAATGGTTCAAATTTTTTATTGATTTTCAACATTAACACCTATTTTCTATATATGCTTTGCTGCCCGATTTCACCAACATCTAATCTTACAGTTTGAAATCTAGGTTGTCCAGTTTGTTTTACTTTGGTGCAATAGCAATATTGTTTGGAATAAAGTTTCACTTTATTATTTAAGAGCGAATAAATGAAAAATAAAATATCTAATAATATAGATAGAAATCCGCTTTTATACCTTTCAATAAAAGAATAATAGCATTATATATTATAAGGAATACTTGTCCTTAATTGTAAATGAAAGGGGGGAATTGGTATGAGTTATGGCTATGGTCACCCTCCAAAAAAATGCTTTGAACATCATAATGAAACTTTATCAACGGGTGTATTACGTAGACATTCCGCTACGTTATTTCTTACTGTTGAAGCTATGAATGTTGATCCAGATGATACTCGTAGAGTAACAGTTGAAATGTTTGATTGGTCATCAGGTTCTCCGGTATTATTACCATTAATAGACCCTTCAACACAAACATTGCCACCTAATCGATATGTTACTTTTCGTTCAGCAGCTCTTCCTCCAGCACTTTTTGCTTATGAAGTAAGAATCATTCGTCCGAAAGATAGAGATGTTGTTACGAATGTTTTTGGTCTTAGTGCAATCGTATTTAACCCACAAGAAGGAAATAATGTTTTACAACATGATTTAGCAAAATTAGACCTTAAATAGATTTTATAAAGGTCTATTTATTGAGCATGATTAAAAAAAGAGTAGGATGTAATCCTACTTTTTTTTAACGTTAATTAGAATTTTAAAAGAAATCCTTCATTATTTTAGCATCTTTAATATTCACTATCACACCTTCTACCTTATCTTTCTTCTCATCTTTAGCAATCGAAATTTGCTCCTTATTATCAGCCCACACAAGAAATTCTTCTTTTGAGTCATCTTTATATGTAACAGTAATAGTAGAATGTGCAGATTCTCTCTTTTTTTGATCTAGTGTGATTTGTTTAGGAGTGCCTTTTTGGACTGCTGAAACGATAGATTGTATCATTTTTTCGTTGTCTGTTTGAGATTTGGAAGTAGTATGATTTGTTGTTTTCAGTATTTCAATGTCTGTAATATTAGCAGAATTTAATTGAAAGGTATTTTGTTTATGTTCTTGCTTAACTTGTGAAGCTTTATCTGTAGCCGAGGTGCTTGTACAACCTATTAAATTGAAAGATAGAGCGGTTAGAGCGCATATAGATATGATTTTTTTCATAGTATCCCTCCTCAAGTTTAATTATAACAATTTTCTGTTAATTTAGGTAGTTATTGTAAGGAGAAGATGTTTTAAAGTGGTAAATGATGATGTTCATTCTCTATTAAAATCAAAATTCACATAACTTTTTTCATATTTTATGTTTAACATTTCGAAAATGGGTGTACTACATATAATATAACAAATAATTCATTTTAAAGGAGGAAGTTAAAGATGGAAACGAAGTATAGTAAACCTTTTGTATATGAATTTATTACGGAGAAAGAGGTCATGAATGCGGCGAATGATCTCGTGAAAAAAGGAATAGACCAAAAAGATATTTACGTATTAACGCATGAGAAAGATAGGACAGATAGAATTGCGGACAATGCAGACGTGAATACAATTGGGATAAAAGAGGAGGGACTTGGGACAAGCATTATTAACGTCTTTCAAAAAACAGGAGATCAGTTAAGAAATAAAATGCAAGAGTTAGGGCTTAATGAGGAAGAAGCGAACTTTTATGAAGAAAAACTGGATGAAGGGAAAATCTTGTTATTCGTTAAGGATTTAGAAAGAGTCGGTGAATGGTTACAAGAAAGAAGATGCATGTATTCTATTTAAATTTGTATCCTTTAAATCTATAAATCTATTACGAAAAGGAGATTGTAAATATGAGTGAGAACGGACTAAAAGAACAAGTTAAAGGTAAAGTTGAAAAGAAAAAAGGACAAGTAAAAGAAGGAATTGGTGAAGTTACAGAAGATAGAGAGTTGAAAAATGAAGGTAAGTGGGAAAAAACGAAGGGAACGATAAAAGAAAAAGTCGGAAAAGTGAAACAAAAGATAAGTGATGAATTGGATAATAAAGAATAATATATGTTCATCAAGCTTTAGTTACATACTAAAGCTTGATGAATTCAATATAAAACGAATATAGGAGGTTTAATTGTGGGACTTATTATTACGTGTATTGTAGGTGGACTTATTGGTGCGTTAGCTGGAATGATTACAGGAAAAGACTTTCCGTTAGGTATAGTTGGAAACGTGATTGCCGGATTAATCGGATCTTGGGTAGGTAGTGCGTTATTTGGTCATTGGGGTCCTGAATGGGGAGGCATTTTTGTTCTTCCAGCGTTATTAGGTGCAATCGTCTTTATTTTAATCGTTACATTCTTCTCTAGAATGCTGCGGAAAGCGTAAGTATGATAATAAATAGTAATCTTAAGTTTATTATATATAGTTATAAAGTTAATGAACTGATAAAAATACATAAAAAAGCATCCAATTAAACTAATTTGGATGCTTTTTTATGTATTTTACATAGGAATGAGTGGAGGATGAAGAACCCCCCACTCATTAACATTACACTTTCTATTATGTATTAAGCCATCGTTACCTTTTTACAATTATTTATTCTTACGACTTGCCTTGGTTCTATATGAGATAAGTCCTCGCTATTACTTATATCAACTACAATTGTATTCGTTAGTATATTAATAATGGAACCAACTAATTTTGTAGCATGATCGTGTCGATAAGAAAATTGAACAAAATCTCCCTTTTTAAAGTTGTGCTCTTCCATAGATAGATCCCCCTAAAAATAATGTTTATACATTATACATACACAAATTTATAAGTTTTAAACATTTGGTAGTATTTTTTACGTGTTAAGCCGAGAAAGGTGTAGAAAATTTATTTATAATGAAAATAAAAAAATATGTTTAAAACTAATTTTTATGGGTAATTAAATAGTAAAAGTTCGAGATAAGGGGGCGGAAATGATGAATTTAGGAATAAATATTTTGCAAAATGATGTAGGTTATACGGTACAACTTAATGGTGAAATTGATGCGTATACGGCATCAGATTTAAAAAATAAGATTATGCCTATTGCAAGCGAAAAAGAGGTTCAGATTGTAGTAGATTTTCATAACGTAGATTATATGGATAGTACTGGTTTAGGTGTTTTTATAGCTCTATTAAAAGCGGTTAAGAAAAATGATGGAAAACTAGAGTTTATCGGTGTATCTAAAAGATTAAAAAGATTATTCGATATTACAGGATTAACGGAAATATTAAATTTGAATTCTGATTTTGAAAAAGTAGAAAGAAGGTGACTAGGGATGATGGAGAGATTTGAAAAGATAGAAATGAAAATTCCTGCAAAGGCAGAATATGTGGCTATTATTCGTTTAACAATGGCTGGTGTTGCGAATCGAATAGGCTTTGCTTATGACGATATAGAAGATATGAAAATTGCTATTAGTGAGGCGTGTACAAACATTGTACAACATGCATACAAAGAAGACGTTGGAGAAATTACAATTGTCTTTGGGCTATATGAAGATCGATTAGAAATTATGGTTGCGGATAATGGGGTTAGCTTTGATTTTAATAACTTAAAAAGAAAAGTTGGTCCGTATGATATTAGTAAACCAGTAGAACATTTGCCGGAAAATGGTTTAGGTTTATATTTAATCAATACGTTAATGGATGATATACAAATCATGCATGATGAGGGCATGACGGTTTTAATGACAAAATATATACAAAGAGAGCAGGTGGAGAATGATGGAAATCCAATCTCAACCTACGAATCTTACTAAAGAAGACGTTATTAAACTAATTGCAGACTTCCAACAAAACCAATGTAATGAAGCGCAGGAAAGGTTAGTTGATCATTATAAAAATCTCGTATATTCCATTGCATATCGCTATTCAAAAGGCGGGCCGATGCATGAGGATATTATACAAGTAGGCATGTTAGGGCTCTTAGGTGCAATAAGAAGGTATGATTATTCGATAGGGAATGCTTTTGAGCCTTTTGCAATACCTACGATAGTAGGGGAAATAAAGAAGTATTTACGCGATAAAACTTGGGGCATTCACGTTCCAAGGCGAATTAAAGATTTAGGCGGAAAAATTAAACTTGCGATAGAGGAGTTAACAGATCACCTGCAACGTTCGCCGAAGATTATAGAAATCGCAAATCATTTAGGACTATCGGAAGAGGAAGTTCTAGAGATTATGGATGCTAAAAATAATTATCGAGTATCTTCCTTAGATGATGTAGTTGAAAATGCATCTGATGGTAGTTCGGTAGCGAGAATTGAATCTGTAGGTGAAGTAGAGCAAGGATATGAAGAGACAGAAAGGCGTCTCGTTTTAAAGGATATTTTTAACGTATTAAATGACACGGAAAAGAGTGTTATTCATTATATATTTGGAGAAAATTTAAATCAAAAAGATACAGGGGAACGGTTAGGTATTTCACAAATGCACGTTTCTCGTATTAAAAGACAAGCGATAAGTAAATTGAAGCAAGCCGCATTTTTAGATACATAAAAATTTAAAATAATGATGTTTAAAACATGAGAAAAGGGGTACTTATTAAGTATAGGAGGAGATATGAAAATGTCACACGATGTGAAAGAACTAATCGAAGGATTGAATGAAGATTTAGCAGGAGAATACGCAGCAATCATTATGTATAACCATAATGCAGCTACAGTTTCTGGTATATATAGACAAGTGTTAAAGCCTTTCTTTGAATCTGAAATTAGTGATGAACAAGGACATGCCCTATATTTAGCGGAGAAAATTAAGACGCTAGGTGGTACACCTACTACGATCCCTTTATCAGTGAAACAAGTAGAAGATGTTAGAGAAATGTTAGAATACGCTAGACAATCAGAATATGAAACAATTAAGCGTTATGAAACGAGAAAAGAACAGGCAGCGAAATTAAATATGACAGAGTTAGTTGTAAAGCTAGAAGATATGATTGCAGATGAAACTAATCATATGGAAGAATTAGATCGTCTTTTAAATGATAAAGCAATGGTGTTAAATTAAAAGTAGAAATTTATAGAGTGAAAGAACAAATTCCTATTTCTGGGGGTTTGTTCTTTTGTTGTATAAATATGTTTGAGTAAGAAATTTTCATTTTGTAACTGAGTATGTAATACTAGAAAAATAGAAAATAATAATAGATTTACATTTTAAATAAGAAAAGGGGAAATAACTTGTGTCCATTTTAATTGTTGATGATAATCCGGTTAACATATTTGTAATTGAGAAGATTTTAAAACAAGCCGGATATCATGATCTTGTATCGCTCAATTCTGCACAAGAGCTCTTCGAATACATACAGTTTGGAAAAGATTCTTCCAGGCATAATGAAATTGATTTAATATTATTAGATATTATGATGCCTGAAATTGATGGACTTGAAGTTTGTAGGCGATTACAAAAAGAGGAGAAGTTTAAAGATATCCCTATTATTTTTGTTACAGCTTTAGAGGATGCAAATAAATTGGCCGAAGCTCTTGATATGGGGGCAATGGATTATATTACGAAACCTATAAATAAAGTTGAACTATTAGCACGTATGCGTGTAGCGTTACGCTTGAAATCGGAATTAAATTGGCATAAAGAACAAGAAGAAAATCTTCGGAATGAACTAGATTTAGCTACGCAAGTACAAAGAAACTTATTAAGTAGCCCATTACGAGAAGATCATATAAAAATTGAAGCAAGTTACTTACCTTCATTTAAACTAGCTGGAGATATGTATTATTGGTATAAAATCGATGAAAATCGCTACGGTATTATATTATTAGATGTGATGGGACATGGTGTATCTGCTTCATTAGTTTGCATGTTTATTTCGTCTGTATTACGTGAAACGATTAAATGTTTAATTGATCCAGAACTTGTTATTAAAGAATTAAATAAATATATGACCCTTTTACATAATGAAAATGATAATATTCCCTATTATTTTACGGCCATATACTTAGTTGTTAATACAGAAGATAGAACAGTTGAATATGTAAATGCAGGGCATCCTTCTGGATATGTTTTAGTTGATGAAACAAATGTAGTTGAACTAGATCGCGGGAGTTGTGCGGTAGGATTTTTTGATGAAATAAAAGTTAAAAAGACAGTTATACCTTTTGAGAAGAACGCTCAAATACTATTGTTTACAGATGGTGTTCTTGAAGCAATTGCAAATGATGAATTTGAGGCTGAAGAGAAATTACGTACTTTTACAGAAAGAAAATGGGGAGATTTAGAAGGCGAGATAGAAGGGTTTTACAAGGAAGAACAAAAGAAAGCGCAATCAGATGATATGTGTCTCATTATGATACAAACGAATGCGAAATAAAAAGCGTATGAAATCCAAACAGAGGATTTCATACGCTTTTTATTGTATTTTTTGATAAATTTGTTCGCTAGGATTAAATTGAGTATAATGCGGCATTATATTTGAAAAACGAAGAGTTTCTTTATTCCCTAAACATAGAAAACCATTGTGACCTAAGCTTTCATAAAATAGTTGCTGCACTTGATTTTGAAGTTTACTTGTAAAGTAAATTAAAACGTTACGACAAAGTATAATATGAAACTCGTTAAAAGATTGATCGGTTACTAAATTATGCTGTGCAAAAATAATGTTTTGTAAAAGTGATGGATTAAAATAAGCAAAACGATTATCTGTTGAATAATAGTTAGAAAACGCTTGTGTACCGCCAGCTTGTAAATAGTTTTTCGTATAAGTTTGCATTTTATTTAACGGGAGGATACCTTGTTTTGCTTTTTCTAACACATTTGTATTCATATCTGTTGCGTAAATAACCGACTTTTCACTTAATCCTTCTTCGTGAAGTAAGATGGACATTGATAATACTTCTTCACCAGTTGCGCATCCAGCATGCCAAATTCTAATTTCGGGATGCTTTTTTAATTCAGGAATAACATGCTCTCTAAGCGCTTTAAAAAAGGCAGGGTTACGGAACATCTCAGTTACATTAATTGAGAAATCATTTAATAACTGTTCTAAAACCCCTTCCTCGTGAATTACTTTTTCAATTAATTTTGAAATGGTTGGGATATTAGAGAGCTGCATTCGATTACAAATCCTTCTATAAATAGATGTGCGAGCATATTGGCGAAAATCAAATCCTGATAGTTTAAATACCGCTTCCAATAGTAATTCAATTTCTAAGTTCGTGCGCTCATCCGTATCTACTGATGGATCAAAATTATAATACTTATTTTCCACTCCAACTAAACCTCACTTATTTTATTAACCATACACTCATTACCGAATAGAGTTGATGTAGATTTAATGGTTTACTTATATAATCTGAAGCGCCAGCAGATAAACATTTTTCCTTATCATTTGGCATTGCTTTAGCAGTTAATGCGATAATAGGTATTTCATTTAACCCTAAGTTCATTCGGATATTTTCCATCGTTTCATAACCGTCCATATTAGGCATCATAATATCCATTAAAATAAGGTCAATATTTGTATTGCTTTGTAGTATTTCTAAACACTCTATGCCGTTTTGGGCAGTAATAATGTTGGCATTTTGTTTTTTTAATGCATTTTGTAACGCAAATATATTTCGATGATCATCATCGACAATTAAAATTGTTTTCTCTTGGAAGACGTTATTTGTTTCTGGAGTAACGATAGTTTCTTCAACAACTTCAGCAGGAATAACATCTTCTATCGTTGCTGCGACTTCTAAATTGGATAACTGTATATCATGTAATCCATTTGGAAGGTTAGGAATATATACCGTGAAAGTACTACCTTCTCCTACATTACTCTCTAACGTAATCCAACCACCTAACAATCTCGCAAACTCTTTACAAATAGATAAACCTAATCCTGTACCACCATACTTTCGAATCGTTGCTCCATCTGCCTGTTGAAAGGCTTCGAAAATAAGTTGATGCTGTTCTTTAGCGATACCAATACCAGTATCTTTTACTGAAATTGTAATCCAATCTTTACTTATAGACTGCATATCATGACTCAAATTGGTTGTTTCTATCGAATCAAAATGTAAAGAAACGGATCCTTTTTCTGTGAATTTAAATGCATTGGATAATAAGTTTTTAATAATTTGCTCAATCCGTTTTGCATCTGTATAAAACAGATCAGGAATCGTATCACTGTCCTCAATAGTAAATTCGACATTTTTTTGTGCAGCTATATGTAAAAAGTTTTGATGCATATTGGCTGCCATGTCACTTATGTTCGTTGCCTCAAAAATGATGTCTAGTTTGCCTGCTTCTACTTTAGATAAATCTAGTATGTCATTAATTAAAGTAAGTAAGTCTTTCCCTGATGAATGAATGACAGTTGCTAATTCAATCTCATCGTCGGATAAATTGTTATCATGATTTTCTCTTAACATTTCAGATAATAGTAAAATACTATTTAATGGTGTGCGTAATTCATGTGACATATTTGCTAGGAACTCAGATTTGTATTTTGAGCTGCGTAACAACTCGCTTGCTTTTTCTTCTAATTCTGATTTAGTAATTTGTAAGTCAGCTGTCTTCTGCTCAGCCTCTTCAGTTCTAGACTCTAATTGTTCATTCGTTGTTCGTAATTCCTCTGCTTGCATTTGTAGTTCTTCCGCTTGCGTTTGCAATTCTTCTGATTGAACTTGCAACTCTTCTGTCATTGCTTGTGATTCATGTAAAAGAGTTTGAATTCGCATACGTCCCATAATACTATGGATTGTTAAACCTAGATTATCAACGGTTTGTTGAATTAAATCTTGATGTAAATCTGAAATCTCAGTTACACTTACTAACTCCATTACTGCGATTACTTCATCCTCAAATAAGATAGGGATGACTAGTAAATTTTTAGGACGTATTTCTAATACGCCACTAGTGACATAACGAAACTCTTCGGGTATATCCCTGAGAATAAAACTTTTCTTTTCTAAGGCAGACTGTCCAATGAAACCTTCACCCATTTGAATGGATTGTTTTCCAATATCAGCACCTTGATCGGCGAAAGAAGCTTTTTTCACATAGTAGACAGTTTCTTCATATTCTTCACGTACATAAAATGCACCGCAAGAAGTTTGCGTTTTTTGTATCACTCCACTAAGAATTTTGTTACCTAACATCTCAATAGAAGATACACCTTGATACATTAAAATTAATTCTGCAAGCTCCGTTTGTAACCACTCTCTTTTCGATATTTCGTCTAGTAGGTGATTCGTTGTATGAGCAAGATCTTTTATTTCATCACGTGTGTTTACATGAATTCTTTCCGTGATTTTTTCTTTAGAAGAAATGGATTTAATAGCTTGAATTACATTTTTAATCGTTTTTGTAATGGAATTCGAAATATAGAGTGAAATGATAATAGAAATACAAGAAAGTAAGAACAATAAACTGTATAACCAAATCTCTAATTTATTATTTTCAGTATCTAATTGTGCTGCTCTTTTTTTCGTTAATTGCTCCTCAGTGCTACGGAAGTTAGTTACCTGTGACTGTAATGACTGAATTTGAGTCGTGTCGATTGTTTGTACATTATTACTATTATGATTTGTAATGAGTGGGTGAATCTCTTTATTGATCCAACTAGTAATGTTTTCGTTAATCTGTTTTAATTTTTCTTGCTGAGATGGGTTATCCTCTAATAATGAGAAAAGATTTTGATAATGCTTTTCGTAATCCTTTTCCGCAGAATTAAGAGATTGTACGTAATTTGGATTATTAGAAATGATAAACCCTTTCGCTTTATTTTCAATTGTTAGTAAATCTTTCTCCACTTGATTTGTTAAATTGAGAACTTTAAAATCGTGATCAATAATAAAATTACGAGATTTTTGTAAATTAGAAATCTCATTGTTCAACATAATGAAAGAAACAAGTAAGAACAAAATGATAACTAAATAACCAGCCATAATTTTGTAGCGAATACTAAATTTTGCTTTCGAGTTCATTAAAAATTCCTACCTTCAAGGTTATTAAAACTTTTCTATTTTAAAGAATGAAAAACGTAATATATATTATATCAGTTTTCATAAGGCTAAACTAGAAATCCCCCTATTGTATTAGGGGGTTCTTTTTTAATAGAGGAAATCATTTTGAAATATAAAACTATATATGAAAAGTAACAATCGAGGGAATAGGGGATAACAAAACTTTTAAGAAGGAAAGAGTGTTCTTAAAGCTCTTTTTGCATCTATTCCTTCAAAGATAAATAATACAAGCTCTCTCTTTTTTACACTAAGGAAAAAGGATACTAGAGTGCTTAAGTTTTTAATAGAAGTAAGTGCTCCGTGTTTACCTATAAATACATTCGTTTGAAATGTTGTCATTAAAGCATAAAAATGATGAATCTGCGTTATTGTAGGTATTTCATTATAAGAAATAGTAGTAGAGTGAATGGCGTTCATCGTAATATTCCTTTCCATATAGTAAGCATAACAATATAAACATACCCGTTTTAAAAAATGTTAAACATATAAATAAGAAAAAATATAATTATAGTTTTTTACGTTTAGAAAAGGTTAGGAAGGGTATACATATACTACAAAGAGATTGACTGAAGATGAATTGTAAGATGTCTATGTTTAGTAGATTAGTCTATCAAAATATACTTTTACTTTAAATAAAAAGGAGCCTGGTATACATGAATGAAATGATGATTAATATTACATTTGATTTAATTTACTTGTTAAGTAGTTCACTTGTAGTGCTTTTACTATTCGCTTTTTTCGTAAATGGTTATGTTAATAAGAAAATTAGTGTATACAGAAATGAAGAAAAATAAAGATACATTATATAAAACTTTAGGAGGTTAATAGTTATGAATGTAGATAGAAAAATAGTAGGTGTTTTTAGAACCATTGATGATGCGGCACTCGTTATTAATGAATTAAATGAAAAAGGATACTCAGCAGATAACATTTCAGCTATTGCGAAAGATCAAAAGGAAATTGAACATCTAGAAGAAAAATCGGGTGAAAAAGTGAATAGCGAAACTGCACATAAAGCAGATATCTTTTCAGCGACAGGGCTTGTAGCTGGAGGAGTAGCAGGCGGACTCGGAGGTTTATTAACAGGTCTTGGTATACTTGCCGTTTCTGGAATGGGTCCAATTGTAGCAGCAGGACCAATCGCAGCAGCTATTGGAGGAGCCGGTATTGGCGGAGGAGCTGGAAGTTTAATAGGAGCATTTATCGGCTTAGGAATCCCTGAAGACCATGCTAAAAAGTATGAAGAATATATTTACGATGGAAATATATTAATTTTAGTAGATGCAAAATTAGATGATAAGTTAGAAATCTATAAAATATTTGATAAGCATAATGCTTATAACTCTGATTTCTTTAAATAAAATGTAAACAAAGTGAATATCGTTTTTGATCTTACAACTTTGGCGCGGCCGAGGAGTCGTATGACTATAAGAGAGGAAGGGCTTATAGTAAAAGATCAAGTTCTATTATGATATTGAGAAGGAAGAGGTGTCTTTTCGTGATCGTAAAAATATTAAAGGATAGTAGTAATAGTTTCCTTTGCACAGTTCAAAATAAAAATGGAGATCAGTATGTGAAAAAATGGTTTAGTAAACATGAAAATAATAAAGAATTAGGGCGACCAACGTTTAAAGAAGTAGAAAAGGATTGGAAAGAAAATAGAGAATCGTTTATGTACCCAAATGTTAAAGCGCTTTATTGAACATAATGGGGGTTTTATTCTTACAAAATTGTCACACTCCTGTAAGGTAATTCAATAGATTAGATATTTTTTCTGTGTCATAATAAAGACATAAGAAAGCGCATTAAAAAACTACAACTTATTAGGAGAGTGTCAGTCATGATTGTAACAACAACGTCTGGAATTCAAGGTAAAGAAATTATTGAGTATATCGATATTGTAAATGGTGAAGCTATTATGGGTGCAAATATTGTCCGCGATTTATTCGCTTCCGTTCGTGATGTTGTCGGTGGTCGTGCTGGTTCTTACGAAAGCAAGCTAAAAGAAGCTCGTGATATCGCAATGGACGAAATGAAAGAACTTGCAAAACAAAAAGGTGCGAACGCTATCGTTGGTATTGACGTAGATTACGAAGTAGTTCGTGATGGAATGTTAATGGTTGCTGTAAGTGGTACAGCTGTACGTATATAAGTAAATAAAAAACAGGCTCACCCCTTGAAGTTTATGCTTTGAGGGGGTTTTTTGTTTTTAAGTTGTAGAAGTAAACTCCAGTTGCAAGGGTAAAATGAAAAAGAGACAGTGATGCTACATATATGTAATGTGAGTGCAAACTTTATAATAAAGTTGTTATTTGAGATAATGGAAGAATTAGTGGTATAAATAATTTTATAGATAATAATCAAAATAGAGAAGACAGAATGTTCATGGATGGAATAGTTAAGGGGATTTTCCAATCTGTAATAAAAAACGGAGGTACCGAGAGCGGTTTACAGATGTCTACTACATAAAATTTATAATGGATTGGAGGCAATTTTTATGTTTTGGTTAGGAGGCTTTTTAGGATACATTGTAGGTTCTATTACTACATGTGCGCTACTTTACTTTGGTTATAGAGCCGAGAAGAACAAAAAAGCGGATATGCGAAAGAAAGAGGAGAGAAACATCAATAAAAAAGGTGTATAGGATGTGGAAGAAAAATTGATAACATTGATGCAAAAATAAAGGACAGTTACATATTTTATATGATTACTATGTACTGTCCCGCTTATTCCTTTTGGATTAACAAAAATTGTTTCCTGCCTTGCTATAAAATTCATAGGCAAAAAAACCAAATAAATAGCCTATTCCGGATCCTAAACTAATTGAAAGTAGTGAGAAATCTGGGGAAAACATGCCGGAAATCAAACCAATTATACAGCCGACAAGCATTCCTATAGGTATTAAACTGTCTAATAACAGTTGAGCCTCTTTTGATTTTTTCTTACCCAATTTGCCGTGCTTATATTTATGTTCCAATCTTTTTATTACAAATACTACAATTAACCCGACTAGTATAATAGGCCAAATTGTCGAAATGAACCACATGTTAGAAGCTCCTTTCGTTTTTTAATTAAATTATACCATATATTAACATTTTAAATTTAAGCGGAGAGAAGGTCTTCTGCATTTCTTCTCCTTTTATTCATGACTAAAGTTAATAGGAGTAAAATTAAGCTTAAAAGTGCCATTATAATAAAAACTTGCGTATAACTATCAAAATAGTCACGAGCGATTCCAGCTAGGACAGGAATGAATCCGCCCATAATATATCCTCCTGATTGCATCATAGCAGTCCATGCACTTGCATCTTCTGAAGTTTTTGTTTCATATAGTGGCAGCATAAGAGCGAGTGGAAATACGCCGCCGAGCCCGATCCCTAGTAAAATAGAAGGGGTCCATGGTGTAGTTAGTGGGTAAATCATAAGCGATAAACCTACGAGTACAAAGCATATACTTCCTAATAACCAAAGTGCTCTGTTTTTATAAATATCCGCTAATGTTGGAATTAAAAAGCTACATATCATTTGAATCACTGTAAAAACAGTTATAAGAGTACCCGCTTGCTCGCTACTCACACCCATACTTTGATTTGCTGGCGCAAGCCAAGTCGTAATAGAGTAAAATATTCCTGATTGTAGTCCGAAAAAGATTGTGAACAACCATGCTTTTTTATTTCTTAAAGGTAAGCTATTATTCTTTTTATTTTGTGTACTCGTATTCTTCTTTCGTTTCATAACGGGATACCAAAATATAATGGCGATAATAGTTAGTGCACCCCAAAAAGCGAGTGCCATATTCCAAGATCCTTTTAATACATGTTGTAAAGGAATCGTTAATCCTGCACTTAAAGAAGCACCAGTACCCATACCTACTGAATATATGCCAATCATTAAGCCGATTCTCGTAGGGAATTTTTCTTTAATAAAACCTGATAATAACGGGCCTGCAAGTGCAATTCCAATACCGATAAATAAAGAGCTCGCGAATAATGTGGAAATAGAAAAGGTAAAGACCCTTATACATGTTGCCAAGCCAATTAAAATAAGACAAGCCATAATTGATTTTTCTGCCCCGTATTTCTTAATTACCTTCCCAGTCAGTAAGGCGAATGTCCCCATACAAAAAACAGGAATAGCTGTTAAAAAACTAACGGAAAAATTGCTTATATTTAAGTCTTGTCGGATTGTTTCTAATACAGGTGAAACAGATGTAATTCCGATACGTAAATTAATAGAAACAAAAAATAGCGCTAGTATATACAAATAAGTTCGTTCTTGATGTTTCAATTTCATTTTCTCCTCTCTTGAACATCAGATGTTATTGAGTATATCATCTGATGTTTTTGTGTAATAGATAAGGAGCTTATTTCAGCTCCAAATTTTGAACAGCGTATTTTCGTGCTTCTTCAGTATTTTGTTTTAAAATCGCTTGGAATAACTTTTCATGAATGTCAGAGTTATCTTCATAGTTCGCTGTATGTAATATGAATTGGCTTAAAATGTGACGAAGGGCAGGTACGAAAGATTGATACAAATCAAGTAGAACTTCGTTTTTGCTCGCCTTTGCAATGGCTAGATGAAACTGAATGTCTGCATCTATGTATGCTACATAATTTCCTTCTTGAAGGGCATTTTTTCTTTTATTCAAATGTCCTTTTAAATATAAAAGATCCTCTTCGCTTCGGCGCTGTGCCGCTAACATCGCTACTTCTTTATCTAACATATTTCGTGCTTCATACACATGATTTATATTAGCTGCTTGCAGTCTTTTTTCAAATGAATCTTGCGTTGTATTTAATGAGACAATACGAGTGCCTTGTCCTTGTCGAACTTCTAATACGCCAGCATGTACTAATATCTTTATACTCTCTCGCAGCGTTGAACGTCCTACCCCTAGCTCTTCCATTAATTGCGGCTCTGTAGGGAGGCGATCACCAACTTCATACTCGCCAGAAAAGATTTTCTCTTGTAGACGTTCCAATACTTCATCGACTAATTTCCGCCGAGAAACTTTTGAAAAAGATTTCTTTTCGTTCATATTCATCTGCTCATCTCCTGTTATGTTCGCTTTTATGATAACCAATATAAGTTCTGTTGAAAATGTTATTTTTAGGTAGTTGAAGCCGGGATATCAAAATTAGGTTTATAAGACATAAAAAAATCAATCAAAATAGAGTCTTCAATTGCATTCAATAACTCGTCAAAAACACTTTCCCTTTCGTTTTCTCAGCAGATTGCACAACATCAACTGCCGCTTTCACATCTGCTAAGTCATACGTAGAATGTACCGTCATAAAACACAATTGCTTATTTTCTACTAAACGAATTAAGTGACGAAACGTTTCTTGCCATTTATATGGTGACACTTCATTATTCCAATGTCGTAAATGAAATATGTTTGCGTGTACTTTTGCTTTCATGACAATCTCGGCCCAGTTCACTTGTATTCCTGATAGAAGACCGATCGTTAAAAAATGCCCGTTTGGACGTAAGGAGAAAGCTAATTCATTTCCATCCGGTCCTCCGATGGAATCAATTGCAGCATCCGCACCTCTGCCGTTTGTTAATGTCATAACTGTTTCATAAAGCGGGGTAGTGGAAGTATCAATTACATATGCAGCACCAAGGCGCAGTAATTCTTCTGTATGCTTATTATTTCTTGTAACAGCAATTAATCGGAAATTTAAAATTTGCGATAACTGCGCAAATAGATGTCCAATAGCGGATCCACAAGCATTCACTAATAAAACATCATTAGGCTGTAAGTTTAACGTTTCTGTACAAGTAACCCACGCTGTAAGGGGATTAATATACATTTGTGCCGCTGTGAAATCATCAATGGAATCAGGAATAGGGACTACAAAATCAGCTGATGTCTTCACATATTCTTGCCAAGTACCTTCCCCGCGTAACGGTAACACACGTTTACCGATAAGCTCTCTAGAAACAAAAGCTCCTACATCTTCTACAATACCAACACCTTCATAGCCAGGTATGTTAGGTAAAGGGATTCTATGTGCGTACGCTCCAGTGATGGGAATTAAGTCAGATGGATTAATCGGTCTAACTAGCATACGAACGAAAACTTCATTATCTGTTAGTGGTTCTATATTTTTATATTCAACTTGTAATACGTCTTTTGGATTGCCAAACTTATGAAATTGAATGCATGTTCCAAGCAAAGTAATTTGCCCCCTTAGTTTCATTGGGTTTATTATAGCATTTTTAGTTTGGGTGGTTATTTTGTTAGTGATAAATAGGGTTTTTAATTTACGTATTTATCAGAATTTTATAAAATGTGTATATAACTATGAAATGGGGGGGATTTCTTCATGTGTACTAGTTTGACGTTACAAACTAAAAATTTCCAACATCTTTTTGCAAGAACAATGGATTTCACATTAGATATGAATCAGGAAGTAATAATCATCCCTCGGCGTTATCAGTGGAATAATATAACTGGTGAAACGATCCGAGCGAAAAAGGCTGTTGTCGGAATGGGAATTAATCATGAAGGAAGGGTCATTATGGCGGACGGAGTAAATGAAGCTGGTATGACGTGTGCTACTCTCTATTTCCCGGGATTCGCTACTTATAGTAACAGTATAGATAACAATAAAACGAATTTAGCGCCATTTGATTTTGTAGCTTGGAGCCTCACGCAGTTTAATTCTGTTGAAGAGTTAAAAAAATCTGTTGATAACATTTCTCTTATAGATATACCATTACCAGTTTTAGGAATTGCTCCGCCGCTACATTGGATTTTAGCAGATAAATGGGGAGATTGTATTGTACTTGAGCCGACAACTGATGGACTAAAAATGTATGACAATCCACTAGGAGTGATGACTAATAGTCCCGAGTTTAATTGGCATTTACAAAATTTAAGACAATATATTGGTCTTAAATCGCAGCCATTTGCGCCAACGGAGTGGGGAGATGTACCATTAAGTGCTTTTGGCCAAGGTTCAGGAACGATGGGGCTTCCTGGAGATTTCACTCCGCCATCAAGATTTGTACGGGCAGCATATGGCAAACAAAACATTCAAAGTATAGAGAACGAAGAAGAGGGGATATCGGCTATTTTTCATATTTTATCAAACTGTGAGGTTCCTAAGGGGGCAGTAATAACAGAAGACGGTATATTAGATAATACGATCTATACAAGTGCAATGTGTATGGAGTCTGGAACATATTATTACCATACTTACGATTGTAGACAAATTATAGCTATTCATTTATTCCATGAAAATTTAGATGCAACTGAGATTAAAACTTATCCGTTTCAGCGGAAACAAAAAATATTTTATGAAAACTGAAGCGCCCCTGAAAAAGTGAGACTAATAAAAACACCTCCATTTAATTTGCATACTTAGTATGCGAATTTAGGAGGTGTTTTTTATCATTTACCAATATTCAGGTTTACTTCTTGCTATTCTATTAAGCCGAAGCTCTCTTCATTCTCTCAAGTAAACTAGATAACACATGCGTACGATAAGATTCTAGTTTTTTACCTTCATAAGTACGGATACCTAATTTTTTAAGTTCTTTTACATACCAACCTTTGCTTCCGAAATACATGTGATCGCTCCCCTTCAACTTTGTTTTTATTTATTCTGATTGCATATGGAGGTACAGGAATTATTAATGAAGGAAATGAATTTCGCGCGAAAATGGTTAACTTTGTTGCAAAAGACATATATACTAAAGATAGTATACAACGAGGTGGACAAGACGTGATTATAGAGAAGCACGAAATTCAAATTGACCAAATTACTAGCGGTAAAGTGAATATCTTTACTTTCTATCGAAATAGAAAGCAAATTGATGATCATTTTTTACGATTGCAAGAACCATCGCTTACAGCAAACTACTTCTTCCATTTTCATTTTGATGCAGAGAGCTTGCATCTACTGCAGAAAGAGTTTCCGAGCGTATATCCGTACGACGGTAGTGAAACGATTCACGACTGGACGGAAAAGATGAAAGCTGAATTGCAACATCAGATCCAAACAGGTAAATGGAATAAACGCGTACGTATCGGTAATCGCATTCTAGATGTGGTGTTTACGTGGTGTGACGAAGATATAGTAGAGTGAAAAAGAAGCGGATGACGCTTCTTTTTTTAGCGCTGGAATAAAACGAGCTTACCTGCAGTAGATGTACAGCGATGTGTTTTTTCATACAATCCTTTTTCTTGTAAGATAGATTCACCTTTTGCTTTTGCTTCTTTTTCAGTTGCCGCCTCGAATGATTCGTCTAATGCTTTTGAACCATCTTTTTCAAAGACTGTTAGAACGTATACTCCCATGAAAATTCCCTCCAATAATTAAAATCAGAATCTTATAATTATTTTGACATAAAATGCTACAATATGCAAAGAAATATATGACATTGCGTGGTAAAATAGAATGAAACTTTAATCATCGAGAATATTTTTATTCTCGATGATTATTAGTTTTCAGCGATTTTAATTTTGATAAAATGAAACTTTTGAAAGATAGGAAGGATCGTTATTTGTGAAACAAGTAAAGTTTATACATGCGGCTGATTTGCATTTGGATAGTCCGTTTAAAGGGATGGAGATGAATGTTGCGCAGTCTGTTTGGGAGAGAATGAAGCAAAGTACGTTTGAATCATTTGAGCGTATTGTTGATAAAGCAATTCAAGAGCGCGTTGATTTCGTATTACTAGCTGGGGATTTGTATGATGCGGAGACGAGAAGTTTGAGGGCGCAAGTGTTTGTGCGTGAGCAAATGAAGAGACTTTCGCAGTACGATATCCCTGTTTTTATTATTCACGGTAACCATGATCATTTAGGAGGAAGCTGGGCAGCAATTGAGTTTCCGGAAAATGTTCATGTATTTACTGAGCCTTATGTAGAAGAGAAATCATTTTATAAAAATGGTGAGCTATTAGCTTCTATTTATGGTTTTAGTTATTTGCAGCAAGCGGTAACGGATAATATGACAGCGCAGTATACGAAAATGAGTGATGCGCCTTTTCATATTGGCATGCTTCACGGAAGTGTGGAAGGAGATGCAGAGCATAATCGCTATGCACCGTTTCAAATTCGTGAGTTGAAAGAAAAACAGTTTGATTATTGGGCTCTTGGCCATATACATAAACGTGAAATTTTATCAGAAGAACCATGCATTATTTATCCAGGGAACATACAAGGTCGTCATCGTAAGGAAACAGGCGAGAAGGGTGCGTACCTTATTGAACTTACGAAACAAGGAACGCAGTGTTCATTTTTCCATACGGCAGATGTTGTATGGGATGAAATCGAAGTTTGTATTGATAGACTTGAAACTGTTGATGAACTTATGACGAGCCTATCTACTGCGATGAATGAATGCCGAAGAGAAGAGGAAGGTACGCTATTAACTGTCGTATTCACAGGACAAGGTCCACTTTCACCTTATTTGCGTGACGAAAAGCGCGTGGAAGAGATTTTTCACATTTTAGCATCTGGCGAAGAGCGAAAAGATTTTGTATATGCGATGAAGTGGAAAAATGAGACGGTTTCTTTTGCGGAAATCGAACGTTTGAAAGCGGAAAATCATTTCGTAGGTAGTGTGCTAAAGGAGTTAGAAGCTTTCAGCAATATGGACGGAGTATTGCGCACTATTTGGACATCTCCTGTAGCGCGTAATAGTATTGAATCTTTTACAGAAGAAGAGAAGAAAGAGATTCAAAAGGAAGCAGAAAATATTATTTTAGAGCAATTATTCCAGCAAGAGAGGGATAAAAAATGAGAATTGAAAAACTCCATATTTATGGGTACGGAAAATTAGAAAATGTGGAAATGGATCTTTCCTTGCTGACGGTGTTATATGGTGAAAATGAAGCGGGGAAATCGACAATTCGCTCATTTATGAAAAGCATTTTATTCGGTTTTCCGACGAGAGGACAGCGCCGTTATGAGCCGAAAGAAGGCGGGAAGTATGGCGGTGCGATGACTGTGCAAACAGGGCAGTACGGTCGTTTGAAAATTGAGCGATTGCCAAAGACGGCAGCTGGCGAGGTGACCGTTTATTTTGAAGACGGGAAAACGGGCGGAGAAGAAATTTTAAACGATATATTAAGCGGGATGAATGAAAGTTTATTTGAATCTGTCTTTTCATTTGATATGCATGGTCTTCAAAATATTCATCAGCTAGGCGAAGCGGATATTGGCAATTATTTATTTTCGGCAAGTGCAGTCGGAAGTGATGCGCTATTGCAGTTAGATAAAAAGCTAGAAAAAGAAATGGACCAGCGCTTCAAGCCGAGTGGGCGTAAACCAGAAATTAACGTGTCATTGCAAGAGATGAAGAAACTTGAAGAGAAGATGAAAGAGTGGCAAGGAAAAATTGGCACGTATGAAAAACAAGTAGAGCAGTTAAAAGAAAGTGAAGAGAAGCTTGCTTCTGTTCGCGGGGAAAAAGAGAGTGCAGAAAAGCGAAAGCAAGATTATGAAATATTAGCAGCGCTTGAGCCACTCGTTATTGAAAAACGTGCGCATGAGAAAGTGTTAGAGAACGAGAGCGGGCAGTTTCCTGTAAACGGAATGGCGCGTTATGAAGCAATTAAGGCGAAAATGGAGCCGCTTCAATTACAAGTTGATTCGCTCCACAAGAAAATTGAGACAGTGCAATCGGAAATTGCTTCGATTCAAATAGATGAAGAGTTTTTACAAAAAGAAAGTTATGTAGAAGAACTTCGTATGCAGCATATGTCTTACGAAAATGCACGCCAAGAAATGCGTGATATGAGCGGGAATATTACGAATATAAAAGAAGAAATCGCAGAACTAGAACAACAAATTGGTACTACTTTTGAAAAGGAAACAGTTCTTTCATTTGATATGAGTTTGGCAACGAAAGAGTTAATTACGCAAACAGTGCAAAAGGCGCGCGAATTAGAAACGCAAAAAGCACAGCTCGATGATCGTTTTAAAGTAGCGCAAGAGCAATTAGAAGAACAAGAAGAAAATATAAGACAGATTAAGAAACAAATGTTAGTGGATGAAGAGAGAAATGTGTTAGTTGAGAAAGAGAAATCGTTCCAAGATGCGGCGTTTATCGGTATGGGCGCAGAGAGAATGAAGCGCAAGTATGAAGAGAAAACAGGAGCAGCTAAGCAAAAGAAAAAGCAGTGGCAAAGAGTTTGTCTTCTGTTACTCCTTATTAATACAGGCATTTTATTCACAAGCTTATTGATAGACAATCGCCCGCTCTTATTTATTAGTGTCATCGTATTTGTAGGGATTGTTCTCGCCCTTGTTTTATATAAAGATCCATCAAGTGGATTACAAGAAGAGCTCCTTACACTTCAGCAAAGTGCTGGCGGGAGACAAAGTGAAGAAGCGATGTCTGTTCGCTATCAGTTAGAAAAAGATGAAGAGATTCGGAAGTTATTTGAGCGTGAGTCTTATAAGTTACAGCAGTTGGAACGAGCGTATGATAAAGTCGTTTCATCGTATGAGGAATGGGAGAGAGAAACGTTCCAGGCGGGAGAACAAGTCGATGCATATAAAACGCGCTATATGTTTCCTGAATTTTATACGTATGCACACATATTGCCGGCGTTTGAGCGTATTGAAAAAATGCAGCAATTATATCGTGAATTAGAGAAACAAGGCAAGCGAAAATCTTCATTATATGAAATGATTTCGCAGTTTGAACATAAACTAGAAAATGT
This sequence comes from Bacillus sp. HMA207, assembly GCF_003402455.1. Lineage (NCBI taxonomy): Bacteria > Bacillati > Bacillota > Bacilli > Caryophanales > Bacillaceae > Bacillus > Bacillus sp. HMA207. The sequence goes on along the minus strand of NZ_BEZT01000001.1, from coordinate 3,684,406 downwards.
TATCGGTAGTGCGGAGTATAGTAAGCTACACGAGGCACAAAGCCGTATGCAAAATGAGAAAGAGAAGCGCCAAACTTGTAAGCAGTTAAAAGAAAAACTGGCGGAATGGCAAGAAGAATATGAGTTTATGCAAGAACAATTAAAGCAATTACTAGTAGAACGAGACAGTTTATGGCATATTGCAGCGTCTACAGATGAAGAGATGTTTTTAGAAGCAGGTAAACTAGCGGAAAAACGTGAAGATGCAGAGAAACAAGTGGGGCGTTTATTACCGCAAATTGATCTGTTAGAACAACGTTTAACGAGTTTATCATTAGCTGAACATTACGAAGCTGACGGTTATGACGGAAAATTAAAGCAAGAACTGACAGTCGTGCAAAACTGTCTGGCGCAAGAGAAAGAACTGACAGAGCATATTGCGAAACATCGTATGGAAATTGCGAATTTAGAAGAAGGTAGTACGTACGGTGATTTAATGCATGAATGGGAAATGAAAAAAGCGCAAGTGCGTGAACAAGTGAAGAAGTGGGCTGCTTATGCGGCCGCAAAAACGGTGTTAACGAAAACGAAGCAATATTATCATGAAGTACATCTTCCTCGTATTTTACAAAAGTCAGAAGAGTATTTCGTCTATTTAACAGGCGGACGATATAGTAAAATCTTTTCACCGTCAGAGTCAGAGCCGTTTATTGTAGAGCGTAACGATGGTATGCGTTTTTACAGTCATGAACTAAGCCAAGCGACAGCGGAGCAGTTGTATTTATCGCTGAGATTTGCACTAGCAAAAACATTTGAGCATGATTATCCATTTATTATTGATGATAGTTTCGTGCACTTTGACGCGGTAAGGACGAATCGAACGATTGAACTTATAAAGGAAATTGCAAAGGATAGACAAGTCATATTCTTTACATGTCATGCGCATTTACTCGCGTATTTTACAGAAAAACAGATTATAAAATTAACACATATGCGTAAAGAAAATGAGTTGTAGTGTGCTATACTAAAAGTAACTGATTTGGTGGAGGAATTCGAATGAAAAAGAAAATTGCAGAGTATGAAGTTGGTGAACAAGTCGATATTTTCTTGTTAATTAAAACAGCGACAAAAGGTATCGCAAGCAATGGAAAGCCATTTTTAACAGTAATCTTACAAGATCCAAGTGGAGATATTGAAGCGAAGTTATGGGACGTATCACCAGAAGTTGAGAAACAATATGTAGCGGAAACAATCGTGAAAGTAGCTGGAGATATTTTAAACTACAAAGGACGTATTCAATTACGTGTGAAACAAATCCGTGTTGCGAATGAAAATGAAGTAACAGACATCTCAGACTTCGTAGAAAAAGCACCAGTGAAAAAAGAAGATATGGTTGAGAAAATTACGCAATACATATTTGAAATGAGAAACCCGAACATTCAACGTCTAACAAGACATTTATTAAATAAGCATCAAAACGAATTTTTAGACTATCCAGCAGCGACAAAGAACCATCACGAGTTCGTATCTGGACTAGCTTATCACGTCGTATCAATGCTTGATTTAGCGAAAGCTATCTCAAATCTATACCCATCGTTAGATAAAGACTTACTATATGCAGGCGTTATTTTACATGACCTTGGTAAAGTAATCGAACTATCTGGCCCAATTTCTACAACGTATACGTTAGAAGGAAATTTACTAGGCCACATTTCTATTATGGTGAACGAAATTGGTAAAGCGGCAGACGAATTGCAAATCGATGCAGAAGAAGTATTAATTCTTCAACACATCGTCCTTTCGCACCACGGAAAAGCGGAATGGGGTAGCCCAAAACCACCATTAGTAAAAGAAGCAGAAATTCTGCACTACATCGATAACTTAGATGCAAAAATGAACATGATGGACCGCGCATTAGGACGCACAAAACCAGGCGAATACACAGAGCGTGTCTTCGCACTTGATAATCGTTCGTTCTATAAGCCGACGTTCCATAATTAATAATGTGAATCAAATGGCCTCATTAAGTGTTAATACACTTAGTGAGGCTGTTGTATAATGATAATAAAGTTATTGAATTTTGATTATTAAAAAGCTAAGAGCCTTACTACATTCTACGTAGCAAGGCTCTTTAAAGTTGTTTCAAATTACATCCATCTGTTCGTTCAAGTGTAACTATTCGCAATTATTTGATATTATATAGGTGAATAGAAAGATACATTAAAAATTAGTTTCGTAGTTGTAAAAGGAGGTTATTTATATTATTTTCTTATAATTTTCCAAAAGGGAGAGTTTATGAAAAAGATTATTGTTTTTGTATTAACGATATTTATATTATTCTCAGGATTCGCAACACAAAGTTATGCGTTGTCAGATTCGCAATCTGCGGCAATACAAGCGTTGCTAGATGATGCCTGTCGTATATCAGGTGTGCCGGGAATGTCAATCTCAATACTTGCTGATGATGAAGTGTTCTACTTTTCTTCAGGGTATGCAGACCGTGAAAAGGGGTTGTCTGCAAGTGAAAATACACTCTATGAGTTAGCCTCGGTCAGTAAAGCTTTTACCGGTATGGGTATTATGCTATTGGAAGAGCAAGGGCTGCTCTCAATGACTGACCCTGTCCAAAAATATTTACCTTGGTTTACATTAAAGTATCAAGGGAAACCTGTTGATATGCAAAGTCTTACACTAAATAACTTTCTTCACCATACCAGTGGTCTAACAAATATTAGGCATCTTCAAAATATTCCACAAGGCAATACACCGGATATGTTGCAAAAGACTGTGGAAATGCTCGTTGATGCTGAATTGGCGTTCCCTCCCGGTGAACAGTATAACTATGGAACCGTTAATTATGACGTATTGGGTTTGGTTATTGAGATTGTGTCGCGACAAAGCTATGAAGACTTTATGAAGGAACAGGTATTTCAGCCGCTAGGTCTTCACCAGACGTATGTTTATAAAGAAGATGCTCAAGCTACTGGACAGTTGGCACAGGGCTACCGTTCTTCCTTTTTTATGACAACTCCATTTAAAGCTCCGGATTATGCTGGGAATAAACCCGCAGGCTACATCATTTCTAATACAAAAGATATGGCTCGTTGGCTGGGCATACAGATGGGTATCGTGCAGGACATACCCGAAATATTTCACACGGTTATCGAAAAATCACATAGGGGTGATATGTCTGTTTCGGCTGTCAACGGTATGTATTATGCGGCAGGTTGGTCCGTAAATGCCGAACAAACGATTATAGAACACACTGGGGGCAATCCAAATTTCAGAACCGAAGTAGTCATACTGCCAAATGAACGAACAGCCGTCTCCTTGCTGAGCAACGGCACAAATACCAATACAAACATGGTACTAAAAGTTAAAGATATATTAGAAGGCAATCTAACTCAGTCATATGAAATAAGCGGCACACAGCTTTTGGATATCATTTTGTCGTCTATCACAATTATTTTTTGCCTATTGGCCGTTTTGCTATTTCTCTTAGGATTACGCAGAAGGAGAACGAATGAGCGACAGCCAATGACAAAAAAGAGAATAACCGTAACAGTTATTTTCCTGATCGCTACGATTGCTCTGGGTATACTGTGCTGCGCTTTCGATTGGTCAACAATACTTATGTGGCAAACATATAGTGTTCTTACAGCTTTGATTTCGTCAGCATTATTAACAGCAAGCATTACATGGTTTGTATACACTCACCGATAAAATACCTTGCTCCTAAGATAAGCATAATGTTAAGTCATTAAAGTCCGATTGGTGAGGGTTGATAATCAGTGGGGGGTGAAGAAAACCCCCACTGATTAAAGTTTCACTTTATTAAAAATGAAATAAAATAGTTAAGAAGTACGCATGGGTGTAACGAAGAACTAATAAAACATATCTTGCCACTAGAATGGGGGCATATCAACTTTTAAATTGAGTACCGCCAGCATTTGAGAAAAAATATGTTAAGCAAAAAATACAATAAGCTGTCCATATGGGCAGCTTATTTACATAATTCTCGATATTGGAAGTTGATTAATATCAGTTCATTTGTTTTTCGAAAGGAGTTATTTTGTTCGTTCAAAGATAATATCAAAGTAATTCGCGTACCCCATAGTTGGTGGCGCAAATAGTTGATTTTATAGGGGGAAAACCTGTAACTAAAGCCTAACATAGGTGTTTTTGTTTAAATTTTGCTTAATTCTCACTAGTAATTAACTAAAAATTTAGAAATCGTTATATAATGAATTTAATTTAAAATTAGGAGTGATTAAATTGCCAGATATGATAAACCTCGTTCTTTTCATCATTATAGCGAGGTGTTAAAACTTCTAATAGAAAGCATATTCGATTAAGAAAGAAGGGGTAGTTATGAAAACTAGTGAAGAAACGCATTGGCAAAGGTTTAAACGTAAGAGTAAATCCCCGAAAGAGTGGTTAAAGAAAGTATACGAATTTTTTATTAATGAACACGTATGGGATGCTATCTTTAAAGTGTTCCTTAAACTAGTATGGGCAGTAAAAGGTATGGGGAAAAGCTTGAAACGGGTAATAGAAAACATATTCAATTAAATTCTATTCTTTCATAATTTCCTATAAATTTGTTTTATATAATGGAGTGTGAATACGACAGTTGATACAGCAATGGCTATAATACCTATATGTGCGTAAAAATTGAAGTAATCATATTTCTGGAAGAAAAATTCAAGGACAGGAAATAAAAGAGTAAGACTAGCAATTAATATTAATTGTTCTTTTTTCATTATCATGCCTCCTTCTTTGTATAATTCAGCATTGATAGAAACAATTCCTATATGAATATCCTATACATGATCAGTTAACATAACGTCCTATTATCGGTAGCAAGGAAAAAGGAGGAACCCTACTCTCACAAGGGAACCTCCTTTTTTTGTTCTATCAATCTATGCAATTTTTTATACATTCCTATTCTGGTGCGGTTTTAGGGTTCTTGTCTGTTATTGGATTAACGAAAAAACTGTATAAAATCTCGCATACTCTTAGCGTGTTTTTTTCAAAAATGCTGGCGATATCTCACATCCATCAACTTATGAATTTTATAATGTCCTCAAACCAAGAATTTCTCGTGTTTTTAGTCCAAAATGTTATTTAATAAAAAAATATCTCGAATTTGAGATAAATTACTTGCTTTTTAATCACTTGAGTTGTAAAGTGATAGTAACGAAAGCGATTGAGTCATATGAAAAACATACACTCAGTTGTTTTCGAGTTAAAAACGAAAATAACTTATGCAGTAAAAACCAAGATGAATTTACAAAAACATAATGAGAATAAATTGAACAGCTAAAAAACATATTATTTTTTTATCATCACTTGACTAGTAAAACGAAGTGGAGGAATTACAAATGTATAAAATTAAAGGGCATCATCACATTTCAATGGTTACGAAAAATGCAAATGAAAATAATCACTTTTATAAAAATGTGCTTGGCTTACGTCGTGTGAAAATGACAGTAAATCAAGATGATCCGTCAATGTACCACTTATTTTATGGAGATAAAACAGGAAGTCCAGGTACGGAATTATCATTTTTTGAAATTCCTTTAGTAGGAAGAACATATCGCGGTACAAATGCAATTACTCGAATTGGATTGCTCGTTCCTTCAGAGGATAGCTTACATTACTGGAAAGAACGATTTGAGAAATTTGATGTGAAACATAGTGAAATAACAACATATGCAAATCGTCCTGCTTTGCAATTTGAGGATGCTGAAGGTCTTCGCTTAGTATTACTCGTTTCAAACGGAGAAAAAGTAGAGCACTGGGAAACTTGGGAGAAATCAGAAGTTCCTACAAAGCATCAAATTCAAGGAATGGGTTCTGTAGAAATGACAGTTCGTAGACTTGATAAAATGGCGAGTACACTTACAGAGATGTTCGGTTATACAGAGGTTAGCCGAAATGATCAAGAAGCGATTTTCCAGTCCATTAAAGGAGAGGCTTTTGGAGAAATCGTTGTGAAATATTTAGATGGTCCTACTGAAAAACCGGGCCGCGGTAGCATTCACCATTTAGCAATTCGCGTGAAAAACGATGCAGAGCTTGCTTATTGGGAAGAACAGGTGAAACAAAGAGGCTTCCATTCTTCAGGAATCATCGACCGTTTCTACTTTAAAAGCTTATATTTCCGTGAATCAAACGGAATCCTTTTTGAAATTGCGACAGATGGACCAGGATTTACAGTTGATGGAGATGTGGAACATTTAGGAGAAAAACTTGATTTACCACCGTTCTTAGAAGATCAGCGTGCAGAGATTGAAGCGAATTTAGCACCTATTGAAGAGAAGTAATAGGAGAGAAAATATAAATTAAAAAACATTGGAGGAATATAAAATGAACCAATTAAAAGGAATTCACCACGTTACAGCGATTACAAGTAGTGCAGAAAAGAACTATGAGTTTTTCACTCACGTTTTAGGAATGCGTTTAGTTAAGAAAACAGTAAACCAAGATGATATTCAAACGTATCATTTATTCTTTGCAGATGATAAAGGTAGTGCAGGAACAGATATGACATTCTTTGATTTCCCAGGTGTTCCGAAAGGTGTACACGGTACAAATGAAATTTCAAAAACTTCATTCCGTGTTCCGACTGATGCAGCACTAGCGTATTGGGTGAAACGCTTTGACCGTTTGGAAGTAGAACATACAGGAATTAAAGAGCAATTTGGTAAGAAAATTCTTTCTTTCGTTGACTTTGATGACCAACACTATCAATTAATCTCAGATGAACTTGATAAAGGGATTGAATCAGGTACACCATGGCAAAACGGACCAGTTCCATTAGAATATGCAATTACTGGTTTAGGGCCTGTATTCATCCGTATTGCAAACTTTAGTTTCTTCAAAGAAGTGTTAGAAAAAGTTTTATTATTTAAAGAGGTTGCGCAAGAAGGAGAATTCTATTTATTTGAAGTGAATAAAGGGGGAAACGGTGCTTCTGTCATTGTAGAACATAATACGGTTCTTCCAGAAGCACGACAAGGTTTTGGTACGGTTCACCATGCTGCATTCCGCGTAGAAGATCGCGCTGTATTAGAAGAATGGATTGAGAGAATCAGTAGCGTTGGACTTCCTTCATCTGGCTATGTAGACCGTCACTTCTTCGAATCATTATACGCAAGAGTTGCACCACAAATCTTATTTGAATTTGCAACAGACGGCCCAGGATTTATGGGAGATGAGCCATACGAAACACTTGGCGAAAAATTATCTTTACCTCCATTCCTAGAGCCAAAACGTGAAGAAATTGAAAAATTAGTTCGTCCAATTGATACAGTGAGAAGTACGAAGGAATTTATTAAAGAGTAAAAATAGAGATAGTAAGTAGGAGAGCAAGTAGTTTTAGCGGAGTGCTGGAACTACTTGCTTTTTTATTTATCCTAGTAAGTTTTCTGACAATTATTTCTCAAGTTATTAAAAAGGAAAACTTTGGTATAATTAATTAAAATATTAAATTTTCTGATAATTATTTTTCAATGCATAGAAAAGGAGTGGTAATATACAATTTTAATAATTGTATAAAAATCCTAATTTTGTAATTTTGGAGAAAAGGGGATGCGAGTGTATGGGAGCAGATGTAGTAACGCGGGAGCAAATGAAACATTCTTTAGATGATTGGTATCGTGTAATGTTGCAGCAAAATATAGAGAAGGCCACGGAAATGAAAGAGGAGATTGAAAGTAAGATTAGTGGGTTGGACGTGGATCAGGATGTATTGCTTTATCATGCGTTGTTGAATTTTAGATATGGTGCATTAGTTGATTGGATTGGGATTAGAGAAGATAGTTTTGATAAAGTAGAATCTTTTGAAATCCCGGCAGAAGGTGTTCTAGCTTATTACTATCACTTTTTTAAAGGGTTTCATTGCACATTAATTTCAAATTATAATGAAGCGAAAGAACAGTATGAGCAAGCTGAGAAGTTATTGAAATATATTGCCGATCCGATAGAACATGCGGAGTTTCATTATCGTTATGGATATCTTTATAACCAATCATATCAACAAATGTTAGCGATTGATCAAATAAAAACAGCAAAAGAGTTTTTTTTAAAACAACCAGGTTATGAGATTAATCTTGCGTTGTGCGAGAATATGTTAGGGTTGTGTTATATTGATTTACAACAATTCGAGTTCGCTGAAGAAACATTTAATACAGCATTGAATGTTTTCCAACAAGTTAATCATGAAAAATATATATTAATGGTTAGAAATAATTTAGGTTTATTGTACGCGAATCAAAATTTATCTGAGTTAGCTATCCGTCACTTATCAGAAGTAACAAAGAAATCTCCTAATCATTTTCGAGCACTATACTTGGAATCAGACGAATACCTAAAACTAAATGAATTAGAAAAAGCAGAGTCGTTAATAAATAAAGGGTTACGTATTTGTAATCAGTTAAAAAATCAAGAGTATCAATACCGATTCATGATTTTAAATAAAATGAATGCGACTACTGGTGAGTTTGAAAATGTTATTTTAGATGCGATTTCTTATTTTGAAAAAGAAGAATTATTTGATTGTATTCAAGAGTATACGGAACGCTTAGCAGATAAATTTTATTATGAAAACAATCATGAAAAATCTAGCGAATATTATCATATGAGTAAAGAAGCAAGAAAAAAACAAATGATAAAAGGAGCGTTAAAATAATGAGAAAAATTGTATTAACGGTAATAGGGTTCGCATTTACTTTATCTCTAGGATTTCATGATTTTAATTCAGTTGCACTTAATAAAGGAGATGGTGGCGGAGCACCAGCAAGACCAGACTACGTTAACATTGGTGACACAGGCGGAGCACCAGCAGATAATAAAGGCGACGGCGGAGTAAGCCAACTATAATAACAAAGAAAGGGACTTCAACATGAAGTCCCTTTTTCTATTTTTAGGCCATGTAGAGAAAAGAATTGACTTACTTTAAATATGTAACTATAATAGTTACAGAATAACCATTAGTAATAGAAATGAGTTATATTTTTTTAATATAATTGTAACTGTTTTAGTTACAATTAAAAAGAGAACATAAAACAACCAAAAAATGTAAAAACTTTAAATAGCAACTCAAGAAAGGAGACGGGAACTTTGAAACGGTTTAAGTTTTATTTGATTAGCGGTATTGTGCTTGTTTTGCTTATCGTATGTAACTTCGTTGATAAGCCGATTGCGAAGGTTGAAGAAGTGAAAGATACTGTTATGATGAAGCTGAATACGAAAGAGAGTATGGCGCAAATTGATGGGCAGACGATTTATTTTAAGCAAATTGGTGAGGGGAAACCTCCGTTACTCATGTTGCATGGGTTTGGTGGTTCTTCTGATGGGTTTAGTGATATTTATCCGGAACTAGTGCGAGATCATACGATTATTGCGGTTGATATTTTAGGGTTTGGGCGTTCTTCTAAGCCGGTTGATTTTCAGTATTCGTTTCCTGCGCAAGTGAATTTATATTATAAGTTAATGAAGAAGCTTGGATACGATCAGTTTGCGGTGCTCGGCCATTCAATGGGCGGAGAGATGTCCCTTAATTTAGCGTATTTATATCCGGATGCAGTGACGCATCTCATCTTGGCGGATGCTACAGGGATAGAGTCTTTCCAGCAAAAAGAAAGTTATGAAGTACCACCGCTATCGACGGACTTACAAACTGTAACTGAGATTACGAAGTATAATAAAAATGAAGTAAAAAATAGTCGTGATGATAAAGAGCATTATGATCAGCTTACGAAAATGCGAGAGCGCCGCATTGCGATGGAAGCTGATAAAATTAAGGTACCGACTTTAATTATATGGGGACGACATGATAAGAGTGTTTCGTGGAAAAATGGTGAACTGTATCATGGGCTATTTGCGAATAGTACGTTTCATATTATTGAAAAAGGATACCACGCACCGTTTCGTCAGGAACCAATTGAGTTTATGGAATATGTACAAGCATTTTTCGTGAAGCATCCACAATAAAAATTTTAAGCATAAATCCACTTCTTTCCTCATAGAGTGAAACTAATAAGGCTTGTCTAAGGAAAGGAATGAAGTAGAGTGGAAACTTTACCATGGTGGGTTTATCTTGTAATTGTTGGGATTGTATTAAGTGGCTACATGGTTTTATATACTTCGAAAAAAGAGCAAGATATGGATAATGAGTTTATCGAAAAAGAAGGCGAAGTATATATGAAGCGTTTAGAAGAAGAGCGTGAGAAACGTAATCAGGATAGTGATAAAGATTCGGTATTGCTTTAATAGAAATTTTGAAAGGTTACCACTTAGTAGGATTTTACATCTAGGTGGTAGCTTTTTTTCTTCTGCGGGAGCAGTATATGTTCATCAAGCTAAGGTTATATTAGTTTAATTTTACATGTATAAGAGAGTCATCATAAACTTTTATTGATGGTATTTATATATTTTTTTACTCATAAGAATGGAACTAGTGGGGATTTTACTGGGGGGGATTAACAATGCATAGGGATGAAACTTCATTACATCCGGATACAGGTGTTACATCTGTAATGTTTGTTGAGCGTTCATTAAATGAAATTCGTTTTTGGTCTAGAATCATGAAGGAGCATTCTTTTTTTCTTCGTTTAGGATTTAGATGCGAGGATACTCAACTAATCGAAGAGGCGAATCAATTTTATCGATTGTTTGAACATATTGAACAAATAGCGCATTCCTATACAAATGAAACAGATCCTGAGCAAATAAAAAGATTTAATGCAGAAGTACAACAAGCCGCAACTAATATTTGGGGATTTAAACGAAAAATTTTAGGATTAATTCTCACATGTAAATTGCCAGGACAAAATAACTTTCCACTTTTAGTTGACCATACAAGTAGGGAAGCTGATTATTTTAGAAAACGTTTAATACAATTAAATGAAGGTAAATTAGATGCTCTTCCTGATGCTATTATTAAAGAAAATGTTTTCTTTTTACGGATTATGGCAGACCATGCTAAATTTATTGGCCATCTTCTTGATCCATCGGAAAGAAAGCTTGTAGATACAGCGCGGAATTTTAGCAATGATTTTGATGAATTGATGTATCAAGCAATTGACTTAGAATCTATGAAACCACAATCCCAAACAGCCCCTCTTTTAGATCAATTTTTAGATCAAAATCGTGTGTCGGTTGCATCTCTTCGGGATTTTAAGAAAACAGCACGTGATTTAATTGAGCAATGTAAAATAAAGAGTATCATTCATCCATTATTAGCAGACCATGTTTTCCGTGAAGCTGATAGATTTCTTGAAATCATTGATATGTATGATGTTCATCTTACAAATATTCAATCACAACCTAGATATTAGAAGATAAGGAAAGATACTATTTTTTCCTTAAGCCGAGAAGTTAACAATTTATTGTTAGCTTCTTTTCTTTGGGATTAAAATTTTCTTTTAAGGACTACATAAATCCCTTTGACCAAATATGTAATTCTTTGTAAAATGATATATATGGAAATATTATGAATATACAGGAAATCTATGGATAGTAGATTTTAATAAATTATTCGGGGGAAATTTATTAGTTAAGTATATTAACTTGTTTGCACTACATTTTACAAATAAAGGGGTATTAGTAATCATGAAAGCAAAGAAATTAGTAAGTTTAGCATTACCAGTTATGTTATTGAGTGGTTGTATTACAATTGAAACTGATGGTAAGAAAGCTGAACCAAAGAAAGAAGAAACGCAAAAGGTAGAGAAAGAGAATAAGACTTCTGAAAAAGAGAGTAAGTCAACTGATAGCAAGAAAGAGGATAGCTTATCTGTAGCGAAAGGTGAAGGTACAAATAGTAGTTCATCAAGTAGTCAACAAAGTTCTTCTTCTAATTCTTCAACTGGTAAGGTAACTGGTTCTGATGTTGAAAGGTATAAGGCAGATATCATAAACAGTGCTACTCAAATTGAAGATACAATGAAATTAATTGAAGGAATAGCAGATTCAGATGTAAAATCATACAAACAAAAGAAAAGTGAAGTACAACTAAGTTTAGGTGGAGCAAAGGCAACAACGAAGAAACTGAAGAATTTACAAGCACCTCCTGAATTACAGGGAGAACAAGTGAAGATAAAGCAATCGATGGAACTGTATGCGGATTGTTTCCAACTTCTCTTTGATGCATTAGACCAAGAAGACGAGAGTAAAATGCATCAATCATTAAGTAAAGCACAAGAAGGTTCAAAACTGTTTGAAGAGGCAGCGAAGAGTATCGGTAGCAAAACCAACTAAAAATAAAGTATTTAAAGGGGTATTTGTAAGTGCAGTTGGTGCAAGTAAAGAGTTAGAAATTAGTTATGGAAACACATTACAAATTTATCATATGGACGATAATGTTCGTATTCGATATGTAAAACAATAAATAATTGGTGAAAAACTCTGTAATAAATTTTACAGGGTTTTTTATTAGTTTTAATTTAATTTCTTCATTGTCTTTCCAGACGCTGTCCATACTAGTATAAGTTGAGAAATGAACGAAACGATAATGATAGGCAGATGATGTAACTCCATAGTAACTGTAACCATCTAAAGCCCAATTCATACACTATGATGGAGGCTTTTTACTTACTAATCGGATGAAAAAGGAGTGTAATCATGAAGAAACGTACTGTTAATGAAGCGGGAGGGAATGTGCCACAACCAATCCGCAGCGACGGAGCAGGTGCGATTGATTCTGGACCTCGTAATGTTATGCGGGATATTCAAAATCCGAATATGCTTGTTCCGCCTATAACCGATGCAGGGTTAGTTCCTAACTTGAAGTTTTCATTTTCGGACACTTCTATGATTTTGAAACAAGGCGGGTGGTCTCGGGAGATTACTGCTCGGGAACTACCGGTTTCGACGACGATTGCGGGAGTAAATATGAGTTTAACGGCCGGTGGAGTACGAGAACTACATTGGCATAAAGAAGCGGAATGGGCGTATATGCTTTTAGGACGGGCGCGCATAACGGCTGTTGATCAAAATGGGCGTAATTTTATTGCTGATGTTGGACCAGGTGATCTTTGGTATTTTCCGCCGGGTATCCCGCATTCCATTCAAGGATTGGAACATTGTGAATTTCTACTCGTTTTCGATGATGGGCATTTTTCTGATTTATCTACTTTAGCTATTTCTGATTGGTTTGCGCATACGCCAAAAGAAGTGTTGTCGGCTAATTTCGGAGTACCTGAGAGTGCTTTTCGTTCTATCCCTTCAGATCAAGTTTATATTTATCAAGGAGAGGTGCCAGGTTCGCTTGAAAGTCAGGAAATTCAATCACCGAAAGGAGAAGTTCCTTTAACATTTAAACATGAATTGTTAAAACAAAAGCCGATTAAGACGCCTGGTGGTAGCGTTCGAATTGTAGATTCTACAAATTTCCCTATTTCCAAAACAATCGCAGCAGCGCTCGTTGAGGTTGAGCCTGGTGGAATGAGAGAACTTCATTGGCACCCGAATAATGATGAATGGCAATATTATTTGACAGGGGAAGCGAGAATGACTGTGTTTCTTGGAAATGGTACCGCTCGTACATTTGATTATAGAGCTGGCGATGTCGGATATGTACCGTTTGCGACGGGGCATTATATTCAAAATACAGGTACCGAAACATTATGGTTTTTAGAGATGTTCAGAAGTAATCGTTTTGAAGATGTATCGTTAAATCAATGGATGGCACTGACTCCTAAAGAAATAGTGGAGAGTAATATACATGTTGGCCCGCAAGTAATGGATTCCCTGCGTAAGGAGAAGAGGCCTGTTGTGAAATATCCGGGGTTTTCATATAGTCCGAAAAATGATGAGTAAAAATGAAAATTTGCGTTATTCTTTCTGGAGACTGATAAGAAGGGATGGCGTATTTTTTATGCCTAATCTAGTCTTTATCCCGCTATTTGCCGGGCAGTAAGACCCCACCTCAAAATTCAGCGGAAGCAAAGAAGTTAGGTGGGGGGCGGGCTGTCCGTAAAAGCCCGATTGGTGAGGGTTGATTAAAGTTTCACTTTATTAGTATCCGTTCCTTGTATTATTGTTCGAGAAATTATTATTGGAGCATAGTATAGGGAAGATACATATAAAAGAGCGCCATTATAAGCTGTAACGCATAAGTTGCGCAGGAAATGCAACGATAACTCGCTTTACTCTTCATCATTTATTTGAACATAATGGGCGTAGAGAGGTGATAAACACAGTATGATTTTTAGTGAGCGTTTAAAAGAAGAAAGGGAAAAAAGAAATTGGTCGCAAAATGATTTGGCTGAAAAACTTCATGTGAGCAGGCAATCTGTTTCGAAATGGGAGACGGGAAAGACCTATCCGAGCATTGAAATTATTATTCATTTAAGTGATCTGTTCGGTATTACAATTGATGAACTGCTAAGGAGTGATGAAGAATTGACGCAGAAAGTAATTGAAGATAGTAAGCAATTGGCGTATCCAAAATGGAAGGTGTTTTTTGATAGTCTATTTATGATAGGAGTATTTTTGTTTATTGCAAAAATCGTTGTATGGATGCTAAATAAGTTTGCTGGAGCAAGTATTACAATTGTAGCAGATGCGCCATATGTAATGAATCTTTTGCCCCTTGCATTCATGATTATAGGTGGTATGGGATCGGATAAGTTGAAGAAAATATATAGATAGAGGAAATAATTTCTCTGCACTAGCTGTTCTTTCTACTCAAATTGTGTACTATAAAGGATAGATAGGAAGGGTAACTAACTGTTACGATTTATTTAACCATTTATAACCAAAGTTAATTAAATATATCAGTAAGCCCTGCTAGTCAAGTGATTGGCTAGTAGTGAGGGTTAACTGCGGGCAATCCCTAAAGCTGATTGAACTACAACGTGGCTAGAAATGGCGAGCGTGAATGTTGCGAAAGCAGAAAAAATCAATCAGATGGTGCAAGGTTAAATCCTAAACACTAGAACAATGGGTCTTCCGCCTCGAATCATCTAAGTCAAAATGGATAGGATGAACGTTCAACGACTATCTCGTATAACTGACGAGAGTACATCACAAGCCTATGGTGGTGGAAAAATCCTCTATCTCTAAAGAGATAAACATATAGTCTGCGCTCATGTGAAAACATGAGAAGTTCATAAGAGAACTGGCTAAGGAGTTGCGCCCTTAGTTGAACGAGATACATTTAATTAAATCTATCAAACCTCATTGAATATATCGAACGTATGTGCTATGTTAGGTTCAATGAGGTAAGAATAATAATGAAATTTCTACGAGTTAGTCAAGTATCAGAATTAACAGGTTTGCATCCGAGTGATCTCAGGAGAATGCTGGTGGAACACGCTACGATTCAGAAGAACAAATCTTTCATTAAAGGAGTTACATTCTGATGATATTGGCGAAGAAAGTTAGACTAATCCCAACGCCTGAACAAGAAAAAGTGCTTAGAAACCATGCTGGTGCTGCAAGATTTGCTTATAACTATTGTAAAAGAATGAGTGATAGATACTATAAGCTATTTGGAAAATCTGTTTCACAGTTAGCTTTACAGAAACGATTTACAAAGATCAAGAAGCGAAAGAGATATGAGTGGTTAAAAGACATCAATGCACAAGTTCCCAAACAGGCTTCAAAAGATTTTGATACGGCGAGAAAACATTCGTTCAAAAAGTACAAAAATGGTTATCACACTTCTTATAAATCCAAAAAAGATTTAATTC
Organism: Bacillus sp. HMA207; assembly: GCF_003402455.1. Lineage (NCBI taxonomy): Bacteria > Bacillati > Bacillota > Bacilli > Caryophanales > Bacillaceae > Bacillus > Bacillus sp. HMA207. The sequence goes on along the minus strand of NZ_BEZT01000001.1, from coordinate 3,668,723 downwards.
AAGGATTTTATGCCAATTATGAAAGACTGGTTATAGGAAAGAAAGTAGTTCATATTCAGTCTATTGGAGAAGTGAAAACAAGCCAACAACTACCAAGAAATAAAAAAACATCAAATCCAAGAGTTACCTTTGACGGTCGTCACTGGTGGATGAGTGTAGGGTTCCAAGAAGACTTTGAATCACAAGAACTAACCGATGAGTCGATTGGTGTGGATGTTGGTTTAAAAGAGCTTTTTGTAGCTTCTAATGGTATGAAAGAACGAAATATAAACAAAGATGCTAAGGTTAAAAAACTTTTGAAAAGGAAAAAGTCAGCGCAAAGAGATATGTCTAGGAGATTTAAAAAAGGTGTAAAAATTCAATCTGCCGGATATGAAAAAGCGAAAACTGAGCACCTGCGGTTATCTAGGAAAATTACGAATATCCGAAATAACCATATCCATCAAGCAACAGCTACATTGGTGAAAACCAAACCGATGAGAATTGTTGTGGAAGACTTATCTATCTCAAACCTGTTAAAAAACAAAAAACTATCGAAAGCATTTTCATTTCAAAAATTAAACTTCTTCTTTCAATGTTTGTCATACAAGTGCGAGAAGTACGGCATTGCGTATGTAAAAGCTGATAAATGGTTCGCTTCAAGCAAGATTTGCTCATGTTGCGGAGTAAAATACGACCATTCAGTTCAACCAGAAGGACAGTGGAGTTTAAAGATTCGTGAATGGTGTTGTGCTTCATGCAATAGCCATCACGATAGGGATGTAAATGCGTCGATAAATTTATCAAGATGGGTAAAATAAATGCTTGATAATAGGAGGTAACGATACTGCCTCGTGTGGAGTGTTATACCCCTCGTCCCTTTGGGGCTGCGAGAACACGATGAAGCACTAACTCGTGTAAATTTGATTGAATTGTATAGATTTAGTTAAGTTTATCGTATCGGGACATTTAGAATGGAATTTCATGAACAGAAGATTTTGCCGGCAGTGAGGCAAATTAAAGATTTGGAAAAGCTATTACATAGTTCGTATGAATATATTGTTATTTTAGATATTCATGTCGGCCAATTGAAGAGTGTTATATCGCTTGCGAAGCAATATTGTAAAAAGGTGTTTTTACATGTGGATTTAATTCATGGTTTGCAGAGTGATGGGCATGCGACGGAATATTTATGTCAGGAGTTTAGACCGTACGGGTTACTTTCAACAAAGGCGAGCGTTATTATGAAGGCGAAGCAAAAAGGTGTTGTGGCAATACAACGCATCTTTTTAATCGATTCGAGTGCGATGGAGAAGAGCTGCAATCTTTTAGATAAGACGAAACCGGATTATATTGAGGTACTTCCTGGAGCATTAACGGATGTTATCGCTGAAGTGAAAGAGCGTACTGGTGTACCGATTTTAGCAGGTGGTTTTATTCGTACTGTAGAAGATGTGGAAAGAGCTTTAAACGCTGGTGCGACAGCAATTACGACATCAAAACGCGAACTATGGAAACATTACCAAAAAAAGTGACGAAAATGTGAATTTTTTCGTTGACACCGCTTTCATTTACGGTTAACATTATAGACAAGTTAATAAACGTGACGGAGAAAAGTAGAGATCCACATTTCATTGTTTCTATATAAATTTATATAGAAGCGTGCAAGCTGTGGGTCTTTTTCTTTTGACAAAAACGAATGGCCATTCATTTTACCTCTATCACATTTGAAAGCGTTTAAATTGATTGTGGAGGGATACTATGTCAGCATTTTTAGGAGAGTTAATAGGGACTGCGTTGTTAATCGTACTTGGTGGCGGCGTTTGTGCTGGTGTAAGTTTAAAGAAATCGTTTGCGAAAGATTCAGGTTGGATTGTTATTACAATGGGCTGGGGCTTAGCAGTAGCGGTTGCAGCGTATGCGGTTGGATCAATTAGTGGGGCACATTTGAATCCAGCTTTAACGATAGGATTAGCATTTAAGGGAGCGTTCCCATGGAGTGACGTACCAGGTTATATCGTAGCACAAATGATTGGGGCAATTATCGGGGCAGTTATCGTATATTTACATTACTTACCACACTGGAAAGAAACAGAAGATCCAGGAACAAAGTTAGGTGTATTTGCAACAGGTCCAGCAATTCCGAACACATTTGCAAACCTTTTAAGTGAAATGATTGGAACATTCGTTTTAGTATTTGGTATATTAGCAATTGGTGCAAATAAATTTGCAGATGGATTAAATCCATTTATCGTAGGTTTCTTAATTGTAAGTATTGGTTTATCATTAGGTGGGACAACAGGATACGCAATTAACCCAGCGCGTGATTTAGGTCCGCGTATTGCACACTTCTTCCTTCCGATTGCAGGAAAAGGCGGTTCAAACTGGAAGTATGCATGGATTCCAGTAGTTGGTCCAATTTTAGGTGGATCACTTGCAGGTTTATTCCATCAAGTTGTATTTGAAGGAAAACAAAATTCAGCACTTATTTATGTGATTATCGCAACTGTGATTGTACTAGCAATCTCTTATATGACAAGTAAAAAAAGCGGAAGCAATACAAATAGTAGAAAAGTAGCATAAGGGGGAAACCGATATGAAAAAATATATTCTTTCATTAGACCAAGGAACAACAAGCTCACGCGCAATTCTGTTCAATAAAAAAGGTGAAATTGTTCATTCAGCTCAAAAAGAGTTTACACAACATTTTCCAAAGCCGGGCTGGGTAGAGCATAATGCACAAGAAATTTGGGGATCTATTTTAGCAGTTATCGCAACTTGCTTAAGCGAAGCAGATGTAAAACCAGAACAAATCGCTGGTATCGGTATTACGAACCAACGTGAAACAACGGTTGTATGGGATAAAACAACTAGTAAACCAATTTACAACGCAATCGTATGGCAATCTCGCCAAACAGCTGAAATTTGTGATGAGTTAAAAGAAAAAGGTTATGGCGAAATGGTTCGCGAAAAAACAGGTCTTTTAATTGACGCATACTTCTCTGGTACGAAAGTAAAATGGATTTTAGATAACGTTGAAGGTGCAAGAGAGAAAGCAGAAAACGGCGATCTATTATTCGGAACAATTGATTCGTGGCTTGTATGGAAACTATCTGGTGGTAAAGCGCACGTAACAGATTACTCAAATGCATCACGTACGTTAATGTTTAACATTCACGACTTACAATGGGATGATGAGCTTCTAGATATGTTAACAGTACCAAAGAGCATGCTTCCAGAAGTACGTCCATCATCTGAAATATATGGAGAAACAATTGACTATCACTTCTTCGGTCAAAATGTACCAATTGCAGGTGTAGCTGGTGACCAACAAGCGGCATTATTTGGACAAGCTTGTTTCGGTGAAGGTATGGCGAAAAATACTTACGGAACTGGTTGCTTCATGTTAATGAACACTGGTGAAAAAGCAGTAGCTTCTGAGCACGGCCTATTAACAACAATTGCATGGGGAATAGATGGTAAAGTAAACTACGCATTAGAAGGAAGTATTTTCGTAGCAGGTTCTGCAATTCAGTGGTTACGCGACGGAATGCGCATGTTTAAAGATGCAAGTGAGAGTGAAGTATATGCTTCTCGCGTTGAATCAACTGACGGTGTATACGTTGTACCAGCATTCGTAGGTTTAGGTACACCTTACTGGGATAGTGAAGTACGCGGCGCTATGTTTGGTGTAACGCGCGGTACGACGAAAGAGCATTTCATTCGTGCAACACTAGAATCTTTAGCTTACCAAACAAAAGACGTATTATGCGCAATGGAAGCAGATTCAGGTATTGAACTAAAAACATTACGCGTTGACGGCGGGGCAGTTAAAAATAATTTCTTAATGAAGTTCCAAAGTGATATTTTAGACGTTCCTGTAGAGCGTCCAGTGATCAATGAAACAACAGCTTTAGGTGCAGCGTACTTAGCTGGTCTTGCGGTTGGATATTGGAAAAACCAAGATGAAATTAAAGAACAGTGGCATATGGACAAACGCTTTGAACCAACGATGGAAGCGAAAACAAGCGAAGAGCTATATGCTGGATGGAAAAAAGCAATTGAAGCAACAAAAGCTTTCAAATAATCATAAACAGTGTTATAATGGTGACAAGTTAATAATTCGGTAGGAGATTTGGAGAGACCACAACGCGCTATAGAGGCGAAATCTATAGCGGAGTTTGTGGTCTCTTTTTTCGTTATCAAAGGGAGGAATTACCATGAAATTTTCAAGTAAACAACGTAAAGACGTATTAAACGGAGTAAATAAACAAGAGTTAGATGTGATCGTAATTGGTGGAGGTATTACTGGTTCTGGTATTGCATTAGATGGAGCAACACGCGGGTTATCAACAATTGTGTTTGAAATGCAGGACTTTGCAGCAGGTACATCAAGTCGTTCAACGAAGCTTGTACACGGTGGTCTACGTTATTTAAAACAACTTGAAGTGAAAATGGTAGCAGAGGTGGGTAAAGAGCGCGCGATCGTATATGAGAACGGTCCCCATGTAACAACACCAGAGTGGATGTTACTTCCGTTCCATACAGGCGGTACGTTCGGATCATTTAGTACATCAATTGGTCTTCGTGTATACGACTTCTTAGCAGGTGTAAAACGAAGCGAGCGCAGAAAGATGTTTAACCGTGAAGAAACGCTAAACAAAGAGCCTCTTGTAAAAAAAGAAGGATTAAAAGGCGGCGGTTACTACGTAGAATATCGTACAGACGATGCGCGTCTTACAATTGAAGTAATGAAAGAAGCAATTGAGCATGGTGCGAAAGCTGTTAACTACGCAAAAGTAGACAGTTTCTTATATAAAGATGGAAATGTATGTGGTGTACGTGTAATCGATTTACTAGACGGTGAAGTGTACGAAGTTTACGGTAAGAAAATTGTAAACGCAGCTGGTCCTTGGGTAGATACACTTCGTGAAAAAGATAACTCGAAAAAAGGAAAAGTACTTCAGTTATCAAAAGGTGTTCACTTAGTAATTGATCAAAAACGTTTCCCATTAGGTCAAGCGATTTACTTCGATACACCAGATAAACGTATGGTGTTCGCGATTCCTCGCGGCGGAAAAACATACGTAGGTACAACAGATACGTTCTATGATAAAGATGCAGCTGTACCACAAATGACAACAGAAGATCGCACATACATCATTAATGCGATTAACTACATGTTCCCAAGCGTAAAAATTACGGAAAAAGACATCGAATCAAGCTGGGCTGGTGTACGTCCGTTAATTTATGAAGAAGGTAAGAGTGCATCTGAAATTTCTCGTAAAGATGAAATTTGGACTTCTGAATCTGGTTTAATTACAATCGCAGGTGGTAAATTAACTGGATACCGCAAAATGGCTGAAATGGTAGTAGATTACGTAACGAACTTACTACAAAAAGAAGGCCATAGTGCATATCCGAAGAGTACAACGAAACATATGCCAATCTCTGGTGGACATGTAGATGGTTCACACGGATTCCCAGCATTCGTTGCGAAAAAAGCTGGCGAAGGTACGAAATATGGTTTAACAACAGCACAAGCAGAAGAATTCGCGAAATTCTACGGCTCTAACGTTGACGTACTATTTGATTTAGCGAAAAAACATAAAGACGAAGCGAAAGAATACAACATGCCACTAGACGTTCTAATCCCGCTTGTATACGCAATGGATTACGAAATGACAGCAAAACCAGTTGACTTCTTCGTACGCCGCAGAGGCGCTGTATTCTTCAACATCCACTGGGTATACGAGTGGAAAGAAGCAGTAATCAACTACATGGCTGCGAAACTAGGCTGGAGCAAAGAAGAGCAAATGAAATACACAGCTGAATTAGAAAAAGCATTAACAGACGCTGTCATTCCTGTAGATCAACAAGAACAGGCAGCTGCGTTAGCGTAAAATAGAGAACCACCTGAAGGGGAGCCTTTAGGTGGTTCTTTTTTTATGGAATATTCTTCTAACTATATTGCATAACGACATATGTTGTTATACGATGTATATAAGGTGGTGGTATTGTTGGACAAAGAAATCTTGAAGGGAAGTATAGATATTTTATTACTTTCTATCATTGCAAAACGTGATACATATGGATATGAAATAGCTCAAAGTTTAAAGGATGCAAGTGAAGATTTGTATAGTATGGGGCAGGGAACTTTGTATCCTGCTTTAAAGAGATTAGAGAAAAAGGAGTTTCTTGAATCTTATTGGAATGAATCTGAGAATGGGATGAAAAGGAAATTCTATACTATTACAGATAAAGGGAAAAAAGAATTGCAGAAGAAAGTGAATTCTTGGGAGAGTGTAACAGCATTAATTCAAGCTTGTCAGAAAGGAGTTATTTATGAGTGAATTTGACGAGTATATTAAGTCTATTTTAGCCTATTCAGAACTTAGTGATATTGAACAGGATGAGTTATTTCTAGAAATGTATGATCACTTGAACAGTTTGAAAGAAGAATATATGGAACAAGGTATGAATGAAAAAGAAGCGATTTATAAAGCGATTCAAAGTTTTGGAGAATCAAAAGTTATTGGCGTAGAGATTAATAAATCGGTATACGAAGTTCCTAGGCCATTAAAGGTATTATCAAAAATTTTATGTATTCCTTATATAATCATTTGTTTTATTGTCTTTTTAGGAACGTTTATTTCAACTTCTACATTTGACTCTGTTCGCAGTTTGACAGGTGGGACTGTCTATCATCCCATTGAATTTTGGCAGCAATTTTTACATATATCTGATTTAGAAACGTTATTACAACTTTTTGGAATAACACTTTGGCAAGTTAAAGATTTTATTGTACATCCAGGTCCTTGGGGAAACTCAACTTATTGGTTAAGCGTTTTACAACATATAATATTAGTAGTTCCATTCGGATTTTTCGTTCCAGTGCTCATTAATAAAGTGACTAATTATAAGAAAGCTCGTAAGTGGTATGTTATGACCTTTCTTGTTTGGGAGATATTACATTTACTAACTTTGTCTGATGTTTTTGATGTGTGGCGGATTGCTATAAATATGCTCGGTGCGTCGGTAGGATATCTTTTATTTATAAGCATAATGCAACTGGATAATAAATTTAGGGTTATGCGAAAGAAGATATTTGAAAATTAGCTCGCTATTCTGTAGTTTAAATTATACAAATTTAATTTGATGGTAATAGAGTATCGCTGAAAACATAGGTACTATGTAGTGAGAGGATTTTTTATATTCGTAATAGGTGTTGTTCCTTGTTTAATCCTACTGTTATGAAGCGGGTCCATAATCCGTCTTTATTGGTGCTATAAATGCTGAGAGCGGCAAAGCTGAACTAGAAAAAGTCTAGATCAACAAGAACAGGCAACTGCGTTAGCGTAAAATAGAGAACCACCTGAAGGGGAACCCTTTAGGTGGTTTTTTCTCTTGACTAAAAATAAATAAAATGTGTTACTATGATGATAGAGTATGTAGTGTGAATTTTGCATAAAATAAAAAAGACAGAAGCCTGAGAAACTTCTGCCTTGTGTAACCTAGCTTGCTATTGTGGTGGTAGTAGGTGCGGTTATAAGACAATTACATTAACGTTTTAGCCGAGAACCGCCCTTACCTTTTCCACGAAGCAGGGTGGTTCTCGCTTTTTTGTATACAGAAATTAGCCACGGACCGACGTATCTTCTACCGATGACAACGCCAGCTCCGGTTAGGATACCATACACTAATTTAATTACAAACATCGCGATTATATTATCACCTCCCCCTTTTTTCAAAATGGAAGAGATGATTGCCACACCTACTAGTTATAGCTTATTAAGTTACGTATTCATTGTATTATGTTTTAAAATAGGGAACAAGATATATGGATGAAAATTCCTGTTTTTAAGCAGAACATTAGTGTCAGGGGACAAGAAGTAAATAAATATTCATAAAAAAACGGTATGGACATTACCATCCGTATTTTTTTATGTATTTATAAAACTTTTCCATACAGTGCGTCGTCTAATATATGGGAAGGAGGAAATGATGTGGATGAATTAACGATAGAAGCGTTTGAAATAGAAGATAAGGAGGACCTTATCGACGAAATAATGAACAAGTATGGACAAGAAGTCCTGCAGCTTGTGTATTCGTATGTGAATAATAAAGAGGTTGCGGAGGATGTAACGCAAGATATATTTGTGAAATGCTATAAATCTCTTCATACATATAAAGGGAAATCGAATGTGAAAACGTGGTTATGGAGAATTGCGATCAATCAATGTAAGGACTATATAAAAAGTTGGTATAACAAAAAAGTTATCGTTACAGAGGGTGACTTTACGTATATGGAGAGTCAAAAAGAAAGTGTCGAACAAACTGTTATTCAAAATGCAGAGGATAGTAGGCTTGCTTCTGCGGTAATGAGTTTACCGATAAAATATCGAGAAGTCATTTATCTATTTTATTATGAAGAATTATCAATTAAAGAGATTGCTACAGTAATAGATGTGAAAGAAAACACGATAAAGACAAGACTAAAAAAAGCGAAGGAACTTTTGAAGGAAGGATTGGAGGAATAATCAAATGGAAGATCGATTAAAAGGCTTGCGAAAATCAATGGAGAACACAACGTTTAAACATTTGAGTTTTTCTGATCAACACCAGAAGCAGGTGCGCGAAAAAATTAAGCAATCGTCCGAAAAGGAAGAAGATATCCTTTTAGCAGTGTTACAACTTCTTATGAATGAAAAAACAGGTTATGAATTGATGCAGTTGCTAAGAGGGAGAGGGATTCAAAAATTCGAAGGTGATGAAGGGTCTCTATACACTTTATTACATCGTTTAGAACGGAATCGCTTTATCCAATCTAGCTGGGATCACGCAGGAGCTAAATATTATCAATTAAATGATAAAGGAAACAAGATGCTGCGAAAGGCAGAGAAGAATGCTACGAAGGCACGATTTATATTAAAAGGCTTAGTACAGGAGTGAGAAAAAATTGAACAAAAAAGGGGAGCGTTTTTTAAAAGAAGTTACGAACCATATTAAATCAAAAGAAGCGAAGGACTTAGTAGCAGCTGAACTAAATTTTCACTTGAAACAGGCGAAGAATATGTGGATGGATAAAGGATTAAGTGAGGAAGTTGCTGAAGATAAGGCTGTTGAACAAATGGGGAGTCCGATTAAACTTGGCCGGGAACTTAACAAACTTCATAAGCCAAAGGTGGATTGGTTCTTACTTATTTTATTAGTAGCTGCTATGGGGTTAGGGTTTTTACCAATAATCGCTCTTGGGCATACGAACGATTTACTAATGAACAAAGTAATTTTTGTAATTCTCGGCATTGCAACAGCTGTTGGGATGATGCTGCTTGATTACCGGAAGCTAGAAAGACTCGGGTGGCTGTTTTATACAATTGGAATACTTATCTTGTTAGCTATAAAATGTTTTCCGACTGGTTACGTGATTGGGGAAGCGATAATAAAAATTGGCCCCATCAAAATTGACTGTTTAATGACGATACCATTCTTCTTTTTAGCTTGGGCTTCGTTTTTCAATAATAGTAGGTTAAAGTTTATACATCTTCTCATGTTGTACGTATTTTCTTTATATTTATTTTCAACTATATCAATTCTTTTACCCATTTTCATCTACATTACGATGGTATTTGTTATGCTTTGGTGGAGTAAGTTAGGAAAGAAAACGGCATGGCTCATTACAATTTTACCAATTTTACCCTTTATTGTTAGGGATCTATTTTCCTGGTCTGCGGTAAAAGAATACCGGATAGCTAGAATTTTAGGATTTATAAATCCAGCGCATGATCAATGGGATTTACGTTTACAAGAGGCAATGTCTTCAGCAGGTTGGTTTGGTACATATGGAAATATAAAGTCTATCCGTGCTGCCCATACTGATTTTGTATTTGCAAGTTTGACTTACTATTATGGATATGTACTTGCGCTAGTTCTTGTCGTGATTCTTTCTCTTTTTGCAGTAAGAATAATGAACATAGCTTATAAAATAAATGATGGTTATGGTAAATTGCTTCTCGTTGGCGGAGTGACTCTTTTTGTAATCCATTTTATTTGTAACGTTGGCATGACCCTCGGGATATTACCACGTGTTTCTATATCATTACCTTTTATTAGCTACGGATTGATACCAACTCTGTTTCATGCATTTATAATGGGAATCGTACTAAGTGTATATCGACGTAAAGATATGTCGTTTAGAATGAGAAAAACACCTTGATACTTATTATAAGTTGTATATAAAAGAATTCATTATTATGATCAAGTAAAAACGTAAATAGATAGTAGAAGAGGGGTATGATAAATACTCCTCTTTTCGTGTTTAAATAAGTGCACTCTCTTTAATAGAAATACATAATTCAGAACAAGAAATTGATTCAGCTAGCTGGTGTAAATAGGCGTATTCTTCCGCGTCTTTTTCGGAAGTGTTAGGATCCAATAAAGGTGAAGAAAGAAGTACATCAATCGTAAGTATGTCTGTATCATGAGAGACGATGTTATAACCTGCAAATACAGGTCGTTTTAAGTCTTTTACTTTTTGAATCATTTGATGGAATTTCGTAACACTTATATGGATTTGTGCGAATGGAAAGCATTTTTGGATTGGATTCTCGATGTTCTTTCTAATTTTATAATCGTATACATAGTAGTACTTTTCTTGCTGCTCAAGTGTTTGCAACTCTTTCGTTAATAAGTGGTATTTGTCTGTAAGTCCAGTTGTAAGTACATCGTGTTCTTCGCCAACTAATAATGTGAAAGGTCTTGGTGAGGAGATTGAAATGGTACGGACGTTTAGGTTAGTAAAAGTTTGATTAGATTGTAAAATGGTATGTAATTTTTCGGTAGGAAATTCACCGTCATAAATAGCAATAAAATAATGGTTCATCTTTTCACTCCTTAACTTTTTTCTAAACTCATATATTCTACTTTAAAGGTGTAAGTCCTGCATAAAAAAGAAAACACCTTGATTGTTATCAAGGTGTTGTAATAAGCTCAAAACTCTCCGAATCAGCCCCAAGCACAAAAGGACTAACCTCGCCAACGCTATAAAGGTGCAATTCATGCATTGCGCGCGTACAAGCAGTGTAGAACAATCTACGAACGCTCTCATCGCTGTACACATCTTTAGAAGCATCGTAAATAATAACAGCATCAAATTCGATACCTTTCGCTAAGTAAGCGGGGATCACGACAATGCCTTGCTCATACTCGGCTGAGTTACTTTTCACAAGTTTAATATTCTCGATATGATTAAGTGCTTCGTAGGCAGCGGCGCTTTCAGCTGCGGATTTACAGATGATTGCGATCGTATTGTGCTGCTCTGTTTGTAGTTCAGCAACTTTTGCAGTAATATGTTCGTGCAGTTCGTTGTGATTAGCTACTTTCGTCACTGTAGGTTTCGCGCCGTCACGTTCAAATGCATGAATGTTGTTGCCTTCTGGTACGAGAGCACGTGTAAATTCAATGATCGGTTTTGTTGAGCGGTAGCTACGAGTTAAGTTAATACCGTTCGTTTCATCTGGTCCGTATAAGCTAGTAAGTGTATCGAAATTCACCGTTTCACTCGCATGGGCAAATATCGCTTGGTTAAAGTCTCCGAGTACCGTCATTCTTGCAGCAGGGAAGAGACGTTTTAAAAACTCGAACTGAAACGGCGAGTAATCCTGTGCTTCGTCTACGAGTACGTGTTTAATCGATCTGTTCGTTTGGAAGCCTTCAATTAATTCTTTTAAAAGTAAAAATGGAGTCGCATCCTCGTAATATAGCTTTCCTTCATCAAGGATATTTACTGTTAATGAGCAAATATCATCCCACTCTTTCGGTTTTTCTCCAGTAACCCATGATGCATCTGTGAAAAGCTGTTTATATATACCTGTAAAATTGATAAAGCGCAATGTTTGAACGCCTTTACGAAGTGGCTTCATTTTTTTACGGACAATCATACGTCCAAGTACTCTTGTTTCTTTCTCAAAATCATTAAAGGAGTTATCGTCAAACTCGCCTTTTTTCTGTAAATATTTATAAGCCTTTTGATATTCATCTTTACTAAGTAGTTCGATTTCTTCTTCTACCCAAGGCTTTTTCAGTTCTGCTTTTTCAAGTGCATCTATTTGCTTATTTAGCCAATCCGTTAACTTCTCAATTCGGCTATGGAAGCGGAGAGAGGAGTCAGTATTATAAAATTGCTCTGTGATTTCTTTAGCTGAGGCAATTAGTTTCCCTCTAAATTTCATTCCTCTAAATAGCATGCCTGAAGATTCAAGAGATTGTCTGTAAGCTCTAATCATCTCGAAAAATTGAGTAGATGCTTTAAATCGGATGCTAGCATTTCTCGTTTTATAGGTAGGGCTATTTGTTTCAGTTAGCATATATTCTAATTGCTCATAAGGGTCTTCAACGTCAAATGACTTGCTCAGTCTATGATTTAAATATTCTTGGAATGTCACTTGCTGCATATTTTCTTCACCGAGTTCAGGTAGTACGTTAGAAACGTAGCTATTGAACATAGAGTTAGGGGAGAAGAGAATAATTTGATCCGCTTTTAGCCATTCGCGATATTTATATAGTAAGTAGGCGATTCGCTGCAGGGCAGCTGACGTTTTACCACTACCAGCAGCTCCTTGCACGATAAGGAGTCGGCCTTCATCGTGACGAATAATTTCATTTTGTTCACGCTGAATTGTAGCGACGATACTTTGCATATGTTTGTTCGTACCTTTTCCGAGCGCTTGTTGCAAGATTTCATCGCCAATTGTAAGGCTCGTATCGAACATAGAATCAATCTCGCCATTTTGAATAATGTATTGTAATTTTTTCTCCACATTACCGTGGATTACGCCTCCTGGTGTACTGTACTCAGCTGGTCCTGGTGGATAATCGTAGTATACACTCGAAATAGGTGCGCGCCAGTCATATATAAGAAAGTTTTCTCCGCTAGCATCCGTAAGTGTAGCAACACCGATATAAATTTGATCCGCAGCAGATTCTCCTTCTTCTTTGAAATCAATTCGTCCAAAATAAGGTGCTTTATGCATGCGTCTTAATGCGGCAAGTCGATTAAAGGTATGCTTATGGGTAATTTGTGTGACAGCTAGTGACTGAGCTTGTTGTCTTAAGTTGATAACTGTTTCAAGATAATCATCAAAAGTATCCGTGTTCACTTTCACATCATCCCAAAAGTGTTTACGAATATTGATTACTTCTGCCCGGCGTCTGCCAGTTTCGTTTTCCAGTTTATCAATTTGCTCCGTAATTGTCTCGATTACGGTATCCAATCTTTTTTGCTCTAAATCAAGTTTTTTGTTCATACGGTAAGCACTCCTTTAAAAGTGAAAAATAGAGGTTGACTGAAGATGTGTTTTGGTGTACAATTAAAATACGGATAAATACGTTCCTTTCGTTTTAGAAAACGTGTTTCTGTACTAATTTAACATAGTTTTTGAATTTAATCAATGATAATAAGATAAACCTTGGTTTTGCGTGGCGTGGATCAAGGTTTTTTGTGTTTTTCTTTAAGGAAGAATCGCAATTTTATTGAGGAGAATGTAAGTAAAGCAAAGAAGAAAATCAGGAATAGGGGGATACTGATGCAAAAATATTTTGAGGAAGCACATCGTTTTTGTTCTCGTAATAGAAAGTACTTAGAAAAGGATGTTATATGTGGTTGTTTCTATTGTTTAGAAATTTTCCATCCAGAAAAAATTACAGAGTGGTGGGATGATGATAACACAGCAGTTTGTCCGCATTGCGGGATTGACTCTATTATAGGAGAAAATTCTGGATTTAAAATTACAGAAATGTTTTTAAGTGAAATGCATAAAAGATGGTTTTAGTTAAACGAATGAAAAAATAAACTTTCATTAACGAAGAGGATACATAAAAAAGCTCGGGCCGAGGCCCAAGCTTTTTTTACTTCATTATTTCTTTTCTTCTTTTTTATCGTCAGCTTTTTTCTCTTCGAAAAGATCTTTTAAATCTTTATCGTCAACTTTTACGTCAGCTTTTTTGATTTCTTTCATCATAAGATCGTTCATGAATGCAGCATCTTGTGCTTTCTTCTGAACTAGATCTTTTTTGATGTCGCCTTTTACTTCATCAAATGGTTTTTGTTCTTTAATGTCTGTTACTTTAATGATGTGGTAACCGAATTGTGATTTCACAGGTTCGCTTACTTCATCTTTTTTCAGCTTGTAAGCAGCATCTTCGAATTCTTTAACCATTTTACCAGCAGTAAAGTAGCCAAGGTCTCCGCCTTTTTCTTTTGAACCAGTATCTTCAGAGTATTGTTTCGCTAACTCTTCGAAAGATTTACCTTGTCCAAGTTCTTCTTTTACCTTTTTCGCAGTAGCTTCATCTTTTACAAGAATGTGGCTTGCTTTAATTTCAGGCTTGTAGTTTTCTTTTAGTTCTTTATCAGTGATTGTTTTCTCGATAGCTTTTTCTTGAGCTAATTGAGCACGCACACCAGTTTTTATAGTTTCTTCTTTAATACCTTGTTGTTTTAATAGTGTATCGAATTGATCACCGTATTGTTTTTTCATTTCATCGAACTTTTTGTCTACATCTTTGTCTTCAACTTTGTAGTTTTTAATAAGTACTTTTTCCATAACCATGTTGTTTAGTACTTGTTTACCAGCTTGTGTCTTCATTTGATTGTAAAATTCTTCTTTTGTAATGTCACCAGCTTTAGATGTAACAATTTTGTCTGATGATGATGTTCCACATGCTGATAATGCGATTACACTTGTTGCGGCTAAGGCAAGCATAGCTTTCTTCATTCGATAAACACTCCTACTATTATGTATTTTTAATTTATCCTACACCAATGAATTTTGATTCATAAGAGCCCGATTAAGTCTCACTGATACTTTTGCTTTTTTATATTGGTAAAGCGCGCTTAACAGGGCTTACCGAGGCTGAGGATAAAGTTTTGATGAATGTTTTGTTCTATAGTATAAGCAATATGTACAAAATTTAATATATCATATTTCGAACCGTTTTCATATTGATAAAGAAAAATTAACCAGCACGTGTCAGATTTTGAAAGTGTGCCATATTGGGCGTATGCCGCATATACAGAATAGAGGAGGGGATGGGGATGAATTCTCAACTTATTTTATTACTTGTACTGTTTATTTTATTGGTTATTGTAGGTATAATTTGCTTATAGAGGAAAAAAGTGAGGAAGGGGCTTTCCTTCCTCACTTTCCATGAAATATAATTTCTATATAACTAGAAATTAATAAAATTGTTATACATACATTAATAACCCGAAAGACACCGGGCTGGCGGCTCGCAGCTATTTGTTTTCGTTCACACAGTGTATGTGTCATGAAATTCGTGTAAAATATAACAAGAAGTGCAAATGCGACAAAAACAACTGTTATAAGTGTCATGAGGCGAGACCTCCTTTTGGCTAAAATACATATACATATATTGTATCACACGATATTTTGTTCGTGTTACAAAATTCAGAAATAGAAGACTTTGTGTTAGAAAGTGAGGGAGAAAATGGACGTTGTTAGAAGATTAGAACAAGCTGAATACTATGTAGACCTACTATTTAAAATGATTGATGAAGAGAAGTGTCCATTTTATTCTTTGATCATAAAGAAAAAAGCTCGTAAAAAAGATATTGAACGTATACTAAATCTTTGTGAAAAACTGAACGAGCAATATGTAGTGGAGAAAGCAGAAGGGCTTCTTTTGTTCGATGCGCTGTTAGATCAATTTGAAAAAGCGCTTCCACATCAGCTCGAAGTACACGAAACTGCGGAAGCGCTAGCAAAACAAGGTTTATTTAAGCCGCTTATGAATGAATTCTTAAGCATGATTGCGAAAAAATAAATAGATTATTTCTTAACTAACTTTTGATCGGATTCTGTAAAGTTCTCTTCAATATCTTCTAATGATTTCTCAAAAATATCGATAAAGTCTTGTCCGTAAATATTACGCAGGATTGCAATCAGTTCGATATTTTCTGGGAACTTCCCATAAAAATTACGAAGTGCAAGAGCCCCATTAAACACTGAATTATTTTCAGGATCATACTCCTCCATTAAGCGAAGTAGTAATTCTTCCCCTTTGTCTGTAATTTCAATGTACGTATTTCGTTTATCATCTTCCTTTTTTGAGAATACAAGATAGCCACGTTCTTCTAGCTTTTTAGAGAAGTTAAACGCCGTTGATACGTGCATAACTCCAAACTTAGCAATCTCAGAAATAGAAGCCCCTTTTAAATGATAAGCGATTGTTAAAATATGATGTTCATTAATATTTAAATCGTAAGGTTTAATCCACTGCTGCCAATCTTTCTCTACACATTTCCATAACGCTTTCGATAATTGAGCAATGCGTTGGCTGAAAATCATCGCTTCTTTTACCGAGTAATCTTTTTCTCCACTTTTCATTTACTCACCCACTTTAACATTCTTTTTTCATTACTATCTATTATGCCAGTAAAATAAAAATTAATAAAGTCTTTTTGTGAGAATTGTGAAAATTTTTCGGAAAAATGACATTCTATACAAATCATGCATAACTATGGAAGCGTTTTATGAGTCGTGAATACATACGTTGTCCTTACATGTTAAGTGATAACATATATTGTAAATGCATAAAAACACGGCATATCTATACGACATGCCGTGTCAAGGTCAATTTATATAAAAAATATTTGTTATATGCAAAAAACTAAGCAGGAATTTGTTTACGCTTTTTCTGGAACAGCTTCTTGTAGTTTCTCAATTGACTTTTGGATGTCCAAAATTTCTTTCTCAATATGGCGCTTGTTTTGAGAAATATCTTGCTTCCAGTTAGAAAGTGTATCGTGCATATCGTCTTTTAATTCTTGGAACACTTCTTTACCTTCTGAAGCAGTTTCAACGATTTGACGTTTTAATAATTTCGTATCAGCTGTAATATCAGCTAAAGTCTTTTTAATATCATTTCCTTTTTCTTTTAACTTGCCGCGCATGTCTTTACCAGAAGAAGGAGTTGAGAAAAGAACAGCTAGTCCAGCAACTGCTCCGCCGCAAATAACACCTGTAATAAAGGATTTAGCTTTTGACATAAAAGGAGACCTCCTTATTTTTTGTTCGTATTCATGATGGGAAAATATGCATATCTTTCTTATATGTGCTATGCACAAACAATCATCCCTGAGCATTTTAAGTAAAGAAACAAGCCATGCGGAATTTGATGACTTCAGGGAAGTGGCTTGTTATGTATTACGCCTTCTTATAGTGTCATTATTTCACACTATTTGCAATTGTACTTGCGATGTTTTGTAAATTTTCCATAGTGTATTCATTTTGGTGTGATTTCCAAACAGCACCGAAACCATCTTTTTCACCGTAGCGTGGAATTAAATGAAGGTGGAAGTGGAACACAGTTTGTCCAGCTTTTTCACCGTTATTGTTAAGTAGGTTAAAGCCAACTGGATTAAACTCTGCTTTAATCGCATTTGCGATTTTTGGAACGACAGAAAAAATGTGTGATGCGATTTCTGGCGTTAACGCAAAAATGTCTTGTTTGTGAACTTTCGGAATAACAAGAGTATGTCCTTTTGTTACTTGACTAATATCTAAAAATGCAAGCACATGTTCATCTTCGTATACTTTTGAGCAAGGGATTTGCCCGTCAATGATTTTACAAAAAATACAATTGTCTGCTGTATGATTCATTGATCTCATCCTTTCAAATATCCTTAGCCGTATTTTACCATAATTACATAAGAGAACAAACACGAAAAACAGGAAGCTGACTCAGCTTCCTGTTTTCTGAAGAGGGATTGAAAAAGCATTATCGTAATTTACGTTTCGCAGACACCTCATTTATTTAAGAAATGCACGGTAAATCGGCTAAAGTTTCTGCCGCAGACACCCCATTTTCAAGTGAAATGAATTGCAATCTTTTTTAAAATGAAATTGTTTATTTTTTAAAACAGTATATGCTCTTTCAGAGACACCCCGTTTCGAAAATGAAACAAATGATCTGGTTATGTGTAAATTTCATTGTCCAACTTGGACACCCCATTTCATGATGACTTCACTATGTTGTTGTACTCATCAATTGGTGGTTGCTTTTTCAATGTGTTCCTTCTTCAATAATTATGATGTCCGCTTTCGGGAAATTATATGCTAATAAATTTAAAAATTTTTTTTGAGTACATGGATACTATGTAGTACAGCATAATTTTTGGTAAGATGAATATAGAATGAATACTAATGAAGAAAGTGGTGTCGTATGAGCGAGTTATTGCGTGTGGAAAATGTTACAGGAGGATATACGAAACGACCTGTATTAAAAGACGTTTCGTTCTCTGTTAATAAAGGCGAACTTGTCGGCTTAATCGGTTTAAATGGAGCTGGTAAAAGTACGACGATTAAACATATTATCGGTTTAATGGAACCGAAAAAAGGAACTGTCACAATTAATGGGAAAACAATTCGTGATGATATGACAGCGTACCGTTCTAGCTTTTCATTTATTCCGGAAACGCCGGTATTATATGATGAATTAACGTTAGAAGAGCATTTGAAATTAACAGCTATGGCGTACGGCGTGGATGAAAAACAATATGAAGAACGTGTAGGACAACTACTACAAGAGTTTCGTATGAAAAATCGTTTAAAATGGTTTCCATCTCATTTCTCAAAAGGGATGAAACAAAAAGTAATGATTATGAGCGCATTTTTAGTGGAGCCATCTCTTTACATAGTAGATGAACCTTTCGTTGGATTAGATCCGTTAGCGATTCAATCC
The DNA here is from genome assembly GCF_003402455.1 of Bacillus sp. HMA207. Classification (NCBI taxonomy): domain Bacteria; kingdom Bacillati; phylum Bacillota; class Bacilli; order Caryophanales; family Bacillaceae; genus Bacillus; species Bacillus sp. HMA207. The sequence goes on along the minus strand of NZ_BEZT01000001.1, from coordinate 3,649,982 downwards.
CTTCTTCAAATGATGGACCAAATGAAAAAGAGTGGTGCCGGTATTTTAATGAGCACACATATTTTAGCGACGGCAGAGCGTTATTGTGATTCGTTCATTATTTTGCATCAAGGTGAAGTAAGAGCGAAGGGAACGCTATCTGAACTGCAATCACAGTTTAATATGCCAGGTGCAACGTTAGATGATATTTACATCGCGCTAACAAAGGAAGAAGATTATGAATAGCACAGCGTTATGGAAAGAACGATTTCGTCACTTTCTAAAAGAAGTTCGTACATATAGTAAATACGTATTTAATGATCATTTGAAATTTATTTTCGTGTTCATCATCGGTGCGGGAGCGTATTATTACCAGCAATGGTTACAAACGTTAACAACTTCGTTTCCAACTGCGCTCGTAATGGCAGTATTAATTGGACTCGTGTTAACGGCTGGATCCATTCAAACGTTATTAAAAGAAGCGGATCTCGTTTACTTACTGCCAGTTGAAGAAAAGTTAAAACCTTACTTCACAAAGGCATTTCTTTTTACATTTATGATTCAGTTATACATAATCGCAATCGTAGCAGCTGCGCTTGCTCCGTTATACTTCCAACAAATGAAACAAACTGGAGCGGCGTACATATGGATTGTAATTGCGTTTGTCATTGTAAAAGCGTGGAATTTATTTGTAGCGTGGGAAAAGTCATTTTTAACAGATCAAAATATACAAAGGGCTGATTGGTTTATTCGTTTTATCCTAAACGGTTTATTTGTATATTTCCTTGTAGAACGTACTTCAGTTCTTTTCATTGGTGGAATCGTCCTTCTCATGGTGTTATACCTTGCTATCATGCATCAAATGGTCAAAGGAAAGCCACTAAACTGGGAGTATTTAATTTCCGAAGAAGGTAAGAAGATGATGCTACTGTACCGCATTGCGAACATGTTCGTTGATGTACCAGCATTAAAAGAAAGAGTAGCCCGCAGAAAATGGCTAGATTTCATTCTGTCGATGATAGGCGAAAAGCGTACATATTTATACTTATATACGAGAACATTTTTAAGATCTGGTAATTATTTTGGATTATATGTGCGTCTGCTCGCTCTTGGCGGAGTAATTCTTTACTTCATTCCATTTTTATATGGACGATTTATCGTAAGCCTTATCTTCCTATACTTAATCGGTTATCAGCTATTAACTTTATGGAAACATCATCGCATGAAAATTTGGCTTGATTTGTATCCAGTAGGGGGAGAAGAGAAGAAGAAAGATTTTCTTGCTTTATTAAACGCGATTCTAATCATCGGAAGCGTAATCTTTACAGTTATATTTGCACTAGCAACGAAAGATTTCATGATGACAGGAATTTTACTTATCGTAAGCATATTATTTAGTATCGGTTTCGTTTACCAATACGGGGCGAAGCGCATTGAGCGTTTAAATTGAAAGGAATGAACCTATGATTACATACGAAGAGAAGGTTATAAAAGAATTGGAGCAGTGGAAAGCTACATTCATGAAAGATTCTTCTATGATGACACGGTTCTCCAAAAAAGTGCAGACGAAGGTGCAACAGCTCATTCCGGCGAAAGTACAAAAGGTACTAACAGAGACGATTCGTATGATGGTGCAAACGATTAGCGCCGGGTCAAACTTTATAAAGCCGAAACTAAAAGAGACGACATGGTCACTGCAAAGACGTGACGATGAAGTTCGTAAAAAAATGGATGAGTACAAAAAAATAGCAGCGGCAGAAGGAGCAGGGACTGGAGCTGGTGGTATTCTCCTCGGTCTTGCTGACTTTCCGCTTTTACTTACAATTAAAATTAAATTTTTATTCGATGCAGCGACATTGTACGGATTTGATACGAGTAAACAAGAAGAGCGTCTTTTTATCCTTCACGTTTTCCAACTTGCCTTTTCAAGTGACGATCACCGAAAAGAAATATGGAAAGCAATCGAAACGTGGGATACAGAAAAAGAAAATCATATGGACTGGGAAAAGTTCCAAACAGAGTACCGAGACTATATTGATTTAGCGAAAATGCTTCAGCTCGTACCAGTAATCGGTGCCCCAGTCGGCGCATATGCGAACTATCAATTACTGCAAAGGCTTGGAGAAGTGACGATGAATTGTTATCGTATGCGATTGCTGAATAGAGATTAAAAACAAGGCGTCCTACATATGTAATGTAGGACGCCTTTTCTTAGAAGCTAAGTCCGATATAGCTAATTCCAGCTATAATCAATACGATAAAAAGTACAATGATTAATGAAAATCCGCTCTTACCAGCTTGTCCCGCTTCACCGCCGCCATTACCACCACTACCGCCATTACCACCAAGTCCCATATGATATCCTCCTTATTCTTATATGTTGCTTTTACTTTATAACTTTCTGTATTTTCCAATAAATACCTTCTGTAGTGCTAACTAAATTGAAAATCATTTCGTTTTGTTTTATAATTTACTTACCGAACGGTAAGTAAAAATAAGTGAGGTATAGTATGACGAAGAATTTACAAACATCGCAGAACATTGTAGAGGCATCATTTAAACTTATGGCAGAACACGGCATTGAGAAGATGAGTCTTTCCATGATTGCGAAAGAGGTAGGTATTTCAAAACCGGCTATTTACTATCATTTTTCTTCTAAAGAAGCGTTAGTTGATTTTTTATTTGAAGAGATTTTTTCTGATTATCATTTTACAAAATACTTTAATGAAGAGCGGTATACGAAAGAAAACTTTGCAGAAAAGCTAATCGCAGATGGTTTACATATGCTCTCTGAGTATGAAGGGCAAGAAGGAATACTACGCGTTATCAATGAATTTATCGTAACTGCATCGCGAAATGAAAAGTATCAGAAACGTTTATTTGAAATACAAGAGGATTTTTTGCATGGTTTCCATGATTTATTGAAGAAAGGCGCGAGACTGGGCGTTGTGTCACAACATGAAACGGAAGAAAATGCTCATACGCTAGCGCTCGTGATCGATAATATGAGCAACTATATGCTCATGGGATTCCAGTTAAAGTATAAAGAAATTTGGATTCGAAATGTGAAAAACGTAATGAAGGAGGAGTAAAAATGAAAATGCAAAAAAACTGGTGGCTCGGTTTTCTTGGATTTATTGGGGTTTATAAAATACCAGGTATGATTGAAGCTTTTCAAGCGGATGGAAATTGGATGAAGTTAATCGGTTTCATTTGGCTACTTTGGTTCGGATATTTTATTCCTGAGAAGAAAGAAGATTAAATTCCAATTTTCTGTAAAGTTACGTAAAATATAGATTGAGAGTATTCATATATTAGATTACTAGATTTGGAGTGGTTACATGGATCCATTGAAAAATGAAATTCACCCTGACATGGTCAAGGTGTGGAAAGCGCGTTCTTTAATTGAGCTAGGAATCAGTATTATAGTCATTTTTGCATATCTTTTCTTTATGATTAAGTTTAATTGGTGGGCTTGGATTTTCTATGTGCTCATCGGATTAACAATCGTATATACACCGTTTGATTACTTTACGTTTCCGAAACTACGTCAACGTTATTACAGCTACCAACTAAATGAAGAAGAACTTGAAATTCAGCATGGCCTTTTCGTTGTTAAGCGCGTATTAGTGCCGATGATTCGTGTACAGCACGTAACGATTGAACAAGGGCCAATTATGAGAAAATACGGATTAGCAGAATTACACATTTCAACAGCAGCAACTTCTCATAGCATCCCAGGTTTAACGATGTATGAAGCTGAAATGTTGAAAACGAAAATCGCAGAATTAGCGAAAGTGAGTGATGAGGATGTATAAAAGGCAGCATCCAATCACGATGTTATTAGAGTTAAAAATAACAGACTTTATACCACTCATTATTTTCATGTTTAGCTTAAACGGAAAGTTCCCGTTTTGGTATTTAATTCCCACTGCATTCGGTTTACTCACCGTCTTTTCAGCGTTTGAAAAATGGTATTACACAACATACTGGGTTGAAAATAACGTATTACATGTGAAACAAGGTCTCTTTGTGAAAAAGGAGAGCTACTTAAATAAAGAACGTGTTCAAACGATTAATACAAGTTCTAACGTACTATATCAAATGCTCGGTTTGAAAAAAATTCAGATTGAAACAGCTGGCGGAGGCGATGAAGCAGAAGTTAGCTTAGCTGGAATTACGGTAGAAGAAGCGACAGAGCTTATCGCAATGTTAAATGAGTCGGCTTCAGAATTGAAAGTAGAAAAAACATTAGAAGAAGTAGAAGTAAAAGAAATTATTACAGAGGAAAAACAAGCGAGAGAATACAAATTAACGTGGAAAGAGATTTTAATAGCCTCTGTTACATCTGGTCAATTTGGATTATTATTCTCATTAATCTTTTTTGTGTATCACCAAGTAGATGAGTACATTCCGAAATGGATAGAGAATAGCGTAAAGTCGTATGTAATGGAACATGATATATATGGCTGGATTTTGATGATAGCTATTTTGCTCGTCCTTTCGTGGATTATATCGACAATTGGTTATGCGCTAAAACATGGAGATTTCACAGTGAATCGAAGAAATGACGAAGTCCGTATTTCGCAAGGATTACTGGAGAAAAAAGAACTCGTACTAAAATTGCACCGTATTCAAGGGATTACGATAAAAGAAGGTATTTTACGCCAACCGTTCGGTTATTGTGCTGTGCAAGTAGAAGTCATTCAAAGTAAGGGAACGGGTGACGAAAAAGAAAAAGTTACACTGCATCCTATCATTCGAAAAGATCGAGTGCAACAGTTACTCGCGCATTTACAATTACCATACGAACTGAATGCAAATATTACTTCGTTACCAAAAGCAGCATTGCGCCGCTATCTCATTGATAGTTTCATCTTTTTCGCTATGCTCGCAATCCCGCTTACTGGAATAGGCATATACTTTGAAAAGTATTACATCATGTGGGCATTACTACCGCTCGCAATCTTTATCTTTACACTTGGATACGCAACATTTAAAACAAATGGTTACAGTGTTAACGGAGAACAAATTACACTTGTCTATCGTAGCGTCGGAAAATATACAGGACTTATTAGAAGAAGACACGTCCAATCAATGGAGAAGACACAATCATATTTCCAGCGCCGTGCGGATTTATGTACGTATAAGTTTTCGAGTGCATCATCTAGTTACAAAATAGAGCATACGAGAGTAGAAGATGCGGAGAGAATGCAGGATTGGTATAAGAAGAAGTTAAGTGAGAATTAAGTGGAACGGCTCGCCTTTCGCGGAAGACGGGCTATTTTTTTATGCGAAAATAATGAATAATATATGTAAAGAAACAAGCGAGGTGAATGAGAGTGAGCAAATTTTTAATACCGTATTCATTTTCTATATTAAGTTTCTTTATTTCAGCAACAGCACTTGAATTATATGATAGGATGGGAAACAATAGTGAGCTGGTTTCGCCGAACATAATTGGAAAGATAATTCAATCTACTGCGCAAATGGGAGTCCTTACATTGTATTTCGGAGTACCTATTATTTTAGGTGGCTGTCTACTTGGTGAGCTATTGTTTAGAGGTATCATTTTACGATTTAAACTCAGCTATATTATATCTTTATTATTATATCTACTTTTAGCTTTTAGTATTGTTTCTGTAACGGTTGGAATTCCAACTACATATGAGGATTCTAATACTACTTTCATGGTAATAACTATGATTTGCGCTGTTACATTCTTTATGGGCCGGAATATATGGGAGAAAAAAGAAATGAATAATGGAGTAACAGAATGAAATATACATGTCCGTGCTGCGGGTATAGAACAATAGAAGAAGAACCACCAGGTACATATGAAATTTGTAATATATGTTACTGGGAAGATGATGAGGTACAGTTTAACGATCCTGACTTTGAAGGCGGTGCAAATGAAGTCTCGTTAAGACAAGCACAGAAAAATTTTATTGCATTTGGTGCTTGCGAGGAATGTTTTATTGGATTAGTTAGAAAACCGACTAGTGAAGATGTGAAGGATGCTAGTTGGCAGCGAATTTGTTAAGTGAAATGTTATTACTCAATTCAATGGGAGTAATAACATTTTTTATTTAGTGCTGAAAGAATTACTGCCGTCTTATAAGGTAATAAGAAGGACTAAATTGGTAAATTTTATTAATGGATATATTTTCAATAAATACAAAAGTATAGATGTATAGTCAGCTTTGTGTGTTTAATGTTATCATATTGAATGATATGGAAATTTTTAATAGAATAAGTAACTAAAAATTCAAAGGTAATGAAGCTTTTGTTGTATAAAGAAAATACTTAGTAGTAATCAACAATATTAAAAATAAGATTCGTATTTATATAAATTTAGTAGAAATGGGGTTTTAAAAAGGAATGAGTATAAGCATAACGCGGCAAAAGATTTTGGCGGCCGCTTCTCAAATTGTGCAATGTAAGGGGGTTGCTAAATTAACATTAGAAGCAGTGGCAAAAGAGGCGGGTGTAAGTAAAGGTGGATTATTGTATCACTTTTCAAATAAAGAAGCTTTAATAGAAGGTATGATAGTCAGAGGGATAGAGGATTATGAGGGAGCCATTTACAATAAAGTAGCGGAAGACGCAGAGAAGAAAGGGAGATGGGTTCGCTCTTTTGTAGAGGAAAGATTAAATAATGAGAGAAGAACAGAAGAGTTATCTAGTAGTATGATGGCAGCATTCATGTTAAAACCTGAATTACTTGAGCCATTACAACAATCATTTCAGCAACTGCAAAAGAATATAGAAAACGATGAGATAGATGCAGTTTGTGCAACAATTATTAGATTAGCAGCAGATGGATTATGGTATTCGGAATATTTAGGGGTTGGAAGACTAAGCCCTGAGTTAAGAGAAAAAGTGATTCAAGCTCTTATTAGTAATTCATATAAATAGAATATACGAACTATATAATGTAAAAATAATTCACCGTTGCTTCTTTAATGTAGTGGTGAATTATTTTTTTTATTAGAAAAATAGAACAATTTTATAGAGTATTGAATTATAACCGTCCAGACGGTATAGTAATATTTGGTTTAAGAGGAAAATGAAACAAAAAAAGAATAAAAGATATTTTTAGCACACTATTCGAAAGGATAGGCCGCAAAGCTTAGAGTCTACGGTAATACATATTGGTTACTAAGATCGTCTGGTTGCACATTTTTGATGCAACCGGACGGTCTTTTTTTGTTATATAAATATAAAAAATAGGAGGGAACTATGCAAATGAAAAGTACTAAAAGACATATTTCAATGGTTTCATTAGTTTTTCTAGTATTATTTTCAGTGCTGAATGTGTGGGCTCCAGTTATTCAAGCTGCTGTGATGAAAAGTCCAGTGGACGAAATTAATATTTCCCGTACTGATGGCACGACATCTGAACCGTATCAAGCCTCAGATGGTATGAAAGTAGAAGTGAAGTGGTCAGCTAAAGAAAAAATAAAAAGTGGAGATCAATTCACAATTGATATGCCAAAAGAGTTTCGAAAAGACCTTATGAATATGAGTTTTCCTTTAAAAGATGCTGAAGGAAAAATAGTTGGTACATGTGAGATGAAAAAGGGTCTATTAATGTGTACTATGGGGGATTACGTAGAAGGAAAGAATAACATTAAAGGTTCTTTATTCGTAGAATTCTACTTTGGTCTAGAAGCATATGATGGTGTTAAAGAAATTCCATTAGAATTTAACGTTGATGGTCAAATCGTCAATAAAGAAGTAAATGTAAGTAATACGACAGAGAGACCGAAGCCACAGCCCAATACAGATAATCTATTGAAATGGGGTTCTTATAATCAAGAAGATCCTTCGATTGCTGATTGGCTTGTATATGTAAATGCAACTGGAACAGAAATGCAAGATCTTAAATTAACAGATACATTAGGACCTGGGCATGAGTTAATTACAGACAGCGTAGTATTAGAAGAGGCTGTATTTGAAGATGGTTATGCACCAACAAATATTAAGCCAGCAGATTTATCTAACATTAAAATTAATGCAACAAAGGCTGGATTTACAATTGAGTTTCCAGACAGTTCAAAAGGTTATATTTTAAGATATAAAACAAAGATTACTAATCCTTCTGCAAAGCCTCATAAAAATACTGTGAAATTAGAAGGTAAAAATATTAAAACTGAAGAAAAAGTAGGACAAGTATTCGTAAGTGGTGGAGGGGGAACCGGTTCAGGTGACGATAATCCACCTAGTATTGAAAAAAATATAGTTGATGAGAATGGCAAGCTTGTAGAGAATGAGCAGCTAACACAAATGGATCAAGTGATTCAATACCAAGTTGGTACACATATACCAAACGATCCTCCTAAATACACATCAATGGTAATTCGTGATGATTTAGAAGATGTTTTAGAAGTATTAGAGGCAAAAGTGTATGATCAAAATGGCCAAGATATTACTTCTAAAGGGACGTTAAAGATAGATAAGCAAAGAAGTGAAGTAACATTTACGTTTGGTGAGAATTTTGACTATAAGTCATATGAAGACCAGATAATTAATCTTAGTATTAAGGCGAAAATTAAAAATGATGCAGACTTATCTTCTTACGTAGATAAGAAGATTCCTAATAAAGCGGAATTACATTTTGATGATAAAACATTAACATCAAAAGAAGTAACTATTACGCCGCCTGAAGCTCCAAAAGATGGTACAGTATCGCTTCATAAAATAGATTCTGAGAATCCGAACAAAGGGTTAAAAGGTGCCGAATTTGAAGTCCGAAATAGTGCAAATGAAGTTGTTGCAAAACTGAAAACGGACGAAAAAGGTTTTTCAGTACCTCAACCTTTAGCTCCTGGGACGTATAAAGTATATGAAACAGTAGCACCAGAAGGATATCAAAAATTAAAAGAACCAGTAGAGGTTACACTTCAAGCTGGAGAAACAAAAACAATTGAAATTAAAAATACTATGCAAAAGGGTCAAATTGAAGTAAAGAAAATTGATTCGGAAAATGGTGAAAAACCATTAGCAAATGCAGAGTTTGATATAGTAAAAGACGGTGTAGTAGTCGAACATATTATTACAGATAAAGATGGTAAGGCAATCTCTAAACCGTTAGCACCAGGGAAATATATTTTAAAAGAAACGAAAGCGCCTGAAGGCTACCAATTAAAAGAAGCAGAGTTCGAAGTAAATGTAACAGGGGACGGCATATTCCCAATACAAGTGGAAAATGCAATGGTTGACAAAGGTAATATAGAAATCACAAAAGTGGACAAAGAGAACGGGGCAGTATTAGCGGGTGTCGAATTTGAAGTCCAAGATGAGAAAGATGGAGTAGTAAGAAAAGTAGTAACAGATAAAGATGGAAAAGCAAACGTTTCAGATCTATCAGTAGGAAAGTACAAATTAGTAGAGACGAAAAGCTTACCAGGTTATAAAAAGCTAACAGAACCAGTACCATTTGAAATAAAAAAAGGTATGACAAAATCTTTAGCAATAAAAGTAGAAAATGAGCAGTTAGACAAAGGCTCAGTAGAAATTATAAAAATAGATAAAGATAGCCAAAAAGTACTAGAAGGCGTAGTCTTCGAAGTGCAAGATGAGCAAGGCAAAGTAGTAACAGAAGTAAAAACAGATAAAGATGGTAAAGCAAAAATCTCTGATTTATCAGTAGGGAAGTACAAATTAGTAGAGACGAAAAGTTTACCAGGCTACAAAAAGCCAACAGATTCAGTATCATTCGAAATTACAAAAGGTATGACAACAGTCCTATCGTTGAAAGTAGAAAATGAACAGTTAGATAAAGGTTCAGTAGAAATTACAAAAATAGATAAAGACAGCAAAAAAGCATTAAAAGGCGTAGTCTTTGAAGTGCAAGATGAAGCTGGAACAGTAGTAAAGGAAGTAAAAACAGATAAAGATGGTAAAGCAAAAATCTCAGATCTATCAGTAGGAAAGTACAAATTAGTAGAGAAAGAAAGTTTACCAGGCTATAAGAAATTAACAGAGCCAGTATCGTTTGAAATTACAAAAGGTATGACCGAGATCTTATCATTAAAAATAGAAAATGAAATGGTAGATACGGGAAATATAGAGATAACAAAGATAGATAAAGATAATAAAGCACCGTTAGCGGGAGTAACATTCATCGTACAAGATGAAAAGGGTAAGGAAGTTACGAAAGTAACGACAGATAAAGAAGGAAAAGCAAATGTTTCAGATTTACCTGTAGGAAAGTATGAATTAGTAGAGGTAGAAAGTTTACCTGGTTATAAAAAGTTAGAAAAACCAGTATCATTTGAAATTAAAAAAGGCATGACCGAGGTCCTATCATTGAAAGTAGAAAATGAAATGGTGGATACAGGGAATATAGAGATAACAAAAATAGATAAAGATAGTAAAGCTCCATTAGAAAATGTTGTATTTGAAGTACGTGATTCAAAAGGAAAAGTAGTTGCGAAAGTAAAAACGGATAAAGAAGGAAAAGCAAACGTTTCAGATTTATCTATTGGAAAGTATGAGTTGGTAGAAGTAGAAACACCGGCAGGATACAAACCACTAGAAAAGCCAATTTCATTCGAAATTGAAAAGGGTAGAGTAACAGCATTACAATTGACTGTAGAAAATGAATTAGTGGATACAGGAAATGTAGAAATTACAAAAGTAGATAAAGAAAATAAAGATGCTTTAGCTGATGCAGTCTTTGAAATTCAAGATGAAGCAGGACAAGTAGTCGCTAAAATAACGACAGATAAAAAAGGACAAGCACAAGTTACTAATTTATCAGTCGGCACATACAAGGTAGTAGAAGTAAAAGCACCAAAAGGATATAAACAATTAGTAGATCCGATTACTTTCCAAATTGAAAAAGGTATGACAAAATCTCTTGCTTTAACAGTAGAAAACGAAATGTTAGACAAGGGAAATGTGGAAGTAACAAAAGTAGATAAAGATAGTCAAAAAGTATTAGAAGGCGTAGTCTTCGAAGTTCAAGATGAGCAAGGCAAAGTAGTAACAGAAGTAACGACAGATAAAGATGGAAAAGCAAACGTTTCAGATCTATCAGTAGGAAAATACAAATTAGTAGAGACGAAGAGTTTACCAGGTTACAAAAAATTAACGGAACCAGTATCATTCGAAATCAAAAAAGGTATGACGAAAGTTTTATCATTGAAAGTAGAGAACGAACTGTTAGATAAAGGTTCAGTAGAAATTACAAAAGTAGACAAAGAAAGTGGCGCAGTATTAGCGGGCGTAACATTCGAAGTGCAAGATGAAAAAGGCAAAGTAGTAACAAAAGTAACGACAGATAAAGAAGGAAAAGCAACAATTTCAGATTTACCAGTAGGAAAATATAAGCTAGTAGAGGTAGAAAGCTTACCAGGATATAAAAAACTAGCGAAACCAGTATCATTCGAAATCAAAAAAGGTATGACAGAAGTTTTATCACTAAAAGTAGAGAATGAGCTAGTAGATAAAGGTTCAGTAGAAATTACAAAAGTAGATAAAGATGGTCAAAAAGCATTAGAAGGCGTAGTCTTTGAAATCCAAGATGAAGCGGGAAAAGTAGTAACAGAAGTAAAAACAGATAAAAATGGTAAAGCAAAAATCTCAGACTTATCTGTAGGAAAGTACAAATTAGTAGAGAAAGAAAGCTTACCAGGCTACAAACAATTAACAGAACCAGTATCATTCGAAATCAAAAAAGGTATGACAGAAGTCTTATCATTAAAAGTAGAGAATGAACTAGTAGATAAAGGTTCAGTAGAAATTACAAAAGTAGATAAAGATAGTCAAAAAGTATTAGAAGGCGTAGTCTTCGAAGTACAAGACGACAAAGGCAAAGTAGTAGCAGAAGTAACGACAGATAAAGATGGAAAAGCAAACGTTTCAGATCTATCAGTAGGAAAATACAAATTAGTAGAGACGAAGAGTTTACCAGGTTACAAAAAATTAACGGAACCAGTATCATTCGAAATCAAAAAAGGTATGACGAAAGTTTTATCATTGAAAGTAGAGAACGAACTGTTAGATAAAGGTTCAGTAGAAATTACAAAAGTAGACAAAGAAAGTGGCGCAGTATTAGCGGGCGTAACATTCGAAGTGCAAGATGAAAAAGGCAAAGTAGTTGCAAAAGTAACGACAGATAAAGAAGGAAAAGCAACAATTTCAGATTTACCAGTAGGAAAATATAAGCTAGTAGAGGTAGAAAGCTTACCAGGATATAAAAAACTAGCGAAACCAGTATCATTCGAAATCAAAAAAGGTATGACAGAAGTTTTATCACTAAAAGTAGAGAACGAATTAGTAGATAAAGGCTCAGTAGAAATTACAAAAGTGGACAAAGAAAGTGGCGCGTTATTAAAAGGCGTAACATTCGAAGTGCAAGATGAGCAAGGCAAAGTAGTAACAAAAGTAACAACAGATAAAGAAGGAAAAGCGAAAATTTCAGATCTATCTGTAGGAAATTACAAACTAGTAGAAGTAGAAAGCTTACCAGGCTACAAAAAGCTAGCAGAGCCAGTATCATTCGAAATTAAAAAGGGTATGACAGAAGTCTTATCATTAAAAGTAGAGAATGAACAGTTAGACAAAGGTTCAGTAGAAATCACAAAAGTAGATAAAGATAGTCAAAAAGTATTAGAAGGCGTAGTCTTCGAAGTACAAGACGACAAAGGCAAAGTAGTAACAGAAGTAAAAACAGATAAAAATGGTAAAGCAAAAATCTCAGATCTATCAGTAGGAAAGTACAAATTAGTAGAGAAAGAAAGTTTACCAGGTTACAAACAATTAACAGAACCAGTATCGTTTGAAATTACAAAAGGTATGACAGAAGTTCTATCATTAAAAATAGAAAATGAAATGGTAGATACGGGAAATGTAGAAATTACAAAAATAGATAAAGATAATAAGGCACCGTTAGCAGGTGTAGTCTTTGAAGTACAAGACGACAAAGGCAAGGTAGTAACGAAAGTAACGACAGATAAAGCTGGAAAAGCAACAGTTTCAGATTTATCAGTAGGAAAGTACAAGCTAGTAGAAGTAGAGAGTTTACCAGGCTACAAAAAATTAGAAAAGCCTGTACCATTTGAAATTACAAAAGGTATGACAAAATCTTTAGCGTTCACTGTAGAAAATGAAATGGTAGATACGGGGAATGTAGAAATCACAAAAATAGATAAAGACAGTAAAGCACCATTAGAAAATGTTGTATTTGAAGTACGTGATTCAAAAGGCAAAGTAGTTGCGAAAGTAACGACGGATAAAGAAGGAAAAGCAAACGTTTCAGATCTATCAGTAGGAAAATACAAATTAGTAGAGACGAAGAGCTTACCAGGTTACAAAAAGTTAACGGAACCAGTATCATTCGAAATTACAAAAGGTATGACAAAAGTCTTATCATTGAAAGTAGAGAACGAACAGTTAGACAAAGGTGCAGTGGAGATTACAAAAATGGCCGCTGAAAGCAAGGAAGTCTTATCAGGAGCTGTGTTTGAAGTTCATGATGAAAAGGGAAAAGTAGTAGTGAAAGTAACAACAGATAAAGATGGAAAGGCAAAAATCACAGATCTATCTGTAGGTAACTACACACTAGTAGAAGTAGAAGCACCAAAGGGATATGAAAAATTAACTAATCCAATTCCATTTGAAATTACAAATGGAATGATAAATGCAGTTCAATTAGAAGTATTAAACAAATTGAATCATTTAGCACCACCAGGTCCAGAAACACCAGATCCAGAAAAGCCTGGAACACCAGATCCGGAGAAACCTGGAACACCGAATCCAGAAAAGCCTGGAACACCAGATCCAGAAAAACCTGGAACACCGGATCCGGAGAAGCCTGGAACACCAGATCCAGAAAAACCTGGAACACCGGATCCGGAGAAGCCTGGAACACCAGATCCAGAAAAACCTGGAACACCGGATCCGGAGAAGCCTGGAACACCAGATCCAGAAAAACCTGGAACACCGAATCCAGAGAAACCTGAAAAAGAATTACCGAAGACAGGGCAGAAAATGCCTGTGGAACCATATATGGGAGCACTTCTTGTAATGATGAGTTTTGGGTTACTCGTATTAGGTAGAAAACAGCAGAGATAATAAAGGTGAAAAGGTATCCTCAAAGTATTTGAGGATACTTTTTTTAGCATAAAAAAAAGCATCTAGCAAAAGTACTAGATGCAAATAAAAACACAAGGGAAGACAAAATTCTTCCCTTTTCCCGTATGTAATTATATCAAAAAAATTATAAAAAACTAGCTATATTTAAAATATAATTTTTAAAATATAATTTTTAAAAAAGTTATATACATAAATAATTGCAATACGCGCAGTTTTATCTTTCTGAAAAATCCATTTCTTTAATTTCGAATATTAAGACTAATGTTGATAAATCTTCAGATAATTAGAAAAAATAACCAAAAGGATATATAATATTGCTTAATAAATAATTTTAATGAATTACATATATTTCATTTGGTGTATTAATTGAATATCATAATTTAAAATTTTATTAAGCAAGAATCTCGGTTACTTATTGCATTTCTAACATAGGGTGAGATAGAAAAATACAATAGTGTGGAGGTTTTTATAATGACGTTTGTTCTTAGTAAAATGAATGGGTTTAGCATAGAAGAAAAGGTACATGAATTTGAATCTAAAGGATTCCTTGAAATCTCAAATGAAATCTTTTTACAAGAGGAAGAGAATCATCGTTTATTAACACAAGCACAGTTAGATTATTATAATTTGGAAGATGATGCGTACGGTGAATGCCGTGCTAGATCTTATTCAAGGTATATAAAGTATGTTGATTCACCAGATTATATTTTAGATAATAGTAATGATTACTTCCAATCTAAAGAATATAACTATGACGATGGCGGGAAAGTTAGACAGTTCAATAGCATAAATGATAGCTTTTTATGTAATCCTTTAATTCAAAATATCGTGCGTTTCGATACTGAATTTGCATTTAAAACAAATATAATAGATACAAGTAAAGACTTAATTATAGGTTTACATCAAGTAAGATATAAAGCTACTAAAGAAAGACCATCTTTTAGTTCACCTATTTGGTTACATAAAGATGATGAACCAGTAGTATTTTTACACCTTATGAATTTAAGTAATACAGCTATTGGTGGAGATAATTTAATAGCTAATTCTCCTCGGGAAATTAATCAGTTTATAAGTTTGAAGGAGCCTTTAGAAACTTTAGTATTTGGACAAAAGGTCTTCCATGCCGTAACGCCACTTGGAACAGAATGTAGTACGGAGGCTTTTCGTGATATTTTATTAGTAACATTTTCTTATAAGGAGACAAAATGAGAGAGAATAAAATAATTATGATTTCTGGAGCCAATAGCGGTATAGGTCATGCTTGTATAAAATACTTTTTAGAAAAATCATTTTATGTAATAGCGCTTGATATTAATAATAATAATTTAATAGATTATATGAAAACAGATATGCCTTTGAAAGTAGTGCAAATTGATTTAAGTAATAGCGAAGCGATTCATAATCTTTTTACTCAATTAGATTTAGAAAAGCTTTCTCCTGATATATTAATAAATGCAGCTGGTATTCGAGAGATAACACCTGTTTTACATTTATCCGATGATATGTTTAAAAAAGTAATTGATGTAAATTTAGTAGCCCCATTTATCCTTTCTAGGGAAGTAGCTAAGCGATGGTGTGAATCGAAAATAAAAGGTTGTATTGTGAATATAGCATCGGTTTCTGGATTAATGGCTGAACCAGAGCGAGCTGCTTATGTTGCATCAAAGCATGCTTTAATCGGATTGACTAAACAGATGGCTATGGAATTTGGTAAGCAAAATATAAGGGTAAATAGTATTTCTCCCGGTGTTATTAGAACTGAACTTACAGAAGAATACTTTAGTAATAAAGCCTTGATGTCTATGATAAAAAGTAATCAATCTTTAGATACTTGGGGGTTGCCGCAGGATATTGTTTCATGTATTGAGTACTTGATTTCTGATCAGGCCCGCTTTATTACTGGTTCTAATTTTGTAATTGATGGTGGTTGGACTGCTGGGAAAAATTTATAATTGAGTGTTTTTGAGGAAAAGCACCTGTCCTTTTTTTAGGCTGGTGTTTTTCTCACTATAAACCGAGTTTTTATTGGAGGGGGATTAATTTGCTTCAAAAGAGTTTTAAGCAAGAGAAAACGGTACCGGCCTTAAAGATGATAGCATCAATGGTTATCTTTGGATCAGTTGGCTTTTTTTCGGTTCAAACAAACTTACCTTCGTTTGAATTAGTGTTTGTAAGGTGTATTTTTGCGACAATATTTTTAAGTGTATGCTGGTTGCTTACAGGGCAATATAAACAAGATAAATGGGAACGAAAAGAAGTTATTCAAGTTTTAATATGTGGCTTTTTCTTAGTATTTAATTGGGTTTTCTTATTTAAAGCCTTTGAAAATATGTCAGTTACAATTGCTATCTCAGTTTATCATCTTGCACCAGTAATTGTACTGTTAATTGGAAGTATCGTCTTTAAAGAAAAATTAACATTCATATCTATCATTTCAATAATTGTGTGTTTTGCAGGAGCTTTGTTAATTGCTGGTATCGATGGAAGCTTCTCTTTCGGTTCATTAATGTCTTCAGGTATGATATGGGGATTTCTTGCAGCTCTCTTTTATGCATTTACAACTTTATTTGGTAAAGGGATTAACAAAATGAGTGCGTATGCAATGACATTTTTACAAACATTCTTGGGGATATTTCTTTTAATACCATTTATAGATTTAGATGCTTTTAGTGGCCTCACTCAAAGTAATTGGACATATATTATAGCTACTGGTTTTATTCACACAGGGATAGTATATTATCTGTTTTTTGATAGTTTACGCTATTTATCTACAAAAACAATCTCAATATTAGTTTTTTTAGATCCGGCAGTGGCAATATTATTAGATACTGTACTTACTGGATTCCGTCCAACTTTAATGCAAATAACAGGAATTCTTTTTATTTTTATTGGCATGACTTTAACATTAAAAAAATCTAAAGATAAAAAACTGAGCCAAAAAGAAAAGCGAATTGAAAGCGATGCTAGTATATCTCAACAATAATGAAATATATTGTGTATAAAACGATAAACCTTACATGAATCATGTAAGGTTTATTTTAGTTCAATATAATTCATATTTATAATACATAATTTTCAAAACTGAGGTGTGTGTTTCTTTAATATGCTTTTGATTCAACTATTTTTATTTGACTATAAATTTACAAAAATGTATATGAAATCTTATTTTTTGATAATATATAAGTAATAAATTCATAGAATTGGAGTGATGAGATGCAGCCGTTAGAAAGGGAGATTCATTCTAATATGCTGAAAGTGTGGCGAATTCACGCTTTAATTGGGACGGCAGTTATACTAACAGTCGTAATTGCGTATTTCTTTTTTATGATTAACTTTAACTGGTGGGGCTGGTTGTTTGGACTATTAGTAACAGGAGCTATTACATTTATTCCACTTGATTATTTTGTGTTTCCAAATTTACGTCAGCGCTATTATAGTTACAGATTAAATGAAGAAGAGATTGAGATTCAAAAGGGAATGTTCGTTGTAAAACGCGTACTTATTCCGATGATCCGTGTGCAGCACGTAACGATTGAGCAAGGGCCGATCATGAGAAAGTATAATTTAGCAGAATTACATATTTCAACAGCCGCAACTTCTCATAGTATTCCAGGTTTAACGAAAGAAGAAGCAGAACAGCTGAAAAGACAAATTGGAGAACTTGCGAAAGTGAGTGATAAGGATGTATAAGAGGCAACATCCGATTACGATATTGTTAGGTATTAGGATTGCGAGTTTGTTGCCACTTATTATTCTTGTTTTATTTAAACCTGATGAACAAGTGGAACCTTGGTATTTATTTTATCTTTTTCTTCTGGTTGTTTTATTCATCATGGCTATTTTTTCAGCAATTAAATGGTATTTTAAAGTGTACTGGATTGAGAATAATATTTTACATATAAAGCACGGTGTTTTTGTAAAGAAGGAAAGCTATTTAAATAAAGAGCGTGTACAAAATATTAGTACGTCTTCTAACATCATTTATCAAATGCTCGGACTTATGAAGTTAAATATAGAAGTAGCCGGTGGTGGTAATGAACCAGAAGTGATGTTGGCTGGTATTAAAGAAGACGAGGCAAAACATTTAATTTCTTTATTACATAAGAAAGAAACTACTGTAAAAGAAGAAATAGAAGAGGAAGAAAGCAAGACGGTTTATCAGTTAACAGCGAAAGAG
Source organism: Bacillus sp. HMA207 (assembly GCF_003402455.1). Taxonomy (NCBI): domain Bacteria; kingdom Bacillati; phylum Bacillota; class Bacilli; order Caryophanales; family Bacillaceae; genus Bacillus; species Bacillus sp. HMA207. Next base: position 3,631,720 of record NZ_BEZT01000001.1, on the reverse strand, counting down.
GTTTTAGCCGCAGCGATTACATCTGGTCGGTTCGGACTAGTGTTCTCTGGACTAGTACTTCTTTACACAAAGTTTGATTTTGTTCTTCCTGAAGGATTCACAAGTAAAGTAGAAGCGTATGTGATGGGAAACGGTGTTTATAAACTAATTGTAATTGCATTAATTTTAATGGGAATTTCGTGGATTATTTCCACGGCTGGATATGTGTTGAAATATGCAAACTTTAAAATTGAGCGAAAAGGGGAAGAGATTCGTATCGTTCAAGGATTATTTGAAAAGAAAGAGTTTGTCTTAAAATTGCACCGCATTCAAGCGATTACTGTAAAAGAAGGTATGCTTCGCCAGCCGTTTGGCTATTGTGCTGTTGAAGTGGAAGCAATTCAAAGTATTGGAGCAGCAAGTAACGAAGTAATGTTGCATCCATTTATGAAGAAAAAAGATGTACAGCACCTGATCACATATTTAGAGTTACCATATGAAATCGAAGCGGAGATCGTTCACTTACCAAAAACAGCGTTGCGTCGTTATTTCATTATGGGCTGGTTAATAAGTATCATACTCACAGTTCTAATTGCCAGCGTGAGTATATATTTTAAACAATATATTGCGTTGTTTGTTATTTTACCGTTATTTATCGTGTTTTCGTTATTTGCGTATGCTAGATATAAAAGTGGCGGTTATGAATTAAGAGAAAATCAACTAACGGTTGTATATCGTAATTTTTCGAAATATACAGGAATAATGCGAAGAAGACATGTTCAAGCAGTAGGTTATAATCAATCGTATTTTCAAAGAAAAGATGAATTATGTACAACTCTTGTAGCGGTAGCTGGGCGGGGTTATGAAGTAAAGCATATGAGAAAAAAAGATTCACTTCGTATATATAATTGGTACAAAGAAAAAGGAAACACCGGTGTGTAATGGTGTTTCCTTTTTGTCATTAAATTGATATCTTTAGTCGAATCGTTGATATATTTCAAGATATGATAGATATATTCGGAAAATCGTTGATATATTTCAAGATATGATAGATATATTCGGAAAATCGTTGATATATTTCAAGATGTGATAGATATATTCGGAAAATCGTTGATATATTTCAAGATATGATAGATATATTCGGAAAATCGTTAATATAATTTCACGTACTGTTAGTGTTGTATTATGTTTTAATTAAACTAACACATCAAAAGTAGTCACAAAAGATGGACGAGAGAAAATACTCTTTTGCTGTTCCGCATGTGGATGCGCTGGAGCTTGTCCTTCTGCTTGCGTGGGACGTTTTTTATGAGCGTTTTCGAATGAACGTGATTCTGTCCAGTCTTTAAAGTTTTGCTCTGTTTCCCACATCGTTAAGATGACGTATGTATCGTTACTTAATGGGCGTAGAACACGGATCGCTTGGAATCCTGGTTCGTTTTCAATAAGGCCTGCGCGGTTTTTAAAGCGGTTTTCGAATACTGGGCGACCTTCGTCTGTGACAGAAATGTTGTTACAAACGATATAGCCAGGTTGTCCTTTAAATTCACCGACAGCATCTAGTACATCATATTGAAGTGAACCTTCTACAGATTCTTCTGTATTTTCTTTATAAAACATATTTTTTTCATCATTTTTTGCAGTGAAATGTGCTTGTTCTAGAGGTGTTTCGTATGAAATAATAGCCTTCATTTTAATGCCCCCTTAATAGTTTGTTTCTATTATATCAACTCTCTTAAAAAACTTCGAAGATTATATACATAAAGATACTTCTTTTTCAAATAATAAATGTACCATCATTTGGAAAGAAGGACGATGTATGAAGAAAGTAAAGTGGACTTTATTAGGCGGCGTCGCAACGTTCGTAGTAGCGATTGTAATCTATAAACTTATCGTGTTAGCTGGTGGCTATATGATGGATGAAAAGCAGCTCGTTTTCCACTCTTCATCACGTATCGTTGACCAGAAAGGGAAAGAAATTACGAAATTATACGTAGAAAATAGAGAGCTCGTACCGATCGAGCAAATTCCGAAGTATGTGCAGCAGGCGTTTGTTGCGGTGGAAGATTCTCGTTTTTATGAGCATCAAGGGATTGATTATCCGTCTATATTCCGTGCTCTTTATAAAGATACGTTAGCTAGAGAGAAGGTAGAGGGCGGTAGTACCATTACGCAGCAACTCGCTAAAAACGTCTTTTTAACTCGTGAAAAAACATTTACGCGCAAATTGAAGGAAGTCGCAATTTCTCTTCAATTAGAGCAAAAATATACGAAGCAACAAATTCTTGAAATGTATATGAATCATATTTATTTTGGTCATGGGGCTTACGGTATTCAAGCGGCAGCAAAGTTGTATTTTAATAAAAATGTTGAGGATTTAACAGTAGAGGAAGGGGCAATGCTTGCAGGCCTTCCGAAATCACCAAACGGATATTCACCGTACTATTCTGCAGAGAAGAGTAAGGAACGCCGTGATCTAGTGTTGTCACTTATGCATAAACAAGGCTATTTGACTGCAGAAGAAAGCGTTCGTTATCAAGGGAAGACAATTGCTCTATATAAAAATTTAGATGAGAATGAGCTTGCATATATGCCGTATATTGATATGGTCATAGATGAAGCCGCTCGTTTATACGGATTGTCTCATCAAGAAGTACTTCGCGGAGGATATACGTTTGTCGTACCTATGGATGAAAAGATTCAAAAGGTAGCATATAACCAGTTTCAAGATGCAAGGAATTTCCCTGGGAAAGAAGAGGGGGCGCAAGGTGCTTTCTTATTAATGGATAATCGTACGGGAGGGATTAAAGCGGCGATTGGGGGAAGAAAGTACGTCCCGAGAGGATTTAATCGTGTTTTTGCCAAAAGGCAGCCTGGATCTGTTTTAAAACCACTTATCGTTTATGCACCAGCACTAGAAACGAAAAAGTATAATCCGTATTCTTTATTAACGAACGAAAGAAATTCTTTTGAAGGGTATGAACCTCGAAATTATAATCATGAGTATTCAAAAGAAATGACGATGTATGATGCGATTTTAGAGTCGGCAAATGTACCGGCAGTTTCTTTATTAAATGAGTTAGGGGTAGAAGAAGGAAAGCAATATTTAGAAAAAGGAAATGTTCATATTGCAGATGCTGGTTTAAGTACAGCGCTTGGCGGATTGAAAAATGGCGTTTCAACATTTGATCTTGTAAAAATGTATCGTTCATTTTTAGCAAATGGAAATATTATCGAGCCGCACGTTATTGATAAAGTATTAAATAGACACGGTGCAGTCATTGGGGAATCTCCAAAAGTAGAGACAAAAATCTTCTCGAAGCAGACAGCATGGTATATGACGAAAATGTTAGAAGGAGTTGTGAAGGAAGGAACAGCGAGAGTTGGTGTATATAACGGTGCGTTAGCTGGAAAAACGGGTACAACTTCATTGCCAAATGACGATAAGGGAGCAAGAGATATGTGGTTCGTTGGTTATACACCGAACTTAGTAGGCGCTGTTTGGATTGGTTATGACCGTACGGATAAGGAGCATCAGTTGCAAGGAGAAAGTGCATCTGCGACAAAATTGTTTAAGAAAATTTTAACGAAGGCTAATGTAGAACATAAAGAGAAGTTTATGAAGCCTGAAGGTGTGGAAACAATCGGCGCTCCGATTCGGCTGCGCAAAATTGAAGATGTAAAAATGAAATTATCATTTAGCCCTTTCGGTTTATTTAAAGCAAAATTAAGCTGGACACCACTTCCAGATAACAGAATTATGTACCGAATCTATAGAGTGGAGAATGGAATTCATACGCATGTTAGCACTGTAAATGGTGCTGGGGAATATGAGGAAAAGTTCATTAACATATTTTCAAAACCGAGCTTTTACGTTGTACCATATAATACACAAACGAATCGTGAAGGAGAAAAGTCAAAAGTAGCTAAACCATAGTTTTTCTCTGTGTTATAATAAGAATGTTGTGAAAATAGTAAGCGTTTTTACGAGTGTTTGTGTCAATTTAATGAACAACGTACATAATATTATGCATTTTGTTTTTACAAGCTGTATAGTAAAAAAAGATAAATATCGAACGTATTCGAAGCATTGGTAAGGAAGGGAGCAAGGGTCTTGGTAAGAACTATAAATGAGACATTTTTAAAAGCATGTAGGGGGGAACGTACCGATTATGTACCAGCATGGTATATGCGTCAAGCAGGTCGTTCACAGCCGGAATATAGAAAGATTAAAGAAAAGTATTCTTTATTTGAAATTACACACAATCCAGAGTTATGTGCTTACGTTACAAAATTGCCGGTTGATCAGTATAACGTAGACGCAGCAATTCTTTATAAAGATATTATGTCACCACTACCTGCAATTGGTGTGGATGTAGAAATTAAATCAGGTATTGGCCCAGTTATCGATAACCCAATCCGTTCTTTACAAGATGTAGAAAAACTAGGGGAAATCAATCCAGAAGATGACGTACCGTACATACTAGATACAATTCGTTTATTAACGACAGAAATGTTAGACGTACCGTTAATCGGTTTTTCAGGAGCTCCATTTACATTAGCGAGCTATATGATTGAAGGCGGTCCATCTCGTAACTACCATAATACGAAAGCGTTCATGTATGCAGAGCCAAAAGCTTGGTTTGCTTTAATGGATAAACTAGCAGATATGGTTATTACATATTTAAAAGCGCAAATTAACGCAGGAGCAAAAGCAGTTCAAATTTTCGATTCTTGGGTTGGAACAGTAAATGTAGCGGATTATCGCGTATTTATTAAACCAGCAATGGAGCGTATTTTTGCAGAAGTTCGTAAGATGGGTGTTCCAATGATTATGCACGGCGTAGGAGCTGCACACTTAGTGAATGAGTGGCACGACTTACCGCTTGATGTAGTCGGCTTAGATTGGCGCTTACCGATTGAAGAAGCACGTGCACGGGGCGTTCATAAGGCGGTACAAGGTAATATGGACCCTTCATTCTTACTTGCACCATGGTCTGTTATTGAAGAACATGTAAAAGGTATTTTAGATCAAGGGATGAAACAGCCTGGTTATATCTTTAACCTAGGTCACGGTGTATTCCCAGAAGTAAATCCAGATACATTAAAACGTTTAACTACATTTATTCATGAATACTCTAAAGGGCAGTTAGCGAAGTAAAGGAGCATTGCTGTATGAAAAAGAAAATTGGTTTGCTTGTAATGGCATACGGAACGCCATATAAAGAAGAAGATATTGAACGTTACTATACACATATTCGCAGAGGAAGAAAGCCAAGTCCTGAAATGCTGGAAGATTTAACAGAGCGTTACCGTGCAATTGGTGGTATTTCTCCTTTAGCTACTATTACATTAGAGCAAGCTAAGAAGTTAGAGAAGCGTTTAAATGAAGTACAAGATGAAGTAGAGTACCATATGTATCTTGGCTTAAAACATATTGAACCGTTTATTGAAGATGCGGTGAAAGATATGCATAACGACGGAATACAAGATGCAATCGCACTTGTTCTTGCACCTCACTATTCTACGTTTAGCGTGAAATCGTACGTTGGACGAGCACAAGAAGAAGCTGAGAAACTTGGAAACTTAACAATTCACGGCATTGATAGCTGGTATAAAGAGCCGAAATTCATCCAGTACTGGGTTGATGCAGTGAAAGGTATATATAACGGTATGTCAGATGCAGAGCGTGAAAAAGCAGTATTAATCGTATCTGCACATAGCTTACCAGAGAAAATTATTGCAATGGGCGATCCATATCCAGATCAATTAAATGAAACAGCGGATTATATCGCGCGCGGAGCTGAAGTAGCAAACTATGCAGTAGGCTGGCAAAGTGCAGGAAACACACCAGATCCTTGGATTGGTCCAGATGTACAAGATTTAACGAGAGAACTAAATGAAAAGCACGGTTATACTTCATTCGTATATGCACCAGTTGGATTTGTTGCGGAACATTTAGAAGTTTTATATGACAACGACTTTGAGTGTAAAGTTGTAACGGATGAAATTGGTGCAAAATATTATCGTCCAGAAATGCCAAATGCATCGGAGGCATTTATTGATTGTTTAACAGATGTTGTATTAAAGAAAAAAGAATCTGTACTGTAAGAAGAAAGGAGGAGCCTGCTTGAGGAAAAAAGTTGTGATCGTCGGCGGAGGCATCACTGGATTAACAGCAATGTATAACTTACAAAAAAATATTCATGAAAAAAACTTGCCGATTGATACATTACTTATAGAAGCATCGGGTAAACTTGGCGGAAAAATTCAAACCGTTCGAAAAGATGGATTTACAATTGAGCGCGGACCAGATTCTTTCTTAGCACGAAAAGAAAGTGCAGCTAGATTAGTGAAAGAATTAGGTCTTGGCGATGAACTTGTAAATAATCAAGCCGGTCAATCATTTATCCTTGTAAACAATCGGTTACATAAAATGCCGAATGGATCAATGATGGGAATTCCAACGCAAATTACGCCGTTTCTATTTTCCGGGCTGTTCTCCCCAATTGGTAAACTAAGAGCTGGCTTTGATCTATTAATGCCGAGGTCAAAGCCAGTATCTGACCAATCACTCGGACAATTTTTCAGACATCGTCTTGGAAACGAAGTGGTTGAAAACTTAATAGAGCCGTTACTATCGGGTATTTATGCAGGGGATATTGATGAAATGAGCTTAATGTCAACATTCCCGCAAATGTATCAAATTGAGCAGAAACATCGCAGTATTTCACTCGGTATGCGTACGCTCGCTCCGAAAGAAGAGAAAGCTGAACCGAAAAAGGGAATGTTCCAAACAGTGAAAACAGGTTTAGAATCTATCGTAAAATCTCTCGAAGCAAAGATGCATGAAGGTACGATAATAAAGGGAACTCGCATTGAAAAAGTTGCGAAACAGGGTGATGGTTATACGATTACTCTTAGTAACGGAAAAGAAATAGAAGCGGACGCCATCGTAGTGGCAACTTCGCATAAAGTATTGCCGTCCATGTTTGCTCAGTACAAGCAGTTTCGTTTCTTCCGTAATATTCCATCCACATCCGTTGCGAATGTGGCACTTGCTTTCCAAAAGTCTGCAATCCAGCGCGATATTAATGGTACAGGATTTGTCGTATCACGAAATAGCGATTACACCATTACAGCATGTACGTGGACGCATAAAAAATGGCCACATACAACGCCAGAAGGAAAAACACTCCTTCGCTGTTACGTTGGACGTGCTGGTGATGAAGCGGTTGTAGAACAAACTGAAGAAGAACTCGTTCAGCTCGTACTAGAAGATTTAAGGAAGACGATGGATATTACAGAGGATCCAGAGTTTACAATCGTAAGTCGCTGGAAAGAAGCGATGCCTCAATATACAGTGGGCCATAACGAGCGAATGAAAAAGCTCACAACATTTATGGAGAAAGAGTTGCCAGGTATATACTTGGCAGGTAGCTCCTATGCTGGTGCTGGACTTCCAGACTGTATGAATCAAGGTGAGGAAGCTGCAAAGCGTGTATTATCTCATTTGGAGAAAGTAATAGATGCTGAATTAATCGCACAATAAATTATAAGAAACGCCTTCAATCATATTGAAGGCGTTTCGTTTATTATATAAAATACTTATTCGCCAATAAACATATATAAGTTATTTGGCTTTATAACAGCATCTCCTGCATAAATAACCCAATCTGTTAAGTTATCAAAATCTAAATGATAACTATTTCCTTCACTCATATCTTCTATAAAATATGGTTCATTGATGAGTATTCCTTGAATGAAATCTTCCGTAATGTTTTGCATTTCAAACCACATATGTTCGCTTTTACCCTCTTCATAGGAAACACCAAACTTAGCGAGAAAACGAAACTCTTCATTTGATTTTTCAATTTGAAAAATGTTGCTGAAATACCCGAAAGTATTTTTCGCATTATAAGCCATACGATCGGTTTCACTATTTGTTTTATAGAACATGAGCCCTGTAGCTTCCTCGTTTTCTTTGAAAAAACTTTCAATATATTCTTCTGAAGTATTAAATTTGAATAAGAGAACGGATGGAGATTGATGGTATTCATCTCGGGCATCCATTCCGCCTAAGAATGTATTTTGTGCATCTATTGGCTGTAATTTCACTTCTTCATCCTCGATTGAAGATAATTGGTCCATACTCGTTTTATGCCCTATATAAGATAATCCTTTCTCCCACGGAACAGCGACTGTATGTATAGAACCTTGCTGACTATGCGCGATAACGATAGGCTCATTCATAGGGACTTGTCCATTCTCAACGGCATTATTAGCAAATGTTTGAAAGAGATCGCCAATGCCGTAGTAGGAAGAAATGCGATTTGGAATAATTAACTCTATTTCAGTTACGCCCGCTCTTAAAAGGCCGTGTGTATGAAACCAATATTGCGTAGGCTCACCTTCTTTATCGTCTTCATAAACGGAATGAATAACGTATAAGTCAGGAATGTCAGGTAATAATTCATTTTCAACGTGATATTCAATATAGTTTCTAGATATCACTTTCATTGCTGCACTTGAATCGATTACAAATAACAAATCTGGGGCGAGGTTCCATAAAAATTGTATTTGCTGGAAAAAGCAGTCGAGTACATCGCCTACAAATAGCGTACGAGTGAAAATTTCAGTACCGAAAGCCGCATCTTCAAAATTACGATCTACAATTGTAGAATCTTGTCTATTGTACATTTTATATTCTTCTGGGTCATTCGCCTCATCAATATGCAGTTCATACGGTATGATTGTTTCATCCATATGTAACTCAACAATAAGGCTTGTCTCATCACTATAAACAATTTTTAACTCATCAACTTTAGTAGCGATATTTTCTAGCCGTTGTTTTAACTGCTCAATTGTAATTCTAGTTGGTATAACAGCAATCATATCTGAAAAATGACGTTCTAATGTTCCATTCATAGCTGCGCGGTATGTTTCTGTTTGCACTTCCATCCAATCACTCCTATTCAAATGAATCCATTTTACATGCCAATCAAATGTCGATATTTTCTGTTTTCTCTCTCTAACATTATAGAGTGCATTTGTAGAAGGTGTAAAATTATTATTTTGTATTATAGTTTGAAAGCTTGTAAATTAAATAAATCTTTTGTAAAATTTGTCGAAAAATAGTTCTATATAACGAATCATTTGTTATGATAGAAATGCTGAGAAAATATGAAATAGGGAGAGGAAAATGGCTGTGAAGAAATTGTTAAGTGTCTTTTTATCATTCTTGCTATTGCTTTCATTTACTGGAACTTTAGCGCAAGCAGAAGAAACTGCTTCTATGTCAGTAGAAAAAGCAATTCAAGTATTTAAGCAGCAAGGGAAAACGAAGGGGATTGTGGAAGGATATATTGTCGGATATACGCAAAGTTCTTCTAAATATACGAAGGATCCAGCTAAGTTTGATGATACAAACGTAGCAATTGCAGATTCGCCAAACGAAACGAATCCAGACAAAATCATGCCCGTTCAGTTGCCAAAAGGTGATGTGAGAACGGCAGTGAATGTAAAAGATCACCCTGAAAATATCGGGAAGAAAGTTAGTTTGACTGGGACTCTTGAATTATATTTTAGTAACCCAGGTTTAAAATCAGTAACAGCTTATAAGTTTCAAGGTGAAGGACAAAACCGTGTTAGCGATGTAGTAGCTTCACCGAACGGTGGAGAAGTTGCTAAAGGAACAGCGGTAACATTAACGACGAATACAGAAGGTGCAACGATTTACTATACGTTAGATGGCTCTAATCCTACTAATAAAAGTGTTCTTTATAATGGACAGATTATAGTGAATGAAAATAGTGTAGTGAAAGCAATCGCAGAAAAAGAAGGACTTACTTCTTCAGCAATTTCGACATTTTCATTTATTATCGTAAATAATGAACCAGTTCGTATTCATGACATTCAAGGAAAATCACATATGTCTCCTTACAACGGGAAGAAAGTAAACAATGTGGAAGGCGTTGTCACAGCGCTTGATAAAAACGGCTTTTATATAGAAGACAATCAGCCAGATAATGATCCAGCTACTTCAGAAGGTATGTACGTATATAAAAAAGATGCGAATGTAGCAGTAGGAGATCTTATTCAAGTTGATGGAGTAGTAGAAGAATATGTTGGACCAGGATATGCAGAGCGATTTGAAACAGACTTAACGACGACAGAAATTAAGGCGAGTCGCGTTGCTGTAATCGCAAAAGATCAATCTTTGCCAGCACCGATTGTACTTGGGGAAAACGGTGTGAAAATCCCGGACCAGATTATTGATAATGATGCATTCGGTTTATTTGATCCAAATGAAGATGCAATCGACTTTTATGAAAGTATAGAAGGCATGCGTGTTACGATGCCAACACCAAAAATTATTGCACCTCAGAAAAATGGAAATTTATATGTAACAGTAAAAAATGGTGGAGATAAAATAGTAACACAATATGGCACACCTCTATTAGATGAAAACCAATTAAACCCAGAGCGTCTTTCTGTAAAAGTACCTCGCGATTATGTAGCAAAAGTAGGAGATATTTTTACTGGAGATATAACAGGGGTAGTAGGATATGATTACGGTTCTTTCCGTATTTCGCCAATAACAGAACTGCCAGCTGTAGTGGATGGTGGATTTAAGCAAGTAGGCGCAAATATTCAGCCACGTCTTGATAAGTTAACGGTTGCTACATATAACATTGAAAACTTCTCAGCGAATAAAAAAGAAACAACAGATGAAAAGGTAAAAGCGTTAGCGTATTCTATTAAATACAACTTAAAAATGCCAGATATTATCGGTGTAGAGGAAATGCAAGATAATAACGGATCAATTAATGACGGTACAACAGATGCGTCATTAAGCGCAAAACGTATCATTGATGCAGTGCTAGAAATTCGTGGACCGAAGTATGAGTATGTAGAAATCGCTCCAAACAATAATCAAGACGGAGGAGCACCAGGAGCGAATATTCGCGTCGGCTTCTTCTACAATCCATCACGCGTGAAATTAGCGACGGTACCAAAGTTACTTGATAAAAATGTTGTTCGTATTGGAGACGAAAATCCATTATTTGAAAGTACACGTAAACCGTTAGCGGCAGAATTTACGTTCCAAGGACAAAACATTGTTGTCGTTGCAAATCACTTAAACTCAAAACTAGGAGATGCAACGCCATTTGGAAAAGTGCAGCCGCTCGTATTAAAAAGTGAAGACAAACGAATTCAGTTAGCACAAGAAGTAAATCATTTCGTGCAAGGAATTCAGAAAAAGAATACGAATGCACCAGTTGTCGTGTTAGGTGATATGAACGATTTCGAATTCTCTAAACCACTAAAAACACTAGAGGGAACAATCTTAAAAGATATGTTAAACACAGTGCCAAAAGAGAATCGTTACACGTACATTCACGAAGGAAATGCACAAGTGTTAGATCATATTTTAGTAACAAATAATATCGCACCACACACAATTGTAGATCCAGTGCACTTAAACTCAAATATAATGAAAGAGCACGGGCGTGTAAGCGACCATGACCCAGTACTTGCTCAAATTGATTTGAAGAAAGCTTCTTAAAGAAAGGAACGCTTAGGTGACTAAGCGTTCTTTTTTTGCATCGTTATAGAATAGTATAAAGAGATGATTCCTTTTTTTGTAATCTAATGATAAAATTGATTGAATATTTAGTTTTTAAAAAGGAGGACAACAATGCAGTTACAAATAAATGGAAAGGTAATGAATCAGTTTGCAATTTTTTTTAGTACGATCGTCATGCTTCAGTTTGTAGCTGATATAACAGGACTTATAAGCAATCTAGATATTACGTATAACTTAATACATACAGCAGCTTCTTATATAACATTTAGTTTGGCGGTTATTTTCACTTTAATAGGTGCAAGAAGAGAATTAAGTAAATATGCAATTGTTTCATTATGTTTAGTAGTAGCGATTAAAGCGATTTATTTTGTAGCGGTTGTTATTTTATGGGGATTGGCAGGTACACCGTAAGTGAATAGTAAATAAAACCCTAATTTCCAATATAGTAAGGAAATTAGGGTTTTATTATACTTGAAACGCCTTTCTACACCGCTCTCTTTTTTGCAACCTTCTTCTATATTTTTTTCTATCACGTTTTACTCCTTGTATATACATGATTAAGCTAACGAGGAGGAAGAAGGCACATTGTATTGTCAAAATATATGGTGACATGCCATGCAGCGGCTGCCTTGGATCATATAAATGAATAGGCGCTCCACCTATTGTAGGGAGTACCGTATTTAGCAGGACGTAAGGAATAGAGGTAGTTGCAAATGGAAATAGAAGCGCCATATAGTCCTTTTGGGACCATGCAGATGCAGCAAGTCCTAAAAGAGCCATCAGACCTGCAAATAAAAAATTAATTCCGATATATACAGCAATGTAAGTGATGGGAGAAGTTTCATATAAGTTTGCGAACATCCCGTTATCATTTATAATGCCTGAACCAGCCGTTGGTACTCCGTCTGGAATGGTTAATTTGCAAAATAATAACGATAAGATGAATGGAAATGTATAAAGAAGTCCGCCGCAAAAAAATGTAACGATATATTTCGTTACTGAATAAGAAAATAAAGAAATTTCTTTACTGACAAACGGTTTAAAACCATCGGACTTATCCGAGTTATAACTTGTACTAAAGGGAAGACTTGCAATAACTGGCATTAATAATAAATAAACATCCATTTCATTTCCACGAAATCCAATCCATTTAATATCCGTCGATATAGGTCCATTCGCAGCGTCTCCTAAATAACGAATTACATAATAATAATGATAAATACAAATAAGAACAAATCCACTAAACATAATAATTAAAGAAACACGATTACAAAAAGCTTGCTTTATATTTAAACGAAGTGCACGCATCATGACTGAAAAAGCCTCCACTGTTTTGATAAACTTGTCTATTTTCTATATTACTATTAATTGTAAAGATTTTCTTGTTTTTTTATTTGATTATTTGAAAAAGAGGAAATTTGTTGTTGGTAAGTAAGGTTTAGCTGAAATTAATTTTTCTAAAATATGGTTGACAATTAAGTATTACATTTGTAATCTTAATTATAGATTACAAATGTAATACTTAGGAGTGAAACATACGATGACAAATCAATTACCTAAAATATCTGAAGCGGAATTAGAAATTATGAAAGTACTTTGGTCGAGTTCTCCGCAAACAGCGAATGAAATTATAGAAGAACTGGAAGATGCAATGGACTGGAAACCGAAAACAATCCGCACATTAATTAATCGATTAGTGCAAAAGGAAGCCGTTTCTTACCATCAAGATAAAGGGCGTATGTACGCTTATTACCCGTTAGTATCACAACATAATTATTTGCAAGTGGAAACGAAATCTTTACTAAAACGTTTTTGCGGTGCAGCGTTTAAGCCATTACTTGTTAATTTCTTAAAAGAGGAGAAATTATCTTCAGAAGATATTAATGAATTAAAACGCATTTTAGATGAGAAGACAGAGGAGAATAAGAGGAAGGATCGATAAAAATGATAAACACGCTTATAAATGTATACCTTCCTCATTTTTTTGATTGGCTTATAGAAACGTCACTTATGGCCAGCATATTAGTTGGATTTATTTTATGTATAAAAGTTCTATTTAGAAATAAATTAACCCCCCGATGGCAATATATGCTGTGGATCGTATTAATGATAAGACTCCTTTTACCGTGGTCGCCAGATAGCTCTTATAGCATTTACTCATTACTTTCCTATAGTTCTAGTGTATCGGAAGTTATTCCAAAAAATATGCCGGCTACTGAGAATATAGTGAACATAGAAAGCGACCGTAAAGTGGAATTGGAATCAAATCCTAAAATGGTGACAAAAACTAGCGAACCGGAAGTAGAAGTCAGTTCGGAAAAACAGACTACATTGTCTTTATACAAAGTTGCTTTGTATGTTTGGCTAGCTGGGGTAATCATATTAGCAGCCATCACGTTTCTTACAAATAGACGTTTATATTCTTACATAAAGAAACAACCGGATATTACGGACGAACAGGTCACTACAGTGTTTAATCGCTGTAAGCAGTCTATGAAAATGAAGAAGGCAGTTTCGTTACGTCTAGCGGGAAAGATTGCGAGCCCAACTGTGTTTAGTTTCTTTCGTCCGAAAGTATTACTATCAAAAAAACATATGAAAGTATTAAATAAACAACAATTACAATATGTCTTTTACCATGAGTTAGCTCATATTAAGAGAAACGATGTAGCTGTAAATTGGATTATGTACAGTTTAATCCTATTAAATTGGTTCAATCCGATTCTTTGGTACGCCTATTTTTGTATGCGAGAAGATCAAGAATTAGCCTGTGATGCATATGCACTTACTTTTATAGATAAAGAGGAGCAAATTGCATACGGACATACAATTATTACCCTTCTACAACACTATTCCTATCAAGTACCAAGCCTAGCAAATTTAAGTAGAAATAAACGAACACTAAAAAGGAGAATCATTATGATTAAAAAATTCCAAAAGAAATCGTATCGTCTTTCTTTACTCGGAGTTATTGTCATAGTTGCTATAGCATCCCTTTCTTTATTCAACGCACGTACAACGGAAGGAAAAGAAAAGCAAGAGGATAAAGTAGAGCAGTCAAAGGATGCTTTCCAAAATGCTGTAGATACATTATTTGGTACAGAGGAAAAGGCGAGAAAAGAGTGGGGGATGTCAAAATGGCAATATGAAAACCGAACAGCCTTTTTATATCATGCTGAAAAAGCTTTAACAAAGGAAGAGTTTGAGAATTATGTGCAGTTATATAAAGAGGTATTGCAGATCGAGAAAAAAGGATTAGTTAGATTAAACTTACCCGAAAATTTCCAAGGGGATATAAAAGAGGTGAAAGAAGAGCGCTTAAGTACAGAAAATCGTGAAAAATTAAAAGAAATTCATAATAAAACAACTCCTTATGAGGATAAGGTAGGGAAATATTTAACATATACAGTTGAAGAAGTGCAGCAACATGTTGATTTCCAAATCAAGAGGCCAACTTATACAATTAAAGGATATACCCAAAAAGACGAAAGAGTGAATTATTATCTTAAGATAAAACCGGAATTCACTATTGAATTAGAATATACGAACGGAAAAGGAAATTATACAATTTCTCAATCGCAAGTTTTTGGGGAAAGCAAAGACCCATTTAGCCACCAGTTTATAGTGCCTGAAAATATAGAAAAGTACGAACTAGAAGGTAATCAAATATTCTACGCTACTCATCACTCGGATAGTAATTTACAAGGTATGAAGATGATTGTTCCAGCAAAAGGGAAAAATAGTGCATACCAAATCGTTATTATTAATCATAGTTTAGAGAACCCAGGAGAAGCAGTATTCGATAAGAATGTAAATAAAGAAGAATTAGAGAAAATTATGCTTTCTATGTTGAAATAGCAAAAAGGTGTTCTTAAGATGTATATCTCTAGAACATCTTTTCCTTTTCTCTTTTCTTCTGATAAACTATGGAAAGTATGATATACACTGACTGAAATTTTTTTATACTGGAAATAATAAAAAGAGAACTTGTATAGAATGTAAGCGTGTGGTAATATCAAAGATGTACTGATTGACTATATTATCCAATTGGTCATTTTTGGAGGTGATGATGTGGCAATAGATCGAAAACGTTCTATTATTGAGGCTGCAACAAAGTCTTTTTCAGCGTTCGGCTATAAAGCAACAACGATGGATCAAGTAGCGAAGTTAGCGAATGTAGGAAAAGGAACGATTTATACTTTTTTCAAAAATAAAGAAGAGCTATTTGGTGAAATTATTTCTAATTTAATTACAGAAATGAAGCAAGTTGCAGAAAGTGCAATTCGTTCAGATGTTTCATTTTTTGAAAATGTACATAGAGCATTATATAGCATCTTGGAATTTAGAAAAGAACATCAGCTTATGATTAAATTAATTCAAGAAGAGCGCGATATGGGAACGAAAGAAGTACAAGAAGTTATGCAACAAGTTGATGTGGAAATCGTTTCTGTTATTCAATCGTATTTAAAGATTGCGATTGAAAAAGGTGAAATTAGCAAATGTGATCCAGAAATTACAGCATTTATTATGCTTCGTCTATATGTATCGCTTATTTTTGATTGGGAAAAAAATCATGAACCGCTAGAAAAAGAAAAAATTGCAGAGTTATTTGAACTTTATTTACTAAAAGGATTGTCAAACTAAGATAATCCTTTTAATTTTATAAAAAAATGACCGAATGAACAATGTGGTCATATATTTAAGTTAAGGGGGGATATAGAAAAAATATAATCATAATGAGAAAAAGTTGCATAGTAATAAATTCGGGAATAAGGCATATGTATGAACAAGTATAGCCTTTTTGTTTGGGTAAAAATGACTATATGAACATTTTGGTCATTTTATAAAAGGGGGAGAAATGATGAAAGGGAATCAGTTACTTCGGAAAGAGTTCACGGAAATTATAAAAAGTAAAAAAATATTAATTCCAATTATTGCGGTCTTATTCGTACCGATTTTATATGCAGGGATGTTTTTGTGGGCCTTTTGGGATCCGTATAAACAGTTAGATGACTTACCAGTTGCAGTAGTCAATTTAGATAAAGGCGCAGTATTTGATGGGAAACCAATTGAGGTCGGAAAAGGGCTCGTTGATAATTTAAAAGATAATAAAAGTTTTAAATGGGAGTTCGTAAGTGAAAAAGAAGCAAAGAAAGGAATGGAAGGTAGAAAGTATTACATGTTAGTGCGCATTCCAGATGACTTCTCAAGTAACGCTACAACGTTACTAAAAGACAATCCAAAGCCATTAAACTTAGAGTACATTCCAAACGAAAGTTTAAACTTCTTATCTTCACAAATTGGAGGAACAGCCATTGAAAAGATTAAAACTGAAGTAGCAAGTACGTTAACGAAAACATATGCAGAGAAAATGTTTGATTCTATTAAAGATGTCTCAAAAGGATTAGCAGATGGGGCGGAAGGAGCAAATAAACTACATGACGGATCAAGTGAATTGCATGATGGTTCAAGTAAAGTGACGGATGGCCTTCATACGCTTCAAGGGAAATCTGGGGAGATGAAGGATGGAGTTGGTAGGTTAATAGATGGCTCTGGAAAAGTGACAGATGGCCTTTATACGTTGCAAGGAAAATCAGGGGAAATGACAATTGGTATTAATAAACTGTTAGATGGCTCAGGTCAGGTAACATCTGGTTTGTATACGTTGCAAGGGAAGTCAGGGGAGATGGCAACAGGTATTAATAAATTGTTAGATGGCTCAGGTCAGGTAACAGATGGCTCAAGTAAAGTAACCAATGGTTTAAATGTATTAAACGGTAAAACAGGAGAAATGAAGAGTGGAATTACTGAACTAGTAAATGGAGCAGGGCAGCTTTACGATGGTTCTAGTCAAGTTAATAGTGGTTTAAATTTACTTGTTAATAAATCGGGTGAGTTACAAAAAGGGATAGGAAATCTTTCTGATGGCTCAGGGCAATTGTATGGTGGTTTAAAAGAATTAGAGGATAAATCTATTGAATTAAATAATGGCTTGAAAAGTGTGTCTGCAGGCTCTAACAAATTAGAAAAAGGTACAGGCGAACTTTCAAGTGGTTTAGAGAAACTAGATGGTACAAAAAATCAATTAGAAGAAGGCGCACAAAAAATTCAGCAAGGTTTGCAAGATTTAAATAATCAAGTACACAGTGTTGTAACGAATCAATCAAATGAACAGAAATCATCCAATACAGTACAACAAGTAAATGCAGAGATAAATAAAACAGTGGAAAGCGTTGGGCAACTAAAAGAAGATTCGCTATCTAATGTAGAGAATGCAAATCAAATGACAAAAGATGTTGCAGCTTTGAAAGAACAAATCGCAAGTCTCCCACAAGAATATCAAGATAAGTTAGAACCATTTATAGCAAATGTTAAGAAAAGCACAGAGGCAGTTCAAAAGAAATCAACAGAACTTGTAGGGACAACAAATACAGCAAATAAAAATGTATTAGAGTTAAAAAGTGTAATGAGTGAGGAGAGAGAGGGAGCACAAATAAGGGTATCAAGTCCAGAAAATCTAAATGGTTTAGTAGCTGGTATCGAAAAATTAGCAAAAGAGCAAAATAAATTTCTTGCTAATTTCCAAGGATTTGGTCAAGGATTAGGGGTAGCAAAACTTGGAGCAAGTAATGTAACAGAGGGAAGTAAAGAATTAAATTTTGGTGTTAGCAAATTGGCTGAAAATGGGCCGAAGCTTGTAAGTGGAGTTAATGAATTGAAAAATGGTGCAGGTAAGCTAAGTGGTGGCTTAGGTGAATTATCTACAGGATCCAATCAATTAATTACAGGTGTAAATCAATTAGCGGATGGCTCTGGAAAAGTGACAAATGGTTTAGAAAAACTAAATGGTGGTTTAGGTGAATTATCTATCGGCGCCAATCAAATGGCAGTGGGGATAAATCAGTTAGCAGGGGGAGCTAGTCAAGTCACAGAAGGCTCCGGCCAAGTAACAACAGGCTTAGGCACATTATCAGTGGGAACCGGTCAACTAGTTGATGGAGTAAACAAGTTAGCAAACGGTTCCAGTCAAGTAACAACAGGCTTAGGCACATTATCAGGAGGAACCGGTCAATTAGTTGATGGAGTAAACAAGTTAGCAAACGGTTCCGGTCAAGTAACAACAGGCTTAGGTACATTATCAAATGGCTCAACCCAGCTAATCGACGGAGTAAATAAACTAGCAGACGGATCAGGAAAAGTAACTGATGGACTAGTGAAAGTAAACGATGGTTCAGGTGAACTTGCAGAGAAACTTGGCGAAGGAGCAGAAAAAACTGGTGAAGTGAAAGGAACAGATAAAACGTATGATATGTTTGCAAGTCCTGTAAAAGTGAAGACGGAGAAAATGGCGGAAGTTCCAAACTACGGAACTGGATTTACGCCGTACTTCTTATCACTCGGTTTATTCGTTGGGGCATTACTATTATCAATCGTATATCCATTACGTGATACAGTCGGCGTTCCGAAATCAGGGTTTAGTTGGTTTATTAGTAAGTTTGGCGTACTACTATCAGTTGGTATTATTCAAGCGATAGTAGCAGATGTTATATTACTGTTCGGATTGGGTGTAGAAGTACAAAGCATTCCATACTTCATACTCTTTAGTATCATTACAAGTTTAGCATTTATCGCATTAATTCAATGTTTAGTAACAGCATTCGGTGATGCAGGCCGTTTTATCGCCATCATCACATTAATTATGCAGCTTACAACAAGTGCTGGAACATTCCCGTTAGAGTTGATTCCGAAGTTTTTACAACCATTCAATGCTTGGTTACCGATGACATATTCTGTATCAGGACTGAAAGCAGTCGTATCAAGCGGAGACTTTGACTTCATGTGGCAAAACGTAGGGGTGCTCATGATTTTCATTGTTGTATTATCACTTGGAACAATTGCATCCTTAACTTGGATGCACAAACGACAATTTAGAAATATTGCGGAAAATCAATCGATTGAAGCTTAGAAAAAAGCACCTTTTTGGTGCTTTTTTATTTTAATAGAGGGCATCTTTTCCTTAGTTCATCTATAAATCTTTCTAAAAGCTATAGAAACGAAAGAAAAGGAATTACAACAATTTACAGAGAAACATAGGGTAGAGGAGTTGATATGATGAAAGGCAATCTTACTTATTATTTTATCGTAAATCCGCTAATAATCTTTCTTGTTTATGCCCTTTCACCTATATTGTTTGATAAAGAAGTATATACAAGTATGAAAGATGCATTTGGAATACTTACGTTCTATTATGTGTTAATGAGTGGATATTACTTTATTGATATTTTAAGTGAAAAGATAAAGAAAAAAAGTGATGGAGGATAACAAAATGACTGAAAGTGAAATGAAATTCCGGGATACGACCATTCGTAACTTTTTCGATAAAGAGGATCGTTTAAAATCGATTCCAGGTCAAAAGAAGAAAAAACTAGTATTGTTAGAGCATTTAATTAGCAAGTTAAATGCTGAAAATCAATATACAGAAAAAGAAATTAATACATTTATAAAACAATATCATGATGATTTTTGTACAATTAGACGTGAATTTATTGTACAGGGGTTTATGAATAGAGAGGATAATATGTACTGTATAAACGGGAGAGAAGTTTGGAAGAAGTGGGAGGAGTTAAAATAATGAATCAGCGAGGGGATCCCCGCTGATTATAAGCCTGTGCTAGTCTTGCTGTTTCTTTGTAGTAAGTCTATGAACGCTTCAACATTCGAACTTGTAATGTATCCAAGCGTTATATATTCATCTTCATAGTAAAATATTATTTTTTTGTCAAAGATTCTTCTCTTCGTTTCTATGGATAGAATTTCTTCATAATCAAATTCGGCAATGAATGTATTTTTATATTGGCTAAAAAAGAGAAGTCTTTGATTAGTAGCAAGTAACATGCCAGGATACGGGACTTTATGCGTAATCGTATAGCCAGTAAGTGAACATTTTAAAGTAGATAAAATTTTTTCTTCTTTATGTAATAGTTGTTTTGCAGCTGTTAAGATTGGATTCATTGTATACATTCCTTTTATTTTGATATATGAATATTGTATCAAGAGTAAAAAGATTCTCAATATGTAATATTGCATATTGGCCGTTTTATAGTTGTAATATTATTTTTAAAAAGAAAAAGTACGAGGTGATTCAATGATACGGTTAGTAAAAGAGACTGATGCAGAAGCAATTATGAATATTAGAAAAGAAATTATATTATCGGAAACTACTACAAAATTTTTCATAGTATCCCCAAAGAAGTTACCGAATGATATGAATGCAGAAAGAGAAAAGATACGGAAAAGTAATGAGAAAGGTAATCTTTATATCGTGTATGAAGTAGATGGGAAGGTAGTTGGCTTTTTAATTTTCAACCGATATGAACTAGAACGGTTACAACACGCAGGCACAATGGGAATGGGGATTAAAGAGGCGTATTGTAATCAAGGCATAGGCACGAAATTAATTGAATTTCTTATTAGATGGGCGAAAGGGCAGAAAGGTTTAGAAAAAATTTGTTTAGGTGTAGTTTCTGTTAATGATCGGGCAATTAAAGTGTACAAACGTATGGGCTTTGTAGAAGAAGGTAGACAACGAAAGCAAATTAAATATGAAGATGGATCATATGGAGATGACGTATTGATGGGGTTTTATATTGAATAAAGGATATATGGTATTAAGAAAAGGAATGTACATAACGTAAATTTCTAAAAGTAGTATATTGCCCCTGCATTAACAGACTTTTCCCTATGTATAATATTAATATAGTAAAATCATAACAACCGATATTGCAGTTTCCAATAATATACTATATAATCAATTTAAGAAAACGTTTTCATGCAAAGGGGGAGAATTTCGTGTCGACTATAGAGGACGTGGCGAAATTAGCGGGGTTATCAAGGACAACGGTTTCTAGGGTGATTAATAATCATCCATATGTTTCAGATGAGAAGAAAAAAAGGGTTCAACTAGCAATGAAGCATTTAGGCTTCGTTCCTAATTCTGCGGCGAGAAGGCTTCGTAAACAAAAAACGGAAACAATTGCGGTGCTCGTTCCAAGGATTACAAATCCTTTCTTCAGTAGATTTATCGAAGCAATCGAGATTGCTGCTTCTGAACATAAATATAAACTGATTATTTGTCAAACAAGATATTTACCGGAAAAAGAGATGGAGTATTTACAATTATTATCTACGAAACAAGTAGATGGGATTATTCTATGTTCACTAGAAAATCCGTGGGAAGATGTAGAGCCATACTTACAGCACGGTCCAATCGTGTTGTGTAATGAATATATTGAGGAAGCAAATATTCCAACAGTGAAATTTGATCATGCGCAAGGAGCATACATAGCTGCGAAGCATGTGTTAGATCAAGGATATCGTAATCTTATTTTTTGCCGTGGTAACGAAACCAAAGTCGTTAGCCAGCAGCGAAAAATGGGCTTTTTACGTGCAATAACTGAGAAGAGCCGCCAAGTAGAAGCGATTGACTTTCTTGAAAACGCTTTCTCTTGGGAAGATGGAAAACGAATATTCCATGAAGTATTAAAGGACAAAAAAAATCCTACCGCGATTTTGGCAGGAGGCGATGAGGTAGCAGCTGGAATTATCTCAGAGGCGAAACGCCATAACTGGAGCATTCCAGATGATCTCGCTGTTATCGGTTTTGATAATCAAATATTATCGCAGATTACAGAACCAGGTATTACGACAATTGAACAGCCAATTGATGAAATGGCCCGAAAAGTTGTCGACCTAATGATGGATAAAATTCATACGAAAAATTATCGAAAAAAAGAATTGTATGAGTTTGAACTGGAGCTCTTGGTGAAAGGTTCAACGATGAAGGATAAGATGTTATTAGCCTAGTAGACTATGTCTGCTAGGTTTTTTTTATGTTCACAAACTACTATTCTTCGTGAACGCAATCATCACATTTGTTATGGTATGCTTCGTGCTGCTCATCAATTTCTTTCCCGCAGTGCGCACAAGTTTTCGTCGGTAAATTTCTGAAAAACTCCATTGGTTGATCGATCATGTCAATCCCTCCATTTCCATTTCTTACTATCATTGTATTAGTACAAAAAATAAAAGTCAACAACTGTTTTATAACAAAATTGAAAATTAATGAAAAAGTTTAGGAAATGGATTATAGTTAACAATGTAGGATGTAAGCAAAACATGCATTTCTACTCGGTTTTAGAAAGGATGGATACATATGAAAATGACTGTTGTCGGCTTTTGGGGCGGCTTTCCAGAAGCGGGAGAAGCAACGTCGGGGTATTTGTTTGAACACGATGGTTTTCGTTTACTTGTAGACTGTGGTAGTGGTGTACTAGCACAGCTTCAAAAATATATAACACCGTCTGATATAGATGCAGTTGTACTGTCGCACTATCATCACGATCATGTTGCAGACATTGGGGTATTGCAATATGCGAGACTAATTACGAGTGCGACAACAAGGCAACTACCAGAACTACCAATATACGGTCATACATTTGATGAGAATGGATTCCATTCTTTAACGCATGAACCGCATACGAAAGGAATCCCGTACAATCCAGAAGAAACACTTCAAATTGGACCGTTCTCGATTTCATTCTTAAAAACTGTTCATCCTGTTACATGCTTTGCGATGCGTATTACAGCTGGAGATGGTGCTGTAGTATACAGCGCTGATTCAAGTTATATTCCTGAATTCATTCCATTCACAAAAGATGCTGATCTTTTCATTTGTGAGTGTAATATGTATGCACATCAAGAGGCTGCAAAAGCAGGGCATATGAATAGTACAGAAGTAGCAAGTATTGCAAAAGATGCGAATGTAAAAGAACTTTTATTAACGCACTTACCGCATACAGGCAACCCATCTGATTTAGTAACAGAAGCAAAACAAATTTTCAGTGGTCACATTACGCTAGCGCATAGTGGCTACGTATGGAACTCATGAGGTGATATGATGTTATTTATTGATAATAAAGGAATTACAGACCCTAGAATAAACTTAGCGATTGAAGAATATTGTGTGAAAAATTTAGATATTAACGAAACATATTTACTGTTTTACATTAATGAGCCTTCAATTATCATTGGTAAAAACCAAAACACAGTAGAAGAAATTAATGCAGATTACGTAAAAGAAAAAGGTATTCATGTCGTTCGTCGTCTATCAGGCGGAGGCGCAGTATATCATGATTTAGGAAACTTAAACTTCAGTTTTATTACGAAAGATGATGGAGACAGTTTCAGCAACTTCAAAAAATTCACAGAGCCTGTAACGAAAGCGCTTAGTAAATTAGGCGTAAATGCAGAACTAAGTGGTCGTAACGACATTTTAGCTGAAGGTAGAAAAATTTCAGGTAACGCACAGTTCGCAACGAAAGGTCGTATGTTCAGCCACGGTACGTTACTATTTGACTCTGAAATCGATCACGTCGTATCAGCGTTAAAAGTAAAAATGGATAAGATTCAATCAAAAGGAATTAAGTCAATCCGTAGCCGCGTTGCGAACATTACAGAGTTCCTAAACGAAGAAATGACGACAGAGGAGTTTAGACAACTTCTTCTAGAAACAATTTTCGAAGGAGAAACAGAAATCCCAACGTATGAATTAACAGAAAATGATTGGAAAGAGATCCACAAACTTTCTGAAGAACGTTACCAAAATTGGGATTGGAACTACGGAAAATCACCGAAGTTCAACTTACAACATTCACACCGCTTCCCAGTTGGACAAGTTGATGTTCGTCTTGAAGTGAAAAAAGGAACAGTAACAGAATGTAAAATTTACGGCGACTTCTTCGGTTCATTAGATGTTCATGATATCGAAGAGCGTCTAACAGGCGTTCAGTTCGATAAAGATGCATTCACTGCAGCTTTAGAAGGCGTAGATATTGCACGCTACTTCGGTAACATTACAACAGAAGATTTCTTACATTTATTCTTCTAAAAATGAGGGAGGCTTCCATAACGGGCAGCCTCTTTCTTTTTGCGTAGATTGTCAGGTTTTGTCGGTAAGTCGATATATTTGAAAAATCGCCGATATAAATTGAGTTGCGCTGATATAACTGAAAAATCGCTCATATAATTTCATTTACCAAAAAACATAAAATCACAGGACATTTGCCCCTCGTAAAGGAATATATATATTCAAAAGGAGGCGAATCGAAATGAAAAGGGTAATGTACGTTGTATTATTACTCAGCTTCGTCGTCGGAATGACAGCGTGTAGCAGTGGATCGCCCTCAAGTCGTACAATTTTGTCTATCGGAAAACCAGCGGAGGATAATGTTATATATTTTACGCATACAGATAACAAACGAAAGATACATGATATACAAGACATGTTTCAAAATAAGAAGTGGAAAAGAAATGAAACATTCAGCACTGTTAATAAAACACCAGATGTCATCTTATCAATAGATGAAGACAATACAGGGTTACCGACGTTATATGTTACGGTGTATTTTCATGAAGATGGAGCGGACGCTCTTAACTTGCACGGCGAGCATACGACGTTAAATAAAGAGGAACTTAATAAACTTAGAGAAAAGATGAATGCATATTATCCTAAAATGATTTCTGGTCTAGTTTCATAAATTACTTACAAATAAAATCCCCTTATTTTTCCAAAGTAAACTAAGAGAAGGTGGTCTGTCTATATGCAGTTAATAGAATATCACTTGCCACTTTAATTTTCTTTTAATATAATTAATTTAGAATTTTTAAATATTCTAAATTTTATAAAGGTGGGGTTTTTGTGAATCTCGTTCAATCTTTGGCTGAAACGGCAAAAAAGAAGGGGGATAAACCGGCTTATATATTTATGGATCAGTCGGTCTCATATGACCAATTAAACAAAATGGTCACAAGGTTTTCTGGCAATTTAGCAGAAATGGGCATTGGAAAAGGGGACAATGTCGCATTAGTTGTTGGGAACTCACCACATTTTTTGGTCGGTTTATACGGAACAATGAAAGCCGGAGCAACTGTTATTCCAGTTAATCCAATTTATACAGCAGACGAAATGCATTATATTTTACAAAATGGAGATGTAAAAACAATCATCGTACTCGACGTCCTTCTACCTGTTATACAATCTCTTACAACAAGACTTCCTTCATTAGAAAACATCATCATATGCGAAACCTCATCAGATTTTAACCATACAGAAACCGAAAAAATGAAAACGTTTACTAGTTTTGTGGGGACTGGAGATACAACTTACGAAGGTCCTGAACTAGATGAAGAAGATGTAGCGGTTATCCTATACACTTCCGGCACAACTGGAAAACCGAAAGGCGCTATGCTTACACATAAAAATTTATATAGTAATGCGAGCGATGTGGCTTCGTATTTACAA
This sequence comes from Bacillus sp. HMA207, assembly GCF_003402455.1. NCBI lineage: Bacteria > Bacillati > Bacillota > Bacilli > Caryophanales > Bacillaceae > Bacillus > Bacillus sp. HMA207. The sequence continues at coordinate 3,605,792 of NZ_BEZT01000001.1, read as the reverse complement.
TATACGGCTGATGACCGTGTTGTTGCGGCACTGCCTATGTTCCATGTATTCTGTTTAACAGTTGCGGTAAATGCACCGATTGTGAACGGGGCAACGATTTTAATGTTACCGAAATTTAGTCCGAAAGAAGTATTCCGTATTTGTCGTACGTACGAACCAACGATCTTTGCTGGCGTACCGACGATGTACAATTATTTATATTTATTTGAAGAAGCAAGTGCAGAAGATGTGAAGACGCTTCGTCTTTGTATTTCCGGTGGCGCATCGATGCCTGTTGCTCTTCTACAAAACTTTGAAAAACGTTTTAACGTTATTGTTTCAGAAGGATACGGTTTATCAGAAGCATCACCAGTTACTTGTTTCAATCCGCTAGATCGTCCTCGTAAACCAGGGTCGATTGGCACAAATATTTGGCATGTAGAAAATAAAATTGTAAATGAACTTGGGGAAGAAGTACCTGTCGGCGCAGTCGGCGAATTAATCGTTCGCGGACCTAACGTTATGAAAGGATACTATAATGCACCAGAAGATACAGCTGCGACATTGAAAGACGGCTGGCTATATACAGGTGACTTGGCGAAAATGGATGAAGAAGGTTACTTCTATATCGTTGATCGTAAAAAAGATATCGTCTTAGTTGGCGGTTATAACGTATACCCTCGTGAAGTAGAAGAAGTATTATATACGCACGAATCAGTAGCGGAAGTTGTTGTAATCGGTGTTCCTGATGAAAACTTAGGAGAAGCAGTGCGAGCTTACGTCGTTCTGAAACAAACGAACGTAACAGAAGAAGAACTAATGCATTACTGTACGTTACATTTAGCGAAATATAAAGTGCCAAAAAGTATTGAGTTTTTAATAGAATTACCGAAGAATACGACTGGTAAGTTGTTAAGAAGAGCATTGAGAGAGAAAGCGATGCAAGTGTAAAAATGAGGCAACCATCTTTGAAGGTGGTTGCCTCATTTTTATGTATTGATTAAGCGGTGGTGCCATATATTTAAACCTTCATATGACCAACAAGGAGGAGATATACGTAGAACAGAAGGAATTAACGCTTACGGCGAGTGCAATATCTTATTTGTGATATTATGGATGAAATGAACTCTGAAAATGATAAGAACGGTAATTTTAATCAAAATGAAGTAATGAACCGTGAATCAATGGCTACGGTGTTAGTAAATGCATATAAATTAGAATGGAATGAAAATAGTAAGTTACCAAAAGAATTTGCTGATTTGAAAAATCATTGGGCTCGAAGTATGCCAATATTTTAGTTTAGTAAGAAAATTCAAATTCCAAGTTGACACATATGAATTACAGAATTAAAATGAAAAGAAATCGAATACAATACATTAGAAGCTAATCAGATAAACTGAAGGCGCACAATGTTCACATTTGTGAATATATTGTGTGCCTTTTTCTATTGTATAAACTAAGGGGGCTTAACGATGAAAAAGTGGGGTAAGACAGCGTTTATGAAAAGTACAGGTGTTGTATTATCAGCAGTTGTACTTTTATCAGGGTGTGGTTCGGCAACATCCACTAGTAATTCTGAAGGAAGTGGAGATAAAAAAACAGTTGAGCTTTTAAATGTTTCTTATGATCCAACTAGGGAGTTATATCAAGATTTTAATAAAGATTTTGCGAAGTATTGGAAAGAGAAGCATGGGCAAACAGTAAATGTAAAACAATCACATGGGGGATCTGGAAGTCAAGCACGCTCTGTTATTGATGGCTTAGAAGCAGACGTTGTTACACTAGCACTTGCTTATGATATTGATGCCATTAGCAAGAAAAAACAACTAGCAGAAGATTGGCAGAAGCGACTTGCGAATAATTCCACTCCATACACGTCAACGATTGTATTTCTTGTTCGAAAAGGAAACCCGAAAGGAATTAAAGACTGGGATGATTTAACGAAAAAAGGTGTGTCTGTCATTACACCAAATCCAAAAACATCAGGCGGAGCACGTTGGAACTATTTAGCGGCGTGGGGATACGCATTGAAAAAATATAATAATAGTGAAGATAAGGCGAAAGAGTTTGTTAGCCAAATTTATAAAAACGTAGAAGTATTAGATTCAGGAGCGCGCGGAGCAACGACAACATTTGTTGAAAAAGGAATTGGTGACGTATTAATCGCATGGGAAAATGAAGCGCTATTATCCCAAAAAGAGCTTGGAAAAGATAAATTTGAAATTGTAACTCCTTCTATTAGTGTACTTGCAGAACCACCAGTAGCGGTTGTAGATAAAGTCGTTGATAAAAAAGGAACGAAAAAAGTAGCAGAAGGGTATCTTGAATATTTGTACTCAGAAAAAGGACAGGAAATTGCGGCAAAAAACTTTTATCGTCCGCGTAATGAAAAAGTAGCAGAAAAATATACATCCCAATTTCCGAAAGTTCAATTATTTACGGTAGATGAACTATTTGGTGGCTGGAAAAAAGCACAAGAGAAACACTTTAATGACGGCGGCGTGTTCGATAAAATTTATCAAAAATAATGCGTACTGCTAAAGGGGGATGAGGTGAAAGAGGATGAGGAAGAAACGTGTTTTACCAGGGTTTGGATTATCGCTTGGATTTACAATGTTGTACATGAGTTTATTCGTACTTATACCACTTTCTATCGTATTCATTCAAACTTCACAGTTAGGTTGGAAGAAGTTCGCTGGGGTTATAACGAACGAGCGTGTGTTGCATTCCTATCAAGTTAGTTTTACAACTTCATTTGCAGCTGCTATTGTAAATGCCATTTTTGGTTTATTAATAGCATGGGTGCTCGTACGCTACAAATTTCCAGGGAAACGACTATTAGATGGACTCATTGATTTACCGTTTGCACTTCCGACAGCTGTAGCTGGTATTACACTTACAACGCTTTATGCGGAAAATGGATGGATTGGGAAAATATTTAGTCTGTTTCATATAAAAGTAGCTTTTACACCACTCGGAATTATCGTTGCGCTTACTTTTATCGGTTTACCATTTGTCGTTCGAATGGTGCAACCAGTGCTGCAAAATATTGATAAAGAAGTAGAAGAGGCGGCTTCGAGTTTAGGTGCATCCCGCTTGCAAATATTTGTGAAAATCATTTTACCAGAGATCTTTCCCGCTCTTCTTGCCGGTTTTTCACTTGCATTTGCAAGAGCATTAGGAGAATACGGATCTGTCGTTTTCATCGCAGGTAATATGCCGATGAAAACAGAAATTGCACCACTGATGATTATGACGAAACTAGAACAATATGATTACGCGGGGGCAACAGCTGTAGCGACCGTGATGCTTATTATTTCTCTCCTTTTCCTTCTTCTTATTAATATGATTCAAAGCTGGAGTAGAAGGCATGAACTAAAAAGTGAATAGGGGGAGAGAAAATGGAACCAACAGTATTAGAAAAGAAAATAGTAAAAAGCGTATCAGCTAAAAAAGAATCTAAGCTTGTACCAGGCGTATTAATTACGATTACAGTTTTATTTTTATCTCTCTTTCTATTACTGCCACTCATAACTATTTTTCTAAAAGCCTTTGAAAGAGGGATGGATGTATACTTTGCCGCTATCACTGATCAAGAAGCATTTTCAGCAATTAGGTTAACGCTTCTCGTTGCGTTAATCGTTGTGCCGCTTAATACGATATTTGGGATAGCGGCCGCGTGGCTTATTACAAAGTTTCAGTTTAAAGGAAAACAAGTATTACTCTCTCTTATTGAACTGCCGTTTGCTGTGTCGCCAGTTATCGCAGGATTAGTATTCGTTTTACTTTTCACACCGAGGGGTGCTCTTGGCGAATGGTTACTTGAACATGGAGTGAAACTCATTTTCTCTGTACCAGGCATTATTATCGCAACAATCTTTGTAACCTTCCCGTTCGTTGCACGTGAATTAATTCCGATTATGCAGGCGCAAGGGAAAAGTGAAGAAGAGGCAGCTTTATCACTTGGCGCAAGTGGCTGGAAAATGTTTTGGCGCGTTACGCTTCCGAATATCAAATGGGGTCTTTTATACGGCATGATTCTATGTAATGCCCGTGCTATCGGTGAGTTTGGAGCCGTTTCTGTCGTATCAGGTCACGTGCGTGGCATTACGAACACGATGCCGCTCCATATTGAAATTTTGTACAATGAATATCAATTTTCAGCAGCATTTGCAGTAGCGACGTTAATGTCATTAATTGCAGTGTTTACACTCGTTATAAAAAACTGGATTGAATGGCGAATGGAAAAACGACAATAAGAGGGGGATTACGGTGAGTATTCAAATTCAAGGTGTATCAAAGCAATATGGTACATTTCAAGCACTAACAGACATTCATTTGGATATTCCAAAAGGCGAACTTGTTGCCTTATTAGGCCCGTCAGGTTCTGGGAAAACGACGTTATTACGCATTATTGCAGGATTAGAAGAAGCGGATGGAGGCTCTATTTCATTTGATGGAGAAGATTTAACAGACATTCACGTGAAAAACAGGCAAGTCGGTTTCGTCTTTCAGCACTATGCGCTCTTTAAGCATATGAATGTATTTGAGAATGTCGCTTTCGGTTTAAAAGTAAGAAAGAAAAGCTTAAGACCGTCAGCAGAAGCGATAGAAGAAAAGGTAACAGAATTATTAAAGCTCGTAAAAATGGATGGCTTTGCTAAACGTTATCCAGCGCAATTATCTGGTGGACAACGTCAACGTATTGCACTAGCCCGAGCACTTGCAGTGGAACCGAAAATTTTATTACTCGATGAACCGTTCGGTGCACTCGATGCGAAGGTGAGAAAAGAATTACGCAGATGGCTCCGAAAATTACATGACGAATTTCAAATTACGAGCGTATTCGTAACACATGATCAAGAAGAGGCGTTAGACGTTGCAGACCGCATCGTTGTAATGAATGAAGGCTGCATTGAACAAATGGGAACACCGGAAGAAGTATATGAAAACCCAGCAAGTCCGTTTGTATATGACTTTTTAGGAAATGTAAATTTATTTCACGGCCGCGTTCATAAAGGAAAGCTAAATGTAGGATCGGTCGAACTAGAAGCACCAGAGCATAAGCACGTTTCCAACGTAGACGGAATAGCCTACGTAAGGCCGCATGACTTATCAATCTCTCGTACGAAACAAAGCATAGATGCAATCCCGGCAAAAGTATCTTATTCTCACGCAGTCGGAAATGTCGTATATGTAGAATTAAAACGAGACGGAACAGATGAATATTTAGAAGCAGAAATTACGAAAGAACAGTTCAAGCAGCTGAACATTCAAGCGGGTGATTGCGTATACGTACAGCCGAAAGAAGTGAAAGTGTTTATTCCGGAGGATTTTGTAATTTAAGAGTGTTCACTCTTAAATTACAAAATCTATTAATAAGAAAAGGTCTCCTAAAAGATATTTTAGGAGACCTTTTCTTTGTTTATCGTAATAACTTTTTCTCATATGAAATGTAGTAGGAAGTTTGTATATATAATAGCGGAGCGTGTTCAAACAACTATTTGATACGAGTAGTAATGAAGATATTCTTCCTACGTTCTTACATAAAATTTTTAATTTTGGATATTTGTATCATATGTTTCTGCAACAAACACAAAGTCTACATGCTCTTTATCAATAAAAATACTTGTTTTAGATGGAAGACCTGTTATGGTAGAAACAATATCAACCTCAACAAGGTCAAACCCTACACGATAAGCATCTTCAATTTCAATTCCACCAGTTAGAAAATGCAATCCATCCCCAAATGACTTAAATACAAATACATTTTCTTTCAAACTTTTATTATCCATTTCAATCCATTCTTCGTTAATATAAATCTTAAATGTCGTGCACTTTGGAACACACTCGATGTGATGTATTCCTTTATAACTATTAAGCGAAAACATATAGGTATGAGTTTCTTTAAAGTTAATATCTATCCCGTATTTAAAAGCAAAAGTTTTATATACCATCTCATAAAACAATGGCATTACAATATCATCCCATGCGTCATAGGCAAAAGCATGAATTGGTATTAGATGAGGATATAAACTTACAATCGCTTTTTGAAAATTAAGTAAGATGGTTGTATCTGTAATTTCTTTTAAAGAATCATCTATTTCATGATCATAATCTTTCGAAATTCTGTTATCAATCATATGACAAACTCCTTACATAGTCTTCTATATACTGCGTTTTTCCGCATCATCAGTTTGTTCCTTCTTCAACTAAATTGCAAGTTTAACCGATGATTCCAAAAAAGCCCTTGTCTTATTTTATCAATCGTTAAATGGATTGGGATACTACAAGCATTAATGAGAAAAGAAATCGTCTTTTCTTTTTTATGATAGATGTATTTATTTTTAAACTGTATTTACTTTACTCTTTATTTTATTTAGATTTGGATATGTAACATTATTGTGTTAAAAAATATTTCAGCGAGGTGAGTTTATGAAAGAAAAGAAATGGTATAGGCAATTAGTCGTAATGGTGTAGGAGTATCATCTAAGGTGATTTTAAATGCTGTTAAAACTGGCGAAAAAGTTATACAAAGTGGCGGTAGAACTAAATCTACTAGTAAACAGGCTGTAGTAGTTTTAAATAAAAAAGGTAAAGTAATTACAACTTTTGCTAAGGGTTCAAAATAAACTGGGAAAGGAGAAGATAAGGTTGTTTAAATTAAATAAAGAGATGCAGATTTTATTGAAACAGACATTAGAATCACAAAATAAACATTTACTATGGTTAAATGTTTATGAAGACTTAAGTATGATAGAAACTGAAAAAATAAATAAATTGAGAGATATTATAGTAGATGAATTAATGGAAAAAGGTTTTGATGAACGAGACAATATAAACGATTTGGGAAGAGCATTAGAAGAGCTAATTGATATCTTAGGAAATTTAATACCTTAGAAAATGTTAAGCTGTATGGCAATGTTTTTAGCAGATGGAAAGTTCCGTTAATTACAGAATGAAAGATTATATAACTTTTAACAATGCGCTTAATACGAGTGTAGCTATGATTAGAGAGTTTTGTATGTGTAAAATAACTCTAAAAATATAAGGATATATTCTGAGGGCGTATGATTATATAGTATATTTATTGATTCGAATCTTTAAAAGGAGAGGAAACATGGAGAAAATAATAGGGATTATTCTGATTATAGGTGGTATGATTCCATTAATTTATGCAATGATACAAATCTATCGGCAATGGAAAGAAAAAGGGCCTTCTTTTGCTCTTAAATCAATAATTTTCTTAGCCGTAAGCATTTTGCTAGATACTGCAACAACTATTATATTGTGTATAGTAACAGTATTCATTGGTATTTGTTTAATTATCTACACATAATAAGTTCAAGAAGGCTAACTTATCGATTGTTACTAATTGGAGGGATTGGATGAACTTCATTTTACATGGATCTAAACATACAGTTTTAGCTTCCGTTTTTGACTCATTTCAAGGTAGGGAAAAAGAGTATAATTGGCTTATAACAGACATGGAGATTGTCGCACATCAGGAAGAGAAACTTATCCGAGATTATCCTAAAATGTCGCATCCAATAGTTTGGATAGCAGGTGAAGATCTTTCAAATCTCGTAAAGAAATATAATCCTCAATTTATTTGGGGCGTACTATCTGCGTTTGATAAGTCTATAAACATTGATATTAATAATTTGCTTGTAGAGCCCTATGCAAATGGAAACGAAGGGCTCTGGGTACCAAGTCCAAATATTCAGCACCCTCAAGCAAAACTTGAAATTGTTTGTTGGGATTCCAGTTTAATGTTGTTATTAAGTAACGATATAAATATTGATGATAAATTTAGAAATTACTTTAAAGAAGCTAGGGATTTAAATGGCTATAATTCAGAATTTTGATTTTAATGGAGACAACATTAATCCGTTATACGAAACAGATATGGAAAAGGGAATGGTATGCATACTCTACAAGTAGCGTATTATAAGGTGAAAAGCGGATTCTCTGTGAGGAGAATTAAATTATTATTGATTTATAAAAACAAATAGGAATAGATAAACTTAATATTATTAAATGAGAATAGTAGGATGGAATAGGGATAAATATGACTTTGAGAGAAAAGAAGGTGTATTATGGAGTTTACATTCGAAAAGGTTCAACGTATTGAAGATGCAAATATATACCGTATTAGTAATGTAACTGATATTTATGAAACAGATTTATTTGATGATTATAATCGTAATGTTGATAATTTAAGTTTACTTGTTCAAGAGAGGATTAATCAGTTTATTGTACATGTAGATAAATCTGAGGAAAAAAATGTGAAAGAAGAAATAGAGTCTAAAAACATTTCCTACACAGTTTTTGATTCGGGAAGAAGGAACATTTTCTTTGTTTTTGATTCTATCCCAAGGACAGAAGTATCATATATAATCAAGTATTTTTATGGTGTAAGTATAGAAAATACTTTTGCTATTATCAGTTTAGGAAATAGCGTTGGTATTAAACTAGAGGAAATAAATCAAAGTAAATTGATGAAGTGTTTAATGGGAGAATGTGTTGTACCACAAATCGAATTAGTTCCATCATCGGCGTGTGCATTTATCCAATATGATGGTGCGCTTTTAACAATTGCTAGTAATAATTTTGATATTTGTGCAACATGAAAATAATAAGATGTAATTAAATGATTTTTTTAGCGCAAGGAGATACTGGAGATGTCCAAAGTTAATTAATATATATGTCACACCACTTATATTTTTCAGAAAAGGTGACTTTAAGAATATAGGAGGATAAAAGATACATGGATAAAGAATATGAAGAACTCATAGTTAGGAGTTTTAAAAAAAAAAATCCAGGATAGAATTATTTTTGAACTAACTTCACCTAAAAAAAGAGTGAAGGCATTAGGGCGTTTGGCGCATAACCATGACACTATCTTAAATTCTATGTATTTTGAATCTATCCCAAAAAATATGGTGTATGCTGAAGGAATATCAACGTAATTAAAAAAATATGGAGCAAAGGATTCTTGTTACGTATCGGTATAATGTTGATAACAAATTAATGGTAGTTTAAGATGCATGGTAATGTTACATATTAGTATGATGTGAATGCAAAACGATTGTTGAATCTTTCTAGTAAAAATAGAATAGCTGCATTAAAAATTTACAATGAACCTTATGCTATAGGAAAAGAAAGAGGGAATTGTTGATGTGGATAGCGTTTCTAGAATTTTTAGAGTTTATTATAGTTTTGAGTTTAAGTCTTATATTAACATTGGTCGTTTTTTTTCAAGAAAATTATCTGTTTGATATTAAAGAAAGTATTACTAATAATAGGATCTTGTTAATTATTCAAGTCACACGTATTTTAATGGGAATGTGGATAGTATTTGTTACGGAAACTACTATAATTGCTGTCTCAAAAGTGACTGCAATTCAATTAATTATTTTACTTCTTTTTTGGGCATGCTCGAAGTATGTACAAAAAACTCGTGAAAATTGGCTAATCACTATAGTTGCTTTTGTTATTTATGGTGTTGGTACATACATGTATATTCAGTTTGCTTTTAGAGGCTATTAATATATCATCAGAAAAGTTAGTGGTTAGAAAGATGCATTTGTTAAATGTGTATATGAAGGAAGAGCAAATATAGGCTCTTTTTTCTTTATATATAGGATAGGACATGTATCTAATCCTCGTTGGACAAATCAAAATAGAGAGCGGAAGGAATTATATGAACAAAAAAGAATTAAAATTAAAGCTACTGCAAGGTCTAATTGAAGATTTTTCTGCTATGTAATATTTAGAGGTCCTAAATATTTTTAGTTGTGGGGATGTACCTACAATAAGTTTTATAGAAACATTGTGTAGATTAAAGTAGTTCTCTTTTACAGAAAGTAATGTTGTAGATGATAATTTTAGTGTCTGTAAAGGGATAGAATTTGGTAGCTTTATGGATAAGAGGCATTATTCGCATAAAAATAAGAGTTTTAATGGTAAATAGGAGGTTATTATAATGAAATTCCCAAAAGATGAAGATGGACAAGTATTAAATATGTTATACAAGCAAGGTATAGATTTTAATAAAAAACATATAGTAGATTTCTTTATTGCAATTCCTGATCAAGGTAATGGAGAAAAAATAATTGGCAGACTACAAGCGCTGGGCTTAAATTGTGAGTTAGATTATAATGAAGAATTTGAAGATTGGACATGTACTTGTTCTAAAGAAATGTTCTTAATTTATGAGGATATCGTAGAGATGCAAAAGGAATTGAATAAACTGGGTGAAGAGTTTGGTGGATATACAGATGGTTGGGATACATTTGTGTAATATTGAATTTATTTATCGTGATAAAACAAATTACATGGAGTAAAGAAACAATTTATGGAAAGAAGGGCTTATATAAGTTCTTCTTTCTTTGTATATATTAAGATATCTTAGTGGTAGAAACGTATATGATATGTGGGCGGGGGGCTACCGGTAAAAGCCCGATTGGTAAGGACTAATTAAAGTTTCACTTTATATAGGATTTGAGAGAGTAAGATATAAGATATATTGTTTGTAGCGGAGATCTTGAATGAAGGGAGCGTGTGATAATTGGCAATGATGGATGAACAATTCGAGAATTATCTTGTTATGTGTTATGACAAATTAGAAAGTAAACAGCAAAAATTCATTTCGGATTATAATATCTATAACTTTGATGAGTATTGGTATGATCAAGATCGATGTATATTACAGTTTGAAAAAAATGGTCAAGTGTTACTTGAATTTAGTGTTGTTTTTATAGGGTCTTGGTCTGGAAAGAGTAACAGTTGGATGTGGTCTTGGGCTAATGAGAATGTGGCTGATTATGCAAGAAGTAAGTCTAACTGTTTGAAAGATCTACAAAATATTACAGGAAATGAAGTTTTTATAAATTCACTTTTTGAATGTGATCAAGAAATGGCGTATGAGCTAGCAGCCTTTTCCATTGAATATTTAGATGCAGAAGGAGTGTATATAGCACCAGGTGAGAGAAGTGATGTATTTATGGCTGTTATGTCACCGTGTGCGTTGTGAGTAGAGCATATTAAAAATATAGATAAGGTAGAATGAAAAAGGAGTACAGTTTAATAAATTAATAAAAGGTATCATAGGTCCCCGATGCATGGTGATAAATTTAAAGGAGTGAATTATATTGCTTGAAGTAAAGTTTTACGATTGGAAAAAAAAACGTCCTAAAAAACATTATTTGCTTGTACATGAAATTAGAATTTTTGAGCTAATTTTCTCAAAGAAAGTTAGCGAGTTTGAGATGGGATTAAGAGAGATTGAAAAAGTAACTGTCTTTTGTTTAGCTAACGAAAACACTGATATTTCATATGAAGTGAATAGAGCTTTGGGTGAAATTCGTATATATGTTCCATATGATTTTATGGACTTTTTAGCATTAAATTCAGTTGAAGAGAAATACAAAGAGTTTTGCAAATTAGTACGCCAATATGTTGTCCCTGGACTTGAAGAAAACTCTACTCTTTCATCATCTGTTGTTAAAGGGTATATAGAGGAATCTTTAGATGAAATTGTGAAGCAAAACTATGAAGGAATATTTTTAGTTGGGAAGACACCTAAGAAAAGCCCAGGCCGTAAGAAGATAGCGATATTAAAAGGAATTCATCGTGTTAAAGGTTTCCAGCTACGATGTGAAGTGTATGATGAAAAGGGATTAAAGATTCGAGATCAACTATTGGTGGAAGAGGTAGGTAACGAAATGGTATATTCTAGATTCTTAGGGACATTAAAATGGGAAAGTGAAAATCTAATAGTAGTTCAATCTAAATCCAGTAGTTGGAAAGAAGAAATCTATCTTTAATAACAAGGTTATATAGTAGAAAGAGGGTTGTAGAGCATAAATGAATTTTTTTCGAAAAAATAAATTAAGTGACATTCAGAAAAAATACTATGAACATTTTGGAGAGCCGATTCAATTTGTTAATTATTATAGCCGTGGATCGGTTATGTATTTTCAAACGGATGATACGCTTTATTATGTTAATTTACTGAATGTATGAGGTGATAAATGTGAATGAACGTCTAAAGAAAATTGCAATGTTAAGAGAAAGGGTAGAGGAAAAGGCTACTAGAGAAAAGTTTTTAATGTTATGTCCGTCTATAAAAGAATTTGAGATTATTAGCGGGAAGAAAATTGCTTCATTAGTAAACTTTTTAATTGATGAAACACCGAATCCTATCAAAGTTATGAGTGAATTAAATGCTGAACAAGTTATCAATGAAATAAAAGAATTTGAACGTGAATTAACTAGTTTATTGTCTAAGAAGATTATTGTATGGTATGCACATGAAAATTGGGACTTTGGTGTGCAATTAGAATTAGAAGATTTCATGTTATATACAAAAGAAGTATTACATTTCATTGGATATGACGATGCTCAAAGAGGATTAATTTATTCTAGTCTTATTGTAGTAGATGAAGCAATGAGAAGTGCTTTTTCTTTTCTAAAGAATGAGTATAATGTCGAGATAGTACTATGGAAAGAAAGCTGAGTGTATTAGAGTGTTTTGAAACAAATTGGATGAATGGTTGAGTTTATTATTAGAAGAAGTGGTGCGTGGTTTAGTGTGATAGAAAGAAAAAGAGAGTCTTCAAGGGATATGTATAAGAGAGTAAAGGAGAGAAAATATGTCTTTTTATAAAGAGGAAATAAAAGGGGATAAATTGATTATAAGTGATGAAAGCATTGATATTTTAATGGATGCTTTTCAAGAGATTGAAAAGATATATAATGAAGGGCCTCGCAGATTACCACATATAAATGAGTTAGAGATTATGTTGAAAAATGCATTAGAAATGCAGAGTGATAGTTTTTCTTTAGAGGAACAAGAAGTAGTAGATTGTAAGTTTAAATTAAAGAAACGTCGCAAAAAATCATTTAAGCCAGGGATAGTTTTTGCGATAAATCTTAAAAATATTAATAAGTATGGGTACGGAATGTTAGTGAAAGGACAAAATGTTACGAGGCCATATGATGGGGAAACATATGTAGAATATTTTTCTTTATTTACAGATGAAAAAATACGGATAAGCGAGTTTAAAAACTATTACAAGAATCAAAAAGAAGTATTATTTACGGCGTATACTGCCTGGTCTGGTTGGTTAGATGGTGATTGGAAAATTATTGGTGGATTACCAATGGAATTGTTTGATCCGGGGGAGTATAATCTTCCAGATTTTGTGTTTGAGAATAAGAATCAGGGGAATTATTTTGTGAGCCGAGGGAGAGCAGATGGTCCTTTAATCGATTTTGAAATGGTTAGTGAAGAAGAAGGTAAGAAAATTAAAAATCCTTCAGGGATAGCAGGACAATATGTTATAGAAGATTGGTTGGAAGAGAAATATAGCGTTTTATAAAAAAGAATGTTTTTGTGTTGAAGAGATAGCGGATTTTACTTGTATTTGAAAGGAGTAATAATATGGATATGTATGAGCTAGCTACTGGTGTAGATTCAAAAGAAAAATTAGTAGAATTCCTGTTTTATCTTCAAAAAGATTTTAAAGAAAATAAAGATGAGTGGGAGAATATAACGTTAGAAAATTACTTAGAATCATTGGAAGCATGGCTAAGTGATTGTGATGGTGCTTTTCAAAATAAAGATGAAGAGATGCCTAAAAATATATCATGGAATTTCATAGCGACGGTATTACTCGCGGGATCTTATTATGAATAAGGAAGACATAAAAAATGGGGTGTCTATATGATTAAACTGGTTAAGCAAGAAAAGGATAAAATGTTGTTTTGGGAAATATGGAAAGAGGCGGAGAAAACTTTAATTGTACATTGTGGCTGTGTTGGTGATACAGGTGAAATGTATGAAATAGAACTGTATCCATTTCAACGTGTTGAAAAAGAAATGAAAGAGTTAGCGGATGAACAGTTGGCGGATGGCTATAAGGTACTCGATGAGGAAGAGCTAATAGAATTTGTTTTGCAATATGATTACATAGAAAATCAGTTGGAAGAAGTATTGGAAAAACGAAACCAAGTTCAAGAGATAATGGATGAAGCGTTAGGGTGGTCTGGAAATGGCCATTGTGATGGTGGAGATATTGGTAGCGGGACGATTAACATATTTAACTTTGTAATTGACGTTGATAAAGCGTTGAAAACAATTCTAAATGAATTAGAAAATCAGCAGTTGTTAGATGGTGTGAAGATTGCCTATGTAAACGATGAGGAAGATTATGTACAGATTTATCCTAGTGAAGGTGAATTTGATTTACTATAAATCTAGTGAGTAGAGGTGCCGAATGTATGTATCAGGAGTAGGTATTTTTGAAGATAATCTATCTGAAGATATAAAGTTTGATTTCCAAGATTTGATTAGTGAAGGCTATAGCTCAGAAGAAGCTACTGAGATGATGGTGAATACATATATTTCATCTTTACGAAAACATGAAGAAAATATTTTTTGGCTAGCGTTGGCTGCAATTCAATGGGAACTAGGAAGATTGAATCCTCAAGTTAAGGAAAAAGCCATTTGTATTATTGAAAGTAAATCAGATTTAAAACGATGGTGGAGAGAACCGGAATTAAAGAAGAAAAGAGAGCTTGTTTTGGAGAAATTAAAAAAGAATTTAGTTTCACCTTTCCCAAAACCGAAAAAGGTAAAAAGAAGAGTAATTCTAAAAACTGAGCTGGAAATTGGAGATGTAATTACGTATCGGTTATTAAGCGGGCAGTACATTATACTAAAAGTCGTGGGTGTGAATGAGTATGCTGGAAATGCATATCCAGTATTGATGTTATGTGACTGGATTGGACGAAATATTCCTGATAAAGATGAAATTCTCACGATGGGAATGAAAGAAGGATTAAATCAATATTTTCAAAAAGGATTTCAGTACATAGAAGTGTTTCCATTAAAGAAAAAGAGTTATCCAAAAGAACGTATTTGCCTTGTATATAAAAATATAGAGGTACCGTCAAAGGATGCATATCCAATTATGTCTTTAGCGTGGGATGAGTTTGATGATGATATTGAAGAATATTATGAATTAAAATAAAAAGCGATAAAACATGAAATGAAAAATGCACCGAAATTATTGAGTGCATTTTTTATAATCTTTATATATTTTGCTGCATTAATTCCAAAATGTGCATCACAATATAACATGTGAAATTTTAAAATACCAGTTAATACCCGATTGATTTAACTAATAAAATAATGAGTAGGGGATGAAGCCCCCCCACTCATTAAAGTTTTACTTTATTTTTTCTCTACTAACTTTTTATTCTTCCAATCTAGTGTAAATGATTTATTAAATGTTTTTTGATCAACGTCTTTTACGTTGTTTCCAACCCAGTTTGCAGTTCCGAATGTGTAGCCTGGACGAAGTTGGTAATCGTCGGCGTGTTTTGTATAAGCGACTTGTAAGTTAGATTGATCTGTATTTTTTTCAGAGATAACAACAGCAATCATACCAGGAGAGAAACCGCTATTTGTTAATGCTGGAAGTTGATCCATCGGTATTAAATTACCTTTTGCATCAGATTCATATAGGTATGTGCGAGAGTACATGAAAAGTTGGTTTCCATATAAAGAATGATAGGAGTCACGTGTGTAAATACCCCAGTTTTGATTGTTATATCCGTTAAAGAATACGTTCCACTTTACGTTTTTGTTTGTTTGGTCAATTAAATTTGTTTTATAACTAGTTTGTTTATAGCTTACAGAGTCAGACCAAGTGACTTGACCAGTTGCACCAGCTTCACCGCTAGGGCCATTAGGCGTTACAGAAGCTTTAACAGAGCCACCAAGTTGATAAGATACGCTAGATGTTACAGTCGTTTCTTCTACAGCATTTGTAGGTGCTACGTTAAAGAAACGAGCGCTGTTATCTTGAAGGTTAAATGCAACATCATATTGTGAAGGATAACGTAATGTTGCACTAGCACCAGGGATTGGGTAGTTATCAATAGGTGCATCACTTATAGTAGGATTTGCTTTTAGAAAACTACCAGTTGTATTAATAACGGCAATCTGTTTATCAGCGCTCGGGTCATCGATAAAAGTTACCTTTAAAGACATTGTCATATTATCAGCTTGATCATTATTAAATGTATTATAGCTCGTATGTGTTTTTGCATTTTGCCCGATATCTGTTACAACTTGTGACGTCGTTTGAGCGTAAGCAGCAGGTGTTGAAAGAGTTACAGCGCTACTAGCAAAAACAGCGGATAATGCTAAACACTTTAAGTATGTTTTAGAACGTTTCATACAATCACTTCCTTTTATCTTTGTCGATATATGTCGTATTGCATTTATATCGTAACATGAAAATAAAACGGAATGGATGGTTATGCATAATTGCATAGGTGAGTTTTGAACGATAAAGATAATAGAATTTCATCCAACACTTAAGACTCAAAAATGTCCATTACAGCCGTTCTTAAAAATTTTAAGATAATATGTTTATCAATGTTCTTATTATGAAGATTGAAGCGCTTAATATTTACGTTATAAGTGCATAACAAGTTATAATAAAAGAAATCAATAAGGAGGCTGGCTGTGAAGAATCTTCGTTATCTCAATATATTTACCATATTAATTATATACACACTACTTATGTTTTACATCGGCTGGAACGGATGGGTTTGGCTTCATGCGGTATTTGGCTGGGAATCTTGGGGATATTATGCTTTTATAGTTGCATTTATTTCATATGCGTACATTCTCGTGCAAGTGTTTAAGTTTTTGCCATTTCTGCGAACGATAGGTTCGATTTGGTTTGCGGTTATACAATATGCGCTTATGCTGTTGCCATTAGCTAATATTATGGTCTTTCTTTTACAGTTTTCAGTAGAGAAAGAAGCGGCAATTATTTGGACAGGGGCGGCTGTGATAGCTGCATTTATCTTTATCTTTGCGTATGGAGTATTTAATGCGTATAGCCCGGTAGTAAGAAAGTACGAGGTGCACATATCGAAAAAGGTAGAGGGACGTAAAAGTTTACGCATTGCGATGGCTTCTGATATGCATTTCGGTAAACTGTCTGGCGTTTCGCATTTAAAAAGACTTGTTCGTCATGTAAATGAGATGGAGCCCGATATTATTTTGCTACCAGGTGATATTATCGATGATCATCCAGGTGTGTTCATTCAAAAGAATATGGGACCAATCATGAAACAAATGAAAGCACCATTAGGCGTATATGGTGTTTTAGGGAACCATGAATACTACGGTAGAGCGGTTCCAGAGTTTTTACAAGAGATGGATAAGATTGATATTCGTATTCTTTTAGATGAAGTAATTACAATTGAAGATGACTTTTATCTCGTTGGAAGAAGAGATAAAACAGAGCGAGATCGTCAAAGCTTTGAACAATTAATGAGTACGGTAGATAAATCGATGCCTGTTATCGCAATGGATCACCAGCCATTTGAGTTGAAACAAGCAGCAGCGGCAGGTGTAGATTTATTATTATCCGGTCATACACACCGCGGACAAATGGCGCCCAATCATATTGTAACGAGAAGAATGTACGAGCTAGACTGGGGATACGCACAAAAAGGTGCATTCCACGCGATTGTTTCTTCTGGTTTCGGATTCTGGGGACCACCGCTTAGACTTGGTAGTAGGTCGGAAATTGTGCAGGTAGAAGTTACATTTGAATAGGGGTTATGAAATAGAGAGCTGATGGCTCTCTATTTTTTTAAATAAAAACAAATAACAATAAATATTTATGTTGGTGCTAATTTCATAAAAGAGATAAGATTATAAGACTCGATTAAAATAAAGGGGGATTGTAAGTGATCATATCAGATGTACTATACGGAGAATTTGAAGTGGATCAAGTAGTAGAAGAATTAATTTCAAGTAAGTCTATGCAAAGGCTAAAAGGTATTCATCAAAATGGCGCAAGTTACTTAATGAACGAGAAATGGAATGTAACGCGCTTTGATCATTCAGTTGGTGTTATGTTATTAGTTAAAAAATTAGGTGGTTCAGTAAAAGAACAGATTGCTAGTTTACTGCATGACGTATCGCATACTGCTTTTTCCCATGTGATTGATTACGTTTTTGATAATGAAGATGAAAGTTATCATGAAGAGATATTTAGTTCTGTTGTGAAAAACTCAGAAATTCCAGCGATTCTTGCGAAGTATGGTTATAACTATGAAGATATTTTGTTAGATGATTCGAAATGGACGTTACTCGAAAGGTCAGCACCAGAATTATGCGCAGACAGAGTGGATTATACATTACGAGATATGTATACATATGGGTATGTTTCTTTAGAAGAAGTTCACAGTTTTTTAGAAGATGTCATCGCTGTAGATGGGAAAATGGTTGTTCAAAGTGTCGAAATGGCAGAATGGTTTACAGAAACGTATTACAAGGAAGTAATCGATTTCTTTATGGAACCAATGAATATTTACGGAAATGATATGTTAGCGAAAACGTTAAAGGTAGCTCTTCATAAAAGGATTATTCATGCAGATGATTTTCTTCTTGAAGATGAGGAGCTTATTTCGAAATTGCAGCAATGTAATGACCCCGAAGTAGAAGCTTTATTAAGCAAAGTTCATCCAAATGTAAAGGTAAAAGAAGATAGAAACGATTATGATTTACATCAGAAAAATAAAGTGCGTCTTATTGATCCGCCGTTACTTCGTGAAGGGAAAATCGTTCAGTCATCTGTTGTGTCAGAAAACATAAGACAGATAAGTGATATTGCTTATGAAAAAGCGGTGAGAGGGATGTATGTGAAAGTGATTTCGAATTAAAAAAGAAGTAGCGCATCGTTTTTAGAGCGCTACTTCTTTTTTATTAATGATCAAACCAATTCCAAATCTCAATATCTCCAAGAGTCGCATAACGTACGTGCGGGGAGTTTTGTAATTTTAATAACTCTTTCGATGGGCCAGTAATAACAATTCCGTATACTTTTACACCGTTGTCCTTTACATATTGATAACGTTTATCTAAGTTTAGTTCTTTCTCAGAAAGCGCTGCTATTTTGCTTACCGTTTTTTTATGGATAGAAAGGATGCGCATCATTTCGGTTACTTTGTCTTCTTGCGTTTTCTGCCCGTCAGTTTCATTAGCGAGGAATCTTACATGTTCTGGAAACCCTATAGCTTCTCCGCCATGTAGGATATAGTCATCTACATTTTTTCTTTCTTGTCCTGTATCTAAAGCATACCATAAAGGAGTTGGAGGGAGTTCTTGTGCCTCAAATATGCTATATAAAAGCGGTTCTAATTCTTTTAAAGTGTAAGCTTTATCAAAAGAAATTGCTACTTCTGCAACGGTTCCATCATGTACTTTTGCAAGTGTATCCCATACTTTTTTTGATGAATCCTTTAAATAATCACCCTGCTCTGTTTTTGGATGAACAAAGAAGAGTTTTGGTTGATAGAACGGATTCATCCAAGTTCGCTTCGTAACATCTACAGATGATAAGAAGCTTTTTGTTTCTATTGTACCGAGGGGCATTTCTTTTTTACCGACGGTTCGTACTAAATCAAATTGGCTATTCGTACGGAAAAAAGCTTCTACACTTGTTCCGCCTCCCATAACACGGCTATTTGGGATCGTTGCTTCAAGTGCAAGCGAAGGAACCTCTCTAATTTCTTCTAGCCTTTTATCATTATTAGCTTGAAAATAAAAGGCTGATAATACCCCGCCGATTATATAGATAACGATGCAAATTGATAATATAAAACCAAACGTTTGTAAACGATGTTTCCACTTAATCTTCCAAAAAGGAACTTTAAAATCTTTTGGAGGTAACTTTTTCTTAATTGGTTCTGTTTTTGTTAACAGCTCATCTAAGTAAGCTTCACACTCTTCACATGACTCAATATGACTTTCTAACAGTTCTTGTTCATCATGCGTGAGCGTTCCATTTTCATACTTCTTCCATAGTTTTTTAAATTCTGTACAACCCATCCGTATCACTCCTTTATGCTTTTCGTGTCTTTCCGTCCCCTGTGTAATTCAATTTTCACTTTCGCTAATGAGAGACCAGTCATTTCTGCTATTTCCTTATAGGAGAATCCATAGTAATCTCGTAGTAGTAGGACATTTCGTCTTTCGAGCGGAAGAGCGTATAAACTGTCTAACCAACTAGCAATCTCATGTTTTACGAAATATTCATGTTCTGTACTTGGCACGTTTGGTAAATGGAATTCTTCCACTGTAGTTGTTTTATACTTTTTTTCTTTTCGATACCAATCGATAAAGGCATTGTAGGCAATTGTAAATAACCACGGCCTAATTTCTTCTCCTTTATAATAGTCAATATGGACGAGCATTCGGTAAAATGTTTCTTGCATGAGATCTTCCGCATAGTGGGAATCTCCGGTTAGGGAGAGAAGATAGCGAAATAAATCTTGCATATGCTCTGAGTAAATTTCTTCTAATGATTGTTTACGTTTCACTACATTTCCCTCCCTTCATACATAACAACGAAATACATATAAAAAAGTTACAATTTTTTATGGAATTATAGTAAAAAACGTCAAGAATTGGATTGCGTTCTCTTTTATCATAATACATATAAGGCGGGTGAACAGAGATGGAAAGCTATGAAACACAAATTCAAAGGTCAATTGATTATATTGAGGAAGATGTAATGGAAAAACAAACGCTGCGTAATTTAGCGCGGGTTGCAGGTTTTTCTGAGTCTCATTTTCATCGTGTATTTCAGGCGTTAGTAGGTGATACGGTAATGGAGTATGTTCGAAAGAGGAGGTTAGCCCGGGCAGCTTATCAACTTTCTCATACGGATGAAAAAGTTATTGATATCGCGTTTGAACATGGCTTTCAATCTCACGAAACGTTCACGAGAGCCTTTAAAAAATTATTTCAAATGACACCGAGTGAATATCGAAAACAAGAAATCGAAACACCGATGTATTACAGAGTAAATGTAAAGCAAAGAAAATTAAATCCGTATTTAGGAGGCATACAAATGGAATATCGTATTGTAAATAAACCAGAATTTTTAGTGGCGGGTTATGAACTGAAGACGACAAGTAAAGAAGGGAAAAACCATCAAGACATTCCAGCATTTTGGCAAGAATATTTACAAAAAGATCTTGGAACGACGATTCCGAATCGTAAAGATACGAGCCAATGGGTAGAGCTTGGATTATGTACTGATTTTAATTTAGAAACAGGAGACTTCACTTATATTATCGGAATGGAAGTTACAGACTTTGAAAATGTACCAAATGAAATTGCAAAGCGTACTTTCCCGGCAGCAACATATGCAGTATTTACAACGCCGAAAGTTCCTCATGAAGAAATGGTATCGTCTATCCACCAAACTTGGAATGCAGTATTCTCAGAATGGTTTCCGCATTCAGGCTATGAACATTGCGGAGTTACAGAGTTTGAATTATACGATGAGCGTTGCCACGAAGATAAGAGTGAGTTTGCACAAGTAGAGCTTTGGATACCGGTGAAGAAAAAATAATAGGGTAAGAGCGAATCATTGGGAGATGGTTCGCTTTTTTTATAAGTGGATTGTTAAATTTGTATTGTTTTATCTGTAATACATATGAAAATGGTAAAATAAAATAGCAATTAAATATTGCGGGTGGAAGGTTATGCCCTTTCTTCATTTTGTGAAGAAAGGAGGTGCAATCGTATGGAATTTCTTTTGCAAATTTTGTTGGAAATTACAAAAACTATAGCTAGAGAAGGTATAGTTTTTGGATTTAAGAAATTAACGGCAAAAAAAGCGCAAAAAGAAGACCACCCGTCTGCCTGCGAAGCGTGGGAAGTCTTCTAAGCGCAAATAAGCTTTAGTTGCAACCTTCCACCTTGCGGTAATTAGTTGCAGTGACGGGGTGTTGGAAGCACCTCGTCTACTTCATTTTATGCAAAACTTAGTTAGTTTATACTTCTATTTATAGTATAACAGTTTAGAAATGTATTTGTTAATAGTTTTATTTTTACTTTGTATAGTAGGGAAGCAGGTTAGTATTGTCGGTTTTTGTCGGTAAGTCGATATATCTAGAAAATCGCTGATATAATTCGAGTTGCGCTGATATATTCAAAAAATCGCTGATATAATTCGAGTTGCGCTGATATATTCAAAAAATCGCCGGTATAATTTCATATACCGTTAAAACACCTCAAAAAAAACGATTCGCATAATTTCAATTACCGCGAAATTCTCCCAGAAAAGAAAAAAAGACGCCACATAGCGTCTTTCCTACGAACGAAACGGAAATACAAGAATAATCGTCGTTCCTTTTCCGAGTGCACTATCAACGGAAATTGTTCCGTTATGAGCATGAACGAGCTGTTTTGTAATGGCTAGGCCAAGTCCAGTTCCGATGTTGCTTTCTTCTGTGTTTGTTCCGCGGTAATATCGTTCAAATAGAAGTTCTTTCGTTTTTTCATCCATTCCTTTTCCATCATCTGAAATGGAGAGTGTAAAGGAATTAGCGTTTTGTGATAGTTTTACGATGACAGTAGTTGTTTCATTATTATGTTTTACAGCATTTACGAGTAAGTTTTCGATAATACGCTGGAACCATTTTTCTTCAATGAAATATTGAATTTTATTTGAGCTCGGTACGAATTCAATATTTTGATTTTGGAGTGTTGGATTGTTAATAAATTGCAATAATACTTTTTGAACGAACTGATTGATTTCAACGTTTACGTGTTGGGCAGGAAGGCTGTTATTTTTTAATTGATACGTTAAGCTTAAATCATCAATTAATGTCGTCATATATTGAGATTTCTCTTTCATAACACTACCAAATTGCTGAATATCACGATCAGTCCAGTTATATTGATTCGATTCGAGTAATAATGCGTAGCCATATATAGAGCTAAGTGGTGTTTTTAAATCATGCGTTAGACCGGTAATCCATTCTTCTCGTGTTTGCTGGAGTACTTGCCTCATCGCATCATTTTTTTTGAGTGTAATAGAAAGGTGTTCTAGTGAACTTGTTACATCTCTAAACAAACGGAATGACCATTTTTCTTTACCAGATCGCCGGAACCTGACAGGTTTTCCTTTTTTACTAATAGGTTCTTCATACTTTCCACCAGCGATATTTTTTAGCCAGCGCATCGCATGTAATAACGGTTTTCCGAATTTATTACCGTACCAAATAGAAAGAATGACTAAATAAACAAATACGATAAGAAGGATTAATCCGCATCCGATGAGAAACTTCTTAGTAAATACATCTTCAATTTCGTCATCTGGATAGTAGTGCTCATTTTTTGCAGTTACAACGAGAAGGTTGCCACTATTTGCATCGTAAAAGCTAGACGTGTTTTCTTTATGATTCCACGGTTCTTTTTCATTAAGGGCAATTTGTATTGCTGAAAATGTTTTTTTCTTTCCAGTTGGATAGGAAAAAACCTCTTCGCCATTTTGATTAAATATTTGAAGTGCTGCTTTTTCTTTAGACAGTAACTGTTTTTCTTGATCTGTTAATGTGAACGAATCCATCGTTAAAGAGGAGTGATCCTTTTGAATTGCTGTAAGTAACGCATTGCTTTTTAACATACCACCATAAATAACAAGTGCTTTCTTTTCTTCTAATTCAATTTCCCAATATGTAAATTTATAATTGCTTTCGATATGATGTTGTATATATGCGACTAAAGATGTCTTCGTATAAGCATTCGGAACATCATTTGGTGTATTAAAGTGGTAGAGGATTTTTCCGTTTTCATCTACAACTTGGAGCCAATCATTTTTCTCCTTTATTAAATCTTGCACTTCAGATTGTAACGAAATATGCCCATCTTCTGAAGAGATGTATCTTGAAATTGTAAAACTATCAGAATCTGGAATGTTAGGTTCGTATAAAGTACTAGTAAGAAGAAAAATTAAATAAGTAAAAGCAGCAACTACAGCGATAAGTAATGTAACTAAAACAAAAACGTGTTGCATGATAAATTGAATAATAAGTCGTTTATTAAAATTCATATCGTCACCCTACTTTGTAACGAACTTATAACCAAGGCCGCGAACGGTTTTTATATATTCTGGTTTACTTGGATCATGTTCAATTTTTTCACGTAGTTTTCGAATGTGGACCATAACAGTGTTGTCATCGCCATTATAGGCAGGTGCTCCCCAAACTTTTTCGTATATTTCCTCTTTCGAAAATACGTAGTTCGGATTCTCGCAAAAGAAGAGTAGTAGTTGAAAGAGTTGAGCGGAGCATTCGACAATGTGCCCATCTACTGTTAGTTCTGCAGAGTGCTGATCAATTTCAAATCTTCCAAATGAAATCGAGTGTGATTTTTGTTCGTGTGGTATGGTTTGTTTCATATGTCTCCGAAGCTGTGCTTTCATGCGTGCTACTACTTCTAATGGATTAAAGGGCTTCGTAATATAATCATCTGCACCGTATGAAAATCCGGATATTTTATCTAAATCAGATGCTTTTGCTGATAGGAAGAAAATTGGACAATCTGTTTGTTGGCGAATGATTGGACAAATATCAAAACCAGATTGTCCAGGAAGCATTACATCTAAAATAATTAAATCGTAATTGTTTTGCTTAGTTAGAGATAAAGCTATTTCAGCTGATGTTGCAGTTGTAATATGAGAAAAGCCTTCTTTTTCAAGAATGGTAGTTAGTAATTGTAAAATTGCTGTTTCATCATCAACGAGTAAAATATTTGCTTGGTACATAAACATCCCTCCTAATTTCCTCGAATATCATATCATCATTTTGTAACTTATGGAATTTTTAAGGAAATTTTAAGGTTTTCTTTCGCAAAAAATTAAGAATCAAATGATATGATAAAAGTAACATAGGGGAGGAGATGAGTGTGAATCCGTTTCAAGTGATGCGAGCTAGATATTTTTTAATTGTATTTGCACTATTAATTTTAATAGCGAGAAGTAGTGGCGAGTTACTAACAAGTATATTTCATATACAAAATTCTTCTTTTATAAATATCCTTATATTCTATATCCTTCCGATGGTATGGATTTCTTATGAGTATAGAAAGCACCACATTTCATTTTCATTATTTGTTAATAAAAATGAAACATTTAACTTGGTACAAGTTTTATACATTACGGTTATGTTATGCATGTTTAGTTACGGGTATCTTATTTTGTATATGTATAGTTTTGCATGGATTACACCGGACTTTATTATGAACGCCCTGCATGAACCAATTGTAGATAGTACTGGGGGATATGTATCTCAAGTCATTAGGGTCGTATTCATCGCACCAATTATCGGGGAATTTGTTTTTCGCGGATTTTTACTTCAACGTTTTGCAACAAAATGGGGAACGAGCATAGCGACCATCGTTGTAGCAATATTGTTTGCGTTGTTACATGTTGATTTCCTCGGTGCAGCCATATTCAGCATCGTATTGTCAATCGTATATATTCGTACGAAAAGTTTACTCATGCCAATTGCAATACATATGTTAAACAATGCATTTGTAATAGGTGCGTCTTTTCTAATAAGTAGAGAAAAAATTATTAGTTTTGCCGATTTCTCAAATTATACGACATTCTTTCCTGGACTTATTATTTTTATAACAGGATTAAACTTAGTACTTATCTTTTTATTTGTTAATCGCAAATATTGGAGTAAAGAAGTGCCGGTTATATATGCAGAGCAGGAAAAGAGCTTTTCAGATGTAGTCGGGAGTAAATAAGATGAAGAAGACGGTTGAAAAAATATTAAAAGACATTATAGATTCTACGTCTATTACAGATATGTGTGATAAAAGCGTTTGTCATTGGCTTCAACCTGTAGTAGATACGATTGTGTTTCCAGAGTATTACTTATTTTCTAGTACTCATTTAAAAGAAAATATTATTTCTCTTCTTATTGTGTTCGGGGTTTTACTAATATTTGGTCTAATTGTAGAAGAAATGATGAAGCGCATCTTCAAAAAGAATGAAGAGAAGTATATGTGGATTCATAAAGTATTCGAGAAAGTAATGGTGGCTTTCCTTTTGTTTTATGGTATAAAAACAATCATTTACTTTATAGCTTTGAAACATCATTAATTCGAAATTTGAAAGGGATGTATAAAATTATATGAATGAAACGATATCATCAAATAAGTTTTTTTATTTGATTTTACTTAGTCTAGTGTTAATAACGACAGTGAATGTTATTTTGCGCTGGGAGGAAGCTTATTTTTTCATGTATTTAGCGCTCCATTTGCTAGGGATTTTATGTATAAGTGGTGGAGTCGTTACTGAAAAAAAGAATGAAGAAAGCGTTAACTATATGTGTGTGATCGGTCTTGTTTTACTTTTAGCCGTACAGGGTATTATGAAATATAGTTCTTTCTCTTTACAAGATTTTAGTTTATTAATAGATGTACTTCCTTAAAGAGGCTTTTTATTTTATCTAAAAAGGAAGTAGGGTACGTGTTGGTTTGTAAGTGTACGGATTGTGAACCGAAGAAAGTGTTTAAAGATAGGTAAAACTCTTCTTATGTAGAAGAGTTTTTTTATGTAAATAAAAAGATCCAGAGCAATTCACATAATAAGCTTGTTCTAATTTAGCGTGTACGAACTTACAATAATAATAGACAGGCAGCATAGAGGAGGGAATAGCGTGAAGAAGGTTATCGGTTGGTCGCTTTTTTTGTACGTTGGATTTGCGTTACTTATATATTGGTATTTATTTGGATGGAATCATGAACTTATTCCGGACATGTATAAGGGAACGAGTGCAGATCCAGAAACGTTTATGAGTACGAGAGAGCTTACGCTAAGCCAAGATTATTCGCGCGTGAAAAATTTACTATACTTTTTAGCGGCGCCTCTTGAATGGATTATTTTATTATTTGTACTTGTGCTAGGTATTTCAAGAAAGTTTGAGAAATGGTCGAAGGAAACGACTAAAATAAGTGTTTTGCAAGTTGCGATTTATTTCTTTTATTTATCATTACTGACAACAGTGCTTGCCTTACCGATGCAATGGATTGGCCGGAAAGTGTCCGTTGATTACGGCATTTCAACACAAAGTACACAAAGCTGGATAAAAGATCATGTTATCGGTTTTTGGGAAAGTTATGCGACTATGTTAATCGTAGTTACCGTTCTATTATGGCTTATCCGTAAATTTCCGAAGAGATGGTGGCTCGCAGGATGGGCGCTCTCTGTTCCATTTACAATCTTTTTAACATTCATACAGCCTGTCGTTATTGATCCACTGTATAACGACTTCTCGACGCTGAAAAATAAAGAATTAGAAACGAAAATTTTAGCGATAGCAGACAAAGCGGACATTCCTGCTAAACACGTATATGAAGTAAATATGTCAGAAAAAACGAATGCATTAAATGCTTACGTAACAGGAATTGGCCCTAACGCCCGTATTGTAATGTGGGATACAACACTTAAGCAGTTAAAAGATAAAGAGATTTTATTTATAATGGCCCATGAAATGGGGCATTATGTTATGAAACATATATATTTTGGCGTTGCAAGTTATGTATTGCTATCGTTTATAGGTATGTTTTTAATTAGTCGTATTATAAATATGTGTATTCGCAAATGGGGAGATACATTGCAAATTTCAAAAGTAGCATGTTTCTCCATGTTACCTTTATTTTTCTTAATTTCTTCTGTCCTCTCTTTTGCAGCACAACCAGCAACAAACTACGTTTCACGTATAGAAGAAAGAGCGGCAGATCAATATGCTTTAAATATGACGAAGGATGGGAAATCTGGTGTGAAAACTTTTCAATATTTATCAAAAACAAGTTTAAGCCAAGTAAATCCGCCTGCGTTAGTAAAATTTTTCTTATACACGCACCCACCAATTTTTGAAAGAATTCATACGTTTGAACAATATGAGAAACAAAGCAAAAAGGAGTAGCATGATAGCTACTTCTTTTTTTATAGAGATATAAGTTTCATATTGGGAATATTTATCATTGCTTTTTATTACGATTTTGTAAATAATAAGCTATAAAATTCTAAAAATCTATATATAAAGGAATAAAGGTGGAAAAATGTATTTTTTACAAAATTTAAAAGTGAAATATAAATTATTAGCGCTTATTTCATTAGCAGTTTTAGGTATGGTAATTATGAGCAGTGTAGCAATTCATTCTATTAATAAGATTAAGCACGATACAGAGGTTGTAGTAGATGATTATCAATATTCTGCAATTTTATTAGAAGGAATGCTTCGTACACAAAATTCATTAGAATATAACTTACTAGAATTAATTACGGCATCACAAAATGAAGTGGCAAATAAAGAGGGGATAATTGATAATATTGAAAAGGATCTTAAAAAATATGATTCTTTATTAAAAGAATATGATGATGGTTTTAATTTAAGTAAGCAAGAGGATGAACTATTTCAGAAGATGAAGAAATCTTTGCCAAGTTATAAAGATACATATAAAAAATTATTTGAAAAGGCGAAGGCAACAAATGAGCCACAAATGGTAAATGAATTTCAGAAGGAATTAAAACCGAAGGGAATAGAGTTAGCTGGTTATGCAGTGGATCTAGAATCGTATGTTTCAAATTTAGCTGACCAAGTATTTAAAGATTCTCAAAAAATGATTGATCGTTCCGTTATTACCTTTATCATTCTTGTAGTAGTTACTACAATCGTTATATGTATAGTAAGTTATATTATTAGCAAGCTCATAGTTGCTCCTTTACAAACGGTTAGTCGTATGATGGAAAGAGCGAAAGAAGGAGATTTAACCGTACATGGTGATTATACTGCTAAGGATGAATTAGGTGTATTAGTAAGTAATTTTAACGAGATGATTGCAGGGCTAAGAACAAATATGCAAGAAGTAGAGAATAATATTCAGCTTTTATTCCAACATGCAGACGGAGTAGTATCTGCATCAGAAGTATCTAGTAGTGCAGCGAAGAAAATCACTATGGATATTGAAGAAGTTGCAAATGGTGCAGAGAGTCAAATGCAAGCAATGGAACAAACTGCGGGTGCGATGGAAGAGTTGACGCAAGGAATGCAGAGTATAGTCAATACATCATCCTCTGTAAATGAATTATCTGCTCAATCAGCATTAGATGCAGAGAGTGGTAACAAATTAATGAAACAAATGATTCAACAGATGGATACAATCCAAAATTCGGTACATAGCGGTGTGAAACAAGTAGAGACTATGAAAGAACAATCAGAAGAAATTGTTAAAATCATTGATGTTATGCAAGGTATTACCTCCCAGATTAACTTATTAGCATTAAACGCCGCAATTGAGGCTGCACGTGCTGGTGAAAGTGGTAGAGGATTTGCAATTGTGGCAGATGAAGTGCGGAAATTAGCAGAACAATCTAGTGATTCTGCAAAACAAATTGAGAATCTTATTACTCAAGTTATGGGAACAACGAACCATACGGTACATATGATGGGGAAAGTAGATAATGAGGTACAGGCAGGTACACAAGTAGTAATGCATACAGAAAAAGTATTTGGAACAATTACAGAAAAAGTACAGCAAGTATCTGAGCAAATTCAAACGGTATCTATGTCTACAGATGAAATTGCAGCGAGTAGTGAGGAAATCTCGGCTTCTGCAGAAGACATGGCTCAAATTTCCCAAAGATCATCTGACCGAACTGATAGGGTAAAAGAGTCTATTCAACAGCAAGAAAAATCTGTTCAAGAGATTTCGGTTTCAATTGAACATATGCATAACGCAGCAGGAAAATTAAAACAAATAGTTGCCCAATTTACTCTTCAAAAGTAGTAGCATATTTGAGTGTTAATAAATATAAAAAAATCATCCTCTTTTAAGAAAAAAGGATGATTTTTTTATCCCGCTATTTGCTGGGCAGTAAGACCCCACCTCAAAAATCAGCGAAAACGAGTTATCAGTGAAGGGGAATGCTACCTCTGAAATATAAACCATGAATATAGTAGCCTCCACTATGTATCTCCTTTAGGTGCCAATAAAGGGAAGTTATAAAGTGAAAAGGAGTTTATAAAGAGATTGTAGAATGTTTTAGTATATAACACCTTAGATGTGACAACTTCCTTTTTGAAAAAGAAAGAAGGGAGTATAAAGCAGAAAGGTAGTGGAAATATTTCTTCTAGAAGATTTACATTTTATCTTACATTCACCAAAAAATAATACTCCTGAAACAATGAAGTTCATTTTATTTGAATGAAATAGGGAGAGAGGACAATGAAGAAAAAAATATTGGGTGTAATGATGATTGCGACAATGGCAGGAGGTATATTTGCAGGGACGAATGTGACGCCTGTAAAAGCGGAAGAGTATCCACAAATGATTGTGTTTGAAGATGTTCCATACGGATTTTGGGCATATGATGCTATTATGGATTTAGCATATCATAAAATTATATTAGGGTATGGAAACGGGAAGTATGGTGTTGGCGATCTTATAACACGTGAACAAGTAGCTGGGACTATTTACAGAACACTTGAGATAAAAGAAGAAGGGCCAGTAGCGAATCCGTATAAAGATGTTTCTGATAGTACAACAACTTTTAAAAAGGAAATTTTAGCGTTAACAAAACGTGGTGTTTTTACAGGGGATGGCCAAGGGGATTTTAGGCCGAAAGCACCAATCTCTAGAGCGGAAATGGCTGTCATTTTAAAACGAGCATTTAATTTTGAAACGAAACAAAAACATACATTTAAAGATATTCCAAAAGGTCACTGGGCAGAAGATGCAATTAGTGCGTTACAATCTAATAATGTTGTGAGAGGAACTGGGAATGGCATGTATGAATTAAATCGCCCTGTACCTAGAGAACAATATGCTCAGTTTATTAATAATGCGATTATTAATTATCATTTGAAAGAGGATTGGAAGTAGAGTGAAATATGAAAGCACAAATAGAAAAATTTGTGCTTTTTTGTTTGTTTAAAAAAGAATTATTATTCGTATTTATGTATTTTTATGGTTATAAACAAGCTTTATAATCAACCCGATGAAAAAGACATGATGTGTAATATGATTCACAAAACCGTCACGAAATGTGTCGGAAAATATATTGTCACTATACCATTTATTCTGTATATTTTTAAAAAAACATATACATATTGGGGAGATAATTTGATGAGCAAAAAATTATTAAAAACAGCTACAGCATTAACAATTATGGGTGGGGTGTTATTCTCAGCAGAGAGTAATAGTGTAAAAGCGGAAAGTGCACCGTTGCAAAAAGCAAATACAATTGTATTTAAAGATGTACCAAAAGGACATTGGGCATATGAGGCAATTCATGAATTAGCGGAACAAGAAATAATTTTGGGATATGGCGATGGAATATTCGGTTTTGGGGATAATGTAACACGTGAGCAAGTTGCAGCTTTAATTTACCGTGTGTTTGATATGGAAGAACAAGATGAATATGAAAACCCATATGGAGATATCGATGAAAATTCAACAAGCTTTATCGAGGAGATATTGGCTTTAACGGAAATCGGAATTTTCCAGGGAGACGAGAATGGAAACTTTAGACCGAAGGCGACGTTAACGCGTGCAGAAATGGCACAAGTTCTTACGAATGCTTTTGACTTACAGGCAAAGGGATCTCATAACTTTAATGATGTTTCAGCAAATTCATGGGCAACGAATGCAATTAGTGCAGTACAAACAAATGGTATTACAATGGGAATCGGAGAAGGTAAATTCGGTCCGTCTATGAAGGTAACGAGAGAACAATACGCACAGTTTTTACATAGAGCAATATTGCATGATATGGAACAAGGGCAGTAATAAAGTTTAACTAGTCAAAGTGAAATTCAAAAATAATACAAAAAGGTCGTTGTTGTATAACAGTGGCCTTTTTTGTATGAAATAAAGCGCGAAAGAATGGCGTTTTGAAAAAAAACGAAATGAATTTTCAAAAAAAACTTCCTTTTCTGAAGATTTGTTATATAATATAAAACATGAAATCAAATCTGTTATAAAACAGTTTAAGAAGGGGATGCTAATATGTCGACGCAAACTTCACGGGTTACACTCGTTGGAGAAATGTTACCAGCGTACAGCGAAATATTGACACCTGAGGTGCTTAGTTTTTTGAAGGAACTACATGAGAATTTTAATGAGCGCCGCATAGAACTTTTACAAAAACGTGTAGAAAAACAAAAGAGAATTGATGCAGGGGAGTTTCCGAAGTTTCTAGAAGAAACAAAACACATACGTGAAGCGGATTGGACAATTGCCAAGCTGCCAAAAGACTTAGAGGATCGCCGTGTAGAGATTACTGGACCGGTAGATAGAAAGATGGTCATTAACGCTTTAAATTCAGGAGCGCATCTTTTTATGGCGGATTTTGAAGATTCGAATTCACCAACTTGGGAAAATGCAGTGGAAGGCCAAATCAATTTACGAGATGCAGTAAAGGGAACGATTTCACATGAAAATGATAAAGGGAAAGAATATAGATTAAATGAGAAAACAGCTGTACTCATTGTACGTCCAAGAGGATGGCATTTAGAGGAAAAGCATATGCAAGTTGATGGGAAAAATATGTCGGGTAGCTTAGTAGACTTCGGTTTGTACTTTTTCCATAATGCGAAAGCTCTTTTAGCAAAAGGGAGCAGCCCATACTTTTACTTACCGAAAATGGAAAGTTATTTAGAAGCGAGATTATGGAATGATGTATTCGTATTTGCTCAAAAATATATCGGCATTCCAAATGGAACGATTAAAGCAACTGTGTTACTGGAAACGATTCACGCTTCGTTTGAAATGGATGAAATTTTGTATGAGCTAAAAGATCATTCTGCTGGCTTAAACTGCGGAAGATGGGATTATATTTTTAGCTTTTTAAAGAGTTTCCGTAATCATAATAAATTCTTACTACCAGATAGAGCACAAGTCACGATGACGGCGCCATTTATGCGTTCGTATTCTTTGAAAGTAATTCAAACATGTCACCGCCGTAATGCACCAGCAATTGGAGGAATGGCGGCACAAATTCCGATTAAAAATAATCCAGAAGCAAATGAAGCAGCTTTTGAAAAAGTGCGTGCTGATAAGGAACGCGAAGCTTTAGACGGTCATGACGGGACTTGGGTTGCCCACCCTGGACTTGTACCGGTTGCAATGGAAGTGTTTAATCACATTATGAAAACACCAAATCAAATTTTTAGAAAACGTGAAGAAATATGTGTAACAGAAAGCGATTTACTAGAGGTACCGGTGGGAACGATTACAGAAGAGGGCCTTCGCATGAATATTAGCGTAGGTATTCAATATATTGCATCTTGGTTAAGCGGACGGGGAGCAGCACCCATTTATAACTTAATGGAAGATGCGGCAACAGCTGAAATTTCAAGAGCACAAGTATGGCAATGGATTCGTCATGAAGGTGGAAAACTAAATGATGGTCGTAATATTACGCTTGAATTAATGGAAGAATTAAAAGAAGAAGAATTAGCAAAAATAGAAAGAGAGATTGGTAAGGAAGCCTTTAAGAAAGGGAGATTCCAAGAGGCGACAACGTTGTTTACAAATCTCGTTCGAAATGATGAATTCGTACCATTTTTAACATTACCGGGTTATGAAATTTTATAAAAAATGAAAAGGGGATGGAACAAATGAAAAACGAAAGAATCGAGAAGTTACAAGAAAGCTGGGAATTAGATGAGCGTTGGAAAGGGATCACACGTCCATATTCGGCAGAAGATGTAATTCGCCTGCGCGGGTCAATTGATATTGAACATACGTTAGCGCGTCGTGGTGCTGAGAAGCTTTGGACATCGCTTCATACAGAAGACTATATTAACGCACTTGGCGCATTAACAGGAAACCAAGCGATGCAACAAGTAAAAGCTGGGTTAAAAGCGATTTACTTAAGTGGTTGGCAAGTAGCAGCTGATGCAAACCTTTCTGGGCATATGTATCCAGACCAAAGTTTATATCCAGCGAACAGCGTACCTGCTGTAGTAAAACGAATTAATCAAACGCTTCAACGTGCGGATCAAATTCAGCATATGGAAGGAAGCGATGATACAGACTATTTCGTACCGATTGTAGCAGATGCTGAAGCTGGATTTGGTGGGCAATTAAATGTATTCGAACTGATGAAAGGTATGATTGAAGCAGGTGCATCAGGTGTGCATTTTGAAGATCAATTATCTTCAGAGAAAAAATGTGGCCATTTAGGCGGAAAAGTACTACTACCAACGCAAACAGCAGTACGCAATTTAATTTCTGCACGCCTTGCAGCAGATGTAATGGGAGTGCCGACAATTATCGTTGCAAGAACAGATGCGGATGCAGCTGATTTAATTACGAGCGATATTGATCCTGTTGATAAAGCATTTATTACAGGAGAAAGAACACCAGAAGGATTTTACCGTACGAATGCAGGTCTTGATCAAGCAATTGCGCGCGGTTTAGCGTATGCACCGTACGCAGACCTCGTTTGGTGTGAAACGTCAGAACCAAATTTAGAAGATGCAAAACGATTTGCGGACGCAATTCATAAGGAGCATCCAGGGAAGCTACTTGCATATAACTGCTCACCTTCATTCAACTGGAAACAAAAACTAGATGAAAAAACAATTGCAAGCTTCCAAAAGGAAATCGCATCTTACGGTTACAAGTTCCAATTCGTAACACTTGCTGGATTCCATTCATTAAATTACGGTATGTTTGAACTAGCACGTG
This sequence comes from Bacillus sp. HMA207, assembly GCF_003402455.1. NCBI lineage: Bacteria > Bacillati > Bacillota > Bacilli > Caryophanales > Bacillaceae > Bacillus > Bacillus sp. HMA207. Next base: position 3,571,201 of record NZ_BEZT01000001.1, on the reverse strand, counting down.
GCTATAAAGAGCGCGGCATGGCAGCATACTCTGAACTACAACAAGCAGAATTCGCAGCTGAAAAACATGGCTACTCTGCAACACGTCATCAACGCGAAGTAGGAACAGGTTACTTTGATGAAGTGGCACAAGTGATTACAGGCGGAACTTCATCAACGACAGCGTTAAAAGGATCTACGGAAGAAGCACAGTTTACGAAATAAAAGGAAGGGGCACCTTTTTGAAAGGTGCCCCTTGTTATTTTCTAAACGATTCGAAAAGAGAGATTGAGTTTTCGGCAAAAAACGATACTAACTTTTCTTTATTACTAAATCAACTCCACTCAGCCCTATGATCACGAATAAACTTCATATCTTTCTCATAATGCTCTAGATGTCCTTCATCGATCATTCTTTGGAAATTCAAGTCGCCTTCTTGAGCTTTTCGTTTCATATATGTACATAACCCTTCTAATCGAAGCAACACCATTCCTAAGTAATCTTCATCCATATTTTTATCATAGGACTGAACGAACAAATTCACTCTCTCTTTAATACGATCTGCATGTTGCGATGAGTCATAATGAACGGCTTCACCGGATTCTGTATAATATACTCTACTTAAAGGCACACAAGTATAAAGTGTATAAGCGATATCCCATAGTCTTGGACCAGGAGCAGCAACATCGAAATCAATAATCCCTACTGGCTTCTCATTATTAAAAATAATGTTATATATGGCAAAATCATTGTGACATAAAACCTCAATGTTATTTGGAGTATGATCCATCGGTTTCCAATCATCTAATAACGGAAAATCACTTACAGCATCATGGTAAAGGCGGAGCATCTTTGCTATTTCTTTTAATACATCATTAGATCGCATATATTCTTTTAAAGGATAATTGCCAGCTTCTCCTTCAATAAAGGATAAAATCTCTCTATCCTTTTCATCTACACCTAAAAACTTTGGAGCATAATGAAATCCTTTGTTTTCTAAATGTTGCAATAGCTTATGAATCTTTTCACTGCCTGGCTTTAACTCTCGCCGAACAGTATTTTCAGAACGATATACGCTTGAGACGTTTCCCCCTGTTAGCCTTTCTTCTTTAGCGTAGTTTGACATGTGAAAATTCCCCCTGTAATTAAAAAATCCAATTCCAAATAGTGAATAGACCAACAACGGCAGAAAAGAGAAGGGAAGCAAGCAATGCTAGACAGCCAAAAGGAACTAGCTTATCTTGCCATGTTTCTTTATACTCATAAATTAACTCCTCTGCTACTTTCTTCTGCACTGAAGATAAAGGTTGATCTTTATACAAACCTTTTATATGGTTAGAATCGCCTTTAAACTTTAAAGCACGTGCAATATGATGAGGACTATTTCCCATTGATTTTTCAAATAATAAACATGATTCATGCATAATATCTGTTTTATGCTCTTCTAGATACCAGTAACGTCCAGCCATTTCTGGATATTGTAATGTATAATAAATATCTCCGAGTTGTTTTCGAAGATGTAATTCATTTGGGTATGTAAAGATGAGGCCGTGCAATCTATCTCTTGCTTTTCCAAGATTATTATTTTCAATATCCTCTTCAATTCTTTTTAATGTTTTTCTAGGAATTTTATTGGTCATAAACTCCTCCTTATTTAGAATAGAGATAAGTATATTTTATAAGAAATACTAAAAATTAGAAATTCTATTTTCGAAAAAGATTGTACATTTTATTTTAATGTGCTATGATGATGTCAGTTGAATAGTTAAATTAAGCAATCCATATGTTATCAAGTGCTGAAAACGAACGAGAAAAAGTATGTGAGAACTAGTTTATGTTTCGTATTTGATAATGTGTGGATTCTTTTTTTAGACAGGAAGACTAAAAAATTTAAAATTTGTATTTTCTTAGGAGGAAATAATTATGGCAGTAACAGGACAAGTAAAATGGTTTAACAACGAAAAAGGTTTCGGTTTCATCGAAGTTCCAGGCGAAAACGACGTATTCGTACACTTCTCAGCAATCGAAACTGACGGTTTCAAATCTTTAGAAGAAGGTCAAAAAGTTAGCTTCGAAATCGAAGACGGTAACCGTGGACCTCAAGCTAAAAACGTAATCAAACTATAATTTTATAGTTGATGATGGAAAAAAGGATGGCTAATGCCATCCTTTTTTTGTTGTGGGGAAAGTTTTTTCAGAGCCTGTTTTTATATCTAAATCTCTTTTTCTATGTTACAACGGGTGAAAAATTATCTGGAATGCGTATTAGTTTCTGTAGAAGAATTAGTTCAGCAAGAGCATTTGCTGCGTATGATAGTAAATAACTATAAATTTGTATTCTCTATTGAAATAGGGGAATCTTTTTCAGATAGACCTTGAGTAACATCTTTTTTGTTAGCATTGTTGTTGGAATTTTGTACGTTTTGAGATGATGTTTCTAACAGTTGTTCTTGTTCCTTACTAGGGGTATTCAGAGCATCTGAGGGAATGCTATTAACCTGCTGATTTAATGGATTTTCTTTATCCATAGTATACAACTCCTTTTTAGAATTCGATAAAAAGCAATGTAATTATAAATAGCTACTTATATATATTGTGTTTTTGAATGACATTATATACAAAACTTATATTACAAAGTTAACTAATTAACGAATTGTTAGTGATGGATAAAGATGTACAAATTTGAAGTGTTTAATAAAAATTAAAAGCGGGTAACAAGTAATACTCTTTCTCATGTTTTATATAAGGATCATATTACAAATCAAAAAAGATGTAGAGAACCTTGGAAGAAAATATAGTCGTTTTTTAGGGGGAAGAAGAATAAATAAAATGATACTACGAATGTAAAAAGGCATTCCATAAAGGAAGGCCTTTTATTGTTCTTGTCATGATTTTGTCTTCTCACGTTTTTTACATTCTGGACATTTTGATTTACGAAACGGTTTAGCAAAGAATAGCAGAATGAAAAATAAACCGAATATAATACTAGCTGAGTTTTTCACGATAATGACGCTACTATTTTTCATTTGAATCGATGGTTGGATCTCTTTTTCTTCCATAGTGGCCCTCCATATATTGGATTTACATTTTAATTATAGCAAAGTTAATTGTTTTCATGATGTGAAAATAGGAAGGGATAATAAATATTTATAGGTAGTATAAATGCTGTTTTTATAACTTTAAAATTAAATCATTACTATATCGTGATTTTTTTATTTAACAAATGTTTGATAAATGATAAAAAATTGTAAAAAAGCGGAACTTGTAAGCTATTTCCTTTTCATAGATGCTAAAATTATATATGCAGCTGCTAATATAAATGGAAAAAAGGAGATAATGGAGTATGGAAAGTAAAGTGGAACGCTATGTCGAAAATTATGTTGTAACGAAAAATACGATGGCCTTACTTCCTGTTATTCTAAGTGAAAAGAAAATTGTTACGCGAGTCGTTGAAATGAATGATTCTTTTTTCGTATTTCAAAAACCTCTAGATATTATAGAAAGAAGTTGCCGCAAGCATGGCTCTAGTTTCTTAGGCAGAAAAGAAGGAACGAAAGAGTTAACTCATATTACACATAAAGCACCGATTGCGATTAGTCCAGCAGATCAACTTTATTTTTTCCCTACCTATTCTTACTCTAGAAAAGAGTGTGCTTGGTTGTCTCATTTTTATATTGAAAGTAATAAAGAATTAAAAGATGGAAATCTTATTATTAGATTTATAAATGGCTTTGCTGTGAAATTAGAGATATCAAAAACTAGTTTTGAAAATCAACAAAATCGTACAGCAAAATTACGTACTGAATATGAAGATCGTAGGAAAAAACAAGGGAATCCTTGTTTTAAAGAGGTTGATAAAAAAGAGGAATCAACATTAAGACCCGCTTATGAGAGTGTGTATTTTGTAAAGGAAGGCGAAGTGTGAAAGGATGGGGGAATCCCCATTCTTTTTTTGTTTATCCTGTTATTTGTGGGCAGTAAGACCCCGCCTCAAAATTCAGCGAAAGCAAAGAAGTTAAGCGGGGTATCAACAAAATCCCCACTGATTAAAGTTTCACTTTATCAGTCTTTGTAGGTAAGGCGATATATTAGAAAAACCGAGTTGTAATTGTTATATTTAGAAAATCACCATTGTAATTTCATTTACCGAAAAAATCAAAAAACAATCTAAATAACAAAACGAACGACACGTCCTGTCGAATATTGATAGATTATCATAGCTAAATAATGAAGGAATTCTTATGAAAGATATGGAAACTTTAATAAATACATCTCCATATGTCGTATCTACCATTTCCTCTTTCATATAAGCAATGATACAGTAGGGATAGTATTTAGAGTAAAGGGGTAAAGTGTAGAATGGATTTTCAGACAATCAAAGAGTATTTTTCACCAGAAAATATGGATCATATTGTTGAGAGTTATAAAGCGTTCGGACCACTTCTTGGTATTGGTTTACCGATGATAGAGGCGTTGATTCCAGCATTACCGCTTATCGTATTTGTACTGGCGAATGCTGTTGCATTTGGCTTTTGGCTCGGTTTTCTTTATTCATGGCTTGGATCAGTAATGGGTGCATTACTTGTCTTTTTCATCATCCGCCATTTTGGTCGCAGTCGTTTCTTTTCGTTTGTAAATAAGCATGAGAGAGTACGAAAAGCAATGGGGTGGATTGAAAGGAAAGGATTCGCACCGATTTTTGTTATATTTTGTTTTCCGTTTACACCGTCAGCGCTCATAAATGTTGTCGCTGGTTTATCCCGAATTAGTGTAAAACAGTTTGGTCTAGCGTTAGCATTCGGAAAACTTGTGATGATTTTTATTTTAACGTATATCGGTCATGATTTAATGTCATTTATTCATAATCCGGTGAAATCAGTTATTGTAGCGATTGGTATTTTTATTTTATGGTATGTCGGTAAGAAAATCGAAGTAAAGTTAGAACTACATTAAGAATAGTCTTCTTTGTAAAGGAAAGCTTCAGTATTAAAGGATAAGGGGAGAAGCAGATGAAGAAAACTTTGAAAAAAGAAGGCATGGAGTGGATACGAACAATTTTAATTGGTGTATTATTAGCTGTATTTTTTCGAACGTTTTTCTTTTCAACGTATGTTGTAGAGGGGAAGTCAATGATGCCGACATTGCAAGATGGCAATATGCTAGTTGTAAATAAGGTGAGTTATCAAGTTGGGGACTTGAACAGATTTGACGTTGTGGTATTTCATGCGAATAAAAAAGAGGACTATGTAAAGCGGATTATCGGTTTACCTGGAGATCATATTGAATATAAGCAGGATAAGTTATATATAAACGGTCAATTTATTGATGAGCCGTATTTAGAGAAGTATAAGAAAGAGATAAACGGAAGGCAACTAACAGGCGACTTTACATTAGAAGAGTTAACGAAAGAAAAACTGGTGCCACCTGGGTTTATTTTTGTAGTAGGTGATAACCGGCTCGGGAGCTGGGATAGTAGACACTTTGGCTTTGTAAAAGCTGATACAGTCGTCGGTAAAGTTGATTTGCGATATTGGCCAATTCAAGAGGTGCAAACGAATTTTTCAAAAGGTTGATATAATAGATAGAAGTATAGAAAAAGGCAAACAACTCAGTTTGTCTTTTTTCGTGTCCTATAATACAATTATAGTAGCAAACTAACGTTCGTTATGTAAGTGAAAGGTGGGGTTACATGTCACTTCGATTTGTGATTGGTAGAGCGGGAAGTGGAAAAAGTACACTTTGTTTACGCGAAGTGCAAGAAGAGTTAAAACAACGCCCGAGAGGGAAAACAATATTATATCTTGTGCCAGAACAGATGACATTCCAGACGCAGCAGGCGTTAATTGGAAGTGAGGATGTAAGAGGTTCTATTCGGGCACAAGTTTTTAGTTTTTCACGATTAGCGTGGAAGGTACTGCAAGAAGTTGGCGGAGCGAGTCGTCTTCATATTGATGAAGCTGGTGTACATATGTTACTCCGTAAAATTGTAGAGTCTCGTAAAGATGGATTATCGGTGTTCCAAAAAGCAGCGGAGCAAAACGGTTTCTTTGAACATCTTGGCAGTATGATTGCAGAGTTTAAACGTTACAATGTAACGCCATCTAACGTATATGAAATGTGGCAACAATTAGATGCGCATAGTAGCAGTGCCGAACAAAAGTTACTAGCGAATAAAGTGTATGATTTACAGCTATTATACGATGATTTTGAACGTGCTTTAATTGGAAAATACTTAGATTCAGAAGACTACCTGCAATTGCTAGTGGAAAAGCTTCCGCAGTCTGAATATGTAAATGGTGCGGAAATTTATATAGATGGATTTCATTCATTCTCCCCGCAAGAGTTAGAGATTGTAAGACAGCTTATGATTTGCGGAGCGAGAGTTACAATCACGTTAACGATAGATGAAAAAACGTTAGCGCAGCCAGTAAATGAACTCGATTTATTTTATGAAACGACGTTAACGTATGAAAAAATAAAACAAGTAGCGCGTGAAGAGAAAATAGAAATTGAAAAAACAATTCCACTTATGGAACAGCCGCGTTTTCATTCTCCGGCATTAGCGCATTTAGAAGCTCATTATGAAGCGCGTCCGAATGAAAAATTTAACGGTGAAGCGAGTGTAACGATTAGTACAGCTGCGAATTTACGAGCGGAGGTAGAAGGTGTTGCGCGTGAAATTCGTAAACTTGTTGCGAATGAAAAATATCGTTACCGGGATATTGCAGTGCTTCTTCGTAATGGGGAAAGTTATTACGATGTGATGCGAACGTTATTTACAGATTATAATATCCCGCACTTCATCGATGAAAAGCGCCCGATGTCACACCACCCATTAGTAGAATGTATTCGTTCTGCACTCGAGATTATTAGTGGGAATTGGCGTTATGATGCGGTGTTCCGTTGCGTGAAAACAGAGCTTTTATATCCATTAGACGTAAGAAAAGAAACGATGCGTGAAGAAATGGATGAATTTGAAAATTACTGTTTAGCGTACGGTGTACAAGGAAAGAGATGGACTTCAGAGGATCCATGGATGTATCGCCGTTATCGTTCTCTTGATGATACGAACGGGATGATCACAGACAGTGAACGTGAAATGGAAGAGAAAATAAATAGGTTACGTGACGTTGTAAGAACACCTGTTATTCGCATGCAAAAAAGGTTAAAGCGTGCAGGAACAGTTATGCAAATGTGTGAAGCAGTTTACTTATTTTTAGAAGAACTGGATGTTCCGAAAAAACTAGAAGAATTACGTATACGTGCAGAAGAAAGTGGAGATTTCTTATTTGCGACAGATCATGAACAAGTATGGGAAGAAGTAATGAGCCTTCTTGATACGTTTGTAGAGATGCTTGGTGAGGAGAAAATGTCTCTTTCTATGTTTACGGACGTTATGTCGACTGGTCTTGAGGCGCTTCAATTTGCTAACATTCCGCCGTCATTAGACCAAGTGTTAATTGCTAATATTGATCACTCCAGATTATCTGACGTGAAAGCAACGTTTATTATAGGTGTAAATGAGGGTGTTATTCCAGCAGCACCTATGGACGAAGGTATGCTTTCTGATGAAGAAAGAGAAGTTCTTGGTGCAGCAGGGATTGAATTAGGGCCAACGACGAGACAAACTTTGTTAGAAGAACAGTTCGTTATGTATCAAATGGTAACGAGAGCATCTGAGAAGCTATACATTTCATGCCCGCTTGCAGATGAAGAAGGAAAGACGTTACTTGCGTCTAGCTTTATTAAGAAAATAAAAAGAATGTTCCCTAATGTGAAAGATTCATTTATTACGAATGATGTAAACGATTTATCACGTTCAGAACAAATTTCATACGTAGCAACGCCAGAAGTAACGTTATCTTACGTTATGCAGCAACTACAAACGTGGAAGCGATACGGATTTGAAGGGAATTTAGACTTTTGGTGGGACGTATATAATTTCTACGTAACTTCAGATGAATGGAAACAAAAAAGCAGCCGCGTCTTATCAAGTTTATTCTATCGAAATCGTGCGAAGAAATTAAGTACAGCAGTAAGTAGAGATTTATACGGAGATATAATTAAAGGAAGTGTCTCTCGTATGGAACTATTTAACCGTTGTGCATACGCTCATTTTGCGCAGCACGGTTTATCGCTTAGAGAGCGTGATATTTTCAAGCTTGATGCGCCAGACATCGGCGAATTATTCCATGCGGCATTAAAGAAAATTGCGGACAAGTTATTGCGTGAAAACCGTACTTGGGCGGATTTATCCATAAAAGAGTGTGAGCATCTTTCTGTTTTAGTAATAGAAGAAATCGCACCGTTATTACAACGACAAATTTTATTAAGTTCAAACCGTCATTTCTATTTAAAACAAAAACTACAACAAATCATTTTCCGTACTTCAATCATTCTTCGTGAACATGCGAAGTCAAGCGGATTCGTACCAGTTGATTTAGAAGTGCCGTTCGGTATGGGTGGTACAGGATCACTTCCGCCGATGGAATTCTCATTACCAAATGGTGTGAAGATGGAAGTAGTCGGTCGTATTGACCGTGTTGATAAGGCAGAAGATGAAAACGGGACGTTCTTACGTATTATTGATTATAAATCAAGTTCAAAAGCGTTAGATTTAACGGAAGTGTATTACGGATTAGCACTTCAAATGTTAACGTATTTAGATGTCGTTACTTCGAATGCACAGACGTGGATGAAAAAAGGCCACGCAGCATCACCAGCTGGTGTATTGTATTTCCATATTCATAACCCAATCGTTGAGATGAAAGGTGACGCATCTGAAGCTGAAATTGAAAAAGAAATTTTAAAGAAATTTAAAATGAAAGGACTCGTATTAGGAGATGCTGACGTTGTTCGTTTAATGGATAACAAACTTTCAACAGGAAGCTCAGATATTATTTCTGCTGGCCTGAAAAAAGACGGTAGCTTTAGTGCGCGTTCAAGTATTGCAAGTGAGCAAGAGTTTAACGTACTGCAAAAATATGTACACCATACGTTTGAAAATATCGGAAAAGATATTACAGAAGGTGTTATCGATATTGCTCCTTATAAAATGGGAAATAAAGCAGCATGTACGTTCTGTAACTTCAAGTCTGTTTGTCAATTTGATGAGTCACTGGAAGATAATCAGTTCCGATCGTTAAAAGATATGAAAGATAGCGAAGCGATGGAGAAAATAAGAGAGGAGGTTGGCGGAGAATGATAGAAAATTGTCCTAAAAAACCAGAAGGTAGTCAATGGACAGATGACCAGTGGAAAGCTGTTGTAGCGAACGGGCGTGATATTTTAGTTGCGGCTGCAGCTGGATCAGGTAAAACAGCAGTATTAGTTGAACGTATTATTAAAAAGATTATTAATGAAGAGAATCCAGTCGATGTCGACCGCCTGCTCGTTGTAACATTTACGAATGCAGCAGCGCAAGAGATGAAAAACCGAATCGGGGAAGCGTTAGAAAAGGTATTAATTGATGAACCAGGTTCTCAACACGTAAGAAAGCAGCTGAGCCTATTAAATAAAGCTTCCATTTCAACAATTCACTCATTTTGTTTACAAGTAATTAGAGGATATTACTACATGCTTGATGTTGATCCTCGTTTCCGTATTGCGAATCAAACAGAAAATGAATTGTTAAAAGAAGAAGTGCTAGATGACATATTAGAAGAAGAGTACGGAATCGAAGATAATACAATCTTCTTTGAACTTGTTGATCGTTATACGAGTGACCGTAGTGATGATGACTTACAACGTATGATTTTAGTGCTTCATACAGAGTCAAGAGCGCATCCAAATCCGGAAAAATGGCTTGATAAATTAGTAGAAGCATATGACGTAGAAGGAAAGACAATTGAAGATTTAGTGTATGCTTCTTATTTATTAGAAGATGTGAAATTCCAGCTTGAAACAGCGGAACAGCATATTCGTAAGGCAACTGAACTCGCAATGCTTCCTGACGGTCCAGCGCCTCGCATTGAAACCCTGCAAGCAGATGTAGCATTACTTGGAACGCTATCATCAGCTGCTCGTGAGTCATGGACAAGTGTGTATGAAGCGATGCAAAACGTATCGTGGCAAACGTTAAAGCGTATTAAGAAAAGTGATTACAATGAAGATGTTGTAAAACAAGTAGACTCTCTTCGTAATAAAGCGAAAGATGAAGTGAAGAAATTACAAGAAGAGTTATTTAGCCGCAAACCTGAAAGTTTCTTACGAGATTTTCAAGATATGCACCCAGTATTAGAAAAGCTTGTTCAACTTGTAAAAGTATTTACAGAGCGTTTCCAAGCGATGAAGAGAGATAAAGGAATGGTCGATTTCACAGATTTAGAGCATTTCTGTTTACAAATTTTAAGTGAACAAAGTGAAAATGGTGAAATGAATCCGTCAGCAGTGGCGCTCCAATATCGTAATAAATTTGCTGAAGTATTAGTCGATGAATATCAAGATACGAATTTCGTACAAGAATCGATTATTAAATTCGTAACGAAAGATTCTGAGAGTGAAGGAAACTTGTTCATGGTTGGTGACGTAAAGCAGTCGATTTATCGTTTCCGACTAGCCGAGCCAGGACTATTCCTAGGAAAATATAAACGCTTCACACAAGAAGGATTAGGCGGCGGAATGAAGATTGACTTAGCGAAAAACTTCCGTAGTCGTCATGAAGTACTAGCAGGTACGAACTTTATTTTCAAACAAATTATGGGCGAAGAAGTTGGGGAAATTGACTACGATGCTGACGCTGAACTAAAGCTAGGTGCTACCTATCCAGAAGGTGAAGATGTAGCAGCAGAATTACTATGTATTCAGCAAACGGAAGAAGAAGTAATAGACGGTGAAGAAGGTGCAGAAGTCGAAAAAGCACAGCTTGAAGCTCGCCTTATGGCGCAGCGCATTAAAGCGATGGTTGATTCCGGTTATGAAGTGTATGACCGTAAAAATGATAGTATGCGTCCGGTACAATACCGCGACTTCGTTATTTTACTTCGCTCCATGCCGTGGGCCCCGCAAATTATGGAAGAGTTAAAATTACAAGGAATTCCAGTATACGCTGACCTCGCGACTGGTTATTTTGAAGCGACAGAAGTAAATATTATGATGAACGTATTCCGCGTTATTGATAATCCGATGCAAGATATTCCGCTTGCCGCTGTACTTCGTTCCCCAATCGTTGGATTGAGCGATGAAGAACTTGCAACGCTTCGTGCTCATGGAAAGAAAGGCTCGTTTTATGAAGTAATGAGCTCATTCTTAAAAGGGGCACCGCTTGAAGAGGAGCAAGAACTTCATGATAAATTAGAGTGGTTTTATAACTTACTGCAAGGATGGCGTGAATTCGCCCGTCAACAATCACTTTCTGATTTAATTTGGAAAGTGTACGGTGAGACAGGTTATTACGACTTCGTTGGCGGTTTACCGGCTGGAAAGCAAAGGCAGGCAAACTTACGCGTACTATATGACCGCGCAAGACAATATGAAGCAACATCATTTAGAGGATTATTCCGCTTCTTACGTTTTATTGAACGTATTTTAGAACGCGGTGATGATATGGGTACGGCGAGGGCTCTCGGTGAACAAGAAGACGTTGTTCGCATTATGACAATTCATAAAAGTAAAGGGTTAGAGTTCCCAGTTGTATTTGTAGCTGGACTCGGTCGTCGTTTTAATACACAAGACTTAATGAAACGTTTCTTATTGCATAAAGATTTCGGTTTCGGTTCGCAATTTATCGATCCGCGTAAACGAATTAAATATACAACATTATCACAGCTTGCGATTAAGCGTAAAATGAAAATGGAATTAATTGCGGAAGAAATGCGCGTACTATACGTAGCATTGACGCGTGCGAAAGAGAAGTTAATTTTAATCGGCACAGTTAAGGATGCAAATAAGGAAATGGAAAAATGGCTTGATGCGAGGGAACATAGTGAATGGTTATTACCAGATCACATACGTGCTGGAGCGTCTTGTTATTTAGACTGGATTGCACCTTCATTATATAGACACCGTGATAGTGAAATGCTTCTTGAATTAGGACAAGGAAGTATTCCAGATGAAATTTACGAGTATGACACTAGCTGGAAAGTAGAAGTTGTGGACGGTAACACGCTACTTGCACCAGAGCCAGTTCAAGAAGAGAAACAAGAATTGTTAGAAGCGCTTCGTGAGAAACAGGCTGTTCCCCTGCAAAGTGAACGGAAAGAAGAAGTGTACGACAGATTAATGTGGAAGTACGGATATGAGGATGCGACATCTCATCGTGCGAAGCAATCTGTTACAGAAATAAAGAGAAATTATCAATCTGAAGAAGGTAGCGATAACGCCTTTATTAAAAAACTACGTGCACCAATTAAAACACGCCCGCGATTTATGGAGAAAAAAGGGTTAACGTACGCAGAGCGCGGAACAGCAGTCCATGCCGTTATGCAGCATGTTGATTTGAAGAAGCCGATTACGGTTGAAGTTCTTCAAGAGCAAATTGCTGGAATGGTAAATAAGGAATTATTAACATTCGAGCAGGCGGAAGAAATAGCGATTGAAAAAGTAATTTCATTCTTTGACAGTGACTTAGGTAAAAGGGTATTAGCGGCGAAAAGTGTTGAGCGTGAAGTACCATTTACGATGATGCTTGCAGCAGAAGAAGCATATCAAGATTGGCAAGGGAAGAGCGGGGAAATGATTCTTGTCCAAGGGGTTATCGACTGCATGATTGAAGAGGAAGATGGCATTACGTTAATCGACTTCAAAACAGATACGATTGAAGGGAAATTCCCAGGCGGATTCGAACAAGCGAAACCAATTTTAGAAGATCGATATAAAGTGCAGCTTTCTTTATATGCAAAAGCACTGGAGAAAAGCTTACAACATCCTGTAAAAGAGAAATGTTTATACTTCTTTGATGGGAATCACGTTGTAAATATTGAAGAATAGAGGGGCTTGAAAATGGTAACGGAAAAAACGTTAAGAACTTGTGAACAGGGACACGAGTACTATAAAAGTAGCGATTGTCCAACTTGCCCAGTCTGTGAGAAAGAGAGAAAACCAAAAGAAGGTTTTCTCTCTCTTCTTTCAGCGCCAGCAAGAAGGGCATTAGAGCACCGTGGAATTCAAACTGTAGAAGAACTCTCAAAATATAGTGAAAAAGAAATTTTAAAACTGCATGGTATGGGACCTGCGTCTTTGCCGAAGCTTAGGAAGGCTTTGGAGGAGAGTGGGTTATCATTTAAATAAAATAGTGCCTCTTCACTACTTACTTGTTTATACCACTATTTGTGGACAGTCAAGCTCTTGCTTATTAAAATTTCATTTTAATAATTTTGAATTAGATAAAAGAAAAAAGTAGGAGAATATCTCCTACTTTTTTTACGCTGTTCCAATCTGATCTTGATCTGCCACATCAGAATCAAATGTATTCGTTGCACTAACACCGTTAAACGTATTCACGACAAATCCAACATTGGAAGCTCCGGACCCATTATAAGCTTTCGTGTTTTCTTTCGGAGAAACGTTATAAAAATCTCCTAAATTGAAAGAACCGTTACTGTTTTGAACGACGAGATTTCCAACAACAGAAGGCATATCCATCCACCTACTTTACTAAACTTTGTAATTACTATATGAATTATTGTGCGGAAGGTTCATCTGTAATATATTGGCGGATTTGCATAATACGAGAGTTATTAAAAACATAATCAACATTTCCAATTTGAAATCCACCAGAGTTTAAAAGTGTGCGCAATTCAACGTTATTCACTTCAATAAAAGGGCATTCATTTACAATATTTAATTTTACATCTGTCGTTCGTTTTGGAATTGTAATGTGTTCATCTGTAAAGATTTCAAAAGCATCAAAGCTACCTTCTCCCCGTATATAACAAGGAATTTCACGGTGGACGGCAATAGCTCTACTTTTTAATTCCATTTGATTGGCATCTCCAACTTGAAATACGGCAGCAATCCCTAACGAAACAATAGAAACATTTTGGACAATAGACACATGATGCAACATAATTTTTCAGTCTCCTTAACCTGGAGTAGGAGGGACATCTGTTACTAATGGTACAAATGGACCCTCTGTAACTGTTTCAAATGGTGTATCGAGAATAGAAGATAGAATGAGGAGATTTGCATCTCCAATTAAAAAGAGTGCGGACGACGATACACCGTTCATTTTAATCTGTCCGACTTTTAACTCACGGTTTACAACGTTAAGGTTCATACCTACTTACTCCTTTCGGAAATTTCCCGGTATGTGCTGAATAAAGGAGAGAAAGGCTTTGTCAATATCTTGTTTCATTGCCTGAATAATGATATCTCGTAAATAGTCTGGATCTGTTGAAATACCTTCATATGATTGCGCTTGTGATAAATAATAAGGGAGTCGATGCTCCATCTGTTTTTTTATGTCATCCACCATCATTTGTCGATACATTTCATCAAGCGGTGTTCTCTCTTCTTGTTCAAAATGGAGAATACGATTATATGCTTCTTCATCTAAGTATCGATGCATTTCTTGGAGGATACCTTGATAAAAGTCTGGGTTTGTTTCGGTTTCAGGGTTTACCTTCAATGTTTCTGTATCCACTTGAAAATCTTCAATTTGTTGTCCTTTTGCTGAAAATGGGTTTAAACCAATATTTAAAGTACCATTTAAATTTTCGACTTTTAATTGATCGAATTTGTATTCCACTTTTCCTACAGAAGAGGAGGGGCGATTTTTTAATTCGTTAAGCTCTTCTTGGAGTTGGCGCACTTGATCTTCTAAATTCAGGATGGTTGCTTGTTGTGTTTGAAGAGCTTGTTGAAGTTGGTGTAAGTAAGTATATATATCTTGATTCATTTGTGAAACCTCCTTTTCAATAGGGAGGGTAAAAATATTCCTGCTATATATTTATGACAAGGATGTCTTAAGAAGAACTAGTTGATGGTTTGATAGAAATAATTTGTCCTTTCGCCTGTAATGGGCGAAGCGGTTCCGTAAATCCGCCCGTATTTGAAAATTTAGATAGGGCTTTAATACTTCCGGCAGTACCAATTTGGAACACAGAAGAGGTTGTAATGCTATCAATTTTAATACTGTTGATGATGATACTTTGGTTTACATAAAAATTCAATGCAATTGCCTCCTTTAAGTTGAGCCAATTATCGCTTGATCGATTACATCTGAATCGTTGACAGTCGTTGCACTTTGATAATTGTAGACAGAAACATTATCTCCAACGTTGAAAGAGCCGGCCCCGGCGAAAGCACGTGAGTAACTAATAGGCCTAATCGCAAATACATCTCCAATATGAAAAATACCACTTGATCCAATATTGACGATACGAATATGTCCGACCATAGCTGGCATACAAAACACCCTTCGCTTTTAAAATTTTCTTTTCTACTATTGTATGGGCGTTTCCAATAAAATGTGTATTTTTTTGAAATAAAAGAAACACACGCATTATTGCGTGTGTGTTTTGAACGTTTGATTAGGGTGTAAATCCGTATGTACATGACAAATTACATTTAAGAGCCTGTCCAGTTCTTGGCTACAATCCACTGTTTTTTGAGAAGTCATTCCATAGCGTTCAGCAAAATAAATCATTTTTTCACGTTTTTTTTCAATCGCTTGCTCAAACATTGAAATCGGCTCCATCTCTAAATGAAATTTTTAGTATATATGTAGTACATATTATACAAAAACTTCATAAAAAAGAAATGCATTCGCTAAAAAAAGTAAAATTTCTACATTTTATGCCAAATGATAAAGGGGTAACGAATAGGGGATGAGAAGAATATTGTAAAAATTAGCGTGCATGAGAAGGTTTTTTTCTTGCGGATGCGAATACAATTAAAGGGTATGAGTTTTAGGATGGAGAGTGGAAATATTGCGTTTTGTAACGGCGAAGAAAGAAGAAAAGGTATTTGTAGGTATTGTAGATGAAGAAGAAGAAAAGGTATTACACTTAAGAGAAGCGCAAAGACAAAAAGGGGAAAAGGTTACAATCCCTATTACAATGTTAGAGTGTATTGAAAGAGGGACTGAATGCTTTGAGAAAGTATGTGAAATTGTAAATTGGGCAAAAGAGAACGGGGAAGCGGCGTATTATCCGTTAACAGAGGTGAAAATATTAGCGCCGATTCCAAGGCCAAGAAAGAATATTTTGTGCGTTGGAAAAAACTATCGTGAGCATGCGGTAGAAATGGGCGGAGTAGAGTCTATTCCAGAAAATATAATGATCTTTACGAAAGCACCAACAACAGTTATTGGCATAAATGAGCAAATTAATGGTCACCCTCATGCAACGGACGAACTAGATTACGAAGGAGAATTAGCTATCATTATTGGTAAGCGAGGGAAACAAATAAAAAAAGAAAAAGCGCTTGAGCATGTTTTTGGTTATACGATTATCAATGATGTAACAGCTCGAGACATTCAAAGAAAACATAAACAGTTTTTCCTTGGGAAAAGCTTCGATACATTTTGTCCGATGGGACCGTATTTAATTCATAAATCGGTGGTTAATGCGCCGAATGCATTGCACATTGAAACGGTAGTAAATGGAGAAGTAAGGCAAACTTCTAACACAAATAAAATGATTTTTTCAATAGAAGAAATTATTTCAACGATAAGTAAAGGAATGACTTTAGAACCAGGCGATATTATCGCAACAGGAACGCCGGCTGGTGTCGGAAAAGGTTTTACACCACCGAAGTTTTTACATGCTGGTGATGAAGTGGTCATTACAGTAGAAGGAATTGGTACTTTACGAAATGTAGTGAAATAAAGAAAAGAGCTATCTTGTTAAAAGATAGCTCTTTTTTATGGCCTTGGGTTATAGAGGTAATCGATAACGGCAAAAGTGTAAAGACCAATGAATGCAAGTGTACAAATGCCAAATAGTATAACCGTAAGTGCGCTTTTTTCTCGTCCAAAACCAATGATAGTAAGAATAACAGCAGTCCAAAATGATGCTTTCAGTAGTGTGAGTGTAGTAGGAGTTGAGTAATGAAGCCATGTTGTGGAAAGTAGGAAACCAAAGAATGTAACTAAAATAAAAGCTGTAGCTAAATAGTTAATATGTTTACCATATCTTAATAGCATGTCGCACCTCCTTTACGATTTTAAAATACAGAAAATTACAATTTCATCTTAATATAAATGAATATAAAAAGAAAGAGGTTGTCCCAACATGTCGGACAACCTCTCTATCATTACGATAATACAGCTTTAATTTTTTGGAATGCCCACTCTAAATCTTCTTCAGAGATTACTAGAGGTGGTGCGATACGAATTACATTTTCGTGTGTTTCTTTACATAATAGACCAGCTGCTTTTAGTTGTTCACAGTAAGGACGAGCTGGCTCGTTTAATTCGATACCGATGAATAAACCTTTACCACGAACTTCAGTGATCATTGGGTTATCAATCTCTTTTAATTGCCCAACTAATTTTTCACCTAATTGAAGAGAACGCTCTGTTAATTTTTCTTCTTCTAACACTTCAAGAGCCGCGATAGAAACAGCACATGCAAGTGGATTACCACCGAATGTAGAACCGTGAGAACCTGGTTCAAATACACCTAAAATGTCGCGGTTTGCTGCTACGCAAGAGATTGGGAACACACCGCCGCCAAGTGCTTTACCAAGTATGTACATGTCAGGAGTTACATTGTCCCAGTCACAAGCAAATACTTTACCAGTACGGCCTAAGCCAGTTTGGATTTCATCTGCTACAAATAAAACGTTTTCTTTTTTACATACTTCAAAAGCTTCTTTTAAGTAACCAGCTGGTGGGATATTAATTCCTGCTTCACCTTGAATTGGCTCTAAAATGAATGCTGCTGTGTTTGGTGTAATTGCGGCTTTTAATGCTTCTAAATCACCGTAAGGAATTACAACGATGCCAGGAAGCATTGGACCGAATCCACGCTTGTACTCTTCATTTGAAGACATGGAAACAGAACCCATTGTACGTCCGTGGAAGTTATCTTCACAAACGATGATTTCAGCACGGTTTGCTTCCACTTTCTTCACATCATAAGCCCAGCGACGAACTGTTTTAATTGCAGTTTCAACAGCTTCAGCACCTGTATTCATTGGAAGTACCATTTCTTTATTAGTTAGTTTCGCAACTTTTTCGTACCAAGGACCTAATTGATCGCTATGGAAAGCACGAGAAGTTAACGTAACACGATTAGCTTGGTCAATTAAAGCGTTAATAATTTTCGGGTGACGATGACCTTGGTTTACTGCAGAATATGCACTTAATAAGTCCATATAGCGGTTTCCTTCAGGATCTTCTACCCAAACACCTTCTGCTTTAGAAATAACGATTGGAAGTGGGTGATAGTTATTTGCTCCGTATGTGTCTGTAAGTTCGATAATATCCTTAGTTTGAATCATGATTGTTCCCCCTTTTGTTATTACAAGAAGTTTGTAAATACTCTAAATATTATAGCATTTAAATGTAAAAAAGCGAAACATTTCCTGAAAATAAATGAACATGTTATCATATAGAGTGAAAAAGTGTGAAAAGAGGAGGTAAGGGATACGATGGTACATATGCATATTACAGCATGGGCGTTAGGTTTAATTTTATTCTTCGTTGCGTATTCACTTTATTCAGCAGGAAGAAAAGGGAAAGGTGTACATATGGGGCTTCGCCTAATGTATATCATTATTATTGTGACAGGCTTCATGTTGTACATGAGTATTGTGAAGACAGCAACAGGTAGCATGCACATGTGGTATGGCTTAAAAATGTTAGCTGGTATTTTAGTTATCGGTGGAATGGAAATGGTTCTTGTGAAAATGAGCAAAAACAAACCAACAGGGGCGGTTTGGGGCTTATTTATTGTTGCGCTAGTAGCAGTATTTTACCTTGGGCTGAAATTACCGATTGGCTGGAAAGTATTCTAATAAAAAATAAAGCCACCTTATAATCTCAAAGACTTGGGAGATTATAAGGTGGTTTTTTACTTTATCCCGTAAACATCAGATTGGTGAAGGCTAATAATCAGTGGGCTACCCCACTGATTAAAGTTTCACTTTATGTCGCATCGATATGCAACTCTTCTCCATTTACTTTCGTAAAACGGAACATATTTTTATTTGACGTAGTGTGACGGACGAAATGGTGCTGCAGTGTACAGATCATTTCTTCGTTATCAAACAAAAGAATATTTACTCCTTCGCGTGACTCCTCTTGCGGTAAGAAAGATAAATAATTATGACAATACATGCAATCATATAAAGAGTAGTGAAGTGATTGCAATGATTCGGTTAATAATGTGAAGACAGAGTCAGGTAATTCCTCCAGCCATTCATTATAGCTAAGAAGTAACTTTTTTCGAATACGTATCATTTCACCATTTTGCAAATGGTGTTGCTCGTTGGCGATTTGTAATACATCTTGTTCATAGAAACGGGCTGGTAGCCAATTGTTATTATACAAAATTTCAAACCCATCTTCGGCAATATCTTCTAATAAAAACGCTTCATCATTTTCATCATCAAAGAATACCCACTCATTGTTTATATATTCTACATTACCGACTGTATGAGCACGGGGCTGATTATATAAAATATGTTTACGTTGTATCATACACGATTTCTCCTTTATGAAAAGTAGTTATTCCTGTTATAGACAGTTCGTGCGTTCTTTATAACTAGACACATCTAGACATAGGTGGGCATACAATAAAACACGTTTTACTGAGTGAGAATGCTATTCCATATGTGGATAGTAGGTTATCGTCAAGTTTTTCATTTTTTGATCCGCACTCTTAGGGTGGGGATTACTGCACGTTCAAGAAAAGAAATAAGATGGAAGGATGATTTATATGTGCGGGATTACAGGATGGGTGGATTATAAACGCTCATTAGAAGGAGAAAGAGATGTCGTTACGAAGATGGCTGAGACGTTAGCGAAACGGGGGCCGGATGATAATAAAGTTTGGATTAAAGGAAATGTCGCATTTGGGCATAAGCGGTTAATCGTTGTGGATCCTGAGGGCGGTAAACAGCCGATGACTTGTTTAAAAGATGAAACGAATTACGCCATTTGCTATAACGGTGAACTTTATAACACAGAAGACATTCGAAAGGAATTATTAAGAAGAGGATATACGTTCAAAGGTCATTCTGATACAGAAGTATTATTAGCTTCTTATATTGAATGGAAAGAAGAATGTGTCGATCATTTAAACGGTATATATGCGTTTGCAGTATGGGACGAACAGAAAGAGCAAGTATTTATTGCGAGAGATCGATTAGGTGTAAAGCCACTTTTTTATAAATATGATAGCGGACGCTTACTATTTGGTTCGGAGTTAAAAGCGATATTGTCGCATCCAGATGTGAAGGCGGAAGTAACGTTAGAAGGATTATCAGAAATATTCGGGCTCGGACCGTCAAGAACGCCTGGCCACGGTATTTATGCTGGTATAAAAGAATTGCGTCCAGGTCATGCGATGACATTTTCAAAGAACGGTTTATGCATATGGAGATATTGGAATGTAGAAAGTAAAAAACATGAAGACTCTTTTGAAGAAACAGTAGAGAAAACGCGCTTTTTATTACAAGATGCTATTACAAGACAGCTTGTTTCTGATGTACCACTATGTACTTTTTTATCGGGTGGTGTAGATTCGAGCGCTATTACAGCTATTGCAGCGAAAGAATATGAGAGATTGGGAAAAGGGCAATTACACACGTATTCTATTGATTACGAAGATAATGACAAATACTTTAAAGCGAATGCATTCCAGCCAAATTCAGATGCTCCGTTTATTAATTTAATGACTGAGACATTTCAAACAACCCATCATCGCTGCGTCATTTCGAATGAAAAATTAGCAGAGTATTTAACTGAAGCAGTACTCGTTCGTGATTTGCCTGGTATGGCAGATATCGATTCGTCATTATTATGGTTTTGCCGAGAAATTAAACAAGATTTTGTCGTTGGCTTATCTGGAGAATGTGCAGATGAAATATTTGGTGGATATCCGTGGTTTTATAGAGAAGATGATTTACAATCGAGTGCATTTCCGTGGATGCGTTCTACAGAGGCACGTGAACAACTTCTAAAAAAAGAATGGAGAAATAAATTAAATTTACAACAATATGTACAAAGGCGCTATGAAGAGTCGATTCAAGAAGTTCCTATTTTAGAGGGGGAAAGTCCGCTAGAAGCAAAAAGACGCCAATTATTTTATTTAAATATGGTATGGTTTATGACAACATTATTAGACAGAAAAGACCGCATGAGTATGGGAGCGAGCTTAGAAGTACGTGTTCCATTTGCAGATCATCGTCTTGTCGAATATGCGTGGAATATTCCTTGGGAAATGAAAATGTATAAAAACCGCGAAAAAGGTCTATTACGTAAAGCGTTAGAAGGTGTACTTCCACATGACATCTTATATAGAAAGAAGAGTCCTTATCCGAAAACGCACAATCCGCACTATACAAAAGCAGTAACAGTATGGCTTCAAAATCTATTAACGGATAAAGGTTCAATTTTACACGAACTGTTTGATAAAGAGCAGTTGAGCGGATTAATTCAGTCTGGCGGCAGTGCATTTCAAACACCATGGTTTGGTCAATTGATGACTGGGCCACAGCTTTTAGCTCATTTAGCACAAATTCACGTTTGGTTTAAAGAATATGGGGTAAATATTAAGGAATAAGGGAAAAGCGGCTTACAATTATGTAAGTCGCTTTTTATTAAAGAAATTTTCATATAAAATTCAAAATCACCTTATAAATAATATTTAATTAGAATTATTATTTTGACGTATTTATTATTACTTGTTATAATTGGAAACGAATGTTCTGAAAAGTATTCTCATTTATAAAATTGAGGTGTTATATATATGACAAAGAAAAAAATAGGTTTACTCGTAATGGCGTATGGAACACCAGAATCATTAGACGATGTAGAGGCATATTATACACATATCCGTCACGGGCGTACGCCATCAGAAGAAGCGCTTGAAGATTTAATTGGCCGCTATAAAGCGATTGGTGGAATTTCGCCGCTTGCAAAAATTACGAAAGAACAGGCGCATAAATTAACAGATTCAATGAATAACATATTTACAGAGTATCAATTTACTTGTTACTTAGGTTTAAAACATATTGCACCATTTATAGAAGATGCGGTAGAAGAAATGAAGCGTGATGGGATCGAGCAAGCGATTAGTATCGTATTAGCGCCACATTACTCTACATTTAGCATTAAAGCGTATAATGACCGTGCTATTCGTCTTTCAAAAGAAATCGGTGGTCCTGTTATTGAACCAATTGAACAATGGTACGATGAACCGAAGTTTATTTCGTATTGGGCAGACCAAATAAAAGAGACGTTTACTAATATTATAAATAAAGAGAAAGCAGTCGTAATTTTTTCAGCGCATAGTTTGCCAGAAAAAATTATTGCAGCAGGAGACCCTTATGTAGAACAACTAAAGCATACGGCAGATTTAATTGCAGAAGCTGCAAATATTCAAAACTATACAATCGGTTGGCAAAGTGCTGGGAATACTCCAGATCCGTGGATTGGTCCAGATGTGCAAGATTTAACGAAAGATTTATATGAAGAGCATGGGTACGAATCTTTCATATATTGCCCAGTTGGTTTTGTAGCGGAGCATTTAGAAGTTTTATATGACAACGATTATGAATGTAAAGTTGTAACTGATGAATTAAATGCCAAATATTTTAGACCAAATATGCCGAATGCACAATCAGCATTTATCGACTGTTTGGCTGAAATTGTTTCCAAAAAAGTGAAGGAAATAGTTGACAAAGATTTAGTTTTGAATAATAATTAATTTATAATAATTTTAAATAAATAATAATTACTACGAAATAAAGAGGAGGATCCCCCTAGATGAATCCAAATAATCGCTTAACAACAAACCAAGGTGCTCCAGTTGGAGACAACCAAAATTCTCGTACAGCTGGTCGTCGTGGACCAGTATTATTAGAAGACTATCATTTAGTAGAAAAACTTGCACACTTTGATCGTGAACGTATTCCAGAGCGCGTTGTGCATGCACGTGGTGCAGGTGCTCACGGTGTATTCGTAACGAAAAATAGTATGAAGCAATATACGAAAGCGGCATTTTTACAAAATGAAGGAACTGAAACGCCTGTATTTGTTCGTTTTTCAACGGTTATTCATGGTCAAGGTTCTCCTGAAACAGCACGTGACCCACGTGGGTTCGCTGTTAAATTTTATACAGAAGAAGGAAACTACGATATCGTAGGTAATCATTTACCAGTTTTCTTCATTCGTGATGCAATTAAATTCCCAGATATGGTACATTCCTTAAAACCAGCACCTGATACGAATATTCAAACGCCAGATCGTTATTGGGATTTCATGACGTTAAGTCCAGAATCTACACATATGATGACATGGGTATTTTCTGATTACGGTACACCAGCAAGCTATCGTGAAATGGAGGGTTTTGGCGTCCATTCATTTAAATGGATTAATGAAGAAGGTAAAATTGTTTATATAAAATACCACTGGAAACCACAGCAAGGTGTACGTAACCTAAATGCGAAAGAAGTGCAAGAAGTACAAGGGAAAGACTTCAATCATGCAACTCGTGACTTGTTCGATGCAATCGAAAAAGGAAATCACCCAAAATGGGATTTACACGTACAAGTTATGCAATTAGATGAAATGGACTCTTTAGACTTTGATCCACTAGATCCAACGAAAGTGTGGCCAGAAGATCGCTTCCCATTAATGGAAGTAGGGACAATGACGTTAAATCGTAATCCGAAAAACTTCTTTGCAGAAGTAGAACAAGTAGCGTTCTCTCCAAGTGCAACTGTAAATGGTATTGAGCCATCGGAAGATAAATTATTACAAGGTCGTTTATTCTCTTACCCAGATACACAACGTTATCGTCTTGGGGCAAATTACTTACAAATTCCTGTAAACTGCCCATACGCAGCTGTTCATAACCAACAACGTGATGGTGCGATGCAAGTAAATCAAAACCCATCTACAATCAACTACGAACCGAGCCGTCATGCTGAAAATCCAGTTGAAGACCCAGCTTACCGCGATTCAACTATGAAAGTAGAAGGCTATGTATCTCGTGAAAAAATTGAGAAACCAAATGACTTTAAACAAGCAGGTGAGCGTTACCGTTCATTCTCTAAAGAAGAGCAAGATAACTTAATTGCAAACTTAACAAATGACTTGAAAGACGTAAATGAACGCACAAAATTATTAGCTGTTTGTAACTTCTTCCGTGCAGATCAAGAATACGGTATGCGTTTAGCGCAGGCATTAAATGTTGATATTACGCAATATGTAGGAAATGCTCCGAAATAAATAGGAAAAGACGACCGGGCTTCGGTCGTCTTTTTTGTATAAAGTTATGTGGGGTATTTCGCATGTAAAACATGTCGGAATTTGTTGGTAAATCGATATGTTGTGTCGAACCGTTGATATATTGAAAGAAACAATCGATATATTTGAAAAATCGTTGATATATCCAAAAAACCGTTAATATATTTCCGGTTATACTAGGTGGGGTATGTTGCCCGGTACGCAAAAAAGAGATGCAATCTATCATCGATAGATTGCATCTCTTTTTTAGTTCACTCGCTCAGTATACTCATAAGCTTTCTCCCCATGCATCGAAATATCAAGTCCCATATGTTCCTCGTGCTCATCTACCCGGACAGGGAGGAAGAAGTTGATTGCTTTAATAATGGCATACGTCATTATAATTGTGAACGCATATGTTGCGCCGATCGCTACAAGTTGTTTCAACAGCAGCGAGGCGTTTCCGTAAAATAATCCGTTAGCGCCATCACCGTTTACGGCAGTAGTTGCAAATAATCCTGTCGCAATACCGCCCCAAGTTCCACCGATGCCGTGACATCCGAATGCATCGAGTGTATCGTCGTATCCGAATTTTGTTTTTAAGAAAAAGACCGCTCCGAAGCATAATACGCCGCCAATTGCTCCGATAAGAAGAGCTGAGAAAGGTGTAACGAACCCGCAAGCTGGTGTAATAGCGACTAGACCGGAAACGGCGCCACAAGCAGCTCCCATCGCAGTCGGTTTTGATTGGAAGAACCACTCTGAAAGTATCCAAGTTAATGCTGAGGCAGCAGCAGCTATATTTGTATTAATAAATGCAGTTAAAGCTACATCATTTAAAGATAATGCGCTTCCGACGTTAAAACCGAACCAGCCAAACCATAATAATCCTGCGCCTAACATTGTAAATGGCAAATGGTGAGGAGAAGAACCATTTATGTTTTTTCGTTTTCCAAGGAAAATAGCTAATACAAGACCAGCAACTCCGGAAGTGATGTGAACGACGTTTCCGCCAGCGAAGTCTAGTGCACCAAGTTCCCTTAGCCACCCGCCGACGCCCCATACCCAATGAGCGACAGGATTGTAAACAATCGTTGTCCATAGAAGGATAAAAATAAGAAAGGCAGAAAATCGCATTCTTTCAGCAAATGCACCTGAAATTAAAGCTGGAGTTAAAATGGCGAACATGAGTTGAAACATCATGAATAAATTGTGAGGAATAGTAGATGAGTAGTCTGGATTTGGTGCGTAGGTAACTCCGTTTAGACCGAACCAATCAAGTGTACCGATAAGCCCGTGCCAATCTGGTCCGAATGATAAAGAATAGCCGATAACAATCCATTGAATCGAAACGATAGCCATTGCACTATAACTATGCATCGTTGTACTGAGTACATTTTTGCTGCGAACCATACCTCCATAAAAAAGTGCCAATCCTGGTGTCATCAACATGACCATTACTGTCGTCACAAACATAAAAACTGTATCTCCCATATTCATGAGCTCTCCTCCTATAATGTTAGAAAAAATAACATCGTTTTGTTATGTTTCATATCATATTCGAAAAGGAACTAAAAATCAACTAAAAATTCAGAAAAATATATATATGATGTTAGAAAATATAACATAGATTATTTTGTGAGGATTGAAATCGACATATGCGTTTCTCTTGGATAATTGGTATAATATTCTTACAATTAAAAACTTGGGGGATGCGTGTGGGAAAAATACGGACTAGGAAACTATTCATTTGTTTTTGCTTAGCTTTTGTTTTGTTTGTACCAATACATACTTTTGCAGACGAAAAAAGAGAGTGGAAAGATGAAGTTATATACTCCATTATGATTGATCGCTTCAATAATGGAGAACCGAAAAATGACAAACAATTGGAAGTTGGTAATTTAGAAGGGTATCAAGGCGGGGATATAAGAGGAATTATAAAAAGGTTGGATTACATAAAAGAAATGGGTTTTACTACCGTTATGCTTTCGCCGCTTTTTGAAAGTGGAAAGTACGATGGATTAGACGTGCGAAATTTTAAAAAGGTAAATGAACATTTCGGGACAGAAAATGATGTGAAAGAACTTGTAAAAGAAGCTCATGCAAAAGGAATGAAAGTTGTATTTCAATTTCCGCTTGGAGAAAACGAACGACAGGTAATTGACGCAATGAAATGGTGGATAAAA
The DNA here is from genome assembly GCF_003402455.1 of Bacillus sp. HMA207. Classification (NCBI taxonomy): domain Bacteria; kingdom Bacillati; phylum Bacillota; class Bacilli; order Caryophanales; family Bacillaceae; genus Bacillus; species Bacillus sp. HMA207. Next base: position 3,544,694 of record NZ_BEZT01000001.1, on the reverse strand, counting down.
GAAGTTGATTTAGACGGAAGTTATGTTATACATAGTGAAAAAAAGCCGCGTTCCTTTTGGGATAACGCGCAAAAAGATATGCAAGTGATAAAGAAAGATTTTCGTATTATGACAAAGGAGGATAGCGAATACAACGAAAAAATAGTAGAATCGTTTTCCGAAGCGGATGTATCGGTGAAATCGTTATACGATGTGAGTAAAAAAGAAGGGGACTTTGTTACGTTTTTAGATGATCAAGAAACAAAAAGATATGCGCGTATTGCAAAAGAAAATATGTATTATCCGCCATCACGTTTAAAGTTGGCGCTTACTTATTTGTTAACATCACCTGGGATTCCGAATTTTTATTACGGAACTGAAATTGCATTAGATGGAGGAAGTGTACCCGATAATAGACGATTAATGGATTTTAAGTCAGACGAAAAATTTATGCAGCACATAACAAAACTAGGTGAACTTAGGCAGGCGAGACCGTCTTTACGACGCGGTACGTTTGAGCTTCTGTATGATAAGAGCGGGATGAGTATACTAAAACGAAAATATAAAGATGAAGTAACTTTAGTAGCAATTAATAATACGAAAGAAACACAAAAAGTCTCCTTACCTGCAAGTGAAATTGGTGAAAAACAAGAGTTAAGAGGATTGTTGCAGGATGAAATTATAAGAGAGGAAAATGGAAAATTTTATCTCGTTTTAAAGCGTGAAGAATCAAACGTGTATAAAGTTAACGGAGAAACAGGTGTGAATTGGTTATTTATCTCCTTAATCGTTGGTGTGAATGTATTATTTATTGCGTTTTTAATTGCAGTTAAAAGGAAACGTAGATGAGATGAGAAGTTACTCACTCTATGTTCATGTCTTCTTATTGGATTTGTAAGTTTGTTCGGTGGGGCCAGGTTAGGGAGAAAGTCTTCTTCCTAGCCTGTTTTTGTGTCAATACGGATAGAGAAAGACCTTTGAAACAAACAATAATTGCAACTATATTAATTTTACATTACATTAAAAGTTAGAGAATACTCTTATACTAATATAGTACTAAATAGTAGGTGGGAAAATGGAATTTTACGATTTGGGTATTACCATTAAAGAGCTTAGAATTAAAAAAAATATATCACAATCCGAATTATGTCATGGAATATGTTCGCAAAGTCAAATTAGCAAAATAGAAAAAGGTATGATTTATCCATCTAGTATATTGTTATATCAATTATCAGAAAGACTTGGTATTGACCCAAATAATATATTTGCATTAACTCAAAACAAAAAGCTAAAATATGTAGAAAATGTAAAATGTGTAATAAAAGATTGCTTAAAGCAAAAACAATATAATGAACTTTATGAAATCGTGAAAAAAGAGAAAGATGAAAAGAATTTCCAGGCAAAAGAAGATAAACAATTTCTCCTATGGCATGAAGCTATTGCTATATTTGAGGTGAACAGATCCATAAAAACTGCTTTAAAGCTTTTAAATAATGCATTAAAACTAACTTTAACCAATGTTGATTTTTTATCAGAAAGAGAAATAGATATTATGCAGACAATGTCTATATTTTATGCGGAAAATAAAGAATATGATAAAAGTATTACTATATTAGGAAGATGTTTAACTAATTTTAATAAATTAGATTTTCCGAGAGATAAAGCGATTAAATTAAAAATCATTTTTAATTTAGCGAAATGTTTAGGTATGACCTATCAATATGAAGAAGCGGTAAAATACATTGATAAGGGCATCAAATTAGCTATTAATCTAAATACTCTATACTTATTAGGTGAACTTTACTATTTAAAAGGATGGAATTTATTAAGATTTAAACAACAGAATGAAGAAGATATTGCAAATAACATGAAAAAAGCATTATTTATATTTGAACTAACAGAAAAAGAAAATCTGATAAAAATGGTTAAAGAAAAATATTTTGAAAACCAAACTGAAAAAAGTCACTTATAATTCATTTGGAAATCACTTGAAATATAATAAAACCTACAGGGAAAATCTCTGTAGGTTTTATACTTATAAACTTGTTTCTAAAATATTAGTGCTTAATATAAATTTTTGAATAAGAGTTTACTTGGTGTACTTTTTATTTTGAAGTCTGCATCTTTATTAACAATTTATGCTTCTTTTTAATCACATCCAAATATTGTTAATATTGAGATGATTCAAGTCGGAGGAAGGCACTTTGAGGTGTCTTTTTTTTATGACCTTTATCATTAACTATTTAATGTTTTTTTAAATGATTACATGACATATTTTTTTTGTACCAAGCTTTGTTGATACAGTTAGACTTATCCGTTAGTGTATTCGTATTATTAGAACATCCTACAGTATTTAGGGAGAATGTGGCCAATAAAAACCATAATATTAATTTCTTCAAATAACCACTTCTAACTCTTTTTTAATTAACATTTTTTAAGTTCCTTATTAATTTTACATTATATTAAAGGTTGGGAAATATTCTTATACTCATAAATTGTTACGTTTCGACGAGGAGAGGAATTATGAGTTATAGCAATTTTTAAGATGACTTTGGCCTAGGATGTAATTGCTAAGAAAAGTAATTCAAATCGAAGGGAAAACGTCTTAAGGTGTCTTTTCCTTATTTTCAATTTACTTAGCGATTTTTACCGCACATACCCTTTTTTCTATGGTTTGTTCTTGTAATATTGTCTCTACAAGACAAAAAGAAAACTCCTCTAATTAAGAGGAGTTTTCTTTTTAGCGGTAGTTAATGAACTGTACGTCGATTGGTAAATCAGCGCTACGAACAGCTGCGATTACTGCTTGTAAGTCATCACGGCTTTTCGCTGTAACACGTACTTGATCATCTTGTACTTGTGTTTTTACTTTTAATTTCATTTCTTTAATGATGTTGTTAATTTTTTTCGCGTTATCTTTATCGATACCTTGTTGAAGTGTTGCGCGTTGGCGAACAGTGTTGCCAGTTGCAGCTTCAACTTTTCCGTAATCTAAGTTCTTAATTGGAACGTTACGTTTTACAAGTTTAGAGATAAGAACGTCTTTTACTTGCTCTAATTTAAACTCGTCATCAGAAGTTAAAACAAGTACTTCTTTTTCTAATTTAATATCACTTTTACTTCCTTTAAAGTCATATCGGTTTTGGATTTCTTTTAATGCGATATTAATTGCGTTTGTTACTTCAGGTAATTCTACTTTCGAAACGATGTCAAAAGAACTATCTTTTGCCATAGTTAGCACCTCCAAATAAATTTCTAATCTTTTTATGTACTGTACATACTAAAGTATAGCTGAAAACGAGTCTAGACTTAAGTGTTTTCGTACTTATATTCATGTAACCTCATTTTATTATAGTGAATTTTGGGCAGTTGGACAAATATAGGAAAAATCATGTTATAATTAACTTTTGTTTGGAATGATAAAAAAGATAATTTTATATATATAGAAGGGAATTAAAAAATATGTATTTGCAAATAGGATCGATTGAACAGGTAACTGTTTTACGCGAAACGGAAATCGGATATATGGTTGGGAATGAAGAAGAAGAAATTTTCCTACATAAAAACGAAGTGGCTGGAGAAATTGAAGAAGGCGATACGATTGATGTATTCTTATACCTTGATCACCAAAATCGTATTTCAGCAACAATGAAGGAACCAATTATTACAACTTATGATTGGAACTGGGTAAAGGTTGTAGAAGTTATTCCTAGTTTAGGTGTGTTTGTTGATATTGGTGTGTCAAAAGATATACTAATTCCAGCTGATGAGTTCCCGATTTATATGCCGGTATGGCCAGAAGTAGGCGACGAATTATATTGTACGTTAAAATTAACGAATCGTGATCGTTTAATTGCTCTTCCGGCAAGAGACAGTGATATGCAAGAAATTATCGTAGATGCAACGCCATCTATGCGTAATAAAAACGTAAACGGACGTGTATATCGTTCACTTCAAGTTGGTTCATTCATACTAACGGATGAGCATTTCCGTGCTTTCCTACACCATACAGAAAGAAAAGAACAAGTCCGCATCGGTCAGCGTGTAACGGGCCGTATTATTGACGTCAAAGATGACGGTACAATTAACATTTCACTTCTTCCTCGTAAAGAAGAAGGAATGGAAGATGATGCTGCAGTAATTTATGCATATATGGAAGAACGAGGCGGAGCAATGCCGTTTTGGGATAAGAGCCATCCAGAAGATATTAAAGAACGCTTTAACATGAGTAAAGCTGCATTTAAGCGCGCACTTGGTAAGTTGATGAAAGAAGAAAAGGTTTACCAAGAAGAAGGTTGGACTTACTTTAAGAAATAAGATGAAAGATTAAAAAGCACACCCTTATCTAAAAAGATAAGGGTGTGCTTTTTTTAATTTCCTTGCGGAGAAACAAGAGTAAATGTATCTTTCAAATCACTATCATTTATTTTAATATTTGCCTTTTTTAATTCCTCTTGTAACAATTTTTTGCTGAATACAGGATCAGCAGTACGTTCTTCCTCTAAGTTTTTGCGAATAGAGTTTTTTACTTCATCGTAAGGTTTTAAATCTTTTTTATCAGTTAATTTAATAACGTGATAACCGTTTGATGATTTTACGGGGTTGCTAATTTGTCCAACATTTAGTTTGTAGGCAGCCGTTTCGAATTCAGGAGCCATTGTACCTGAATTGAAGTATCCAAGGTCTCCGCCTTTATCTTTTGATAGTAGATCTTGTGATTCTTGTTTTGCTAATTCTTCAAATGAAGCACCAGCATCTAGTTTACTCTTTATTTCTTTCGCTTCATTTTCGTCACTTACTAAAATGTGACTCGCTTTAATTTCTGGCTTATAGTGGTCTTTTACGTCTTTCTCTGTAATGCTTTTCTTAATCGCTTCATTCATAGCAAGTTTGAACTTAATTTGATTTTTAAAATCCTCTTCATCTTTTAAACCATTATTTTCTAATACTTTTTTGAATTGATCTCCATATTGTTTTTTTACTTTTTCTACTTCTTTATTTACCTCTTCATCAGGTACTTTATATTTTTTTGTGATGACGTCTTGTGCCATCATTTCGTATAGCATGTCTTTTCCGTAACGATCTTTCAATTGTTTTTCGAAGTTATCCTTTGTAATGGTCGAGTCTGTTGCTGTAGCGACTGTAGCTGAGCCATTTTTTTGTTCGCAAGCAGATAGCATCAATATACTTATTAGTGCAGTAATAATGAAAATATGTTTCCCTCTCATGCCAACACCTCATCCGAATATGTTATCGCTATTGTAGAATATAGAAGTGAACATGAAGTGAATTTTTAATGTTTTTTTCCTTTAAAATGTAAAAAAGTACATCAACATAATTGTTGATGTACGATGGAATCAAAGGTGATCGGTCTTTTTAGAGTATGCACGTTTACCTTGCTGAATATTTTTTTGCTCTTGCTCATTTTTTTGTGTGCGTTTTGCGTTATTATCGCGTGCTTTTTTGTCGTTATCACTCGTATGTGGCATATGTATCAACTCCATTTCTAAACGTTGTACGTTTATCATTTCCTTTTTCGTAAAGACTATGTATAGCGGTGCATTTATGAAGGGTAAAGGTGGATTCGAAATGGATTTGAAGTTGAATTATACTGAACTTATAAAGAAGTTAATCGTTGTAATCATCGCAGGTTTATTAAACGCGATTGGGATGAATTTATTTTTAACGCCAGCAAAAGTGTATGCGAGCGGCTTTGCTGGATTGTCTCAATTATTATCACAAATATTAGGTGATTTTTTATCGATTCACATATCTACGGGAGTATTGTTTAGCTTATTTAATATTCCTGTCGTTATTTTAGCGTGGAAAAAGGTTGGAAAGGCCTTCACCTTTTTCAGTTTTCTTTGTGTTATATTTATGACTTTGTTTCTAGAGATCATCCCTGTTAGAGCGGTTTCGAATGATATCATATTAAATGCGATTTTTGGCGGGATTATTTCGGCAATTGGAGTAGGGATTGCTTTAAAGTGGGGTGCTTCTACAGGTGGATTAGATATTATCGCCATGATTTTATCAAAAATAAAAGATAAGCCTGTCGGTACATACTTTTTCTTTTTTAATGCAATTATCATTATCGCTGCTGGCTATGTATATGGATGGGAAAAAGCGTTGTATACGCTAGTGACTTTATATGTATCAACGAGAATTATTGATGCAATTCATACTCGTCATGTAAAGATTACAGCATTAATTGTTACGAAGAATGGGGCAGACGTAAGAAAGGCGATTCACTCGCGATTAGTAAGAGGGATTACAACGATACCAGCAACAGGTGCTTATACGAATGAAAATAAAGAAATGTTAATGATGGTTATTACCCGTTACGAGTTATACGAATTAGAGAGGATTATTAAACAAGTGGACCCAGGTGCATTTACAAATATACTGCAAACAGTTGGGGTGTTCGGATTGTTTCGGAAAGATTAAAGAGGACCAAAGTTGGTCCTCTTTTTTAATGTAAATTCGTGATGTTTTGCAATTGCTCTTGCATTTCACGGAGCTGAACTTTTTCAGCAGTTGAAGAGTTTGCGTAAGCGGATTGCAAAGCATTTTTTGCTCTATACACGAGATCTTGTTGCTCAGTACCGCTTGAACAAGATACGGCATTTTCAACAGCATCTCTAGCCTGTTGGAATAGTAAGTTCCCCATTTAAACCCCTCCAAAAGAAGAGTTACTTCTTGCTTTTTCTGCCTCAGCTAATGTACCTCTGTACGGGAATCTTGCATCATGCTTCATAACAGCATCGGCTCCTTGTTGGATAAAACGTTTTGATTTGTTCTTTTTACCCATTCGAAAAACCCCCTTTATTTAGCTGAAAACAATCGACGCAATGTCTCATGCGTCTACTTATAGTATGGACATTTGGCAGGAAACTATAAGTAGGAAATTTTTAGATTACAACCCAAGAACCTCTTCTAAATATAAAGCAATACCATCTTCTTCGTTCGTTAACGTCGTATGGTTTGCGAGTGATTTTAATTCAGGGATGGCATTTCCCATTGCGATGCCGTGACCAGCAAATTCAATCATTTCAAAATCATTATCTTCATCACCGAAAGCGATAATTCGCTCTTGTGGAATGTTGTAATGACTAGAAATTTTTTGTAATCCAACTGCTTTATTTAATCCGCTTTTCACAATTTCAATAATCGGCCAAGGTGCGCCCCATTTTCTATGGTCGATTACTTCCGCATGCATATCGGTTAAATGTTGACGAATTGCAGTAGAATGCTCGTCATGGGCGTCAATTAATAAGCAAGTTGGATGATCGTTTAAAATATTTAATAAGTCTCCCGTAAAAATCTTAGGAGAGCCGAATTCGAAAATATGTTTTTTATCTTCATCAATTTCACGAACATACACATCGTCCATTACTTCCGCGTATATATTTTTTACGCCAAAATCAAAGCAAGCTCGGACAATTTCTTGCGCTGTTGCTAGCTCAAGAGGAGAGTGATGTGTTCCCCAGTTTGAATCAAGAGGATGATGTACGTAAGCGCCGTTAAAGTTTACGATAGGTGTGTTAAGATCAAGTTCTTTATAGTAATCATAACTAGCACGGAATGGACGTCCTGTTGAAATAACGACAATATGTCCCTGTTCCTTTGCTTTTGCAATTGTATGTTTCGTTCGAGTGGAAATTATTTTGTTGTCTGTTAATAAAGTGCCGTCTAAGTCTAATGCGATTAAATGTTGTTTGTTCATAATTTCACCTCTTATAATAATTTTTTTGTATCTATCTGTATTTCCGTTTTTAATATGCAGAAATAAGAGGTTAGACTCGGTGAAATCACCATAGATGGAAATTTCACTATATATCCATCTTACGTCTCAAAGTGCTGTGGTGTCTACTATTTATCGTTGGAAATTAAGAAAAGTCAACATCTTTTTAGAAAGTTCAAACAATGTTTCTTTCATTATGTACAAATTGTGAAAAGGGTTACATTGCTCGTGTGATGAGGCATATAATGAACATGTAATCTTCTCGTATATGTTTGACTCTCCTTTGAAACTAGCCTAGAGTAGGTTGGTTTCTTTTTTTTCTACAAGTAGGAAAGAAATCCCTGCTTACGCTTGTGTCATTCATATATATGTACAAGAATGAGATGTAGTACTGTTTCCTAAACATGACAGAAAAGCTTTCTTTTAAAATGGATATACTAATGAGGCAAGACGTCATGGAAGGAGAATGAAGATGGGACAAAATCGCAGGTTTCGTTCTGGACAAAAAGCGCCGAATGATGGCATTTACGTAGAAATTGGTGAAACGGGAAGTATGGTGAAAGATCCGCAAATGGTGAAATTAACTGCCGGTGAAAAGTTTCCGGATAACACGAATCATAACCGCCAGTGGACATATAAAAGAAAACCGTAACAGAAGCCGCAATCATTATTGCGGCTTTTTTGTCGTTACACATTGTAATTTCATTTACCGTATTTTTTAGCGGTATAATGAATGCTCTCTTTTTCTTTTTCAAATAATAAGTTTGAAAATACATAGGCAAAATTATTGTATAAAAAAGTCAGTTGGCGTATAATCAAATCAAAGGTCAAAGAAAGTCAAACTTTTGGAGGGCTGTAAAGATGGACTTAAATCAAATGACAACAAAAACACAAGAGGCGATTATGAGTGCCCAATCTTTAGCGGTATCTCATCATCACCAAGAGGTGGATACTATTCATCTATTATTTGCATTATTAGAAGAGCAAGATGGGTTAGCGGTACGTATATTTCAAAAAATGAATGTTGATATAGAAGCATTAAAGCAAGGTGCTGAAAGTTTAATTAAAAAGAAACCTTCTGTAACGGGGAGCGGTGCAGAAGTTGGAAAATTGTATGTAACGAGCGCTCTGCAACAACTGCTTGTAAGAGCAGGGAAAGAAGCAGAAAAACTGCAGGATGATTACATTTCAGTAGAACATGTATTGCTTGCTTTTTCTGAAGAAAAAGGCGATATAAATCAATTATTTACAAGATTGCATATTACGAAAGATAACTTATTACAGTCTTTAATGACAGTTCGGGGGAATCAAAGAGTGACGAGTCAAAATCCAGAAGCAACTTATGAAGCGTTAGAAAAATATGGTCGTGATTTAGTGGCGGAAGTGAGAGCAGGGAAAATTGATCCTGTAATCGGCCGTGATAGTGAAATACGACGTGTAATCCGTATTCTTTCACGTAAAACGAAAAACAATCCGGTTTTAATTGGGGAGCCAGGTGTTGGTAAAACAGCAATCGTTGAAGGGCTAGCCCAGCGTATTGTGAAAAAGGATGTACCTGAAGGATTGAAAGATAGAACGATTTTTGCGTTAGATATGAGTGCACTCGTAGCTGGTGCGAAATTCCGTGGTGAGTTCGAAGAGCGTCTGCAAGCTGTATTAAATGAAATTAAAAAGAGTGAAGGACGCATTTTATTATTCATTGATGAACTTCATACAATAGTTGGAGCTGGTAAAACAGAAGGAGCCATGGATGCAGGAAATATGTTAAAACCGATGCTTGCACGTGGTGAACTGCATTGTATTGGAGCCACAACACTAGATGAATATCGCAAATATATTGAGAAAGATCCAGCGCTAGAAAGACGTTTCCAACAAGTATTAGCAGAAGAGCCAACTGTTGAAGATACGATTTCCATTTTACGTGGATTAAAAGAACGCTTTGAAATTTATCACGGTGTAAATATTCATGACCGTGCGATTGTAGCAGCATCTGTTTTATCAGATCGATATATTTCAGATCGCTTCTTACCAGATAAAGCAATTGATCTTGTTGACGAAGCGTGTGCAACAATTCGTACAGAAATTGATTCTATGCCAACAGAATTAGATGAAGTAACGCGCCGCATTATGCAGCTGGAAATTGAAGAAGCGGCTCTTGGGAAAGAAACGGATCGTGGTAGCCAAGAGCGTCTAAAAACATTGCAACGTGAATTATCGGATTTAAAAGAAGTTGCCAGTGGCATGAGAGCGAAATGGGAGAAAGAAAAAGAAGACATTCACAAAGTTCGTGACTTACGTGAGCATTTAGAACGTTTGCGTCGTGAATTAGAAGAAGCAGAAGGCAATTACGATTTAAATAAAGCAGCCGAACTTCGTCACGGGAAAATTCCCGCAATTGAAAAAGAGTTAAAAGAAGCGGAAGAAATGGGCGCGCATAATAAACAAGAAAATCGTTTATTACGTGAGGAAGTAAGTGAAGAAGAAATTGCAGATATTGTTTCACGCTGGACTGGTATTCCTGTTGCGAAACTCGTGGAAGGTGAACGCGAGAAATTATTACGCTTAGAGCAAATCTTATCAGAGCGTGTCATCGGACAAGAGGAAGCAGTAAGCTTAGTGTCAGACGCGGTTCTTCGTGCTCGGGCTGGTATTAAAGATCCGAACCGCCCGATTGGTTCTTTCATCTTCTTAGGGCCAACAGGTGTTGGTAAAACAGAACTTGCAAAAACGTTAGCCCAGTCTTTATTCGATAGTGAAGAGCAAATGATTCGCATTGACATGTCTGAGTATATGGAAAAACACGCCGTGTCTCGCTTAATTGGTGCACCTCCTGGATATGTAGGATATGAAGAAGGCGGTCAATTAACAGAAGCGGTAAGACGTAAACCATATTCCGTTGTTTTATTAGATGAAATTGAAAAAGCACATCCAGAAGTATTCAACATTTTATTACAAATGTTAGATGATGGACGCATTACAGATTCGCAAGGTCGTACAGTGGACTTTAAAAATACAGTTATTATTATGACTTCAAATATTGGATCTGCTCATTTACTAGATGGATTAGAAGAAGATGGTTCGATTAAAGAGGAATCAAGAGACCTTGTAATGGGGCAATTAAGAGGACATTTCCGCCCTGAATTTTTAAACCGTGTGGATGAAATTATTTTATTCAAACCTCTTACAACGAATGAAATTAAAGGCATTGTTGATAAAATTGTAAAAGAACTACAAGGTCGTCTAGCTGACCGTCACATTACAGTAGAATTAACAGATGCAGCAAAAGAATTTGTTGTGGAAGCCGGTTTCGACCCAATGTACGGAGCTCGTCCATTAAAACGATACGTACAGCGTCAAGTGGAAACGAAATTAGCACGAGAATTAATTGCAGGAACAATTACTGATAATAGTCACGTAGTTGTTGATGTAGAAAATAACGAATTAGTCGTTCATGTGAAATAAAAATAAAAAAGAGTTCGGATAAAATCCGGACTCTTTTTTTAGTGTTGTTCTACTGGCTCGTTTGGAATTGCAGCTGAAATTGCTAGTACTAACACAGCAAGAACAACTGAGAAAATAGACGCTTGGTTAAAGTCGTATGTACCGCCAGTCATAGAGCCGATTACATAGCTCATCATATGTACAAGTAAGAACGACCAAATTAATGCCCAAATGAAACGCATATTTTACACCTCTATTCGTTCAATCTGTCCTTATTGTAACACAATTGAAAAAAGAATATAGAAAAATATTTGTAGATTTTTCAACGCAAATTTGCATTCCGTTCATACATTATAAAAGAGTACTTTTATATGTTTAGAAAATAAGGCGGGGGAAAAATGAGTATTACGGAACGTTTTTTTTACTTAGAAAAAGAACCATGTGTCATTTATTTACCGGAGAAGCCAAATGGATTTTCTGTTATGCTCCTCGGTGATTATAACTACTTTATTGAGAATGGTACAAGTTTATGGACACAACATGCGGGTAAATCTTATTTTTTACATGGTCTTATTGAACAAGGCTACACGGTCTTTTCCTCTAATTTATACGGAAGACATTGGGGAAACGATCAATCTGTTCGTCTGGCAAAACGTTTATATGATGTTGTTTTGAGAAAAGAGACGTTAAATGCGAAAATGCACATTATGGCAGATGGTATGGGAGCGCTTGTAGCACTTGAAATGATGAACAAATATCCTGAATGTATTCGTTCTGTTGTTATGCTAAATCCGTGTTTAGATTTACCGGAATATGTAAGTTTTGAGAAAGAGCATAAATTTTTTTACAAGAGACTCGTGAAGGAATTAAGTTTGGCGTATGATGCCAAAGAAGAAGAATTAGAATCAAAAATAAATAAGAAATCATTTACGCTTCTTCCATCTTGTGTACCTGTTAAAATTTTCGTATCAACACAAGAAAAAAGAGGAAGAAAACAGCAGTTGCGTAGATATGAGAAAATGAGGCAACTAAATCAATGTGATACTTCTGTCTTGTTCCATCTGCAAGATGTGAAATATAAAATGGTTAGGCAAACGACTGATTTCTTTAAAAAATATGAAGAAGAATTATGAAGCTCCCATATACATAAATGAGGAGCTATTTGTTTCAGAGGGAAAGGGTTGGTGGTATGGAACGCGTGCTGATAATAGGTGCACTTACGTTTGTAGGTTATCACCTTGTAAATAAAATGATTGCAGAAGAAGTGGAAGTCTATGGTCTTGATTTTGATGAATTCGATAGTATGACGAAAATTAATGAAGAGAAGTTATTATTAATTGGGCGAAATGCGTTATTTACGTATTATTCGATAAGAGATGAAGATGGATGGAGATCGGTTGAGGAAGAGAGATTCGATACTGTTTATTTTTGCTTATATGAGCCAAATCAGCAAAGTGGATTTCGGAATGAAAGAGTCATATTACAATATTTAAAGCGAATTATAAGAATGTGTGAAGAACAAAAAGTGAAGTTAAATTTAATTTCTTCTATTGAAGTAGGCAGTACAGATGAATCCGAAAATAAGCGCCTATTTTTGAAAGTAGAAGAAGGATTGAAAAAAGGGAATTTACAATATAGTGTATTTCGAGTTCCAACATTATATGGACCGTGGCAACCGTCCTTTATGATGTTTCATCAGCTTATTTTATCAGAATTAGGTGAAAAAGAGTGCCGTTGTACGATTGAGGAAAAGGGGAATGATTTACTTTACGTTGAAGATGTATGTGAATACTTATGGGAAAATGGAACGAACGGGGCGCAGCTTGGTATATACAATTTACTTAGTGGTAAACAGTCATTATGGGAAAAAGGTATGAATCTTTTACGCGCGGATGATAAAGTAAATAAAAATAATAACGAAGTAAGAGATGAGGCTATCGAGGTAATTTCAATAAAAAGAAATACTCCGTTAGAATACGGTTTAAATAAACAACTGGCACACATGAAAAAATATAAAGAGTTATACGAAGGGTAGTACGCGTGTTACACTATTGTATGTGAAAGTTTTAATGGAGAGGAAGAGCATAATATGAACGAAAAAAGCATGCAGTTTTTACAAATCGCAATGAAGCATTTACCGGAAGCAAAGGCAATTTTAGATGATAATGGAATTGCACTTGATATGGAGAAGGCACAGCCGGTGTTAGAGTTGTTAATGAAAGTTATGAACGAGGCCTATGAGCTCGGGAAAGCAGATAAAGAATAAAAAGAATAAAAAGAATAAAAAGCATCTTCTTAAGATGGAAGAGAGGCTCGAACCGTGAATAGAAGCGGTCAGGGCCTTTTTTATTCTCGCCTGGGAGAAAACCAGAGATATGAAGAGGATAAAGGAAAAGTAGTGAGGAGAACTCTCTAGTTTAGAAGGAAAGCAGATCAAGAATAAAAAGCATCTTCTTAAGATGGAAGAGAGGCTCGAACCGTGAATAGAAGCGGTTTGAGCCTTTTTATATTTAAGAGGTATGTTTCTGTTTCTTTTAATGAAAAATAACGTGAATAATGCGTTAGCTTTCTGTTTTATGCGAAATATATTCTAGACAAAAATACATTTATGTTTTAAAATTAGTACCAAGTCATAATAATTGATATAAAACGGAGGGCTGCGATGTGAACGTGGGCATTTTAGGGATCGGAAGATATGTGCCAGAAAAAGTAGTCACAAATCACGATTTAGAGAAAATAATGGAAACATCCGATGAATGGATTCGTACGAGAACGGGAATTGCAGAAAGACGCATTGCCGATGATACAATAGATACTTCATATATGGCCGTAGAGGCTTCTAAAAAAGCACTTGAAGATGCAGGAATTAGCGGAGAGGATATCGATCTTATTTTAGTAGCAACAGTAACACCAGATCGTGCTTTTCCAGCAGTTGCTTGTGTAATTCAAGAAGCAATAGGAGCGAAACATGCAGCTGCAATGGATTTAAGTGCAGCATGTGCCGGTTTTATGTACGGAATGATTACAGCGCAGCAATTTATTCAAACAGGAACGTATAAAAATGTATTAGTAGTTGGTAGTGATAAACTATCTAAAATTGTAGACTGGAACGATCGAAATACAGCAGTACTATTTGGAGACGGAGCCGGTGCTATCGTAATGGGAGCTGTTTCAGAAGGTAAAGGTGTTCTATCTTTTGAATTAGGAGCAGACGGAAGTGGCGGCAAGCACCTTTATCAAGACGAGTATGTTATGATGAATGGCAGAGAAGTGTTTAAATTTGCCGTTCGTCAACTTGGTGATTCTTGTCTTCGCGTTTTAGATAAAGCTGGTCTTACGAAAGAAGATGTGGATTTCTTAGTACCGCATCAAGCAAACATTCGTATTATGGAATCTGCAAGAGAGAGGTTAAATTTACCACAAGAAAAAATGAGTATGACGATTGAGAAGTTCGGTAATACATCAGCTTCTTCAATTCCGATTGCAATGGTAGAGGAATTGCAAAACGGACGTATTCAAGACGGTGATTTAATTATACTTGTTGGTTTTGGCGGCGGATTAACATGGGGAGCAGTTGCTCTTCGTTGGGGTAAATAAGGACTGAGAGAAAAAAAGGAGTGTATTTTGTATGGAAAAAAAGAGGGTCGTAATTACAGGACTAGGAGCTGTTACACCGGTCGGAACAGATGTTGAAACAGCGTGGGAAAACATTAAAAAGGGTGTATCTGGAATCGGGCGACTTACAAGAATTGATCCAGAACTATTTCCAGCAAAAGTAGCAGCGGAAATTAACGACTTTGAAGTCGAGAAATATATTGATAAAAAAGAAGCGCGCCGTATGGATCGCTTTACACAATATGCAGTAGCAGCAGCGAAAATGGCAGTTGCAGATGCAAAGCTTGAAATTACAGAAGAAAACGGACCTCGAATTGGTGTATGGATTGGATCTGGTATTGGCGGTATGGAAACATACGAAGAACAATTTAAGATTTTTACTGAGAAAGGCCCACGCCGCGTGAGCCCATTCTTCGTGCCGATGATGATTCCAGATATGGCAGCAGGTCAAGTATCAATCGCAACAGGAGCAAAAGGAATTAACACTTGTTCTGTAACGGCTTGTGCATCTGGTGCAAACTCAATTGGTGATGCATTTAAAGCAATTCAGCGTGGTGATGCTGATGCAATGATTACAGGCGGAGCAGAAGCGCCGCTAACAAGTATGGCATTCGCAGGATTTAGCTCAGCGAAAGCATTAACATTTAATGAAGACCCAGCAACGGCTTGCCGTCCATTTGATAAAAACCGTAGCGGTTTCGTAATGGGTGAAGGTTCAGGTATTCTAATTCTTGAAGAATTAGAGCACGCATTAGCACGTGGTGCTCACATTTACGCGGAAATTGCTGGTTATGGTGCAACTGGAGATGCATTCCATATTACAATGCCTGCTCCTGGTGGGGAAGGCGGAGTGCGCGCAATGCGTCAAGCTTTAGCTGATGCAGGCCTACAGCCAGAAGATATTGATTACATTAATGCGCACGGTACAAGTACGGATGCGAATGAAAAATATGAAACGATGGCAATTAAAGAAACTTTCGGCGAGCACGCGTATAAAGTAGCAATTAGCTCAACGAAATCAATGACAGGTCACTTATTAGGAGCAGCTGGTGCTGTTGAAGCGATTTTCTCTATTAAATCAATTACAGACGGAGTAATTCCTCCAACAATTAACTATGAGACACCAGATCCAGAATGTGACTTAGATTACGTACCAAATCAAGCGAGACACCAAGAAGTAAATGCAGTATTAAGTAACTCATTAGGATTTGGTGGTCATAACGCAGTGTTAGTATTTAAATCGTATAAATAATCGATAAAATAAGGAGTTTTTTCGCAATATATTGCGAAAAAACTCCTTATTTATTTTTACGCCTTTTTCTCCTGTAGCATATACATAAGAAAAAGGAGGGATAAAGATGGGGATTGTTGAAACAGCTGAATGGCTACATTTATATTATGGACGGCCAGAAAAACTTTGTGAGAAATTTACGAAGTATATTCCGTTGCCAAAAGAAAGGTTGTATCGCTTTTTAATTTCAAAAGGGATGTATCGCCCGATCATGCGCGGAGAAAAGGAAATTAAAGAATTAGAGGAAAAGGAAATTTGGAAAGAATTGAGCCTGGAGTATGATAAACTGAAAAATTGGTTAAAAGGTCCAGATGTCCCTGTCTTTATTTTATTATCAGATTCCTATAATCGAACTGTACAAGAAGAGTATAACGGTAGGGCTGGATTATCTATGCGTCATGTTATTTTCTTATTCGTATGTGGGCGGAATTCGGTAGAAGAATTAAAAGTGTTATTGGCGCATGAATATCATCACATATGCAGGTTACATCAAATTGAGACGAAAGAAACAGAATATACATTACTTGATACGATGATTATGGAAGGGCTAGCGGAACAAGCAGTAACAGAAAGGTATACAGAAAAAAACAATGCACCGTGGACGGCGTATCTTTCAAAAGAAGAGGCTGTTTATTATTGGAAAAATGTTGTACATGAAAGAATAAGTATAAAACGAGGAACAAGGGAACATGACATCTTATTAAATGGCTTTCACTCTTATCCGAAGATGCTTGGCTATGCGCTTGGATTTCATATTGTCAAAGATTGTGTAACTTTGGAAGGAGAAGATACACTTTCTTTATTATCTATAGATGCAAAAGAAATATTGAATAAAGCAAATACATTTCATATATAAAAAAACAGGAATTCTATTTCCTGTTTTTTTAGTATTAATAGAAGAAAAAATAATAATTAGAATATATTTCCTCAAGTGGAATAAAGTTAAGCAAAAATGAACATAATGATTGGTACAAACAGTAGTGAAGTGAGGGGTAGTGAATGTTATATCTACATGATGTATGGGTAAATTGGTTTGAAGGTGAAGAAAATGGGTATAACGTTTGTCATTTTTACGAATGGCGGAAAGATGATACGATTGAGCTATTAGATCAAGTGCCATTATTAAAAGTAGATGCCACATTATATCATTACATCGAGAACGAATTGTTAGAGCTTCCGCAAAAAATGCTGGAAGACGTACATCATAAGGCTTATATTCGTAAAAATCATGAACGTTTGCAGCAAGAGTATTGCTTTGTTGTTACAGATGGGAAAGGCATTATTGCCATTGACACAATTGGTTACAATGTACCAATTCGCAAAAGTAGACTTATACCACGCCAAGAGCAAATGGTATATGAGATGGTAGAAAACGTACAAGCAGAAAAGTATGAGTTCCAAGTAGAAGAAACAGAAAAAGAACATCACATTTTATCACCATCGCCTTTCATTATGAATGGCTTGACTCGTAAAGAAAGACAGCTAAAACAATTATTATTTATGGCGTTAGATCAATTACATACAACGAAAAATACAGCAGAAATTCGCTATTGGTTCACAGAGTGGGATCCATCAGCGTATGGAATGGTTCAACATATGGAATTTGAAGATATTTGGGCTAAGCTGTATGATGAAGCGAAAACAGGCTGGTCTGATAAGCACGAACAATTATGCGAGCGTCTCGTAAAAGGACAGCCATTTTTTGAAAAGTTATGGGAAATGGAAAATGAGCAAAAGGTAAATTAAAAAACCGCCAATTGGCGGTTTTTTAATTTTGTAGTAATCTAGTTCCACCGAACATTCTAAACGAGCCGCTTCCACTTTATGTACAAATCCAGCTCCGGCAGCGAGCTCTTCGTGTCTAAGAACCTTCCGCATAAGAAGACAAAAAGCGTCTTCTATGCGAAAGAACCTTATCCAGTCAGAGCTGAACGAGCTGCCTCCGCTTTATATGTAATCTAGCTCCGGCTCCTAACCCTTCGCGTCTAAGAACCTTCCCCACAAGAAGGTAAAAAGCACCTTCTGTGGGAAAGAACCTTAGCCGTCAGGGCTAAGCAGTCGCCTCCGCTTTATATGTTACCTACGTTTTCTGCTTAGTCCCATTGCGTTTTCTACTTTGCGTAGTTGTTTGAATGCAACGCGGTTTGCTTTTTCTGCACCTTTGTCTAGGATTTCGTCTAGTTCTGGTGAGTTGATTAGTTCGTTATATTTGTCTTGGATTGGACGAATAGCTTCTACGACTACTTGCGCTAGGTCGCCTTTGAAGTCGCCGTATCCTTTTCCTTCGTACATTGCTTCGATTTCTTCAACTGTTTTTCCAGAGAATGAAGAGTAGATTGTTAATAAATTAGAGATACCAGGTTTGTTTTCCTTATCAAATTTCACAATACCTTCAGAGTCAGTTACAGCACTCTTAATTTTCTTTTCAATTGTTTTTGGCTCATCAAGCATACTAATCATTGATTTTGGATTCGGATCAGATTTACTCATTTTTTTCGTAGGCTCTGTTAATGACATAACGCGAGCTCCTACTTTTGGAATGCGAATTTCAGGCATTGTGAAGATTTCGCGGTAACGTTTGTTGAAACGCTCTGCTAAGTCACGTGTTAATTCGATATGTTGCTTTTGGTCATCACCAACCGGCACGATTTCAGTGTTGTAAAGTAAAATATCAGCAGCCATTAATGGTGGATACGTAAGTAATCCAGCTGGAACTGAATCTCTACCAGAAGCTTTATCTTTATATTGCGTCATACGTTCTAATTCTCCAACGTAAGCAACAGATTGCATGATCCATCCTAGTTGAGCGTGTGCTGGTACTTCTGATTGTACAAATAAAGTAGCTTTTTCAGGATCGATGCCGCATGCTACATAAAGTGCAGCAAGACTGCGGATGTTTTTACGAAGCCCGACGGGATCTTGAGGTACTGTAATCGCATGTTGGTTTACAATACAGAAATAACAGTCGTGTTCATTTTGAAGCTCTGTAAACTGCTTCATTGCTCCTAAATAGTTTCCAAGTGTAATCGTTCCACTTGGTTGAATACCAGAAAAGATAACTGACATAAGTAATTCCTCCTAAAATAGAATGCGTGATGTGGGGAAGAGAAGGCAAACAAAAAAGCCCATTCATCCCAAAAACTATAGGGACGAATGGACCGTGGTACCACCCTAATTATTTCACTACTGTGAAATCTCTCTAATCCATAATAACGTTTGGATATAACGCCAAAGCCTACTACTTTCGGTTCGGTTTGGTGCTCAAAAGCCCATTCCATACTGTACAATTACTTGTTCACACCAACCACAAGCTCTCTGAAATTGCCTCAATATGTACTCTTCTTTATCATCGCATACATATAAATTTATTTATTGTTACTTGAGCTCTTTTAATATGAAAGAACTAAAGTTTTATAACAAAATGTTTTGCTGATTATTATATCATATGGGATAGTGTTTGCAAACTACATCAAAATAGTAAAGCTAATGAGGGTCGAGAACAACCCAAGGAAGATACCTGTAATACAAATTGGATATGTCCATTTGAATGAATATGTTTTATAAATACGTTCTTTCTTATCTGTAGGTTCCTCGACTTCTTCAATTAAAGAGTCAATCTTTTTGTTCGTACCAAATACTCTTTGGAATGCGTAAATGGTTACATTGAAAAAACCATTTTGAAATATGTATAAAAAACCGCCGATCAGAATAAAAAACAGTGCAATATAAAACAAAATGTTGACAAAGTTCAACAAAAATTGAGATGAAATGAGGAATGCACCAATACTAGAAGCAATCATCGCTATAAAAATTAGTATACAAGTATGAAAAAAAACTTTATTCAAAATATTCCCCTCCGTCAAAATATTACTAGAATTATTATACTATAAAAGCTATAATAAGTACTAGGATTAATTTTTTGAAAATTATACGCAATTAAAGGTCTGATTTTAAGATGATGGTAGCAATGTTAATGTATCCCTTTACGAAAAATTAAAAATATAAATATTTTATTAAAAATTTTAACAAAAAAACAAAAAACTATATTCACAATTGTTATATTATATGTATAATGAAAATTGTAGAAACTTGGAGATTATTCTTTCAATTCTACTTTTTAACAAGTGAGGGTACAGGAAGTGCAATTAGGGGAGGCAACACAACATGAAGAAAAAGATACCGTTATTACTTGCATCAACTTTAACTGCAAGTATGTTGCTTAGCGCGTGTAGCTACCAAAAAGATGACGCAAAAGCAAAAGGGAAAGAGAACGCTACGAGTAGTAGTAACGGAAAACAGATTCTTAATTTAACAGAGTTATCTGAAATTCCGTCAATGGATGCATCATTGGCATCTGATTCTTCATCTTCTACAGCATTAAATAATACGATGGAAGGTTTATATCGTATTGGCAAAGATCAAAAGAGAATGCCTGGAGTTGCAGAAGATGTCGAAAAGCTAGATGATGGGAAGAAATACATATTTAAATTAAGAAAAGATGCGAAATGGTCGAATGGGGAACCTGTAACAGCTAAAGATTTTGTGTATTCATGGAAAAGAGCAGTAAATCCAGATACAAAAGCAACGTATTCGTACATTATGTTCGATATTAAAAATGCAGAGAAAATTCATAAAAAAGAATTACCTGCTGACCAATTAGGTGTAAAAGCGATTGATGATTATACATTAGAAGTAGAATTAGACAATCCCGTTCCTTACTTTATCGATTTAACAGTTTATCCAGTATTTTACCCACTAAATGAAAACTTTGTAAAAGCACAAGGTGATAAATTTGGTTTAGAGGCAAATACAACATTATATAACGGTCCATTCGTTATGAGTGATTGGAAACATGAACAAAGTTTCCAATTCAAGAAGAATCCTTCATATTGGGATAATAAAACGGTTAAAATCGAAGAAATCAACTTTAATATTGTAAAAAATACAGCAACTGATGTAAATTTATATGAGACAAACGCGATTGACCGAGCGGCTTTAACGTCTGAATTTGTTGATAAGTTTAGAAAAAGTCCAGAGTTCCAAACAAGAAAAGAAGCAGGGGTTGCTTACTTAAGATTTAATCAAAGTAATCAGTACTTAAGTAATAAAAACTTAAGAAAAGCAATTTCAATGTCCTTTGACCGTGATAACATTGCAAAAGTTATTTTAAATAACGGTGCAATTGGAGCTTACGGATTTGTTGGAAAAGATTTCGCTGAAGGTCCGAATAAAAAAGATTTCCGAGCTGAAAATGGAAAGCTAGTTGAAACAAATCCAAAAGAAGCGAAAAAGCTTTGGGAAACAGCGAAGAAAGAGCTTGGAACTGATAAAATCGAACTAGAATTCTTAAACTTTGATAATGAAGATGCTAAAAAGGTTGGGGAATTCTTAAAAGGTGAGATGGAAAAGAACTTACCAGGTTTATCAATTAAAATTAAACAGCAACCATTCGCACAAAAAAATAAATTAGAAGATTCTCAGCAATATGATATTGCGTTTGGTATTTGGGGACCAGATTTCCCAGATCCAATCTCATATTTAGATATGTTTGTTACGAATGGTTCTCAAAATAAAACAGGGTATTCTAATCAGAAATATGATGAGTTAATCCTAAAAGCTAAAACAGATACAAAAGATTTACAAGCTCGCTGGGACAACCTTCTAGAAGTAGAGAAGATGTTAATTAAAGAGGATGCAGTTATCACTCCAATCTTCCAAAAAGGTTCAGCGTATGTAGTAAAAGGTGCCGTAAAAGATATTATCCCAATTAACTATGGTGGTAAATTAACTTACAAATGGGCATCTGTTGAACAAAAATAATCTTTTTTTCCATCGTTTACAAGGGTATATGCCTATGATGGGCATATGCTCTTATTTTAAAAAAATAAAAGTAAGAATATTTTAAACTATCTTATTGCTTTTGAGAAAAACGGGGAGGTGCTTGATATGGGACGTTATGTATTAAAACGTTTCGTGTACATGGCTTTGACATTATTTTTAATTACTACACTGACTTTCTTTTTGATGAAATTACTTCCGGGTTCTCCGCTTAAAAACCAGGAGAAGCTATCACCGGCACAAAAAGAAATCATTCTTGAAAAATACGGATTGAATGATCCGGTACCAGTTCAATACGCACGTTACTTAGGTAACCTAGCAAAAGGTGATTTAGGGGTATCATTCCAATATGATAACCGCCCAGTAACAGACATGATTGTGGATCGTATTGGACCATCAGCCCAATTAGGTTTACAAGCGATTATATTAGGAACATTTATCGGTTTAATTTTAGGTATTGTTGCCGCACTTCGTAATAATACGTGGGTAGATTATAGTGCAACAGTTATTTCGGTACTCGGAATGTCGGTACCATCATTCGTATTCGCCGCATTACTGCAATATTTCGTAGGGGTAAAACTTGGCTGGTTCCCAGTAGCATTCTGGAAAGGACCAGAGTTTACTGTAATGCCTACAATTGCATTATCGATGGGAGTTATTGCAACAATCGCACGTTTCTCTCGTGCAGAATTAATTGAAGTTATGCAAGCCGATTACATTTTAACAGCGAAAGCGAAAGGAATTAGCCAAGGCGTTATCATTGTCAAACATGCACTTCGTAACGCGTTAATTCCAGTTGTAACAATTTTAGGACCAATGGTTGCGGCATTAATTACAGGAACACTTGTTATCGAGCAAATTTATGCTGTACCAGGACTTGGGGAACAATTCGTTAAATCGATTACTTTAAATGACTATACAGTTATTATGGGAACTACGATTTTCTATAGTGCAATCTTCATTTTAGTTATTTTCATTGTAGATATTTTATACGGAATTATTGATCCTCGTATTCGTTTAGCGGGAGGGAAAAAATGATGAAAGATGTACAAAAATTATCTCCAGATTTATTTCAACAAGCCAATCAAAATAATGTTGATAATGAAGTCATTGCCCGTCCAAGCCTAACGTTTTGGCAAGATGTAAGAAGACGTTTATTCCAACATAAAGGTGCGATGCTTGGCCTTGTATTATTAGTTATCATTGCACTATTAGCGATTTTTGGACCGATGGTAAGTAAACACTCGTATAAAGAGCAAGATTTAGGTCGAGCGAAATTACCACCAAAAATTCCAGTTATTGAAAATGTTCATTGGTTACCATTTGACGGTACAGATCAATATGGTGTTGACCAATATGAAAAACGTGATATTAAAGAGTACTTCTGGTTTGGTACAGATGATCTTGGCCGTGACTTATGGACAAGAACATGGGAAGGTACACGCGTATCATTATATATCGCTCTTTTAGCAGCAGCAATTGACTTAGTAATTGGGGTTGCATACGGAGGTATTTCAGCATTCTACGGCGGTAGAGTAGATAACATTATGCAACGTATTATGGAGATTATTAACGGTATTCCATACTTAATCATCGTTATTTTAATGGTAATCATTATGGGATCTGGTATTTGGTCAATTACACTCGCGATGGCGATTACAGGTTGGATAGGGATGTCGCGTATTGTTCGTGGACAAATCTTAAAGTTAAAAAACCAAGAATATGTATTAGCATCTCGTACATTAGGTGCAACAAATACACAATTAATTGTGAAACATTTAATTCCAAACGTAATGGGACCTATTATCGTAATGACAATGTTTACAATTCCATCAGCGGTGTTTGGTGAAGCGTTCTTAAGTTTCATCGGTTTAGGAATTCAGCCGCCATTTGCGTCACTAGGTTCTCTTGTAAATGATGGTTATAAATCTATTCAAACGTATCCGCATATGATGTTCATCCCTGCGGTTGTCATCAGTATATTAATTTTAGCGTTTAACTTAATGGCAGACGGATTACGCGACGCGTTAGATCCAAAAATGCGTAAGTAAAAGAGGGGAGAGGCAAAGATGAAAACATTGTTAGAGGTAAAAGATTTACAAGTCTCCTTTGATACACATGCAGGTGAAGTACAAGCTGTACGCGGCGTTACTTTTGATTTGAAAAAAGGAGAAACATTGGCGATTGTAGGAGAATCTGGTTCAGGGAAATCAGTTACTTCTAAAGCGTTAATGGGATTAATTCCGAATCCTCCTGGACGCATTAAAAATGGTGAAATCGTATTTGAAGGTCGTGACTTAACGAAATTAACAGAAAAAGAAATGCAGCAAGTACGCGGTAAAGATATCGCGATGATTTTCCAAGATCCAATGACATCATTAAACCCAACGATGACAATTGGAAATCAAATTATGGAAGGTCTAATTAAACACCAAGGGATGAGTAAAGCAGATGCACGTAAAGTTGCTTTAGAATTAATTGACCTTGTAGGTATTCCAAATCCAGAAGCTCGTTTAAAACAATATCCTCACCAATTCTCAGGTGGTATGAGACAGCGTGTAGTTATTGCGATGGCGTTAGCTTGTAACCCGAAATTATTAATTGCCGATGAGCCGACAACAGCGCTAGACGTTACGATTCAGGCGCAAATTTTAGAACTTATGAAAGACATTCAGCAAAAAACAGAAGCAGCAATCATTTTCATTACGCATGACTTAGGTGTAGTAGCAAACGTTGCGGACCGAGTGGCAGTTATGTACGCTGGTAAAGTTGTTGAAATTGGAACTGTAGATGAAATTTTCTACAATCCGAAACATCCATATACTTGGGGTTTAATCGCATCTATGCCAAGTTTAGATGGTTCAGAAGAAGAGTTATATGCAATTCCTGGAACGCCTCCAGATTTATTGAAGCCGCCAAAGGGAGATGCTTTTGCACCACGTAACCCGCAGGCACTGAAAATTGATTTTGAAATGGACCCACCTTTATTTAAAGTAAGTGATACGCACTATGCGGCAACTTGGTTACTTCACGAGCAAGCTCCAGAAGTAAAACCGCCAGCAGTCGTTGAAAAACGCATTCTTCAAATGAAAGCAGGTGAACAACATGACTAAACAACGTGAGAAATTAATTGAAGTAAAAAATGTAAAGCAGCACTTCGACGTGAGTGGTGGTGTTGTCAAAGCGGTTAATGATATTTCATTTGATATTTACCGCGGAGAAACATTTGGTCTTGTAGGAGAATCAGGTTGTGGTAAATCGACAACTGGAAGAACGATTATTCGTTTATATGATGCAACTGCTGGTGAAGTATTGTTCGATGGTGAAAACGTACATGGTAAGAAATCACGCGCAGAACTGAAGAAATTCAACCGTAAAATGCAAATGATTTTCCAAGATCCATACGCATCATTAAATCCTCGTATGACAGTAGGGGATATTATCGCAGAAGGTATTGATATTCACGGATTAGCGAAAAGTAAAAAAGAGCGCATGGACCGTGTTCATGAACTATTAAACACAGTTGGTTTAAATAAAGAGCACGCAAACCGTTTCCCACACGAATTCTCAGGTGGACAACGTCAGCGTATCGGTATCGCTCGAGCGCTTGCTGTAGACCCAGAATTTATCATTGCCGATGAGCCGATCTCAGCACTTGACGTATCGATTCAGGCGCAAGTTGTAAACTTACTGAAAAAGTTACAAAAAGAAAAAGGTTTAACATACTTATTCATCGCCCATGATTTATCAATGGTAAAATACATTAGTGATCGTATTGGTGTAATGTACCGTGGCCAAATCGTTGAGTTAACAACAAGTGATGAATTATATGCGAATCCAATTCATCCATATACGAAATCACTATTATCAGCGATTCCACTTCCAGATCCAGATTATGAGCGCAATCGTAAACGTATCGTATATGATCCATCACAGCATAATTATGGTAGTGAAGCACCAACAATGCGTGAAATTCGCCCAGGACATTTCGTACTATGTTCGGAAGCGGAGTACAAGAAATATAAAGAGATTTATCAATAAGAAAAAGAGCCATTCTTCTGTTATGGAAGGATGGCTCTTTTTCTACTATATAAAAGAATTGTATACATTTGTCGGTCAGTCGATATATTTAAAGAATCGCCGATATAAATCTCATGTATCATTAGTGATATCCATATGCAAAATTACTGAACTTGAACAGAAACATTCTCCTCTTGTTCTTCAGGTTTAACAAGTGCATAACGCTCCCATGCTCTACTTTTCCAGCGGAAGAACATAATAATGGCACGTGTCCATTCGTCGATGGCGATTGCTAGCCAAATACCAACGAGCCCCATATCTAAATGAAAGGCGAAAAAGTAACCTAGTGGTAAACTCATTAACACCATAGAGAAGGCACCGATTAAAACAGGATATTTTGCATCACCAGCTGCACGAAGCGAATTAATGATGACGATATTCATCGTACGTCCCGTTTCAAGTAGTACACTTAGTAAAAGAACACTTGCGCCTAACCCGATAATGTACGGATTATCTGTAAACAGTCCCATTAATTGTGTACGGAATGTAATAACGAGAGCGACCATACATAAAGTTACACCAATCGCCCATTTTACACTTTTCCACAAGCGTTCGTATGCTTCATCTTTTTCGCCACCACCAACGAGGCGGCCAATAATAATGGCTGTTCCCATACCAATTGCAATAGCGAATAAATAAGTGAACATAGAAATGTTCGTAGCGTATTGTCTAGCCGCTAACGATTCCGTTCCTAAATATGTTGCATAGTATAAGAAGACAATTTGACAAGCTTGATACATAACTTGCTCAAAAGCAGATGGAATCCCGATTTTTAAAATTTTCCCGATATATTCTTTTGATAAGGTGAAATAATATTGTAATTTTACACGATATTCCATAACGCGGTATAGTAACCAGAAGAAAACAATAAGCGCTATAAGTCGGCTGACAGCAGAAGAAATGGCAGCCCCTTGTACACCGAGCTCAGGGAAACCAAATTTCCCGAAAATGAGTACATAGTTTCCAGCGATATGAATCATATTCATTCCGAGTGAAATAAACATCGCTTGCTTTGTGAAACCGTGTACACGGATAATTGCGGCTAATGAGTTAATAATAGCTTGTAGGAAGATGGCTCCTCCGACGATAGATAAGTAGTTTTGCGCATACGTTAGTACATCGCCTTGTAAGTTCATTGCGAGCATCATATGTTTCGAAAATAAAAGAAAACCAGCGCTTATAACGAGCCCAACTATTAAATTTAATGTGACGGCTAATGCTGATATTTTAGATGCTTCCATAAAGCGTTTGGAACCGAGGTATTGAGATACGACGATAGCTGCGCCGTTCCCGATGACTTCTAGTACCAAAATAGCGATATGGAGGTATTGATTCGCTGCACCAACCCCAGATACAGCATCGTCTGATAATGCACTTAACATGAAAGTATCAGCGATCCCCATTAACATAAAAAGAAAAACTTCTAGAAAAATAGGCCATGTTAATAAGAATAAACTTAATTTCTCAGTAGGCCCGTTTTTTGCCTGAATTGCTGCCATGTCCGTCCCCTCTTTACCGATATCTATTTTTAGCAAAATGTATCGTAACATACTTTCTTAACCTTTGCACTCATTTTAGCCTACATATTTTTATTATGAAGAGAGTGCTATTTTATGATAAAAACAAAAGGATAATTATACATAAAGTATTATGAGATATAAAATTCATTTTTCTCTGATAATTTAGAAAAGTGTAAAAAATATTGTTTTTAACACTTTAGTAAGAATAATCAGCAATATGAAACGTTTACAAAGATTTATTTTTTAACAGGAAATTTTAATGAAATAGAAATATAAATATACAAAAAATATATTTGTGTGTATAATATGAATTATTAGAACATATATATATTTCTTTCTGTTTGAAAATGAAAGGGCTAACATTTTTATGGAGGGTGGAAGTATGAAAAAAAAGATGCCAGTTTTTGTAGTATCAACAGTAGCAATGAGCATGATGTTAGGGGCATGTAGCTACCAAAAAGATGAACCGCAAGCGAACGCAAAAGGGGATAGCGGGAAAAGCGGTGCGAAGCAAGTTATTAACTTAATTGAAACGCAAGAAATTCCAACGATGGATCCAGCGTTATCAGCTGATGCAGTTTCTTCAAGAGTAATGGGTAATACGATGGAAGGCTTATACAGTTTAGGAAAAGATGATAAGCTAGTTCCTGGTGTAGCGAAGGAATTCCAAAAATCAGAAGATGGTAAAAAATATACATTTAAATTACGTGAAGACGCAAAATGGTCAAATGGTGATCCTGTGACGGCAAAAGATTTCGTATACGCATGGCAAAGAGCGATTAACCCAGATACAGCTGCGAAATCAGCGTACATTATGTATGATATAAAAAATGCAGAGAAAATTAATAAAAAAGAGATGAGTCCGGATCAATTAGGGGTAAAGGCGATTGATGATTATACATTAGAAGTGGAATTAGATAATTCAATTCCATACCTTGTAGATTTAATGGTATATCCAATCTTCTATCCTGTGAATGAAAAGTTTGTGAAAGAGCAAGGTACGAAGTTTGGTTTGGAAGCGAATACAACGCTTTATAACGGGCCATTTACATTAAGTGATTGGCAACATGAACGTAGCTTTAAAATGACAAAGAGCGCGTCATATTGGGACAATAAAGAAGTGAAGATTGAAGAAGTAAACTTTAATATTGTAAAAGATACATCTACGCCAATTAACTTATATGAAACAAATGCAATTGATCGAGCGTCGTTATTAGCGGAGTTTATTGATAAATATAAAGGAAAACCAGATTTCCAAACAGTAGAAGATACATCTGTATTCTTCCTTCGTTTAAATCAAAAAGATCCAGCTTTAGCAAATAAAAATATTCGTAAAGCAATTTCACTTGCTTTTGACCGTAAGCCATTCGTGGATACATTATTAAATAACGGTTCTAAGCCAGCAACAGGATTAATTCCTGATAACTTCATTAAAGGACCAGATAAAAAAGATTTCCGTGCTGTAAACGGGGATATTGTAAAACCAAACGTGAAAGAAGCGAAGAAATATTGGGAAGCTGGTAAAAAAGAACTTGGTAAAAATGAAATCGAATTAGAATTATTAAATGAAGATGTAGAGTTATCAAAGAAAACTGGTGAATATTTAAAAGGTGAATTAGAAAAGAATTTACCAGGTTTAACAGTAAAAATTAAACAACAACCATTCGCACAAAAACTAAAATTAGAAGATGCGGGCGATTATGTCATGTCATTCTCTGGATGGAGTGCGGACTTCCCAGATCCAATTACATATCTTGATATGTTTGTAACAGATGGGTCACAAAATAAGATGAAGTACTCTAATCCAAAATACGATGAAATCATTATGAAGGCGAAAAAAGATGGAAGCGATGTAAATGCTCGTTGGAAGAACTTATTAGAAGCAGAAAAAATGTTACTTGATGATGCTGCGATTGTTCCAGTATATCAACGTGGTAGAGCATATTTACAAAGAGATTCAATTAAAAATATGTATAACCATAAATATGGCGGCGATTTAAGCTTTAAATGGGCGTCAGTAGAGAAATAAGAAAAAAAGCAGGCGATCGCCTGCTTTTTTTTAATACGTTCGTTTCTTATAAATGCCTTTTCCGCCAACTTGGTTCCAGCCAGATTGTACACCCAAACTTTTGTTAACAAACTTCATTTTTTCTTTTCCACCAAAGAGCTTTTCGCCGATGCTATTTGTAATGACACCAATCAATGCTGTTATTCCGATGATGAGGGCAGCAACCGTAATAAAATCAATAAAAAAAGCAATCATTTGAAAACTCCCCCTTTGCCTGTCTGTATGTTTATTGTATGAGATAAAAAATGAAAAAGAAAGAAATGTCAGAAAAATATTTAATTTACTTTAGAAATCGTGTAGACAGGAGGGAGGATATTTGTTAAAATAAGAACAAATGTTCCTTTTTATTCTCATTTGTATAGTCTTACATTTCTTAATTGATTTATCAAGAAAAAGTAAGAAAACGTTCTCTTTTTCATAGGGAAGATTATAGATAAATAACTATATATTATATGAAAAATCTATGAGAAGTGAGTAGTAAAAGGATTGAAAGTTATTGTTAAAGTACAGCTGAAGTGAGCGTAATCATGTTACATAGCAGTGAAATGCACGGAAGAGTTTTCTCAACTAGCAGGAAATTTACTGTATATTTCTTGCAAAATCTATTGTATAATGATTATAGAAGTTACTTATTAAAAGTAATTGTTGTTTATTATAAGTTGTTGCTTACATGAAATGCGATTTTTGTACTTTTCAATAAGACAAGTTATCGCGAAAAATTGCTGAAGTTAGAAATTAAAACTGTATTTAGTACAGAATTTGTACTCTTTAAGGAGAGTGAGCTTTGTATGGTAACATTATATAGTTCTCCAAGCTGTACGTCTTGTAGAAAGGCGAAATTATGGCTAGAGGAAAATCATATTCCCTATACAGAACGTAATATTTTCTCAGATCCATTAACGATTGAGGAAATTAAAGAGATTTTACGTATGACAGAAAGCGGAACGGATGAGATTATTTCTACTCGTTCGAAAGTTTTCCAAGAATTGAATGTAAACTTAGAGTCTTTACCACTTCAAGATTTATATAAGATGATTCGTGACTATCCAGGGATTTTACGTCGTCCAATTATGATTGACGAGAAACGCCTTCAAGTTGGTTACAACGAAGACGAAATTCGTCGTTTCTTACCACGTACAGTAAGAACGTTCCAATTACGTGAAGCACAACGTCTTGTAAATTAATTATAATAATATGAAAACCTTCTACCTATTATATAGTAGAAGGTTTTTTTTAATGTTTCACATTGCGTAATCGAACTTGTTGTACGATAAAGCCGATGCATAAAATAGTGAAAATGAACAAATAAGGAATGCTTGTAGTGAAACTTGGATTGTTATGAAAAAAGGTTGCAAGTCTGTCTTCATGTGTAACCATTTTTCCTGCAGTATAGGCAAGAATCGCTGCCCCGCAATAAATGAGGAATGGAAATCGTTCCATAAGTATTAAAATAAGTTTGCTGCCCCAAATAATAATCGGGATAGAAATGAGTAAGCCGATTATGACGAGTAAAAATCTCCCGTGAGCTGCACCTGCAATGGCAATAACATTATCAAACCCCATAACGAGATCCGCGAAAACAATTGTCCGCACAGCTTGAAATAAAGTTGTTTTTCCTTGAATAGAAGAAAGATCGTTGCTATTATCGGTTAATAAATTGACTGCAATTAATGTAAGTAAAACCCCGCCAATCAATTGTAGAAATGGAATGTCGAGTAAATAGACAGCTAGTATAGTAAGGATGATTCTTAGTACAATCGCTAAAAGAGTACCGATCAAAATAGCCTTATTTCGTTTCGATTCAGGTAAATTTCGGCTAGCTAGTGCGATGACGATTGCATTGTCACCACCTAATACAACATCGATACCGACAATCATTAGTACGGATGTTAAAAACTCTAAGTCCATTCGTCTGCCTCCATTTATGATGTTTTAATAAGCGAACTATATGTATGTGATGAAGAAAGTTGTTGTTAAATAATCTCTTCTAATAGAAGTTTCACTTTATTACAGTGTACGGGGGAATGTGGAAATGTATGTCCAAATTTTTTGTAAGTAAGAAATCGCTATAATAATATATTTATGTAGTTTATCGAGGAAAGATAGGCATATAACTATTTTTGTAAAATAAATCGATTTTATTTCCATTCTGGAGAATCTTATCATAAAATGAGAGTACAAGGATCTATTGATTTGTCATATGAGTGGGGAATCCCTTCATAACAATTCTAAGCAGGAAGGGAGAGTTGTATTTTGGATATTGAAAGAATTAATGATCATACGATGAAATTTTTTATTACGTACATTGATATAGAGGATAGAGGATTTAATCGTGAAGAAATTTGGTATGATCGCGAACGAAGTGAAGAGCTCTTTTGGGAGATGATGGACGAAGCTCGTGATCATGACGATTTCTTTATTGATGGACCGTTATGGATTCAAGTGCAAGCAGTCGATAAAGGGATTGAAGTACTTGTCACGAAAGCAGAGCTTTCAAAGGACGGACAAAAGCTGGAACTACCGATAGGGGTAGACAAAATTATAGATATTCCTCTAGATGAAGGCATCGAATCATTATTCCAACAAGAATTAGTCGAAGAGGTAGAAGAACAAACAGGAACAAACTTTAATGAAGATGGTACGTTTGGCTTTTTAATTAAATTTAATGATTTTGAAGATGTCATTTCATTAAGTCATCGTCTTATCTTTGAAGATATAAAAGATGAGCTGTATTCATTTGAGGACCGCTATTATGTATATGTGGAATTCGATGAAGTGCTACATGATGAAGAAGAAATCGATCGTATTTTAAGTATTATTTTAGAATATGGAGAAGAATCAACTTTAACAATTCATCGTGTAAGTGAGTATGGAAAACAAATTGTGAAAGAGCATGCGCTTGAAACGATTCGCAATAATTTTCCTGCTAAAACGTAGGCCGATTTCTGTAGTATGAAATCGGCTTTTTATATGAAGAATAGGAAAGCTTTCTTAGTTAGGAGGTAAGAGATGAAAAATACGTTAAAGCTGATTTTCTTTATACTGCTATTGTTCGCATTATTTGTTTCGTTACGTATGTTTATTGATGTAGCATTTTATTCAGATGTGATTGGGATAAAAGATGTTTCGATTTTAGGTATTATTAGTATTTTATTTACAGTATCTGCGTTTTTAATTGGTTGCGTTATTTTCTTAGAAAATCGACATCCATCTAAAACACTTACATGGTTAATTGTTTTAGGGATTTTTCCGGTATTTGGTTTCTTTGCTTATTTATTATTTGGACAAAATTTTCGAAGAAAAAGAATGTTCCAAAAGAAGGCGTTACTTGATGAACAGGCGTTTTTACAATATAAAGGGCATGAAGATTACGAAGAACGAATTTTACGCAATCATAAGCATCAAGAACTGTTATTTCGTTTAGCGGATCGATTAGGAGCTTTAAATATTTCATTTCAAACTGAAACGAGGACATTAACAAATGGAGATGAAACGTTTCGGGCTATTTTAAATGGGTTAAAACGAGCGAAACATCACATTCATATGGAATATTACATTGTGCGTGATGATAAATTAGGAACAGAAATTAAAGATATTTTAATACAAAAATCGAAAGAAGGCGTTGTTGTTCGCTTTTTATATGATGCGGTTGGAAGTTTTAAGTTATCGAAATCGTATATTGAAGAATTAAACGATGCAGGTGTAGAAATGATTCCATTCTTTCCTGTGCGCTTTCCGATTTTAAACGATAAGATTAATTATCGAAATCATAGGAAAATTGTTGTGATTGATGGGAACGAAGGGTTTGTAGGCGGATTAAATATCGGTGATGAGTATTTAGGGAAAAATAAATATTTTGGCTTTTGGCGAGATACGCATTTGTATTTACGTGGTGAAGCGGTTCAAAGTTTACAACTTATTTTCCTTCAAGACTGGTTTTATATGACTGGAGAGGCTGTGCTAGCCCCTGAATATTTACAAGCAAAAGCAGTTGAGGGTGATCATTGGGGAGGAGTGCAGCTAGTTGCAGGTGGCCCCGATAATAAGTGGGAAACGATTAAGCATTTATATTTCGCAATGATCGCTTCTGCTCGGAAATCAATTTGGATTGCAACGCCGTATTTTATTCCGGATGATGATATTTTATCCGCATTAAAGGTTGCTGCACTTGCTGGTATTGATGTTCGTTTATTAATGCCGAGTAAACCGGATAAGCGTACTGTCTTTTACGCATCGAGATCGTACTTCCCAGAGCTTTTAGATGCAGGAGTAAAGATATATGAATACGAAAAAGGTTTTCTTCATAGTAAAATTGTCATCGTTGATTCTGATTTAGCTTCAATTGGGACAGCTAATATGGATATGAGAAGTTTTCATTTGAATTTTGAAGTAAATGCCTTTTTATATGATACAGATAGCATTCGAAAACTTGTTCAAGACTTTAAAGATGATTTAGAAGAATCAAGTGAAATTCATGGTGATCATTTTCATAAAAGACGTCTTCATAGACGAATTGTTGAATCAACGTACCGATTATTATCACCTTTATTATAAAAAGAGATGTCCGAAATTGGGACATCTCTTTTTTAAAAGGAATTTGTAACAAATTGTAGAATATAAGGAGCTGAAAGGGTGTGATTACGATATTTATCGCTAAAAGAGAAAACGGTGAAAAAATTCATTTACTCTATAATTGTAATGAAGAGCTTTTGCGCCGTATGCGTCAACAAGAACGATTCTTTTGTGTAGCTTGCGGAAAGGAAGTGCAAATGAAATTAGGGAAACAAAAAAGTTGGCATTTTGCTCATAAAAAAGTGGATTCATGTCTTGCCTTTTATGAAGCGGAATCAAAGTATCATATGCATGGTAAAGAATTGTTATATAGATGGTTCAAACGTCAAAACTTTCAGGTGGATATAGAGTACTACCTCCCAGAAATTAAGCAACGACCAGATGTTTTTGTAGAGAGGGCGGGTAGAAAAATTGCAATTGAATACCAATGTGCAAACCTCGCTATAGAGCAGCTGTACAAAAGAACATATTCGTATTGGCAAGCTGGTATACAGGTCATTTGGATCGTTGGTGGAAATCAATTGAAAAAGCAATCTGCATATTGGATGAAATTTTCCTCACTTATGGCTTTCTCCTTACAATCTTATCCTCAGCCACTTCTTATTTTCTTCTGTCCGAAACAAAAATCATTTATGAAATGTGCATTTGTCACTCCCTTTTCTACAAATGTTTTTTTCTCACATACTATATATTTACCAACTGATGCGACTACTTTTGAAATGCTTTTTTCTCCTGTTCCTTTCGGGAAAGAAAGATTGGGTGAAGAGTGGAAGAAGAGAAAGAAAAACTTTCGCCAAAATGCCTTACCGATTTGGAATTATAATTATAAGTCATTATTACGCCTCTTATATCAATTTAAATGTACCCCAGCGAGCTTTCCTTCTGAAATTGGTGTTCCACTCCCTTCTGCATTTGCTTTTCAAACAAACCCATTTATATGGCAAGCTTTTCTATATATGAAGTGTATAGGGGAGCTTGCAGTGGGAGAGTGTATTTCTCTTCAATACGTGTGTAGTTATGTAAAAAGGTATACGAAAAGGAGGATACTTCCGTACTTTTCGCAGCACATATGGAAAATGGCAGTTACTGAATATATGACATTTTTATGCTATATAGGTGTTTTACGTAAAGTGGGAACTTATACGTACCGAAAAATAAGGGATGCCGTGATGTTAAAAACAGAGGAGGAAATTATGAAACATGATGAGATTTGCTTAATACATGCGCTATCTTTATTTGAGGCAAATTTTAACATGAGAGGAGGAAAAGCGGATATAATAAAGAATGATTGTGAAGGAATTACATAAGAAAAAAACGAATTGTACTTAAGTAGAGATATTTAAAGGAGGGCTTAAAGAATGTCTGAACAAAACAAAGCGAAAGCATTACCAGATCGCAACGAGATTGAAGAAGCAAGTACGTGGCGATTAGAAGATATTTTCCAAACGGATGCAGAATGGGAAAAAGAATTCCAAGCTATTAAAGAGCTATTACCGAAGTTAACTGAATTTAAAGGGAAACTTGGTGACTCTGCGGACAATTTACTTGAGGCATTGCAATATGAAGATGAAATATCAATGCGATTAGGTAAGTTATATACATATGCTCATATGCGTTACGATCAAGATACAACAAACTCTGTATATCAAGCATTAAATGATCGTGCAACAAATTTATATTCACAAGTATCTAGTAGCACAGCGTATATTGTGCCTGAAATTTTATCGATTTCAGAAGATACATTGCAAACATTCTTGAAGGAAAATAGAGATTTAAGTGTATATGAACATGCATTAGAAGAAATTACACGTCAACGCCCGCACGTATTATCAGAAGCTGAGGAAGCTTTATTAGCGGAAGCATCTGAAGTAATGAGTTCATCAAGCAATACATTTGGTATGTTGAATAACGCGGATTTAAAATTCCCATCTATTAAAGGGGAAGACGGAGAAGAAATAGAAATTACACATGGCCGTTACATTCAGTTTTTAGAAAGTGATGATCCTCGTGTTCGCAAAGATGCATTTAAAGCTGTATATGAAACGTACGGAAAATTTAAAAACACATTCGCAAGTACGTTAAGCGGAGCAGTAAAACGTAATAATTTCAATGCGCGTGTTCGTAAATATGATTCTGCTCGCCAAGCTGCACTGAGCAATAATAATATTCCGGAAGCAGTATACGATCAACTCGTTGAAACAGTAAATGACAACTTACATTTATTACACCGTTACATCGATATTCGTAAGCGTGCACTAGGACTTGATGAGCTTCATATGTATGATTTATATACACCACTTGTACCAGAAGTGAAAATGAATGTGAAATACGAAGAAGCGCAAGACCTTTTATTAAAATCTTTAAACGTACTTGGTGATGAATATGTTGATATTTTGAAAGAGGCATATGAAAATCGCTGGGTAGATGTGTATGAGAATAAAGGAAAACGAAGCGGGGCATATTCATCTGGTGCATATGGAACAAATCCGTATATTTTAATGAACTGGCATGATAATGTAAATAATTTATTTACACTTGCTCATGAGTTTGGTCATTCGGTGCATAGTTACTATACAAGAAAAACACAACCGCACGTATATGGTGATTATTCCATCTTCGTAGCAGAAGTGGCATCTACTTGTAATGAAGCACTTCTAAATGATTATTTATTAAAAACGACAGAAGATAAGAAAGAGCGTCTATATTTATTAAATCATTATTTAGAAGGGTTCCGTGGTACTGTATTCCGTCAAACGATGTTTGCAGAGTTTGAACATATTATTCATAAGAAAGTACAAGAAGGACATGCTGTTACGCCAGACATGTTAACGGAAATTTACTATGATTTAAATAAGAAATATTTCGGTGACGCTTTAGTAATCGACGAAGAGATTGGTTTAGAATGGTCTCGTATTCCACACTTCTACTACAACTATTACGTATATCAATACGCAACAGGATTTAGTGCAGCGACAGCTCTATCTAAACAGATTTTAGAAGAAGGACAACCAGCAGTAGAACGTTATATTAACGAGTTCTTAAAAGCAGGAAGCTCTGATTATCCAATTGAAGTGCTGAAAAAAGCAGGAGTAGATATGGCATCTCCTGAACCAGTAAAAGAGGCACTACAAGTATTTGAAGAGAAATTAAATGAATTAGAAGCATTATTATTTGAAGAAAAGTAATGAAAAAAGACGAGGGATTGTATCCTCGTCTTTTTGTTGAATAGATTCAATGTCGATATTTGTCGGAGAGAAAGGTGAATTTCTTTGTTTTTCTAACTGAAAGGATAGTTTTACGACTGATTTTTAAAATTAAAACCCTTTGAATCGTTTTTTATAATTGAAATAAGAGAGAGTGATAACGATGATTCCGAATAAAAGAGGTAAGGCAATAATTTTAGGAAAAGCTTGTAGTAGAGAGAGGATGTACAAGAAAAAAGAAACGATGACAGCTAGAAAGAGAAGAGCAATATAAGATTTTTTCATAAATAAACCCCCTAAATGACCTTTTTTATAGCTTATTCAAAAATGAAAACGTTTAGAATGTGACAAAAGTGTGAAATTCGACAAAAGGGGTTGTCATCTGACGTCGAATCTTGTAATATAATAAGCGTGAACGAATTCACATACAAACATATACCCCTTTGTTTGAACGTGAAAATTTCTCCCATCCCCTTTAATATTTTTCTTTTGCTATCCATTTCCAATAACGTTCGCATTTTACTTCTATCATTTGTACTTTTCGTTTCAGTTGTAATTTTTTTAGTTCGCGTTCAATTTCTTGTTGCGGACAATCATAAATAAATGCTACTTCTTTTGAAGATATAAATTGTGTTGCTTCTAGTAACACTTCTAAAGGTGGTAATGGTTCTGGCTCAATTTCACATTTTACAAGTTCTTTCAATAATTGTACGTATACATCGTAGGAATAATTTCCAGCGATTTTAATACCTTCTTCATCTGAGTTCGCATGAAAAAAGACGAGGGAAGGTATTTCTGTAA
Organism: Bacillus sp. HMA207; assembly: GCF_003402455.1. Taxonomy (NCBI): domain Bacteria; kingdom Bacillati; phylum Bacillota; class Bacilli; order Caryophanales; family Bacillaceae; genus Bacillus; species Bacillus sp. HMA207. The sequence continues at coordinate 3,506,542 of NZ_BEZT01000001.1, read as the reverse complement.
TATGCATTTCATTCGTGAATTTCAAGTCACATTGGAAAGCTTTTTTTGCACTAGCAGAATGTAGATCTTTTTTAAATTCTTCTACATCAATATTGCTATCTTTCGCACATGCAAGTAATAGTTCGCAGTCAGGGTTTGATACATTTTCAAGGAAAATGTATTCTTGGAGTTTTCGCAAAAACTTCGAACCTGCTTTTCGGCCTTGCAACTCCGCTGCCTTAATTGCCATCGAAACTAAATATGGTGTTGACGATGCTTCTTGCATATGTACCTTTCCATCACATGAAAAACCTTGTAAACTGGTTGTCTTTTCCCACACAAATCGAATATTAGCAGGTTTATTCCATTTGTGTGAGGAAGCGTTCGTTCCATCCACTTTTCCTGTTACGATATGACGAATAGAGAAGTATTTCCCGTATTCAAGCCATAGTTTAATAATAAAAGGCTCAATTTCCCAGCAATCTTTACAAAGTGGATCAATAAATAAATATGCTTCTACAGACTTATGCTCGCATGCGGAAGGAGATGGCATATTTATATGCTTTGCTTCCTGCTTATCCATTACACTTCACCTGTTTCGTTTGGAGTATTAACCATATGCTGAGCGGTTAATGCTAAACGTTCAAAAACAAACTCTCTTATATGACCATGAACTCCAGTATCATCCATTGCTTGCTCCATACATGATAGCCAAGCCTCTGCTCGTTTTGGAGTAATCTCAAACGGAAGATGGCGTGCTCTTAACATAGGATGACCATGTTCTTCAGTGTACAAATTAGGACCACCTAAATATTGTGTTAAAAATTGCTTCTGCTTCCTAGCGGTTTCTGTTAAATCTTCCGGGAAGATGGGAGATAAGTCAGGGTGTTTACTGACATAGGAATAAAATGTATCTACTAATATTGCAATGCATTGTTCACCGCCAATTGCTTCAAATGGTGTCATCGGTTGCTTGCTCATCCTTTATAAACTCCTTTTTCCATGAAATGTATATCTATTGTAGCAATGGAATGTTCGAGAGGGCAAATAAACAGCTTTCTCAAAGATTCTTTGCTTATTCTACGGGTGTAAACTTTTTTAGTGAGATGTATCCACTAGTGAAACATATTCACTAGTGGAATTTTCACTTTAGCGTGCTTTTTTTTGTTTGGCAAGGAAAAAGCGTTTTACTTTGTTATTTGTATGGCGAACAGGTATGTTATGTTGCGTTAATAAATGAATAAATGCAGCTTTTCCTGTTTCTTCATCTTGCACTTCAAATTCAATTTCATAATCATCGTGATTGTAATAGAAACTATGATCAAAGACAAGCGTTCCGCCTTTAAATAATGTTTCTGCTCTTTCTGTTGTTAAACTACCCATATATGTTAAAGCAGAAACAGGAATTTGTAATTTGTGTAATTGATCTACTACTGCTCCTTGAATGATTGTGTTTGTTTCCATCATCATTTTTGCTTCGTCTTCTGTTACGACTTGATGCGTTTCTAATAAACCGATTTCTGCAGGTTGTTTCAACGTTAACGTATAAGTTTCTCCTTTATGACGAATACGAAGTGCAGAGCCAGCTTCTTTTAACGAGAAGTCAGGTGTTTCAAAGTAGTGATTCACTTGTTTTGTAAATGCTTCAATAGAAAACGATTTACATAATGTATCGAATTCTTCTTTTGTAACGATATTTTTGAATTCAATTTCAATTTCTTGTGTCATTGTATAATCTCCTTTTGAAAAATAATTCTTTACACATTATCGCTTTTTCATAAATTTGGTTCAATGTTTTATTTGTTTGCGTCCATGTTATGATACAATAATACTGTTAAGTAAGACAGGAAGTTGAGATGGAGGAGTTAGAGCATGCAAAATAAAATCCAAGTTAAGAGCGTAGAAAAGAGAGAGAATGCTCTTATTTTTTGTGCGGAAAATAGTGAAATAGAGGTAAAGGAGTTAAGTGCGCGTAATCACGTACTTGTAGACTCAGACAATTTATCATTTTTATATATCTTAGAAAATGAATCATCTTTCATTTATGTAAGTATTCCGCACACATGCTGGGAAGCAATGCATGAAGCGATGAATAACGATGTGGTTATGTTCGTTCGCGTGAATGACATTGAAATGGAATTAGAAGGATTAAAAGAAGAAGTAGAATATTTAGTTGAAAATATTGAAGGTAATGCAAATTACGGAGAAGAATTAGTAACTGCTGTAGAAAAAGTATTTCTATAAGCAAATGGATTGATTTTGGTGGTGGTTGAAATGAATCGAAATTGGGAAGAATTTTTAGCACCTTACCACCAAGCGGTGGCAGAGCTAAAAGTGAAACTAAAAGGAATGCGTACTCAATTTGCAATGTTAACAGAGCATTCTCCAATTGAGTTTGTAACAGGAAGGGTAAAGTCGGTTGCAAGTATTATTGATAAAGCGGAGAAGAGAAATGTACCGCTAGACCGATTGAGAGAAGATATGCAGGATATTGCTGGGCTTAGAATGATGTGTCAATTTGTTGATGAGATTAAGCCTGTTGTAGAATATCTTCGAAAACGAAATGACTTTGAAATCGTGGAAGAACGTGATTATGTCACGCAAAAGAAAGATAGCGGTTATCGTTCTTATCATGTTGTCATTAGTTATCCTGTTCAAACGATTCAAGGTGAACAAAAAGTATTGGTAGAAATCCAAATACGCACGCTAGCAATGAACTTTTGGGCAACAATTGAGCATTCTTTAAATTATAAATATAGTGGACGTTTTCCTGAAGATATTAAAATACGATTGCAACGTGCAGCTGAAGCGGCGTTTTTATTAGATGAAGAAATGTCTTCTATTCGTCTTGAAATTCAAGAAGCGCAAAAGGCTTTTTCAAGAAAGCAAGAAACGAAAGATTCCGAATCATAAACTAAAGGGTGTTGGGCGATGAAATTTACAATTATGTCAAAGGGAGATCAATCATCAGATACACTGGCAAGCACGATGAAAGAGTACTTGCTAGATTTTGGATTTATAATGGATGAAAAGGAACCCGATATTGTAATTTCTGTTGGGGGAGATGGAACGCTTTTATATGCGTTTCATCGTTATTATAATCGATTGGATGAAACAGCATTTGTTGGTGTACATACAGGACATCTAGGTTTCTATGCAGATTGGTTACCGACAGAAGTAGAGAAATTAGTAATTGCGATTGCGAAAACACCATTCCAAGTGGTGGAATATCCGCTTTTAGAAGTTATTATTCGCTATGTGAATGGAAGTAAAGAGTCACAGTATTTAGCGATGAATGAGGCGACTGTAAAAAGTGCAGAAGGTACATTAGTAACAGAAGTAGAAATACGCGGAGAATATTTTGAAACATTCCGCGGAGATGGCCTTTGTATCTCTACTCCTTCAGGAAGTACCGCATATAATAAAGCGCTTGGCGGAGCAATTATTCACCCATCTATTGAAGCGATTCAAATTGCAGAAATGGCGTCCATTAACAATCGTGTATTTCGTACTGTAGGATCACCACTCGTATTGCCGAAGCATCATACATGTGTGTTAAAGCCAGCTGCAGGGATGAACTTACAAATTACAGTGGATCACTTAACGATGGTTCATCAAGATGTGAAATCAATCCAGTATCGCGTCGCAAACGAGAAAGTACGATTTGTTCGTTTCCGTCCATTCCCGTTCTGGAAACGAGTTCGTGACTCGTTTGTTGCAGATAAATAGAAAGGGTTATATATTTGAACAGATTTACATTGAAATGGGATATAGGGCCGGCTAAAGAGGGAACTTTAGTTAGGGAATTTTTGAAAACGAAAGGTATTTCTAAAGCCGCTTTAACGGATATAAAGTTTCATGGCGGAGCAATTGAAGTAAATGGTCAACATGCGAGTGTTCGTCATCAGTTGCGTGCTGGTGAAGAATTACGTGTCTTTTTTCCAATGGAGGAAAGAAGTGAAGGGATGATGGCAGAAGATATTCCTTTATGCATTATATATGAAGATGACGCGGTTCTTATCATTAATAAAGAGGCGAATATGTCAACGATTCCGTCTAGAGAACATCCGGCAGGAAGTGTTGCCAATGCGCTGTTATCTCATTATGATAAGCAGCATCTTGCAAGTACAGTGCACATCGTAACACGTTTAGATCGTGATACTTCGGGGCTTATGCTTATTGCAAAAAATCGTTTCGTGCATCATCTTTTATCGAAGCAGCATCAACAAAAAGCTGTGAAACGAACGTATGAAGCAATTGTTCACGGAAAGATTGTAGAACGAGAAGGAATGATTGATGCACCAATTGGTCGAAAATCTGATAGCATTATTGAGCGAACGGTTTGTGAGGATGGACAAAGGGCAGTTACTCATTTTAAAGTAATTGATAGTACATATCATAAGACACATGTAGCGCTTGAGCTTGAGACAGGAAGAACGCATCAAATTCGTGTGCATATGGCTCATATAGGACATCCATTACTTGGTGATAGCTTATATGGAGGGAGAAGGGATGAAATGAAACGGCAAGCACTTCATAGTAAATCTTTGACGTTTTATCATCCTATTTTAGAGAAAGAGATGTCTTTCACTATAAAGCTTCCAAGCGATATGCAAGAAGTGTTGCGGCATACTTAAAAAGGGAACAAAATTCTTATATTATAAAGAATTTTGTTCCCTTTTTCTTAGCGGAATAATATTAAAATTTGGTTTTCACCCGTACGCTTTATAACGAAAAATCCACTTTCGGCTTTTGTAGCAATGCCATTGTCATTTGGAAGACAAAATCCATGTGCTTCGCAAGTGCCGTCATCACGTACTAACATTTGTCCAATTAATCCGACAGGAAGCCACTCGGCGCGATCTTTTCTTGCTACATATTTGCGAGTTGGATCCCATTCTGTATTTAAAAGAGGTTGTATTTCTTCGGTTTCCGTCCATACATATTGGCGTTTTCCAAAGTTATCTGTTTTATAACGTTTTTCCCAACTTAAAGCCCCGCTATTTCCTATAAGGGCAGGGGTTGCACTAGATATTCCTAAAATGAACGAGTCGTGTGAAGTAGCTATCCGAATTTTTTCTTCGCTACTAAATGTAACGAAATAACCGACATCAATAGGTTTATGATCTTCGGTTTCAAACATTTGTGCAAAATCCGTTCCACTTGCATTGTAAGACGCACCCTCAATGTACATTTCTCCATTATGGGCAAGCCATTTAGCCCCGATATTATGGTCGGTGTCGCTTACACCATTTGCAATAAACCAAGAATAAGCTTCTTCTGCAGTGCCGAAGCGCCCCATAATATGGCTACCTGCAAAATGAGCTGTTGATGTATGATGACCTTCCGCATGAGAAGAGGATCCGTTAGCGATAGTTGCGGTTCCTTCTGCGTGTGCTGCTTCGCCTAAAGCAATCGTCTGTTTCCCCTCTGCATGAGAATAAGCTCCGCCTGCTGTCGTTTCACTTCCCTCACTATGGGAACTATGTCCGGTTGCTTTTGAGTTTGATCCTTCTGCATGAGAGAAAGAACCTTTTGCGTGTGTTAATAAGCCTTCCGCATGTGCTGCCATGCCCTCCGCATGAGAGTGAAGCCCTTCCGCATATGCATATCGGCCGCCCCTTTTAACTTTTGTATTTTCAGGTGTAGGTGTCTCAATTATGAGTGGTTTTTCAGTTTGTATATCATTCGATGAAGCCAATGCCTCTTTTATTTTTTTTACTTTGTTTATAATAGCAGCTGGAATTTCTGGTTCCACTTTTTTATTTATTGCTACAGAAATATTTTCTTCCGTCTTTTCTTCTGTTTGATTAGAATGTATTACCTGTTCATCTTGATTTGAGAGCTGTTTATTTTTTTGTTGCATCTTTATTTTTCTGCGATCGATTATGCGGCTCATCACAGCATTTTCTAAAGAGACATATGTTGGTTTTACTTTGCTTTTTTTTGATGACTCTTGTTCTTCCAGTTCTTCTATCGCTGCAGCCCGAATACTACACCAGTTGTTAATTCCGTACATGGGCAGATATAAAGGGGGAAATTTTCTTTTTTGTTTAGAAGATTTTTTCTTCATTCTGTCACCTCCTGCGACATTATATGTAGTGTAATTAAAAAAAGATGCACTTTATTGCATCTTTTTTTAATTACTTTACCTAGTTTTATATGAGATCTGCCTAAATAATACGGTAATCTTTCGCTAAGTAAGGTAGTTATGAAATTGGACGGAATTTCTCAGCGACAAAAGGTAAAGAAGAAGGAACAGAGATAGTCTCCATTTCAGGATAACGTAATCCGGTTAATTTGCCACCAAATACAGCACCAGTATCAATATTGACTGTCTGATTGACGAATCGAGGTTCTGCTACTGGTGTATGTCCATATACAATCCAAGCTTGCCCCTTGTACTCTTGCGCCCAATCGCGACGGACAGGTGAGCCATCGGCATGCTTTTCTCCTGTAATATCGCCATATAATACAAAGGTTTGTACTTTTTTATCTCGTCTTCCTATGTAATCTTGCCGAATCCCAGCGTGACATACGATTACTCTTTTTTCATCTAGTATGTGGTAGAGCGGTGATTGTTCATAAAGAGTGATAAACTTTTCTTTTATAACGTTTTGCTTATGAGAAGGAAGTGCCTCATATTCAGCAACAGTTGTTTCAAGTCCGTGAGCGACTGTTACATTACGCCCAAGGAAAAATCGATATAGTTTATTACAGTGATTTCCAGGAGCGTAATAAGCTTCTTTTTTATGTATGACAAGTTCCCATACAATTTCAATCATACGTAATGAATGAGGACCACGGTCTGTAATATCGCCAACGAATGCAAGTTTACGTTGGTCAGGGTGAACCGGTAGACCGCTACTCCAGTTATATCCTAGCTTCTCTGTTAAATTTTGAAACTCTTGGAAGCATCCATGAATATCTCCTATAATGTCATATTTCATATTTAAACCTCCATCGTATTTTTCATTAGTATATCTAAAAAAGGATAGAGATAAAAATATAGCGTTTTTGTGTTGTTCATTTAAACATAAAGATTTTCGTTCTTGAGCGAACATTTAAAATGAATCCAATCGCAATCATGTATGTAAGCAGTGAACTTCCTCCGTAACTCATAAGAGGTAATGTTATCCCTGTAATGGGGAGTAATCCGATTGTCATCCCGATATTTTGGAATACTTGGAAAGTAAACATTCCGATTGTACCAGCGCAAATGTAACTACCGAAAGGGTCATTACTTTCTAAAGCAATATGAATCATTCGAAAAATGAGTAAGAAAAAAAGAGAAATAATGACACTTGCGCCTAGAAATCCAAATTGTTCAGCGACATTAGTGAAAATAAAATCTGTATGTGGTTCTGGAAAATATACTTGTCCATTTTCCCACCCTTTTCCTTGCATTTCTCCGGATCCAGTCGCTAAGAATGCTTGTCTTAATTGATAGCCTTGTGCATCATATTTGTAAGGTGCTAACCATCCGTAGAAGCGATTTAATTGATATTCTTTTAAAATGTGTGCTTTAAAGAAATCTGTGTGAGTAAAAAAAATATATATTAATGTAGATCCAGCAACGAAAGTACCTGAAACTAATCCAAAAATAAAACGCCATCGTATGCCAGAAACTAGTATCATTGCTGCAAGCATCGCTGAAATGACCATTGTGTTTCCTAAATCTGGTTCTTTTGCAATAAGTAGTAGTGGTGGCAAGCTTGTTGCAAATATTTTTCCAAGTAGTAAAAAATCGTCATGTATCGTTTGGGAAAAATATTTCTCATTATGATTTGCTATAATTCGTCCAATGACGATAATTAAAAACAATTTCATAATTTCAGAAGGCTGAAAATTTCCGATGCCTGGGAGCCTGTACCAAGCGGTAGCGCCTTTAATTGTAACGGCACCTGGTACTTGAAGTTCTAGTCCAATAAGTAGTACCATTGCAAAGCTGTACAAATACCAAGCAATTTTTTGATAACGATCGAAGTCGATAATCATAATAACACCAATGGCTATAAATCCAATGAAATACCATTGGATTTGCTTTAGTACAAAATTGACGTTTTGTAAAAATGGCGGTAAAGAGGCTTGCGCACTTGCAATAGCACAACAACTAACAATCCCAATGGCAAATAAAATAAATAGTAATACGTAGTCTATTTGATATTGAGAATTTGGATCTTTCAATGTAGGTATTCCTTTCTACTGCTCTTTATAGTAATGGATTTTATCCCGCATTAATGGGCAGTAAGACCCCCACCTCAAAATTCAGCGAAAGCGAAGAAGTTAGGTGGGGGATCAACTGCCCGTAAAAGCCCGATTGGTGAGAGCTGATTAAAGTTTCACTTTATAGTATGAGAAAGAATGTATGAACTATACGAATGATTCACATATAGTCCATACACTTTTAATTTTGCAGAGTAGTTTAATTGTTTAGCTCTTTAATAATTATATCCAAACAATGAGAGAGACGTACATGTGCGTCAGGAAAAATATCTAGTTGATGAAGATAGTATTTTAAGGAACTTTTACACCATTGGTAAGCACTAAGTAGAGCTGCTCTATAGTCCGTAGTATTTTGTAAAAAGCCATATTCTTTTGCTGTTATAACAAGGTGTGTGAAATCTTCACAACCTTGAAGGAGCTTATTGTGTATTTGTTGTCCAGCATGGTAGCGAAATTGACTTAAAGGCTCAGAAATGTATATTGCATTTCCTTTAGAAAGTAAAGAAATCCATGAGGCCATATCAACACTACAAGAATATTGTCGCTCTTTAAGGGTGCCAAAAGGTTCAGTGAGCAATTCCTTTCGGAACAAAGTAGTTGTAGGCTCACCGATAATGTTGTGTCCGCCCTTTAACATCCAATTACCTAAAAATATCCCGTTTAATGGGGTGTCTTCACTATATAACCTTTGTGTTGGATGGGAATCACCGATTAGATTTCCATGATCATCAATGCGTACTCGATAAGAAGTAACAAGAGCAAGATTTTTATTGGGATCTTGCTCAAAATAGGTCATCATTTTTTGTATTTTATGCTTATAAAACACGTCATCGTCCATTAAAAAATTTATATACTCACCATTTGATTTTTCTATGAGCATAAGGTCATTGTGAAATTGTCCTAGAGTAGGGGTATTTCGAATGTATGTTATATTTTTATAATTTGGTAAGTATTGTTCGCGTATTAAAGTTGCTGTTTCATCATTTGTACTATCATCTCCGATGATGATTTCAATATTTGAATAAGTTTGTGCCAATGCACTTTCTAGAGCAATTTTGAAATAATGAGGCCGATTATAAGTAGGAATAAGGATGGAAACGAGAGGTGGATTTTTTTCATTCATCATACATAACTTCCTTTCAGAAGCTTTTTTTTGTAAGAACAATATCTTGGTAACTTGTATATTCATGTCTGCCGCACCATAAACCGTAATGCGGCTTATTGATTATTTCTAGGCCGTACTTATTCAATAGATTGCAAATATCTGTCTCAGGATAAGCAACTGCGAAATTCGGAATATCTTTATTTACAACGTAGCAATTTTCGATTCGATGATAAAAACCTAATGTACTTTGTCCTGCATTTAAATAATAGGACGATTCAGGGTTTATAAGAAAGAATGTAATGAAACATCTCCCGTCTTTTTTTAATACACGTACAATTTCAGATACGTAATGTTCTAATTCTTTTGGGAGAAGATGCGTAAATACAGAAGTTAAAAAGATAAAATCGAATGTTCCGTCTTCATAGGGAAAACGATATTGAGAGGCATCTTCTTTTCCTTCCGGATTATAGAATTGATTGTATATGTCAACATGTTCAAAGTGAAAATTATTACGCATAGTTGAAATGTTATTTTGACACCAAGTAATTCCATCTTTAAACAAATCAAATCCATAATACGCTCCATCATCATTTAAGTAATTCATTAATGGTACAGCCATTCGGCCGACACCGCAGCCTACATCTAATACTTTTTCATTTGATTTTAAAGCGCCAATTTGAATAAAATGCTTTAGGAACTCTTTTCCAACCTTTTTGAAGTCGCCACCTACATATTGGACGAGTTCAGGAGGGGGGAGTAAAGTCATTTCTTTGTTAAATTCGCTCATGAGTATACCCCTTTCTTATGTGAGAATATGCAGTAACTCTATTAATGAAATTTTCAATTTGTAGTGAGAGAACACAGGAAAACAATTGTTATATGTAGGGAGATTCCGAAAAAGAATACTTAATTGGATCAGAAGTAAGAGAAGAATGAGTGAAAATGGAATCTCCTATAGATTAAATCTTTTTTATTCTTTTCTCCAATAAACGCCAAATACATCAATTTTAGTAATAGGGGCTTTTAAATTCCGTTGATTTCTAAAGTCTGTCACAGCCTCAGCGCATGGTGGTAGCCCGTAGTCATCGATAATTATGTAGCCACCTTTAGAAACTTTATCATATAAGTTCACGAGACCATCCATGGTGGATTCATACATATCACCATCAAGCCGTGCAATTGCTATTTTTTCAATTGGTGCTGTTGGTAAAGTATCTTTAAACCAACCTTTTAAAAATTTCACTTGATCATTTAGTAAATCATATTTTTTGAAATTCTCTTGTACTTGTTCTAAAGAGACGCGTAAGTAATCGAATGTGTGTAAATAATCACCGTAATCTTTTGGATATTGCTCTAGATTCGGTGCTGGCAAACCTTCAAATGAATCTGCAACCCACACATTACGATCCGTAATGTTGTTTGCTTGTAAAAAACCATTCATAAAAATGCATGATCCTCCGCGCCATACACCTGTTTCAATAAAATCACCTTCTATATTTTCACGAACAACGGTTTCCATCGCCTCTTGTAATTGGTTCATACGTTCTCGACCAATCATGCTATGTGCTGCTCTTGGCCAATCCATTCCATCATGACGTTCACTTTTTGAGACATTTGGTTTTACAATTTTTAAGTTATGGTTTTCGGCATATTGCTTAATGAATAAAGGGAGGGGGACTGTAACTGGTTCGAATTCTAGTTCTTTCGAAATATGTAGAGATGCCGGTAAGTATGCCTCATATTCTAACCATATTTCAAATAAAATTGTCTTCTTTAGCAATTCGAGATAAAGCTGAACAGCAGATTTACTTTCCATATTTGTGCCTCCTGCAAAATGTCATACAACAATATGATTATGTAGATAGCGAATGTTTCATGATTGAATTTAAAATTGAAAAAGCAGTAAAACTGATAACAGTTCTACTGCTAAGTAAAAATTAAGCAACTTTTTCAATAATAATAGATGCATTTGTACCAAGAGCTAATGATAGCCCAAGTCCTGTAACGATTACTTCAACTAATGATGGAGTTGTCGTAATTTGCGTAATTGCTTGAACAACGATAGGTGCTCCAACTGAGATTAAAGTAGCCCCAGTACCTGGTACAGATACCCCATTTACTTGGATTGTAAGCCCCCCTAATACACTTATTGCCGCAGTATATACGATAACAGTGATTTTATAGAATCCAGTTTCAGCAATAACGAAAGTATCAGCATCTAATTGAGAAATTGCTGTACCAAACTGAGATCCAACAGTATTAAATGGTACTGGAGCATTAAGTCCAAGATCTAAAGAAATTCCAGCGGAGTTAAATGCATACAATCCTGCTGGAAGTCCTAGTCCGGATGGTCCAGTCGGTCCAGTAGCCCCAGTCGGCCCCGTAGGTCCAGTAGCTCCAGTGTCACCAGTCGGCCCCGTAGGTCCAGTAGCCCCAGTGTCACCAGTCGGCCCCGTAGGTCCAGTAGCCCCAGTGTCACCAGTCGGCCCCGTAGGTCCAGTAGCCCCAGTGTCACCAGTCGGCCCCGTAGGTCCAGTAGTCCCAGTGTCACCAGTCGGCCCAGTCGGTCCAGTCGGTCCAGTTGGCCCAGTCGGCCCCGTAGGTCCAGTTGGCCCGGTAGGTCCAGTCGGCCCAGTCGGTCCAGTTGGTCCAGTCGGTCCAGTTGGCCCGGTCGGTCCAGTCGGAAGGGTAAACGGTGGTATCGGTGGTAATGTAGGTCCTACAAGATTAGGGTCAAATGCACTAGCTGATAAAGATTCATCGGGATTTAATCCATTTGAATAATTATTATTTGACATAAATTCACCTCCATAAAGCGTTCATTATATAGTAGATGCAAAACCGAAAGAAAATGACACGGACATTTGAATTATTGAAAAGAAATCTTAAACTACTTGAACAATTTAAAAAAATGGAAAGTTTAGTATATGTATAACATATGATTGATTTGGAAGAGGGTGATTATGTTGAACAAGCAAGGAATTACAATTAGTTTATGTATGATTGTTCGAGATGAGGAGGAGACAATAGCCCGTTGTTTAGACACAGTTGAAAAAATTGTGGATGAAATTATAGTGGTTGATACAGGCTCCGTCGATCGAACGAAAGAAATCGTAGAGAAATACACTTCTAACATATATGATTTCCAGTGGATTGATGATTTTGCAGCAGCAAGAAATTTTTCTTTTTCAAAAGCGACGCAAGAGTATATATTGTGGCTAGATGCAGATGACGTATTATTAGAAGATGCTCAAGAAGCATTGAAACTTTTAAAAAGAGAATTAGATCCTAAAATTGATGCTGTTTCGATGCCTTATCATCTTGCGATGGATTCTAACGGGAAACCTTTATATTGTACAAAAAGAAATCGACTTGTAAAGCGTGAAAAACAATTCCAATGGTTTGGAAAGGTTCATGAGTATTTAGCTATTTCTGGTGAGGTTTTTAGTAGTAATGTTGCTATTACACATAAAAAAGAAAAAAAAGTAACAAATCGTAATTTGAAAATTTTTCAAAATACTGTAGCGGCAGGTGAAGAATTAAGTCCGAGAGATTTATTTTATTACGCAAATGAATCTACGGATAACCAAAAATATGATGATGCAGTTCTTCTATATGAAACATTTCTTAATCAAGACGAAGGATGGTATGAAGAGAAAATTTATGCATGTGGTAAGTTAGGAGATTGCTATGCAAAGCTCGGAATGTGGGAGAAGGCAATCGAATCTTGTGTGAAGTCGTTTCGGTATGGCGTCCCTAGAGGAGAGAATTGTACAAGAATAGGATATATATATATGGAACAAGAAAAATATAATGAAGCGATATTTTGGTTTAAACTTGCAACGGAAGTACCAATGGCAACGGAGAGTCCTTTCCATAGTCCCGCTAGCTACACATGGCTACCCTATTTACAAATGTGTATTTGTTATAGCAGGTTAGGGGAGCAGGATAAAGCGTATTATTACAATGAATTAGCAGCTTCTTATGTTCCGAATAATGCTGCAATTGAATATAACCGTAAATATTTTCGGGGAGTTTTTGATAAACCATATAAAGTGTAATAGGTTTCGTTTTTTAGAAATGATGTATCGTTATTCTAACTCTAATAGATTGGTTATATATTAGAGTATCAGTAACGTAACCAATATAAATAAAAGGTTTTATACTACTATTTGTGGGCTAATAATCAGTGGGGGATGAACAAAATCTGCACTTTATAGAATTCATATGAGATTTATATTTCTAATTCAATTTGCATAAGGAGTGTGTGAAATGAGTCGCGAAAAAAGTTCTTTATATGAAGAAAAATCCGAGCATTATTATAATGCAGCGAATCCGAATTTATTAAAGCATATAAAAAAGGAATGGAAAGAAGTTCTTGATATTGGTTGCTCGAGCGGTGCATTGGGAGCAGCTATTAAAGAAAACGGTACACGTGTATCAGGAATTGAGGCATTTCCAGAGGCGGCAGAAAAAGCGAAGGAAAGACTAGATCATGTTATTTTAGGGGATATAGAAAAAATAGATCTTCCTTATGAGGAGGGGCAATTTGATTGCGTCATATTTGGGGATGTATTAGAGCATTTATTTAATCCATGGGCTGTAATAGAAAAAGTAAAGCCATATATAAAGCAAAATGGTGTGATTTTAGCAAGTATACCAAACGTTGCTCATATTTCAGTATTAGCTCCCTTGCTTGCTGGAAATTGGACGTATACAGAATATGGTTTATTAGATAAAACACATATTCGTTTCTTTACATTCAATGAAATGCTAAGAATGTTTTTAAAAGCAGGATATTCAATTAGTAAAGTAGATCGTGTATATGTTGATCATAAAATGTATGAGCCGCTTATTGAGGAGTTATATGGAATTTGTAAAAAATATCGTCTTGGAAGTGGCTTCATGGCTGAGACAGTTGTATTTCAGTATATTATTGAAGCTGAAAAATCACAATTATGAGTACTGCAGACAAAACAATATTATTTGTTACATGTATAAATGATCGGAAATTGTATGCAAACTGCGTTCGACATATATTGCAATTGTTAGTACCGCCAGGGTATATTGTACAATTTATGCCGATTCGAAATGCGAAAAGTATGACGAGTGGATACAATCAAGCCATTTCGCATCCAGCGAAGTATAAAGTGTATTTACATCAAGATGTTTTTATTATAAATAGGGCTTTTTTATACGGATTACTTCAATTATTTGAGGAACATGAACACCTTGGTATGATTGGGATGGTTGGAGCGCAATATGTTCCTCCGACTGGTGTATGGAACGAAGGGCGTGGAATTGTAGGAAAGGTCATTGGTTATATGAATGATTTGTTTTATATGGCAAGTTTAGAACAACCGTATCATGAATCAAAAACATTTATTCCTGTAGAATGTATTGATGGTTTATTAATGGCCACACAATATGATGTTCCGTGGCGAGAAGACTTATTTGACGGATTTGATTTTTATGATGTATCTCAATCATTTGAATTTAGAAAAGCAGGATATACAGTTGGTGTACCTGTACAGCGTGATGCTTGGTGTATCCATTATCATTTTGATGTGAATATGACGAACTATGAAAAGTATCGGAAAATATTTGTGGAACAATATATGTCAGATGTAAATAAGGAAGAATAAAAGGGGGGACAAAAATGAAAGATCATACAATATTAGTCGTTGTCTGTGTAAATAATGAGGAGCTTTTCAAACAATGTGAGAGCCAAATAAGAAACATTTTTGTTCCCCCTGGTTATGTCGTACAAATTTTTCCGATACGAGATGCACAAAGTATGGCGAGTGCATACAACCGAGCCCTTTCATATCCAGCGAAATACAAAGTGTATATACATCAAGATACATATCTTATTAATCGAGACATGTTTTCTACACTTATATCTCTTTTTAAAGAAAATGAAAAGCTTGGTTTAATAGGAGTCGCTGGAGCTCAGTTTTTACCGAATAACGGGATATGGTGGGAAGGAAAAAATTTAGTAGGGAAAGTGATTGAGTATAGAAGACAGAATTATCAATTATTAAATTTAGATCAGGTTTTTTATGGTAATCAACCATTTTTGTCAGTTCAGGCAATTGATGGTTTATTTATGGCAACGCAGTATGATATTCCGTGGCGAGAAGATTTGTTTCAAGGGTTTCACTTTTATGATGTGTCACAGTCTTTAGAGTTTCAAAGGGCTGGTTATTTAATCGGTATCCCAAATCAAGCAAATTTATGGTGTATTCATTACAACGGGGATGAGTTTGATGCGGATACATATGAGAAGTACCGGAAAGTGTTTGTAGAACATTACAAAGATATATTATCTCCATCATAAAGGAGAGATGCAAAGTGAAAGGAATTATTTTAGCAGGTGGTACTGGATCGAGATTATATCCAATAACGAAAGTAACGAATAAACATTTACTTCCTGTTGGTCGATATCCAATGATTTATCATGCGGTATATAAGCTAAAACAATGCGATATTACAGATATTATGATTATTACAGGTAAAGAGCATATGGGGGATGTTGTTAGCTTTTTAGGGAGTGGTCATGAATTTGGAGTGTCCTTTACGTATCGTGTGCAAGATAAAGCGGGCGGGATCGCACAGGCGTTAGGGCTTTGTGAAGATTTCGTCGGGAATGATCGTATGGTAGTTATATTAGGTGATAATATTTTTTCAGATGATATTCTTCCGTATGTTGAAGAGTTTGCAAATCAAAAAGAAGGTGCGAAAGTGCTATTGCAATCTGTAGAAGATCCCGAAAGATTTGGCGTAGCACATATTCAAAACCGAAAAATAGTTGAAATTGAAGAAAAGCCGAAAGAGCCGAAAAGTTCTTATGCGGTTACGGGAATTTATTTGTATGATTCGAAAGTCTTTTCTTATATTAAAGAATTAAAACCTTCTGCACGGGGAGAACTTGAAATTACAGATATAAATAATTGGTATTTAAAACGAGGGGTACTTACTTATAATGAAATGAACGGCTGGTGGACTGATGCGGGAACTCATGCTTCGCTTCAAAAGGCGAATACGTTAGCGCGTGATATTAATTTTGGGAAACAGTTTAACGGAGAATAGGTGAGAATATGAAAGTTGTAGAAACAAATTTTACTGATGCAAAATTGTTAGAACCGAGGTTGTTTGGAGACGAGCGTGGCTTTTTTTCAGAGAGTTATAATAAGCAGGTGCTAGAAACATTAGGGATAACGTATTCATTTGTACAGGATAACGTATCTTATTCGGCTAAGGCAGGAACGATTCGGGGACTACACTTTCAAAAAAAACCGAAAGCACAAACGAAACTCATTCAAGTTATGCAAGGGGCAATTTATGATGTTATCGTTGATTTACGAAAAAAATCACCAACATTTAAACAATGGAAAGGATATATTTTAAGTGGAGATAACCATCGGCAATTACTAGTGCCAAAAGGGTTTGCGCATGGATTTTGCACGCTTGTTCCGCATACTATCGTTATGTATAAAGTAGATGAATATTATAGCGCAGAGCATGACTCAGGATTACTTTGGGAAGATAAAGATTTAGCAATTCCTTGGCCAGTAACCGATCCTATATTGTCCGATAAGGATCAGATATTACCATTATTAGAGGAATATGAAGATAGTTTTTAAGTAGGAGCGTTGTTTATGAATATATTAGTAACAGGTGGGGCTGGATTTATTGGAAGTAATTTCGTTCATTACATGCTACAAAGTTATGAAACATATAAAATTATTAATTACGATGCATTAACATATAGCGGGAATTTAAATAACGTAAAATCTCTTCTGGATCACCCGAATTACTCTTTTGTAAAGGGAGAAATTCAAAATGGAGAGCTATTAGAACACGTTATAAAAGAGCGGGACGTACAAGTGATTGTAAATTTTGCAGCTGAATCACATGTGGACCGTAGTATTGAAAATCCGATTCCTTTTTATGATACAAATGTAATTGGGACGGTCACTTTATTAGAACTAGTTAAAAAATATTCGCATATAAAACTTGTGCAAGTATCAACGGATGAAGTGTATGGCTCTTTAGGAAAAACAGGGAAGTTCACAGAGAAAACGCCGTTAGCTCCAAATAGTCCATATTCTTCAAGTAAGGCGAGCGCGGACATGATAGCTCTATCTTACTATAAAACATATCAATTACCGGTTATAGTAACGCGTTGTTCTAACAATTATGGACCGTACCAGTATCCTGAAAAATTAATTCCATTAATGGTTACGAATGCACTAGAAGGAAAAAAACTACCGTTATATGGTGATGGTTTAAATGTAAGAGATTGGTTACATGTAACGGATCATTGCAGTGCGATTGACGTTGTTTTGCATAAGGGACGTGTCGGAGAAGTATATAATATAGGTGGAAATAATGAAAAAACAAATGTAGAAGTTGTGGAACAAATTATTACTCTTTTAGGAAAAACAAAAAAAGACATTGAATATGTTACAGATCGTTTAGGGCACGATCGTCGTTATGCGATTGATGCAGAGAAAATGAAGAATGAATTTGATTGGGAACCGAAATATACGTTTGAACAAGGATTACAAGAGACGGTGAAATGGTATGAAAAGAATAAGGAATGGTGGAAACCACTAAAAGATTAGTAAGGGGCATGTTAAATGAAAGAGAGGGTTATCATAACAGGAGCAAATGGTCAATTAGGAAAGCAACTATTTGAAGAGTTAGACTCTGAAGAATATGATATATATCCATTTGATAAAAAGTTATTAGATGTGACAAATATATCCCGAATACAACAAGTGGTACAAGAAATAAAACCACATATAATTATTCATTGTGCTGCCTATACGAAAGTAGATCATGCGGAGAAAGAACAGGATCTTGCATATAGAATAAATGCAATCGGAGCTCGAAATGTAGCGGTTGCTTCACAATTAGTAGGGGCGAAGCTAGTTTATATTAGTACTGATTATGTATTTCAAGGCGCCAGACCAGATGGATACGACGAATTTCATAGTCCAGCACCGATAAATATATATGGGGCCTCTAAGTATGCGGGGGAGCAGTTCGTCAAAGAGTTACATAATAAATATTTTATCGTTCGCACATCGTGGCTATATGGTAAATATGGGAATAATTTCGTGAAAACGATGATGCGATTAGGAAAAGAAAGAGATGAAATATCTGTTGTAGCGGATCAAGTTGGCTCTCCTACGTATGTGGCGGATTTGAATATGGTTATTAATAAGCTCATTCATACTTCTTTATACGGTACATACCACGTATCAAACAGAGGCTCATGCTCTTGGTTTGAATTTGCACAAAAGATATTTTCGTACGCCAATATGAAAGTGAATGTATTACCTGTTTCAACGGAAGAATTCGGGGCTGCGGCTGCGAGGCCCAAATATTCTATTTTTCAACATAACATGCTAAGATTAAATGGTTTTTCACAAATGCCGTCTTGGGAAGAAGGATTAGAGCGGTTTTTTATAGAAACCAAAAGTCATTAACAAATTTCTGTTAATGACTTTTTTGTTTGCCTTTAAGCGGTTTTATGGTACTATAATTATAGTATCAGGTACTAATAACAAGTATAAGTATTTCTGGGAGGATATATCATGGAACTATTACAAGGGAAAACATTTGTTGTTATGGGCGTTGCGAACCAAAGAAGTATTGCATGGGGAATAGCTCGCTCTTTGCATAATGCAGGTGCAAAATTAATATTCACATATGCAGGAGAACGTTTAGAAAGAAACGTTCGTGAATTAGCGGACACATTAGAAGGACAAGAATCACTTGTATTACCTTGTGATGTAACGAATGATGAGGAACTTACAGCTTGCTTTGAAACAATTAAACAAGAAGTAGGTACTATTCACGGTGTAGCACATTGTATTGCTTTTGCAAATCGCGATGACTTAAAAGGTGAATTTGTAGATACTTCTCGCGATGGATTTTTACTTGCACAAAATATTAGTGCATTCTCTTTAACAGCTGTAGCAAGAGAAGCAAAAAAAGTAATGACAGAAGGCGGAAATATTTTAACGTTAACATACCTTGGCGGCGAGCGCGTTGTGAAAAATTATAACGTTATGGGTGTTGCGAAAGCTTCATTAGAAGCGAGCGTGAAATATTTAGCGAACGATTTAGGTCAACACGGTATTCGTGTTAACGCTATTTCTGCAGGACCAATTCGTACGTTATCTGCAAAAGGTGTAGGCGATTTCAACTCAATCTTAAGAGAAATTGAGGAGCGCGCACCACTTCGTCGTACAACAACGCAAGAAGAAGTTGGCGATACAGCAGTATTCCTATTCAGTGATTTAGCTCGAGGTGTAACAGGAGAAAACATTCACGTTGATTCAGGGTATCATATCCTAGGATAAATATAATATTAAATTTTAAAGGACAATCTCTAAATGATGAGATTGTCCTTTTTATTTGTTCTGAGAAAGAACGATTTTTAACGAAAGTTCTTATCAGGTGATGAATATAACTATAATAGTACACGATTTATTTAGCTACGTATGGAAGTGGGAGGGACGAGTGTGAAGAATAAAAATAAAAGTTCAACAGTTGGAAAACCGTTGTTATATATCACGCAAGTAAGTTTAGAACTTGCTGCACCGAAAATAAAAAGGATTATCCTGACAAACTTTGAAAATGAAGATCAAAAAGAGAAAAGTAATAGACAAGAAAATATTGTAAGTAGTGCTGTGGAAGAGGTAATAGAACAAGAACAACAAGAAGAGCAGCAAGTGGAAGAAAAAATAGAAGAAAAAGAAGAACACGCAGAACAAGAAGAGCAAGAAGAGCAAGAACCAGAACCAGTAAGAACTGTCCCGTATAATAAATCATTTAAGGATATGAATAATGATGAAAAAATTCATTTTTTACTAAACCGCCCTCATTACATTCCGAAAGTAAGGTGCAGAATAAAAACAGCTACAGTCTCATATGTTGGATCAATCATATCGTATCGAAATGGCATTGTATCTATTATGCCGCAAAATAGTATGAGAGATATTAGGCTGTCTATAGATGATATCCAATCGATTAGTATGGCCGGTTTTTAAATATGTAAAGGTGGTAGAAAGCTTCTACCACCCCAATAGTTTTTTAGTTTACTTTACGATAGAAACGTCGCGTAAGCATTGAATCGCACAGAAACAGCTTAAATCAACAGTAATGCAAGTAGTTGTAGATATTAATCTTGCATTTGGTACAGCTAAAAACGTACAAATTGGATCGTCACCAGGTGGTACCGGAGAACTGTCACCTAAAACTACAGTTAATACACGTAGTACAGCACAGCTATCGTCATCTACACTTTCCACACGGAAAATTGGAGAACGGCAGCTAGTAAGGCTTGATGATGGTGCAAATGCTTCAAAAGGTTCTCCAGTTTTTGTGTATAAAATAAAAGGGCGTGTATTAGCTACTGATGCAGTATTGTGTGCACCTAAGAATGGGATTTCACAACCAGATCCACATGTTGTTGTAGAACAATCTTGTAATTCATTGATGAATTTTACAACGTCAACTACACAATGAGAAGAGCCATGGTGTTTATTTTCGTTACAACTCATTAATGTCACTCCTTATCTTCTTGTTTGTATTTACATTAATAAGATATTGGAGTCGAGGAGATTTGGTCACAATCTCAAGACCTTTTTTTTTAAATAGGCGAAAGAGGATAAGGGAAGGTGGAATCATGCTGTTTACAAGCTGGCTTTTATTTTTTATTTTTGCGTTAGCTGCTTTTAGGCTCACTCGTTTAATTGTTTATGATAAAATTACAGCCTTTTTGCGAAGACCATTTATTGATGAATTAGAGATTACGGAGCCGGATGGAAGTGTATCAACGTTTACAAAAGTGAAAGGTAAAGGATTAAGAAAGTGGATTGGCGAATTGTTAAGCTGTTATTGGTGTACAGGTGTATGGGTTAGTGCTTTTTTATTAGTCTTATATAATTGGATTCCTATCGTTGCAGAACCGTTACTTGCATTATTAGCCATTGCAGGAGCAGCAGCAATCATTGAAACGATTACAGGATATTTTATGGGAGAATAATATATTTTCATAATAAGAGAAAAAGCGGAGTTTAAAAGAATGAGGGAACGGAAATAAAGAGTTGTTCATATAGTAAATAGACAGAATTGACAGTAGAGGAGATGTTTGCTGTGAGCAATAATCCAAGGCAAAATTCATATGACCTGCAGCAGTGGTATCATATACAGCAACAACACCAAGCACAACAACAGGCATATCAAGAACAATTACAACAACAAGGATTTGTGAAGAAAAAGGGATGCAATTGTGGGAAAAAGAAGAACACAATAAAACAATATGAAGAATGAAACACTCATGCTACTGTGAGTGTTTTTTATTATATATAAAAAGCGGTATTTCTGTATTAGAAATACCGCTTTTTACTAGCTAATTTGTGCAACTGTTAATGCTGCAGCACGAATGTCTACAGTTCCAATTAACTGAACTGGCACAATTTGAATTAAGTCACCAGGATTTAAGTTAATAAGAATAACACCGCTGGATACGTCTACTTCACCAGTACCAATAACGTTAGAACGAACTGCTGTACCTGATCCAGGAATAATATTAGCTGGTGTATTTAATGATAAGAAGAAACGACCAGCTTCTGGTGCAACAGGTGAGTTATCAAGACTAATTGTTAATGTATAACTGATTTGATAAATACCAGCTCGTAGAATTCGAATGCCATCTCCGACACTTACTGTATCATTTATTACAGGAACAGTAATATTTGGGTTTGGACTTACGCTAGGTAATAATAGTGGTGTAAATAGTGAAGCAAACTGAGGTGCAGACGCGTTGAAAGCAAAACCAAAGGCAGGTAGTGTACTAGCTGGCTTCGCCTCGCAATCGATTTTAGTAAATTCGCAATCAGAAGAGAACATGTTTTTCACTCCTTTATCTGTTTCTACTTTCAGTTAATGAAAAGGACAGGTTCTATGTTCTAGACAAGTTCCCAATTTTAAGAAATTTACATAAGAATACTCTTTAAGCATGGATTGGGTGGCAGAATTATCTGCCACCCAATCCATGCTTAACTCATTATTTAGTTTTAAATAGAAACATCGCGTAAGCATTGAATAGCGCAGAAGCAACTTAAATCAACAGTAATGCAAGTGGAGGTTGATATTAGTCTTGCATTTGGTACAGCTAAAAACGTACAGATTGGGTCGTCACCAGGTGGTACAGCGGTACCATCACCTAAAACTACAGTTAATACACGCAATACAGCACAGTCATCATCATCTATACTTTCTACGCGGAAAATGGGAGAACGGCAGCTAGTAAGGCTTGAAGATGGTGCAAATGCTTCAAAAGGTTCTCCAGTTTTTGTGTATAAAATAAAAGGACGTGTATTCGCTACTGATGCATTGTTATGTGCACCTAAAAATGGAACTTCGCAACCAGATCCACATGTTGTCGTTGCACATTCTTGTAGTTCATGTATAAAACGAACAACATTCGATACACAGTTGAAATCACACTCATGTTGATGATCTTCATTACAATTGCAGCTCATTATGTTCACTCCTTCTCGTGAGTTCTGACATACACTATTACAATATGAGTGGAATATGGCTGATATTACGTTAATTCTCACGATAAAAACAAGGAATTTATATAGGAGGGATGTACATAACGTGATATAAAAAAAGACATCCTTATTTAGTGGATGTCTTTTCAGGTAAATCTTTTCGCACAGTATATAAAAAACGAGATATATCTAATTTCTTTCCTCTGAAAAATTGCGGAGAAGAAATATAAAGTTCTTCTTTCGCACGTGTAATGGCGACATACAGTAATCGGCGTTCTTCTTCTAACGCTTCAGAAGTTTCCGTAACACGATCATTTGCATCTTTTAAAGAAGAAGTATGAGGCAGGATTCCATCACTTGCTCCAAGTAAAAAGACACATGGAAATTCAAGGCCTTTTGCGTTATGGATTGACATAAGTGAAACGGCATCTTTTTGCGGCATTGTTTTTAATGCTTCCATTTCTTTTTGACCTTGAATCGCCTCGTCGATAAATTGTAAATAAGCTGGAATATCGGTGAAACGAGTTGCAGACTCCATTAATTCTTCCAACATTTCTTCTTGTATGTCTTTATGCATCGTAAAGGAAGAACGATCGTTACTTTGTAAGTACTCTAAATATTTTCCTTTACCATGAATGATTTCTTTTAATGCTTTTTTCGGTTCTAATTCTTTAATAAACTTAATAAAATCGATGCGCTCATTTACCTTTTTCACTTGAAAAGGTTTTAAGCTTGGATTTAATAGTAAGAAATGAAGAAGAGAAGGGAAGCGTCCCTCACCATATTTCCATTGTTCACGTTCAATAAATGAAATACAATCATCACGTCCGATATACATCGTCGGCAATATGTTTGAAAGTGATTCTAGTCGAAACGGCTCAATCACGAGTCTTAAATGATCTAATACAGGCTTGATTAAAGAATGTTCATAAAATGATTGGCTCGCCCCGTGTTTAATAAACGGGATTTTATGAATGGTAAGCTGATCAAGTAACGAACGACTTACAGAATGTGTGCGATACAGTAAACAAAAATCTTTAAAGTTACGTTCACCACTCTCTACTTTTTCTTGAATAAGCTGCAAAATTTGATTTGCTTCGTCAAGAGTCGTAGCAGGTCTTGCATAAAAAGGTTGTACACCTTCCTCACGAACAGAGTATAGCTCTTTATCAAAACGTTCTTGATTTAATTTTATAACTTCATTTCCAAGCCCGACGATAAAGGGATTGGATCGATAATTCGTATTTAGTGCAATGATTGTTGTGTTATCAAATTCTTTGGGAAAAGATAAAATAATTTGGTGACTTGCTCCTCGCCAGCCGTATATCGCCTGGTCGTCATCACCTGCGATAAATAAATTATTTCTTGGCGTGGCTAACAATTTTACGATTTCATATTGTGCATACGATGTATCTTGAAACTCATCTACTTCAATGTAGTGAAACCGTTGTTGTAATTGAGTTAGTAAAGGAGCATTATTTTCTAACATATAATATGTTTCCAATAAGATGTCATCGAAATCAATATAATTGTATCTTTGTTTTACCTCTTCAAAACGTTCGTATACTTCTTTAAATTCTTGTTCGACTGGTGTTTTCGCTTTTACATCTTTCGGACGATTTAATTTGTTTTTCTCAAGTGAAATCATCGCGAGCATCGTTTCCGCATCATAATCGTCTTTTAAACGCAATTCTTTTAAGATTTTCTTTATCATAATTTGTTTATGTTTTTCATTTGCTAAAATTTGCTGATTATACCCTTGGCTACGAAGCAATTTTAAGAAAACAGAGTGGAATGTACCAGCAACTACGTAGCTACTTGCTGCATGATTCATGCCTGGTAACTTCGCAACACGACTTCGTATTTCTTCAGCTGCTTTTTGTGTAAATGTAAGTAATAAAATATTTCGTGGATGAACTTGTTTTACATTTACTAAATAACCAACGCGAGTTGTTAAAACAGATGTTTTCCCGCTTCCGGCACCAGCTAGTGTAAGAACAGGACCTTCTGTTGTGCGCACGGCTTCTAATTGTTTTTCGTTTAAAAAAACATTTTGTTGTTCAAGAGCGCGGAAATAAGCCGCATCTACATCTTCTTCCATAATTAAATGGGTAGATGTTTTCGGAATATGATATGTCGCACGCGGAATATCAGCGTGTGTTAACGATTTTTGTGAAAATTTTTCTTGTGTCATATGTTCACCTTCAAAACTATAGCATCAACATTTAACTTTAGCGGAAGAAAAAGAAAATAGCAATGTAAAAAAACAGGAGGGGTCACCTCCTGCTTTCAAATTACAATTCTTTTATCATTACGACGTGCGGGATATTTGCTTCCATAAATACATCAGAACTTGTTACATATCCAAGTTTTTTATAGAAATCTTCAGCATGTGTTTGAGCGTGAAGTTTCAATTTTGGTAGCGAATTTTCTTTTGCATACGCTTCAAGCGAATCCATAACAATTTTTCCAATCCCTTTTTTGCGATGGGAATTTAGCACGCAAATGCGTTCCATTTTTCCTATACCATCAAGGATGCGAAAACGTCCAGCACCAACTGGAACATCATTGTCATATATAACAACGTGTGTTGAAGTTTCTTCAAACTCATCGTACTCTTCTTCAGCAGAGACACGTTGTTCATTTACAAACACTTGTTTACGTACAGAGAATGCATCTCTTAGTTGTTCGTCCGTTTGTACAATCTGTGCGTGCAAATTAGTTGTTCCCCTTTCCAAGACGGAATGTTTCGTGTACAGTCCATGTTCCATTTTCTAATTGATATAGAAGATGGAAACGATCAATTGGTTGTTCATAATAGAAATCTTTCATACGTAGTCGGCCCAATACATCAGCATGCTCTGCGTCTGATAAGCCTTGTCCGATTGTTAAATGAGGTACGAAAGCATATTCGCGTTCTTGCGTGAATAACCCGCCATGCATTTCTTCATTTAAGAAAGTAAGTTCAGGTGTTTTTTCTACTTTAAAGTAAAGGACGTTATTAACAGGTGCGAATGAACCAACTTTCCCAACATGAAGGGTGAAAGGGTTCGTTTTACTTGCGATTGTATGTAACTCGTTTACAATCGACTCTAATTGTTCATCTTGCGCCTCAAAGGGTGTTTTCAATGTAATATGTGGCGGAACTAATGCGTAGTGCGGGTCATAACGTTTACGCAATCCGTTCGCTTTATCTTGAATCATTTTAGATGGAAAAATTACAATGCCTAATTTCATGTTCCAATTCCTCCCTTTGTAAGTCTAGTTAGATTTTGAGATAAATAAATCTCTTTATCTATTATATCAAATTATTCTGAATACTGCTCTCTATTATTTCATTGATAGAATATGAGAGAAGGCTTTCGGTAAATCAGTCTGCCAATATTTCCAAGTATGATTGCCTTCAAATTCCTCGTAATGCGTGATGAAGTTTCTATCTGTAAGAAGCGTATTTAACTCACGGTTCGGCCCTACGAAATCAGATACTTGTCCATCAGTACGCTTTACAGCCGTTTCTTCTGTACCGATGACGTGATACAGTTCTAACGCCTGTGGATCTTTGAATTCTTTTGCTAAGTTCATCACTGTCTCATCCACAAATGGTGATTGCATAACGACTTTACCGAATGTATGCGGATACATAAGTGCAGTCATAAAGGAAACTGTTCCGCCAAGAGAATCACCAATTAAAACACGACCTTTTCCCATTTGGTACGTTGGATAATTTTCATCAATATATGGTGCAAGTTCATGAGCAAGGAAACGAATATATGCAACATTTTTTATTTCATTTGGGAAATATTTTTCTTTACGATCATGTACATTTTTATATGGAATACCGACAATAATTGTACGGTCAATTTCTTCGGTTTCACGAAGGCGCTCAATTACACGGTGCGCTTTACCAAGCTGAAAATAATCTCTACCATCTTGTGCAATTACAACTGTATGTTTGTGCAGTGGTGTGTAATTTACTGGTAAATAAACGAGAAGTGTAACATCTTCTTGAAGTGATGCGCTATAAAATGAAATTTCTTCAATTCTCCCTATTGTTTGACTCATGTAGATCCCCCTAAATAAAAATTTACTGTAACGATTGTAAGAGCGACGCTTGTAGTGAAAAGGAAAGAAATATTCACTAATTGGTGCCTTAATTTCTATTTTACCATAATGGTACGAAGAATCTAAAAAATTAGTATTTAAGTTACGAAAGAAAACGGATATAATGAAGTGGGATTTTTGACAGGTGAGAGGGGAGACAGGATTTGAAACAAGAAAAATCAATCGCACTACCATTGGCTATTTCTATAATTGCCATTTCCTTTGCAGCAGTTTTTGTAAAGATGTCCTCAGCACCATCTTCAATATTAAGTATGTACCGCTTATGGATTATCGTACTTATTATGCTGCCTATCGTATGGAAAAAAAGAGAGGAATTTAATAGGATTCAAATGAAAGATTGGGGCTTTTTAATTGGATCTGGTTTCTTTTTAGCACTTCATTTTCTTTTATGGTTTGAATCTTTAAAGCATACAACAGTTGCTAGTTCAACAATTATTTTGGCACTTCAACCAATCGTATCTTTAGTTGGAGGTTTTTTTCTATTTAAAGAAAGAACAACATATTCAGCCATTGCAACGATGGGAATTGCTATTTTAGGAGTAATGTGCATTGGTTGGGGAGATTTAGGTTTAAGTAAGCAAGCAATTTATGGTGACATATTATCCTTTCTAAGTGTAATAGCGGTTGTCGGTTATTTATTTATCGGGCAAACGACAGTGAAGAAAGTATCGCACTGGATTTATAGCTTTACAGTCTTTGCGTTCGCAGGTCTTTTTATGGGGATTTATAATGTCATATTACAAGTACCCTTTACAGGTTATACGAAGTGGGATTGGACTGTTTTTCTTTTACTTGCGGTTGTGCCGACAGTGTCACATGTAATTAATAACTGGCTATTAAATTATGTAAATGCAACGACAATTTCAATGAGTATTTTAGGAGAACCTGTTGGAGCATCTATACTTGCGTTCTTCTTACTTGGAGAAAAATTAAATGCAATGCAAATTATCGGTAGCATGCTCGTATTGTTTGGTGTATCGGTTTTCTTACTACAGCAACAAAAGCGAACAGCAAAAAATGTCGTAAACGAGCCGGTGTATACACAGGAATTATAGTGTTAGGGGAGAAAAGAGAAGTTGTGATACTTCTCTTTTTGTTTTATAGGAATATGGGCATAGAAGGGGGATGGAAATCGAATTTCCATCAAAAAAGATACATGGTTATATCCAATTTTTGTAGGGAGAGAATATTTTCTTTTGCTTTTTACAATTCCATTAGCAATGTTGTTTAGTTGGAGTTGATTTTTGGCAAAATATATTGCCGGGAAAGAAACAATTACGATTAGATCGGGTCTCATTACAAAACGTATATTTATACGAGATATAAAACAAATTTCAAATACGAAAAATCCAATAGCAACTCATGCATTATCATTTGACTGACTTGAAATTGTTTACGATACACATAAAAACAGAAATTATTTCTCCAAGAAATAAAGAACAATTTATTAACTTTGTAAAAAGTAAAAACTCAAATATTGAAACAAAGTAAAAGAGTGGCTACGAAGCCACTCTTTTACTTTGGGTTTGTCATATAAGGTTGTACGTGAATGACACATAGGTCACGGAATTTGCCTTCAGCAGTTGTGACAATTACGACTGCTTTACCTGCACTTTTTCCAGTAATCGTCACGGTGTCACCTTTTGGATATATGGTGATGATATCAGAATTCATATTTGACCAAATAAGCTCTTTATTCGTTGCTTGTATTGGCAAAATGGAAGCTGCTAACACAATGTTTTGTCCCGTTTTTATTTTTAATTTATGTTTTTCCATATGAACACCGATGACTGAAATAACAGAAGGAGCAATTGAAATTTTAGGCGGGTTAGGTTGCATGTTTAAACAAGATGCAGAAGTATTTGTGATAGGTGAAAATTTTCGTGTTTGTTGTTGCTGGAAAGCTGCTAACATGTTGGAGTCCCCTTTCTGTATAAGTGCTGATATTCATACTATAAAGGAGTAGTGTTATGTTAAATTTAACGAAACATAAAGAATTTGTTAAATTTGATAAGAAGATTGTCGAACTGTAAAAAAATCTCTGCTGTTACGATAACAGCAGAGATTTTTTTATAAATTATGACGATGTTGTTTTTCGAAATCCTCAAATTGCTCTTCAACTTCTTTTGAAGGTTGTGTTAGTAAACTAACAATTACGATGGCTAGTAAACTAATAGCGAAACCTGGAATCATTTCATATAAGAAATCTTTTAAGAATTTGAATTGAGTCCAGATAATAACAGTAGCGGCACCAGAAATCATACCAGCAAGCGCGCCCCATTTCGTCATACGTTTCCAATATAAGCTTAATAAAATAGCAGGTCCGAATGAAGAACCAAAACCAGCCCAAGCGTATCCAACAAGAGCTAAAATCGTATCATTTTGTTTAAACGCTAAAGCGCACCCAACTAATGCAATAACAAGTACAGCCATACGACCGACAAATACAAGTTCTTTATCAGATGCAGAACGTTTGAAGAATGTACGATATAAGTCTTCCGTTACGGCACTAGAAGTAACGAGTAACTGAGATGAGATTGTACTCATAATTGCTGCTAAAATAGCGGCTAATAAAAATCCAGTAATAAGTGGGTGGAATAAAATTTTCCCAAGTTCAAGGAAAATTGTTTCTGGGTTAGATAATGTTAACTCTTGTTGTGAATAGTAAGCAATACCAATAAGACCAGTAAACATAGCTCCAACAACAGAGAAAATCATCCAGCTCATACCAATTCTTCGTGCGCTTTTAAGTTCTTTTACAGAAGAAATTGCCATAAAGCGTACGATAATATGAGGTTGTCCGACATAACCAAGGCCCCATGCGAATAGAGAAATCATTCCTAAAGTAGAGGCACCTTTAAAAATATCTAGACGTGTTGGATCTACAGATCGAATTGTATCAAATGCAGGTCCAAGTCCGTTCGAATTCATAATTGTTACGATAGGAACAAGAATAAGAGCAACTACCATAATGATTCCTTGCACGAAGTCTGTCCAACTTACTGCTAAGAAACCACCAAATAATGTGTAAGCTACAACAACGCCTGCTACAATGAATAATCCAACATGATAGTTCATGCCAAATGAATTTTCAAATAATACAGCGCCTGAAACTAATCCTGAAGCTACATAGAAAGTAAAGAAAATCATAATAACAAGTCCAGATACTAAACGTAGCATATGAGATTTGTCGTGGAAACGGTGTTCCAAAAATTCTGGGATAGTAATAGAGTTATTTGCAATTTCTGAGTAGGTACGTAAGCGAGGAGCGACATAAAGCCAGTTTGCGTATGCGCCTAGTGTTAGGCCGATCGCAATCCAACTACTACTTAATCCAACGCTAAACATTGCACCGGGTAATCCCATTAAAAGCCAACCACTCATATCGGATGCTCCAGCACTTAATGCTGTTACTGCGGGGCCTAGTGTACGCCCGCCAAGCATATAATCTGTTAAGTTGGACGTTCGTTTGTAGGCGAAATAGCCAATTACTAACATCCCGAGCATGTAGATAGAGATAGAAGTTAAAGTTAACATCTGCGTACTCATGTAGTTCCCCTTCCTTTTGTCATGTCTTTTGATGCGTTATGCATATTTATAATCTATCATGATTATTCTGGAAAATCCATATAGAAATATGAATTTTCAGAAATGTAAGCGTTTTTTGATGTCATTTTACTTTTTTAATATATAATATTCATACAAAAAACCTTATTTTTAATAGAGTATTTATTATATTTACATAAAAAGAGGTTGTTTTGTCAATATAATATTGAAAGGAAAGAAAAATAAAATTTTTAAAAAAGTATTGACTTGTGAAAAAAGTCAGGTCTATAATGAGTGCAACTTAAAAAAATGCAAGCGTTGATGAAGAAGAGTACACATGATGAACATGTCAGAGAGCTGATGGTTGGTGCGAATCAGTATGGAATTGATGTGGAATGGGCTTCGGAGCTTCCAAACCGAAACGAAAGAAGTAGGCTTTGGCGACATGATCTCATCGATACAAGAGACACGTATTGTTTTTGATACGGTAAAGTGCGTTACATTTGTAACGAATTAAGGTGGCACCACGGGAGTACCCGTCCTTTCTATAGGATGAGTACTCCCTTTTTGTGTATAAAAAATGAAATAAATGAAATCGTTTAAGTAAGAAGAGTACGTATATTGGAGACGTTACAGAGAGCCGGGAATAGGTGGGAGCCCGGTACGGTGCCATATACGGAATGGGCTTACGAGAGGTATGCTGAACAATTATATTCAGTAGGCAACCCGGGTTCCGCCGTTACAAGGATAAGGTATAAATTTTGTACCTGAACAAAGCGGGATGCTTTTGCATCCAACACGAGGTGGTACCGCGGTATATTTATCGTCCTCTACATATTTTCGATATGTAGAGGACTTTTTTATTTTTCAGAGCGAGGTGAAGGACATGATGACGAAAGAAGAATTTATAAAACAAAAAAGAGAGAGAAAGACATTTTTAGTAATCGATGAAGAAGAAGGAGATAGCATTACGCCAATTTCTTTATATAGACGTATGAAAGGGAAGAAGAAATTCTTATTAGAAAGTTCACAGCTTCATCAAGATAAAGGGCGTTATTCTTACTTAGGATGTAATCCTTATGGAGAAGTGAAAAGCGTTGGTACGGAAGTGGAACGAACGATTTTCGGCCGGGCAGAAAAGTTACAAGGTAACGTACTACAAGTATTAGAAGAAATAATCGCACCATCACAAGTAGACAGCCCATTTCCATTTTGCGGAGGAGCAGTTGGTTATATTGGATATGATGTCATTCGGCAGTATGAAAACATTGGAGCGGATTTACACGACCCATTAAATATTCCGGAAGTACACCTCTTACTATATCGTGAGTTTATCGTTTACGATCATTTACGCCAAAGGTTGTCGTTTGTATATGTATGCAGGGAAGATGATTCAGCAGATTATGAGGAAGTATACGAAAGGCTACGAGTATACAAAGAGGAAGTGCTACAAGGAGAAGAAACTGAAGTAAATGCAATACAATCCACATTATCATTCACTTCTTCTATAACGGAAAAAGAGTTTTGTGGGATGGTAGAAATGGCGAAAGAACATATAAGAGCCGGAGACATATTCCAAGTCGTACTGTCACAGCGTTTACAAAGTGAATGTATTGGTGATCCATTCGCGTTATACCGAAAACTTCGAATTGCAAATCCATCACCATATATGTTCTATATCGATTTTCAAGATTATGTTGTACTCGGTTCCTCGCCGGAAAGTTTACTATCAGTAAGGGAGGATAAAGTGATGACGAATCCAATTGCTGGTACAAGGCCGAGGGGGAAAACGAAGAGGGAAGATGAGGAAATCGCAAAAGAACTGTTAGGCAATGAGAAAGAGCGAGCAGAGCATATGATGCTTGTAGATCTTGGGCGAAACGATATTGGTAGAGTGAGTGAAATCGGCTCGGTTACGATAGATAAATATATGAAAGTAGAAAAATATTCTCACGTTATGCACATTGTATCCGAAGTTTACGGAACATTGCAAAAACAAATGGGCGGATTTGATGCGTTAGCGTATTGCTTACCAGCAGGGACGGTTTCTGGAGCTCCGAAAATTAGAGCGATGGAAATTATAAATGAACTAGAGAATGAAAAAAGAAATGTATACGCTGGTGCAGTTGGATACGTTAGTTTTTCAGGAAATCTTGATATGGCGCTCGCCATTCGAACGATGGTCGTAAAGGATGAAAAAGCATATGTTCAGGCAGGAGCAGGAGTCGTTTACGATTCAGATCCAGTAGCTGAATATGAAGAAACATTAAATAAAGCGAGAGCGCTTTTGGAGGTAATGAAATGATTGTACTTATCGATAATTACGATTCGTTCACATATAACTTGTATCAACTGTTAGGCGAACATGAAGAAGAAATTGTAGTTGTAAGAAATGATGAAATAACGATAGAACAGTTAGAAGAGGTGAATCCAAGAGGAATTGTACTTTCACCAGGACCAGGAAAACCAGAGGATGCTGGCATTTGTATCGACGTCATCCGTCATTTTTATAAGAACGTTCCCATATTAGGGATTTGTCTTGGCCACCAAGCGATCATAGCTGCATTTGGAGGAGACATTGTTAGAGCAGAATGTATTAAACATGGAAAAACATCGCGTGTGAAACATAACGGAACGTCAATCTTTTCATACGCTACACAGCCGCTAACGGCAATGCGCTATCATTCCCTTGTTGCAGAGCAAACGAGCTTGCCAGAGTGTTTTGACATATTAGCAACAGCGATGGACGACGGAGAGATAATGGCAGTCCGTCACAATTATTATCCGCTCTTCGGATTACAGTTTCATCCGGAATCAATCGCAACAGAAGAAGGCGGAAAGTTAATACGTGCCTTTTTAACAGAAATAAAAGAGGAGGAAAGAGTATGAATAACTATCTTCGTAAATTAGTGGAGGGTCAACATTTAACAGAAGAGGAAATGTATAAAGCAGGACTACTTTTATTAAGTGAAAACATATTAGAAAGTGAAATTGCAGCTTTCTTAGTCTTACTGAAAGCGAAAGGTGAAACTGCAGAAGAAATATACGGTCTCGTTCGAGCTCTTCGCGAAAAGGCATTGCCGTTTTCGAACCATATACAAGGAGCAATGGACAATTGCGGGACGGGTGGTGACGGTGCTCAAACGTTTAATATTAGCACAACATCAGCATTCGTACTGGCAGGAGCAGGTGTAAAGGTTGCAAAACATGGTAATCGTGCTGTTTCTAGTAAAACAGGAAGTGCAGACTTATTAGAAGAACTAGGTGTAAATATTAGTAGTACGCCAAACGAAATTGATTATTTACTAGAGCATGTGGGCATTGCATTTTTATTTGCACCAGTGATGCATCCAGCACTAAGGCGCATTATGAAAATAAGAAAAGAGTTAAACGTGCCGACGATCTTTAATTTAATTGGTCCTTTAACAAATCCAGTGAATTTAGAAACACAATTTGTCGGTATTTATAAACGAGATATGTTATTACCAGTTGCAGAAGTATTACAAAAGTTAGGCCGGAAACAAGCGCTTGTCGTAAATGGAAGTGGTTTTTTAGATGAAGCGTCATTACAAGGGGAAAATCACGTAGTCCTTTTAAAAGATAATGAAATAGTAGAAATGAGTATTGATCCAGAAAAGTATGGTTTTTCAAGAGTGAAAAATGAAGAAATTAGAGGGGGGAATTCAAAAGAAAATGCAAAGATTACGCTTGAAGTATTGAGCGGAGAAAAGAGTGTTTATCGTGATACAGTTTTATTAAATGCAGGTCTAGCTCTTTTCGCAAATGGAAAAACGGAAACGATTGAAGAAGGAATTAAACTCGCGGCACATAGCATTGACTCTGGAAAAGCATTAACCAAATTAAACTTATTAATTGCAGCAAGCAATGAAAAATTAGAAAGGGTGAACTAAAGTGGGGACGATTTTAGATGAAATTGTAGAACAGAAGAAAAAGGAAGTTGCGGAGTTGTATGAAATATATACACCAGTAAAAACAAAAAGAAAGACACATTCACTTGTAGAAGCGTTACAGCAGTTTACTGTCATTGCAGAAGTAAAGCGAGCATCACCATCAAAAGGAGATATCAATTTACACGTTGACGTACGAAAACAAGTGGGAACATATGAGAAATGTGGTGCAGGAACAGTATCTGTTTTAACAGATGGTCAATTTTTTAAAGGGTCGTTTCACGATTTACAAACAGCAAGAGAAGAAAGTAACATTCCGCTTTTATGTAAAGATTTCATAATCGATAAGATTCAAATTGATAGAGCATATGAAGCGGGAGCAGATATTATTTTACTAATTGTAGCAGCGTTAACGAAAGAGAAGTTAAAAGAGTTGTATAGCTACGTGTTAGAAAAAGGATTGGAAGCGATTGTTGAAGTTCATGATGAACAGGAATTAGAAACTGCGATTGTATTAAATCCGCACGTTATTGGCATTAATAATCGTAATTTAAAAACGTTCGAAGTAGATTTAAGCCAAACTGAAAAGCTTGGAAAAAGATTGAATGAGGAGAAACTACTTTGGATTAGTGAAAGTGGCATTCATTCAAAAGAAGATATTATTCGTGTTAAAAGAGCTGGGGCCAAAGGTGTATTAGTTGGAGAGGCGCTTATGACATCATCTTCTATTAGTAGTTTTTTTGAAGATTGTAAGGTGAATATATGAAAGTGAAAATTTGCGGCATCACTGATGTGGAAACAGCGAAAAGTGCGTGCGAATACGGCGCAGATGCACTCGGATTTGTTTTTGCAGAAAGTAAACGGAAAATCACTCCAAAGAGAGCGAAAGAAATCATTCAGGAGCTTCCAGCCAACGTGTTAAAAATTGGTGTTTTCGTAAATGAATCAGTAGAAGTGATCCGGAAAATTGCAGATGAGTGTGGGTTAACACATGTACAACTACATGGGGATGAAAACAATCATCAAATTAGAAGATTGAATATTCCGTCTATAAAGTCGCTAGGAGTAACTTCAGAGAGTGATATGAAAAACGCTCAAAGGTATGAAACGGATTATATATTATTTGATAGCCCGAAAGAAAAGTTTCATGGAGGAAATGGAAAGACATTTTCATGGGAACTACTTGGGCATATGCCAAAAGAATTGCGAAAGAAAACGATATTAGCTGGTGGATTAAACGCTCTTAATATAGAAGAAGCAATTCGAACTGTTCGGCCTTATATGGTCGATGTGAGCAGCGGAGTAGAGACAGAAGGAAAGAAAGATGTAGAGAAAATAAAACAATTTATTATAAAAGCAAAGGAGTGTTCCAAATGAACTACGCATATCCAGATGAAAAAGGACATTACGGTATATACGGAGGACGATACGTTCCAGAAACGTTAATGCAATCTGTACTAGAACTAGAAGAAGCATATAAAGAAGCGATGCAAGATGAAGCATTTCAAAAGGAATTAAATCATTATTTAAAAACGTACGTCGGAAGAGAAACACCGCTATATTATGCTGAAAATATGACGAAGTATTGCGGTGGGGCAAAAATTTATTTAAAACGTGAAGATTTGAACCATACAGGAGCTCATAAAATTAACAATACAATCGGTCAGGCACTACTTGCAGTGCGAATGGGCAAGAAAAAAGTTGTCGCTGAAACAGGAGCTGGACAACACGGAGTTGCAACAGCTACTGTATGTGCTCTTCTCGGATTAGAATGCGTCATTTTTATGGGAGAAGAAGATGTAAGACGTCAAAAATTAAATGTGTTCCGAATGGAATTACTCGGAGCGAAAGTAGAAAGTGTAGCGGCAGGTAGCGGTACATTAAAAGATGCGGTAAACGAGGCGCTTCGTTACTGGGTTTCACATGTGCATGATACGCACTACATTATGGGATCTGTTCTCGGACCACATCCATTCCCGCAAATTGTCCGTGATTTCCAAAGTGTAATTGGAAATGAAACGAAAAAACAATATGAGACGTTAGAAGGAAAGTTACCAGAAGCAGTCGTTGCTTGTATTGGCGGTGGCAGTAATGCGATGGGGATGTTTTATCCGTTCGTACACGATGGAGAAGTTGCTCTTTACGGCGTAGAAGCAGCTGGAAAAGGCGTTCATACAGAAAAGCATGCAGCAACTTTAACGAAAGGAAGCGTTGGTGTTCTCCACGGATCAATGATGTATCTTCTGCAAAACGAAGAAGGACAAATTCAAGAAGCACACTCTATTTCAGCAGGACTTGATTATCCAGGTGTTGGTCCAGAACATAGCTTGCTAAAAGATATTGGCCGCGTTTCTTATCATTCGATAACAGACGAAGAAGCATTAGAAGCATTTCAATTATTAACGAAAAAAGAAGGCATTATCCCGGCGTTAGAAAGCTCGCATGCTGTCGCATACGCATTAAAATTAGCGCCGCAAATGAAGAAAGATGAAGGGCTTGTCATTTGTTTATCTGGCCGCGGTGATAAAGATGTAGAGAGTATAAAACGTTATATGGAAGAGGTGTAAAAAATGGGAGTAGAAAAAATTAAAGCAGCGTTTGAAAATGGAAAGAAAGCATTTATTCCGTACGTAATGGGCGGAGATGGCGGCTTTGAAAAATTAAAAGAAAGAATTCGTTTTCTTGATGAAGCAGGAGCGAGCATCGTTGAAATCGGCATTCCTTTTTCGGATCCAGTCGCAGACGGTCCAACGATTCAAAGAGCAGGGAAACGAGCGCTAGATAGCGGCGTAACAGTAAAAGGTATTTTTCAAGCATTAATAGAGGTAAGGAAAGAAGTGCAAATTCCGTTTGTACTCATGACATATTTAAATCCGGTACTTGCATTCGGAAAAGAAAGATTCATTGAGAACTGTATAGAAGCAGGTGTAGACGGCATCATCGTTCCAGACTTACCGTATGAAGAACAAAATATTATTGCGTCGTTACTTCGAGAGGTAAACATTGCGCTCATTCCACTCGTTACCGTAACGAGTCCTATTGAAAGAATTGAAAAAATTACGAGTGAATCAGAAGGGTTCGTTTATGCTGTTACAGTAGCGGGCGTAACGGGAGTACGTCAAAACTTTAAAGAGGAGATTCATAGTTACTTAGAAAAAGTAAAATCACACGTCAACTTACCAGTAGTCGCTGGATTCGGCATCTCAACAAAAGAACATGTAGAAGAAATGGTTACAATATGCGACGGAGTTGTCGTTGGAAGTAAGGTCATTGAGCTTTTAGAAAATGAAAAGCGAGAAGAAATATGTGAATTAATATATGCAACAAAACAAAAAGAAGAGGCGTAGTCTCTTCTTTTTGTTTTGCGTAATAAATGTTAAAATATACAGAAAATACATATAATTCAGAGGAGGAGAAGGCATGCTAAGACGTAAATTACTATATCTATTTTTAACTGTACCATTATACGCTTGGCTTATTAGCATGACGAAAATAGAGTTAATGGCTCTATTTTTAGGGTATGTATTCATCTTTTCTAACTTAAATCGCATTCAAGAACAGTCTATTTTAGAAATATGTCTATTTTCGATTAGTATAGAATTATTTAGTATCGTTTCGATTGTATTATTAAACGAATTATTTCTACGGATTCATTCATTTACATTAATGAAATTTTGGAATATTATATTGCAAGCAATATGTACTTACATTGTGTTTGTTGTGTTGAAAGAAATAGTCGGAAAGCAGACAGTTTTTCAGGATAATAGAAAATGGGAGTGAATGAAAAGGAGCCGTTTGGTTCCTTTTTTGAATCTGTTGTAAAAACAATTGAAAATTATAGCATCTGTTATATAATAGTTAAAAATTGTATTTTAAAAGAAATGAGATGATAACATGGCCATATTGTTGGCACTTATCCCAATTATGATGATTTTCATTTGTTTATTTTTATTTAAACAAACGTCATTAAGGTCCTCGTTAATTTCTTATGCTGTGTCTGTTGGAATCGTTTTACTCTCGCCAACGTTTCAATTAGGGATAAGTGAAACTGTGCACGCAACGATTAAAGGATGGTTAATTTGTTTTATTGTCGGGTACGTTTTATTTTTCGGTATTTTTTTATTTCACCTCATGAACAAAATGGGGTACATCGATCAAGTAGCACGTTTTCTAGAAGCAGTTACTCAGGATCGCTTATTACAAATGCTGCTTATGTGTTTTGGCATTTGCCCGCTTATTGAATCAGTAAGTGGATTCGGTATCGGCTTCATGGTTGCAGCACCTATTTTTCTTTCACTAGGATATAAACCATTTCAAGCTGTACTGCTCTCATTCATCGGCTTACTAGCTAGTTCATGGGGCGCAATGGCAACTGGTACGATTATCGGTTCGCAGCTAATAAATATGCCTCTTACAACACTTGGTACAAATACAGCGCTATTAAGTATTCCGATGTTTGCTTACTTTGTTATTCTTTCTTTACACGTTGTTGGCGGCTGGCAAGCGGTTATAGAAAAGTGGAAAGAAGGAGTAGGATTCTTTCTATTATTTTCTCTCGGAATCTATCTTTCTAATGCGTACGTAAGTGTTGAACTAGCCGGGATATTAAGTTCTATCGTTACGATTACATTTGGCTTTCTTATCATTAAATTAAAAGGAAAAAGTGGGCAAAATCTTATAACAGAACATGCGGCGGCAACGGAAAGAGAAATATCCATTATAAAAATTATTAGCCCTTATATATTTCTAACAGTTTGTATTTTACTCTCCCGCCTCGTTCCAGCATTACATGATTTGTTTAGATCATATGCGGTTCTTGATTTGAAATCATACTCTTACAAACTAGAGTTACTATATTCACCAGGATTTTGGCTCGGTATGACTTGCTTATTTACTATTATTTTCTTCCGCATCCCGTCTAATATTATGAAACAATCACTCTCACAAACGATAAAACAATGGATTCCTTTTGCGATTACGACGACAATGTTTATCGCCATTTCAGAACTAATGGGTGCATCAGGCATGCATTCATTACTCGCAAAGACAGCTGGTGACACATTTGGAACGTTTTTCGTTTTCGTTGCTCCGTTTATTGGCGCTATTGGTGGATTTTTAACAGGTAGTAACGCAGGATCAAATGCAATGTTTATAAAACTACAAATGCAAACTGCACAAAACGTAGCACTCCCGTGGCAATATGTCACAACACTTCAAAACACCGCATCATCAGTAGCGACAATCGCTTGTCCATCACGGATTACATTAGGTGCTTACTTATGTAATATCCCTTACCGTGAAAATGAACTATTAAAGAAGACGACGTTAATGATCTTTGGTGCGGTTTTACTTGTAGTGGTAGAGGTTATTGTTTGGTATATGTTGAGAAATTAAAAATCCTCCTAACATAGGAGGATTTTTTTTATGAATGGATAATGATTTAAATATGAATAGCTGCTACTAAATGAATAGGAGATGAAATGTATGCCCCTAAAAAACTACGGTGTGTTAAAAGGTACAGTTATACAATCAAAGATTGGAAAAGGGAAAACACCTCATTATCAAGTTCATTTACAGGGCGAGACAGGAGTAGATTATCGTATTGCAATTAACGTAAAATCGCAAAGTTATCCGTCAGAAGTTTTATATTTTGCGAGTAACAATATTAGGTCAGAGGCGATTCATATTTTACCGACATTACCATTCGGTTTTACAGAAATAAAAAACAATGAACCGAAAGTAGCTTTAGATTATGTAAGAGGAAATCTATTTGACTCAAAACAAATGATTCCTTTGCCTCCCGAAAAAGCAGGAGCAGATAATGATTTAAATGAAAAAATAGAACGTTATATAAAACGAGCGATAGAAGAAAAAGCAATTATTTACGCATTTGGCGAAAGATGGGGACCAGAAGAAAATACACCAGATTCCTATTTTCATTTCAAACCAGGAAACGGTATACATGATATTCACATGAATCAAGGGAATGTAGAAAAATGGCAAGGTGATGATGGCATATGGCAAGACGGAGGAATACTCATTCACTTCGAGAAGGAAGAAGAATGGATTGGTATCTTTCTTGCATTCCAATCACAGTCATGGTGTACCGATGAAGAGGGGCATGCTCGTGTTCCGGTTGAGCATTGTGATTATAAGGGGAATAATTAATAAGAAGAGGGCGTTCAAAAAGAACGCCCTCTTCTTATTTTATAAAACCCAAAACTTACAAGTGTAGAAATACAAGAGAAAAGCAGTGCTACACTAGAAAACGCAATGAGATACATATTATATTTCATAACCTGTCCAAGTAGCTGGTTACTGTCGTATTGAAACAGTCCCGCGATGATGTTGAATAAAAATAAAACGATAAACATGACGATAACTCCGTCTATTGATCCTTTAATGTCTGGTTTACTTAAAGCGATATGTGCGGAAATGCAAATGGCGATAAATAAAAATAACCAAAAGGAAGGATTCAATAAATTACCGATTGTAAATAAGCTTTTCAATAATACAAACGTCGACAAGAGCATGTTTTGGATCATTTCTATATTAATAGAGGTAGAAGCAATCGTTTTTTCGAGAGTTGTATTAAATAAAAAATATGATTCTGGTACGAAATAGCGCATTAAAAGGATTAGTGCAGTAATACCAGAAATAATAGGCCCAATGCCGATGAAGAAATTCCCAATCCGTTGATACACACTTTTTTGATTGTATTGATGTTGTACGTAACCTAAAGCCCCTTGACTTGTATCTGTCGGGAAGAACTGCGTTGCTACAATCTTATGACGGAACAGCACGCACATAATGGCATGTCCAAGTT
This sequence comes from Bacillus sp. HMA207, assembly GCF_003402455.1. Classification (NCBI taxonomy): domain Bacteria; kingdom Bacillati; phylum Bacillota; class Bacilli; order Caryophanales; family Bacillaceae; genus Bacillus; species Bacillus sp. HMA207. Next base: position 3,465,247 of record NZ_BEZT01000001.1, on the reverse strand, counting down.
CGTGAATCGGAACACCAATCCAAGCCGTTAATAGGAATCCTTTTCTTCCGAAAGCTCTCGACCAATACATGCGTGTGAGAGATTCTAAATAGCCTAATAGAAATCCAATTACAATGATAACGCCAATTAAAGATAATAATTGGATTACGCTTGTAAGGAGTATTTGAAAAATTGAGTTTACCAATTCCATTGCCAGTCATCCAATCTGTTAAAAATATTATTTATTCTGTTTCATAATAGCATTTTTTTTCAAGATTACTAGCACATATATTTTCTTTCGGAAGAAGGATTTCAGAATCTTTTTCTTGTAGTCATGTTTTATGTCCAAAGTCATATATTGAACTTGTAACACCCTATATGGTATATGCTTAAGGAGGGATAAGAGAATGAAATGTCCGTCATGTCATACAGAAAATGCAGCGGAGGCAAAGTTTTGCGGGAATTGTGGACATTCGTTAACGGAAGAAGTAGTGGCAAGTAGTGGCCAAGAAGAAGGGCCGGAACAAGCACGTGCGGCACAAGCAAAGGAAGCTCGGCCAAATGAAACGGTAGAGCAAGCGAAACGGTTTGCGAGCGGCTATTTTCAATTTTTTAAACATGCATTACAAGCACCGACAGCGATTATGAAAAGCGGCGCTATTGAAGTGCGAAATGGAATTGTAAGTCTTGTTCTTATTTGTTTTTTAGGAGCATGTATTTTTTATAGAATGATGAGTGCAGCATCAGCAGTTACGAGAACATTTGCACCAGATATATCTACTCCCACGTTTTTTGGAGAATCTATAACGGTCTTTTTCTTTTTATTAATTTTAACTTTATTTGTCGGATTTATTATTTTTGTAAGTGGCAAGATGATGAAATCATCTTTTTCGTTTCTTGAAGTATTTGGTATATGGGGAACGATAGCGACGCCGGCTATTGTCATATTAGTCCTTTCTTTTCTTTTTAGTTTCTTATTAATCTTTTTCTTACCTATATTATTATCCGTAGCTGCAACTTATATAGGGATTAGTATAACTGTAGCCGTATTAAAGCTAGACAATGGCGGATTAGATCTCGTTTACACACTTATTATTGCAAATGTTTTAATTGGAATTGCAACGTTCATTGTACTTTGGTCTTACATTAGCACGATAATTCAAGCCTTAACACAGGGAATAACTGGCTTCTAATGAAAAGGTGGTTGACTGAATGAATGTATGTACAAAGTGCGGAGTTCAGTTTGAAGATGGTTTGCAATTTTGTCAAAACTGCGGGTCGAAGAGGGGACGTCCTGTAGTAAAGAAGAACATGAGCGGTGGTGCAAAAGTTGGCATTACACTGTTAGCGCTATTTGTTATAGTGATTATTGGATTGTATTTGTACGGATCGTCGTATTATACGCAGCTGGCACAAGTAGACCGGATGATTACGATTTTACAAGAGAGGGACGGAGAGAAATTAGCTGAGATCGTTACGGCAGATGATCCATCGGTTATGATAACGAGAGAGAGTGTAAAGCCCCTATTTTCATATATAAAAGAAAATCCATCTTACGTAAATGAATTAAAAGGATATTTGAGACAAGGTGAAAAACAACGGGACGGAATAGAAAGAGCTGATTTTTCATTAACGAAAGACGGAAAGTATTTCTTTATATTTGATCGATATAAATTGAAAGCGAAGACGTACTATACAACTTTGCTTACAAATGAAAAAGGCGTATCGTTAAAAATGAACGGAAAAGAAATTGATAAGACAGATGACAAAAGGTTTGAGAAGCAATATGGGCCATTTCTTCCGGGAAATCAAGTGTTTCAATCAGATTATAAAAATGACTATGTAAAATTATCTCGTGAGGAAAAGGTTGTACTTATGAAACAGAGCCAAAATAACGTAACGATAGATTTAACGTTGCAAGGTCAATATATTACAGTTCAAACGAACGCGCCGGGTGCAACATTGTACGTAAATCAAAAACCGGTTACAGCGCTGGCAGGAGAAGAAATTACATGGGGGCCAGTAGCGACTGATGGAAGTGCGACGATTTATTTAGAACGAAATGGAGAAAGCGGACGGGAAACGACACAAGTAGAGACGGTAACGGCACTTTCGTCTTATAATCTTCCATTCCAAAAGAAAAGTACAGAAAAAACAGTTGTTTATAATGTTACTCCAACGCCCGCGACTGGGTATGTATATAATGGTTTCATCTTTCCTGATAGTGATATTCGAAAATTAACGAGCGCAGATTTAACATATTTATCGAAAGAGCAGTTGAAAATTGCTAGAAATGAAATATATGCAAGGCATGGACATATTTTTCAAACGAAAGATATGCAAGCGTATTTTGCAAAACAGTCTTGGTATAGAGAAAATCCTTACTTTACAGGAACGTTAACAGATATCGAAACTTATAATATTGAACTAATCAAATCAAGAGAATAGAACACATGAAAAAAGTACAGTGCATAACTGTACCTTTTTTATGGTTTTTTATCTGAACCAGGATCCCTTGAGAAAAAGATATGAAAGAGAAATGTGACTTTACTTGCTCCTCCTGATGTACTTGCTTGCACATCAGATAAACCATTAGATGTTAAAACACCTTCAGAATGAGGGGGTACGACTATTTTGAGATTATCATCTGATTCTGATGATGCAGTAACTGTTATTGTATCATCAGATAAGTTCAAAATTTTTACAGTGCCGATTGGTAAGATGGACTTGCCAGCGTGTGATGCTGAAGCGAAGCGAGAGCCTTTCCAAATCGTTTGTGGGAAAGTCTCATCATTAGATAACCAAGCACGAGCACTATAGATGGTTGCGTTAATAGAGAATTCTTGATCAAGCGACAAGGCGGGTTTTGGTTCTTTCGGTTCCTCTGGAGTTTGAGCGAGAAGGCCGGCGCACATGTATGTTTCACCTACTTTCAATTGTTACTGTTATAGCATATTAAACATATTGTTTATAAGACACGACAGTTACCTATTCAAGCATAGGTTTGTGCACAAAATTTGAAGATGAAATTCTCTTTCTTTACAATGGAAGTAGGTGTTATTTCTATAAAATATGGAAAACGTAAAGAGTATGTAAAAAAGAAGGAGTGGTAAAGTGAACTATGTCATTATTGGCGGAGATGCAGCTGGTATGAGTGCAGCTATGCAAATTGTTAGAAACGATGAAAATGCAAATGTTGTAACTTTAGAAAAAGGTGAAATTTATTCGTACGCTCAGTGTGGATTACCGTACGTCATTAGTGGTGCTATCGCTTCAACTGAAAAGTTAATCGCGCGTAACGTAAAGACGTTTCGTGAGAAATATGGAATTGATGCGAAAGTGCGTCATGAAGTAACGAAAGTAGATACGGAAAAGAAAATGGTGTACGCAGAGCATACGAAGACGAAAGATGTCTTTGAATTTCCGTACGATCGATTATTAATTGCGACTGGAGTGCGTCCTGTTATGCCAGAATGGGAAGGACGGGAATTACAAGGCGTTCATCTTTTAAAAACAATTCCTGATGCTGAGCGCATATTAAAAACGCTAGAAACGAATAAAGTTGAAGATGTAACGATTATTGGCGGTGGTGCCATTGGACTTGAGATGGCAGAAACATTCGTCGAACTTGGTAAGAAAGTAAGAATGATTGAGCGAAATGATCATATCGGTACGATTTATGATGCAGATATGGCAGAGTACATACATAAAGAAGCAGATAAGCATCATATTGAAATTTTAACGAATGAAAATGTAAAAGCATTCAAAGGGAATGAACGAGTAGAAGTAGTTGAAACGGATAAAGGTACGTATAAAGCGGATCTTGTTTTAGTATCTGTCGGAGTGAAGCCAAATACTGATTTCCTTGAAGGGACAAATATACGTAAGAATCATAAAGGGGCAATTGAAGTAAATGCATATATGCAAACGAATGTGCAAGACGTATATGCAGCTGGTGATTGCGCAACACATTACCACGTTATAAAGGAAATTCATGATCATATCCCGCTCGGAACGACTGCCAATAAACAAGGGCGACTTGCTGGACTGAACATGCTGGATAAACGAAGAGCCTTTAAAGGTACGTTAGGTACAGGTATTATTAAATTTATGGATTTGACGCTTGCAAGAACAGGATTAAATGAAAAAGAAGCGAAAGGGCTACACATCCCGTATAAAACAGTTAAAGTAGATTCTACAAATATGGCGGGCTATTATCCAAATGCAAAACCACTTTACTTGAAATTACTATATCGATCCGATACGAAACAATTATTGGGCGGGCAAGTAATTGGAGAAGAAGGCGTAGATAAACGGATTGATGTGATTGCAATGGCACTTTTCAATAAAATGAGTATTCACGATTTAGAAGATGTCGACTTAAGTTATGCACCACCATATAACAGCGTTTGGGACCCAATTCAGCAAGCGGCAAGGAGAGCGGAATAGCACTTTTTAAAGTGCTATTTTTTTTACAATGAGGGAGTAAATAAAGTTTCACTTTATTTTGAATATACCCTTTCCCCTTGAAAACATAGTACGTATCGCTTATATTGTCATATAGTATTTATTTTTTAAACGAAGCAATGAACGAACCAGGGGGCGCAGTATGGCAATTAACATGAAAACAATCGAAGAATGGATTGTTGAATCAAATACAAGACATGAAGAAGACTTTGGACACGTTGTGGAAGAAATGAAAGAAGTATGTGTCGGACTTGATAACGCGACATTAATTTATACGAAAAATGTATTTTGTTTCGGTAAAAAAGTAGAAGTATTTTTCTTCTTCCAAGACCATGTCGTGATTGGACAAGAAAAAGACGAATATATTGAGATTGAAAAATTAAAGTATGATGACATTACAAATAGTAACTTAAAAACAAATGACAAAAATACTACGTTAGAATTAAAGTTTGCTAACGGACAATCTATCAATTTAGATAGTTTAAATGATAACTACGGTACGAAAAATTGGTTATTTGCAAGACAAATTAAGAGTATTTTTAAGTTAATCTAGTAAAAAAGCACGCCGATAGACGGCGTGCTTCTAACAATGCAAAGCCCCTTTTAACCAATTCCGCGCTCGATATGCCCCAACTGGAACTTGAATAAGAGATGTTTCATTCCCAGCATCTATTCCGTACAATTGATCACATGAATTTGTATCAAAACTAAGTAAAGGATGCCCGCCCATCCCCATCGCGGTCGCTGCAAAAACGAGTTTATGAACGAGTATACCTGCTTCCATTTGATGAATACGGTACCCTCTATAGCCTAATGCATTTGTATAATAATCTTTCTTTCCGACTACATGTAGGCAAAGTGGTACTTGAAAAAGGTTTACGTTATCCATCGTCATACTAGACTGAAGTGGGTAGCGAAGGTCTCCATATCGAATTGGTTGTATGGAATGTGTTTTACTGTTATAAGCGTAAGCCCCGTTTTTAATATTTTTCACGTTATAAAAACATCCGTATACGGAGACGCGTGTATTTTCATTTGTATACTTACCGTCAAGGTCGTTGTAATAGGGGAAGGAGAGACTCGCTTCTTGTAGTAAAGTAGCGAGCTCAGCTGCATCCCATTTCGTTAAAATAAAATCCGCATCAGGAGAATATCGTTTTTTACAAAGTTGTAGGAAATCATACGATAACCGTTCTACTTTTGGTAGCTGTACAGCGTACGGATTATGTTGATAGTGCTCTTCATGATGTAGTGTTTGGAAGTGTGCTGTTGATTCGATCATAGAAGCTTCATTTATTTTTGTTATCATCGGATATTCACCTACATGTTTTGAGCGAATGAAATGTTCATGTGCGAGCGGCGGAATTTGTTGCAACAACTCATGAGAAGTAACTGTTTTATTTTCACGGTAATCATTGTGAAACCAATTAGTTTCTGGCTCTGTACTTAAAGGAATAACGGCATACACACTTTCTTCACCTTCTGACAATCCGAGTAAATGGTTCAGTGCACGGTCTAGAAATTGAAAGTATACGCCGTTTGTATAACCGAATTGCTTTGCACATTCTAGCAATTGTCCAATGAGGACCCCGCTATCTAATCCTTGAAGTCGATATGAAAAGTTATTGTATTTAAAGAAGTTTTTCCAAAACATAGTGGATACGAATGCAGCACCGAAACAATCCTGTATGTTACAGCGATTACCGAGTGCGTCTGCTAAATAAGAATCGAAATTTCCTTCGCGAAGTAAAATAAGTCGGTGATGCGCGGCGTCATAATGGTAAATGCCGTCTGGATAATCGTCAATCTTTAAATAGATATACAATTCATTCGGGTATAAGGCACCGCCTGAAGGAATGGATCTACGTAATACATTTCTCTCGCTATTTAGCTGACATAATTGTGTTACACCAAATGAATACCAAAGGTAGTGACCAATCTCATTTAGAGTAGGTGTAGTAGAAGAGTTCGATAAAGATAACGGGATTTCTAAGGAGAGCGGGATGGTAGGTACATTTCGATATAATTTATAAGGAAGCGGTGCGTCTTTCCAGTCCACCTCATGATTTGGCATAATTTCATCGATAGAGAAATGGAGATGATGTAAAAAAGTATCTAGCTGCATGAAATCCCTCCTTTACTATGGAAACGGATGTGGATGTGGATTTAATCTTTCATTTGTTAAAGGTTCGTCTGTATATCCAAGTGTCATCGGTACGGTATATACCCGGTCCAGTCCTGTAACCCGAGTAAGATGGTGTCCGAACGTCATCGGTAACATACCTGGAATAATAACTTTTACACAGTGTAGTCCGTTCTTTTCTATAAGGGGAACGGTTTGATCTACAACGATTACTTCAAGGTCAGATTGATGCAAACGATTTAAAAGTTGGTGGAGATCGGATGTTAAATCCATATCAAATGATTGTGATACATTTATTTCTTGGAACGTTTGCACCGGTGCATCTTCTCGTAAAAGGAAGTGAAGACGTTCTTCCGTTTCTTTCAATCCGTACAGCATACTATGGTCTTCCATTTTATTAACGAAATAAGGATCTTGTAAGCACTTTTCGTAGTATTCTCTTTTGTGCTCGAGCTCATCGTCTGTTATTAGTAACATGCCTGCTATTTCTTGAATGGCGCTTTTTAAGGCTCGAATAGGATCTAAATGAGCGCCTCCCGCACAAACAACGTTCATTCCATTTTCACGCGTATTTTTTGCAATTACCCATAAGCTCGGGATGCCGTGTTCCATCGTCGCATTAAAAGCGTGTAATTCATACCCGGTAATCGTACGTAACCGCTGGATCATTAATTGTAATTCTGTATCATTTGCTGAACTCAGATCAAGGCGGGGAAGAGGTAATTCTGCATACCAAGTGAGTAAGAAGGCATCACGCTCTACAATTTCTAAAATACCGTGAAAAATCGCTTCTTCTAAACTACCGCCAATTGCACATCCATTTGATGTTTCATACACGAAAGCATCTCGATGACCGAGGCTATAATAAGCAATTGATTCAGGAACTAAAAGCGGTCTGTTTTGTGATAAAGAATATCCCCATACCCAGTTTTGCTCATAATCAGGATCAAACGGTTTAAATGGAAAATTATCACGATTGTAATGTTCATTTGTATGTACACCGAGCGAGAGGGGATTTAGTGCATGTTCCTCTAAATCATGAAAACTACCATGCACATTTGTCTTTTTCCCGCGAGGCGACATACCGCAATATCGTTCTAAACCTTCTAAAATAGCAGTTGCTTCACTCACTGCAAATGAATGGGTTCGGCCTGCAACACCTTCATTTCCAAACATCAATGGCATGTTTATAATGACGTCAGCGAATGGTAATACAGAATGCTGCATTTTGCCGTTCAACATACCGACCCGATAATCTAAATAGTCTCTCGTTAAAAATGTGTTTAATTCATGAATGGAACGGCAGCGATACGTTTCGGTGCTTACTTTTAAACTCGGTTGTAAAGAAACTTCCGCCGCATCCGCAGTATCATCAGGTAAATTACTACATACAGGACAGAGAGGATCTGGAAGAAAAGAATGCCGCGTACATTGTAATGTTTGTAAGTTTAGTAAAATAAGTTCATTTTCTAAAGAAGAATGGTTATGAGTTAATATTTTTTCTGTTTCTGCGCAAATAAGATGGCACATTTGTAACATTCCATTTTGGGTGGCACGTACATCACGCCTCGTTACATTATCTGCTTTAAAGGCATATTTCCGCTGTAGTTCCCACATTTCTTTTTGATCAAAGCCAGCGATAAAACGGCGTCCATCAGAACAATGGGAACATCCGGGCGTAAGAGGATGAATGTAAGGACCGATAATACCTTCGCCAAATGAAGTAAAACCACGTAACCACGGAATATGATTTGACCGAAAAATTAGCTCAGCGTCATGATGAATAGTAGAAGGAGATCCGTCATGTAATACGAGAGCGAGATGAATATTTTCAGGAAGTTCTTCTGTAAGGGTATGCTGACGAATGATGGAATATTGTTTGCATAATTGATCATGTACATAGTCTGCAAGAAGGCCATCCCCTATAAGTAATATATTTTGAGTCATAGACCGTCCTCCTTTGCAATTAATACCCCATACACACCGTCTAAGTTTTCTTTCAAAAATGGTTCGATTGCTAAATCAAACACGAAGGGATAAAAATTATGTTCTTCTAAATGCTGTAAGGCAAGCTGTAAAGATTGCACACTTGGAATTTCTTCTTCCGCTTGTATTTCCACTCTAAAAGAATCCGTGTCATATAAAATAATAGATGATTCAGGCAAGATATTAGCTCTGTAAGGAGTCTCTTCACTTTGAATGTGGAGCAGTGATAGTTGTAGTGCGCTTCGTAACGCTAACGTCATATTAATATTAGATGCACCGTACCATCTATCATTTATACCAATCCAAATGACTGGAAAACTGAGAATCTCTTCACTCATTGCAATTTTAGGTGTTTCATGAATTGTAGCAAGAGCATCGTAATAAAATCTACAATGTTTATCGTGAATATCAGTTAAATCAATCGTTGTAAGTTCTTCTAGCATATGTGACTGCCGCTCATACAGTTTATTGTTTAAATGTTGTTGTAGTGCCCGGTAAAATCCTTCTGTCATCGTTTCTCCAGCACCGATACCGATATCGTTATGTTCAGGAATAAGACGGTGAATGATTTCTGCTACATATGTTTCAATTCCTGTTAAACCGGCTTCTCGGCGTGCTTCATTATGAGTCAATCCACTGCAAGTCATAAGAGGCAGAAGGGGAGCTGGGCCATCTGATAGTGGAGTGGCTACTTGAATATAGCACTGTGATAACGGTAATTGATATGAATCTTGTTCATCCCATACATGGAATATACCGGCTTCTTTAGAAGTTAATGAGTCGAAAAAGCGGAATACATCAGTTGAAGTATGTTGGTTCGACCGATGCTCAAGTTTTTCAGAAAGATTTTCTATCGTATCAATTGTAAAACTTTCATCAGTTGCAAGAGGGTGTTTTATAAAAGGATGCCACGTTCCTTCAAGTGTTTCATAGTTTAATAAAAAGAATTGTGATTCTTTTTCACGATATGAATCATCCGCGACATGTTTAAACAATTCAAAAACGATTACATTTGCTAACATGGCAGATGTAATTTGTGAGAAGGAATCCGATGAATTTTCATTTTGCAAAGTCGTTTCATGTAGTCGATGCCATGCGGATTCCCAGCATTCATCACGGTTTTCCATTACGACAGGTCCAGCTATACCGAGTGTTGATAAACAAATAGCTGGTATAAAATTCTTTTTCGTTTCTCTACAAATAGTGTGAACTGTTTTTAAACCGTCAATGTCTCCGTTTTGAGAAACATATAAAATCCAATCAAAAGGTTCGAATACTTCATGCAAGGGACGGTCAATTGTAGTATCGATTTCTTGAAGGAGTACACTGTTATCAACTTCATATGCACGTTCTATTAGCTCATGTATTCTGTCATAGTTTGTTTCATCCCGATCTGTAACGAGGTAATAAAATGTAGGTAAACCAGATTCTAATAAAGAAGAAACTAAGGAAGTGAGCATATCCCCAGAACCAAGTACAAGGACATTTGCTCCGCGGTACGTTTCGAATTTTAAAGCACCTGAATGAGAATCGGCTTCTAAAAATTCAATTTGCGAAGCATATCTGTCGAGTAATGTACTGTTTAATTCATGAGGTGCATCTTGATTTGCATCACGAACGAAACCATTTTCATATAAAATCTCTCCAATTTCAAATACACGGTTTTGATAGGGGAGAGGGAGGCCATCGGTTATTTCGGCTAAAGAATAATTCCCGTTAAACATTGGTATTAATTTTTCAATCCAGTCATAAATTCCATCACCGTCCATACGAAATGAACTGGCGTTATTTCGAAAATAGACACCCCCGTTTGAATCGGGGAGGAAGAAAGTATCCTTATTTACTTTAAGTTTTGCATGAATTGGAAGGTTATTCATTTTAATCCTCCTTACGTTTAGGCATACATTATTACCTTATGTCATGAAATTTGTCCCGTATGAACACAATAAAAAAAGGCTGTAGAATGATTCATTCTACAGCCTTTAATAGATTTTTAATCTATCAACCTTCTAATAATAATGACTTTGGATCTTCAAGCATATCTTTAACAGCAACAAGGAAGCTAACTGCTTCTTTACCATCAACAATACGGTGATCGTAAGATAAAGCAATGTACATCATTGGGCGGTTTTCCATACGCTCGTTATCAATTGCAACTGGGCGTACTTGGATTTTATGCATTCCTAAAATACCAACTTGAGGGCTATTTAGGATCGGTGTTGACATTAGAGAACCGAATACACCACCGTTTGTAATTGTAAATGTACCACCTTGTAGTTCTTTTAATGAAAGTTTGTTATCGCGTGCTTTTTTACCTAATTCACGAATTTCGCTTTCGATTTCAGCGAAGTTTAATTGGTTAGCATCGCGTACAACTGGAACAACTAATCCATCTGGAGCTGCTACTGCAATACCGATATCATAGAATTTTTTAATGATAAGCTCGTCACCTTGAATTTCAGCATTTAATAATGGGAATTGTTTTAATGCTGCAACAACTGCTTTTGTGAAGAATGACATGAAGCCAAGACGTACATCATGTTTTTTCTCGAAAGCATCTTTGCGTTCTTTACGTAATTCCATGATCGCACTCATATCAACTTCGTTAAATGTTGTTAACATTGCAGATGTTTGTTGAACTTCTACAAGACGTTTTGCAATTGTTTGACGGCGGCGGGACATTTTCACGCGCTCAACTGGTTTTTCGAATTCCGTTTTTGCAACTGGAGCAGGAGCTGGACTCTTTGGAGCAGCTGGTGCTTCTTTTGGTGCTGCAGCATGAGCTTGTACATCATGTGGTCTCACGCGTCCAAGTGGATCTGTACTACGTACGTCGTTTAAGTCGATTCCTAATTCACGAGCCATCTTTCTAGCAGCTGGTGATGCGATAGGACGGTTTGTATTTGGTAACCCTTGTAGTGTTGCAGTTTGCTCAGCACTTGGTGCCGCAGCTTTCAGTGCTTCAGCTGTTTCTTGTTTTGGTTGCTCAGCCACTGGTGCAGGTGTACTTACTGCAACTGGTGCTCCATTAGCATCTAAAATTGCGATAGTTGCGCCAACTTCAACTGTATCCCCAGGTTCGCCTAGTAACTTCGATACAATACCTGAATCTTCTGCAATGATTTCTACATTGACTTTATCAGTTTCAAGCTCAACAACGCTGCCACCTTTCTCAACTTTGTCGCCTACGTTGATAAGCCATTGTGAAATAGTTCCTTCAGTAATAGATTCTGCAAGCTCAGGTACTTTAATTTCGATCATTTTAAATGTCCTCCCCTTATTTGCCTAACGGTGTGTTTTTTCTTCTTTTGTCTTCGGTAATCTCCATTTGTTAGCCTGGCCTTGGGCAGAATATCTGCCCAAGGAACAAGCTAGAAACCTTCATTGTTACTTTTTAGTTGCTGTAAACTTCAATTTCTTGTTTATCTTGACGGAAGTTATACTTCACATCTAAAGCATGTGCAACAATTAGTTCTTGCTCAGCTTTGTGAGCGAATGGATCGCCGCCAGATGGACTAGAGCGATCAGGACGTCCAATGTAGCCTGTTTTCACTTTATCTCCAGCAAGTTCGAACAGAATTGGAGCCATGTAATGCCATGCACCCATATTACGAGGTTCTTCTTGAACCCAAATGATTTCTTCTAAGTTTTTAAAGCGTTTAATAATAGATTGAACTTTCTCAGCAGGGAATGGGTACAATTGCTCAATACGAACGACATGAACTTCGTCTAAGTTGTACTCATGTTTACCAGACTCGATTTCTGCTGCTAAGTCAATCGCCATTTTACCTGTGCTTAAAACAAGACGTTTTACTTTATTTGGTTTCATGCCAAGGTTTTCTTGTTCTAAAGCAGGTTGGAAACGTCCTTCGCTTAACTGACTAGCAGTTGAAAGCGTAAGTGGGTGACGTAATAAACTCTTCGGCGTCATCAATACTAATGGTCGAACAGCTTCTGTTCCTAAGATAGATGCTTGACGACGCAGGATATGGAAGTATTGTGCCGCACTCGTTAAGTTTGCAACTGTCCAGTTATTCTCAGCAGCTAACTGTAAGAAACGCTCTGGACGTGCACTAGAGTGCTCTGGTCCTTGACCTTCATAACCGTGTGGTAATAGGAGAACTAAGCCAGATTTTTGACCCCATTTTGCTCTTCCAGCTGAAACATATTGATCAAATAATGCTTGCGCAGTATTTGAGAAGTCACCATATTGCGCTTCCCACATAACAAGAGTTTCTGGAGCGAATACGTTATAACCATATTCGTAACCAACAACAGCAGCCTCTGATAACGGACTGTTATGAACAGAGAACGATGCATTAATGTTTGGTAAGCGATGCAATGGTGAATATGTTTCGTTTGTATCAGTATCGTGTAATACGATATGACGGTGTGCGAATGTACCACGCTGTGAATCTTGACCAGTTAAACGAATTGGCGTACCTTCTTGTAAAATAGAAGCGAATGCTAACGATTCAGCAAGTGCCCATTCGATTTTACCATTTTCTTCAAGAGCATCTTTACGGCGCTCAAGAATTTTCTTAACTTTCGGATATACGTTAAATCCTTCCGGCCAAGATAGTAGACCTTCATTAATTGCACGAAGTGAGTCAATCTCAACACCAGTATCAATTGACTGAATACCTTTTGCAACAACATCTGGCACTTTAACGTGAATTGTTGCATCGCTCGTATCAGCTGGTGGTACTTGTGCATAGTCAGATTTTAATTGTTCTTGTGTAAACTGTGTAATTGTTTCAACCTCATCTGCATTTAGAACACCAGCAGCTTGTAATTGATCTGCATAAATTGCTCTTACAGTTGGATGGTTTTTAATTTTTTTGTACACTTGTGGTTGCGTAACTGCTGGATCATCCATTTCGTTATGACCGTAGCGGCGGTAACCAATTAAATCGATTAAGAAATCTTTTTTGAACAACATGCGATATTGAATTGCAAGGTTAGCAGCTGCAAGACAAGCTTCCGGATCATCAGCGTTCACGTGAACAATCGGAATATCGAAACCTTTTGCAAGGTCACTAGAATATTTCGTAGAACGAGAATCATAGCTATCAGTTGTAAAACCAACTGCATTGTTTGCGATAACATGAATCGTTCCACCTGTTTGATACGCGTTCAATCTGCTTAAGTTGAGTGTCTCAGATACAATACCTTGACCAGGGAATGCAGCATCACCATGAACTAAAATTACGAATGATTTTGAAGTATCTTGATCTGGAAGACCAGATTTTTTACGATTCTCTTGAGCAGCACGTGCGAAACCTTCTACTACAGGATTCACGAACTCAAGATGACTCGGGTTATTTGCTAATGTCACGCGAGTGCTAACTTCTTCGTTACTAACGACTTGTTCTCTACCTAGGTGGTATTTCACATCGCCAGTCCAGCCAGAATTAGCCACTGCGCCTTCTATTTTTGCATGTTTGAACTCAGCAAACATGTGGCTATATGGTTTTTCTAATACGTGAGCAAGTACGCTTAGGCGACCGCGGTGAGCCATACCAATCATGACATCCTCAACGCCGTTTTTAGCACCTTCTAGAACAATTTCATCTAAAACAGGTACAAGCATATCAACGCCCTCGATAGAGAAACGTTTTTGCCCAACGAATGTTTTATGCAAGAATTGCTCGAAACCTTCAACAGCTGTTAAACGTTTTAAAAGAGCAGTTCGTTTTTTATTTGATAGTGGTTGACGCAATGAATTTGATTCCACCATTTGATGCAACCACGCGCGTTCTTCACTATCTTGTATATGAGAAAATTCATAAGCTAAAGATTTTGTATAAACGTCTTTTAATCTATGAATTACATCAAGTGCAGTGTGAATACCTTCTGGTGCATCTTGCCATACTGTTTTCGCTGGAATCGCTTTCAAGTCAGCATCGCTCAGTTCGCTCATTGCTTTCTCAAGAAGAGATTGTCCATTTGCAGCATCTTCCATCGGGTTGATGTGAGCCAACGTGTGCCCGAAAGAACGAATCTGCTCAACTAGTTGAACGACTTTAAGAATTTTTTCAATGTTACCTGTGTTTTGAGGAGAAAAATGTGTTGCTGTGTTGTCCCCTGTTACGACATCATCTTGAAACGAAGGAGCTCCAAAAATTTCAAAAAGCTCTTGTAATTCCGGATCAACAGAACCTGCTCCAGTTACGTAAAGATCATACTGTTCAATAACATAACCAAGGTTCGGACCGTGGAACTTGGCCCAAGGGTTTGTCGTTGTATTCTTCCTCGTCATTTGTTTAAACCTCCCAATGCATATAATCCTTTTCCATACAAAGGTGCATTTTGCTCTTTTTCAATAAGTAATGAATCAATAATCAATGTAAATGTTTTCTTTACTCTTATGTTATTACAATAATTTACATAATACCAAACACTATTACTTATCTGTTTTGTAAAAAAACATTCACAATAACTTATCACCCAAGTTAATCTTTCATGTTATAAAGTAATTTTACAGAAAAATGGGGTGGATATATTTGGTATGCCTATACTAATAGCTATAATTGTTGCATTTAAATATAGGTATAATAGTTAGAATGTTTCGATAAAATCGGTTTGAATTATGTATATTGAAATAATAAGCGCTTTCATAGATATTATACAACAATATAACGGAATATAGTATAAAAAATAAAAAATTATGAATTTATCGTAAACTTTATTTAGATAGTGTTAAATATTGAAAGGAAAGTGAAGGATTTCTACAAAAAAAGTTGCTAAACATAAAAAATGCTCCATAAACAGTTAGTTTCTATAAATATGACGAAAAACACCGTAAAACAAATAACGTATTTCGTGAAATAAAGAAATAAATGAAATATTTTAAAAGGATAAAACAAATATGGAGATATTAAATTTTAAAAAAAGAAGTGAGGAGATATAGTAACAGTTATTTACAGTGTTCCGTGTTTCGCTTCAAAATAGACGTGCTGAAATTGAAAAAAGTTTCTTCTATATAAATAGCGTGAATAATAATCAAAATATATGTAAAGGGAACTTGACGTAAAGTTTCCTTTACATATATACTCGGTATATGGAAGGAGGGAGAAATTTCCTTGGAAAATAAAATGGTCGAATACCGAAAAAAATTTGGATTATCTCAAGAAAAGTTGGCTGAGAAACTTGGAGTTTCCAGACAAACCATTATCTCAATTGAAAAAGGGAAATACGATCCATCACTTCCGCTAGCATTTGAAATAGCGAAAACATTTCAGACAACGATAGAACATGTATTTATTTATGAAGGAAAAGAAGAGGGGGAATAGGGATGAATTATTCACAAAAGTACTTTGTAATTATGGGGATTATTTTTCTATTTATGAGTGGATTTATGATATTAACAGGTATAATGACGCATTCTGCACCGCCAGCCATAACGTATCCATTGCTTGGGATGATGATTATGAGTTTCTGTCTAAGCTACTTGCACCCGCAATTTAAAGAAAAAGATGAGCGAATGAAACTTATTCGTTATAAAGGAATGTTTGTAACCTTTTTTGCGTTAACGGCATATTATCTTCTTTTCTCTATCGGCTTAAACTTAAAAATACTTACACTATCTGCTACTGAATTATTAAATATACTTATGGCACTTACAATGAGTACAGTTTTTATCTCATTTGTTGTTTTATCAAAAAGATATTAAGATGGAAGAGAGAAAGGAAGATTAACATATGCAAATGATGTATGCTTTTGGCATTGGGCTTGTATTATTTTTAGCCGTATTCTTATTTATTCGTAAAGACGTTCAAGGCGGGACGTTAACGAAACGAGGATTTTATAAATTAATCGCCTGTTTAGTTGTTATGCTTATAGCGATTATTGTAATGATTGTTTTAATAAGTCAGTCACTATAGAATGTAAAAACGGAACCTTACTTCGGTAAGGTTTTTTTATATTATTCAACCTAAAAAATACCATTAAATCCATTTACTATAAATAACTTATATTATATAATCCAATGAAATGATAGATAAGGAGTGTAGTATATGAATAAAAAAACTATCTTCTATTTATTAACTTGTCTACTACTTGTAGCTAGTACTACTTATATAATATGTAACAAAAGAGAACAAGTGCCACCTATATTAGTATGGGACGAACAAGAATATTATGTTACGAATGAACCTGCCAAAGTAGAAGAAGTTGGGCGAAAACTTGGCGAAGTAACAAGGGAGATTAAAACAAGTAAAAAACCTACTAAAAATAGAGAATCTAATACATTACAAGAGAAAACAGAAGCATTCACAATGATTGAGAAAGAAAAAAGTGAATATCCGCCTTTAATCATAAAGGAAGCTTATAGTGATGAATATAGGGTAGTGAGGCCGATGTCGAAGCAGGTATTGTGATGAAAAGGAGAATCTTTTGTAGACAATAATTTAGTATTCGTGGTCGTTAAGAAAAATATTTGTCTTTTCCTCCTATCGGTGCCGTTTACATTTTGATGAATAGAGGAGCAATGCAAAAGAGAGATTTCATTTTATATTTATTATTTACTGCTATTAATATATCGCTTTGGTTATCGTTTATGATTTTTGATTGGAGTATGTGGATGGTAGTAGGGCATTATTTGTTTGGAGCAGTTGTTATTGTTTTTTCGAATATGAATAAGAGCTAAGCCAGCAACCTTAAAGTTGCTGGTTTTTATTTTGCTATTTATAATGAAGAAACAAATTTTTAATAGAGAGTAGTGGGCGTTATGAGATGGAAAGAGGGAACGTTTGAAAAAATAGACACGAATGACTCATCTGTTGAGCAACTTATAAACACGTTTAAGGAACAAAACTTAATTGGTGGAACAATAATAAGCTGTTTTAAAGTGCATAACGAAAATTTTTTTAAAGAAATACCACATTCGAAAGATGGACATGAGCACTTCTTTAGAAGAATCTTCAACTCTTTAGACATAATCAATAACTTAGAAGAGTTAAAAATACATACATCAGACAAATATAAGTTTCGTTTTAAAGAGCAGCTGGCAGTTATGCTTGATGGTAGCATTGCTGCGCAAATTTTGTGGGGCGGAGCATATGAAGGGTTTAAGGAACGACCAGTTATCGCAAAACAATTAGCAGTCAATGTATGTCAATATATGTTCCAAGATCGATACGAAGATATTAAAGTGTTCGAAAGCTATCGCCCTTGGACAGATTGGTTTTACGATGTTGCGTGGGATGTTACTTGGATGGTGTTAGATAGTAGGGAACAGAAAATGTGGTTCATTTGTGCTACGGATACAGATTGATAGAAGAGGGCCTTGTAGGAATGCTGCAAGGCCCTTTATCTTTTGGGAATTAATAGAAAACGAATCATATAAATGCTATACTAAAAAATGTTTGTAATGTCAGTTTCATAATATTGTATGATGCTGACTTACTAGAAAAGATAAGAGGAGAATGAGCGTGCAAAAGATAAAGAAATTATTGCTATTAATGATGGTAGTAGGATTAACAGCAGGTGTTTTAGCAGGGTGTGCAAATCCGAAAGATACTACAGAAGAATTTTTAACAGCGATACAAAAAGGTGATATAGAAAAAGCTCGTACATTTGTTGAGAGTGACAAGGAATTTAATAAACTAAATGAAAAAACAGATGATGCTGAGGCAAAAGCAATGATAAGTGCAATTACAAAGAACTTTAAATTTGAAAAGCTAGAAGAAGTATCGAAAAAGGATGACAAAGCAGAAGTGAAAGTGAAAATTACATCTGCTGATCTATCCGTTGCTGTAACAAAAGCAGTGGGAGAAGTTATGCCAATGGCCTTCGCTAGCGCATTTAGCGAAGACAGAGAACAATCTGAAAAAGCGATCGAAAAAACAATGACCTCAACTATCATCAAAAACTTAACGGATAAAGATGCAGCAATGGCAACTCGCGAAGTTACATTGAACTTAAAGAAAGACAAAGATGGCGACTATAAAATCGTTGCTGACGATAACTTGAAAGAAGTATTGTTTGCCAATGCAAAGTCTTTGGAGAAGATGTTTGGTGGGAAGTAATTGAATGAGATAAAAAAGAGACACTATATCACGTAGAAGGTTGATATGGTGTCTCTTTTTTATATGACCCCGGAGAGGCTCGAACTCACGACCTCCACCCTGTCAAGGTAGCGCTCTCCCTGCTGAGCTACGGGATCCCAACTATAAATGTTACCATCAGCAATGTATTTTCATTTCATTCGTGTAATCGGAGGATTTGTACAATTTGTTGAGTATTGTAACATTTGATGTATTCCTATAATAGTAACGAACTTTAATGGTGTAAAGATGTAATTTTCCGAATATTTATATTCTAATTTTTGTATAAAAAAATAAGCCCCGAAGAGCTTATTTTAATAATAATATCAACGCAATTATCAATGATATTTTCAAAAATACAATCATAAATAATGGAGCTTGTTCATAAGCTATCGTCCTGTAACTGTCATTCCTGCTGTGTAAATTGTATCAATAGAACCGTCAGCGCCTTTTATTTCGACTTTATAACGATATGTTCCATCCTCATAAATATCATCGCCATATCCTGTGAAAGTTGCAATTTCATCATTGCTTCCAGCTGGGACCCATTGATTTTGCCAACGGAAGTTGGTTTCAAATTCTCCCCATCTATCGCCATATTTCTTTTCAAGGCTGACATTGTAATGAATTTCTTCAGCTCGGTCATTTGTAATTCTTGCAATTACGCTGTTACCAAAAGTAACTTGTGTAGAGTGTACCTGAACTGTAACACCGTTCACCGTTTCACCAGGACCACAAATGTAATGACAACCATCCCATTCGTCAGCATGTGCTTTTGGTGTTTCAATGTTCATAACCGTTAAACCGCCTAAAGCTAAAGCTCCTGTTAATAATACTTTACTAAATGTTTTCACTTGAAATTCCCCCTAAGTATATTCTCAATTCGTTCCATAGATATCACATTAAGTAGTTTTATAACATTAATCTAATCGAACGCTTTTTTCCTCGAGTGTATTCGCTATGAATCTTTCATCTTGTAGTAATCTAACCTCTACATATAATTTCATAGTTTTGATTCCATATATGTATCATGATTTACATAGAGCAAATCTGTTAATACGTTTTGGTTATTTGCTTATCCCACTACTCTTTATTACCTTTTATTGGTAAAACGTTGATTTTATTATATACCATTATTATCTATTTACAAGAGAAAACAATACTGTATGCAAAAATGCATAATAAAAACACTACTTGTATTCTGAATTACAGAATACAAGTAGTGTTGGGTTTCAATTAATATTTAATTGGAACCCAATGCTAATTTTTTATGTTTAACAGTATACATATATCACTGATTTTTTAGTCATAATTGATAAAATTTGTTCAGGGGACGCTCTTCCTGTTGAGCTATGGGATCTTTAAAAGGGAAAGTATAAGCGATTATGAGAGTAATGTATGAAGGGATAATGATGAGAAGCGAATTTAGTAGAAAGTAGTCTTTGGATGTAGAGGTTATATTATTTCCGATACCAATCCAAAGGACCTTCATCACTCAAATCAACAAGAAAAGGGAACAAGAAGTGTAAAGGTAAGCTTATAAGTTCTGGCATAGCGTTCACTGTTTTCTTTGATAGATATTGCCTCCCAAAACAATACGGACAATCTTTTTCAAATGTCACGAGTATTGACCATACATCTTTTACTTTCCATTTCGTTTTACAATACGTACAATGCGCCATTGAGTTCCTCCTCAGTTTAAGGTGTTTTCTAATATATTCTACTTTATTGTACGAAAGTCATTTGAATTTGATGTGGTAAAATGCAAAACAAGCCTAACCTCTTTCTACATTCAGGAAGGGGTTAGGCTTGTTTTAATTCCGTTCAAAGTCTCTGTGTATCAGGCTGTTTATACATTGCCTAGATAGCTTCGTGTTAAATTCGGGAGAATAATTTTTCCATCTTTACTGTATTTTTCGAATAGCTCTGATAGGAGAAAAATAAAATTTTTATACTGTTCGTCATTTTCTTTCGGAGCATAAGATGCTGATAAATTCCTTCCCAAAAACCCTTCATAATCAAAAAGTAAATCATTTTGATATTCTTTAAAATCATACTTTCCATCTTTAAAAAAGTTGTTAAATACTTCTGGAGTTTCATCTATTCCACCGCTAAAGCCTTTAAAGTTTGGACAGGTTTTCTGGCAAATTTCTGCATTCTCTTTAATAAGTGGACTAGTTAAATCTCTACTATTCCAAACAAGTGCAACATTTGCTTTTTGTTTTAAAATTCGTTGGCATTCGATTTTGAAAGCCTCTTTATCAAACCAATGAAATGCTTGGGCAACCGTTACTAAATCTACACTATTTTCTTTTAAAGTGGTATTTTCAGCAGTTGCTTTTATGGATTGAAAACGAGAATATAGTTTTAACGATTGCTCAGCCATCTTTCTCATATCATCATTTGGCTCAACTCCAATAACATGTAAACCACTTTCAAGCAGCTGGTGGCTAAATATCCCCGTACCTGAACCAATATCAGCCACAATCCGATTCCCTTTCAGTTGGTTAGCTGAAAGCAAGTAATCAATATATTCATTAGGATAACTAGGGCGATATTTTGCATATATATCGGCCCTGTCAGTAAAATTTTCTGTTGTTTTCACAGTACTACCTTCTTTCTTACGATATGATGTACAGAAATAGAAATTAAATATGAATTCCGGCATCAGTCTCTAAGTCTACAACTTAAGAATCCAGCTAAATAGAGGGCCTCAGTTTCTTTATTCAAATATCCTTTATCCGTTTAGTATACTATTTTAGATAATATCTTCCAAAAGACTATAATGGCTTACTCAATTATGTTTTAAAGTGTATATTTTTATGGATTTATTTAATAATTTATGAGCGATTGTATGTCGTATTACGTTTACGTAGGTAAGAGATTTTCATTTTTGCTATTTAAATTGGCCAATATATCCTTTTTACAATTTACTGAAAATCATGTATAACAGAGATACATGATTATTTTATCTCGCTATTTGCGGGCAGTAAGATCCCTTACCTCGAAATTCAGCAAAAGTAAAGAAGTTAGGTTGGGGTCGGAATGCCCGTAAGAGTCCGATTCGTGAGGGTTGATGAAAGTTTCACTTTATAAATATTCAGAAGTAGAGGGAGAAAAGTTGTAATGGTAAGAAAAACGTTCAAGATGCGCGTGTCTAAAAATAGAACGATTTCGATTAATGGATCGATTCTTGATGTGGATGTTACACATGATGAATTTTTACAAGAGTTTGTTGAGTGGGTTGATTCTAAAGGTTGGTCGTTTATGGGAATAACAGATGAGATTACGCCCGAGGAAGCTAGTCAAAAGTTAATAGATTCGTTGATTGATGAGAAGGATAAGAAAGAGTAATTCCTTCTTATTTTTATTGTATATTTATGTTCTTTATCGTAAAAGTATGATATAGTAAAAAATAGTGAAATTTCTTCCAATATAATACAAATTACATATGATTGGTAGATTTATTATTTTGTTAAGGAGTAAATGGAAAAGGGAGAGTCATATGGTAAATTTTAAGGGAATTTTGGTTTTTATTACAGTTATTTGTTCGTTTTTTTTGACGCCCATAACATTGCGTGCTGAGACGAATATTGGAGTAAATCCAGAACAAGTTGCACCACCACCTGCGGAAGGACCGAATGTTTTTAGTCAGTTTGCAACGACAATTGATGCGAAAACAGGAGATGTTTTGTATGATAAAAACGCATATCACCGAGCATATCCTGCTAGTACGACGAAGGTGTTAACAGCGATTTTACTCATGGAGCATACAAAGCCAGAGGATCAATTTACATTTTCACAATTAGCATTAGATCAAGAGAAGAGTAATTATCAAATTGAGTTTCAACCTGGAGAGACAATTAATAGAAATACTGCGCTTATGATTTTAATGGTGCTGAGTGCGAATGATGTGTCGTATGCGATTGCGGAGCGGATTGGCGGGAGTGTTGAGAATTTCGCTAATATGATGAATGAGAAAGCGAAGCAATTAGGGGCGAAAGATAGCCACTTTGTAACACCGAATGGATTACATGATCCGAACCATTATACGACGCCGTATGATATGGCTATGATTACGAAGGGTGTGCAAAAGTATCCTGAAATTTTACAAGCGATGAATACGAAAAGAACGACAGTTACGACGTCTAGGCAGACGGTGTCTATTTTTAATAAATCTAATTTTTTTGAAAATCCATATAGCATTGGCGGTAAAACAGGGTTTACGAATGAAGCGCGTAATACACTTGTTTTATTAAATGAGAAAGATGGAAATCGTATTATAAGCGTAGTAATGGCTTCTCAAAGACCTGAAATTTATGAAGATTTGAAGCAGATGGCGGAATATTCTTTCGGTCAATTTACGAAGCAAATGGTGCTTGATAAACATAATTGGCATCAAAAAACAACATATTTAAATAAAGATGTTAATTCTGAGTTAGAACAAAGTGCAGAGCTTATGCTTAAGAAAGATGAAGGGAAAAATGTGAAAACTATTTTCCGGGCGGCTTCATTAGATAAAGAATCTTTATATCATAAAGGAATACATCGTGGTGAGGTAGTTGGTGCAGTTGATATTACGAAAAATAATCAAACAATTGCGACGGTAAATGTTCTTTCAACAGAAGATGTCACTTTTGCGATGCCTAAAAAAGATACAACTATGCCTGAAGTAAAAGACTCAAATATGAAAGTAATAAGTGTTGGGATAGGTGCGATTGTATTATTTGGAGCAATTTTATATGTAGTGTTGCGCCGAAATACAAAAGGAATGAAATCAGAAGGTAAATAAATTACTAATAAAAAGACTGTGTAAAATTTTGGCACAGTCTTTTTTATATATCTTAAATAACTAATAATTGTAAATTTTCTTATTGCAATAACTTAAAGTTCGTTATATCATTTACTTGTGTTCTTGTTAAAGAACACAATGGATATTGCATACTTCAAATAATATAAAACAACGGAGAGGGAGAGAGACGATGAAATTAATATGGAAGATAATTAGCAACGCGATCTCATTTGTTTTATTTGCATTGATGGTTTTTTTAGCTTTTGTAGTTATTTCTTCAAAAGCAAGCGGTGGTGATCCGACAGTGATGGGATATCAATTTAAGAGCGTTCTTTCAGGATCAATGGAGCCGACGTTTTTAACAGGATCAATCATTGCAATAGAACCAAACAAAGATGGTTCTAAATATCAAAAAGGTGATGTTATTACCTTTAAAGAGAAAGATCAAAAAATTATCACTCACCGTATTATCGGTGTGAAAGATACAAATGGAAAAGTAATGTATGAAACAAAAGGGGATAACAACAACGGACCAGATTTAGAGCCAGTACTTGCAGAAAATGTAGTTGGAAAGTATGCAGATATTACAGTTCCATATGTTGGTTATTTACTGAATTATGCGAATTCGAAAGCAGGAGCAGCATTACTTCTTATTATTCCAGGAGTCTTTTTGCTTGGTTATTCCGCTATTTCTATTTTTGGTGCTATTCGTAGCATTGACGGAGAAAAGAAAGATAAAAAAGTAGAACAATCCGTCTAGTTCGTTTGGTTATACTTTCCGTTTAGGAAGTTAACAAATATATATTAAGGGGATATGGACATGACTTTAAAGAAAAAATTAGGAATGGGTATTACATCAGCAGTATTAGGAGCAGCTTTAGTTGGTGGAGGAACATTTGCATTTTTCAGTGATAAAGAAGTGTCAAACAATACATTTGCGGCTGGAACACTGGATTTAGCATTAAATCCATCAACAGTTGTTAACGTATCGAATTTAAAGCCTGGGGATACAATTGAAAAAGAATTTAAACTAGAAAATAAAGGCTCTTTAGATATTAAAAAGGTTCTACTGAAAACAGATTATAATGTAGAAGATGTAAAGAAAGATAATAAAGATGATTTTGGTAAACATATTAAAGTAACATTCTTAAAAAATGTAGATAAGCATGAGACAATTGTGAAACAAACTACTTTAGATAAATTAAAAGGTGACACACTTACAGCTGTAGATAATGATTTATCGGCTTGGTTCTGGGATGAAAAAGGTATTTCAGCAGGTAAATCTGATAAATTCAAAGTGAAATTTGAGTTCGTTGATAATGGAAAAGATCAAAATCAATTCCAAGGCGATAAGTTACAATTAAATTGGACGTTTGATGCACAACAAACAGCAGGTGAAGAAAGATAATAATAAAAAGGGCTATCACATGGATAGCCCTTTTTCTATTTTTCTAGTATTTGTCTATCAATTTTAATAGTTCTTTACTATAATATAGATAATGTTCTGTATAAAGAACGTAATGTTCGATGGGAGAGATTAAGATGCTGAAAAGACCGCGTAATTTTAAAAAGATGCTTATATTACCGTGTATGTGTTCTATTACGTTTTATTTAGGATCTCAAATTATGACGCATACAGAAGCGGCGTTCATTCATGAAACGAAAGTAGAAGCGACGCTTTCTACAGCAATTATATTTCCGAAAACAGTTAATACGTTAAAAGAGCAATCTGAGAAACATAAACAGTTTATTGAGCGTGAGTATGGAACGATGAAGGGGAAATCGAAAGCAACTTCTATTGAAGAAATAAAACAGGCGATTTCTGTATGGCAACAAGGGCGTGAGAAAATTGTTGCTGAGAAGGAAGCTCTGCAAAATGTATATACTGAAATAGAAGCTCCTTACAATCAAATACAAGAAGAATTAAAGGTAAATAAAGATGAGTCGATGCAGCAAGTGTCCATATATGTAAATGAAGGCTTTCGCAGTATCAAAGAGAAGCGTGACTATATTGAGAAAGAAATTAGCTTGAAAGCTATTGATGAGCAAATTCAGGCTCTTCAGCAACAATTAAACGTTGCAATTGAAGCGGAAGGACAAAAGAAAGCAGAGGAACAGAAGAAAGTAGAAGAACAAAAGAAAGCCGAAGAACAAAAGAAAGTAGAAGAACAGAAGAAAGCCGAAGAACAGAAGAAAGTAGAAGAACAGAAGAAAGTAGAAGAACAGAAAAAAGTAGAAGAACAGAAAAAAGTAGAAGAGCAAAAGAAAGCGGAAGAACAGAAAAAGCTAGAAGAGCAGAAGAAAGCGGAGGAACTGCTTTAGTGAAACAGCTAGAAAACAAGAATGTGGTGTAAGAGAGTGTGAACGAATAAGCAAGACTAGTAATATTTATACGAGTGTGAGGGAACGTTAGCCCTCACCTCTTTGTTTTTCTTTTTTCTTATAGTATTAAATGATTTGAGTGTGAAAAAAGTTATAAATTATCATCATTTTTTCTGAAAAGTCTAAATAATATTGAGAAATAAAAATAACTGAAAATATTAATAAATATGTGTTGTGTTTATATAGGGTTGTTCGTTATAATGAACATAAGGTTTTTAAAAAAGAACACATATTAGCTAAGCTAATATAGTTTTCTTTACATCTCTTATTGAAAAATAAGTGATAAAAATATAAAAAAAAGCTAGGGGGAATTGATTGTGAGTCTGAAAAAGAAATTAGGTATGGGAGTTGCATCAGCAGCATTGGGGTTAGCTTTAATTGGTGGAGGAACATTTGCATTCTTTAGCGATAAAGAAGTATCAAACAATACATTTGCAGCTGGGACGTTAGACCTTACATTAAACCCTAAGACGCTTGTAGATATTAAAGATTTAAAACCAGGGGATTCTGTTAAGAAAGAGTTCTTATTACAAAACAGCGGTTCGTTAACTATTAAAGATGTTAAATTAGCAACAAAGTATACTGTTAAAGATGCAAAAGGTGATAATGCTGGTGAAGACTTTGGTAAGCACGTTAAAGTAAAATTCCTTTGGAACTGGGATAAACAAAGTGAGCCTGTATACGAAACAACTTTAGCAGACTTACAAAAAGTTGATCCAGATCTTTTAGCTAAAGACATCTTTGCTCCTGAGTGGGGAGAAAAGGGTGGATTAGCAGCTGGTACAGAGGATTATCTATGGGTACAATTTGAATTTGTAGATAATGGAAAAGATCAAAATATCTTCCAAGGTGATACATTGAATTTAGAATGGACATTCAATGCTAACCAAGAAGCTGGGGAAGAAAAATAATAAAAAAGCGGGTATCCCCCGCTTTTTTTATAAAGAAAAAGAAGTGCTACTTGTAAGCACTTCTTTCTATTTATTATTTTGCTTCCACTTTGTAAATTCAAGAAATTCACGAAATTGTTCTTTGGAGACACCAGAGTTCATTGCATCTTTAACGAGTTGTGTCCATTCGGAGTCTAGGTTAGTTTCCTTTGTTGTTTCATCATGAAGTAAAGTATCAACTGGAATTTGTAGAACTGCTGCGATCTTTTCAAGAAACTGAATGGAAGGGTTTTTTTGTAAATTTCGTTCTATAGAACTAATGTAAGATTTAGCAACGCCAGCTTTTTCGGCAAGTTCAGTTAATGAAATCCCTTTTTGTAAACGAAGGCGTTTTATACGTTCTCCAATCATATTTGCGCACCTTTCTATCAATATGTAGTTGTCTTATGATGTCATTATTATAACATAAACTTCGTTAAAAAGAACAAACCTATTGAGCCTGACTGGATGGCTTCATACGTTGGAAAAATTGCTCGATGTCTTGCATGGCGATACCAGCATCTAGAGCTTCAAGTATTAAATCAATCCATTCTTGATCCAGTGCGTCTGTCTTATCTTTGTACAAATGTAATTCCTCCCTAATTATCGGTCATAATTGCTGCTACAGAATACATGATAATGCAATTGGATTTTGTGTTTTATATAGTGAATTATCAAATATTGTGTAGATGAAACAAAGATAAAATCCCCATTAAACTCCCTCTATGGAAATTATAAATTGTTCGATAAAAACTTTCAATATTTTCAGAAAACATTGTTGAATTGTGATATATTCGTATGCTAACTATGAAATTTTTACAAATATATTAAAAATATTACATAATATGACTAAATATTGAAAAAATATTGAATTTTTAATAAAATTCAATTTGTAATACATATTATTTATTAGGGGAGGAAATAAGGGATGAACAAGAAACCGTTCAAAGTTTTGTCATCAATCGCTTTAACAGCTGTATTAGGCCTTTCATTCGGGGCTGGCACTCAATCTGCATATGCTGAAACGCCTGCGAATAAAACGGCTACGAGCCCAGTTGATGATCACTTAATTCCGGAAGAACGTTTAGCAGATGCGCTAAAAAAACGTGGGGTAATTGATTCGTCAGCTTCAGAGAAAGAAACAAAGAAAGCTGTCGAAAAGTATGTAGAGAACAAAAAGGGTGAAAATCCTGGGAAAGAAGTACCGAATGGGGATCAACTTACGAAAGAAGCATCTGATTTTTTAAAGAAAGTGAAAGATGCGAAAGCAGACACGAAAGAAAAATTAGATAACCCTGCAACAGGAACACCTGCAGCGACAGGCCCAGTTAAAGGCGGTCTAAATGGTAAAGTACCAACTTCTCCAGCGAAACAAAAAGACTATAACGGTGAAGTTCGTAAAGATAAAGTACTCGTTTTACTTGTAGAGTACGCTGACTTTAAACATAATAATATCGACAAAGAGCCTGGATATATGTATTCTAACGATTTTAATAAAGAACATTATGAAAAAATGTTATTCGGCAACGAGCCGTTTACATTAGATGATGGAAGTAAAATTGAAACGTTTAAACAATATTACGAAGAGCAATCTGGTGGTAGTTACACAGTGGACGGAACAGTTACAAAATGGTTAACAGTTCCTGGTAAAGCTGCTGATTACGGTGCAGATGCTGCTAGCGGCGGTCATGATAATAAAGGACCAAAAGGCCCACGTGATTTAGTAAAAGATGCATTAAAAGCAGCTGTAGATAGCGGTCTTGATCTATCAGAGTTTGATCAATTTGATCAATATGATGTAAATGGTGATGGAAATAAAAATCAACCGGATGGTTTAATTGATCACTTAATGATTATTCATGCAGGTGTTGGACAAGAAGCAGGTGGGGGTAAATTAGGTGATGATGCAATTTGGTCACATCGCTGGACAGTTGGACCAAAACCATTCGCAATTGAAGGTACACAAGCGAAAGTTCCATATTGGGGTGGAAAGATGGCAGCGTTCGACTACACAATTGAACCAGAAGATGGAGCAGTTGGTGTATTCGCGCATGAATATGGTCATGATTTAGGTTTACCAGATGAGTATGATACACAATATAGCGGTGCTGGTGAGCCAATTCAAGCTTGGTCTATCATGAGTGGCGGAAGCTGGGCTGGTAAAATTGCAGGTACAACACCAACGAGCTTATCACCACAAAATAAAGAGTTTTTCCAAAAAACAATCGGTGGTAACTGGGCAAATATCGTAGAAGTAGATTACGAGAAATTAAATAAAGGTATCGGCCTAGCAACATATTTAGACCAAAGTGTTACGAAATCTAACCGTCCAGGTATGATTCGTGTTAACTTACCAGACAAAGATATAAAAACAATTGAACCGGCATTCGGAAAACAGTATTACTACAGCACAAAAGGTGATGATCTTCATACGAAGATGGAAACACCACTGTTCGATTTAACAAATGCAACGACTGCAAAATTTGACTTCAAATCATTATATGAAATTGAAGCAGAGTATGATTTCCTTGAAGTACACGCTGTAACGGAAGATGGTCAACAAACGTTAATTGAAAGACTTGGTGAGAAAGCAAATAGTGGAAATGCAGATTCGACAAATGGAAAATGGATTGACAAATCATATGATTTAAGCCAGTTCAAAGGTAAGAAAGTAAAATTAACATTTGATTACATTACTGATGGTGGTTTAGCATTAAATGGTTTCTTACTTGATAATGCTTCATTAACAGTAGATGATAAAGTAGTATTCTCTGATGACGCAGAAGGTACGCCACAATTCAAATTAGATGGTTTTGCTGTTTCTAACGGAACAGAGAAGAAAAGCCATAACTACTATGTTGAGTGGAGAAACTATGCTGGTTCAGATAACGCGTTAAAATTTGCACGTGGTCCAGTATATAACGCTGGTATGGTCGTATGGTATGCAGATTCAGCTTATACAGATAACTGGGTTGGTGTACATCCAGGGCACGGTTTCCTAGGTGTAGTTGATTCTCATCCAGAAGCAATTGTAGGAACTTTAAATGGTAAACCGACAGTGGAAAGTAGTACACGATTCCAAATCGCAGATGCGGCGTTCTCATTTGATAAAACGCCAGCTTGGAAAGTCGTATCTCCAACGCGTGGAACGTATACGTATGATGGTTTAGCAGGTGTACCGAAGTTTGATGATTCTAAAACGTATATTAATCAACAGATTCCAGATGCAGGACGTATTTTACCGAAGCTTGGTCTGAAGTTTGAAGTAGTAGGACAAGCTGATGATAATTCTGCAGGTGCTGTTCGTTTATATCGTTAATACTGTAAAACTACCGAGAGATTTTCTTTCGGTAGTTTTTTTGTGAGCAATGAATTTTATATAGCTGAAAAAGTCATATATAATGTAACCTTAAGAATAGAAATTTGTTATATATGAAGTCTATATAAATAATGAAAGAATTGGATAAAAATAGTGGGAGAAGGTGAGTGAATGAGTATTTCCTCTATTGTAAGTAGGCAAAAGGAATATTTTTTAAAAGGGCATATGAGAAGCATCGAAATGCGAAAGAATAATTTGAAGAAGCTTTATGAAGGCATTCAGCATTTTGAAGAAGAAATATTTCAGGCATTGAAATTAGATTTAAATAAGTCAGTTCACGAGTCGTTTACAACGGAAGTTGGATATGTATTAAAAGAAATTTCCTTTCAATTGAAACATATTTCATCGTGGAGTAAACCGAAACGAGTTCGAACAGCACTTACTCATTTTGGATCAAAAGGAAAAGTAGTGCCAGAACCGTATGGTGTGACGCTTATTATTGCACCGTGGAACTATCCTTTTCAATTAGCAATTGCACCACTTGTAGGAGCACTGGCAGCTGGAAATACAATCGTTTTAAAGCCGTCAGAGTTAACACCAAGCGTTTCAAAAGTGCTTAAGAGAATGTTAGATGAATTATTCCCAGAAGAGCTTGTAGCGGTAGTAGAAGGTGGCGTTGAAGAGAGTACATCTTTGCTGAGGGAACCGTTTGATTATATTTTCTTTACTGGTAGTGTTGGCGTTGGAAAAGTTGTAATGGAAGCAGCAGCGAAGCAGTTGACGCCGCTCACTTTAGAACTTGGCGGGAAAAGTCCTTGTATTGTACATAAAGATGCAAAGATAGAGATGACAGCAAGAAGAATTGTTTGGGGTAAGTTTTTAAATGCGGGGCAGACGTGTGTAGCGCCTGATTATATGTATGTGCATTCTTCCGTGAAAGAAAAGCTAATTGAGGCACTGCGACATGAAATTATAGAGCAGTATAGTAAAGAACCTTTGCAAAATGAAAATTATGTGCGTATTGTAAGTGAGCGCCATTTCGAACGATTATGTGGATTTTTACAAGATGGTCAAGTCGTAATTGGTGGAAACTATAAGAAAGATACATTACATATTGAACCGACAGTACTAGCGGATATTACATGGAAAGATACTGTTATGGAAGATGAAATTTTTGGTCCGATTTTACCAATCATAGAGTACGACAACATAGAAGATGTAATTGGCACAATCCAGCAACATCCGAAGCCGTTAGCGTTATATGTATTTTCTGAAGATAAAGAAGTACAAAAGAAAGTGACGAGTAATATTTCATATGGTGGAGGCTGTATTAATGATGTTGTCTATCATCTTGCCACGCCATATTTACCTTTTGGGGGTGTTGGAAGTAGTGGATTAGGGGGTTATCATGGGAAAGAAAGTTTTCGGACTTTTTCACATTATAAAAGCATTTTAGCCCAATCTACAGCATTCGACATGAAAATTCGTTACTCTTCTACAAAAAGTGCTTTAAAATTCATACGAAAGTTGTTAAAATGATGATGGTGTTTATCAGTAGGCGTAGCCGTATGATAATAGCCCCTTCGCAATGGAAGGGGTTTTTCTGTTCGACGTTATGTATCATGCGAAAATGAATCAAACATACTACATAAAGAATAGAAACGAACGCTTGTTAAATAACCATTTTTGTTTGGATCGAAACAAAAAATAGTCTATAGAACATAAATATTTATTCATGAATATAAAAATTTAAAATTTAAGGTAGATAGGACGGGAAAATGAAAAAGATTATTAAAGTTGAAGCAGTTGAAAAACATTTTGGAAATCAAGTGATTATCCCACCTCTTTCTTTAGATATTAAAGAGGGAGAGTTTTTAACAATTTTAGGGCCGAGTGGCTGCGGGAAAACGACTTTACTTCGTATGATCGCAGGATTTGAAACTCCAACTAAAGGGAATCTTTTATTAGATGATGAAAGAATTAACGATTTGCCACCATATAAGCGTCATATGAACCTAGTGTTCCAACATTACGCACTATTCCCACATATGACAGTAGAGAAGAATATTTGTTTTGGTATGAAAATGCAGAAAGTATCAGCAGCAGAGCAGAAAGAGCGTGCTGAAGAGGCAATGCGTTTAACGCAGTTACTTGAGTTCCGTAATCGTAAACCTGCGAAGCTTTCTGGTGGACAACAGCAGCGTGTTGCAATTGCAAGAGCGATTGTAAATAATCCGCGTGTATTACTATTAGATGAGCCACTTGGAGCGCTTGACTTTAAGTTACGAAAAGACTTGCAACGTGAATTGAAAAACTTACAACGTAATTTAGGAATTACGTTCATATACGTAACGCACGATCAAGAAGAAGCAATGAGCATGAGCGATCGTATTGTCGTTATGAATAAAGGACATATCGAACAAATCGGAACGCCGAAAGAAATTTATAATAAGCCGAAAACATTATTCGTTGCGACATTCATCGGTGAAAATAATATTGTGAAGAACGGGGAAGGCTATGTAGCAATTCGCCCTGAAAATGTAAAAGTACGTTCGGTTGAAGAACCAATTTTAAAAGAATACCATCTTGGACATATTGAAGATATTGAGTTTGTCGGAAATATGGAGAAGCTTTATGTACGTGATGAGAAAACATCAGAATTACTAATGGCATATCAAACTGCTGAAGAGGCAGCGCAGTGGAGCATTGGAGATAATGTATATGTAGGCTGGGAGCAAGAGGACGAGGTGACCTTAAATTGAAAAAAGGGAAATTACTCGCACTACCTACAGTCGCGTGGCTGTTAATTTTCTTCCTAATCCCGCTCGTATTCGTATTAGGATTCGCCTTCATGCAGCGCGGAGCTTACGGGACAGTAGAAATGCAATTTACGCTGGAGAATATATCCCGTGTATTTGATCCATTGTACTTAGGAACGTTATGGGAAACTGTTAAGATCGCAGTTATTACAACAGTAATATGTTTATTAATTGGTTATCCGTTTGCGTATACAATTACAATTGTTGACCGCAAATACCGCTCTATTCTTTTATTATTGGCAACGATCCCGTTTTGGATTAACTTTCTTGTTCGTTCATACGCATGGATTGTTATTTTACGTTCACAAGGTCTTGTGAATACGTTGTTATTAAAGCTTGGCATTATTAGTGAACCGTTAAATTTATTATATAATACTCCTTCTGTAATACTCGGAATGGTCTATTCTTTATTACCATTTATGATTTTACCAGTGTATGCAGCAATTGAGCAGCTGGATAAGCGTAAGCTAGAAGCGGCTTATGATTTAGGAGCAACACCAATAAAGGCATTTTGGAATATAACAGTGCCGATGACGATGTCAGGAATTGCGACTGGTTCTATTTTAGTATTCGTTTCTTCTATCGGAATGTTTGTTGTATCAGACGTGATGGGCGGATCGAAAGTAGCATTAATCGGAAACGTTATTCAAAATCAATTCTTAGGTGCACGTGACTGGCCGTTTGGATCTGCGTTATCGATTATCGTTGTTCTATTCTCTGTTCTGTTAATTTACTTATATTATCGTGCAACGAAAGTATATAAATATAATGAGAACGGAGGGGAATAGGCAAAGATGAAGAAGTTTTTAGTTTCTTATTCTTGGTTAATTTTGTTATTCTTGTATTTTCCAATGATGGTTTTAATGGTCTATTCTTTCAACGACTCTCGCATTAATGCGGAGTGGGAAGGTTTTACATTCCATTGGTATACAGATTTATTTCAAAAACAAGATGTTATTGATGCATTTGTAAATAGTATTACGATTGCAGTTATAACAACGATTGTGACAACGGTACTTGGTGTATTCTTTGCAATTGCTTTACATCGTTATAAATATCGTTTCGAAGGGGCTATTAATGGCCTTGTATATTTACCAATTTTAATTCCTGATATTTTAATGGGATTATCTTTACTAATTCTTTTCAGTCAGTTAGGAATGGAACTTGGACAAACAACGATTATTATTGCACATATTACATTTAGTATTTCGTTTGTTGTTGTTATTTTAGCTGCGCGTCTTTCAAGTATGGGACGTGACTTAGAAGAAGCTGCAAATGATCTAGGAGCAACACCTTGGCAAACGTTTCGTTATGTAACGTTCCCAGCAATTGCACCGGGAGTTATTTCGGCAGCATTATTAACATTCACATTATCAATTGATGATTTTGTAATTAGTTTCTTCGTATCAGGACCAGGATCAACAACATTGCCACTATACATTTACAGTATGGTTAAGCGCGGAGTATCACCAGAAATTAATGCTCTTTCTACAATTTTAATTGTTGCTATCGTAGGATTAATGGTTCTATCTGAAATCTTCCGGAACAAAGGTGCAGATGGTGAAGAAAACTCTGGAGGACACCTTCCTTTATAATACGAACGATATAGAAAGTACAAGGGGGTAATAAACCGATGAAATTAATGAAAAGAATAGCTGGCGCAGCAATTAGCTTTAGCCTTGTTGCTGGTGTGCTTGCTGGTTGTGGTGAAAAGAAAGAAGAATTAAATATTTATAGTTGGGCTGACAATTTTGATGAGCAAGTGCTAAAAGATTTTGAAAAGAAGTATAATGTGAAAATTAACTATGACAAGTACGCAAGTAATGAAGAAATGCTTGCGAAATTACAAGCTGGTGGCGCAAAGTATGACTTAATTCAGCCGTCGGATTACATGGTTAAAACAATGGCGAAAATGGACTTATTAGCGCCGTTAGATAAAAAGAATATCCCGAATATCGAAAATATGGTTTCTAATTTTAAAACACCTGCGTTTGATCCAGAGAATAAATATTCTTTAGTGTACACTTGGGGTGTAACAGGGATTGCATACAATAAAAAGTATGTGAAAGAAGCACCTACAAGCTGGGCGGACTTATGGAATGAGAAATATAAAGGACATGTAACGTTACTGAACGATTCTCGTGAAGTATTAGGAGTGGGTCTTAAGAAGCACGGGTTCTCAAACAGTACGAAAGACGATGCACAATTAAAGACAGCAGCAGATGATTTAAAGAAGCTGCTTCCAAACTTATTAGCATTTGATACAGATAACATTAAACAAAAATTCATTACAGAAGATGCTTGGATCGGAACAGTTTGGTCTGGAGATGCAGCATTTATCGCAAAAGATAATAAAGATGTAGAATATGTTGTACCAAAAGAAGGCGGCACAATTTGGGCTGATACGTTAGCAATTCCAAAAGGTGCAAAACATAAAGAGCTTGCTGAGAAATTTATGAACTACTTACTAGATGAAAAAGTAAGTGTGAAAAACTACGAGTCAATTGGTTACAGTAATCCAAATGAAAAAGCTCATCCTCTTCATAGTAAAGAATACCGTGATAATCACATGATTTTCTTAACGAAAGAAGAGTTAGATCGTACAGAATGGCTTGTTGATGTAGACGATAAGTTAAAAGACTATGATCGTTACTGGACAGAGCTAAAAACAAAAGGTAAATAAGCAAGGAAATGCGGTTTCTAAAGTAGAAATCGCATTTTTTCATAGTAGGAGGAAATCGTTTGAAGAAGAAGTTACATCAGTATGAGGTAATGTGTATCGGTTTGTTATTTGCTGTATTTGGTATTGTTGCTTGGCGCGTACATGCAGGTGGCGTTACAGTGATGGATACATATGTCCGTGGATTAGTAAGAGGGCTACAAACGGAAAGTTCTCTTACATTTTTCTCGTACTTTACAAAATTGGGATCAGCAATTGGGATAGTCGCTACGCTCGTTATAAGTTTGCTTGTTTTTTGGAAGAAGCGTTATTATGCTGCGATGATTGTATATCCAATGGGAATTTTAATAACACATCTTGTGAATAAAGGGATAAAAGAGATTGTAAAGAGAGAACGTCCGTCATTAAATGAAGCGCTAGATGCACTTGGGTATAGTTTTCCTAGTGGACATGCAATGTTATCGATTATGACATTTGGATTTCTTACTTATATCATTGCTGCTAATTTGAAAAGCGTAGCTGGGAAATGTGTCACAACGATTTTGATGGGTATAGTAATTCTATCGATTGGATTAAGTAGAGTCATTTTAAATGTACATTACCCAACTGATATTTTAGCTGGTTACTGCGTAGGTGGTATTTTGTTAATTATCGCGATTTACTACCATCGTTTACTTACTGAGAGATTAGGGCTTAATAAAGAGAGATAGAAAAACGTCTGGAAAAACTATTATTATAGTTTTTCCAGACGTTTTTTGTTTATATCAAGATGTGATACAGTATAAGTGACAATTGAATTATGTAAAGTAGGTGAAAATGTGTGAAGACAAATGTACATAAAGTTGATAAGTGGGGGAAGTTAGGAGCCTTTTTGTATCAGTTTCGTTATACAGTAATTGTAGCGTTACTGTTGCTCGCAATCGCACTTGGGATTTTTGCTCCAAAGCTACCGGGAGTATTAGGTGGTGACGGTTTCCAAACGGAAGGCGACTATCAAAAAACGAAAGAAATTTTAGATAAAGATTTTAAGAAGTCTCAAGATACGCTGCTGCTCGTTTTTGAGAAAAATAAAGATGCTTCGCATGAGGAATTTAAAAAGCGAATAAATGAAATTGTAAAGAATGTTCAAGAGAAAGAGAACTATGAATCTTTCCATCACCCAATCCAAAATAAAGAAATGCTACAAGATGACATCGGCTATGCGACAATTTTATTTTCCGGGAAAACAAATAAGGAACGAATGGAAAAGACATTACAATTTGCTGATGAGATTGAGAAAGAAAGTAATATAGCATTAAAAGTAACACCTACAGGGTTTCCGAAAATTAATAAAGAGATTAATGAAAGAACGCAAAATGATTTAAAAGTAGCAGAGATGATTGGATTACCAATTGCGTTTCTTGTATTACTATTTTCGTTTGGTAGTCTTTTGGCATCAATTTTACCGATTTTGAATGGGGCGCTTAGTGTTATTAGTACGATGGGTATATTGTATTTCATCGGTGTTGATAAAGAACTATCTATTTTCGTGTTAAATGTTGCACCGATGATTGGACTTGCATTATCTATTGATTTTGCGCTATTATTTGTGAACCGTTTTCGAGAGGAAGTTGCTAAACGAACGGTAAAAGAAGCGATAGCAATTACATATCAAACGGCAGGACGTGCGATTGTATTTTCAGGATTATGCGTATTTGTTGGGTTATCCGGTTTGTTTTTCTTTAAGATAGATTATATTCAATCTGTCGCGATTAGCGGAATGATTGTTGTCATTATGAGTATTTTATTCTCACTCACACTTCTTCCAGCACTATTATCGTTAATCGGTAAAAGAATATTAAAAAAGAATCAAGTAGCACATACGCCGGCAAAAGCATGGCGTAAATTTGCACAATTTGTGATGAAACATCCAATTGCAATGATTATTGTTGTTACAACATTTATTGTTATTTGCTTATTACCGTTACGTACAGCTAATTTGCAGTTCCCTGGTGTTGAAGCTTTACCTGAAAAGAGTGATACAAGGATTGCATATGAAAAGTATGAAGAAGCATTTAATGAAACTGTCAAAACACACGCTGATGTTACATTAGTTGTAGAGACGAAAAAAGATATGAAAGAAAAAGAAAGTCTACAAAAGATAGAAGAAGTCGTTCAAAAGTTAAAAGATGATAAGAAAGTACATGAAGTAAGAAGTTTATACGACGGGTTAACTGGAATGAAAGCAGATCAAGTTGTTGGAATGTTGCAGTCGCCAGAATCAGCGAAACTAACTCCTGTATTTGAAGCATACACGCAAGGGAATAAGACGACGATAGAAATCTTTTTGAAAACAAAACCACGTACAGAGACTGCAAAACAGTGGGTACGTGACTTTAAAAAGAACTATAAAGAAACGGATGTTACGTATTATCTAGGCGGAATGACGACGTTTCAACAAGAATTAGAAGATGAAATTAAAGATAAAGTTGTAATTGGTATGTCTGTTATATTTGGATCGACCTTTGTTATATTATTATTTGCATTCCGATCTATACTCATTCCAATTAAGGCAATTGTTATGAATATACTTAGTTTAAGTGCAACCATTGGAATTGTTGTTTGGTTATTTGAAGGTGGTCATTTCGGTTTAGAAGCAAGTCCGGTTCTGTTTGTCTTACCAATCTTCATTTTTGGCCTCGTATTTGGGCTTAGTATGGATTATGAAGTATTTCTTATTTCACGTATTCATGAGCTCTATGAAGAAACAGGAGATAACGATCAAGCAACGTTAGAAGGGCTCGTTTCAACAAGTAGAATTATTACATCAGCTGCTTTAATAATGATTGTTGTAACTGGTGCATTCGCATTTACTGATATTTTACCAGTAAAGCAGATGGGTCTTGGCGTTGCATTAGCAATATTTCTTGATGCAACAATTAT
Source organism: Bacillus sp. HMA207 (assembly GCF_003402455.1). Classification (NCBI taxonomy): domain Bacteria; kingdom Bacillati; phylum Bacillota; class Bacilli; order Caryophanales; family Bacillaceae; genus Bacillus; species Bacillus sp. HMA207. The sequence goes on along the minus strand of NZ_BEZT01000001.1, from coordinate 3,426,780 downwards.
TCGTCTTATGCTCGTACCAAGCTTAATGAAGTTATTTGGAGACTGGAACTGGTGGTTACCATTTCGAAAAAAAAGAGAAAAAGCATCATAAAAAATGCTCATCAATATGATGAGCATTTTTTATGAATAGCAAAGCCTACATTTTGCAAATAGTATGTGATAAGAACATTACATAATAAGTAGGTGAAGGCAATGTTTCGTTATTTTAAGTTTAAGTTAAATGATACAGTACAGTTTGCCGAGAACGATGGGCATATGTATCGCATTGTCGGTTATCGGTTAGAAAAAGGGTTTTATCCAAAAGATGAATGGACTCATATCATTTATGAACTACTTAGAGAATTTGACGGGTATACGATGGATGCAGAAGAGGAAGAACTTGTAAAGGTCGTTCAAGTAGAGGATGAGTATTACAAAATACAAGAAGTATCAGGTTATCGCTATCCAGTAAAAATGAAACAAAAACAACAAGTGATGAAAATAGAAAAGATGGACGATTTATTAGATGCTTACAATGATTATAAAAGGTTGGCGGATTTCTTTAAAGATTTATCGTATGAACAAAAAGCTGAAGAAGTATTGTTAGAAATGAAAAGACTTAGAGCTTGAGGGGCAGTCTATTATAAGACTGTCCTCTATTTTTGACGGTGCATCAAAGTGTGTTTTCCGTTACAATGAGAGAATCAATAGAAATAAGGTGATAAACAGTATGGAAACAAACAAAAAGGGTGAATGGTGTGAAATTACCGTTCCAGCTAAATGGAATGGTATAAGTATTGAATCGGTATTAAAAGTAGAATGGGAAATACCGAAAAAGCTATTACATCAGCTTCGTATGGAAAAAGGTGTTACGGTTAACGGGGAACAAAGAAGATGGAATGAGCTTTTAAAAGAGAACGATAAGTTACAAGTCCATATGTTTGCTGAGGAAGAGTACGGTGTAGATCCAGAATATGGTGAATTACATGTAGTATACGAAGATGATCACGTACTTATCGTAAATAAACCAGAGCAAATGGACACGCACCCTGCTGAAAAAGGTGGAACCGGGACGCTTGCAAATCTTGTTGCTTTTCATTTTCAAATGCAAGGTTTAGAGACGAAGGTGCGTCATATTCATCGTTTAGATAAAGATACGACAGGTGGTGTCGTGTTTGCTAAGCATAGAATTGCTGGTTCAATTATGGATCGCTTATTAATGGAAAGAAAAATTAAAAGAACGTACGCAGCGCTCGTTGAAGGGAAAGTAAAGAAGAAAAAAGGAAAGATTGATGCTGCTATCGGAAGGGATCGCCATCATGCTACAAGGCGTCGTATTTCTCCAAAAGGTGACCAAGCTATCACATATTATAAAGTAGAAAAGTATTTTAAGAAGCAAAACACGACTTTCGTAACGTTACAATTAGAAACGGGTAGAACACATCAAATTCGTGTTCATATGAGTCATAATGGTAATCCATTAGTTGGGGATGTATTATATGGTGGACAAACAAAATATATGTCCAGTCAAGCATTGCATGCGATGAAGATAAATTTCTTGCATCCAATTACGAAAGAAGCGATTGAAGTTGATGTGCCGTTTCCTACAAAGTTAAATAATAAAATAAAAGAATTTCAAAAAGAAAATGCGTAAAGTATAAGTTTTAACTTGAAAAAAGTAGATTTTTGCAGGGATTTCTCTAAAAGAAGCGAAGCCGTTAAGAGAAAAGAGAGGTGAGAATCACTTGATTAAATATAAGTATGTACTGGGAATATTTTTCGCTTGTCTTTTACTTACTCTATTTCTCTATCCCTATTTACCAAATCGTATGGCAGTACATTGGAATGTAAATGGTCAGCCAAACGAGTTTATGAGTAAACAAGTCGTTGTAGCATTTATTCCCTGTTTTATTATTTTTTCATATGGATTTTTGTATATTATTTCACATAATATATTTAAGTTTAATGAAAGAGAGCATGGTATTATAGGCGGATTTATAAAGAAAATTACGTTATTTATGTTGTTTATTCATACGCTTATCCTCTTTATTAATTTTGGGGATTTGATATCCTTTCAAACAGGATTAACGATTGGGATTAGTATGTTTCTTTTTATGCTGAGTAAAGAATTTAAGAAAATAAAAGGCAAAGAAAAAGAAAAAGATCCAATTAAATTACAAAAAATTTGTTTAGTGAGTAGACGGATTTTTCAAGTGATGGCATGTGGCATATTGTTTTCATTGTTTTTGAACTTAGAGTGGGGATTTTATGTATTGCTTAGTGTAGTAAGCTGTGGATCTATGTTGTTTATGTTATATATTTTCTATTCATACATAATAGAAAGCTATGAAACTTAAAAAAGAGTCTTCTCATTATGAGAAGACTCTTTTAATCTATTTACTTCGTAATAAATTGTTGTGTCCAGTAGTTGCCGCTTTCTACATAACCAACACCGATGTGAGTGAAGCCGTTATTTAAGATGTTTGCACGGTGTCCAGCGCTGTTCATCCAAGCTTGTACTACTTCTTCAGGTGTACGTTGACCTTGAGCGATGTTTTCACCTGCAGATGTATAAGAAATACCAAATTTCTTCATCATGTCAAACGGAGACCCGTATGTAGGGCTGTTATGATCAAAGTAGTTGTTTTTTTGCATATCTTCAGACTTAATACGTGCTACTTTGCTTAATTCAGTATCGATTTTTAGTGCTGGTAAGCCTTGTTTTGCACGCTCAGCGTTTGTTAATTCAACAACACGTTGTTCAAACTCGCTTAAAGATTTTGCTTCTTCAGCAGGCTTTTGCTCAGCTGGTTTTTGCTCAGCTGGTTTTTGAGTATTGTTGTTTTCAGCAGGCTTTTGAGCTTCTGGTTTTTGAACTTCTTCAGCAGGCTTTTGCTCGGCAGGTTTTTGCTCAACTGGCTTTTGAGTTTCTGGCTTAGCTGTTGGTTGCTCAGTTACAACATTTTCAGTAGGTTGTTGACCAGGAATGAAGCAGTTTGGTTGGAAGTTTCCTTGTTGCCATTGTGCTAATGATTCAACTCCCATAGATTGTAAGAATGCTTGTAATTCTTGTTGGCTCATTTGTTTCATCATTACTTTTGAATGCTGAATATTTTGAACCTTTACGTTAGATGGTTGTACTGTTGCAGCTTGTGCATCTAGAGAAGATACTCCTAAAGTAAGAGCTGTTGCAGCAGCTACAGATAATAAAACACGCTTTTTCATGATGTGTGTCCCCCTATATAAAGTTTTAATTTGTTTTCACACGATTTGTTTTTGACAGCCTGTCTGACTGACAAATTCATCGTAGCATACAATTTGCGAGAAAAAAGATGGAAAAAAATTCATAGACTTTAAAATTACCTAATTTATCCTAAGAGAAGAAGGGGGTAAAAATAAGAGAAATATAGAGTATAAAAGGAATTTATAGTGTTTTTATACTTGGTTTTAAGAGGGGATTTTTGGATAAAGTTACCTAAATAGAAAATGAAGAATCCTATTGTATCAATGGTTTGAACGATTTTTCGAGGAATATAATGGATTGATTTTTACAAAACTGTAATGTTTCTGTTGTTCTTTTTTATAATAAAGTAACATATTTTTAATGTTGTAGCAGACAAAAAAGCGGCTATCTCTTTACATAGACGAAGGAGATAGCCGTTTTCCTATTATTACGTATGTTACGAGTTATTACGAGTTAGTTTCAATTGCTTCTAATAATAAATCCACAATGTGAATTCCTCTCATTTTATGAGAAAGCCCTTCTCGCTCAATGCCCAATTTCATTTGTAATAAACAACCTGGATTTGCAGTAACAATGGTTGCTGCTTCTGTTTCATGCACACGGTCCATTTTGTAATCTAGAAATTCCATTGATAACTCTGAATGAACAATATTGTAAATACCAGCAGAGCCACAGCAGCGGTCGGCATCTTTCATTTCTCGATATGTTGCACCTTGGATAGCCTCTAGTAACATACGAGGTTCAGAAGATGTGCGCATAACATTGCGTAAATGACAAGAGTCTTGATACGTAATAACCTGCGGCGTGAGTCGTAAGTCAGTTCGCTTATGGAAGTCTAGTTCTACTAGTATAGCAGTAATATCTTTAATTTTAGAAACAAACTGCTTAGCACGTTCAGCCCAATCCGGATCATCCTTTAAAAGATAATCATAGTCTACAAGATAAGCCCCGCAACCACCTGCATTCGTAATAATATAGTCGATGTTTAAATTTTCGAATGCTTTTATATTTCGCTTTGCTAATTCTTTTGCTCCACTCTTTTCACCAGCATGTCCATGCAATGCACCGCAGCAACTTTGTGTTTTCGGAATAACGATATCACAACCAGCTAATTGAAGAAGTTTCATCGTTGCATTATTTGTTTCTAAAAACATCGTATCCATTAAGCAGCCTGTAAAGAATGCAACTTGTTTTTTCTTTGTACTTTCTGCAGGTAAAAATGAAGGACGATCTTTCATCGCTTTCATTTTAGGGACTTTTGGTAAAACGAGATCCATCGTTGCAAGGGTTTCAGGGAATAACTTCATAATCCCTGTTTTATGTGTTAGCGTTTGTAAACCAGAACGTTGATAAAATCCGATTAGTCCAGTTAATGTTCTCATTCGATTTTGATGGGGGAATAATCCTTCAAAAACGACTTTTCGAACAGCTTTCACTGGCACTGAGAATTTTTTATTTTGATTAATAATATCACGAGTTTCTTCTAATAAATGTCCATAATTTACACCAGATGGACAAACAGGCTCACAAGCACGGCAACCAAGACAAACGTTTAATGTCTTTTCAACATCTTCATCTGGTTCGATTAAACCATCAACGACTGCTTTCATTAATGCAATACGTCCGCGCGGTGAATGTGACTCTTTATATCCGGATTGAATGTAGGTAGGACAAGTAGGTAAACAAAAACCGCATCGCATACAGTTTAGTAATTCATCTTCACTTAATCGTTCTTTAAATTCTTTTTGAATATTTTCTTTATTTAATGTGGTCATCGCTCAACCACCACTCTTTTTCGAGTGTCTTTCGCGAACATTTTTCCAGGATTCATAATGTTATTTGGATCGAAAGCTTGCTTTATTCCTTGCATAGCTGCAATACCTTCTTTACCTAATTTCATTTCTAAATATGGAGCTTTCATTGCACCAACACCATGTTCACCAGTAATTGTGCCACCAAGTTCAATTGCTTTCGCAAATATTTCAGCAAAAGCTTGCTCAGCTCGGTGCATCTCTTCTGCATTACGAGCGTCTGTCATACAAGTTGGATGTAAATTACCATCACCAGCATGTCCAAACGTACAAATAGGAATATTATATTTTTTTGCAATGGCATTAATAGCTTCAACCATCGGAGCGATTTGTGAACGTGGTACAGTCGCATCTTCTAATATTGTAGTAGGTTTTAATCGTGCGAGCGCTGATAGAGCACTACGGCGAGCGGTACGAAGCGCATCTGCTTCTGTTTCACCTTTTGCAACGCGAACATCAACCGCATTCATAGAGTGACAAACGTTAGCCATTTTTTCAATATCTCGATTGACTACTTCGGGCGGACCGTCTTGTTCGATTAATAAAATTGCTTTTACATCTGTAGGTAAACCGATTTGTGCAAACGCTTCTACTACTTCAATTGTCGGTTGGTCTAAAAACTCCAGTGTTGCTGGAATGATTTTATTTGCAATAATAGAAGAAACAGCACGTGCAGCTTCATTAATATCTTCATATAGTGCAAGCATTGTTTTCTTTGTTTCAGGCATAGGAACAAGTTTTAATATAGCTTCTGTTACCACGCCAAGTGTTCCTTCAGAACCGATAAATAAACGAGTTAAATCGTAACCAGCTACATCTTTTGCTAATTTACCACCAGTGCGAATAATATCGCCATTTGGTAAGACAAGTTCAAGCCCCATTACATAATCACGTGTTACGCCATATTTCAAACCGCGTAATCCACCTGAGTTTTCATTAATATTACCGCCGATTGTAGAAATTTTCATCGAGCTTGGATCTGGTGGATAAAATAAACCTTTTTCTTCTACCGCTTTAATAATATCAAGTGTAATGACACCAGCTTGTACAGTAATTGTTAAGTTTTCTTCATCAATTTCTAAAATATTGTTCATATGGCGGAAAATAAGGACGATACCGCCTTCAAGTGGACATGTTCCTGCGCAAAGGTTTGTTCCAGACCCGCGCACATACACAGGGATTTTGTGAGTGTTACATACTTTTAACACTTCAGCTACTTCATTTGTATTACGAGGAGCAATGACTGCATCAGGCATTGCTTGGAAGTTTGGAGTGGCATCATAACTATAAGTTAAACGCCCCATATTGGATGTATCTACATTATCTTCGCCAACAATAGATACGAATGAATGAATAATTTGTTTGTCTAACATTGGAAATCCCCCTCAAACTGTTAACGTGTTTAGTTATAATAAACAACGTGGTAACAGTGCTTTCATTATAATGATAAAAAAGTCGAGGGATTCTTTCTATGTATAATCATCTAAAGATTAATCTGTTTTATCATTCTTTTTTGTATAATTATCTAATAGGAGAAGTGCGAAGTACAAAACGTTTAAGTCTTTGAATTGTTTTGGATCAAGTCCTGTATGTTCTTCAATCTTTTTTAGCCTGTAATGTAATGTGTTAATGTGTATATGTAATTGTTTAGCCGTCTGTTTATAAGATTGGTTATAATCGATAAATAAGCGTAAAGTTTGCATAAGCTCAGGAAATGATAATAAGTTTTCGATGGTACGCTCTAGAAATTGTTCACGCGTTTCGACAGAAATATCTTGTAAACACATTTCTAAACGTAAATCTTCATTAAATACAATTTTTTTCGTCTCCAATGATACAGAAAGAGCGCGTAATGCTTGTTCGTAACATATGCTCATATTGTTTGGGGTAACTGTTTGTCCAATCCCTATATATAAAGGAATAGAAAATAAAGTTTCGCAGTCTTGTTTTAACCGTTTTAAAAATTGATAAGTTTGTTCTTTGGAGCTCATCGCTGTAAATAAAATAAAACGATCATTTCCCCAGCGAACAAATAGATGCTCTTTTGTTAAAATATTACGTATGTGTTGCCATATTTTACGCTGGAGCATCGTGTCATTTTTGCCAATAGAAAACAAAATAAGTTGTTTTTTCTTATATAAATCAATGCCAAGTGTTTTGGCGCGATCAAGAAAACTTGGAGACCACTCTGTATTTTGAAGCCAATCAAAGACAAAAGCTTCATAAGAACGGTGCTCAAGTTCTAGTTGCTCTAAAAAGTAGTTTTCATGAATTAATAATTCGGTCATCTTACGCAATATTTCTCCGTAGCGTGAAATATTTTCAGGTTCTCCTGTAATTCCAATGACACCAATTACTTCATCATGAAATAATAAAGGAAGATTCATCCCAGCCTTTACACCTTGCAATCGCCTTTCATCTTCTTTTGTAATGATGACGGTTTTCTTTTGTTTGGCACAGCGGAGTGCACCTTCATGAAATTGACCAATTCTTTCTGTATCTGTACTTGCGATAATAACGCCTTCTATATTAATGATAATAATATTTTCTGTAATTAGTCTGCGTACTTCTCGTACAATTTTATTCGCTAAATCAGGAAATAGCATAATTGACACACCTCAAATTCTATTTGTTGTACATTATATATGTAAATTGAGTAAGAAAGGGAAATTTCACACTTTCCACACATTTATTTGTTATTTTACAATTATAACGAAATCATCCGAAGATGGAGGGAATCTTTTGAGAAAGTATGTTTTTCTTCTCTGTTTTTTATTTCTACTAGTAGGGTGTCAAGGAAGTTCATATACACCAATTGCTAAAGATAAAAATGTTATTATAACTACGAATATAAAAGAAGGCAGCATTAGTTTTATTGATAAAAAAGATAAAAAGTTAATTACGACATGGGAACTAAATGAGCCAATGGCCGGAATCACACTGCTTCCAAATGGCGATGAAATACTTGTATACGGTAAGCAATTAGAATATATGTATGTATATTCACTAGCGGAAGGAAGGCAAGTGGGAAAATATAAAACTGGAAAGGGCATTGTAAATGTGGTCGTATCAGCAGATAAAAAACAATTATTTGCTGCTGATCAAAATGTTCAAAAGGTAAGGTTCTTTACGATAAATGGGAAAGAGACAGGAAATGTTTCAACAGGAAAAGGGCCTATAACGATGGTAGAGTATCAGAATCGGTTATCTGTACTAAACTTTTATGATACGAAACTAACGACAATTGATACGAAGAAAAAAGAAGTTATTCAATCCTTTATGATTCCGCCAGCATCAACAGGAGCGACGATTAGTCCTGATGGGAAAGAAATATGGATTGGCGGACATGGTGATGGAAATCAAGTAAATGAGAAAGTGTTAGTGTATTCTTTACAGAGTGGAGAAATGGTGCGTTCTTTACACGCTCCATTTATGCCTGTGAATATAACGAGGGATAGTAAGTACGTATATGCACTCAGTCATGGGTCGAATACACTTAGAAAGTTTGATATTAGAACATATAAAGAAATAGCTTCTGTAGAAGTAGGGTCGAATCCATTTGCATTTTTTGAGAGCGGAGCAGAAGGGTATGTAGCCAGTTATGATAGTGATGAAGTGTGCGTTATAGATATGAAGAATTTGAAAATAAAACAAACAATTAAAGTCGGAAAAGGACCGTTTCAACTCATAGAGAGGGAAGGGAAGGACAATGAATAAATATAGAGTGCTAGTTGTAGATGATGAAAGTGATATGAGACAGCTTGTTGGAATGTATTTGGATAACTTTGGATATGAGTGGGGAGAAGCTGAGAATGGAAAAGAGGCTCTTAAAAAACTAGAAACGGATCATTATGATTTCGTTGTATTAGATATAATGATGCCAGAAATGGATGGACTTTCAGTTTGTAAAGAAATTAGAAAAACGTCAGATGTGCCGATTATATTTTTAACGGCAAAAGGTGAAGAGTGGAATAGGGTGAACGGCTTACGTATGGGAGCAGATGACTATATTGTAAAACCGTTTAGTCCTGGTGAATTGGTTGCCCGTATGGAAGCTGTGCTAAGAAGATATACAAAGCAAGAACAGCAAGAAGAGATTCAATTTGGACCAATTCTTATCAATGAAAAAAGTAGACGAATAGAGGCGGATGGTGAGTCGATTTCTCTTACTGTAAAAGAGTTTGATTTATTATATTTTCTTTGCCAACATACAGGACAAGTATTTAGCCGGGAGCAATTACTTGAAAAGGTATGGGGATATGATTATGCCGGAAGTACAAGAACGGTAGATACGCATGTGAAAACGATGCGCTTGAAGCTTGGAGAAAGTGGAAACTACATTCAAACTGTTTGGGGTGTAGGCTATAAATTTGAGGTGTAACGTATGTTTACGATGGTACAAAAACTTTGGCTTACAGTAGTATGTGCAGTATGTGTAACAGTGTCCTTTCTTTATTTCGTATCTTTATACTCGTATGAAAAATTATACGTTGATAATTTAAAAGCTTCGTTAGTAATGGAAGGAAAAAGTCTTGCTGCTCAATATGATAAGAGTGAAGGAATATCAACTTTTGAAGAGAAAGTAAGATCGTTTGATCAAATATCTAGTTCAGACGTTATTTTCGTGTCTAATCCGCGTGATTTAAGCGCATGTTTGCCTTTTGATGTGCATCATCATTCTCTTATAAGTGAAGGAGATAGGCAAACGCTATTAGACGGGAAAACTGTGACAAAAATAGGATATGAAGAACATTTTGACCGTAATATTATGGGGGTTGTCATCCCTGTATTGGAAAATAAAAAATTAGTCGGAATTGTCTATTCGTATATTCCTTTAAAAAGTATAAAAGATTTAATCTATGATATGGGTCTTATTTTAGCACCGTTAGCAATTGCTATGATTTTAATTACGATATGGGTTGGAAGGAAAATTATAATTGCAATTACGAAGCCACTTTCGCAAATGGAGCGGGTTGCAAATCATTTGGCTACGGGAGATTTTTCGGAGCGGATTACAGTTTCTTCAGAGGATGAAATTGGACGATTAGGAAAAGCATTTAATAAAATGGCAAATTCATTAGAAACAGAAGATGTAAAGCGTAAGGAATTTTTAGCAAATGTTTCGCATGAACTTAGAACACCACTTAGTTATATAAAAGGGTATAGCGAGGCTATTTTAGATGGTGTTGCAAAGGGACCGCAACAGGAAAAAGTAACGCAGCTAATTCATAAAGAAGCAGGTCGTATGCAGCGTCTCGTTCATGACTTGTTAGACTTAGCACAATTAGAAGGTGAGCACTTTCCGTTAAAGAAGCAACCTATCGTTTTTTCACAGCTGATTGAAGACGTATTAGATACGTATGAGATTAAGTTTATAGAAAAGGAAATTCATATTTCAACTAATTTAAATCCAGAGGTCATTGTCATGATTGATGAAGATCGTATGCAACAAGTGCTTCATAATGTGTTAGATAATGCGATACGGTATACAAATCAAAAAGGAAATATCGTTATAACTTTAGAGCAAATCGATGATTACTGTGAATTAAAAATAAAAGATACAGGAATTGGTATTGATATAGAACATTTGGAGAATCTTGGAGAACGCTTTTACCGAGTTGATAAAGCGAGAAGTCGTCAACATGGTGGAACAGGTTTAGGCCTTGCTATTGTGAAACAAATTGTTCATATACATGGTGGACAGTGGAAAATTGAAAGTGAAAAAGATAAGGGAACAACGGTTATTATTAAACTGAATGTACAGGATGAGGGGAGCATGTTCTAATTTTTAGGACATGTTCTTTATATTGAAGAAAATATTTATCCCGATATTCGCCGGGCAGTAAGACCCTCACCTCAAAATTCAACGGAAGCAAAGAAGTTAGGTGGAGGCCCTGCTGCCCGTAAAAGTCCGATTCGTGAGGGCTAATAATCAGTGGGCGATGAACAAAACCCCCACTGATTAAAGTTTCACTTTATACGTAAAAATATAAATTAATATGTAATAAATATCGAAAATTTGACTATTTTATGAACAAAACATTTGTACTTCTTATCAATTCGGTCTAAAATAGTTATGATGCAAAGTTCTTATAAATCGTTTCAATTGTTGTTTGGAAGATACTGAGGTGATTTAACTGGAGTACAAATCTATTAAACCGAAAAAAATTTACGAAGAAGTATCTGAAGCTATTTTAACAATGATTAAAAATGGTACGTTAAAACCTGGTGACAAACTACTCCCTGTGCATCAATTAGCTGAGCAGTTTCAAGTTGGCAGATCTGCTGTTCGTGAAGCGCTAAGTGCGCTAAGAGCGATGGGCTTAATTGAGATGAAACAAGGAGAAGGTACATATGTGAAGAACTTCGATTCTTCTTCATTAACGAAATCATTAAACAATAGATTATTAATGAAGAAAGAAGATATTTTGAATTTATTAGAAGTACGAAAGGTGCTTGAAGTGGGGGCAGTTCGAGTAGCGGCGGCAAAACGTACGGAAGATAATTTACAAAATATGAAACATTGGTTAGATGAAATGGCAAAGAGCATTGGAGATGAAAAGGCTGGCGAAAAAGCCGATTTTCAATTTCATATGGGAATTGCAGAGTCTTCGCATAATAACATTTTGCTTGAACTCATGAATCATGTTTCAGAGATGATTGCTGAAACAATTGGTGAATCAAGACGCATTATTTTATATGGTGAACAAACGACATCAGAACGACTTATAGAAGAGCATCAAGTTATATATGATGCGGTGTTAAAACAAGATGTAGAATTAGCGCAGCAAGCAATGCTAGATCATTTAACAAATGTAGAACATATTGTCACAGGTAAAAACGATATAAATTCGTAATTTAATCTTTTAAAAATTTAATTTTCTGATAAAATAGAGAAAGATTAAGTAAGCGTTTTCTTTAGAAGAGGGAGAGGATAGGCCACGGTTGAGCCTATTTCTTCTCTACTAAGTCATCTGATGACCATATGTTTGTTGGTGAAGTTGTAAAAAGGGGGAGTAATAGTTATGAAAGTTACTTTATTTGTTACTTGTTTAGTCGATATGTTTGAAACAAATGTCGGCAAAGCAACAGTTGAAGTGTTGGAGCGTTTAGGTTGTGAAATTGAATTTCCAGAAGCACAAGTTTGTTGTGGTCAGCCTGCTTATAATAGCGGCCATGTAGAAGCAGCAAAAGAAGCGATGAAACATATGATTGAAACTTTCGAAGATGCAGAATATATTGTTACGCCATCTGGTTCTTGTGCGACAATGTTTCATGAGTATCCGCATGTTTTCAAAGATGATCCAAAGTGGGCTAAACGTGCACAAAAAGTTGCTGATAAAACTTATGAATTTACACAGTTTATTGTAGATGTTTTAAAAGTTACAGATGTTGGTGCAAGTTTACCAGGGATAGCTACTATTCATAAATCATGTCATATGACGCGTATGCTTGGAGTAAAAGAAGCACCAGGAATTTTATTATCAAATGTAAAAGGATTAACTGTGAGAGATTTGCCAAACGTGCAAAATTGTTGCGGGTTTGGGGGAACGTTTTCAGTTAAGATGACTCCAATTTCTGAGCAAATGGTAGACGAAAAAGTAGATAGTGTCATGGAAACAGGTGCAGATTATTTAATCGGTGCAGATTGTGGGTGTTTGTTAAACATTGGCGGACGTATTGAGCGTTTAGGAAAAGAAGTAAAAGTAATGCATATTGCTGAGGTACTGAATAGTCGCTCATGAAGGGGGAACATAAGCTATGTCTATGAAAATCAGTGAGAAAAAATTTAATGATCGCGTTGGTGATGGAATTCAAGATTCGTTTATGCGCGGAGCAGTATCTTCTGCACAAACGCGTTTATATACGAATCGCTTAAAAGCTGCAGATGAATTAGGAAACTGGGAAGAGTGGCGTGAACTAGGTGAACAAATTCGTCAACATACGTTAGAAAATCTGGATTATTACTTAATGCAGTTAAGTGAAAATGTATCAAAAAGAGGCGGACACGTGTACTTTGCGAAGACGAAAGAGGAAGCTGCAAAGTATATTCAAGACGTTGCCAAAAAGAAACAAGCGAAAAAAGTAGTAAAATCAAAGTCGATGGTAACAGAAGAAATTAGTATGAACCATGCGCTTGAAGAGATTGGCTGTGAAGTGTTAGAGAGTGACTTAGGAGAGTATATCTTGCAAGTAGATAACGATCCACCTTCACATATTATTGCACCTGCACTTCATAAAAATAGAACGCAAATTCGCGATGTATTTAAAGAAAAGCTAGGCTATGAAAATTCTGATGACCCATATGAAATGACAAAGTTTGTTCGTAAACAACTTCGTGAGAAATTTATGGATGCAGAAATTGGTGTAACTGGTTGTAACTTTGCTGTTGCAAATACTGGATCTCTTTGTTTAGTAACGAATGAAGGTAATGCAGATCTTGTTATGTCAATTCCTAAAACACAAATTGCGGTAATGGGTATGGAACGTATGGTTCCGACAATGGAAGAATTAGATGTTTTAGTTGGTTTACTATGTCGTAGTGCAGTAGGTCAAAAATTAACAAGTTATGTAACAGTAGCAGGACCAATTCAAGAAGAGGAAGTTGATGGACCTGAAGAATTCCATTTAGTGGTTGTTGATAATGGTCGCTCTCAAATTCTTGGATCTGAATTCCGTTCCGTATTACAATGTATTCGTTGCGCTGCTTGTGTTAACGTATGTCCTGTATATCGTCACGTTGGTGGACATTCATATGGATCGATTTACTCAGGACCAATCGGTGCGGTATTAACACCGCTTCTAGGTGGATATGATGATTACAAAGAGCTTCCTTATGCATCTAGTTTATGCGGAGCATGTACAGAAGCTTGTCCAGTAAAAATTCCATTGCATGATTTATTATTAAAACATCGTCAAGTCATCGTTGAGCAAGAAGGTCGTGCACCACTTGCAGAAAAACTAGCGATGAAAATGTTTAGTATGGGTGCTTCTTCAGCTGCTTTATATAAAATGGGTTCAAAAATGGCACCAGCGGCAATGAGTCCATTTACATCTGGTAATCGTGTATCAAAAGGTGTTGGACCACTTAAAAACTGGACGGATATTCGTGAATTCCCAGCTCCAAGTAAAGAACGATTCCGTGATTGGTATAAAGATCATAAGAAAGGCGGGGATAAATAATGACAGGATTAATTCAAAACCGTGATGCCTTTCTAGATAACATTGCAAAAGAACTTGGGCGCGCACGTAAAACAGAAGGTGTAGAGCGTCCAGTATGGAAAAGTAATGTGAATATAGAAACGTTAAAAGATTATTCACAAGAAGAATTACTAGAAGTGTTTAAAAAGCAATGTACAAACATTCATACAACTGTAGTAGAAACGACAAATGACCGTTTAGGTGAAGACCTTCAAAAAGTAATCATGGAAAACGGCGGGGGACCTATTTTATTATCAGCAGATGATCGTTTTGATGCATATGGTTTAACATCTTTATTTAAAGAAGAACTTCCAAAGCGAGACGTTGAAGTAAACGTATGGGATCCAGAGAGAAAAGACGAAAATATGCGTTTAGCTGAAAAAGCGAATATTGGTATTGCATTTAGTGATTATACATTAGCCGAATCTGGTACAATTGTTGTACAAAGTCATAAAGGGCAGGGACGTTCTTTACACTTTTTACCGACTGTATATTTTGCTATTATTCCACGTGAAACACTTGTGCCTCGTATTACACAAGCAGTTCAGGATATGAACTCACGCGTAGAAAATGGGGAGACAGCGGCATCTTGTATTAACTTTATTACAGGGCCAAGTAACTCGGCTGACATTGAGATGAATCTTGTTGTCGGAGTACATGGACCATTAAAAGCAGTATATTTCATCGTATAAAAGAGGGGAAAGCAGGCCGGAAAATGGCCTGCTTTTTTAGTAGAATAAAGGATAATATGAAGTAGAAGTTCTCTCCTTTTTTTGCTATGTTTTTTTGGAAAGGAGAGGAAGGGATGTTCACTTATTTATATGCACTGTTAGCAGGGATGGTGTTTGGTTCTTTTTTTATGTTAGTTGCGGTGAGGGTTCCATTAGGTGCGTCTATTATTACCCCGCGTTCACATTGTTATTATTGCAAATATGTGCTAAGGCCAAAAGAACTAATCCCCATCATTTCATTTTATATACAAAGAGGCTGTTGTACGAATTGTAAGAGGAAAATTCCAATTATATATGTAGCATTTGAATGTATAACAGGAAGTATATTTCTTCTTACCGTGTATATGATTGGAATAGAACGAGAACTTATTATCGTTTTATCCCTTTTTTCGCTACTTCTTATTATTTCAGTTACAGATTACTTATATATGTTAATTCCTGATTGTATTTTAATTTCGTTTGCCGTTTTACTCATTCTCGAAAGTATTTTTGTACAATTAGTTACTTGGACAGATAGTATAGTTGGTAGTGGTGTTATATTCCTTTTGTTATATTGCATGCAAAAGATATATCCAGAAGGGCTTGGCGGAGGAGATATAAAACTACTTTCGTTACTTGGTTTTATAGTAGGAGTGAAGGGAGTTTTTATCGTTTTATTTTTAGCATCTTGTTTTAGTCTTTGTTTTTTCGGGATTGGTATCGTATTAAAACGTATAGAAGTAGGAAAGCCAATTCCATTTGGTCCTTTTATTAGTCTTGGGGCAATGTGTTATGTATTGGCCGCATATTCAAATTAGAGAGGGAGTCAAAAATGAACGTATATATGGATGATCAAAGAAGTTGCCCGTTCGGGTATGTGTCCGCAACTACGGTAGAATGTGCCTTGCAAATGGTTCGGAATTATGATGTGAATATTCTTTCCCTTGATTTTAATATGGGGTGGAGAGCAAAAAATGGACTAGATTTTGTAGAAGCTTTTTGTACAGAGGGATTATATGTGAATGAAATTCACCTTCATACGAATGATGTCATCGGTATGCACAAGATGAAACAGAGAATGGATAAGGGAAAAGAAGAAGGAGAAATTAATCCTCACCTTGTTGTTAAATACGTGGGAAGCTAAAAACTCCAAAGTAAAACTTTGGAGTTTTTAATGTTTCATATGTGCTTGTAAAGGAATAATCTCTTCTTGTTGAGCTGCTGCGATTTCAGTTTCTTCCTGTTGAACTTCAGGTGTTTTCTTTGTTAAGTAGTGGTATACCATACCGACAAATACTGATCCGCCAATAATGTTACCGATTGTAACAGGAATTAAGTTATGAATAGCACCTGAAAAAGAAATTGTCTCAGGATGCGGTGAAACTAAAGATAAAGCAAAGAGTGATAAGTTTGCAATACTATGTTCGTAACCAGATAAGAAGAATGTGAAAACAAGTAGCATCATGACTATTATTTTTGCTGTGTCACCTTTAACCTGAGAAGGTAAGAAACAAGCAAGACATACGAGCCAGTTACATAAAATGGCTTTAAAGAATAACTGCATTGTAGGTGTGTTCATCTTTCCTTCAACGACTTTACTCATTAAGTGACCGTGATCAATTGCTTCAAAAATTCCAGTTGCGTAAAATAGTAAGGCAAAGAATAACGCGCCGGCTAAGTTACCTGCATAACAAGCAACCCAGTTACGTAGTGTATCAGAAATCGTTGTTTCTTTTCTTAAAGTTGCTACAGTAAAGTACATTGTGTTCCCAGTAAACAATTCAGCACCGCCATATATAATAAGTACGAGAGCAATCCCGAAAAACATAGAAGCAGCTAAATAAGTTGCTGGTGAATCTGCAATGTGAAAAAAGTTACCTAATTTAAAACATAGTACAATAATAAAACCGATATAAATACCCGCAAGTGCAGCACGAATGAAATATTGCATTGGGTTTGTATCTAGTATTTTCTTTTTGCTTTTAGCCAGTTTGACAACATAATCTAGTCCTTGTTCTAGCATGAGTAATACGCTCCTTTAGTAAATCTTCTATAAATACTCCTTATATGAATAAAGTACATGGAATTGTTCTCACTTTCAATAAGTTTGTGCAATGTTTCACAAAAAGGACATACATACATTAAGAAAACGTTTACAAAAGGTAGTATAATGGAATTTTTTCTGGACATTGGGAGGAAGAAAGAAAAAGAAAAAGCGCTGTAATTACAGCGCTTTTTCGTCTAAATTCTTTTCTACTTTTACTTCTACTTCTTTTGAGAAGAACCAACCACCAACTGCGATTCCGACTAATACAATCCAGAATGTAAGCTTCCACGGAGTGGATTCTGGGAATGAATGTGGAATTACATTTAATGCAGGGTGTGCTAATGTATAAACTGCTAGCTTCACACCAACCCAACCTACAATTAAGAATGCTGCGGTTTCAAGTCCTGGTTTACGTTTTAAGATTTGTACGAAAGCAGTTGCTGCAAATCGCATAATGATTAATCCGATAAGTCCACCTACAAAGATAACAACGAATTGCCCAGTATCAAGACTACCAATTGTACCTAATCCTGTTTTTGGTAAAGTCATTGCTAGTGCAACAGCAGCTAAAATTGAATCAACTGCGAAGGCGATATCAGCAACCTCAACTTTAAATACAGTCCACCAAAAGTTCTCTTGTTTTTTCTTTGCTTCTTTTTCTTCTGTTTCTTCATCTGTGTTCTTTTTAACATATGTTTTAAATAAGTGATTACCAGCGATAAACATAAGGTAGATGGCACCGATTGCTTGCACTTGCCATACATCGACTAAGAACGAAATCATAAATAACGATCCAAATCGGAAAACAAATGCCCCCGCTAATCCATAAAATAGTGCTTTCTTTCTTTTTTCTTCTGGTAAATGTTTTACCATAATTGCAAGAACAAGAGCGTTATCAGCCGCTAAAATCCCTTCAAGTGCAATTAGGATGAGTAATACCCAACCATACTCCAATAATAATGATACATCCATGTACATTCTCCTCTCATTTCTATAAGTTCTAAATAAGTGAAGAATTTCCCCACTATTTAGTTTCCCCATACTCCTGCCTATTAACTTTGGAAGAATCTGGAAGTGAATGCAAAAAAGACCTCTGCCGTTAATAGGCAAAGGTCTTGCTAGACATATGTAATAAAAAATGCCAACAAAGCCGGAAGAACTAAGTTCTACGTAATGACGACTTTGTTTCCAAGAAATATTCTTGGACGCTACTCCCCTTTGGAGATATGTTATTGTATTCTCATTATATGGATAATTTATACGGTTGTCAACCTGTTAAAATATCTTCATTCGGATATTTTATTTTCAGGTTCTTTTTACGAGCAAATGAAAAAGCCAATGTTAAAGGACCCATTTTCCCGAAAAACATCATAAAGATAATAATAGCTTTTCCGATTATAGTTAAGTGGGGTGTTAAATTCATACTGAGGCCAACAGTCCCAAATGCTGAAAATACTTCGAAAGCACTCATCAATAGAGGAACTCGCTCAGTAATACTCAAAATTAAAATAGCAAAAAAGATAAATGAAATTGAAATAATAGTAATGGTTAATGATTTGACAATGAGAGTATCTTTAATGGATTTTTTAAATACGACAATATCCTCTTGTTGTTGTAAAAATTTAAATACGCCAAAAAATATGATTAAAAATGTTGTTAACTTAATCCCACCACCAGTTGAAGCGCTACCAGCACCAATAAACATAAGGAGCATCATTAATAGAAGAGAAGGTTTTGACAATGTAGAAATATCAACTGTATTAAACCCGGCAGTTCGCGTTGAAATTGCTTGGAAATAAGAGGCTAATCCTTCTTCAAATGGGGTAAAACCTCTCATAGAAAGGGAGTTATGGAACTCGAATATAAAAATAAAAAGGGTAGCAATAATGTTGACGATTAGAGTAGAAGAGAGCATAAGTTTTGAATGTAGTGTAAGGTTTTTAAAGTTTTTCTTTCTTTTTATGTCTACGATTACTGTAAAACCAATTCCACCTAAAATGATGAGAGAGGAAATGACGAGATTGACAAGAATGCTATGAGAATGGGACATTAAATTATCGCTCCACACAGAAAAGCCAGCATTGTTAAAGGCTGAGATTGAATGGAAAAAACTATAATAGATCCCTTTCATAACCCCATATTTTGGTACCCATTCAAAAGAAAGAATTATAGTAGCGATACATTCGACTGTAAAAGAGAATAAAAATAATGCTTTGGCAAGACGGATGATGCCGCCGATATTCGTTTGATTTAATGCTTGTTGCAGTAAAATCCGATTTTGAAGACCGATTTTTCTTCCGAGCATAATCGCAATTAAGACAGCAAAGCTCATAATGCCAAGCCCGCCAACTTGTATAAGCGTTAAAATGACACATTGTCCAAACAAAGTAAATACTTTTCCAGTATCTACAACACCAAGCCCAGTAACAGTACAAGCGGAAACGGTTGTAAATAAGGCATCGAGCCATGAAATGGACGTTGTCGTAGCAATGGGTAGTTTTAATAAACATGTGCCGACAACTGATAATACAAGAAAAGACAAAGTAAGAACGCGGGGAGGGCTCATGCTAATATTAATCCGTTTCATTTCACATATCGCTCCTTTCGTTTTGCTTTGATTAGTATGTGAAAAAGCACCATTATGTATGTTGAAAATAGAAAGAGGCAGAGAATATCTGCCTCTAAGCCATATGTTATATTATTATCCACGTAATTGTTGTTGAGCTAAAGCAACAAGACGTTTTGTTACTTCACCGCCAACTGAACCGTTAGAACGAGATGCTGTATTAGATCCTAAACTTACACCAAATTCTTGTGCAATTTCATATTTAAATTGTTCAAGTGCTTGTTCTGCACCTGGAACTAATAATTTGTTTGTTTTTACCATGTTGATACACATCCTTATGAGTAGTCCAGTTCAGCTAAGTTCTTATCTAAACTGGTAACGTTATTTTATGTGGAAACGACGTACTCATACGCGGAAGTAATCGGTGCGATTAGAAGTTCTTGGATAGAAAAAAGAGTAGCAAATTTGCTACTCTTTTTTTAGTATTGTCGCTGTTCCTTCCACGACAATATCATCTGATTGATTATATATGTTTGTTTGCAGCGTAATGATTTTTTTATCATCACGCTTCTTAATAACCTCTGCCACAACGCGAAGTGTATCACCGATTTTGACAGGGGCACGGAATGAAACATTTTGGGATAAATAAATCGTATTTTTGCCTGGGAGTTTCGTTCCAAGGATGGTAGAAATAAAACTCGAAACGAGCATACCGTGAGCAATACGTTCTTTAAACATTGTCGTTTTTGCAAAAGAATCTAAAATGTGAATAGGATTCACATCCCCAGTCAATTTTGCAAAATTGATAACATCTTCATCTGTAATTGTTTTTGTAAGGGATGCTTGATCACCGACTTGAATCTCATCATAACGAAGCTCCGGAACAGTTTGTGCTTCTTGAAATGGATTCATTTTGTCCTCCTTCTTTTCCATATCGAAAAATGTTAGCCATCTTGATGTAGTAGGAGGAAGAAAGAGTTTTGTTTGTGCTGCGGTTAGCTCCCACATTTTTCTTACTTGATGGAAGTAAATAGATTTTTTGAGTTTTCCTCGAACTTTTTTGCGAGTTCCAACTGTTTTGACTTGAACTCTTCCAAAAAACCCTCTAACTGTTTTTGAGCCTCTTCACGTTGTAATTGTTGTTGCTCAATAAATTGTTTTGTTGTTTCTTCAAATTGGCCGCTTGTTTGGGTAAGAATTGACAATGATGTTTTTGTAGGAGAAACAGTAAGCTGATGCATATGAGCAGAAAGTTCCTTCCATTTGTCCTGCCACTCGTTAATTTGATCATTTAAGGAGTTTCCAGTTAATTGTTTCACGTAATCTGTATATTGGTTATTGAACTGAGCAGTGAGTTGTTGTAGTTCTTTTTCTAGTTCATCTACTCCTGATGTTAATTTATGCAAAGCGTCTTGTTGTTGTTTTAATGTTTCTAAAGTAAGTTGCTCTAATTGCTTCCCAGCTGAAGAGAAAAGGGAAAGTGATTGAGACCAGTTTTTCCAAAATGCATCGACTAATTCGTATGGTTTAGTTTCCATTGTTTGACCCCCAAATGTTTTTTTGCATATTGTGAACGCAGATTACTCTGCTGTACCACCAGGTGAAGATGAAGAATCCGTTTCATCCTTTTCTGGAGAAGTAGAAAATGGAAAGAATGCATTGGTGTATAACGTGAAAAACGTTCGCAACATATTTTGATAATGTTCAAAAGAAGTCGCACATGTTGTTAAATATTGCTCTCCATATTCAGTTAAAGAATAAATTCTTTTTGCCGGCCCTCCATCGCTTGTATCCCAAGTAGAAGAAATAAGGTTTTCTTTTTCTAATTTGCGTAGTGTTCTATAAACATTACCTTGGTCAACAGAAGAAAAGCCGATATCCATTAGCATTTGAATAAGTTTGTAACCATGAAGACTCCAGTCTTTTAGACAGAGAAGTAAGAAGGGAACTAAGAAGTTTTTTGGCATGGAGTTTGGTTGTTTCGCTTGGTTGCTCTCCAAACTTTCGCGTTGTTCTGGTTCATTTTGTAGCATGATTGTGCATCACCTCATGAATCAGTTAGATGGAATTTTTTGCTTATAAGTGCAATTTACACCTATCTGTTTTTAAAGTCAACACATTTGTTAGAAAATAGAAAAAAATAAAATATAGACTTGAAGTTTTATTCAGAATATTAGAAAATAGTGAATAGGTTGAATTGTTTCAAAAACGAAAAAGGGAGTGTAGGTAAAGTGATTGATCAAAAATTCGATCCACTACAAGCATGGAAAAATGCTTATGAACAAACCGAAACATTTTGGGGAAAAGCGCTCAATGAAACAATTAAAACAGAAGAATATTCTGCTTGGATGGGCAGCGTTCTAGATTTGAATTTGTTTTATCAAAAAGCATTAAATGATACGACAAAAAACTATTTAGAACAAGTAAATGTGCCGACGAAAGAGGATATCGCAAGAGTGGCTACGCTTGTTATTAACTTAGAAAATAAAGTAGATAACATTGAGGAGTTTCTAGAGGAGAAAGTAGATTCTTTAGGGCAAGCTCCTACATTAAAGCGTGATGTAACGAAAGTAAAACAAGATATTCGTACGCTTGAAACAAAAGTAGATCAAATTTTAGAATTGCTAGAAAAGCAAAATGCAGTACTAGCTAAACTACAAGTACCTGTAAAAGAAGAGGTAAAGCCTGCGAATAAACCAGAAAATAAAAAATGATAAAAGCGCTTGTTTATAACAGATAAAAGAGAGAGGGAGAATCTCTTTTCACGTATAAACAGCGAAACATAATTATATATGGACTCTATAGTATGAGTACCAAAATGATTCATAACAATCGTTCACAAATTCATTTAAGGGGGAAAAGAAATGGTTCAATTAAATGGAAAAGTAGCAATCGTAACAGGTGGAGCAAAAGGAATTGGAAAAGCAATTACAGTAGCATTAGCACAAGAGGGAGCGAAAGTAGTTATTAACTATAATAGCAGTAAAGAAGCAGCTGAAAATTTAGTAAATGAATTAGGAAAAGACGGACATGACGTTTATGCAGTGCAAGCGGATGTTTCTAAAGTAGAAGATGCAAACCGACTTGTAGAAGAAGCTGTGAATCATTTTGGTAAAGTTGATATTCTTGTTAATAATGCTGGTATTACAAGAGACCGTACATTCAAAAAGTTAAATCGTGAAGATTGGGAGCGCGTAATTGACGTGAATTTAAGCAGCGTATTTAATACGACAAGTGCGGTTCTTCCATACATAACGGAAGCAGAAGAAGGAAGAATTATTAGCATTTCTTCTATTATTGGTCAAGCAGGTGGATTTGGCCAAACAAACTACTCAGCAGCAAAAGCGGGGATGTTAGGATTTACAAAATCATTAGCGTTAGAACTTGCAAAAACAAATGTCACTGTAAATGCTATTTGCCCAGGATTTATTGATACTGAAATGGTAGCAGAAGTACCAGAAGAAGTACGTCAAAAAATCGTTGCAAAAATCCCGAAAAAACGTTTTGGTCAAGCTGATGAAATTGCAAAAGGTGTAGTATACCTATGCCGTGACGGTGCGTATATCACAGGTCAACAATTAAACATTAACGGCGGATTATATATGTAATGAAGTAAGAAAAAAGTGCATATCCATAGCAGGAATGCACTTCTTTTTTTTAAGAAGGAAATCGACCAAAAAGGAGATAGAAAAATGACTACATTCGCAACAGAATGGGAAAAGCAATTAGAGCTATACCCAGAAGAGTACCGAAAAGCATACCGCCGAGTGAAAAGGGCGAGTGAAATTTTATTACGTGAACCAGAGCCGCAAGTCGGATTAACGCCGAAAGAGGTTATTTGGACGAAGAATAAGACGAAGCTTTATCGCTACATTCCAAAACAAGAAAAAACACAAAGAGTTCCAATTCTGTTAATATATGCTCTTATTAATAAACCATATATTATGGATTTAACTCCTGGAAATAGTTTAGTGGAATATCTAGTGGATCGTGGTTTTGATGTATATATGCTTGATTGGGGCACATTTGGTTTAGAAGATAGTCATTTGAAATTTGATGATTTCGTGTTTGATTATATTGCAAAAGCAGTAAAAAAAGTAATGCGAACTGCAAAATCGGACGAGATTTCTTTACTTGGTTATTGCATGGGTGGAACGCTAACTTCTATTTATGCAGCGCTTCATCCGCACATGCCAATTCGTAATTTAATTTTCATGACAAGTCCTTTTGATTTCTCTGAAACAGGATTGTATGGTCCTTTATTAGATGAGAAATACTTCAATTTAGATAAAGCGGTTGATACATTTGGAAATATTCCGCCAGAAATGATTGATTTCGGAAACAAAATGTTAAAGCCAATTACGAACTTTGTTGGTCCATATGTTGCTCTAGTAGATCGTTCAGAGAATGAACGCTTCGTCGAAAGCTGGAGATTGGTTCAAAAGTGGGTTGGTGATGGTATTCCGTTCCCAGGTGAATCATACAGACAGTGGATTCGTGATTTTTATCAAAATAATAAATTGGTTAAGGGTGAACTCGTTATTCGCGGACAAAAGGTAGATCTTGCAAATATTAAGGCGAATGTCTTAAATATTTCCGGGAAACGTGATCATATCGCTTTGCCATGTCAAGTAGAAGCATTACTAGACCATATTTCTAGCACAGATAAACAATATGTATGTTTACCGACAGGGCATATGTCTATCGTTTACGGTGGAACAGCTGTAAAACAAACATATCCGACGATTGGAAATTGGCTTGAAGAGCGTTCTAATTAAAAATAAAAAATCCAACTAGCCTATGTTAGTTGGATTTTTTTATGAAAAATAACAAAACATAGAAAGGAGAAATTTATATTTTAGGAGTATAATTATGAAACTTATGATGGGTAAGTTGTTTTGGAATACAGGAGTTTCTGTACCTTGTTATCCACTGTTAGAAAATGATATGATATGTGATGTGCTCGTAGTCGGAAGTGGCGAAGCCGGTGCTCATATAGCGCATTCGTTAGCGAAAATTGGCATGAGTGTTACACTTATTGAAAAAAGAGTAATTGCATGTGGTAGCACAGCTGCTAATACAGGTTTACTACAATTTCTTCATGATAAATCGTTAACCTCTCTTATCCATACATTGGGTAAAGAAAAAGGGGTACGAGCATATAAGCTTTGTTATGAAGCGCTAAGAACAATGGAAGAGGTTATACCGACTCTTGATATTAATCCCCATTTTATTCCGCGAAATAGTTTATATTATGCAAGTAAAAGTGAGGATGTCTCATTTTTACAAGAGGAATATAATACGTTACAGAATTATGGATTTCCAGTTGAATATTTTACAGAAGCTGATATTAAGAAACGTTATCCTTTCATAAAACAAGCGGCATTATATACACACGGTGATGCCGAGGTGAATCCGTATTTATTAGCGCACAGTCTTTTGCATAAAGCAAACCAAATGGGAGCTAATATATATGAACATACAGAGGCAATACATATAAAAAAACGCAAAAATGATTTAATTTGTTACACGAAAACAGGAAATCAAATTGTAGCAAAGAATATTATTATGGCGACAGGTTATGAGGCGCTTTTTGGAAAGAAAGAAAAAAATACAACAGTAGACACCTCTTATGCAATTGTAACAAATGAAATAGATCAATTTGAAGGCTGGCATGAGCGATCGTTAATTTGGGAAACGGCACGGCCCTACTTATATTTTCGAACGTATCGAAACCGC
The DNA here is from genome assembly GCF_003402455.1 of Bacillus sp. HMA207. Taxonomy (NCBI): domain Bacteria; kingdom Bacillati; phylum Bacillota; class Bacilli; order Caryophanales; family Bacillaceae; genus Bacillus; species Bacillus sp. HMA207. The sequence goes on along the minus strand of NZ_BEZT01000001.1, from coordinate 3,401,483 downwards.
ATTATTGTAGGCGGATTAGATGAAGCGCTACAAATTCAAACAATTGGTGATACGAAATTATTGCATAAGCGTGATATCCTTATTAATATTGTAAAAGAGATGTTCCCGCAGTATAAAAATATACAGGCAGACTACTATTGGGCAGCCGCATTTGGTGGTACTCATGATGGTCTCCCCATTTTAAAAGAAGACGAAAAGATACATAATTTGTTTTATGCATTGCCGTATGGAGGTAATGGAACTGTATATGGAATGGTCTTTGCCAAATTATTTGAGCAGTTATTTACAAATAAAGAAAGTAAAGATTTTTCTTTATTTAATCGATAGAAAAAAGGTAGCGAAGTGATGGAATGAGAGATATAAAAAAGTTTTTACAAAAATTACGTCCTGTACAACTCATCGTTTTGTTTTATTTATTAGCGGTAGTTGTATCGGTGATATTGCTTAGTTTACCGTTTGTTACGAAGCCTGGTGTGAAATGGACATTTATAGATGCGCTTTTTACATCGGTTAGTGCGGTAAGTGTTACGGGACTGTCTGTTATTACGATTTCAGATACGTTTACTACAGCAGGAATTATTGTTTTAGCTCTTATTTTACAATTAGGCGGCTTAGGAATTATGGCGCTTGGGACATTTGTTTGGATCATTACGGGGAAAAAGATTGGTTTGCAAAGAAGAAGATTAATTATGGCAGACCATAATCAAGGAAATTTATCGGGTCTCGTAGAATTGATGCGTTCTATTTTAATTGTAATTATTTCAATAGAACTTATTGGAGCAATCTTATTGGGGACAAGATTTTTACTTTACTTTCCGACTTGGCAAGAAGCTTATTTTCACGGTTTCTTTGCAGCTGTTAGTGCGACTACGAACGGCGGATTTGATTTAACAGGACAATCATTAATTCCGTATAAAAAAGATTATATTGTTCAAATGATTCATATGTTACTAATTATTTTAGGAGCGATTGGTTTCCCTGTGCTAATGGAAGTGAAACAATTCCTTAGTAAAAGGAGACAACAATTATTCCGTTTTTCATTATTTACAAAATTGACGACAACAACATTTTTTGCACTCGTTGTTGTTGGTACAATTATGATTTTTTTACTGGAGAGAAATCATTTTTTAGTAGGAAAGTCATGGCATGAAACTGTATTTTATACATTATTCCAATCTGTGACGACGCGAAGTGGTGGACTTGCAACAATGGATATACGTGAATTATCACAACCGACGCTTTTATTTATGAGTATATTAATGTTTATAGGGGCATCTCCAAGTTCGGTTGGGGGCGGAATACGTACAACTACATTTGCTGTTAGTATATTGTCACTATACACCTTTGCAAGGGGCGGTAGAACAGTTAGAGTCTTCAAACGTCAGCTACATGAAGAGGATGTACTGAAAGCATCTGTCGTTATGACGATGGGGATTTTGTTATGTGCTACTGCGCTATTCATTTTATCTATTACGGAAAATGTACCGCTTATGAGCTTAATTGTTGAAGTTTGTTCTGCTTTCGGAACGACGGGACTATCAACAGGTGTCACGCCTGATTTAACAACTGTTGGGAAACTTGTACTTATTGTGCTTATGTTTATCGGACGCGTTGGTATTTTAACATTTATTTTAGCTAGTGGTGGAAGGGAACAACCACCTCGCTATAAATACCCGAAAGAGCGGATTATTATTGGATAGTATGAAACCATTCTACCTACGTTAGGTAGAATGGTTTTTTAGTCGTTAATTCCAAATTGTGGATGCATGAAAGCTTCATCTTTATTATCCGCTTCGTTTTTTAGCAACTCTTGATTTTCTTCTGAAATCCACCCAATATCATTTGTAGGATGGATCCACTCATCGCCAGCCATAATGGCAGGATCTACTTCATCACTCCAATTGTTAAGCGGACTGTTCTCGGAATTATATTTACTGTCTCCAATTACAACATTATATTGATTCACAAAAGGTTGTTGCATCGTTTTTCCTGTTCCTTTAAAAGATGGAAAATTCATTTGATGCGGGAGCGTTTCGTCTAAAATGGGTGATTGAATCTTTTCTTTTTTCTTCAAAATTATCGCTCCTTTTTATAATGATTTCTTCATATGTAGTATTTCCATCTAACGCCTCTTATGTACTTGTTAACACTTGCCAGTAATAATTATTTTAAGTTGTTTCAAACTAGAGTAGAAAGTGATTTCTTGAGAGCAGGTGAATGTATTGGTAAAAAGAAAAGTGAAACAAAATGCGGCAATCAATAATAATAAAACTCCGAAAGAAAGCTTACCAGATGCAGAATTTGCATTAGAGTATGAAGGAGAAAATAGCGCAAAGTATGCGAATCGTAATTCAAAAAAAGGGAAACAAAAATGAGGCGTTTTTTACAAACGCCTCATTTTTTTGTGGGATTATAAAGGTTTTTTTAATTATTTGTAAATTTAGTGTTTTCTATGAGCAGAAAAATGCGAAAAAACATAGAAGTAGCAACGTATTACACAAAAACAAACAACAAACAAAAGATTAATGTTGGTTTAATACTGCTTTTACACTAGTTGTTTATATTTGAGTTGTACATAAGATTTGTAAAAGGAGAGAGAAACAGTGAAAAAAACAATCTTTAAAGCTGTAGCGACTGGAATGGTATTTTCGTTATTAATGGGGTGTGGTGCAAAGAAGGAAGAAAGTGCTGGAGCGAAAGTGAAAGATGACAAATTATCTGGATCATTAACTGTTTACACAGCAATTGAAGAAGAGCTTGTACCAATTTATCTTGATTCCTTTAAAAAGAAATATCCTGATGTGAAATTGAACATTGTACGTGATTCAACAGGAGTTATTACTGCGAAATTGCTAGCTGAAGGGAAAAATACACAAGCAGATGTTGTATGGGGAACTGCGGCATCAAGTCTATTAGCTTTAGATAAAAAAGATATGTTAAAAGGATACTCTCCAAAAGGAGCAGATCGTGTTCTTCCACAATTTAAAGATGATAAGCAACCTGAAAAATGGGTAGGAAATACTGCATTTATGACGGGGATTGCTGTAAATAAAGAAGAGTTAAAGAAGAAAAATTTACCGATGCCAGAATCATATGAAGATTTAACGAAACCAGAGTATAAAGGAACACTTGTTATGCCACATCCAGCATCATCTGGAACAGGATTTTTAACAGTTTCTGCATGGCTACAAATCATGGGTGAAGATAAAGGCTGGGATTACATGAAGAAACTTCATGATAATATGGCAAGTTATACGCATTCAGGATCAAAACCAGCGAAATTAGCAGGAGCGGGTGAATATCCAGTTGGCGTATCAATGGTTTATAGTGCTTTGAAAGAGAAACAAAAAGGTGCACCAGTTGAAGTTGTATTGCCGAAAGAAGGATTAGGTTGGGAAGTAGAAGCGAACGCACTTATTAAAAAAGATAATGCAAAAAATGAAAAATTAGCGCAAGCATTTTTAGATTGGGCGATTACTGATGATGTAATGAAGTTATACTTCGAGAAAAATGGATTTGCGACAATTAAAAATGATTATAAACTTCCAGATGGATTCCCTAAAGATGTAACAGAAAAGTTATACAAAAAGAATGACTTTAAGTGGGCAGCAGAAAATCGTGACAAAATTTTAGAAAAATGGGAAAAAGAGTTTGGACAAAAAGCAGAACCGAAAAAGTAAGTGAGTGGGAGAGAGAAAAAATGAGCGAATATTTATCAATTCAACACATTCAAAAACAGTTTGATGCATTTACAGCGTTAAAAGATATTTCTTTTACTGTGAACAAAAATGAGTTTGTATGTTTATTAGGCCCAAGTGGTTGTGGGAAAACGACATTGCTTCGAATTTTAGCAGGTCTAGAAGAGGCAACAACAGGTAGTATAGCTGTGAATGGAAAAGATATTACAGCATTACCTCCTGGAAAGAGAAACTTCGGAATGGTGTTTCAATCGTATGCATTATTTCCGAATTTAACAGCACTTGAAAATATTGAATACGGCTTAAAGACAAAAAAATATGGAAAAGCAGAAGTAAAAGAGAAAGCGCTAGAGGCGTTAAAACTTGTAGATTTACTGAATGTAAAAGATAAATATCCTGCTCAAATGTCTGGTGGACAACAGCAGCGAGTGGCACTTGCACGTGCGCTCGCTCTGTCTCCAGATATTTTGTTACTTGATGAGCCGTTATCTGCTTTAGATGCGAAAGTACGTGAAAAGTTACGTAGAGAAATGCGTGATTTGCAAGAGAAAGTAGGAGTAACAACTATTATGGTCACGCATGATCAAGAAGAGGCATTAACGATGGCTGATAAAATTGTTGTAATGAATCATGCGGAAATTATGCAGATTGGAACACCAGAGGAGATTTATCAAAGACCAGCCAATCCGTTTGTGGCAGATTTTATTGGTTCTATTAATTTCTTTTCGAAAAATAACGAAGAGCATGCAATTCGTCCTGAACATGTAACAATTGTACAAAAGGACGGTATTAAAACAGTTGTGGAAAGTATGGAGTTTCGTGGATCTGTATATCGGACGGAAGTGCGAGTCGTAGAAGAAAACACACACCTTTATAATGAGAAAATTGTAGTGGATATATTAGCATCAGAAGTAGAAGTAGCTGATATTAGAAAAGGAAAGCCGATTCAAATCTCTTTCTCAGAAAATCATATGTTGTCATATGGAAAGAAGGTCATTGTATAGATGGAGATGTTAGAAAACTACAAGGTAGAAAGTGCGAAAAAAAAGATTAAGAGAAGTATAGGGAAAGAGGAATGGATCCAAAGGCTTGTAATTATCGGTATGATTTTTTCTTTCCTTATCATACTTGTATTACCACTATTACAACTATTTACACAAGCTTTTTATAATAAAGATGGAGTTTTCATTGGTTTAGCGAATTTCAGTAAATATTTCACAACACCGACTTTAGTTCAGTCTTTACAAAATACGGTATGGATTTCGGGCGCAACAACAATTATTTCAGTTTCAATTGCATTCGTTTACGCATATGCAATTGCCCGTACGAATGTTTTTGGAAAGCGTGTATTTCAGTATGTAGCGTTATTACCATTGTTTGCACCAACGATGATGCATGGTATAGCACTTACATATTTATTTGGTAATCAAGGGCTAGTAACGAAAGGAATGTTTGGGTTATTTGAAGGTATACAAATCCCTTTATATGGACCAGTAGGAATTGTAATAGCTGAAGTTATGTATACATTTCCGCAAGCCTTTCTCATATTACTAATTTCCTTTCAAGGATCCGATTATCGTTTATATGAAGCTTCTAATATGCTAGGGGCGAGTAAAACAAAACAATTTTTCACGGTTACTTTACCTAGTGTAAAGTACGGATTAATTAGTGCAATGTTTGTTGTGTTTACACTTAGTTTCACTGATTTTGGGGCACCAAAAATTGTTGGTGGACAATATAATGTGCTTGCTACTGACGTATACAAACAAGTAATTGGACAGCAAAATATGTCGATGGGTGCAACAGTTGGAATGATTTTATTAATCCCAGCTATATTCGCATTTGCAGTTGATCGTATTACGCAAAGAAAGCAGGCGAATTTCTTATCTTCAAAAGCAGTACCATACAGAATAATAGCTAATAAGAAAAGAGATGTAATTTCATTCATATATTGTAGTGTGATTACCCTTATGATCATTCTATTATTTGTTGCAGTTGGTATTGCTGCAAGTGTGAAAGTATGGCCATATAATATGAGTTTTACATTTGAGCATTTTAATTTTTCAAGTTTAACAGGAGATGGACTTGAAGCATTTAAAAATAGCGTAATTGTTTCAGCAGTTACAGCAGTTATTGGGGCGATTTTAACATTTGCATTCGCATATGCAATTGAGAAAATAGACCAGCTACAATTTTTCAGAAAAACAGGTTACTTTTTCTCTATAGTGCCGTTAGCGATACCAGGTTTAGTACTCGGATTAGGATATGTCTTTTTCTTTAGTCAACCAACGATTCAAATTCTTGGACTATCAGTAACGAATCCGTTTCATTCTTTATACGGAACAATCGCTGTATTAGTACTAGTAAATATCATTCATTTTTATTCTGTAACATTTGTCACGGCAACGACTGCCTTAAAGAAATTAGACCGAGAGTTTGAGCTTGTTTCGCAGTCGATGGGTATTCCGTTTTATAAAACATTCTTCCGAGTAACAGTACCAATGTGTTTACCAGCAATTTTAGAAATGGTAATGTACTACTTCGTAAATTCAATGGTAACTGTATCGGCAGTTGTATTCCTATATGCAGCTGATTTTAAACTAGCTGCCGTATCAATCGTAAATATGGATGATGCAGGAAATGTAGCGCCAGCAGCTGCAATGAGTGTACTTATTGTTGTTACAAATATTGTAGTGAGAGTTGTATATGAATGGGGAACGAAAGCACTTCGTAACCGAACTTCACAATGGCAAAAAAGATAAGTAAGAAGGGTGATGGACAGAATGAAAATTGAAGCAGTTATTTTTGATTGGGCAGGTACGACGGTTGATTACGGATGTTTTGCACCGCTAGAAGTATTCATGAAGATTTTTCAAAAACGCGGCGTTGAAATTACAGCAGAAGAAGCACGTAAGCCAATGGGATTATTAAAAATAGATCATGTAAGGGCACTAACAGAAATGCCTCGTATTGCGGATGAGTGGAAGCGTGTCTTCGGTCAATTACCAACAGAAGCAGACATTCATGAGATGTATGAAGAGTTTGAAGAAATTCTCTTTTCTATTTTACCAAGTTATGCTACGCCGATTGATGGGGTAAAAGAAGTAATCGCTTCTTTACGTGAGAGAGGCATTAAAATCGGTTCAACAACGGGCTATACGAGAGAAATGATGGGAATTGTAGCAAAGGAAGCAGCGTTACAAGGATATAAACCTGATTTTCTTGTTACGCCAGATGATGTTCCAGCAGGCCGTCCATATCCATGGATGTGCTATAAAAATGCAATGGAACTTGGTGTGTATCCGATGAACCATATGATAAAAGTAGGGGACACAGTATCAGATATGAAAGAAGGTAGAAATGCTGGAATGTGGACAGTTGGTGTAATTCTTGGAAGTAGTGAGCTTGGTTTAACGGAAGAGGAAGTGGAGAGTATGGATTCGGTAGAGCTTCGTGAAAAAATAGAAATAGTTCGTAATCGGTTTGTTGAAAATGGGGCTCATTTTACGATTGAAACGATGCAGGAGCTCGAAAACGTAATGGAACATATCGAGAAACAAGAACTTATTATTTCATAAAAGGGGCACGGGATCATGAATGAAAATCACTACTTATTATTAACACCAGGACCATTAACGACAACAAAATCAGTAAAAGAAGTTATGCTATACGATTGGTGTACGTGGGATGATGAATATAATACGATGGTGCAAGAAGTAAGAGCTAAACTTGTCTCGTTAGCGACGAAGGAAGAAGAGAAATATACAACAGTGTTAATGCAAGGAAGCGGTACGTTTTCAGTTGAAGCAGTAATTGGTTCTGTTATTCCGGCAAATGGGAAGCTTCTCGTTTGTACAAATGGTGCGTACGGTAAGCGAATTGTGCAAATGGCAGAGATGTTACAGATTGATGTAGTGATCAGTCAAACAGAAGAGTGGGAACCTACTAATATTGTAGAAGTAGAAAAGTTATTGCAAGAAGATAAAGAGATTACGCATATTGCAGTTGTTCATTGTGAAACAACGACAGGAATTATAAATCCAATTGTAGATGTATGTAAATTAGGACAACAGTATGGAAAGGTTACAATTGTTGATGCGATGAGTAGTTTCGGCGGGATTGAAATAGACATTGCTGATTTACAAATTGATTTTTTAATTAGTAGTGCAAATAAGTGTATTCAAGGGGTTCCTGGATTCGGATTTGTAATCGCAAAACGTGATGAATTATTGAAGTGTAAAGGGCAAGGACGCTCTTTATCTCTTGATTTATATGATCAGTGGGAAACGATGGAAAAACAAAATGGGAAATGGCGTTTTACTTCGCCTACACATGTTGTACATGCTTTTTATCAAGCGCTACTTGAGCTAGAAAAAGAAGGTGGAGTAAGAGCGCGTTACAATCGATATTACAACAATCAAAAACTACTAGTGAATAGAATGGGAGAAATCGGATTTAAGCCACTAGTAGATAAGAAATATCAATCTCCTATTATTACATCTTTCATTTATCCAAAAGAGGGGTTTGAGTTTCAACAGTTATATAACGAATTAAAGCGTTATGGATTTGTTATTTACCCTGGGAAAATTTCGAAAGTAGATACGTTCCGCATTGGAAATATCGGTGATGTACATGAAGAAGATATTAATCGCTTAGTTGATTGTATGGCTAAAGGAGCTGTTATTGGGTGAAAGTATTTTGCTTAGGTGGAGCAGGTAAAATTTGTCGTGAAGCTATTTTGGATTTAGTTCAATTTTCATCTTTTGAGACGATTACTGTAGCCGATTTTAACGAGGAAGAGGGCCGTAAAGTAGTAGAATGGCTCAACGATCCTCGTGTTGATTTTGTAAAAGTAGATGTAACGAATCACGAGGATACGGTTGCAAAAATGAAAGGTTATGACATTGTAATGGACGGTACGACGATAAAGCTAAACGGATTGTCGACTCGCTGTATTGCAGAAGCAGGCTGTCACGGTGTGAACTTAAATGGATTTGGTGAAGAAAATGAATCGCATGCTATATTTGTTCAAAATGAAAAAACATGTTTACCTGGATTTGGCATGACGCCAGGTGTAACGCAAATGATGGCAATGCATGCAGCAAATCAACTGGATACTGTAGAGTCCGTCCGTGTAAGTCACGGTTCGTATCGTCCGATTGCTTTTTCTGCTTCAATTACAGAGACAACGACATATGAATATGATCCACATTTATCATCGCGTATAGTGTATGAAGATGGTGAATTTAAGCAAGTACTTCCGTTTGCGCGTCCGAGAGAAATAGAATTGCCAGCGCCTTATGGTAAGGCAACACAGTATATCATTCCGCATTCTGAAACGATTACGTTAGCAAAGGCACTAGAAAATAAAGGTGTCAAACTGATAGAGACGAGAGGAACTTGGCCAAAGCAAAATATGCAACTTGTACGTGCTTTATATGATTACGGCATATTGCGTAATGATCAGATTGAAATAAACGGGAAAGAAATAGGAATTATGGATTGTATTTCGCAGTATTTATTGCAATCGAAAGAAGGTCAAGAAACAGAGCTTTATGGTTATGCACTTCATGTAGAAGTAATAGGTATGAAAAATAATGAGAAGCAAAGACATGTGTTATATCATACACATCCGTTATCTGATGGTTCTGTTGTAGGATGGGAAAAATTAAGAGCGTATACGAGAAACGTCGGTATTCCATTTGGGGTTGCTACAGAGTTAATTGCAAATGGAAATGTAAATAGGGTGGGTGTTGTTACGCCTGAAGAAGCCTTTGAAAATCCACAATTGATTTTTGATGAGCTAGCAAAGCGCGGTATTCATATTCATGAAGAAGTTTCTACTTATAAAGAAAATTATAACTTTGTATAAGTAAGGAAGTTTATAAGGGAGATATAAATGAGGTGAAGCTATGTCTGTAGTAGGAGAAGAAAGAAAGCGAACCATTCTTGAAAAGGTAGAATTTAAAGGGAAAGTAAAGGTCTCAGAATTAGCGAGAGAATTTGCTGTATCAACAGAAACGATTCGTCGATATTTAGAAGAATTAGATCGTGAAAAGAAGCTGAAAAAAGTGTATGGTGGAGCTGTTCAACTTCCAGGCGCTGGAGTAGAGGCACCAATGTTAGAAAGAGAAATGCTACATATAGAAGAGAAGAAAAGAATTGGTTATAAAGCAGCGACATTTGTAGAAGATGGTGATGTCATTGCAATTGATGATGGAAGTACACCGCTTCAGATGGTTCCATACCTTGTTCATCGTAAGAACTTAACAATTGTAACAAGTTCATTTCCAGTCGCAACACAATTAATTTCTTCTATTAATAAAAAGATGTTTCATGGTGAAGTTTTATTTATAGGTGGAAAAGTATCTCCAAAGCATTCGCGTGTATCAGGGTCTATTTCTCAGCAAGTCATACAGCAATTCCATTTTCATAAAGCGTTTGTTTCGATTGATGGGTTATTACCTAGTTTTGGAGTTTCCAGCTTTGAATTAGAGAAAGCGAAATTGTCAGAGGCGATGATGAAATTAGCTGAGAAAACATATATTTTATGTGATCATACGAAGGTAGGCGTGAAAGGGAATTATCGTATAGCAGCAATTTCGCGTATTCAACACGTAATTTGTGATAAAAAAATGCCATATAGCTTTGAAGAAGAACTTATGAAGCATAATATTCAGTGGACAGTTTGTTAAATACAGTGAAAGCACATAAACTCCCACCTAATTTTTAGGAGGGAGTTTTATTATCTGTAAATCGTAAAATAAAAGATTTGCAGTTATGCAAAAAGTGGACACATTTTCTCACCTCTTTCATATAATTTACCAATACAAAAAAAGTTGGTCGAAGGAAAGAAGGGAGAACATGTCAGAACGAATATATAATAAACTTGTATTGTACGCGAATATTTTGCAAAAAATAGGTGTCATCAATGAGAAGGAAAAAAGTGAAATTCTTCATACGATAGGTAAAAAAGCCCTTTGAATAAAGGGCTTTTTTATTTTGTACCTTTAAAAATATAAATTTAATGTAATATTCTCATTGACAATGATAATGAGATTCATTATCATTTATTTGTGATTAATTGATAAATGTTATCAATTGTGAAAATTATATATGATAGGGGATATTATTTTGAAAAAAAATTATATGAAGGCGCTAGTAGTAGCGACAACATTAGCGATTCCATTTGCTACGTACTCTACTCCAGCATTAGCGGCATTAAAAGTTGAAGCAAATCAATCGGTAGCAGCAGCGAGTGATCGCACGTATGATACTGAGATTAAAATATATAAGGACCAAAAAGATGAGCCATCTATGGTTTCTCAATATATAAAAGATCCTAAAGTAACGATTGCAGCTGGCAAAAAAATTGTCACTGTAACAATGCAAGATAGCGATTATTTTCAATATCTTAGAATAGAAGATAAAAACCAGCCTGGTGTATTTCATGATGTGAAGGTTTTGTCAGAAGATAAGAGGAAGAATGGAACGAAGGTAGTTCAATTTGAAATTGGCGAGTTTGAGAAGAAGCACAATATGCAAATGCATATACTTATTCCAGCTATTGGATATGATCACAAATATCAAGTTCAATTTGAAATTAAAGATCCAACTGTAGGTAACAAAGAAACAGAGAAACCAGATGATAACTCTAATTCAGGAAATACGGAAACGGATAATCCAGTTGATAATCAAAATATGATAACAGATAACAAATTAAGAGAGCTTGTTAATAAAAAAGTATTTAATAGAAAAGATTTAAATACACCAATTACGAAAGAAGATTTATTACAAGTAAAGGATTTGTTTTTAAATACAAATGAGATACTTGATTATAGTGCATTAAAATATATGCCAAATTTAAAATCTTTAACAGTTGCGAATGCGAAGATAAAGGATCCGTCGTTCTTTGCGAACTTAAAGCAATTAAATCATTTAGCTTTGCGTGGTAATGAATTTGCAGATGTAATGCCACTTGTTAAGATGGATAATTTAGAATCCCTTGATTTAAGTAATAATAAAATTACAAACGTTGCACCACTAACTGAAATGAAAAATGTAAAAAGTTTATTTCTATCAGGCAACCAAATAGAAGATGTAACAGCATTAGCGAAAATGGAACAACTAGATTACTTGAATTTAGCAAATAATAAAATTACGAACGTTGCTCCATTAAGCAATTTGAAAAATGTAACATACTTAACTTTAGCAGGTAATCAAATTGAAGATATTAAACCGCTTTATACGTTACCGTTAAAAGATTTAGTATTAACACGTAATAAAGTGAAAGATTTATCAGGCATTGATCAATTGAATCAATTACAAGAGCTATGGATAGGGAAAAATGAAATAACAGATGTTACTCCTCTAAGTAAGATGACACAGTTGAAAATTTTAAACTTACCCAACAACGAGTTAAAAGATATTACTCCATTATCAAGTTTAGTAAACTTACAAAAGCTTGATTTAGAAGCGAATTATATTTCAGACTTATCACCAGTTAGTAATTTAAAAAAATTAGTATTTCTAAGTTTTGTTGCAAATGAAATCCGTGATGTCCGACCAGTTATAGAACTAAGTAAGACGGCTTATATTAATGTCCAAAATCAAAAAGTATTTTTAGAGGAAACAGAAGTAAATAAAGAAGTAAAAGTACCTATATATGAAAAAGATGGTGAGATTTCTACGAAAATCCGTCTGAAGAGCGATAATGGTACGTATAGTAATGGTGTAGTGAAATGGAGTACACCAGGTGAGAAAGTATATGAATTTGGTGTGAAAGATCCATTCGCGGATACAGGAATCTTCTTTACAGGATCTGTTATTCAAAATGTAGTAGAAAGTAAAGACGGTAATACATCTAAAGAAGATGAGAAAACAGAAGTGGTAGAATTTAAAGATGTACCAAAGGGACATTGGTCAGAAGAAGCAATTAATTACTTAGCGAAAGAAAAATTATTTATAGGCTATGGAAATGGTGAATTTGGATTTGGTGATAACATTACTCGTGGACAAGTAGCACTTCTAATACAAAGATATTTAAAATTAGAAAATAATCTAGAACAAAAAACGGCATTTACAGATACGAAAGGAAATATGTATGAAACGGCTATTGATGCAGTGGTTCAAGCTGGAATTATGACAGGCTATGGAAATGGTATGTTCCGTCCGGATGGAGTATTAACTCGATATGAAATGTCAGTAGTACTACAAAGAGTATTTCAGTTAAAAGAAAATGAAAATAGTGCAGAGAATTTTAAAGATGTACCAAATGGCCATTGGGCGAAAGGATATGTGAAAGCTTTAGTGGATAATAAAATATCAAAAGGCGACGGGGAAGGGAATTTTTTAGGAGATAATTTCGTAACACGTGAACAATACGCACAGTTTTTGTATAATGCAATAAAGAAATAAAGTGAAACTTTATTCAGTGGGGGTTTTGTTCATTCCCCACTGATTAGTAGCCCTCACCAATCGGGCTGCCCGTTAATGCGGAATAAAAAATGAGGAAAATACGCTATTCTTTAATTAAAGAATAGCGTATTTTTTATGTGCAAAATGAAATAGGAAATAGATAGGAGTATAGACATATGAATAGCCTATTTTAAAGAAGAACCACGAAACTATATTGACAAAAAAGCGTTCTCATGTGATAATTCAATTAAATTTTTAGAATAATCAAAAAATATTCCTTTTACATAGAAAGGATTCGAACCTTATATGAATATTATGCCGGGGGTGACGAAATGTTATTTTTTCTGAAGAAATGGAATGAATTAAAAGATGTGAAATCTGAATTGGCACTTCGTGATTGGTTTTATGGTACCAAAATTAGCTTATCGCTATGTACGTCAAAAGAGCCGTTAACATTTTTAGTAAATGTTGAGGGAAGAGATAAAGGGCTATTTTCGGAAGAAGATTTTATTGTCGTAAATTGCATGTGCGAGTCAGTATTTGAAAATGAAGAAAAACCAGCTACAGAGTCATTTATGCATGCGGATATTTATAAAAAAAGTAGTGCAGGATGTATTTTACAAGTGCAGACTGTAGATAGTCATTTAATATCAGAGTTATATGGGGAAGAAGGAGAAGTAACGTTCGATAAACGCAGTGTGGAGCGTGTTTTCGGAAAAGAAGGTATAACAGAAATGACAATTCCAATTGTAGAAGATGAAAAAAAATTCGCTGATTTATTAGAAAGCAATGTTCCGAATTTCATTGAAGGTGGAGGAGTAGTTCTTGTTCATAATTACGGCATGATTGTGTGGGGAAAAACGCCAGAAGAAGCGAAAAAATGGCTAGAGGGTATAGAATATTTAATGAACTATCATGTAAAGTTATTAATGATTAAGGGTGCAAGGAGCTCTGTTATATAAAAATGGATGTGATATGGATACAAGTTAATAAATAAATGAAAGCGTTTTAAAAATAATTTCACTCATAAAATATAGGTCTCCTTATTATATATAGATTACATGTTGACATGTAAGGAGGAACATATTTTGCGAGTTAAATATCATTTTCTGCCAAAGCAGCAAGTAACATTTTGCAAGATAAATGATTCTGGTGAAGAGGCACTGCAAATGATGAACGAAACGGGATTTCGAGCCATCCCGGTATTAGCAGAAGATGAGAAGAAATTCACGGGGATTATTTATAAAGTAGATTTATTAGAAAAAAAATGCAATAGCGGATTAGAGCATGTAAGTGCAGGGGATATGCTTGATGATTCCAATGCATTTATTTTTGAAAAGGATTCATTCTTCAGAGCTTTTTATGTAATTCGTCGGCTTCCGTTTTTAGCCGTGCTAAATGATTATAATGAATTTGTCGGTATGTTAACGCATTCGAATATATTTGATGTTATTGAAGATTCATTTGGTATGCGAACAGGTGGTTATATATTAACAATTGCAACACAAGATTGTAAGGGAACGATTAAAGAGCTTGGGACATTGTTAAAAGCATATAATATCGGTGGCCTATTTACGTTAGATAACGGTGATCAATATATCCGCCGCGTTATTGTAAATATATCAGATGAGTTAGATGAAACAAGATTAAAGCAATTAATCGGAAAAATAGAGAAAAAAGGATTCAGAGTGAGTCATGTAGATTATATTTAAGTTAAAAAAAGTACCTATCTGTTATATATAGATAGGTACTTTTTTGTCCCGCCATTTGTGGGCAGTAAAATCCGAGCCTCAAAATTCAGCGCAAGTAAAGAAGTTAAGTGGGGGGACGGATTGCCCATAAAAGCCCAATTGGTGAGGGCTGATTATATGTGAGTAATGAACTTTATTTTGAAACAGGAGGCGGGGATAATGCTAGATCAGATAAGAAAATAAAGTCTGCATGCTCACGAATTTTAGGGATAGAAGTTTCAATAACGCGTGATGTAATTTCACCTGGAGGGCCCACATGCCCGATAGCTACCATAATAGGTTTTTCTTGAATTTTTTTGATGAGTAATTGGGCTTGTTTTGAAATATGTCCTGCTGTATACACATCATCAAAAAATAGTTGGTTTTCAATAATAGGAACTCCTAATTCTTTTCCGATTTTTGGGACGACACTATTAGGATTCGTTTTACTATCTAAGTAAAATAAACCGTGTTTTTTACAAGCAGCAAGTATAAGGCGAACAATTCTTTCATCCGCTGTTACTTTTGACCCCATATGATTGTTCATTCCAATTGCATGCGGTACTTCTTGAATCGCTTGTTCAAGTCGGTTGTTTATTTCTTCATCGCTTAAATCAGTTGTAATTGCTTTCGGCCCAAGCCATTCTTTTTTACCTTTTATAGGTTCCATTGGCATATGTATAATAACTTCATGGCCTTTCTTATGGGCAGCTATTGCATCTTCTTTTGTGGAAGGAAGAAAAGGCATAACAGCAACAGTGAGTGGAATGGGAAGTGATAACATTTGATTAGTCCCCTTCATATTATTTCCGAAATCATCAATGACAATAGCAACTTTATTCGTATGAGCATTTGCTTGAATAGGAAATAAGAAGGACGGTAAAAACAAAACAATGATGAGTAATGCAATCGTATATTTTCGCATATAAATATTTCCTTTCTATTGTTATCCCGCTATTTGTGGGGAGTAAGACTCCCACCTCAACATTGGGCTGGATAGGTGGGAGACCCACTGCCTATAAACGCCCGATTGGTGAATGCTAATAATCAGTGGGGGCTGAACAAAAAACACTGATTAAAGTTTCACTTTATCAATCATCATTATGTTTTGCTTTTTTATATAAATTAAACAAAAAATGTCGAAGAAAAGTAGATGGAAAATTAAGAATCCCCGGTTTACGTAGAATTTATAAAAAAACAAGATGAAAAAAATGTCTATTATTGCGAATGTATTTACAAAGATAGAATAATTTGTAATAATTCTCAAAGTGAGGGTAAAGATTTGTAAATTACAGGGAGAAAATGTTAAATTTTCTGATTCTTCAAATTTGCATATGATTAAGTAGTTAAAAAAGTCAATGGAGAAGTGAAGTTAAGAGCATGGAAGTATAATAAGGGGGATATGGATGTTTACTGTAAAAAGGAAGTACACATTAGAAAAGCTTTCACGTGATATTCATATGAAACGTGAAGAAATGATTCAACTAGGATTAACAAGTGGGCTAAATAGTAGGGAGACAATTCAAGTTAGTCAAGAATTGGACAAGCTTATTTTACAATATCAATGTTATAAAGAAAAACAAACACCGAAATGGTTTTCAATTATAAAAATACCTATTTTCCAAATCGGGTATGAAGGAAAATCAAATAATTTTTGGCGAATGCTTGTGGCTGGTTTTATGAAATAAGTATAATTACCCTTATAGGATAAGGATAATTATACTATGTGTAACGGAATTTCGATATGAACTGTTGTTCCTTCGTTTTCTGTACTGTCAATAAAAATATGCCCATTATACATCTCTACAATTCGTTTACATATGACAAGTCCAAGACCTGTTCCAGTATCTTTATTAGTAAAGAACGGATGAAAGAGGTGTTTTTGAATATGTTGCGGAATCCCTTTTCCAGTATCTATAATCTGCAATTGTGCGTGTGTTTCATTGTTTTTTACTACAATGGTTAGTGTATCACTAGAAGTCATGGCCTCAATTGCATTTTTTGTAATGTTTAAAACCACTTGTTTCATATGGTCTTTCGAACAACGGATATGAACAGGATGGTCTGGCAAATGTAAATGGAATACAATGTTATGTAAATTCGCCTCAGATTGAATAATTAATGCTACCTCATTTAGAATTGTTCTTACATCATACGTTTGTTCGATGATGGCGGTTGGCTTTCCGAGAATAAGAAATTCACTTACAATTTCATTGATTCGCTCTATTTCTTGTTCAATTACGGAAAAGTAGAACTGATCTTGCTCATCTTTATATTTCTCTTTTAATAGAGCGACGAGCCCTTTAATTCCAGTAAGAGGATTACGGATTTCGTGTGCTGTACTCGCTGCAAAAGTTCCAACTAATTCAATTTTCTGTAGTTCATTTTGTTGTCTTTCAAGTTTTGTTTGCCGTTTTAACAAAATATATTGAGCAAGTAAAAATAAAATAGACATTAAAAATAAAGTAGCTATACACTCTATTGTAATCCACTGGTATAAGGTTTTTTGATGAATAGGTAATGGAGAAACAGAGACCTTCCAATTTAATCTTTGGAGTGGGGTAGTAAGCATATTAGAATGCGTATCACTTGTGTCGTTATTATCATCGGTTAGAAAAACTACATCATGTTTATCAGTTACCTCAAAATGGTATTGTGGTTTAATGGCATTTAAAGAAGATGAAATGTAATCAAAGCGTAAACTAGCTAATAATAATCCTGAGAGCTCCTTCTGTTTATTAAATATGGGGGCAGCAATTATAATAGCTTTATGTCCAAGAACGCGATCAGTAATGACTGATGATACAGTGGTTTTTTTAGTTTGGAGCGCGTCTTGAATATATTTACGGTCTGAAACATCTATAGGCTTTGATTCATCTTCAGATGCGATTGTAATGACTCCTTCTGGTGTAGCGTAATATAGACCAGAAAAGCGTGCATCGTTTCCATCTGTATCATGTACAATTTGTTTAATGCCATTTATATTACCAGTCTCGGTGCCTACAACTTTTGCAAGCATGTCTAAAGCAGAAATTGCTTCACCAAGATGATGATCCAAATAATCTCTATATAAAAAGAGAACTGTATGAGCAGATAATTTGTTTTCCTGTTTCATTTTATATGTATGATACGAATAAAATGTAGCACCAATCCCTATTGTCGGTAGGATAACAAGCAATATATATACAATTATGCTTTGGAATTTGACTTTCAAATGTGGTACTCCTTCTTTTTTTATTATCATTATATATAAACTATGTTAAAATTGTCATGTTTTTATTCAAGAATGATTCTTAATATATTAGGGGAGAGGAAATGGATGAGTGAATGCTCATTCGGAATTCACATGAAGTATGAAGTGGCATTTTCTTTTTATTGCTGAGAATTTAAGTGAAGGGTTGAAAGTTGTATGACATCAAATAATGAACGAGAAGATATTTCTCAATCTTTAAAAGTATTTATTGCATTATCTCGTGTACATCGTTCTGTTATGGATACTACAAATAAATCTATACAAAGTAACGGATTAAATCCAACTGAATTTGCTGTATTAGAACTGCTATATCATAAAGGCGGTCAACCACTTCAGCAAATTGGTGAGCGTATTTTAATAGCTAGTGGCAGCATTACATATGTTGTAGATAAGCTGGAGAAAAAGGGATTAGTAAAGAGAATTCCATGTCCGAATGACAGACGTGTTATTTACGCGCAATTAACTGAGTCTGGCGAGAACTTTATTGCTTCTATTTTTCCGGGGCATGAGAAAGTTATACATCAGTCTTTTGAAATGTTAACGAAAGATGAAAAAGATGAATTACTTGATTTATTAAAAAAAATTGGGAAGTATGAAAAATAATATGTTCCAAAGGAGCTTTGGATAAATAAATCCAAGGCTTTTTTATTTGTAATGAACTCAGGGCAGTCACTGCCGAAATTTGTTGAAAATTAAGAGGGAATTCAAGAAGACGTATTGAATTATAATAAAGGTATGTAATGGAGAGGAGGCTCGTTCATGTCATTTAAAGACTATGAATATAAACGCCCAAATATTGAAGAGTTAAAAGAGAAATTTACTGTTGCTTTAGAGAAGTTTGATAACGCAAAAACTGTAGAAGAACAAAAACAAGTCATTCATTCAATTAATGAGATTCGCAACGATTTTGGTACAATGGGAAACCTTTGTTACATTCGCCATTCTGTTGATACGACGGATACTTTTTATAAGGAGGAGCAGGATTTCTTTGATGAATTCTCTCCAGTTGTACAAGGATATGGTACAAAATATTATAAGGCACTCATTAATTCTCCATTTCGTGAAGAATTAGAGGCGTATTATGGAAAACAATTATTTGCTCTAGCAGAATGTGATTTAAAAACATATTCAGATGAAGTCGTGAAAGATTTACAATTAGAAAATAAATTATCATCGCAATATACACAGTTATTAGCATCTGCAAAAATTGACTTTGCTGGAGAAGAAAGAACGTTATCGCAACTGATTCCGTTTATGCAAGGAAAAGAAAGAAGCGAACGTAAAGCAGCAAGTGAAGCATACTACGGATTTTTAGCTGGAAATGAGGAAGAACTAGATCGTATTTATGATGAGCTTGTTAAAGTGAGAACGAAAATCGCAAAATCTTTAGGTTTCAAAAACTTTGTTGAACTTGGATATGCAAGAATGTACCGTACAGATTATAATGCGGAGATGGTGGCTAATTACCGTCAGCAAGTGCTAGATTATATCGTTCCCGTTACAACGGAATTAAGAAAGCGACAACAAGCACGTATCGGTGTAGAGAAGTTAGCTTATTACGACGAAAACTTTGAGTTTGCTACAGGTAACCCAACTCCAAAAGGAGATGCGGATTGGATTGTTGATCATGGAAAGACAATGTATAAAGAGTTATCGGCTGAAACAGATGAATTTTTCAATTTCATGCTAGATAATGATTTATTAGATTTAGTTGCGAAAAAAGGAAAAGCTGGTGGCGGATATTGTACATATATTGAGAATTATAAAGCGCCATTTATTTTCTCAAACTTCAATGGAACATCTGGTGACATTGATGTATTAACACATGAAGCAGGTCATGCCTTCCAAGTATATGAAAGTCGTAAATTTGAAATTCCAGAATATAATTGGCCAACATATGAGGCGTGTGAAATCCACTCTATGAGTATGGAATTCTTTACATGGCCATGGATGAAGCTATTCTTTGAAGAAGATGCAGATAAATATTACTTCTCTCACTTAAGTTCAGCACTTCTGTTTTTACCTTATGGTGTATCTGTTGATGAATATCAACATTATGTATATGAAAATCCTGAAGCATCACCTGAAGAGCGTAAGACAGCATGGCGTAACATAGAGAAGAAATATTTACCACATCGTGATTATGAGGAGAATGATTATTTAGAGCGCGGTGGTTTTTGGCAACGTCAAGGGCATATTTATAGCTCACCGTTCTATTATATTGATTACACGCTTGCTCAAATTTGTGCGCTACAATTTTGGAAACGTGCAAGAGATAATAGACAAGAGGCGTGGGAAGATTATGTGAATCTGTGCCAACAAGGTGGAAGTAAATCGTTCTTAGAATTAGTAGAGGTTGCAAATTTAACATCACCATTTGCTGAAGGCTGTGTGAAAAGTGTTATTACAGAAATTGAAGCATGGTTACATGCGATTGACGACACAAAATTGTAAAAAACATGCGCTTTTTTCACATGTTTAACATCGACATAATGGGAAAATGATGAGATAATAAAAGAAAATTCAGAATACTGAAGGGGTGTTTCTAATAAGGAGCACCTCTTTTCACCAACAAAAGGGGGGAACAAGTATGCTTCAATCTAATATGGATGTAAGTTTAGAAAGTTTAGTAAACTCATTACAGGCTACTCGAAGCACGCTATTATCAGAAATTGAAATGTTAAATGACACAGAAGTGAATGTAAAGCCACGCCGTGATAAATGGAGTATTATTCAAATTTTACACCACTTGCATTTAGTTGAACAATCTGTCACGTCTGCCCTTGTATATGCTTTACAAAAAAATGAAAGAAACATGACTCCATTTAAAGACCTCCAACTTACGCTTGATCGCACACATAAACGAGAAGCTCCTCAGCAAATGCAACCAACAGAAACTTTAATGAAAAAACAGCAAGGAATTCAATTACTAGAACATTCACGCCAAGAACTATTACACGCGCTTCATAGTGTTATAGATGAAAAAGATTTATTTGAAAATGGATTAAAGCATCCTGTTTTTAATGATCTGAATTTGTATCAATGGGTTCAATTTCTTGATTTGCATGAACAAAGACATCTTACGCAGTTAAAAGAGGCGAAACATGCAATTTTGCAACGCTAAAGTGGAAGAAGTGGGAAACCACTTCTTTTTTGATACGTGCATAGTTTTCTTTCTTATTTTGGAATACTACATGGAGAAAGAAAAGAAGGAGTTGAAAAAACATGTCTAAGAAGAAGCGAGAAGAAGAGCGCGCCTGGAAAGCACGTAAAGAAAATCAACAACCGCACGGAAAAGTGAAAGCTTTTGCTGAATTAGTTGAAGGAACAGAAAAAACGTGATGAGTATTTCATCACGTTTTTTGTATGAGTGGAAAAGTTAATAAAAAGGTTGTACCGATTCCTTTTTCACTTATAATATCAATTTTTCCATTCATAGCTTGAACAACACTGAATACGACCATCATTCCAAGTCCAGTACCTTTTTCTTTCGTTGAATAAAAGGGCGAACCAAGACGTTTTACTTGTTCTGAATCCATACCGACTCCTGTATCTTTTATATATAACTGAATATGCTTATGAACAGGAACTAATGTGAAATAAAGATCACCGCCTTTTGGCATAGCCTCAATGCAATTTTTTAAAATATTTAATAAACATTGATTTAGTTTTTGCTTTTCTCCAGCGATAAAAAAAGAAGTGCTTTGCTTTATATAATGAGTACGTACATTTGTTAAATTAGCAAGCGGTGTAATTAACGACAATGCATGTAGTAATTCTTCTTCTAACTGTAATGTTTGTTCTTTTTCAATGCTTGGTTTAGCAAAGGTTAAATAATCTGTAAGAACATGATTTGCTTGTTCGATGCCATTAATGGCAATGTCGATATATAATTTTCGTTCCTGCTCAGTGCATGTATCTGATTGTAACAGTTGTAAAAAACCTTTCGTTGAAGTTAATGGATTGCGAATTTCATGAGAGATAGACGCTGCCATTTCACCAATTAAATGAAACTTTTCAGCATTTATAAGTTCGTTTTGGAGACGAACTTGAGTTTGTAATATGTGTAGTAAATATAAAATTAGAATCGTACCAAGCATTGAACATAATTCATACACAATAATATGCGGTATATAATCAGTCTTATTTGTAACCTTTGAAAGGAAGAAGGGTATCCAACTAAATCCGTATGTGAGACTGTAGATAATAGCAAGTGTTATTTTTATACGATTAGAAGTTCGATTGAAAAATTTATATGTTAATAATAGAACAATAAATAGAAGAACAGAACCGATAAGAGATGGGAAAACACCTATCCCACCTAATAATAAGCGATATATGTTTAATACAACTAAGATAGAACCACCAGCAATAGGCCCTCCCGTTAATGTACCGACAATTAATACAATATGGCGCATATCAAATTGAAAACCATTATTTGTTTTTGCTGCAAATGTAATACAGAGTACGGTAGCAAGGCAACAGAGTACAATGAATATAGCTGAATTTAATTTAGGAGAGCGTTTCCCTTTTTGATTCCAAAATAAATGATATACGAGCATTGTAATCAGGATGAATAATATATTTAAAAAGAGATAAATAATAAAGGGTTTCAGTGGGATGCCTCCTCTCTTCTTATATTAAATTAATCATACTATAAAATGAAAGAAATGAAATAATAAATAGCTGAAAAATCAGAAATTTTTACGCTAGTATACAATATGTTACAATAAGCTGTGTCAATGAAAGAAGAAATTCCGTGCACCGCGCGGGAGAGGTTCGCGAACTCCCTCTATAAAAAACTATGGAAACAACAATATCCTTAGGTATTGTTTTGTTTTTTTATTGTGACAGTTCAAGAACGTTCTTTCTTCTTATTTATAGTAGAGAAGGAGAATGAGTGAAATGAAAAAAGAAAAAGCAGTTGTTGTTTTTAGTGGAGGACAAGATAGTACGACATGTTTATTTTGGGCAATAGAGCAGTTTGCAGAGGTAGAAGCTGTAACGTTTAATTACAATCAACGTCATAAGCTAGAAATTGATTGTGCAGCGGAAATTGCAAAAGAACTAGGAATAAAGCATACGGTACTAGATATGAGTCTATTAAATCAACTTGCTCCAAATGCTTTAACGAGAACGGATATGGAGATTACACATGAAGAAGGTGAATTGCCATCGACATTTGTAGATGGACGAAATTTACTCTTCTTATCATTTGCTGCTGTATTAGCAAAACAAGTTGGAGCACGTCATATTGTAACGGGTGTATGTGAAACTGATTTCAGTGGTTATCCAGACTGCCGTGACGTGTTTGTGAAATCGTTAAATGTTACTTTAAATTTATCTATGGATTACCCGTTTGTCATTCACACGCCACTTATGTGGATTGATAAGGCTGAAACATGGAAATTATCAGATGAACTTGGAGCATTTGAGTTTGTTCGAGAAAAAACATTAACATGTTATAACGGAATCATTGGTGATGGTTGCGGTGAATGTCCAGCATGTCAACTTCGTAAAGCAGGATTAGATACGTACCTACAAGAACGCGAAGGAGCGAACAACTAATGGATAACTTTTTTGGATTTCGCATCGTAGAGAATTTGCAAAAAATGGACAAGGATATTCAGCGTAAACAACTCAAATACCATAATAAAAGAGTAATGGTCAGCAAGGAATTTACATTTGATGCAGCACACCATTTACACTGTTATGAAGGGAAATGTAAAAACTTACATGGTCACACATATAAAGTTGTATTTGGAATTAGTGGATATGTAAATGAAATAGGTCTTGCAATTGACTTTGGAGATATAAAAGAAATTTGGAAGAATGAAATAGAAATTTATCTAGATCATCGTTATTTAAACGAAACGTTACCTGCAATGAATACGACTGCTGAAAATATGGTCGTTTGGATTTATGAAAAGATGGCAGAAGCACTAACAAAAGAGAATCGAGTGAACGAATATAAAGGAGCTCGCGTTGAATTTGTTCGTCTATTTGAGACGCCGACTAGTTATGCGGAAGTAAGACGGGAGTGGATGCTTGATGAGTAAAATCCCTGTCTTAGAAATATTCGGTCCGACTATTCAAGGTGAAGGAATGGTTGTAGGGCAAAAGACAATGTTTATCCGTACAGCTGGTTGTGATTATAGCTGTGCTTGGTGTGATTCTGCTTTTACGTGGGATGGATCAGCTAAAGATCAAATTAGACAGATGACACCAGAAGATATTTGGGATGAGCTTGTTGCAATTGGAGGAGAAAATTTTTCTCATGTTACGATTTCAGGTGGAAATCCGGCATTACTGAAAAATATTGAGTTTCTTCTTTCTATATTAAAAGAAAATGGAATGCGAACGGCAATTGAAACGCAAGGGAGTAAATGGCAAGATTGGTTACTTCAAATTGATGAGATAACAATTTCTCCAAAACCACCAAGTTCAACGATGAAAACAGATTTTCAGAGGTTAGATGCTATTATTCAGAAACTAGCAGGAAAAGATATTAGTTTAAAAGTAGTAGTATTCGATGATCATGATTTTGAATATGCAGTTAAGATGCACGAACGTTATCCAAAGGTACCATTTTTCTTACAAGTAGGAAACGATGATACAAAAACAGTGGATGATGCGATGCTTATAAAAAAATTATTAGATAAGTATGAATGGCTGATTGATAAAGCTGTAAATTGTAAAGAGATGAATGATGCAAAAGTATTGCCTCAGCTTCATGCGTTAGTATGGGGAAATAAGCGCGGCGTATAACGAGAAGGGATGTTTAAAATGACAGGAAGATTAGATGAAGATTTAAAAGATGTAACATTACTAGGGAATCAAAATACAAAATATTTATTTGAATATAGCCCAGAAATATTAGAGGTATTTGATAATAATCATCCAAACCGTGATTATTTTGTAAAATTCAATTGTCCTGAATTTACAAGTTTATGCCCGAAAACAGGACAACCAGATTTTGCAACAATTTATATTAGCTATATTCCAGAGCAAAAAATGGTAGAGAGTAAATCTTTAAAGTTGTATTTATTTAGTTTCCGCAATCATGGTGATTTCCATGAAGATTGCATGAACGTTATTATGAACGATTTAATTAAATTAATGGATCCACGTTATATTGAGGTATGGGGGAAATTCACACCACGTGGTGGTATTTCAATTGATCCATACTGCAACTACGGGCGCCCAGGGACGAAGTATGAACAAATGGCTGATTACCGCATGATGAACCACGATCTATATCCGGAAACAATTGATAATCGTTAATAGAAAGAAAGGGCCTGTATAGTATACAGGCCCTTTCTTTCTATTATATTATGCATTTTGATTAATGACAGTATAGTTTTTATGACTTACAACTGTAAGAGGTTCCATATCTAGTTCTCTAAAATTCTTCATAATTGTTATATCAACAATAACAGAGTTTTGATTTACTTTTTGAACACGGCCTTGCATTCCACCTTTAAATTCGATGATATCTCCAGTTTCTGCGATCTGCATAAGCAACTCTCCTTGTTACAGTTTTCCCAAAAAAAGAATAAATTTGGGTTTTTTTATTTCCTCCTATTTTGAACCATATTTCCTACTTTGTAAATGTTTCCAAAGTAAAAATTCGAAAAATATTCACTTTTTGTAAGAAAATATGTAGAAAATCCATGTTTTTTGAAAAAAATAGCAAAAATGCGAGAATCTTTATATCGAGGTATAATGAAAAAGTAGAATAACCTGCTGAAGTGGGAGAAATTAGAGGCGGTAAAATGATGTTTGAATTTGTGGGGAGTGTTATAGCTTTAATTTTATTTTTATTTTCTTATATGCATTTAAAAAAGATTCGTCAATATGATACGAGTACATATTTTGATGGGATGGATGGTATCCATGCTTCGATAACACATGATAATGGTGGGGAGATGTAAAGGTATATAACTTTATTTTCTTGCGTGGTATGATGTTTAGAACTAGTGCATAATAGAGTTCATAAGTGATGAATGGAGAGTGAAAAGAATGAAGATTTCTTTTATTCGTCATGGTCGCTTAGATTGTACTATAGAACCAATGACGGTTACATCCTTTCATGAATGGATAAAAGTATATGACTTACATACTATAACAGAAAAACAACCTATACCATTGGAAACAAGAGAAGCGGTTGAAGTAGCGAAATTGATTGTAACGAGTGATCAAAAGTGTGCTGTACAGTCAGCAGCTGAATTAATGGATTCTTTATGTTTTATACAAAATTCTCTTTTTAGGGAAGTGGCAGTTCCGGCGAGCTTTTATGCGCCAAAATGGTTGAAGTGTAAACTTAACGTATGGATGTGTATTGGACGAGCATTATGGATACTTGGTTACCATAAAAATGTTGAATCTTATAAGGAAGTAAGAGAGAGGGCAAGGCAAGCAGCTTACGTATTACATCGTTATGCTCTCGTACATGGAAGTATTGCTCTTGTAGGTCATAATTATTTTAATTCGATGATTGGAACGGAGCTGAGGGCAATGGGATGGTCTGGTTCGCCTATTTTGCATAGAAAGCCATGGGGATGTACAACATATACGTTTCACGAGGCGATGGATGGAAATATATTAAATACGAATTTAACATAAAAGCACACGATTTATATAAATCGTGTGCTTTCTTTTTAAGATACAGAAATTTTGACGTTTAATGGTTTTACGAGATGAGCATAAGGTTCGCCTACTAGCATAACAATTTCATCTTTTTTATAACCTAACTTTTCGTATAGTGAATAGGCGCGTGTGTTTTCTAAATTAACAAGTAAAGCGATTTTTTCATGTCCTTTTTCAGTTGCATAGATTTCGGCAGCTTCAATTAATTTAGAACCGATACCTTTTCCGCCGTGTGCACTTGAAACTGATAGTGTATCAATGTAATACTCATCAAGCTCAGCTTCTTTTTCTAACGTAATTGATTCATCTTTATGTAATTCTCTTAAGTGATGTACAATTGGTGCGTCAAGCTGTGTTGCTTCACTACCGTGATAAGCGACAATAACTCCAACTGCACTCTCGTCTTGTTCATAGACAAAACAGTTTTCGTAGCTCAGACGGTTATTTTCTTTTGAGAACCATGTCTCAAGTCCTAGTAATACTTCTGCTTCATCTGTGCTACCTGTGATTTTTTCAGCAATTTCATGCAGAGCATTATACAATAAAGGAGCTATTGCCATTGCATCTGTCTTTTTTGCTTTCCGAATCATAGTATCCCTCCTAGTTCTATTTGTATATTGTAGCATAGTGGTATGGAACTTTGCATAATTGAATGCCGAAATGTTTGATATAGAGAAGTAGCTATGTTAGTATATGATATTTAGTGGACATATAGTAAAACGATATTGTTTGCGAAATAACGAAAATAAAATCATGGCATAATAACGAGATAAAGTGAAACGTTAATCAGTAAGATTTTTTGTTCATTCCACGACTGATTAGTAGTCAACACCAATCGCACTACCTGCAAATAGCGGGATAAATTTACAGTTGTTGACCTATAGAATATACGATAAAATAAAATATTGCAGAGAGGTGAAATACATGGATAAAGAATTAGCAAATACAATTTTAGATCAGCTAAAAAATGGTGAAATAAAGGAGTATGTTGTTACGAAAGATGTATTTTATACGTTCAGAGAAGTTGTTGTAAATAGAGAAGACTTTAAGCATTTCATTGGTAACGCACAGCGAGGCGGGCAAGTGATTTATACATATTCAGAAACGCCACGTTCATAAAGGGGAATTTTGATCAGCAGGGCATCTCTCACTGATTAGTAGCCTTTCACCAATCGGACGTTTAATGCGGGATAAATAAAAGATAAAGGAGAGGGGAATTATGGGCGATTTTAAACAAGGCATTTTACCACATTGGGATTATATGTGGAAAGATAGAGCCGGCAATCGATTTATGGGAATGGTTATGTATCCAGAGAAACGAAAATGTTCAGCAAAAATGCTTCAGAAAATAAAAAGAGCATATGAAGAAGCAGTAGAAATTAAAGTAACTGTACAAGTTCGACATACATATCAGTACGTAGAAGGAATGATTGTATACTTTGATGAAGAGGCTCCGGTATGTACAATGATTGATAAAGATGAAAATCCGCATCATATATTTGTAAAAGATATTTTGCGCATTGAGCACTCTGAATAAACTTTTCATAAATAAATTGAAGTTCCATAATAATAATCTTTTTCTATAATAGTTATCTTTTAGTATGTAACGAGAAACGAAAGTATATGTATAATATATTTAATAAGGTAAATTTGATAAATGTAATCGTTTTTTAGAGCAGATTATAGTTTCATATCTGTTCTTTTTTGCGTGATGCTGGAGAAATATATTTCTTCAGCATCTACCGTTTTATGACAAAATATATTGTTAACTTTTTTAAAAATAAGGTTAAATTCGTTGACAACTTTTTTGAAAAGCACTTTATTGACATGAGTTTTAGAATGTTGTTTCATAGTCATTGTATTGAAAAAAAACGGCTATCATGTCGAAAAGTAAAAGTTAAAAAAAGAAAGAATTTATACATATATCTTGTGTCTTATTTTGAAACGTAATACAATATATAGAGAAATCAAGAACAACATATAGAGAATATAGATTTGAGAGGGAGGGTCGGAAATGTTAGTTGCATATGATTCTATGACAGGAAACGTGAAGCGTTTCATTCACAAATTAAATATGCCGGCCGTTCAAATTGATGAAGATCTAGTAATAGATGAAGACTTTATTCTTATTACGTATACAACAGGTTTTGGCAATGTACCAGAACGTGTTTTAGACTTTTTAGAGCGCAATAATGAAAAATTAAAAGGCGTATCTGCAAGCGGCAATCGTAACTGGGGAGACATGTTCGGTGCAAGTGCTGACAAGATTTCTACTAAATATGAAGTGCCTATTGTATCAAAATTTGAGTTATCTGGAACAAATAACGATGTAGAATATTTTAAGGAAAGGGTGCGGGAGATTGCGACACATTGAACTGAATAATGAAATCACGCAAATGCAGGACGGTTTTTATCAGCTTCATAAAGATAAAGAGGCATTAGAAGTCTTTATGGAAGAAGCTAGAGAGAATACCGTTCCTTTTAATAGCGTGGCAGAGCGAATGGAGTATATGAAAGAACATGATTACTATTACAACGTTCTGGACGAGTATAGCTTGGAGGAAGTAGAGGAAGTATATAACATCGCTTATGGTGAAAACTTCGAGTTCCAATCTTATATGGCAGCATCTAAGTTCTACAAAGATTATGCGTTAAAAACGAATGATCAAAAACAATACTTAGAAAGCTATGAAGATCGTGTAGCAATTGTTTCATTATACTTAGGACGCGGTGATGTTTCGAAGGCAAGACAATTCGCAAGCATGATTGTAAAACAAAACTACCAACCAGCGACACCAACCTTTTTAAATGCGGGAAGAAGCAGAAGAGGAGAAATGGTGTCTTGTTTCTTGTTAGAGATGGACGATAGCTTAAATTCGATCGGCTTTAACATTAATACTGCGATGCAATTATCGAAAATCGGCGGGGGAGTAGCTTTAAACTTATCTAAGCTACGCGCACGCGGTGAGCAAATTAAAGGTATCGACAACGCTGCAAGTGGCGTAGTACCTGTTATGAAATTGCTTGAAGATTCGTTTTCATATGCGAATCAGCTTGGCCAACGAAAAGGTGCCGGTGCAGTATATTTAAACATTTTCCATTGGGATATTATTGAATTCCTTGATACAAAAAAAATAAATGCCGATGAGAAGAGCCGTATTCAGTCTCTATCAATCGGAATTATCGTTCCAAGTAAGTTCTTTGAGCTTGCTGAGAAAAACGAACCTTTCCATGTTTTCGCGCCTTATACGGTTTATAAAGAATATGGCAAGCATTTAGATGATATTGACATTGATGAAATGTACGATGAATTAATGAGCAATCCGAAAGTGAAGAAGAAGCCACTAGATATTAGTGCACGTGATATGCTTATTAAAATCGCTATGATTCAGCTTGAGTCTGGTTACCCATACTTAATGTTTAAATCAAATGCAAATAATCAACATCCATTGAAGGATATTGGAACTGTGAAGATGTCGAACTTATGTACAGAAATCTTCCAGCTTCAAGAAACTTCAGAAATAAATGATTACGGTACAGATGACATTATCCGTCGTGATATTAACTGTAACTTAGGATCGTTAAATATCGTAAACGTAATGGAAAATAAAGAAATTCGTGAAGCAGTTCATGCGGGAATGGAAGCTTTAACAGCTGTTTCTGATATGACGATTATTCCGAATGCACCAACTGTGAAAAAAGCAAATGACGAGCTTCATTCAGTTGGACTTGGAGCAATGAACTTACACGGATATTTAGCAAAAAATAAAATCGCTTATGAAAGTGCAGAAGCGAAAGAATTCGCTCGTACATTCTTTATGATGTTAAATTACTACTCTATTGAGAAAAGTATGGAAATCGCTACAGAAAAAGGCGAGACATTTAAGGACTTCGATAAATCTGATTATGCGAATGGCACATACTTCGAAAAGTATGAAACGACAGATTACAGCCCAGTAACTGAAAAAGTTCAGCAACTATTTGAAGGAATTCATATTCCAACAAAAGAAGATTGGACAAGTTTAAAAGAGCAAGTACAGAAGAATGGTTTATACAACTCATATCGTCTTGCCATTGCTCCAACACAATCAATCAGTTACGTTCAAAATGCAACTTCAAGCGTAATGCCGATCGTAAGTCAAATCGAATCAAGAACATATGCGAATGCGACAACATATTATCCAATGCCGTATTTATCAAAAGATACGTTCTGGTACTATAAATCTTCTTACGATATGAATCAGTTTAAATTAATTGATTTAATCGCAGAAATTCAAGAACATATTGACCAAGGAATTAGTACAATTCTTTACGTTAATAGTGATATTTCAACACGTGAATTAGCACGTTACTACATCTATGCACATAAAAAAGGCTTAAAGAGTCTGTATTATACGAGAACACGTAAATTAAGCGTGGAAGAGTGTGTGGCTTGTACCGTTTAATATAAAAAGTGAGACATGATGAGCAGGGTTTTCTGAACCCTGCTCATGCTTAGTTATCATATTTAGAGAAGGGGCGATTTAATGCGTGCGGTAAACTGGAACAAAAAAGAAGATGATTTTAGTTTAATGTTTTGGAAGCAAAACATCGCTCAGTTTTGGACAGAAGAAGAAATTGCGGTTTCGTCTGACAAAAATACTTGGGTGCAATTATCGAAAGAAGAGCAAATTGCTTATAAGCGTGTATTAGGTGGTTTAACACTTTTAGATACGAAACAAGGTGGCGAAGGAATGCCACTTGTACTGGTTCATCTTGAAAATTTACAAGCGAAAAGTGTATTAGCTTTCATGGGAGCTATGGAAGAAGTACATGCGAAAAGTTATAGTCACATTTTCACAACATTAGCTACAGAAGAAGAGATTGATGATATTTTTGACTGGGTAGACAATCATCCGTTACTTGAGAAAAAAGCTGGTATTATTACTAGTTACTATCGTCGTTTATTAAAGCCTGAAGTAACAAAAAAAGAGTTATACATGGCAATGGTAGCAAGTGTGTTCTTAGAAAGTTACTTATTCTATAGCGGATTCTTCTATCCACTTTACTTAGCTGGTCAAGGAAAACTAACAGCAAGTGGTGAGATTATCAACTTGATAATTCGTGATGAGTCAATTCACGGCGTATTCGTCGGTATTTTAGCACAACAAATCTTCGCAGAACTTTCTGCAGAAGAGCAACAAGAAGTGCAAAAAGAAACACAAGATTTATTAATGGAACTATATGAAATTGAAATGGCCTATACAGAAGAAATTTACACTTCTATCGGTCTTGTAGAAGATGTAAATCGTTTCGTTCGTTACAATGCGAATAAAGGGCTTATGAACTTAGGACTTGAGCCGAAGTTTGAAGAAGAAGAAATTAACCCAATCGTTTTAAATGGTTTACGTACAGATACGAAAAACCATGATTTCTTCTCTGTAAAAGGAAATGGTTACGTAAAAGCAACGAACGTTGAAAAGTTAGCTGACGATGACTTCGTGTTTAACTTTTAATATAGGATTATAAAGAAAAACTGTCTTATTCATTGATAAGACAGTTTTTCTTTATAATTTTGTTTACATAACACTATTATTTTTGTATAGCGATTTATATTTGGGAAGTTCTATTCGTTTAACGGATAGAACTTTTTTGTAATTAAATGGGTATTTACAAACCTTTTGTATCGGTGTATTATTTAACTAGTACACCGATACAAAAGGAGGGAAGAAATGAAAATAGAGTTTTCTCCAAATACACCAATTTACATTCAGGTAATGGAATACATAAAAAAAGAGATCGTAACAGGACATTTATTGCCTGGTGATAAAATTCCCTCTGTCCGTGAATTAGCGAGTGAATTACAAGTGAATCCAAATACGATTCAGCGTACATTTCAAGAGCTAGAACGGGATGGAGTTGTTGTCACACGTAGAGGAATGGGACGGTATGTAACGAATGAAGGGGAGAAAATTATGGAGCTGCGAAAAGAGATGGCGAAAGAATTACTTCATTCTTTTATAGATGGAATGGACAATTTAGGTTTTTCAGAAGAAGAAATTCTTACAATTCTTCGTTCTTCATTACATGATAAGAGGGAGGAGAGCCAATGACAGAGCTATTGAAAATAGAAAACTTATGGAAGAGATACGGATTAAAAGCAGTGATCCGTGAATTAAACATAGAGATTACGGAAGGGAAAATCGTTGGGCTTGTTGGAGATAACGGGAGCGGGAAAACGACGTTATTGAAAATGATTGCAGGCTTGCAACACCCTTCTGAAGGTAGTATTACAATAGACGGTAAAAAGGTAGGGTTACAGACGAAAGAAATTGTTTCATTTATGTCCGATAAGCCAATCTTTGATGATTGGATGACTGTAAAAAACGCTGTATTTTTCTATCGAGATTTTTATAAAGACTTCGATATTCAAAAAGCGGTAGATACGATTGCAGAATTTAAAATACCGTTAGAAGAAAAAATTACAGCATTGTCAAAAGGTATGGTTGAGAAGTTGCAGATTATTTTAACGTTTTCTCGAAAAGCGAAGCTATATGTACTGGATGAGCCATTGGGCGGGATTGATCCTCTTTCTAGAGAACATGTATTGGATCTAATTCTACAGTTCTATAGGGAAGATTGTACGATATTAATTTCCACTCACTTAATAAATGAAATTGAAAATATTTTTGATGAAGTGATCTTTTTAAAAGATGGAGAAATGGTTCTATATGAAAATGTAGAAGAAATTCGTTTTCAGAGAGGAAAAGCAGTTCATGAATTGTTTAAGGAGGTGTTTAGTAAGTGAAGTCAGTACTTTCCTATTTATGGAATGTAAATAAGAAAAGATATATTGTTACTTTTTTATTCTTTGTGCTAATTGAAGCTGTGTTATTTTCACAAATGATTGTAAGAAAAAGTGATGCGGCTATCAGTAGACAAGAGGGTATATTTGGAATCATTATGATTATATTTTTCTTTTATATTGTTTATATGTTTATACAAACAATGAAATCATATTCACGCTTACTAACTAATCCAATGTTACGACTTACAGCAATATCTGGGAAACAATATGTAATTTCTATGCTTATTTTCTCATTTATCGCAATGGCTATATGGTATGGGATATGTGGAATTCTTTTCTACGTAAGTTATGTATTAGCTTTTCCTACGACTTCTGTATATGTAGAAGCAAAAGAGATTATGCAAGTAGGCATAATTAATAATTTAATATATACGATAAGCGATTTATTTGAGTTTTTGTTTAGTGTTTTACAAATCATATTGGTAATTACTCTAGTAAAGTTACTTACGAAAAAGAAAAAGGCGCAAAATATACTAATCGTTATTATTTTTCTAGTAATAAATATCGCGATTACTTTAGCGACAACCTTGCTAGGAAAATTAGCTCCAGCTTTCCAAGTATTGCGAAGAGTAGAATATCATAGTGAAAGCAAGAGTCTGTTTATTAATATGTTTCAAGAAAATGGATTTAACATTTTTAATATAAGTTTCATGGTAATGGTTAGTGCTCTAATAATATATGTAATTGCTTATATTATCGATAAAAAACTAGAAGTCTAAAGGAGGAATCAGCATTGGGAAACGTAGTAGTAAAGTTAGAGAATGTTCGAAAAAAGATTGGTGGAACGGAAATTATTCGTGGTTTATCATTTGAGGTTCGTGAAGGAGAAGTATACGGATTCCTTGGACCGAACGGTAGCGGTAAGACGACGACGATCCGTATGATGACAGGTCTTATTTCAATGACAGAGGGCGATATTACAATTTGTGGACATAGTATTCGCTCGGAGCGTGAAAAGGCACTAGAGCAAATTGGAGCGATTGTAGAAAATCCTGAACTATATGATTATATGACAGGAATGCAAAACTTAAAGCATTTTGCGAACATGGCCATTACACCAATTAGTAAAGAGCGCATTGCTGAGATTGTAAAGCTTGTTGAGTTAGAGCATGCGATTCATAAAAAGGTGAAAACATATTCACTTGGTATGAAACAACGTTTAGGAATTGCACAGGCATTACTGCATCAGCCGAAAATCTTAATTTTAGATGAGCCGACAAATGGATTAGATCCAGCTGGTATTCGCCAAATTCGTGATTATTTACAACGTTTAGCGAAAGAAGAGAATATTGCTGTAATCGTATCAAGTCACTTATTGAGTGAAATTGAATTAATGTGTGATCGCGTCGTTATTATTAAACAAGGTGAGTTTGTACAAGAGTACAACTTACATGAAAAAGTGAAACATGATGAGGCAGTCGTTGTAGCGTTTGAAGTAGATGAAGTTCAGAAAGCGAATGAAATCATTAAAGGTAAAGCAAAAGGGAATGTAATTGTAGCATCTGTAACAAAAGACAACATTCCGCAACTTGTAAAAAAACTTGTTCATGCTGATGTGCTTGTATACGGAGTTACTGTTCAAAATAAAACGTTAGAGGATGAGTTCTTAGCGATTACTGGGGGAGTGAAAGCGTAATGTTTAAATTAATTCAAAATGAATTTTTAAAGTTGCATGCGAAAAAAGGTATGTATATTTTAATTGGTGTCATTGCTTTATTGGAGATTTTAGGAGCAGTAGTACTGGCGAAATGGGGTGAAGCTGGTAGTTTAAATGGATCTTACTTAGATTTTGTAAGTTCAGATATCGGCTTAATTATGATATTCGCAACGGTTTTTGGAATTACAACAGCTTCGCGTACAATTACAGATGAATTCCAAAAAGGAACGATTAAACAATTATTAATTCGTCCAAGAAAACGAATGACAGTTTTATTTTCTAAATATATTACAGTGTTATTAACGATGTTATTTATTGTATTTGCTAGTACGTTAATTGCTATGATTATTGGATTAATTGTAATGGACGGTAGTAAAACTGAATTAACGTTAGGAATTGTTTTAAAAACAATATTATATCAGCTGCTATCACCATTTTTCTTTGCAACACTTGCATTTTTCTTAGCAAACGTATTTAGAAAATCTGTATTACCATTAATTATTACGATGTTCCTATTCTTCTTACAAGGTGCAATTAATATGGTATTAATAATGTTTGCAAAAGGTGTAGCGAAGTTTGTAGTATTCAACCATTTGGATTTAAGAGCTTACGATAGCAATAAATTAATCAATGGTGGAATGGAACCAACATTTACAGAATTTACGTTTACAACTTCATTATTACTTGTAGCTGCATACTTTGTTGTGTTACTTGTAGCATCAAGTGCATTATTCCAAAAACGTGACGTATTATAATAAAAGAAATCCCCGCTTGTAAAAACGGGGATTTTTATTACATAAATTTCACTTGGATTGCAACTTGAAGAACAGCGATATGGTATTTTAAGAGATATGCTGTTTAAAAAAATGAGAAAAATAGGAAGGATTTCAACTATATTCATATTATAATTTAGTTATCCTGCTATTTATAGGGAAAGGATTGCCTATAAAGTACTAATTAAAGTTTATTTTTACTATCTTTGGGGGTGTTTTATATGCACTATGCATTTTCACGTATAAGGCTACGTAGCTTTTTTGGATGGATGATTATAGGGGTGTTCCTTATAATGATTCCATTAGATCTAACAAATGTTTCTGAGAATACGATGGAGGTTATTTCACAAATAACTGTATTTTTTGTATTTCCGTTACTTTGGCTATACGTAAAAACAAATAAAAATAATGTTGTATTTAACAGTTTTTTTGATAAGCCAGGACGTTTATCTTGGGGATTAATTGTATTAGCAACGATAATGGGGATGATTTTTTCAGTTGGCATATCTCAGATTCAATTTTACATATTAGCACATACGTTACCGAATTTCTTAGTTACTATGCTAGAAGACGGAAATGTTATTAATACGAGTAACGTATATATGACGATATTTACTTTCATTTCAGCATGTGTGTTAGCACCTATTATGGAAGAGGTTATTTTTAGGGGATTTTTCTTACAGCGAATGGCTTATAAATGGGGAATTAAAAAAGCTGTAATTATATCTTCAATTATTTTTGGCTTAGGACATTTTGATGTTATTGGTGCGTTCATGTTTGGTGTCGTTATGTGTCTTTTATACATAAAGACAAAAAATATATGGACGAATATAGCTGTGCACGCTCTAAATAATTTGATTGCAACAAGTATGCAATTTTTCGGTGGAGAAGAAAGCGGTACAATCTCAATTACTGAATTACAAGCGCAAAGTAATTTATGGATTGGTATCGGTCTTACAGTTGTTGGATTACTATGGTTAATTCCTTATGTTTGGAAACAATGGCGTACAGTAAAAGAAGTTGGCGTGCCACCAGTACGTTTTATAAATGAGCAAAAAGTAGTGAGTTCATCACAAGAAAATGAAGTGTATAGTCAAGTGATCTTAACCGATAGATTGATGGCCATAGAGTTACCAGATGAGGCTGTAAATAAGCTTCGGTTAGAAGAAAATGATTATGTAACAGTATCTGTAGAAGAAGATAAAATCGTTATAAAGAAAGCACATAATAGATAATTAAAAAGTAGCTCCTAAAGAGCTACTTTTTAATTTGTAATAATTTCTACTCGAAAATTATTACCGTTCTTTACATATTTAATATCTGTAACAGTGCGGACCGTCTTTAAAATCTCCACTTTTTCACCAATTCGCGGGATGGTTGGAACATTGTCCCAAATACCAAGCAAGTCATCTAATTGTGCCGTTTTTTCATAAAACCAGATTTTCAATGTAAAGCCCCTTTCTCGAACTTTATGTATTTTAATACATAATATATTATTTTTATTCTTATTGTAAGGGGTTTTTTTATATTTTTTGAATAAAAACAAATTAATCTTCTGGGAAGATATGTTCAATATCAGGAGTAAGAGATACTTCTGATAATACGATATGAGAAACTGTCGTTGCATATGAAGAAACATCATTGATAAATTCTTCAAGTTCAACGAGTGAAGGAACAGAAATTTTTACAATGTAGCATAAGCTTCCTGTTACTCGGTAACAAAAACTTGCAGATGGATAAGACTGAATAAATTGTTGCATACGTGTTGTATCACCATTTTTTAAAGTGATTTCTAAAATACAATCTAAAACGAGTCCTGCCTTTTTATAATCAATATCGATTGTGTATTTTTGAATAACACCTTCGCTTTCGAGCTTACGAACACGTTCTGAAGTAGACGGAGCAGATAAGTTTACTCGTTTCGCCAATTCACGCATCGAAAGGCGACTATCATTATATAATTCATTTAAAATTTTTCGATCAACACGGTCTAATTGCATTTGTAAATATACCTCCAGTAAAATAATGATTTTTGTAAAGGGAAAATATAAATTAAGATTCATATGAAATGTAAAGTGAACGTTATTTATTTTACAATAAAACAGAAGGAAATAGGAGGGGAAATGATGGAGAGAATTTCATTATCAAATGTAGGAGATACAAAGTTTCAAAAGTTATTAGGGCATAATTCGGATATATTACATTCGTGGAGTACGTTAGAAGATACACTGTACAATACAGGAACTCTTTCAGCAGAGTTGAAGGAGCAAGTGAGAAGAACATTAGCGTATGGGAATGAATGTCCGTACTGTATGGCAAAGGGAAGACCTGATGATGTGCAAAAGGCAGAGGAGATTGGTGTAGCTGTTACTTTTGCGCATACATTTGTTCATGACCGAAAAGCAATAGATGATACTATGTTTCACGTATTAAAACAATATTGGACAGAAAAAGAAATTGTAGAGCTTTGCGCCTATGTTTGCTTTATTACTGCGTCACAACAACTGGGTTTTCTATTTCAATTACAGCCAAATTAAGGGGGAAATGATGACAAATCAAATAGCACTTATCATAATCGATGTACAAAAGGCATTTCAATTACCAGATTGGGGCGAGAGAAATAATATTTTTGCTGAAGAAAACATGAGAATTTTGTTAGAAGAATGGAGAAAAAGGGAACGACCAGTTTTTCATATTCAACATGTAAATAAAGAAAATGCTCAGTCAATGTTTTATGAGAGAGCGGAAACGGTAAACTTTAAAGAAGAAGTGCAACCACTACTTGGTGAAGTGGTTATTCAGAAATTCGTTAACAGCGCGTTCATTGGGGCAAATTTAGAAGAGCAATTAAGAAAGAACAAATGTAATGCAGTAGTGGTTGTAGGATTAACGACAAATCATTGCGTGGAAACTACGACACGAATGGCAGGGAATTTAGGATTTACAACATATTTAGTGAGTGATGCAACGGCTACGTTTAACCGTAAAGGTTTAGATGGTAAGGAGTATAGTGCAGAGGATATTCACAATATGACACTTGTAAATTTACATGAAGAGTTTGCTACGATTGTGACGACAAAAGAAGTATTAAAATTATTTTAAGAAAATAATTGCGAATTATGTAGAAAAAAATAAGAATATTTCGTATAATCTAAGTACAATCATTTTGAAAATAGGGGTGGCATCATATGGAGCAAATTTCAGTAAAGAAATTAGAAGAGGTACTTGTTGTAGCAGGGGATGATAAACAGAAGCAAAAGGAATTTTATGAATTGCTCTTATCTACTGAGTTTTATGTTGCTGGTTCACTAGAAGCAGAGGACGGGGCAACAGAAGGAATACTTCGTTTGCGTCATTTCCAAGGAGAAGGTAGATGGATCGTTCCGTTCTTTACACAAATGGAATTTGTAAAAGATGTGTTGCCAGAAGGAACGCCCCTTATTACGATACGTGGGAAAGAGTTATTTGGTAGCATTGAGAAAGATGCTACAGCTGTATTAAATGTTGGCACTGATATAAGTAAAACATTTATTCCAGAAGAAATTGCAGATATCGCATCTGGACGAATTTTTAATTATTATAAGTAAAAGGAAAAGCGTAATCGCTTTTCCTTTTTAATTTGAATATGGAGTGGCTATACCAGAAGAAATAGAGACTGTTTTATTATTCGTGTTTATTGTTGCTGTAGCTCCAAGTGGAATACCGATGTTTGGACTTATATGTCCAATTGGTAAATCGAATAGGACAGGTATATGATATGGCGCGAAATATTCATATAATATTGTTTGCAATGATTGAGAGGGCTTTGAAGGAGTGCAGTCGTGACAACTTGTGAAAATAACGCCCCTGCATTCATTAAACTTTCCAGATAAAAGTAGCTGATTTAACATACGGTCAATGCGGTACGGTTCTTCACCAATGTCTTCAAGTAATAAAAGTGTATTGTCCGTATTTATCTCGTAGGGCGAGCCAATTATACTTGTTAACACAGCTAAATTTCCTCCAACTAACGTACCTGTAACTGTACTGTGAGAGCTAGGTACGATACATTCTGATGCAGATAAAATGGTTGAATACGGATGGAATAGCTGATTAAAAGAGGATAAAGATAGGGAATCAATGCCTTTTCCTAGTTCTTCAATCATCGGACCATGAAATGTTATAAGCTTTGCATAACGTGAAACAGCAGTATGTAAAGCTGTAATATCGCTATATCCCCAAAAGATTTTTGGATTCTGCCTAATAACTTCATATTGAATGTGAGGAAGAAGACGAGCACTTCCATAACCACCTCGTGCACAAAAAATTGCCTTCACTTCATTATTTGTAAATGCTTCATGTATATCGTCAAGCCGAACTTGATCACTTCCGGCTAAAAATCCATATTTCTCGTAAACACTCTTCCCGATTATTACGGATAACCCCATCTCTTGTAATACATTCACACCTTTTAATACATTTTCGATTGTAGGTGGACCAGATGGTGCAATAATCATTACTGTATCACCTTGTTTTAATGCATTTGGATAAATCATTAAGCTCAGCCTCCTTCTCTTTCAATATATTCGCTTCATATGAAGTTCAACCCTTGCAAAAGCAGGGGAAAGCTTATCAAATAAAGAAGATATAAAGGAAATAGGAGGGGAAATGATGTTTACAAGTCGAGTAACAGACATATTAAAAATTGAGTATCCCGTTGTTCAAGCCGGTATGGCAGGCGCGATTACGACGCCAGAACTTGTTGCAGCAGTAAGTAATAGTGGAGGATTAGGGACGCTTGGAGCGGGCTATATGAGCCCAGAACAAATTCGTGAAGCGATTTATAGAATAAGAGAACTAACAGATAAGCCTTTCGGTGTTAATTTACTTGTAACGAAAGAGATAGAAATAGAAGAAGAGAAGGTAGATGAGGCGAAAGTATTACTAAGCGGAGTGAATAGAGAATTAGGTATAGAAGTAGAAGGAACGTTAAAGCTTCCAAAAAGCTATAAGGAACAATTACAAGTGCTATTAGATGAAAAAGTACCGGTCGTTAGCTTTGCATTTCAAACGTTAGAAAAAGAAGAAATAAATGATTTAAAAAGAAGTGGAATAAAAGTTATCGGAACAGCTACCCATGTGAAGGAAGCGAAAGTACTTGCTGAGCTAGGAGTAGATATTATTATTGGGCAAGGTAGCGAAGCAGGAGGGCATAGAGGAACGTTTATTGGGAAAGAACGAGATGCTATGATTGGTACGTTTGCGTTAATACCTCAGTTAGTAGGGGCTGTTCCGCATATCCCAATTGTCGCAGCAGGTGGTGTAATGAACGGACAAGGGCTTGTTGCGGCATTGGCACTAGGAGCAGAAGGTGTTCAAATGGGATCAGCCTTTTTAACAAGTGAAGAGAGTATTACGCACGATGTGTATAAAGAAGCGGTTTTACATAGTACAGATACGAGCACAACTGTAACTCGTGCGTTTTCCGGGAAATATGCACGCGGTATTCGGAATGAATTTATAGAGAGACATGAAGGAAAAGAAGAAGGGCTTCCGGTATATCCAGTGCAAAACGTATTAACTTCTAAAATACGCCAAGAGGCAGCGAAGCAAAATAAGGAAGAATATATGTCACTTTGGGCAGGGCAGGCAGCATCATTGGCACGAATCGAATCAGCTCAGCATGTAGTGGAGCGAGTTATGAAAGAAGCGGCGAATGCAATCGAGCAATTACAAAATATATACAAAAAGACCACTTGAGTAATTCAAGCGGTCTTTTCGTTAGTTTGCTTTATAAAATTGTTGGATGGCTTCGTCGATGTAAACCCAGCCTTTCCAACCTAAGTGCATATGATCTTTTAAGAAGTATTTATCGTATTCATGATTTGAGAAGTCGGCAATTGGATAACCAGCTTTTTCAATTTGCTCATGAACTTTCTTATAGTATGCTTCGCGGCGTTCTTTCGGGAAGCCAGCGTAGTCGTACCAAGGACCTTTGACAGGAACAGAAATGAAGAGTGGTTTTGCACCAGATTGTTTTAATAAATCAAGTACAATTTGTAAATCTTCATATTCTGGCGATTGGTCATAAGCATCATTTTTTAAGTAACCTTCACGTTGCTTTAATTTTTTCTTAATTTTGCTATTGAAGTAACCATCTTCGATACCATATTCATTAGATCTAGATTCTGCTGCACCTGTTTGATCCGCATGTTTACGAGCCTCTTCCCAGTTCATTTGTTTTAATGAAGAATCGAGCTTCTCTTTGTGCGGTTTAATATTAAACATAGCTGTAAATAAATCTTTACGATCTAAAATGTTACGGTAAATATAAGCGAAAGGTTTAGCAGCAAGTGCTTTTACTTTATACTTCGTATCATCATAAGCGATACCTTCAAGCGAAATTTTTAATAAAGTTTCTTTTTTTACAATCTCAAAGTTTAATAAACGCTTTGCAATTTGTTTTTTCATTTCAGGTTTTAAATCATTGTTGAAAATGAAGTGGTAACCTTGTTGTTTTGAAAAGTTAGGTGCAAAGTGCGTTTCGTCAATACCTTGTGGTACAAACCATTGTGGAGAAAGAACGAATACCATTTTCTTATCTTTCAATTGATCCATTGTAGATAAGAAGTTTAATACATGTACAAGGTCTTGTGTTCCGCCGCGTCCAAGAAGGAATGGCGTAAATCCTTCAGGCTTTACTTTAAAATAATTAGATGGATGGAAAGCATCCATACGTGCGAATTCCGATGAACCGTACATCGGAAGATATTTTGGATCTGCTAACATCTTTTGCTGTAAAATCATACTTTGAATTTTTTCTTCTTTTAAAGAAGTAGCAGCTTGTTCTACTTTTTCATCACTTAAAAGTGGAAGTAGGAAGCGCGTTGGAATAAGTAAGAATACAGCAAAAAGGGCCAATGCTAAAAGCATCGGACCAAATTTTGCTTTG
The DNA here is from genome assembly GCF_003402455.1 of Bacillus sp. HMA207. NCBI lineage: Bacteria > Bacillati > Bacillota > Bacilli > Caryophanales > Bacillaceae > Bacillus > Bacillus sp. HMA207. The sequence continues at coordinate 3,358,528 of NZ_BEZT01000001.1, read as the reverse complement.
TTCATCGGATTTCTTCCAACTTTTTAATAACCATGTTTGGTGTAGCCCACTCGTCACGGTCAAAATCAGAAATAGAAACTTCAATATCTAAACGCTCTTGGAATTCAACTAATAAAGATACTACAGCGAAAGAATCAAGGATACCTTCTTCAAATAATTGAACATCTAAGTTTTCTTTCACAATATCGTTTTCACATACTTCTTCTAAAATATCTAATACTTGCTCTTTGAATTCTGCCATTTTTAAAATCTCCTTTATATCCGAAATTATTATATGTGCAACTTCTTAATGGAATAAGAAGGGTGCATTAAAAGTATCTGTTAAGGTGTCCAGAGAAGATTAGGAAACCGAAACATACAACGTGGAACGTAATTACAATCGCAAGGATGTGTGTAAATTTATTGTTTGGCCAAAACTTATGCTTCTTGTTTTTTCGTTCAAAAATATCGAATAAAATAAACAGTGCGGCATGGTATAGACCATAAATAACATACTGCGCAACAGCGCTTCCTTGGATGTGCCAAATTCCCATAATGAAGAAGTTTAAAAATGCCCCGATATACGAAATGGTGTAACGGTTCTTAATTAACTTTTTCTTCGTTGCAAAAAAGACGAAACGCATGTAAATAAAATCACGGAACCAGAATGATAAACTCATGTGCCAGCGGTTCCAGAAGTCTTTAATATTACGACTAAGGAATGGCTTATTGAAGTTTTCTGGCGTTTTAATTCCCATCATGTAACTTACACCAATTACAAAAGAGCTATAACCAGCAAAATCAAAGAATAGATATAAGCTATAGCTATACATGTAAATCATATTTGAAAATATTGTATCGTGTTGAGCGAATGCTGGATCCATACAATATTGCTTTATTAAGTAAGCAATAATAAATTTATACAAGAAACCTTGGAAAATACGATTTAGTCCTGTATATAGTAAATTTTGATATTCTTCAGCGCTAGGTGGCTTTTGAATATCTTTTTGGAATCTTCGGTAACGATCGATAGGTCCTGTTGAAATCGCAGGGAAGAATAAAACGAATTCCCAGAAGTTAAAGAAAGAAAGCTCTTTAATTAAACCATCACGAACTTCAAATACCATTTGAACTGCTCTGAATGTTACGTAAGATATACCTAGGAAAACAACAAGTTTTAACTCAGGTAAAAACGATGCAAACGGCGCGATTTTTGCCAAAATAAGAGGCAAAATCGATAAAATAACAGCTATGCAAAATGTGAATGTACTATTATTTTGTTTTCTTAAAATTAAATAGCCTTTAATAAGGACATATTGCCAAATAATAAATGCAGCTAGCATCATTGCTTGCTTTGGTTTATCTGAGAAGATAATAGCAATCATGACTAATGTTAAAACGGCATTATATTTGCGCAACATTTTACCTTTTAATCCAGCTATGATAGTAGGTATTAATAAAATGCCCACTATAGCGAAAAAATAAAATGATCCATATGCGGTCATGCTGTAACCTCACTCAATAATTTTTTGCGATCTACCTTTCCATTTGGTGTCATTGGAATAGAAGATTGATACATGAATTTACGTGGAATCATGTAGTTTGGTAATCGCTCATTGAGTTCTTTTTTGATTGCAGATGTTAATTTGAATTCTTTTTCAAACGAATGCTCCCCAGGAACAACAACCGCTAATAAATAATCGTATTTCTCACCTTTTTTAATTGGAACGATAACTGCTCCTTCTACGTAAGAACACGCACGAAGGTGATGCTCAATTTCTTCTAATTCCATTCGATAACCATGCAGCTTAATTTGGAAATCAAGACGACCATTATAGAATAGAAGACCATTTTCAACATAGCCAGCATCGCCTGTTTTATAGGCGCGCTCACCGTCAATCATAGTAAATGCTTTTTCTGTTAATTCAGGGCTTCCTAAATATCCAACGCTTACGCTTGGACCGACAATTACGATTTCACCTTTTTCACCATCAGGTGCGATCGTGCCATCTTCTTTCATAATAAGAAGGCGACAGTCTGATTTACAATAGCCAACTGGAAGTGATTTGTATTGATCAAGCACTTCTTCTGTAACGTGAATACCTGTTACAGCGACAGTAGCTTCTGTTGGACCATACGTATTCATAATTGTTGCTTTAGGGAAACGCTCAATTAATTTTCTAGCTACTTCATTTGGTAACACTTCACCGCAGAATAAGAATGTTTTCATGTTCGGTAGCATACTCTCAGAGAAAGATGCTTCCATTAAACACATTTCAGCGAAAGAAGGTGTGGAAGTCCATACTTGAATATCCGATTGCTCTAAAGAAGCAAACAAGTCTTTTGGACGCGCAATCATATCTTTATCGATTGCCCAAAGTGTACCACCTGTTACTAATGATGGGTAAATATCCATTACAGATAAATCAAATGAGAAAGGTGCTTGGTTTAAGAATACTTGCCCTGTTTGTAAGTTGAAATCTTCTACAGCCCATTTTGTAAAGCTAACAAGGCAGTTATAAGTAATCTGAACCCCTTTCGGATTACCTGTGCTTCCTGATGTGTAAATAATGTAGAAGTTCTCATCACCTTTTACCGCATGTTCAGGATTTGGAGTGTTCCCTTTATGAGTAAAGAAAATATCTTTTAAGTTGTCTTCACTTACGATGCGAACTGGTAAATCAGTTACAGTTACTGCTGTTGCCGATAAAAGTAATTTCGCACCAGAATTTTCAGCAATACGTTGTACACGATCAGCTGGGATAGATAAATCTACAGGAATGTAAGCATGTCCAGCTTTTACACATCCTAAAAAGTTAATAATCATTTCAGGTTGCATATGGCCATACACCATAATTGGTGAACGATCGTCTGGATACTCAGAAGAAATCCAATGTGCCAACGCATCAGAATCTTCCTTTAATTGTTTGTACGTAATTTTCGCATCTCGCCAAACAAAAGCGGTTTGATCAGGCGTTTCTGCAGCCCACTTTTCAATTTGTTCTAATAACTTCATAACGTTCCCACCCTAGAATTCATTGTAAATAAATGTACTTGTGTTTGTATCATGGAATCCATACAACCAAAGTAATGCAAATAAAATTGCAAGATAATAAACCGTCTTTGCAACCCATTGTGTGAGTGGTCGAGACCATATCTCTTTTAATCTTTCCATGTCTTTCCCTCTCTTAATGAAATAATAGCTCTTTGTAGGTATCATGTCCTACATTATTGTGAAAAAAACAAAATCCCACATTTTAGGTAAAAATAAGTCAAAAGGCTCTTTTTTGATATTAGCACTAAATACTAAAAAAGAAAATCCCTAACTTAGCAATTATATTACATTCAGCATGAATTTGTAATGGGTTTGACATGTAAATAGAAAGTGGATTGTGTGAATACATAAAAGTGGACTATAAGAATACGTAAAAATACAGTGTTTGTTTTTATTAATCATTTAAGACGGAGTAAACTTTTAAATTTCTAGTTCTTTTGAAAAGGAGGAAATTATCATGAATAGAGTGTGGAAGAATCTAATTTCGGAAGAAAATATCGTGAAATGGAGAAGGCATTTCCATAAGTATCCGGAATTATCATTTCATGAAAAAGAAACTTCGCAATTTATATATGATACATTATGCTCATTTTCTTCTTTTGAAGTAACGAGACCGACGAAGTATAGTGTACTAGCAATTAAAAGAGGTGTGAAGCAAGGGAAAGTAATTGCGATTCGAGCTGATATAGACGCTTTGCCAATTCAAGAGGAGACAAGTAAATCTTATACATCTGTGAATAAAGGAATGATGCATGCATGTGGGCACGATGCTCACGCAGCTATTTTATTAAGTACAGCAGAGGTGTTATCAAATATAAAGGAAGATTTTGCAGGTGAGATTCGTCTATTCTTTCAGCACGCAGAAGAGGTGTATCCCGGTGGGGGACAAGAAATGGTTGAGGCAGGTGTAATGGACGGTGTTGATTATGTAATAGGTTTACATGTTATGTCAGGACTTGAGAGTGGAAAGATAGGAATTGCATATGGACCGATGATGGCAGCTCCAGACGTATTTACAGTTGAGATTCAAGGCAAAGGAGGACATGCGGCGCGACCAGAAGAAACGATAGATCCTATTGCTATCGGAGCACAGATTATTACAAATCTACAACATATCGTATCAAGAAATACAAGTGCTTTTATGCAAAGGGTTGTTTCAGTTACACAATTTCATGGGGGAACGGCTGACAATATTATTCCTAGTACAGCAACTTTAATGGGAACTGTTCGTTCATTTAATCAAGCATTGAGGGTGGAAGCAGAAGGGAAAATCGAGAAAATTGTGAAAGGAATTACAGAAGCACATGGAGGATCGTATACATATACGTATCGATATGGATATGATCCGGTTATTAATGATGAATATATTACGAAAATAGTAGAAGAAAGTGCACTACATTTGTTTGGGAATGAGCGTGTTGTGAAGCTTGAACCTTCTATGGGTGGAGAAGATTTTTCAGCATATTTAAGAAAAGCACCTGGTTGTTTCATTAAATTAGGAACAGGTAATGAAAATATATATACTTGTTATCCACATCATCATCCGAAATTTGACGTGGATGAATCAGCATTAATTTGTGGAGTGGAGCTATTTTTAGAGACGACTATAAGATTACTAAAATTATAGAAAAACAAAAAAAGGCAACTGCACTCTATTGCAGTTGCTTTTATTTCTTTCCGTCAGAGAGGGCTGAGAAAGAACTATGCTCATTCATAGTATATGAATAGCTAACGGACAAGCTTGTACATTTTAATCATTTTTTTAAAAATAGTTATTGACATTGATAATCAATGTCAATTAATCTAAATATAGTTGAAATTGATAATTATTATCAATAGGATGGATGCGACATGTTAATGAGAAAGAATTTTCACCTTCTGCGGAGGGGATTAAAAGATAAAAATAAAGATGTTGATCAGCATATGGAATGGCAAAGAAATGTAATTCGGTCTGAATATGTAGATGAGAAGAAGAGCATTCAAACAGAAAAAGAGATACAAAGTAAAGGGAGAGGTTCAGTTGAGTAAGTTAGTAATGATTTTTGCAAGTATGAGTGGAAATACAGAGGAAATGGCTGACCATATTGCCGGCGTAATTCGTGAAACAGAAAATGAAATTGAAGTTATTGATATTATGGATTCACCAGAAGCTTCTATATTAGAACAGTATGATGGAATTATTTTAGGTGCATACACTTGGGGAGATGGCGATCTTCCTGATGATTTCTTAGATTTTTATGATGCAATGGATTCTATTGATTTAACTGGGAAAAAAGCGGCAGTATTCGGATCATGTGATTCGGCTTATCCGAAATACGGAGTGGCAGTTGACATTTTAATAGAAAAGCTACAAGAGCGCGGGGCAGCAGTTGTGTTAGAAGGACTAAAAGTAGAATTAACGCCAGAAGATGAAGATGTAGAAAAATGTTTACAGTTTGGAGCTGAATTTGTAAAACACCTTTCTTAATGGCAGAAGGGAGCTGAAGAGCAAGTGCATGAGAAAATCTCAATCAAAACGATGACAGATTATCATTTGTATGATTTTATGCGTTGTCCGCATAAATTTTATTTTCGTCACATAAAAAGAAGAGAACCTTCTTCATTTGAATGGCAACAAATAGCACAAATGATTGTCAATCAAATTATTAACGAGTATTACACGCTACCTGCGGGTCAACAAACGAAAATTGTACTTTTAATATTAATAGAAAAGTATTGGAAAAAAGTAAGGATTAATATGTTTGCTTCGAAGACGGAATACTATATTGTATTAGCGAAGCTAACGGATCACTTATTACAGTTCGTTGAAAAGGATGATAGTCAGACACCACCATTGTTTTTATACGAGAAGTTTCAAACATATATGGAAGAGTTAGGTGTCCACATGTCATTGACATTTGAAGTTGGTGAGTGGAGTGCTGAGTCGTTTGTAATTAAAAAGTATGTTGTCGATGCAGATGAGGAAATGCTTGCTCTTTGTCAGAAGCTAATGACAGTATTCAGTTATAAAGCTTTCGGAGTTCTTCCAGGAAAAATTGAAGTTATTAATTTAATAGAAGGAACTAAGTATGAGTACATTCCGAAACAGGAAGATATTATAACTGGAATGGCTGATTTATCTAGAATGAAAGAAATGTTAGAGCAACCTGAGCATTATACAGAGCGTCATTTTCGTTCTGAGTGTATAAGTTGTGCGTTTCGTAGTGAATGCCAAGGGGAAGAAGTAAAGACAGAAGCGAAACAGAAGAAAAATATAGTTCATTAAAGGATGCAACTTTGCATCCTTTTTTGTTATTGACATGAAAAGCTTTTCATCATTTACGGTATATTTGTAGCAGATTTTAATAAAGTGAAACTTTAATCAGTGGGGGTTTTGTCAATCACCCACTGATTATCAGCCCTCATTAATCGGGCTACCCACAAATCAGAATAAAGGGAGGAATAATCAATGAAAGATGAAACAAAAGTATTTCAATGGTTAAAAGAACAAAATGCTCCTTTTGAAATTCAACTGCAAATTTTACAGGCGTTTCAATTGTATAAAGTTATTGTTGAAATGGATAAAAAGTTAATGATGTATGAGGAGAGAGTATATAGGGAGAGAATGTAATCTCATCCCTGTAATATCGTTTTTAGCTGTTCTGTGCCTGTAATGAATTCGAGTTCATTCTCTGACTCAAAATTATAAATAATATTATGTAGTAAAGGACTGTATTGATAAAAGGTAGTAATACGATGAATGAGTAATGGATCATGATGAGAAATAAGTGTACTGTACTGTTCATATACAGATGTAGTAAACTCATGTCCGAAATCATAATATAGTCCTGCAAAATCAAAAGCAGGATCGCCAATTTGCGCATCACCAAAATCGATAACACCTGAAATGCTTTTGTTATGCTTGTTAAATAAAATGTGATGATGAGTAAAATCAGCGTGAATGATTGTGTTTTGAAAAGTGGATGTAGCTAAACATGCAAAGAAATTTTCAAATAAGCGATTTAAGGCTAGTTTCTGTAATGAAGTAAGGCTAGTAGTGAGATATTGGTTTAATTTTGTTTGTAGCTCTTTCCAGTAGGTACATGTTTTTTCAATAGGGAAACATAGCGTTGTAACTTGGTGTAAAGGAATACTATGTAGTACCGCAAGGAAAGTAGCTAATTGTGTAATAATTGCTTTCAGCTTTGGATCCTCCAGCGTGGCAACTGTTTCTGTTTTTAATGGTTCACCATGAATGAGAGTATAGTAACTACAAAGAGGAACCTCATCAGATTCATTTTTATAAATTAGGTGATATTGTGGAACTTCGATTTCTTGTAGTGATTGAGTGAGAATTGCGCATAGTTCTTTTTCTAACGGAATTCGCATCGCATATTCCTGTTTTCGCGGGAAACGAAACAGTAGCTCATCATTTACTATAACTGCTACATTATCCCATCCTTCTTCATTTTGTTTATATGAATGTATAGAAAGATTAGGCAAAGCTTCTTTTATATAATGTTTGTAAGAGTCCATAATTGTTCCTCGTTTCTGAGTTAAGTTATTCTATTTTATGATATCAGAATTTTCTTTCTATATGTTAAAATATATCTATTATTATGAAGAAGGGCGGGAGTATTACGAAAAAAAGACTGTTAATCATTTCTCTATGTATCGCTTTTGTATTGTTTTGGTCATATAAAGAGGAGGTTTTTGCTACCTTTAAACCGATTGATCAGTACGAGTTAAATAAGGAGTTAAAGAACAAAAGTATAGAAAACTTAACTCATAATGAAATGAAAAAGGTAGGAGAGCATTTTGTGACCGAGCAACTATCAGTGTTTGGGTCTACTAATAAAGAAGATGTGAAACGAAAAGGTGAAGAACTATTTTTAAATAGAGGGTATGAACAATTAATGGGAAATTATTATCCAAATCGTTTTCAAGATTTAGAGTATAAATTTACAAACGAGGAGATACGTGAAGAGACCAATGAGAGTTTTCTTTATCAAGCTGTAGCGTACGTTGCGGGTACTGAAAATGGTAAGAGTAAGAGAAGCGAAATGAAATTGAATTATGAAGTGAAAATTGTAAAGGTTAATAATATATTTATGGTGCTAGAACAAAAGCAGCGCGTACAATAAAGGAAATTCATTGCTCAATAGAACATTTGAGGGTGTATTACTTAATGCGGAATAAAAAGACCCTTAAGGAATAAAGGGCCTTTAAAGATTTTCATTTTGTTGACCAAGTTCTTTTTGAGCAATATATAAATTCCCTTGCTCGACTTGTTTAAGAGTATGAACAGAATCTCCTGCATATCCTTTTTGTGTTTTAACAGTTCTTTTTGAACGATTGGAATCTTGTTTCTTCATATAATAGGCCACCTTTCATCAAAAATAAACGAAAATGATAAGTATGAGTAATACAGCAGCGAAAATGGTAATGCCCATTAAAAACGAAGTGTTTTTATATTTAGGTGGCTTATGTACATCTTGCCGATATCCAGGTGAAATTTCAGGGGCAAATTCTTCATCGAATGATTGCTTTTTTTCTTTGTCGTCCATATGTACCCACCTTTCTTTTTCATTATATTATACGTTACAAGAAAAAATATGCATAAAGAAAACAGCCGCTTTATTATTAGCGGCTGTTTTGTGTTGTATATTTTCGTTGTACTTGAAAGAGACGGATAAGTAGGAAGGCAGCGCCAAATGCTAGACCGATAATAAGACCGATCCAATAGCCTTTCGCGGCCCATTCTGTATACGTCGCTAATATGTAACCTAGTGGTAGACCTATTATCCAATAAGCAATTAAAGTCATAATTAGAGCAACATTTACATCTTTATAACCACGCAAAGCTCCTTGTACAGGGGTTGCAATTGCATCTGAAATTTGAAATAAAATTGCAAAGATAAGAAATTCTTTTGCTAAATGATGAACTTTTGCATCTGTCGTATAAATAGAAGCAATTTGATCATCAAAGAAGTAGAGAAGAATCGAATATAATAAAGCAAAGGCAAGGGCTAATCCAATTCCAATCAGTCCGTATTGTTTTGCATTATCGTAACGTTTTGCTCCAACTTCGAATCCAACCGCAATAGTCATTGCCATTGCTAAACTTAGCGGAGTCATATATAACAAGGAAGCAAAGTTCATAGCTGCTTGGTGAGCTGCAATAGTTGTCGTACTAAAATTACTCATCATGAGCGTTACCGCAGCGAAAATACTCGTTTCAAAAAAGATAGCAAATCCGATAGGGACGCCAAGTTTTAAGAATGCTATCCAACTCGAAAGAGAAGGTCGGTATAATTGTTTGAAAATGTTGAAAGAGGCAAAAGGCTCTTTCGTCTGAATAATAATGACTGTAATAATTAAAATGCACCAATATGTTGCAGTGGAAGCAATTGCTGCTCCGACACCACCGAGCTTTGGGAAACCGAAGTTACCAAAAATTAATAGGTAATTTAATATTACATTAATTGGTAATGATAATAATGTAATAATCATCGTTGTTCGAGTTTTTCCTAATGCATCAATAAATCCACGTAAAACAGTGTAAGTGAATAAAGGTATAATTCCTATTGCGATAATACTTAAAAATTGCGCTGCAATACGTTCCACAGGTTCTTCTAAGCGCATGCCATTTAAAATAGGTGAAACGACGAAAAAACCGATGAGGATAACAACGAAGCTAGCACAAATTGCTAAATAAACTGCTTGTATGACAACGTGGGGAACGTCCTCTTTTTTCTTGGATCCAACGAGCTGTGCAACAATGGGAGTAGTAGCCATTAAAATTCCTGTTAACCCCGTACTAACTGGAATCCATATACTTGTTCCAATTGCAACACCTGCTAAATCAGTTGGACTTGCATGTCCTGACATCGTTGTATCAAAAAAACTCATCGCAAATAATGACATTTGCGTTACGAAAATCGGAAAAAATAGTAATACAAATTGCTTTAACTTTTGTGAGAATGAAGTAGTTTCTTTCATAAAATCCCCTTTCCGTATAAAAAAACAAACTCTTACTATCATACAATTTAATCAAAGATTAGAAAAGAAATACGCGCCTATAACATATGAAGCCAATAAAAAAAGGATGCACTTTGAAAAGGGATAAGGTATTATGATAAGGTGTGAAAAAATTACATATTATTTGTTATTAAGGAGGCACTACTTGTGGCTGATTGGTTAATTGGTTTAATCATGGGTGCTGTTGAAGGGTTAACAGAGTTTCTACCAGTATCATCAACAGGACATATGATTTTAACAGGACATTTAATTGGATTTGACGATGAGAGAGCGAAAGTTTTTGAAGTTGTTATCCAATTGGGATCGATTTTAGCAGTTGTTGTTATATTTTGGAAGCGTCTATGGTCGTTAGTTGGAATAGGTAAAGTAACAGACGGACCATCGTTAAATTTATTACATATTATTATCGGGATGATTCCTGCCGGGGTACTTGGCGTATTATTCCATAGCACTATTAAAGAGGTTTTATTTGGTCCAGGACCAGTTGTTATTAGCTTAGTAGCCGGTGGTATTTTAATGATTGTTGCTGAGAAGTTTTCGAAACCAAGTACAGCAAGAACGTTAGATGAAATCACATATAAACAGGCATTTACAATTGGAATGTTCCAATGTTTAGCTCTTTGGCCAGGATTTTCTCGTTCTGGTTCTACAATAAGTGGTGGTTTATTAGCTCGCGTGTCGCATACAGCGGCAGCTGAATATACGTTCATTTTAGCGGTACCGATGATGGTAGCTGCAAGTGGCTTAGATTTAATTAAAAGTTGGGATGTATTAAGCTCAGCAGATATAACGCTATTTGTAACAGGATTTGTAACTGCATTCGTTGTTGCGATGCTTGCAATTGTTTCATTCTTGAAATTATTATCTCGTGTAAAACTAACACCGTTCGCTTATTATCGTTTCATTTTAGCTGCGGTATTCTATTTCTTCATTATGTAATAAAAAAACCTGCCGAGCTCGGCAGGTTTTTATTTTACTACTTTTTCCATCATGTTTTCCATTACATGTTCCCAAAGAGAAGTATCATCAGCTAATGTAGCACGGAAATTAGCATACATTTCTTTTTGTTTTTCTTCGAAAGTTGGATCTTCTTTTTCAGGTAATGTAGCGCGCATTGAAGTTACTAATTCTTGTACTTTTGGAGCGCGTGGTCCCCAAACAGCTTGTTCATTTCCATCTTTATCAATGAAAATAAAGATTGGAATCGCACGTGCTGTTCCATTTGTTAAATATTGATCCATTAATTCTAAGTTTTCATCGCGAATTAATAAACTCATATCAATATTTGCAACTTCAGAAATTCGTTTCATAACAGGTACGCATAAAAGAGCATCGCCACACCAATCAGCAGTTAATACGATAACACGCCAGCCATCATTTTGACGTTCTTCTAATACAGGAAGTAATTCATTTGGAATTAAAAAATTATTGTAAATGTGTAGTAGCTCGTATTGGTTTACTTGCATTTCATTCACATATGTATCAAAGGACATACCTTTATCAGCCCATTGTTGTAAGTTCATAATTAACACCTCTTTAGTAAGATTTGCTTTCATTGTACCAATTTTTATATAGAAAAGCTTGTAATCTTACTCTTTCTTGTCACTTAATAATTTATTTAATAGAAAAAAGAATAGTATGACACATAATTCAGTTAAGTTGGACATTTGTACGCTTTCTATCCAATCATCAGCAGTATGAATGACGAACCAATCTAGTGTAATTTCAATGAATGAGAAAAGAGTGAGAGAAATCCAATTTGACATGTTTTGAGTCAATGGATATAGCAGCGCTTTGAAGAAACTGAAAATAAATAATGTAATACCATCTAAGAAAGTGATTAATAAAAAAAAGAGAAGTAAAGCAGTACGTGAACTATACGCTATACCTGTAATTTGAAAGATTCCTACATATACAAAAAATATAAATGTAAAAACTATAATGAGAAAAAGAGCAATAATACTAATGATAATTGTTTTATCTTTTAGGCTGAGATTTGAGAACCTATCCTCCTCATGCATTAAAATACCCCTTTTTCTGGAAGTTGACTTCATTTTATCATGAAATACATATTAAAAAACTACGAATTATGGGAAAATAAGGTGACAAAAAGTAAGATTTCATGTAAAATTATTAATAAGGTTTTTATTTAACTAAATGAAATAAAAGGAGCTGTCAATGTTGTCTCAAAATCGAGAGCAATTAATGGAAGAACTATCGACAAATGTGTTTGCTATGTTTCGCACGTTGCGTAATGATATCGGAAAAATATTTGGTGGTTACATACCGTGGAATGAATTCATCGTCCTAAGAATATTAAATCGTACGAATAAAGAAATGGTATCGCGTGTAGCAAATGAATTAAATGTGTCGAATAGTCATATTACAGCTGTTACAGAAAAATTAATTAATAAGGGTTTTGTAACTCGTTCACGTTCTACATCAGATCGCCGAGTTGTGTATTTAGAGATTACAGAACAAGGGAAAGATTTAGTTGCGAAAATGGAAGATGCGAAAAAACAATATTTACAAGAAAGATTCTCTGCACTTTCAGAAGATGAAATGAATGTAATGATTTCAATTTCCAAAAAACTTATTTAAGTGATTATAAACAAGAAAACGCTTACGTGATAAAATAGAAGGTCTTCCTTATAGATGGGAGATCTTCTTTCGTGTGTAATAGATGTTAATAAATAAAATGTGTATGAAAAAAGATAGAGCGCCATACTACTAATACAAGGAAGGAGGGAGAAATATGACGAATCGTAACGGTAGTAAAGGGAGCGGTAATCAAGGATCACCAAAGTCCGGCCAGTTTAATCAGGAATTTAGCACTGAATTTGAAACTGGTAATGATAATAAAGGGAAAGAATATCGTTCTAAAAAAGGGAGTAAATCAAAAAAGGAGTGAAATAATTCACTCCTTTTTTGATTTACGATGCTGCCGATTGATCCGTATTATATTTTTCTTCTGATTTTGCGACAATCATTGCGCAAATTGCATCACCAGAAATGTTTACAGCTGTTCTAGACATATCTAGAATACGGTCAATACCGATAATTAAAGCGATACCTTCTACTGGTAGATTTACTTGATTTAAAACCATTGTAAGCATTACAAGTCCAACACCAGGTACACCAGCAGTACCGATACTAGCTAGTACAGCAGTTAATACGACCATAGCTAATTGCGGTAATGTAAGTTCAACTCCGTATACTTGAGCGATAAATACAGTGGCTACTCCTTGCATAATGGCAGTACCATCCATATTAATAGTTGCCCCTAGTGGTTGTACAAATGAGCTTATCGCTTTTGGAACGCCAAGCTTATCTTGTGCTGTTTTCATTGCAAATGGAAGCGATGCATTAGAGCTAGATGTACTAAATCCAATTGCCATTACTGGTCCGAAATGTTTAAAGAAACGAACAATACTTTCTTTTGCTAATACCTTTAATAAGCCGCCATATACAAAGACCCCGTGAATAATGAGTACTAACATAACGACAATCATATACTTGAACATCGCAGCGACGCCTGCAAGCCCCATTTTACCAACGGATGAAGCGAGCAAACCGAATGTTCCAATTGGGGCTAATTTCATAACGAGATTAACAAGATACATCATTAATTCGTTGCCCTGTTCAAGTAATGAATGGATACCTTGAACTCGTTTTCCTAAAATAGCTATACCGAGTCCAATCAATACGGCAAAGGCAATGATTTGTAACATGTTTCCGTCAGCCATCGCTTTTGCTGGGTTATCTGGTACGATATTTAGCAATGTGTCGACGAAAGATGTTTCAGTTTTTGCACCTTCATACTTAAGACCTTCTGTTTTAAAATTACCGCCAGCTCCTGGTTTTATAATAAGTGCAAATGTAACCGCTATAGAGATGGCAACCGCAGTTGTTACGAGAAAGAATGAAATTGATTTTAAACCGATTCTTCCAAGTTGTTTCGGATCTCCAAGGCCGGCAGCACCAAGTACGATAGAAATGAACACAACAGGAACAACTAGCATTTTAATAAGTCGAATAAACAATTGACCAATTGGGTTGAACACATATTGATTTAGTGGCTCAAAGATAGATGGAGCAGCTAAATTTAGAGTGAGTCCAACAACTAGACCTAGAAATAATGCGATTAAGATTGCTTTTGTTTGTTTCAATAAAATCCCCCCTTTTGTTTTTGCGAAATTTCTTTCTAAAGTAATTATACCGAAAAAATACCTAATTTGACAATATTTTCTGAATTTTTCATTTTTGTTTAAGTGTAGATAGACCGATTTTGTGTTTGGAAAATAAAATAGACCATCACATAGGATGGTCAAGGGAAGGGGACAATTTATGTCAATTTAATTAGGGATGGAAGTTGCTTTAAGACACTGGGGAATGTCTTATAAATTAGGGAGGAACAACTTCGATACATATACTATAAAAGATAGGTGTGACTCTCATGTGAACATAGGGTGAAAGAGAGGGGGAGTTTTAAATAAAAGATAGAAAGACAAAAAAATAAGACCATCATATATAAGATGGTCAAGGAAGGGGACAATTTATGTCAATTTAATTAGGGATGGAAGCTGTTCAAAGACACTGGGGAATGTCTTATAAATTAGGGAGGAACAACTTCGATACATATACTATAAAAGGTAGATGTGACCTCTGTGTGAACATAGAGTGAAAGAGAGGGGGAGTTTTAAATAAAAGATAGAAAGACAAAAAAATAAGACCATCATATATAAGATGGTCAAGGAAGGGGACAATTTATGTCAATTTAATTAGGGATGGAAGCTGTTCAAAGACACTGGGGAATGTCTTATAAATTAGGGAGGAACAACTTCGATACATATACTATAAAAGGTGGATGTGACCTCTGTGTGAATATAGAGTGAAAGAGAGAGGGAGTTTTAAATAAAATGAAAATTTAATGAGTGTTTTTTGTTCATCCCCTGTTGATTATTAGCCTTAACCAATCGGGCGTTTATTGCCCACAAATAGCGGAATAAAAGATAGAGAAAACAAAAAAATAAGACCATCATATATAAGATGGTCAAGGAAGGGGACAATTTATGTCAATTTAATTAGGGATGGAAGCTATTCAAAGACACTGGGGAATGTCTTATAAATTAGGGAGGAACAGCTTCGATACATATACTATAAAAGGTGGATGTGACCTCTATGTGAACATAGAGTGAAAGATATGGGGATTTGAAAAATAGTACATATGAAATTGTTATTGCTAGCAATATTGAGTTAGGATATAGAGTTTTCCCAGCATAAAACGAAAAGGAATCTGAATATAAATAAAAGTTGTAATCTATGAAAAAAAGGATTATGCTCAACTATATTATGAGAATATAAGGTTTGTCCCAATTATTTAAGGGCTTTTAAAAAGCTTTTTATTGTATGAGGGGAAAGCTTCACTTTAATAAGGGAGTTAGTGATATGGACATAACAAAAAAACAAGGGCTGTATAATCGTCTTATACGATTAAACCCACCACAAATATTAGCATTAGGCTTTTTCTGCTTAATTGTGGTTGGCGGTTTGTTATTAAAATTACCATTCGCAACGAAAGTACATATTAGTTGGGTAGATGCTTTCTTTACAGCAACGTCAGCAGCGACCGTAACTGGTTTGGGAGTAGTGGATACAGCAAGTACATTTACGATGTTTGGCGAAATTGTTATTATGTTTTTAATTCAAACAGGTGGTCTAGGTCTTATGACAATTGCCATTTTAATTGTTTGGGTACTAGGTAAAAAAATCGGATTACGCCATCGTTTATTAATTGGAGAAGCATTTAATCAAACAAATATAGGTGGTCTTGTAAAATTAGTAAAGCGTGTCTTTATATTTTCGATTTGTATTGAACTTATTGGGGTCATCTTTTTATCGTTTCGCTTTATTCCAGAGTTTGGTTTTGGAAAAGGTTTATATTATAGTATTTTTCATGTAATTGCATCTTATAATAATGCAGGATTTGCTTTATGGCCAGATAATTTAACAAGATATGTAGGGGATCCCATTATTAATATTGGGATTTGCTCTTTAATTGTAATTGGGGGACTCGGTTTTACCGTATTAATTGATATATGGTATAGCCGCAGTTTTCGAAAATTATCACTTCACTCAAAAATAATGATTATTGGAACAGTAGTGCTAAATATTATAGCAATGATTGTGATTTTTGTATTGGAATATAATAATGTGAAGACGTTAGGGAATTTATCTTTAAATGAAAAACTATGGGCTTCCTTCTTTCAAGGTATTACTCCGCGGACAGCTGGATTTAATACGGTTGACTATGGAGGTATGGAAGAATCATCTATATTATTTACGATGATTTTGATGTTTATTGGTGCAGGAAGTGTATCGACAGGTGGAGGAATTAAATTAACGACGTTTGTTATCTTAATTACATCTGTCCTTTCTTTCTTTAGAAAAAAGGAGGAAATTGTTTTATTTCAGCGTACAATTAAAATGTCGACAGTAACGAGGGCCTTAGCGATTGCTGTTGCCAGTCAAATACTTATTTTAGCAGCGGTATTCATATTAATGCTTACAGAAAACTTCAGCTTTATTCAATTATTATTTGAGACAATATCAGCGTTTGGCACAGTCGGATTAACGATGGGAATTACTGCAAAGCTATCGGCATTCGGAAAATGTATTATTATGTTTGTTATGTTCTGCGGATTAATTGGACCATTAACACTTGTGTTCTCTTTAGCGCGACCAGCAAAACAAAAAATAAAATATCCATCGGAAGATGTGTTTACAGGATAAGGTATCCCGCGTTAAGCGAGATACCTTTTTCTTTTTTAGAACAGGGAGAACAATAGACCAATAAGTGCTACTCGGAATAAAATTGCGATAAGTGCAGCAATTCCACCGACAACTGCAGCGATACCGCCAGTTACAGTAGCTCCGCGATTATAAGCGTAAATACCGAGTAAAACAGAAACAAGACCAAATAGTGTTGGAAATGTAAATAGCGATAAGATAGATAGCGCAAGAGCGATAAAACCAGCAGTTGATCCAGCAGCGGACGATTTTACAACATCTTTATCGTCTTTATCATCGTAATCATAATCAATGCGTTGTGGTGCAACCTCAGCGGCGTACTCTTCTTTATAGTCACTATAATCACTATCTATTCTATCTTTTCTTTTATAATCATCAAATTTCTCAGTCAAAGTCATGACTCCTTTCATAACAAGGTTCAATAGTAGTATGTATCTCTTTTTCTTTTTTATCCCGCTATTTGTGGGAGTCGAGAAACGTGCACATCCCACTGATTAAAGTTTCACTATACCGGAGCATGTACAGGGAGTAGTATCTTTTAAAAGGAGGAAAATGTTTTCTTGAAATAGGAAAAGTTAGTATGACTTCCTCTATTTTGGAAAATATAAAAAGGAATAATGAGGAAAGGGTGCAATACATAATGGAACATCCAATTGAAAATTTAATGAAAACGGCAATGACAAATTTAAAAGAGATGGTAGATGTAAATACAATTGTTGGGAGCCCGGTTTCAACAGCTGACGGAAATGTAGTATTAACAGTATCTCAAGTGGCTTTTGGTTTTGGAGCTGGTGGAAGTGATTTTAAAGGGGATTTCATTACTGAAAAACATAACGGTGGGCAAAATCAGCATAAAGAGAACAAACAAGGGCATCCATTTGGAGGAGGAAGCGGGGCTGGGGTTTCCATTAGTCCAGTAGCTTTTTTAGTAGTTGGTTCTAATGGGGTGCAAGTATTACATCTCAACAGCAGTACACATTTAATTGAAAAGGCTTTAAATACTGTACCAAGCACTGTAGATAAATTTGTGAATGGTCGTCAAAAGTGAACTTGCATTTTTTAGGAATTATGATATATTAGAAAAAGTGCGCTTTAGGATGATCGGAATAATTGAAATGTAAATATATATGATGTGTGGAATAAGGGAGAGGAATTTATGATTAATATCAAAAACTTAGTAGTTGGCTTATTCATGTTAGTAAGCGGCTTTGTTGTATATGTAATAAAAGAAAAAGCTCCATTCTAAAACAGACAAACCGTTAATGTCTGTTTTTAATTTGCGGAAAAAAGTTGACAAGTTATTGTATTGGTGTTAGAATTTTAATTCGTGTCTCGGTTACAGCTAGTGTAAAGTAAATATCTCTTATGAATGCAATACGAAAAGTTTGCGAAAGATCGGGTAATTTTATCAACAACTTTTGTGAACAAACCCTATAAATTGTATTTGTAAGCTATATATGTATACTAGTGAATCAAGGAGCGGTCAGTGGAACCGTAATGATGAGAGAGAGGTAGGGCTTTCATCCAGTATATGTTACTTTCCCGTTAGGTGAATATAAAAAAGAGGACTCCTTTTAAAAGGAGTCCTCTTTCATTTTTTAAGTGCGACTTTCAACTTGTTGACAAATTTCATCTGTTGTTAAACCGTGAGCTGTAATGACTGATCCTTTAATTGATGTATCTGCAATGCCCATCACATTAGAATCTTGCCCAGTTACAACGCAACAATCACACCCTTGTGCATCCTGTTCTGAGTTAAGTGTAACAACTTCATGACCTTGTTGCTGAAGAGCTTGTTGAACGTCTGTTAATGAGTTTTCAACGCCAATTCTAGCCATAATTCTCACCTCCCTACCATCTAATTGCTAGTATGCTCAAGTTCACTGCATATATTTATGAAAAGACGGTAGGAAGTAAATCTTTGTTTAGTCGTTATATACGCCAGTAAGCATTTGACTAACGAATTGATCGTTTAATAATGTATCTTGTGCTGAAGAAGTATTTGAATGGATGTCGATTGAAGCAATAAAATGATTATGTTCTTGCGTATTTGGTTCTACCTCTACGTAATTATCGAATTTACAAAAACCTTTCGTATCCATTAGATCAAATAATTGCAGCATTTCTACTACCTCTTGTCTCGTTCCTTTAATTTGTACACACGCCATATTTATTTCCTCCTTCATTTTGACAAATTGTTTTTTAAAAATAGGATTATGATTACGAAATGAAAAATATGAATGTTATTTTTAGACAGCGCTATTTTTGTTATTTTCCCCCTTTTTCAGCAAAAGTCGTTATATATTTCCGGATTTATAAAATCGGACGTCCGTTTATTGAATACAATAGATTCGTATCAATTGATGAAAATCCTTCTTTTAAACAAATATTTTTTTAGTGGAAATTGGCGAAAAAAATTTTTTGACTTTTTGTAAACGTTAACAATGTTGTTAAATCAGTATAAGTAAAGAAGTACGTATGATTAAAAATTATAAATTTTCTAAAAATTCACTTGATTTATTTAGAAAGGAGAGTAAACTAGGAAACAATAAAAAATTCATAGAACATAGGAGGCGCTTCTAGTGAATGAGCAATGGATTTTCTTAAATGGAGAATTTGTTCCAAAAGATGAGGCAAAAGTTTCAGTATATGATCATGGCTATTTATATGGCGATGGAGTGTTTGAAGGAATTAGAGTTTATAGCGGTAATGTTTTCCGTTTGAGAGAGCATCTTGTCCGGTTGTATGAATCAGCAAAATCAATCCTTTTAGAAATTCCATATTCATTAGATGAAGTAACAAATATTGTTGTTGAGACGATTCGACAAAATAAATTATCTAATGGATACATTCGCCTTGTTGTATCAAGAGGAGCAGGAAATCTTGGATTGGATCCCGATTCATGTAAGAAGCCGAATGTAGTAGTAATTGCAGAACAATTATCTTTATTCCCACAAGAATATTATGAGAAAGGGATTCCAGTTGTAACAGTTGCAACGCGCCGAAATCGTCCCGATGTTTTATCCCCTCAAGTAAAATCTTTAAATTACTTAAACAATATTTTAGTTCGTATTGAAGCGAAATTAGCTGGAGTACAAGAAGCGCTTATGTTAAATGATCAAGGATATGTAGCTGAAGGATCAGGAGATAACGTGTTTATTGTTAAAGGAAATAAATTAATTACACCACCAAGTTCTGCTGGAGCGTTAGAAGGTATTACACGAAACGCCATTTTAGAAATCGGCGAAAAACTTGGGTATGACGTAAGAGAAGAGTTATTTACAAGACATGATGTATATGTAGCTGATGAAGTGTTTTTAACAGGAACAGCTGCTGAAGTGATTGCTGTTACGACAGTAGATGGTAGAAAGATTGGCTTAGGGCAAACAGGTCCACATACGAACCGTTTATTAGAAGAGTTTCGTAAGTTAGTTGTAGAAGATGGAGAGAAAATTTACGAAGAAAATAAAGTTGGATAACAACTTTTTTAACATAAGAAAGCGTTGATAGGGAGGAGTAGTTGATTGTGAAGCCTCACAGAGAGTCGGTGGTTGCTGAAAACCGATGGTTCACGTCGACGAACATCGCCCTTGAGTGCTAAGCTAAAGCATTTGTCTAGGCTTAGACGGTAGCTCCGTTATTAGCTAGATCCATTTATGGATCACTGAGGCAAGAGTATTCTTGCAAAGAAGGGTGGTACCGCGAAATCTTTCGTCCCTTCAGCACATAGCTGGAGTGTGGACGTAGGATTTTTTTATTGTATAAAAGGTTGAAAAAGGGGGCTTATAAGAACAATGTCTTCAAAAACGGAAGAGAAACTGGAAACTGGTGCACAGCTATTGTTAGAAGCGCTAGAAAAGGAAGGCGTAGAAGTGATTTTCGGTTATCCGGGTGGTGCCGTTTTACCTCTCTATGATGCATTGTATGATTGTGAAATTCCGCATATTTTAACAAGGCATGAGCAAGGGGCAATTCACGCTGCTGAAGGGTATGCCAGAATTACAGGGAATCCAGGGGTTGTAATTGCAACGAGTGGACCAGGTGCTACAAATGTAATTACGGGTCTAGCTGATGCGATGATTGATTCATTGCCACTTGTAGTATTTACAGGCCAAGTAGCAACAACGTTAATTGGGAGCGATGCTTTTCAAGAGGCAGATATTATGGGACTTACGATGCCAGTGACAAAACATAACTATCAAGTGCGAAAGGCCTCAGATTTACCTCGAATTATTAAAGAAGCATTTCATATTGCTAAAACAGGAAGACCAGGACCAGTCGTTATTGACCTTCCGAAAGATATGGTAGTCGAGAAAGGTGAGCGATGTAGCAATGTACAAATGGATTTACCAGGATATAACCCTAATTATGAACCGAATCTACTTCAAATAAACAAATTACTCAAAGTAATTGAAACCGCAAAAAAACCGTTAATTTTAGCTGGAGCGGGTATATTGCATGCGAAAGCTTCGAAAGAATTGACAAGTTTTGCTCGTAAATATGAAATCCCTGTTGTGCATACATTACTTGGACTTGGTGGTTTTCCACCAGATGATGAACTATTTCTAGGGATGGGGGGAATGCACGGTTCTTATACAGCCAATATGGCATTATATGAATGCGACTTACTCATTAATATAGGCGCGAGATTTGATGATCGTCTTACTGGAAATTTAGCTTTTTTTGCTAAAGGGGCGACTGTTGCACATATCGATATTGATCCAGCAGAAATCGGGAAAAATGTGCCAACAGAGATTCCTATTGTTGCAAGTGCTAAGCAGGCGTTAGAAGTATTGCTTCAATCAGAAGGAAAGAAAGAAAATCATCATGAATGGCTCTTTTTATTAAAGAATAGAAAAGAAAAATATCCATTCTCTTATAAAAGAAATTCTGAAAGTATTAAACCTCAATATGCGATTGATATGCTATATGAAATTACGAAGGGAGAAGCGATTGTAACAACAGACGTTGGGCAACACCAAATGTGGGCAGCGCAATATTATCCACTGAAAAATCCAGATAAATGGGTAACTTCTGGTGGATTAGGAACGATGGGGTTCGGATTTCCAGCAGCAATCGGTGCGCAAATTGCAAAGCCTGAAGAATTAGTTATTGCAATTGTTGGTGATGCTGGGTTTCAAATGACTCTGCAAGAATTAAGTGTATTAAAAGAACACGCTTTACCCGTTAAAGTATTTATTTTAAATAATGAAGCTTTAGGAATGGTAAGACAATGGCAAGATGAATTTTACAATCAAAGATATTCACATTCTTTATTACCATGCCAACCAGATTTCGTCGCTCTTGCAAATGCATATGGCATAAAAGGTGTTCGTATTGACGATCCACTTCTTGCAAAGAAGCAAATCCAGCATGCGATCGAATTACAAGAGCCAGTCGTAATTGATTGTCGTGTACTTCAATCAGAGAAGGTTATGCCGATGGTTGCGCCAGGAAAAGGTGTTCACCAAATGGAGGGAGTGGAAAAAGGGTGAAGAGAATTGTTACAGCGACAGTTCGAAATCAAAGTGGTGTGTTAAACCGAATTACAGGGGTTATGACACGAAGACATTTTAATATTGAAAGTATTTCAGTAGGTCATACAGAATCATCAGATATATCGCGAATGACGATTGTTGTACACGTTGAAAGTGAACAGCAAGTGGAGCAGTTAATTAAACAACTGCATAAGCAAATTGATGTTCTGAAAGTATCAGATATTACAGAAGAAGCGATGATTGCTAGAGAGCTTGCTCTTATTAAAGTAGCAACTTCTGTAGCGAGGGCAGAATTATATAGTTTAATTGAACCGTTTCGAGCCGCTGTAATAGATGTTGGGAAGGATTCCATAGTTGTGCAAGTAACAGGTACGCAAGATAAAGTAGAAGCGTTAATTGAATTACTTCGTCCATACGGTTTGAAAGAAATTGCTAGAACAGGTGTAACAGCATTTACACGTAGTATGAAAAAACAAGATAAGCAAGTTATGTTAATTCAATAATCATTTAAATATAGGGGGAAATGAAAATGGCAAAAGTTTATTATGAGAAAGATGTAACAGTAAATGTATTAAAGGAAAAGAAAGTAGCAATCATCGGATATGGCTCGCAAGGTCATGCGCATGCGCAAAATTTACGTGATAACGGATTTGATGTAGTAGTAGGTTTAAGAAAAGGTAAGTCTTGGGATAAAGCGAATGAAGATGGGTTTTCTGTATATACAGTAGCAGAAGCTGCGGAAAAAGCTGATGTAGTAATGATTCTATTGCCTGATGAATTACAACCAGAAGTATATGAAGCTGAAATTGCACCAAATTTACAGGCTGGAAACTCTCTCGTGTTCGCACATGGATTTAATGTTCACTTTGATCAAGTAAAACCACCAGCTAATGTAGATGTATTTCTAGTAGCGCCAAAAGGACCAGGGCATCTCGTACGCCGTACGTTCGCCGAGGGCGGGGCTGTTCCTGCATTATTTGCAGTATATCAAGATGCAACAGGAGTTGCGACTGAAAAAGCACTTTCTTATGCTGACGGAATTGGAGCAACGAGAGCTGGTGTACTAGAAACGACGTTTAAAGAAGAAACAGAAACAGATTTGTTTGGAGAGCAAGCTGTACTTTGCGGCGGAGTGACTGCACTTGTAAAAGCAGGGTTTGAAACGTTAGTTGATGCGGGATATCAGCCTGAACTTGCATATTTTGAATGTTTACATGAATTGAAGCTAATCGTTGACCTTATGTACGAAGGTGGACTTGAAAATATGAGATATTCAGTTTCAGATACAGCGCAGTGGGGAGACTTCGTATCAGGACCACGCGTTGTGACTGAAGATACGAAGAAAGCGATGGGGGCAGTATTAGCAGAAATTCAAGATGGTACATTTGCAAGAGGGTGGATTGCAGAACATAAAGCAGGAAGACCAAATTTCCATGCGACAAATGAGAAAGAGAATAAACATGAAATCGAAGTAGTTGGACGTAAATTACGTGAAATGATGCCTTTCGTACAGCCGCGAGTAAAGGTAGGGGTTAAATAATATGAAGCAGGTTTTGTTCATGGATACAACGCTTCGTGATGGCGAACAATCACCAGGAGTAAATTTAAATGAACAAGAGAAATTACAAATTGCTAGGCAATTAGAGAGGCTTGGTATTCATGTAATGGAAGCTGGATTCGCGGCAGCTTCCGAAGGCGACTTCCAATCGGTAAAACGTATTGCGAATACAATTCAAAATGCTACGGTTATGAGTTTAGCTAGAGCGAAAGAAAGTGACATTCGAAGAGCATATGAAGCTGTGAAAGGCGCTGTATCTCCTCGTCTACACGTATTTCTAGCTACGAGTGATATTCATATGAAATATAAACTTTGTATGTCAAAAGAAGATGTGTTAAATAGTATTCATCGCTCGGTTACGCTCGGAAAATCATTATTTCCGACAGTACAATTTTCTGCAGAAGATGCGACAAGAACATCGAGAGCATTTTTAGCTGAAGCAGTAGAAATTGCGATTCGAGCAGGAGCGAATGTAATTAATATTCCGGATACAGTTGGATATACAAATCCGGAAGAGTATTATTCTCTTTTTAAATACTTACAAGAATCCGTTCCATCATATGAAAAAGCGATTTTTTCTTGTCATTGTCACGATGATCTTGGTATGGCAGTAGCAAATTCGTTAGCTGCGGTTGAAGGGGGAGCATTGCAAGTAGAAGGAACGATTAATGGCATTGGAGAAAGAGCAGGGAATGCAGCGTTAGAAGAAGTTGCGGTAGCTCTTCATATTAGAAAAGATTTTTATAAAGCAGAGCCTTCGATGACTTTAAAAGAAATTAAGGCGACGAGTATATTAGTAAGCAGGTTAACGGGTATGGTTGTACCGAAAAATAAAGCAATCGTTGGAGCGAATGCATTTGCTCATGAATCGGGCATCCACCAAGACGGGGTTTTAAAAGAAGTAACAACTTATGAAATTATCGAACCAGCGCTTATAGGAGAATCTCAAAATCTCTTTGTACTTGGGAAACACTCTGGCCGTCATGCGTTTACGGAAAAAATGAAA
The DNA here is from genome assembly GCF_003402455.1 of Bacillus sp. HMA207. Lineage (NCBI taxonomy): Bacteria > Bacillati > Bacillota > Bacilli > Caryophanales > Bacillaceae > Bacillus > Bacillus sp. HMA207. The sequence continues at coordinate 3,333,602 of NZ_BEZT01000001.1, read as the reverse complement.
GAGCTTGGTTATGAATTTACAAATGAAGAGCGAGATGCGGCATTCGAAGCATTTAAAAAATTGGCTGATCGTAAAAAGGAAATTACTGAAGAAGATTTACGCGCACTTATGCTTGGTGAAGCAGCATTTGCAGCTCAGCAATATAACATTACGCAATTACAAGTGCATTTCGTATCAAATAGTACACAATGCGCAACAGTTGTGTTGAAGGATGAGGAAGGAAATGTATATGAAGATGCAGCCACTGGTTCTGGTAGTATTGAAGCGATATACAATGCGATTCAAAGAATTTTAGGATTAGAATGTGAATTGGCAGATTATCGCATACAATCTATTACACAAGGTCAAGATGCACTTGCTCACGTTCATGTTGAATTAAAAGAAGGTAGTCACCAAATATCAGGTTTCGGAGTTGCGCAAGACGTATTGGAAGCGTCGGCGAGAGCTTATGTCCATGCAGCAGGGAAATTAAAATCTCTTATAGCGCTTGTGAAATAAATAATTGATAGGTGAGAGAAGCTTTCCTCACCTATCAAATTAAAGTTCTGAAAATTCGGTTAAAAGGAGTGTTAAAAATGGAAAAACGTATCGTTTGTTTAGCTGGTGATGGTGTCGGTCCAGAAGTAATGGAGAGTGCGAAGGAAGTATTGCATATGGTAGAAAGGCTATATGGACATCATTTTCATTTGCAAGATGAGTACTTTGGTGGTGTTGCTATCGATTTAACTGGGCAACCATTACCACAGCGAACACTTGCCGCCTGTTTAGCGAGTGATGCGGTTTTACTTGGAGCAGTAGGTGGACCAAGGTGGGATAGTGCGAAAGAAAGGCCTGAGAAAGGATTATTAGCATTAAGAAAAGGACTCGGTGTATTTGCGAATGTTCGCCCTGTAACGGTAGAAAGTGCAACTGCACATTTATCACCATTAAAAAACGCTGATGAAATTGATTTCGTTGTCGTTCGTGAATTAACAGGCGGAATTTATTTTTCTTATCCGAAAGAGCGAACGGAAGAAGTGGCGACAGATACACTTACGTATCATCGCCATGAAATTGAACGTATCGTTTCGTATGCTTTTCAATTAGCAAATAAGCGGAAGAAAAAAGTAACATCTATTGATAAAGCGAATGTTTTAGAGTCTAGTAAATTATGGAGAACTGTGACAGAAGAAGTAGCACTTCGCTACCCAAATGTGGAAGTAGAACACATTTTAGTAGATGCAGCAGCTATGGAATTAATTCGGAATCCAGGAAGATTTGACGTTATTGTAACGGAAAATTTATTTGGTGATATTTTAAGTGATGAGGCTTCAGTATTAGCTGGATCATTAGGAATGCTTCCATCAGCAAGTCACGCTGAAAAGGGACCTTCATTATACGAGCCTATTCACGGATCAGCACCGGATATTGCGGGGAAAAATAAGGCGAATCCAATTGCGATGATGCGTTCTGTTGCAATGATGCTTGGGCAATCGTTCGGATTAACGAGAGAAGGATATGCAATTGAAGAAGCAGTTTCTGCAGTCCTTAAATCAGGGAAATGTACAGCAGATATCGGGGGGACTGAAACGACAACTTCATTTACAAAGGCAGTTATTCAAGAAATGGAAGAGCAAGCGTTAGTAGGGAGAGGGAGATAATGGGAAAAAGGTTACTAGATAAGCTTTGGGAAAGACATGTAGTTGCGACTAATGAAAATGGATTGGATTTATTATATATCGATCTACATCTTGTTCATGAAGTAACGTCACCGCAAGCCTTTGAAGGCTTGCGGCTTACAAATCGAACAGTCCGCAGACCAGATTTAACATTTGCAACGATGGATCATAATATTCCAACGAAAGATGTTTGGAATATTACCGACCGCATTGCGAAGCAGCAACTAGATACACTTCGGCAAAACTGTAAACAATTTCAGGTGCCATTAGCGGATATCGGAGATGAAGAGCAAGGGATCGTTCATGTAATAGGACCAGAACTTGGACTCACACAGCCAGGAAAAACGATTGTTTGTGGTGATAGTCATACAGCAACACACGGTGCTTTTGGCGCACTAGCGTTTGGTATTGGTACGAGTGAAGTGGAACATGTATTGGCAACGCAAACGTTATGGCAACGAAAGCCGAAAGCGATGGGCATTGAGTTAAAAGGGAAGTTACCGCAAGGTGTCTATGCGAAAGATATTATTTTACACCTTCTTTCAAAGTACGGAGTAGCAGTTGGAACAGGTTACGTAATGGAATTTTATGGAGAGGCCATTCATGCTATGGATATGGAAGAGAGGATGACGCTTTGCAATATGGCAATTGAAGGGGGAGCAAAGGCTGGCATTATTGCACCAGATGAAAAAACGTTTGCTTACGTAAAAGGGCGTAAATATGCACCGAAAGACTATGAATCTATTAAGAAAAAATGGTCAGAACTTTATACAGATTTAGATGCAGTTTATGATTTACATATTCTAGTAGATGTTACGGATTTAGCGCCGTACGTTACGTGGGGAACAAATCCTAGTATGGGTGTTCGGATCGATGAGAAATTGCCAGAAAAGCATGATGCAAATGATGAAAGAGCGTTTTCTTATATGGGATTGAGTCCCGGACAAAGTACGTATGACATTCCAGTTCAACATGTTTTCATTGGATCTTGTACAAATTCCAGGCTTTCTGACTTAGAAATTGCTGCATCTGTCGTGAAAGGTAAAAAAGTAAAAGAAGGTGTGCGAGCACTTGTTGTACCTGGATCTCAAAGGGTAAGAGAAGCAGCGATGCATAAAGGATTACATCGCATATTTGAAGAAGCTGGATTTGAATGGAGAGAGCCCGGATGCTCAATGTGTCTAGGTATGAATCCAGATCAAGTGCCTGAAGGAGAACATTGTGCCTCTACGTCCAATCGCAATTTTGAAGGAAGACAAGGAAAGGGAGCACGAACGCATTTAGTTAGCCCGGCAATGGCGGCAGCGGCTGCGTTATATGGTCATTTTGTTGATATTAGAAAGGAGAGTTATGATGGAGCCATTTCGTATTCATAAAGGTACTGCCGCAGTACTGATGAATGATAACATTGATACAGATCAAATTATTCCGAAGCAATATTTAAAGAGAATTGAAAGAACTGGGTTTGGGAAGTTTTTATTTGATGAGTGGCGATATGATAATAATCGCCAAGAAAACCCTAATTTCCCGCTTAATGCACAAGAAAGAAAAGGAGCCAGCATATTAATCACAGGTGATAATTTTGGATGTGGCTCGTCAAGAGAACATGCTCCATGGGCACTTGCTGATTATGGTTTCCGCGTTATTATCGCTGGAGGATTTGCCGATATCTTTTATATGAATTGTATGAAGAATGGCATGTTACCGATTGTAATGGATAAAGATATGCGTGAACAACTTGCTAAAACAGATGCGAGGGAACAAATTACAGTTGATTTAGAAAATGAAATAATGACAACGAATACGCATAGATTCCATTTTACGATCGAGAAAATGTGGAAAGAGAAGTTATTAAATGGTTTAGATGAAATTAGTATTACAATGCAATATGAACAAGAAATAAAAGAGTATGAAAGAAAAGTGGCTTTACATTAAAAAAAATGACGGAATATTAAAAATGTATTTACATTCAAAATTAACTGTTATATACTATGTGAAAATCAGAGGAGAAAGGGAGTAAGTATTATGAATATCGTGCAATCTATTACAATGCTTACACAACTACATCATCATACATGAAACCCTTGAACCTAGCGTGAAAACGTGTAGGTACAAGGGTTATTCCCGTTGTACCTACACTCTACTGAAGAGCCTTGTAGGTATTTTGTCTACAAGGCTCTTTTTATTTTCGGCTTAGGGGAATGAAATAGGCATACATTAGAAGGGGAAAGGTGTGAAAATTTAGATGACAAAATGGAAACGAGCAAACCCGAATGGAACGAGAGATTATTTATTCGAAGAATGTACGTTAATTGAAGAAGTAGAACAAAAATTAAGGCTTACTTTTTTAGAGAGAGGTTATGAGGAAATAAGAACACCTACAATTGAATTTTATGATGTTTTTGCATTTCAAAATAGACCGATAGATGAAGAGAAGATGTATAAATTTTTTGATGAAAAGGGAAGGATTATCGTTTTACGTCCAGATATGACAATTCCTTTAGCGAGAGTTATTGGAACACAGAGATGGGATACGCCACTTAAAGTGACGTATAGCGGGAATGTATTTCGAGCGAATGAATCCCATTCTGGAAAATATAATGAAATCGTACAAAGTGGTATTGAAGTTATCGGGATTGATAATGTAAGAGCTGAAATTGAATGTGTAATAAGTGTCATTCAAGCACTTCAAAAGTTGAAGGTGCAATCTTTTACAATTGAGATTGGGCAAGTACAGTTATATAAATGTATTGTAAAAAAACTCTCCATCCAGGATGAAGAAGAAAGGGTACTTAGAACGTATATAGAAAGTAAAAATTATGCAGCCCTCTCAAATTTTATCGGAGAAAAGAAATTAGATCGATGCGATGAGACAGTAAGATTACTTGAGAAATTGCCAAGGCTATTTGGAAATTTAGAAGTTATTGAGGAAGCAGAAAAGCTTGCTTCAAGTAATGAAATGAAAATGGCAATTGCAAGAGTAAAAGAAATGTATGAAACAATTGAAATGTTAGGATATGGTTCTTACATATCAATTGATTTGGGCATGATTCAACACTTAGATTACTATACGGGTGTTATTTTCAAAGGATATATATATGAAATTGGAGAAGAAATCGTTAGTGGCGGAAGGTACGATGAGCTAATTGGGAATTTTGGAGAAATGCTGCCAGCTGTTGGACTCGCGGTACAAGTAAATCAAATTGTGAAGGCGCTGCAAGAGCAGCAAGAACCATATGAACGAAATCAAATTGATATTGTGATTCATTATGAGTTAAATAGATTAGCGGAAGCAGAAAGGCTACGAAATTTACTTCGAAAGGATGGGAAAAATGCTTGGTTATCTCTATTCTCTAATTTAAGCGATACCTTTCAATTTGCAAGAAAAAATAAAATAGGAACGGTCGTTGAGGCAAAGAATGAATACTTAGTGGAATATGTATGGAATGAGAAATGGGTAGTCCAGAAAGAAGGAGAGGCTTCATGCGTAACATTCAAATTGCGTTAACGAAAGGAAGATTAGAAAAACATGTCATTCCACTTTTTGAGCAGATTGGAATTGATTGTTCCGAGCTCAAAAATAAAGGTCGGAAGCTTGTATTTCAAAGTAAAAATACAAATGTTTCATTTATTTTAGTAAAAGCGATTGATGTTGCTACTTATGTAGAACATGGGGTAGCTGATATTGGCATCGTTGGAAAAGATATTTTAATGGAAAACGAGAAAGATATTTATGAAATGCTGGATTTAGGAGTGGGGATTTGTAAGTTTTGTGTTGCTTCTATTCCTACGTATAATCCGAAGAGTTACCGGAAGAAAAGAATCGCTACGAAATACCCCCATATTACTTCTACTTATTATCATGATAAGGGAGAGGATGTAGAAATTATTAAGATAGAAGGTTCTGTAGAAATCGCTCCTCTTCTTGGATTGGCAGATGCGATTGTAGATATTGTTGAAACAGGAAAAACATTACAAGAGAATGGACTCATTGTATTTGAGGAAATGTACTTTATATCGGCTCGGATGATTGTAAATAAGGCAGCCTTAAAAACTAAAAAAGACGAAATATTCAGCATTATAAATATGATGGAGCAAGAAATCTTATCAAGGAAATAGGAGGATTTAAAATGGAAATCATTTATGAAGAATTTAAGGAGGCATTATCTAAAATAAAAGTGCTAAGAGAAAACGCTAATATAATAGAAGAAACTGTTCAAAGAAGTGTAAGAGAAATCATTAGACATGTAAGGGAAGGGAAAGATGAGGCTTTATCTTTCTATACAAAAAAGTTTGATGGTGTAGAGATGAAAGATTTTCGTGTAAGTGAAGAAGAAATACAGCAAGCGAGTATGTTTGTAGAGAATTCATTTTTAGAAGCTTTAAAAGAGGCGAAGAAAAACGTTGTTTCGTATCACGAAAAGCAAAAGAAGCACTCAATATTCGATTGTGAAAGTAAAGGGATAATTAGAGGGCAACTCATTCGGCCGTTAGAAAATGTAGGTGTATATGTACCGGGTGGGACAGCCTCATATCCTTCTTCAGTATTAATGAATGTATTGCCGGCGAAACTCGCAGGTGTGAAAAAGATTGTAATGGTAACACCGCCGAGGAAAGGAGGAATTGATCCGCATATATTAGCTGCTGCAGATCTTGCGGGAGTAGATGAAATTTATACGATAGGTGGCGCACAAGCAATTGCTGCTTTAGCATACGGGACGGAATCGATTCCGAAAGTGGATAAAATAGTTGGACCGGGAAATTTGTACGTCGCTCTAGCGAAACGAGAAGTATACGGAATAGTAAATATCGATATGATTGCTGGTCCATCAGAAATTGTAGTTGTCGCGGATGAAACAGGTAATGCAAAATATATCGCAGCGGATTTATTATCGCAAGCAGAGCATGATGAGAGAGCAACGGCGATTTGTATTGCAACGAATATAGAACTAGCTAAAGAAGTAGAAAAAGAGGTAGAAAGACAGTTAGAAACGTTACCAAGAAGTGAAATTGCACGTGAATCAATAAATAGAAATGGAGCCATCTTTATCGTTCCTTCTTTAGAGGAGGCGCTAAAGTTATCAAATGAAATTGCTCCAGAACATTTAGAGTTACATATAAAAGAACCGATGAATGCTCTAGATTATGTGAAACATGCAGGTTCTATTTTCCTTGGGTCATATGCACCTGAACCGCTCGGGGATTATTTAGCGGGACCGAATCATGTATTACCAACGAGCGGAACGGCAAGATTTTTTTCTCCGTTATCAGTCGATGATTTCGTGAAAAAATCAAGTTTTATTTCTTATACGGAGGAAGCATTAAAAAATGTACAGCATCATATTGTAGAGCTTGCAAATAAAGAAGGGTTACATGCACATGCGAGAGCAATCCAAATAAGGTTTGAGGAGGAACAATAATGCGTCAGTCCAGTCAAGTACGTGAGACGACAGAAACAAAAATTAAATTAAGTTTGCAGCTTGATGAAAGTACAAATGTATCTATTCAAACGAGGGTTGGTTTTTTCGATCATATGCTTACTTTATTTGCTAGACATGGAAGATTTGGATTGCAAGTTGAAGCAGAAGGTGATGTATTTGTCGATGCACATCACACCGTTGAAGATGTTGGAATTGTACTCGGAAATTGCTTGAAAGAAGCATTGCAAAACAAAGAGGGAATTAATCGTTACGGTTCTGCGTATGTACCGATGGATGAATCTTTAGGATTTGTCGCAATTGATATAAGTGGACGCTCATATTGTGTATTTCAAGGGGAATTAACAAATCCGAAGCTTGGGGATTTTGATACAGAATTGACGGAAGAATTTTTTAGAGCAGTTGCACATGCTGCCAATATTACATTACATGCGCGCGTTCTATACGGAAGTAATACGCATCACAAAATTGAAGCATTATTTAAAGCTTTTGGTAGAGCGCTTAGAGAAGCGGTCGAAAAAAATGCCAACATTACTGGTGTAAATTCAACGAAAGGGATGTTGTAATTGATTGCCATTATAGATTATGGAATGGGGAATATTCGCAGTGTAGAGCAAGCATTAAAATATATTGGCGCAGAGTACATTGTAACGAGTAATAAAAAAGAGATATTGAGAAGCGATGGCGTGATTTTACCGGGAGTAGGTGCATTTCCGAAAGCGATGGACGTATTAGAAGAAAGAGATTTAGTGTGTGTACTAAAAGAGGTTTGTGATATAGGAAAACCACTCCTCGGTATATGTTTGGGCATGCAGCTTTTATTTGAACGAAGTGAGGAACTAAAAGATTGTAGCGGGTTAGGTTTACTACCAGGGGAAATTCGTAAGTTAAAAGTTTCGTATAAAATTCCTCATATGGGATGGAATGAATTAAGGAAGGAAAGAGAATTTCCGCTTTGGAATGGATTAGTGGATGGTTCTTTCGTGTATTATGTTCACTCATATTACGCGGATTGTCCAGATGAAATTGTATGCGGAGTAAGTGATTATGGAATGCAAGTACCAGGGTTTGTAGCGAAAGGAAATGTATTTGGTGCACAGTTTCATCCAGAAAAAAGTGGTGAAATTGGCATGCAAATATTAAAAAATTTTCAAGGGGTGGTAGAAGCATGGAAATCTTCCCAGCTATCGATTTAAAAGAAGGACGATGCGTTAGACTTTATCAAGGAGAGTTTAGTAAAGAAACGGTGATGAATGAAGATCCGGTAGCGCAGGCAATCATATTTGAAAAGCTTGGAGCGGAAATACTACACATTGTTGATTTAGACGGTGCAATTGCTGGCGAGTCGTTAAATTTGCCCGTCATTGAAAAAATCTGCAAGGCGGTACGTATTCCTGTGCAAGTGGGAGGAGGAATTCGTTCACTTGTAGCGGTGGAGAAGTTATTGTCAGTAGGTGTAGAAAAAGTGATTTTAGGAACAGCAGCTCTTTATGATAAGTCATTTTTAGAGGAAGCAGTTCGTCTATATAAAGAGAAAATCATTGTTGGAATTGATGCGAAAAATGGTTTCGTAGCAACGAGAGGTTGGCTTGATCTGTCTGAAATTTCTTATATTAGTTTAGCGAAACAAATGGAAAGTTTAGGTGTTCAAACGATTGTGTTTACAGACATTTCGAAAGACGGGACGCTTGCAGGGCCAAATTTTGAACAATTGGCGTTACTTCAAAAAAGTGTGGGCATTCGTCTCATTGCCTCTGGAGGAGTGGCATCTATTCAAGATGTGAAAAAGTTAAATGATATGAATATATATGGTGTCATAATTGGAAAGGCGCTTTACGAGAAAACGATTGATTTAGAAGAAGTGTTACAGGTAACGAAGTTATGTTAGCGAAACGAATTATTCCATGTCTAGATGTGAAAGAAGGGCGAGTCGTAAAGGGTGTAAATTTTATAGGATTACAAGATGTCGGTGATCCGGTTGAAATAGCTGAAGCATATAACGTGGCAGGGGCAGATGAAATCGTATTTTTAGATATTACAGCGACTCATGAAGGAAGAAAAACGATTATAGATGTTGTAGAAAAAACAGCAGCTAAAGTATTTATTCCTCTTACGGTTGGCGGGGGGATTTCAAGTGTGAAAGATATGTACAATTTACTAAGAGCTGGAGCAGACAAAGTTTCAATAAACTCAGCGGCAGTGCGAAACCCGAAGCTAATAGAAGAGGGCGCAGAACACTTTGGATCACAGTGTATTGTCGTGGCAATTGACGCTAGAAAAGTAGCAGAAGATAAATGGAACGTATACGTCAACGGCGGAAGAGTTGACACAGGAATGGATGCCATAGAATGGGCGAATCGTGTTGTTAAACTTGGGGCAGGTGAAATTTTGTTAACGAGTATGGATGCAGATGGAACGAAAAGCGGATATGACCTTCGTTTAACAGAAGAAATTTCAAAAAGTGTTTCTATTCCAGTCATCGCATCAGGGGGCTGTGGTCATACGGATCATATTATAGAAGTTTTTCAAAAGACAACAGTTGATGCAGCGTTAGCGGCATCCATCTTTCATTATGGGGAGGCGACAGTGCATAGTGTAAAGCGAAAATTAAGAGATGCAAATATTGAGGTGCGGTTATGAAACCTAATTTTTCAAAAGGATTAATACCGGCAATTGTCATCGAAGAAGGTACGAAAGACGTTTTAATGCTAGCTTATATGAATGAAGAAGCATATGAAAAAACGTTAGAGACGAAAAGAACATGGTTTTATTCTCGTTCGAGGCAGTCGTTATGGAATAAGGGGGAAACATCAGGGAATGTTCAATATGTGCAATCTTTATATTTAGATTGTGATCAAGATTCAATTGTTGTGAATGTGAAACAAGTAGGACCTGCTTGTCATACGGGAGAGAAGACATGTTTTCACTATCAAATTATATAGGGGGATACATATGGAAAATGCCTTTAAGTTGCTGTATAAAACAATTGAAGAACGAAAGGGAAGCCCACTTCCTGAATCGTATACAAATTATTTATTTTCAAAAGGAGAAGATAAAATTTTAAAGAAGATTGGTGAAGAGTGTGCTGAAGTAATTATCGCATGTAAAAATAATGATAAAGAAGAAGTAGTGAAAGAAATGGTTGATGTATTTTATCACTGTTTCGTTTTATTAGCTGAAAAAAATATTGCATTGGAAGATGTCATGCGAGAGGTGAAAGAACGAAATGGAAAGCTTTCGAGAGTTGGGGATAGAAGGGAAATAGATACATTATAAGGGGGAATGTATATGAAAGTAGATTATCATCTTCACTTAGAAGAAGGACCGTATTCAATAGGATGGCTTGCTAAAATAAATGAAGCGTTGGAATGTTATGAACCGCTTCAAGAAAGACATTCTATTGATTGGCTTATGAAAACACAAGAGCGTTTGCAAAAGCGTGTGAAGGAAGGGCCATTTACAACAGAATGGATAGATCTATATTTAGAAGAAGCTGTACGAAAAGGAATAAAAGAAGTGGGAATTGTTGATCATCTATATCGTTTTCATGAAGCAAAAGGATATTATGAAAAATATGTAGATATTAGTGATTCTAAGCTCGGTCGTATACAGAAAGAATGGTTGGATCAAGTAAGGGTAGTTTCACTGTATGATTTTACAAAGGCAATTGAAGAGGCGAAAGAACGATGGGGGAAAAGAGGTGTCACACTTAAACTTGGAATTGAAGCGGATTATTTTATTGGTTGTGAAGGAGAGTTAAAAGAATTATTAGCGCTAGGAGACTTTGATTATGTAATTGGTTCCGTTCATTTTCTAAATGGCTGGGGATTTGATAATCCAGATACGAAAGAATATTTTGAGGTGCATGACCTACGCGCATTATATGATATGTTTTTTAAAACAGTTGAGAGTGCGATTCGTACCGAGTTATTTGATATTATCGCTCATCTTGATAATATAAAGGTATTTAATTATCGATTGGATGAGAATGAACAGCTTTCTTATTATGAGGAAATTGCCTGTGCGTTAGTAGAAACGAATACGGCAACAGAAATAAATGCAGGATTATACTATCGTTATCCTGTTCGTGAAATGTGCCCAAGTCCACTATATTTACAAGTATTAGCTAAGTATGGTGTTCCAATTACGATTTCTTCGGATGCCCATTACCCAAATGATTTAGGGAATTATGTACAAGAAAATGTACAAACATTACGAGCTCACGGTGTTACTCAGGTTGCAACATTTACGAAGCGAGCAAGAGTAATGAGGTCGCTTGAAGAAGAAGTAACAAATTCAAAATGAAACGCAATTTTTTGATGAAAACGGTCCTTTTTGTTCAAAATAAGAAAGAATGAAAAGGAGGGTAAGAAATGGCGAAACAACAAAATAAACAAAATGTACAAGGTGCACAGCAACAAGCTTATACTTCTGAAACGAATGCTGCATCTCAATCGGTTATTGAGGAGCAAATTAGCGATACGGTTGCAGAAGGAACTATTGATGTGAAGCTCGGAAAAGAATCGCAGGAAAAAGCGTAAGAAAAGGGGAGAGTTGCATCTCCTCTTTTTTCATGGAAAAGTGTCGATTTTCAAAACTATAATCAAATTCCTTGGTTTTTATATGTGGATTTCTTACAATGAAATATAAGAGATGTCTTATTTTCTATAGAAGAGGTGTTAGTAGTGGCAAAAATATTAGTAGCGGGAAAAATTCCGGAAATTGGATTAGAACTATTAAAAGATCATAATGTAGAAATGTACAATAAAGAGGAGTTAATTTCTATAGATGAATTAACAGAGCGTGTAAAAGATAAAGATGCATTGTTAAGTTTACTTTCGACAAAGGTGCCAAAAGAAGTTATTGATGCAGCGCCTCATTTAAAGATTGTTGCAAACTATGGTGCTGGTTACGACAATATTGATTACACGTATGCGGGCGAAAAAGGAATTGCAGTTACGAATACACCGAAAGTATCAACGGAAGCGACTGCAGAATTAACATTTGCACTTCTTTTAGCAGCGGCGCGTAGAATTCCTGAAGGGGATACGTTATGTCGTACGACTGGATTTAACGGATGGGCACCGTTATTTTTCTTAGGACGAGAAGTTCATGGTAAGACAATCGGAATTATAGGTCTTGGAGAAATTGGGAAGGCTGTTGCAAAACGTGCGAAAGCATTTGGAATGGATGTTTTATATACAGGGCCAAATCGTAAGCTTGAAGCTGAAAGTGAACTGGGAGCAACGTATGTGACGTTGGAAGAATTATTACAAACAGCAGACTTTATTACAATTAACTGTGCTTATAATCCAAAATTACATCATATGATTGATGAAGAGCAGTTTAAAATGATGAAGAAAACAGCGTATATTGTAAATGCTTCACGTGGACCAATTATGAATGAAGCAGCACTTGCTCATGCATTAAAAACAAATGAAATTGAAGGAGCAGCTCTTGACGTGTTTGAATTTGAACCGAAAATTACAGAAGAGCTAAAAGAATTAAAGAATGTAGTACTTGCTCCACATGTAGGGAATGCAACATTTGAAACTCGTGATGCGATGGCTGAAATGGCTGTCAGAAATATTTTAGCTGTATTAAACGGCGAAGAGCCAGTAACACCTGTAAATCAAAAGGTATTAGTTACAAAATAAAAAGAAACCTTCCGGACTTGGAAGGTTTTCTTATTTTTCTTTATTCGCTTTTTTAGACGGTCTTTGTCTAATGAATTGAGATAACATGTACAAAATATATAGTGGAATGGCAATGAATAAGAAAACAGAAAAATTTCCAAATCCTGTTTGATACATTGTAATAATGATTCCAACTAAAAATAGTGTAATAATGATGCTATATCGTGGAATTGGTACATCTTTTAAACTTGGGATACGAATGCGGCTCACCATTAAAAATGCGAACGTTACAAATACGGTAATAAGAACGATTTTTGGAATGGTATGTGAAAATAATGTTAAGAAAGCAACAAGCCCTCCCGCTGCTGTAATCGGTACTCCAGTGAAATATTTCATTGAAGTAGAAGATGGTGTTACATTAAATCGTGCTAAACGATATGCTCCGAAAAGAGGGAATAATCCCGCTATGTATAATCCGATGATTCCGTAGTTTGAGAAAGATGTGTAATACATTAAAACAGCTGGTGCTGCACCAAATGTTACGACATCTGCAAGCGAGTCGAGCTCTTTTCCCATTTGTGAATCAACACGTAATAAACGAGCAACACGACCATCAAGACTATCTAACATCATCCCGATAAGTACTAAAATAGCAGCTGATTTATAATATCCTAAAGATGCATAGCCGATTGATAAAAATCCGCTATATAAATTTCCGAGCGTAAATAAGTTTGGAATAGCTGCTCTATACAAAATCTGATCCCTTGCTTTCTGTAATAAATTCTTAATTAGTGTATGAAAGTTTACTTATTTTATCATACCATAAATTTATTCCTCATACGAAAGAAATTACCAATTTGTGAAAGATTTCATAGAAGGATGGTTTGAAAATTAAGTGAAAATAAAAAGAGGAAGCAACTTGTATAAAGTTGCTTCCTTTACTATTCAAATTTCGTTGTCATCGTTCCAGTTTTATATCGATTATTAGGATCGAAGCGTAATAAATCTCCATAAATTAATTTGTCGGAGAATTTTAATTCTGTTTTTGCTTTTTCAATATACGGCTGACATAGCGTCATGTCAGCTTCTTCACCCGTACTTCTTTTGTAGCACATATTTTTTGTATAAACATACTCTTCAGAAACAAAGCTACCATCACGCATTACCATAAGCGGGTCTTTCTCTTTAATAAATAAGTCAGTTCCAAATTCAACGGATTTATTTGTTTTAATACCAAGTAAATGAAGGAGCGTTGGCTTAATATCAATTTGACCGGATACTTTAGAAACAACTTTTCCTTCTTGGCCAGGCACATGAATAATAAGAGGAACTCGTTGTAATTGCATAGAATCGAATGGTGTAATAGTATCTTTTCCTAGGAACTGTGCCATAGCTGTGTTATGGTTTTCGGAAATACCGTAATGATCACCATAAATGACAATAACGGAATTATCATATAATCCTTCTTCTTTTAATTGTTGAATAAATAATTTAAGAGCTTCATCTGTGTAACGAACAGTTGGGAAGTAGCGGTTTACAACACCACTTTCCGAGTTGAATTCATCAACATATTGATCTTCCGGATTTAGAAGAAACGGAAAATGATTTGTTAATGTAATAAATTTTGTATAGAACGGTTGCGGTAAAGATTTTAACTTTGGAATAGATTGTTCAAAGAACTCTTTATCTTTTAATCCCCAACCGACAGACATTTGCTCCGTTCCTGCGTAATCATTTAAATTAAAATAACGATCATATCCAAGCGCAGGATACATTACATCCCGATTCCAAAACGTTTTATCGTTTGAATGGAAGACGGCAGAAGAATATCCGTATTTCTTTAATTGTTCTGGTGTCGCTGTGTATTCATTTGTTGCATGAGTAAAGAATACAGAACCACGATCTAGCGGATAAAGTGAGTTTTCAACGATAAATTCAGCATCAGAAGTTTTGCCTTGTCCAGTTTGATGATAGAAGTTATCGAAATAGAAACTATCCTTAATAAATTCATTTAAAAATGGTGTAATTTCTTTTCCATTTATTTTTTTATTAATAACAAAGTTTTGTGTAGATTCCATTGAAATTAAAATTACATTTTTACCTTTTGCAGCTCCAAATAAGTTTTTATCAACTTGTTTGTCTTTTGAGTCTGTATAGTTTTTAATTTCAGAAAACCCATCCCCACTTGCAAATACACGCTCAGCTGAAGACTTGGATTGAAGCGTAATATCAAATAGATGGTATGTGTATAAACCTAAATTCTTCACGACAGTTTGACGGTCAAATGAGCGCGAGAACATTTGTGGTTTATAAATAACTGATACAACAATTTGTAGTGCTAATAAAGCTGTTACACCGCTAAAGAAAGTTCGCTTCTCTGAGCGGGAAAGTGGTGTTTTGTCACCAAATGATGGGAATTTACGTGAAATAAACATTAAAATAATTGCATCTGCAAATAAAAGTAATGTTTTGTACGTAAAGAGTTCTTTTATACTTGTCCCTAAATCAGCCATATTGTTTGTTTGGAATAAAACCGGGAAAGTAACGAAATCGTTATAGAACCCATAAAACATTGCGTTTCCAAATAAAATAAATGACAGTATAAAACTGATTCCAATTATAATTCGGTTTCGGTGCTTAGATGCAAGTAAAGCTAAGCCGAAAAATAAAAGTAACGCAGCTAGTGGATTGATAAAAAGCATGAATTCTTCAAAGAAATTATCAATTTTAATATCAAATGCTAGCTTGTACACAATATATGTTTTAATCCATAGTAAAACGACTGCAACGAGTGCAAATCGCAGTTTTGGAAACAGATGTTGTAGCATAATATACTCCTCTCCTAAAAAGCATGACAGTTCTTGTGAGTCAGTTTGCTTAACGACTCATTTTATATATACGAACAGTCCTTTGTTATTATGATTATTATACTATGAGTATCATTATACGAAAATAAAAGAAGGTTGTGGGCTTTTTTATAATAATCGAGTAGAAAAAGAGTGGTGGGAGACAATAAAACAGAATTTCTATGTATGATAATTATCGTACGCAGAAAGAATCGCGTGATTATACGGAGGTTATAATGCGAAAATTATTATATTTTATAGCATGCAGTAGTGTTATACTTTTTACTTCACCGAGTGTGTCGGTAGCCCAATATGATGCACCTCTTATGGAAGATGCACTTTATTCTGTTTTATTTCCAAAAATAAATAAAGCAATTGAAAAACAATATGGAAGTTTGAAACCTTATCAATGTCCTAAAATTATTAGTTTAAAAAAAGTGTATAGCGGTACATATTTATTTCAAGCAAGTATTGAAGTGACAAAGTATGAACGTGTTGCTGGGAAAATTGCTCCACCATTTGAGAAGGTAACGATTACATTTAATAACGAAGAAGGCGAATGGGAAGTGACAAAGATTTCAGTAAAGCGCTTACCAAATGATACGAAACTAAACTGTAAAAAAACAATATAAAAAATTGTTTGACAAATAAAATGGTCCTTTGGTATTGTTAATAGCAACAATTAGATGTTTGAAAATTAAATAGACTTACCTCATCTACTCTCAAAGGTAGAGGCCGCGATAGGAAAGAGTAAGCTATGGGAGATTTAATGGAATCTGTGATCATAGGTTGAAAGGGACTATTGCCGAAATATAAGAATAACCATCTTATTCATATATTGGGACTGCATTGAATAAATGTAGTACTGTCATAAGATTTATTTTATGGAGAGCTATTTGGAGATGTTGATGCGGTTTCTTATTTTGAGGAGATAACAACTCGTTTATTTTTTCAATATATATTTTTCCTAATAAGAAACGCGTGTGAACATTGTTCCGCGCGTTTTTTGTCTATCTAAAAGCGTGCTGCAATGAATAGAAGATTGGGGTTATGAGTTTTAGAGGAAATAAGGGAGGAATTTAAATGTATTTACACGGCACAAGCCGAATTAATGGGCAAGGACACTTAGAAATTGGAGGGTGCGATACGACGCAGCTAGCAAAGCAATACGGAACACCACTTTATGTATACGATGAAGAGTCTATTCGAGGAAAATGCCGAGCATTTCATCGTGCTTTTAAAGAAAGTGGTTTCTCTTATCAAGTAGCATATGCAAGCAAGGCGTTCTTGTGCATGGAGATGTGCCGAGTAGCTCGTGAAGAGAGTATGTCATTAGACGTTGTTTCTGGGGGAGAATTATATACTGCGCTCCAAGCAGGATTTCCGGCATCACGTATTCATTTTCATGGAAATAATAAAACAGAAGAAGAAATAGTGATGGCTCTTCAGGCGAATATCGGTTGTTTTGTCGTAGATAATTTCTTTGAATTAGAAGTTTTACACGATTTAGCGATGCAACATGGGAAATTTGTGAACATATTAATTCGTGTAACGCCTGGAGTAGAGGCGCACACACATGAATATATTACAACAGGTCAAGATGATTCGAAATTTGGATTTGGTGTTTCAAACGGTCAAGCGATGCAGGCAATTGGATTTGCTTTACAAAAATCAAATTATAATGTGCTAGGGATCCATTCACATATTGGGTCGCAAATATTTGAAACAGCTGGTTTTGTTCGAGCAATTGAAGTTCTTCGCCAATTTTTAGAAGAAGTGAGAGAGCAAACAAACTATGTAGTAAAAGTGTTAAATGTAGGCGGGGGATTTGGAATACGTTACACAGAGTCAGATACACCATTAACTCTTGAGACATATGTGCGAGCTGTAACAAGTGCAGTGAGAGAACAATTTACTGTATGTGAATATCCATTGCCAGAAATATGGATTGAGCCAGGCCGTAGCATTGTAGGTGATGCTGGGACAACAATTTATACAGTTGGATCTGTGAAAGATATTCCTGGTATTCGGAAATATGTATCAGTCGATGGTGGAATGACAGATAATTTAAGACCTGCTTTATATAATGCGCGTTATGAAGCGATGTTAGCGAATCGAGCGAATGATGAGAATGAGGAACTCGTTTCGATTGCCGGGAAATGCTGTGAGAGTGGAGACATGTTGATTTGGGATATTCATTTACCGAAAGTCGCTGCTTCTGATTTACTAGCAGTTTCCTGTACAGGAGCATACGGGTACTCGATGGCGAATAATTACAATCGGATTCGAAGACCAGCCGTTGTCTTTGCAAAAGGCGGAACATCGCAAGTAGTTGTGGAACGCGAAACATATGAAAATATTATTGGGAACGATCGCATACGTATTAAAGAGCTTGTCTAAATAGGAAAAGGAGTTGTTCGAATGGGCAATTCCTTTTTTATAAAATAAAATAATTAAAATATATCGGAAAACTAGGATTGAAAAAAATCAGAATTGTGATAAAATACAAATACAAAGCTTATCAAGAGAAGCGGAGGGAACTGGCCCGAAGAAGCTCGGCAACCTGCTTATAGAAAGCAAGGTGCTAAATCCAGCAAAATGGGATCCATTTTGAAAGATAAGGTAAAATATATTACCGAACAGTCTTTTCGAAATGGGAAAGATTTTTTTTATGAATAAAAAGGGGGGGCTGTTCGCGTGAGTGTACGGGAACATTTTGATGAAGTATCCGAGAAGATTGAAGCGATGCTTGCTGATATGAAATATGGTTCAATTACAATTGTTGTGCAAGATGGAAAAGTAATTCAGTTAGAGAAAAGTGAAAAAGTACGTTTAAAGTGAAAAGCGCTGACTAGAAAAACTAGAGGCGGTTTTAACCTATTTTCATTAGGTTAAAACCGTCTTTTTGCTTTTACAGGGGGAAAAAACATGTTGACGTATGAAACGTGGGAAGAAAATGTTGTTTCGTTTTCGGAAGAAGATGAAACAAAAGGTGCGTTATCAGTATTAAATTGGGCTTATAAAGAATATAAAGATGAGGTTGTCTACGCATGTAGCTTTGGGGTGGAAGGTATGGTATTGCTGCACATTATAAACCAAGTAAATCCATCTGCTAAAGTTGTATTTTTGGATACAAATGTTCATTTTCAAGAAACGTATGAATTAATTCGAAAAGTGCGGGAACGATTTCCTTCATTGAATATTATAGAAAAACAGCCAGAACTTACACTTGATGAACAGGCGAAGTTGCATGGTGAAAAACTGTGGGAGAGCAATCCGAATCTTTGTTGTAAGATTAGAAAAATTTTACCTTTAGAAAAATCATTAGTCGTGGAAAAAGCATGGATATCGGGCTTAAGAAGGGAACAATCAGAAACACGTAAGCATACAAAGTTTATAAATCAAGATCATCGTTTTCAATCTATTAAAGTTTGTCCACTCATTCATTGGACGTGGAAAGAAGTTTGGCGATATGTATACAAACATAGCTTGCCGTATAACCCGTTGCATGATGTTGGCTATCCAAGTATTGGGTGTGAGAAATGTACGTTACCTGTAGGGGATGGTGGCGATTCAAGAGATGGTAGATGGGCTGGAAAAGTGAAAACTGAATGTGGTCTTCATTACCAATAAGATGAATCTTGAAATAAAGCTAAGAGAGGATATAGAAAAATGAGCATAGTAAACGAATTAGTAAACCGTATAGATGAGACATATGATGTATCACAAATTGAAAAAGAAATTAAATTAGACAATATTGCGTTAAGTGATTTAGAACTATTGGCGACAGGTGGATATAGCCCCCTTACTGGTTTTTTAGGGAAGGAAGATTATGATTCTGTTGTAGAAACGCTTCGTTTAGCAAATGGTAGTGTGTGGAGTATACCGATTACATTACCGGTAACAGAAAAAGTCGCAGAAAGCCTGAAGGCTGGAGAGGAAGTAAAGCTTGTCAACAATGGAAATATATACGGTGTCATTCAAATAGAAGATATTTTTGTACCAGATAAAGAAAAAGAAGCGTTACTTGTATATAAAACAACGGATGAGGCTCATCCAGGAGTGAAAAAATTATATGAACGACCAAATGTTTACGTTGGAGGAACTATTATTCTAACAAAACGCTTTGAAAATAATCAATTTCCTTCTTATCATTTAGACCCAATTGAAACGAGGGAAGCATTTAAAAAACGTGGGTGGAAAACAGTGGTCGGATTTCAAACGAGAAACCCGGTACATCGTGCCCATGAGTATATTCAAAAATCTGCTCTTGAAATTGTAGATGGTCTCTTTTTAAATCCGCTCGTTGGAGAAACGAAATCGGATGATATTCCTGCTGATGTAAGAATGGAAAGCTATGAAGTACTTCTTCAAAACTATTATCCGAAAAATCGTGTCTTTTTAAGTGTATTTCCTGCTGCCATGCGTTACGCAGGACCAAGGGAAGCGATATTTCATGCGTTAGTAAGAAAGAATTTTGGATGTACCCACTTTATAGTAGGGCGTGATCATGCTGGAGTAGGAGATTATTACGGAACGTATGAAGCGCAAGAAATCTTCACAAATTTTACGATAGAAGAGTTAGGAATTACACCACTATTCTTTGAGCATAGTTTTTACTGCACGAAATGTGGAGCGATGGCTTCAACGAAAACATGTCCGCACGGAAAAGAAGATCATGTTATTTTATCGGGTACGAAAGTAAGAGAATTATTAAGAAACGGTGAGATTCCGCCAAGTACATTTAGTCGTAAAGAAGTAGTGGAAGTACTAATTAAAGGCTTGAAAAAAGAAGTAGTAACAGAATAGGGAGAGAACGAGATGGATACGAATATTACTTGGCATACAGCTTCGGTTTCAAAAGATGAGAGAAGAGTGAAGAATGGACATCATAGTTTTGTAATTTGGTTTACTGGTTTATCAGCTTCGGGTAAATCTACAGTAGCGAATGCGGTCGCTCGTAAACTGTTTGAAAAGAATATTGGAAATTATGTGCTGGATGGGGATAACATTCGCCACGGTTTAAATAAAGACTTAGGATTTTCTGAAAGTGATCGCATGGAAAATATAAGACGTATTGGCGAAGTGGCAAAGTTATTTGTAGACCAAGGAGCAGTTGTCCTTACAGCATTTATTTCACCATTTCGAGTAGACCGCAAACAAGTAAGAGATTTATTAGCGGCAGATGAATTTATTGAAATTTTTGTGAAGTGTCCGATTGAAGAGTGTGAGAAACGTGATCCGAAAGGACTTTATAAAAAGGCAAGAAAAGGTGATATTAAGGATTTCACAGGTATTGATTCGCCTTATGAAGAGCCAGAGCAGGCGGAATTAATTGTAGAAACGCACAAATATTCTATTGAAGAATGTGCAGAACAAATCGTGAAGTACTTACAAGAGCGTAGTTTTATATAGGGGGATAAACAATGAGTTATGAAAAAGTATGGGCTAACAATGAAAAATTAAATCAGACCGAGAAAAATAAATTAGAAAAAGATGGCTTAGAAATTTTTAATGATATTCCTTACTATGCGGAAAATGGTTTCGAATCTATTCCGAAAGAAGAGTGGGATGCCTTTAAATGGGCAGGCTTGTATTTACAAAGACCGAAAGAAGCTGGTTATTTTATGATGCGGGTAAATATTCCGTCAGGGATTATTACAAATGCACAGGCAGAAGTACTTGCTTCTATCGCTGAAGATTATGGACGTAATGTAATAGATATTACGACGAGACAGGCGATTCAGTTTCACTGGTTAGAAATTCAGCAAATTCCAGATATTTTTAAAAGATTAGCAAGAGTTGGGTTATCTTCAGCGGGGGCTTGTGGTGATATAACGCGGAATATTACAGGTAATCCGCTTGCTGGTATTGATGCAAATGAACTATTCGATACAACGCATATTGTAAAAGAAGTATATGATTACTTCCAACATAATGAAGAGTTTTCTAACTTGCCACGTAAATTTAAAATGTCTATTAGTTCTAATATTTATAATTCAGCAAACGCAGAAATTAACTGTGTTGCATTTACGCCTGCAACGAAAGAAATAGATGGTGAGAAAAAAGTTGGTTTTCATATAAAAGTAGGTGGAGGATTATCAGCTCGACCGTATTTAGCTGATGAATTAGATGTATTCGTTTTACCAGAAGAAGTGAAGGCGGTGGCGATTGCGATTGCTACTATATTCCGTGATTTTGGATATCGTGAAAAACGTCATTTAGCTCGGTTGAAATTTCTTGTTGCGGACTGGGGAGCAGAGAAATTTAAAGAGAAACTAATAGAGTATACAGGGCCTTTACAAAGTAAAGGGGAAAGTGCACTCAAAGGATGGAATGCAGGCTATTTTTATGGTGTTCAAGACCAAAAACAAAAGGGATTAAAATATGTAGGTTTTAATGTACCGGTAGGTCGTTTACATGCAGAAGAAATGTTTGAGATTGCAAGAATCGCAAAGCAATATGGAAATGGACAAATTCGTACATGTAACTCGCAAAACTTCATTATTCCGAACGTTCATCCAGAAAATGTAAAAGGATTACTTAGTGAACCGCTGTTTGAAGCGATATCTGCTAGCCCGAAATCATTTATTGGTCATGCGGTTTCATGTACCGGTATTGAATATTGTAATCTTGCACTAGTAGAAACGAAAGAAAGATTACGAAAAATTGCAGAATACTTAGATACACAAATTGCACTCGATGTTCCAGTTCGAATTCATATGGTAGGCTGCCCGAATTCATGTGGTCAACGTCAAATTGCTGACATTGGGTTACAAGGGGTGAAAATGAAAACGAAGGAAAAAGGTATTGTTGAAGCGTTTGAAATATACGTAGGTGGAACATTGTTAGATGGCGGTGCCTACAATCAAAAGTTAAAAGGAAAAATAGATGGCGAGGATCTACCTGATGTACTCGCATCATTTATAAGTTATTTCAAAGAGAATAAATTACCAGCCGAAACATTTTATGATTTTGTAGGTCGTGTTGGTGTAGATACATTACAAATAGCGTTAAATAACGTGCTAGAAGAAGTAATAGCGTCTTAGGAGGGACGATATGGATTTATATCGATTTGAAGCTGTGTTAGTAAATAGTATTGTTCCGATTGTTGTTGTTGCTCAAAGTGAAGAACAGGCATTTAAGCTTGCGGAGATTGAGCTTGAAAAGCATTTTTTACCGTTGCCAGAGGTAAAAGAGATTTCTTTGTTTGAAAAAAAGAAGATTCGAAAAGGTGGGGCATTTGTTATCCATGAGTAGAGATCAGTAATACGAAAAAATAAAAACTTCCATTCTTATATACGAATGGAAGTTTCATTTTAATAGAAGAAATGAGGAGAGATGATGGGAAAGGTTTATATTGTTGGAGCGGGTCCTGGCGATCCAGATTTAATTACTGTTAAAGGGTTGAAATGTATTGAGAAGGCAGATGTTATTTTATACGACCGACTTGTGAATAAAGAGCTGCTTTCATACGCAAAGCCTGACGCGGATTTAATTTATTGCGGAAAACTCCCGAATTATCACACGATGAAGCAAGAGACAATTAACACGTTTCTTATTAAGTATGCGAAAAAAGGAAAAGTTGTAACGAGGCTTAAGGGCGGCGATCCATTTGTGTTTGGTAGAGGGGGAGAAGAAGCTGAAGCATTAGCAAAGCAAGGTGTACCATTTGAAATCATTCCTGGTATTTCAGCTGGAATAGCTGCTCCTGCTTATGCGGGCATTCCAGTGACGCACCGTGATGCAAGTGCAAGTTTTGCTATTGTGACTGGGCATAGGAAAGAAGGTGCTGAAGAAGAAGTGAAATGGGAAAGTTTAGCGAAAGGTGTAGAGACTTTAGCGGTATATATGGGGGTTAGTAATTTGCCCTACATATGTGAGCAACTTATGAAGCATGGAAAAGATAAAAGTACGCTAGCTGCTATTATTGAGCAGGGGACGACGTCTATGCAACGCACAGTTGTTGGAACGTTAGGGACAATTGTAGATGTTGCGAAAAAAGAGCAAATTCAAAATCCGAGTATGATTGTAATTGGAGAGGTTGTCCGTTTTAGAGAAAAAATTCATTGGTTTGAGAAGCAGACAGAAAATGCTTATCAAGTAAGTGGAGTGTTGTAAAATGAAAGCCGTCTTATATATATGTCATGGAAGTCGTTTGAAGACAGCGAAAGAAGAGGCGATTCAATTTATTACATCATGCATGAGCCGTATAGAAGCGACTATTCAAGAAGTTTGTTTTTTAGAGTTAGCGAATCCTTCTATTGAAGATGGTTTTCGTACATGTGTGAAGCGTGGGGCCACTGAGATTATTGCTATCCCTGTTTTTTTATTAGCGGCAGGTCATGTAAAAAAAGATATCCCTTTTGAATTGGAAAAGTTAACTAATCAATTTTCGGATGTTAAAGTGACCTATGGTAATCCGTTTGGTGTATCAGAAACACTTGTTAAATCGGTGTATAGCGGAAGTGGCATCGAACAGGAAGATAAAAATGAAGTGACGTTACTTCTTGTTGCAAGAGGGAGCAGTGATCCTGAAGTATTAAGAGATATAAACTGGATTGCTTCTTTATTTCAAACAAAAGAGAAGGTTAAAAAAGTAGAAGTTTGTTATTTAGCGGCTGCAGAGCCAAAATTTGAGGAGAAGTTAAAGGAAGTTGTAGAACGAAAAGAAAAGAACATCGTTGTACTGCCTTACTTGTTATTTACAGGTTTACTTATGAAACATATTGAGAAAGAAGTGCGCCAATATGAAGTGGAAGAGATAAAAATCAGTCCATATTTAGGGAAGAATGAAGCGTTTCAAGATATGTTAATTCAGAAAACGACGGAGTTATTGAAAGGAGATCAGTATGTATCCACTTACAGTGCGAGTTAATGAGAAACGCGTTGTTGTTATTGGCGGGGGAAAAGTTGCAGGATTTAAAATTATTCCTTTACTCAAACAGGGTGCGGATATAGTTGTGATAAGTCCAGAATTAGATGCGAATTTAGTAAAACTTGTGGAAGAAAAGAAAATTCGTTGGTATCAAAGAGAATATGAAAAAAGTGATATTAAAAGTGCTTTTTTAGTTGTTGCAGCGAGTAGTGATTCAATATTAAATGAACAAGTTGCTGAAGATGCCGCTGAGAATCAATTAGTAAATATTATTACAAATCCGGAAAGTGGTAATGTTCATTTTCCGGCAGCGATTCATCGTGGTTTACTTAATATAGCAGTTTCTACTGGGGGAGCGAGCCCGAAGCTCGCAAAAAAAATTCGAGATGATATTGCAAATAAATATGATGAGACATATGAATCGTATTTAGATTTTTTATATGAAGTAAGGTTGAAGTTAAAAGATTTACAGTTAGAAAAGAGGGAACGAAATATATTGCTCCAAGAAGTGTTGAAATCAGTATATGTGCAAAATGAGGGGAAAAGAGAAAGTTTTTTACGTGAGTTAGAGGAAAAGGTTTTAAAATAATAAAAGATAAAGTGCGCTTTACAAATATAAAAATATAATTTATAATCACAAGTAACTTCAATAGATGAAATCGATGAGCAAGAAGAGTACGTATATTTGATGCGTTCAGAGAGCTGGGGTTAGGTGGGAGCCCGGTACGATAAAATATACAGAATGGGCTTGCGAGAGGTATGTTGAACATTGTAGTAGGCAACCCGGGTTCCGCCGTTAAAAGGATAGAGTATCGGAATTATTCCTGTACTTGAACAAGTGGGATTTATCAATCCAATTGAGGTGGTACCACGGTATTTACATTACATATATCGTCCTCTACATGCATATTTGCGTGTAGGGGACTTTTTTATTTTCTAAAGGAGGTGTGCGAGTATGAAATGAAAGTGTATAATTAACAAAAGTTTAAATATTCAGAAAAGGAGAAATTATGATGAAAGAAACACAGCAATGGACGTCGAAAATAGGCTTTGTACTCGCAGCAGCCGGAGCCGCAGTAGGTCTTGGTGCGATATGGAAATTTCCATATGTTGCAGGTAATGGCGGGGGAGGCGCATTCTTCCTTGTATTTTTACTATTAACTTTATTTATAGGTATGCCTCTTTTAATAGCGGAGTTTGTTATTGGACGTAGCACGCAAAAAGAGGCCGTTACAGCTTATAAAGTACTAGTGCCAAATAGCAAAGTATATCCTTGGATTGGTCGTATGGGAGTTGTTACTTGTTTTAGTGTACTATCTTTTTATAGTGTTGTAGGTGGATGGATTTTACTTTATTTATATTATAGTGTGACAGGAAGTTTCTGGAATGGAGCAGCTGATTATGGGCAATTGTTCGGTGAAACGATTTCAAATCCGTTAAGTGCGATTGGAGCACAATTTATCTTTATGCTTTGTACAATTTTTGTCGTAAGTAAAGGTGTAGAGAAAGGTATAGAAAAGGCAAGTAAGTACATGATGCCGCTATTATTTATTTTATTTATTGCGATTATTGTTCGTGCGTTAACACTCGATGGTGCTTTTGCTGGAGTAGAGTTCTTCTTAAAGCCAGATTTTTCAAAGCTTACAGCAGATACGATTTTATACGCGATGGGACAATCTTTCTTCTCACTAACAGTAGGTGCCTCAGTAATGGTCACGTATAGTTCGTATTTAAAGAAAGAGGAACATTTAGCGAAATCAGCAACATCTATTGTAAGTTTAACTGTTTTTGTTACAGTACTTGCAGGATTAGCAATTTTCCCAGCGATTTTCGCATTAGGAGTAAAACCAACTGAAGGACCAGGATTACTGTTTATCGTCCTTCCAGCAGTATTTGCAAAAATACCATTTGGTCAATTTTTCTTTATTATGTTTTTAATTTTATTCTTCTTTGCGACTTTAACATCAGCAATTTCAATGCTTGAAATTGTAGTAGCATCTGTTGCGAAAGGTAATGAGAAGAAGCGTCCGTCAGCATCATTATTAATTGGTATTCTTATTTTTGCAGTCGGTATTCCATCAGCGTTATCATTTGGGATTATGAGTGACGTGAAAATATTTGGGAAAACGTTCTTTGATTTAGTCGACTTTTCGGTAAGTAACGTATTGCTACCGTTAGGAGTACTAGCTATTTCATTATTTGTACCAAATAAAATGAGTAAAGAATTGTTGATGAAAGAATTAGAAGTGACGGAAACGAAAGGGAAAACGTTATTTAACATTTGGTTCTTCTTACTTCGTTATGTTATTCCGGTAACTGTAATAATTGTATTTTTAAATGCGATAGGTGTATTTAAAATGTTTGCATAAAAAAAAGGCGGGGATCTCCCGTCTTTTTTTATGTTGATGAATGTAATAGACGATTATACGCTTTATAGGCTGTGGTGACTGCGAGGAATGAACCGATTAAAAATAAAACTGAGCCGCCAAATGTAAATATTCGGCCAATATACGTTCCTCTAGCTTCTTCTATTTTTTGTTGTAATTGCGTATTCATATGGATCACCTCGTCAACTATAGGCATTTAGTTATAGTCTATGTAGAACGCCTATATTGTGTGAAGTGTAAATGAAAAACCTCGGTAGGCACCGAGGTTTTTTATAATCCGATATAAGGAGATGGGTCAACTGCGTTTGTCTTGCCGACATTCCATTCTCCAAGATGAAGTTCGAAGTGTAAATGTTGTCCGTATGATTGGCCCGTATTCCCCATAAATCCAAGCTGATCGCCTTGTTTTACAGTTTGTCCATTCGATACAGAACGACTATTCATATGAGCATATACTGTCGTATATGTTTTTCCGTTTATACGGTGAGATAAATACACTACGTTTCCGTAACTAGATGATAATTCTGAGCGAATAACAACGCCATCTGCAGCAGCGATAATTGGAACCGTTCCCGAAGCAGCGATGTCAATTCCTTTATGGTTATCTAAAGAACGTACACCAAATCCGGAAGTTTTTGATCCAGCTGCTGGTTTGATAAAACCACCGATATTTGTATCATGTGGTGTTGGGGCCGCTTGAGCAGATTTAGTAGCTTGTTGTTTGCGAGCCTCTTCTGCCTGGCGGGCTTCTTCCGCTTTACGAGCTTCTTCCGCCCGTTTTTCTTCTTCAATTGCTTTTTGAACAGCTTGACGTTGATTTTCTAAAATGCCCTTGGATTCTTCTAATCCTTCAATCTCTGAATCTACTTTTGCTACTTTCGTATGTAGATCGTTAATAAGAGTTTGTTGCTGCTGTTGATTATTTTGTAATTCTTGTTGTTTTTGTTCTAGTTTTTGTTCAGAGTCTTTCAGTTGTTGTTCTTTTTTCTCAACAGCCTCTTTTTCTGTCGTTACAGCATTTTGATCAGATGTTTGTTTTTTTACAATATCTGTATCGTTGTTTAATATTAAACTTACGGAGTACATATTATCAACAAGATCAGCAATGTTTGTAGAGTTTGTTAATACTTCTGTAATGATATTTGTACGCGGTTTTTCTTGCATAGATTGTAATCGTTGTTTAATAACTTCCTGACGTGTATCTATGTTTGTTTGTAATTGTTCTATATGTTTCTTTTTGTCAGTAATTACTTGTTGTGTTTTGCTAATTTCTTTTTTTGTATCGTTTAATTCAGTCTCATTTTTATTAATGGAAGTAGTTAATTCATCGATTTTCTTCTGTAATTCTTGAATTTCTTTTTCTATTTGTTCTTTCTCGACTGATTTATTTTGTAAGTCACTTTGTTTGCCTTCTAATTCAGATTGAATGTTAGATAATTTATCTTGATTCGTTTCAGCGTATACGGGTGAAAGTAACGGGGAAGCAAAAATCGTTCCTGCTGCTAAAACGCTAAACGCTGCAAATTTCTTTTTCATTGTTGTCTGACTCCTTTCCCTATGAATGTTATATATCATAAGAAGAAGGGTGTCTATCGTTGTAATCATAATGTAAAGAAAATTTTATAAAATTGCTAAGTTTTGTCGGAATTTATCATTTTTCAACTGTAATTGTCATAGTGCTTACATTTTATTCATATGTGTAACAAAGGTAAATTTTGGGATTTATCTGTGGAATGAAGGAGGAAAGTAATCGTTTTTATGAGGTGAAATATTACTTGGAAAGCTAATAAAACACTAGTAAGGAATCGTTCTCATGTTAGGTTTTCTAACATGGGTCTGCTTTTTGTCAAGAAAATTATTTGTGTTCGGGCAAAGTTATTTTGTTGTCAGATTTAAATTTTTGATTTATGATTTTTAACAGGGACAAAATGTAGTGAATTGTCGAATAATATGTAATACTCTTAATTTCTTAGTTTTATAGAGATAGAATGAGAGATAGAGTGACACATCGAAGAGGGGGTTACAACAAATATGAAAAGAATAGGACTTGCATGGCAAATATTAATAGGACTTGCGCTTGGTATTGCGGTTGGTGCGATTTTCTTTGATAATCCAGCTGTTGTGAAGTACTTACAACCAATTGGTGATATTTTCATCCGATTAATTAAAATGATCGTTGTACCGATTGTTGTAGCAAGTATTGTTGTTGGGGTTGCTGGTGTTGGCGATGTTAAAAAACTAGGTCGACTAGGCGGAAAAACAATTCTTTACTTTGAAATTATTACAACAATTGCAATTATTGTTGGTCTATTAATAGCGAATATTTTCCAACCAGGAAAAGGCGTAAATATGGAGCAGTTAACAAAGACAGATATTTCGAAATATACACATACGACAGAGCAAGTACAAAGTCATTCATTTGCAGATACATTTGTAAATATTGTTCCAACGAACATTATGAAGTCGTTAGCTGACGGAGATATGCTTGCTATTATCTTCTTCTCTGTACTATTTGGTTTAGGTGTAGCAGCGATTGGTGAAAGAGGAAGACCAGTTCTTCAATTTTTCCAAGGTGTAGCTGATGCAATGTTTTACGTAACAAACCAAGTTATGAAATTTGCACCATTTGGTGTGTTTGCACTAATTGGTGTTACAGTTTCTACATTTGGTCTTGCTTCATTAATTCCGTTAGGGAAATTACTAATTGTCGTATATGGAGCAATGATTTTCTTCGTCGTAGTTGTCTTAGGACTTACAGCGAAAATATTTGGAATTAACATTTTCCAATTCTTTAAGATTTTAAAAGACGAGCTGATCTTAGCGTATTCTACAGCAAGCTCAGAAACAGTTTTACCAAAAATCATGGAGAAAATGGAGAAATTCGGTTGCCCGAAAGCAATTACATCTTTCGTTATTCCGACAGGTTATTCATTTAACTTAGATGGATCAACTTTATATCAAGCAATTGCGGCTATTTTCTTAGCGCAAATGTACGGTATTGATTTATCTATTACACAACAAATTACATTGTTGCTTGTATTAATGGTTACATCAAAAGGTATCGCAGGTGTACCGGGCGTATCATTCGTTGTATTATTAGCGACACTTGGTACAGTAGGTATTCCACCTGAAGGCTTAGCGTTCATTGCTGGTATTGACCGTATTTTAGATATGGCTCGTACAGCAGTTAACGTTGTAGGAAACTCTTTAGCAGCTGTAGTTATGTCTAAGTGGGAAGGTCAATATGACGCTGAAAAAGGACAAGCTTATTTAAAAGAGATTTCTGAAAAGGGTCAAGCGGCTTAATTATAATATGAACAAGCTCTCACATAATATGTGGGAGCTTTTCTGTATATAGAAGAGGAGCAGACATAATGAAACGAAAATATGGTGACGGTTCTTCGTGGAAGAGACTAATAGAAAAGAGTTATACGGTTAAGCAAGTGGAAGAGGGAATGCTCGGAATACTGGATATAAAAAAGGTGAGAGAGCCTAGTTGTAAAGAATATGATGGTGAAGAACTTTGTATTGCAGCGGATCAGTATACGTGGATTCAATATTTCATAGACGGGAAAAACTTTGCGATTACCGCTATGTTAGATGATCAGAAAAAATTAGTGCAATATTATATCGATGTGGCGAAAGAATATAAAATAGACGATCGTGGTTTACCGTATTTTGATGATTTATATTTAGATGTAGTATTATTACCTAGCGGTAAGGTGTATATATTAGATGAAGAGGAGCTAGAGGATGCTTATAAAAGTGGTGATGTCACGAAGGAAGAGTATGAGTTAGCTTGGTACACTACGAAATGGATATTAGCAACAATAAAAAATAGTGAATTTTATTGGATTTCAATATTGAAAGAAGAAATAGAAAGGTTAAAATGATTGTTTTATTCAAATTTTTGTATAATTACCAAAAAAATCTATACAAAAAATAATTGACTTTTGTTTTGTAAGCGAGTAAAGTTAGGGAAGAAATTATTATTAAAAAATAAATATGAAACCTTCTTATAAAGAGAGGCGGAGGGACTGGCCCTACGATGCCTCGGCAGCGGACTCGATTTCAGAGTGCTGTGCCAAATCCAGCAAGCGTGTGCTTGAAAGATGAGAAGAGCGTTTCTTATAGATGTATAAGACCTCTTCTCATCGGAAGAGGTCTTTTGTTATTCATTAGAAAAAGGTTGAAACTAGGGAGAGATGGTACTTTGAAAGAAACGAGAGGAAATGGTTTAGCTTTATTACCACTTGGGATATTTTTGGCGCTATTTATTGGTTCTGGGATTATTACAGGTGATTTCTATAAATTGCCGATACTTGTAGCGATTTCAATTGCTGTAGGAGTCGCTTTAGTGATGAATCGTAAAGAAAGTTTTAATGTGAAAGTAGAGCGGTTCGCTAAAGGTGCAGGAAATCCGGATATCATGATTATGGTATTAATTTTTGTGCTTGCAGGTGCATTTTCTGAAACTGCTAAAGGAATGGGCGGAGTAGACTCAACTGTTAATTTAGCGTTAACTATTTTACCGCCAGGATTTATCGTAGCTGGAATCTTTGTTATTGGTGCATTTATTTCATTAGCGATGGGAACTTCAATGGGAACAATTGCAGCATTAGCGCCGATTGCTGTAGGTATTAGTGGTCAAACCGATATCTCAATTGCGCTTGCAATGGCTACTGTTGTTGGCGGAGCGATGTTTGGTGATAATTTATCATTTATTTCAGATACAACAATCGCAGCTGTTCGTTCACAAGGAACAGAAATGAAAGATAAGTTTAAAACGAACTTTTTAATTGTGTTACCAGCGGCTATTATTACAATTGTACTATTAGTAATAGTTACTTCAGGAAGTGACACGCAGATTAAAGCACATAGCTTTGATTGGATAAAGATTTTACCGTACGCAGGAGTACTTATTACAGCGCTACTTGGCTGGAATGTACTTATTGTATTAACTGGTGGAACTGTACTATCTGGTGTTATCGGCCTTATAGATGGAAGTTACACGTTAGAAAGTTTCTTTAAAAGTGTAACGACTGGAATGGGCGGTATGATGGAGTTAGTATTACTTGCTATATTAATTGGCGGTATGGTTGAATTAATCCAATATAATGGTGGTATTCAATATTTAATGAATGTATTAACACGTAATATTCGTTCGAAAAAAGGAGCGGAATTTGGTATTGCTGGTTTAGTGAGTATGACGAATATGTGTACAGCGAATAATACGATTTCAATTATCTTTACAGGCCCGCTTGCAAAAAATATTGCAGATCAATATGAAATAGACCCTCGTAAATCAGCGAGTGTATTAGATCTTTTCTCATGTTGTGTGCAAGGATTAATTCCGTACGGTGCCCAAATGTTAACGGCAGCAGGATTTGCAGCGTTATCTCCGGTTGAATTGTTGCCATATGCATTTTATCCAATCTTAGTTGGAGTATGTGGGATTGCTTCTATTTTAATTGGGTTTCCAAGGTTTTCGAAAGTAGCTGAGAAAAAAGAGTATCATAAAACAGCTTAATTTAATATGAATGTTAGTAATTAAAAAACGTGCAGAGGATAGACTCTGCACGTTTTTTTGCGTAAAGGGCTGAATATGACTCGGTCTTAAGTCTGAGTTAAAAACGGTTCTTAAGCTCGTTATGGAAAGATGAAAAAATAGTTAAGATAAGAGTATCAAATCGAAGGGAGGCAAGCACAAGATGAAACAATTTCTAGCGTTTATCGCAGCCGGTATTTTGGCTTTAATTGCTCTTGGTAGTCTTGCTGGTATTGTAGGATTTGCAATCGGAGCAGGAGTTGTATATTGGAGCTATAAATCATTTGTGCGAGCTAAATCATTTTTTGGAAAGTTAGCTTGGGGGATTGTTGGTTTAATCGGTTTATCCATTGCACTTTCTCATTCGCCAGCATTAATCGGTATCGCTGCTTTAGTGGTTTTATACTACGGATACCGTGAGTGGAAAAAAGAAAAAGATGTAGTTGTTGAATCTGCTCCAGAAAGTTCTAAACCATATAGCAACTTTGAAGATGAGTGGAACAAATTAATGAAAAACTAAAACAATAAATCAAATTATAATTAAAGTAGAAGAGAGGAAGATTTATAATGAAACAATCTTTATTCGGACGTGTACGCGATGCAATTTTAGCTGATTTTCATAACGTGTTAGATGAGAAGGAAAGAAAAAATCCAATTGCGATGTTAAACCAATATTTACGTGATAGTGAGCGTGAAATAACAAAAATTGAGAAGTTAATTGAGCGTCATAAAACATTAAAATCTAACTTTGCTCGTGAGCTTGAGCAAGCACGTTATTTCGTTAATAAAAGATCAAAGCAAGCTATCATTGCTCAAGAAGCAGGCGAATTGCAATTGCACGAACGTGCGTTAGAAGAGGTAGCTTATTATGAAGGTCAAGTAACTCGATTAGAAGAAATGTATGCAGGTGTTGTAGAGCAAATTGATGAGTTAGAGCGTCGTCTTTCTGAAATGAAAAATAAATTAAAAGAAATGCACGCAAAGCGTATGGAACTAATGGCACGTGAAAATATGGCACATGCAAATCGTCGTATGAATACTGCGATGCATAAAATGGATGAAAATAATCCGTTCTTACGATTTGAAGAAATTGAAGATCACATTCGTGACTTAGAAACTCGTATGAATGAAGAGCATGAGCGTGATACATTTGATATGAAAATTGCAAAACTTGAGCGTGAAATGAAAGAAAAGAATGATGTATCGTTAACGAAAGAGTTAACAAAATAATAGTAGTATATTATAAAACAGGCTTATGATATAGTGATAGGAGAAAAGGTGTTGGAAAGCAATGCCTTTTCTTCTATGTATATGTGACAAGAAGGGGGGAGCTGAAATGAAGAGACATTTTTCAAAGACACAATTAATGGGGATGCTCCTCATCATATTTGGGTTCGGTCTTTTTCTTGATATGATACTTGGACATTTTGAACCAGGTGGTCTCATTTTTGCATTTATTATGCTTATGTTTGGAAGGCATTATCGTAAAAAGAATCGTTATGTACGGGGAAATGTATTTTTATTTGTTGGTGGTATCGTATTTTTATTCTTCTTATTTTCATCAGCAGCATTTGTTCTTGTCGTATTTGCTTGTTTAGCTTTAATTGGTTATCAATTGATTCAACAAGGACATCAGCAAAAAGCAATGAAGGTTGAAATTAAAGAAAAAGGGATTATAGACGAAGAGAAGCAAATATATCGTACAGAAACATATTTGAAAAATATGTTTGTAGGCAATGTACGAATGATGGATCATATTTATGAACTTGAGGATATTAATGTTCAATATGGTGCTTGTGATGTGGAAATAGATTTAACAACTGCTATGATTCCAGAAGGGGAAACGGTAATTGTTATTCGGGGTGTCGTTGGTAATATTCGTTTATATGTGCCGTATGATATTGAACTTTCTTTAAATCATTCTGTTATTGTCGGACGTGTGCTCTTGCCAGGTCATGAAGAGACAGGGTTTAACCGCAATGTTACATTTAGAACAGAGCAGTATAAAGAGGCTCCTCGACGTATTAAAATTATTTCTTCGCTTGTCGTAGGCGACACGGAAGTGAGGAAAGTATAATGAAGAAACAAAAAAATATTTCGTGGATGTATATTCGTTATTCTATGTTGTCCTCTGTTAGTATCGCACTCATTTGTACAATTGTATATGTATGGAAAAGCGAGCAACAAGTGTATGATTTATTATGGAAGGAATCCATCGCTTCTGTTCCAATTGGCTTGTTTATTATGACTACAAGTTTACTTATCGGGGGAATTGTAGGATATGCAATCGGTTATTATATAGAGCAGCGTATACAAGGATTAAATACTTTTCTATTTGAAGTAGAGCGAGGGAATTTTCCGAGCGATGTTTCGTTTACTGCAGATGATGAATTTCATGAAGTGGAACGAAAAGTAATCGTTCTGGCTCGTCGATTAGAGGAGCAAGCTGGACTCTTTCAAAAAGTAACGAATGAACGAGCTCATTGGAATGAAGAGATGAGACAAGAAGCGATTTCTCAAGAAAGGCATCGTTTAGCAAGGGAGTTGCATGATTCAGTAAGTCAGCAGCTTTTCGCAATGTCGATGATGATGTCAGCGATTAATGAACAAATAACTGAATTTCCAGATGTGACAAAAAAACAATTGCAACTTGTTGAAAATATGGTTGTAAATGCTCAATCAGAAATGAGAGCATTGCTCCTTCATTTACGTCCTGTACAATTGGAAGGTAAGAAACTGACAGAAGGTATAGAGGAATTATTAACGGAATTATCGCGAAAACAACATATGAAAATTGAATGGCTTATTGAGCCAATAGAATTAAAAAAAGGTGTAGAAGATCATTTATTCCGTATTGTGCAAGAAGCGCTATCAAACACGTTGCGACACGCGAAGGCAAAGAAAACAGAAGTGCGCCTTCGAAAAATTGATCAATATGCGATTTTAAAAATCATTGATGACGGCGTTGGGTTTGAAGTAGGGGTTAATAAGGCTGGTTCATATGGCCTAAGATCGATGCAAGAGCGTGTTCATGAAATTGGTGGGACACTTAAGGTACTTAGTTTCCCGGCCAAAGGTACACAAATAGAAGTAAAAGTACCGATTATGATTGAGAGAGGGGGAGAAGTATGATAAAAGTATTGCTTGTCGATGATCATGAAATGGTTCGTATGGGTGTATCGGCATATTTATCAACACAGCCAGATATTGAAGTAGTAGGGGAAGCTGAGAATGGAAGAAAAGGATCAGAATTAGCATTGCAATTAAGGCCGGATATTATTTTAATGGACCTTGTTATGGATGAGATGGATGGTGTCGAAGCAACACGTGCTATTATTCAAGAATGGCCAGAAGCAAAAATTGTAGTTGTAACAAGCTTTTTAGATGACGAAAAATTGTATCCTGTTATTGAGGCTGGGGCGACCAGTTACTTATTAAAAACATCAAGAGCAAGTGATATTGCTGATGCTGTACGAGCTACTTATGATGGAGAAACAGTATTAGAGCCGAAAGTTACCGGGAAAATGATGTCCCGTATGCGTCAAAAGAAAGAGCAACCTTTGCATGATGATTTAACGGAAAGAGAGTTTGAGATTTTGTTATTAATTGCAGAGGGAAAAAGTAATCAAGAGATTGCGGACGAGTTATTTATTGCACTGAAAACGGTAAAGACACATGTGAGTAATATATTAAATAAATTGAATGTAAGTGACCGTACTCAGGCGGTTATTTATGCATTTAGGCATCAATTAACGAAGTGATAAAGTGAAACTTTAATCAGTGGGGAGGTTGTTCCTCTCCCACTGATTATCAGCCCTCACCAATCGGACTTTTACGGGCAGTTAATGCGGGATAAAGTAAAACTTTAATTGGCGGGGAATTCCTCGCTGATTATTGGCTCGATGCAATATAGATTTGGCGTTAAAACAATTGAATGTTTTTATTGACGACAAATAATGTAAGCGTTATCATTGAGGTGTTAACAGTACATATAAAGGGGAGAATGTATATGTTAGTTCAAACTATATTCGGAATGGATAAGTCTAAAAAATTAGGGGATTATGTGAACGCATTACAAGCGCTTTGTGAACAATATAATGTTGAAACAGATAAAATTGCGATTATTGAGGCTACAGAGGAATACTATTTATTTTTAGTAAAGCAAGAAGAGCACTATGATGTTGTCAAGGTAGAAACAGTTGATACGAATATTGAATATTATACGAAGGCTTATAAAATAAGCAGTTTTAATCATACTGCGTATCAAATGTAAAAAAACTCCCTTTTGGGAGTTTTTTTAGGAGGCTTTTACTTCGTGAGATTCGGTTACTAATGGAACTTTTTTCGTACCGCTTAACTTAGCCATTGCAAGACCAATAAGAGCTCCTACTAATGCTGGTATTAGCCAGCCGATTCCTTCATTATATAAAGGAATAAATTCAAAATATGGTGTGATAAATGAAACTGAAATACCACCTTGTTTTAATCCATCAAATACGCTCACTACAGCTGCTCCAATTAAAGCACCTACATAAACAGAGCGATATCCACCGAAGTATTTATGAAGTAATGATAGTAGTACGAGTACAATCGCAATTGGATACACAACAAGTAGAATTGGAACAGAGATTGCGATAATTTTCGTTAAACCTAAGTTGGCAACTAGTAATCCTAATGCGCAAATGATACTCGCGAACGTTTTGTATGAAAATGTAGTCAATAATGTTGAAAAATATTGGCTGCACGCAGATACGAGTCCAACGCATGTCGTTAAACAAGCGAGTGTAACGATAAGAGATAATAGGAGCAAACCGTATGGACCGAATAATTGTTGTACGATAACAGTAAGTAGCTGTCCGCCATTTTTTGCATATCCGAGCGAGACGCTAGTTGCCCCAAGCCAGCCGAGTGCACCGTATACAAGTACGAGCCCTGTAGCGGCAATAAGCCCTGCTTTTGCTGTGGCGATGGCAATGGACTTACGATCATTCACACCTTTAGAGCGAATTGCATTTACAACGATAATTCCGAATGCAAGTGCTGAAATAGTGTCCATTGTTAAGTAGCCTTCCATAAAGCCTTTGAAGATTGGAGAAGTTTGATACTCTGGCATTGCTGGTCCTGATTGCCCAAGTGGTGTAAATACACTTTTAACAAATAATAAGAAAATAGAGAGTAATAAAATAGGTGTTAATACATTTCCAATACGATCAACAAGTTTAGATGGATTCAAACTCAGCCAAAATACGATAGTAAAGAAGATGATTGTATATACAAATAGCACTAGGCTGCTAGAGCGGATTGTTTCTGGTAAGAAAGAACTAACACCCATTTCATAAGCGACATTTGCAACACGTGGGATGCCCATAGATGGACCGATAGCAATGTATACAATTACTGTAAAGAAAATTCCGAATAATGGATGAACATGACTTGCAAGTTGCTGCATTCCATTTCCTGATAGAGAAATTGCGATAACAGTTAGTAGTGGTAAGCCAACTCCTGTTAGTAAAAATCCAATCATTGCTGGCCAAAAGTTTTCACCTGCGTTTTGGCCAAGCATGGGAGGGAAAATTAAATTACCTGCCCCAAAAAATAAAGAAAATAGCATAAGACCCGTGAAAAAAATATGTTTTTTTGATACAGTGTTCATTGTTTTTCCTCCTTTTTCATTCATTTGTAAGAACACAAAAAACTCGTCCCTAAAGAAAGGGACGAGTTATATTTACCCGCGATACCACCCTAATTTACACATGTAGAAATAAATCTATATGTATACGGCTTTGCAACGTACAACATGATACGTGTTCCTTGTAACGGGGGACGGCCGGTAAGAACTTACTGTAACATTCGGTTCTACTTCTCGGAGATGATTTTCGGTTACGCACTGAACGTTGGCTTTCAGCAAATCGCCAACTCTCTGGGGAACAGTTCTATAACGTACTCGTTCTCGTCAATGAATTTTTATTCAAGTATTCTGACAGTATTGTTGCATGTTTTTTTTAGAAAGTCAATATGTTTTTTGAAAGATATATTTATATACGGAAATATCGAAAGTGATATTCGTTGTTGCAAAAGGAATAATGAATTGTAAAATAGGAGTAAAAATTTGCGGAGAATTGTAAAATTTATAGAGAAAGTTGATATTTATAGGAGTAAAGAAGGGATTATTTGAATTTACAGAGAATAATACAACAATCCACTTGCTGGAAAGAACAAACCAAAAGAGGTGACTGAAATGCTTGCGATGGGAGTATTATTTGGCATTATTGCTATAATTGGTTTTATGTGGTTATATTATTCGCGTTCGTTTAAACAAGCAGAAGTTTTACTCTTTCAAAAAGGTAGTTTGTTGACAAATCAGTCTAGATATTTAGTATGTCCGAAGTGTGGAAGTGCACAGGCCAGAAGTGGAGGATATCAAGAGTGTTGCAAAATTAGATTATGAAAGAAAGGAAGCCTCACATTATTTTGTGAGGCTTCCTTCCTTACAACTTCATGGCGCTCCAAATTGTCCATCGATCTCTTTCAATAATAGGAGAGACGTTTTGTAATGCGGTCTGTATATGTTGTAGAAGTTGAGAAAGTTCATCATCTGTTAACTCATATAGAATGGATCGACCTGTTCGAGGAGATAAATCTTGCAATAATGCTTCTACAGAATCATGTATTTTTCGTATTTCCCATTGTGTTTGTGCGGGAAGTACATGAAGAGAATGTTTTTGTAATTCTGTCTGTATAGTGTTGGTTTTTGGACGTCTTTTTGACTCTATTTCAATAAGTTTTGGAAATAGAGAGAAAAAATATCCGCGAATGTGTTCGGGACTTCCTGGAATTGTACAATCTTCAATTGTTCGATCTTGTAAAATAAGTACACCGTTTTTATTTAATATACGAGAAGCTTCACGTAAAAATGTAGGAATGTCTTGTAAATGATGAATAACTGCACGCGAAATAACTATGTCGAATGTTTCATTAGGGTATGGGATATTATGTGCATCACCGTGGATGAATGAAATGTTTGAAAAGTTGTTACAATTTTCTTTTGCAGCTTGTAATATTTCTTTTGAAAAATCAAGTCCCACAACATTTTTGGCTCCCATAAGAGCGAGTTCTTTCGTATAAATCCCACCACCACAGCCGATATCAATTATTTGCTTGTTTTGTATTTCTGTAATGTTTTTTACCATTTCAGCCCAAGAAATATGAGCGTTTCTTATTGCATATGTGTACTTATTATTTTCATCATGAAAATTAATGGACATGATAAAGACCTCCTTTCAATGATTAGTATAGCGTATTTAATAGGATGTCACGTTTTTGTTTTATGTATGAAGATTATAAGGATTTCTTATCGTAAGAGGAGGATTAATTTGAAAGGGAAATATGTATTGGTGTTGTTGTTTGTTATGTTACTAGCAGCTTGTGGTCAAGTTGAGCCGAAAAAAGAAACAAAAAAAGTAGAAGAGACGGTGAATGAAGTGAAAGAAACAATAGGGGTAACCGTTATACAAAAAAAACATAAAGAGAAAAAGTTGCAGGAATCAGAAGCGAAGTTAGTAATAGACATTTTGAATAAAGCTGAGAAACAAGAAATAACAGGAAGCTTCGGTGAACCTGAATATGAAATACAAATTAGTAGAGATGGGAAAAAAGAAACTTATTATGCATGGTTAAGGGGAGAAGATAGACGAGGATGGGTGCAATATAAGAAAGCTATGTATATGTTGAATGAAAAAGATACGGAAAAGCTTTTGGATATATTTCCAAATGTCTCAGAACAAAAAGAAGATGAGATGCAGGTAAGTCCTTTAACAGAAGTAACAAAAAAAGATTTGCAGATTACCGCATTTCATATTAAAACAGGCGATCAAAACGTGAATTATACGGTACGGTATACGATTTCACAATCACTATACAATAAGTTAGTGAAGGAGCAAGAATATTATTTGCAACTCAATTTTCCAGAAAAAGTTCAAAAATTAATTGGAGCAAAAGAGAGTGAAATAATTTTAGGTGAAAAAGTAAAGGAAGGGTATAAGCAATATGAATTGCATGCTACTGTTCCGATAAAAAGCGCTTCAGAATCACAATTAAAATCATTAGAAACATATTACGAAAATTATGATTTGAAAATATTAAACAGTGAAAAAGAAAAAATAGGTGTGTTTCAAAATATAATTCAGATTGTTAAAGATTATGGTGAAAAAATGAATTTTCAAAGATAAAGTGAGACTTTAATTAGCCCTTACGGATTGGAATGAATGTAAACTCGTCAAATCTATATGACCTTTCCTAGGAAATGATAATAGAGAGGGGAAAGCACCCCTCTCTATTACTTTGCTTTTGTAGATGGCTCATTCATTGATTTTCGTGTAATAAGAAAAGAAATCATAAGAGCGGAAAGGATGACAAGGGCAATAAATACGTGATTGGGCAACAAATCTAATAATAATACGTAACTAACGGTATAAAAAATAAGAGTTGAAGCTAAAAACGATAGAGCACCTATTATAAGAGATTGTAAATTCATTTGTGTACACCTCCTTTTATTTATATTTTTGGCTGAAAATGGATTATATAAACATTATTTCTAACAATAGAAAAAAATATGTCATAATAGAGAAAAGAACAAGCTTTGATGAATGATATGATTCATTAATGAGAGATAAAGGAGAGGAATATGAAAAATAATAAAAAAGGATTATGGGGAATTATTGTTGCGATAGGTCTATTTTTACTGTCTAAGTTAAAGTGGGTATTTGCAATTTTTAAATTAGCAAAGTTTTCAACGGTATTTAGTATGTTTCTATCGCTTGGCGCATACGCAGTTCTATATGGTTGGAAATTTGGAGTAGCGCTCATTTATTTGTTGTTTGTTCATGAAATGGGCCATTTATGGGCTGCGAAAAGAAAGGGGATCCCAACATCGCCAGCAATCTTTATTCCATTTATGGGGGCTCTTATTGGAATGAAAGAGATGCCGAAAAATGCGAAAGAGGAAGCTTACATTGCCTATATGGGTCCGCTTTTCGGACTTCTGTCATTTTTACCGGCGATACCGCTTTATATAATGACGAAAGAGCCATTTTGGGCGCTTGTTATTTTGCTTGGAAGTATGATTAATTTCTTTAATTTAATTCCCGTTTCACCGCTAGATGGTGGGCGAATTATTTCAGTTGTCAGTACTAAAATTTGGGGAGCAGGCCTTATTTTATTACTTGGCTATTCAATTTACTTTAAAAGTATTTTGGGAGGATTTATTGTTATTATCGGTTGTATGGAGTTATATAGAGTAATAAAGAGAGATGAGCCGATTAAGGAATTAGGGCATAAAATTGATGGGATGAAAGAATATGTTACTAGGCTTGAAGAGGAATTAAAAGAAACGGGTGCTGTACATCGGACTATATACGTGATGCATCATGAGATGAATGCATTAAGACAAAGAGAACGGGAAAAAGAGTTACAAATAGGTGAACTTCAAAAAATGGAAGTGTTAGAGTATCTTTTACCGAAGTTCGAACCGTTAGATTATGTTCCATATGAAGATGAAAAAGATGAGTATACAATTTACATAAGGGAAGCATTTGAAGCGTCAGAAAGAAAATTAAATGAATGGAAAACAGAAAAGGAACAACAAGAAAACTATTATAAAGTGGATGCGAAAACGAAATGGACAGTATTTGCTTGTTATATCGGATTAATGGTTATACTCGGTTACACAGCTTATGAAGGATATATTGTTTTACAAGAACATTTGCCAACGAGAAATGTATAGAAAAATATTGTCGAAATGATAGGAAGAATTAATACAGGAATTATATTTCTACGAGAGAATGTTACAAGTATAGTCATACGTTGTAATATTTTTAGTAGAGAAGGAGTTCTGTGTATGAAGAAATTGTTAAATGTATTAGGTATTATTATCGTGATGATCATTGCGAGTTATAGTCTTATGAAAGTGCTGTTACATTATGCAAATAAGCCTGCTGAGGTAAATACAATAGCTCAAATAGAAGATGTGCAAGAAGAGACAAAAGTGCTAGATTTTATTCGAATGACACATGAAAGCTATAATAATTTCTTAAATTATGGTAAAGCAGAGAATTATACAGATGGGGATTGGAATCAATTTAAGCAATGGTTTCAACAACAAGAACAATCTTTAAAAAATATACATACGGAAATAAAGAATGAAAAAATAAAACGCGATGTAAATAGAAGCTATGAAATTGTAAAAAAAGGTGTGGAACTTCAAAATATTGAGTATGTAGTGTATGCTCACCGTGTATATCATGACTTGGATATTATCGTAAATAAATATAGAGGTGAAACGAATATCTGGGGGTATACGGAGTTTGGCGATGGGAAAGATATAAAAGTAATCGAACAAGCTATACAAATAAAATAATAAGCTAGCTAGAATTCTAGTTAGCTTATTTTCTTTTGTAAATGCAATGTTCATATATTATTCACAAAAACACCGTGTTAATAGTGATTAAAATCACAATCTGCATTATAAGATTCAGTTAAACTAAAAACAGTTAAGGAAATAGAGGAGTGGGATACAATGTTAAGTGCAAAAACAATTGAAATCGTAAAGTCAACAGTACCATTATTACAAGAAAAAGGCGTTGAAATTACAACGAGATTTTATGAAATTTTATTTTCGGAACATCCGGAGTTATTGAATATTTTCAACCATACAAATCAGAAAAAGGGAAGACAACAACAAGCGTTAGCGAATGCTGTTTATGCAGCTGCAACGTACATTGATAATTTAGAAGCTATTATTCCAGTTGTAAAACAAATTGGTCATAAGCATAGAAGTTTAGGTATTAAAGCAGAGCATTATCCGATTGTAGGTACATGTTTACTACGTGCCATTAAAGAGGTCGCAGGTGCACCTGATGAAGTTTTAAATGCATGGGGAGAAGCATATGGTGTCATTGCTGATGCATTCATTAGCATTGAAGCAGAGATGTATGAAGAAGCTGCACATAAAGAAGGTGGATGGAAAGACTTCCGCAACTTTGTGATTGTTAAAAAAGTGAAGGAAAGCGATGTTATTACGTCATTTTATTTGAAACCTGAAGATGGAGGGAAAGTTTCTTCATTCATCCCAGGTCAATATATAACGATTCAAATCAATATTGA
The DNA here is from genome assembly GCF_003402455.1 of Bacillus sp. HMA207. NCBI lineage: Bacteria > Bacillati > Bacillota > Bacilli > Caryophanales > Bacillaceae > Bacillus > Bacillus sp. HMA207. The sequence goes on along the minus strand of NZ_BEZT01000001.1, from coordinate 3,290,051 downwards.
AGGTGAGACATATACACATAATCGTCAATATAGTTTATCCGATGCTCCTGGGAAAGAATATTATCGTATTAGTGTAAAAAAAGAAAAAGGTGTAGATACACCAGACGGTAAAGTGTCTAATTACTTACATGAACATGTAAAAGAAGGAGATGTTTTACCAGTAAGTGCACCAGCGGGAGATTTCGTGTTAAATATGGATTCAACATTACCAGTTGTACTAATTAGTGGTGGAGTAGGGATTACACCGATGATGAGTATGTTAAATACGTTAATTGAACAAGATTCAAAACGTAATGTATATTTTGTTCATGCAGCAATAAATAGTAATACACATGCAATGAAAGAACACGTTAAGACAGTAGAAAATGAATATGAACAAGTTAAAGCATATACTTGTTATTCTGCACCGACTGAAAAAGATTTAGAAATGAAGAACTTTGATAAAGAAGGTTTCATTGAAAGTGAATGGTTAAAAACTATTATTCCGACAACTGAAGCAGAGTTTTATTTCTGTGGTCCAGTAGCATTTATGAAGCATATAAATGCTGCACTAACTGATTTAAGTGTGAAACAAGAGCATATTCATTATGAATTTTTCGGCCCAGCAACAAGCTTACAATAAGCAAAAAAACGAGGTATTTATTTTACCTCGTTTTTTATTTGTTCTCGTAATAAACGGTTTACTGTTTCACGACGTATACCTATCAGTTGACCAATTTCGGTTTGTGTTAATATTTCATATATAGGAATGTCACCTAAATATAGGGTGAACCATTCTTGTAAACGATGAAGACGTTCTTTCGGAGAGACGGTTGTCAATTGATCAATTCGTTGTTGCATCATTCTTAATTTAGATTGCAATTCCATAGCGATGTTAGCATACGATTCGGGATTTGCTTGAAGTCTCTCGTACCATTCACTACTAGTGATCGGTTCCACTTCTGTTTTTATTAAAGCGATAGCTGTACCGTGATATTCTTTCGGTGAAATTAAAGAATGATGAGGTATCGTTTCACCTGGAACGATAATGTTGAATAAAAATGGTGTTCCGTCTTCTTCTAGCCGAACTACTTTTAATAAGCCTGTTTTTATAAAGTATAAAGGACCGTCCTCGCCTTGACGGAATAGTACATCTCCTTTGTGTAGAATCAATGTTAGCCCCCCATTAATATGTTTCTATTTCTTCTATTTTAGCGTATATGTATATAGACAATATGCTATTTCAACAGCAATTTCATTGACGAAATGTATGCTATTACAGTAGTATACTATTTAGTGTGTAATAGTACTAGCAATGAATACGCTGTAGGGGGTTTAGTATATTGTTAGATGCGATGAGAATGACGGATATGAGAATTCCGGCGAATGCTATCATTCATGTAGAAGAGATGAAAGGTGGAGTCGTTTTATCCGTTGAAGTAGACGGCCAAATTATTTATACGATGGCTTATGATGAAGAAACAGATAGCTATGCTGAATTATATGATCGAAACGATAAGAGGGCGTGCCAAGTACATGAAGACTTCATGGGGTGGTCACTTCTTCATTAAAAAAGATGTCAATATGACATCTTTTTTTATTAAATCGATAGAATATACAAAGAAATGAAATATAAGGATAAAATTTGTAATAATTGATTTTGCATTGTTAGCACTCTGTAACTGCAAGTGAACTATTTTTTCGCTATCATAAAGATAACAGTCGCAGTTATAGGAGTGGTCAACTTGAAGAAAGTACATATTTCAAATTATATGTTATTATGTGTTTGTTTAATTTTATTTGTTCTCCTCGGAGGATTTTTATATTCATGTGTATAAGAAAAACGCATTCTAAAAAGAATACGTTATAAAAGGGAAATAATGATTAATCTAGTTCCAAGAATAATCAACGTAATACGTAATAAATTAATTACGGCGTTACCACTTAGTTTTGTATTAATGTAAGCCCCGATTTTTCCGCCAATCCATGCACCCGGAATCAGGATTAATGCATAAATCCAGCTGACATTTCCAAGTGAGATGTGAGTTGCAGAACTTACAATTGCTGATAGAAATACGATGAACATTGAAGTTGCTACTGCAATATGTGCTGGGAATGCAAAAAGAAGCATCATTGCTGGAACAAGTAAGGCACCGCCACCAATTCCAAATAATCCAGATATAAACCCAACTATAAAGGCGATAAAGATAGCAAGAAACGGTGGGAATTGGTAGTGTACAGTATTTCCATCATTATCTGTAAAAGAACGCTTAATTACAGACGTATTTGAGAGGGAAAGAGGTTTTAATTTGTCTCGAAGCATAAGTAGAATTGAGACGAATATAAGGAAAATCCCAAAGTATAAAGAAAATGTGTCTTGGTTTAAAAATTTATTTGCCCATGATCCGATAATACCACCAGGGCCGCTTCCGATAAATAAAATAAGTCCACTTTTATAATCTACTCGCTTATGCTTCATGTAAGTAAGGGTGGAAGATAGTCCTGTGAAAACGACTGTTACCATAGAAGTCCCTACTGCAAGTTGTGGTGATAAACTGTGTAATCCAATTAATAACGGAACAATAATAATTCCGCCTCCAAGCCCAACTAGGCTGCCGACTGTTCCGGCGATTAGTCCGATGAAAAGTAACATGATGTATTCCAAAATTGCCAACTCCTCTAAATAACTTATCCACCAATTATTATACACGCTTTTTAATGAGAAATAGGCTTGTTCACAAAAAAGTCGTCTTCCTAGAAAAATAAGGAAGACGACTTTTGATTAGAAAACAAAATGTAATAGGTAGTAAAACAGAGCAGCTAAAGAAGCTGAAATAGGAAGTGTAATAACCCATGTAATTAACATGCGTTTTGCAGTTCCCCATTTTACCCCTTTCACACGGTGAGAAGCACCAACCCCTAAAATAGAAGAAGAGATAACGTGCGTCGTACTAACCGGTAAGTGAATGAATGTTGCACCGAAAATAACAAGTGATGATGATAAATCGGCAGCTACACCATTTACAGGACGAATTTTCATAATTTGTCCACCGACAGTTTTAATAATTTTCCATCCGCCGACAGAAGTACCAAGCCCCATTGCGATAGCACAAGATAATTGTACCCAGAACGGGATATCGCTAGAAGTATGATAGTTATTAGCCATAAGAGCCATCGTAATGATTCCCATTGCTTTTTGTGCATCATTCGTACCGTGTGTGTAGGCTTGTAATGCTGCAGTGAAAATCTGGAATATACGGAAGTTCTTATTCGTTTTTGTTAAGTTAAAGTTTTTAAATACTACTTTAAAAATACTGTATACGGTATAACCAATAACGAAAGCGATAATCGGTGAAATGATTAAAGCTTCAATAATTTTAATAAATCCTTTAAGATTTAGCGAGCTAATCCCAGCGGCCGCAATTGCTGCACCTGCGATTGAGCCGATAATTGCATGCGAAGAACTACTTGGAATACCGTAGTACCAAGTAATTAAGTTCCAAGCTATTGCCGCAAGCAAAGCAGCTAAAATTACAAGAGAACCATTTTGTAAGGCGAATGGATCAACGATATCTTTTGTAATCGTTTTTGCTACACCTGTAAATGTCATTGCGCCTAAAAAGTTCATAATAGCCGCCATAATAATGGCATGTCTAGGCTTTAGAGCTTTCGTTGAAACAGCCGTTGCAATAGCGTTTGCTGTATCGTGAAATCCATTGATAAAGTCAAAAGCTAAAGCGCAAATGACTACTAAAACGGTCAGTATCAAGAGTGTATCCATGATCAAACTCCTTACGCGTTCTTCATAATAATTGTTTCTAATACGTTTGCAACGCTTTGACAGCTATCAGCTACTTCTTCAAGCTCTTCGTAAATCTCTTTAAATTGAATAATCTTAATCGGATCTTTTTCACGAGAGAATAAGTTCTTAATCGCATGACGGCGAATATCATCACACTGTGATTCATAATCCTTAATTTTAATCGCATTTGTACGAATGTCGACTAATTTTTTGTTAGACATTAATTCAACAGAGTTTGCAATCTCAATCGCACATTGATTAATTGCTTCTACGAATTTAATCATGTATTCATCAGCTTCTGTAATAGAATACATTTCGAACAGACCAGCACTGTGATCTAATCCGTCTAATACATCATCCATACTCATTGCAAGTTGTAGGATGTCCTCACGCTCAATCGGAGTGATAAACGCTTTGTTTAACTCCATAATGATTTCGTGAATAAATGAGTCACCTTTTGACTCATACTCTTTCATGCGCATAGAAAACTCTTTTAAATCGCTAGCATTTTTAATTTTATACTCCACGAAAAACTGCGCGCCTTCTTTTAAATTTTCGGAAACATTCATTAGCATTTCAGAAAATTTATCTTTTTTTGATTTAAAGACCATTATTGTTACCCCCACAAAAGTAATATATGTAAAATATATTGGCTAATCAATTCTAACAAAAAACTGTCGTTTTTTAAAACATTTTATCGAAAAGTTTACAAAAACTTAACATAACTCTCGTTGTTCTATTAATAATATTAATATCCAATAGTGAATATCTTACTTGTAGAATGTCCTTTTCTTGCAAAAAGTATGAATGCAAAAGAAAAGCTTTACACTATAGGAATGACTACGTTATTATAATAAATTTAAAAGGCGGTATATTCTTCCTTTTAAAAAGAAGAGTGTAAATAAATGAAGGAAGTGAACGAATGAAATTGAAGAACACTCATTTTAAAAAAATGCTTGAGTGGTTCAATAAGAGGAAGAAACTTCGTAATTCATTAATTGTATTGGGAAGTGTATTCGTTACTCTATTTATTGCTGTAAATATAATAATTTCCATTCAAGACATATCTGAATTAAAACAAGCTGTTCCACAACCGACTTTAATTTATGATGCAAATAATGAGGTCGCAACTAAATTAGCTTCTTCGAAAACAGAAGGCGTTAAAAGAAAAGATATTCCTGATATTATGGTTCAGGCAATTGTTGCAGTAGAAGATAAGGAATTTTTTAACCATCATGGTATTTATTATAGTGGAATTATAAGTGCGGTTTTTAAAAATATTACAGCAGGAGAAGTTGTAGCAGGGGGAAGTACAATAACACAACAACTTGCGAAAAATGTATTTCTGACACAAGACCGCACATACTCCCGAAAAATAAAGGAATATTTTTTAACGAAAAAAATAGAGCGCACGTATACGAAAGATGAAATCATTGAAATGTATATGAACCAAATTTATTTTGGTGAAGGTGCTTGGGGTATAAAAAGGGCAGCTAAATCTTATTTTGATAAAGATGTAAAAGATTTAACAATTTCAGAAGCTGCAACGATTGCGGGCTTGATTAAAGCACCATCTGCGTATTCACCTTATAAAAACTTTAACAAGTCAATTGAAAGACGTAATGTCGTATTAAGTTTAATGAAAGAGCAAGGGTATATTTCTGACGAACAGTATAATAAAGAAAAAGAGAGCGGACTTGTGTTAAAACGTGGCGTTGATGATAAATACAAGGGAAAATACTCTCAATATGTAGACTATATTGTTAGAGAAGCGATGGAAAAGTACGAATTAACACAAAATGAAATTTTAGCGGGTGGTTATCGTATTTATACAGAGCTTGACCCGAAAAAACAACAAGCTGTAGAAGACGTTGTGAATAATGATAGTTATTTCAAAGATAGTGGCTCAGATCAACTTATGCAAACGGGTGTAGTCCTTATAAATCCCAAAACAGGCGGTGTTCCAGCTTTAGTTGGTGGTAGAGGACCATATCAGTTTTTACAATTTAATCATGCTACGCAATTAAAAAGACAACCAGGTTCAACGTTAAAGCCTCTAGCTGTATATGTACCCGCTTTAGAACAAGGGTATGAAGTATACGATATATTAAAGGATGAACCATTTCATATTAAAGAATATGAACCGAAAAATAGTGATCAGGCTTTTCATGGTAATGTGACAATGTATGAAGCGGTAGCAAAGTCGTATAATGTTTCCGCTGTGTGGCTATTAGAACAAATAGGATTAGATAAAGGATTGAAATCTTTAGAGCGATTTGGTATTCCATTAGTACCAGAAGACCGTACGTATCCAATTGCTTTAGGTGGGATGCATGTAGGGACATCACCATTTGTAATGGCCCAAGCATATAGTACATTTGCTAATGATGGGGTTCAAGTAGAGGCTCATGCAATTAGAGAAGTTCAAAATGCTGAAGGAGAAATAATAGGGAAATGGTATAAGAAAGAGACACGAGTGACGAGTGAGAAAATTGCTCAAAAGATGACGTATTTATTAAAAGGTGTTGTAGAAAAGGGAACAGGTGGAAAAGCGAAAGTTACTAATGTTGATACAGCAGGAAAGACAGGGACTACTCAACTTGTAAATGGTCCGAGCGTAGGGGCAAAGGACTCGTGGTTTGTAGGATACACACCAGATTTAGTAGGTGCGATTTGGGTAGGATATGACAAAACAGATAGCGAGCATTATGTTCCAGGTGGTAGTCAAATTACAACGACGATGTTCCGGGATATCATGAAAAAAGCAAATGCAAACCCAGCCCAAAAAGCGTTCCAATTGTCGTTAATATCTGAAACGGACTATAAAAAACAATTGCAAACAATTGAAGAAGAAAAGCGAAGAAAAGAAGAAGAAAAGAAAAGGCAAGAAGAAGAACAACAAAGGAAAAAAGAACAGCAAGAGTGGTTTAATAAAGTGAAAGAGTGGATTCCATCATTATGGTAAAAAAAGAGGCGAATTTCGTTATTCGCCTCTTTCTCATGTGAAAAATAAAGTTTGCTCATAATTTGTGAGGTAAATGCTACTATTCATTAAGAGTAATGTTCGTACTGCCAAAGGATTGGGAATCGTATGTGATGATTATTGTTCCTTTACTAATCGGTTCGTATAGTAATTCTTCTTCATAACTACCATTATTTTCATTATGGATAGACAGCGTGATTTCATCAATTCCTTTATTTATATATTGATTTTTAATCGTTTCAGCAATTTGAAGTAGAGTTTCGTAACTAGGAGCTTCCGTAATAAGCATTCCTTTTATAACTTTTTTTTCATTATTTGTGGAATTGGAATAAAGGATGTTGTTTTGTTTCGTATACAAAAGTGTGTATGGAACTGTTTTTCTCTCTGCTTTTGAAATAGTGGAATATTTTAGAGTTAAAAAAAATCCTACACATAAAATAATGCATATCATAAGAGCAATCCAAATGCGTATCGGTGACATAACTCTCATTTTTCATCCCTCTTTCATATCTTTGACTTCATTATTTATCATACAAAATGAGGATTAAGATAGAGTAAATTTGAGGTAAAGAAACGTAAAGAAGGAGCACTTATCCTCCCAAACAAGTGCTCCTTTTTATTAAAAGAGAGATTTAATAGTCAATCAAAATCACATCTATTACTTATAAATGTGCTTAGTCCTCCCAAAATATTTTCGGAAATTGTGGTTAGTAAATTCGGAAGACAGATAGTGTCGCAGTTGTATCGCCCGCAGGTCCTTGTTGAGCCCCTTGAGCACCAGTAGTCCCCGTAGTTCCTCCGCCTAGGCAACCAGATCCATATTGAACTAGAATAGCTTGACCAAGAGTTTGAAGAAGTCTAACAAATTCTGTGAGTTCTGACTTAGGGATGTTAATATGGCTACATGCTCTTACTTCGCAACAATCATTACCATAAAATACTTTTCCTTTATTTTTTATTGTTCATCTTTTCATTCTTTTCTTTCATAGAATCATTAGTCATTACTATATATTAAAATGAAATTTATACTAAATTCGTGATGGACAAACTACCATTTCTAAAAAAATAAGAAATTGGCCCACCTAGAAAGAAATAAGTAAGATATAGAGAAAGGTTTATATAATGTAAAGAAGAAAAGTGCAACATAAAAAACTACATGCTAATTGTTGGGAGTGTTTAACAATTGGCATGTAGTTCGTGCATTAGTCCTTTATTTACATTGATTTAATTTTTCAAGGGTTGTTTTAGGTAAGATTGGAATAGAAATAGTGAAAGTTGTACCGTTTGAAGCACTAGTCATTTTGAGCGTGCCGTTATGATTTTGGATGATTTTTTTTGTTACTGACAAGCCTAGTCCTGTTCCCGAATCCTTCGTTGAGAAGAATGGATCAAAGATATATTCTTGAATAGCTGGAGGAATACCAATTCCATTATCTGTGAAAGTAATCCGAACGAAGTTATCAAGGCGATAACTAGTAATTTGAATAGAAAGAGGTTTGTCGCCTTGAGCATCGATGGCATTTTGAAATAGATTTAAAAACACTTGAACAAGTTCATGTCGATCAATATTGACTAAAATATCATCTAATTCATTAGAGAAGTTATAATCAATTGAAATATTATGCAAGGAAACTTCACTAACTAGTAACTGTTGAATATAGTCACGTAAAAATGTATTAATGGGAAACGGTTCTCTTGTAAATTCCCGTGTTTTTGAAATGGCTAAAAATTTTGTAATAATATTATTTGCACGATCTAATTCAGGGATAAGCAAATTTTTAAATAACTCTTTATTTGATGGAGAAACGCTTTCTTGTAAAAATTGTAAGTATCCTCGTACTGTTGTAAGAGGATTTCGTACTTCGTGTGCAATTCCAGCTGCGATTCGCCCTGCTAACGAAAACTTCTCTGCATCACGTTCTGTATTTAAATAATGAAAGACACTAATAACTCTAAAAATCTCCCCGTTATAATCGCGAATAATTCGGTTATTTATAATGCCATAGTTTTTGTCTAAAACTTCTTCATTATATATTTCTGTTCCCGTTTTTAATGTTTCAATCGCTTTAATTTTTTCTTCCGGCAAGTTTAGTAATTGTTGAATCGGTTTTCCGATAATATCATTTCGTATTACACCGAAATCATCTGCAGCAACTTGATTACATAAAGTAATATTCCCTTTACTATCGACAAAGGTTACATGATGTGAAAAGGCATCAAAAATATGTACAAAGTGTTTTTCGAGTTGTTCAAATAAAAATAATGAATCACAAGTAAGTTGAAAATGAGCCTCTTTATTCTCTTTTGGTATTTCTTGAATGGAATGGGTTGTTCTAGTTTTCTTTATTCGTAAACCAATATGTGGATTTTTGTATGTGAAATGATGTGGTAATTGATTCACAAGTTCTTCATAAAAACGTACTTTATTTTCTAGTTCTTCAATTCGTTTTTCATGAGATACAGTAGCATCGTTTGGAAGCATAAATAAATAACCCCTCATTTTAAAAATTCTTCCATATAGTATATCATATTTTTATAAGGATACTCTTAAAGAAAAGGCTACATGATGCAAAGTGTTTGGAAAGTGAATAGAAGATGAAGTTAAAAAGGGAGAGGTATATGTGCTGTTTATTGGAGTGACAGGATGGGGAGATCATGATTCTTTATACATAAATCCCTATGAAAATAGAAATAAATTACGAACATATAGCGAGTATTTTCCTATTGTGGAAGTGGATAGTTCATTTTACGCGATGCAACCTGCACGAAATTATATAAAATGGGCAATGGAAACGCCGAAAGATTTTTCTTTTGTCGTAAAAGCGTATCAAGGAATGACGGGACATATGAAAGGTGAAATTCCTTTTTCTACGTTCGATGAGATGTTTGATGTGTATAAACAGTCTATTCTTCCTTTAATAGAAGCTGATAAATTAAAAACAATTTTATTTCAATATCCACCATGGTTTGATTGCAAAAAGAAAAATGTAGATTTTCTCCGATATACAAAAGAAAAAATGGAAGGTTTGCCGTGTGCGATAGAATTTCGAAATCAAACATGGTTTTATCCAGAAATGAGAGATAAGACGTTACAGTTTCTAGAACAGGAGAAATGGGTTCATACAATTTGTGATGAACCACAGGCTGGGATAGGTTCTGTGCCACTCGTGTTAGAGGTTACGAATTCAGACATGGCATTAATACGTTTTCACGGTCGAAATGTTCATGGTTGGCTTGATAAAGGGGAAAATTGGAGAGCGGTTCGCTGTTTATATCGCTACAACAATAAAGAACTGGAAGAATGGGTTGAACGACTAGAGCAATTAAAAAAGAAAACAAAGGATATATACGTACTGTTTAACAACAATTCAGGTGGGGATGCAGCAGATAATGCGAAACAGCTTATGAAAATGATGAACATTACATATGGTGAGCCGAAGCCGGAGCAATTAAATTTTTTTGAATGATAATAAACAAGAAAGGCACTGTACAAACAGGGGGAATGTACAGTGCCTTTCTATATGAAAAAGAGGGGTAACAATGTTACTGAGCGTTTGGTTGATTCATCAATTGTTGGCTTCATAATAAATGATAATGGTTATCATTATCATTGTCAATGGTTTTTCTAAAAATATATTAAAAACTTTGTATATTTTAAAGAGAGATAAAAAAAGAACAGCATTAATGCTGTTCTTTTCCGTTGACGAATTGTTGTAAATCAAAAGGAGTTATCGCTTGGATAAATTCTTTTGAGATAAGTGTTTGAACGAGAGTGCTCTCAGAGATAGAAGCACCTGTTTTCTTTTCATAAGCTTGTTTTAATAAATCAAGTTTTTCAGCCGTTTCTTTTGGTAATTCAATTGTAAGTGTGTTCATAATTTCTCCCCCTTATTATTAGAGTACCACTACAGTATAGGAGAGACAAGAAAAGAGAATATGAAATATAAAAAAGGTTACCAAATTTTCAAATGGTAACCTTTTTTATGTATAAGAGTTATTAAGCAATACCGATATACTTTAAAGTTTTTGATGGAGTACTATGATCAAAGAAGTGTTGTAAAAACGCAATATCAACACCTGATTTGTATGCACAATAACCCCAAGTTTTTCGAAGTGTATGTGAGCTAATCCCTTCTAATCCAACTTCTTTTGCAGCTTTGTTTAAAATGTACCATGCATGTTGTCTCGTAATAGATTTTGTTCCTTTTTGAGATTTTAGCAATGGTTCATTACGTTTCCAAGTTTTACGTTCTTTCATGTAGTCTTCGATTGCGTGCTGTAAGTCTTCATTTACAGCAAACCATTTATGTTTCTTCACTTTTTCATTGTAAAATAAAATGGAATGGCGAACATTTTCATTTTCATCGATTACATCACTAACTTTTAATTGTAAGATTTCACTTACTTTTAAGCCAGAATTTACAGCTAATACGAATAATAAGCCATCACGTTTCGAAGATTGTAAAAGTATATTTTTGATAGTTTCTAATTGTTTTTCATTTTGAATAGGTTGTCCTGCTTGTTTCATTTCACGCACTCTCCTCTTTTATATGTGTAAAGGAAAGGATTAACTTGTTTCTTACTATAAAGGGAGAGTGTGAATTTCATGTGAACTCCTAGTGAAATTAAGACAAATTATTTGACTTCTTTTACTTTTTGTAAATTGAAATAGAATACAACACTGTTAGTCGTATTATACACACCATACTCGGCATGATGGAGGTCTAAAATGTTTTTTACAATAGATAATCCGAGACCGGTACCTCCAGTGTGACGGCTACGTGATGCATCTAGACGATAGAAGCGATCCCAAATTTTTTCAAGACTTTCTTCAGGGATAGGGTTTCCTGTATTCTCGATTTCGACTTTTACGGTATCTTCTGCTTCTATAATGGAGACTTGTATTTTTTCTCCCTCTGGCGTATAACGGATTGCATTACTTAGTAAGTTCACAACTACTTGCTCAATGCGACTGCGATTTGCTTTAACAAGTATAGAAGGGTCTGCATCGATGTTCACTTGTAAATGTTTTTCTTCCATGCTAAATAATAATTTTGTGTAGACTTGTTGCGTTAATTCACCGATTGAGAACGTCGTCATATCTAGTTTGTAAGTACCAGATTCCAACTTTGCTAATTCTAACATTTCAACAATCAGCCTGTTCATATTTTCTGTTTCTTCTAAAATAACATCAGTATAATACGAAGTATCCTTACTAACACCATCTTTAATTCCTTCTGCAAAACTTCTAATTACACTTAGCGGTGTTTTTAATTCGTGTGATACGCCAGAAATGAATTCTTTTCTTGTTTTTTCTAATTGACGTTCACGTTCAATATCTTGTTGTAACTTTGTATTAGCAACATTTAATCGATCGATGCGATCTTTTAAATTTACAGATAATGTATTGATACTGCCAGAAAGCCCGCCAATTTCATCGTCAGCTGTAACAGGTAATTTCTCGCTGAAATCAAAATTAGCCATTTTTTTTGTAACACGATTTATTTTAATTAATGGCTTAACAATGATTTTTGAGTAGTAGAAGGATAACAAAATAATTACGAGAAACACGATGATTAAGGCATAGACATAATAATCTTTTAAAACGAGCATCGCTTCATTAACAGGCTGCAAAGATGCTATCGCAAAAGCGTATTCTGTAATCCTTCCATTTTCTATAATCGGTTTTACAAAGATACTATTTTTTATATTTTCTCCACCATCTAATATGAAAGTACTTAATTGGTTCGAGTTAGAAGTTCCCTCTCTAATCATATCTGCAAAATATTGAACGGCTTGTAATGTTTCAATATCATTTGCAAGACGAACCTCCGCTTTGGATGGGAGCTGTAACTTAGTTATAACACCTGTAAAGACGATTCGAGTTGTAGATTTGTATCGGCTTGCAAGTCTGTTCTTAGAAGGGTTACCATTAATTGACTGAAAATCCGAATAGAAATGTTCGTTCTGCCATTGATTATAATTCGTTCCTAATTTTTGTGGTGTGATTATATTATTCTCTTGTACGACTCCATCAACATTGATTATTACATCTTTTTTTAAACCTAAATTTTCGAATTTATTATATTCTTCTGGTGTTAAAAGATTATTGAGTGGAATGGAATACTGTTTATTATTGTTGGGATTAAATACATCGATATAGTAATTGTTATCACTTTTAATAATACCGTTAGAATCCAAAAACTGCATATCGGCATTTGTTTTATCATGAAATTCTTGTTTTAGTTTTCTAACCTGCTCATAACTTTTATCACTTTTATCATAATTATCTACGAATTTTTCAAAAGCAGTTTGGACTGTTTTTACTTTCTTATTAATATAAAATTTCTCTAAAAATAGAGATTGTCCTAGGAAAAAAAGTAGGAATATGATTGTAAATAAAGTGGATGTTAATAAAAATAGTTTAAAGACGATACTTCTGTTTTTCACTGCGTCACCTCTTATGAGAAATACTGTAAATGATTTCTTTATCCCGCTTTAACGGGCAATAAGACTCCCACTTCAAAATTCGGCGAATACAAGGGAGTTAGGCGGGAGATCAATTGCCCGTAAAATCCGATTGGTTCAACTAATAATCAGTGGGGGATGGAAAAAACCTCCACTGATTAAAGTTTCACTTCATTATAACAAACGTTACAAGAAAGTAGAGGGGAGAAATCTGTCTCTTTATAAAGTAGTTATTTATAAAAAGTCACATAAAAAGAACTCGCCAGACGTATGACAAGTTCTTTAGTGTATTATTGTTGAATTGCTGCATCTAAAGCGATTTCAATCATTTCGTTAAATGTAGTTTGACGCTCTTCAGATGTTGTTTCTTCGCCAGTGAAGATGTGATCGCTAACTGTTAATACAGATAATGCATTTACACCGTATTTCGCTGCTAATGTGTAAAGAGCAGTTGTTTCCATTTCTACTGCTAATACACCGTAATCTCCAAGTTTTTTAACCATGTCCATGCTTTCACGATAAAACACATCTGCTGTTAAAACGTTACCGACACGAACGTGTAATCCTTTTTCAGTTCCAGCATCATAAGCTTTCTTTAAAAGGTCAAAGTTTGCAGTTGGTGCAAAATCAAATCCTGGGAATGTTAAACGGTTCATATTAGAATCAGTACAAGCCGTCATTGCGATAATAACATCACGAACTTTTACATCTTTTTGAATTGCACCGCAAGTTCCAACGCGAATTAAATTTTTAACTCCGTAGCTTTGGATTAATTCGTTTACATAAATAGAAATAGAAGGAACACCCATACCTGTACCTTGAACAGATACACGTTTTCCTTTATAAGTTCCAGTGAAACCTAACATACCACGCACATTATTATAGCAAGTAACGTCCTCTAGAAATGTTTCAGCGATATATTTTGCACGTAATGGATCACCAGGTAATAGAATAGATTCAGCGATTTCGCCTTGTTTTGCTTCGATATGTACACTCATAAAAAAGTCCTCCTTATAATGTATTGATAGAAATCAATATCATTTGCATTATACACTACGAATCCTTTCAATTAAAATCTTTTTATTATTTGTAATATGTGCAAAATAGGAGGATTTCATAAATCATAATCTAGAATATATATCTTAAGAAGTTTTGTATGAATAGAGACAATAAAAATGGTAGGTGATGTTTTGAAAAATCTTGTCATTGGGCTTATTGCGTTAGTACTTATTGTGGCAGGAGGATTTTACATAAAAAAATATCAAGAAAATGAAGAGACTGTAGGAGATGTTCAGGAAGTAAAGTGGGATGTTTCAAATGGAAAGGGAAATGAGAAAGTAGATATTGTATTTCAGTTGTTAAACAACAAGAATAATGAAATTCGTGGTGTAAATGATCAAATGCGGGCAGTGATTGTAGATGGACAGTTAAAAAACATACAACAAATTAAACCCACATTTGCAGGGAACGGGTCATATAAGTTATCTTCCAAAATAGCGAAAGACGAAGAATATACAATATTTTTATACGAAGACAAAAATAAGTCCGTAGAGTCATTCGCTAAGAAAGATTTTGGTAGAACGAAAGAGGAGAACAATAAGAAAAAAGTGAAATTTCCAATCGACAGTGTACTTACAAAAAAAATAGGAGAGTATGAAGTTTCTCTTTTATTTGGCGCATTACATCCGAATGAACCAGTTACGTTAACATTTCAGTTTCAAGCGAAAAAGGGTGAAAAATTGAAATTGCATTCAGAGAGAGGAGAAGTAGAGTCACTCTATATAGTGGATGAAACGAAGGAGAATTTTTTATACGCTATGCCTGTAGATACGGATGAGCAATTACAATACCGAATTACATTTCCTGCCGAGGGCACGTATAAAATGTGGGGGAATTTCTATATAAATGGTAAGAAGTATGAAAAAGAATTTATTGTACAAGTTCAAAAAAGAAAAAACAGCTAAGAATTTAGCTGTTTTTTCTTTTTCCTATTAATTTTGTTACAGAGAGCATTGTAATTGGTAAAGAATGATTCTTCCTAAATGCTAAATATTTACCGCTCCATGCTGGTTTATATTTTTCTTTAAAATGTCGTAATCCGCTGAAACTATACGTATAACGAACGTTATTAAAGATTGCAGCAGCCACTCGTTCAGACCAGAAAGACTGTGTGGATAAACCAACATTTGAAAGTGGTGCCAT
Source organism: Bacillus sp. HMA207 (assembly GCF_003402455.1). NCBI lineage: Bacteria > Bacillati > Bacillota > Bacilli > Caryophanales > Bacillaceae > Bacillus > Bacillus sp. HMA207. The sequence goes on along the minus strand of NZ_BEZT01000001.1, from coordinate 3,274,617 downwards.
ACCGATATTAAAGGAGTGGTATTCATTTTCTTTTGCCCACTGGAATAAGTGGATGAAAATTGCGTCCATAATGCCGCTAGGCGCATCTGGATAATATCGCATTAAATCGACAGATAATGATCCGTTTTGATATACAGGCATGAATGTTGTGAATGCAATAATTTTTCCATCCGCATCAGATAATGTTGCGATAGGAGCGCGACTAATATATTCACGATCGAAGTATCCGAGTGAAAAACCTTTCTCTTTTTTTCCACCAAGCCATGCATCTGAAACTTTTCTTAACTCTTCATATAATTCGTCGGAGAAAGGTGGCTCATGAATAGAGAATGTATAGCCTTCTCTTTCAAAACGGTTGAAAGTAGCTCGCATGCCAGCGCGTTTCTTTCCTGTTATTGTAAAGGTATTTAAATCAACAACAGCTTCTTCACCAAGCTTAAAGAAGTTATAACCAAAATCGTGGTATAAACTCATCCATTTACTTTCAATTTGATAGAATACACAAATGTATCCAAATCGATCAGCCTCAGCTAAAAACTCTTGCAATACAGTACGATAGGAGGAAGGGTCCCCAATTGGATCACCTAGTACAATAAGCCGTTTTCCAGTTATTGAGAAGAGAATGAGTGCTTTTCCATCACTACTGAAAAAGAACTGTTTATCTCCTAAAAAACCTAAATGACTAAGCACATTTCCACCATGTTCATCTAAGAAGTTTTGTAATCGTTTATCATTAGCTGGTTGCCCCGGAAATTCATTTCGATAACGATTTGCAATGAGTGAACCAATTAGTAAAAAAGTAGGAACAAAAAAGGCAGCTGCTAATGCACTTCGTTTCACTTGTGTAATATTACGAACGACAAAATCAGGTTTGAAAGCTTCTTTTGCACCTGCAAATAAAATACCTAAGTTTTTATATAAATATAACGTTACAAGTAGGAATATAAAAACTTTTACGATATCGGAAAGTGAGACTTCCATTTTCTCACGTACAAACCTTTTACGAAGCATATACAATACAGCGAGTACGATTAATAAAATAAAAGTTTCTTCAACATCAATTCCTTTTAGTGTGTTAAAAATAGCCGCTCCAATTAAAGAAACAATCGTCATATAATAAGAACGTTTTGTTCCGTAATATATCCCCCGCGAAAGAATGAGGAGGAGAATACCGAATGTTAGGGATAAGCTAAAAGAAAATTGAATAAGATGTTTTGGAGCTAGAATATGTAAGGCGTGTGCCCGATTTATACTTGTCGGTAGAATGGTTGATAAAATAACCATTAAGCCAGCAAATACTGTTAAAGCAGCAGATGCCCAAGAACCTAACTTTCCTAGAAAGTCACGCTGCAAAGTCCATATAACACCAGTTGTCTCTAATGCAGGCGCAATAAAAGGTTTATCTTCAAACTTTTTAATGGCTACTCCTGTCATTTCAAAAGCTGCAAAAATGAGACCAAGGCAGAAGGGCAAGATGTAATAGACGAGACGATATAATAACATAGCAGGGAGTAAAACACCTGTATCGATGCCGTATTGCCCAAGCCCAGTTAAGAAGACAAGATCAAATGATCCAAGGCCACCAGGAACAAGGCTAACGACACCAGCTAAAGCAGCAATAACATATACGCCTAAAAACTTTTGGAATTCGATTTCAATGCCAAATAATAGTAATATGACGTACATAACAATACCAGCAGATACCCATTCGACTAATGAAACTAATGAGTATAAAACAGTTGGGTTTTTCTCCTCTTCTTCTTGTTCCTCTGTTTGCGTCGCTTTTCTATTTTTTAATTTAGAAAATCCGATATATATAGGGACGAAAAGAGCGAAGAAGATAAGAACAGGCCATAGCCATGGTTTTTCATGCAAAATAAATCTCGTGTCTAATATTCCGATAAGACCAAGAAATGAAAGAATGGCTAATCCATTAATAAAGGCAGTTGTCATCCAAGCGATACTTTTAATAAGTTTTCCATTTTCTTTTATATATGGACGATAAAGCATTGTGCGTACGCCGGCTCCAACAAGACCACCAAACCCGATAAATCCATTTAAAGTATTAGCAATCCACGAGATACGGAAAATCTTTTGGACAGGAATATCAGCTTTTAAGTAACGAAGCATAACATAGTCATAAAAGAACATTGTTGATACAGCGAATGCACCAAGTGTAATTGCTAAAAAGACTCCTCCAGTTGGAATGTTTTTAATTGTATCAATCGCTTCTAAAAAAGAAATGCCCGCTAATTCTTTTTTTGCTTGAAAGAATACAATTGTTAATACAACAAATGGGAAGATAATTTTCCCGATTTGTAAGAAACGTTTCCATGAAAACGACATAAATACAACTCTCCTTGTATAAGAAAACTGAGACAATAATATTATTATGACAAACTTCAAGAAAAATAAAAAGGTAATTTCCTGTATAGGGGAGCTATTTTTTATATAGGTATATTTAAAAGAATATTTTGTTTATCGGAAAATTAAGTTAGAATAAGGTGAAAGAAGGGTGAGGGGGGGAGTATATGATTATAAAAGGTTACGTAGGATATGAGTTAGAAAAAGAGAAACCTAATACATCAGAAGATTTTTTTAACAGATCTGAAGTGACATATATATTAAATGGTAAAGAGAAAACTTTTTCGGTTTTATACGTTCGATATTTTGAAGAAGTTTTACAAGAAATTACTCCTTTTGAAGGAAATCCAGTGTATAAAGTAGAAGAACAAAACATATATTTGCGCGATATTGTAGCGATATGTTGTTTAATGAAAGATAAGGAGCTTCGTGCGCAAAAACGTTTGTATTTAAATAATATGGAAGAATTTCAACAATATTTTGATGAGGGAACGGTGTCGAAAGTACAAGAAATATTGGCTGAATTACATAAAAATAAAAGAGTAGAAATAGCGTGAAATGGCAAAGGAGAGAGAAAAAATGTCTAATTTGATGGTTGAAAATCAAACAGAACAAGTTTCTATATTTTTAGAAGATGCTATTAATTTGATAACCAATTATGTAAATTATCATACGTTACCTTCTTTATTAGAGGAAACACCAGCAGGGAATGAGCGATATTATAAAGGGTTATTAGCATCAATGAGACGACTTCTCGTTTTTTGCGAAGAAGGACAGGATGCATGTTTTGTTTTGTTGAATAGCCAGCCATTTCGAAAAACAGCAGCTGAAAAAATTTTATATAAGATTTACCATCAAGTAATTGCAGAGTTTTTTTCACCGAAGAGTGATCATTGGTATGAAAATAGTCGGTCTGCATATACAGGGAAAAATTCTATCGTTTTTCAACAAACACCACCTGCATCTTTAGAGCAAGTGATGAAGAGTTTAGAAGGTAAATTTCAATTGATGCGTGAAGAACTAGAATATTATGAGACGGATTATCAGACAAAGATGTTACACAAATATTGATTGAGGAAAAGAAGCTAAGGTGACTTAGCTTCTTTTCCTTTTGTACAGTTATATAAGGGATTTTCATTGAATATAGTTAAGTGGATAGCATTAGGGAGGTGCAACATGAATCAGCAAGGTGTATTTACAGATTACTTTCATGAAGTAGAAAATTGGTGTGAAAGTGTTCTTCACGTATTAGATAGTCGCGCAATGGAAGTGTATGATGTCCATATGCTTGCTTATAAAATTCAGACGTTATTAGAGCGTATGAAAGAGCATGAGTATGAAACAGATGCAGAGTTTATGTATGAAATAAGCGATGATGTAGAACATATTCAGCATCACTTGCAGGAAGTATTTATGCAAGAAGAAGAGGAATATGAATTATATGAAAGAGGGGATAGTGAACGAGCTGTCCCAATTGGAGGACATACACTCCCGCCATTACCTTATCCATATAATGCGTTAGAACCGTATATTTCTAAAGAAATTATGATGTTACATCATGATAAACATCATCGGAGTTACGTGGAAGGATTAAATAAAGCAGAGAAGATGATGGAAGAAGCGAGAAAAACAAATAAATTTGATTTAATTAAGCATTGGGAAAGGGAAGCGGCTTTTCATGGGTCAGGTCATTACTTACACACGATATTTTGGAATAACATGAAAAAAGACGGTGGTGGAAGTCCAAGAGGAACTTTTTCACAACAAATTGAACAAGATTTTGGGAGCTTTTTACGTTTCCAAAAACATTTTACAGAAGCAGCCTCTAAAGTAGAAGGTTCAGGCTGGGCAATTCTCGTTTGGGTACCCCGGTCTGGAAGGTTAGAAATTTTGCAAAGTACACTTCATCAATTATTTACACAATGGGATACGATACCGCTCCTTGTACTAGATGTCTGGGAGCATGCGTATTATTTACAATACCAAAATCGAAAAGATGAATATATTAAAAACTGGTGGAATGTTGTAAATTGGCCTGATGTAGAAAAAAGGTTTGAAACTGCGAAACAAATTGAATGGACACCATATTAGACGCAAATTCTCTGCGTCTTTTTTAATGGAAGTAGAAGGAAGATTTCGTTCATATTTTAAAAGGCCAAGCATACACTTGTACAAAAAGTGCCAAAAGGACGTGGGGGGAAATATGAGACGAATTTGTGTAATCATTACGCTTCTTATGATGTATGCAAGCGTTATGCCGATTCCTACATATGCAAAGATGAACAGCAATGTTAGTGCTCGAAATGCTGTATTAATGGAGCAACAGTCTGGTCGTGTATTATACGGAAAGGCAGAACATGAGCCTCAAAAAATTGCTAGTATAACAAAAATTATGACCGCCTTATTAGCTGCTGAATCAGGGAAGATGAAAGAAATGGTATCAGTTAGTAATGAAGCGGTGAGGGTGGAAGGATCGGCAATCTATTTAAAGCCTGGACAAAAAGTGAAGTTAGAAGATTTAGTATACGGACTCATGCTTAGATCTGGTAATGACGCAGCGCAAGTAATTGCTGAAAGTGTGGGTGGGAGTATAGATGGATTCGTATATTTAATGAATCAAAAAGCGAAAGAAATTGGAATGAAAGATACGCACTTCTCAAACCCTCATGGCTTAGATGGAGATGGATCACATTATTCGTCGGCTTACGATATGGCATTATTAACGAAATATGCAATGGGAAACGAGACATTTAAGAAAATCTTTGGAACCAAAACATATAAATCAGATTCTTGGGATTACCCGTGGAAAAATAAACATAAGCTGGTAACGTCTTATTATGAATTTGCAACAGGGGGAAAAACAGGCTTTACGAAGAAAGCTGGGCGAACGCTTGTTACAACGGCATCAAAAGGTGGACTAGATTTAATTGTCGTAACTTTGAGTGCCTCTAGTGATTGGGATGATCATATGAATTTGTTTGATAAAGGTTTTGACCGTTTCAAACAAACGAAAGTTTTAGGACAAGGAGCAATTGCTGAAATAAATGAAAAGAAGTATGCCAACCATGTTTATACGAAAAATAGTTTTTCGGTACCGTTAACTGAAGAAGAAAAAAAGAACGTAGTATTAAAAGTTGAACTCGATAAAAGTACAAAACTTACGGATGGAGTAAAGGTTGGGAAGACAGACATTTATGTTGGTAATGAAAAAGTTGGAGAACGGAATTTATTTTATAGTAAACGAAAGTTAGTAGCTACAACGGGACTTTACTGGAATAATGTGAAAGAAATTTTTTCTTACATGATAGGTGTTGGGAACGATGGTTAATCTCGTATGGGTAGCGATGGCTGTCATTGGGATTGTATACGCCATGATAAATGGAACGATGGAAGAAGTGAATAAAGCTGTATTTGACGGAGCAAAAGATGCGGTAACGATTTGTATAGGACTTATTAGTGTTTTAGTATTTTGGCTCGGTTTAATGAAAATTGCAGAGGAAGCCGGATTGTTAAAAAAATTAGTTACACTTTTTATGCCGATAGTAAAAAGGTTGTTTCCAGAAATACCAAAGGATCATCCGTCTATGGGATTTATTCTATCAAATATGATGGCAAACTTTTTTGGTCTAGGTAATGCAGCGACCCCTCTTGGTATTAAAGCGATGGAACAACTGAAAGAGTTAAATGGAGGAAAGGATTCGGCGAGCCGTTCTATGGTGACGTTTCTAGCATTAAATACATCAGCTATTACATTAATTCCTACGACAGTCATTTCCATTCGAATGACGTATGAATCAGCGAATCCTACTGAAATTGTTGGGGTAACATTTATTGCACAAGTACTTTCTATGATTGGGGCAATTTGGATTGACCGCTATTTTTACCGAAGAAGGAGTAGAAAGGGGCGGAAAAAATGAGCATTGTAAATACAATTTCCTTATGGGTAATCCCTTGTGTAATTGGTTTTATCCTTTTATATGGCACAATAAAGAAAGTACCGACGTATGAATCGTTCGTTGAGGGAGGAAAAGAAGGGATTCAAATTGCAATTTCCATCTTACCGTTTATGGTTGGAATGCTTGTGTCTATTTCTATATTCCGGTCTTCAGGTGCGTTAGATGCAATGATATCGGTAATGAAGCCAATGTTAGATTTGATCCATGTTCCAGCAGAAATTGTACCCTTAGCACTTATACGCCCTATTTCAGGATCTGCTGGTTTAAGTATTACGACCGATTTAATTGCAACATATGGGCCAGATTCGTTTATTGGGAGATTGGCTTCTACGATGCAAGGGAGCACAGATACGACTTTCTATATTTTAACTGTATATTTTGGAGCGGTTGGGATTAGAAAAATGGGGGATGCACTAAAAGTAGGGCTTTTTGCAGATTTAATCGGGATTATATGCTCAATTGTGTTCGTTTCTTTATTGTTTCAGTAATACTATTCATTTTTTACGCTATTTCGCTTATAATACGTATACGACCACTATTAAGGTGTAGCTTAATAGTGGTTTTTTTATGTGGTATTTTTGACAAAATGATGAACTTTTATTGTGAGAAATATGAAAAATATGGACAATAATAAAGGGTAAAAACATGATTTGACCTTTATATGTTTATTATCATCGCTATGTTGTTTAAGTAAGATGAAGCGAATAGCCGTAAAGCGTATGCGGTTGCCAAGTCTTTCTAATGTAAGGTAAGATAAATTCGAGGTGAAAAAAAGAAATGGAACGATTACAAAAAGTGATTGCGCAAGCAGGTATTGCATCGAGAAGAAAGGCTGAGGAATTAATTCAGCAAGGAAAAGTGAAAGTTAATGGAAAAATAGTGAAAGAGTTAGGGACAAAAGTAACTCCTCAAGATAAAGTAGAAGTAAATAATATCCCTCTTGAAAAAGAAGAACCTGTTTATTTTTTACTATATAAACCAACTGGCGTAATTTCAAGTGTATCAGACGATAAAGGAAGAAGTGTTGTAACGGACTTTTTCCCGGAAATTACACAACGTTTATTCCCAATCGGACGCTTAGATTATGATACGTCTGGCGTATTATTAATGACAAACGATGGGGACTTCGCAAACGTATTAATGCATCCTAGATATAAAGTTGAAAAAACATATGTTGCAAAAATAAAAGGGCCATTAACAGGTGAGAAAATTCGCATGTTAGAACGCGGTGTTACGTTAGAAGACGGTAAAACAGCACCAGCACGTGTGAAAATTATTTCTTGGGACAAGCGTAAAGAGATGGCTATTGTACAATTAACAATTCATGAAGGACGTAATCGTCAAGTACGTCGTATGTTTGAAGCGTTAGACTGTAAAGTAGTGAAATTAAAACGTGAACGTTATGCTTTCTTAGAAGTAGGAAGCCTGCGACCTGGTGATGCGAGAGAATTGACACCACATGAGGTGAAACAATTACGCGCGCTTGCTTCTACAAAGCCAAGATAAGCTATAGAGTTAAAAATTCACCAGTGGAGTGCTCTGCTGGTGATTTATTCAATACAACATTTACAGAAGATAATACATAACACTTGCCGAGGAGAGGAGAGGTAATATGAAGAAAAATCGCTTATTATTTCGCGTTATTATTCTACTCATTTTATGTGGTGCTGTAGGATTTACCCTTTATCAAGGATTCTTTGCTAATAAAGAGAAAATGCAAATCGGAAAAGAAGCACCTAACTTTATTGTGACGGATTTAGAAGGAAAGAAAATTGAACTAAAAGATTTAAAGGGAAAAGGTGTATTTTTAAACTTTTGGGGCACGTGGTGTAAACCTTGTGAAAAAGAAATGCCTTATATGAATGAATTATATCCAAAGTATAAAGAAAAAGGCGTTGAAATCATAGCGTTAGATGCAGATGAAACGGATATTGCAGTAAAGAACTTTGTGAACCAATATGGTTTGAAATTCCCAGTTGCCATTGATAAAGGACAAAAGATTATAGGAACATATGGAGTAGGTCCTTTACCGACAAGCTTTTTGATTGATAAAGATGGAAAAGTAGTGGAGCAAATTATAGGGGAACAAACGAAAGAACAGTTAGAAGGGTATTTAAAGAAAATTACTCCGTAATAAAGAAAGCCTTTACATAAGGGGTGCGTGTTTATAGTGCCTCTGGTTTAAAAATTCTGAGTATTGCGGTAACTCGAGGTTAGAATATACAATAGTACATATAGATACAGGGGCGGTGAGAGTGTTGAAAGAAATTAAATGTGAATGTGGACATGTTAATCCGATAGGAACCGTTTTTTGTGAAGCTTGCGGGAAACCATTTGAAAGCAATGAAAATGCAAAACTATTGGATATGCGCTATGAGGGGAGTGCACGGAGATCTCTCACGCAGACAAAAACGATAGTCGATAAAATTTGGAGCTTTTTCTCTTCTGTAAAAGTAGGTGTATGGCTAATCGTAATAACTTTAGCTGCATCAGCGATAGGAACTATTTTTCCGCAAGAAATGTACATAACTCCAGGTATTGCACCAGCTGAATATTATAAACAAGAATACGGATTTTTAGGACAATTATACTATCAATTAGGGTTTAATAATTTATACGGTTCATGGTGGTATATGATTTTGATTGCTTCTATCGGTATTTCACTTGTGATATGTAGTTTAGACCGCGTTATTCCACTTTATAAAGCTTTAAAAAAGCAAGGCGTAAAAAGACATCCTAGTTTTTTAAAGAGACAGAGATTATATGGGACTGGTACACCGCAAGAAGGTGACCTGGAAAGAGTGCAAGAGAATTTAAAGAAAAGAAACTATAACGTGAAAGTGGAAGACGGAAACGTTTTAGCAGAAAAGGGACGCTTCTCGCGTTGGGGTCCATATGTAAATCATATCGGTCTTATTATCTTTTTATTCGGTGCGATGCTTCGTTTTTTACCGAGTATGTACGTAGACGAAGCACTTTGGTTACGTGACGGTGAAACGAAAGAAATACCAGGGACGGATGGACAATACTACTTAAAAAACGAGAAATTTATAAAAGAAGTTTATGATAAAAGTAAGGACAAGGAAGTTTTTGATGAAGCGATTGATCGTGTAGGCGATAAAATGATTGCGAAAAACTTCCAAACGAATGCCGTATTATATAAAGCGGTAGGAGAAAATATAGCAGGACAAAAACCGAAATTAGAAAAAGTAAAAGAAGCGGAAATTCGAGTGAATGAACCACTGAAATTTGATCAATTTGCAGTGTATCAAGTTTCTTATAAAGAAAGTGAATTTAAAAGTATGTCCTTTAACTTGCAAAATAAAGAAAATAATCAAAAGTGGGGACCAATTAAAGTAGATTTAACGAATCCTAAGGAAAAATATGATTTAGGAAATGGTTATTCTCTAGAACTATTAAGCTATTTTCCTGATTTTTATTTTGATGAGAATGGAAAACCAAATACAAAAACGAAATTACCAAACAATCCTGCATTTGTATTTAAAATGTTTACACCTGAAACACCAGATGGTGAAGTGAGTTTTGTTGGTATTCAGCAAAATATAGAACCAGATGGAAACAACAAATATAAAATGTCGTTTGCAGGTGTTGAAATGCAAAATGCAACAGCACTTACTGTAAGAAAAGATTTAACGCTTTGGATTCTCGGCATTGGAGGATTTATATTTATGGTTGGTGTCATTCAAGGTATGTATTGGAATCATCGCCGTATTTGGATACAACGTGTTAATGATGAATGGTGGATTGCAGGGCATACAAATAAAAATTGGTTCGGTTTAAAGAAAGATATTGAAAGAGTAATAGAAGGTACAGCAATTCCACAGCCAAATGATAAAGTAATTGATAAAAAAATTAGTTAAGGTGGGGAAACGATATGGTGCAAATAAGTAGTAACTTTCTCTTTACCGCATTTATTTTATATTTAATTGCGACTCTATTTTTTGGGGGAGCCATTAAAGAAAAGGGTCATAAATGGGCAAATGTAGGAATAACGATTACAATTTTAGGGTTTATAGCACAAACAGTATATTTTGTTACAAGGTGGATTGCATCAGGGCATGCGCCAGTTAGTAACTTTTTTGAATTCGGTACATTTTTCGGCATGATGCTTGTAGGAGCATTTATTGTTATGTATTTTATGTACCGTGTAAGCATAATCGGTCTATTTGCATTACCAGTTGCGCTTTTATTAATTGCCTATGCAAGTATGTTTCCGAGGGAAATATCTCCGCTTATTCCATCTTTAAAAAGTAATTGGTTACATATTCACGTGACGACTGCAGCAGCAGGACAAGCCATTTTAGCGATTAGTTTTATTACAGGCGTTATGTATTTATTGAAAAATGTAGATCAATCGACGAGAAGTAAACGTACATTTTGGCTAGAGACGGTAGTATTTACACTTGTTTGTACAGTTGGATTTATTGGGGTAACAACGGTATTTTCTAGTATGAAATATGAAGCGAAGTTTCAATGGATTGACAAAAATGAACAGCAAGCGGAAATGAAGTACAATCTTCCGGCTTTAGTTGGACCGCATGAAGGGAAGTTACTGACAGAAAATAAATTAGAACCGGCAGTTGAAGTTCCAGCAATTGTAAATGCGAAAAAATTAAATACTGTTATTTGGTCAGTGTTAGTTGGAACATTACTGTATATTGTATTAAGACTTGTTTTACGGAAGCGAGTATCGGCGGCACTTCAGCCGTTAGTAAAGAATACGAATAGTGATCTACTAGATGAAATCGGATATCGATCTATTGCAATTGGATTCCCAGTGTTCACATTAGGAGCGTTAATTTTTGCGATGATTTGGGCTCAAATAGCGTGGACGCGCTTTTGGGGCTGGGATCCGAAAGAGGTTTGGGCACTTATAACGTGGCTCTTTTATGCTGCGGTACTACATTTACGATTATCTAAAGGGTGGCATGGAGAGAAATCAGCTTGGCTTGCAGTAATTGGTTTTGCAATCATTATGTTTAACTTTATTGTAGTAAACTTAATTATTGCCGGTTTACATTCATATGCATAGAGAAATAAAATAGGGGAGTGCATGTCACTTTCCTATTTTATTTTTGTCAACTTTTCTTCTTTTTTGAGAAAAACATGACAAAGTAGCGGTTGATTTTGTAAAATGATGTCGAGGACATTATATACTGTTCAAAAAAAATACATAGTTTTGGAAAAAAATTGAACAAAATTTATTATTCTTGTGAAGCATAATATGGGAAGTGAAACATTTAGAAGATTGCTTAAATAAACAAGAATAGCGCAACATAATAGTTAAAGAAGGGTAGGTGTGAACCGCTGAGGTGAGAGTGCGCAGCGGGTAGAGATGGAAAATGAATCAAGAATTTTAATTGTAGATGATGAGGATCGTATTCGTCGTTTATTGAAAATGTACTTAGAAAGAGAACAATATACGATTGAAGAAGCAGATAATGGTGATACAGCTTTAGAAATGGCGTTGCAAAATGATTACGATTTAATCTTATTAGATCTTATGATGCCTGGTAAAGATGGCATTGAAGTATGTAAAGGGGTTCGTGAGAAGAAAGCGACACCAATTATTATGCTGACAGCAAAAGGTGAAGAAGTAAATAGAGTACAAGGATTTGAAGTTGGAACAGATGATTATATTGTAAAGCCATTTAGTCCACGTGAGGTCGTACTACGTGTGAAAGCGGTATTACGTCGTGCTGTACCAACAACATTCTTTACACAAGATACAACGACAAAAGATGTTACTGTATTCCCGCACTTAACAATTGATAACGATGCACACCGTGTTACTGCAGATGGTAATGAAGTAAACTTAACGCCGAAAGAATATGAGTTACTATTATTTTTAGCGAAAGCTCCTGATAAAGTATTCGATCGTGAGCAACTGTTAAAAGAAGTATGGCAATATGAATTCTTCGGAGATTTACGTACAGTTGATACACATGTAAAGCGTTTACGTGAGAAGTTAAGCAAAAAATCACCAGATGCTGCGAAAATGATCGTTACTGTTTGGGGTGTAGGTTACAAATTTGAGGTTGTGAACGACTGATGCTTTGGAGAAGTGTAGTAGGGAAGTTATGGATGACCATATTACTTCTCGTTTCGTTTGTTCTTGGATTTGTTGCGATTTTACTTTCACAGTTTTTTAGAACGTATTATGTTGATATGAGTGAAGCTAGGCTTCAAAAAGTTGCAACAAGTGTTTCAGAGTTAATTGAAGAAGGTGCCGATGTAAAAACGATTGAGAATATCGCTTACAAATTCTCTGACCCACTTTCAAGGATTATTATTGTAGAAGATGGTAAAGAAATCTCTTCTTCACCGAAACAAGAAGGGTTAGTCACTCTTACAATGGATGACTTAAAAGAAGATAAAGAATTATCGGCTGTGTTTACAGACAAAAAAGAAATTAAGAATAATATTAGAAAAGCGTCTAATAGTAGGAAGAATAAAAACACCGAAAATGATATTATGATCGTCGGAAAACCAGTGCAATCAAAAAATCAAAGTGCAGTGTTCGTATATGAATCTTTACAAGTACCGATACAAGGTATGGAAAGAACAACTGATTTTATTTTCTTATCGGCTGGAATTGCGATCATATTAACAACTTTCTTTGCGTTCTTCTTATCTACTCGGATTACAGCACCGCTTCGTAAAATGCGTGAGGTTGCTTTTGAAGTGTCACGTGGGAAGTTTGATGCAAAGGCTCCTATGGTATCTCAGGATGAGATTGGTGAGCTTGCAACGGCCTTAAATCAAATGGGAAAACAGTTGAAGTTTAATATGAACGCCTTGCAACAAGAAAAAGAGCAGTTAGCAAGTATTTTGAGTAGTATGGCAGATGGGGTTATTACGTTAAATCAAGAAGGTGAAGTCGTTGTAATCAATCCGCCGGCCGAACATTTCTTACAAGTTTGGCAAGAAGAAAAAGAGATAGAGTTAAGTAAAAAATTACCTTCTGAACTTGTGGAATTATTCCATCTCGTTGTAGAAAGCGAACAACAACAAGTTGTTGAAATTAATTTACAAAAAGGAAACTATGTAGTTCTTATGACGCCGCTTTACAATCAAACGAAAATTCGTGGAGCTGTAGCAGTGCTGCGAGATATGACGGAAGAACGTCGTCTTGAAAAGATGCGTCAAGATTTTATTGCGAATGTATCACATGAACTTCGTACACCAATGGTCATGCTGCAAGGGTATAGTGAAGCGATTTTAGATGATATTGTGCAAACGAAAGAGGAAATAGATGAGTTTGTTCAAATTATTTATGATGAATCTGTTCGTTTAGGTAAACTTGTAAATGAATTGTTAGATTTAGCTCGTATGGAAAGCGGTCATGTAGAGTTACATATTGGTGAAGTGGATATACATCCGTTTGTTGAAAAAATTGGTCGTAAATTCCAAGGGATTGCAAAGGATAAAGAGGTCGCGTTAACGGTTGATTTCAAAGATCCAATTGAACAATACCCGTTTGATGCAGATCGTATGGAACAAGTATTGACGAATTTAATTGATAACGCAATACGTCATACGAATGCAGGCGGACATGTAACGCTTGTAATTGATACGAAAAATAACGGTCTTATTTTTGAAGTACAAGATTCGGGTGCAGGCATTCCAGAAGAAGATATTCCATTTTTATTTGATCGTTTCTATAAAGCTGATAAAGCAAGAACACGTGGGAAAAAGGGTGGAACAGGACTCGGGCTTGCGATTGCGAAAAATATTGTTCAAGGCCATGATGGTAAAATTTCTGTATCAAGTGTTGTTGGAGAAGGAACTACATTCTCTGTATATTTACCGAATCGTATAATTTAGATATGCGTTTTTAAAGTTGATAATGAATAAAGTTCTGCTGTTTTTTATTTTTTTGTAAACTCAATTAAATAAAGAATGGTAGAACTTTTTTCTATGTTGCTCGAATAAAGAATAACAAGAGAGGTGCTGTGAAGAAATGAAATTATATACAAAAACAGGAGATAAAGGAACGACAAGTGTAATAGGTGGCAGGGTTGATAAAGATGATATCCGTGTGGAAGCGTATGGAACAATAGACGAGGCAAATTCTCATATTGGATATGCAATGACTAAGCTTCAAGGTGGGGCTTTTATAGATATTTACAATGAGCTCGAAAATATTCAACATGAACTATTTGATTGTGGAGGAGACTTGGCAATAGTGGAACAAAAAATTCCTTATAAAGTGACAATTGAGATGGTTGAAAGTTTAGAAAGAAAGATTGATTTATATATAGAAGAAGCCCCGCCACTAGAACGCTTTATTTTGCCAGGTGGTAGCGAGGCGGCGGCTACTATTCATATTGCACGTACTGTTGTAAGGAGAGCAGAACGCTCTATAGTATCATTGCAAAAAGAAGTGAAAATAAATGAAGTTGTATTAAAGTATGTAAATAGATTATCTGATTATTTGTTTGCGATAGCTCGAGTAATAAATGCCCGATTACAAGTGAAAGATGTGGAGTATAACCGTAGTGCATTAGTTTTTCGTGATAAAAAAGAGAAGGAAGTGGAGTAATTCACTTTCTTTTTTTGTATACTTTTTTCTGTAATATACCAAAATAGAGAAGGTATGGTGGTAATTAGAAAACGGAGGATGTATATGAAAGTTTTAAAATGCGGTGTCATGTTATTGAGTATACTGTTTGTATCTCAATTACATGTTTATGCAGAAGAAAATCGATGGACATGGCCTGTTGAAGGTCAGATAAGTGATTATTTTGGGACAAGGCATGGAAAACACTATGGTGTTGATGTAGCTGCGCCGATTGGAACGCCTGTGGCAGCTATCCAAGATGGTAAGGTAACGAGGTCTTATTATTCAAGTAGTTATGGAAATGTTGTATTTATTAAACACGGAGAATATGAGGCTGTATATGCACATTTAAATAAGAGATATGTGAATCAAGGAGATTATATTTCCAAAGGAGAAAAAATTGGAGAAGTAGGGAACACGGGAGAATCGCGAGGTGCGCACTTACATCTAGAACTTCATCAAGGAAGATGGACGATGGCGAAAAAGAATGCGATGAACCCATTGCTTGTTTTAAGTGAACAAAGAAATGAAGTTGTTTCTTCGTCATTATATGTCGTACAAAAAGGCGATACTTTAGTTAGTATTGCACGGAAATTTAGTATGACACTTAAGGAAATTAAAGAAAAAAATGGATTGCAGCAAGAGCTAATTTATCCTAATCAACAATTATATGTTAAGTAAAGGAAACGCCTCAAAAATTAAACTTTGAACAAATTTATGTTCTTTTTAAATAAGATTCAATGTAAATGAAATTATATGGGCGCTTTTGCTAGAACTATTGAGTGAATCAGAGCATCTATATCTAAAAGAAAACCGTCCCAAAATTTATTTTGGGACGGCTTCTTTTACCAAAAAATAAAGACACATATAAATCCAGAAATAGCTAAATAGCTATATAAGTAAAAAACTTTTGTTCTTGTTTTCTCTTTTGTTCGAAACAGTACGATAGTCGGTTCAATTAAACCGATTGTCAAACAAAGTAGGCCAAGAAGCATACAACCAATCGAAATAGAATACAGGGCGATTTGTGGTGCTTGAAATGGAATCATCCATTTTAATAAAAATGCAATAAGTGCAGTGTAACAAATACTACCGATGTATTTATTCAGTGGTGTATTAGAACGAAAACCAGGAAGTTTTTTTAAGAAAGAGCGGGAAACAACTTCTGTTTGTAAAGATGTATGCTCTTCAATAATTTTTTGAGCTTCTTTTCCTTTTTGAAAAAGAGATAAGATCCAATTTCGCTCACCCTGAAAAATAAATTGAGAAGTTGTCAAATAGTGATCAATCTTCACTTTATTCCAACTCTTCCACGGATGACGCTCACACAATTTTAATTTACTTTCTGTTTTTTTATCATACTGATAAATACTGATGCCATCTTCATCGAAAGTAGCATAGTATGTCTCGTTTGAGAATGTGCCTAAATCAATTGGGCAGTAGAAAAGTAATTCTTTTTTTAAGTAAAAGTATTCTTTTCTTAAGTTTTTTTTCATTGCTTCTCGAATAGAATGTCTCTTGTCTTTTTTCATGACATTTCCTCCATAACTCAGAAAATGTTCTTATCTTAACAATTCAATATCTTATCACTTTTAATTATATATGACTAGGTAATTCAAAAGAGAAATGCCGAATAATAAAAAATATGGATTGTATTGTAAAATATCTCGCAATTTATTTTTTGTTACGAAAAATAAATAACTAATTTTAAATAAGTTACAATTTTTTAGTTCACAATGTTATGAGGTTGTTGTATAATGAAGGGGAAAATAGAATATCGGTCTATCTTCGGGGCAGGGTGAAAATCCCGACCGGCGGTGATGAACTATTTATGATTTTGTTCTAAGCCCGCGAGCCGTTAAGGCAGGATTTGGTGTGATTCCAAAGCCGACAGTATAGTCTGGATGGGAGAAGATGGAGGTTCAAGCGTTCAAAAAAGATATGGATTTGAACGTCTGTTTGATGTGCCTTAAATTCTCCCTTTGTGTAAAACACAAAGGGTTTTTTCGTTCTATGAAAAAATAGGCATAGCAGAACCTTTCCACTTTCCATGAGATGATCGATGGAAAAGGAGAGAGAAAGATGAAACAAAAAAACAGTGTAGTGCAGATGGTGAGTGTAGCGATGCTAAGTAGTATTGCATATTTACTAATGATGTTGGATTTCCCGTTCCCAGGGCTTCCGCCATTTTTGAAAATTGATTTTAGTGATGTACCAGCTCTAATTGCAGCAATTATCTTTGGACCAGTAGCAGGAGTGATTGTAGAGGCGATAAAGAACATTTTACATTACGGGATTCAAGGAAGTTTAACGGGAGTACCAGTTGGAGAAATTGCAAACTTTATTGCAGGATGTTTATTTATTGGACCAGCAGCTTTCTTATTTAGAAAGTATCGTACTGTGAAGAGTTTAACTACAGGATTAATGCTAGGGACAATTACAATGGCACTTATTATGAGTGTATTAAACTACATCATCATATTCCCGGCTTACACTTGGTTTTTAAATTCACCGGCTATGTCTAGCGAAGCTATAAGAACAACGGTTGTAACGGCGATCTTACCATTTAATTTAATTAAAGGGATTGTTGTAACAATTGTATTTGTAGCATTATTCTCACGCCTGAAAGTATGGGTGTTTGCAAAAATGAAAAATGCATAATATATACTAAAACCATTAGTAGTGTGAAACTACTAATGGTTTTTTATTAAGGAAAATAAAGTTTAGATACAAAAAATGCCCCTCATCAATATGAGGGGCATTTTTTGAAGTTAATAAAAGACTATTCGAATTTTAAAGCGTCTCCGTCGAATGATTCGTCAGCAACTTTAATTGAGTCAGTTGGACAGCCTTCGAATGCATCCATCATATCTTCAATTAATACATCTGGAATTTCAACGATACCTTGGTTATCATCTAATGTTACAAATGCAATACCTTCATCATCATAGTCATAAATGTCTGGTGCAGCAGCGCCACAAGCACCACATGCAATACAAGTATCTTTATCAACGATTGTATATTTTGCCATCTTTTTTCCCTCCTGATAATATGTATGTGAAAAGCTCGCCATAAAAATTATAACCTTATTGTAAAACGGTTTGTAAAACTTTTCAACATAAAATTATAATGATAATGCTTATCAATTAGAGTGTCAACTTATTTTTGAATTATGTCATAAGATTTTCAAAATACGTAAATATGATTTCGTTTGATACAATAGAATATATACAAGTATATAGTTCTTATATGATAAGTTTAATGAGCGACAGTAGATAGTGTAATTGTACTGAAAAGAATGAAGTTAAGATTGGAAGGTGGAAGCGGTCATGCAAATACAATATACTTTGTTGCATTGTTTAAAACAATTGAATGGTGAAAGAACCGTTTCTTCTATTTATTATTTACTAAAGGGCAAACGTTCTTCGCAAACTTTACAAGATGGAAATATGTTCCGAATTTCTTTTTTGTTCGGAATATATAAATCATTAAATAGAAATGACTATGATGGTGAAGTTGCAAAGTTGTTGCAAGCGGATTTTATTCAAGAAATACATGAAAATACATATGTGTTAACACCTACGGGTAAAATGCAGTTACATAAATGGGAGGAAGTTTATGCTTTTCCGGCGCATTTGCATGGTTTACATTATGGTGAATTAGGTGAAACATTTTGGAAAAGATTATCATTAATTATTCAAACCATATCAAATTTACAACAGAATAATACGAGGTTTATTCCAATTCAGCAAGATACAGAAATAATGATGTGGGTGAAACGTTTTCTAACAGGAAGGCCATATAAGAGAAGTGAGTTGGCGAGAAAACTATGGACGGAAGTACATAATCTTTTAGAAAAGAGTAATGCGATAGAAGCGACGATTGTAACATATCGATTAACAGGTTATGAACGCATTGGTTGTACATTGCAACAATTAGCAGAAATTACGAAACAAGATATATTCAGGGTGTATTTTTTATTTTGGGGTACAATACATTTCTTTATACAAGAAGTTCGTGATAAAGAAAATGAATTTCCACTATTAGCTGAAATTATATCTTATCCAAATGAGAGAGCTGAATTATTTAGTTTATCCACGAAAAAAACATATAATTTTTGGAGACAAGGACGTTCTTTAGAAGAAATAGCGACGATTCGGAATTTAAAGGTTGCAACGATAGAAGATCATTTTGTTGAAATTGCTTTGCGAGAAAAAGATTTTTCTATTGAAATGTTTATGGAAAAAGAAAAGATAGACAAAGTAATAAAAGTAATTGAAGCATTGCAAACGCGGAAGTTACGTGTTTTGAAACAAGCGGTTGGAGAAGATATCTCTTATTTTGAAGTTCGTCTTGTATTAGCGCGGATGGAGGGTGTAAATGAAACTTGAAGAATATTTATATAAGTGGTTTGGATATTCTGAATTTCGTCCAGGTCAAAAAGGAGTAATTACAGATTTATTAGAAGGAAAAGATGTGATAGCAATGCTTCCGACTGGAAGAGGGAAATCTATGTGCTATCAGTTTCCGGGGCTTATGCGAGAAGGAACAGTGCTTGTTGTATCACCGTTATTATCTTTAATGGAAGATCAAGTGACACAATTAAAGTATGTTGTGAAAAACCGAGTGATAGCATTTAATAGTTTTCGGACATTAAATGAAAAAAGAGAAGCGATGAAAAAATTATCTTCATATAAATTTATTTTTGTTTCACCAGAGATGTTGCAGTCGGAGTTATTAATTAGGGAATTGAAGAAAATTCATATTTCATTATTTGTTGTTGATGAGGCTCATTGTATTTCTCAATGGGGTTATGATTTTAGACCGGACTATAAAAAACTAAATGTAGTTATTGAAAATATTGGTTCTCCTACAGTATTAGCATTGACAGCCACAGCGACAAAAGGGGTACTGCAGGATATCGCAGATAGTTTAAATTTAAAGGATGCCGCGGAACATGTATACTCTATTGATCGTCCTAATATTGCAATGGATGTGCAATTTGTAGAGACGATAGAAGAAAAGAAAGAGGCGCTTTTAGAGCAGGTGATGTATTTACAAGGGCCGGGGATTGTATATTGCTCAAGTAGAGCGTGGACAGAAAGGTTAACGGAATACTTGAGAGGGAAAGGTGTTACTGGTGTAGCTTTTTATCATGGTGGTATGGAACATGAAGAGCGTATGTTAATTCAACAGCAGTTTATGAACGATCAATTGCAACTTGTAATATGCACAAGTGCATTTGGTATGGGGGTAAATAAGGCGAATACGCGATATATTATTCATTTTCATTATCCAACTAATATAGCCTCTTACTTACAAGAAATCGGAAGAGCTGGAAGAGATGGCGAACCGAGTATAGCTATTTTATTATGTAGTCCGTTGGATCATGATTTACCAATTTCAATCATTGAGGATGAATTGCCAAGTAAGTCACAAATACAATTTTTATTTTCTTTACTACAAGAAAGAATGTTTCAAACGAAGGAATTACCAATAGAAGATGTAGAAGAAATTTGTTATAATGCAGCAAGATTTAATGAGCAATATTGGCGTTTCGTTCGTTATCATCTCGAACAGGTTGGAATTATACAACAACGAAGATTATTATTAGAAGGTTTGTCAGATGAAATCATGAACCGATTAATAGCTGAAGTAGAAATAAGGTTGCGTAATAAATATAGTGAGCTAGAAAATATGAAGTCATGGATACAAGTTAAAGGGTGTAGACGTGAATATGTGCTGCAACAGTTCGGTTATAGGAAAGAGCAAGAGTTAATGAATTGCTGCGATTATTGCGGTATTACCAAAGAAGATTATAAAAAAAGACGAGCGCAACAATCGGATTTCGACTATAATTGGGAAACAGAGTTACAAAAGCTTTTCGGCCTAGAAAAGATGGGGGAATGATGAACATTCAAAGGCATAATGTTGAAGATATGAGTCCGCAGGAAATAAGGCTGAATCTATACATAACACAGTTAATTATTATCGGTATTGGCTGTTTACTGGCATATATATTATTTCAAGATGTAAAAGAAGTCTTTAATTTATGGAAATGGGAACCAGTATCTATACTTATTATAGGTGGTTTGTTAGCGATTGGTATTGTGTTATTAGATTATGTTGCAATGCGAGTGTTTCCGGAGTCTTGGTTTGATGATGGTGGTATTAACGATAAGATGTTTCGAGGAATGTCCGTTCTACACTTACTCGTTATTACGTTCTTGATTGGTTTTGCAGAAGAATTTTTATTTAGAGGTGTAGTACAGACTCATTTTGGAATTGTAATTGCGAGCTTCGTATTTGCAGTGTTACATATTCGTTATATAACAAAGCCATTTTTGTTTTGTTTCGTCTGTTTCATTAGTTTTGTCTTTGGTTATGTATTTGAATGGACAGGAAATTTGTTTATAACAATCTTTGCACACTTTCTTGTTGATTTTATAATGGGACTCCAATTAAGAAAATAAATGGAAGGTGGTGGTGAACAACATGAGGAAACGAATTCCTGATTTTGAAGAGGAATTAGAAGTTGAGCGAGTGGAAGAAAAAGAAAGTTTACCGCCGCGTAGTGAAATTCATAGAAATAAAGAGAAAAAACAAAAGTTTAAAATAAATCACATTTTCGTCCGGGTTTTAACATTTCTATTCATTCTGCTGCCGATTAGTATTTTGTGGTACACGGATAAATATATTCAGGTGAAGGGTGATAGTAATAATGCTGGAAAAAGTGCGTTTGAAGTAATCTTCTTTGATTCAGCTAAATCTGAGTCGCAGAAACATTCTGAAAAAGTAATAACGCATACTGTGAAAGAGGGAGAAACTTTAGAAAGTATAGCGAAGCAATATTTTTCAGATGGAAATGGAATTGAAGTAATTAAAAAGTATAATAACTTGCAAGAAGATGAAGTGAGTGCGGGTCAAGAATTAAAAATTCCGATAAAAGATAAGTCCACAAAGCAAGAAAGCTAGCGAGTTAAGCGATCACAGTTTGTTATAAAAGCCTAGGATTATCTTTATGAGGAGGGAGTCAAAAATATGATATGGATTATATTATTCAGTACTCTCATAGGCATGGGGATTTTATTACTTTTTGTGATGTATAAAGAAGCGATGCGTAATACGGTGTTGGAACATACTTTAGTATTTAAAGAATTTCCGAAAAGTTTTCAAAAAGTAAATGTGTTTTTTATTTCTGATATTCATAGAAGGGTCATTTCGAATTTGTTAATTGAACAAGTAAAAGGAAAAGTAGATCTCGTAATTATCGGAGGAGATTTAGCAGAGAAAGGTGTCTCTTTATCAAAAATCTCTGCGAATATTCAAAAGTTAAGAGAGATAGGTCCTGTATATTTTGTGTGGGGAAACAATGATTATGAGATAGAATATCATGAATTAGATGCGTTATTATTAGAAAATAACGTAAAAGTTTTAGATAATACAAGAGTGGTATTTGAGTCTGAATTAGGAGAGAAAATTTGTTTGCTCGGTATAGATGATGTTGGATTGCACCGTGATCGTCTAGATTTGGCATTGGCGGATTGTAAAGAAGATGGTTTTCGTATCCTAGTTAGTCACAACCCTGATATAATAAAAAAAATGTCTGGAAATGAACAGATTTCACTTGTGTTAAGTGGACATACGCATGGAGGACAAATCCGATTATTCCCATCTAAAAAATATTTAAAAGGTGGCGTATATAACCATTTGAATACGATTCTCTTTGTTAGTAATGGGTATGGAACAACATTGATACCACTTCGTTTCCGAGCACCTGCTCAAACACATATCATTACATTGTGCGGAGGGAAATGATGCCAACTTTTAGTGGGAAATATAATATAAAAGCCGTTTCGAATATAATTGGAGTTCAGCCGAGTACGCTTCGTGCATGGGAAAGACGATATCAAATTATTGCCCCAAAGCGGAATCAAGCTGGGCATCGCTTATATACAGAAGAGCATATTCAAATTTTAAAATGGTTAATGGAAAAAGTTTCTTCCGGTATGATGATTGGACAAGCAGTTCAGTTATTAGAAGAGAATCGTTTGCAGAGTACAGTTCAAAAAGAGATACATTTCGATAAAGAAGTTGTTTTAGTGGACGATTTGCTACAAGCTTTGTTAAAATTTGATGAAATTACAATTGCTGCATTATTAAACGAAGCTTTTAGTATATATTCAACTGAAAAGGTTGTTGCCAGTATCGTTCTTCGAGTGACAGACAAATTATTAACGTCAAAAAATAATAATGAGATTTTAATGGTGCAATTTCAATATGCACTATCATTTTTACAAACGCGTCTAGGGATGGTGTATCACAATGCCTCAATGTTTTCCTCTTTACACAAAGTTATTGTGTTAGAAAAGGATGCATTGAAAGGATTTATTTTTTCAACTTATTTACGCTTAAAAGGATATGAGGCGATATATATTAGGACAAGCTTAGCTGAAGATGGTATGTTATCAGCGGTAGAGGAAATACAGCCGAAATATGTATTTATATCTTTTGCTGACGAACAAGAAATGAAAAAGACGATGAACTTTATAAATTTATTACAAGAAAAAAGGGAATCTCTTTCTGTTGGATTTATCGGAAAGCTAGGCGTTCTAAACCAGTTGGACATTGAAACAATCTTAATTGGTGATACGAAAGAAGAATGGGATGGATGGTTAAAAATGTCGGAATAGTTGTTCGAAAAGAACCATCTATTTTCTATTTCATATAATAAAAATTAGATGCATTGGTTACGTAGGGAGGGTATGAGATGAGGCTGGAACGATTAAATTACAATAAGATAAAAATTTTTCTAACATTTGATGATTTATCTGAACGAGGATTAACGAAAGAAGATTTATGGAGAAATGCACCGAAAGTACAGCAATTATTTCGTGATATGATGCAAGAAGCAAATAAGGAATTAGGGTTTGAAGCAGATGGTCCGATTGCAGTTGAAGTGTTTTCTCTACAAGCACAAGGGATGGTTGTAATTGTAACGAAAGAAAATCAAGAAATGGATACAGATGATGAGTTCCGTGACGAGTTTATTGAAATGCAAGTGACTCTAGATGAAAGTGAGCATATATTATATGAGTTTGCTACTCTAGATGACGTAATTAACCTGTCGAATCGCTTATATAACCTTGGTGTAACTGGCGGAAAGCTATATACGTGGGATGAGCGCTTCTATCTTTGGGTGGAAGAAGAGGAACAAATTCAATTGTTAAAGGCGGATTTTATAGCTATTTTAGCGGAATACGGTAATCCGTCTACAGCAACCATTTATCGCATCATGGAGTACGGTAAAGAATTAATGGATGTTAACGCGATAGAACAAATACACAATTACTTTGTGAAAAAACAAAACCTCAGCTAATACAACATAGCTGAGGTTTTGTTTTTATTTGGAGAAGGGAAGGGATGATTGTAAATACTCGAACATACTTTTTGAAAATAAAATATGCAGTTTTATGGGAGTGTGGTTGATGAAAATAAAAAATATTTAAATATTTAAGTATTTTACTTTTCTAAAAGTAATAAAAGGACTATAATAATAGTGAAAACGCTTGCAACAGAAAATAGTTTGTATATATTTGTTAGCGTTTTCTATTGCATTCCAAATTTAAGGGTGTATACTAGGCAATGAAGGTTTACTAAACAAGTGAAATTACAGGGGGTTTACTTACTATGGTAGCCGAAAAGGGAACTCAAACAAAAACACAACAACAAAGGGAACAACATTTTGAACTATTGAATTCAACACAAATTGTTATTAGTGAAGCGTTAGAAAAATTGGGTTATCCAAACGAAGTATATGAATTATTAAAAGAACCAATTCGTATGATGACAGTGAAAATACCAGTTCGTATGGATGACGGGACTGTTAAAATATTTACAGGATATCGTGCGCAACATAATGATGCTGTTGGTCCAACGAAAGGTGGAATTCGCTTCCATCCGAATGTAACAGAAAACGAAGTGAAAGCACTTTCAATCTGGATGAGTTTAAAATGTGGTATTGTTGATTTACCATATGGTGGAGGTAAGGGTGGAATTATCTGTGATCCACGTGAAATGTCATTCCGTGAGTTAGAAAGATTAAGCCGCGGTTATGTACGAGCAATTAGCCAAATCGTAGGTCCGACGAAAGATATTCCAGCTCCAGATGTATTCACAAACTCTCAAATTATGGCGTGGATGATGGATGAGTATAGCCGTATTGATGAGTTTAATTCACCAGGATTTATTACAGGTAAACCGCTTGTATTAGGTGGATCACATGGACGTGAAACAGCAACAGCGAAAGGTGTAACAATTTGTATTCGCGAAGCTGCTAAAAAACGTGGCATTGATATTAAGGGTGCACGCGTTGTTGTTCAAGGATTCGGTAATGCTGGTAGCTTCTTAGCTAAATTTATGCATGATGCAGGTGCGAAAGTTATTGCAATCTCAGATGCTTACGGCGCGTTACATGATCCAAACGGATTAGATATTGATTATTTATTAGACCGTCGTGATAGCTTCGGTACAGTAACAAAGCTATTTAACAATACAATTTCAAACAAAGAATTGTTAGAACTTGATTGCGATATTTTAGTACCAGCTGCAATTGAGAACCAAATTACAGAAGAAAATGCTAATGATATTAAAGCAAAAATCGTTGTTGAAGCTGCAAATGGTCCAACAACATTAGAAGCGACTAAAATTTTAACAGATCGCGGAATTTTGCTTGTTCCAGACGTGTTAGCAAGTGCTGGTGGTGTAACAGTATCTTACTTTGAGTGGGTACAAAACAACCAAGGTTACTACTGGACTGAAGAAGAAGTAGAACAACGTTTAGAAAAAGTAATGGTAAGATCATTTGATTCTATTTATGAAACAGCACAAGTTCGTAAAGTGAACATGCGCTTAGCGGCGTACATGGTTGGTGTTCGTAAAATGGCTGAAGCAAGCCGCTTCAGAGGTTGGGTATAAAATATTATATCTTGAGAAAACGTGATTTCCTTTCGAGGGAATCACGTTTTTTTGTTGAAGTATTAAATGAGGTGTTGTATATGGAGAATGAAATGCTGGAACGAGTAGAACAATTAGAAGAGAAGGTTAAGAGGTTAGAGGGAGAACTTGCAAGAACGATGAAAGCTCGAAAAATAAGTACCGTTCGGATGTTCGGGGAAGGGCTACTGTTTTTGGTATTTGGTGTGGTTGTAGTAGGGCCGATTATTGCCGTTGTAATCTCGATTTTTACTTGGCTTGCTGAAAAATAAAATAAAAATAAAAAGAACGCTTGTTCTATACGAACAAACGTGCTATACTCTCCTTAGATAAACAAAACGGAAATGATTTTAAGGAGAGATAAATGATGAAAATGACAGTAGACCAAAGATTTATGATGCCAGCAGATGTTGTAGAGCGAGTGGAAGTATTACGAAACAAACAAAGCAAGCGTGGCACATTATTACAATCGGTAAATAAATTTTTCGGTTTAGATACGAAAGAAGATTGTGTTTGGTTTTACGGTTTTTATGGAGTGGCTGTAAGTATCTTGTTGTTTATGGTGTTCACTTCAAATATTTTCGATTTTCTCTTCGCGTAAGAAATATGCGATAAGGACATTGCTACCGAATACATATATAAGGAAGTAAGGTAATCTTCTAGAGCGGGAGTTGGTAGCAATGGCGATGTTTCCTATAGAGCGCAACTATATTGGATATGGAAGTTCACGACCGGGGATTCCTCTGACTAAAGTGAGATTTATTGTAAGCCATGATACGGGGAATCCTGGAAGCAATGCGATAGGGAATCGAGATTACTTTAATGAATTACAACCGAAAGCTTCGGCGCATACATTTATAGATGATAAAACAATATTGGAGATTATTCCTATAAATGAAGTTGCGTATCATGTTCGATATGGTGTGCCGACGGATAATGACTTATATGGCTATGACGCGAATAAGGCGGCCATTGGAGTGGAACTTTGTTATGGTGGTGATGTTAACTTTTGGGAAGCATATAATCGTTTTACATGGTATCATGCGTATTTATGCCAAAACTTTGGCTTAAATCCGAAAAAAGATATCGTGTCACATAAAACGCTTGATCCAGCTAGAAAGATTGATCCTGAGAATGTATTAGGGAAACAAGGTATTAAATTTCAGCAGTTTTTAGCAGATGTCTATCGGATGTACGTTTCGTTTAGATGACAAATATATGAAAAATGAATACAATAAAGATAGGTGCCTACTGCTGTAAGTAGGTTTTTTCTTGTTTTTATAAATAGTGTATTGGTAGAAGACTAGGAGTGGACGAGTATGCAGAAAGAAACAGTTATTATAATCGGAGGCGGTCCGTGCGGATTAGCGGCTGCAATTTCGTTGCAAAAGGTAGGGATAAATCCGTTAGTAATTGAAAAAGGAAACATTGTAAATGCCATTTATAATTATCCAACTCATCAAACATTTTTCTCTTCTAGTGAAAAATTAGAAATTGGTGATGTAGCTTTTATTACAGAAAATCGTAAGCCAGTTCGAAATCAAGCGCTTGCGTATTATCGTGAAGTAGTAAGACGTAAATCTGTACGTGTAAATGCTTTTGAGCGAGTGGAGAAAGTTCAAAAAGATGGAGAAGTTTTTCAGGTTGAGACGACAAAGCGTGACGGAAGTAAGGAAATATATATAGCGAAATATATTGTTGTAGCAACTGGATATTATGATAATCCAAATTATATGAATGTTCCAGGTGAGGAATTGAAGAAAGTAGCTCACTATTTTAAAGAGGGGCATCCTTATTTTGATCGAGATGTAGTAGTTATAGGTGGGAAAAACTCGAGTGTAGATGCCGCGTTAGAACTTGTTAAATCTGGTGCACGTGTAACGGTACTGTATCGTGGAAGTGAGTATTCACCAAGCATAAAGCCTTGGATTTTGCCGGAATTTGAGGCGTTAGTACGAAATGGTACAATTCAAATGCATTTTGGGGCTCATGTGAAAGAAATTACTGAGCATACATTAACGTTTACAGTTGATGGTGAAGCTCTTACAATCAAAAACGATTTTGTATTTGCGATGACTGGTTATCATCCTGATCATAGCTTCTTAACGAAGATGGGTGTTCAGATTGATGAAGAAACAGGACGTCCAATTTATACAGAGGATAGAATGGAAACGAATGCTGAAAATATTTTCATTGCAGGTGTCATTGCTGCTGGAAATAATGCAAATGAAATATTTATCGAGAACGGGAGATTTCATGGAGATGCGATTGCGCAAACCATTGCATCAAGAGAAAAATAAAAAGGAGCTGTCGGGAAAACCTCGACAGCTCCTTTTTATTCGTGCATAAACATATTTTGAATGGATTCATGAGAATTTGTATTCTCTAATGCAACAAGTAATTTAATGCGTGCTTTTTGTGCATTTAAGCCGTATGTGAATACAATGCCCATATCTTTTAAGTGTTTACCGCCACCTTCATACGAATATACGTCTTGAACGATACCGTTGAAACAGCGAGAAACTAATACGACAGGAATACCTCTATTTAATAATCTTTCTAGACTAGGTAGTGTTCTTGGAGGGAGATTACCTTGTCCAAGAGCTTCGATAACAATGCCGTCTACAGGAAGATTTTCGATTGCTGCTAATAATGTATCATCCATGCCAGCATATGCTTTTAGAACAACTACATTTTTAGACACTTTGTTTATCGTATATGTTTCGTGATGTACTAAAGCGTGATGGAAGACAACGCCGCGTTTTGTTACCATTCCAATTGGTCCGTATTGTGGGCTTTGGAATGTTGCAACATTACTTGTATGTGTTTTCGTTACATTTGTAGCGCAATGAATTTCGTCGTTTAATACGACTAAAACACCTTTTTCTGCAGCTTCATCACAACTAGCAACTTTTACAGCTGATAAGAAGTTATATAGACCATCAGCACCTAACTCATTGCTAGAGCGCATTGCACCTGTCACTACGATCGGAATAGTTGCTTGTACTGTTAAATCTAAGAAATAAGCTGTTTCTTCTAATGTATCCGTGCCATGCGTAATGACTACGCCATGAATGTTGTCTTGTTTTACTCTTTCATCAATGATGACTTGTAATTGTAACATTTCGCTCGGTGTCATATGAGGAGATGGTAGGTGGAACACATCTTCAACGATTAAATCAACATCGCCTTCTAAATCAGGAATGAATTTTAAAAGAGGATTTTTTTCACCTGGTTGTACGACCCCAGTTTCTTTATCTTCCTCCATTGCAATTGTTCCACCTGTGTGTAAAACTAGGATTCTTTTCAATGCTTATACCCCTTTCAAGTAAAAAAATACATTTAGAACATAACATGTTTTGAGTAAATTCGACAATGGAAATGTATAAAAGTATGCCTCGAAAATGACAATAAAATTAACTGCTATATGTACGATGTATAAAATCATGAAACGAAATGTGCAAATATAGTATAGGAGGGAAGAATTCCGGTGAAAAAGATGGAGAGAATTTTTATTCGTATATTAATAATACAATTCATTTGTCTTTCTGTTGTGCAATTGTTATTTATACATAAGTCATCAGTGAAATATTTATCTAAAATTGTTTATTATGAAGGTGTCATGGTAAAAAACAAAGTGGAAATCTTGCAGGTGAATAGGTAGTTTTCATTTTCTTCTATGAAGGATTATGCTACAATAATTGAGGATTTAATGACGTGAAGCAAATGAGAAGAAGCAGGGTGAACACCTGCTTTTCGTTTTGTTTTATAAGTGAAAAAATGAGGTGTTACAATGGATAAACGAATTTCAATTGCTATAGATGGTCCAGCAGCTGCTGGGAAAAGTACAGTGGCAAAAGTTGTTGCGAAGGAACTTTCTTACGTTTATATTGATACAGGCGCAATGTACCGTACGCTTACATATGCAGCCCTTGAACAAAAAGTAGACATTGAAAATGAAGAGCAGTTAATGGAAGTTGTAAAGAATGTAAATATTGAGTTTCAGCAAGGAGAAAATACACAGCTTGTATTTTTAAATGGACAAGATGTTTCTGAAGTAATTCGTACACCTGATGTGACGAATCGAGTATCTATTGTAGCGAAACATCGCCTTGTTCGTGAAGAAATGGTACGTCGTCAGCAAGAGTTAGCGAAAAAAGGCGGCGTTGTAATGGACGGCCGTGATATTGGTACACATGTATTACCGGATGCTGAAGTGAAAATCTTTATGCTTGCTTCTGTTGAAGAAAGAGCGGAAAGAAGACATTTAGAAAATTTAAATAAAGGTTTCGATTCTAATTTAGAGCAGCTAAAAGAAGAAATTGCTCAGCGTGATAAATTAGATTCAGAACGCGAAGTTTCTCCACTAAAAAAGGCTGATGATGCATTGGAATTAGATACGACTTCTTTATCAATTGAAGAAGTTGTCCAAAAAATTATGAGCATTGTTTCTGGAGTGTTTGCGAAATAAAGAAAGGGGATAGTCCTCTTTCTTTTTTTGTTTAAATAGAAATGTAAAGGATACGTGAATTGTGAGTCTCTTTCCTTGACAAATGAGCTGATTTGTAAGAAGTTAGTTAAAGAGGAATGAAACTGTCAGAATATATTCGCTATTATATTTCAAAACATACTTTTTTCAAGCTGGTTTTGCTGTATACTATTTATATAGGTTTAATATATTTTCTTGTGAATGTTATTGAAAAAGAGTATGTGATGAGAAATTCTTAAACATGCAAATGAAAACTTTGTTTTCATTTCGTATATACATAAAAAATGCTTTGTCAATTCTGTAGGGAGGTATTTCCATGGTAGAGAAAATGAATGAAGAAGTTATGGATTCAAAAGAATTACAAGTTGGTGACGTTGTTACAGGTTCTGTAACGAAGGTTGAAGAGAAACAAGTGCTTGTAAATGTTGGATACAAAACAGATGGCGTAATTCCAATTAGTGAATTAGCTAACGTTCATATTGAAAAAGCAAGCGATGTTGTAGAATTAGATCAAACACTAGAGTTGAAAATTATTAAATTAGAAGAAGATGATCTTGTCTTATCTAAACGTGCTGTTGATGCAGAAAAAGCATGGGTAGAACTACAAGAGAAATTTACTTCTGGTCATGTATTTGATGTTACTGTAAAAGATATTGTGAATGGCGGATTAGTTGTGGACCTTGGTGTTCGCGGTTTTATTCCAGCTTCACTTGTAGAAGTACATTATGTAGAAGACTTTACTGACTATAAAGGTAAAACATTAGCGGTGAAAATTGTTGAATTAGACCGTGAAAAAAATCGTGTAATCCTTTCGCATAAAGCGGTAGTAGAATTAGAACTAGATTCTAAGAAAAAAGAAGCAATTTCTTCATTAAAAGAAGGGGACGTTGTTGAAGGAACAGTACAACGATTAACTGACTTTGGCGCATTCGTTAACGTTGGTGGAGTGGACGGTTTAGTTCACATTTCACAAATTTCACACGAACGTGTAGAGCAACCTTCTGAAGTGTTAGAGCA
The DNA here is from genome assembly GCF_003402455.1 of Bacillus sp. HMA207. Taxonomy (NCBI): domain Bacteria; kingdom Bacillati; phylum Bacillota; class Bacilli; order Caryophanales; family Bacillaceae; genus Bacillus; species Bacillus sp. HMA207. The sequence continues at coordinate 3,243,212 of NZ_BEZT01000001.1, read as the reverse complement.
AGGTCAAAAGGTTAAGGTAAAGGTGTTATCTGTTGATGCTGATACACAACGTATTTCTTTATCAATTAAAGCAGCTCAACCAGGACCTTGGGAAAACGTTGCTGGCGAAATAAAAGCTGGAGATATTCGTGAGGGAGTAGTAAAACGCCTTGTTACATTTGGTGCATTCGTTGAGATTTTACCGGGCGTTGAAGGGCTTGTACACGTATCTCAAATTGCAAATCGTCACGTGAAAAATCCGAATGAAGTATTGGAAATGGGACAAGAAGTAAAAGTGAAAGTACTTGAAGTTCACGTAGCAGAGAAACGTATTTCTTTAAGTATAAAAGAAGCGCTTGAGGAAAATAATGTAACTGAAGATTATAGTCAGTATGAGCCAAATGCTGATTCTGCTACTTTCCAATTAAGTGATATTATTGGTGAACAACTGAAAAAATTAAAGAAATAATGAGGGGTACAAGTGGTAAGGGCAAAACGTAAATTAGATCATATTGAATACGCTCTTTCTACTGGTCAGTCTCGTACGCATGGCTTTCATGATATTGATTTTGTGCATCAAAGCTTGCCAAATTCAAATTATGACACAATAACATGTGAAACAAAAATCGGCGAACTTTCACTAAGTTCGCCGATTTTTATCAATGCGATGACTGGTGGTGGAGGAGAGAAAACGTTACATATTAATGAGCAATTAGCATATGTAGCGAAACATCATAACCTTGCTATGGCTGTAGGTTCGCAAATGGCGGCGTTAAAAGATGAAAGTGAAGCTGCTTCTTATAAGGTGATTAGAAAGGTAAACCCAAATGGTATTTTCTTTGCTAATTTAGGTAGTGAGGCAACTATCGAGCAGGCAGAGCGCGCCGTTGATATGATTGAAGCGAATGCATTACAAATTCATTTAAATGTCATACAAGAGTTAACGATGCCAGAAGGAGACCGTGATTTTACTGGAGTACTTCAGCGCATTGAGAAAATTGTTTTAAATAGTAAAGTTCCTATCATTGTAAAAGAAGTTGGATTTGGGATGAGTAAGGAAACAATGCAACAGTTAGTGAACGTAGGTGTAACAGCAATTGATATTGGTGGGCAAGGTGGTACGAATTTTGCTGCTGTTGAAAACGAAAGAAGACAGCGAATGCTTTCTTATTTTAATAACTGGGGCATACAAACAGCAACCTCGATTATTGAAGCAACCTCTACAAATAATAACCTCTCTTTTATTGCATCTGGGGGTATACAAACAGCGCTTGACGTAGCGAAAGCAATCGCATTAGGGGCGAATACAACTGCGTTTGCTGGTTATTTTTTACGTATTTTAATGCAAGATGGTATCGAGAAGTTAGTAGATGAAATTGAGCTTCTACATACAGATTTGAAATTTATAATGACAGCTCTTGGTGCGAAGACGATAGAAGAGTTGCAATCTGTACCTCTTGTTGTAAAGGGTGAAACATATCATTGGTTAATGCAGCGTGGTATTGATACTGCGCATTATAGTAGGAGATAAAAAATCAACCATTCGGTTGATTTTTTTTGTTCTATTCTTTTTCGTAATATAAAGTGGAGAATGGAATTAGTATTATATAAAAATATCATTTCGTAAAAATTGTAATTGAAAAAGGGTTGAAAAATGTAGGTGGTGTGTTGTCGAATTACTGGAGAGAACTTAATTTTTAATGGGAATAGGTGAAGGTAAAAAGAAGTAATGGGAGGATATAGTGCGCGAAATATTATTTCAATATAAATAGAAATCATTAAACTGATTATGTAAAAGACGGTTTCGTACAATATAGAAACCGTCTTTTTGTATTAATTAGTGCTGGTTTTGTTTTCGAGCCTGTTCTGGTGTATCAAGTCCAGTTGCACCTGGATATTGTAGTGATTGATCACGATCGGATTCAACGCGGCGTGATTCTCGTAGTTTTCGTTCTTGGCGATCTTTACCCATAATGAATAACACCTCCTTGTTAAAAGTGTTGCTGTTATAAGAAAAAACTATGCGTAAATAAAGTGGATTAACTTTCATAAAAAGTTCCCATAATGGAAAACATAGGAGGTGAAGTTGATGGATGGAAGTACTTTTTATTTTGTAGCTTGGATAGGGTGGATCATTGTAACCTTTTTTATGAAAAAGGACCCTATCCGGTGGAAGTTAGGCGCTTGTATACTGATTTTTATAATTTGCTCTCCGTTACATGTAACGATTGCCTCATTCGTGGTATCAGTAAATGCTCTTTTACTTTGTATTATTTCTTTTATAGGGATCACGCTATATTCTGTCTGGAAAAAAGTGTATAGCTTACTTTCGGCACTTATTATTGTAATGTTATATACAAGTTTTCATCTGTTAGAAATATATGATCCGATTTGGATTGTGGTGGATAGAGTGTTTCTGCTAAGTAGTGCTCTTGTGTATGCATCGGTGTTATTGCATGGGGATCGCATATTACGATTATGTTCTCTATATGTAGGGATGTTACAAGGAGAGCTGCTAGTGACATTTATTTTTAGGAAATTGAATTTTCCATATGATTACGGTAGTTTAGCATTTTTTGATATCGTCGCCATTTCTACATTATTCATGGCAATATTGTTTTGGATTGCAAAAGCATCAGTATACATGGAACGGTTTAAGAGAAAAACACGTAAAAGAAAGGCGAGGGTAATACATGACTGAATATACACCAGCCATTTTATGCGGCGTAATAGCGGGGACAGTTACAAGGGTGCTAATGCTTCGGACGGATACGCGGCAATATCCGACGAGGCTACATGGGAAAATTATTCATATTGCAATGGGGTTAATTGCAGCTGCTTTAGGAGCGATTGCAATCCCGTCTATTTTGAAAAAAGATTTTTCTGCCATTACATTTCTTACATTAGCAGCGACACAATTTCGTGATGTACGTAATATGGAAAGAAATACGCTTCAACAATTAGATGGGTATGAGCTCGTACCGCGTGGAAATACATACATTGAAGGAATTGCATTGGTTTTTGAAAGTCGCAACTATTTGGCAATGTTAACGTCGTTTGCAACGACGTTTGCGTATATAGGATTCCGTTCATGGATTGCAGGAGTAATTATGGCTATAATCGCATTTTTTATCGCGAAAAAATTAATGTCTGGTAAAAGGCTACATGATCTTGTTGAAATTGAGCACGTTCCGCTTCGTTTTGAAGGAGCAGGGCTTTATATTGACAATATTTACATTATGAATATTGGATTGCCAGCAAGACAAGAAGAAATTATGAAATATGGTATGGGTTTTATTTTAAAGCCGAAATCAATTGATGCGATGGTTACAATCTCAAATTTAGGGCAACGACAAGCTATTTTACACGATGTTTCAGTAGCGTTAGGGATTTATAGAGATTCTGGTACACCAGCGCTTGTACCGTTAGCAAAGCGTGATTTAGAGGATGGCAGGGTTGGGATTTTTGTCCTGCCGCAAGATCAAGATGCAGAGAAAGCGATAGGTGTCATAGGAAATGTACCAACGTTAGAAAGTGCTGTCCATATGTCATCGGAAGCCCCAAAAGGAAGGGGAGATAAGAGATGATGTTAGAAAGTGTTATTCTGGCAGTTATAACAACGACTCCAGAAAAATTTGCAGGTGGTGCTCCTTTATTCGTTTGCGAATCGACGGAGGAACTAGAATTTGTTGCAAATAATTTAGAAGCAATTTTAGATGGTATTGCACATCGCTTACAAGAGAATGTATATATTATTGTGAAACATTAGCAACGTGTGTTATAATGTGAGGTGTTTTGATACGTTGAGAAATATTCTGGAATGCAAATCCCTTCTTGCACAAAGAAGGGTTTTTTACATAATAAACAGAAGCAAGTTGAAAGGATGAAAGTATATGCCGAAACCAGTAATAGCGATAGTAGGTCGCCCGAACGTAGGGAAATCTACTATTTTCAATAGAATTGTTGGAGAAAGAGTTTCAATCGTAGAAGATATTCCAGGTGTAACGCGCGATCGTATTTATAGCGCTGGAGAATGGTTAAATCATGAATTTAACATTATTGATACGGGCGGAATTGATATTGGAGACGAGCCGTTTTTGACACAAATTCGTCAACAAGCTGAAGTAGCAATTGATGAAGCGGATGTTATCATTTTTATGACAAACGGTCGTGACGGTGTAACAGCAGCTGATGAAGAAGTTGCAAAAATTTTATATCGTTCAAATAAACCGGTTGTACTTGCAGTAAATAAAGTGGACAATCCGGAAATGCGCAGTGACATTTATGACTTTTATGCATTAGGATTTGGCGAACCATTCCCAATTTCAGGTACACACGGATTAGGGTTAGGTGACTTACTAGACGAAGCTGCACAACATTTTCCAAAGATTGAAGAAGACGGATATGATGAAGACACAATTCGTTTCTCTTTAATTGGACGTCCAAACGTAGGGAAATCATCACTTGTAAATGCTCTTCTTGGTCAAGAGCGTGTAATTGTTAGTAATGTAGCAGGAACAACTCGTGATGCTGTCGATACACCATATAGTAAAGATGGAAAAGATTATGTAATTATTGATACAGCTGGTATGCGTAAAAAAGGAAAAGTGTATGAAAGTACAGAAAAATATAGTGTACTTCGTGCGCTAAGAGCGATTGAACGTTCTGACGTTGTTTTAGTCGTTTTAGATGGTGAAGAAGGAATTATTGAGCAAGATAAAAAAATCGCTGGATATGCTCATGATTCAGGGCGAGCTGTTGTTATCGTTGTAAATAAATGGGATGCAGTGAAAAAAGACGAAAAAACAATGAAAGCATTTGAAGAAAATATCCGTGCTCATTTCCAATTCTTAGAATACGCACCAATTGTGTTCTTATCTGCAAAAACGAGAAAACGTACACAAACATTAATACCGGTTATCGATGAGGTAAATGAAAGTCATAGTATCCGTATTCAAACGAACGTATTAAACGATGTAATTATGGATGCGGTAGCGATGAATCCGACGCCAACTCATAATGGTAGCCGTCTGAAAATTTTCTATGCAACACAAGTTGCGGTAAAACCACCGACATTTGTTGTGTTTGTAAACGATCCAGAATTATTGCACTTCTCATATGAGCGTTTCTTAAAGAATCGCTTACGTGAATCATTTGGCTTCGTAGGAACGCCGATTCACATTATCGCTAGAGCAAGAGACTAATGGAGAGGATGTGATTTTATGACAAAAATCACAGTAGTAGGAGCAGGTAGCTGGGGAACAGCGTTAGCGATGGTATTAGCTGACAATGGACATGATGTACGTATTTGGGGAAATCGCCCAGAACTTATGGATGAAATTAATACGAAACATGAGAATAGTCGATATCTCCCAGGCATTACATTGCCAAGCACAATCGTAGCCTACTCTTCTTTAGAAGAAGCATTAGTAGATGTAAATACAGTACTGCTAGTAGTACCAACGAAAGCGTACAGAGATGTATTACAAGAGATGAAAGAAATTGTTACTGAACCAATTACTTGGATTCATGCGAGCAAAGGAATTGAACCTGGTACGTCAAAACGTATTTCGGAAGTGATTGAGGAAGAAATTCCAGAGCACTTAATTAAAGATGTTGTTGTACTGTCTGGACCGAGTCATGCTGAAGAAGTCGGTTTACGACAAGCGACAACAGTTACGTCTGCAGCAAAGCGTATGGAAGCGGCTGAGGAAGTACAAGATTTATTTATGAATAGTTATTTTCGTGTATACACAAATCCAGATATCGTTGGAGTTGAACTTGGTGGTGCGTTAAAAAATATTATCGCATTAGCTGCTGGTATAACTGATGGTCTTGGATTAGGTGATAATGCAAAGGCGGCATTGATGACACGTGGTTTAACAGAGATTGCTCGTTTAGGAAGAAAAATGGGCGGGAATCCGTTAACGTTTGCTGGTCTAACTGGTATGGGAGACTTAATTGTAACTTGTACAAGTGTTCATAGCCGAAATTGGCGCGCTGGAAATATGCTTGGAAAAGGACACTCTTTAGAAGAAGTGTTAGAAAGCATGGGTATGGTTGTGGAAGGTGTAAGAACAACGAAAGCTGCTCATGAATTGGCAGAGAAAATGGAAGTTGAAATGCCGATTACAGCTGCTTTATATGACGTGCTGTTCAATGGGAATAACGTAAAAGATGCAGTAGGCTCATTGATGGGACGTGTTCGAAAACATGAAGTGGAAGCTATACCTGATTTACTGTAAAGAAAAGCGACAGAAGTACATTTGTACTTCTGTCGCTTTTTTATTTTTTGGGTCTTTTCACCATTTTTTCATTTTTGCATAGGATGAAGAGTAACTTGAGGAGAGGGTGAAAAGAATGGATAATAATATTTTTAATAATATTGAGAAGGAAGCGAAAGTAAATAAAGAGGATATTTTTAAATTAGCATCATCCGTGCAAAATGCGAATTTACGTGATGAAACTGTACTTCGTCAATTAATTCATCAAGTGGCTCTTATGGCGGGACGTGAAGTGCCGAAAGAGCAAGAGGATCAAATTGTAAAAGCGATTATTAATAATAATATGCCAACAGATTTTGGCTCGTTAAGCAAAATGTTTAAAAAATAAATTATGAGAAACAAAGAGTTTGGAGATTGCATATGATAGCCATGAAAGAATGGGAATAGAGCTGTTTTTGGGCATATTTGGTCAACCGAAGCGAGAGATACAATCGCTTCGGTTTTATTTTTGCCTAGATTGGTGAGAAATGCTGGAAAACCTATTGATTAAAGTTACATACTCGCGATTTGTAGTAAAATGTTCTTTTTGTATTTGTTTAAAGATTTTAATTTGTTAAAATAGTATAAAAATAGATTAATAAAAAGGGGTGTGTATATGTCAGAAGGGCTTATGAAAATGTGGTTGGCTTTAGGGGCAATTGGATTTATGTTTTTTGCAGTAAGTTTTATTTTATTAAGTAGACATAGAATAAAGAATAAATTTTTGAAAGGGATTACAGCGTTAGTAGCGTACACCCTTATGATTGTGTCAGGAATTGTTATTTTTCTTGTTGTATTTAGTGGACCTGTACAGCAGTAAATGGAATGGTCTCGAAAATACTACATACGGAGCAAATTAGATTAGTATGAAAAGGTGATGCTAGTGAAAAAATTCCATATTATTTTAATATTTTGTTGTATGAGCCTTTTAACGGGGTGTCTGTATCCGAAAGAAAATATGAAGCAAAATGCGGTTCCTTATGAAGATCAGCTACAGGTTGTTCAAAAAGCTGTTGTGACATTTAAGGAGCAAAATGATGGGATATTGCCAATTAAGACGAGGGATATGAGTACACCTATTTATCAAAAGTATCCAATCGATTTTCAACAGATTGCCCCGCGTTACATACAAGAAGCGCCAGGGAATGCGTATGAAAGTGGAGGAGTATATCAATACGTATTAATAGACGTTGAAACAAATCCGACAGTAAAGTTAATTGATGTTAGGATGGCTGAACAAATTCAGGAACTATCTTTAAAGCTTAGGATGTATCGTGATGAACATCAATATCCACCTTTTAAAAAAGTAATTTCAGATGGTGTATATGAATTGGATTTCAAAAAACTAGGATATAAAGATGTGCCACAAGTGACAAGTCCATATTCTGGTAAAGGACTTCCTTTTGTAATTAATGAAAAAGGAGAAGTTTTTGTTGATTATAGAATCGACTTATATGACGCTTTGAAAAAAAATGAAGGGCAGTTTACAGAGGGAGAAGATATTCGAAATATACTTTCGAAAGGTTCCCCGTTTGTACCAGCTTATTCTTTACCGTACACAGTAAAGGACGGAGAACCAATTTTTTTAAAATGATAAGTCATGAACCTTTCTTTTAGTGAATAAGTTCTAGAAGAAAGGTTTTTTATGTTATACAACTTACGATGCAAACAAAAGATATTTTTTAATAGTCATATGAAATTGGACAAAATTATATGATATATTGTCCGAACTTCTAGAATACCATTATATTATATCAGATATTATAGGCAACGTTAGAGAAGGTATTAGTTGACTATAAACGCGGAATTATTCCCAAAAATTTTGAGGGAGGGAATCACTTGGAAAAGGTAGATATTTTTAAAGATATTGCAGAACGAACAGGCGGTGATATTTATTTTGGAGTTGTAGGAGCTGTTCGAACAGGGAAATCAACATTCATTAAAAAATTTATGGAACTCGTAGTTATTCCAAATATTGAGAATGAGTCTGACCGTCAAAGAGCGCAGGATGAATTGCCTCAAAGTGCTGCTGGTCGTACAATTATGACGACGGAACCGAAGTTTGTTCCAAACCAAGCGGTTTCTATCGAAGTAGATGAAGGACTTGAAGTGAATATTCGATTAGTAGATTGTGTTGGATATACGGTTCCTGGAGCGAAGGGCTATGAAGATGAGAATGGCCCGCGTATGATTAATACCCCTTGGTATGAAGAACCTATTCCATTCCATGAAGCTGCAGAAATCGGCACGCGTAAAGTAATTCAAGAACATTCAACAATTGGTGTTGTAATTACAACAGATGGAACAATTGGTGAAATTCCAAGAAGAGATTATATAGAGGCAGAAGAACGCGTTGTAAATGAGTTGAAAGAAGTAGGAAAACCTTTCATTATGATAATTAATACGGTACAGCCGTATCATCCAGATACAGAGCAATTACGCCAAAGTTTATCAGAAGAATATGATATCCCGGTTATTGCAATGAGTGTGGAGAGTTTAAGAGAAACAGATGTATATAATGTACTTCGTGAAGCGCTATTTGAATTCCCTGTATTAGAAGTGAATGTGAACCTTCCGAGTTGGGTAATGGTGCTAAATGAAGGGCATTGGTTGCGTCAAAGTTATCAAGAAGCAGTTCAAGAAACTGTGAAGGATATAAAACGTCTTCGTGATGTGGATCGCGTTGTTTGGCAGTTTAGTCAATATGAATTTATTGATCGAGCGAGCCTAGCTGGCATTGATATGGGGCAAGGTGTGGCGGAGATTGATTTATATGCGCCAGATGAATTATATGATCAGATTTTAAAAGAAGTAGTAGGAGTAGAAATTCGAGGGAAAGATCATTTATTAAAGCTTATGCTCGATTTATCTCATGCGAAAATAGAGTACGATCAAGTGGCGGATGCACTGCGTATGGTTAAGCAAACAGGATATGGTGTAGCAGCACCTGCATTAGCGGATATGAGCTTAGATGAGCCAGAAATTATTCGTCACGGTTCAAGGTTTGGTGTGAAGTTAAAAGCGGTAGCGCCATCTATTCATATGATTAAAGTAGATGTAGAGTCAACGTTTGAGCCGATTATTGGTACTGAAAAGCAAAGTGAAGAATTAGTTCGTTATTTAATGCAAGATTTTGAAGATGACCCGTTATCAATTTGGAATTCTGATATATTTGGACGTTCACTTAGCTCGATTGTTCGAGAAGGAATTCAGGCGAAATTATCTTTAATGCCAGAAAATGCTAGATATAAATTAAAAGAAACGCTAGAAAGAATTATTAATGAAGGATCTGGCGGATTAATTGCGATTATACTATAAGAAAAAATCCCTCTCATTGTAGAGGGATTTTTTGTTTTTTTTTATTATAAAATAGAAAAATAAACAGTCATTATCTAATACATTGTTGTAAATTGTCAAGTTTCATCAGATTTTCACATTTTAAGAGTAACAATTTCCTTAAAAATATTGAATTATAAAGGAGAATCGTATAATATAGGCGTTGATAATGATTTATCTACATCTTTGTAGTATAGAATTTGCAAAAATTGCCTACAAATGAAAGTAAGACTCATTTTATGATCATTATACAGTCTTATCTTTGGGAGGAGGTGAATGGCATGAACAAGACAGATTTAATCAATGCTGTTGCAGAAGCAAGTTCCCTTTCTAAAAAGGACGCAACAAAAGCAGTAGACGCTGTTTTTGATTCTATCTTAGAAGCTTTAAAACAAGGTGATAAAGTACAACTGATCGGATTCGGTAACTTCGAAGTTCGTGAGCGTGCGGCTCGTAAAGGTCGTAACCCACAAACAGGTGAGGAGATTGAAATCGCTGCAAGTAAAGTACCTGCATTCAAACCTGGTAAAGCGTTAAAAGATGCGGTTAAATAATCCTTACATATTAACAGGGAAGAAGAGTTTCCTTTTTGGGAACTCTTCTTTTTGCTTTTAAAAACATAAATATGCTAGAATGTGTTCGTATCACTTTTAGGTTTTCGGGAGGGCTAGCGGATGGCAAAAGTTAATTTAGAACAAATTGAACATGCAGTACGCCTTATTTTAGAGGCGATTGGGGATGACCCAAATCGTGAGGGAGTACTTGATACACCAAAGCGTGTTGCAAAAATGTACGCAGAAGTGTTCTCAGGTATGCATGAAAATCCGAAAGAGCATTTGCATAAAGTATTCGGAGAAGATCACGAAGAGCTTGTACTAGTAAAAGATATACCATTTTATTCGATGTGTGAGCATCATTTAGTACCATTCTATGGAGTTGCTCACGTTGCATATATTCCGCAAGGTGGAAAGGTAACAGGGTTAAGTAAATTAGCTCGTACCGTAGATACAATTGCACGTCGCCCACAACTGCAAGAACGTATTACATCAACAGTAGCGAACTCTATTATGGAAGTACTAGAGCCTCATGGTGTAATGGTAGTAGTAGAAGCAGAACATATGTGTATGACGATGCGTGGTGTGAAAAAACCAGGTGCGAAAACAGTAACGACAGCAGTGCGTGGTGTGCTTGAAAATGATGCTGCAGCGCGCAGTGAAATTTTATCGTTTATTAAAACGAAGTAAAGAAAAGCGGGAAACTGCTTTTCTTTTTTTTTTTTAGTAAATAAATGATATAGTTTTAACTAGACAGAGTGAGATTAGAAAGATTGCTTACATGAATGGTAGGTGTAGCCAAGTTTTGGTTATAGAAAATAGAGTGTATGTGTTATAATAAGTTTTATGAATTAGAAAACAAGGGTGATTTTTTGTGTGTGACATCTACGGAGGGTATGCGGGTATAAAAGAAAAATTGATGGAGAAATTACGCCATCCTTATTTTATAAACTATATTGAAGAACCATTTATTGATGAAGAAAAGATAGCATTGTTATATGGTGCTTTAAAGAGTGCAAACTTACATATAGAACAAATTGAGCATTACGTAGTAACAATTATGCTTGTACAAATTGCGCTTGATACGCATGAAAGGGTATCAAATAAAGCAGGCGAGGAAGAGATTGGATTCCATAAATGTCGTCAATTAACAGTACTTGCAGGCGATTACTATAGTGGACTATATTATTATTTATTGTCTATGAATCGTGATATTGTTTTAATTCGTGCACTTGCTGAAGGAATTAAAGAGATAAATGAACACAAAATTATGTTATACCAAAAAGCGCATGAAACGACGGATGACATAATGAAAAGCATAGTAACGATTGAGTCTGCGCTCCTTCAAAAAACATGTGATCATTTTCAGTTATCACATTGGAAGCCATTTATCACATACGTATTAGGTGGAAATCGCCTTCAAAAAGAAATTCAATTGTATGCTGATAAGCAACATTCACCTGTTTTTCAAGCTATGCAAGATGCTTTAGGGGATAAAGCAGAAGTAGTGATTAATGGTTGGATGAAGGAATTGAGAAAGAAAGAAAAACAATTTTTAGAAAATCACACAGACATAAATGAAATAAATTCTGTGTTAAGGAATAAATAGAAGACATAAGCAATTTTACATTGGAAGAAGGTACGAGCATGCAACAATCAAAAGAAGAAAGAGTACATGACGTATTTGAAAAGATTTCTGATAAATACGATGTGATGAATTCTGTAATTAGTTTTCAAAGACATAAAGCGTGGCGGAAAGAAACGATGCGAATTATGGATGTACAACCAGGCAGTCAAGCGCTTGATGTATGCTGTGGAACCGCAGATTGGACAATTGCGCTAGCTGGAGCCGTAGGTGAGCAAGGAAAGGTTGTTGGCTTAGACTTCAGTGAAAATATGTTATCTGTCGGTAAGCAAAAGGTAGAGGCGTTACAATTAAAACAAGTAGAACTTCTACATGGGAATGCAATGGAACTTCCGTTTGAAGATAATACGTTTGATTATGTGACGATTGGGTTTGGTTTACGTAACGTACCGGATTATACGCACGTATTAAAAGAAATGACGCGTGTAGTAAAACCAGGTGGAAAAGTAATCTGTTTAGAAACATCTCAACCAACAATGATTGGTTTTCGACAAGGGTATATTTTATACTTTAAATATATCATGCCATTATTTGGAAAGATGTTTGCGAAAAGTTATAAAGAATATTCATGGCTTCAAGAATCTGCTAGTACGTTCCCAGGGATGAAAGAATTGGCTCAAATGTTTGAGCAAGCTGGACTTGAACGTGTGCAAGTGAAACCATTTACTTTTGGGGTAGCAGCAATGCATTTAGGTATTAAACCAGAATCAAAATAGAAAAAAGAAGTTTTAGGTTAAGGTGAACAATATGAAGTTACAACTTATGTACTCTTTTTTACGATCGGATATTAATGTGATAGAAAAAGAATTAAAAAAGACAGTCGCTTCTGAACAGCCATTAGTAGAAGAGGCAGCATTACAGCTTATTGAAGCTGGTGGGAAACGAATTCGTCCTGTATTTGTGTTGCTTGCAGGGAAATTTGGAGATTATAAGTTAGATGCGATTAAGCATGTTGCTGTTGCGTTAGAACTTATTCATATGGCTTCTCTTGTTCACGATGATGTTATTGATGCTGCATTTTTACGACGCGGCAGTGCGACTGTGAATGCGAAATGGGGAGATCGTATTGCGATGTATACAGGGGACTATCTGTTCGCTAAGTCTCTTGAATGTATAACCAATATCGAAATTCCAGAGGCACATCAAGCGTTATCACATACTATTTTAGAAGTCTGTAAAGGTGAAATTGAACAAATTAAAGATAAATACAATTATGACCAAAATTTAAGAACGTATTTAAGAAGAATAAAGCGAAAAACAGCATTATTAATTGCCGCGAGTTGTCAATTGGGAGCGATTGCTGCTGGTGCTAATCGTGATACGGTAAATCGTCTATTTTGGTATGGGTATTTTGTAGGAATGTCTTATCAAATTATTGATGACATTTTAGACTTCGTTTCTACAGAAGAGAAACTTGGAAAACCTGCTGGTGGAGATTTACTACAAGGGAATATTACACTTCCTGCTTTATATGCGATGGAAGATCCCGTACTTCGTCAGAAAATCACATCTGTACATGAAAATTCAACAGCAAGTGAAATGCAAGAAATTATTGATGCTGTAAAAAATAGTACAGCAATTGATCAAGCATTTGCGTTTAGTGAACGTTATTTACATAAAGCTTTAGAAATAATAAAACCACTCCCACGTGGAAAAGCAAAGTACGCATTACAAAATGTTGCAAAGTATATTGGAAAACGAAAATTTTAAGGTTTATTCTAAAAAATAAAATAATCTCTCTATTTCAAAACTATTGCACAATTGTGATAAGGGTGATAATATGTGTGTGGGGATATACAATTACATACATAATTCAGAAGTGGAGAGATTTTTTATGGAAAAAACATTTCTAATGGTAAAACCAGACGGTGTACAACGTGCCTTCATTGGGGAAATTGTAGCTCGTTTTGAGAAAAAAGGCTTTCAATTAGTTGGTGCAAAATTAATGCAAGTCACTCCAGAAATTGCTGGACAACACTACGCTGAGCATAAGGAAAAACCTTTCTTTGGTGAGTTAGTAGACTTTATTACATCTGGACCTGTATTCGCAATGGTATGGCAAGGTGAAGGTGTAGTAGATACAGCTCGTAACATGATGGGGAAAACAAGACCACATGAAGCAGCTCCTGGAACAATTCGTGGAGATTTCGGTGTAACTGTTGCGAAAAACATTATCCATGGTTCTGATTCTTTAGAAAGCGCAGAGCGCGAGATTGCTATTTTCTTTAAAGAAGAAGAATTAGTTGACTACTCAAAATTAATGAATGAATGGATTTACTAATTATTTTGAAATAATTTGTAAACGCTTTAATCACTGTGATAATAGTAAAAAGTGCAAGGAGAATAGGGGTATTCTTCTTGCACTTTTTTATTTTCAGTTAGTTACGAAGTTTGAACTGTTATGATATGTTGATATTTAAATTAGGACTATCGGAAATATAGAATAAGAAAATGGTCGATTTATGATATAATTTCTTTAATATTTTTAGAATGATAAAAGTTAATATAGTGAGATAAATACATATACGAAAAGAGGAATAACGTATGCGATATATTACAGCTGGTGAATCTCATGGTCCACAACTTACAACGATTATAGAAGGTGTTCCGGCAGGATTGTCTTTAGTAGCAGATGATATAAACGAAGAGTTAGCTAGAAGGCAAAAGGGATATGGGCGCGGTAGACGCATGCAAATTGAAACGGATCAAGTGCAAATTTTAAGTGGTGTTAGACATGGAGAAACATTAGGTTCCCCTATTGCACTTGTTGTTGAAAATCGTGATTTTGCACACTGGACAAAAATTATGGGGGCGGAGCCTTTAACTGAGCAAGAAGAAAAAGAGATGAAAAGGAAAGTGACAAAACCAAGGCCTGGGCATGCTGATTTAAATGGTGCGATTAAATATGGTCATAGAGATATGAGGAATGTACTGGAACGTTCGTCAGCGCGCGAAACGACGGTGCGTGTTGCTGCTGGTGCGGTTGCTAAAAAGGTGTTAGCAGAACTTGGTATTAAAGTAGCGGGCCATGTAATTGAAATTGGCGGTGTACAAGCTAAGGAGATTACGTATAGTTCAATTGAAGAATTAAAGAGTATTACCGAAGCATCTCCTGTACGTTGCTTAGATGACGAAGCTGGTAACCAAATGATGAAAGCGATTGATGATGCGAAAGCAAATGGTGATTCAATTGGTGGAATCGTTGAAGTAATTGTGGAAGGGATGCCAATTGGAGTAGGTAGCTACGTGCATTATGATCGAAAACTGGATGCGAAATTAGCAGCTGCAATTATGAGTATTAATGCTTTTAAAGGTGTCGAAATTGGAATTGGTTTTGAAGCAGCGCATAGACCAGGAAGTGAAGTTCATGATGAAATTCTGTGGAATGAGGAGCATGGATATACACGAAGAACAAATAATGCAGGGGGATTAGAAGGCGGTATGACGACTGGAATGCCAATTGTTGTGCGCGGTGTGATGAAACCGATACCTACACTTTATAAACCTCTTCAAAGTGTAGATATTGATACGAAAGAGCCTTTTACAGCGAGCATTGAACGTTCAGATAGTTGTGCAGTGCCAGCAGCTAGTGTCGTTGCAGAAGCGGTTGTGGCTTGGGAATTAGCGACAGCTTTAATAGAACAATTCGGATTAGATCGTATGGAACTAATTCGTGAAAATATTGAGAAACATAATGAATATGCGAGGGGATTTTAATGGGAAACATACATATTCAAACGAAATCAAAAGAATATGATGTACATGTTGGTAAAGAAGTGTTGTCAAACTTAACAACGATCGTTCAAAATATGCAGCCAGCGGTATCTAACGTAATGATCATTTCAGATGAAACTGTTGCATCACTACATTTACAGACAGTTATCGATGCATTACAAGTAGAGCAGCACGTGTTTTCGTTTGTTGTACCAAGTGGCGAAAAAGAGAAGTCTTTCGAAAATTTCTATGCGGCTCATACGTCAGCTCTTGAAAATAAATTAGATAGAAATTCTTTAATTCTTGCACTTGGAGGCGGAATGATTGGAGATTTAGCTGGTTTTGTTGCTGCATCGTTTATGCGTGGTATTCGCTTTGTGCAGGTTCCGACAACTTTATTAGCGCACGATAGCGCAGTGGGTGGGAAAGTAGCGATTAACCATCCGTTAGGTAAAAATATGATTGGTGCATTCCATCAGCCAGAAGCAGTTGTATATCATACACCTTTTTTACAGTCTCTTCCTGAAAAAGAGTGGCGTTCAGGTTATGCAGAGGTGATAAAGCATGCTCTTATCGGTGATGTGGAGCTATACCATTGGTTAAAAGAAGAAGTGCAAACATTAGCGGATCTTCATGATGAGAAGTTAATCCATATATTAACGAAGGCGATTCCTGTAAAGGCAAATGTTGTGTCACAAGATGAAACAGAGAAGGGTGTACGTGCTCATTTGAACTTTGGACATACGTTAGGACATGCTCTTGAAAAAGAGCTAGGGTATGGAAATATTACTCACGGTGACGGTGTAGCGGTTGGAATGTTATTCGCCATATTTTTAAGTGAGCAAGTGTACAAGGTTGATCTTGCTTATGAAGATATGAAGCAGTGGTTCTTGAAATACGGCTATCCAAAAATGCCAAGAGATTTGAATGTAGAGCGCCTCGTTCAATTGATGAAACAAGATAAGAAAGCAAATGCAGGAGCAATTCATATGGTGCTTATGCAGGAATATGGGGTAGTGAATGTCGTATCTATTTCAGATGAGACTGTTCATATTGCGTTAGAGGCATTTCAAAAAGATATGGTTTAAAATGATAGCGAAGTGCTGTGAAGTGCTCATTTAGAGGTATTCTCGTAATAGTGATGGTTATGACAAAAGATTACAGTAAGGGGCTATAACCGTATTGTAATCAAATTGAATGAAATGACTGGGGGAAGAAAAATGAGAGTGAAAGAGCAATTGTTAACTTTGAGAGCGTATGTGCCTGGGAAAAACATTGAAGAAGTAAAAAGAGAATATGGTTTATCAAAAATTGTGAAATTAGCATCCAATGAAAATCCATTCGGTTGCTCAGCACGTGTGACAGAAGCATTAACTTCTTTAGCGAGCCAATATGCCCTTTATCCAGATGGATATGCCTTTGAACTTCGGACAAAAGTAGCGGAACATTTAGGTGTAAAAGCAGAACAACTACTATTTGGTAGTGGATTAGATGAAGTCATTCAAATGATTAGCCGAGCGTTACTACATGAAGGAACAAACGTTGTAATGGCGAATCCTACGTTTTCACAATATCATCACCATGCTGTTATTGAAGGAGCAGAAGTTCGTGAAGTATCACTTAAAGATGGTATTCACGATTTAGATGCAATGCTAGAGCAAGTAGATGAGAAAACGAAAATTGTATGGATTTGTAATCCGAATAATCCAACAGGTACATATGTTGAGAAACAAAAATTACTTTCATTTTTAGAATCAGTTCCTAAGTCGGCTCTCGTTATTATGGACGAAGCATATTATGAATACGCGGAAGCAGAAGACTATCCGCAAACATTACCACTTCTTGAAAAGTATGAAAATCTTATGGTTTTACGCACGTTTTCAAAAGCATATGGTTTAGCTGCTTTTCGTATCGGATATGCGATTGGGGATGCGAAGTTAATCGGACAGCTAGAAGTAGCTAGGTTACCATTCAATACATCAACTGTAGCCCAATCTGTAGCACTTGCTGCATTAGAAGATCAAGCCTTTTTACAAGATTGTGTGCAAAAGAATGCTGAAGGTTTAAATCAGTATTATGCATTTTGTAAAGAATATAACGTATTCTATTATCCATCTCAAACAAATTTCATTTTCTTAAAACTCGGTATACCAGGTAATGAAGCTTTCGAACGATTAATGAAAAAAGGATATATCGTTCGTTCTGGTGCTGCATTTGGTATCGATGATGGTATTCGTATTACTGTCGGTTTGAAGGAAGAAAATGATGAAATTATAGAGTTACTGAAAGAGCTTGTAAATGAGCAAGTACAGAAAGAAGAAACATATTCTTAAGAGATTGTGAAGGCTCCTATTATAGGAGCCTTTTTTATCGCATTCAAAATAAAGGTTGAAGACTGCTAATTAAGTTATTCTGTAAACCACGGTTTGTATGGCTTGATAATTAGTGAGAGAAGTTATTTGCACGGTCATAAAAGAAAGCGGTACAATAGAAGATGATGATAAGGTATCGGTGTCATATCCGAACCTTTTGAACAATTAACTACTCTGTAGGAAGAAGTATAAGAAGAAGCATGCTCATTCTAAAGGTTGCGTTCTAACAGTGAGTTGCTTATGATAAATGAACAGAAGAGAATATTTTTTAGAATTAAAGGAGACGTTTATGCAAAAGTTTGAACAAGCTGTTTCATATATTGAAAATGGTGAAGCGGAAAAAGGATTACAATTATTAAAAGAACAATTAAAAATTGCGAATGATGAAGAGAAGTATGATATCGCTCGTTACTATCATACACTTGGATTTACAGATGAGGCATTAGCAATTACTGAAGACTTACGTTTACTGTATCCAGAAGAAAGTGAATTCACTGTATTTTTAGCAGAATTATATATTGATCTAGATAAAGAAGATGAAGCGATTGAAGTGCTTCATGATATTCCAGAAAATGACGATTTATATGTTCAATCGTTATTACTTGTTGCAGATTTATTCCAAATGCAAGGTTTTGATGATGTAGCAGAGCAAAAACTATTAAAGGCGAAAGAAATGATGCCTGATGAACCTGTTATTACGTTTGGGTTAGCAGAATTATATAGTAGTAAAGGTGAAGAACAAAAGGCAATTACTTATTATGAATCGCTATTAGCGGAACATAAAGTAATGGGTGGGGTTGTGATCGCACTTCGCCTCGCAGAAACGTTAAGCGCGATCGGAAACTGGGAAGAAGCGATTTCTTATTATGAAGCAGGCCTAGAGGAACAAAAAGATATTCACTCATTATTTGGATATGCCTTCACATTATACCAAGGTGAAGAATATCAGAGAGCAATCGGTGCTTGGCAAGAACTAAAAGAATTAGACCCTGAGTACGCATCACTGTACATGTATTTAGCGAAAAGCTATGAAAAAGAAGGAATGCTTCAAGAAAGCTATGAAACGCTTCATGAAGGAATTAAAGTAGATGAGCTTTCAGTTCCATTTTATGTAGAGTTAGCGAACATTGCGGCGAAATTAGGAAAAATAGTAGAAGCAGAGGAAGTTCTTCAAAAAGCGCTTGAGTTAGATCCAGGGCATTTAGGTGCAACATTAAAATATGCATATATCTTAAAAGAACAAGAAAAGTACGAAGAGTTAATTGCAATTGTAGAGCGTGCTATTGATAGTGGAGAACCAGATACACAACTACTTTGGGATCTTGCGTATGCAAAAAAACAATTAGAAATGTATTCGGATGCATTAAAACACTATGAAAGTGCATATACTTCTTTTAAGAATCATCCAGACTTCTTAGAAGAGTACGGTTATTTCTTATTGGAAGAAGGAAAACGAAAAGAGGCGAAAGAAGTATTTACCCAGTTATTACAACTAGACCCGACACAAATTCATATTGAAGAGTTGTTATATAATTTAGAGGATTTTTCATAAGTTGGAAGGAAACTGAATGCCGCTTCTTGAATCTAAAAAGAAAAGAGAAAGACAGAGGAGGGACTTAATTGCTATGAATACCCCTGTTTCTGTAAACGAGAAGAAGGATTTTGTAAAATGGTTTTTGAATAATTACCAACTGAAACAGCGTGAATGTGTATGGATTCTGAATTATTTAATGAGTCACGACCAATTGATGCATAAAGTCCACTTCGTAGAGCATGCAAAATATTGTCCGCGTGGCTTAGTGATGTCAGCGAATTGTGTGAAAGACACACCGTTTCACTTTTTTAAACAAAATGTTATGACAACAGATGCTGAAAAATCGTTTCATGATATTCGTTTAAATCGAGATGAGGATATTTATATTCAACTCAACTTTAAATCATCGTTTCAAAATGCGAATTATGTAGCTGTATTAGAAGAAAACCCATATCTACCAAAGCATATTGAAGTAAATGAAAAAGATCGTTTACTTGCAGAAAGGTTTTTGGAAGAAAGTGTATTTTCGTTTAGGAGAGAACGCCTTTTGAAACAAATTGATGAAGCGTTAGATAAGCAAGATAAGGAAGCGTTTCATAGATTAACGGCAGAGTTAAAAACTTTATAGAATTTATTTGGATTAATAAATTTTTACAAATTTCAGACTTTCATCAAGAAAAACTACCTATATTGGGTAGTTTTTCTTTTTTTACCTCTTTTAGTATGGTTTAATATATATAAAGTGAAAGTTCTGTCATTTGTAAGTGAAGGAGGGAAGGAATTTGAAGTGGATTGTAAAAGATGTGGAACAGTTTGAGCAAGCAAGAGAGTATGTTGATACAGGAGTAATACCGCTGTTATCAATTTCGGCAGCAAAAGAAATGAAAATGGTTGTAGAACAAGGTGAATTTATCGAATTGTTGAGCACGGAATTGGAAAGAGAGTATAAAGGAAGAGTGCTTTTACTGCCTGCGTTTACGTATTTGGTAGAAAGTCAAAAGAATGAAAAAGGTCGTTTGCAAGAATGGACAAATCATTTACGAAGTGAAGGTTTTAAGCATATTGCTTATGTTACAAGTGATTTTTCATGGAAAGAGGATATGCAAGAGTTACAGGGAGATTTGTTTTGGTTTCCTTCATTAGCATTAGAACAATTTAGTGATCAAGCAAAAAGAGAAGTTATTCATGCACATATAAAAAATATAATGGTGATGCTGGAAGAGAAATGGGGAAACTCATAATAAACAGAAAGTTCCTATTATTATGAGTAGTATGATATTGACCTGTGCATGAGCGTATTATATCATGATAGTGTCCTAGTTTTTATTTTTTATATAATTTATCACGAGGGGACAATTTCTGATAGAGGGGGGAAATTTTCGTGAGCGAGAAAGAACATCGCGTGTCAAGAAGACAATTTTTAAATTACACACTCACAGGGGTAGGAGGCTTTATGGCTGCTGGTATTTTAATGCCGATGACGCGATTTGCGCTTGATCCGGTGTTAAGAAAAGAAGCGGGAACAGATATGGTTGCTGTTGCGCAAGTAAAGGATATTACAACAGAGCCGAAGCGTTTCGATTTTAAAGTGAAGCAGGTTGATGGTTGGTACAAGTCTGAAGAACCAAAATCAGCTTGGGTTCATAAAGATGAAAGCGGAGACATTGTTGCGTTCTCTCCAGTATGTAAACATTTAGGATGTACAGTTAACTGGAATTCGGACAAAGCACATCCGAATCAATTCTTTTGCCCATGTCACGGGGGTCGTTATACAAAAGATGGGATTAACATTAAAGGTACGCCACCCCTTGCTCCGCTTGATGTGTACGAGTCTAAAGTGAAAGATGGAACGCTGTATCTAGGAAAAGCGAAGCCAAGAGGGGGTGCAAAGTAGATGTTAAATAAAATTTATGATTGGGTGGATGAAAGATTAGATATTACACCAATATGGCGTGATATCGCTGATCATGAAGTACCTGAACATGTAAACCCGGCACATCACTTTTCTGCATTCGTCTATTGCTTTGGAGGACTTACCTTTTTCGTTACTGTAATTCAAATTTTATCTGGAATGTTTTTGACGATGTATTATGTGCCTGATATTAAAAATGCTTGGGAATCAGTTTACTATTTACAAAATGAAGTTGCTTATGGGCAAATTGTTCGTGGTATGCACCACTGGGGTGCTAGTCTCGTAATTGTAATGATGTTTTTACATACACTCAGAGTTTTCTTCCAAGGTGCGTATAAAAAGCCCCGTGAGTTAAACTGGATTGTTGGTGTTCTTATTTTCTTTGTTATGTTAGGTCTTGGTTTTACCGGATATTTATTACCGTGGGATATGAAAGCTTTATTTGCTACAAAAGTAGGGATTCAAATTGCAGAGCAAACACCGCTCATTGGTCCTTATATTAAAACATTACTCGCTGGTCATTCCGAAATTGTTGGCGCTCAAACATTAACTCGCTTCTTTGCTATTCACGTCTTCTTCTTACCAGCAGCACTTCTAGGTTTAATGGCCTTCCACTTCATCATGATTCGCAAACAAGGTATTTCCGGTCCACTATAAGAGATTGCTAAATTAAAGGGGAAAGAACTAAAGGAGGGAGATTATGCATCGCGGCAAAGGGATGAAGTTTGTAGGAGATTCTCGGGTACCAGTAGCTCGGAAACCAAATATTCCAAAAGACTATTCTGAATACCCAGGGAAAACAGAAGCATTTTGGCCGAACTTCTTGTTAAAAGAATGGATGGTTGGTGCAGTTTTTTTAATCGGTTATTTATGTTTAACAGTGGCGCATCCGTCGCCGCTTGAGAGAATGGCGGACCCAACAGATGCTGGATATATACCACTTCCAGATTGGTATTTCTTATTCTTGTATCAGTTATTAAAGTATTCGTATGCTTCCGGTTCATTTACTGTAATTGGAGCATTTATTATGCCAGGGATTGCGTTTGGAGCATTACTGTTAGCTCCATTTCTTGATCGAGGTCCAGAAAGACGTCCATTGAAGCGTCCTGTGGCAACTGGATTTATGCTTTTAGCAATTGCATCGATTATCTTTTTAACTTGGGAATCTGTAGCACACCACGACTGGGAAGCTGCAAAAAAACAAGGAGCAATTGTAAAAACAGCGCCAGTTGATAAAAATGATGATGGCTATAAATTAATGCAAAAAAATACTTGTTTAACATGTCATGGTGACAATTTACAAGGCGGGGCAGCAGCACCGGCACTGCAAAACTTAACTTTAAAGCCAGAAGAAATTGCTAAAATTGCGAAAGAGGGAAAAGGTTCAATGCCTAAAGGTGTATTTAAAGGTACGGATGAGGAACTGAAGAAGCTTTCGGAATTCGTTGCAAAGTATAATAAAAAATAATAAAAAAGCTGACTACAAAATTTGTAGTCAGCTTTTCTATTTAGTTGGATGAAGTTTGTTATAATAGAGTAGGATTTAGTGAATGAATTACTTTGCTTGAAAGGTGTTGGACATACGGATTGGTGTACTTGTATGCAATGTTAAGACAACGCTCGGTATTATTATTTTTATTAATTGTTAACTTATTAGGTACAATTTATGGATTTATATGGTACGGAAATCAATTGAAAGAAACGTCACCTATATTTTGGCCGTTTGTACCAGATAGTCCTATGGCGACTCTCTTTTTTGTCTTTGTTTTAATTGCTTTTTTGGCAAAGAGAAACTGGGGATTAATAGAAGCGTTAGCGATTGTAACTTTAATAAAATATGGTATTTGGGCTGTTGTTGTAAACGCGATTATGATTTACGTAAAAGGGCCCATAGGCCTTATGGGCTACATGTTAATGCTTTCGCACTTCGCGATGGCAATACAAGGATTTTTATATGCTCCATTCTATCGTATAAAAAAATGGCATTTTATAGTAGCAGCTGTGTGGACGTTGCATAACGATGCAATTGATTATTTATTTTGGCAAATGCCGCGATATGGAATTATGCATTTGTTTGTAGAGGAAATTGGTTATTTTACGTTTTGGTTAAGTATTGCTGTACTATGTATTACATATTATTGTTGCTTACGTGAGCAAAGAAAACAATTTTTTTTATGATGGTTAGAACATTTAGGGGGAGAACATGGAGAAAAATAAGAGTGGTACAAAAATATTGGATCGATTGATTACTTTAGTTGTTTCATATAGCATAGCATTTTCTATTTTTGCACTCGCAACAACGGCAGTTGTGTATGGAAAATGGTTGTATTATTTTGAAATTGATTTTTTAAATATTCCTGATTTAGCGGATATGACGAAGGATGAAATTAAAAGAAATTACGATGTGCTTATTACATATTTATCCCCGTTTTATGACGGAGCATTACATTTGCCCACATTAGATATGTCCACAAATGGCCGTATTCATTTTGTAGATGTTAAAAATATTTTAGTAAAGATTCAATATGTGATGTATGCGACAATTATGATTGCAGTGATAGGCGGAATTTATTTATTAAAAAAGAAAAATGAAAAGTTTTTACTGCACGGATCGATTTTAACAATCATTTTTCCGATAGCGCTTATGTTACCAATTGCTATTAATTTTGAAAAGAGTTTTGTATTATTCCATAAACTTTTATTTAGTAATGATTATTGGGTTTTTGATCCTGAAAAGGATCCAATTATATTAATGTTACCAGAAGAGTTCTTTATGCATGCTGCGTGTGCTATTTTATTATTCATTTTAGGTGGGAGTATACTTTGTTACAGCTTATATAGATATTTCGTAAAAAAGAAAAGGATGTCACAGAAAAAATTCTCTGCTTAAAGAGAATTTTTTCTTTGTAAAACGATAATATATTTTTCGGTCTAGTTCTGTTCTATTCTTGTCCAAATTAACATATTTTGTACTAGTAGTTATAGGGGGGACCGGGATGAAGAGAACATTAATTGGATTGATAGCATTTCTAATTATAATGTTTCCGTTACGTATATATGCTGAAGAGTGGAATGAGCTAACAGGGTTGTTAGACGACTCGTTACAGTTAGTGAAGCGTAATGAAGATGAAAAAGCGGTACAAGTATTACAACATTTCTCGGAGCAGTTTTTAATAAAGGGGAATGAAAAGAAGCAGGAAGTAACACCAGATCAAGTTAGAGTTATTTCTTTAGCTTACGATAAGGCGCAACAATCGCTCTCTGAAGAAGGTTTAGGTAAGCAAGCTAAAATTGATAATGTGCTGGCATTACAACTTGCTGTTGATGCACAAGTATCGAAATATCAACCACTTTGGATGGAAAGAGAAAGGAAAGTAATGGATGCCTTTTCTCAAATGGAAAAAGCGATGGAAAAAGAAGATGCTGGGCAGTTTCAACAAACGTTAAATACGTTTTTAAATGAATTCAATATTATTTATCCAAGCTTAATGATTGCTTTGCCAGAAAACGAGGTCCAGCGTGTAAATGTTCATTTATCTTATTTAGATGAATTTCGTAACGTTATGTTAAAAACGAAAGGCGGCCAAATGCAATTAGGGATTATTAAAGGGGATTTGCAAAAGATATTTCACACAGTAAAAAAAGATGAAATTGCACCCTCTCTCATTTGGTTTATGACAATTACTGGGGGACTTATTTTATTCACATTAACTTATGTTGGATGGAGAAAGTATAAAGGAGAGAGAGAGAAAAGAAAAAGTAATGTACATTCTAAAAATAGATAATGCAATAAATAAAGATATGGATTGTAAGGTTTATTCATTGACAATAGTGGCAGAAGAAAATAGAATGAGAAGTACTATAATTAAAACTTCAATGGAGGTTCATGATGTTTTATTTAATTTACTTCGCGATCATAATGATCATACCGTTGTATGCACAGTCAAGAGTACGTAGTGCCTATAGCAAGTATTCACAAGTTTATTCAACATCAGGTATGACAGGAGCGGAAGTGGCTCGAAAAATTTTAGATGAAAATGGATTATACAACGTAGCTGTAGAAGAAACACCAGGTCATTTATCAGACCATTATGATCCAACCGCTAAGACGGTTCGATTATCAACGGATAACTATTATGGACATTCAGTTGCTGGTACAGCAGTTGCAGCACACGAAGTAGGACACGCAATTCAAGATGCACAAGATTATAACTTTATGCGTATTCGTCATTCGTTAGTTCCTGTGGCTAATTTTGGATCGAATATATCATGGGTATTTATTATGATTGGTATATTTGCGACAATGTCAAAACTATTGTTATTAGGTATCATTTTAATGGCAGCAGGTGTTGTGTTCCAGCTCGTTACATTGCCAGTTGAGTTTGATGCGTCAAAGCGCGCAATGCAACAAATTGAAGCGTTAGGTATTGTATCAACAGATGAATATGGGCAAGCTCGTAAAGTATTAAATGCGGCAGCATTAACATATGTAGCAGCTGCAGCTGTAGCGGTATTTGAATTATTACGTCTCGTATTAATGTATACTGGTATGCAGCGTAGCGACGACTAAAGACTATCAATTTTGATAGTCTTTTTTTGTTGTATGGATTGAATTATATAATGTATTGCAAATAGAAATAATAGAAGTAATGCGGAAAGGCGGTGGGGGGGAAATGAAATATCCAGACCATTTAGTAAAACAAGTGCAAGAGCGCAGTGCTCCTTATCAACTAGAAGGTTTTTTAAGTGGACAAGGTCCTGAAAATCCCAAATTTATGTTGTTAGGAGAAGCGCCTGGTGAAACAGAAATTCATAATGGGATTCCGTTTAGCGGGAGGGCGGGAAAACAATTAATGGATTTTTTAGAGCGTATTGATGTTACAAGGGAAGAAGTATATATTACGAGCGCTGTTCGAAGTAGACCTTATAAATGGCGAGAGAAAAAAGAACGAAATGGTGAAATCATACAAAAAAAGTATAATAGAACGCCAAATCAGGGAGAAATAGTTGCCCATGCGCCTTTGTTAGATTATGAATTAGAGAAAATACATCCGAAGCTTATCGTCACGCTTGGAAATATCGGTCTTCAACGTTTAACAGGAAAAAATAAAAAAATCACAGATGTACACGGGCAATTATTAAAACAGCCCATTCAAAAATTAAAGGATATGCAAAGTGCAGAGTTTACATGGTCAGAGAAAGAATATCATGTTTTTCCGACTTTTCATCCAGCTTCCATTTTTTATAATCGGAGTTTATTGGAGCTTATTCATGAGGATTTTGAGAAGCTTAAAAGACTTGTAATAAAAAACTAGAAAAGCTAAGGCGCTTTTCTAGTTACATTTAATTATGTAAAGGGTTTTTATTTTCATCTAACGTAAATCCTTCACCAACTACATCATGTACATCACTTACAGCGACAAAAGCATGAGGATCTACAGAAGTAATGATATTCTTTAATTTCACGATTTCATTTTTAGCAACAACGCAATACAATACGTTACGTTCCACTTTTGTATACGATCCAACAGCTTTTAAAAAGGTTGCTCCGCGCTCCATTTCAGATAAAATTTTGGCAGCAATTTCATCGTTTTTCTCTGAGATAATAGTCGCTCCTTTGGCAGCATAAGCTCCTTCTTGCATAAAATCAATGACTTTAGCACCGATAAAAACAGCAACTAGCGTATACATGCCCTCGCGGTATGATAAATAGGTAAGAATAGAGACTACGATAACGACAGCATCAAACATAAACATTGTTTTCCCCATACTCCAGCCAACATATTTGTGAGCTAGTCGTGCGATAATATCTACACCGCCAGTAGTCCCGCCATATTTGAATATTATTCCAAGGCCGATACCGATAAATGCCCCGGCGAATAAAGCTGCGAGTGTCATATCATTTTGCAAGTTTAAATGTAAGTTGAGTACTTCGTAACGCTGGAAAATCCATAGAAATAAAGATACGCTAAAGGTGCCAATTAATGTATATAAAAATGTCGTTCTGCCAAGTAACCTCCAACCAATAAAAAATATAGGGATATTTAAAATTAAGTTTGAGTAGGAAGGATCAAACTTAAATAAAAAATACAATAATAGTGTAATACCAGTAAACCCACCCTCTGCAAGGTGGTTTTCAATATTGATATTGACAATACCGAAAGAAAATATAGCGGAACCGATTAAAATAAAAATAATATTTCGCATCTTCAATTTTGATGTCATATAGAAATCCCCCTAATTATGTAATGATTGCATTGCTCCGCTGAAACAGTAAAACATAATAATAAGTAATTTCTAGTTGCTAGTGAAAATAGTAAGAACCTGATTGATGCGGGCTGATTTTTTGTGAAAATCGCAAAAGAAAGTTTCACTTTATTATAGTCTATCCAAAAATGGGTCGCAAATAGGTGCTTGGCGGGGAATAATATTTGTCAAATCGCGATGAATTGGCTAACATGAAAGAGGAAGGATTAGAGGTGAATAGTATGGAAGCAAAAACGATGAAAGATATGCAGAAAGAAGTAGATGCATATATTGGTCAGTTTAAAGAAGGTTATTTCAGTCCGCTTGCAATGATGGCTCGTTTAACGGAAGAAATGGGAGAGCTTGCAAGAGAGGTAAATCATTATTATGGTGAGAAACCGAAGAAAACAACTGAAAAAGAAAGAAGTATTGAAGAAGAGCTTGGAGATGTATTATTTGTTATGATTTGTATGGCAAATAGTTTAAATATTGATTTAGAGACAGCACATAACATTGTAATGAATAAATTTAATACACGTGATAAAGATCGCTGGACACGTATTGATGAGGGAGAGAAAGAATAATGAAAGAAATTAAAGTAATTATCGCCGGACCAAGAGGACGTATGGGACATGAATCAGTCCTTCTTATGGAAAGAACGGAACATTTTAATTTAGTAGCAGCAGTGGATTATAAGCATGGTGGTGAGAAGATTTCTGATTTACCTGGCATGCCAGCATTACATGCGCCGATTTACGCTGATTTACATACTTGTTTAGATGAAGTAGAAGCAGATGTGTTGTTAGATTTAACAACACCAGAAGTGGGGAAACAACACGTTACACTTGCAGTTGAGCGTGGACTTCGTTCGGTTATTGGTACAACTGGATTTACAGAAGAAGAATTGACACGTTTAACAGAGAATGCAAAAGAAAAAGCAGTAGGAACAATTATTGCTCCAAACTTTGCAATTGGTGCAGTTCTTATGATGAAATTCTCACAAATGGCAGCGAAATATTTCCAAGATGTTGAGGTAATTGAATTACATCATGATCAAAAATTAGACGCACCATCTGGTACAGCTGTAAAAACGGTAGAGTTAATTCGTCAAAATCGTGAATCAAAGCAGCAAGGTCATCCAAATGAAGTAGAGCAACTAGCAGGTGCAAGAGGTGCAAATGTAGACGGTATTCACATTCATAGTGTACGTTTGCCAGGGCTTATTGCACACCAAGAAGTAATGTTTGGTGGAGATGGACAAATGTTAACAGTTCGTCATGATTCATTCAATCGTGCATCATTTATGTCAGGTGTAAAACTATCAATTGAAACAGTAATGAACCTTGATCATCTTGTGTACGGTTTAGAAAATATTATCGACTAAAGGGGAGACAACGGATGAAAATTGCCTTAATCGCACATGACAAAAAGAAAAATGATATGGTTTCGTTTGCATACGCATATAAACCAATTTTTGAACAACATGAATTATTTGCAACAGGAACGACAGGGCTTCGTATTATGGAAGCGACTGGATTAGTTGTAACAAGATATCAATCTGGCCCTCTTGGTGGAGATCAAGAAATTGGTGCAATGATTGCAAAGAACGATTTAGATATGGTGATTTTCTTCCGCGATCCATTAACAGCACAGCCGCATGAACCGGATGTGAATGCATTACTTCGTTTATGTGATGTATATGCGATTCCACTTGCAACGAATATGGCAAGTGCTGAAATGTTAATGCACGCATTAGAGCGAGGAGATTTAGATTATCGTAAGTTAAGAAAATGAGGGGAACAATTATGAGTGGATTACATATATTAGCGTTTGGTGCTCATGCCGATGATGTTGAAATCGGCATGGCTGGTACCATCGCTAAATATACAAAGCAAGGGTATGAAGTAGGTATTTGTGATTTAACAGAAGCTGATCTTTCTTCAAATGGAACGATAGAGTTGAGAAAAGAAGAAGCGAAGGTCGCAGCTCGTATAATGGGAGTAAAAACGAGGCTGAATTTAGCGATGCCAGACCGTGGTTTGTATATGAAAGAAGAGTATATACGTGAAATTGTCAAGGTGATCCGTACATATAAACCAAAACTAGTTTTTGCGCCGTACTATGAAGATCGCCATCCAGATCATGCAAATTGTGCAAAGCTTGTGGAAGAGGCTATTTTTTCAGCAGGAATCCGTAAATATATGCCGGAACTTTCACCACATCGTGTGGAGTCTTTTTATAATTATATGATTAATGGTTTTCATAAACCGAATTTTTGTATAGATATAAGTGAGTACCTCTCTATAAAGGTGGAAGCATTAGAAGCGTATGAAAGTCAGTTTTCAACAGGGAGTGATGGTGTTAAGACACCGTTAACAGAAGGTTACGTTGAAACTGTGATCGCTCGTGAGAAGATGTTTGGAAAAGAAGTTGGAGTCTTGTATGCCGAGGGATTTATGAGTAAGAAACCGGTTTTATTACATGCTGATTTATTAGGGGGATGTAAATGAAATTAAAAATAGGTATTACATGTTATCCTTCTGTAGGTGGTTCTGGAGTTGTTGGAACAGAATTAGGAAAGCAATTGGCGGAACGTGGGCATGAAATTCACTTTATTACATCGGGTTTACCATTCCGGTTAAATAAAGTATATCCAAACATTTATTTTCATGAAGTGACGGTAAATCAATACTCTGTATTTCAATATCCACCATACGATTTAGCGTTAGCAAGTAAAATGGCCGAGGTTGCACAAAGAGAAAACTTAGACATTTTACATGTGCATTACGCAATACCACATGCAATTTGTGCATATTTAGCAAAACAAATGATCGGAGAGCGTATTAAAATTGTTACAACCTTACATGGAACAGATATTACTGTGTTAGGTTCCGACCCTTCGTTAAATAATTTAATACGTTTTGGTATTGAGCAATCGGATGTTGTTACTGCTGTCTCGCATTCATTAATTAACGAAACACATGAGCTTGTAAAACCAAGTAAAGAAATTCAAACGGTATATAACTTTATAGACGAACGTGTATATTTCAAGCGTAATATGTCTCAATTAAAGAAAGAATATGGTATAAGTGAGAGTGAAAAAGTACTTATTCATATTTCGAATTTCCGTAAAGTGAAACGTGTGCAGGATGTTGTTCAGGCATTTGCTAAAATTGTTAAAGAAGTAGATGCGAAGTTGCTTCTTGTTGGAGACGGACCAGAATTCTGTACGATTTTACAGATAGTGAAGAATTTACATATTGAAGATCGCGTTTTATTCCTAGGGAAGCAAGATAATGTTGCAGAACTACTTGCGATGAGTGATTTAATGTTGCTTCTATCAGAGAAGGAAAGTTTTGGTCTTGTTTTATTAGAAGCAATGGCGTGTGGTGTACCTTGTATCGGAACGCGGGTTGGAGGTATTCCAGAGGTTATTCAACACGGGGAAACAGGATATTTATGTGAAGTTGGCGATACAACAGGAGTGGCAAATCAAGCTATTCAGCTATTAAAGGACGAGGAACTTCACCGTAATATGGGAGAACGAGCAAGAGAAAGTGTTTATGAGCAATTTCGCTCAGAAAAGATTGTTTCACAATATGAAACGATTTACTATGACGTACTAAGGGATGACAAAAATGGAAAGATTTAAAAAAGCTAGTTCTATTATTGAGACATTAAAGCAACAAGGACATGAGGCTTACTTTGTTGGTGGGAGCGTACGAGATCTTATTATCGATAGGCCGATTGGAGATATTGATATTGCGACATCTGCTCTACCAGAAGAAGTGATGGCTATATTCCCAAGAAATGTTCCTGTTGGTCTTGAGCATGGAACTGTAATTGTTGTAGAAAATGGTGAGCCCTATGAGGTAACTACTTTTCGAACAGAAAGCGAATATGAAGATTTTCGAAGACCTAGTAGTGTTCAATTTGTTCGTTCATTAGAAGAGGATTTAAAACGTCGTGATTTCACGATGAATGCAATTGCTATGACAGAAGAAGGCAAAATGGTCGATTTATTTGCTGGACAGGAAGCCATTCAACAGAGAGAAATTGTGACAGTTGGAAATGCTGCGGATCGTTTTCAAGAAGATGCCCTGCGAATGATGCGTGGTATTCGGTTTGTAAGCACGTTAGGTTTTTCATTAGAAATGAAAACGAAGCAAGCGATTGAAACGTATGGGCATTTGCTAGAACATATAGCAATTGAGCGTATTACAGTAGAGTTTGAGAAACTGTTAACTGGTACATATTGTGTGAAAGGTCTCAAAGAATTAGTAGAGACGAAGCTATTTTCTCATTTGCCATATTTACAAATGTCAGAAGAGAGACTGTTAAAAGCTACGCAGTATAAATGGGATTCTTTCGAAACGGATATTGAGGCGTGGGCATTTTTCTTATATTGTATCGGAGAAGAACATCCATCTGTCTTTTTACGTCAATGGAAGTTTTCGAATAAAAAAATAAAAGATATTGTTGCAGTTTTATTGACAATCCGTACTAGAAAGGAGAAGGATTGGGATACAGTCCTTCTTTATAAAACGGGAATTCATATCGCTGAAATGGCAGAGAGAGTATATGAAGCGATGATTGAACGCTATGACCCTAC
Source organism: Bacillus sp. HMA207 (assembly GCF_003402455.1). Classification (NCBI taxonomy): domain Bacteria; kingdom Bacillati; phylum Bacillota; class Bacilli; order Caryophanales; family Bacillaceae; genus Bacillus; species Bacillus sp. HMA207. Next base: position 3,211,045 of record NZ_BEZT01000001.1, on the reverse strand, counting down.
ATCTGTTGAACGAGTACAATCAATGTTTCATGCATTGCCAATCCAGGAGCGTCAAGAAATGAATGTGACTGGTAATGATTTATTAAACTGGGCAAACAAAAAGCCTGGTCCGTGGGTTGCTGAGATGCTTCAGAAAATCGAAGAAGCAATCGTACAAGGAAACGTAGTTAATGAGAAAGAGCGTATAAGGGAGTGGCTACAAGGATGCAATCTACTATAAGAAAGCAGTTATTGCAAGTTTTTTCTGAAGCGGATGGCGAGTTTGTATCCGGCCAAACAATTAGTGATAAACTTGGTTGTTCAAGAACTGCTGTGTGGAAACATATGGAGGATCTGCGGAGTGAGGGATATGAACTTGAAGCTGTGCGTCGATTAGGTTACCGAATTGCAAGTAAGCCAGACAAAGTGACCGCTAATGAAATTCAGTTAGGGCTACAAACGAAGCGGATTGGTAGAACAGTGTATTTTGAAGAAACTGTTGAATCAACGCAGCACATTGCAGCAAAACTTGCTTATGAAGGTGCAGAAGAAGGAACTGTCGTTGTAGCAGAAGAACAAACAGCGGGAAGAGGTCGTTTAAGCAGAAAATGGCATTCACCAAAAGGAACAGGGATTTGGATGAGTATTATTTTACGCCCATCAATCCCAGTTCATCATGCACCGCAACTTACTTTGTTAGCGGCTGTTAGTGTTGCACAGGCAATTGAAAAATGTACAGGTGTAAACGTAGGAATAAAATGGCCAAATGATATTTTAATTCAAGGTAAAAAGGCTGTAGGTATATTAACAGAAATGCAAGCGGATCCTGATAAAATTAATGCTGTCATTATGGGCATCGGTATTAATGCGAATCAAAAGCAAGAACATTTTGATGAAGAAATTCAGCACATCGCTACTTCATTAGCGATTGAATCAGGTAAGCCGATTGTTCGTGCAGAACTTATGCAACAAATCTATTTACAACTAGAAAAATTATATGAAGAATATTTACAAAATGGTTTCTCTGTCATTAAAATTCTTTGGGAAAGTTACGCTGTGAGCATCGGGAAAGAAATTACCGCTCGAACGATGAGAGAGACAATTACGGGGTTAGCAAAAGGAATCACAGAGGATGGTGTATTACTTCTGGAGGATCATGAGGGGAAAGTACATCATATTCATTCTGCAGATATTGAAATTAAGTAAAAGAAGTTCCTCTTTTGGAACTTCTTTTTATTTCAATAGTTTTGAGTTGAATTTGTAACATGATAATAAATTTTTTTCATATTTAAAGTTCATTTCAAAATATCTTCCGTCGAGTTGGCAGGGCATGTTATTTGACGATTACTTTGCCTGCCATTCCTTTAAGAAGATGGTATCGACATATTAATTCATATGTACCAGTATTTTTAGGTTTCACGGTAATATTCTTTTCTTTTCCTGACTCGATTACGACGTCAATGCCGAGTTTTTTCACTGTAAAGGTGTGCTCGTTTTTACCTTTATTTTTCAATAGTAATGTTGTTGATCCTTCAAGCGGAATCGTGATAACATTTGGATTAAAGTAATCATCATTTAGTTCAACCTCAATCACTTTCGTTAAATCGGTGGGGGGTGTTACGACAGTAACTGTGGCAAATACATGGGAGGATCCTAAAGACATCCACCATACAATCATTACAAGCAAACTGCTGAATCGAAATAACCACCTGTTCATAGACATCTGCAATTCTCCTTTGTTAAGTACTTTCCTCAATTAACCTGCATCATTAGTTTAAGAGTTATACTATACAGTTAAATGGATTACAGAAAAAATTAACTTGGACTTTTTTAACATGCGTTGAAAAAACATGTATCTTTTCAGGATTGAATTCTCCATAAAAACTGTATAGCATATATACTCTCGTGTTAAATTTCATATACCGTAATAAGAATAAAAAATTATTTTTTCAAAAAAATGTAGTAATTCCTTTTTGTAGTTTGCTATAATTAGTTCGAATGTGGGCAGTATCAGAGCGAACTGCACCATGATTCGAAGTCATACGAAAAATAATAACTTGGATTCTGCCTTGATCCAATAACGGACTGGGACAGAGGGATGAATAATGCCGACTAACACACAACCCTTCTGCCCTTTTATGGCCAGAGGGGTTTTTTATATGATTTCGGCCATCTCCTCTCTCCTGCATAAAGGAGGAGTAGTTTTTGAAAACAAAAACAGATTTTTTGAAGATGAAAGAGCAAGGTGAGCCGATTACAATGCTAACGGCGTATGATTATCCATCTGCTAAATTAGCAGAAGAAGCTGAAGTTGATATGATTCTAGTTGGAGATTCTCTTGGAATGGTTGTACTCGGATACGATTCAACAGTACCTGTAACAGTAGAGGATATGATTCATCATACGAAAGCTGTACGCCGTGGAGCGAAAGAGACGTTTATTGTAACTGATATGCCATTTATGTCGTATCACGTATCATTACAAGAAACGATGGTGAATGCACGTCGCATCGTTCAAGAGAGCGGGGCACACGCACTGAAGGTAGAAGGTGCTGGAGAAGTTATATCGACGATTCAATATTTGACGAACGCAGGAATTCCTGTTGTAGCGCATTTAGGTTTAACCCCTCAATCTGTAGGAGTGTTGGGTGGATATAAAGTGCAAGGAAAAGATGCGGAGAGTGCAAAAAAATTAATAGAAGATGCAAAGAAATGTGAAGAAGCTGGTGCAATAGCGCTTGTGTTAGAATGTGTACCAATGCAGTTAGCAGAACTTATTTCAGAGCAACTAACAATACCAACAATTGGGATTGGTGCAGGACAAAAAGTAGATGGGCAAGTACTTGTTTATCATGATCTTATCTCATACGGCGTAAATCGTGTTCCGAAATTTGTGAAGCAATATACGTCTGTTCAAGAGGAGATTGTGCGTGGGATTTCACAATATGTTACTGAAGTAAAGACAAGGCAATTTCCTGAAGAAAAACATTCGTTCACAATGAAAGAGGAAGAATGCTTAGCGTTATACGGAGGAAAACAATAATGAAAATCGTAATTACAGTGCAAGAGATGCAGCAAATTACAAGCGAACTTCGTGCAAGTGGAAAGAGTATTGGTTTTGTTCCAACAATGGGTTATTTACATGAAGGCCATGCTACTTTATTACGTAAGGCAAGAGAAGAAAATGAAATTGTAGTTTTAAGTGTATTTGTAAACCCACTACAATTCGGCCCAAATGAAGATTTAGATCGATATCCTCGTGATATTGATAGAGATGAAAATGTAGCAAAAGAAAACGGTGTAGATTATTTATTTTATCCGAGTGTAGAAGAAATGTATCCAGCAGAACAAACAACAACAGTAGAAGTTGTGAAGCGCACGGACGTATTATGCGGTCAACAAAGACCTGGTCATTTCGCTGGTGTTGCAACTGTACTGATGAAACTATTTAATATTACGGTGCCAACGCATGCTTATTTCGGTATGAAAGATGCTCAACAAGTTGCAGTAATTGAAGGATTTGTAACTGATTTCAATATTCCAGTTACAATCGTACCAGTTGATATTGTAAGGGAAGAAGATGGTTTAGCGAAAAGTTCTCGTAACGTGTATCTATCACAAGATGAACGTGAAGAAGCTCTTCATTTATACCGCAGCCTATGTATAGCGAAAGAAAGAATTGAGGCAGGTGAACGTAATCCGGAAATCATTACAAATCTTGTGAAAGATTATATTGAGACGCATACGAAAGGCACTGTAGATTATGCGGATTTATATGCATATCCGTCATTAACAATGGTAGAGAAAGTCGAAGGAAGAATCATTTTAGCTATTGCAGTTAAGTTTGAAAATGTAAGATTAATTGACAATATAACATTAACGGTTAAATAAGGGGGAGCATCTATGTTTCGCACAATGATGAGAGCAAAGTTACATCGTGCAACTGTAACGGAGGCAAATTTAAATTATGTAGGTAGTATTACAATTGATGAAGACTTAATGGATGCAGTAAATATTGTAGAAAACGAAAAAGTCCAAATTGTAAATAATAATAATGGTGCTCGCTTAGAGACATACGTTATTAAAGGGGAACGCGGTAGTGGTGTTGTTTGTTTAAACGGTGCTGCGGCAAGACTTGTACAACCAGGGGACAAAGTAATTATTATTTGTTATAGGCTAGTTACGGAAGAAGAGATTCATACACAAGAACCAAAAATTGCAGTACTAGACGATAATAATCAAATTATTGAAATGTTAGGTGCTGAAAAAGCGGGTACGATATTATAAGTAGAAATGCTATCTCCATTGCGGAGATAGCTTTTTTGTGCATCTTTTCATTAAGATGAGATAAAACGTGGTATAGTAACATTATATAAATTATTGTTGTTTGAAAGGTAAGAAATTGAGGTGTTACATATATGAGTAAGCGTTATGTCGTTGTTGATTTAGAGACGACAGGGAACTCCTGGAAAGATGGGAAGGATAAAATTACCCAAATTGCAGCTGTTGTAGTAGAAGATGGAGAGATATTGGAGATTTTTTCGTCTTTTGTTAACCCAAAGAGAGAGATCCCACCATTTATTACAGAATTAACAGGGATTGATGAAAGTCTTGTAAAACAAGCCCCGTTATTTCAAGATGTAGCCCCGATGATTGTTGAGCTATTACAAGGTGCGGCTTTCGTTGCGCATAATGTTCACTTTGATTGGAATTTTTTAAATGAAGAATTAAGGCAAGCTGGATATACAGAAATACATTGTCCGAAAATCGACACGGTTGAATTGGCTCAAATTCTTTTGCCGACAGCCGATAGTTATAAATTACGTGATTTAGCTAAGAAGCATGAACTAGAGCACGATCAACCACATCGTGCGGATAGTGATGCTCTTGCAACAGCGGAATTATTTTTACAATTTTTAAATGAAATTGAAAAGTTACCACTTGTCACGTTGCAATCGCTTTATGAATTAAGTGATGTGTTCCAAAGCGATATAGCTGATGTGCTTTCTGAAAATATTTTAAAGAAAGTAATGCACGGTAAAGAAGATATAGCGCAATATGAAATACATCGAAATATTGCGCTGAAAAAGCGGAACTATTCCTTAAACCTTGGAGAAACGTGTTCATCAAAGTTTGATGCTTTCTTGAATAAAACGATGGATAAATTGGAATCACATATGCCAAAGTTTGAAAGAAGAGAAAGTCAACAACTGATGATGAAAGAGATATATACGGCGTTAAGAGATTCTCGTTTTTCACTAATTGAAGCCGGTACAGGAACAGGAAAGACTCTCGCTTATTTGCTTCCTAGTCTTTATTTTGCAAAGAGAAAAGAAGAACCTGTCATTATAAGTACACAAACGGTACAACTCCAACAACAAATATTAGAAAAAGAAATTCCGTTATTACAAAAAATAATGCCATTTTCATTTGAGGCAGCTCTTCTAAAAGGAAGAAAGCATTATTTATGCTTACATAAATTTGAGTATGCTTTGCAAGAGGAAGAAAAAAATTATGATATGGCACTTACAAAGGCGAAGATTTTAGTTTGGCTATTGCAAACTGAAACAGGTGATCGAGACGAATTAAATATTCCTGAGGGCGGAAAGTTACTTTGGAATCGTATTTGTAGCGATGCGTATAGTCCAGGCGGTATGCAAAGTAATTGGTTTAGTCGTTGTTTTTACCAGCGAGCGAAGAATAAAGCTTTATTTGCAGATATCGTTATTACAAATCATGCGTTATTATTTCAAGATTTTTCAAGTGAAGAACCGTTGTTCGCTTCATGCGAACATATTATTTTTGATGAAGCTCACCATATTGAAGAAGCCGCGAGTAGAACATTGGGTGAACAGTTCTCTTGTATGTATTTTCAATTGGTTATATCTCGTCTTGGGACACTAGAAACAGAAGATGTACTCTCCAAAGTATATAAAATGATGAAAAAATCAGAGCAAGCATCTCGTTCAACTTTCCGTATGATAAGTTATAGTTTGAAGGAACTTAAGTTTGATGCGGATGAACTCTTCCAAATGTTACGTACTTTTATATTTAAACAAACAAAGCAAGAGCAAGGAACGAATAATATGCCGCTCATCTATAGGTATAACGCAGAACTAGAAAAAGGTAAGTTGTGGGATAGTATCGTCGAATTAACAAATCGTTTTATATATGAATTAAGAAGGGTAGTAACTGCTCTTGAGAAGCAAGTGGATATATTGCAAAGTAAGTTAGAATGGGAGATGCATGTTGTAACAGGTGAATTTATGCATTTAATTGAGTTGCTGAGAAAGATGGCAGAATCATTACAGTTACTCGTATTAGAAAAGAATTCGTATGTAACTTGGATGGAGACTGAAACGAAAGGGACGATTCATTCAACAGTTCTATACGCACAGCCTGTCCATATTGGTGAAAGATTTGCTGATGAATTTTTAACAGAAAAAAAGAGTGTTATTTTTACATCCGCAACACTAACAGTTAACGATACGTTTGATTATATAAAAGAGGAACTTGGTTTACATGATTTCGCTCCAAATACTTTAAAGGTTCCGTCACCATTTCGTTATGATGAACAGATGAAATTAATGGTTTCAACGGATGTACCTTTTATTAAGCAAGTAAGTAATGAGCGATATATTGAATCTGTATCGGAACATATTGCAAAGATAGCAAAAGCCACAAAAGGCAGAATGCTCGTTTTATTCACTTCGTATGAAATGTTAAAAGAAGCGTATGCGAATTTAAAAAATAATGATGAATTAGAGGGGTATTTATTACTGACCCAAAGTGTGAATAATAGAAGTCGAAGCCGCTTAATTCGAAAGTTTCAAGAATTCGACAAATCAATTTTATTAGGGACGAGCAGTTTCTGGGAAGGAATAGATATTCCAGGAGATGCCTTAAGTTGTCTTGTTATAGTCCGTCTACCATTTACACCTCCTCATCAGCCGATGATGGAAGCGAAAGGTGAGTGGCTAAAAAATCAAGGTGAAGATGTATTTGCTAAATTAGCGCTTCCACAAGCAATATTACGTTTCAAACAAGGATTCGGCCGCTTAATTCGAACGAATACAGATACAGGAACGGTAGTAGTGTTAGATCGTCGTTTGACGAGTTCTTCCTATGGAAAACGATTTCTACAATCGATTCCTAACGTACCTCTTTATGAAGGGCCATTAGAAGAATTGTTAGTACAATTAGAAGAATCACCAAATGAATAAAAATGGAAGAAAAATACGCCTGAAGTACTTATAAACTTCAGGCGTAAAAAATGTGGGTAGGAGGAATTTTATTTTTCTTACTTCTTGTATACAAAATGTGTTGGTTTTCGACTTGAAACCTTTTTTTGCTGTACATGTCCTGCTATAATAGATGGGTGATGAAGCAGGGGTTGTAAAGAATGTACTCTTATTGTAACCGCATTGCGTTCTTCTATAATTAGAAATTTTTGTGTAACGGAGGAGTTTTTTCATGGAGAAGAAAATCGAAGTACTATCAACGACGCGTATTAAATATTCGTCGGATTTGTATAAAATTGTTGATAGTTTAAATCGTACGTTAAAAGAGCAGGACCTCATGTTCGGACTAGCATTAGACGAAAAAGATAAAGAAACAGCTGTATTTACGATTTACAGAACGTAGTGATACAATGAAAAAGTGGATTTTTGCAATCATTATTGTTATCGTTGCTAGCGGAATATATGGGGCGTATGTTTATAATAAAGCGATGGGAAAGAAAATTCCAAAAGAGTCGAAATTTGTAGAAATTGCTAAAGAAAAAGCAAAGCTTACAAAGGTGAAATCTGTTGATTATTACAACGGAAAATCTGCATATATAGTCGTGCAAGGTACAGATGAAAAGGGAGAACAACTTATCGTTTGGGTGCCTGAGAAAAAAGGGGATACTGTAGTAAGGAAAAAGAGCGAAGGTATTTCTGAAAAAGAGGCTATACAAAGAACAATAGAGCAAGTCGGCAATGAAAGTAAGGAATCAAAAAGTAAGCCGAAAGAGATTATGAAAGTGAAATTAGGCTTTGAAAATGATGTACCACTATGGGAAGTTACATATATTGATGATGACAATCGTTATAGTTATTACTATCTTGAATTTAAAGATGGAAAATTTTTAAGACGATATAGCATTGAAAAATAGATGTAGGGGGAACTACAAATGAAATTAGCAAAGCGAGTAGCTGCTTTAACACCGTCTTCAACTTTAGAAATTACAGCAAAGGCACAAGCATTAAAAGCAGAGGGTCATGATGTAATTGCATTAGGGGCAGGGGAACCTGACTTTAATACACCAGAGCATATTATGGATGCTGCACATAAAGCGATGTTAGAAGGGCATACGAAGTATACACCAACAGGTGGATTACAATCGTTAAAACAAGAAATTGTGAAGAAATTTACTCGCGATCAAGGTATTGCGTATGATCCATCTGAAATTATTGTATGTAATGGTGCAAAGCATGCATTGTATACATTATTCCAAGTATTACTTGATGAAGGAGATGAAGTTATCATCCCAACTCCTTACTGGGTAAGCTATCCAGAGCAGGTAAAGCTTGCTGGCGGTAAGCCGGTTTATGTAGAAGGTTTAGAAGACAATGAGTACAAAATTACAGCAAAGCAGCTGCGTGAGGCAATTACAGAGAAAACGAAAGCAGTTATTATTAATTCACCGAGCAATCCAACAGGAATGATTTATAGCAAAGAAGAATTACAACAGCTTGGAGAAGTATGTTTAGAACATGATATTTTAATCGTTTCTGATGAAATTTATGAAAAATTAATTTATGGTGGCGTAGAATATACTTCAATTGCCCAGCTTTCTAATGCATTAAAAGAACAAACACTTATTATTAATGGTGTATCTAAATCTCATTCTATGACAGGATGGCGTATTGGATATGCTGCAGGAAATAAGCAGCTTATTAAAGCGATGACGAACTTAGCGAGTCACAGTACGTCAAACCCTACTTCAATCGCTCAATACGGCGCAATTGCGGCATATGCAGGCTCACAAGAACCTGTGGAAACAATGCGTCAAGCCTTTGAAGAGAGATTAAACATTATTTATGATAAATTAATTCAAATCCCTGGCTTTACTTGCATTAAACCGCAAGGTGCATTTTACTTATTCCCTAACGTAAAAGAAGCTGTAGCTTTATCAGGATATGCAACAGTTGATGATTGGGCAAAAGCTCTATTAGAAGAGGAAAAAGTGGCTCTTGTACCAGGTACAGGATTTGGTGCTCCAAATAATGTTCGCTTATCATATGCGACATCTCTTGAACAAGTAGAGAAAGCATTAGAGCGTATCCATACATTTATGAAAAGTAAAGTGCAAGCTTAATTTTATATTTCATTCATGTAATATAAAAAACCTCCCCATTAATAGGGAGGTTTTTTTGACGAATTGTGGCAAAAAGAAATAGCTAAAGGTGTGTTATACTAGAGAGCGAGGTGTTTGGTGATGAAAAAGAAAATGATGTTACAGTGGTTTGAGCAGGGAAGCATTGCAATTCCAAAATTACTTATGATGCATTATAAAAAATTAGGTTTAAATGAGACGGAATTTATGGTCGTACTTCATGTACACACATTTTTAGAGTCAGGTAATTCGTTTCCGACTCCTTCAGAGATTTCTGAACGGATGACGATAACGGAAATGAAATGTATGGAAGTAATTCAAGCATTGATTCAAAAAGGGTTTTTATCACTAGAAGGTGGACAAAGATCAGAAGCGATGATGTGCGAAAGTTATTCTTTACAACCGTTATGGGAAAAAATATTACATTTCTTAATGGATGAATCGATAGAGGAAGAGCAAAAAGAAAAAAAACAGCTGCAAGTAAATTTATATACAGTATTTGAAAAAGAATTTGGAAGACCACTTTCGCCGTTCGAATGTGAAACGTTAGGAATGTGGGAGGACCAAGATCAACATCATCCAAATTTAATTCAAGCGGCTCTTAGAGAAGCTGTAATGAGTGGAAAACTAAATTTCCGATATATTGATCGTATTTTATTTGAATGGAAAAAGAATGGAATTAAAACGGTAGATCAGGCTCAAAATCAAGGTCAAAAATTTAGAGCGAATCAACAAAGAGCACAACAAATGACAAAACAAGAGACGAAATTTACTGGAAAAGTGCCTTTTTATAATTGGTTGGAGCAGTAATATAGGAGGAAGTATATGTTAAATAAAACGCAAATTCGCTATTGTTTAGACACAATGGCGGATATGTATCCAGAAGCACATTGTGAATTAATTCATGAGAATCCTTTTGAATTAGTAATCGCGGTAGCACTATCTGCACAATGTACAGATGCACTTGTAAATAAAGTGACGAAAAATTTATTTCAAAAATATAAAACACCAGAAGATTATTTAAGTGTATCTTTGGAAGAGTTACAACAAGATATACGTTCTATTGGGTTGTATAGAAATAAAGCAAAAAACATTCAAAAATTGTGTCAGATGTTGCTGGATGATTACAATGGAAAAGTTCCAGAAGACCGTGACGAGTTGACGAAATTACCAGGAGTAGGGAGAAAAACAGCAAATGTAGTTGTTTCGGTAGCGTATGGCATCCCGGCAATTGCTGTTGATACGCATGTAGAAAGAGTGAGTAAACGGTTAGCGATTTGTAGATGGAAAGATTCGGTGTTAGAAGTAGAAAAAACATTAATGAAGAAAGTACCGATGGATGAGTGGGGAGTTACACATCATCGTATGATTTTCTTTGGACGTTATCACTGTAAAGCACAACGACCGCAATGTGAGGAGTGCAGACTGTTAGAAGTATGTCGTGAAGGAAAGAAGCGAATGAAGGTGAAATAAAGGATGGAGCGAGTTATAGAAATACCGAAAGAATTTCACTGTTTACCATTTTTTAAAGAAAGTGTAAATTTAGTTAAGTATCATACAGACAATTCTTTTGAAGAGATAATACAAAATACTTACTTTATATTTGATATTGAAAGACAGTATGAGCCGTGGAAGGAAATTGAAAACAGCATTCCAGCGATGTTGAATGTATGGAAAAATAAGCATGAAGACATTGCTATACTGTTTCGAAATAGAAATAAGCAAGAGGCTGAGGGACCAATGATTCTTTTTGCAGCTCACTTGTTATCGGTTGTCTATTGGCTAAATGAACAACCTGTTCATAGTTTGAATGAAATGCAAATAAATACGAATAAATTAAAAGTGCGACCTGTTAATTTTATGGAAAGATATTCATTCATTATAAAGAAACCGAGTAATTATCATTCTTATATTCAATTAGCGCAGTTGTATATCGAAATAGAAAAGCTGTATGTAAAGAAAATGATAACAAAAAAGAAGTCCGCTTCTCGTTAAGAGAAACGGACTTCTTTTTTGTATATTAGGACTCTGTTGTAACAACAGCACCGTCTGCGTGAGGTGTATCTCCTCCGGTATTTTGGTGTTGCTGTTCTTGTTGTTTCTTAGCCTCTTCTTCAGCTTTTTTCTTGGCCTCTTCTTCAGCTTTCTTCTTAGCTTCTTCTTCAGCTTTTTTCTTAGCTTCTTCTTCAGCTTTTCTTCTAGCTTCCTCATCAGCTTTCTTTTGAGCTTCTTCTTGCTGTTTACGTTGTTGTTCTTGCTGTTGTTCTTGTTGTTTCTTAGCCTCTTCTTCAGCCTTTTTCTTAGCTTCGTCTTGTTTTACTTTATCTTCATTAGCCTTTTTCTGGGCTTCTTCATCAGCTTTTTTCTTAGCTTCTTCATCGGCCTTTTTCTTAGCCTCTTCTTCAGCTTTTTTCGCATCTGGAGTTCCGCCAGGCGCAGTGAAGGATGCACCAACTGCTGGGCTTGTTCCAGTACCTTTTTTCGCTACTACAGAGAAGCTGTAAGTAACACCTGGTTTAATACCACCAAGAGTAGCTGTCGTACCACTTATTGATAGGCTACCACTTGAACCATCAGTTGCTTTATAGCTGGCTGCATATGCATCGACTTCTGCTGGTCCAGACCAGTTTAGTGTAACTGTGCTAGCGCCATCAAAAGTGACATTCAGACCACTAGGGGCATCTACTTTAATTTGTTTAATTGCATCTTTTTTCGCACCTTTTACGTATAATTCTCCGTTTATTTCTTGTACAGAAGAAGGACGTTCAAAGCGAGATTTATCTGTAGCGAATTTGCTCATCATTACTTGGAACATTTGCTGTGCAATTTTAGTATAACGATCACTAATGTAGTTTTCTGGACCATTCTTTACGTAACCCGTCCATACAGCCATCGTATATTGTGGTGTATATCCAGCGAACCAGCTATCCCTGTTTGCATCAGCTGGAATGCCGTATTTCTTTAAATCTTTTGCATCAAAGTTTTGCGTTCCAGTTTTACCCGCTACGTCAACACCTGAAACATATGCTGTTGGTCCTGTACCACCAGAACCAGGTTTTACTACGTCACGAAGAACGTCAGTTACCATGTAAGCTGTATAGTCTTGCATAGCGCGTTGTTCTTTCGGTTTAAAGCTTTTCTTTTTCCCGTCCGGGAAGGTTACTTCTTTTACGAAGTGTGGTTTATTATAGTTACCACTATTACCGAAGGTTGCATATGCACCTGCTACTGCTAATGGAGAACTATCGTTACTACCAATTGCAGTAGATTCATGTACTCCATTTTCAAATGTCATGCCTAAACCTTCAGCAAACTCTTTTGATTTATTAAGTCCAACTGTTTGAGCTGTCTTTAAAGCCGGGATGTTTAATGACTTCTTCAATGCTTCACGAAGTGAAACGTCACCTTTAAAACTCCCTGTAGCATTTTTAATCTTTGTGCCATCCGAATAAGTATATTCAGAGTCATTTAATTGATGGTAAGTAGACCATTGAAGATTCTCAATCGCTGGACCGTAGTCGAAAATTGGTTTCATTGTTGAACCAACTTGGCGTTTTAAATCAGTTGCCATATTATGACCTTTGAAAGTGGACTTATTTTCTTTACGTCCAGCACCAATTGCTCGAACTTCTCCAGATTGTGTATCCATAAATACGAATGATCCTTGGAATTGATCGTTTGGATACTTAATAAGATTACCATCCATAATTTTTTCAGCGTAATCTTGAGCATCTTGATCAAGTGTTGTATGAATCGTTAAACCATCTGAACCGATATTTACATCAGGATATTCTTTTTCAACTTCTTTTACAACCGCATCTAAAAATGCTTGATACTTCATCTCAGTTACTTCTGAAGACGGTTGAAGGCCCTCAGTTACTGGGATCTTAACGGCGTTATTCATTTCTTCTTTTGTTATATAACCATGTCGATTCATTAATGATAATACGACATTACGACGATTTGTTGCTCGTTCAACATTTTCCTTTTTTGTTGGATCATAAATGTTTGGACCTTGGGGTAAACCAGCGAGCATAGCAGCTTCATGTAATTGCAAGTCTTTTAAATCTTTACCATAATATTTTTGCGCTGCTGTCGCAATACCGTATGAACGGTTACCTAAATTAATCTTATTTAAGTACATTTCTAAAATCTCATGTTTAGAGTATTGTTGCTCTAATTTGTAAGATAAGTACCATTCTTGTACTTTTCTTTTAGCAGTTTTGTCCATCGTTAGAAAGTAGTTTTTAACGACTTGCTGTGTAATCGTACTACCACCTTGGGAACCGAAACCACCAGTGACATTTTCCATAACTGCTTTTGTAGTTCGTTTAAAATCAATTCCATTATGATCATAGAAACGCGAATCCTCAGTTGCAAGGAATGCATTTTCAACTACTTTTGGAATTTGATCATAAGTAACGTGTGTTCGTTTTTCAGCACCGTATTCATAGAAGAAATTCCCGTTTTTATCAAGAAACTTTGTTGATAAAGGATTAACAAGTTTGGCTTTGTCTAATTTTGGAGCATCCTTTACCATAACAAAGAAAGCGGAAACGCCGGCTACAAGACCAACGATACCAAGAAGTAGACAACCTATAAGAAATTTCTTGAAAAAGGAGCCTTTTTTCTTTGGTTTTTCTTCTTTATGTGTTTTTTTCTCTTGATTTTTCACATGATTTCGTTCTGTACGAGAACGATAATTATCTGACATTATACTTTCTCCTACCTTTCATTCTCTCCCCCAAAAGTCGAAAAAAGAGCCTTAGTGATGACTCTATCACGAAAAATAAACCATGTCTAGTACACGGATATAGTCAATCCGAGGGTGATAACCGCATGATAATAAGGATCCATGCTCTTCTATTTCTTCTTTCGTAATCGACTTGCGTCCACCAGTATTTTGACGATTCCAAAATGCAATAATATGTTTTGCATCTAGTAAATAAAATTCATCAAAAAGTGTAAATTTAATAATAACAAATGCAATTCCATTATGAGCAACCACTTGCTTCATATGTTCAATTTGATGAAGGTGGAAGTTTTGAAGTGGGAAACTAGTTTTATTTTTTGTTTCCTTTGCTTCAAAATCGATGTATTTCCCTTTGTATACACCGTTGTAATCTGTTGTAGAAGGTTGTTTAAAATACGCTTCTTTTACCACTGCAGCACTTCGAGCGGGGTAATCTACTTTTACAATTTGAAGAGGTGTAGGCTTTTTATGTACACATGCAATATTATGGGTTAAGTAATATTGATTTGTTTCATTCAATTCCTCTTCAAGGGACATACCTCTATTACTATAAGTATGTGTTTTTATAGGTGTTTTTTGAGGTTGTGAAGCTTGATTATACCTTTTTCCATTTGGGTAACGAATGGTCATAGTGTGTCCACCCCCAACTTGCTAAGAATTACTTACAAAGGTGATTATATCAAAAAATGAAAAAAGATGTGACCTTTTTGATGAAAGGTATGATGACTTATTTATGTTTACATGGAATGATTATATGAAAATGAAACAAAATCGAGAAAAAAATTTTTGTACAGAGGAAGAAAAAGCAATCGTTCACAATATTAAAAAGAAAACAGAAATAGCTAATGTGGACAATATTTCTCGGACACAATCTTATCAAGAATATTATTTAAGAAATAGTGAAATCAGGTGGGCCTTTTTAGCGAGTATGGTTTCGAGAAATGCGGGCTGGAATATGACTGATTTAGAAGGGAGATATTATGCTACTGTTTTACCTAGAACGGTAAAAAAACATTTATTTATTCTGTACGAACAGGCTAATTGGATTATTTTTTTAGATGCATTTCCTCAGCTATTATTGTATGAGGAAAGTAAGAAGAGACGTGCACCTCTCTTTCATTTGTTGCAATATTTCAACGTATCAATATTTATGGAAAAAGAATGGTTACTTTTCTGGGAAAGAAGAGATATGAATAGGCTTATGACAGCGCTTATTATAAATGAACAAAATAAAATTCAAAAACCAGTCATTGAGAACACATATTTTAAAAAACATGTATTCCATACTGCACTTTTTAAAGTGCAAGAAAGACTTCATATTAGTGCAGTTATCTTCCCAACAATTGAAGGGAGAATGTATGGATTTTCGGTTTATCAATTTGAAACGTTACAACAGCGTATAGAACTAGGAAAAAAATTAGCATGGTTATTGTTTCATCCAATTTATAATGGTTCGTTTTATAAGTTTGCATTGCAAACTACACATACTGGGTCTAGAGAAGATTATGAAGTTTACGCAAAGGAAACTCGAAAGTCTTATACGCCAACACTTAGAGATATTTATCCTGTTATTTTACATGAAGAAATAAAAATGAGAGATTGGTTTTGTGCAAATATGAAAATGAATGTGCTATTTGTACCTGAAGAACCTAAAGGGGAAGTTAATATAACAGAATGGTATAGAAGAAAGAGAGAACAAATCTATAGGCTATCTATCGCAAATCGTTTTGCTAAAAGGATGGATGAGTTCATGATATAATAAAAAAGAAGTCCCGTCTTCCATTTTGAAGACGGGACTTCTTAATTTGAAACAATCCTGCTATGTGTGCTACAACTTTAATCTCAAAACGTAATGCTAGTAGGAGATTAAGGGTGACTTGAAATTTAACTGTTCGTAATAAAGTCTCGCTTTATGTAGCAGGGAAGTTTGGACCATCTAGCTTTGGATTGCCAGTCTCGGGTTTATTTTGTTGTTTGTTTTGGTTTTTCTTTTTTTCATTTTTGTTCTTTGCCATTGTAATACACCTCCTTTTTGTATTGTTACCATTTCTATAAATGACATACGAAATGATTTCTTTGACGAATAACAACTAGTTTTGTCATGTGGGCAGGAGTGGTGAATCATTCGGCGAAATTACATGACAAAGGAAAAGCAAAGAAGGAGGCGTTTTGTATATGGCGATGGTTCAGAAGGAAGATGTAATGAAAAAAATGGATCAAATGTTAAGTTCTCTCGATTTGCTGGAAATGAATATAGGGATTAGAATGAAGCATGCATTAAAGGATGCGAGTGAAAAAATATGCAATAAGATAGAAATAACAGAAATGCATATTGAACATATGGAAAATAAATTAGTGCATCACGAAGAGAAAGGGAATTGGGTAAAGACATTTCAAAACGTCGTAGTGAGTGCATAATAAGGTGGGAAAGAAATGAAGAATGAAGCATTAATACAGTCTTCAGAAAAACTCATGCAGTATAATAATGAAGCGAATGTAAAAAAGAGAGAACTAACCGAATACGACTTTTATAAGGATATGAAACCGTTTGTAGATATGGTAGATGAGGAATTAAAGAAGTGGAAAGAATTAGCTTATAAGTGGATTAAAGAAGAAAAGCCAAAATATATACATGTACAGCAAATTGATCAAGTATATGATAATTTACAAACGAATGTGTTGCAATGCTTTGTAAATAAAGGTAAAGGTAAACGATTCTTTGAAACACACCAAGCCATTTCGTATACTTTGCAAAATATAGTTGAGCAATGTAAATAACAAGAGGGAGATCCCTCTTGTTATTTTTATGCTTCTGTCATTGTTGTAGGTTTTGTTGCGCCGTTTATTTCTAATTCTTTTATTAATGTTCGATAATCTGATATGCATATTTTTCCTTCGAGATACCAATGTCTCGCAAAGTCTAATAATTCATTTGCATTCTCTGTGCAATACCCCTTTTTTTGAGAAAACGCTTGTTTTAAATCCCCTAATACCATGTTGATTCCTCCCCCATGAGAATCTTCTTCTTTATTATCATAGCATGGAAGGGTTTTCTTTTTTAATTTTTTAAAAATTTAAACTTCCGACAAAAATAGACAGATACTCCATCACACATATTATTTTATAGGTACATATTATATATGTAGAAACTTATGTGAAGGAGGAGAGAATGCATGTTTCAACAACCTAACTTATATCAGCAAACGAATCCATATGCACAGCAAAATATGTACCAATATAATACGGATACATATTTACGGTATAATATGTATCCTTTCGAGCCTTATTATGGAAATCAAAATTATTATCAACCGTTTGAAGTGTCCTTTATGAATCAAGCTCAACAACCACAACAGCAGCAACCTTATGTGAATCAAGCTCAACAACCACAACAGCAGCAACCTTATGTGAATCAAGCTCAACAATCACAAGCTCAGCAACCATACATGAATCAACCACAGCAGCAGCCTTATATGAATTCGCAATATTATATGCCACCACCATCGCCGTATGCTAATCAACAAGCGATGTTTTATCCACCAAAACAACCGTACCCGACGCAGGGTAAGCAAAAGCAACAACAGCCAAGTCAGTTTTCTAGTTTTGTTTCTCAATTTAAAACATCAGATGGTAACTATGATGTAAATAAAATGATGAATACAGCTGGACAAATGATGAATGCGATGAATCAAGTGACAGGTATTGTAAAGCAAGTTGGAGGCTTTTTTGGTAAGTGATGTTGAAGGATTGTCTATAAAAACAATGTAAATGAAATAAAGGACTAGACAAATTTCCTTGTAATAAATGGGTATATATAACAAACGGCTTTCTCTCTTTTCTCATACTGTAAAGTGTAATCAGATTTTTTTAACGAGAGAGGAGAGAAAAAACTATGCATCATTGTCATCCTTGCTTTGGAGGGCATAAGCCTACAGGACCTATTTGTACGACTGCTCCTGTCATTCATCCGACGAAACAATGCGTAACACACTCTTTTTCAACAACGGTGGTGCCACACATTTTCCCAACACATACAACACATGTACATCATCAACAAATTAAAAACCAAAACTTCTTCCCGCAAACAAATTCAAATGTAAATGTTGTGGACCCAATCGACCCAGGATTCGGTGGCGGATGTGGACCGTGTGGCCATGGTCATCATCATCACCACCACGGTCATCAAATATCTCCATTTGGGCCAGGACCGAATGTATCACCGTTTGGACCAGGACCAAATGTATCACCGTTTTTACCAAACAATGTATCACCAGTAGGTCCAAATATCGGACCAAACGTTGGTGGAATATTTAAAAAGTAAATGATATGTTAGAACTAGCGAAATGCTAGTTCTTTTTTTGTAATTGGAGTGTTGATATGAAAGTTATTGCAGTAACAGGATATAAGCCATTTGAACTTGGAATATTTAAAAATGATCATCCAGGAGTAGAGTGTATAAAGAAAGCATTACACCGTAAATTACTCACTTTTGTAGAAGATGGTTTAGAATGGGTTATAATAAGCGGCCAATTAGGTGTAGAATTATGGGCTGCTGAAGTTGTTTTTGAAATGCAAGTAGAATATCCTGATTTAAAATTAGCGGTATTCACTCCGTTTTTAGAACAAGAAGAAAATTGGAAAGAAGATAATCGTGAATATTACGAATTTATTCTTTCTCAAGCAGACCATGTTGATAGTATCACGAAACGGAAGTATGAAAGCCCAGAGCAATTTAAATTAAAAAATCAATTTTTTATTGAAAAAAGTGATGCGCTTTTAGCGGTATACGATGAAGAAAAACCAGGAAGTCCCAAATATATTGTAGAATCAGCAAAGAAAAAAGGGGAAATAGAAAATTATCACAGTTATTTCATTCTTTTTTCTGATTTACAAGATATAATAGAAGAGGAACAGTGGAATAATGCAGAGTAATATGTAATATAGTACTCGTATATATGATTGACAAAAAGCATTGTTTCTGAAAAAATTTAGTTAATGAAAGTTTTGGTAAAAATTTGAGGTGAAGAAAATGATTTCGGATAAAATTAAATTAACAGCGAAAGATATTTTAGAAAAAGAATTTAAAACAGGTATGAGAGGTTATCAGCAAGAAGAAGTAGACAAGTTTCTTGATATGATCATTAAAGACTATGAAGCTTTCCACAAAGAGTTTGAGCAATTAAAGCAACAAAATGCTCGTTTAAAGCGTGAATTAGAGGAACAAAAACTAGCAGTAACGCAAGTTCCACAACAACCTGTACAAACACCAGTTGCACAACCGGTTTATAACAACACGAATACGGATATTTTAAAACGCTTATCTAACTTAGAAAAAGCTGTATTTGGAAGTAAGTTATACGAATGATGTAAGGTGGGAAAAGGTTTAAGCATTTTACATAGAAAAAAACGTTGCAAAATCTTTTTGTTTCCACTATACTAATGGATGTCATAACGTTTGGGTAATCGCTGCAACGCCAACGTTGTAGAGGAAAGTCCATGCTCGCACGGCCTGAGATGGCTGTAGTGTTCGTGCCTAGCCAATTCATAAGCTAGGGTATTCTGGCTGTAAGGCTGGTTTAACGGCAGGGAAAAAACCTAAGTCCTTTCGGATATGGTTTGACTACCTTTAAAGTGCCACAGTGACGAAGTCCTTGAAGAAATGATAGGAGTGGAACGAGGTAAACCCCACGAGCGAGAAACCCAAATAATGGTAGGGGAATCTTTTCCAAGGAAATGAACGACGGGAAAGGACAGGTTTTATAACCTGTAGATAGATGATTGCCACCGGAGTACGAGGCGTGGGCCGTTTGTAGTACAAAGGAACAGAACATGGCTTACAGAACGTTATGAACCAACTATGAAATAACTCAGCTCTCCTTTGTTAGAGGAGGGCTTTTTATTTGTATGAAGTTATAAAGTATGAGTTAAAATGGTTAATGAGAATATTTTTCGTAAAATGTAATAATTAATAGGACCAATTGCTATTAATTATTGTTTGAATATACATAAGAGGTGAATGCAAATGGGAAAAGTTACTTTAATTGCAACAGCGGCAATGGGTATTGAAGCGTTAGTTGCCCGAGAAGTTCGCGATCTTGGTTATGAATGTCAAGTAGAAAACAGCAAAGTAACATTTGAAGCAGATGAAAAGGCGATTTGTCGTACGAATTTATGGTTACGTACTGCGGACCGTGTAAAAATTAAAGTTGGCGAATTTAAAGCAACGACATTTGATGAGCTATTTGAAAAAACGAAAGCATTAAACTGGGGAGATTATATTCCAGAGAATGGCGAATTCCCTGTTATCGGTAAATCTTTAAAATCTGAATTATTCAGTGTTTCGGATTGCCAACGTATCGTTAAAAAAGCTGTCGTTGAAAAATTAAAAACAACATATAAACGTACAACTTGGTTTGAAGAAGATGGTCCGTTATTCCGTATTGAGATTGCAATGCTCAAGGATATTGCAACATTAACAATTGATGCGAGCGGTGTTGGACTTCATAAACGTGGATACCGTATGGATCAAGGGGAAGCTCCGTTAAAAGAAACATTAGCTGCGTCTTTAATTAAATTAACAAACTGGAAGCCAGATCGTCCATTTGTTGATCCATTCTGTGGATCAGGTACAATTCCGATTGAAGCAGCATTAATTGGACAAAACATTGCACCAGGATTTAACCGTGGTTTCGCATCTGACGAGTGGGGCTGGGTAGGTAAACAAAACTGGCGTGAAGCTCGTCAAGAAGCTGAAGATTTAGCGAACTATGATCAACGATTACAAATCATTGGATCAGATATTGATCATCGTATGATTCGAGTTGCTCAAGATAACGCAGAAGAAGTAGGCTTAGGCGATTTAATTACATTTAAACAAATGCAAGTAAAAGATTTCACAACAAAAGAGGATTATGGCTACGTTGTAACGAATCCTCCATACGGAGAACGTTTAAGTGAAAAAGCACTCGTTGAACAACTGTATAAAGAAATGGGACAAGTATTCCGCCCGTTAGATACATGGTCAGCGTATGTATTAACAAGCTACGAAGCGTTTGAGAAGTGTTATGGAAAAGATGCGTCGAAGAAGCGTAAACTGTTTAACGGATTTATCCGTACAGATTACTACCAATACTTCGGAAAACGTCCACCGCGTAATTCATAGTATAAAGGCATTTGAAGGGCTAAAACATAATTGGTTCGCTTAGAACAAGTTATTAAATATTAGCCCAATAAATAAACCTCATTCTTTTTTCCAAAAGGAAGAAAGGGTGAGGTTTTTTGTTGTATAAAATTGTAATGCAAGAATTTTTAGATGATAGGGAATTACGTAATTTAAGTAAACATACTTTGAAATCTTATAAAGAAATTTTGAAAAGATTTGAGTCCTTTTGTGTAAATAAAGGGATATTTGACACTGATAAAGTTACGTCAAAAGTTGCAAAAGAGTTTTTCATTTATTGTAAGCATGAGTTGAAAAATAGTATATCTACAATAAATGAAAAGAATCGAACATTAAAGGTGTATTTTAAGTACCTAGAAGAAGGGATAGTCGAAGAAAACCCATTCAAAAAAATAAAATTTAGTAAAGAAGATACCATAACAGATGTTTTAACAGATGAGTAAGTAAAGAGTGTTCTTGAACACTTTGATAGAGGGCATTATAAAGGGACAAATTATGCTTTAATGAGAAATCAAATGGTAATAGTCCTATTGATTTCTACAGGGCTTAGGAGAGAAGAATTAGTTAATTTAAAGTGGCCTGATATTGACATGAGGAATAGGACAATTATGACTTATGGGAAGAAAAGAACCGTTGCTACTATTCCATACACACAGCCCCATTTTCCGAAGAGTTGCGGTCACTCTTCGGTACCCATATCGTAATTTATGCCGAAGACAAACATCCTTTATTTTCTCTTCTATCTCATCTCTTAGGTCCACTGTTCGTTGTAACCAACGATAAAATGTAGACCAGGGTAATTCTAATACATTACATAATTCTTTTACCGTTAGTTTTGTTTTGAAATCGGTCCATAAAGTAACTACAGTTTCCGGGTTTAATTCCTTTCGATTTCCAGATACTTTCCCCATATCAGTAATTTTGTTTTTAACTGTTTATTTTCTAACCGTAGCTGTTCCAATTCATTTAACTCTTTTGGCCCTTTTCCATAAGAATATTGTTTTCCTACAGGTTGTTGAAAACGGTACGTTTGACCGGTACGATACCACTTCATCCACGTCTTAATTTGGGAAACATTTTTAATTCCAAACTGCTCCATAATGGTCCGATTGGAATATCCATCCTTTTTCATGTACCACTATTCGAGTTCACTTCAAAATTTAGGAGGGCGTTTTTTTGAGTCGTGAATCTTTTTGATTTTCGTTTTCGTAATTCGTTTTAATATATAAAGTTGGCAAATTAGAGAATCCTCAAACCCCTTGATAACAATGAGATTTATCATGTCTCAAAAGTACCAAATTGCAATTAAGGATACCCTCTTGGACATTTTGGAATATTAAATTACTTGTTTAAAATGCGATGGGATATCACTTTTTGTCCGAAAATGAGAAATAAGGTGACATTTTCTGATAAACTTATATCAAAAAGTGTCTCAAAAATGGACAAAAAGTGATAGGTATAGAAAATAGATAGTAAAAAGAATAGATAGTATAAAAGGAAGGTCGCTAACGCTCTTTGATTCGCCTTCGGCTCATTACCTCACTTCGTTCGGTGGGGCTTTGCCCTTCTTTTACATAATAAAAATGTTTTAAATGAACTTTAAAAGATATTTTAAGCGAAATAAATTATTTAATTAAAGATTTTAAAGAAGTATGAAAATAAAAAAGGGTGGTTATCTATTTTACAACCACCCTTTTAATTCAACCTATTAACCACCAGTATGACCATCCGACATTTGTTTTACAGTATAAATTGTTTCATGTGTATCTTTAGCATCCAGTACACCAAATGTTAATGTTAGTGCAGTCATAATTCCCGTTAAACTAATTATTACTTTTTTCATTTTAACGCCCCCTTATCATGAATTTTTTCTCTTGCATTTGAACTTAGATAGAAGTATTTACTTGCCTTTAAATGATTGCCTTCATGATAAAATTTCACTGCTAATTTTTCATTATATTCATTAATGTACTCGTATAGGTTTTCTTTTTCAAAATAGAGCATTCCTGCTAGTATTATTGATTCTAATTGTTCTCCAGAAACCTCATTGTTTATCGTTAGTAAGATATTAAAGCGATGTTGGTATTCCTCATTTTTTAATTTTAAACTGATTTCTAAACCTGTTTTTAAAAGTTCTAATGCTTTTTCTTTATTATTAATTTTTGCATGTTCGCATGCTTCAATTAAAATCGCTCTATAGTTTGCTGGCATTTTTTCAGTTACTTCGGATAAATAGCGAATTGCTAATTCTGAAAGGTTTTGATTTGCATACATAAAACCTAAGTTATGTCGAACGTATAAGGTTGCTTGTTCTTCGTTTTGTTTTTGGAATATATCCAATGCAGAGATAAGACATTCTTCTGCTAATTCATATTCTTTCAAATGTATACATGCTAATCCATAAAGATTATTACAGTAACCAATGTTTAATTCATAACCATTGTATTTAGAAAAAATTTCTTTTGCCTTAGAAACCTGTTTAAGTGCTAAAACATATTGTTGGTTATGGCAACTGAAGGTAGAAAGTTTAAAATAAAATTCTGCTTGTTCGAGTTGATCTGGGATTTGTTTTAATTTAATTTCGGCTTTTTCATAATGTTCTTTTGCCAAATTATAATCACCAGTTATGTTTGAGTGCATTGCCTTGAAAAAATGGTAATAATATAATAAAGGTTCATCTGTTGGTATATCAAAAGATTCTATTTCTTTAAAACTATCTTTGCCAATACTTAAACTGTCCATCAAGTATTGATAACGGAAGTTCAATAAAGAGTGGTATAAAAGTACATTTTTATCGTCTTTTACACTGGTAATGTTTTTATCGAGTTCCTTTTTTAGTTGCTTTGCATTATTTAAATTTCTTTTTCGAATTTCTATATACCAGTTATCTAATAACTTTGTAATCTGTTCATTCCCCTTTGTTTGAACGTTCATGATATCCTCCTTTGGATTTTATAGATTCTTATAAATAATGATAGCAAGAATAGAATATAATAGATATTATACTTAATTGTTTTTCAACAAAAAACTGAATTTTCTGTTTTTTTGTTAAGGGTAATATAAAATCGTTTTAAATAGTACATAATAGGAAGTTTATGTTTATGTAAAAATATGGTATTTTTATTAGTAAAGTGCAAATTTTATTAAAGGAAAGAGGGCGTAGGGATGGGGAATTTAGAACCATTTACAGGGGTGACGGTAACAGGGCAGATACTAAAAGAAGGATATACATTAAATTGGCGTAATCAAGAATTAATCATTGGGCAAAAAGTAAAAAGTGAATTGATAAATATTGATACAAAAAAATGGAAACAGAATATTTCAATGCTTGAAATTGTTAGTGAAGATAGTGTGAAAAATGTGCAAAGTGCTGTAGTTCGTGGCGTTATTGGGAATATTGCATTAGGTGGTGCAGGAGCGTTAGCAGGGGCTTTGTCTGCAAAGAATGATTCTACATTTCATGTAATAATTAGATATCATAATGGATATGTAGATTTGATAGAATGTGATATTAAATTGTACACCAAACTTTTGCAACAAGTAGCAGAAAATAAACGTTCTGGAAACAGTGAATTCATTAACATGGAATATGATGCAGAAGAGTATAAATGAAGGAAAGAGCAATTTAATAAAGGGCAAACCATGGATATAGTTGGATGTGGTGTGGTTTTAATTATAATTATTGTTATAGTTTTTGTTTTTATTGGTATTTTGGCAGGTTAATAAAATAGTGAGATTAGTGTGCTAGTGTAAAAAAGAATTCTTTTTTGAAAAGGAGAAGTTATAATTGATGAATTTTATATCTAAATTAGCAGATGTCGAATAACCGGAAGTTATTGTTGAATTTAGTAAGAAATATAGGGGTATAAATACTGTGATTTTTGTAAAATACAAGTTTAAGAATTGAGGTAAATAGATGGCACTTGAAACACAAGCAATTCGTAGTATAAAGGAATTTAAAGAAATTTCATTACAGAAAATACAGGTAATTCTTTTTTTATTGTTGACCTTTTTGTTTTTTATTAAAAGTTTTGATTATAATTTTTTTGTAGATTTAAATAATCAATTTATGGGATTGATGGCTCATCAATATTTAAAGAAGGTCCTGTTAGTATTTGTAATGATAATGAACTTTTTAGCCTACTTAGTGATATTAGGAGGGATAATATCAGTTTTTTTACTTCTTATATATCATTTTTATTGGGAGAAACTTACTTGTTATAAGTTAAATGGAGAAAGATGGTATGTGATAAGATATATAACAGAATTGAGCGTGAATTTATCTACTTTCTATTTACTTATTTTGGGTTATTTGAATGTATTAGATGTTAATGTGAAATATACAAATTTGCTAGTGACAGCAGGGTATTTTGCTGGTTTTTTTGTCTTCTTATTTTTCTTTAGTATCATGCGATTTCTTTTTGCTAATACAGATGATTAATGAGAAGCGATGAGATTGTCCAGTTTTGAATCAAATAGTCATCTCATAATTAGGATATAATAAATTATTGAAGATGTTATCTAATTATGTTAAGATAAAACGATGTGTCTAATACATAAATCCATTGTATTTTTTTTCTAGACATATTATTATGGAAGTAGTAACAAATGATTCGGAAAAAAGAAATTAGAGGAAACCTTTAAATTACTAGGTTTATGAGTTTGTTTTGGTGGCAGATTACTACCAATACTTCGGAAAACGTCCACCGCGTAATTCATAGTATAAAACTCCTCCAGCGCGCATATACTGGCTATTATGTAATGCGTAAAGGAGGAAGTGATATGGATAATTTCCAATTATCAATGATTCAAAAAGCTATTCACCGTACGTATGATGAGCTCGGAAAAGAAGTGGATAGTCAAGGTGCGATTGTAGATGAAATACAAAAAGCACAAGAAGAATATTTGTCAGCTCTTTCACATGAAACAGCGATTGATAAACGGTATTTAAAGTCATTAATATAGAAGAAAATTTTCCTTTTTCGAAAGGAAAATTTTTTTTCGTGAATTTCTATGTATTGCAACAGGGGAAAGCAAATGCATACATATGCGTAGCAGTTGCTATTATCTTTTTATAGAAAAACTTTTTGGTTGGAGGCTAAGGATGTTTACTGAGAAGAGATTACCATTTGAAGTAGGAAAACAAGATAATTTTTATGATAAGTTGAATGAGTGGATTGGAGATGTGTTTTACGACATCCTTCCGGAAAAAGGCTTTGAAGAGCGTGATGAACAAATTTTTATGGCGTTTCAGTTAGAACGCGCTTTCCAAGAAAAGAAAGTTATGTTCGCAGAAGCTGGTGTAGGAACAGGGAAAACAATTGTATATCTTCTGTATGCAATTTGTTACGCGCGTTATACTGGGAAACCAGCTATTATTGCTTGTGCAGATGAAACGTTAATTGAGCAGCTTGTGAAAGAAGAAGGGGACATCGCTAAGTTATCTGAAGCATTAGGGCTATCTGTTGATGTAAGGCTTGCAAAATCAATGGATAATTATTTATGCTTACGTAAACTTGAAGATGTTATGAGTGGACGAGCTCCAGAAGTAATTGAAGACGTATATTATGAGTTACCACAGTTTGTATTCGATCATGGTACGATGCAAAACTTTACTCACTATGGTGACAGAAAAGAATTTCCACTTTTAAATGACGAAGAATGGTCAAAAGTAAATTGGGATTACTTCCAAGATTGCTTTACTTGTGATTCTCGTCATCGTTGTGGACAAACTCTTTCTCGTGAACATTATCGTAAAGCAGCAGATTTAATTATTTGTTCTCAAGATTTCTATATGGATCATATTTGGACGTACGATGCTCGTAAGCGTGAAGGGCAAATTCCGTTATTACCAGAAAGTAGCTGCGTTGTATTCGATGAAGGACATCTTGTAGAATATGCAGCTCAAAAAGCTTTAACATACCGTTTAAAGCAAACAATGATGGAGCAACTTTTAACGAGATTGCTACAAAACGATATTCGTGAGGAGTTTGCACATTTAGTAGAAGAAACAATTTGGCAAACAGAGCGATTCTTTGATGTGTTACAAGAAAACAAAAAAGAAATTGCCGGTTCTGATCGTTTAGAAATTACTGTGACAGAAAAAGTAACAGCTGAAGCGAAACGACTTTATGCAAAAATCGGTGAAGTTGGAGATGCATTAGTATTCGAAAGTGAAATGCATACAGTAAACACGTATGATTTAAATATTGTTGATGAGCATTTAGATGTATTAGAACATTCACTTCGTCTGTTCATGCACGAGAAAAATGTAATTACTTGGGGTGAAGAAGGTGATGGTGCCTTCACATTAGTGATTATGCCGCGTGCAGTTGAAGAAGTATTACAAGAGAAAGTGTTCTCGAAGAAAATACCGTATATTTTCTCTTCTGCGACATTATCGAACAATGATTCATTCGCGTTTACAGCTAATAGCCTAGGGGTAAAAGATTACTTATCATTCTCAGTTGCTTCACCGTTTGATTACGAAGAGCAAATGGCAGTAAACTTACTATCGCATACGAAAGAAAATGAATGGGAAAGAAAGTGTCAATATACACTTGAAAATATACAAAAAACAAATGGACGTACGCTTGTATTATTCCGTACAACGCAAGAGCTTGCAGCGTTCAAAGAGTATGTAAGTAAGGAGCAAATGTCGGTTCCGTTCTTATATGAAGGAGATCAGGAAATTAGCCAGCTCGTTTCTCGTTTCCAAAATGAAGAAGAGACTGTACTTTGTGCGGTTCATTTATGGGAAGGTTTAGATATTCCTGGTTCATCATTATCACACGTTATTATTTGGTCATTACCATTCCCTCCAAACGATCCTGTGTTTGAAGCGAAACGTAAGCACGTAAATGACCCATTCTGGGATGTAGATGTACCATATATGATTTTACGACTTCGTCAAGGAATTGGGCGTTTAATTCGTACAAGTGAAGATAAAGGTGCTATATCAATCTTCTTATCTGATTCAGAAGATGAGAAAGTAGTTGCAGCTGTGAAAAATGTACTGCCAGTAGAAGGTAAAGAATTATAAGGAGAAAGCTTGGCGCTTGCCAAGCTTTTTTTCTATTATAAAAGGAATTTATGTTTCTGTGTCGAATTAAATTTGAGGTAGAAAAAGGAGGCTTTTATACGATGACAGTTGCTACATATGAAGTAGAAAAACAATTTTTAACATACGTGAAGAAGATACAAAATTACGGAGAAGCATTAAGTTTAATGTTTTGGGATTTAAGAACAGGTGCACCCAAAAAAGGTGTAGATCAGCGTTCAGAAGTAATTGGTATGCTTTCGTCAGAAGTGTTTGCTATGTCGACTTCAGATGAGATGGGAAACTATTTAACAGAGCTTGAAGCTTTAATACGTGAAGATAAACTTTCTGAAACAACGAAGAAAATGGTTGAAGAGTGTCGGAAAGAATATGATAGAAATAAAAAAATTCCACAAGCTGAATATGAGGCTTATGTGAAATTAGAAGCGAAAGCAGAGAGTGTGTGGGAAGAAGCTCGTGAAAAATCTGATTTCGAAATGTTCCGCCCATACTTAGAAAAAATTGTTGAATTTAAAAAGAAATTTATTACATATTGGGGTTATGAAACATATAAATATAATACATTATTAGACATGTATGAGCCAGGTATTACAGTAGAAGTTTTAGATCACGTATTTGGTCAACTTCGTGAGCGCATCGTGCCGCTTGTAAAAGAAATCTCTGAGTCTAAAAAAGGATTAAAAACAAGTGCTTTATCGGAACAATTTTCAAAAGAAAAACAAAAGAACTTTACATTAGAACTATTAAAGCAATTGAATTATGACTTTGAAGCAGGTCGTCTTGATGAAACAGTGCATCCTTTCGAAATTACATTAAATAGAGGGGATGTTCGTATTACGACACGCTATGATGAAAAAGATTTTCGTATGGCTGTTTTTGGAACGATCCATGAATGTGGTCATGCAGTATATGAACAAAATATTGCAGAACAATTTGAAGGTACACCACTTTGCAGTGGTACATCTATGGGTATTCACGAATCACAATCATTATTCTTTGAGAACTTTATCGGCCGTAATAAATCATTCTGGAAGAAAAATTATGATTTATTAAAAGAGTATAGCGATGGTCAATTTGATGATATGTCAGTCGATGAATTTTATGATGCAATTAACGAATCGAAGCCGTCATTCATTCGTATAGAAGCAGATGAGCTTACATACCCGCTTCATGTTATGGTGCGTTATGAATTAGAGAAAGAATTATTTGATGGTACATTACAAGTGAAGGACTTACCAGCAGCTTGGAATGATAAGATGGAAGCATATTTAGGAATTCGTCCGGAAAATGATGCGCAAGGTGTATTGCAAGATGTTCACTGGGCTGGTGGCTCATTTGGATACTTCCCATCTTATGCACTTGGTTATATGTATGCAGCGCAATTTAAGCAAAGAATGTTAAAAGACATTCCGAACTTTGATGCATTATTAGAAGAAGGAAACGTAACACCAATTCGTGAATGGTTAACAGAAAACATTCACCAATACGGTAAAACGAAAAAGCCACTTGAAATTTTAGAAGATGTAACAGGTGAAGGCTTAAATGCAAACTACTTAGCCGATTATTTAGAAGCGAAATATAAAGAGATTTATGAGTTGTAAAAAAAGAGCTGCTTAATTGCAGCTCTTTTTTAAAGGGGGATGGGAGAATGGACTATACATATAAAGTAATGACGCAAGAAGAAGCAGAAGAAATTGCATACAACTGGCATTATGAAGGGAAATATTCCTTTTACGATATAGAGGCAGATGAAGAAGATTTAGCTGAATTTTTACATGATGAAAGTAGAGGGAATCATACATTTTCTGTGAAGGAAAATGGCACTCTCATTGGTTATTTTACTGTTTGTAAAATAAATGACGGAACGGTTGATATTGGTCTTGGAATGAGACCTAATATAACTGGGAACGGATTTGGTTTACAGTTCTTAAACGCTATACTAGCTTTTAGTAAAGAAAAATATGGATGCAAGTATATAACACTATCAGTAGCTATATTTAATGAGAGAGCGATTAAAGTGTATAAAAGGGCAGGGTTTGAAGTAGTTGGAACGTTTATACAGAAAACAAATGGTAGTTGTTTTGAGTTTTTGAAAATGAATTATATATGTAAAAATGATTAAAAAACAGAAGAATCTCCTTCTGTTTTTTTATGCAGAAATAAATCATACTTTTTGTAATTGGAAGTTTTGAAATTTTGGAAGAGGATGTGTATGATTGAAGTTTAATAGTAAATAGCAAGTTTAGTAAGGAGAGACAGCATGAGTATAATTAAAACGAAAAATGAAATAGAGTTAATGCATGAATCTGGAAAATTACTTGCTTCATGTCATAGAGAAATTGCGAAGATGATGAAACCAGGTATTACTACAAAAGAAATTAATACGTTTGTTGAAGCATATTTAGAACAGCATGGTGCAACGTCTGAGCAGAAAGGGTACAACGGATATCCATATGCGATATGTGCATCTGTAAACGATGAAATGTGTCATGCGTTTCCGGCCGATGTTCCTTTAACTGAGGGTGATATTGTAACAATTGACACGGTAGTAAACTTAAATGGGGGTCTTTCAGATTCTGCTTGGACGTATAGAGTTGGAAAAGTTTCTGATGAAGCAGAAAAGTTGTTGTTAGTAGCTGAGAATGCTTTGTATAAAGGAATTGACCAGGCGATAATCGATAACCATGTAGGAGATATTGGCTATGCAATTGAAAGTTATGTAACAAATGAAGGTTTTTCTGTTGCAAGAGACTTTACGGGACATGGAATCGGTAAAGAGATTCATGAAGAACCAGCAATTTTTCATTTTGGGAAACAAGGACAAGGACCTCAGTTACAAGAAGGAATGGTAATTACAATTGAACCGATTGTAAATATAGGTATGCGATATTCTAAAGTAGATTTAAATGGGTGGACTGCACGAACGATGGACAGGAAATTATCAGCTCAATATGAGCATACAATTGCGATTACAAAAGATGGGCCAATCATTTTAACGAAGTTGTAATTGGAAATGAAAGAGTTTGCAAAACTCGAACAAAAATAGTAGTTTTTAAAAATTTGTACGTGTTTTTTCGATAAATGCTTTTCAAAGCATAAAAAGTACGTTATAATCCTTCTATAAAATAAATAGTTAGCTACACTCATATAATCGCGGGGATATGGCCTGCAAGTTTCTACCGAAGTACCGTAAATACTTTGACTATGAGTGAGGACGAATATAATTGCTTGTTTAGCATTCTTTTTTTGCGAAACTCCAAAAGCGCGTCTCTCACTTGTAACGAGTGGTGGCGGCTTTTGGAGTTTTTTTATTGCATAAGAGGGGGAACAAACATGAAAGTATTACAAGAAAAGATTTTGAACGAAGGAAAGGTTTTATCTGGTGACGTATTAAAGGTAGATGCTTTTTTAAATCATCAAATTGATCCAGTACTTATGCAAGAAATCGGAAAAGAATTTGCTAAACGTTTTAAAGAAGAGAACATTACAAAAATCGTGACGATTGAATCTTCAGGCATTGCACCAGCAGTTATGGCTGCATTAGAGCTTGGTGTAAAAGTAATTTTTGCACGAAAACGTAAATCGTTAACGTTACAAGATAATATGTACGTTGCAAACGTATATTCATTTACAAAACAAGAAACAAATGAAATTTCATTATCTCGAAATCATATCGATGAAAATGATCGTGTATTAATCATCGATGACTTTTTAGCAAACGGTCAGGCTGCTTTAGGTTTAATGAGTTTAGTAGAGCAAGCTGGAGCGAGTATTGCAGGAATTGGAATTGTTATTGAAAAAGCATTTCAAGATGGAGGAAAGAAGCTTCGTGAACAAGGCGTTCGTGTTGAATCACTAGCAGAAATTGCATCACTTGATAACGGCACAGTTACATTTGTACAGCAAGAAACTGCGGAGGTGAAATAAACGATGAAGCAGCATCCATTTAAAATTGCATCGCTTGGTATGCAGCATATGCTTGCAATGTATGCTGGAGCAATTATCGTTCCGCTTATTGTGGGCGGTGGACTTGGTTTAAATCAAAAAGAGTTAACATATTTAGTCTCAATTGATTTATTAATGTGCGGCGTTGCGACAATTTTACAAGCATTATCAAATCGCTTTTTCGGTATAGGACTTCCCGTTGTACTTGGTTGTACATTTACAGCCGTTGGACCGATGATTGCGATTGGAAAACAATACGGTGTGTCTTCAATTTATGGAGCAATTATTGCTGCTGGGTTATTCGTTGTTATTTTTGCGAAATTATTTGGAAAACTTGTAAAACTGTTTCCACCTGTTGTAACAGGATCTGTTGTTACTGTAATTGGAGTTACACTTGTTCCAGCAGCAATTAATGATATGGCTGGAGGAGTAGGAAGTAAGGATTTCGGTAGTCTTGAAAATTTAGCATTAGCATTTGGTGTGTTATTATTTATCATCATTATGTATCGTTTCTTTGATGGATTTATTCGTTCAATCTCTATTTTACTAGGTCTATTGTTCGGTACTATCGTTGCAGCGTTTATGGGGAAAGTAAGTTTGCAAGCGGTTGGAGAGGCGGATTGGTTCCACGGTATTCAACCATTTTACTTTGGTACACCAACATTTGAATTAACACCAATTATTACGATGATTCTCGTTGCTTGTGTAGGGATTGTAGAAGCAACGGGTGTATACTTTGCATTATCTGATATTTGCAATAAAAAAATCGGTGAAAAAGAATTAACAAAAGGCTATCGCGCAGAAGGATTAGCGATGGTGTTAGGTGGCATTTTCAACGCGTTCCCATATACAACATACTCTCAAAACGTAGGACTTGTTCAATTAACTGGAGTAAGAAATCGCGTTATTATTTATACTTGCGGTGGTATGTTAATCGCACTTGGTTTCATTCCAAAAATCGCAGCTATTACAACAATTATTCCGAAATCAGTACTGGGCGGTGCGATGTTAGCGATGTTCGGTATGGTTATGGCATATGGTATTAAAATGTTAAGTAGCGTTGACTTCGGAAGACAAGAAAACTTATTAATCGTTGCATGTTCTGTCGGAATTGGGCTTGGCGTAACAGTCGTTCCTACATTATTTTCACAACTTCCAGAAAACATTCGTATTTTAACAGATAACGGAATTGTACTTGGAAGTGCGTCAGCAGTACTTTTAAATATCGTATTTAATATGGTGCCGCAGCGTAAAGTGAAAGTAGAAGAAGAGCCAGTATCTATGCAAAATGCAGTAAGAGAAGCGTAAAAAAGCAAGGTCTCGTTATGAGACCTTGCTTTTCTTTTTAAGTGGCATCATTTTCCCGTAAGTACCAAGACGCCAAATGTACTCAAGTGGCCCGTATTGGTAATGTGAAAGCCACCAGCGGCTAATAAAGATTTGTAACGTGTAGAAACTAATGCAGAATATTGGTCCAACCCATAATGGAGCAGGATAATAATTTTTAAGTAATAGACCAAATACAAGTAATGTAACAATTGTATGCGAGATGTAATTTGTTAATGCCATTCGTCCAACGTATTGGAATGGACGTAATAACGTTTGCCATTTTTCTTTTTGTAATAAACGCATTAGAGTGAAAATGTAGAATATGAATAACGTTTTTCCGCTAAACATTGTAAAGACCTGCATATAAATTGGTTCATAAAATGGTTTTGATAAGAAGTAACGGACCATGAAGAACCACATTGGTAATGTTAAAAGGAACATAATAATTTGCCATTTTTTAAGTTTTGGATCTAACTCTTTCGTGCGGCGGAAAATATCCTTTTTGCCGGCGTATAAACCAAGTAAAAATAGCCCAACTGTTTCTGGAAGCATAAGTAAATTTAATCCAATTCCATCAGCGTAAAATGCATGGAAACGATTTTGTATTTGTGACAGCCAGTCTTCTAATGGCATGATAGGTAAGGAAAAACCTAGCTCTTCCTTTGGTACCAATGCAACCGTAATACCAGCCATTAGCATAATGAATTGAAAAATACTCAATAAAACGATAGCCCATATTAAAATAGTACGAGGTTCTCTCTTATAAAATAAAAATAAGAAAAATCCAGCAATCGCATAAGTATGTAAAATGTCTCCGTCCCATAAAAGAACGTAATGTAAGAAACCGAATAATAATAAAATAAATAAGCGGCGAACAAATAAAATTTTTGGATGATCTGTTTTCGCTTCAGCACGACTCATAAAAATATAAAAACCTAATCCGAATAAAAACGAAAAAATTGTATAAAATTTCGTTTGAATAAACATATCGTAAAATAGGCGAATGTAGCTGTCTATCCCTTCGTAAATTCCTGAAAGATCACGTGAGTCAACCCCGGCGATAACAGGCCAATTCACAAGAAAAATACCTAGTACAGCTATTCCTCTAATAACATCAATGGAGTGTATCCTCTCGCCTTGTGTGAGATTTTGTGTCATTTTTTTCCTCCTTGTTAAGTAATTCCCTTTTATTATACAAAATGTAAGGTGGAGGGGATAGGGGATATTTCCATTTTTTTAAACTGTTAAGTTATGTAGGATGAGATATAATAAGAGTGCACAACAAGTTTTAACCTTTTTCAAAACAGGCAGTAAAGCTCCTTCTTATAAGGAGCTTTCTTTATGAAAAGTGTTGATAATGATTCTCTTTAATGATAAACTGTATTCAAAAGTGATAATCATTATCAAAAAAGGTTGGTGCGTAATTATGGTATATGCATTAGTAGCAGGTACAGTCGCTGTATATGCAGTTATTGCGAAGTATGTTTTAAATGGAGTAGGAACAGCAAAATGAGTGATATGACATAAAATCCCTTTCATTTGTAAAAAGAATGAAAGGGATTTTTTATTTTTAATGAGAATATGCTGAAAATTTAGTATGATAGTAAAGTGAAACTGTAATCAATGGGTAGGTGTAACTCTCACTGGTTATGAACTCGCAAATAGCGGGGAAAAGTATATACATCTTGGATAAAGGGGAACAAGGGGATGACAAACATAGTACAGACAAACGGTATGAAAAAACTTGTTTGTTTTTATGAAGAGTGGCAAAAACACGGCGATGCAGAGAATAGTTTAAAGTTGTTTGAGGTAATTCAAAAATATAAACAAGAACAGCTTATGATAGCGTTCTGCGGTCACTTCTCTGCAGGGAAATCAACGATGATGAATCATCTATATAAAGCGCAGTTGTTACCGACAAGTCCAATTCCGACAAGCGCTAACGTTGTCAAAATTGAAAAAGGAATGGATCGTGTTGTTGTAACGGTTAAATCTGGAGAGCAGTACGAATATGACGGTGCATATTCAGCAGAAGAATTAAAACAAATTTGTAAAGACGGCGATGAAGTAATTGGTGTTCATATTTATCGAAACGACGCGCCAATTCCTGAAGGGGTTATGTTAGTTGATACACCAGGGATTGATTCAACAGATGATGCCCATCAATTAGCGACAGAGTCGACACTTCATCTGGCAGATGTCATTTTTTATATGATGGATTATAATCACGTCCAATCGGAAGTGAATTTACAATTTGTTAAAGAATTGAAACAACGTAATAAAACGGTTTATCTCGTTGTAAATCAAATAGATAAACATAAAGAAAATGAATTATCGTTTGAGAATTATAAAGATAGTGTAAAACAATCATTCTCTAACTGGGATATTGAAGTAGATGGTGTTTATTATACGTCATTACAAATGATGAACCATCCACATAATGAAATTAGAAGCTTAGAAGCGTTAATTACTTCTATTATGAAAGAAAAAGAGCAGTATGTAAGGACTGGAATGGAGCGAGAAACAGAATATTTAATGGGGGAACATTTCTCGTTTATTTTTTCTGAAAATGAAAAAGCTCTTTTGAAATATGAGGAAGAGTTAGCATCACCACTTTCTATTTCAGAGGTAGTTGAAAAGAAGGAAGAGTTAACGGAAGCGAAAAATCGTGAGGCAAGTAAAGAATCTCATGTGAGAAACGAATTTATAAAAGGTTTACAAGCTATATTAGATAACGCTTATTTAATGCCATTTGAAATGAGAGAATTGGCAAATGCATATTTAGAAACGAAATTAACAAAATTTAAGGTCGGTTTGCTATTTTCGAAAGGAAAGACGGAGCAAGAAAAACAAAGACGTGTAGAGGTGTTTTATTCTGCCCTTCAAAAAATTGTTGAAACGCAGCTTGATTTTCATGTGAAGGAATTTATTGTAGCCTTCTTAAAAGAAGAAGGATTGTTCACGGAGGAAGTTGGGAAAGACATATATGGGTTAGAAATTGCTTTCGGACCAGAAATGTTGGCCGAAGTAATTAAACAAGGTGCAGGTTTCACAGGTGATTACTTACTTCTTTATACAGCGGATGTAGCGAATGAACTGAAGAAACGTTATTTTATAAAAGCACAGCAAATTTTTGATAAAAGTGCGGTCGTTTTAAAGCAAAAGGTAAGGGAAGCAGTTGCTCGTATTGAAGAAGAGATTGAAACATATACGATGTTGCAAACGGCGAAAGAAACACAATTACAATACAGTAACAATTTGGAGGCATATGAAGACCATTTACGAAATGTTTGGCACGATCATGTTGCTACGCCTGAAGGGTTGCAAATAGATGAGATATTGCAAAGGGAAAAGCAAATTGTTAGTGAGAAATTTACACTACAAGAGCAGGAAATCGTAAACAATAACGTAGCGGTTCATGAAGAAGAGCTGAAAGGAACGGCGGCTTTAAATATTCAGCGGATATTAGAGAAAGTGAAAAAAGCTGAAACGATATTAGAGCCATTGCCTGCGCTGAAACATGTACAGCAAGAGGTAATAGAGAAAAGAAGACGTGTGGAAACAAAACAATTTACAGTAGCGTTATTCGGGGCATTTAGTGCTGGAAAATCATCATTTGCCAATGCCTTACTCGGTGAGAAAGTACTTCCTGTATCACCAAACCCGACGACGGCAACGATTAATCAAATTTTGCCGGTTACAGAGAAAAAACCACACGGAACAGTAATTGTTCAGTTTAAATCAAAGCAAGCGTTATTAGAAGATATGAAAGCTGTTTATAAGCTGTTTCATTATGAGATTGCTACGTTAGATGAAGCGTTAGCACAAATTGATAAAATTATGAAATATCCTTCACCAACTGGGAAGCAAAAAACAACATTTAGCTTTTTACGAGCGGTACAAAAAGGGTATGATGCAGTTTCTACTTATTTAGGAGAACAAGTACAAGTTACATTAGAAGAGTTCTCTGATTATGTAGCGAATGAAGAGAAATCATGCTTCGTTGAGTATATGGAACTTTATTATGATTGTGCTTTAACAAGGCAGGGAGTAGCGCTTGTAGACACACCTGGAGCGGATTCTATTAATGCTCGCCATACGGATGTTGCATTCCAGTATATTAAAAACGCAGATGCTATTTTATTTGTAACATATTATAACCATGTATTCTCTCGTGCTGACCGTGAATTTTTAATTCAGCTTGGTCGTGTAAAGGATACTTTTGCCCTTGATAAAATGTTCTTCTTAATTAATGCGGCGGATTTAGCAGAGTCTGAAGAAGAACTTGAAATGGTAAAAGGTTATATCGCAGATCAGCTGCTGCAATACGGTATTAGAAATCCGCGTTTATTTGCAATTTCAAGTTTATGTGCGCTTGAAGAGAAACAAGGAAAGAATGTTGAAAAAGAGAAGTATGGTATTTTACAAAACTCTGGGATTACGAAGTTTGAGGAATCATTTACGTCCTTTATGATGAGAGATTTAATGCTTGTTTCTGTGCATGCTCTATATGGTGCTTTGCAAGGGGCAGATCAGCTTTTAGTAAACATGATAAAGGGTGCAAAACAGGGGAATGAAGAGAAAGAGAAGCAAACGAAAAAATATGAAGCAGAGCGTGATCAACTACTTCATATCATTTCATCATATAGTGTACTTGCTGAAGAACAGGCGATGCAAAATGAAGTGAAAGAGTTGCTTTATTACGTGCAACAGCGTCTATTCCTACGCTATAACGATGTGTTTACTGAATTTATTAATCCGGCGTCACTTCGAACGGATGGAAATGTGAAAACACAATTGCAACAGTGTGTTATGGATTTAGTAGCATTTATTCAGCATGATTTATTGCAAGAAATGCGTGCGACATCATTACGCCTTGAAAAATGGATAGACGAAGCGATGAAGCGTGCAAAGGACGAAATTGTAGTGAACTGTAAAGTAGAAAATGAATCAATTTCTATGAATGGAACAGTGGAGTATGAATATAAAGATATTACACATAAAGAACCGTTCCCTTCAGTTGAAATAAAAGATTTCAAAAAAGCACTGGCACATTTTAAAAATGAGAAAAGCTTTTTTGAAAAGAATGACAAAGCTTTTATGCAAGAAGACGCTAAATCTGTATTAGAACCGTTCGTATCAAACTATGTAGCTGATGAAAAAGATTTATTTGTTCATCATTATAAGCAAGAGTGGGATATGAAGTGGAACTTATTCCAAAAAGTGATGCAGCAAGATGTGATGAACTATTATGAAAGTATATTGTTTGCATTGGCTGAAACGATTGATGTATCTCTATATGAACAAAGTAAAGAACAATTGCAAAAGCAGTTAGTAGAGATTGAAAAAGAAATTTATGTTATATAGTCGTTAGGAGAAAAAGATTCGTTCAATTTTCTTTTGCAGTACAGTATCTAAAGATTTTACAAATCCAGCAAATTCATCGGTAGAAATCATATGAGTAAGAACGAGTCGTCTGCCATCTGGTGTTTCACCGCATAAGACGAATGAAGAAAATTCATATGTTTTGTTTTCAACTACTAATTTTGGATAGGAATACGTGTCGCTTTTCTTCTTCTTTCCATCAATAGAGATGACGTTGCATTTTTTCTCATTGTTGTCCATGGTGAATCCCTCCTTTCTATTACTTATGGTAGACAAGGAGGGTTTAGAACAATAGAGAAGGGGGAATTTTTTATGTCTGTTGTAATAGAACGTATTCCAAAAGAGGCTATACCGAAGTCTTTATTGCTACTTGCTGATCCAAGTGAACGGCAAATAGCTACATATGTACAAAGAGGATTAACATACGTAGCTAAGCAGGGGGGGAGCGTTATCGGTGTATATGTTCTTTTGGAAACAAGGCCAAAGACGATGGAAATCATGAATATTGCGGTTGCAGAGCATTTACAAGGAAAAGGGATTGGGAAGAAGCTATTAAGGCATGCTGTAGAAACTGCTAAAGGATATGGTATGTCAAAACTTGAAGTTGGTACAGGCAATTCTAGTGTTTCACAACTTGCTTTATATCAAAAATGTGGATTTCGTATTTTTTCTATTGATTTTGATTACTTTTCGAAGCATTATGAAGAAGAGATTATTGAAAATGGGATTGTATGTCGTGATATGATCCGGCTTGCAATGGAATTGAATAAAAACGTATAACTATTTAGGGGGAAGAGAAGATGGAAGTACATAAAGCAATTACAGCACATTCTCGTAAACAAAATGAAAGTGTAAAAGCATGTTTACAATTAGATGCACAGCGTGAAGCAGCTATTGAAGCTGCCGTATCTCTTGCGTCAAATGGGAAAGAATTTTCGGTTGATGTCATTAATGTTGTAACGAAGCAAATTAATGATCTTGCAAAAAATGGTATTACCTTGCAGCGTAAATATGTTACAGAAGAAATGGTTATGGAGTATGTAAGTCGTTTGAAAGAGAAAGAAGGTCGTTAAAGATGATAGTTACAGTCGAATGGTTACGTGAGCATATAGAAGATGAGAATGTCCGTATAATCGATTGTCGTTTTGATTTAGCGAATCCTAATTGGGGTAGAGAAAAGTATGAAGAAGGACATATTCCTCATGCGTTATATTTTGATTTGAATTTAGATTTATCAAGTCCTATAGCAGAACATGGTGGCCGCCATCCTTTACCAAATATTGAGGAGTTTGCAGACAAGCTTTCGGAGGCTGGTATTGATGAACATACGACAGTAATTGCGTATGACAGTCAAGCCGGTGCAAATGCTGCTCGTTTATGGTGGTTATGTAACTATGTAGGACATGAGAAAGTATATATATTAGATGGTGGTTTCCCGGCTTGGAAAGAGAATGGACTACCGACAACAACGGAAATTCCTGTTGTTATACGAAAAACATTCAAAGCTAACATACAAGATCATATGCTTGTAACGATGGAAACGGTCAGAGAGAATATCCGTGCAGGTGCGGATGTTACATTAATTGATTCTAGAGAGCCAAAGCGTTATGCTGGTGTCGAGGAACTTGTCGATCATAAAGCAGGTCATATTCCGACAGCGGTAAACCATTTTTGGAAGGATGGAATGTTGCAATCAGGACAATTTAAGAATGGAGCTGGGCAACAAGAACGCTTCCAAAATCTTTCGAAAGATAAGGAAACAATTGTATATTGTGGTTCTGGTGTTACAGCGTGCCCAAATATCGTTGCATTAAAATTAGCTGGATTCCAAAATGTAAAATTGTATGCAGGTAGCTGGAGTGATTGGATTTCTTATCCAGAAAATCAAATTGCAAAAGAAGAAGATTAATCACTTGCATGCAAAAATAATTTGTATTAAAATAAGGTCACAAGCAAGAGATTGCTCGAAAAACTTTGTATTTTACACATTAGAAACAATGTGATAATATAACGACAAGTAAATAATACATCCTGCGGTGTGCGTAACTTATTTATGTCTAAAACCGATGTTAGTTATACGGAAGCTCAATATTTAGCGACCATCATCAAGCCTTCTTTGTGGAGGAAGATGTACGGTAACTGTGAGGGCATCCACCTGCGAGTAGCGGGTTTTTGGACATTTACGAGGAGCGGCACGTGCGGGGGTCTTATTTCAACTAACCTTATATAAAATTCCTACGGTGTACGTAGCTTATGCATGTCTTAAACCAATAAGTTTAATATGGAAGTTCAATATTTAAATGTAGCTAACATGCCATCTTTTTAAGAAGGAAGTTACAAACATTTGTGAGAGCATCCACCTGTGAGAGCAGGTTTATGGACATCTAGAGAGAACGGCATATGTGGGGCTATATAAAAACCTTACGTTTTATACGTAAGGTTTTTTTGTTGCATAGATATATCAATATTATCTTGATTCACCTGTGAAGTTTCCGTAATAAATGTAGCACTTTCTGTCTTCATCAATCTCTCTTGAATCTAAGGAGAACTCCATAGACATGCCGTCTCGCTGAATATATATAATATCTGAATGAAGAGATGGTAAAATTTCTTCATAGTTCCATACATCTTGACTATCTACTATGTTTGAACTCGTTTCACTTAGTTCTCTAATTTCAAAACCGATGTAGGAGTATGTAGGGTCTGAAGGGTCATTTGTGAAAACTTCTTTTTGAATATAAATAACTGCTGTTCCGTCTGGATCAACCGAAGTTGCAGTAACAACATAAGTATTTTTCTCTTTAATAAAATATTCACAAGTCATGCGTGCGATAATTTCAGAATTAGAAATATTGGCGTAGTTCCATAAAGCAGGATACCCTTTCGTTTCATCATTAAGTCGATATTCTAAGCGCATTTAATCCCTCTTCTTCCTTTTTCTTCTACTTTATCATGCCATCCTATATAATAGGAATAGAATTTAAAAAGGGGAGTGCGAAGGTGACAAAAACGAAATGGCTAGTAGGTGGTGTCGTAACGTCTTTAATGACTGGCACTTTATTTGGTTGCGCACAAGATCTTCCCCCAAAACCGAATGATAATAGTTGTTCTGATTGGGATTGGGATGATGAACTTGGGGTATGGCAGTGTGATGATAGTAGTTCAGGTTATCGTGGGCATTACTTCTATGGTGGACGATACTATCAAAATAAATCCACTTTTAAAAATTCATCGGCGTTTAAATCGTATCAATCGTCTGCTGAATTTAAAGGTGGAATTGGAAGCGGTTCAAAGGGAGGATTTGGGGGCTAAAATATGTCGCAATACATAAGGGATCGAAAAGAATTTTATTTAAAATATCCGAATTTTTGGTCGGATTTATATGAATGTGAGTATAGTTTGTTTCATGTTTTTTCTATAACAAATCAGACTTTGGAACAAGTACACTTAGCGACTGAACGAATGGGTAAAATATTTTTTAAGACTGCTAGACTTTTGCGAAATTTAAGTGACGAACAGCTTCTTGAGCTTGGTTTTCCTCCTGCGAGCTTATCATTCATTAGAATGAAAGGGCTTTATCCTGAATCTGTAATTTCGCGATTTGATTTTGCCGTAACAGAGGATAACCAAATCAAAATGCTTGAGTTTAATAGTGATACACCAACTTTTATTATGGAATGCTTTCAAATGAATGGGAAAGTATGTGGAAATCTAGGCTATGATGATCCAAACTCGGATCAAGAACGATTGCTATCTTCTGGTGTAACGAAAGCAGTAATGGAAGCGACAAAGGGATTAGATAATCCAAATGTTGTTTTTACAGCACATCATGAACATATCGAGGATTGGAATACCACTATGTATTTAAGTCAGCTATGCCATGTTGAAAATAAAGTAGTGCCAATGTCAGAACTTAGAATTACAAAGGATGCTCTAGTCGATAAAGATGGGGCGAAGATTGATGTTTTATATCGCCAAACATATCCGATAGAAGATTTAATTGAGGATCAAGATCCTGAAACAGGAGATTTGGTAGGTGTGGAATTGTTACAACTTGTAAAAGCCGGAAAGCTTTTTATAATAAATCCTTTGTCAGCATTTTTACTTCAGCCAAAATCAATTCAGTGTCTTATTTGGGGGTTAGCA
Organism: Bacillus sp. HMA207; assembly: GCF_003402455.1. Taxonomy (NCBI): domain Bacteria; kingdom Bacillati; phylum Bacillota; class Bacilli; order Caryophanales; family Bacillaceae; genus Bacillus; species Bacillus sp. HMA207. The sequence continues at coordinate 3,167,890 of NZ_BEZT01000001.1, read as the reverse complement.
GAAGAAGAGGCCTTTTATACAAATGAGGAACAACAGTGGATTAAAGAATATATGTTACCTACATATTTAGAACCAGATTTATTTTTAGGAAAAGGTTCTTTCGTTCAAAAACCTTCATTTGGGAGAGAAGGAGATACAATTACGATTCGCGATAAAGACGAAAATATTATGCTTCAAAATGCACACCAAACATATAAAGCGTCACTGCCGATATTTCAAAAGTATATCGAACTGCCAGTCGTATCCTTGGAAACAGAAAAAGGGATCGAGAAACTGTCATATGTGTTTGGTTCGTTTTTAATTGCTGGAAAAGCGAGTAGTATCGGTATTCGTGCGGGAGAAAAGATTACAGGAAATGAATCGTACTATTTACCGGTAGGTATAAAAAGGAGGGGAAAAAATGATTAATTTTTTATTATATTTAGTAGTAACACTCGGCCTTTTATGTATAGGTCTGTTCTTGATGGAAGTGACAACGAAAGTAAAGGAATTTAAGTTAATGGCCCAAGGAAATAAGGCGGTAAGCTATGTGCTTGGAGGACGATTACTTGGGTTAGCTGTTGTTTTATATTCGACAGCAGCTAATTCAATTTCACTTCTTGATATGATTTCGTGGGGAGCAGTTGGGATTTTGGCTCAAATTATCGTCTTTTATTTAGCTGAGTGGCTTACACCACGCTTTAATATAAACAAAAGTCTCGAAGAAGATAATCAAGCAGTCGGTCTTTTTCTTATGTTTTTATCAATTTCAATTGGGATTGTAATTGCTGGTTGTATAACTTATTAAAAACTTTACGTTTAAACGTAAAGTTTTTTATTTTATCCCGTAAAAGCCCGATTGGTGAGGGCTGATTAAAGTTTCACTTTATATATGTTAGTTTGCCATACCTTTTGAAAAAATTATAGGCTACGGTTGACATCTATTTTAAATAAGAGTAACATTTTCAATGTAATGAAAATAAGTCTCTGTTAGGTGAGGCTCCTGTATAGAGAAATGCTACTGCCCAAAAATGTCGAGAGACGCCAATGGGTCAACAGGAATGATCGAATTAAGGTTTTTCTTAACGTAGCTGGTAATGTACCTATGCTATACAGTGCTAAAACTCGGTGAGGGAGAGGTCCGTAGATTTCTAATTATATTAGAAATCGTTTATTTGTGTATGTAATGGCCGCTACTCTCTTAAGGGTAGGGGCCTTTTTTGTTACCAAGCTATGAGTAATTTCATAGTATAAACTATAAAATTAAACGAGGAGGTGAGGAGCATGTCAAATTCTGACTCGGTTCCGTTACCCATATACTTCAAATCAAAAATATATGATGTAGGCAGGAAACGATTTGTTCCTCCCTCTATATTTATCATAATGTAGCGTTTATAAAACGCGAGACACTTTCACAGTAAAGTGGATAAATTGAGAAACAAAGCGTTTCTTCCTATGTTGTAAAGGAGGAGACGATAATATGTTATATGCAAACAAAACTGTGGGTAACACGTCATATAAACTAAGTAAAAAATCAATAAAAGAACAAACAATGCTCCAAAAAAATAAAGATTTATTAATTGAAATTGCAACAAGAGATGTAAAATCTGTATTTGCATATTTTAAAACAACAAGAGACGGACTATCAATGAAAGAGGCACAAAAACGTATTCAAGTATATGGCCGAAATGAACTAACTTCAAAAAGAGCACTTCTCGCAGAAGTAATGATGAAGCTTGGTGGCATGATTCCAGGTTTTTCAAAACAACGTGTGTGTAATGAATTACAACGTGAAACGATTACTGTATCTAGAGTAGAATGTTCTAGTAGTACAGGGCTAAATAGTGAACTGAAAATGATGGAGATACCAGTGCAAGAACTTGTACCTGGAGATATAATTTTTCTTTCGGCTGGAGATGCTGTGCCGGCTGATGTACGTATTATTTATGCAGATGATTTATTAGTGAATGAGTCTGTGTTAACGGGAAACGAAGCGAATATAGAGAAGTTTGAAAGCTGCTATCACCTTGAACGTAAACGATTTATTCCATTAAAACGGATGAAAGATTATAATCCACTTGAGCTTGAAAATGTATGTTTTAAAGGTTCACATATCGTTAGTGGAAATGCAAAGGCTGTCGTTGTTTCTACTGGAAAAAATACGTATTCAGGCATATTGCATACTTGTTGTAGTAGAACGTCTTAATGTGTTAATGGTGCTAAATATACAAAAACAATGTATAATAGACAAAGTTGAGCAAAAACGTAGAATGGTAATCTATTTATATAACCTTACGTGATAACGTAAGGTTATTATTTTTTTAATAGGAGAGGAATTATGAAAAAAGTATTATTAGTTGATGGTATGGCACTATTATTTCGTGCTTTTTACGCAACAAGTGTCTACGGACAATTTATGAAACGACAAGATGGAACTCCTACGAACGGGATTCATGGTTATATGAAACACTTATTAACAGCTACGCAAGCGATCGAACCAACACATATCGTTACATGCTGGGATATGGGAAGTACGACATTTAGAACAGAATCGTTCTCGAATTATAAAGCAAATCGTGCAGCGCCACCAGAAGAATTAATTCCTCAATTCGATTTAGTGCAAGAAATGACTGCGAAATTATCCATTCCAGTTATCGGTATGAAAGGCTACGAAGCGGATGATTGTATCGGTACGCTTGCAAAACAATACTGCAATGAAGCTGAAGTTTATATTTTAACAGGTGATACGGACTTACTTCAACTTGTTGATAAGAACGTTACAGTTATGCTTCTGCGTAAAGGAATTGGAAATTACGAATATTACACACCGGAGAAAATCATGGAAGAAAAAGGTGTAGAGCCGTGGCAAATCGTCCATGCAAAAGCTTTCATGGGAGATACAAGTGATAATTATCCAGGTGTAAAAGGTATCGGTGAAAAAACAGCGTATAAGCTTATTCAAGAGCACGGAACAGTATCCGCTGTACTAGAAAATGTAGAATCATTAACAAAAGCGCAGCGTACGAAGATTGAAAGTGATTTAGAGAACTTAAATATTTCGTTACAATTAGCCGAAATTCACTGTGAAGTTCCAATTTCATGTTCACTAGAAGAAGGGTTACACACAATGGATGAAGAAAAACTTAGATTTGTTTGTGAAGAAATGAATTGGGGAAGACCTGAAATATTAATAAATATGCTATAAATAGTTTGGAAAGAGGGATGTTGCATAAGTCGAACTTTGACTTGGTGACACCTTCTTTTTGTTTTTGTAAACAGTATGATAGTAAATAAAATTATGTCGAACTCAATTTTTAATATATAAATGTTTCGACAAGATATAATGATAAAAGTTGATGAAAATAGTAATTTTTATAATGAAGTAAATTAATTTCAACATAGTTTTAGATAGTCTTTTTTTTCGTGTTCACAAAGTTGTCAGAAAATAAACGGAATTTTCATATGAAGTTCAAATAGAATTCACAACAATCAATTATTATAAGAACACACAGATAATTCTTTATCTTTTATATAAATCATCCCCCAAGGAGGACAATGAAAATGAGAAAAAAAGTGAGAAAATCTTTTAAACAATTATTAATTGAAAATAAACAATCACTATTAAATAATAAAGAAAATATGAAGGAAATTGAAGAGAGAATTGAGAAACGACATGTAGCATATAGTGGTGCTAGTAATTAAATAAAATAAAAAAGATAGCCTATGCAGGCTATCTTTTTTATTTTATATTGAAAAAACGCTATTCATCTCTTTAATTTATGTAAATTTGCAAGATATTTTTATAGCGTTTTTCTATCAATATTACTCATTTTTCGAGGTTGAAATTGGTATATACCAATTTTTGAGATTCGCTATTCATAATATTACAAAAAATGTTACAATACACTCAAATTTATACTATAAAATCATTTTAATATGAAAAATTGGAATGAAAAGAAAGGAGAGGAATATGAATAAAGATGTCGCTTTGAAATGATTATTATCATTTCATTAGGAGTTGATGCAAAAAGATGAAGAGATACGAGGAATTGGATTCTATAAGAGGGATTTCTTCATTAATAGTAATGATCGGTCATCATTTAATGATTTTTTCAGCATTTCAAAATTACAGTTATGAAGATAATAAACCATTTGTTGTGTATCTATTAAAAGAAACGCCTGCTCGTCTAATTTTTAGTAGTGGTAACGAATCAGTTATTATCTTTTTTGTTTTGAGCGGATTTGTTTTGTATGAATCTATTCAAAAAAACTATAGTAGCTATGGGTCATACCTTTTAAAACGTATATGCAGAATATATATTCCTTATATTGTGGCAATAATTATAGCTATTGTATGCCAGATTACAATTAGTGAATATGGTATTTCTTATTTAAGTGAATGGTTTAATCGCTCATGGACGATTGAAAGTTCTTCAAGCTTAATCGCACAACATATTTTATTGGTTGGGAAATATAATACAGATGCATATAACGGTGTGATTTGGTCACTTGTCCATGAAATGCGAATATCAATAATTTTCCCGTTAATTTTGATGATTTGCTTACGAAAAACGTTAAGGTGTTCATTACTATTATTGTTTAGTTTTAGTATATGTTCTGTCGTAATATTATTTTTGTTTCGCTCGGGCTTAACATTAACAAGCTATGCATTAACATTGCATTACACAGTGCTGTTTTTACTAGGAGCACTAGTTGCGAAGTATAAAAATAATTTAATAGTTTTTTATAGTAATTGTACTAAAAACACGAAAATTGCATGGTTTTTATTTGCGATTTTACTTTTTATGTATGAAGGGCTTATAGGAGAAATTAAAGTGCTCAATAATTTTATATTTCGAGACTACGTAGTGGCGATAAGTGCATGTTTATTGGTCATATTAAGTTTGTCAATATCAACTTTGTCGTCCTTGCTACATAATAAATATTTGTTATATTTGGGGAAGATTTCTTACAGTCTTTATTTATACCATATTATATCGTTGTTTTCCCTTATATACATGCTCCATGAAATATTACCGTTGCCTATTATTTTAATTTTTTCACTTGTTTTTTCGTTTATACTTGCAATGCTTTCGTATGTATATGTAGAAAAATTTGCATTCGGAGTCGGAAAGTATGTAACAAAACAAGTGGATAGAAGAGAGAAAGGGTTATCTGTAAAGAGTGAATTGCAGGATGTTATTCAGAAAAGGGCGGTGAAATAATTGAAGCAAGAAATGAGTATAAAAGATTTTCAACAATTACTGAAAAGAAGATTCGTAACGATTATTTTAACGATGTGTTGTTTAACCGCTTCTTTAGTTCTTATCTCTATGTATGTTTTAAAGCCGTCATATCAATATTCAACGCAAATTCTTGTTGGGAATTTAGATGAGTTTAATAAGGAAAATTCAACAAATAAAACACAAGAGAATAAGCAACTAGTAACATCGTATGTTGATATTTTAAAAAGCCCATTAATTATTTCAACAGTCAAAAAAACTTTGAAATTAGAGCAATCAAGTTATGAATTAGCACAAAAAATCTCGGTTGTGAATACGGACAACTCACAAATTGTAACTGTTACAGTAAAAGATTCCAATCCGAAAATCGTGAAAGACATTGTAAAGACATTGGCAGAGCAATCACAACAAAGTTTTCAACAGTACACAAATGTACAAGGTGTGAAAGTGTTGACGGATCCTGAGTTACAGGAACAGGCTGAAAAATTGTTTCCAAAATTTCAACTGATCATTCCTATTTCTTTAATTGTTAGTTTTTTTGTTGGGATAGGTTTAGCTGTATTTCAAGATTATTTTGATGAACGTATATACACGGAACAAGATTTAGAGAAAATAACAACAGTCTCTGTTATTGGTCACATAAATATGAAACCGAATAGAAAAAAGAAACCTACAGAGGTTGATAAACAATCATCTATATATCGAGGTGAACATGTCGATGTTTAGGACAAAGAAACAGCTGCCATTCGATCTGCATGATGATCTGATGAAAGAGCAGTTTTATACGGTGTATCACGATCTGAAAAAATCTGGAAAACAACTGTTCACAGTTAGTTCAACGAAGGACAGAGGAGTTGTTGCCTCGCTTATAGTAAATATGGGTCTAGTGTTTGCGGAAATGAAGAAAAAGGTGTTACTTATTGATGTGAATTTTTCTGACCCTAAATTACAGGTATTATTACAAAGTGATCACATGATAACAGTAAACGATATAATAAGCTCTTCCCCCTACAATTATGAATCTTTTTCTAGTAATTTGTCTAAATACTTATATTGTATTCCTGCAAAAAAAACAGTACACACAGGGACGCCCTTAGTTGCTATGGATGAATTTGATAATGCGATTGCTAAGTGGAAAGAAGATTTTGATTACATTTTCTTTTATTCTTCTGAAGTATTTGATCTTCCTGCTACGCACATTATTGCAGAGAAATGCGATGGAGTGGTCTTAGCAGTTAAAAAGCGAAAAGATTCACTACGTACAGTGCAAAAAGTAATAGCGGATATAAATAGGAAAGAATGTGAATTAATAGGTATAATTTTATATTCTTGAATGTGGGGGTAACGATCCATGATTCGTGAAACAAATCAAGCCAAGTTGTATACGATTCCGGCTCAAGAAAAGCCTAGCATATTGAATCGAAGTGTAAAACGCTTGTTTGATATTATATTTTCAATCATATTGTTACTATTAACAATACCAATTATGTTGTTCTTTTGTATTATGATTACCTTAGAAACATCAGGGGCTCCAATATACTTTCAAGAACGTTTAGGTATAAACGGGAAGAAGTTTAATGTATTTAAATTAAGGTCGATGGTAAAGGATGCTGAAATGAACGGACCACAATGGGCAAAAGAACATGATCAAAGAATTACAAAAGTTGGATTGTTTATAAGAAAAACGAGAATTGATGAATTACCGCAACTTTTAAACATTTTAAGAGGAGATATGTCTTTTGTAGGCCCTAGACCAGAGAGAGAGTTTTTTTATAATGAATTTGATGCGTATATTCCAGAATTTAAGGAACGTTTAATAGTAAAACCAGGATTAACAGGATGGGCACAAATAAATGGAGGGTATAATCTTGATCCAAAGGAAAAGTTGAGGCTTGACATGGAGTATATTGAAATGAAAACATTTCGGATGGACATCCGTATTTTATGTAAAACCGTTTTAATTGTATTGAACGGTAATGGTGCAAGATAAATATGTAAACAAACAACATATGTAAGTAGGTTACTTGCAAAGGAGAACTTGTATGGGTAGATCTATTCTAAAAAATATTATCCATCTATTTTATAGTACGATTTTAGCTAACCTTCTTCAGGCCGTCAGTTTAATTGTTTTAGCAAACTTTTTTAACGCACAACATTATGGGATGTTTAGTGTTGCCATAGCAGTGACGTTTGTTATGTTATTCTTTACAGACTTAGGACTTAGTAATACGTTTCTTCGAGAAGGGGCAAAGGATGGAGCAGATTTAGAGCAGATTTTATCATCGTATATAAAAATAAGGATGATTCTACTTATTTTTATTTCTATCATCGGTTATATTGCTATTCATTATATGTATGCGGATAAAAATTTAATTTATATGATGATAAACGTAATGTTTTTCATGTTAATAGGATTAACTTGGCAAAACATAGGGATTGCCTATTTTCAACTGACGGAACGTATGAAGTATATAGCGCTCATAAAAGTTGTATCAGCATCAGTTGTCATTATAATTACATGTTTTTGTATTTTCGGAGAGTTACCGGTGTATGTAACGGCTCGTTTATATGCTTTTGGGTATATGATCGGTGGTTTATTTAGTATATATATCATGAGAAGAAAGACGAAAATGAATATGAAAATCGTAATTCATAAAGCGTTATTTTGGCAATTAACTCCCTTTATTATTAGCGGTTTTTTAATAATGAGTACGCCACAATTAGCACCTATCTTGCTCAACTATACATTGCCATTAAGTATGGTAGGTGTTTTTGCAGTGGCGTACCGGATGCCGGCAGCTTTATATCAGGTACCAGGGGTAATTGCAGGTGCGTTTTTTCCGGTGCTCTTTAAGCATTATAACCAGAATAATTTAGAAGAGCATACGAAATTAAATTTGCTTCAAATTAAATCAATGGCGATTGTAGGAATATGTATGACGATCGGTTTATATCATTTAGCACCATACTTTATTTCTATATTTTTTCATGAGGAATGGAGCAATGCAGTAGAACCACTCCGAATATTATCATTTCTTATTGTGCTACAAAGTTTAAATATTGCTATTGCTGACGGTTTAACGACGAGTGGATGTCAAAATAAGAGAACTGTTGTGCAGTGTGTAGCATTGGTGATCGGTGGGGTTATGCTTTATAGCTTTAGTAGTCTTGGTGGAGTGATAGGAGCGGCATACGCTATGGTTTTATTTGAAATAGTCGCTTTAGTGGGATATATAGCGGTAAGTGTAGTGAAGAAAAAAATTGTATTCCAAATTGTAATACCGTATACAATTTATTTTGGTGTAACCTTTATTGGAGTGCAATATATATTGCATACATATCATTTAATTGCGCTTGTTCTTAATATACTAATTGTAGTAGCTGCCATATTCCTATATGATTATGAGCTAAAAAAACTTCTTCTTTCTTTTATAAGAAAAATACGCAAAAAGGATTATATTACGAAACAGGGGATATAGCCTATGGAAAATAATATGAAAGTATCGATGGGATGGATTATTCTTCTAATATTATTTGTTATGTTAAGTAAATACAATTTATATATTGGATTTTCATTGAAGATATATATGATTTTTTTAGTCATATATTTTTGTTTAACAATTAAAGACTTTCATATTCAAAAATTATATTTTCATGAAGTTATATTTTTACTGTTTTATTTCATTTATTGTTTAAGTGGAATTCTTTCTATGTATTTAAATGCTAGTATTCGTATGATTTTTGGCGTGCTACTCGTTTTAGGATGCTATTTTATAATGAGGAATTTATTGGGGAATACTGAAATAGTGGTACTTGAATCATCTATTGCTTATGTAGGAGTAGTATTTAATGTTGTAAGTCTAATACTCTATATAATCGGTTTACAATACTTTAGTTTATACGGTGGAGAAGAGAGAGAAATTTTTGCTGGTTTATTAGTTGATAGAGGATATCCACGGTTAATTGGATTGCTAGATGATCCTAACATCTTTATTTTCTATAATACAATATTTTTTATGTACTATATGACGAATTTACAAAATATCACTAACATTCTAGGGTTAATTTTATGTGTTACGACGAGTTTATTAACCTTTTCAAGGGGTGGTATACTAGCGCTTGTGCTTGTCGTTTTTGTATATATATGTATGTCTAGTTTCGCCAAAAAAATAAAAATAATTATAAGTTTAGTATTGTTTAGTGTAGTTATTTTTAGTTTATCGAATAGTGTAATGGGGGGCCAATTAGATGACATATTAAATAAACGAATTTCTGATTTTTCCCATGATAATGGAAGTGGTAGATTTACATTATGGGAAGCTGCTTTTAAATATTATTTATCCAATCCATATATCGGAATCGGTGCTTTTAACTTTTCGAATTATTATGAGTATCAATTTAATGAAAAATTATATGTACACAATACATTTTTAGAAATTTTGTCTGAATCGGGTACAATTGGTTTTCTTCTATATAGCGCGTTTTTATTCATATTAATGTTCAAGCTAGCGCAGCATACTTTGTTTCGTGAAAAACCATATCTTCTATTGACTATGATTGCATTTTTATTTCAGATGATGTCATTGTCACTCATTATTAACGAAGCGTTCTTTTTATTTTTAGCAGTTGTTGTGAAGTATATTTCAATATATGAAGGAAGGGGAAAGATAGATGGTAAAATGTCTATCAGCACATAACGAGCCGCCTTATGTTTCTGTAATAACACCTTCTTATAATAGTATACGATTTATAGGTGAGACAATTTTATCTGTACAGAATCAATCGTATGAAAACTGGGAAATGATTATCGTTGATGACGGTTCAACCGACCAATCTGCCACAAAAATTAAAGATATAATAGAAGGAGACTCACGTATTAGGTTATTATCATTAAAACAAAATGTTGGTGCTGCTAAAGCTCGGAATTTAGCGATCCAAGAGGCAAGAGGAAGGTACATTGCCTTTTTAGATAGCGATGATATATGGTTGCCGCATAAATTGAAGACACAATTGTTATTTATGGAAGAAATGAATATTGCTTTTTCATATGCGTCGTATAGTTTAATTGATGAAAACGGTAATGAATTAAATCGTGAAGTGAGTGCACCAAAATCTGTTGACTATCATTATTTAGTAGGAAATACAATTATCGGTTGTTTAACAGTGATGATTGATCGTGAAAAAATTCCATATGTCGAAATGCCTAGTATACAGCCGGAAGATACAGCGTTATGGCTGAACTTATTACATGAAGGGTATGAAGCAAAAGGTATACAGCAAGTGTTAGCAAAATATAGAATTGTTACAAATTCTGTTTCTAGAAATAAAATTAGAGCAGCTTTTCGGTATTGGAAATTATTAAGGGACCAAAAAAGTCTTAATGCAGTGCAAAGCTTTTACTATTTTAGTAAGTATGCTTATCATGCTTATAAAAAAAATAAAATCAATGTAGTTGGGAAGACGCAATTATGAACATACTGTTGATGACAGATAAATTGATAACTGGCGGAGCCGAAAATTATTTCTGTAAATTAGAAAATAATTTGCATTATGAGGATTTTAAGATTTATACAGCTGCAGGTGATGGAGAACTATATGAATCCCTTACTAGAAAAGAAAATTTTATATTACTTAGTCGATGGAATCATTTGAGAAATATTTATTATTTACGAAACGAAATTTGTAAACGAAAGATAGAACTTATTCATGCAAATAGTTTGCGAATGGTATTATATGCTTTTCTACTTCAAAAGTTTATTAAAAAAAAGATGAAAATTGTTTATACGAAACACAATGTAACGATATTAGAAAAGAAAATGCCAACGCTTTTTCGGTATTTCATGAATAAATATGTGAACAATATTATTACAGTAAGTGAGTTTGAAAAGAACAATTTAATTTCAATTCATGTAGCAGAAGAAAAAATAAATACAATTTATAACGGTGTTGATATTGAAAAGTTTTTATTCCAGCAGAAAAAGAAAGAATCTACATATAAAATAGGGATATTAGCTAGATTATCCAAAGAGAAAAACCATCAACTATTTGTCAAAATTGCAAATGTGTTGAAAAAGAGAAATGATTTTATGTTTTATATTGCTGGTGATGGACCAGAGAAAGAATCGATTATGAAAGAAATAGAAAAATATGGATTGCAGCAAAGGGTGAAGATGCTAGGGAATATTTCAGAGCCGCATGAGTTTATAGGGAATATGGACGCCTTACTTTTATTATCTTTTCGTGAAGTGTTTCCAATGGTAGTAATTGAAGCGATGGCTACAGGGACACCAATTGTTTCAATAGATGTTGGTGGAATACATGAAGCGGTAATAGATGGAGAGTCAGGTGTTTTGATATCTGAATATTGCGAATCCGAATTCGCAAGTGCGCTTGAGGAACTACAAGGGAATGAAGAAAAGGTAACTGCTATTAGATTGAAAGCACGAGAGAAAGCAATGAGATATTTCTCGTTAACTAAAATGATAGAGGAAACGAAAAATATATATGAATTAAACAAATGACCGAGTAGGTCGTTTGTTTTTTTTATTATAGAAACTTTTAAGAGACAACTCACATATTATATGAAAAAGGTAATATGAGGAGTGAATTTATTTTGTCAGAATATATTTCATCCCAAGAAGATTGTGCGCCAGAAAGTAGCGTTCATATTGATTGTTTTGGCGCAGTTCCAAACTCGGGAAATGATAGCTCATTAGCAATTCAGCAAGCTATTGATTATTGTGTAGCGAATCGAATTTCGACGGTTAGAATTACAGGGGTAAATACGTACAAAATTGTAAAGCCGATTGTTATTAAATCAAACGTAAGATTAGAGTTGGATCCTACCGTAACACTGCAAATTGATGGGGATTTTAATGCATTTGAGCTACAAAGTAACGCTTCGATAGTTGGTGGTACTCTTCAAGTTATAAATCCATTGTTTCAATCTGCTGTTATTTATGTTTCTGGTTCACAACAAATCGAAGTACCTAATCAATCTGTTATATCAAATATAAATATAATAAATACAACTCCATCGTATAAAGGAAAAGCTATACATTTTTATTGTCAAAAGGCATGGGATTTTATTAGTTTCTTTCAAGTTAAATTTATTCAAATTAAAAACTTTCAAACTGCAATACATTTGAAGACAGAATATATAAATGTTATCAATACACCTTGCTGGATTAACGCCAATGTATTTCAATCTATATTTATTGATGGATGTGTATATGGGATTGAAGTAGATGGAAATAGTGATTTGCCAAATGAAAGTTCAGGAAATACGTTTCATGATATTCAAGTGCAATGTAGACAACAAACGGAAAAAGTAATTCGTTGTTCAGGTGCGTATAATACATTTGATTGTATGATCTGGGATACGTACCGGATGAGTAGTGAACAAATTGTTATTGAATTTTCTTCCAATTCTCATCGTAACTACCTTTTTTCAAATCTGCTTTCGACAACTATTGTAGATAAAGGACAGTACAATGTTTGTAAGTCTACTTATGAAGAATCCCTACGAATTCAGTTACCTTTGACGTTAAATAGACCTCATTTAATAGGAAATCAAGATGATATTTTAGTAAATGCTCAGCAGAAATATAACGTTAAGCAAGTAAGTGGAAAAGTGCCGTACGGGGGAAATCTCACAAATTGCTTTAATTTAATAGATGAACAAAGTGTAAACTATATTGACGTTCCAGATAGTAATCCAGTTGTAATTGAAATGGATTTTACGAAAAAACCAATACAAATGTTAAATTGTTTTGGAATGTATTTTGGATGGGGAGAGAGCCCAAAGAAAATTAAAATTGAATATGCATTAAGTGCAACTGGAAGTTGGGTTATCGCGTTGGATGTTCCATTAAATGTTGGCGATACAATTATATCGAATATGAAGGCGAGTCAGTTATATAAAGTTAGAATTACATTAAGTGGTTATTCTCAAGATCATAAGCGTTTTCGAATTAATCGTATTTTTGCAAGATCTTCTATGGAAAATGGGAGTGCTTGGTTAGCGACAACTGGCGGAAGAATGTTTGGAGATATTGAAATAGAGGCAAGTAAAGGTATAATCATGAAGACTGCTAGTGGAGTGAAATGGAAAGTTACCATTAATGAAGCTGGCCAACTTATTACGACTAAAATAACTTGAGGTGGTGTTTAATCGTATATCCTTGGACGAGTTACAACGTAGTGGAATATAGGTAATGAAAAAGAGATTGTAATTTGGTTTCAACCAAACTACAATCTCTTTTTTGTTTCAATTACTTCCACCAAATCCAAGTCCAAAGGTAGTTTCGTACATTTCGAGGAGTAATGCGAATGAAGCGTTCACCGTCAAAGAAGCAATTTAAATTTGGAAGTGTTTCATCTGGATTTTCTGGAACAAAGGTGACGATGTTTTCGTTACTTGTAACGGTTACTGTAATTGGTGGGTCGGTAGGCGAGACTTGAAGTTGTAACGAAATATTGGCCGTATTTTTAAACTCATTATTAACAGGTGGACTTATTACTTGTACTGTGAATAACACGATAATTGTTTCGTTTGGTTCCAAATTAGTAGTAACTAGGAAACCGATATTCGGATTCGCTAGTGGAGAGCGTTCACCGTTAATAAAGACAGTGCCATTTATAAATTGTAAACCTGCTGGAATAGTATCTTGTAACGAAATATTTGAGAGTGAAATTTTGGAAGTATTTGTAATGCGTACCGTGTAATCAAAATATTGATTTAAATAAGCTGAGCTGACGGAAGCACCTTTCGTGACGGTTGCAGTTACAAATTCAACTGGTATACGAACAATATTTGAATTAACAATGAAAGTAATAATTGGATCCTGTGGTGTCAACTGAAAAGCAGCGGTAACTGTTGCAGAATTTATAATTGTACTGTTTGAAGGAATAGAAGTTGCGAGAACTTGAAATGTTATAGTTGCTACTGTACCTGCAGATAAAGAACCAATATTAATACCAGTGTCTGGACGAACATTTGGAACGGGAGTGCCGTTAATGGTTACGCTGTTTTCTATAAATGTTGTACCAGCTGGAATTGTGTCTATAACAGAAGTACTGATTGTCGGAATTGGGGAGTGATTAAATACCGCCAATGTGAATGTAATGATATCTCCTATAACGACAATAGATTTGTCAGCTGTTTTTTCAATGCGAACCATCGGATCAATAACTGTCGTTGTAACGGTATTTGTTTGTTTTGTAATTGTAATAGGTGGTTTTGTTGGATCAATGATAACGGTATAGGAAACAGAAGCATCATTATTAATTGTAGATTGAAGAGTAGAAGAAGATATTGTCACTTGGAACGTAATAATAACAAATTCATTAGGAGCAAGATTTCCTAACGTAATACCATTTTCAGGATTCTCATTAGGCTGATTGATTCCGTTAATCGTAACACTACCAGCAACAAAAGTCGTATCTATTGGTACGGCGTCTATGGCAAGAAGGTCTTCAATCGTTACATTACCGCTATTCGTAATCGTAATTGTATACGTTAAAGTTTGACCAGGTAAGGCGTTTGTTACATCAGCAGACTTAAAAGCAATGACATTATCATTTTGGACAGTAGTTTTGACAGTATTTGTTGTAGTCGTATTTGTAACAGGTACGTTATTTGGGTTGACTATATAGTTAAAAGTAGTAATTGCGTTGTTGTTTAGTTCATTTGGTGTTGGAATAGAAGTCACAGTTACTTGGAATGAAACGATAGCATCTCCACTAATAGTTATAGTACCAATTGGTATGCCGCTTACTGGATTCACTCCTGGAAGAGTTTCTCCGTTTACAATGACGCTATTTTCTATAAACGTAGTACCTTGAGGAATAATATCTTGAATGATTACATCATTTACTGCAACATTGCCGGTTTGATTTAGTGTAATCGTATACGTTAACGTATCACCAACCGTTGCAAATGCAAGGTCAACAGCTTTATTACTATTCAAATTCGCATGATTAATTTCTGTTAAAGCAGCTGATGAAATAATAGTTTCGGTAATAGGTGGTCGATTTGGTACCGTGTATTCATATTCAATTGTACTCGTGTTAGAGATTGGATTTGTTTGTGGAATCGAAGTAACCCGTACTTGGAATAGAATGGTTGCTGTCGTATTAGGCGGAATGTTATCAATTTGTATACCGTTAAGTGGATTGTCATTTGGCCGAGCGTTGCCATTCACGATAACACTATTCTCTATAAAGCTCGTATTTGCTGGGATGATATCTGTAACAATAATGTTTTCTACTTGTATATTCCCATTGTTTGTAATGGAAATAGTGTAAGGGATAATAGTTTGTAGGTCAGCATATTGGATAGGTGTTGTTTTTGTCGCAATTACATTAGCAGAAATAACTTCAGTGAAGGTAATATTGCTAGTGGATATTTGTTCTTCCACGTTTATTGTATACCGAGAAGTTGATTGATTTTGAACATGGCCGCTAGCAGGAAGAGCTACGACGGTAACAGAAAATGTGACTGGGATAGAAATATTAGGAGCAATCGTTCCCACAAGTATACCTGCACTTGGGTTGGCATTAAGCTGAGGAATGTTATTTACTAAAACGCTACCGTCAATAAAGGTTGTTCCATTAGGAATATTGTCTGTAAATACAACAGCAGTGGCATCCGTATTCCCTGTATTCGTTAAAGTTGTTGTATAAGTTAAAATGTCACCAATCGTTACAGAGGTTAAATCAAC
Source organism: Bacillus sp. HMA207 (assembly GCF_003402455.1). Classification (NCBI taxonomy): domain Bacteria; kingdom Bacillati; phylum Bacillota; class Bacilli; order Caryophanales; family Bacillaceae; genus Bacillus; species Bacillus sp. HMA207. Next base: position 3,151,944 of record NZ_BEZT01000001.1, on the reverse strand, counting down.
AGTTTTAAGTGAAACGATGTCAGCATCATTAATTTGAACAAAAGTAGTATTGGAAGTAGTAGATTTTTGAATTGGTGCAAAGTCAGGATTGAAAATAAAGTCGTAGACGACGTTTGCAGTATTAGGTGTTGGATTTACAGCAGGTAAATTCGTAACGGAAACTTGGAATGTTATTGTAGCCATTTGACCTGCTGCGACATTAGGAATGGAAAAGCCGATATTCGGATCTGCTGCAGGAAGTACAGTATTATTAACTACTACACTTCCTGGAATAAATACTGTTCCATCCGCTATAGTATCTGTAAAAAAGATGGAGTTAGTTGTAGCCGATCCATTATTTTGAATGAATACTGTATATTCAATGGTTTCATCAATGTTAGCTAATACAGTATTAGTGGACTTTGTAGCAATAAGAATAGCATCAATAAATTGTATGTTTGTAGCATTGGAAGAGGTCGTTTCTGAAATTGGTGGTGTGCTTGGGTCTGGTCGATACTCATAGTGAATGACGGCGATATTATTAATGTTATTTTGTGGCGGTATAGAGACTACGCTTACTTGGAACGTAACAATAATCGTATTATTTGGAAGAATTATATCAAGATTGATACCTGTAATTGGATTTTCGTTAAGTCTTGGTACGCCATCTACAAGAATGCTATTTGGAACGAATGTGGTGCCAGCAGCAATTGCGTCAAGTAGGAGAGTATTTGTAATAGGTATTGTACCAGCGTTTGTAACTGCGACTGTATATGTGATGATTTGACCGATACGTGTAATGGTTCTATTGGCGGATTTAATGGCGCTAACATTTGCCGTCCGCACTTCAGTATTTACTGCATTTGATAACGATCTACGCTGAATAATTGGAGAACTAGGGTCAATTTGGTATTCGTACGAAGTGTTTGAAATATTAATGACTGTATTGCCCGCTGGTATATTTGTAAGTTGTACTTGGAATGAAAGAGTGACTGTTTCATCTGGTTGTATCGTGCCGAGAATTACTCCATTCTCTGGGTTCGCACCAGGCTGAATGACATTATTTATTGCTAAGCTATCTTCAATGAATATAGTACCCTCCGGAATGTTATCAATGAACACGGTATTGTTAGCTGGAACGGTTCCTATATTTTGTAGTGTATTTGTGTAGGTAATCATTTGCCCGATTGATACGAAAGTTACATCCGCGCTTTTAACAGAAATAATATTTGCATTTTGAAGTGATGTTGTAACAATGTTAGAATTTGCAGAGCGATTTACTGGTGGGGCTGTAGGAATACTTACATATTGGTAAGTTGCTGAAGATTGATTTGCAATTTCGGTTTCAGTAGGTGGATTATTTGTTTGCACTTGAAATAGTATCGTTTTGGAACTGTTTGCTGGAATTGTTCCAATCGGTATTCCGTTTTCAGGATTTACACCTGGCTGAAGGACACCGTTAATTGTGACACTATCGGGAACGAATGTAGTCCCAGTTGGAATAGAATCTGTGAAATTAATATTTATTGCGTCAACATTACCGATATTTTTCACTTCAGAAATATAAAGTATAGTTCCACCGATATCTACAGTTGTTGGATTGGATGTTTTTGTAATTGTCAATTGAGCTTGCACGAAATTTGTAATGACGATATTACTAGTAGATGTTTCACTAATAGGCGGTTGCCCTGGGTCTGGTTGGATTGTATATGTTGTATTGGATTGATTTGTAATCGATTCTTGCGAGAATGAATCGTTAATAAGAATTTGGAACGAAATAAGATGAGTAGCGTTTGCTACTAGGGTAGGCAAAGTAACACCTACATTTGGATTGGCACCAAGTATAGTTGTTCCATTAAGTGTAAAACTATTTTCTACGAATGTAGTATTTTGGGGAATAGTATCTGAAAATATGAGATTAGTAGCTGGAATATTTCCGGTATTTTCTAGTGTTATCATATAAGTCAAAATATCACCTGTTGTTGCTTGTTGTGCATTGACTCCTTTTAAAGAAAGGATAGTCGCATCTGAAATTTGTGTGAAAGCGGGATTAGACGTAATTGTTCGAGAGATGATAGGAGCAGTTGGATCGGCGATAAAAGTGTAGTCAATACGGGCTGTATTAGAAATTGGGTTCACGCTTGGAATAGATTGAACGATAACCTGGAATGTTACAGTGACGATTTCTGACGGTGTGATGGAGTTTAATGGTATTCCTACGTTAGGATCAGCATCTGGAACGGAAACGCTATTAATAGTTACGCTATTCGGAATAAATGCAGTTCCTTCTGGGACCAAATCTGTTAAAGTAACTGTATTTGCAGTAGTATTTCCGTTATTTTGAACGACTACTGTGTAAGTGATTGTACCGTCAGTAGATTGTACGAGAGAATCTGTACTTTTAATTGCGGATAATGATGCATCAACAACAGCTGTATTAACTGTATTAGATGAGGATGTTGCTGTAACTGGAGGTTGACTTGGGTCGACAATATACGTGTAACTTGTAAGTGCTTGATTTATAATCGCTCCTTGCGGTGGAATAGAACTTGCAAGAAATTGGAACGTAATCGTAGCGGAATCACCTGGTGCGATAATACCAACTGGAATACCGAGAGTTGGACTTGCATCTGGAAGTGGAATCCCGTTAAGTGTAACACTATTTGGAACAAATAATGCTCCTTCAGGAACGCCATTAATGAGTAATACAGAATTTGCAGGGAAGTTTCCAGTATTCGTTAATGTTGCTGTATACGTAATGATATCTCCGATAGATACGATTGATCGATTTGCTTCTAAAACAGTTGTAACAGTAGCGTTATTAATTTGTGTGGAAGCACTATTAGAAGTTATTGTACCTGAAACAGGAGGAGAGGCAGGATTAACTATAAATTCGTATTGAATAGATGCAACGTTTGTAATTGGGTTCGACGGTGGAGTAGATGTAACTATGACTTGGAAAGTAACAGTTAAGGAACTACCCGCGTTCACGGTCCCGATATTAACGCCGCTATTTGGATTTGCACCTGGAATGGTACTTCCATTTACAGTAAAACTATTTTCAACAAAAGTTGTTCCTGCAGGAATCGAATCTGAGAAATTTACATTCGTAGCGTTTGTATTGCCGTTATTTTGAATTAAAACTGTATAAGTGATCGTGTCTCCGATGTTTGCAAAGGCAGCATTAGCAGTTTTTACAGCTGAAAGTATTGCTGAATTAATAGAAGTAACGAAGACGTTCGTTTCCACATTGCCAGGCTGAGCTTGTAATGCATTTCCTACGTTATATTGGAAGTTCACAAACCCTAAGTTTTGGAGTTCCGGTGTAAATGTTGTTGGATTGCTTACAATTTGAACTTGAAATATGATTGTTACAGTTTGATTTGGAATGATTGTATTTATGCCAATACCGTTAATAATCGAAGCGGATGGTAATGGAGTGCCATCAACAATAACTGATCCTGCAACAAATTGTGTCCACGATGGTATCGGGTCTGAGAAAATAACGTTATTAGCAGGAATATTTCCTGTATTCGTAATCGTAGTTGTATACGTAATCGTATCACCAATCGTTGCAAAAGCTTTATCTCCGATTTTAGTAGTAGTTAAAATAGCACTTTCAATTGTTGTTGTAACACTATTTGAAGTAATGTTTTTTGAAACAGGAGGATTAGCTGGATTAACGATATGCTTGAAGCTAACGCTAGCTTGATTAGTAATTGGATTTATAGGCGGAATTGCATCGGCACTAATATGAAATGCTACGATTACAGACTGGTTTGGCGCAATATCACCAATTGGAACGCCTGTAATGATATTTGCATTTGGGATGCTAGTTCCGTTCAGTGTAAAACTATTCGGTTCAAATGAAGTTCCGTCTGGAATAAGGTCGGTAAAAATAACATTTGTTGCACTCACATTTCCGCTATTTGTAATTGTAACGTTGTAGGTAATATCCTGCCCGATATCTACCGTAGATACATTTGAATTTTTTTGTGCAGTAAGGATAGCGCTATTAATTTGTGTTGTCGTTGTATTAGATTGATTAGAAGTTGTAATAGGTGGCTGGCTAGGATCAACGACATAATGATATGTGGTAGAAGCAGAGTTAGAAATGGGATTAAGTGTTGGAAGTGTAATAACAGTTGCTTGGAATGTAACGATTGCCGTATTACCACCATTAATGGAACCAATATTTACACCAGTTGATAAATCGGCGTTTGGAATGGTTTGCCCATTAGCTGTGAAACTATTTGGAACGAAACTTAAATTGCTATCAAGAATATCGATAATAGTTACATCAGTTGCGGTCACATTCCCGGTATTAGGAAGGTTAAGTGTAAATGTTATTGTATTACCAACATCCGCAAAAGTAAGATTGGCTGTTTTGGTGCTAATAATAGTTGCGTTGTTTATTTGAAGGAGTGTAGTGTTGGAAGTAGCTGCACTTGAAACGGGAGGATTAACAGGATCAACAGTAAATTCATACGTCGTTGATGCTGTATTTGGTGCTGGGTTACTAGGGGGAATGCTGTTCACTGTAACTTGAAAGACGATACTATATATTTCGTTTGGTGGAAGTGTTGCAAGTAATACACCTGTATTTGGATCCGCGTTAGGTTGTAAAACGCCATCGACAGTTAATGTGTTAGGAACAAATGTGAGTCCACTTGGTAATGTATCTGTGAATACAATATTAGTTGCATCGGTATTGCCTACATTGGTAATAGAAGTAGTATAAAAAGCAGTTTGCCCGATATCTGCAAAGGATACACTTTCATTTTTCGTCATAGACAATATTGCTTCGTTAATTTGGGTTGAAACAGGATTACTAATTGAAGTTTCTGCATCAGGTGGTGAGACTAATTGATACGATGTTGATGAGAAATTTACAATTGGGTTTTGGTTTGGTAATGATGTTACAGTAACTTGGAACGAAACTGTTACTGTAGTCCCGGCTGTTATTGTCCCAATATTCACACCGTTCGATGGATCCGCCCCACTTTGAGGAACTCCGTTAATAGAAAATGTGTTTGCAATAAATGTAGTGACGCTTGGCACTGTATCTGTAAATATAACATTTTGTGCAGATGAGTTTCCATTGTTTGTTAAAATGACAGTATAAGTGAGTGTGTCTCCAATACGACTAAAGGATTTATCGACTTGTTTTAATGAAAGAATGTTAGCTGTATTAATCGTAGTAAACACTGTGTTTGAAGTAACGTTTCTTGAAACAATCGGTGCATTTGGATCAGCGATAAATGTGTAAGAAGCAGTAGCGGAATTGGCTACAGGATTTTGGTTTGGTGTAGAAGTAGCAGTAACTTGAAATGCGATAGATATTGATTTGTTAGGAGCAATTGATCCGATTGTTATACCTGTATTAGGATCGAGTCCGATGTGTGTACTGCCATTGATTGTGACACTATTCGGAATGAACGTTGTGCCGTCTGGAATAAGATCAGTGAAAGTAATATTCGTTGCATTTGTATTGCCATTATTCGTTAAAATGGTTGTATAGGTAATGGTATCACCTAGTGTAACAATTGTTTGATCGACCGATTTTGCCATCGTTATCATAGCATCTAATACTGGGTTTGTGACAATATTCGTTGAAGTAGAAGTAGTAGCAGGAGTTCCGTTTGGATCAACAGTATAAGAATATAAAATTGTATCGTTACCCATAATTGAACTTGAAGGAGGAACAGAAATAACATTTACTTGGAAGGTAACAGTTACTGTTTCACCAGGCGCGATATTTGGTATAGTTACTCCAAGTGCTGGTTGCGCACCAGATTGCTGAACCCCATTTATTTTGACTGAGTTTGGTATAAAGGTAGTGTTAGCGGGAATTGCGCTCGTGAACGTTATATTCGTTGCAGTCGTATTTCCTGTATTTGTAATAGTTGTTGTATACGTAATCGTATCTCCAACAGAAATGATAGATTTATCAACGCTTTTTTGGGTCGTTAATATTGCACTATTAATTGTTGTCGAAACAGCATTAGATACGTTCGTTTGTGTTACGGCAGGTTGGCTAGGATCAACTACATGTGCAAATTGTACAGAACTAAAATTAGAAATCGGGTTTATACTTGGAATGTTTGTAACAAGTACGTTGAGAGTAATCACGGCCGTTCCATTTGGGTTTATATTTCCAATCTGAATCCCGTTAGATGGATTTCCGATTTGCTGTGTACCAGAATCGTTTGTAAGAGTGCCAGATATGAATGTCGTCCCATCAGGTAAAGTATCCGTGAAAATTATATTTTGTGAAGTGACATTTCCAGGGTTACTTAATGTAATTGTATAAGAAATTGTATCACCAATCGTTGCGAAAGTTTTATCTACAGATTTGATTGCCACAATTTCCCCAGAATTTATTTGTGTCGAAACAGAATTAGATGTCGTATTTCGTGAAACAAGTGGTAAATTAGGTCCTGTCATAAATTTATAATCAATAGAAGCGCCGTTTACAACCGGTGAGTTTGGTCCGCCTGGTCCAATTGTGAAAATTGGATTTGGAATGCTAACTACTTGCACACGGAAGGTAACATTTATAAAATCTCCTGCAATAATATCCCCAATTGGTATCCCGTTCGCTGGATTTACTCCAGGTAATAAAACTCCGCCTACTCGAACGCTATCTTCTATAAATACTGCGTTATTTGGAATCGGATCTGTAAAAATGATATTCGTAGCAGTTGTGTTTCCTACATTTTCTAATAAAACTGTATACGTTAAAAATGAATTTCCAGGTGCTATGTCAGAAAATAGCCGATCCACACTTTTCGTTGCTTGAATAATCGCTTCGTTAATTTGAACTAAAGTTGGATTACTTGTAGCTGTTTCTGTCACCGGCGGCTGGGTAGGATCAACAATGATCGAGTATGTCGTGCTAGACTGGTTCAAAGTTGGATTTGTAATTGGTATTGAGCCAACGATAGCTTGAAAGCTAATTGTTGTCGTTCCTCCAACTGGAATTGAGTCTAAAGAAATCCCGCTATCTGGTCTAAATCCAAGTTGTGGGATGGTATTAATTTGTACGCTATCAGGAACGAATGAAAGTTCAGGTGGTAATATATCGATAAAAACAGGTGTGTTTGCGGTAGTATTGCCGCTATTGATGAGGGTAGTTGTATACGTAATTGTATCTCCAACAGCAGCAAAAGCACTGCTTGCAGTTTTTGTTGCGATAACAGAAGCAGTATTTACTTGTGTAAAGGTTTTATTAGATTGAACTGTTCGTGAAACTGGCGGTTCATTTATATCTACAATAAAGCTATATTGAAGCGATGATTTATTCGGGATTGGATTAGGGTTTGGAAGTGTTGTAATGTTTACTTGAAAACTGAGTGTAGCAGATGCATTTGAATTCAAGTTACCAATATTGATACCGTTTTGTGGATTTGCATTCGGAACGGTTACACCATTTATCTTAAAGCTATTTGGGATAAAGGTAGTACCGTTTGGAATTGTATCAGTAAAAATAATGTTGTTCGCAGTAGTATTTCCGTTGTTTGTAACAGCTGAAGTGAATGTAATTGTATCACCAATTGTAGCGAAAGTTGTACTAGCGCTTTTATTTATTACTAAAGTAGCGTCAATAATTGGTGTAACTGTTGTATTTGTTACGGTGCTACCAACAGCAGGAGATTGGTTTGGATTCACGGTATATTCATAATTTACAAGAGCATTATTTGTTAATGTGCTACTAGGTGGTATCGCTAAAATTTGTGCTTGAAAAGTAATGAATACAGTATCTCCTGGCGAAATATCTGCCAAGTGAACACCAAGTGATGGATCTAATCCTGGTTGTGGAACATTATTGATCGTTACGGAGTTTTGGATAAATGAAGCTCCTGCGCCAAGCCCATCTGTTAAAACAGTTGCACTAGCAGGGATATTACCTGTATTTGTTACTGCAATCGTATAAGTAACAATATCACCAATTGCAGCTGTCGGTGTATTCACAGACTTAGTAGCGACAATAGTAGCGTTATTAATTTGAGTTGTTATTACGTTACTTAACGTATTGGCGGATGCTGGAGGTAAGTTAGGATCTACGACATACTGGTACGTTGTATTACTTTGGTTTGGGATTGGATTTGGATTCGGGATAGAATTTACTTGTACTTGGAATGAGATGATTGTATTTGCATTCGGATTTATTGGGTCGATTGCAATTCCGCTTGCTGGATTGACATTAGGCAGTGTATTCCCATTTACAGTAACACTATTAGGAATAAACGATGTCCCGTTTGGAATTACATCTGTAAATATTACATTTGATGCAAGTGTGTTCCCATTATTCGTTAAAGTAGTCGTGTACGTAATAATATCATTTACGTTAGCAAACTGTTTATCTGCCGATTTAGTAGCGGCAATTGAGGCGTTATTAATAGTTGTCTGTACAGTGTTAGAAGCAACCATCTGCATCACAGCAGGTTTGGATGGATCATACGTATATTGGAATGTTGTGCCTGATTGATTTGTAATTGGGTTTACAGCAGGGATAGTTGGTACAAAAACTTGAAATGCAACGGTGCGTGATGAATTCGCTCCTATCGTACCAATTGAAATGCCGGTGGCAGGATTTGCGTTAGCTACAGGGACATTATTAATCGTTACAGTATTAGGAATGAAGAGGGTACCCGCTGGAATGATATCTGTAAACGTTACATTAGCAGCAGGGATATTCCCGTTATTTGTTAAAATAGTTGCATATAGTATGACATCACCAACATCAGCGAAGTTTGTGCTTGTGAGTTTTGTAGCAACGATATTAGCAGTATTAATTTGTGTAGTTACTATATTGCTAGCAGCGTTTCTAACGAGAGCAGGTAAGTTAGGATCAGCGATAAAGCTATATTGAAGTGAAGCGCTGTTTTGAATTGGGTTTGGTGAAGGTAGCCCATTTGCACTTATTTGAAAAACAATCGTTGTAAAACCACCTGAAGGAATGGAGCCGACTTGAAGACCGGTACTAGGGTCTGCACCTTGTTGTAAAGTACCACCTATAAAAATACTATTTGGTACGATAGTGGAGCCATTAGGGATTATATCGGTAACAATAACATTATTTGCTGTAGTATTGCCAAGATTAGCTAAAGAAATTGTATATGTGATTGGTTGCCCGACATCGGCGATAGTTAAATCTACTTCTTTGACAATCACTACATTTGCTAAATTAATTTGTGTACTTACAGTGTTACTTACAGATGTTTCTATAGTTGGTGGATCGCCCGGATTTAGAATAAAGCTATACTGTGTACTAGATGAATTTAATGTTGGATTTTGTGTTGGTAAAGAGGTGACGGTTACTTGATAAGAGACAGTAAGTGAGCCATTAGCAGCAATGGAAGGTAGCGGAACACCTATATTTGGATCTGCGTTATTTTGAAGTACACCATTAATAAGAAAAGTGTTTGGAATAAAAGTAGTACCGTCTGGATTCGTATCTACGAAAGTAGGGCTATCAGCAGAAACACTTCCTGCATTCGTCAAAGTAACAGTATAAGTTAATATATCCCCTACGGTAGCGAACTCTCGATCCACTGTTTTGGCTAAAATGACATTTGCATCGTTTACTTGAGTAAATGTAGTGGTTGAAGTAGTGTTCTTACTTACAGGTAAAGTGTTTGGATCAACGATAAAGTTATAGGAGATGGAAGCGCTATTTGAAATAGGATTTGGATTTGGAATGCTAGTTATTACTACTTGGAATGAAGCTGTAATTGTAGTATTAGCATTGATGCTACCAATATTGATGCTAGCTGGTGTAACGCCTGGCTGAGTAACACTGTTAACTATAACGCTGTTTGGGACAAAGGCGGTTCCATTCGCAATTGAATCAGATAGTAATATATTGTTCGCTGCAACATTTCCATCGTTAGTAAGAGCAAAGGTGTAAGTTAATACATCGCCAACTTCCGCAAACGTTTTATCTACAGATTTATTAACATGGAGATTTGCTAGTCTAATTGTTGATGTAACAGAATTAGAATTTGCTGTTTTTGAAGTCGGTGGCAAACTTGGATTTACAGTGTAAATATAAGAGGCGAAAGCGTTATTAATAATAGGGTTTTGGGCAGTAATGTTAATGACTGTTACTTGAAAGGATAAGGTAAAAGTAGCTCCACCAGGAATTGTGCCGATAGGTAAAGCAACAAGAGAATCTACATTCTGCAAAACTCCGTTTAGTGTTACAGTACCAAGAGTCAATATCGTTCCGTTTGGAAGTGGATCTGTTAGTTGAACGTTATTAGCGGTTGCATTTCCACTGTTTGTAATAAGGATTGTATAACTTATCGTTTCGCCAATTGTGGCAAATTGTTTGTTAGTTGATTTTGTTAATGTTAAATTCGCATTGTTAATTTGAGTGGAAACGAGATTAGAAGAAATGTTTTTTGTAACGGGAGATTGGCTAGGGTTGACGGTATATTGATAAGAAGCGCTTGATCCGTTAGATACGACATTTGAAGCGGGTATTGTGTTTACTACTACTTGAAATGCAACAGTTTTTATTGTGCCGCTTGGGATGGATCCAATGTTCACACCGCTAGCGGGATTTGCGCCCACTTGTGTCGTGCCATCTATTGTTAAACTGTTTAGAACGAAAGTTGTTCCAGTAGGAATGACATCCGTAAAAATAACATTGTTCGCATTTGTATTACCTGTACCTGTAAAGGAAACGGTGTACGTTAGTGTATCACCAATATCTGCAAAATTTTTATCTACTGCTTTTGCCATTGTTACAGTAGCGTTATTCACTTGAGTAGATACGATATTGGTCGTATCAGTCCCACTTACTGCAGGTTGATTTGGTACAGGAATGTATTGATATGTTGTTGTACCACTATTTAATATTGGATTTGTTTGGGGGATAGAAGGAACAAATACTTGAAATGAAATAGTAGTAGTAGAATTTGCAGCAATTGATCCAATTGATATACCATTAGCGGGATTTGCGCCAGCTTGAGTAACTCCGTTCACAGTTACACTTCCTGGAATGAAAGTAGTCCCGCTAGGAATCGGATCCGTATATATAACATTTGTTGCAGCAATATTTCCTATATTAGCTAGGGCAATACTGTAAGTTAATGTTTCACCAATATCTGTGAAAAGTTTGTTAACTGATTTTGTTCCATTAATATCTGCCAGGTTAATTTGTGTTCCAGCAGAGTTGCTTGTTGCAAGACCGTTAAAGGTTGTTCCTCCAGCGATAGGTGTATATTGAAATGTAATATTAGCAGTGTTAGAGATAGGATTTTGACTTGGAAGAGAAACAACAGTAGCTTGGAAAGTTACTGTGCGAGAAGTACCATTATTAATTGTTCCAAGAGATATACCAGCTGCAGGATTTGCATTTGTTTGTGGTACGTTATCTACTGTTACAGTGCCGGGTATAAAAGAAGTACCGTTAGGGAGGCTATCTATAAAAATAGCGTTATTGGCAGGAAGAAGCCCGGTGTTAGGGATAGTAACTGTATAAGTGAGAATATCTCCAATTGCAGCAACACTTTTATTTACGCTTTTCGTTGCTTGTATATTTGGGGAGTTTATATTAATTTGTAAGCCGACTGTATTTAACATATATGCATCTCCGTTAGTAGTTAAACGGATTGCGGCGGATACTTGTGAGTTTGTTAAATAAGGAGAAATATCAATAGAAGTAATATCCCAGCCCTGTCTTCCAGCGGAGATGTTTGTACCTGTAGAAGCACTTTGATTTCGCGTTCCAAATGTCCCAGTTGTATCTAAGTTTCCTGCAGCATTATTAACTTGAGAACCGAAGAAATTATTTACAGCATTATTTGGCCCAGATAAAGCATTTAATGAACTGAAATTTGGTCCAAATAAAGCTTGATCCCCTATTAAATCTGCATCTCCTTCAATAGAACTTAAAAATAACCTCCCGCTTACAGGTCCTCCTGAAGGTGTTAAAAATCCAGAAACAGCTACATCTGCACTACCGGTATCAGCAGAAACACGGTTACCCGCTACATAAATGGTTAAGTTTCTTGCTGGCAATGTCCCGTTTTGATAAGCGACGATAAGCGTCCATCCAGCCGAATTAATTGTTCCATTAGAAGCATCTATAGGATCTACAAGTCCAGGAACCGCGCCTGTAGTATAGGAACCAGAACCTCCAGCTTGAATAAGGGTTGTTACGTCTGCTGAACGAGTGTAAAAGCCAAATGTAATAGAGTTTGAAACGAATGTTTGGTTTGAAGCCGTAACAGCTGAAGGAGTAATCGAGTATGTTGAAACAGGTGTTGTAAAAGAAACTGGGTTTCCTAATACACTCGTAATGTTTTGATCACGAGATAAATAGTTTCCACCCCAAACGAGTTCTGCGTAAAGAATAGTACTACCAGCAGGGATATTTAAAATAGCGGTAGAACTATTTTGTGTATAGTTTAACGTTGTACCAGCAGGAAAAGTAGGTACTTGTAAAGCAGTATTCGTAGTTGCGAATGCACCAATTGCCCCGATTGTACCAGCACGGTTTTGATTACTAATTTTACTTAAGCCTAAAGTATTTCCAGTAATAGCGAGTGCGCCGTTAGTGGTGGTAGAAAATCGATTCGTAATGGGCATGTTGTCACCTCATTTACAATATAGTCTTGGTCAAAATAACATATGTGTGTGACAAATAAAGGGAAACATGTACAAGTTGATTTCGTAATAATGATTTAAATGTCTAGATAAGGGGATGGAGTATGAGTGAATTGGAAATTAGGGTGGAGCGTCTTAGGGAAGCAAAAACAGGGAATATTGTATCATTATCTTCTTATATTGGGTGGGATTATAACAGAGAAGAAATTGAGACTATTTTTAACGCAGGGATTGTATACGGTGTTTGGAATGAGAGAGAGGAACTAATTGCTAGCGCGGCAATAATATTATATGGGGAGAAATTAGCGTCTATCGGAATGGTGATTGTACATCCAGATTATAAGGGGAGAGGGATTGGAAAGATAATAACGGAAGCGTGCGTTAAAAGCGTATCAGCTCATACTCCAATTATGCTTATTGCTACGGATGAAGGGAAACCTTTATATGAAAAGTTAGGATTTAGGGCAGTAAGTTATGTTTCTAAATACATATGTAACTCATACAATGCGAAAGATTATTGTATAAGAAATGAAGATTATGTGATGAATTATGAAGAGGGTGATTTAGAAAAAATAATAAAAATAGATGAATATGCGTTTGGAACAAATAGAAAAGAGTTTTTAAAGAAAAGAATTATGCAAAGTGAACAGTGTATCGTTGTAAAGGACAAGGAACAAAATGTATTAGGTTACGGTTTAAGCATACAAACACCAGAAAATAAGATAATAGGGCCGGTTGTTGCTAAAAATGATGAGATGGCAATGAGAATTGTACATGATTTAGCAAAAGGGCATAATGGTAAATTAAGAATTGATGTACTAGAAGGAAAGAAAGATTTCATGAAAGTATTAGAGATTGCTGGTTTTAAAAAGGTGAATACACCACCAATTATGATGAAAAATAGCGGTCAATTATTAAAAAGGAATAATGAGTTATATAGCATTGCAGCACAAATTTTTGGGTGAAAAAGAATCCTTCTGAATGAAGGATTCTTTTTCGCTAATCACGATATTGATCATGAGTCGGCTGAAAGAGGTCTTCCTCGATATCTCTCACCATAGAAAAATGATCAACGTTATAATGACCGTGTAAAGTTTTATTGTGATGACTAATAATTTGTTCTGCAGACAATACGTTAGAATCAGTTGTTGAATGACCGTTTTTAATTAATGTAACGTCAAATCCTTGTACAGTTGCTGCTCTAACTGCAGTGTCAATGCAATGTTCTGTTTTACATCCGCCTATAACAATATGATTAATGTTTTCTTCTTTTAAAAGTTCAAGTAAAGAAGTGCCGTAGAATGAATTGGTTGCTGCTTTATTAATAAAGATTGCAGACTGGGGTACTTGAATTTGATTATGTACTTCAAATCCTTCGCCACTACCAGAAGCAACATCGATATCTCTTACGAAAACAATAAGAGCATTTGAATCTATTGCTTTCTGCAGGGCTATATTTAGTGTAGATAATAGCTCGGTTTTACGAAAAACTTCATTTTCTTGCTCATTTCCATCAATTAATTCTTGCTGAGCGTCGATAATTAATAGTGCTTGTTTCATCGTGTCTCCCCTTTAATATGAAATAAGTTCCACTGTACATATTCCTTCAGATTGTTAGAAAATCCTCCATTGTAAGCGAAGTAGAAGATTGATTTACAAAGTTGTCAAAGAAATTTCATTCTCATAGCGTGTAAAAACATGTATGATAGGAGATGGAGAATTTTTGAGTAGGTGGGAATAACATGCAAACAGTAGAAGATTATCTTTCATTCTTACATACGAAAGGATTTAAATTATCAGAGGAAGCACAAGGGTTTATTATGTTTGGACAAGGATATACTGGTGCGTCTGATGGGATTGTGAACGCAGCAATAGAAGCGACAATTAAACATCAATTGCAGTTTGATGGTAGTTATTTCGTTGCGTTATTAGAACGATTGAAAGAGGAAGAAATTACAGATAAAAAAAGCGCTAAGGCTTTTATGCGGAAGTTACAAGCGTAACTTCACGCAGCCTGCGCTTCTTTTTTTGTTTTGGAAGGTAATTCAACAAAAATCATGCCTAGAAAAATACATAGACATCCGATAATAGCAGAAATAGAAAGTTGTTCATTTGCAACGAGAACGCCTGTTAATGCAGCAAAAACGGGCTCCATTGCGAAAATAATTGCTACCCTCGTTGGAGAAGTGTGTTTTTGTGCCGATGTTTGAATGAAAAAAGCAATAGATGTTGCAAACAGGGCAGTTAGAAAGAGTGCGAATAAAAAGGATTGATTCGTCCATAGTGATATTGAAAATAACTTTTCCCAATCTTCAAACAAAAAAGCGCAAATAGAAGAAAATATACCAACAGCTAATACTTGAGATGTGCTTAATAATAAAGGTGATATTTTTTTAGAAAAGAAGCCGTTAATAAGAATATGGGCAGCGAAAGCGACTGCACAACCAAGAACAAGTATATCTCCTATATTTAATTGGAAAGAATCAGCAGCTGTTAATAAGTACAAACCTGTTGTAGCTACAGCAATACCAAGTACGATGAAAATGGTGGCTTTTTGTTTTAAAAAGATAAATGATAAGATTGGGACCATAACAATGCTTAGCCCAGTTAAGAAACCTGCTTTTGAAGAAGTTGTATAAAGTAAGCCAAATGTTTGTAATAAATAGCCAACAAATAAGAAGAACCCAACCATTAATCCAGCTAAACTACTATGTTTTAATTCTTGTTTTGAAGTTTTCTGTGAGAAAATAATTTGAACGAATAATAAAATAATTCCAGCGAATAAAAAGCGAATACCATTAAACGTAAATGGACCAACGAAAGACATAGCGTTTTGAACGACAACAAACGTAGCTCCCCAAATAAAAGAGACAAATAATAAAGCAAGAGGAGCAATCCACTCTTTTTTCACACTCATACCCCCGTTAATTTTGTAAGATAGCTTTTCTAGCTAATTCATCAGCTACTTTATTTTGACTACTTGGAATCCACTTAATAAAAAAGAGATCGAAGTTTTTTATGTACTGCAGTGCTTCATCTAAAAGAGGTGCAAATATTGTATTTTTTGCGTATTCCTTTTCAACAGCCCGCTCAACAAGCTGCGAATCTGTACGAAAAGAGACAGTGCTATAATTATGCTCAATGCAATATTTTAATGCTAAAAGTAAAGCGCGGTATTCTGCTTCATGATTGGACATTGTTCCAAGTGGTACTGATAATTGTACAGGTGGCTGAACGCCTTTAATAAACACTCCTGCACCAGAAGGACCAGGATTTCCTTTTGATGCACCATCAATATATACTTCAATCAAAATGAGAAACCTCCAAATTATAAGATGATCCCCTACTTAAATATTTTTTTGAAGTAGGGGATAGAGTAGTTATCCGATTGTGATGCTGTAACGACATGTAAATGTTTCATTCGCTTGTAAAGATTGAATTCCCTTTTTGTTCTTGAAATCTTTTGCTGGATTTACTTCATCAGCGATGCCATACCAAGGTTCAATACATAAGAAAGGTGCGTTATCCCCTGGTGTCCATACGCCAACAAATGGGAATCCATCAAATTCTACTTTTACAAATTTATTATGTTTATGAGAACGAATCGAAATTTCATTCGTATTCATATGTTCAAAAATAAGTGCATCATTTTTGAATAAATCATATGTAAGTGGCAATTCAGTCGTATTTTCAGCGATTAATTGCTTTTTGTTTGAAAGATAAGGTCCTTCTAATACGCTTGTTTCTAAGCGTTCCGAACCATTAAACGATAAGTGATAATCTGTAAATGATTCACCGTCCAATAAAGGGAAGTTGAATCCAGGATGTGCTCCGATTGAGAAGAACATCTCTTTTGAAGTAGGATTGTTTACTTCATATGTTATATGAACGCTTTGTCCATTTAGCTCATAAGAAACGAGTAATTCGAATTCGTATGGGTATTTTTTTAATGTTTCTTCATTACTAGTAACGATATAAGTGATTTTTGTTTCGCTTTGTTCTTTCACAGAGAAAGTAAGATCACGAGCGAAACCGTGTTGTGTTAATGAATATGGTTTACCGTCTACGTAGTATGTATTATCTACTAATCGGCCGACAATTGGGAACAAAATTGGTGCACGGCGTCCCCAATAAGTAGAATCACCTTGCCATAAATATTCTATGTTGTCTTCTTTTAAGCGAACGCTCTGTAATTCTGCACCTTTGTCAGAAATGGAAACGATCACTTTTTCATTTTGAATTGTTGCTGTCATGAAGTGAAACCTCCTAAATCTTTCATATGTTTTATTATACGTTGTCTAAAAGGAAAAAGGTAGTTTATGATAGGAATCTATTGACGAAAGAGGGGCTACCACGTAAAATATAATCTTGTTGCCTAAAAAACGAATAACGTGGTTCGAAACCATCCCACGTAAAAAAACTAAGGAGATTTTGTCATGAATATTAGAACTTTAGTCGGTAATGGTATTTTAGCGGCATTATATATTGCTGTTTCTATGCTTATTCAGCCATTTGGCTTTACGAATGTACAATTTCGTATTTCAGAGATGTTTAATCATCTCGTTGTATTTAACAAGAAAGCAATTTACGGAATTGTATTAGGTGTATTTTTAACGAATCTCTTTTTCTCACCTATGATCGCTTACGATTTAGTATTTGGAGTAGGGCAATCTATTCTTGCATTAGTTGCAACGATTATTTCTATGCGATTTATTAAAGGTGTTTGGGCTCGTATGATTTTTAATACAGTTATCTTTACAATTACAATGTTTATGATTGCAATTGAACTTCATCTTGCATTTGATCTACCATTTATGTGGACTTGGTTAACATGTGCAGCAGGTGAATTCGTAGTAATGGCGATCGGTATGCCTGTAATGTACTGGATTAATAAGCGAGTACAATTTGAAAGATTTATGTAATAGATGAAAGAGCTATTCCTATGGGATAGCTCTTTTTGTATGTAATCATATTGAATATTATGCTGTGACTCTAGATAAAATATAATAAAATAAAGTGAGGCTTTCATTAGCTGGCTACATATAAGAAGTCTTACATAAGGGGAATGTAGTATGAAATATAAAATTCATTGGTTGTATAAAACGAAGCGTGGATTGCAGACGGAATTAACAACAGAGTATATGAACATAGAAGAAGTACTTCAATTTGCAGAGGATTTTGAGAAAACAGGAAGAGCTAAGGAACTTTTATTTTACGATGAAATGGACGCAGAATGGTCATTAAAAGAGATGAAAAAGTTAAGTAAGCAAGTAGAGGAAGAGCCCCAAGAAATACTCGTTTATTTTGATGGGGGGTATGATGTGCAAACGAAAGAAGCTGGCGTTGGTATATGTGTGTATTATAAAAAAGGAAATACAAACTACCGCATTCGCCGCAATGCATATATAGAAGGTATATATGATAATAATGAAGCGGAATATGCATCATTATTATACGGTATGAATATACTCGAGGAACTAGGGATTAAGTATGAAGCAGTTACACTTCGCGGAGACTCACAAGTGGTACTGCAGCAATTAGCCGGAGAATGGCCTTGTTATGATGAACATTTAAATCATTATTTAGACCAAATTGAGCAAAAGGCGAAGCAAATGAAATTAAAACTTATATGTGAGCCGATATCTAGAAAACAAAATAAAGAAGCACATCAATTAGCTACGCAAGCATTAGAAGGAACAAGTATTGATAGTCATAAAGAAATAACCGAATAGAGAGGTGCAAAGGTGGATAAAAAGCAACTCATTACAGAGGTAAATGACTTATTAGAAACGTATTGTGAAGGATGTTTTTTGCGAGAACATAATCGAAAGACAAATAGTAAGTATTACGCTCATTCATTTTGTATAAGGCAATGTACAGTGGGAGAAACATTGAAAAAGTATGGGGAACAGTTGTCATGAAAAAACATCCAGAGAAAATTCTCTGGATGTTTTTTAGTGTCTTGCTTCGTTTAGTTGATGCTCACATTTATTTAATTTCTTTTCCTCATTCATTAAAAATGGTTCATCTAAATCAGTTGCAACAGATTTCATAATTTCAAGCTGAGAGCGAGCTGCTTCTACAGCAGTAGTAGCATGCTCTAATGTATCTGGATCCATTGAAATTGTTGCTGATCCTACCATTTTTTGTGCTGTTTCTACACGGAATTTCACTTCTTCAAAATCATTTACTTCTGATCCCATTAATAATTCCTCCTTTGTATAGTGCGCATTTCACATAGTTTTTGCTCTGTAAAACGGAAATATACAAAGGAATAACAAAGGAGGCTACCAAGTAAGGTAACCTCCTGTTATATGTTGGATTAAAGTTTTACTACGTTAGCAGCTTGAGGTCCGCGGTTACCTTCAGTAATGTCGAAAGATACTTCTTGACCTTCTTCTAAAGCTTTGTAGCCGTCGCCTTGAATAGCAGAGAAATGTACGAATACATCGTCAGCGCCTTCCATTTCGATAAATCCAAAACCTTTTTCGTTGTTAAACCATTTTACTTTTCCTTGCATGTTACAATTCCTCCTAAAAGCGTTTACTATTTTCATTTAGTGAAATTCATTTTAAAAAATAATATAAACTAAAAATGCTATATTCTTGAATATTCTGCTAAATGATTAATTTAAATATACACGAATTGGGAGAATTTAGTCAAGTAAGCGATTTTATTTTTTTGTATTTTTAAATAATTTTTCAGTCAAATTTTTAAATAGGTATAGGACAGGCCGAGTATGTAATATTCTTAATTGAATGCTATACATAATGAGGTGAAAGAATGAATAAGTCTTACTTATTAGATAATGAAGGAATGAGAACGAGAACCGACATACCGGATTGGGTTGCAAAAGAATTTGAGATTTTTTCAAATGTTGTGTTAGAACCAACTTTTCCATGTTATTTCGGTTTAACAGCTTTGAAAAAGAATGAACTTCGTTATTCATTTCTTTCTCATAATGATTGGAGTCATTTGCCACATACAATGTTATCTTTTTTAGAGTTAATGAAAGAGAGGCCGATTGTAAGAAGGGGCTTTTTCCTTTTTGTAGAACCGGAATGTGAAGAACAGCCACTCGAATATTACCGTGATTCCTTTTGGAAAGTGTTACAGTATTTACATGAAAATGATAATCAAGCATGGCCAAAGCAAATTCCTGAAGATCCAGACCATTATTTATGGGAATTTTCATTTGGTGGTGAGCCAATATTCGCATTTGGAAATGCGCCAGCTTATAAACAACGAAAAACTAGACATTTAGGGAATTCTCTCGTTATTGGGTTTCAGCCACGCACTATTTTTGATGGATTAGAGGGAGATCGTCCTAAAGGAGCATATTCAAGACAAATGGTCCGTGAGCGAGTTGAAAAGTGGGATCAATTGCCGAAACATCCTAACATTAGTCATTATGGTGACCCGGAACATCGTGAATGGAAACAATATTTCATAGGAGACGATGTAGAGCCAATAAAAGGGAAATGTCCTTTTCTTCATAGGATAGAAAAGTAAGAGCCATCACCTAGATGGCTCTTTTGTATATTTTGGATAAAAAAGGGTATTTTATTATGAAAGCTAGTCTATTTTTTCAAATTACATCATTAACTAGTAGTAAAGAGAGTAGAAAGGATAGAGCGATGTTTGGAGCAATTATACAGCAAATCGTATTAGGTATATCATTAGCTGCGCCAGTAGGGCCGATTAATATTGAAATGTTAAAACGAGGAATTGAACGTGGGTTTTGGCACGCTTGGGTTGTTGGAATTGGTGGAATGACTGCAGATGTTTTATTTATGCTTCTCATTTATTTCGGTTTATCTTCTGTGTTTATGTATACATATGTACAAGCCTTCATGTATTGCACGGGTTTTTTCTTGTTATTTTATTTAGGATTTCAAAGTGTAAAACAAGGAATTTTCGACTCGAATATGGAATATAAAAAAGAAGAGGTAGGTGGCCTTAAGCAATCGTTTATGGCAGGATTTTTAATTGCGATATCCAATCCATTAAATCTTGTTTTTTGGTTTGGTATATACGGAAGTACACTTAGCTCATTACTTACGAAGGTAACGAAACAAGAAGCTTTTTTGTACAGTCTTTGCATTATTGTTGGTATTATTTTATGGAATTTAAATATTGCTTTTTCTGTACATTTTGGAAGAACTTTATTAAAACCAAAAGCGCTTGGCTACATAACAGCCGGAGCAGGTATTATTTTAGTAGGTTACTCTATACATTTTGCATACAAAGCTTTACAGTTGTTCACATAAGATTGAAGGGGAGATTTTTATGTATCGAACCACTATTGACGGAAAAGAAATTATAATTACGTTAGCGCCAAAAATCCGAAAAGAAATTACTGATAGAAATCCACTATATGAAGCGGTATTTCATAATGCTGCAAGATTGTTACAAACAAAGCAACCGACGTTTGCAGTAAATCATGAAATATTTGGGCTCATTATTGGAGAAGTGCAAAGAGGAGAAGTAACAGTGTTTGCAGTGGAACATATTATTCCGAAGCAAAATATATTTGGACCAAACAATTTTTTCTCGACAATAGAACAGCAGGCAAATTTGTAAAGTGAATAGAATAAGAATAGAAAAGAAATAGTCGTAACGATATGTTGCGGCTGTTTTTTGGGAAAAGGGGGAAACAAGATGAAGAAAGTGGGGAAAGAGTTCTTTTTACAACATGATATCGTTATTATGTATAGCATTCTATTTGTTTTCATTATTATTTTAAAAATGCAATTTTTTACGTGGTTTGGCATGTTAGCATGTATGTTTGGGATTGTTTTCTATACACTTAATGAATATATGACACATCGTTTTTTATTCCATATAAAGCCACCTAAAAACACATTTCTATTAAAAATGTTAAGAAGATTGCATTATGATCACCACGTATATCCAGATGATTTAAAACTTTTGTTTTTACCTGTATGGTTTAGTATACCTAGTTTTACTATATATTTACTTATAGCATATGGTATTACAAAAAGTGTTACTATTACACTTTCATTTGGAATCGGAATGATTATTATGCTGCTCGTTTACGAATGGAAACATTATATTGCTCATAGACCGATTCGTCCCGTCACTAAGTTTGGAAGATGGCTAAAAAAACAACATATATTACACCATTATAAAAATGAAAAGTTTTGGTTTGGTGTTTCAAATCCAGTATTCGATTTTATATTTGGAACACTTAAAGACGGAAAAGATGTTGAGCTAAGCGAAACGGCTCGTAATTTAGAAAAGGAAAAAAAGACAAAAGTAGTGCGTTAAGCACTGCTTTTGTCTTAATGAGGATAAATAAGTAAAGTGTCACTTTATTTTGAAAAAGTATATTAAAAATTTAGGGGAAATTGCCGAAAAATGTCTATCAAAAAATCTTTGCATGAATGCATGGATTGTCTAAAATGAATATAAGTTTCTGAATATTTATAAAATTTAGTCTTTAGGTATGCAAGGGGGAAGTGTATTTCAAGTAAGAGAGGGGATCGGTTAATGAAACGAGACGATACGTCAGCACGTAAGTTGCAAAATGAGGTGAATTATACAGAGGTCGTTCAGTCGGAAGAATTTCAATTGTTATTAAATACGAAAAAGAAGTTTATCATTCCAATGAGTATTTTCTTTTTTAGTTTTTTTATCGCATTACCTATTCTAACATCGTATTCAAAGGTGCTTAATACACCTGCATTTGGAGACGTTACATGGGCGTGGGTATTTGCTTTTTCCCAATTTATCATGACATGGGCACTATGTATGATTTACAGCAAAAAAGCAGAATCATTTGATGAAATCTCCCGAAAAATTCTGCAAGATATGAAAAAAGGGAGGGGCTGAACTTGAATACTACTGCATTTGCACTATTTTTAATTATTGTTCTTGGTACGCTCGTCATAACCTATTTTGCATCGAAAAAAACGAAAAATGCGAGTGAATTTTATACGGCTGGAGGGGGATTAACTGGTTGGCAAAATGGTCTGGCCATTGCTGGAGATTACATGTCTGCTGCTTCATTTCTCGGTATAGCTGGAGCAATCGCATTAACTGGGTTTGATGGATTCTTTTATAGTATCGGTTTTTTAGTTGCTTATTTAGTTGTACTATATCTTGTTGCAGAACCGCTTAGAAATTTAGGAAAGTACACTTTGGCGGATATGATTGCAGCACGCTTTGATGCGAAAAAAGTTCGCGGAGTTGCAGCTCTTAATACGATGACGATTTCTATCTTTTATATGATTGCACAATTAGTTGGCGCGGGTGCACTTATTAAGTTATTATTAGGGATTGAATATACGACATCTGTATTAATCGTTGGAACACTTATGACGGTGTATGTTATTTTTGGTGGTATGACAGCAACGAGCTGGGTACAAATTGTAAAGGCTGTATTACTTATGGCTGGTACGTTTATTATTTCTGTTATCGTTTTCGCAAAATTCAACTTCAGCGTGACTGAAATGTTCGCTCAAATGAAAACAGCTACCCCTTTAAAAGATTCATTTTTAAATCCAGGTGTAAAGTATAAGGATGGTCTTGATACACTGTCTTTAAATTTAGGACTAGTACTTGGTACAGCTGGATTACCACATATACTTGTCCGCTTTTTTACAGTACGTGATGCAAAAACTGCACGTCAATCTGTCGTATATGCGACGTGGTTAATTGGTGCATTTTATATTATGACGATTTTCTTAGGATTTGGTGCGGCAGCGTTTGTAGGAAATGAAGCGATTATTAAAGCGAACCCAGCTGGTAATATGGCGGCACCTTTATTAGCCAAAGCGTTAGGTGGAGACTTCTTATTTGCTTTCGTATCAGCAATTGCTTTTGCAACGATTTTGGCTGTAGTGGCAGGTCTTGTATTAACAGCAGCATCAGCATTCGCTCATGATTTTTATAATGAAATCATTCGCAGAGGGAAATCAACGGAAAAAGAGCAAGTATCTATGGCTCGTTATGCATCTATTGGAGTAGCGATACTATCTATCATACTTGCATTATTTGCCCAAACATTAAACGTAGCATTTTTAGTATCATTAGCATTTGCAGTTGCAGCGAGTGCAAATCTACCAGTGATTTTATTTACAATATATTGGAAGCGTTTTAATACAACGGGCGCTATTTCTGGTATGATTGTGGGTCTCGTATCAGCTATTGTTCTCGTAGCGTTGAGTCCGAATGTTTGGAACCCTGTAGCTGGAAAAGCTATTTTTGTTGGGGAAGCGATATTTCCATATACGACACCAGGAATCATTTCAATTCCGCTCGGATTTCTTGCAGCATATTTAGGAACTGTTTTATCTAGTAAGAAAGAAGATGCAGCGAAATTTGATGAAATTCTCGTAAAATCTAATACTGGTCACGGTATTAGTGATGTGTCTTCACATTAAATAAAAGAGGAGCTTTTCGATAGATAAGAAAAGCTCTTTTTTCTTTTGTCATTTTCTTGTAAATATTACTGATTTGTAAGTAGGATTTGTCTTAATTTTGTGGAATGAAAATAGCAGGGAGAAATTTAAGTCATCATGGCACCAGCGCAGCTTTTGTGAAAAATAAGTTGTTATGGAAGGTGGAAGTAATGATGAAAACGAAGCAAACTGATGAATTATTAGCAAAAGATGAGCAATATGTTTGGCACGGAATGCGTCCCTTTAGTCCAAATAGTACAATGGTAGGGGCAAAAGCTGAAGGGTGCTGGGTTGAAGATATACAAGGAAAAAGATATTTAGATGGTATGAGTGGCCTTTGGTGTGTCAATAGTGGATATGGAAGAAAGGAGCTCGCAGAAGCGGCTTATAAGCAATTACAAACATTATCATACTTTCCAATGTCACAATCCCATGAGCCAGCTATAAAGCTTGCTGAAAAGTTAAATGAGTGGCTTGGGGGAGAGTATGTTATTTTCTTCTCAAATAGTGGTTCAGAAGCGAACGAAACAGCTTTTAAAATAGCAAGACAATACTATGCTCAAAAAGGTGAACCACATCGTTATAAATTTATGTCACGTTATCGTGGGTATCATGGGAATACAATGGCGACAATGGCAGCGACGGGACAAGCGCAGCGTAGATATCAATATGAACCGTTTGCTTCAGGTTTTTTACACGTAACACCACCGGATTGTTACCGTATGCCTGGGATTGAAGGGCAGCATATTTATGATGTAGAATGTGTGAAAGAAGTCGATCGTGTTATGACGTGGGAATTAAGTGAAACAATTGCCGCTTTTATTATGGAACCAATTATTACAGGCGGGGGCATATTAATGCCACCACAAGACTATATGAAAGCTGTTCATGAGACGTGTCAAAAACACGGTGCCTTGCTTATTAGTGATGAAGTAATTTGCGGTTTCGGTCGTACAGGAAAAGCATTTGGGTTTATGAATTATGATGTGAAGCCAGATATTATTACAATGGCAAAGGGTATTACGAGCGCATATTTACCATTATCTGCAACAGCTGTGAAAAAAGAAATATATGAGGCTTTTAAAGGTAAAGGAGAATATGAATTCTTCCGCCATATTAATACATTTGGTGGAAATCCAGCAGCTTGTGCATTAGCACTTAAAAACTTAGAGATTATGGAAAATGAAAATTTAATCGAGCGATCTGCGCAAATGGGTTCCCTTTTATTAGAGCAACTAAAAGATGAAATTGGAGAACATCCGCTTGTTGGGAATATTAGAGGAAAAGGCCTATTAGTTGGAATTGAATTAGTAAATGATAAAGAGACGAAAGAGCCAATTGATAACGACAAAATTGCAAGTGTTGTAAATGCTTGTAAAGAAAAGGGCTTAATTATAGGACGCAATGGTATGACAACAGCAGGGTATAATAACGTTTTAACATTAGCACCGCCGCTTATTATTTCAAGTGAAGAAATTGCCTTTGTTGTTGGAACGTTGAAGACGGCGATGGAACGTATTTAATAAATAGAGAGAGGAGCGAGCTTTAATATAAGGCTCGCTTTTGTTTAGTAGGAGGGGACTTTTAATGGATAAATATGATCCGAGCAAACATTATCACATCGGATATTATGAAGACGGATATGATTTAGAAGTGACGGCGTACAAAAGAATAAATGAACCAGTTTGGGATGCTTATCTTCCGCACTATGAGGCAGACGATTTTTATAAGAAAGTGGAGGAAATGAAACTGGGTGAATATATAGATGATTATGGTATTAAGGTGTATTCATTTAGTGATGATATCAATGATGAAGAAGCACGAACTATTTTTGAAAAATGGTTAAAAAAGAACGAGATTGTTTAAAGATAAAACAAAAAGGAGATTGCTATCTTATAAAATAGCAATCTCCTTTTATTATAGTAAACTTATTTACTTGCTTTCATTGCTTTATCTTTTGCACCAAAAGTGTATTTTAACATTGGTGGTGTAATCATTGTAGTTAAAATAACGACAATAACGATTGCTGTAAAGTAATCTTGTGCCAATAGACCTGAAGAAAGTCCTGTTCCTGCAATGATAAGTGCAACTTCACCACGAGAAACCATTCCAGCACCGATAATTGCAGAAGACTTAGTGTCAAATCCAGTCATTCGTGCACCGAATCCACAGCCGATTAATTTCGTTAATACAGCGATAACAGTTAATGCTAAGATGAACCAAATTTGATTGCCGATACCGTCAAATGTAATATTCATACCGATACTAACGAAGAATACTGGAACGAACATAGCGTAAGCAATTGGTTCTACTTTCTTTTCTACTTCATGTTTGTAGTTTGTTTGAGAAATTGCAATACCAGCAGCGAAAGCACCGATAATACCAGCAATTCCTAATAATTCGCCGAAATATGCGAATGAGAAACAGATGATAAGGGCCGCGCTCACGATAGACTCAGATACGCGCAGTGGTGATAACCAGCGCATAATCGCAGGAACACCTTTCCATCCGATTAAAATAATAGAAGCGAAGAATACCACTTTCTTCAAGATAACCATTGTTAAGTTAACATCATCAGTACCTAAGAAGCTCATTGCAAATGCTAATAAAATAACGACAAGAATGTCATCAAATACAGCTGCGCCTAGCATAGTTGTACTTTCACGTGTTTTCATCTTTCCTAAATCGCGAAGTGTTTGAACGGAAATACTAACACTTGTCGCACATAAAAGTAATCCTAAGAATACAGCGTTTCCTTGTTCCATTCCCATAATAAGGCCGGAAACGTAACCACCTACGAATGGAAGAATGATACCTCCGAGTGCAACTGCTAAAGAAGAATTACGATTTGCGTTTAATTCTTCTAAGTCTGTTTCAAGTCCAGCCATAAACATTAAGAGAATAACCCCGACATTACTTAATTGAGTTAGAAGCTCTGAATTTTCAATCCAACCTAATACAGCTGGACCGATAACGATACCGACAATTAATTTACCTAGTACAGAAGGTTGACCTAATCTAACACTAAGATCACCAGCAAGCTTTGTACTTAATAAAATAAGTGCAATTTGAAAGAAAAATTCGAATTCCATCTGATCCTCTCCTCGTCATTTTTAATTTTATCATACGATTTCTCGGAATTTGCCTAATGAAAATATGTAAAACCCATTAAACAAAAGGGTCTGATTACAAGTTCTTTTGAACTTGTAATTTGAACCTGTAATTAATATATAATAGATTTTATAAAAAATCAATGAAAAAATGGGAGCTTTTTGAGGAAGAAGCTGTCTTATTGGGATATAGGTGTAAGAGTAGTGTGTGAATTTTATATGTATAAAATAGTATGAAGTCCTTTTCCATTACAAATAATAAAGTCTACATACTATTTCACGAACTATAACTGTGAAAGGGAGGATTTATAATTTGAAGGCATTAAAAAATAACTTGTCTATTGTTGCTTTAGGTGGAGTAAATGAAATAGGAAAAAATATGTATGCTATCCAATATGAAAATGATATTGTCGTCATTGATTGTGGATCTAAATTTCCAGATGAAAGTTTATTAGGGATTGATTTAATAATTCCAGACGTCACATATTTGCAAGAAAATAAAGAAAAAATTCGCGGTTTAATAGTAACGCACGGGCATGAGGACCATATTGGCGGAATACCATATTTTTTAAAACAACTAAATGTACCAATCTATGCAACAAAGTTAACGTTAGGTTTAATTGAAATTAAATTAAAGGAACACAATCTTCAAAATGATACGGAATTAATCGTTATTCATTCAGAATCAGAAATTGATTGTGGTTCTATTAAGGCAACTTTTTTTAAAACGAACCACAGTATTCCGGATTGTCTCGGTATTGTTTTTCATACACCAGAAGGTACTGTAGTACATACAGGTGATTTTAAATTTGATTTAACACCAGTAAATAATCAACATCCTGATATTCATAAAATGGCTAAAATAGGAAGTGAAGGTGTACTAGCTTTATTATCTGAAAGCACAAATGCAGAACGCCCAGGTTTTACTCCATCAGAAAGGTCAGTAGGAGAACGGATAGAGGAAATATTTATGAAAGCAAATAGAAAAGTAATTATTTCTACGTTTGCTTCTAATGTGAATCGTGTTCAGCAAATAGTTGAAGCATGTATAAAAACAAATCGAAAACTAGCTTTGCTAGGGAGAAGTATGGTAAATGTAGTAGAGGTTGCTCTAGAGAAAGGTTATTTACATATTCCAGAAGGTATGTTGATTGAAGCAAATGAGGTAAATCGTTTAGATCCAAAGCAGGTTGCAATACTTTGTACAGGAAGTCAAGGAGAACCAATGGCAGCTTTAGCGCGTTTAGCTAGTGGAAACTATAGACAAGTGGATATTTTACCAGAAGATACGGTTATTATAGCCGCGACACCTATCCCAGGAAATGAACGTAACGTTTCTCGAATTATCGATAATTTATTTGCATTAGGAGCAAAGGTGATTTACGGATCAGGTAGTTCTACTGGAGTGCATGTATCCGGTCATGCATATCAAGAAGAGTTGAAGTTAATGCTTACATTAATGAAGCCAAAATATTTTATTCCAATTCATGGAGAGTTTAGAATGCTACATCACCATAGTTTGTTAGCAGAATCAATTGGTATTGAAAAGGAAAATATCTTTATTGTACGTAATGGAGATGTTGTAGATATAAGTAATGAAGTGGCAATTCAATCTAGAAGAATACAGGCAGGAAATATATATGTAGATGGATTAGGAATTGGAGATGTTGGAAATGCATTATTACGTGATCGTAAACAACTTTCAGAAGATGGAATGCTCGTTATAGTTATTACTTTTAATAAAGTGGATGGAGAAATAATTTCAGGTCCAGATATTATTTCTCGTGGATTTGTCTATGTCCGTGATTCAGAAGAATTTCTAAGAGAATTAAATAAATTAGCTGTTATTACGATTAATAATTTAAAGAAAGAGAATGTGAATAGCTGGGGTATTTTGAAAAGGGAGGTAAGAGAAGCATTAGGGAAGTATATATATACAAATACAAAACGAAAGCCGATGATTCTTCCTATAATAATAGAGGTTTAATAGTAAAAAAGAATTCTCGTATGGGAATTCTTTTTTGTTTTGAAGAGAAAATGAACATATAATGAAATAAATAGAAATGGAAGGAAATAAAAGATGTTATTAAATAAACGTTTTACAATTGGAGAAATGGCGAAAATGCATAATATCGCAGAATCTACATTAAGGTATTATGATGAAAAAGGAATTTTTCATCCGTCCATTGTGGATCCTCAAACGAATTATCGTTATTATACAATCGATCAATTTTCACTGTTAGATACGATTAAATTTTTACGCCAGTTAAATATTCCGTTAAAGGAAATTAAGAAATATATTGATGAAAGAAATCCAGCATACGCACTCAATTTACTGGAAAAACAACAAGAGATGATGCTGAAGAAACAAAGAGAAATTGAGTATGCTTTGGCGAAAATGGAGCATAGAATTCATTTAATTAAGAAAGCAACAAAAGCAAAAGCTGAACAAATGGTAATTAAAGAGATTCCGCAGCGAAAAATAACAGCTATTGCGGTTGCCCCGAATACGACGGATGATATGTTTGAGTACTACATTCATTCGTTGCAAAAAAATATGAGGCAAATGGATGATAGTCTATTTTCAGGAGATATAGGTGTGACAATTTCCAAAAAAGCATTAATGCAAAAGGAGTTTCAAGCATATAGCAGCGTATTTATTCTTTTGGATTATATGCCGTATGAAGTGCATACTTCAGATGAAATTAAAGAAGGTTTATATGCTTGTTCTTATCATCATGGACCGTATGAAGAAACAGATGCAACGTACAAGGAGTTACTTACATACATTGATAAAGAAGGTTACGAAGTACATGGAGATTCGATTGAGATTGGATTGATTGATTGGTCTGTAACAGAAAATCCAGAGGAGCAAGTAACAGAAATTCAAATTCCTGTAGTAAAAAAATAAGATGAAAACCTTTGAATTGATTACAAATTTACATTCATTAATATAATTCAGTTACCTATTTTTTAATTCTCTCTTGACCTTCAAGTTACTTGAAGGTTTAAACTGTGAACAGAGAGTTGAAAAAGGAGCATAATAGTATGGAAGCAACAGAAAAATTAAGAGAAAAACCAATTAAAAGTTTATTTATTTCATATTTAATACCAGCCGTTCTTGGAATGGTATTAATGTCAGTGAATATTGTAATTGACGCGGTCATGATTAGTAGAGGAGTTGGGGCGAACGGTTTAGCAGGAGTAAACGTGGCTATTCCAGCGTTTTCGATTTTCTTCTCTATTTCATTATGGATTGGAATGGGCGGGGCAACGTTATATTCCATTGCATTAGGTGAAAATAAACGAGAAAGAGCAAGGTCTATTTTTACTCAATCCATGACGGTAGCAGTTGTTATCGTAGGGATTTTAGCAGCGATTTGCTTATGGAGAATAGAAGATTTAGCATATTTATTTGGTGCAAATGAAGTGATTCTACCATATGCGTTAGACTATTTACACGTATTATTAACATTTGGAATGATATACGTTTTAGAAAATATTTTAAGTACATTCATACGAAATGATGGAAATCCTAATTTAGCAATGGCTGGTCTTGTTGTAACAGCTGTATTAAATATAGTGTTTGACTATATCTTTATTTTTATCTTTGGATGGGGCGTTACAGGTGCTGCTTCAGCGACTATTCTTTCGGCAGCGGTTGGTTTCCTTGTATTACTAACGCACTTCTTTAGAAAAAGTAGTATTTTAAAGTGGACGAAATTTCATTTTGAATGGGATACTGTCAAACAAATTATGGTGATTGGTTTCCCAAGTTTTACAGCAGAAAGTACGGTTGCAATCGTAACGATTGGTTTTAATATCGCATTTGTCCAATATGCAGGAGAAGTAGGAGTAGCTTCCTATGCGATGGTGAATAGTATTCATGCAATGACATTACTATTATTCTTTGGTGTTGGAGCAGCATTACAGCCAATTGCTAGTTTTCATTACGGGGCAAATTTATCAGAGAGACTTCGTGAAGGACTGAAGTTTGCTGTGAAAATTGCAGTTGTCCTCGGAGGCATTGCGATAATTGTCGGATTATTCTTCGGGAAATATATCATTGGTTTATTTGATGTTCAATCTCCAGAATTATTGGAGTTAACCTTAACAGGTATTAGCTTATTCTTTATCCAATACGTATTTTTAGGTTATAACATTGTGTATGGAGAGTATTTCCAATCAGTACGACAAACGAAGAAATCAGTACTTATTATAATGAGCCGAGGATTACTATTTATTATTCCATTGTTATGGATTATGCCGAAATTATTTGGTATAAATGGAATTTGGCTCGTTATGCCAGTTGCTGAAGTAATGACAGCAATTATCGTATTTACGATGAATCGCATGAAACATCCTGTGCCATTAAATATGGCAGGAGAGAAAGAAGCGATATGATGAAGAAAATCCCCTTAAGCAATTAAGGGGATTTTTTATTCCTTTAAACTAATCGCAAAAGATCCATCCGTTTCTTGAACAGAAGCAAAGGCAACGTTTTTAATATTTGTAATTCCTTTTTCTTTTAATTCTTTATATAACCATTTTTCATCTTTATGTATTAACTTTAAGTTATCGTATTGAATTTGTGAATCGACGATAAGTGCAATTGGTAATCCAGCATACTTAACTTCTATGTTTAAATCTTTTGGAGTTAATGGTACAAGTTCTCTTTTTGGTAAAATACTAATAGCGCCGTTCGCTTCTAAAATAGCGTATTCAATTTCATGAACACTTGGATATCCTGCAACGCGAAGATTAGAAAGCAGTTCTGCAATGGGGTATCTACTTTTTTGTAAGTTCTCAAAAATAATATCACCATGTTTAATTAAAATGATAGGGTGTCCGAGAATAAAACGATTTAGTTTGTTGAATAGGCTTAATTTTGTAAGGAGTAAATGTAAACATGTGATAATAACCATACCGAGAAATGCTTGTAAAGCACCAGAGACGGGTATGGCTTGGAAAGCTAAATAAGATAAAAAGATTATAGCCCCAAAATCATGAGGAGTTAGTTGTGCTAACGCGGATTTACCGAGTAACTTAAGCGATAGTAAAAATAAGATGAAAAAGAACGACACGTTACATAAAAAGAGAAGCAATAGAGACACTCCTTCGTGTAAAGTTGTACTTACTATTCCCGAAAGTAATATAAATATTACCTTTCAGAGGATAAATTAGGGTTTATTGGAATCTGTCTGTATACAAACAAATAAATGGATATTATCATGAAGGAAGTAAAAGAAAATAGGAGTATATGAATATGAGAAAGAAGAAAATAATGAAGGGCATTTTAGTTGTTATAATGATTTGCGCCGTGTATGCGGGGTTTTTACAATATCACATTTATAAGCATGGGCATATGAATGCAACCTACGATGCTGATTACATAATTGTACTAGGATCGAAAGTAAATGGGACGAAACCATCTTATTCATTGCAATATCGTATTGATAAAGCAGCTGAATATTTAAAATCACATGAGAAAACAATCGCTATCGTATCTGGAGGACAAGGAAAAGGTGAAGACATTTCAGAAGCATTAGCAATGAAACAAGGACTAATAAAACAAAATATCGCAGAAGACCGCATTATAATGGAGGACAAATCTACGAGTACAGATGAGAATATTACATTCTCAAAACCGTTAATTCCAGCCGATATGAAAAAAGGTATGATCGTAACAAACGATTTTCACATGTTTAGAGCGAAAAAAATAGCGGCCAAACAAGGTTTACAATTAGAAGGTCTTCCGGCAAAAACACCGAAACCAATCATCATTCCATCGAATATACGAGAATATTTAGCAATTACACAGTATTGGTTTATGAATCGAATATAGTGAAAGTGATCCCGTCTGAAACTTCAGGCGGGATTTAGTTTGAGGAAAATCTTACAAATATGTCACGTTCGTGAAAGGTAAAGCGATAGTTTCTAGAATGATTTCCTGACATAATGAAGGTAACAAAAACTATTTAGAGGTGAATCGGATGAAAGGAAATAATATTTTATCTTCGTTATGTTACTTTAGTATCTTTTTTGCACCATTTTTACTACCAATTATCGTGTACTTTGTTGCAGAAGATGAAGTGAAGTATCACGCGAAAAAAGCATTTTGGTCACATGTTTTCCCATACGCAATCTTATTTGGAGGACTAGCAATATCAGGCATGTACGGTTTAGGTTTCAATCAATCTGACGGTGCTGGAATTGGAATGGCTATCACATATGCAGTGTTCATTCTTGTAGGAATTTACTACTTCATTTGGAATATCGTAAAAGGTATTAAAGTCTTGAAAACGGCGTAATAAGATAAGTATAATTTCATTTACCGTATCGATAAACGTTTTAAAAAAGAGTAATTCAAAAAGAATTGCTCTTTTTGTGCTTATAAGTTGTGAAAATTGAAAAAGATATGTTAATTTTTCATTATGAAGAGAAAAAAGGAGTGATTTTCATGAATGAGATCATACATAAGATGGAGCAACATGTTTCAGTTCGTAAATATAAAGAAGAATCAATTCCAAAAGATGTAGTAGAAAAGATGGTGCACGCTGCGCAACATGCAGCTTCATCACATTTTGTACAGGCGTATTCTGTTATATATGTAACAGATCAGGAATTAAAGGCTAAACTAGCAGAGCTATCCGGAAATCGTCATGTGAAGGACTGTGCAGCATTTTTTGTTTGTTGTGCAGATTTAAAACGACTTGAAATTGCATGTGAAAAACATAGTACAGAGATAAAGCATGAGGGAGTAGAAGACTTTATCGTTGCGACGGTAGATGCTTCACTTTTTGCGCAAAACTTAGCACTAGCAGCAGAATCGTTAGGATACGGTATTTGTTATATTGGTGGTATTCGTAATAATCCGAGAGAAGTGAGTGAACTGCTTCATTTACCTGATAAAGTATATCCTGTATTCGGAATGACAGTCGGCGTACCAGATGAAGATCATGGAGTGAAACCACGTTTACCAGTAGCAGCAATCCTTCATGAAAATGGATATGATGAACAAAAATATGATGAATTACTAAACGAATATGATGAAACGATGAACGCGTATTATAAAGAAAGATCATCAAACAAGAAAAACGTAACATGGACGGAATCAATGAGTTCGTTTATGTCTAAAGAAAAAAGAATGCATATGAAAGAGTTTTTAAGTGAAAAAGGATTAAATAAGAAGTGAGTAAAGAGGCAAACCTGTGATGCAGGTTTGCCTTTTTGAGAAGGAGAAATACCTAAGGCCAGAAAGTTGTTTATTCTTTCTGAACTTAGGTATTTTGTTTGTTATCATGTACATAGAAATAAAAATTAATAATTTTTTACAAAAGTGATAGAAAATGAGGATGAAATGCCAATAGTAAGTAAAAGCGGCATAATAGCCGCTTTTTATCGTTTTATTTA
Source organism: Bacillus sp. HMA207 (assembly GCF_003402455.1). Classification (NCBI taxonomy): domain Bacteria; kingdom Bacillati; phylum Bacillota; class Bacilli; order Caryophanales; family Bacillaceae; genus Bacillus; species Bacillus sp. HMA207. The sequence goes on along the minus strand of NZ_BEZT01000001.1, from coordinate 3,117,395 downwards.
GTATTTGATTTGAAATATTTTCCTTATGAAAGAAAGATTATTGCTAATTGTAAACTGTTAATAAAGTTATTTAAGTTTTGATATGGAATACCCCGCCGGAAAATACAGTAATAATTTCGTTTGAACATATCTGTTATGGCACAATCTAAAGCATCTTCTATAACAAGTTCAAACTTTCAATAAGAAGATAACCCCCTGTACAACTTAAAAGAATATACGTAAATATTTTAAAAATCCGTTGATTAAGCCATTTAAAAATAATTTGACCTATAAACAAACCTAAAAATACAATTGGAATGGCATAAAAACTTGATTCCCAAATGGTTTTGTTTGTGCCAGTAAAGAGTATTTGAGTTACTAGACTAATGAAATATATAAACAGATAAAAAGCTAATGTAGTTGCTCTTAACTTCTCTTTTTCAGTATTAGTTCCTGTAAAATAAAGTAACAGGGGAGGACCTGGCATACCGATACTTGTCGTTAAAAGACCAGATAATCCGCCAACTATGAAATCTCTAGATTGTGTTGATCTAACCTTAACGTTGCATATTAGCAACAATGTTAATAGTAAGAGTAGGATGCTAACTGCTAATTTAAAAGTGTTTATGTTAACGGAAATGAAAATTAAAATGCCAAAAGGAACACCAACTATACTTCCAAAAATAAACCTTTTCAGTAGAACAAAATCAACGTCCATTCTTATTTTCCAAATGAGTGAAATGGAGATAATTAAAGATAAAATAATATTTATTTGTATAGCTTCTTGTGGTAGAAATAACATAAGTAAGAAAGGGGTTGCCATTATGGAAAAGCCAAAACCTGTACTTGCTTGCAAAATAGAAGCCACTAATATAATACATATGAAAATGAATGTGATACCCAAAACAGCCCTCCTATTTAATCAAGTTTAACTAGTTAAAGTCTATTATTTAAGTGCAATATTTCACAAACTCATTTGTATTTTAACATAAATATCTAGTTTTTTCTCAAATAGTATTGCCATATAAGGCTCTTTAACTAAAAAATCCGACTTACATTTTGAAACAATTTTATTATGGGGAAACAAATAATGAATGGGATCAAAATGTATTGATTATCATTAAATTATTCACTGAGATCCCCACGATAAAACAAGAACAGCCATATAAAACTTACAACAGCATGTAGCTAATAAACTGCCAATCATTTGAGGAGAAAGAATTTCTAACAGCCCTTCTGCAAAAAGCATCGATAACTGAATAAGAGATCCGTAAATAGAATAATGGAATGAAAAAACTTTACCTATCATATTTTCGTGTGTGTAAGTTTGAAGTAATGTCGTATCAAGTGGAACGATGATTCCTCCTGCTATACGCATACAGAATAAAGTAATGATACCGATAATAAGTTGATCGGATAGAATGAATCCGAGAAAGAAAATTCCTTGTAATAAGTAGGCCCAACCGAATACTTTTTTCATTTTTTCTTTATTATGGGATATATAAAGATTAACGAGAAGGCTTCCTATCATAAGCCCAGCCCCTTGAACCGTATATAAAATCCCAATGTTCGTATGGAAAATTTTTTCGGCATAGATCGTTAGAAGTAGTTGATAAGCGCCTCCAATAATGCCCCATGAAATGCCGACAAGAATTAATGTTAAAATGATTTTTGTTTGTAATATGCATGTATAACCATCTTTTATATCAGTGAAAAATGTTTCTTATTCCATAGTAAACAATATGTTGCTAGTTGAAATCGCAAATAAGAGGGATATAAATTCATACGAAAGTATGAAAAAAAACAGCTCATATTTGAGCTGTTTTTCTATAGTTTTTAGTTCATTTTTCAAGGATAGGATATATTAATATCCGTATCCGCCGCCACCCCAACAGCTACATCCGATGATGATTAGAAGGATGAATAGTACGATAAGCAAAGCAAATCCACCGCCGAAACCAGCGCAACTTCCACCATAACTCATATGTTTTCCTCCTTTTTAGTAAGTTAATCTATATGGTTCATGGACTACTATATACAGTATGTTTTTTGTATAGAAAACGAGCCAGTCTCATTTATAATTAGACAAATGCCTGTAGATTCATTAGGATTGTATGTTAGTGATTTGTAAATAAACCTTTACGTGATTCGTAATTTAGGCATAGAAAAATAAAAAATTGTAAAAAAAACCATTTTTTTATTTTTTTATGAGAGAATATGTACTATAATTTTACAAGTAATATTATGGGAAAAGGGAGTTTTAGTATAGAGATGGAGATGGGACAATTACAAAATAAAATAGAAAACAAAAAGAAAGAGTTAATTCAACTTGTTGCGAGACACGGATTGGATCATGATAAAGTTTTGTTATTTAGTCGTGATTTAGATATACTAATTAATAAGTTTATGAATATAAAAGACAAAGTGCATAAATGAAATTTATAGTTTTTTATATTAAGATGTTTCACAGGAAGGAGAGGAAAGTAATTGGAACATTTACAGGAAGAATTGTATAAACAAATAAAAGAAGAAAAAGGTACAGTTACAATTTTCTTAAAGAGTGGTGTTAGAATAGTAGGAGAAGTTGTTGGAGTAGATAAATTTACAGTTTTAATTTTAGTGGATGGAAAACAACAGCTTATTTATAAGCAGGCTATATCAACAATAATGAAATAAGACACTCTTGTTGAGTGTCTTATTTCATTATTGCTTGCATGCCTCAACATCAATGCCGGCAGCAATTAACTTCTTTTCTCCATCTTGTTCAATAATTTTTTGTAATTTAGATAGGAAAGAATCAAAGTTTGTATGCTTTGCTACTTGGAATGTCATTTTATGTTCAATTGGTAGCCACGTATCAATATCAGCTTCGTTATGCTGGATTTTCACCTCAAGTTTATCGAGTGCATTAGCAACTTTTGCTTCGTACGTTTCTTTCGCTTCAAACTCTATCCATAAGTCATATAATTCCTCACCGAGAGAACCTGTTAATGTTTGTTTAATATTTGAAATAGCTTCTAGTTCATTTTTTTGTTTTTGTAGCTGTAATTCATGACTATTCATTGTATCAAATGCAGGGATATCACCAGCTTCGGCTTCGACTAGGTCGTGAATAATAACCATTTTAAGTAATTTCTCAATATTTACTTTTTGATCCAAATAAGGTTCAACTAAAATGGCCATTAGAGACATACGCCATGTATGTTCGGCAACACTTTCTTGACGTCCGTTGGAAAGCCAGCTATGTCGCATTTCATATTTTAGTTTTTCTGCTAATGCAATGACTTGTAAAATGTTGTGTTCCATCGTGATCCTCCTCATTTATTCATACCATAATTCTAATATAGAAATGAAATGTGTCAATTTCATGAGTATATTGCGATAAACAGATGATAAGCGTATAATACATGTTATATGTGAAAACGTATTATTAAAATAAAAAAATGTTATATAAAAATGGAAAGGAAAGGGCAGAAATATGGGAGAGAAAAATCAAGTATTAGCTAGACCACAAAGAAGAAAAAGGAAGTTTGATATTTCTAGCCCAGTGGGCATTATAGTAGGTTTCATTATAGTGATAGCGGCAATTATGCTTGGCGGCGGTGGAATAAAAGCTTTCAAAAACTTTTTAGATGTTTCATCTATTTTAATTGTCATAGGGGGAACAACAGCGACAATTGTTGTGGCATATCGATTTGGAGAAATAAAAAAATATACGAAAAGCATTTTTACTGTTTTACATAGAAGAGAAGAAGATTTAGAACAGTTAACGGATTTGTTTGTCGATTTTTCGAAAAAGTCTAAAAAGCACGGCTTGCTTTCTTTAGAGGTAGATGGAGAGCAAGTGGATAATCCTTTTATTCAAAAAGGAATTCGATTAATGTTAAGCGGTTACGATGAAGATGAATTAAAAGAAGTGTTATTGAAAGATATTGAAACGGAAGTGTATGAGTTAAGAAAAGGAGCAGCATTATTAGATAAAATTGGTGATTTTGCTCCAGCTTGGGGCATGATAGGGACTTTAATTGGTCTTATCATTATGCTCCAAAACTTACAAGATACATCGCAAATTGGTACAGGGATGGCAGTTGCGATGTTAACGACATTATATGGGTCTGTACTTGCGAATATGATTGCAATCCCTCTTGCGGAAAAAGTATATCGTGGTATTGAAGATTTATATACAGAGAAGAAGTTTGTAATAGAAGCAATTTCAGAATTGTATCGTGGACAAATCCCTTCTAAATTAAAGTTGAAACTGGATACATACGTATACGAAACAAAGGTAAAAAAGGTAAAAGGAGCAGCCTAATATTTCAAGGAGTGGTATGATGAGTAAAGGACCGCAAAAGGGATCGCCTCGTTGGATGACGACTTTTACAGATTTAACGATGTTATTATTAACTTTCTTTGTATTACTAGTTGCTACATCAAAGCAAGATGCAGTAAAATTGTCAAAGATGCTTGAAAAGTTTAGTGATACGGGGCAAGTAGATGCAAAAGTAATGGAAAATACAATACCAGATATTTCACATGAAAAAAATGATGAAAAAATGATCTCAAAAAAGAGAATGGATGAATTATATAAGAAGTTAAAAGCGTATGTAGATAATAACGGTATTAGTCAAGTGAATGTATATCGGGAGGATACAGGGGTAAGCGTCGTTATAGTAGATAATTTAATATTTGATACAGGCGATGCAAACGTTAAGCCCGAAGCGAAAGGGATAATAAGTCAATTAGTTGGATTTTTTCAATCCGTACCTAACCCAATTGTTGTAGAGGGACATACAGATAGTAGACCTATTCATAACGAGAAATTCCCTTCTAATTGGGAGTTATCTTCAGCACGAGCGGCAAATATGATTCACCATTTAATTGAAGTGTATAATGTGGATGATAAAAGGCTAGCTGCGGTAGGATATGCAGACACAAAGCCAATTGTACCAAATGATTCACCGCAAAACTGGGAAAAAAACCGTCGCGTTGTTATTTATATAAAAGAGTAGTATATTATTATTTTAATAATAAAATAATAAAAATACGAAAATTCTTTTAAAAAAATATTAAATTTTATCATTTTATTTTGTATAATGAGTGAGAATGATAAGGTGAAATATTAAGATATATTTATACATAGAAGGAGAGAATTAAAAAGAATGGCACATAAAATTTTAGTAGTAGACGATGCGATGTTTATGCGAACGATGATTAAAAACTTATTAAAAAGTAATGCTGACTTTGAAGTTATCGGCGAAGCAGAGAATGGGGTAGAAGCGATTCAAAAGTATAAAGAACTTCAACCTGATATTGTAACATTAGATATTACTATGCCAGAAATGGACGGGCTTGAAGCATTAAAAGAAATTATTAAAATTGATTCAAGTGCAAAGGTTGTTATTTGTTCTGCAATGGGACAACAAGGTATGGTATTAGATGCAATTAAGGGTGGGGCAAAAGACTTTATTGTAAAGCCATTCCAAGCCGATCGTGTAATTGAAGCTTTAACAAAAGTAGCAAATAGTTAATATAGAAGGGGTGCCACAAGGAATCAAAACAGTGATAGCAGATCGACGTGTGGCCCCCTTTTTTCTCATTGTAAAACACTAAATTGTTATACATAAATGAAATGTTTGTTAGACAGGTAGGGGATAAAAATGCAAACAGATCTATTAAATATATTTTTCGAAGAGTCAGAAGAACATTTACAGTCGCTAAATGAAAATGTGCTAGTGTTAGAGCAAAATCCTGCTGATATGGATGTTGTGGGAGAAATATTCCGCTCCGCTCATACATTCAAAGGTATGTCTGCGAGTATGGAATTTACGGAGATGGCTGATTTAACGCATAAGATGGAAAATGTGTTAGATGAAATTCGTCATGGAAATATAGTTGTAAATGCGGATATTATTGATGTGATTTTTGAGTGCATTGATAATTTGGAGAAGATGGTTGCAGATGTGCAACAAGGTGGAATGGGCAATATTGATGTAGCCTCAACTAAACAGAAATTAGAAGCGTTATTGAACGGCAATGTAGAAACTCCTACGGAACATATAGAGCAAAATCATATAGACAACGATGATGCAGTTTCGCATGAAGTGCATATAACAGTTGAACAGCAAGCGATTTTAAAAGCAGTACGTGCCATTATGTGTATTGAAGCATTGCAAAATGTAGGGAATATACAAAAAACAGCTCCGAGTATTGAAGAAATTGAAGCAGATGCTTTCGGATTTGAATTTACAGTATTTATGGATACGGATTGTAGTATAGAAGAATTGAAACAAGTAGTACTTCATGTTTCTGAAATTGAGAAAGTGGAAGTAAAGCAAGGAGAACCTATATCGAAGGAAGTAGCTTCTAAAAAAGTCGTTACACAAGAAGTTGTGCAAGTAGAAGAAAAGCTACAACCAGCTGTGGCTACGCAGGTAGAATCACCAATAGAGGCAACGAATCAACCTTCAAGTGCTATGCCAGCTAAAAGTACTACAAAAACGAAAAATGCTAAAGTGGAGAATCGTTCAATTCGTGTTCAATTAGAGAAAATCGAAAGATTAATGAATATGTTTGAAGAAAGTGTAATTGAACGTGGGCGCATTGATGAATTGGCTCAAACGATTCAAAACAAGGAGCTAATTGAACATTTAAATCGATTAGGCGATATTTCAAAAGATATTCAAAATGTACTATTAAATATGCGTATGGTGCCGATTGAAACTGTGTTCAATCGTTTCCCGCGTATGGTACGTATGTTAGCGAAAGATTTAGGGAAAAAAATCGATTTACAAATTACAGGTGAAGATACTGAAGTAGATAAAATTGTTATTGATGAAATCGGTGATCCGCTCGTTCATTTAATTCGAAATGCAATCGATCACGGTGTTGAAACTGTTGAAAAACGACGTGATGCAGGTAAAAATGAGACAGGTACGATTAAATTAGAAGCCTTTCATAGTGGAAATCATGTCGTTATTCAAATTACGGATGATGGAAACGGTATTAATAAAGGGAAAGTATTAGAAAAAGCGATTAAAAATGGCGTTGTAACTGAAGCAGATGCGAATAGATTAACAGATCGTGAAGTGTTTGATCTTATTTTCCAACCAGGATTTAGTACAGCTGAAGTTGTATCAGATCTTTCTGGACGCGGTGTCGGATTAGATGTTGTAAAACATACGATTCATAGTTTAGGTGGACATTTAATTATTGATTCTGAGGAAGGAAAGGGAAGTACATTTAGAATTGAACTTCCATTAACGTTGTCTATTATTCAATCTATGCTTGTTCAAACGAATGATAAGCGTTATGCTTTACCTCTTGGAAATATCGTTGAAGCAATTCGAATTAAGAGAGAAGACATCCAATCCTTACAAGGGAAAGATGTGTTAAATTATCGTAATCAAATTATTGAAGTGAAACATTTAAGTACTGTATTTGGTGAAAAAACAGTAGATGAGGCGTTTGCGTCATATGATGGTCAAATGGTTCCTGTGTTAATTGTTCGTAATACACATCGCAGCTATGGACTTATTGTAAACACAATTATCGGTCAAAGAGAAATAGTCTTAAAGTCATTAGGTGACTTCTTTGCAGAGAGTTCTAACTATTTCTCTGGTGCGACGATTCTCGGTGATGGACGAGTGGTCCTCATTTTAAACCCAGAAGGTTTATAATAGGAATGAAGGAAAGCTCCCCACTTGTATACAATTGGGGAGCTTTTTGGCTAATTGCTACGAATCTAATAATGGGATACATAGTAACGTTTTATACTAATGAGTTTGCTAAAATAAAATAAGAGTTTATATTATTTGATAGAAAAACAGAAATGAGGAGGCAGGGAAAATGCCTGAGCAACACACAAAAGGGGATACGAGCACGATTGTGCTAGAAAAAGAAAATGAGCATTTAACGCCTCAAGAATGCGATATTCTTGGCGAAATTGCAAATATATCATTTGGTTCAGCTTCGACTGTATTATCAACAATTTTAAATAGGCAAGTAAGCATTACTGCTCCTCGCATAGAGTTGGTAGATTTATATGATTCAAGAGATGTCGAAGTTCCACATGTTGTATTAAACATTCATTTTACAAAAGGATTAGATATGGAAAACCTTCTTGTCCTTAAGCAAGATGTTGCATTGTCCATTGCTGATTTAATGATGATGGGAACAGGTGAAATCGAGGACGGAAAAGAACTTGGTGAATTAGAGCTAAGTGCTGTACAAGAAGCGATGAATCAAATGATGGGATTCGCAGCTACATCTATGTCGGAATTCTTCCAAGATACAGTAGATATGTCTCCGCCGACGATTAAAGTTGTAAAGTTATCAGAAGAAATGGAGAAAATCTCTGAAATTGATGGGAATCATACGATTGTTAAAGTGTCTTTTGATTTAAAGATAGATAATCTTGTAAACTCTAAACTTGTACAAATTGTTTCAGTTGAGCATGCGAAACAAATGGTAAATAAATTAATGCAATTATCTGGTGGAGTAGAAGAAACAGACGAACCAGCAGAAGTAGTGGAAACTGAGATTGTAGAAGAAGTTGAAAAAGAGCATTTAACACAAGAAGAGAAAGATGTGCTTGGTGAAATTGCAAATATTTCAATTGGCTCCGCTTCAACAGTATTGTCAACGCTTTTAAATCAGCCAGTTACAATTAGTACACCAAATGTGGAAGCAATCAATGTTCGTCATTATGATGGAGTACCAGTGCCATTTGTTATTTTAAATGTTGACTTTGTTGAAGGGCTAAAGAATGAGAATGTATTCGTATTTACGAAAGATGTTGCCTTAACAATGGTAGATTTAATGATGATGGGAACAGGGGAAGTTGATCCGGAAAAAGAGCTTACTGAATTAGAACTGAGCGGTATTAAAGAAATTATGAACCAAATGATGGGTCATGCTGCTACGGCGATGTCAGAAATGTTTCAAGAAAAAATGGACATGACGCCGCCAAATGTTAAATTTGTAACGTTAAAAGAAGAAATGGAATATTTGGGAGAGTCAATGGAAGTGGACGAACTCGTTCAAATTACGTTCAATCTTGAAATTGGTGATCTGCTTCAATCGAAGATGTATCAAATTTTGCCAATTTCTGAAGCGAAAGAAATGGTAAGGCGACTTCTGTATCCGATGGTGGAAGAAGAAGAGATTGCCACAGAAGAAATTGAAGAAGAAAAAATTGTAGAACCAGTTGTGCAACCTATTGAATTTAAAGAAGTAAAACAAATGGAACCAGTATATATGGACACGTCCATTCTACAAAATGTAGAAATGAACGTGAAATTTGTATTTGGAAGTACAGTGAAAACGATTCAAGATATATTAAGTTTACAAGAAAATGAAGCAGTTGTGCTAGATGAGGATATTGATGAACCAATTCGTATTTATGTAAATGATGTATTAGTGGCGTATGGTGAACTTGTAAATGTAGATGGATTTTTCGGAGTAAAAGTGACGAAATCACTATAAGGCATTGAAATAGGAGTTTGAACTAGTAGATGAAAAACGTAAAGTTTTTTCTAATGAGCTGGCTAAGCATACATGTATGCTTGTTCTTCCCCTTGCAAAGTCAGGCTGAGGAACAAATTGAGTCAGATCAAAAAATAAATGAAGTGAATGTACAAGAAGAAAATAAGGAATCTCAAGAATCGTCAGAGCAAGTGGAAACGAAGCAAGATGAAGAGAAACAAAAAGAAGCAGAACAACAAGAAGTAGTAAATAAACAATTGAATGAAAGAAAGATAGAAACAGAACAGGGAATTATTACAGTAAATAAGCCGGAGCTTAAAGTTGGCGAAGAGGTGCGAATTGCTGTAGAACCAAATGGGAAAAACATTCAAAGTATGAAAGGTATATTGCAGTTACAAAAAAATGGGGAGCAATATGCGCAAGAAAGAATGTTATCTTTTGAGTATGATGAAGAAACGAAGAGCTGGGTTGCTAACTATAAAGCAGGGGATTTTGATTTGCAAGGTGATTGGAATCTTCAGCTCGTTCAAAGTTACAAAGAGAATGAGAAAGAAGAGCTCATAAAAAATGAAGTGAAAGTCCCGCTCATTCGTATTAAAAATGAAACGCCAACTATAGATAAAGAATTGCCAAAGTTACAGAAAGTTACTATTGATGAAGTAAAAGAGAACTTAGTTGAACGAAAACAGGGAGATTCTATACATATACGAGTAAAAGCATCAGATATAGAATCGGTTGTAAAAGAAGTGCGCGTTACATTAAAAGGGAAAGAAAATAAAGAGCTTTCGTTTTTATTAGACTACAACAAGCATGATATGGATTGGCAAAAAGTATTTGAAATAACAGAAGCATTGCCGGCTGGGCCATACGAATTACTTGTAGAGATAATAGATGCAGCAGGTAATAAACTTGTTGAGGAAAGTGAATATACCATTTCTGTTTTGGTGCCAAAAAATGAAGATGATAAAAAGATAGAAGAGAAAGAAGATAAATTAGATAATAAACTAGAAAATGAATTAGAAGATAAGAAAGAAAATGAGAAGCAAGAAGATTCCAAAGTCAAAAACCCGGTTCCAGAAGAAAATTTGCCAGTTGTTCAAATTCCGAAGCGAGATGAGAAAGTAAATAAGTTTATAAAAGAACCGTTGGAAGAGAAAGAGGAATTTACTTACGTTATAAAAGAGCCGTTCGAAGACAACAAGGAAGTACATAAGGGGAAGGACCAAAAAGAGAAAAATAACAAACAAGTTGCCTCTAAAAAGAAAGAACAAAAAGAAGAACCGAAAGACAAGAAAGAAGAAAAAGGTGAACAGGGAGTGCAAGCTTCTGATGTGTTTACTATCATGTCAGGTTTATTCGTACTGTTTTTAGTTTTAAAGAGTAATAAAGAATGGGGCTAATTATTTCATAGTAGTGGAGGCGCTTAAATGGAGATTAAACGTACGACAATTGAAGATAAGGCGTTACAACCATTAAAACAGCCTGCAGCTATTTCGGAGCATGAAATCCAGAAAGAACGAAAGCGTAGCAATTTAGTGTTTACTGGACAGTCTAAAATTATTTCGAAAAATAATGAAATAGGTATTTTACTTGCAAGTTTAAGTGATGGAAAGATTATGAAGGAAATGCTTTCTAAAGAGATGGATACAGTGTTACAACTTTTTAAAAAGTTACATACGTTATCTGGAGAAGGTAAGCAAACAGAAAAAATATTTGAACAAGTAATTAGAAGCCTACAAGGGCTTGTTAAGCAGGCGCATATAAAAGAAATTCCTTTGTTAGATGGAACATATGATTTCGCTGAAGTACAACTATCATTTGGTAGAAAAGTACATATTCCGTTACTAGATGTGAGTGCACTTATCTCTAGAGTGGAAAGTGATTCTTCAGAAGGAAATATAAATTTGATGGTAACGGTTATTACTGCTTATATAACGAAATTGTCTAACGAAACAATTTTAATTAGCGTTACAGACCGCATTGCTAAAGATCGGGATGTAAGTGTATGGAGAGCGCTTGCGGAAATGAACATGACACAATTATCACAGGCATTGAAACAAACGATGCAAGAACATAAATGGTCTATGACGCTTCTTTTTCTCTTTATATGGATTGTCGGTATTATTTTAATTCGAGTTATGTAAAAAGGTCGTCACTCCATTGTGACGACCTCTTTTATATTTTTTCGTAGAAGAATGTATCAAATCGCTGAAGATTGTAACGCTCGGGTGTTAAAATTTGTTCCGTACTACCAACAAATAGTACACCGCCTTTTCGTAAAGAACGACTAAATTTTTCGTAAAGTTTTACTCTTGCTTCTTCTGTGAAATATATCATTACATTGCGACAAATAATCAAATCATAATTTGTATCGAATGACTGCATTAAAAGGTCATGTTGTTTAAACGAGACGTTTTGTTTAATGTTTTGATGCAATGAATATAGATCATTCTCTTTTGTGAAATGACGTTCTTTCAAATCAGTAGGTAATTCCTTTAAAGAACGTTCTGTATATTGACCGCGTTTTGCGGTTTCTAAAATATGAAAATCAAGATCTGTTGCTTGAATTTCAAAACGAAATGGAGCAAGATGCTTCGATAAAATTAAAGAGAGTGTATACGGTTCTTCACCAGCAGCGCAGGCGGCACTCCATACCTTTAATTTTCCGCTATTTTGTTCGAGTAATTTTGGTAGTGCTTTCGACTCTAAAGTTTGCCATCGTTCTTTATTTCTAAAAAACTCTGAAACGTTAATTGTAATATAGTCAATAAAATTTAAAAATAAATTTTGATCAGCGCGTAATTTGTTTAAGAAATTAGTGTAGTTTTCGAAGCCTTTTCTCGAAATGAAAGCATCGATTCTACGGCGCATTCTATCTTGTTTATATGAAGCGATGTCCATATTGAATTGTTGTTTAAAACTCGCGATAAAATGATCATAATCTTGTTCAATTATCATATTTACAATGGGCACAATAATGATATTGTGCCTCCCCCTTTACATCATACGAATTTTTTGTTCAAAGCTTTTTTTCATTTGCTTTTCATGTAATCCTGGTAAATCATAAATGACAGCATCAATACCTGCTTCTTTTGCAACATCGACAGGGATGACAGATGTATGTTTGTCCCCATTATAAAAACAGAGAACTAAATCAGTGTCTTCAATAATTTGTTTAACAAAAAACATATAATCTGATCGGTAAATGGAGTCAGAAGGATGATCAAAAGCAACATATTCGGCTCCGTGTTTTTTTAAGTAATCAACGACTTCTTGGAATTCATCTGTAATTGCTTGCAATGGTTGCAGCGTGTAAAGGCATAAATTTTGAGCGAGTCTTTCATTCTCAACGAAAAAACGAAGAACCTCATTTTCAATAGATTTATAACATAATATGTAAATTTTATGTTTGTGAGCATAGTCAGTTAAAAATTTTTTAATTTCTTCTTGATCTAATGCTGTTAATTGATTTGAACCACAAAGGAAAATATTCATAGAATTGTGCCACCTCATGCTAAATTGTAACATATCTTTTATAAAAAATAACTGCAAAATATTACTGTTCAGAGTATAATTATAAATAACTGGATTTTACGATTAAGTTTAGGAAGAAATAAAAAAATAAATAGGTGATATATATGCTACGTTCTATCTCGCATAATCCAATTTTATCGCATATACCACCTGCTACTCAAATGCCGAAAGAAGCAAATGTCAGGACAGGACTTGCATTTTCGGATAATTTGCATGCAGATCCGAAAAAAGATAAATTACTAGAACAAATGGAAGCGTTTGTCGATAATATTGGAGAAATTAAAGAGAAAATTGAAATGGAATTAACGCTTGATAATGTAATGGAATACAAAAATACAGTAAAATCATTTTTGAATTTTTACGTTGATAATGTATTGCAGTATAAAGATGTCATGTCTCGTCACCCACGTTACGGATATTCACAGAAAATGACGATTGTGAAACAGGCAGAAATGGGATTGAATGAATTAGAAGATGTGATGAACTTAATTAATACGAAAACAGGACATTTAGAAATGTTAAATCAAATTGGAGAAATCCATGGTTTAATTGTGAATTTAGTCTTGTAAAAGGAAGGAAGCTATATGTACATACAATTATATGAAAAACTCGTTATTATTCAAAAAGCGTATGAAAATATTCAAGCGCTTGGAGAGCAAATATATGAGAATTTAAAAAATAAAAATGTAAATGCAGTTCAAAAGTTGCAAGTAGAGCAATTGCAGTACATTGATGGTTTAAAAGGGTTATCAAGCTCATTTGAAGAAATGGTTGTTCAGTTCTGTAAAGAACAAGGAGTTGAATTGTTTCGTGTAAGTGCGTTATTTTCGTATTTTTCTCAAGAAGAAATTGAAAAAATGAAAGAATTACAAAAAAACGTAACTGAATTAGAAGAGAATGTAAAAATGATTCTTTTGAAAAATCAATATTACTTAAACGTACTATTAAAAACTACAGAAAGTATTGTGGATTCTGTTTCTGAATATAATTTAGAGCGAAACAATAATTCGCAAATCTTTATGAACGAACTATTGTAAAGGAGAAGTGAAGCTTTATGAGATTATCTGATTATAATACACCGCTATCGGGCATGTTAGCGGCTCAAATGGGGTTACAAACAACGAAACAAAACTTGTCTAATATTCATACACCGGGTTATGTGCGTCAAATGGTGAATTACGGATCTGTTGGAGCAAGCAATGGTCATACGCCAGAACAGAGGATTGGTTACGGTGTACAAACGCTAGGTATTGACCGTATTACTGATGAGGTAAAGACGAAGCAGTTTAATGATCAATTATCTCAACTCTCTTACTATAACTACATGAATTCGACTTTATCACGTGTAGAGTCTATGGTTGGAACGACAGGAAAGAATTCATTATCTAGTTTAATGGACGGTTTCTTTAATGCCTTTCGTGAAGTGGCAAAAAATCCAGAACAACCAAACTACTACGATACATTAATTTCTGAAACTGGGAAGTTCACAAGTCAAGTGAATCGTCTTGCGAAAAACTTAGATACAGTGGAAGCACAGACAGCAGAAGATATTGAGGCGCATGTTAATGAATTTAATCGTCTTGCTGCTAGTTTAGCAGAAGCGAATCATAAAATTGGACAAGCAGGTACACAAGTGCCGAATCAACTTCTAGACGAAAGAGATCGCATCGTTACAGAGATGTCTAAGTATGCAAACATCGAAGTATCTTATGAATCTATGAATCCTAATATCGCGAGTGTTAGAATGAATGGTATTTTAACAGTAAATGGACAAGATACATATCCACTTCAATTAAATAAAGAGAAAGACCCAATGTCAGTTGAGATTTACGGTTCAGAAATCAATGTAACTAGCGGAGCGATAAAATCAGCGATTGACACGAAAGCGAAGATAGTTGATTATAAAAAAAATCTTGAAGACTTAATGAGTTCGATGAAAAATCAAGTGAATACAGTGATGGGAAAAGATTTCTTCGTTGGAGATCATGCGAAAGATATGAAGTTAAATCCAGAATTCCAAAAAGATATTTCGAAAATGAAAATATCTGCTGAAACAGCAAATAAACTAGCAGCAATTACAGATGGAGATTATAAAGAAGGTCTTTCTTATAAAGCAGCATTAGACCAATTTATAGTTCGTGTTGCATCTGATAAAAGTGCAGTGAATGGTTATCAAAAAATTCATGGGGACTTACTAGAAGGAATTCAGCAAGAAAAAATGAGCGTCGAAGGTGTGAATATGGAAGAGGAAATGGTAAATTTAATGGCCTTCCAAAAATACTTCGTCGCAAACTCTAAAGCTATTACTACGATGAATGAAGTGTTTGATAGTCTATTTTCGATTATTCGATAAGTGATAATAATTGATTGGAAATATATAAGGAGGAGATAGAAATGAGAGTATCTACATTTCAAAATGCAAACTGGGCAAAGAATCAGTTAATGGATTTGAATGTGCAACAACAATACCATAGAAACCAAGTAACTTCAGGGAAGAAAAATCTTCTTATGAGTGAAGACCCACTTGCAGCAAGTAAATCATTTGCGATTCAACATTCATTGGCAAATATGGAGCAAATGCAAAAAGATATAGCGGATTCGAAAAATGTACTAACACAAACTGAAAATACTTTACAAGGTGTTTTGAAATCTTTAACGAGAGCAGATCAATTAACAGTACAAGCATTAAGTGAGCAAAATGGTGAAAAAGAATTGAAAGCAATCGGTGCAGAGATTGATCAAATTTTAAAACAAGTTGTATATTTAGCGAATACGAAAGAGCAAGGCCGTTATATTTTCGGTGGTGATAGTGCAGAGAATCCACCATTTACAGAAGATGGTACGTACCAGGGCGGAAAAAATGATGTGAACTGGCAACTAAATGATGGTTATGAATTCAAGGCGTTCCGTAACGGAGAAGCATTATTATCCCCGGTTATAAAAACGCTAAAACAGATGAGCGAAGCGATGCAAAAAGGTGACCAAAAAGCGTTACAACCGTTATTAGGGGAAAATAAGAAAAACTTAGATGGCATCATTAACCGTACAACTGAAGTTGGTTCAACAATGAACACGATGGAGACGTTTAAAACAATTTTAAGCGAGCAAAACTTAGCGCTTCAAGAAAACCGTAAAGAAATTGAGGATGTCGATTTAGCGGTCGCGATTTCTGACTTGGCATATATAAATGCAACGTATGAAGCGACGCTTAAAGCGGTTAGTACGATGAGTAAAACAAGTATTTTAGACTACATGTAATCTATAAGGAGTGAGAAAAATGGCAGGAACAACGATGACAGGTATTGGTGGTAGACAACAAATTTGGAACCTCGGAAATAATATGATCGATACTTCTAACCTAGTAGAATTAGAGATGCAAGCGTTAGATATGAGAAAAACACCGTATACTACTGAGAAGCAAAAACTTACGCAAGATAAACAAGTATATGCAAGTTTAAAGACACAATTTACTCCTTTTACTCAAGTGTTTAAAGATTTAGCAGCTTTTAAAGGGAATGAGAAAAAAGTAACGACAACACAAGACGGCTACATTAATGTGAAAGCTGATGGTGGGGCGATTGCAGGAACTTTTAATATGACTATTACACAGCTTGCGCAGCGTCATCAAATAGCTTCAAATGACATTAAAGATATAAATGCGAAGCTTCCTAAAGATGAAACATTAAAACTAGGTGGTAAAGAACTAAAAGTAACAACTGATATGACATATAAAGATTTAATTAATAAGATTAATGATGGAGATTATGGCGTATCAGCTTATACACTTGGAAATAAAATTTTCATGACCTCGAAAAAAGAAGGAACAGATGGAGTAATTAAGTTTGAGGGGAACACATCTACACTATTTCAAGATATTGGTTTAGCTAATGCGGATGGTACAGCGCTTAATACAATCAATGAAGCACAAAATGCCAAATATAGTATTAATGGTATTGAAGCTGAAAGTTTTACTAATACAATTGAGGCTCTTCCGGGTGTGAAAATTGAATTGTTAAAAGTAACTGAGCCGAAAGTAGAAGGGACACCAGATGCCGGTACAACAACAGATCCAAAAACAAAAGGTGTAGAATTAAAATTTACGGTAAGTGATTCTAATGTAACAGACACAGCCAATATTATTAAAAAGATGGTAGCGGAGTATAATAAAGCAGTTTCTACAGTTGACCTTTTTGCTGGGAAAGATGGAGTTTTCCAAGGGCAGGTAATTATGCAAAGCGTACGTCAAGCGATGAACAATGTTGCAACATTTTCTCAAGATGGTAATTATTTATTCACATTCGGTATTCAATTAAAGCAAGATGGAACGATGGAAGTTAATGATGAAAAATTAACACAAGCATTAAAAGAAAAACCCGATGCAGCGAAGCAATTTTTCTTTAGTTCTAACGGTTTAGGAAAAATGATGGAAGAACCGCTTGATAAACTATTCGGTGATAAAGGTGTAGTCGGCGAGAGAGTTAAAAACATTGACTCACGTGTAAGTGATTTAGATAAAAAGATTAAAGATATTGAGACGCAAAACTTGCAAAAGCAAGATGAAATCGTGAAGAAGTATCAAAAGCTAGAGAGTACATTGGCGGCGCTTGATAGCCAACTAAAAACAATTAAAGCAATGACAAAACAAAAAAGTGATGATTAATGAAAGTTGAGGAAGTGATCGTATGCAAGCATGGCAACGTTATATGCAAAATGATATTATGACGAGTAATCCGATTAAAAATACAATTTTTATTTATGAAAGATGTATTGTAGAGTTTCGTAATTTAGAAGAACTTTTACATACTTTTAAACTTCAAGAAGGGGACGCACTTCTTGAAAAATTAGAACGTATTTTTGAAGAGCTAAAGCTTCAATTAAATCCTGAAATTACGAAAGATTTATATGATAGTCTCTATGGTTTATATGATTGGATTAGCATTCAAATTCAAACGATGAAAGTAACGCGTGAAGCGAAAGATATTGATGCAATTGTGAAAGTGTTACAAGATTTAATAGACGGTTACCGCGGAGCACTTGAAAATGAACAATGATATTTATCGGACGTTTGTCAGCTGTTTTAATGAAATCGGTGAATTGCAAGTGTCAGACAGAGAGTTTGCTGAAAAGAGTGAGATGTTAAATCGCTGGATGGTGACATTGGATGAAGAAACGCGTGCGCAAGTTGCAGCAGAAGTAAGCCCGTTCATTATTAAGGCAGCTCAGCATATTCGGGATAAGCAAAAGATTTTGGAAGAAATGATTATGACAAATGATGGGCGAATGAAGGCTAATTCATTTTACGGTAAATATTAATAATAACGTTTGGAAACAGATTCCCCTTTTAAAAGGGGGTCTATTCCTTCGTTTACATAAAGAACTCCGCTGATTGAGGTTTCATTTTATGACTGTGATGAAAAAATAATAGTAATCCAAATAATAGAAAAATGGAATTTAGTTTATAGTTTATATATTGAAATGTTCTATAGATTACTATGTGTATACAGTTTTTTGCATTCTTTTTTATATTTTTGTATTTTTCTAAAGACAACAATGAAAAAATGGAATAAAATATGTAAGGGTACATAATAGTAAATATTTTAATAAACGCATATAAGAAAATAAATAATGAAGTGAAACTTCTATCAGTGGATCATTACGTTAGAAAAGGAAGGGTGTGGAATATGCCAGATTTAGTGAGTGATGTAAGCCATTATATGAATTATTTAGTGACGAAACGAAATACTGTTTCTAGTAATATTGCAAATGCGAATACACCTGGCTATAAAGCACAAGATGTAACATTTGCTGAGCAGATGAATAAAAGTAGTGCCTTATATAAAAATAATGCGGCTGATTTAAAGAGCAATCCAGATTTATATCAAACGAATGAAATGCACTTACCGACAGTAAATACGAAAAATACATATGCAAAGATTCAAACAAAATCAATGCAAACGAATAAAGACGGAAATAGTGTGGATGTAACGACAGAAATGCTAGATTTAATGAAAGCAAATCAGTTATACGGTATTTCAGTTAACGCAATTAATACACAATATGCAATTAACCAAGCGGCACGCGGACGTTAAAAGTAGAAGGAGAGACAACGGATGTTTCAGGCAATTAATGCAAGTGGCTCAGGACTAACGACAGCGAGAAAGTGGATGGAAGTTACTTCTAACAATATTGTAAATGCAAATACGACGGCGGCTCCGGGGGCAGATTTATATGAGCGTCGTAGTGTGGTGCTAGAATCAAACAATAGTTTTGCAAGTATGCTAGATGGGGCTCCTACTAACGGAGTAAAAATAAAAAGTATTGAAGCAGACAAAACGGAAAATTTAGTGTATGATCCGACGCATCCGCACGCAAATGAAGAAGGATATGTACGTTATCCCAATATTGATGTAACTGCTGAAATGACGAATGTAATGGTTGCTCAAAAAATGTATGAAGCGAATACGAGTGTATTAAATGCGAATAAAAAAATGCTTGATAAAGATTTAGAAATCGGCCGAGGATAAGGGGGAAAATCGTAATATGAAAATTCAACCAATGTTACATACACAACCATTTGGAGCAATTCAGTCAATTGGTGCA
The DNA here is from genome assembly GCF_003402455.1 of Bacillus sp. HMA207. Classification (NCBI taxonomy): domain Bacteria; kingdom Bacillati; phylum Bacillota; class Bacilli; order Caryophanales; family Bacillaceae; genus Bacillus; species Bacillus sp. HMA207. The sequence goes on along the minus strand of NZ_BEZT01000001.1, from coordinate 3,097,799 downwards.
CCGAAAACTTCTCAAACATCTGTAGCTCCGGAGAAAAAGTTTATTGATTTATTGGAAGATATGAATCAAACGCAAAACAATGCACAAACAGCAGTATATGATTTACTAACTAAAGGGGTAGGAGAAACACATGACGTTTTAATTCAGCAAAAGAAAGCTGAGTCTCAAATGAAAACGGCTGCTCTTGTACGTGATAATCTTATTGAAAATTATAAGTCACTAATTAATATGCAAATTTAGGAAAGTGGACGGGTGTGTTTAAATGGAAAAGATGAAAAATGTTATCCAATCGTTAAAAACGTGGCATAAGTTAGTAATTGGTGCTGCGCTTTTAGCGATTGTAACAGGAGCACTTTTATACTTCACCTTGCCAGATAAATATGTTGTTGTATATCAAAATTTAAATGATACAGATAAACAAGAGATTACAGCAGAATTATCGAAGTTAGGTGTCGATTATCAATTAGCGGCCGATGGTTCGATTCGTGTGCAAAAGAATGATGCTCCATGGGTTCGAAAAGAAATGAATGGGATGGGCTTACCGTTTAATTCTAAAAGCGGTGAGGAAATTTTATTAGAAAGCTCGCTCGGTTCAAGTGAGCAAGATAAAAAAATGAAGCAAATTGTCGGTACGAAGAAGCAATTGGAGCAAGATATTGTAAGAAACTTTGCGACAGTTGAAACGGCAAATGTTCAAATTACATTGCCTGAAAAAGAGACAATTTTTGATGAAGAAAAAGCGAAAGGAACAGCGGCGATTACGGTTGGAGTGAAGCGTGGCCAATTGTTAACAGCTGATCAAGTTGCAGGTATACAGCAAATGATTAGTGCAGCAGTTCCTGGCGTGAAGGCAGAAGAAGTAAGCGTTATTGATAGTAAAAAAGGTGTTATCTCAAAAGGGACAGATGAAGCACATTCTAGTAGTTCTTCTTCTTATGAGAAAGAAGTAGAGATGCAGCATCAACTTGAAGGTAAATTAAAGCAAGATATTGATGCAACGTTAATGACGATGTTTAAACCGAATGAATATAAAGTGAATACGAAAGTATCTGTAAACTACGATGAAGTTACACGTCAGTCAGAAAAGTATGGTGATAAAGGTGTACTTCGTAGTAAACAAGAGCAAGAGGAAAGTTCTACTGCGCAAGAAGGGGCAGATACGAAGCAAGGTGCTGGTATTACAGCGAACGGTGAAGTGCCAAACTACGGTACGAACAATAATCAAAATGGTAAAGTTGTCTATGATAATAAAAATGGTAACAAAATCGAAAACTATGAAATAGATAAAACAGTTGAAACAATTAAGAAACACCCAGAATTAACGAAAACAAATGTTGTTGTATGGGTAGATAATGATACGTTAGTAAAACGTAGAATGGATATGACAACTTTTAAAGAAGCAATCGGAACAGCGGCAGGACTTCAAGCTGATCCGAACGGTAACTTTATAAATGGTCAAGTTAACGTTGTAACTGTTCAGTTCGATCAGCCGAAAGCCGAAAAAGAGAAAGAGCCAGAAAAAAGTGGTATGAACTGGTGGTTATTCGGTGGAATTACAGCTGGCTTATTAGCAATCGGTGGTCTAGTATGGTTCTTATTAGCAAGACGTAAGAGAAAGAAAGAAGAAGAGGAATATGAAGAATACTTAGCAGAAGACGAAATTGCTGCAAGTAATGAAAGTATCTTGGAAATTCCTGAAGAAAAAATAGTGCCAGAGCCAAAACCTGAACCAGAAGAACCGAAAGAACCAACGTTAGATGAACAAGTGCAGGATGCTACGAAAGAACATGTAGAAGGAACTGCAAAAGTAATTAAAAAATGGTTAAACGGACAGTAAGGGAGGAACAACGATGTTAGATGAAATCTCCTCCAAAGAAAAAGCTGCCATCCTTATTCGTACATTAGAAGAAGGGGTGGCAGCAAAAGTCATTGAATATATGACAGCTGAGGAAAAAGAAGTATTACTTCGTGAAATCGCAAAGTTTCGTGTATACAAACCAGAAACGTTAGAAAATGTACTAGGAGAGTTCTTATATGAACTAAATGTAAAAGAATTGAACTTAGTCACTCCAGATAAAGAATACATTCGTCGCATATTTAAAAACATGCCAGAAGACGAACTGGAAAAATTATTGGAAGATCTTTGGTATAACAAAGATAATCCATTTGAATTCTTAAATTCACTTACAGATTTAGAACCACTTCTTACAGTGCTTAATGATGAGTCACCACAAACAATTGCAATTATCGCTTCTTATATTAAACCGCAACTTGCGTCTCAATTAATTGAGAGATTGCCAGATCATAAGCGAGTAGAGACGGTAATGGGTATTGCGAAGTTAGAACAAGTTGATGGTGAATTAATTAATCAAATTGGTGAGTTGTTAAAATCGAAATTAAATAATATGGCATTCAGTGCAATTAATAAAACTGATGGCTTGAAAACAATCGTAAACATTTTAAATAATGTTTCACGTGGTGTTGAAAAAACAGTCTTCCAAAAGCTGGATGAAGTCGATTATGAGTTATCTGAGAAAATTAAAGAAAATATGTTTGTCTTTGAAGACTTACTTGGTCTTGAAGATCTTGCGCTTCGCCGTGTATTAGAAGAAATTACAGATAACGGTGTTCTTGCGAAAGCACTTAAAATTGCAAAAGAAGAAATTAAAGAGAAATTATTTACATGTATGTCTTCAAACCGTAAAGAGATGATTCTAGAAGAATTAGATGGCTTAGGACCGCTTAAGATGACGGATGCTGAAAAAGCGCAGCAAACGATTACTGGTACAGTGAAAAAGCTAGAGAAAGAAGGAAGAATTATCGTTCAAAGAGGTGAAGAGGATGTCCTTATTTAAAAACAGAATTCCGAAGAATTCTGTTTCTTTTTCTGAAGAAACGTATGAATTACAATTTCCAAAACCAGCTTCAGTCCAAATAGAAGAGGAAGAATTACAAACTGATCATGCAGAGCTTCGCGCCCAGCAAGAGTCATTACATATGGAAATGAATCAGCTAAGGCAAGAGAAGCAAATGCTAGAACGAGAGCGGCAGCAGTTATTACAAGATAAAGAACAATTTCAAATGCATATTCATGAACAAATGGAACAGATGGAAGCAGCGCGTGTGCAGTTTCAAAAAGAACAACAAGAAACAGCATATGAATGGACAGAGTTATTATGGGATCAATCTTTTCATCTAGCAGAAAAAATCGTGAATCAAGCGGTAGATTCACGATTGCTTGATGTGTTACCTATTTTAACTGGCATCGTGCAAACATTGCCAACTTCGTTTGAAAAATTAATCATTACAGTACATCCAGAAACGTTTGAACGTATTCAAGAAGAGAAGGAAAATACGAAAGAATATTGGTTACTACAATTAGTAGAATGGAAATATGATTTCTCCCTGCAGTTTGGTGAATTTGTTCTGGAAGAAGAGAAAGAGTTCTTTGAATTTAAATTTGCACCTATATTTGCGAAACTTCGTCAGAAATGGGAAGAAGAGAAGCTATTTGAGGAGCAAAATGTATGAGCCGTCTGTTAATGAATGAGAACGAAAAATGGAATAAGTTCATTGAAACACCACTGTATACGAAAGTAGGCAAAGTTCATAGTGTACAAGAACAGTTTTTCGTAGCAAAAGGGCCGAAAGCGAAGATTGGAGATGTTTGCTTCGTTGGAGAACATAACGTCTTATGTGAAGTGATTGCTATTGAAAAAGAAAATAATATGCTACTTCCATTTGAACAGACAGAAAAAGTATGTTATGGAGATTCAGTGACATTAGTTTCAGAAGATGTTGTTGTACCACGTGGTAATCACTTGCTCGGAAAAGTGTTAAGTGCAAATGGTGAAGTGTTAAATGAGGAAGCTGAAAACATTCCATTACAGAAAATTAAACTAGATGCACCGCCTATACATGCATTTGAACGTGAAGAGATTACCGATGTATTTGAAACAGGAATAAAATCAATTGATTCTATGCTAACAATTGGTATCGGTCAAAAGATTGGTATTTTTGCTGGGTCAGGTGTTGGTAAATCTACTTTACTTGGAATGATAGCAAAAAACGCAAAAGCTGATATAAACGTTATTAGTTTAGTAGGAGAACGTGGCCGGGAAGTAAAAGACTTTATTCGAAAAGAGTTAGGCGAGGAAGGTATGCAAAAAAGCGTCGTTGTTGTAGCGACGTCAGATGAAAGTCATCTTATGCAACTTCGTGCAGCGAAACTCGCAACGTCTATTGCTGAATACTTCCGTGATCAAGGCAATAATGTATTACTTATGATGGACTCTGTTACTCGTTTTGCCGATGCACGAAGAAGTGTTGATATTGCTGTTAAAGAGTTACCGATTGGTGGTAAAACACTGTTAATGGAAAGTTATATGAAGAAGTTGTTAGAGCGGTCTGGGAAAACACAAAAGGGATCTATAACAGGTATTTATACGGTGCTTGTTGATGGGGATGATTTAAATGGTCCTGTACCAGATTTAGCACGTGGTATTTTAGATGGACATATTGTATTAAAGCGTGAGCTTGCAACGCTTAGTCATTATCCTGCAATTTCAGTATTAGATTCAGTAAGTAGGATTATGGAAGAAATCGTGTCGCCACATCATTGGCAACTTGCAAATGAAATGAGGAAAATTTTATCAATTTATAAAGAAAATGAATTGTATTTTAAGTTAGGAACGATTCAAGAAAATGAAGAAAATGCTTATATTTTTGAATGTAAAAATAAAGTAGAAGGTATAAATACATTTTTAAAGCAAGGTCGATCGGATAGTTTCCAATTTGATGATATCGTTGAAGCGATACACCATATAGTATAAGGCCTCTGCCCAAGAGGTCTTATTTTTTTGTTTTTTAATATTTCACAGATTTTTTTGGAAAAAAACTATATAATAGAAAAAGAGAACGTTATAATAGGAAGGGGCTATGAAAACAGGTGGATAAACAGCAGTACGACACAATAAAATTGCAAATAAATCAAGAAAAAGAACATATTTTAAAAGAAGTGTATGAATTAACGGCTGAAAAAAGAAAAATAGAACAAAAAAAAGAATATGATTTATATGTTGTGAAATCGCGTAGTAAAGTCGTACAAACTGGGCAACGTATTATGGCTGGCATGCTTTCTTCACATACGTTTTCACCTGAAAGAATAGAAGAATGGAATCGAAAAATTAAAAAAACGGAAGGTTTTATTCAAAAAAATGAAAGCCTTTTAGAGCAAGTAAAAGAAAAAGAACGTGTCATTGATGAGATGTATCAAGAAAATTGCAAAAAGCTTGCGAAAGCACAAGAAAAGCTGGAAGAAAAAATGCTTCTGGATTTGAAAATGTGTATGAATGGATGAGGTGAATGTAGTGATACAGTCTGTATTACCGGTGCAACAAAGTTTACCTCCGCAAAAAGAAAAAGGGCTAGAAGTACAATCAAAAAATGAAGATTCTTCATTCGATCGTACGATGAGAATGGAAAATAAAAAACAGCCGCAAACGGAGAAAACGAAACGAGAAGAAGCACCAACAGAAGAGAAAAAAGATTATATTCTTTCTAAAAAATCGGTAACGAAAGAAGAGCCTATTGTAAAGAAAGAAGAAAAAAAAGAGACAGAACAGTTGTTATTAGCTGTATCTGAGCAAATGGTTGCAATTGAGCAATTACATGTGCAGCCGGAATTGTTATATCAATACATACAAAAAATACAAGAGCTATATAAAGAATATGGCAATATTAAACTTAATGAATTACCTGCAGCTGAATTACAACAATTACAAGAACTTCTTTCAAATATGAATATCAAAAATGCTATATGTTTAGAAGACACAATGCAAATGGTATTAGACAAAATGAAGATGCCAGAGCAAACGATGCAAGCATTGAAAGTTGTAGAAACAGAAACTTGTAATATTGCAAAGAAACAAGAAGAGTCTAAAGAGGTAGATCTTCCGAAACTTGAGAGCGATGATGCAAAGGTAGAGTTGCCAGAGGTTGATGCATTAAATGATTCGAGCTCTGCAGGTGCAGAGTTATTAAATAAAACGACGAGTACCGAACAAGTAGGGAAATCAAATAGTGGTGCTGAGAAAGTTTCATTACCTGACTTAGGAAAGAAAATGGAAGCACAAGTAGAAGCGCTGCAAAAATTTGTAGTGAAACAAGAACGTGTTTTATTTCAGTTAAATCCAGAAAAACTTGGTACATTAACAGTGTTTATGAAAAAACACGGAGATCAAATTGATGTTCACGTAGAAATGGAAAAACACGATGCGAAAAAACGTGTTGAAATCATTTTTGATGAATTGAAATTAAAGTTAAAAGAAAAAGAAATCAATATTCAAATTAGCTATTCAGATAAAGATGAAAATCGTAAAGAACAGCGAGAACAAGAGCAAAGGCAAAAACAGAAATTAGCAAATACAAATCATGAAAAACAACAATCAACAGAATTTGCGGGATTATTGGAGGAATAAAGCGTGCCAACAGTTGGATTAAATACAACGAGTACAAATCATATTCCGTTACAAGCAGGAGCGCAAAAAAGTAATGTACCTGTTAATGGTGTACAATCGCCAGTGCAACAAAGTAATGGAGTTTCGGCAGGAGCGCAAAAGACTCCTGGGGTAATGGGGAAAGATGATTTCCTAAAATTGTTTTTATCAAGTTTCCAACATCAAGATCCATTTAATGCGATGGATATGAATCAAATGATGAATCAGACAGCGCAGTTATCTCTTATGGAACAAGTACAGAATATGACGAAAGCAGTAGATAAGCTGCAATCAACGATTTATTCAACAGCACTTGATGGTGGAATGAAGTTTTTAGGTAAATACGTAAGAGGTGTTGACGGTGACGGAAACAAAGTAACCGGTCAAGTAGAAACGGTTCGCCTTGCGGAAAATAACGATGTACAGCTCGTTATTAATAATAAGGTTGTATCTCTTCGTTTCGTTGAGAGAGTGTCTGATAAACCGATTGGGGAAACGAACCCAGAAGACGCAAAGAAAGACGATCAAAAAGTAACTGAAGAAGTAAAAACTACAAATTCATAAGGAGTGTCCATACGTTATGATTAAAGCGTTATATACAAGTATTACAGGGATGAATGCAACACAAAATGCATTAAGTGTAACTTCAAATAATATTGCCAATGCACAAACAGTAGGTTATAAAAAACAAAAAGCAATGTTTGATGATTTACTATATAACAATTCGATTGGTGCAAAAGGTGACGGTAAATACGCAGGAACAAATCCGAAAAGTATTGGTAATGGTGTGAAAATGAGTGGTACAGTTACGGATTATAGTGATGGTACAATTACGTTAACAGGTGGCAAAACACAAGCCGCAATGGAAGGTAATGGTTTCTTCGTTGTAGGTGATTCAAAAGGCGGAAATATGGAATTTACTCGTAAAGGTACGTTTGGGATATCTTCAGATTATTATATTACGAATACTGAAGGTCAATATGTATTTGCATACCCTGCGAATGAGGCAACTGGTGAAGTTGATTTATCTGGAATTCCAGGACCGTTGCAAATTCCAATGGGAACAGCAATTGGTGGTATTCGAACATCGAAAGGGACAATTAAAGGGAATATTCCAACTGGTGAAAAACAAATTACACAAGATTTACCTGTATATGATAATGCGGGGAATACATGGACAATGCGTGTCGAGTTTAAACAAACGAGCGAACATAATTATACATATAAAGTACAAATGCGTAATGACTCGAAAAAAGAAACAGAGTTTAAGGATGTTCCAGGTGCAGGTGGTAATATGACATTTGATGCTGTTGGAAATCCAAATCCGAAAGAGCAAGGGGCCAATATTCCATTTGATGGCGGCTCTATAAAATTAGACTTAAGTCATTTAACAAACCATCCAACAGATAAAACATTATCAGTAACAGACGTAGATGGTAGAGCAGCAGCGACGGTTAAAGATTGTTTCATTGCTGACGGTGGATATGTGATGGTAAAATATTCTGATGGAAGTATGAAATCTGCAGGCCAATTAGCTGTTGCGATGTTCCCGAACGAAGGCGGACTAATGAAAACAGGTAATGGTAACTATACAGCGACGAATACAACAGGTATTTTAGCTCTTGGTGCATCTGGTCAAAACGGTGCGGGTAAAGTACGTGGTGGTGCACAAGAAGGTGCAAACGTAGATTTATCTGTAGAATTCGTTGACTTAATGTTATATCAACGCGGATTCCAAGGAAATGCGAAAGTTATTAAAGTTTCAGATGAAGTATTAAATGAAGTTGTAAACTTAATTCGATAATATATATCGCATGGAAAAAATGTAATGGAGTAGAAAGGGTTTTTTATTCGTATGACAAGACAAGAGCGAATTTTACAATTGCCTTTTTTCGAAAATAAACGTGAACTTGCCGAGCAAGTATTAAAAATAGAACGAGAAGAGCATGTATATTTACCAGATCAATTTGAAATTAAGCAAGTGCCACCGTATTCATTTGGTGAAAAACAAGCAATCATTGGCCGTATCCATGAGTTTTATTTCATAAGTGTTGGTAGTGATAGCGTTTGGAAGTATCAACTGTTTAAGGATGAGATGAAGTGTCGTGAGTTTTTTGTTATGTTGCCAAATATTACGGATCAGCAGATAGCGTTTTGGTTTAATAACATAGAGTTATTGAAAGGTTCTTAAAAAGATCTAAAAAGCTCTTTTTAGGGTTGACGAGAGGACCCAGCGTTGTTTTTGAGCGGTTAGTGCCTAATAGGGCCTCGACTGGTGTGTAAGGACAAAGGTATGGAGAGTTACTAGGGTAGTATAAAAAGAGGTAAGCAAAGTTTAGTGTGGATAAACAGTTATGGTCCAGAAGAGCTCCTAGTTGTAAGAATAGAGCTATGGAGGCATACTGAGATAGTTGGGGATGAGATAATCATTTCATAGTAGACCAGTGCCTTCTGGATAGTATGTGACGATAGATTTTTATAAAAGGAGAGGTGAGGAGGATGGCGCAAAATAAGTATCGCGTTACATTCATTTCGCCGAGTGAGGTTGAGCAGCGGACTGTAATGGCGGCGAATAGTTTGCCAGATTTAATTCGTAAAGTAGAAAGTATTATCGCAGATCCAAACGGTTATTTTGTGAATGATAAAAAAAATAATTGTTATTTTAAAGTGATTAAAGAAAATGTTACGTTTATTCAATATGAGTTACTATTTTCGGATAAGGAAATTCATATTGAAAAATTAAAACATATAGCACCGGCAGTATTAAAGCGATTATTCGAAAAAATAAATGACCCGGAATTATATGCACTCGCGCTACTTGATGTTGATATAGCAACGAAAGAATATGTGTTAGCAGAAATGAATTCTGAGCTGAGAATAAGAGTAGAGACCGAGCTTTCGAAAAAATGGGAAGCAATGCCGACGGAAGTTGTAGGAGCACAAGAAGTGTTATTAGAGGCACTTGCTTCGTTTATACAAGAATAATTGTTTTTTTATAAAATGAATCGTTCGACTATCTATATTTTTTATATAGGTAGTTGACTTTTTCGCTTTTATAAAGCTTAATAATTAGATATACGGAATTAATGGAAGGGGAGCGACACCTTTATGTCACAAGCACAAAGTATTTTATTAGAAAGCGGAACAAATGAATTAGAGATTGTTACGTACACTGTTGGTGAAAACCTATTTAGTATTAATGTAATGAAAGTACGTGAAATCATTAATCCATTCCCTGTTACAACTGTGCCAGAATCTCATCATGCAGTTGAAGGTGTTGTTCAAGTACGTGGTGAAATTTTACCTGTTATTAACTTGGCAATGGCTCTTAATTTAAAGTCAACAAAGCCACTTGATCAAACGAAGTTTATCATCTCAGAATTAAACCAAATGAAAGTTATTTTCCGCGTTGATGAAGTGCATCGTATTCAACGTATTTCATGGGAACAAATTGATGAACCAGCTTCATTATCTATGGGACTAGAAGAAACGACATCTGGTATTGTAAAACTAGATGGCAAAATCATTTTACTATTAGATTATGAAAAAATTGTATGTGAAATTAGCGGCACTGGTTATGACAATAAATCAATTGCAGGGTTAGAACAAAAAACAGATCGGGCTGAAAAAGTAATTTATATTGCAGAAGATTCAGCGATGCTTCGCCAAATATTAGAAGAAACATTATCATCAGCTGGATATACAAAAATGAACTTCTTCAGCAATGGTGCAGAAGCGTTAGCGCAAATTGAAAAATTAGCGAAAGAGCAAGGCGAAAAAATGTTTGAGCATATTCACTTGCTAATTACGGATATTGAAATGCCCAAAATGGATGGACATCATTTAACGAAAGTGGTTAAGGATAGTGAAGTAATGAATCGTTTACCAGTCATTATTTTCTCTTCATTAATTACAAATGAATTATTCCATAAAGGTGAAGCTGTGGGAGCAAATGCTCAAGTAAGTAAGCCAGATATTCAAGAGCTAATTGGTTTAGTTGATAAGTTAGTACTTTAAAAGTTTCTATTTAGCCGAAATAGAAGCTCTAGCCAAGTGTTGAGCAGTCAGTGCTTAATAGAGCCCTATGCGATGTTGAGACCAGACATATGGAGTGGTTATAGGTAACTAGAAGAGCTGGTGTATAACATTTTTCTATTTAGTAGAAATAGAGGAACTACTTATGTAAGGAAGTTTTCAGTGCTTAATAGAGTCTCATGTGATGTGAGTTCAGAGGTATGAAGTAGTTTTAGGTAAGAAGAAGTGAGACTTCGATTGAGGATTTGAAGACTAGGTTTATAACTCTATTTTGTTAGAGAGAGGAAGGAATTAGCCAATGCTACATATGGCTAATTCCTTTTTAGTATTCTATACTTTAAGCTGGCAGAAAAATGAAAGGTTTCTGGGGGTGTTTGCTGCTGTATGTATGAAAAAATCTTCATTTGAAGATTTTTGATTTGAAAATATAAAAGAACGTATTTTCAATGGTTATTTTATTAATATTTCGTGGTAACGCAAATTTTTTCGGTGAAAAAACATTCAAAATACCATATAATATAATTAAATGTAATTAATATGCAATTTTGCATATTAATAAAAAAACATTTTCCAAATTTTTATACTTTCTATACATTTTTGTATGTTTATTATTTGACAGATAATTTCGAACTGTTATAATATGGATATGTAAAAATTGCTATTTTCTTAAAAGACATGGGAGTCAGATGAGAATTGTGAAAGGATGAGGGGGAGTGGCACAGATTATGTATCACCACACAGCAATTAATGTATTAGGTCTTTTGCAAAACATGTCAAATAATAAAATGAACGATATGCAACTAGAGGTGGAATTTAAAAAAATAGAAAAAGAATTCCAAGTAAAGTATGAAGAATTAGTTGATTTACATAATAGAATGGTATTATTTCAAATAGATATAGAAAAAAATGGCGGGATGCGAGCATATGAAAAATCAGCAATTACATGGCTGAAGTCTGAACTAGAGCTACTGTATGAAGTGTATCAATTTTGTCAACGTCACGGTTTAAACATTTTAAATATTTCAAAATACGTAAGTAAAAATGAACTAAATCTTTTTCCAAAAACAGAAAGTCAATTGCAAAATACGTATTATAAATTGAAAAAACGTGAAATACCGTTTGAAAATATTGAAAAACAAAAACCAGGACGAAAGCGAAAATATATACCAGTAAAAGAGACAATCGTTGCAAGAAAACAAGAAAACGAGTACGAATTAAAAGGTGAAATTCAGCATAAAGAGGATGAAAAAAATCTTGTAACAGTTATATCTGGTATCGTTGATAACTTTGAAACAATTAATCAATGTAGTGAAAGGAAAGAAGACGAACTACATCAGTTTATGGAAGGTATTTATAAGCTTTCTAGCATGGCAGCAGGGCGTTCTAGAGAAGCAAAGAATACACGTAGTCTAGAAGGTGAATTGCAGTCGTTACAACTAGAAAATGAAAGGTTAAAACGAGAGAAAGAAGAGCTTGTACAAGATATTAAAGGTATGACGCAGCTTTTAATTCATTTCATTACAAGTTCTGATATCGATCAAATTCGTAAATTACCAACTTTCGTACAAGATTGTAAAATGGAATTACATAAACTAGGGCTATATAATGCACAAGACGGTAAAATGAAAATTATGGTTGATCGTAGCGGACAAGTTATGACCGTAACACAGTAATAAAAATTGGGTACAAAATAAAAGGGAGATACATAGTTTATATGTATTTCCCTTTTATTTTGTATGGAATCGTTCCGAAGAAGGAAGATGAATTTTTACGATTGTAGTAGTTTAGAAACTATTTGCGGAATTTGATTTGCTTGTGAAACCATACTAAGCGCAACTTCAGTTAATAATTTGAACTTAAAAAAATCACTCATTTCCTGCGCCATATCTGCGTCTTCAATTCGAGATGCAGCATCTGTTAACGCCATACTTTGGCTATTTAAATTTTCAATATTAAACTGTAAACGATTTATCATTGCACTAAGGTCGGCACGATGAATTGACACACTTTGCAAAGCCTCTTCAATTTTACGGATTGCCGCTCTTGCTTCTTGTTCTGTTGAAATCTTGATGTCATGTTGTGTAGGGGAAGGGGGAATATGTTTCGTCATATGTACCGTATGACCGATATCGTTTAATGTAATAGGGCGGTTTTGACCGTCAAATATGGATAAATCATTAAACTCAGTCGTCTCGCCAATATAGCTAATTTGTTCTGTTAAAGATTGAAACTCTGTATTCAGTGAATGACGGTTTTTATTTGAATTCGTACCGTTCGCAGATTGAACGGCTAAATCACGCATACGCTGTAAAATATTTGTCACAGTTTGAAGGGCAGCTTCCGCCGTGCGAAGCATCGATATCGCATCCTCATTATTACGAATCGCCACGCGCATACCACTTGCTCTCGCATGCATACGAGTCACAATTGCAATATTAGCGGGATTATCCGAAGCGTTGTTCAACTTCTTACCAGTCGCCAAATGCTCCATCGCAACATTCATACGCTTCTCATTCTCATACAACGACTGCCTAGCATTCATACTTAAAACATACGTACCAATACGCATAATAGACACTCCTTATAGATTGATATAGTTAGTGTTCTAAAGCTAATAAACGGTTATGAAAAGAAAAAGGGGCGTATGCTCACTATATCTTTTTGTTTTCATACACGGACCGAGAATAAAATAGGCCCTGACCGCTACTAAATATGGTTAGAGCTTCTCTTTAAGCTAAAAAAATCTTTCAATCTATCTATATAGAAAAAATAAACCTCTCCGCAAGCAGAGAGGTTTATTCAGGAAACTAACTCAAATGGCTTATTGTAATAATTTAGAAACCATTTGTGGAGTTTGGTTTGCTTGAGAAAGCATGCTGATACCAGCTTCGTTCAAGATTTTGAACTTAGTCATTTCAGACATTTCTTTCGCCATGTCAGCGTCTTCGATTTGAGAAGCAGCTGAAGCCATGCTAGCAGATTGGCTCTTAAGGTTATTTACGTTAAAGTCAAGACGGTTTAATGTAGCACCTAGAGTTGCACGGTTGTCAGCGATTGTTTTAAGAGCATTGTCAATTTTGTCGATTGCTTTTAAAGTGTTTTGTGAAGTCACATCATTCAATGTTTCTGTAACTTTTGCAAATTCCGCTGTGTTATCAGCACTATCAGCAGTTTTAACAGCTGTCATAGCATTTTCAAATGCAGTCACTTTAGTTCCATCAAATAAATCTTTTACTTTGTCAAATTGAGCTTTAGCATCTGAAACCACTTTTTTTCTAGCTGTTTCATCTTTTGCTGCTCCAAAATCAGCTTCGAAGGTTTTCATTGCGTCTTTAAATTTTCCTAGGTCAGCAATTTTATCTTGAGGAATTGCTACATCTTCAATCTTTAGATCATCAATTTTTAAGTCCTTAAGGTTAGCACCTTTTAGTTGGATACCAATTTGTTTAGCACCTTCACTTGAATCTAGAGTTTGAATGTTAATTACTTGATCAGTATTTAATAAATTTTTATCATTAAATTGTGTATTTTCAGCGATGTAAGTAATTTGTTCTTTTAATGCATCAAATTCTTTGTTTAGTGCACCTTGGTTTTCTTTTGTGTTCGTACCGTTCGCAGATTGGTTAGCGATGTCACGCATACGAAGTAAGATGTTAGATACAGAGTTTAAAGCTGAGTCAGCTGTACGGATTAATGACATACCGTCTTGTGTGTTGTTAGCTGCAACACCTAATCCGCTTTCACGTGCACGCATACGAGTTGCGATTGCAAGACCTGCTGCATCGTCAGAAGCGTTGTTGATACGTTTACCGCTTGATAAACGGTCCATAGCGTTGCTCATTTTAGCTTGGTTTTGGCGCATGTACTCTTGAGTACGCATGCTGTTAATGTTTGTATTAATTCTCATGTTAAGAAACCCCCATTTTTTTATATTGACTTTTCTGCAAATTGAAAAACGGTAATATGCGAAAAAATCAATTTCGAGATTTATTGTAATCCTTGCTACAACGGGTGTCAACTAAAAATTCGAATTAATAAATATAAAAAAATAACAGTTTAACAATATATTCATTTTTTTATTACATAATTATTAAAAGGATTATTGCAAACTTTAAAAAAAAACTCTAATATTAGATTATCTTTGTTTACCGAAAAGGTGATATTATGATAGTTGGAAATATAGTAAAAGAAGTGCTTGCATATAAGAAAGGGCAAATTCAGCAAAAGCTAAGTAGTCCACAAGCATTCGTTAGTAGTCGTTTTCAAGAGAAGTTGCAGAGTGAACCTGCGAAGGAGACGAAGGGTACTACGCAGCCGGCAAACATAGAAGATATGAGTCAGCCGGTACAATCTACGAAAATAGAAGCGGTTGTTAATAAACCCGTAGAAACTATTAATAAAGTAGAGGAAGCGAGTAAGCCTGAAGAAAAGGCTGAAACGAAGAAAGCAGAGGAAGTGCAAGTTGCGCAAAAAGAGTTTGAACGACGTTTCCCAGAAACGAAAAATGAGGCTGTTGATACGTGGGAATTAACGAAGAAGTATAATATTCAAAAAATACGTTCTTCCAATGAAGGGAAGTATGAGGATATTATTGATCGTGTAAGTCGTACATATGGAATTCCGAAAACGTTAATTCAAAAAATGATTGAAGTAGAGTCTAATTTTAATCCGAAAACGGTGTCACATGCAGGTGCGATGGGTCTTATGCAGCTTATGCCAGCGAATGTGAAGGAGATGGGTGTGAAGAATCCATTTTCACCAGCTGAAAGTATTGAAGGTGGCGTGAAAGAGTTAAGCGGTTATTTAAAGAAAAATAACGGCGACTTAGTATTGGCGCTTGCTTCTTATAATGCTGGTCCTGGTAATGTGAGAAAGTACGGAGGCGTACCGCCATTTAAAGAAACGCAAGGATATATTAAAAAAATATTAAATATCGACGTTTCAAAATAAGAAGTTTCATATATAGAGAGAACATGAAATTTTCGTGAACATGATATGGGAGTTGGCTAGATTTGAAATTACAAGATGATATTCCGTTAACAATTTATTTTGAAATCGGAAATACGAAAAAGAAAATTGAAGATCTGCTTCATATTACGAAAGGTACATTGTATCGTCTTGAAAATTCAACGAAAAATACGGTGCGTCTTATGCTTGAGAATGAAGAGATTGGAACCGGAAAGATTTTAACGAAGAATGGAAAAATGTACGTTGAAATCGTTGAATTGAAAAGGTAGGGAAGGGGATTGTCATGAGTGGCGAAAAATTAAGCCAAGAGCAAATTGATGCCCTGCTGAAGGCGGTAAATGAAGGCGAGGAAATGCCAGCTTTCGCACAAGAAGCAGGAAAGCAAGAGAAATTTCAAGAGTATGATTTTAATAGACCAGAGAAGTTCGGTGTTGAGCATTTACGTAGTTTGCAAGCGATTGCTTCTACTTTTGGAAAACAGACGTCACAGACGTTATCAGCGCGTATGCGTATTCCAATTGAACTAGAGCCTTCAACAGTTGAGCAAGTTCCATTTACGAGTGAATATGTGGAGAAAATGCCGAAAGATTATTATTTATATTGCGTAATTGATCTCGGTTTACCAGAGCTTGGAGAAATTGTTATTGAGATTGATTTAGCATTCGTTATTTATATTCATGAATGTTGGCTTGGCGGAGATAGTAAGCGTAACTTTACGATGCGCAGACCGTTAACAGCGTTTGAGTTTTTAACGCTTGATAATATATTCTTGCTTCTTTGTAAAAATTTAGAGCAATCATTTGAAAGTGTTGTTGCGATTGAACCGAAATTTGTAACGACAGAAACAGATCCGAATGCACTAAAGATTACGACAGCGAGCGATATTATTTCATTACTTAACGTAAATATGAAAACAGATTTTTGGAATACGACGGTGCGTATCGGAATTCCATTCTTATCTGTTGAAGAAATTATGGATAAGTTAACGTCTGAAAATATTGTCGAACATTCTTCAGATAAACGTAAAAAGTATACGTCTGAAGTGGAAGTGAAAGTAAATCAAGTGTACAAACCTGTTCACGTTGCAATTGGTGAGCAGAAAATGACAATGAGTGAGATTGAACAAATTGAAGAAGGCGATATTATTCCGCTTCATACGAAAGTTTCGGATGAATTACTTGGTTATGTAGATGGAAAGCATAAATTTAATTGTTTTATTGGAAAAGATGGAACGCGTAAGGCGCTCCTATTTAAAAGTTTTGTAGAGTAGGAGGATCCATATGAAGCATGAAGTATCTCCCGTGTCATTAATGGGATTAGAAGATTTTGCAGGAAAGCGAAATGAAGCAGGTAAAGCACATATTGATACTGTTTCAGATATTTCGATTGAACTCGGTGTAAAGCTTGGAAAGTCATCTATTACACTTGGTGATGTAAAGCAGTTAAAAGTTGGCGATGTTCTGGAAGTAGAGAAAAACTTAGGACATAAAGTAGATGTGTATTTAAGTAATATGAAAGTCGGCATCGGTGAAGCAATCGTAATGGACGAGAAATTCGGTATTATCATTTCTGAAATTGAAGCTGATAAGAAACAAGCGGCGCTTATGAAAGCCCAAAGTCAAATGCAAGATAAAGAGTAGAGGAGGAGTCATATGTCGTATATGACGACCTTATTTCAAGTCGTTTTACTGTTTGGTGCGCTCGGTTACGGTGCATATTATATGACGAAAAAGACGCGCAAACAGCAGTTTTTTAAGCAGGGTGAAAATGGCCATATTCAAGTAAAAGACGGCGTGTATTTAAATCATCAAACGAGTGCCTTTTTATTTGAAGTGGACGGAAAGCAAGTGTTCACTGTTATTAGTAATAACGGTGTGCAGTCTGTGCAATTAACCGGAACAGGAAATCAGTTTCAACAAGCACTAGAAGACGCGGTGAAGACTGAAACGAAAAAAGTAGAGGATCCATCATGAGAATAAAGAAACAGTTATCATTATTAGCCGTTATTTTCGTATTTTCTATCGTTTTTTCAATTATTTTTGTAAATCCAGCGTATGCGGCCCCGAACGGTTTTATTAATTTCGAAAATGGAAAAGAGTTTACGAGTAATTCAAGTGTACAACTATTTGCGCTCGTTACCCTTTTATCATTATCTTCTTCTATCGTTCTATTATTTACACATTTTACTTATTTTATGATCGTTCTTGGGATTACACGTCAAGGACTTGGGGTAATGAATTTACCACCAAACCAAGTGCTTGTTGGACTTGCATTATTTTTATCACTCTTTACGATGCAGCCTGTACTCGGGCAACTGAAGAGCGATGTGTGGGATCCGATGACGAAAGAGAAAATAACAGTAAGCCAAGCTGCGGAAACGACAGCTCCTATTATGAAAGAATATATGTCAAAGCATACGTATAAGCATGATTTGAAAATGATGCTGAAAGTACGCGGAGAAGAGTTGCCGAAAGATTTGAAAGATCTTTCCTTATTTACACTTGTACCATCCTTTACGTTAACGCAAATTCAAAAAGGTTTACTAACAGGGATGTTCATTTATTTAGCGTTTGTATTTATAGATTTGATTATTAGTACACTTTTAATGTACCTCGGGATGATGATGGTACCGCCGATGATTTTAAGTTTACCGTTTAAAATACTCGTTTTCGTATATTTAGGTGGATATACAAAAATTGTCGATATTATGTTTAAGACGGTCGCCTGAAGCGTTTGATGCTATGTGATAGGAGTCATATAAATGAATACGTCACCAATTATAGATATTTTCCAAACCTTTTTTTATAAAGGGGTTATGATTTTAATGCCGATTGCCGTTGTAAGTCTGATTGTCGTTATTATTATCGCGGTTATTATGGCAATGATGCAAATTCAAGAGCAAACGCTGACGTTTTTACCGAAAATGGCGAGTATTGTGCTCGTTATTATCATTTTAGGTCCGTGGATGTTCCAAGAGTTAACGATGCTTATTTTAGATTTATTTGATAAAATCCCATCGCTATTGCGTTCGTACTAAGATAGGTGAACTGAAATGAATATGGAATTATGGGCGGCAACGTTTTTTGCGTTTTGTCGCATTACTTCATTTTTATATTTTTTACCGTTTTTCTCAGGCCGATCCATTCCAGCAATGGCGAAGGTTACTGTTGGACTTGCTCTTTCAATTACAGTGGCTGATCAAGTGGATGTCTCTCACATCAAGACAGTTTGGGACGTTGCAGCTTATGCAGGAACGCAAATTGTAATTGGATTATCACTTTCAAAAATTGTAGAAATGCTGTGGAACATTCCGAAAATGGCCGGGCATATTTTAGACTTTGATATCGGTTTATCACAAGCAAGTTTGTTTGATGTAAATGCGGGCTCACAGTCTACTTTACTATCAACCATTTTTGATATATTTTTTCTCATTATTTTTATTTCACTTGGCGGCATTAATTATTTCGTTGCCACGATTTTAAAGTCGTTTCAATATACAGAGGCGATTTCAAAATTGCTGACGACTAGTTTCTTAGATAGTCTACTCGCAACGCTATTATTTGCGATCACATCAGCGGTTGAAATTGCTCTTCCGCTTATGGGAAGTTTATTCATCATTAACTTTGTTCTAATTTTAATTGCAAAAAACGCTCCGCAATTAAACGTTTTTATGAATGCATACGTAATTAAAATTACATGTGGTATTTTGTTTATTGCGATGAGTGTACCGATGCTCGGTTATGTGTTTAAAAATATGACGGATGTATTACTTGAAGAATATACGAAACTATTTAACTTTTTCTTAACGAAGTAGGGGGACGCGCATGGCAAAGGATAATAAAACAGAAAAGGCCACCCCGCAGAAGCGTAAAAAATCGCGTGAAGAAGGGAATATTGCCCGGAGTAAAGATTTAAATAATTTATTTTCCATTCTCGTATTAGCAGTTGTCGTTTATTTCTTCGGAGATTGGCTAGGGTATGAGATTGCAAATTCCGTAGCGGTGCTGTTTGATCAAATTGGAAAAAATACAGATTCAACCGAGTATTTTTATTTAATGGGGATTTTATTACTGAAAGTATCAGCTCCGATATTAATACTCGTATACGCTTTTCATTTATTCAATTATATGATTCAAGTCGGCTTCCTATTTTCTTCTAAAGTCATTAAACCGAAAGCGTCACGTATTAATCCGAAAAACTATTTTACGAGACTGTTTAGTCGTAAAAGTTTAGTAGATATTTTGAAATCACTGTTTTATATGGGATTAATCGGTTACGTCGCTTACGTTCTCTTTAAAAAGAATTTAGAGAAAATTGTCAGTATGATTGGATTTAACTGGACTGCATCACTTACTGAAATTATTAGGGAAATTAAATTTATTTTCTTAGCAATTTTAATTATTTTAATCGTTCTTTCTATTATTGATTTCATTTATCAAAAATGGGAGTACGAGCAAGATATTAAGATGAAAAAAGAAGAAGTGAAACAAGAGCATAAAGATAATGAAGGGGACCCGCAAGTTAAAGGGAAACGAAAAAACTTTATGCATGCAATCTTGCAAGGAACAATTGCGAAGAAGATGGATGGCGCAACGTTTATTGTAAACAACCCGACTCATATTTCGGTCGTACTTCGTTACAATAAACACGTTGATGCAGCACCAATTGTCGTTGCAAAAGGGGAAGATGAGCTCGCATTATATATACGAACGCTTGCCCGTGAACAAGAAATACCAATGGTGGAAAACCGTCCACTTGCTCGTTCTTTATATTATCAAGTCGAGGAAGATGAGACGATTCCAGAAGATTTATACGTAGCTGTAATTGAAGTTATGCGCTATTTAATTCAGACGAACGAACTTGAAGTATAATAGCGCGTTTGGAGGAGATCTCTTTGTTTAAGATAGATTCTGCAAGAACCTATTTTTCTATCTTTTTAGCAGCGTCATTCGTAGTGGCGCTCTTAATTCCACTTCCACCATTTATACTTGATATCATTATCGTTTTTCTACTAAGTATGTCAGTACTTATTTATATGCGAGCGACAAGTATTAACGAGTGGGATGAATTAAAGTCATTTCCGACGATGTTGTTATTAATCGGGATTTTCCGCGTATCGATTAACGTTTCGACGACGCGAGCGATTTTGACAGATGGAAATGCAGGTCATGTTATTGAAGAGTTCGGCCAGTTCGTAATTGGCGGAAACTTATTAATTGGTATCGTTATTTTTACAGTATTAATCATATTCCAGTTTATTGTTGCAAACGGTGCGTCTCGTACAGCTGAAGTAGCAGCTCGTTTTACACTTGATTCTTTACCAGGGAAACAAATGTCTATCGATGCTGATTTAAACCAGCGTATTATTTCAGAAAAAGATGCACAAGCAAAACGAAAAAAATTAAATATGGAAACAGAGTTTTACGGGGCGATGGATGGTGCCGGAAAGTTCATTAAAGGGGACGTTATTTTCGGGATTGTCATTTTATTCGTAAACATTATTTTCGGCTTAATTGTCGGAATGATGCAGCAAGGGATGAGCTTTGCGGATGCAGCTCTTCATTATACACAGTTAACTGTCGGTGACGGAATCGTAAACCAAATCGGTTCGTTAATGCTTGCAATTTCAACAGGTATTATCGTAACTCGTGTATTTGACGGTTCACCGGATACAGTAACAGAAGGTATCTTTAAAGAGTTATTAGCGCATGAAGTCGTTGTATATGCGCTCGGTGGTTTATTTATCGCAATGGGTATTTTTACTCCGCTACCGTTTCTACCATTTGCACTCGTTGGCGGAACAATTATCTTCTTAGGTATTCGTAATAAAAATCGAATAAAGAAAGAAAAAGAAGACGAGCTTCAAAAAGAAATAGAAATGATCCAAGGCGAAGATGAGCAACTACAACAAGTGGAAGATTCATTTGGAGTATTTACGGATAAATATCCAATTATAGTAGAACTCGGTTTAGATTTAGCAGCACTTGTAAAGCAGAAAATTAACGGGGAAACAGCGCGTGATAAAGTTGTTCTTATGAGGAAGTCGATTATTACTGACCTTGGTATTAATGTTCCTGGAATTAACTTTAAAGATAATACGAGCTTTAGACCACGCGGACGTTACATTATTCGAATTAAAGGTGCGAAGGCGGCTGAAGGTGTTTTAAAATCAGGTTATTTATTAGCACTGAAAACACCAAACGTAATGGCTGATTTAGATGCAGAGCCAGCGAAAGATCCAATTTTCGGTGAAGATGGATATTGGATTTTAGAGCATATGGTGCAAGATGCACAAATGAAAGGCTATCAAGTGTTAGAGCCACTTAGCATATTAATTACACATTTAGATGTTGTCGTTAGACGTAATCTTCACGAATTAATTCAGCGCCAACATGTAAAAGACTTAATTAACTCGCTTGAAAATGATAATGGCGTTCTATTAGAAGAGATTAAGAAGAAAGAAATTGATCTATCACTCGTTCAAAATGTTATTAAACAACTTCTAAAAGAAGGTATTTCTATTCGTGATTTACCAACAATTATTGAAGGTATTATTGACGGCAAAGAAATTTATCAAAACCACGTTGATGGTGTGACATCATTTGTTCGTGAATGTATTTCAAAAGTTATTTGTGAAAATGCGAAAAATCCAGACGGAAAAATATATGCAGCGCTCTTCTCTGATTCAATTGAGTTAGATGCGGATGTTGTGAATAATTCATATCAAGGTTACTTATTAAACTGGGATTTAGATTTAGAAACACGTGTCGTTGAGCAAGTGCAGCGCGTCTTTAAACAAGCACGTTTAATGGGAAGAGAACCAGTGTTATTAACACGTAGAAAAGATTTTAGATTTGCGATTGTAAGACTGCTAGAACGTTATCAAGTGGAAGCACAAGTACTTTGTATTAGCGAATTAGCACCAGAAATTGTTGTGGATCAAATTGCCTATATTGAATAGTAGGGGGTGAAGTAATGGAAAGTACAGAAAAGAAAGAAGCGTTAATGCGAATAAAAGCAGCTTCGAAAAATGAATTGTATCGAAAGTTATTTGACCAATATGGTACAGATTATTATTACGTTGTTGATGAAAGTGTAAAACGAAATATACCGTTTTTTTGGAAAAAGGATTATGAAATGTTAGTTGCTTTTCCAGAAGAAAAACAGGAAGAAGTGAATGAAGGTACAGCTCAATTTCATGAACAGTTAATGGATGTTGTGAATGATCCTTCAGAACAAATTGTGAAGGCGAATGGAATTCAATCAGTACTGCACAATTTAGAAAACGTAACGACTCCTATGTCATATGCGGCGATGCAAACAGGAAATAGTGAAGAATGGGCAAGAAAAAAAGAGAAACTATTAAAGCTGTTTGAAAAAGGAATTGTCGTGGTGAAACAGACGAAAGAAACGGAAGTAACGAAAAAGAAAAAAGTTGTGAAACAAGTCGTTCCACTAAAAAAAGAAGAAGTGGTTACAAAGAAAGAAAACCAAGAATCTGTACCGTTTATTATTCAAAAAGTAATTCGGATGCTAGAACAAAACGATGTGGAACAATATTTCATTCATGCATATGCTGAAAAGTTAAAAATAAAGTTTGAAAATGCAACGATGATTACGGAAGAAGAAGTTATCAGGTACATATTGGAAGATATGAAATCTCATTTCAATACGGAAAACGTCTTTGAAAAAGAAGTACAAACAATTGCATTAATCGGTCCAACTGGCGTTGGTAAAACGACGACACTGGCGAAAATGGCATGGCAATTTCACGGTAAGAAAAAAACAGTTGGTTTTATAACGACCGATCATTCGCGCATAGGGACAGTGCAGCAATTGCAAGATAACGTAAAGACAATTGGATCGGAAGTAATTGCTGTGCGTGATGAAGCTGCCATGACAAGAGCGCTTACGTATTTTAAAGAAGAAGCACGCGTAGATTATATTTTAATTGATACAGCAGGAAAAAATTATCGTACGTCAGAAACAGTGGAAGAAATGATTGAAACGATGGGACAAGTAGAACCAGATTATATTTGTTTAACGTTATCAGCTTCGATGAAAAGTAAAGATATGATTGAAATTATTACAAACTTTAAAGATATTCATATAGATGGTATTGTGTTTACGAAATTTGATGAAACAGCAAGTAGTGGCGAATTGTTGAAAATTCCAGCAGTATCATCAGCTCCTATTGTATTAATGACAGATGGCCAAGATATAAAGAAAAATATACATATCGCTACAGCTGAACATTTAGCAAAACAAATGTTACAAACATCGTAGAAAAGAGGTGAAGAATAAGGCGCTTGCCTTATTCAAACGAATATGAACGGTCTTTATATAGGTTCTATGGGCATGATGAATTACATGCAGCGCATTAATGTTCATTCGAATAACGTTGCAAATGCTCAAACGACAGGATTTAAAGCAGAAAATATGACGTCTAAAGTATTTGATGTACAAGACACATATCGCCGCGGAGATGGGGCGGTAACAAATATCGGTTCGGTCGATTACGCTGTAGTACCAGCTGCAACGCATGTGAATTTAGTACAAGGAAATATACAAATGACAAATAGCGCTACAGATTTCTTTTTAGATGACGGCGCGGCCGGCACAACATCATTTTTCGTTACTTCTAAAAATGATGAAACGTTTTTAACGAGAGATGGTAGTTTCACATTAAATAGTGATCGTTATTTACAAACATCTTCAGGTGCTTATGTGATGGATGTTAATAATGAGCGTATTCGTATTCCAGAAGGAGCAAAGGTTGCTGTACAAGCAGATGGTACATTATATGATGAAGTAACACAAAATAATATTGCTCGTTTGCAAACAAAAACAGTAGATGCAGAAACGAATGCACGTCTCGTGCAACGTGAAAACAAAAGCTTTACACTAGCAGAAGGAAACATTGCTAATTTACCGAACGGAACAGGAATAGTAAAAAATCATATGCTAGAAAATTCAAATGTAGATATGACGAAAGAGATGGCAGATCTTATGACAGATCAAAAGATGATTCAAGCATCACAGCGTGTTATGACGTCATTTGATAAAATTTATGAAAAAGAAGCGAATGAAATATTGAGATAGTGGACTCCTAATAAAGGAGTCTTTTATTAATTTTAAATATCAGAATTATCAATTGACTTTATGGAGCTTCTTTTTTATATTAGTAGGTATAACTATAACTACTAAAGAGGTGAGAGTATGGCAACGGCATTATATTTAGAAGATGCATACAAAACGAGTTGCGAAACAGAAGTGATAAGAGTAGAAGGGAATAAAGTATTTGTAAAAGAAACAATTTTTTATCCAACTGGTGGAGGACAGGAATGTGATACGGGTGTCATTGTACAAGATGGGTCTGTATTTGAAGTTGAAAAAGTAAAGAAGGAGCAAGGGGAAATAGTTCACTATATAAAAGATGAAGCACAAGTAAAGTTAGGTCCAGTTAAATTAGAGATGAATTGGGAAAGACGTCATAATTTAATGCGTCATCACTCTTTACTGCATCTTATCGGAGCTGTCGTTTATGAAAAGTATGGAGCTCTATGCACCGGAAATCAAATTTATCCTGATAAAGCACGTATCGATTTTAATGAGTTACAAGAGTTATCGAGCGTGGAAGTAGAAGAAATTGTTGAGGAAGTGAATAAACTTATTAAGCAAAATAAAGAAATTTCCACTCGTTATATGAGCCGCGAAGAAGCAGAAAATGCTGTAGGAATGATTAAAACAGCAATAAATCTCCTGCCAACTACCATCCAAGAAATCCGCATTGTTACAATTGAAAATTTAGACGAACAAGCTTGTGGAGGCACACATGTGAAAAATACGAGTGAAATAGGAACACTTGTTATTGATAAAGTAAAAAGTAAAGGGAAGCAAAATCGTCGTTTTGAAGTAAGGGCGATTTAGATTGTGAGGGGTTACCGATGGATGAAATTATAAAGGAGTTACAAAAGTTAGGATTTTCTCAGTATGAATGTAAAGCGTATATTGGACTACTAAAACATTCCCCAGTAACGGGCTATGAAGTGAGTAAACAAACAGGAGTACCTCGTTCTATGATTTACGAGGTACTCGGTAAGTTAATGGATAAAGGAGCAGTGCATATTGTACCTTCTGAACCAGTTAAATATGTACCAGTACCAGCTACCGAATTAATGAATCGAATGCGAAAAGACTTTGAAAAGTCCTTTGAATTTTTAGATGAGAAATTAAATTGTTTAGAACAAGAGCGACAAATAGATGTAATTTCGCATATTCGTTCAAATGATCGTGTTTTGAAAGAAATATGCAATATAATTAGTAGAGCTAAGGAAGAGTTATGGGTTTCTGTATGGGAAGAACAAGTGCATGAAATTGAACCATACATTCATCAAAAGGAAGAGGAAGGCGTACATATATTTTCAATCTTATTTGGAGCTCCAGAAACAAAAATAGGAGCGACGTTTCATCATAATTATATGACGCCCCACGTTGTTGAAAAGAGAATGGGTGGTCATTTAACTGTTATTGCTCGTGATGGAGAGGAAGTATTAATTGCGAACTTCTCAAATGATAGCACTTCATGGGCCGTTACAACGTATGACCCAGCGCTAGTTCTCGTTGCTACAGAGTATGTGCGGCACGATATTATGGTTGAAGAAATCACAAAGGAATTTGGAGCTGATAAGTTAGATACGTTATGGCGTGAAAATATAGATTTAGTTCATGTCGTAACAGGAAAACGAACTTTAGAAGGAATGGAGGATGATAGAGATGAGTAAAGCTCAGGCACATGTAGCTTTGCAGAGTGACGATACATTTCAGCAAGGAGTAAAAGATTGTTTACCAACTGTATTTGGTTATTTGAGCATCGGTATAGCAGCTGGTGTAATTGCAAAAACAGCAGGTTTTTCTATCATTGAAATTGCATTTATGTCGACTTTAATTTATGCAGGTTCTGCCCAATTTATATTAGCTGGTATGTATGCAGCCGGTGCTCCTGCTTCCGCAATTATTTTTACTGTGTTTTTTGTTAATTTACGCCATTTATTAATGAGTGCTGCCCTCGCACCGTACTTTACGAAACTACCTCTATTAAAAAACGTCATTATTGGTTCGCAAATTACAGATGAAACGTTCGGCGTCGCAGTGCAGCATGCAGCGCAAAAAGGATATTTAGGCGAAAGATGGATGATTGGGCTAAATGTAACGGCTTATTTAAACTGGATTCTTGCTACCATTATTGGTGGTCTGTTTGGTGAGTGGATACCAGATCCACATACATACGGGATGGATTATGCATTACCAGCGATGTTTATCGGATTATTTGTACTTCAGCTCATAAGTAGTAAACCAAAGCTAGCAATTCATTTAAGTGTTGCAATTGTAGCGATTATACTTGCATACGTTTCACACCTATTTATGCCAGATAGTATAGCGGTTATTATCGCAACCTTACTAGCTGCGACGATTGGAGTGGTGATTGAAAAATGGAAATGAGATTAGATGTATTATTACTTTTACTAGCAGCAGGAGCTGTTACACTCGTGCCACGTATTTTACCTCTACTCGTATTTAGCAAACTACAAATTCCAGACTGGGGTTTAAAATGGTTAAATTACATACCAATTGCAATATTAGCAGCACTTTTAGCACAAGTATTATTTATGCATGAGACGGTGCAATGGGATTACCTGATCGCAGCAATTCCAACATTTCTTGTAGCCATATATACTCGTAGTTTATTAGGTACAGTATTAACAGGAGTGGTTGTGATTATTTTGTTACGTTTCTTTTTCTAAAAAGGATTACGCTCATATAATAGCGAAAGGTGTAATAACATGAAAATATAGGGGTGGTGTTATGATACTTTTAACGATAGGAGCAATTTTGTTAACGTTGTTTATTTTCTTTATTATCGGTTTCGTTACGTTTATGATGTTTGTTGATAAGGCGACACCTCAAATATATTATACACCTTGTGAATCAGTGACAGTGAAAACTAAAGGTAAACATAGAAGGAAGAAAAGTTGAAAGTTGGCTTTTCTTCCTTCTTCTATTACATCCCCAAAAGAACTAACAACAATAACCCAAATAAAAAACTAATAAAGGAAAGAAGAACGATACATATGGAAAATACACGATTATTTCTCCATTCGCGCAAGAAAGTTATAAAACCTAAAATACAAAGGAAAAACCAAATGGGTAGGAATAGGAACTCACTAATTTTCTCGGGAAGTAACGCATAAAAAGTTGATAAATATAAAATCCAATTTGTAAAAAAAAATGCAAACGATAATAGATTGTAAGTAGGGCCGTTTGGAAAACTCCCCCTTTTTTACGGTTACGAAAATAATAGTTAGCACTGAGAAAAAGGCAATGAATATGAAAATAAGTAAGAGTAATGTAAGTGTCATTTACATCTCCTATATAAGAGTGTTTTTTACAAGAAATGAATCTATTACATTATATGCTTGTTTTGTAGAGTGCCCGTTATATTTTTCAGTGTACGGATTTAGAAATCCATGTTCACCGTGTAGTTGTTTTATTTCTAATAAAGGGTTATTCTGTTGCTGCAATGTTTGAATGAAAGCGGATACTGAAAAACTAGCTTCTTTTTCAGGGAATATAAGTAGTGTAGCGCATGTAGGCTTTATGTGAACATAGTCACGTATACGGGAACCGTAGCATCCGATAATAAAATCTATTTTCGGATTGTTACTACATAGCCATGAGATGGTAGCTCCAACACTAAAGCCGATAAGTCCAATATGTGTGTAACGACTAGAAAGATGAGTAATGAATGTTTCAATTTGCTTTTTTCCATCTTCAAATCCAATATGATTCATAAAAAAATGATATGCTTTTTCTTCATCAATATAATGAAATGCAGGTTGCGATTGTAGCAGATTAGGACAGAATACATCTATATGAGATGAAGTAAAGTGCTGGGTAACGTGATGCATATGGTCGTTCACACCATATATTTCATGAACAATAACGAGAGCTAATTTTTCCTTCATAGTTATAAAGTACCTCTATGAAACTTAATTTCTTTCTCAACAAGACAAATACGCAGGTGGAAGTTGTCATACCATTGCTCACGACCTCTTTTTTTCGCTTCTTTATGTAAGGTGTTCTTCTTCCAATTTTCAATCGCATCAAGTGATTCCCAATAAGAAATTGTTATTCCGAGTCCAGAATTACCTCGTGCACTTTCTACACCTAAAAATCCAGGTTGTTGCTTTGCAAGTTTCTCCATTTCTTCGGCAACGGTATTATAGTCAGTTGTATTATTTGATAAATTAGAAGTGAATATAACTGCATAATAAGGCTGGTTTTTTTCTAAATTAGATGCCATTATTTTTCCTCCTTAATGTATAGTACGAATAATTAATCCATAGTTTGTATTTTAGCAGGTCACAAAGAGAAAAGAAGTAGAAAATTCTTATTTTTTCAGCTCATGTAAAATAAAGAGTTGAAGAAATTTATAATAAGTAATCTGAAAGAAGAAAAATGCCACTTCAAAAGAGAAGTGGCATTTCTTATATTTCCTCTAAGCTATTAACTGGAACAGTTAATTCGCGTCCTGGGTTTTTTACTTCATATATGCGGGCGGTTTCATTGCTTTCATCGACGTGTTGAATCATAACAGGCATGCCTTGAAAATTGACATTGGCTTGTTCTGCTGACATAGAAAGCTCTTTTGCACGTTGTATATTCATTTATATTCCTCCCATCATTATTATCTTTGCTAAAAAAGAGGAATAATATACCATTTAGAGACATTCTTAAAGTTTTTGTATTATTTGTAATGTTTCTTTAATAAATGAAGAAAAGATGGAATCAGGATAACCATCTATCGTTTGAACTGCTTCTTTTGCTTCTTTCAGAGCAGCTGGTTTATCTTGAAGTTTTATATGACACAGGGCACGATAAGACCCAGCTGTTAATACCCACGATTGATCAAGTGGATGACTCATATAATCTGGTATGGTAGCGTGTTTTAATATTGCCAAAGCTTCCTTATAACGTTTTAAGCCATACAAAGATTTTCCTTTTTCAAGATAATATAATCCATCGTCTTGAAAGATTGGTTCATCTTTTAGTTTTTCTCGGAATTGTTCTAGATGTTCTAATGCGATTGTATATTCATTAGTAATTGTGTTGTAGTAGTAAGCTTTTAAAATATCAATAATCGCAATGGATAGAATATCTTCTGTAAAAATGGCAAATTGCTCCGATTTTTTTATGTAATATAAATACTGTTCTTTATCAGCTGTAATGACTTTTTGGTAAGATAAAATGCGATAAAATTCATCTGTTTTATAATACACTTGATGTTTTTTTGAAAATGCAAGTGCATCTAAAATGACTTTTTCACATTTTTCATAATTGCCGTATGCGAGTAAAATAATGGCTTCTTTTAAGTATAATTGTATATGTGTAATGAGATCCATTTCTAAATTCTTCGCTTTATATTCATCACGAATTGTAGCAATCATCTGTAAACATTCTTTATATTTTTTATGTTTGAAGAGCATATAGTAAAACAGTAGTTTCGTTTCAGTGCTTTCTCGATATAAAGTATATTTTTCAAATATAGAAACAGCAGTTTCAACGTAATATTCAATATGATAATCGTTCATAATAGTTGCTCCTGTTAGGAACTGTTTATATAAGCGAGCTGTATTTAAAGTAGAAGGTAGCTCTGTTTGAACGATAGGTAGTAAAGTCTTGTATACTTCATCGCATTTATTTGCCTTTATTAGTTGCTCCATTTTTTGAATGAGTTCTACAATTTCTCCTTCATCTTCTTCTAATAAAAAGCTCGTTTCACATTCAAGTTTTTCCGCAATATATTGTAATGTTTTCATAGAAGGTGTAGCTTTTCCATTTTCAATTTGACTAAGCATACTTTTTGTCAGTTCCGAACCTGCCAGTGCTGTTTGCGTAAGCTTTTTTTCTTTTCGTAATGCTTTAATTTTTTCGCCGAGAGTTGCCATATTGTTGCTCCTTTATATTTAAAAAGTTTAATTGTATTTAACTTTTTGTTGTGAAAATTGGAAAGTTGATTATATAATAAGTTTAACACAATTTAACTTTTAAGGGGAGAGAGTCAAAAATGGAAGATATAAGTATAGGACAACATGATTCAAGAATGAAGATTGCAACGAGAAATATCATTTTAATGATGATTGGAAAAATGACGTCTTTATTAGGCGCAGGTATTTATACGTTCGCAATGGGGTTATATGTATTAAAGACTACTGGTTCAGGGATGGGGTTTGCAACTACGCTCGTTTGCGGATCACTTCCAAGGATGATCTGTGGCCCAATTGCTGGTGCTGTAGCAGACCGTGTGAATCGAAAATGGCTTGTCATTGGTACTGATTTATTAAGTAGCTTAACAATGCTTAGTATGTTTATTCTTGCTACTATATTTGGACCATCACTTCTTTTTATTTATATTTCAGCAGCATTATTATCAATTTGTGCAAGTTTTTATTCTGTTGCATTAACTTCGTCTATTCCGAGTTTAGTAGATGAAGGACGTATTCAAAAAGCGAGTGCTTTAAATCAAACGGCGGCTTCTTTATCAAATATTTTAGGACCGATTATTGGCGGAGTTGTATATGGTTTCTTTTCAATTAAATCGTTTTTCCTATTAAATAGTATTACGTTCTTTTTAGCGGTTATTTTGCAATTATTTATCGTATTTGATTTATATAAAAAAGAAGTGGCTGAGAGTACAGAGCATTTCTTGACGAGTATAAAAGAAGGTTTTTTATATGTAAAAAGACAACATGAAATATATGGTTTAATGAAAATAGCATTGTGGGTAAACTTTTTTGCGTGTGGTCTAACAGTTGCACTTCCTTACATTATCGTCCATACATTGCATTTATCTTCAAAGCAACTCGGTACTGTAGAAGGAATGTTAGCAGTCGGGATGCTAATGGGAGCGATTGCTTTATCAGTGCGTAAAGAAGTGAATACTCCGTTTCGTTCTATTTATACTGGACTGTTTTTGTTTGCAGGTTTAAGTTTATGTACAGTCTTTCCGTTGTTAGTTATCATTCCAAAAGTAGCAAGTTTTATTTACTATATTGCTTTTATGATGTTAACTGGTATAGCAATTATGATTGTAAACATTCCAATGCAAGTACATATGCAAAAAACGACAGATCCGAGCTACCTAGGGCGTGTGTTTGGCCTGCTTGAAACAATTGCGACTGCAATCGCACCACTTGGTATGATTGTATATGGACTACTATTAGATATGTTGCCAACTAGCATTGTTATGATGACAATAGGCGGAGGGTTATTGTTAGTTGTATTAGTTGGAGTAAAGCAACATATGGCGAAAAAACAAGTAGATGTGTCCGCTTAAAAATAAGAAAATAATGAAAATTCGACTTATTATTATAAAAATGACCGAATTAGTATTTTAGTTTTTGAAACTCTTTTTCATGTATGTTACAGTATAGTGAGCAGGCAAAGAAAAGGAGACAACAGCATGAAAAAATTAAGTTTTGTTATGCTTTTTCTATTAGTCGTAATGGCTGGATGTAGCAATTATGACACATATATTGAAACAGGTATGCAATCATTGAAAGATGAAAAGTATAGTGATGCAACAATGTGGTTCGAAAAAGCAGAAAAAGAGAAATCAGGAAACGAAGCGAAATCATATAAAGAAGTTGCTGAGAAAATGGATCACGGAGCAACAGCATTAAAAGACGGTAAGTATTTAGAAGCGAAAGACATTGCAAATGAAGTGTTACAAAAGAAAAAAGATGATGAACTTGAAAAAGCTGTAACATCAAATGCAGAGAATATGCTTCAAAAAGCAAAAGATGTGGAAGAGAAAGTAAATGAAAGAGTGGCAAAGCGTAGAAAGGTAGAAGAAGAAGGAATCGATAAACTTATTAAAGCTGTCGATAGTATAGATGAAGTGAAAGAAAAAGAGAAGAAAGTATCAGAAGCATTAGATAAGGCTGAAGAGGCGCAAGCAAAAATTGAGGCAAAGAAAAATAAATAGATTTATAGTTTAAAAGGCTGTCGTGTATAACGACAGCCTTTTAATTTTTTGTTGTAAATGAAGTGATGCTTTGTAGTAAAAAAGAAATGATTTTAGAATTCCATCTGTCCTCATGATGAATCGTATAAATATTACGCTGAAATTCAAATTCAGGGATTGGTATATAGCATAGCTCATTTCGTTGTATTTCTTGCTCGATAGCAAGTTTAGAAATAAAGGCAATTCCATTACCATATTTTAAAATTTGTTTCATCGTTTCCAATGAGTCTAATTCAATTTCAGATTGGAATGTAATGTTGTGCGCCAACGTCCATTGTGTAAGTAAATCTCTCGTTGTAGATGGATTACGATGCAATAGTATGCGTTCCTTTTCGATATTTTGTAACGATACATTGTCTTTCTTTGAAAAATGATGTTCTTTGGAAAAGGCAAGAACAAGTGTATCGGGCATTATATTCGTTTGTTTTAAAAGTGGTTCATCAAATGGAGCAGCGGAAATTATCCCAAGATCGATTTCGTGATTTTGTAGCATCATTCGAATTTCAGGGGCTGTTTTCACTAGTAGCGTTATTTTTATATTGGGAAATTCGCATTGAAATTGATGAACGACTTCTGGCAAAAGATAAGTCGCTGGTACATAACTAGCGCCGATTGTTATAGCACCTTTATGAAAATCTTTAAACTCTTGCGTGACACGTCTAGCTTCTTTCATAAGCGCATCTATTTTACAAGCATAATGGTGCAAAGCCTCACCAGCCTCTGTTAAGAAATACCTTCCAGAACGTAATTCAAATAAAGACACACCGAGTTCTTCTTCTAAGCTTTTTATATGAAATGTAATAGTTGGTTGTTTAACGCCAAGTTTTTCTGCAACGATTGTAAGCTTTTTGTATTTCTTAATAAGTACTACAATTTCTAATTTTAAGAGATTCATTATGAATTGCCGCCTTTTTTATTTTAACTATAGAAAAAATTTATAGAAATAAATAGTTTATTAGAAGTTTTTTAATTTAATCTTTACAGTACATTAACATTGAGTATAAATCTTCCATATAGAATGAAAGCAGGTTAAGAATGAGGGGAGAGAGGTGAAGCAATGGATATTACAATTAGTGGATTAGAAAAGACATTTGGAAAAATACAGGCGTTAAAGCCGTTGCAGATTGTAATGAAACAAGGGGAATTCACTACACTTTTAGGACCTTCGGGGTGTGGGAAAACGACTTTGCTTAGAATGATAGCAGGACTTGAAGAACCGGATAAAGGAGAAATATATTTTGGAGACCAGTGCATGTATTCTGCTACAAAAAAGATAAAGACATCTCCTCATGAACGGAATATCGGTATGGTATTTCAAGATTTTGCTTTATGGCCGCACATGACTGTTTTTGAAAATGTTGCATTTGGTTTAAGGGCTACAAAGCAAACGAATCATTTACGAGAAAAAGTAGAAGATGCGATAAAGCGAGTTCGCCTGCAAGGTATGGAGAAACGGTATCCACACGAACTTTCTGGTGGACAGCAACAACGTGTCGCATTCGCTAGAGCAATTGTAACAAAACCTCATTTTATTTTGTTTGATGAACCGCTAAGTGCACTCGATGCAATTTTGCGAGAAGAAATGAGAATAGAGCTTATGGATATCGTTCATTCCATTGGTTTAACTGCACTGTATGTCACTCACGATCAAACAGAAGCAATGTCAATGTCAGACCAAATTATTGTCATGAAACAAGGAGAAGTATTACAAAAAGGAACACCGGAAGATATTTATGTGAAACCGTCTCATGAATTTGTTGCCAAATTTGTTGGTAAGGCGAATTGGCTTGTAGAGGGTGAAAAAATGATTCGTCCAGAGCATGTGAGTTGGACAAAAAATGATGTGTGCGAAATGTATACAGGTGAAATTCAGCACGTTACATATGTAGGAGAACGTTATGAAGTGAAAGTAAATATGGGGACTTTAGGCATCTGGACAGCCTATCACAATAGTAAGCTAAGCATCGGGAAACCAGTATCGTTATATGTACCAAAAAAATGTATTCATCATATAGGGGGAGAATCGTATGAAGAAATTCAGTTCGCTTAAGTCTTTATTTGTATGTACTTTACTATTTTCTACTGTAGTAACGGGTTGTAGTTCAAAGACAGGTAATGCAGATGCAAAAAGTAAAAATACGAATGAAAAGAAAATTGTTGTATATAGTGCAGGGCCAAAAGGATTAGCAGAAAAAATTCAAAAAGACTTTGAAAAGAAAACTGGTATAAAGGTGGAAATGTTTCAAGGGACAACTGGTAAAATTTTAGCGAGAATGGAAGCTGAAAAGAAAAATCCAGTCGTTGACGTTGTCGTACTCGCTTCCTTACCAGCGATGGAAGGATTAAAGAAAGAGGGTCAAACGTTAGCTTATAAAGAGGCGAAACAAGCTGATAAGCTGCGTTCTGAATGGTCAGATGATAAAGGACATTATTTCGGGTATAGTGCTTCAGCATTAGGGATTGTGTACAATACAAAAAATGTGAAGACAGCGCCTGAAGATTGGAGCGATATAACGAAAGGAGAATGGAAAGGGAAAGTGAATCTTCCAGATCCAGCACTTTCAGGTTCAGCTTTAGATTTTGTAACAGGATATGTGAAAAAGAATGGAAAGGATGGATGGAATTTATTTGAGCAGCTTAAGAAAAATGAAGTTACAGTAGCAGGAGCAAATCAGGAAGCGTTAGACCCAGTTGTAACAGGTGCGAAAGATATGGTAATTGCGGGTGTTGATTATATGACGTACAGCGCAAAAGCAAAGGGTGAACCTGTTGATATCGTATATCCAAAAAGCGGAACAGTTATTAGTCCACGCGCAGCGGGGATTATGAAGGATAGTAAAAATGTAGAAGGCGCAAAAGAGTTTATTGATTATTTATTATCCGATGATGTACAAAAACAAGTTTCTAAAGCGTATTTATTGCCTGGTAGAACAGATATAAAAGCTGAAAATAGACCAAATGTAGAAGAGATTCCAGTATTAAATATTGATTGGAAAACAGTTGAGAAAGAGCAAGATGAAATAGGAAAACAATTTAAGAAAGTATTTCAATAAGATGGTGATTCCATGGTAAATCGATTCGTATCAGTAAGACAAGTTGGAATGACGGTAGCGTTATTACTTGTGGCGATGTTAATCGTCATTCCACTTTTTCTTATTTTATTTTCTAGTGTATATGAAAATAGCAGTTGGAATTTTTTAAAGCCTTTTGAAGTGATGCAGAGTGGTGGATTAGCTGGGATTTTTCTGAATTCGATGCTTCTAGGTGTACTCGTTGTAATAGGAGCTACAATATTTGCATTTCCATTGGCGTTTATTATGAG
This sequence comes from Bacillus sp. HMA207, assembly GCF_003402455.1. NCBI lineage: Bacteria > Bacillati > Bacillota > Bacilli > Caryophanales > Bacillaceae > Bacillus > Bacillus sp. HMA207. The sequence continues at coordinate 3,061,891 of NZ_BEZT01000001.1, read as the reverse complement.
CAAAACAGATGTAGGAAAGTATAGTAAGTTAGATATTGTTTTTATGATTCCATTTATGACACCGCCGTATATTGGATCAATGGGCTGGATTTTGTTCATGCAACCTAACGGCTATTTTGAACAATTTTTTCCGATGCTAAAGACAGTTTCATCATCGTTTTTTAGTTTAGGAGGTATGGTCTTAATTATGAGTCTGCATTTATTCCCATTCCTTTATTTCATGCTGAAAAACACGTTACTTCAGATTGGGAGTAGTAAAGAAGAAGCTGCAGCAGTTCATGGCGGAAGTTTTTTCTATCGTTTAAGAAAAATAATATTGCCGTTATTAGTATCAAGTTATGTAATGGGTGCTTTACTCATTTTTGTAAAGACGATTGCTGAATTTGGAACACCGGCTACATTCGGACGTAGAATAGGATTCCACGTGTTAACATCAGAAATCCATAAATTTATTTCGAGTTGGCCAATTGATTTTAGTAGTGCAACAGCATTATCTTCTTTATTACTTAGTGCTTGTATGCTCATTTGGTATATGCAAAATGTATTGAATCGAAAGTATTCATATGCAATGGTTAGTGGAAAAGGTGTGAAATCTAAAAGATATACTTTGTCTATATTTACGCGCGTTGTAGCATGGATGTATGTAATTGGTTTATTAATCGTATCAATTGGAATTCCATACTTTTCTATACTTATTGCTTCTTTGTCAAAATTAAGAGGCGGCGGTTTACATGTAAATAACTTTACAACAAGCCATTATGAGGCATTGTTTACAATAGGATCTCCGGGATTAGAGGCTTTATGGAATAGTTTTCTTTTTTCACTCGTAACAGCGATTATCGCGGTAATGATTGGAGTCTTTTTGGCACTTATGATTCGAAAGGGGAAAAAAACCTCTGAAAAATGGCTTGATATGTGCGGTATGTTACCGAATATGGTACCAGGAATCGTTATGGTTGTAGGTCTTATTCTATTTTGGAATTCACCATATATGCCTATGTCAATTTATAATACACCAATCATGGTTATCGTAACGTATGTTGTTCTGTTTTTACCTTACACGGTGCAATATGTAAAATCATCACTCGGACAAATTGATGATTCTCTCATGCAGGCAGGAAGTGTTTTTTCTGGAAATTATATTTATATTTTTAGAAAAATAATATTGCCTCTTATTATCCCAGGTATTCTTGCCGGATGGGCGATGACATTTACAATTTCGATAAGGGAGTTAGTAGCATCGCTTCTCGTACTACCTCCATCAGTAGAAACGTCAGCAACATTTATTTTTGCTCAATTTGAACAAGGAGAAGTATCTATTGGAATGGCGATGGCTGTCGTTTCAGTTGGACTTACAACACTATGTTTATTATTTCTGCAGCATATGGAGCAAAAACGAAAAGGGGTAGCATGATGAGGGTAGAAGTATGGGGAGGAGCAGGAGAGTACGGTCGCTCCTGCTATTTTGTAAAAAATAAAGAGACGAAAATAGTATTTGATTGTGGTATTAATCGATCTTATGAGGATAGTTATCCAAAAATAGAGAGGGAAGTTGTACCGTTTTTAGATGCAGTATTTTTATCACATATTCATGAAGATCATACGATGGGTTTACCTTTATTAGCGAAGTATGGATATAAGAAAAAAATTTGGACGACTCGTTATACGAAGGAGAAACTGCCGTTATATTATGAAAAATGGAGAAACTATAATGTGATGCAAGGGTGGAATTTACCTTATAGCGACCAACACATAAAAGATTTAAATTATGTATGTATTGATGAGATTAGCAATCCAAATGAATGGGTACAAATTACTCCTACATTGCGGTTTCAATGGGGATATAGTGGGCATGTATTAGGAGCTGTTTGGTTTTTAGTTGATATGTGTAATACATACGTATTTTATTCAGGCGACTATTCAGCAGAGTCTAATATACTACGAGCTAATTTACCTGAGAAATTGGGCCACAATATAAAAGTTGCAATTGTAGATGCCGCTTATCACACAGAGGATGTTTCGCAAAATGAAAGATTAGACGATCTATGTGCAGAAATTGAACGAGTTATGCAAAATAAAGGAATAGCATTATTACCGCTGCCACAACTTGGTAGGGCACAAGATATAGTATTGTATTTATATGAACGATATAAAGAATTTCCGCTTATAGTAGATAAAGAAATTTTGGCTGGGTTTGAAGAGATGTTCGTATATAAAGATTGGATAAAAAATAATGAAGAACTTAAATGGGTTATGGAGAGTTTAAAAAGAAACATAATAGTGATGGATAATGATATTAGTATGCAAAATAGTTACGGAATAGTTGTAATGAGTGATGCGAATATGCAAACGAAACGAGCGCAGTTATATTATGAACAACTTCGGAATGAAAAACGGAATGCCGTTATTTTTACTGGGCATATTGCGAAAGGGAGTTTTGCAGAAAAAGTTTTGAAAGAACGTGTAGATAAAGAATGTAGGATGAAGCGAGTGCCATATAAAGTTCACCAAAGTATAAGAGATGTAAAAGAGATGTTAAATGCATTATCACCAGAACATACGGTGTTAGTACACGCATTGAAAGAGGATACGGATCGATTACAGAAAAAGCTTAGCACGGAAGGGTATGAAAATGTATATTCACTTACTATGGAAGGTATAGAAGTCATTTGAAATGTAAAGGGGATAGGTATATGAAAAGAGTATTTGTATTCGTAAGTGTTTTCTTTTGTTGTTTCCTTTATAACGTTAAGGAAGGATTTGCCACTAGTCCAATGACACCTAGTTTTGAAGTGAAGTTATTATTAAAGCCAGAACAAGTACTAGGTCCTAACAAAGAGATGAAGCAAGATGTACTAGAGCATTTCCAGGCTGGTACAAATTATGAAAGAATACAAGTACAGTTTTTAGATACGGCAAATAAAAATTTAAGTAATGAGGGCTGGTTTGCTAGAATACGAAAGAAAGAATTTAGTAAAGATTTTGAGCTAACATATAAAAAAAGATACCCTATTCAAAACGGTGTAATTCAAGATGCACTAGAATTGGCTAAAAAAGATGGATTTGATAGTAAAACTGATAATTATGAGGCAGAAATAGACTGGGGATTTGAGAAGAAAACGTTAAGTATTTCAAATAAGAAAAGTTACAGTGCGAAAGGATATGAAGTACTTGATTTACCAAACGAAAAAGCTGCTCAAAACATGTTAATAGAAAAATTACCAGGGAAAATGAACAAATGGTTGTATACAAATTGGGGAGAAGAGATGTTAAAGAATTCCCGTATTTACGGTCCTGCATTAATGAAGCGATATACAGGAGATTTTGAAAACATAAAAGCAAATATTGAAATTTGGCCATTAAGTAATACTGGGAAATTAGAAGATGACTTCGTAATAGAAGTGTCATTTAAAACAAATGAAGAAAGTATTGCGACAAAGCAAAGGGAATTATTAATAGCGAGTTTAGAGAAAAAAGGCTGGTTGTTACCGAAAGATAGTTTAAAGACAGAGCTTATTTTTCAGTAAATAGTAAAAAGGAATCCATATGCCATGGATTCCTTTTTATATATGAGTATTAAGCTAAATCAGCTGACACGAACATATCACTATTTTGAAGGTTTTTAGAGCGTAAACTATAAGCAACTACCTTCTTTTTATATTGTTTTACAACATCAACATGCTCTTCATGACTATAAATATAAAATGTAAAATCTTTTTTGCCACGTTTTGCATTAATAATTAAAGGAGTACCCTCATTATGTGGTGGTGCATAATAGCGATCTAAAAATAAACCTTCGTTAAAATCATGAATAATTTTTGATTTCTTTTCGCCTACTAAGTTATTTCCGTTCATTGTAACAGTCACATTCTCTTCTTCGAGTTGTGGATGTGTTTCAAAGCGACTAATAATGGATTCAATAACAGAGTTAGGAAGGCTAGAAACGATAATTTTAAATGCTCCAAATACAACTAACATTACAATAAACCAAGTCGTCATAGTATATCATCCCCTTTATTCTATTTAATAATATAACTCATATGGTAATAGTACATATGGTGAAGTTTTGTATAATTTGTGAAAAATATGCCATTTTCACGAACAAAATGTTAGAAAAATCAATTTTGTTACAAAAAGTTGAAATCGAAGTATTTTAAAAGAAAAAGGTTTATAATAAAAATATAACTAATAACCACATTACTAATTATAAGGAAGTGTAACTATGAGTACTGTAGCAATCGTATATGGTATTATTCTTTCCACAATTATTGTTTTGTTTTTTGTTGGGGTTTCACGTTATATTCATAAATGGAAAGAAGGCGTTGCGAAATTAAATCACATTGAAGAAGAACTTAGTGATTTAATGTTACATCATGGTAAGTAAACATTTATTTTTTAACTAAACAATGTGAAGGATATCACAAAACATGCTTTCCTAATGAAGGCATGTTTTTTTGTTGTTTAAGAAAAGAAGTATTTTTGTATAAATAATCTAATTATTACTTAAAAAGGGAAATTTATTTAGTATAATATATAATATGTTTATTTTAGGGGGAGTATCATGAGGGGATTAAAAGTTGTTGGAATTATAGCTGGAATTACTATAGTAGGCTGTATAGCTTTCTTTTCAGTGAAGGAATATGTCAATTCCAAAGAAAACTCTAATTATGTGCTAAATTACATAAAAGAACATAAGGATGATAAAACAACTTCTTTAATTGTTAAAAGAAATGGTGAAACATTGACATCAATAAATGAAAAAGAAAAACTACCGCTAGCAAGTATGTCGAAAATCGTTATAGCAATTGAATATGCTAAGCAAGTAGCTGAAGGGAAAATAAGAAAAGACGAGCAAATTTCATTGATAGAATTAGAAAAATACTATGTGAAAAATACTGATGGTGGTGCACACCCTGCATGGCTAGATGATGTAAAAGTTAAAGAGTTAGTGAAGGGTGGTCAAACTTCTTTAGAAGAAGTAGTGAAAGGAATGATCCATTATAGTTCGAATGCGAATGCATCATATTTATTAGACAAGCTTGGAGCAGCGCGGATAAATGAAAGTTTGAAAGAGTTAGGCTTAAATAGTCACGATGAATTTTATCCAACGTATACAGGGGCATTATATATGAGGGGCTATGTTGAAAAAGAACTGCATATTCCTCAAAATAAAGCATTGGACAAGCTACGTAATATGTCTAATGATGAATATGTTAAGCATGTATGGCAAATACATGAATGGATGAAAGACGAGAAAGAATGGACAAAACGCGAGATATCTTTAAAAGCCGATATGGACTTTCAGCGTATTTGGTCAGATCGGTTTATAGGTGCAAATGCGAAGGATTACATGAGTTTACTGGAAAAGATAAATAGCAGAAATTATTTTACACCACAAATGCAAGGTGAGATTGAGAATATATTTAAAGGAACCGTAGGAGAGGGTATGTTCGAATTTGCTGGACAGAAAGGTGGTTCTACGGCATTTGTATTAACAAATAGTTTCTATGGTACTGATAAAAAAGGGAATAAGATTGAGATTGTCTTTATGATGAACAATTTGAGTGAAAAAGCATTTGAAAAGCTTCTAAGTAATATGGATTACTTTATTCGAGATATTGTCATAAGTGAGGAATTCAGAAATAAATTATAATGAAATAATTTTATTATGTAAACAAAGGGGCACTTATGAAAAGTGCTCTTTTGTAATACAGGATTTTCCAATCTTATTATTGAATATAAATTGAAAATAAGAAAGGAGGTTGAAAAATGACAACAATATATTTCGTTCGCCATGCCCATTCTACATATACAAAAGAAGAACGGGAACGACCTTTATCTGAAAAAGGGCACTGTGATGCAGAGAATGTAACACATTTATTAAAAGATAAACATATTGATGTTGTTATTTCTAGTCCGTACAAAAGAGCAATCCAAACTGTACAAGGAATTGCGAATACATATAAATTATCAATACAAACAGAAGAAGATTTGCGTGAAAGATTATTGAGCACAGAGCCAGTATCAAATTTTAATGATGCTATCGAGAATGTGTGGGAGGATTGGAGTTTTGCATACGAAGGCGGAGAATCGAATGATATCGCACAAAGGCGCGCTGTAATATGTATGCAAAATATATTAAAACAATATGAAGGTAAGAATATTGTAATAGGTACGCATGGAAATATTATGGTATTACTCATGAATTATTTTAATTCGAAATATGATTTTGAGTTTTGGAAAACACTTCATATGCCTGATGTGTATAAATTAAATTTTGATAAAAATCGTTTCATTTCTGCTGAAAGAATAGAGAAAACAGGTCATCGGTTAAATATTTTGTAAAAGTTTATCAAAAAAAGAGGAAAGAGAGAAGTTATTGTAGAAGTATGACTTTGTAACATAAAAAATATATGTTAAAGGAGGCTGTTTACATGTTTGAGAAAGAGAAAGAAGGGCTTATTGAAGTTCAAAACGTATATGAAATTGCACCAGAAGATGGAACAATCATTGGTATGGCAACGGAAGAAGAAATGGAAATTGCTGCTGAACTAGAGTTACAGTACTATGCCCATTCTCGTTTGTTAGAAGCAAATATTCAGTTAGACGGTTCCTCCTACAAAGAGTTACTTCAGGAGTTCCAGGAGTACGAAAGAAAATCAATGAGCTTTTGGCGAGCGATACATAAACGTTTAGCTGTGCCGTGGGCGTGGGTACTACGTATTGATGTTGCGAATGGCCCTATATATGTAAGTAATGGAAGTTCATATTACGAAGAAATCGATGATGAAGAAGATTATGAATAGATAAGTAAGGAAGCAGCTTTAGTTGCTTCCTTTTTTTATTTGTAAGAAATGAATCGCCTCAATAATAATATCTGGTCGATCATTTTCTATACCGTGACTAGCATGTTTGGCAAGAATATATTGGCTGTTAGTTGAGAGGTGTAATTGTTCGTGAATTAGCTCTTGCCACATTGCTTCAAGTTGTGTTGCTTCCTCTTTTGGCATGCCACCATTAGTAAATTGAGTAATAGAATATTGAGGATCTCTACCGATAACGATTAATGGTATTTCTAATGTTTTACATAGCTCTTTTAGTGAGAGAGCACAGTTTTTCCACGCCGATAGTTCAGAAGCTGTCGCTTTATATAATGAAGGCGAGGTAGAGAATTCAATTTGCTGTTTTGATTGATCGGTGAGAATAGGTTTTAGTTCATTATAAAGTGTGTCTACATCCATTTTGGAATATATATTATATTTGTGAAACCAAACATCATCAGAATCAGTTTGATCAGAAATTGGTAAATGAAGTTCATCTAAACGGTGTAAGTTCATCGAAGTAGAATCAACTAAAATAAGTGCTTGCAGCTTATCTTCATGTAACATCGCAAAATGTTGTGCACATAATCCTCCATAGGAATGACCGATTAGAATAAATGGTTCTTGAATAGCTAGTTTGTTTAGTAACATATGTAGCTCTTTTGTAACTTGCCTTATTGTACGCGGCTGATTGCCTAAATCACTTTTTCCGTAACCTGGGCGATGGTATGAAACAACTGTAAAGTGCTCTGAAAGCTTTTCTATAATAGGAAACCAATCATAAAATGAGCAAGTCATTCCGGTTTCAATGACTACAGTTTGTTTACCATCTCCTTTTATATGTACTTCTATATTTTGCCCCATTATTTCTACAAATTTATGAATGTTAATTCCTCCTAAGCTTGAAATAATTTTTGACAAGCAAAAACGATACACCAAACACCTATACCGAGTAGGACAGATGTACTAAGTGTAAATGAATTTTTTAAACCAATATAGACAATAAATAATAGTAGTGCTGATGCGGGGAATCCATATAATACCCCTAAAGCAAATTGACTCAATTCTTGTTTATTCCCGCCTTCGAATGAAATCCAAAATAGACTAAGTAAACTCACGAGAGGAAGGGCAGCAATAAAGCCACCTATCGTACTGTAATGTTTAGCGACTTCAGTGATAACGCCGATAATAAGTGCCGAAACGATTACTTTAACGAGGAAATGCATATTTTGCCTCCTTCGCTAATAAGGAAAATGCTTTTTCAATTAATTGTTGTTCTTCTTTTGATAACTGTGATTCTAATATTTTTATCTTTTCTTTATCTAGTAAAGTATGTTTTTCTAATACTTCAATTCCTTCAATTGTTAATGTAAGGTTTACCACTCTTTCATCTTTTTTATTTCTCTCTTTAACGATGAAACCCTTTTGAATAAGGCGTTTTATATGTTCAGATGCTGTGTTATGAGAAAGACTAAGCTCAGTAGCGACTTTTCCAATTGTTATATCTTTCTCACGAGAAACGATTTGTAAAATACGAATTGCTTGGTGGGAAAGGTTGTCCTCGTATTCGTATCGTAAGTGATAATAAATGCTCTCCCAATGTTGATTAATGTTGTTCATAATAATAAATCTCCTTTTTATATCGTATAGTAAGATATATTCGTCATTTTAGAAATAAAACCCTTTTATTTGGATAAAAAATGTTGAAAAAGTTTATTTTTATTGAAATATAAGGTAATCTATGTGTAAAGGTATACATTTAGCAAGAGAGAGGATGATAGCTGTGAATACATTCAAATGGATTAGTCATGAACAGATGTATGTAGATGAAATACATGTTGAAAAATGTGGTCCTCTTTCAGTCGGCGTATATGGGGGAAATCAAGAGAGTGATGCATATGAACGAGGAGATGCGGTGCTGGCTTGGTGGGATCCTGAATTACAATTTGAATTTGTTATGATTTTTGATACACATCACAAAACAAAAAATATAGATTATATAATAGAAGCGATTTCGGAAAGAAAAGAAAAACTAAAAGAGTTATTCTCATATCCAATACATTTAGCTTTTCATCATACACATATGTACTTATTAGCGTTATTTACAGATGAGTTATTTATTAAAAAGTGTGATCAAGATGATGAGGAACTCGCTTGCTTAATTTGTTTACGAAAAGGCGAATTTTTATATTGGTTATCAGTTGGTGATTGTTTCGCGTATTTATTCCATTCTGAGAAAACGAAAAATGGAAAAGGACGATTAAATAAACGGAAAAATTACGAATATATTGGCAGGAAAAATATTTTTGCAGCAAATACACCTTGCTTTACGTCAGGTGTAAGAGGATTAGAAAAAGGAATGAATCACATTGTAATGGCAACGGACGGTATTTTAGAGTGTGACAAACGAAGATTTGATGATGATCAATCTTTAGTAGAAATATTACACGACGGAAATAGCTTGCAGATTGAGCCTGTATTAACAAATGTACTGCAGTGGAAAGGTAGAGACTGTGCCACGATTATTGGATGGTCTATTGATACTGATAATAAACAATGTGCTAATTAATATAAAAGGAGTTCAAGGTTTTTATCCTTGAACTCCTTTTTGTTAAGCAATATGGATGTGATATGTTTTTAACCATTCATTTACTTGTAGCATATACTCCATGGCACTTCTTGCTTCAAAATTGTTAATCTCTTTATTACTTTGATCAGCAATTGAAAGTAAGATGGAATGGTTAATAAGTGAGAAAATAGGATTGTTTTTATTGTTACACATATCAAGTGTTAAATTACGGATTGTTTGTAAGTAGAGTGGATCTTGTGAAGTTGGATAAGCGCTTTTTCTTCTATTGCGTACATCGTCAGGTAAAGCTGGTTGTAGTGCTCTACGTAAAATGCCTTTTTCAATATTATCAATACTTTTTATGTTGAAAGGAACATTCCATAAATATTCAACTAATCTATAATCACAAAACGGTACACGAACTTCAAATCCAACAGCCATACTCATGCGATCTTTACGGTCAAGTAAGAAAGGAAGGAATCTTGTTAAAAATAAATAAAACATTTGACGTTGTTTCGCGGATTTTTTACTTTCGCCTTCAAGGGTAGGTACTTCAAGTATCGCCTCTTGGAATCGTGTATCAATATAGTCTTCTAAATTACATTGGTTGCTTACTTCATTTAGTAGAAGAGGAGATGTATTTTTCCAATTTGTTAGCCAAGGAAACTTATCTACATATAGTAGTTCTTCTTGATGAAACCAAGGATATCCACCGAATACTTCATCAGCCGATTCGCCGGATAAAGCTACGGTCGCATCTTTTTTCATTTCGCAAAATAGTAAATATAGTGAAGTTTCCATTTCACCAGCACTCGGTAAATCTTTTGCATGAAGGGGAACGAATAAGTGATTTGCTAATTCTTCAGCATTCACAATAATATCATGATGCGCTGTCCCGACATGTTCAGAAACGCGTTTTACCCAAGGTGCGTCTAAACCAGTGCGAGCAAATGTCAGTTCGAAATCTTTTGCGCTATTTACAAAGTCAACAGAATACGTATGAAGTGTTTTATTTTCAGCAGCAAATTCTTTACCAGCAAGTGCAGTAATACCGCTAGAGTCTAATCCGCCTGATAACATACAAACGAGAGGAACATCGGCAATTAATTGTCTTTTTACTGTATCTTGTAAAATAGATAAAATATGCGAAGATGTATCTTCTATAGAGTCTGTATGGAACTTACTTTCTAAATTCCAATACTTCGTAACTACTTTTTTATGACGTGTAAATGTTATAGAATGTCCAGCACGTACTTCTTGAATATGTTTAAAGACGCCACATCCTGGAGTGCGAAATAAGCCTAATCCAAATATTTCATTTATTCCACCCGCATCAAGTTCAGCAGGGACAGATGGATGCGCTAATAATGCTTTAATTTCAGAGCCGAAAATAATACTGCCATTTCTTTCTGTAAAAAAGAGTGGTTTTACACCTAAATGATCACGCGCTAAAAATAATTGTTGCTTCTGATCATCCCATAAGGCAAAAGCGAAAATTCCGTTTAAATATCGCACGCAGTCTTCTTTCCATTCTAAATAAGCATGTAGTAACACTTCTGTATCTGAATGGGTTTCAAATGCATGCCCACATTTTTGAAGCTGCTCTTTAAGTTCACGGAAATTATAAATTTCTCCATTATAAGTAAGAGCATACGTATAATCACCAGCACGGAATGTCTTCGGCTGTGTACCGCCTTCTGGATCAATTACAATTAAACGCCGGTGTGCAAAGGCCGCATGAGGTGAAAACCAAAATCCTTCAGCATCTGGACCACGATGCTGAATACTATTTGCCATCTTTTTTAAAATAACATGTTGATTTGAAAGGTCTTCCTTCCAATCTACCCAACCTGTAATTCCACACATACACATCTCATCTCCTAAATTAAAATAGTAGATTAACGAAATAAAATGTACACCAAGTTAAAAAATGACTATATAAATAGTGTACTACATGAATTAAATTACAGACTTGAGAAAATTTTCTTTGAACGCATAGTTATATGAGACAATGGCTAAGGGAAAGTATTCCATTACATACAAAAAATAAAAAAGATGAGAGAAAAAATTTTCTCAGACGTTATATAGGGTGTAAAAGCTTTTACAAAACAATAAGGGGAATCGCTACATGAAATCAAATGAGAAAAATTTTATAAAAAGATTACAGCGGCAAAAAGAAGACGCGTTAGAATTTGTTGTCGATACATACTTACCACTCATAAAGGGGATCACGCATAAAGTTCTACTTCCCATTCAAAATGATGGACTCATAGAGGAATGTATAAACGATATATTTCTTTCCATTTGGAATAACGCAAATAAATTTCATGGAGAGCCGAGTGATTTTAAAAAGTGGATTGCAGCGATTGCAAAGTTTAAAGCAATTGATTATTACCGGAAATCTACTAAAACAGTAGAAATCATTTCAGATGAGCTTCATATCAGTACAGAAAAATCAGCAGAAGACGAATTAATCGTTATGGAAGATAGGGAAGAATTATTGAAGCTCATTAATCAATTAGAACCGCTAGATCAAAAGGTGTTCATTATGAAATATTTACTTGGTATGAAGACAGAGGAAATAGGTGACAAGTTAGGATTAACTCGGGCAGCAATTGATAATCGAGTGTACCGGGGGAAAAAGAAACTACAACAAAATGCTACGAATATTAGTTTTGGAGGTAGTGCAATATGAAAGACATTTATGAACTATTAAATGATATTGATATAGACGAAAAAGAACTAGAAGAAATTGAGGCTTCTGAAATTGAAAAGGAAAAAGTAAAACGAAATGTAAAACAATCGATACGTACGAAGAAAAAGATGAAAAGTTGGAAAAAAGGTGTCGCTGCTGCATCTATTTTAGTAGGATTATCAGTTGCAACTCTTGGTATCGGTTTTCCTACATATGCCGGGGGATTGCCAATTGTAGGGGACATATTCCGATTTTTAGATAATGGTAGAACAGGGTTATATGAAAATTATAAAGAGTTTTCGACTGAATTGAATATGACGAGAGAGAGTAATGGGGTTAAGGTTACCATTAATGATGCGGTGTTCGATGGTAGAACAATTACAATCACATATTCTATTGAGAGTGATAAAGATTTAGGGGAGAAGCCAAATATATTTGGGTATCCGCAGGTGATGGGGTTTAATGGCGGGGGAGGAAGCTCTCAAGTAACAAAAGTTGGAGAGAAAAAGTACGTAGGTATGACTACGATGAGTGGGAATAGTAGTAAAAGGTTAGATGTTGCAAATGTTTGGTGGGATATGGAAGAAATTGAGATGGATTATAAAGGTAATTCAATTAAGGGGAATTGGAATTTCGCACTTAGTTTAAAGGCAATGAATAGTAAGGAAATAAAGGTTAATGGGGTTTCTGAAAATGAATTAATAAAAGTAAATATAGACAAAATGGAAGTAAACCCGATGTCCTTTATCGTTTTTTACAATCAGGAAGAATCTAAGGCATTACGAAGTATATGGGATAGCGCTGATGTGGAATTAGAAATAAAAGATGATTTAGGAAATAAATATGCAGGTGAAGGAAATGGCGGAACTAGTACAGTAGCAGAACCGCATAAAAGTAGTTGGAGTGCTACATTCCAAAAACTAAACGAAAATGCAACAAAGCTTATCGTTACACCTCGTGTACACTTGCGAGTTCATACATCTGAAAATCATGGTGGAGTGGAGTATGTGAATGGAAAAGAGAAGAAAATAGAAGTGCCGAAAAAAGAAGCGAAGAGTAAAGATATTGTATTAGATGATATTGTCATTGATTTAAAGAAATAAAAGAGAGACTGCCTAAAATCATTTAGGCAGTCTTTTTTCGTTAAGAACTAGTGACGAGTAGTGCATGCGGATGCTGCGTTTTATATTCATCTTTCCACGGAATGTTTAGTTGTTCCCACGATTCGCCGCTATCATTGGATTGAAAGACGCCATTGTTATTTAACGTGTAGAACGTATGTGGTTCGGCTTCGTTTGTAGCAAACATCGAAATGACTGTACCGATTGCAGATGGTAGTCCTTGTTGTACTTGCTGGAAAGGAGTATCTTTCGTTTTTCGATAAATATAAGATTCATAAGGGATACGATGATGAGCGAGATCAGCACTTGGCGCGGCAGAAACGAGAATCGTATCACAATCAGCTGGATCAATTGCCATGCTGTATAAATAATGATGTTCAAGTCCTTCACTACATGAGATCCAGCTGTTTCCATTGTTATAACTTTCAAGATATGCACGATCAGGTCCGCCCATAAATCCGTCACCACATGATGCATAAAGGCGATTTGGTGCTTCAGGGTGCATAAGCAATTGATGTGCATCGATAGGGGCACCGAATTTTTTATCAATCCATGTATGCCCTTTATCGTTACTTTGAATAACAGCACCAGCTTCGATTGAAACGTGTATTGTATTAGGGTTGTTTGGGGCAACTGTAATCCAGCGTACGTGATGGGTAAAAGGTCTAGGCGGGAAAGCCCACGTATAAGAAGATAATAATGATTTCATATTTTTAAGTTCAGTCCACGTTTCACCACCATTTTCAGAGTGAAATAAAGCGCTCGGTTCTGTGCCGACATAAACGACACCATATCCGTTAACTTGTTCATTTGAGCTTATTGTTATGGAAGTGATAGAGGAGTGCAAAATACCATCTTCTTTAGGGAAATCAAAGTAACGATAAGAATCTCCAATGGGTCTCCATGAATCCCCGCTATCGTCGCTTAACCATAGACCTCGTCCAAATGTTCCGCAATATACACGGTTTGGGCGGAACGGATCAACAGCGATACAGGTAGGTTGCATATTTTGTAAGTGGTAAGTCGTTTCATAGTTATCATATTGTTCTTTCACTACAACAAGTTCACGTTCCATACAGAGAAATAAACGTTTCATTTTAGTAACCTCCTTAAAAATTCTTTCATTAGTAAACAATATGAAAATAAAAAAGAAGTAGTCTTGTTTTTATTTGAGAAAAAGGGATTGTCTAAAAAGTAGCGAAGTGTGTATACAGAGGAAGCGGGCGTTTACAATCAGTCGATTCGGGATAAAGATGGGGAGTTTGTTTCATACTAACATACAGATATTGTACTTAAAGGAGTATAAGTATGGGACATTCGCATGATCATGGTCATTCAAAAAATAAAAAGGCATTACTAATTGCCTTCCTACTAACAACAAGTTTTATGATTGCAGAAGTTGTTGGTGGATTTGTAACAAATAGCTTAGCACTACTATCTGACGCGGGGCATATGCTAAGTGATGCAGTATCTTTAGCTTTAAGTTTACTTGCGTTTAAACTCGGAGAAAAAACAGCAACAACTGCGAAAACATACGGGTATAAGCGGGTCGAAATGTTAGCAGCATTATGTAACGGTGTCGTTCTTATTGTCATTTCGGTATACATTTTTATTGAAGCAATCCGTCGTTTTAAAGAACCAGTTGAGATTGCTAGTAATGGGATGCTCATTATTGCAGTCCTTGGTCTGCTTATTAATATTTTATCAGCTTGGATATTAATGAGAGGCGGAGATGTGAAAGGTAATTTGAATTTAAGAAGTGCTTTCCTGCACGTACTAGGCGATCTATTGGGTTCCGTCGGAGCAATCATTGCTGCGTTACTTATTAAATTTTTCGGATGGACTGCTGCAGATGCGATTGCTAGTATTCTTGTGTCTATTTTAGTCATTATTAGTGGATGGCGTGTAACACGTGATACGGTTCATATATTAATGGAAGGTGCACCACAGCACATAAATGTTGAAGAGGTAAAAAGTACGTTATTAAATATTCCGATTGTCAAAGAAGTTCATGATTTGCACATATGGTCTGTCACATCAGATTTTCAAGTATTAACATGTCATCTTATTATTAAAGGGAATGAAACGCAAAGTGTATTAAAAGAGGCTACGTATGTATTAAAGGAGAAATTTCATGTAGAACATGTCACCATTCAAGTAGAAATAGATGGTGAATTTCATCACGATGAGACAACTTGCAAAGTATGAAAGAAAAAGGATAAGAAAAAGTGTCATAACATTTTTCGCACGGCATACATATATATAATGTGGCCACAAATACTTTGCAAGGTAAATATTTCATGAAATTACTTTACTTATAAAGAGTCATCTTTTATAATCAAAAGTGGTAATTGATAAAGATTATCATTTTCAATGATTGTAGAAAGGAGTTTTTTAAAAGATGAGTAGTCAACTCCGTTTTGCTGTTGAAAATCGTAAGAGGCATTTAATTGATGAGTTAATTGGGGCAGGTGTGTTTAAGATTCGCGACCGACAATTATACGAGCTGTCTTTAGAGGAATTGGAAAAAGAGTACGAAGATATGGAAGATTATGCAAATGTTCAGGCATAGCTATATAGATTAGTAAAAGGAGAGCTGGTTACGATTTTGTGTAACCAGCTCTCCTTTTATTTCGTAGAAATTATTTTTTGTATTTCTTTCATGGGACGGAGCCAGTTTTGGGTCATTATTTGTTCCATTTGTTTTTCGTCCTGCTTCTGTAATGCTTGAATGATAGAGTGATGTTCTTCAATAGATTGACTTGCTGGAACAAAGTTTTGGAAAAACAAATATTCAAGACGTAAAACGTGAAGTTGCATATTTTCTAAAAAGGGTTTAATATATTGGTTTTTAGCAATAGAAGAAATTGTATTGTGGAATTGTATATCTAATTCTAAAGCTTGTTTTGCGTTTTTTTTCTCTATAGAGTGCTGAAAATGATCATTTATTTCAGAAAGTAGTTGAATATCAGCGTCTGTAATGTTTTGAAGAGCTTGCTTTCCTATAATAGAGTGAAGACCAGCCATCGTTTCATAAATGATAGATACGTCGTCTAACTTAATAGGAGCAATTTTTGTTTTTTGCCCTGGTACCATTTCCACTAATCCAGAAAGCTCTAATATTTGAAGTGCTTCTCTTACAGGTGTTCTGCTTACTCCTAGTGCCTCAGCCAATTCCCCATCATTAATTTTTTCATTGGGCTTCAGTACACCTTCAATAATCCAATTTTGTAGTTGATTTAAAACGAGTGATTTTGCTGAAATTCTTCCTGGTTTTTTATAATTTTGAGGGACAGGCATAGTGAATTCAATCCTTTCATTGTATATTTTCCTTTTTTGCATGAACAAGCTTTAATTTTTGTTTCCCTTCATCCGGCTTTTGGCTTAAGATGAGCACCATTACAATGACACAAAAAGCGCCTAATAACTGAAAAGATTGAAATGGCACGTGCAATATAAGTACAGAAGAAATAATAGCTGCGAGTGGTTCTGTGCAACCAAATAATGTTGTTTCTTTCGGAGTCAGGTATCGTATGCTGTCTAAGTATAAATAAAAGGCAATAAGTGTCCCGAAAATGACGACAAATGTGATGAGCGGTAGGGTACTTAGTTTTACATATTTCATAGTTGATAATAAAATGAATTCGTTTGTAGAAATAAAGTGTACAATCGTTACACCAATACCCCCAATAATCATGCCCCATCCAACGATAACGGAGGAAGACCATTTTTCTAACAATTCCTTTGAATATAAACTATAAAAAGCGAGAGATAATCCAGATAAAATACCCCAAATAATAGCTGGTGTAGAAACAGCCAAGTTATGAACAGACCCGTTTGTTAGTAAGAGAAAAGTGCCTACTAATGAAAGGGTAATTGAAATGAAATCAATTTTTGATGGACGAACGTTCCATTTGAAAAGTAAGTATACAGTGATGAATATAGGAGCTAAATATTGTAATAATGTTGCCACGGCAGCATTTCCTTCTTTAATTGAAGCGAAATACGTATACTGTACAGCAAGCATACCGAATAGACCAAACAAAATCATTTTAATAGCATCAGATTTTTGTTTCCAAATGCCAAATATCTCTTTTTTTCTCGTTCCGAATGAGGAAATAATGAGCAAAATAATTCCAGATATAAGTAAACGGATCGTAACTAACCATTCGGTTGAAACATTGTCATATTGAAAAAGTTGTTGTGCAGCTGTACCAGACAAGCCCCATAAACAAGCACCGATTATGACCATTATAATTCCTTTTAATCGATTTGAATCCATATGATCTAAAATTCTCCTTTCTAAAAATACAAATTGAATACAATATGCAATATATCACAGAATGACTCGTTAATAAACTGAAATTTCTAATTTTATTTTTTTTATGTATAGTAAAATATTGTAGAGGAGGGGGAGGATATGTTAGCTGGATTTTTAGTTTGTTTATTTGTTGGGTTACTTATCATTTTTTTAGGGTATCAAATACATGTGAAAAAGAGGTTGTTTTTGTTAGCAGGATATCAAGAAGAAACGTTTGTTGGAGATAAAAATAAATTAGCGAAGCTTTCAGGAGCATTTTCTTATATAGTTGGAGTTGCTACTATAATATTACCGCTTGGCTTAGAAAAAATAGGGGGGTAGTTGGTATCGTATATGCTATATTAATTGTTTTAGGTACAATTGTATTTATAATTAAAGCAAACCTATTAAATAAGAGTGCTATAAAGTAAAAAGGCTTCATTCTACTGAAGCCTTTTATTAATTATTATGAAGTATAAGTAAAAGCCGGGATAGGATCAATAAATGTATTCCAGTTTTGTTTCATTTCTTTCTCTGTTAATAGACAACTATCTAATGATTGTTCAATTAAAGAACGGTTCATATCAATTCCGATAAATACGAGTTCGGTTATTCGATCTCCATATTGTTTATCCCAGTTTTTCAATACTTCTGGTTCTTCTGTAATCATTTGATTTCTTTCAGTTTCAGGTAATGCCGCTATCCACTCACCGGCTCCTTGAATTGTAATAGAGGAACCTGCTTGAGATAGAAGCCCTATCATATTATTACGAGATGCCAGCCAGAAGAATCCTTTCGCTCTTACAACATCTAAAGGCCATTTTTCTAGCCAATTCATAAGGCGCTTGGGATGGAAAGGATATTTGCGGCGGTAAACAAAGGAATTGATACCGTATTCTTCCGTTTCCGGTGTATGATGGTCACTATTTAATTCTTGTATCCAGCCGGCCGATTGACTGGCTTCTTCATAATTAAATAGATTTGTGTTTAAAATTTCTTGTAATGGTACTTTGCTAAACGAAGATTCAAGAACTTTTGCATTAGGATTTAATTTTTTTAGTAAATGATGAAGCTCTATCACATCTTCTTTTTCTAGCAAATCTATCTTATTAAGAATAATTACGTTTGCAAACTCAATTTGATCTATTAATAAATCAATAACTTCCCGGGTATCATTCTCATCAATTGCTTGTTTTCGGTCTAATAAACTTTCTCCATCTGCAAAATCATCCCAAAATCTATTTGCATCTACAACTGTAACCATCGTATCGAGGCGACAATTTTTCGTTAAATCAATGTTAAGAACTTCGTCTGTATAAGTAAACGTTTGAGCAACTGGAATAGGCTCACTTATACCAGAAGATTCAATAATAATATAGTCAATATCACCATTTTCCACAAGACGATTCACTTCTATCATTAAATCTTCTCGTAGTGTACAACAAATACAGCCATTTTGAATTTCTACTAGTTTTTCCTCCGTACGTGAAAAACCACCCTTTTTTATAAGAGATGCATCAATGTTTACTTCGCTCATATCATTAACGATAACAGCTACTTTTAAGTTATTCTTATTAGTCAAAATGTGATGTAGTAAGGTAGTTTTTCCAGATCCTAAAAAACCACTTAATACAGTGATAGGTACTTTTTTCATGAAATGATCTCTCCTTTAAATCGTAATGATTACGTTTTATATTAAACGATGGGAAAAGAAAAATCAATAATAAATCATAATGATTACGATTTAAGAATAGAAATAGACTATAAAATTTGTGCTGTAGTATGAAGCATTTGGACAAGCACATGTTTACATATAAATAAAATGGAGGCGAGAAGCTTGGTCTTTAATAGAGTTTCAAAAGAAGTAGTAGGCATAGCTCTTATCGCTATGTTTCTCTTTTTATTATTTTTTGTAGATTTTACAAGTCTAGTAAATTTGCATAAAAATATGCCGCAGGAATGGTTGAATGTGAATACGGTATTTTTAAGTATCATTTTTGAAGCAATACCTTTTATTTTATTAGGGGTCATTGTTTCTTCATGTATTCAAGTGTTTGTGACGGAAGATATGATTCAAAAAGTAATGCCGAAATCTCCAATTGTTGCAATGATTCCAGCAGTATTTGTGGGAGTTCTTTTTCCAATGTGTGAATGTGTCATTATACCAATTGTAAGAAGGCTCATTCAAAAGGGGTTACCACTTCATGTAGGCATTGTTATTTTAATGAGTGCACCCATTATGAATCCAGTCGTTCTTTTATCTACTGTATATGCGTTTCCAAAAAATGATTACGTTGTATATGCACGCTTTGGGATAACAATTCTAGTTGCTCTATTCATAGGTCTAATTGTGTATTATTGCTATCGCGAAAGAAATGTTTTAAAAGACGTAGAGGTTTCAGTTCAAACAAGCAAAAAAAAGAGTTGGAAAGATGTTATGAATCACACTGTAGATGAGTTTTTTGATACTGGTAAGTATTTATTGATAGGTGCTTTTTTAGCAAGTGTATTTCAAACGTTTTTTGATCGGAATGTACTGGATGTAGTAGCACATAACGAAGTAATTGCTCCCGTTATTATGATGGGATTTGGTTATGTTTTATCAATTTGTTCTGCAGCCGATGCTTTTATAGCCGCATCTTTTGGACATGTTTTCTCGGTAAAGGCACTTCTCGCATTTCTTGTGTTTGGGCCTATGCTTGATATGAAAAATACGTTAATGCTATTTGCGTATTTTCAAAAGAGATTTGTATTCTTTTTGATAGGAATTGTCATTGTATCTGTGTATACCATTCTGCAAATCATAATGTTATAGGAGGTGAGAAAGAATGGAGAAAGAGGAGCAGAAGGCGTATCATCGCTATATACGTGGCATTATTTTAATTGGTTTAGCAATGCTCTTATTTAAACTACTTGTAACAGGGAATATTTATAATTTTATCGCTCCAAAAATGATTAAATTTACGTATATAGCTTTTGTAGTAATTTTAATTTTTGGTATTGTACAAGTTTGGGGAGATGGAAGAGAAAAACAGCATGATTGTAATTGTTGTAAACATCATACAACATCAAAATCAGGGATAAAAAGTTTCTTTGTATATGTTTTATTTGTTGTTCCGATAGTTAGTGCTTTTCTCTTTGGAAGTGTAACAATTGATGGAAGTTTAGCAGGAAAAAGGGGTATGAATCAAAGTGTACAGTCGAGAAGTCTGGAAAGGAATGAAAAAGAGGGGGAACAGGTTAATTTTGATGGGCGAGAAGTATCCGTTGATCCAGAAGAAACATCAAATTTAGCAACGACTTATAAAACGGAAGAGCAAGTAGTAAAAAGTATGTTAGGACAGCGTAAACTACAAGTAAAGGATAAGGACTATGTTCAAACAATGAATGTAATTGGTCAAAATGTTAATTGGTTTAAAGGGAAAGAAATTACATTCTTAGGGTTTATATATAAGGATAAAGATGTGACGGGTAATAAAGTAGTAGTGGCTCGATATGGCATAACTTGTTGTATTGCGGATGCATCAGTCTGGGGGATGATTGTTACCGGGAAAAATATTGAAAAAATTCCAGAAGAAACATGGGTGAAAATAACAGGATTATTAGATGAAACGACATATAAAGGAACAGTCTTTCCACTTGTAAAAGTAAACAAAATCGAGAAAATTAATAAACCAACTGATCCATATGTATATGATGCTTTACCTCAATAGAAAAGAATAAATTCTTCATATTTTCATGAAATAGAATCATAATCATGGCGATAAAAAAATAAAGATAAGAGTAATTTGGTTTGTTAAAAATATGTGCAGAAGGAGTTATGCGATGAACTGGGTTACTCATAAACCATCATTTGAATTTGAAACATTTAGTCCTATTATTCGGTCACAATCTGCTTGGAGTGGACATTTAGATTTTGCATATGACTTAGTACGATTTGAAAAACCAGAAACTTTAGTTGAGTTAGGTACACATTTAGGAGCCTCCTTTTTTAGTTTTTGCCAGGGAGTAAAAGATGGAGGGTTATCGACTAAATGCTTTGCAGTAGATACTTGGGCTGGAGATGGGCATACAGGTCCATATGGAGAAGGGGTTTTTCAAATAGTAGAGAAAGTAGTGAGCGATAACTACCTTAATATAGGAAATTTAATTCGATCTACTTTTGATGATGCTGTAGACCGGTTTCAAGATGAAACGATAAATCTTTTGCATATTGATGGCTATCATACGTATGAAGCTGTTTCTCACGATTATAATACATGGATACCGAAAGTCGCGAAAAACGGTATTGTATTATTTCATGATATTGAAGTTAGAAGTAGTGATTTCGGCGTGTATAAGTTTTGGGATGAGGTAAAAGCGAAGTACCCTCATTTTCAATTTGCGCATTCATATGGACTGGGAGTGTTATTTCCGAAGGGTTGTAGTGATAAGTTTGAGGAAATACTTAAAAATAAAGAAGAAATACAAAATATGTATAAATAAAGGTAGGGCATGCATCATTTTAATGATGTGTGCCCTATTTTTGTGTGGGAAATTATGGTGTTAATTAAAAAGTTAAGATAGTTGTAAAAAGTTTTGTTGCAGCAAATATTAAAAAAGTTAGTATGGGATTGTTCTTTGTAAATAAAGTGAAGCTTTAATACGTTCATGTCAATCCGGGATTTTACAGTAGTTAATTTCTTAACTAATTGCTTTGCACTTACTGAATTTTAAGGCGGAGGTCTTATTGGCCGGAAATATCGGGATAAATAAAAATACAACATTTTTTATATTTTTCATTGCGAAAAACGTAATCTACTTTTACAATAGAAAGGGTTGTGAATATATTATACTGGAAAAATAAATCGAAATAATATGAAAATTTTGTTTTGTCTTCGCTAATTGTATATTACATACATGTAAGACGACATACGTCATGTTATCGACTTGTAAGGAGAGAAAAAAATGAAAAGTGTAAGATTACCATCGATGCTAGAAATCATAGTTCTTTTATTACTATTTCTTGCTGTTGTCTTTTCCTTCCAAACGATTTTTGATCTCCCAATTCAATTAGCGCTATTTATTTCATGGTTTTTAGTAATTGCGCTTGGATTAAGATTAGGATTTCGTTATCAAGAATTGCAAGATGCAATTACGAAAGGGATTTCTAACGGATTAGAAGCAATACTGATTTTAGTTGCAGTAGGTGCTTTAATTGGAACATGGATTGCTGGTGGGGTAGTACCAACATTAATCTATTATGGATTAGAATTTATTCACCCTAGCATATTCCTATTAGCAACATTAATTATTTGTTCTATAACTTCTATCGCAACAGGAACGTCTTGGGGAACAGTGGGAACAGCAGGTATTGCTATGATGGCGATTGGTGAAGGACTTGGTTTACCACTTCCGCTTGTTGCTGGCGCAGTTCTTTCAGGAGCTTATTTCGGCGACAAATTATCACCACTTTCTGATAGCACAGTTCTTGCAGCTTCTATGGCGAAAGTAGATGTTATTGCTCACGTTCGAGCTATGCTCGTATTAGATGTTCCGGCTTATATTATTACTAGTATTATGTTTACTGTAGCTGGTTGGATGTATGGCGGCGATAATGTAGATTTGAATCGAGTAGAATTTTTAAAAGAAGCTTTATTAAAGCAATTTGATATTAAAATATGGATGCTTGTTCCGGCGGTCATTGTTATCGTTCTATTAGCGATGAAGAAACCGTCTATGCCAACAATTGCAATGGGAGCTTTAATTGGTGCAATTTGGGCAACTCTTTTCCAAGGGATGAACTTTGGAGAGGCGATTGGAACAGCTTATAACGGATTCTCAATTCAATCTGGTGTTGAGTTTGTTGACAAGTTATTAAACCGTGGTGGAATTAACGGCATGCTTGGCTCAGTAGCCGTTATTATTTTCGGTTTAGGATTTGGTGGATTACTTGAAAAACTAGGTGTTTTAAAAGTAATCGTATCAAAATTTGAGAAGAAATTAAATTCTGCAGGTAATGTAACATTGTCTACATTAATCGTGGCATTCTTAGCTAATATATTTGGTTGTGCGATGTATGTATCACTAATTTTAACACCAAAAATTATGGAAGATAGCTATGATAAATTAAAAATAGACCGTCGTGTATTAGCGCGTAACTCAGAAGTAGGTGGAACGTTAACTTCAGGTATGGTTCCATGGTCTGATAATGGTATTTTTATGGCTGGTATTTTAGGTGTAGCAACGTTCTCATACGTTCCGTTTATGTGGTTAAGCTTCGTATCGTTAATTTTAGCAGTTATTTACGGATATACAGGCAAATTCATCTGGTATGTAGATGATGCAGATAAAGGAAAGCAAGCATCATAAAATAAAAATCACCTTCTACAATATGTAGAAGGTGATTTTTTTATTTTTTAATAGCATTTGCTAAAGTAATTTCATTCTCATATTTAGCAATTTTTTGTTGTATCTTTTTTAAGTTTTTTTCAGTGTCTTGCATGAGCTGTAAGACATTGGTCTCCTGTTGTTTCATTAATTCTAACCTTTGAAGGATGGTAGATTCTCCTTCCATAGACCAGTCGATAAATTGTTTTATTTTTTGAATTGGCATACTGGTGTTTTTTAAACACAAAATCATTTCTAAATATTTCAGTGCTTCTTCATCAAAAACTCGATCTCCTTTTTCGTTTCTTTGCAGAAAAGGAAACAGTCCTTGTTTATCGTAATAACGTATTTGAGAAATAGTTAAATGTTGCATTTTGGCGACTTGCCCAATTGTATAATACATATCATTCATCCTTTTATTACCAAGGTATAATGCCATCTTTGTTAAGTATTTTACCATTATAGTTTGTTTCACTTAATGCATATTTAATAATAATTTTAGCACTTTCAGTGGTTGTATGGCCACCGGGGGAATTTCCATTAAGATCCGTAGTTGTAAAACCAGGAGTTACCCCAAATACTTCTGGACCGT
This sequence comes from Bacillus sp. HMA207, assembly GCF_003402455.1. Classification (NCBI taxonomy): domain Bacteria; kingdom Bacillati; phylum Bacillota; class Bacilli; order Caryophanales; family Bacillaceae; genus Bacillus; species Bacillus sp. HMA207. The sequence goes on along the minus strand of NZ_BEZT01000001.1, from coordinate 3,037,424 downwards.
TAGTGGCAAATTCTTTACTAAAAGCTAATGTTAAAGCATTAATAGCTGTTTTGGAAGAATTATATCCTAGTGTATTAATTGGATGTGTTTCACCATTAGCAAACATTGTTAGTGAGGCCATGTCAGTTGTTACATTTAGTATTTTACTGTTGCTCGAATTCTTTAATAATGGTAAAAAGGCTTGCATCATTTGGAAAGTTCCAAAAAAATTAACTTCAAATCCTTGGCGTAAAGTTTCAATATTTAATTCACTAGGTAGTATATTGAAGTCTAGCGCTATGCCTGCGTTATTAATTAATAAATGTAAGTGGTCAGTCGTTTCGTAAATTTTCTTTGTTGCTTCTTGAATGGATTGTGAATTTGAAATATCTACTTGAATATAGGAAACGTTTGAAACATTTAAAGATTCTACGGCTTGTTGTCCAAGTTGTTCATTGCGAGCACCTAAAAATACGTGATAATCTTTTTCTGCTAATTGACGAACAAGTTCATATCCAATTCCTTTATTTGCACCTGTTATAAAAGCATATTTTTTCATTTTGAATTCCTCCAGTAGTGTTATAGTAGGTTACAATGGAAAGGATACAGCCTAAACTTAAGTTTAGGTCAAGAGGAATTTTTTAAAATAAATATAGAATATCTATATATAAGAGTGAGAATTCTTATCATTTAAGAGAAAGTCTGTTATTATAAGAGATGTAGGTATTATATTTTCAAGGGGATGAAAACATGGAGTACAGAATTGAAAGAGATACATTAGGAGAAATAAAAGTTCCAGCTGATAAATTATGGGCAGCACAAACACAACGTAGTAAAGAAAACTTTCCAATTGGAACAGAGCAAATGCCGCTTGAAATTGTAAAAACATTTGCAATTTTAAAGAAGAGTGCAGCACTTACCAATCAAAAATTAGGAAAGCTATCAGAAGAAAAAGCAGAAGCAATTGTTGCAGCAGCTGACGAAGTCATTGCAGGGAAATGGAATGAACATTTTCCGCTTGTCGTATGGCAAACAGGTAGTGGTACGCAGTCAAATATGAATGTGAATGAAGTAATTGCAAATCGTGGGAATCACATTTTGAAAGAGAAGGGATCTGAGGTACATATTCATCCGAATGATGATGTGAACATGTCACAAAGTTCAAATGATACATTTCCAACGGCGCTTCATGTAGCTTGTGTAATCGCAGTAGAAAATCACGTATTACCAGCAATTACGAAATTAAAAGAAACTTTAGCAGAAAAAGTAACTGCATTTGAACATATTATAAAAATTGGTCGTACACATTTACAAGATGCAACGCCGTTAACTTTAGGGCAAGAAATTAGCGGATGGCACCGTATGCTTGAAAAAACAGAGCGTATGATTGCAGAGAGTAATACATATATGAAAGAGTTAGCAATTGGTGGAACTGCGGTTGGAACAGGTATCAATGCTCATCCTAAATTTGGTGAGATGGTATCAGAGGAAATTAGTCAATTTACAGGTAAACAATTTGTTTCTGCACCAAATAAGTTCCATGCATTAACGAGCCATGATGAAGTTGTATATACTCACGGTGCATTAAAAGCATTAGCTGCGGATTTAATGAAAATCGCTAACGATGTACGTTGGCTTGCAAGTGGTCCACGTAGTGGTCTTGGAGAAATTATTATTCCAGCAAATGAACCGGGAAGCTCTATTATGCCAGGGAAAGTAAATCCAACGCAAAGTGAAGCATTAACGATGGTTGTAGCGCAAGTGATGGGGAATGATGCAACAATCGGATTTGCTGCGAGCCAAGGTAACTTTGAGTTAAATGTATTTAAACCTGTTATTGCCTATAACTTCTTACAATCAGCTCACTTATTAGCGGATGCAATTGTTTCGTTTAATGACAATTGTGCAGTTGGTATTGAAGCAGATGAAGAAGTAATTAATGAAAATGTGAATCGTTCACTAATGCTTGTAACAGCGCTAAACCCACATATCGGATATGAAAATGCAGCGAAAATTGCGAAGCATGCTCATAAAGAAGGGTTAACTTTAAAAGAAGCAGCATTGCAATCTGGGCTACTAACAGAAGAGCAATTTGATGAAATTGTAGATCCAAAGAAAATGATTGCTCCAAAAGAGTAATAGAGAAAGCCAAGGTTCTTAGTATAGAATCTTGGCTTTTTTGATGTTCATTTTTATGTTTCATCTACTTGCAATACTACAAGCTTCAAAATATATTATTTGTTAGCAGGCGTATTCATTACTTTCATCTGTGGGCAGTTCTCTTTTAAGAGTGAAATGAATTTTTCTTCTTCTAGTGGTACGAAAGTGGTCACTGAGTCAAATAAATTGTAATGGATTTCTAATTGTTGTCTAGTCCATTTTTTTGAATGAAGTTTTTTACCAGAGTATTTAACGTGACGAATATCTTCAAATGGAATTTCAGTATGAAAAATGAAACCGTGTTTTACAACAAGAGATGATTCCGTTATGTTGTAGTGAGAGAAATAGAATGAAGAAAGATTCACGATGTTTAATAGCATCATGAGGGTGAAAAAAATAGAATTTTCATTTTGGAAGAATAGCGAAATGAAAAAAATAATTATAAATAATGTAATAAAAATGACGTGGAATGGATTTTTTTTCGCTTTAAACTTCAAGTTAGTCACCTCAGTATACTTGTCCTTTAACTAAATTAAATCATAACATTGTGATAAAACGTATGAATATGCAGAATTGCATATTCATACATTTTATTATTCATGTAAAATTTCTTGATGGGATAAATTCAAAAGAAGTTTTGTAATAGTGGAGTGGCATAAAGTGACTTACAAGAATAGAAAGATAGCGTTAGTCATAATTAGTTGTATGATGATTATGAGTAGTTGTGCTAATAAATTTGTTGAAGATAGAAATCGAAAGCATACATTTGTACAAGCAAGTAAGGTTTTAGTAGAGACTGTAAATAGAATATATAAAGTGAAACGTTAATCAGTGGGAGGCTTACTGCCCGGTAAATAGCGGGATAAAAAGTAAAAGGTGTTTTCTTATACGGAAACATCTTTTTTGTAGTTAAAATTGAATACTGAAGTTTTGGAATGAGTGAATACCGGTTTCATATTCACTAATCGCATATGTATTCTGTGCAATTTACTTAACGGTAAACCATAGGTCTTGAAGAATATTCATGTTCTATTTTACATCCTATAAAATGAATTTGTATAAACATATTCGCTTTTCGTTGTATTAAATCCTTTCGATAGATGTTTTTATAAAAGTTTATAAAATGGGCAAACGAAACGTTGAAATGTTTGTTTGTGTTGTGATAAGATGATGAAGTAATAATAAACGATATAGTGATTTGTTTGGTTTTTAAATAAACATTTTGAAGGAGTGTTTAGTGTGAGCGATATTTCAGAGAAGTTTTGGGATGCGTCAATAGAGGAATTAAAGAAAGGGTATGTGTTTGATGAAGAAAAAGAGGGGTACATTTGCTTAGCTTGTGGTGAAACATTTATTAAAGGTGTTATTTATCAAGATAATCAAGTTTTGTATGAAGCAGAGAAGTTCGTCCAATTGCATATTCAAAATGAGCATACGTCTATGTTTGATTATTTGCTAAATATGGATAAGAAATTTACTGGATTAACGGATTTACAAAAGAAAATGGTTCAGTTTTTCTATACGGGACTGAATGATAAAGAAATTGTAAAAGAGTTGGATGGCGGGAGTACATCAACAATTCGTAATCATCGATTTACACTGCGAGAGAAAATGAAGCAAGCAAAAGTATTTTTAGCGCTAATGGAATTATCAGAAGAAAAATCAAAAGTACAAACGAAATTTGTGCCAATTCATAGAACAGCAACGATGGTGGATGATCGATACAATATTACGGAAGAAGAAAATAATGAAGTATTAAAAGCTCATTTTCCAGAAGGATTGGATGGACCTCTCTCTAAATTTCCGAAGAAACAAAAGCGTAAATTAATTATATTGCGCCATTTAGTGAAGAAGTTTGATAGTAATAAAAAGTATACTGAAAAAGAAGTAAATACAGTGATAGAAAATGTATACCCTGATTTTGTAACTTTAAGAAGGTATTTAATCGAATATGGATTTTTAGATAGAACAGCTGATGGAAGTCAATATTGGGTGAAGTTATAATCATACGAAAAGAAAATGAATAGAAGCACAGTATTATAACAACTATACAAAGAGATAGAGATTGAAAATAGATTTTTAATAAAAGGAGAAATGACATTTGAAACCACCTGCAGATAACAATAAAGAAGGTGCGGAGTCACATAAGTTGGAAAGTGAGAGTAAACCGATTTGGAAATCGATGTCGATGTTTTTAGTACCGTTATTATTAAGTAATGTACTACAATCGGTTGGACAATTATTTGGTATGGTAGTAGTAGGAAGATGGCTTGGAGTTAATGATTTAGCGGCTATATCAGCATTCTTCCCATTATTTTTCTTGCTCGTTTCATTTGTAATTGGTATCGGTTCAGGAAGCTCTATTTTAATTGGTCAGGCGTTTGGTGCTAAAAACGAAGATCGTTTAAAAGCTATCGTTGGTACGACGTTGACGTTTACCTTTATTATTGGAGTTGTGTTGGCGATAATAGGCAGTATTTTTGCGATGGATATTATGCGTCTAATGGGAACGCCAGAAAATATTATTGAAATAAGTGTACATTATGCACGGATTTTATTTATATCGATGCCAGTATTATTTTTATATTTCGCATATACAACATTTATGAGAGGTACAGGAGATTCTAAAACGCCATTTTACTTTTTAATTGTAAGTACAGCGCTAAATATGATCTTATTACCGATTCTTATTTTTGGATGGTTAGGAGCTCCGAAATTAGATGTGTATGGAGCGGCCTATGCATCTGTTATATCTACAGTTATTACGTTTATTGTCATGCTTGTGTATTTAAAGAAGAAAAATCACCCATTACAACTAGATGGAACGGTTAGAAAATACCTTCGAATGGATGGGGAGTTATTAAAGCTATTACTAAGGCTCGGTATTCCAGCGAGTATTAATATGATATTAGTTTCATTATCTGAAATTGCCGTAATCGCATTTGTAAATCGTTACGGTTCGGATGCAACAGCTGCTTACGGCGTTGTGAATCAAGTTGCAAGTTATGTACAAATGCCAGCAGTTAGCCTTGGTATTACAGTTTCCATTTTTGCGGCACAATCGATTGGTGCGAATCAATTTGATCGATTACAGAAAGTTGTGAAGGCCGGAATTATTATGAACTACGTCATCGGTGGTGTGTTAATATCTCTTATTTACGTATTCTCAAGAGACATTTTATCACTATTTTTAACGAGTCAAACTACTATTGAAATTGCTCATAGCTTAGTTATGATTACATTATGGAGTTATTTAATTTTCGGTCATGCACAAATTATTAGTGCGACAATGCGAGCGAGCGGTACAGTACTTTGGCCAACTGTTATTGGAGTTGTTTCAATTTGGCTTGTAGAAGTACCCGTAGCATATTATCTTTCTTACCATACAAGTCTTGGAATAGAAGGCATTTGGATCGGGTATCCAGCAGCATTTATTGTCAGCTTAATATTACAGTATGCATATTATAAGCTTTCATGGCAAAAGAAACGAATTACACGATTAGTTAGTTAAATAGAAAAATGTCCCTAAGTTATTAGACTTAGGGACATTTTTTCGTAAGTTCAGGTTTATAAATAGCTTTTTAAAGTTATATCAAAATGTTGTCTAATGAGTGTTTTATCACTCATATAAAACTCCCATGCTTTTTCCGATTCACCGATAATCTCAAAGGATTCCTCTGTAATATATAAAGCGCAATTATCCTCCAGTGCAATTCCTTCTATATTCCCTTGATGATTTTGTAAAAAGGAATGGAAGGCGTTCATTCTGTTTAATTGATTATAATGTGGACAGAATCTTTTATTAACAATTCCCCAACCGTTACTCTCTATATAACCAGAACCCTCATAATCTGATCGGATACTAGACGTGAACCAACACATAGCACCAGCGCTATAACCAGCAATAAGTGTTCCTTGTTGCAGAGCCAATAATAATTTTTCATCGAGTCTATGTTCTTTCCATTGCGTAAGCATGTGAATATAGTTCCCGCCACCTAGATAAATTAAATCGGCTGAATGAATCATCTCGTCTATTTCATACTTAGAAGGTGAATCTGTTGTAATGCGTAAAATTTGTACTTCACAATGTAATTGTTTTTCAAACGTGTCTAAAAATAATTTTATATAGCTTTCATCATCATGACTAGCCGTTGGAATAAACAATATTTTTGGGTACTGTTTATTTGTTAATTCTATAAGGCGTTCATTAATAGGCAAGTGATTTGAATCTTGTAAATCACCGCCACCAATGACAGCTAATTTCATAGTAAAGCACCACCTAATTATTTTTGTTATATAAAAATTCGATAGAAGAGAGTTACATTCCTTCCGTAATGTAATCAATAATTAGAAAATGTAGCTTAAGTATATCGGAATAGTAAAGAAACTACTGACTATATATACCAATGCATTAGAAACCATACATTGATATATAATATTTCATACTAATGTTTCAAAATATGGAAAAAATATGTTTAAATAGATATAATGACGCATTGATTCATATTGAATTTATACTTATATTTTAAAAGGGTATCGGAAATAATAGCGATTTTTTAAAACAGTTTTTACTTTTAATAGGAAGTTGTATTACAATATGTTAAAATTATTTCAATATATTTATTTAATATGAAATACAAAGAAGGAGCGTGAAAAAAGTGGATTTTCGATTTGAATTTACAACGAAGCTGAAAGAATACTTAGACGATGAGAAGGATGAAAAAATAATAAAAGATGGACACAGAGATGTAATTTTTCACTATTTATATGCGTTAGAGACTGAAATTGGCGTTGTTAAAAATCCTAATTTTACTTTTTTTGCATCAGGAAGACGTTCACATATAGTGTTAGAAAACGTTGAATTTAAAACAGAAGTAAATGTAAAAAGTAATATAATTGAAATTACAAAAATAGTGGATAATGTAGCTATTCCGTTAGATACTATCGTAGCGAAAGATCGGGAATTATTTGCACTTGGACGTAATGAGAAGTTTAGTGTACAAATATTAGAGCAGTATCTTTTTGATACATTTGGAGAAAAATTAGGTTTAAAATGAATGGAATAGCCTATGTATTTATGGGTAGTTAATTTTCATATATATCATTTACGTTTGACCTTTCATTTAATTTATACTACAATTCGTAGTGTGAAAGGAGTTGTACAATGTTTACTCAAAACTATAAGTTAAATGAGCACGGGTTAAATCATTTCTTTGGACCGCTTGAAGCGAAAATTATGGAGATTGTTTGGTCTAGCGATGGTATTACTATTAAAGAAGTGCAGCAGAAATTAAGTGAAGAATCACCTGTGAATTTTAACACTGTTATGACAGTTATGAACAGGTTAGTAGAGAAATTACACTTAGAAAAACAGACTGTGAAAAGAAGTGGTATATATCGTGCTGTACAAACAAAAGAAGAATTCTTATCCAATCAAACGAAGAAAATGACACAGGAATTGATGGGGGAATTTGGAGATTTAGTTGTAAATCATATGTTAGATGAGTTAGAGCAGGCTGATCCGACTTTAATAAAAAAGTTAGAAGACAAATTGAGTCAGTTAAAAAGAGAGGATTAATGAAATGAAATGGCAAATGCGTAAAATCGTATTGTTAGCGCTCATTGTTAGTACCCTCTTTTTCAACTTGTTATTGTATTATGTTACATACCCATTTCTTTTTCAAAATAAGGCATTATTCCTTTCAAAGTTTTGCTTGTTTCAGTTAGAAAAACATATGAAAGAACTATCAATGGTTCGTATTATAATAGCAGGGTTATTATTAATTACTGTATTGATTGTCTGTAAAAGAATTTGGCGACAATTTTTCTATAGTAAAAAAGTACAAAAGGCACTTATCCCATTTATTAGAAAAGGGAAACAAATACATATACTGCCGACTGCAGAAGTTGCAGCATTTACAATTGGATTATTCCGTCCGAAAGTTGTCATGTCGGAAGGGTTGCTTCAAACATTTTCAGATGAAGAAATTGATGCGATTATTTTCCATGAAGAATATCATGAAAAGAATTGGGATCCGCTAAAATTATTTTGTTTTACGCTATTAGCAGAAGGAATGATGTACATACCGATATTAAAAGGGTTGTTACAGCGATATCATACGTATCAGGAGCTAGCTGCTGATAAATATGCGATGCAAAAAATGGAATCTTCATTTGAGTTAGGTAGCGCGTTATTAAAATTAATTAAAATAAAGACAATGGAAAATCGATGTGTTACAGCTTCATTTGCAAAAACAGCAATAAATTTACGAATCGAGCAAGTGTTAAATGAAAAGGTTGTTAAGCTTACTATTCCGTTACATACGAATTCGGTATATGTAACAGTAGGTTTATTCTGTATGTCGGTTGTACTTATTGTCGGAGAGTGCATATAGCCTCTTTTTTTAAGAATAAACACTACTCATTGTAGTGTTTTAGGGGGAATAAAATGAATGCAGCAGATTTAACAATTTGGCTTGTGGCTGGGGCGGGAGTATTGTCATTTATATCACCGTGCTCTTTACCGCTATATCCATCTTATTTATCTTATATTACAGGTGTGTCTATTCAAGATTTAAAAGAAAATCGTGGGATTATGCAAAAATCAGCGATTATACATACAGTATTTTTTATGATCGGATTTTCGGTTATATTTTACGCGTTAGGTTTATCGGTAAGTTGGATTGGAATAACATTTTCATCTAACCAAAAATTGATTCAACAAATTGGTGGGATTTTTATTGTTTTAATGGGGCTATTTATGACGGGCTTGTTTCAGCCTAAGTGGCTTATGGCAGAGAAAAAGGTGCAGTATAGAAGTAAATCGACTGGATATATTCGCTCGATTTTAGTCGGTATGACATATGCAGCCGGTTGGACGCCATGTGTTGGACCGATATTTTCAGCTGTACTCATGCTTGGCGCGACGAATCCTGAAGGGGCGCTTCTTTATATTACAGCGTATACTCTTGGGTTTGCGGTTCCATTTTTCGTGATGGCATTCTTTATTGGGAAGGTAAAATGGATTGTTACATATGCCAATGTCATGATGAAAATTGGCGGTGGAATGATGATTGTAACAGGTATTTTATTGTATACAAATCAAATGACGAAAATTACAGCATTCTTTATTCGTCTATTCGGTGGATTTACAGGTTTTTAAAAATGAGGAGGAAGAAAAGTGAAGAAACTAATTGCTATTATACTAGTAGGTGCTCTCGCTTGGGCGGGGGTTAACTTTTATAATTCAAAGAAAGAAGAAAAGGAAAGAAAAGCAAGGCAAGCAGAGTTACAAGAGAAAGAAGTATTACCACAAGTAGGTTTTAAAGCACCTGGCATCACATTAAAAGGATTAGACGGAAAGTTGCAGTCGTTAAATGATGCCAAGGGAAAACCATATATTATTAATTTTTGGGCATCATGGTGTGGGCCGTGTGAAATGGAGGCACCTGACTTAGTTCATATGTATGATAAATATAAAAAGGATGTTGAAATTTTTGCGGTGAATGCAACTGTTAGTGACCCAGTACAAGAAGCAAGCGCATTTGCTAATCGCTATGGATTTGAGTTTCCGGTTCTACTAGATATGGACGGAGTAGCTGGACTAGATTATAAAGTATTCTCTTTACCGACGACATTTTTTGTTAATAAGGATGGAATTATAGTAGATCATGTACGAGGTGTATTGCCACCAGATCAATTAGAAAAGAAATTTAAGAAATTGATTGAGAGCTAAAAGGGGATTTCGTGATGATGGAGTGGATCGTGAGATTACAACCCGTATCTCTTATAATTGGAAGTCTATTTGGATTTATGTTGATGAAACGAAAGATGAGGCATCAAAATGTATCATATGAAAAAATGATGGATGCCGTAACAAATGCGTTTCTTATCATCGTATTTGTATGGAAGTTTGCACCAGCAATTTTAAATCCTGTATGGGCTTTTGGATCGCCAGTGCAAGCAATATTAGCTGTTGGAAGTATGCAACATATTGTAGTAGGATGCGTAATTGCTAGTGTATACATTGTTTGGAAAAGTAAAAAGGAAGAATTTTCGCTTCGTATTTTACTTGATGTACTGCCTTTTGGATTGTGTGTGAGCATTATCTTTTATTTTCTATTTCATCATGAAGTAGGTGCACAAACGACACTACCATGGGGAATGAAAATATATGAATCTAAACTATTATATCACCCTATTTTCGTATACGAGATCATCCTTGCTCTTTGTATAATGGGCTTGTTATGGATGAAAAATGAAAGGCTCGGAAATGGAAGGAATATAAGTATTTTTCTAATTGTTGAGGGGTTTGCTCATATTATTATTTCGCTTGTTAGTGAACAAAATTCGGTTCTGTTTGGTCTATCAGCACAGCAAATAATGAGCTTTTGTATTATTAGTTTAGGGATTTTGTTGGTGCCTAAAAAATAAAAAATAGCCATTAACGGATATTCCCCGTACATGGCTATTTTTTTATTACATATATTAAAAAATCGGCGGAGTAACAGAAAATAAGACTACCGTATTTTTCTCAAAATGATTCACCCATTTATGCTTTAAATAAGCAGGTATTTTTACACTGTCACCAGTTTCTAATACGTATTCTTCCTCATTTAAATATAATATGATTTTCCCTTCTAAGACAAATGCTAATTCTTCTCCTTTATGTTCTAGCACATTTTCTGATGAAGCTGTATTAGGCGGGACGGTCATAATTGCTGTTGCTAAATTTCCAGTGAAATCAGGTGAAAGCATTTCATATGATAAATTATCGATAATCATTTTCTTTCGTTTATGGGAACGTACAATTAAATCGTCTGTATTTGTATCTTCAAGTAAAAAGCTAAATGTTGGCACATCAAGAGCTTTAGCAAGCACTTTTAATGTTTGAATAGAAGGGTTAGCGGACCCACGTTCAATTTGACTTAACATAGATGGTGTAATATTGGCCATCTTTGCTAGTTCTTTACTAGTTAAACCTTTTTCTTTTCTTTGTTTTTCAATTTTTTTACCAATATCTATATTTTCCATAATGAAAATCTCCTTAAGGATTATTAAATTATATTTAAATAAATTAAATTAAAATTAACTAAAGTGAACGATTTGTGTTAAACTATATTAAAATTAATTTAATTATAATTTATTATATGGTGAGCTACAAGGATATAAGGAGGAAACAAAATGAAAGAAATAGGGGCATTACAAGCAGAATACCCATTAGTGAATAAACTTATTGCAACAGAAGAAGTATTTTGGATAAACCCACACATAGAAAAGTATGAAAGGGCAATAAAAGATTCACCACTTAATGAAGAGAATGTAAAAGATGCGGAAGAGAGATTAAAGCGTTTTGCACCATATATTGCGAAAGTTTTTCCTGAAACGAAAGGGACGAACGGCATAATCGAATCACCTTTAGTGAAAATATCTTCTATGAAAGAAGCTTTAGAGACAACTTACAAGCAACCTATTTCAGGAGAATTATTATTAAAATGTGATAGTCATCTTCCAATATCAGGATCAATTAAAGCTAGGGGTGGCATTTATGAAGTGCTAAAATATGCTGAACAATTAGCTTTGCAGCATGGTATGTTAACAGAAGAAGATGATTATTCCATTTTAGATAGTGATACATGTAGAGAGTTTTTTGCCAAATATTCAATTGCAGTCGGTTCAACAGGAAATTTAGGACTTAGCATAGGGATTATGAGTGCGAATCTAGGTTTTAATGTAACTGTTCATATGTCAGCAGACGCAAAAGAATGGAAGAAAGATTTATTAAGAAGTAAAGGTGTAAACGTTATTGAATATGAAGATGATTATAGTAAAGCAGTAGAAGAAGGAAGAAGACAAGCGGATGCGGATCCTAGCTGTTATTTTGTAGACGATGAAAACTCACATGATTTATTTTTAGGATACGCAGTAGCAGCATCACGATTACAAAAGCAATTAGAAGAGTTAGAGGTTGTAGTAGATAAAGACCATCCTTTATTTGTTTACCTTCCGTGCGGAGTAGGAGGAGGACCGGGTGGAGTAGCATTCGGTTTAAAGTTATTGTATAAAGACAATGTTCATTGTTTCTTTGCAGAGCCTACGCACTCTCCATGTATGTTACTCGGCTTAATGACAGGCCTTCATGACAAAATTGCCGTTCAAGATATCGGAATTGATAATGTAACAGACGCGGACGGACTAGCGGTAGGAAGACCGTCTGGATTTGTCGGGAAAACGATGGAACCATTTTTGAGTGGGAATTACACAGTAAGCGATGAAGAGTTATATAGATTGTTAAAAGAACTAGCTGATACGGAGAATATTTATTTAGAGCCTTCTGCACTAGCAGGTATGATAGGGCCAGTGAAAGTATGTAAAGAAGATGAGTATTTACAAAAGCAACAGTTAACAGAGAAGGTGAAAAAAGGTACTCATATTGTGTGGGGAACGGGTGGAAGTATGGTTCCAAAAGATGTAATGAATGAATATTATAGGAAAGGTTTGGAATTAACGGTATAAGGAAAATGAGGCTAGTTGTAGCCTCATTTTTTCATGTACATAAAAATCTTTGTTATTTTCACAATAGTTCTTTATAGTATATATAAAGGATAACTAATATTGAATAAATACAACAAAAAGCTTTATTTTACATAATAAGAGGATGTGTATACGATGTCATTACAGACTAAATATATAGCGGGTATTTCGCTTGGGGTTATGGGTGTAGGCTTTGCGGCTTCTATCCCTTTTCAAGGAACGATAGCTGGAGAGATTATACAAGGGGGATTTGAAGCTGGGTTAGTTGGCGGGCTTGCAGATTGGTTCGCAGTTACAGCATTATTCCGTCACCCGATGGGAATTCCAATTCCGCATACAGCTTTGTTACCTAAAAACCGTAAACGAGTAACGAAAGGGCTCATCAATACGTTAGAAAATGAGTGGCTAACGAAAGAAAGTATTACGAATAAAGTAAAAGAAATGCAGCTAGCACAAATGGTGCTACAAATTGCAGAGAGAGAAATACAGTCTGATGCTGTGAAAAAAGGCATTGTAACGATTGCTGAGAAGGCGATTGTTTCAATCGATACAGAAAAATTAGCGGTTATTATTGAAAAAGAATTAAAGACGTATTTACATACAATTAATACAAGTAACATCTTACAAGTGCTTGTTGATCAATTAGTTGTGCAAGAATATGATGAGAAGACACTTGATTACATTTTAGTAAAAGTGAAAGATTGGACAGCGCAAGATGAAGCACGCTACCAGCTTGGAAGTTTAGGTATGAAGGCGATGGAAAATATAAAAGTAGATGGATTCTTACAGTTTACATTGAAATCGTTTATGAATATTGTAGATGAAGATAAAATTGGCGGCATTTTGCAGAAGTTTATTATTAGCAATATTAACAGCTTACAAGATGCAGATAATAGCACGAGACAACTTATATTAGCGAAAATTCGTCAAGAAATTATAAATGTAAAAGAAAATGAAGCGTTACTACAAGAATTAGAAAATTGGAAAGAAAAATGGATTGCCAATTGGAATGCTACTGACAAAATAAAAGAGATGCTAGAGCAAGTACAGCAAAGAGCAGTTGCTTTTGTAAATAATGAAGAATTTGCTGATAAATATGTTATTCCATTTTTACAAAAACAAATGAATAAAATAAAAGAAGATGAACAGACAGTTCAAAAAATAGAAGATTGGTTACAAAAACAAGTTGTAAGTCTTGTTGAGAAGAACCATTCGAAAATTGGTAAGCTTGTACAAGAAAACCTTGATAAGTTAGATGATAAGACGTTAATCGAAATGATTGAAAATAACGTCGGTAAAGATTTACAGTGGATTCGAGTAAACGGGGCTGTTTGCGGATTTATGATTGGATTAGTGTTAGAAGGAATTAAAGCGATTATATGAGAAAAACCTTCCGCAATTGCGGAAGGTTTTTTATTTTTCGAGAACACTCATATTCAAATTATAAGCTTTCTCAATATTTAACTTGTACGTCCCATCTCCAGTTTTAATCGAATTTTTATACCAATGTTCTTGGTTGTTTAATTCTGGATGTTCTTCTGAAGAAGTATTTTCGTTTTTCGTTAAATCTTCTACTTGTTCCCAAGGTGTACTTCCATGGGTTTCTTTTTGATTCGTTACTGCTGTTAAAGATACATCACTTTCTTTTGCAAGATGGACAGACACTCTTGAGCTTTCCTGTACAAACCAATTATTTTGTAATTGACCTGGATAAAGAGATAGTTCGTTATTTGAAGCACGGATTTCCACATTTTTATTTTGCGGAAGAACAAGCGTTGGTTTCACCTGTGGTGCTGAATTAAATAATGTATGCTGAACAGGTAAAGATTTTAAAGTGATATACATCGTTTCTCCAGCCGTTTGAACTGAAAGGAAATCATCTCGTTTTAAATTGAGTTTTTCATTTGCTTTCGTTGTCATTTCATAAGTTCCCAAAAGATGAATTTGATTTGTATTATTTCCCTCTATCGTTAGAGGCTGATGTCCTGCATCTACTACGATTTTTTTGATAGATTCAGGTATATCAAATTGTCCGTCTGGAATATTACTCGTTTGCCTCGTTGTGTTAATAGAGTGACGAACTTCTTCTAGTAATCCAGTTGATAATAAACAGTAAAAAGCAATTCCGACGCTTCCTAAAACGCCGATAAAGAAAATACTAAAAATATCATATTTAATAAATGATTGTTCCGTCTTAGAAAATAGAAGGTATAGTAAAACTTCGGCTCCAAGTATGATGAGTAAAACTGGCCACCATGCAGTTAGTGTATCTAATACTTGAATTCCTTTTACGACTGAAAATAGTAAAAAGCATCCTAACGATATAATAGAAAGCCCCATTGAGAATGTTCCAACACGCCAAGTCCTCATTCGCTTGTCCCACCTTTGTTTTCTTTATTTCCAAGTAACAATTTAAAGCCGCCGCCAATTAAAAGGAGCGCAACGATAGATGTTTGGAAATAGCGATAATATAGTTCACTAAGATGAATATTAAATATAGTTGCAAAATAATCATTCAAAATAGGAAGGACTGTTTGATTTAATAAATAATAACCACCGAGTGTAATTAATCCGATACCGATCCATCTTTGATGATTTATAAAATAATCGATAATGGGTTCGTCTTGAACTCGTTCTTTTCCGTATTTTGTTGTTTGCTGTAACGCATCAAAAAAGCTATAGAACCAAATGATTGGTACTAAAAATAAAAACGCAGAAAGTCTTAATAAGTCGAGTAAATAAATAGATAGTAAGAAGGCCGCCATAAGCTGAAGACCACGGCGTTGTAAGCCTAAATACATATGACCTGCTCCAGGGAACATCGCTAAAATAGAAGCAAATGTTTTACTTTTCTTTCCCTGCTCTCGATGTTCTTCAAAATCTTCGAAAATAGTACGGTCAATTAATTGCTCGCCACGTTCTTTTTTCTGTAGTTGCTGAACAACGTCAAAGAAATTATAAATCCATAAAACAGGTAACGTAATAAGGAAGATAAGAAAACTTTCTTGCGATGTTAAAAGTGCAACGAAAATGATCATACTTCCGATTCCTGTGCAAGCTACTAAAAATGTAAGTCCGCGTTGCATAAGTCCTAATTGGAAGTGGCCAAGTCCAGGGATGATGGATAAGAGAATGATATAAAATCGTTCGCTCTCTTTAGAGGAATTTATCACTTCTCCAGCTTCTTGTTTTTTCGTTTGTTTTATAATGGTGATAACTAAATCTAGTAAGTTAATTGCCCATAGAACAGCTAGTAAAAATAGAGAAAGAAAAGCAATATCACGTTCTCTTACTACTATGGTACAAAATACTGCAAAGGAGAATAGAAATAGTGATCCCCCGCTATATAAAATAAACCGTCCTAGCTTTTTTAAGTATAAATGTCCAAGCCCAGGAATTAGCCCTAATACAAGTGCTAAAAAGGGATTTTTATTCATGCTTTGAACCTCCGTCCTTTTTCGATGTGTCTACCGATTTGTTTACAATTTGTTGTGAAATAGAAGACTCGTTATGTTTTGAAGATTTCTCTAAATTTGATGTCGCTGTAAAAATATACTGAAATAAACCACTTACCATAAAAATAATTGTAGCCGCAGTCGCAATTATGTAATGAATGATCGTGCGCTTTAGTGAGGTTGTTTTTATATTTTCATTAGACTGTAGTGTTTCAAAATTAATTTGCGTCATAACTTCGTTCGTAAATGAATCATCATTTATCATTGGAAGGTTTTCATGTTGTTCATCAATACTTTCCATATAAAGTGCTAAACAATGATCACATTCATAAAGATGTTCTTCCATAGATTCACGTTCATTACTTTCTATAAAATCTAATGTATAATTGCGCCAATCTTCTTTTGAATAATGCATCATAGAAACTCTTCCTCCTTCCAATGTTTTTTAATCCATTTTCGTGCTCGATACAGTTTCATTTCGACTGTTTTTACTTCGATGTTTTCCTGTAAAGCAATTTCTTGATAACTTTTTTCTTCTAAGTAATGTGCGAGAACGACGTCACGGTAATTTTCGGGAAGTTCTCTCAGTTTTTGAGCAATGAGTAATTTTTGCTCTTTCGTCAATAGTAAAGCTTCAATGTTATGAGAGGATTTTATATTTTCCTCTGTTTCTTTACATAAGGAGAGTTCTTCGTTTTCTCTAGCTTTCTTTCTCTTATAATCAATAGCGTGATTGGTGGCAATACGTGCCATCCACGTTTTTAATCCGCGAAATTGATAATTTGGGAGAGAGGTGTGAATTTTTACGAATACTTCTTGTGTAACATCTTTCGCATCTTCTTCATGTCTTAAAATAGAAAAGATAATTTGAAAAATATAATGACGATATGTTTGTACAAGGATACGAAAAGCATGCTCGCTTCCTTGCTTTGCTTTTTCAATTAATTGTTTTTCCTCAATCGGTCTCTCCCTCCTTTTTGACGCATTCTATTATATAGACGTAAAGAATGATAAGTCACCCTACACATATTGTAAAAAAAGAATAATATATTTTTTGCAGGAGAGCTAGATGAAAAAAGGTGTGAAAAAATGGTAAAGAGAAGTATATAATGAGCAAGTAGGAAATGTTACGGGAAGAAAGGATGTGAATGTTAGTAGGGGAAGGGCCATACTAACAAACATGAAAATTAAAATATTAATAGCGGATGATAACTCTTTTATTAGAGAAGGCATGAAAATTATTTTAAATACATACGAAGAGTTCGAAGTGGTAGATACTGTAAATGATGGAGAAGAAGCTGTAGCATATTGTAAAAATCATGAAGTTGATATTGCTCTTTTAGATGTTCGTATGCCAAATATGAACGGTGTAGAGGCGACGAAGTTCATTTGTGAAGAGACGAAAACAAAACCGCTTATTTTAACGACGTTTGATGATGATGAGTATATTTTGGATGCAGTAAAAAACGGAGCGAAAGGTTATTTATTAAAAAATAACGATCCGGAGCGTATTCGTGATGCGATAAAAGGAGTATATAACGGTCAAACTGTTATGCAAGATGTTGTCCTCGATAAAATTAAGTCTAATTTAATGGAAAGTAAGGAGGAAGAATGTAAAATTGATAAGAGCCTTTTCACAGAAAGGGAGCTTAGTATTATCGCATTAATTGCAAAAGGTTTCTCAAATAAAGAAATTTCGAAACAGCTTTTTATATCTGAGGGAACAATTGCAAATTATATTACGTCAGTTTTAGGGAAAACTGGACTTGAACATCGCACACAAATTGCGATTTATTACTTAACAGGGAAAGTAGATTAATGATATGGAGTTTTGGTTAACTGTAAGTAAATTAATTGTCTTTTTATATATTGTGTTTAGTTATATTTACGCAAATGTAGCAAATTTACCATGGGTTATATTTACATTACTTATTTACCTCTCTGTAAACGTAATGATTTCTATATTTAAAAAAGATATGTATAAAAAAATATTAATCTGTATGTCCATTGGCATAGTTATGTTATTTACATGGAGGGTTCATCCATTTTTTATTTTGTTTTTACCTTTGAACTTATACGAAATTACATTCCATTACATAGAAAAGAATTGGCCACGCTTTGTCGTTATGATGCTCCCAATTACGATTGCAGATGAAAGTATTCGAATGACTTATGGATTAATTGTTGCATTTTCTTTTCTCGTTTTAACTATGGCAGATCGATATATATCGCGTGTAGTAAAGCTTGAATCACAAAATGATAAGATGCGAAAAGATATGCAACGACTTACGAAAAGCTTACATGAAAATAAAGAGTACATAAGACAATCTGAATACACATTTAAGCTAGAAGAGAGAAATCGGTTATCGCAAGAAATTCATGATAAAATTGGTCACTCGATGACGGGTGCACTTATTCAAATGGAAGCAGCAAAAAGATTAATGGAAATAGATAAAGAAAAATCTGCGGAGTTATTACAAAATGCAATTCACATTTCAAAAGATGGAATTGAAAGTATTCGCATTACATTAAAAAATATGAAGCCACCAACTGAGCAAATTGGTATTCATCGTATGAAATTATTCATAGAGGAATTTGCCGGTAAGAATGATGTGAATATTCCTTTTGTATACAAAGGGAACTTAGATATGATTTCTCCCATTCAGTGGAAAATTATCGGTGAGAATGTTACAGAAGCACTAACAAATGCAATGAAATATGCTGATGCGACAGTTATTTCTATAGATATTCATGTGCTTAACAAGATGGTTAAGGTGCAAGTGAAGGATAACGGGAAAGGCGCAGCTTTTGTTAAGAAAGGTCTCGGTATTATGGGGATGGAGGAGCGAACAGCATCAGTAAACGGAAAAATTATTGTAGATGGAACAAGTGGTTTTTCAGTGACAATGTTGTTTCCGATATAAGAGAATGGGATGAAGATGAACCATCTCATATGAAAAAAGTGAATATTCTCATGTGAAAAGAATGAATTTCTGCACTGAGCAGGTTCATTCTTTTTGTTTATAATAACAGCAGAGAAACCGAAATAGGGGTGAAATGATGAATACATTAGAAATTAAAAATTTAACGAAAAAATTTGGTGATTTCATCGCAGTTGATAATATGTCTTTATCTATTAAAGAAGGAGAAATATTTGGCTTTTTAGGATCAAATGGTGCTGGTAAGAGTACAACGATAAATATGATTGCTGGTTTGTTAAGAAGTAATGAAGGTGAAATTAGCATACTAGGAAAAAATATAAAGAAACATAATCGATTTGCAAAGATGAATATTGGTATTGTTCCGCAAGATATTGCGATTTATGAAGAGTTAACTGCTTATGAAAATGTGAAGTTCTTTGCTGGATTGTACGGATTAAGAGGGGCCGAATTAAAAGCTAGGGTAGAGGAAGCTCTTCAATTTGTAGGACTTAGTGATAAACAGAAAAGCTATCCGAAGAACTTTTCTGGCGGGATGAAAAGAAGATTGAATATTGCTTGTGCAATTGCACATAGACCGAAGTTAATTATTATGGATGAGCCGACAGTTGGAATTGATCCACAGTCAAGAAACTATATTCTTCAGTCTGTCCGGAAGTTAAATGAAATGGGAAGCACTATTATTTATACGAGTCATTACATGGAAGAGGTAGAAGAGATTTGTACGAAAATAGCGATTGTAGATCACGGTAAAGTGATTGCAGAAGGTACGAAAGAACAATTAAAATCGATTATTACTGACACGAAAGATATTTGGATTGAAGTGAAATCGGTAGAGAATTTAGATGTAGAAAAATTAAAAGAGATAAACGGTGTGAAAGCAGTTCAAATTGAAGAAAACGTAATTAAAGTGAATTCTGATGCGGGATTAAATAATTTAAATAAAATCATTCAACACTGTATCAATCATGATATTGAAATTCGTTCATTAGAGGAGCAGGCTCCCAACTTAGAAACAGTATTCCTTACATTGACAGGAAGAAACTTACGAGATAAATAAAAAGTAAATGAAGAAAAGGTAAAGGGAGGTTCATCAATTGAACATCTTCAATATTGCAATTATGCATATTAAAAGAGATTTCAGAGACGTAAGAACTTTAGTTTTTATGTTAGCATTTCCGATTGTGCTTATGCTTGTGTTAGGAACAGCGTTAACCAACGCATTTAATAGTGATAGTCATTCGATTAAAGATATACAAGTGCTATATAAAGATGAAGCGAGTAGCACGTTTTCTCAATCATTTGAAGCATTTACGAAAGAAGTGGATAAATCAGGTATTCATTTTAAAAAAGCTTCCGGCAGTATAGATGGGAAAGAAGAAGTGAAGCAAAATAAATATGCCGCTTATGTAGAGTTAAATAAAGATGGTGCAAAATTTTATGGGAGTGACAAAAGTAGTATTGAGGGAAGTATTGTGGAAGGAATGCTTACAACATTTGTTGATAAGTACAATGTAGCGGTCGAAGTTGCAAAAGTAGATCCTACTAAGGTTAGTACGGTTATTTCAAACGGAAATCATAATGATTATATAAAAGAAACATCTTTACAAGCTGCGAAAAAACCAGGTTCTATGGATTACTATGCGGTTGTAATGACAACGATGATTGCACTATATGCTGCGATGGGAGCGAGTTCTTTAATTCGAGGAGAACGAATACGTAAAACAGGAGATCGTCTCATTGCTGCACCTATAAGTAAAGCTGAAATATTCATTGGAAAAGTACTTGGTAGCCTAGTAGCAAATGCCCTGTGCATATTACTCGTCATGTTATTTAGTAAATTTGTTTTTCAAGCGAATTGGGGCGACCATCTTGGAATCATATTTCTTATTTTATTAACACAAGTCTTTCTAGCAATTAGCTTCGGTTTAGGAATCGGATATATCACGAAAACAGCTGAAGCGTCTAGGGCAATTATTATGGTTGTTGTGCAATTAGCTTCTATTTTTGGAGGTGCATATTTCGTAGTAGAAGAAAATTTCGTTACGAATTTATCGCCATTAACTTGGGCAAATACAGCTGTTATGAAAATTATTTATGCAAATGATGTAGGGGCAGCACTACCAGTCATTTCTTTAAACATTGGAATTTCAGCACTCTTTTTATTAATTGCAATTATTGCATTACGTAGACGGGAGGGGCTATAGCATGAAGGATATTTTATGGCTCATACAAAAAACGTTATCTGTGCTTTTGAAAAATAAAAAAAGTTTACTCATTATAATTAGCTTGCCCATAATAGGGACGCTCATTTCCTTTTCGATATACGGAAATGCAGGGCAAGGAACGTTAAATATCGGGATTGTAAATAAAGAAAATGAGCCAATAGCAAATGATACGATAAAGTTTTTAGAAGGATTAAATCATGTGAATGTGAGTAAGGTTAAGGAGTCTGAAGTAGAAGATAAACTCACTTCCAAAAAACTTGATGGAGTTATTACATTAGATTCTGGTTTTTCAAAAAGTGTTCGAGAAGGGAAACCAGAGCATATTGAAATTTCATCGATTAAAGGTGATCAAGTAACAGGATTTATAAAATCATATTTATATAATTATATTGATAATATAGCAGCTATTAGTAAAGTAGCAGGAACAGATCAAAGTACATTCGACAATATGTACGCAGGGTATCAAAAAAGTTCATTTAAAATGAAAACTGAGACGCTAGAAGATACTTCGAAAAATAAAGATATGACAAATCAAACGATGGGTTACCTTATTATGTTTATGCTGTTTTCAGCAGCGAACTTATCAGGTCATATTTTAAAAGAAAAAGAGAATAGAACGTACTTTAGACTATTATCAACGCCGATAGATGGGAAGAAGTTCATATTATCTAATGTCGGGGTAAATATGATAATACTAACAGTACAAATTTTGATTACAATCCTATTCCTAACGAATGTTTTTCATACGAATATCAATATGCCTTTCATAGTGATGATGGGCGTACTAATGCTATTTGCATTAATCGCAATTGGAATATCATTAGTCCTTGTAGCTTTTTCGAAAAACTCAGCATCGGCAAATGCGATGCAAAACATGGTCATTGTACCAACATGCTTACTAGCGGGTTGTTATTTCCCATATGACATTATGCCAAGTGCAGTACAAAAAGTAGCTAATTTTCTTCCACAGCGCTGGTTGTTAGACACAGTATCGAAACTACAACAAGGAATACCATTCTCGGAGTTGTATTTAAACATTTTAATTTTATTCGCTTTCGCAATTGCATTCTTCTTAATTGCTATTTATAAGTTTGGAAGAAATAATGATGCGAGGAATTTTGTTTAATGTGAAAAGGTGTGGCTTAATGCCATACCTTTTTTTGAAATTTAGAGTATCTTTTGTAGTATAGGAATGCTTTTGTAGAGCACTTCGTTATGTGAAGCATGCAAAACATATTTATTTCCCTCTAGAAGAAAAACGCTATGTAGAACAGCGTTACCGTCACCATGTTTTGTAAGTAAATCACCGACGACTTTGCCGTCTGTCCATTTCAGTTTGGAATGTGAAGGGACGACTTGTAAATATTGAATTGTTTCCTCTCCATCTCCGGCAATGAGTGTCGTTTCAATATTTCTTTTTTGTATAATAAATCTATTTTCATTTAATGTATCGAGGAAAGGGTTTTTCGTTTTCATCTTACTATAAGGAAGAAATGTAATAGAAGAGCCGGATCTTATAAATAAATAATTTCCGTAATCTTTACAAGGAATAACATCTTGTAATCCTGGAAAGTAAATGTGTATCGCCTCAACTTTATTCATTTTATGTAAGATGCTTAAGTAACAAATATATTGTTCCACATAAAAATGAACGATATTTATTTTAGAAGAGGCATGGATAGGGAGAGTACCTCCAGTCCAATAACTATAATTTGGTGAAGATCCAGCGTTTGGTGTGCAGAGTATTATAAGCTGATTTACATCATTTTTATATGTTGCACTTTGAACGTAAGAACGTCCAAGAAGGCCGCCCATACTATGACAAATTAGATTTAGTTTATCGCAACCTGTAATCTTTTTAGCATAAGCAATCGTTTGTAATAAATATTTTTGTGTAGAAAAAACAATACGCTGCCGCCAGTCATAAAAACAGATGAACAAATCTTTATTTCGTTCGTACCCCATACTTTCTAGCATCATGATGAATGGTTCGTAAACAAATGCAGAAAGTCCAAAACTCCAATTACCAGTGCCGGGAATAATAATATTGCTCATTGAACCGAAAAGACCTGGGATAAAAACAATAGGAGTTTTCCCTTTTCTCATATTCGTATCTCCTTTAACTGTTTAGTATCAATAAAAATAAGAAATACATTTCGTATGAAAACATATTTAAATGAAACACTACGAAATAGTAAGGAATATGATTGGAAGGAAACCAAAATGATTAAAAAAATATTAAGAGTTACTTCTATTATTATTGCTATTTTCGTTTTTATTTTAATTTGGATGCATATCGATGTTACCTTAGGTAGGAAAATGGAAGCCGGGAAAAACATGCCGACAGAGTATGCGCCTCATTATAGTGACTTTCAATTATATGTAGAAGGGAAGTCTTTTTATAAACAATTATTTACTGATATAAGAGAAGCGAAAAGCTCCATCTACACTTATTTCTTCATTTTGTCGGATGATAAAAGTAGTCATACTTTTTTAAACTTATTAAAAGAGAAGGCAAAAGAAGGAGTAAACGTCTATTTATCAGTTGATCGCATTAATGATTTATCATTTGAAAGAAAGGTGATAAATGAATTGCGGAAAAGTGGTGTACATTTTACATATAGTAGAAAACCTACATTGCCATTCGGATTTTATTCACTTCACCATCGTAATCATCGCCGTATTACGACGATTGATGGGGAGATTGGCTATACAGGCGGATTTAATATAGGAGATGAGTACTTAGGGAAAGATAAGCGATTTGGATATTGGCGTGATTATCATGTACGACTTAAAGGAGAAGGAGCAAAAGATTTAGAACAGCAATTCGCTTTAGACTGGAAACGAGATACGAAAGAAGAGATAAAGAGAAGTACGAATAAAGCTAGTAAAGGGAATACATTACATACTATGACTAGTTACAATGGGCATTACGTTGCTGAAAAATATATAGAGCTCATAAAACAAGCTCAGCACTCCATTGTAATTGCAACGCCGTATTTTATAGCAAAAAATAAAGAGTCCATGAATGCTTTAATCGCAGCACAAAAGCGTGGTGTTACAGTAAAAATACTTTGGTCATATAAACCAGATCTACCTCTTATAAAAGAAGCGGCGTATCCATACATAAGTCAAGCTGTTAATAATGGGATTACTGTATATGGGTATAAAAAAGGAATGTTCCATGGCAAATTAATGCTTATTGATAATGAATTAACCGTTATTGGTACAACAAACTTTACTTCGCGTAGCTTCAATATAAATGATGAAATGAATTTTTATATTTATGGTGGTCCTATTGTAGGACAAGTTAATAAGGCGTTAACAGAGGATTTTCATGATTCGAAAGAAATGACGAAAGAGTTTTTTGAAAAGTTATCTTTTTGGGAGCGTTGTAAGGAGAAAGTGGCGGGATTGGTTGACTTCTATTTGTGATGATGAATTAGGAAAGGGTGCCTACAAAAGACACCCTTTTTTGGTGGGAAATCATTATTTTTCATGCACCAACATCGTAACATCATCATTAATCAACGTCCCCACATGTTCGCCTAAACATATTTTTTTCATGACTCCAGGCTCATCAAAGTTAAAGACATGTGCTGGTAAATTGTAGTCCCGGGCAAGCAGTAATGCCGCTTGATCCATAACTTGTATATTTTGTCTAACGACATCATTATAGTTTAGTTTGCTGTACATTTTTGCTGATTTGTTATGCTTCGGATCACTTGTAAAAACGCCATCGACACCCTGTTTTGCGACTAATATGGCATCACTATTCATTTCAATGGCTCTTTGTACACTTGGATAATCTGTCGTCACGAACGGTTGCCCGTTTCCGCCTCCAAAGATAACGATATAACCGTTATCTAAATGGTGGACTGCACGCAAGCGAATGTATGGTTCAGCTACTGCATTAAATGGAATGGAAGTCATAACGCGTACTTCTCTATTTGTTTTACTTGTTAAAACACCGCGAAGCATTAAGCTGTTAATGATTGTACCTAACGTACCGATATTATCAGCTTCTACGCGATCGATTCCCCATTCTTCAGCTAGATGCCCCCTAAAAATGTTACCGCCACCGATGACGATGGATACTTCGATACCTAAATCAACAATGGATAAAATTTCGTTTGCGATATGTTCTAATCGTTTGGAGTTAAAGCTATTTCCAGTTTGATCGGCAAGTGCACCGCCGCTTAATTTAATTAAGACACGTTTATATGGTCTCATAACAATTCCCCCTATATAGATCGCAATAAAAAAGGAACAAAGGCGAATGCCTTTGTTCCTTTTTAAGAAAATGAAAAAGAAAAGAAGAAGATAGGACGAATTGCTTTGTATAGTTTTTCATAACATCCACTCCTTTTCATTTTGATTTGTTTTAAGTATATATCTTTTTGATTATACGAAACAATCTGATTACTTATCAAGTTTATTTTATCGTTTTTTAACAAAATGGTGTCAATGAAAAAAAGAAGAAAAATATTTGAATTTTTTGTGACGAACTTGTAGGTTTTTGTATGATTTTGTAGGTTCGCTTATAAGATGTGTGAGTAGCTTTTATAAATTCAAATTGAAAGCGTTCGCATGAAGGGGATGAACATAAATGAAAAAATTCGGATTGGCAACACAAATTTTTGTCGCGCTTGTTTTAGGGATTGTAGTAGGGGCAGTCTTTTATGGCAATAAAACGGCGATTTCTTATATCACACCAATTGGGGATATATTTATTCACTTAATTAAGATGATTGTAGTACCAATTGTTATTTCAGCATTAATTGTTGCAGTAGCTGGTGTAGGAGATATGAAGAAGCTTGGGAAACTGGGTGGTAAGACAATTCTTTATTTCGAAATTATTACGACGATTGCTATTTTAATGGGATTACTTGCAGCGAATATATTCCAACCAGGTACTGGCGTTGATATGAGTAATTTACAGCAAAGTGATATTTCTTCTTATAAACAAACTGCAGATGCAACAGAGAAGAAAGGTTTTGCTGAGACAATTGTTCACATTGTACCGAAAAACGTATTTGAATCGATTGCACAAGGTGACCTATTACCGATTATATTCTTCTCAGTATTATTCGGTTTAGGAGTTGCGGCAATTGGAGAAAAAGGAAAGCCAGTCTTTAACTTCTTTGAAGGCGTACTCGAAGCCATGTTTTGGGTTACAAATCAAGTTATGAAATTTGCACCATTTGGTGTATTCGCATTAATTGCCGTTACGGTTGCAAAATTTGGTGTAGCAACATTACTTCCGTTAGGAAAACTAGTGCTAGCTGTATACGTAACTGTTATACTATTCGTTGTGATTGTATTAGGTATTAATGCACGAATGGTTGGAGTAAACATTTTTACATTAATGAAAATTTTAAAAGAAGAACTGATTCTTTCGTTTACAACAGCAAGTTCAGAAGCTGTTTTACCTAATATAATGAGAAAAATGGAAGAGTTCGGTTGTCCAAAGGCAGTTGCCTCTTTCGTAATTCCGACAGGTTATACATTTAACTTGACTGGATCGGCTATTTATCAAGCGTTAGCGGCATTGTTTGTTGCACAAATGTACGGTGTGCACATGTCACTAACGGAGCAAATAACGTTATTATTCGTTCTCATGTTAACATCCAAAGGCATGGCGGGAGTTCCAGGTGCATCGTTCGTTGTTGTATTAGCAACGTTAGGTTCAATGGGGTTACCACTAGAAGGTATCGCATTAATTGCGGGAATTGACCGCATTTTAGATATGATTCGCTCATCTGTCAATGTATTAGGAAATGCATTAGCGGCCATTGTTATGTCGAAGTGGGAAGGCGAATTCGATAATGAGAAAGCAAAACAATATGTAGAAACAGTCAAAGAAACAAAAGCAGCATAAGAAATCGTTAAGGAGTGAATAATCATGGCAACATTAACTGAAGTTAAAAATGGTGTTCGAATTGAAAAAGATTTTTTAGGTGAAAAAGAAGTACCAAACTATGCATACTACGGCGTACAAACAATGCGTGCAGTTGAAAACTTCCCAATTACAGGATACAAAATCCATGAAGGTTTAATTAAAGCGTTCGCAATTGTAAAAAAAGCAGCAGCGCTTGCGAATACAGATGTAGGAAGATTGGAATTAAACAAGGGCGGTGTGATCGCAGAAGCTGCTCAAGAAATTCTTGATGGAAAATGGCATGATCATTTCATCGTAGATCCAATTCAGGGCGGAGCAGGTACTTCAATGAACATGAATGCAAATGAAGTCATTGCCAATCGTGCGCTTGAATTATTAGGAATGGAAAAGGGAGACTATCATTATATTAGTCCAAATAGTCATGTAAATATGGCCCAATCAACAAATGATGCATTCCCAACGGCGATTCATATCGCAACATTAAATGCATTAGAAGGCTTATTACAAACGATGGGTTATATGCATGATGTATTTGAATTAAAAGCAGAACAGTTTGACCATGTTATTAAAATGGGTCGTACACATTTACAAGATGCGGTGCCAATCCGTCTTGGACAAGAATTTAAAGCATACTCTCGCGTACTTGAACGTGATATGAAACGAATTCAACAATCGCGTCAACATTTATATGAAGTAAATATGGGGGCAACTGCAGTTGGTACAGGCTTAAATGCAGACCCAGAATATATTGAAGCAGTTGTAAAACATTTAGCTGCAATTAGTGAATTACCGCTTGTTGGTGCAGAAGATTTAGTAGATGCGACACAAAATACGGATGCTTATACTGAAGTATCTGCAGCGCTTAAAGTATGTATGATGAATATGTCTAAAATTGCAAATGACCTTCGCTTAATGGCATCAGGTCCACGTGTTGGTTTAGCGGAAATTATGTTACCAGCTCGTCAACCAGGTTCTTCTATTATGCCAGGGAAAGTAAACCCTGTTATGCCAGAAGTTATTAATCAAATTGCGTTCCAAGTAATAGGTAATGATCATACAATTTGCCTTGCTTCAGAAGCAGGACAATTAGAATTAAACGTGATGGAACCAGTACTTGTTTTCAACTTACTGCAATCGATTAGCATTATGAATAACGGTTTCCGTGCCTTTACAGATAATTGCTTAAAAGGAATTGAAGCGAATGAAGATCGCTTAAAAGAGTATGTTGAGAAAAGTGTAGGAATTATTACAGCCGTGAACCCTCATATCGGTTATGAAGCAGCAGCTCGCGTTGCGAAAGAAGCAATTGCAACAGGCCAATCCGTTCGAGAACTTTGTGTGAAAAATGGTGTATTGTCACAAGAAGACTTAGAGTTAATTCTAGATCCATTCGAGATGACACACCCAGGGATTGCAGGAGCAACTCTTTTAAAGAAAAATTAAAAGAAGAGGGGGACAATCCCCTCTTTTTTGTTTACAATATAGAAATGCTATATATGAATAGAGGTAGGGATGTTATGAGCAAGTTTACAGTAGCTTCTAATGGTGCATTAGAAACAACATTAAGAGGAGCAGAAGTATTATCAACACCACTTTTAAATAAAGGGGTAGCTTTCACACAAAATGAAAGAGAAGAGTTAGGTTTAAAAGGGTTATTACCGCCAGCGGTTTTAACGTTAGAAGAACAGGCACGCCGAGCATACGAACAATTTAGTTCTCAGCCGGATGATTTATTAAAGAATGTATACTTAACTGCGTTACATGATCGAAATGAAGTATTATTTTATCGTATATTAACAGATCATTTACGTGAAATGTTACCGATTGTATATACACCAACTGTCGGTGTAGCAATTCAAAGATATAGTCATGAATATCGTAAACCACGTGGTGTTTATTTATCAATTAACGATCCATCAGGTATCGAAGAAGCATTCACGAATATCGGTGCAACAGCTGAGAACATTGATTTAGTCGTTGTAACAGATGGAGAAGGCATATTAGGAATTGGTGACTGGGGCGTTGGTGGTATTAACATCGCAATCGGAAAATTAGCTGTTTACACTGCTGCAGTTGGAATCGATCCTAGTCGTGTATTACCGGTAATTTTAGATGTAGGTACAAACCGTGAGGAGCTATTAAACAATCCATTTTATATTGGAAATCGTCACCCTCGTATAACAGGTGAAGCTTACGATGAATTTATTGATACGTTTGTACAAGCGGTAAACAAACAATTCCCGAAAGCACTTTTACATTGGGAAGACTTTAGCTCTCGTAACGCACGAAAAATTTTAGATAAATACCGTCATGACGTTTGTACGTTTAATGATGATATTCAAGGTACAGGTGCAGTTTCACTTGCGGCAGTATTATCGGCAGTGAAAGCTTCTGGTGTACCGCTAAGTGAACACCGCGTTGTTGTATTTGGTGCTGGTACGGCTGGAATCGGTATCGCAGATCAAGTTAGAGATGCGATGGTCCGCGTAGGCGTATCTGAAGAAGAATCATATAAGCGTTTCTGGTGTATTGATCGTAACGGGTTAGTTACAGATAATATGGAAGATCTTCTTGATTTCCAAATTCCGTACGCAAGAAAAGAAGCAGAAGTAAGTGAGTGGAAAGAAAATGATGTGATCGGACTTGCTGAAGTTGTGAAACATGTAAAACCGACAATTTTAATTGGTACATCTACTGTTGCAGGTGCATTTAAAGAAGAGATTATTAAAGAAATGGCTTCTCACGTAGAAAGACCAATCATTTTACCAATGTCGAATCCAACGCCACTTGCTGAAGCAAAACCAGCAGATTTAATCGAGTGGACAGAAGGAAGAGCGTTAGTTGCAACAGGAAGTCCATTTGAACCAGTTACATATAACGGTGTAACGTATGTGATTGGACAATCAAATAATGCACTTATTTTCCCAGGGCTTGGTCTTGGAACAATTGTAGTACGAGCAAGCGTCATGACGGATGGAATGTTCGCAGCGGCTGCTGAAGCAGTTGCAAGTATGGTAGATACAAGTCAGCCAGGAGCACCTATTTTACCAGAGGTCGAAGAATTACGTAATATCTCAGAAATGGTTGCAATTGAAGTAGCGAAAGTTGCAGTTGCAGAAGGTGTTGCAAGAGTGAACTTAAGTGATAACGATATCAAGATGGCAGTGCAAGAAGCAATGTGGAAGCCAGAGTATCGCCAAATAAAAGCGGTAGAAAAGGTTAGAATATAGAAAAAAAGCCCGTTTATAACAATAAGCGGGCTTTCACTTTTACTACTGAAAAAAAGTATAGGAAGTGTCACCTTTGAATTGGAATCAATTATGGAAGAAAGATATGTCCCTTTTAATTATATTAATGGTCGTTGTTCCGATTGCTGGGGAGCTGAACTTTCATCCCTTTAATGATACGTTTCGAGTTAGCTTCGGTACACCGCTATTCTTCTTTTTATTATTATTTTTAAGAAGAGTACCAGCAGGAGTTGCAGGTATTCTTGTTGGTATATCTGTAGTCTTATTCCGAGTATGTCTTGACTGGATCATGCAAGGTTCATTTCATATGACAGAATCATTTTATTTGCGTTATCCTGTGTTCTTCTATTATTTTATTTATGGCAGTTTTTTTTCGCTTTGTAGGGTAAATAAGTTCCATCAGAAACCAATCATTATTGGATGCCTTGGAATTTCAATTGAAATTGTTGCAAGTATGTCAGAACTTGCGTTTTATCACATGTTAGTACTAGGTACAACAATAACGATTTCTGAAGTGAATAAACTTATTATTATTGCTATTTTTCGTAGTTTCTTTGCACTTGGTTTTTTAAATATGATGAATTTATATGAAACGAAATTAAAAGAATCGCAAGTTCGAAAAGAAAATGAAAATATGTTAATGCATCTTTCTAATTTATATGTGGAATCTGTTCATTTGAAAAAGACGTTACAAAATGCGGAGTTAATTACACAAGAAGCATATCAACTATATCGAAATTTACAAGTAAGCGCTGATTCAAGTAGTAAAACAGCATTGAAAATAGCGGGGGAAGTGCATGAAATAAAAAAGGATAATCAAAGGATATTTGCAGGATTATCTAAACTGTTATTAGATAAAAATGTGGCTGAATATGTAGAAGGACATGAGTTAGCAGAGATGATTGTTAGAATAAACGAGAAGTATGCTGAAATGCTAGAAAAGGATATACGTTTTTCTAAACATATAGAAGGTGAGCATGCTGCATACCACGTGTATACAGTGCTATCAATTTTTAATAACTTAGTTGCAAATGCAGTTGAAGCAATTGAAGATAAAGGTTTCGTTATTATTAAGCTATATAAAAGAAATCAGCATATATTTTTTGAAGTAATTGACGATGGGCCTGGTATTACACAAAAGTATAAGAAATTAGTATTTAAGCCAGGATTTACTTCCAAGTATGATCAAACGGGAACACCGTCAACTGGTATTGGGCTTTCTTACATAAATGAAATGGTAACAGAGCTAGGCGGAGAAGTGAAATTAGAAGACCGAGAAAATAAAAGAGGATGTAAGTTTATCGTTTGTTTACCAGAGGATAGTTTAAAGCAGGAAGGGGAATAGATTTGTTTTATTATATCGTAGACGATGATGAAGTTTTCCGTTCGATGCTTTCGCAAATTATTGAAGATGGAGATCTTGGAGAAGTAATTGGTGAGGCGGATGACGGAGCTTTTATTGAAGCGGATCAACTAAATTTTAAAAAAGTAGATATTTTATTTATTGATTTGTTGATGCCGATGAGGGACGGAATTGAAACAGTTCGTCACATTGCGTCAACTTTCACGGGGAAAATCATTATGATTTCTCAAGTGGAATCGAAGCAGCTTATAGGTGAGGCATATACACTTGGTGTAGAATATTATATTACAAAACCATTAAACAAAATCGAAGTTGTATCTGTTGTACGCAAAGTGATGGAGCGTATTAGATTGGAGCGTTCTATACATGATATTCAAAAATCATTGAATAACGTGTTTCAGTGGGAAAAGCCGCAATTGCGTACTGAACCAGTGCAAGAAGGAAAAAAGATAGGGGATTTAGGGCGCTTTTTACTATCAGAACTCGGTATTGCCGGAGAGAATGGAAGTAAAGATTTACTTAGTATGCTGGAATATTTATATGGTCAAGAAAAGGCACAGACATTTGAGTTTGGCTTTCCTGCGTTAAAAGAAATTTTTCATCATATTACGATAAGGAAATTAGGGGATCTAGCTTTAGAGGCGGATATTGATAAAGAGAAAAAAGCGTCTGAACAAAGAGTACGTCGAGCTATTTATCAGTCGTTAAATCATTTGGCTTCTTTAGGATTAACAGACTTTTCAAATCCAAAATTTGAAAGCTATGCTCCAAAATTTTTCGATTTTACCGTAGTTAGAAAACGGATGACAGAAATGACGAAAGATGAACTCGCATCTTCTGGTCATACGCGAATTAATACGAAGAAGTTTATTCAAGTGTTGTATTTTGAGGCGAAGAGGTTGATGGAGATAGAGTGAAGAAGATGCTTATAAATAAGCATCTTCTTTTGTTAAATCAACATTTTATATTTTCTCGTGGAGCATGTAAAATGTTAAGTAAGAGAAAATGGTTTTATATTAAGGAAGTGTCAAAGCGATGAGTTTCACATTGAATAAATTGATTATTAAAGAAGTGTGCGGAGAGACCTCATATAAAAGAGGTGAAGCCTATTATAAATCAAATAAAGTGATAATAGATCATTACGATGAAAATAAAGAAATTTGTGAGGCGACAGTAAAAGGGAACGAGGATTTCCATGTTACAGTAGCAAAAGCCAAAAAGGGTGATGTTGTTGCAAAATGTAGTTGTCCTTCATTAGCGTCTTTTCAAACGTACTGTCAACATGTTGCAGCAGTATTAATACAAATAAACTATAATCAACAAACAGGTGGAATGAGCTCCACTAGTAGCAGAAATGATCAATTGACAAGTGGTATGTTTCAGCTGTTTGCAGACAAACCACTGAGGCCAAAAAGTAAACAACACCGTTTTGATACACGTGAAATATTAGATATTGAGTTTATATGTACACCAGTTGCTACGAGAAGTGGTGGGGCTCTTCTTGGGATTCAATTGAAACTTGCCAAAGTGTATTTCATAAATCATATTAGAGAATTTCTTTCTAAGGTGGAGAAAAGAGAGTCTTTTCATTGTTCAAATGAATTTACATATACACCAGATGTACATAGTTTTAAACAAGAAACGGATGCAATTATTCAGCAGCTCATTAAAATGTATCATAACGAAAAAATGTATGAAGATACGCTAGAAGTACATGCGAAACAAGATGAAAGTATGATATTTATACCACCAGCTTCATGGAAAGATATGCTCTTTTCACTTTCTAAAGCTGAATATGTACAGCTGAAACAAAATGAACAACTGTTTCAGGGATTACAAGTTTCAAAAGGTTTGTTGCCGTTACACTTTGAATTTACGAAGGGAAATAATGGCGGATTTACACTTCATATAGATGGTTTAAATCGTGTACAAGTTATGGATATGTATAACAATGCACTTTACGATGGGAAATTATATCACTTACACATTGAAGATTGTATGCGACTTATTGAATTACAAAAGATGATGAGTCGCTCAAATAGTAATCAGTTTTATATTCCAGAAAGTAAGATGGAACATTTCGTCGCGAAAGTTGTACCAGGATTAATGAAGCTCGGAACTGTACACATTGATGAAGTAATATCGGATCGTGTTGAAACACCTTCGCTAAAAGCGAAATTGTATTTAGACCGCGTGAAAAATCGCTTATTAGCAGGTCTTGAATTTCACTATGGGAACGTCATGATTAATCCGCTAGAAGAGGATGGACAGCCGTCTGTTTTTAATCGTGATGAGAAAAAAGAAAAAGAGATTTTAGACATTATGAGTGAAAGTGCTTTTGCAAAAACAGAAGGCGGTTACTTTATGCATAATGAAGAAGCTGAGTATAACTTTTTATATCACGTCGTGCCAACATTAAAAGGTTTAGTTGATATTTATGCGACAACAGCAATCAAATTGCGAATTAGTAAAGGGGATGCAGTTCCTCTTATTAGAGTGAGAAGAAAAGAAAGAATTGATTGGTTGTCATTTCGTTTTGATATAAAAGGAATACCAGAAGCAGAAATTAAAGGTGTATTAGCGGCCCTTGAAGAGAAACGTAAATATTATCGATTGGCGAATGGTTCGTTTTTATCGCTAGAGAGTAAAGAGTTTAATGAAATTAATCAGTTTATAAAAGAATCAGGTATTCGGAAAGAATTTTTACATGGAGAAGAGGTAAATGTTCCGCTTATTCGAAGTGTAAAATGGATGAACGGACTTCATGAAGGCAATGTTTTAAGTTTGGATGATTCTGTTCAAGAGTTAGTAGAAAACATTCAAAACCCGAAAAAATTAAAGTTTGCTGTGCCAAATACTTTAAATGCAGAAATGAGAAAGTATCAAGTATATGGGTTCGAATGGATGAAAACACTTGCTCATTACCGTTTTGGCGGTATTTTAGCAGATGATATGGGACTTGGAAAAACGTTGCAAAGCATTGCTTTTATAGATTCTGTTTTGACTGAGATTCGAGAAAAGAAACTGCCAATATTAGTCGTTTCACCATCATCTCTTGTTTATAATTGGTTTAGTGAATTGAAAAAATTCGCCCCGCATATTAGAGCAGTTATTGCAGATGGAAACCAAGCAGAGCGCCGGAAAATTTTGAAAGATATAACGGGATTTGATGTCGTAATCACGTCATATCCATTACTGAGAAGAGATATAAGATTATATGCAAGACCATTTCATACACTATTTCTTGATGAAGCACAGGCGTTTAAAAACCCTACAACGCAAACGGCAAGAGCTGTGAAAACAATTCAAGCTGAATACCGTTTCGGACTAACTGGTACACCTGTAGAAAATTCATTAGAAGAGCTATGGTCTATCTTCCATGTCGTCTTCCCGGAATTATTACCAGGAAGAAAAGAGTTCGGTGATTTAAGGCGTGAAGATATAGCGAAGCGAGTGAAACCATTCGTATTAAGACGATTAAAAGGGGACGTATTAAATGAGTTGCCAGAGAAAATAGAGCACTTACAATCATCGGAGTTATTACCCGATCAAAAGAGTCTCTATGCTGCTTATTTAGCGAAGTTAAGGGAAGAAACGTTAAAGCATTTAGACAAAGACACGTTACGTAAAAATAAAATTAGAATTTTAGCTGGTTTAACGAGATTGCGACAAATTTGTTGTCATCCCGCTTTATTTGTTGATGATTACAAAGGAAGTTCAGCTAAATTTGAACAACTGTTAGAGATTTTAGAGGAATGTAGAAGTACAGGGAAGAGAATATTAATTTTTTCTCAATTTACGAAGATGCTTTCCATTATTGGTCGTGAGTTAAATCGACAAGCAATTCCATACTTTTATTTAGACGGGAGTACACCAGCGCAGGATCGTGTAGAGCTGTGCGATCGGTTTAACGAAGGAGAAGGAGATCTATTTCTCATTTCTTTAAAAGCTGGTGGTACCGGACTTAATTTAACTGGTGCAGATACAGTAATATTATATGATTTATGGTGGAATCCAGCTGTTGAACAACAAGCGGCCGATAGGGCGTATCGAATGGGACAAAAAAATACAGTGCAAGTTATAAAGCTAGTAGCTCAGGGAACAATTGAGGAGAAAATGCATGAACTGCAAGAAAGTAAGAAAAATTTAATCGCTGAAGTGATTGAGCCGGGAGAAGAGAAATTGTCCTCAATCACAGAGGAAGAAATTCGAGATATTTTAATGATTTAATATAAAAAAGCTATGCCTTCAAATTTATGAGGGCATAGCTTTTTTGTTGTAATAATTATATTTTGTTTTGTACAAAGTAAAGAAATCAAATGTTATTTAAATTACTTCTTTGTACCTTTACTTTTGTATGGTTTGGCAGCTGCCTTTTTCTTTGCACTTGATTGCCAACGGTTCCATCCTTTACTTCCTGTACCTTGTCCTACACCTTTTTTCGGTTTTGCTTTCGTTTTACTCATATGATCACTCCGTTATATAAAAATCTTATTTGATAATAGTCAATGATTTAGAAAATACTCTTTATAAATGACTATGATTGCTTTAAGTAAAAATAAACTGCTTGAATGCTATAGTATAACATGAATTTGCAAGTAAACTGAAAGGAATTATAAAGAAAATGAAAATAATAAGAAATACTGCAGATTCTATATTCCGAACGATCACATTAATTGTTGTGTATACGTTAGTTTCGGTCAGTGAAACATTTTTTGGATTGACGAGGCAGAAAAAGTAAAGATGTTAAATTAACAACAATCAATAAAGCCGTAAAATAAAGAATTGAAAAATATTTTAAAACTTTTTGTTGACTTTCTTTATTTTTTGTATAGAATAATCATTAATAAAATGTTTCAGAGATGTGACAACAAAACGACTATGAAAGGACGAGTAGTAGTAGGACGTAGTTTAAGCGAGTCAGGGGTGGTGTGAGCCTGATACGAAGCCTATTATGAAGAACCTCCTGGAGTTGCTAACCGAAATCCTTTATAGGAAAGTAGACTTAGCCGGGAACTTCGCCGTTACAAGAAGAACAGTATCGAGATATTTCATCTCCGTATTGTATAAGTGAGCAACCTCTGTTGCTAATTTGGGTGGTACCGCGGAACCAAAGCCTTTCGTCCCAGTTTTTTGGGAAAGAAGGGCTTTTTTTGTTGGCTTCTTTTCACAACATCCAAACATTTTAGGAGGAAACCACCATGTATCAATCATTAATGACAGTAAGAGAGACTCAAATCGCAATTAAGGAAGTTAAAACATTTTTCGAGGACCAATTAGCAAAACGCCTTGAACTATTCCGCGTATCTGCACCATTATTCGTAACGAAAAAATCAGGATTAAACGATCACCTAAACGGTGTAGAACGTCCAATTGAATTTGATATGTTACATTCAGGAGAAGAATTAGAAATTGTTCATTCACTAGCGAAATGGAAACGATTTGCATTACATGAATACGGATATGAAGCTGGTGAAGGTTTATATACAAACATGAACGCGATTCGTCGTGATGAAGAACTTGATGCAACGCATTCCATTTATGTTGACCAATGGGATTGGGAAAAAATCGTTCAAAAAGAATGGCGTACTGTTGAATACTTACAAAAAACAGTACAAACAATTTATGGAATATTCAAAGATTTAGAAGATCACTTATTTGAAAAATATCCGTTCCTTGGAAAGTATTTACCGGAAGAAATTGTTTTCGTTACTTCTCAAGAATTAGAAGATAAATATCCAGAATTAACACCGAAAGATCGTGAACATGCAATTGCAAAAGAACACGGTGCAGTCTTCATTATCGGAATTGGTGATGCACTTCGTTCAGGTGAAAAGCATGACGGACGCGCAGCTGATTATGACGATTGGAAATTAAACGGTGACATTTTATTCTGGCACCCAGTACTACAATCTTCATTTGAGTTATCATCAATGGGAATTCGTGTTGATAGTAAATCACTTGATGAGCAGTTAACGAAAACTGGTGAAGACTTCAAACGTGAGTATGATTTCCATAAAGGTATACTAGAAGACGTACTACCATTAACAATCGGCGGTGGCATTGGACAATCAAGAATGTGCATGTACTTCTTACGTAAAGCACATATCGGTGAAGTTCAATCTTCTGTATGGCCTGACGATTTACGTGAAGCTTGCAAGAAAGAAAACATTCATCTGTTTTAATAGAAGTAAGAGAGGGTAGCTCAAAGAGTTATCCTCTCTTTTTATTGTGTAAACGAATGGTTTACAGTGAATTTTACTAATGGTTTCTTTCTTTTACATCTCTTTTTATGTAATAATTTGTCAAAGGAGGGGACGTTATGAACTTAGGAGAACAGTTAAAAAAACTACGAGAGTCAAAGGGATTTTCACAAGAGGATGTTGCTAAAAAGATTGGTGTAACGAGGCAAGCAGTATACAAATGGGAAAATGATAAAAGTTATCCTGATATTGATAATTTAATTTTGCTGAGCGAAATGTATAATGTTACGCTAGATGAGTTGATAAAAGGGAATCAAGATTTCAAAAAGAAAATACATAGTGATGCAGAAGATGAGGATTTTGAGAAAGAGAATGATTTTGGTTTTTATATTGGGTTTGGATTGCTAATTATGAGTGCATTCATTGATTATGAAGGAATACAAGTATTTGTATTAGGAGTTGCACTATTCATGATGGTTTTTTATT
This sequence comes from Bacillus sp. HMA207, assembly GCF_003402455.1. Taxonomy (NCBI): domain Bacteria; kingdom Bacillati; phylum Bacillota; class Bacilli; order Caryophanales; family Bacillaceae; genus Bacillus; species Bacillus sp. HMA207. The sequence continues at coordinate 2,998,928 of NZ_BEZT01000001.1, read as the reverse complement.
CGAATGTGAAGAAAGTTATTTTGAATGAATATAGATCGTTTTTTCAAGAGAAAGAGCGAAAAGATATATGTGATAAAAAGTGAGAAGAGTTAGTTATATTTCCTAGGAAAGGGTATAACGAATATTTTTATTGTATTATAATGATTTTGGGATATCGGTAATATGAAAGCTATTTGGGTAGATCCTTGAAATCTATATGTAAAATGATAATAAAGTTATTTAATTTTAAAAGCTCAAACAAGCATAACCCCGTTCTAAAGCTAGGACGGGGTTCAAAATATAATAATAAAATCGCTTAAGAGTCTACGTTTTATTCAATGATAGTGCCTTTTTATAAAACGTCACTTGCTTATTTATTACCGAGTTCTTCCGCTAAACCGATTAAAATTCCTTCGACTCCACGAATGTAGCAGAGACGATACGAGTTCTCGTACTGAACTACTTCACCAACGAGCTCTGCACCATGCTTAGTGAGTCTCGATACCATTTCGTCAATATCCTCGACGGTGAACATGACGCGTAGATAACCGAGGGCGTTTACAGGAGCTGTTCGGTGATCTGCTATAGTAGGAGGGGTGAGAAATCGCGAAAGTTCAATTCGGCTGTGGCCATCTGGAGTGACCATCATAGCGATCTCTACGCACTGAGAACCGAGTCCAGTTACGCGACCAGCCCATTCACCTTCGACATTGGCTCGACCTTCGAGATTCAAGCCAATCTCCTCAAAGAAAGAGATTGCGTTATCAAGGGATTCTACAACGATGCTGACATTGTCCATTCGTAGTAATTTGTTTTTTGCCATAGTCTTATCTCCTTATGTATAAAAGTTCATTATTTAATCATCCTCATAATTATACTACTAAGTAGTTACAAATTCCTTTCAGTCAAAAACACCTTGTCACAGTATAGGAAAAATTGACAAGGTGCTTTTAATATGTCATATAGCATCTTGTTAACGAATAGCTTTTTATTTAATAGGAAGGAAGTAGATTAATATGATTTTTTTATAAGCGTTACTAAACATATCAAATTAGCTCATTTGCACGAAAGGCTCAATTTTCGCCATAAATGATTGATGCAGCGCCTCAACGCCTGTTACTAAATGAAGGCGGTCAATAACGACAGACACTTTAATTTCTGATGTACTTACCATTTTAATATGAATATCTTCTTCTTTTAAAGTAGTGAACATATTTGCAGCGACACCTGGGTTAGATACCATGCCAGATCCTACGATTGATACTTTTGCTAAGTGGTTTTCATGTTCTACAGATTCATAGTGAAGAGTTTCTTGATTTTGTTCCAAAACTTTTAAAGTTTCTCTTAAATCATTCGAGTGAATGGAGAAGGAGAGATGTACAGTTCCTTCATTTGTAATACTTTGAATGATGATATCTACATTAATGTGTGCTGCTGCTAATGTAGAGAAAACTGTTGAAAGCGAGCCTTGTTCTAGTCCTTTAATTGTGACACGTGTAATATTATCCTCAAATGCAATACCTTTAACGATTGATTGTTGTTCCATGTTACATTCTCCTTTTACAATTGTTCCGTTTTCTTGTTCCATACTTGAGCGAACTTCTAAAACTACGTTATGATTTTTAGCAAACTCAACGGCGCGCGGGTGTAATACGCCAGCACCGAGATTAGCAAGCTCTAACATTTCGTCATAAGAAATTTCGTCTAATTTGTAAGCATCTTTTACAACTCGTGGGTCCGTCGTATATACGCCTGTAACATCCGTATAAATATCACATTTTTTTGCTTTAAGTGCAGCGGCTAATGCGACAGCAGTTGTATCAGAACCGCCTCGTCCAAGCGTTGTAATTTCAAAATCTTCACTGACTCCTTGGAAACCAGCTACAATAACAATCGTACCTTCAGCAAGATAAGATTGAATACGATCTGTATGAATGTCAGTAATCCGTGCACTACTATGTACAGATTCTGTCGTAATACCTGCTTGCCACCCTGTTAATGAAATTGCATGATAGCCTTTTGCTTGCAGTGCTATTGTTAATAATGAAATAGTTACTTGTTCTCCTGTAGATAGAAGCATATCCATTTCACGTTTACTTGGATTTTCTGTGATAGCGTTAGCGAGTGCGACAAGTTCATCTGTGCTTTTTCCCATTGCTGAAACGACAGAGACAATGCTATGACCTCGTTCATATTCTTCAATAATTAAATTTGCTACATGTTGAATGCGTTCGACGCTTCCGACAGAAGTGCCACCAAATTTTTGAACAATTGTTTCCATTACAAATTCCTTCTTTCGTCTATTTTTAAGAATAGATTAGGAAATATATCAATCCCAATACTCCTGTAGTTACCAGAAAGACAAACAAAAAACACCATCTCAAATAAGTGAGGATGGTGCTGTTACAGGAAAAGGGAAACAGAAAACGGAGCTAATAAAAAAACCGCCAAAAAAGGAATATCATAAAAAATGATATCTCTTTTTTGTAGATAGCTCTTCATACGTACACGTCTGTACATATGACAGTTCTGTTTCTATTCGAAAACAGCCCCAATTGATAAATGCAGAGAAATTTATCAATTTCGGCAATACTTCCTTTCATCTAAGTTCATAGACATCTCTGTGTCTCCATTAGAATACTCATAAGTATCGCAACCTCTATCTCACGTTTTAGGCGAGAGTGTTTGATTTATGAAGTTGTTGGTAACATTTGTTTTATAATAATTTAAATTTTTCGGGGAATCAAGTGTTTTATATATATTTTAAAAATTCTTTCTTTTTTCTGAGGAAGTTTGTGAAAAATGTAGCAAAATAAATGCATTGCATGTACATTAAACTTATAGTGCATAGGAGGTGGGGAGAATGAAAAGGAAACAGCCTATTTATGTTGCGACAAAAATGAACAAGAAGATGGAAAATTACGGGAATATACGCAAGAACCACATATACATACAGTGTGGGATGCTCGCTTTACTGAAATTTCGTATTTAGAGAAAAAAGAAGGAGAACCACAGAAGTTTTTGTATAAAACAAAGATTGGATTTGGGTTTGAAATAGCTGGAGAAGGGGAATCAATAGGTGAAATAAGAAAAGATATTTTAATGCAGTTATGCAATTGGATGGAAACGAAAATGAAATTGTAGATTATTTTGGCGAACCACATTTACTCGTTTCTACACTGCATTTTCATATCGATGAGTTAGGGGCAATGCATATTTCTTCAAAGAAACAATGGTTTTATATGTTTGGAAGAAAAATGCCGTTACCAAAATTTTTGTATGGTGAAGCAAAAATTGTTGAAAGTTATGATGCAACACTACAGTGTTTTCGAATTCATGTACAAGTACGAAACCCGTTAATTGGCTCGCTTTTTTCATATAAGGGAACATTTGTGGAAAGGAAATAAACGATATGAAAAATATAATATTTGGGCTTGCTTGTTATGTTGTTTTTCTAATATATGAGTGGTCGAATATAAATCCTGTTGAAGCAATTATATTATTGTCTGTTTTATTATTTATACCAATGTCACTTTGTATTATTGATAAAAGAAAAAGAGATGGATCGTATTTATTATTTTATAAATTCGTATCGTTTTTATATCCAATCGCAGCAATTTGTGCAATGCTAGCTTTCGTCACAAATTACAATGTATTTGCGCTAGTTTGGTTTGTATATACAGGAATTGTTGCGTTATTTGGTGTAAGTAGATTGCTAGAAAGAGGATGGAAGCCGTTAGAAGAAATCGCCATAGATAGTGCGTTTATTTATTTGTTTTTAGGTGGTTTTTGGTTTTTTGCTTCAGTAGCAAAACTTTCAATTATGCATTTTAGCTCTGACATTGTTTTACTCACAGCAGCGCATTTTCATTATTCGGCGTTTCTATTGCCATTATCAGCTGGTTTAATAGGGAGAAAAAGAGAAAAGAGAAGTAAAGTATATGATGCTATTATGTTTATCATCATGATTTCACCTATGACAGTTGCAATAGGAATTACATACTCGAGAATATTTGAATTTTTTGCAGTGCTCCTATATTTATGTGCCATTTATGGATATGGATTTTACGTTTGGAGAGCAAAATTTAATGCTATCAGTGCAAAGATTCTTTTAATCGTTTCGTCTAGTACACTCATGGTTACAATTATGTTCTCACTTATATATTCATACGGAAATTTGAAGCATGTAATGACGATTACAATTGCTCAAATGGTTTGGATTCACGGTGTTGTCAACGGAATTGGAGTAGCGTTACCGGCATTTGTCGGCTGGATGATCGAAAAGAGTGTTCCGAATTATAAATACTATGGGAAACCAATGAGTAAATTAAGAGGAAGTGTGGCAATTGGTGAGGCTTTTTTATATAGCGGCAATTTAGTAGGCAGTAAGGAATACAACGGTTTAGTTGATCAAATAACTGATTTTCATAGTGAGTCATTTGACGTGACGAAGGTACCTTTAAGTATGATTCGTTTTTATGAAAATACAACAGAGTATGAGTTGCAATCAAATATTAAATGGGCTCGTTGGTTCCGCCTATTTGCATTTTGTTATGAGAAAATGAGCAAGCATGTAGGACAAATACATTTAGGGATGGGCGGCAATTGGGAAACGATGCATGGCTCTATCATTGGTGTAATGGATGAGGAAGATGGAAGAGAGAATGTAAGGGCTTGGATAAGGAAAAATGAAGCAGGTGAATCTATTTTTGTAGCTCTTTATTCAAAGCATACAAATAAGAATGAGACATATATGAATATCGCCTTACCTTTACCTTATTCGAATATGACTGGTATTTTGAAACTATATAATGATAGTCATGATTTAATCATTACTAGTAAGTTAAGAGAAAATGGTCAGGGAGATGAGGGGATTTATTTACATACTCGGTTCTTAACAATCCGTTTACCATTAGCAGAGACTTTTATTATAAAAGAGCGCACGGATCACATACTAGAAGCTAATCATAGAATGTGGATATTTGGAGTTAAGTTTTTAGAAATTGATTATAAGATTAAGAAAGTAGAGGAGAAGTAAGAAAAGCTTGGAGAGATTCCAAGCTTTTTTACGTATGTGTAATTGTTATAGCAACTTGTTTATCTAGCTCATTATCCCAAATACGTTGAATTTCAAAAGTGCCTGTTTCAAAAAATAATGGGAATCTTTCTTTAAACCAAGTTTGCATAGGTAGCTTTAGTGCTGTATCGGTTGGCATCCATAATAATTCACCCTCAGGAGGGTTCAAAAGAAGTTCACCTTCAAATGAGTCTGTCCAATAGTTAAATACCATATATCGAACATTACCTTTCGGATTTACATATTCATCTAATCCTTTAAAAGTTAAATTGGAAACAAGTAGCCCAGTTTCTTCTTTTACTTCTCTTATAGCGGCTTGAACGATACTTTCGGGGAAATCTACTTTGCCGCCAGGAGCGATGTAGCCAGGGAAACCTCGATGGCTGGGGCGTTTTATGAGTAAAATTTCATTGTTACGTTGGATCATACACATTGTATAGATCTGATGTTCGATGTTATGTGAATTTGGAGGCATAATGATGTATTCTCCTTTATATTTTTTTGATAATTTTACCATAACATAATTGTTTCTTATATAATTAGAAATGGAATGTTATAAATTTTCAGTTATATATTATAAATTCTATAGTCATTCGAAAAGAGGGGAGAGACATGCAAGGAGAAATACAAAAGGAGAAAAGTTTAGGTTATATTGGAAAATTATTATTACCAGTTAAAGTATCAACGCACTTTAAGTTTTTATGGATTGGACAATTACTCTCGGCCTTAGGTAGTTCGATAACTATGGTCATACTTCCAGTTGTTGTGTATTCGTTAACTGGTTCAACAGTTGTAATGGGGATGACGATGGCAATGTACATGCTACCTAATATTCTTGCTTTACCGTTTGCGGGTTTAATTGTAGACCGAATTGATCGGGTTAGGTTAATGTTATTTACGGATATAATCCGCTGTATATTAATGCTATTACTTGCATCGCTTATATTTATGGATTTATTAACAATTACGATTTTATATATTCTCGTTGCCATATACGGACTTATGGAAGGGATATTCCAACCAGCATATTCTGCTGTAAGGGCGAAAGTATTCGTCCCTGAAATTCGTAATGCAGCTAACGCACTCACTCAAATGAGTAATCAAGGTATACGATTAATTGGGCCAGCACTTGGTGGGTTAATCGTATCGGTTGCATCTGCAGGGATAGGTTTCGGACTAGATGCAGCAACGTACTTATTATCATTTTTATGTTTATTATTTTTAAAAGAAATTAAGTTTAAAAAAGTAAAACCCATTGAAAAGAGTAAGCTTAATTACAAACAAGAGTTTATGGAAGGTGTTTTAGTTTTAAAAAGTCATCCGTGGCTGTGGATTACAATTTTAGTTTTTTCTTTTATAAATATTTGTTATGCCGGCATTATCGTCGTATTAATTCCATGGTTATTTAATGTTCATCATCATTTTGAAGCTTACGTGTATGGACTTGGCATGGCCTTTTCTGGTGGTGGGGCTGTAATTGCCGCATTAATATTTGGTGGGAAAGAGCTGTGGCATAAGAGAGGATTACTGGCTTATGGAGGTGTTTTAATGAGTGGCATTGCTTTATTAATTATGCCATTCATTTCTTGGGCACCCGCTTTAATATTCTTAATGGCAATTGAAGGATTTGGCATGATGATATTTGGACTCATTTGGGAAACGAGTTTACAGGAGCTTGTACCAGAAGAAGCATTCGGAAGAGTGGCAAGCCTTGATATGTTGGGTTCTTTTGCTTTATTGCCATTAGGATACGTAGTTGTAGGCTGGTTAGCTACTGTCATAGGTGGCGAGATAACTATTATAACACTAGCTAGTTTAGTAATTTTAACAATTGGAATAGCATTGTCTGTACCGAGTATTCGTCGATTTAATTGATTATATGGGAAAATAGGGCTAGACCTATATAGAAAATAACTTAGCATATAATCAACTAGTATTAATAAAACATCTTTGTAATGAAAAGCCTTCCATACACATTTGGCACAAAAAAATTAGTATGGAAGCAACAAAATTAGAAATCACAAAAGAAGTGACGGAAGCGATACAAGCAGGTTTCAAAAAAGAAGACTAAGGCCTAAAGAAATTAGGACTTAGTCTTCATTAAATACAAATGTTTGTTTCATTTTTTTACCTTCATTTACCGGATGGCCGTTATAAGAGAAATTCTTTTCTTCCCAAGTGATTACAACTTTAAAATTATGACTATTAAAGTCTAATGGGAATACCATGTAGTCAAAGCTTGTATGACTTTTAGAAATATTTTCATTAGGTGTAGTAGGTTTAAAGGTAGCCTTAGAGGTAGGATTGTTATCAAGTATTTCCACAGATACGTTTGATACATCATGACCGATGTTTTTTACGAGTAAACTATACGTATCAAATACACCTTGTTTCGGCTGGATTGCTTGCTTGTTTGAGTTATGAGATTTATCAATTTCGACATACCATTGTTTAGACTTTGACGCAATCGGTAGTGACTGAAATGTGTAAGCACTAGCTTGCATTGGTAGTGCTAAACATACAAGCGTAAAGAGAGTTAATATTTTTCGTTTCATTTTTTAAGAGCTCCCATTCTTTAATGGATTTACTTGTTATTATCTTCTTTTTACGAGTAAATATACCATATAATGTAAAGTGGTTATTGTGAGTAGTGAATTAATATATTATTCACTACTCTTATAGCTGGCATAATTACGTATGTAGTAAGAAAGAATAAATTTGTTTTTTCTATACTTAGATTGCTACCCTTTTTAAAAGGGCTATTTTTATGTTTTAATAAAAAGAATATACTAAGAGTTCCGTATAAATTATTTATTTTAATGTAGTTAAATGTGCTTGTATATGTGAAATTAGAGAGGGAAGCTGTGTAGAGATGTTTCTACACAGCTTTTTAGGATATGAAAAAATTGCCAAAAATACGTTAAAATAACATTGTCATACAACAAGGGGGATTTGTTTTATGGAAAATGGACATCTTGCTAAAGTAGACTTAACGAAAAAAATTGAATCAAAATCTAAGTACAATAAGAAACTCGAAAAATATCAAAGGCGCTTATTAGCATTACAACAAATTTTGAAAGAAGAAAAAATCGCGGTTATGCTTGTTATGGAAGGATGGGATGCGGCTGGTAAAGGTGGGGCAATTAAGCGGGTGACGGAACATCTTGACCCACGTGGGTTCCAAGTAGATCCAATTGGAGCGCCTGCACCTCATGAAAAACGTTACCATTATTTGCAACGTTTCTGGCGCAAAATTCCACAGTACGGGCAAATTACTATTTTTGATCGCTCATGGTACGGTCGTGTGTTAGTTGAGCGTGTTGAAGGTTTTGCTACAAAGGAAGAGTGGATGAGAGCATATGATGAGATTAATGATTTTGAAAAACTACTAACAGATGACCATTACATAATAGGGAAGTTCTTCTACCATATAAGTAAAGAGGAACAGTTAAAGAGATTTAAAGATAGAGAGAAAAATCCTTTGAAAAGATGGAAAATTACAGACGAAGATTGGCGTAATCGTGAAAAATGGGATGAATATGTTGAAGCGATGGAAGACATGTTTGAAAAAACAAGTAAGCCAAATGCGAAGTGGCATATTATTGAAAGTAACGATAAATTGTATGCTCGTGTGAAAACGTTAAAAATTATTATTTCATTCATTGAGGATTATTTCTTAGAACATGGTATAGAATTGCCTTCTTATTATTATGAAATGAAAGAGGATATTGAAGTTTTGCAAGATGTAGGTGTGAAAGAGTAAATAAGAAAATGGTCCTGTGAATTGGTGAAACCAAATTATGGGGCTTTCCTACTATTGGTTGCAAATGATTGATGTTCATTCAACAAATATAGAAATTATTATTCCATGTATGATATTAGGTGTTGGATATGGTTTAGTAGTGGGGCCAATTACAGTTTTAAGTGCGTCTTCGTTTGAAGGAGAATTGTTAACTGCTTCTCAAAGTGTTGTATCAATGTTACGACAAGTTGGAATTGTATTGGCAGTCGCAATATTTGTCTCTAACTTAACTCACAATTTAACTGTAAATAAAGAAAAAGTATATCGTTATGCAGAAGAAAAGGTGCGTACTATTCATGTGAATAGTACTGAGCAAACTGAAATTTTACAAATGACTAAAGAGAAAATAGAGAATCAAAGTTTAGAGTCGAATATAAATAAGAAACAAAATGCAATGACAATGGGATTAAGTAAAGAGAAAAAGGAAGAATTGATTCGCGACAAGACGGATGAAATATTAAGAAAAGTTCCAGTAGAATATAGAGATGTAAAAAGAGAAGAAGTTATGAGGAAAGTGACAAAAGAAGTTGAAAAACAAGGGGAAAGTATAAAGAAAGAGGTACTCACATTTTCAAATGATGTGAATCATTATGCCAAGAATCAGATGGCTATGAGTTTTACAGATTTATATAAAGCAAGTGTGCCAATTATTTTAATTTGTGCTTTCGTAAGTTTGTTGTTTTGGGAAGGGAAAGCTTTGAGTAAAAAGAGAAAGGGAAGGATAGTAGAAGAAGCGTAAAGGAAAACAGGCTGCTATTAGCCTGTTTTCCTTACGTTAGTATGAAAAATCTGGATTTAATTCTTTAAATTTATGACTATAATGCCTTTTATTATTAAAACCAACAAAATCAATTCCGACGCAAGATTCTAAATTTCCGTCTACAATCGTAGAATCCACGAAGCTTAAATGTTTTAATTTTTGTAGTTCTTTAATGAATTGTAGATTTCGTATGTTACCACAACTTGATAAGATGAGAGTTTCTAATTCCGTTAAATAGCGCAAATATTCGTGGTTTTTAAGCTTACTGCAATGGTCGAATTCGATGTGTTTTAAAGTTGAAGCATTGTTTTCAATTTCATCAATATGCTCTAAATGTCTTAAATAATTGAGTTCTAAATGCTTTAATTTAGGTAATGACCTACATCCTTTTAATGAATTAATGTTCCCTTGTGTAATGCTTAGTTTTTCAATTTTTTGTAAAGACATTAATTCTTCAAGGTTCTTTTGTTTCGGTTTGTATTTCCAAATGTATAGTTCTTTTAAGTTAGGACAAGATTCGAAGCCTTTAATGTTTTTATTACACTGTATGTGAAGTTCCTCTAAATTTGTAAAGCTTTCTAACTCTGTTAAGTTTAGTGGAACTTGTGGTTCTTCTAGTGATAAAGATTTTAAGTTTTTTAATTTATATAGGGCTGAATAATCAGTAATATATATACTACTAATGTGTAAGCTTTCAATTTGCGGGCAGTGTTCAAGAAAATTAATATGGTGCAAACTATACCTAAGATCATTAATGTAAACATCAGTAAAGTTGTTTGTATTAATGAATTCTACGTATTCATCCAGTCTGTTTTCATGGATTTGTACTGTGCCATCCATAACTAAAAAGTTTTGTGGTTTCTTTTTGATAGATATTTGTAAAGGATTCATGTATTGAAATATTTCTGTCTTGTTTTCTAAAATAGTTTCAACACTTCTTTTGACAGTTGGAACATTGTCTCTTTGTTTGTAAGCTATTAAGGTTGACTTTATTTCTGACGGATCTGCTAATAAAATTTTTGGAGCCATTTCATATAGTACATCTTCATTTGCAGGTATACAGCTAACCATTGCATCCAGTGCTATTAAACTTAAAGGGTGTCCTTTTGTTAGCCAAGATTTAATTCGTCTCCAAGTTAGTTGTGATACTGCAGCTAATCGCGCCCAATCGTTATGAAATGATACTGCATGTTCCTCTATCCAATCTAATGTTTCTGAGGATTGAAAAGAATGCAGACAAATGAAGGAAGTGGTCGGAAGCTCACTTTTTAATACTGTTTTTAGCCTTTCTATTACTAAAGGAAAGGCTTCTTCAAATGGTAAACAATAAGCTGCAGCGTGAGAAAGAGGTGCAAGTAAATCTTCATTAAATGCCTTCCACAGTTTTCTTATCCAATCTGAGGCGAATTCTCCTAGTACACATATAACAATCTCAAGTAATCTAGTTTTAATTACACCATTCATTGTGTTTGAAAAGCGGTTTATAACAGCATCTAGTACTTCGTTTTGATCGTACCTATTAAGAGCTTCAATTTCTGCTTCTTGAAGAAACCATCTAGTCATGGTGTAATCAAGTAATTCCTCTAAACTAGAGCGAACTTCTTCTAAAGTGGGGACGGGTGTAAGTTTGTGCTCATTCATCTCTAATTTTGGTTGCTTCGCTTTACCATCTTCTTCATAAAAACTATCATGCAAATAATATTTATAAGGTGAGTGAATCATTACAAGGTGGTACCATTCTTTAGGATGTAAAGATAACGAAATAAGACGCTCATGACATTGGTTACATAATTTATAAGGTTGATTTGCTTCATCGGATTCTTCTATTTTATATACTGGATCATGTTTGCAAGCTTCACATAATTCTACTGTTTTTTTCATTGTTTCCTCCTTGCCTATTGTGAATAGTAGTATTTTTAATATAGCATGGGATAAGTCGAGTATGATTAGAAAGTTTTTTAGAATGAAAGGAAGGAATGGAAAATGCCATTGAATATGTAACGTTATACATAGTACATTAACAAGAGGGGTTAATTTTAAAAGGAGGATGGGGAATTGCTAGATAAGGCAGGGGCTTTAATAGATAATCATGTGTACACAGAAGAAGAGCAACAAAAACTATACAAACGAACGTTAATAATCGTCAGCATTTCACAAATGTTTGGCGGTGCAGGACTAGCTGCTGGTATTACAGTGGGAGCACTTCTTGCGCAGCAAATGCTTGGAACAGATGCGTTTGCAGGATTACCAACTGCTATGTTTACATTAGGATCGGCATTAGCAGCTTTCATAGTAGGGAAGCTTTCGCAACGATATGGACGCCGGATAGGTCTTGCAACAGGGTTTATAGTAGGTGGATTTGGAGCAATTGGTGTTGTAATGTCAGCTTTAACAAATAGTATTATTCTTTTACTTATTTCTTTACTTATATATGGTGCTGGTACAGCCACAAATCTACAAGCTCGTTATGCAGGTACAGATTTAGCAGATAAGAAGCAGAGAGCAACGGCTGTTAGTATTACGATGGTAATGACGACTTTCGGTGCAGTTGCAGGACCAAATTTAGTAGGGGTAATGGGAAGTTTTGCTCATTCAATTGGAGTTCCTAAACTTGCAGGTCCGTTCATACTATCGGCAGCAGCATTTATACTGGCGGGTTTAGTTCTTTTTGTTATGCTTCGTCCAGATCCTTTGATTATTGCTAACATAATAGAAAGATATAAACAGGAACATACATATAAAGGACAACCAATAACAGAAGAAGCGAAAGAAAATAAACGAGGTATTACAGTTGGAGCAATCGTAATGATACTTACGCAAATCGTGATGGTTGCGATTATGACGATGACGCCAGTTCATATGGGACACCACGGTCATGGTTTAAGTGCAGTAGGACTTGTGATAGGTTTTCATGTAGGTGCAATGTATCTTCCATCTCTCGTTACAGGAATGTTAATTGATAAAATTGGCCGAACTACAATGAGCATAGCTGGTGGAGTGATTTTACTTGCAGCGGGTGTCATAGCTGCGATAGCGCCAAGTGATTCTTTATTATTATTAATCGTTGCTCTGTCTTTACTTGGGCTAGGATGGAACCTCGGATTGATAAGTGGTACAGCACAAATCGTTGATTCCACAACACCGTCTACACGTGCTAAAACACAAGGGAAAATAGATGTTTTTATTGCGCTAGCTGGAGCTTCTGGTGGAGCAATGTCAGGTATGGTAGTAGCGAATTCAAGTTATGCGGCATTGTCATTGGCTGGAGGCGTGTTAGCGTTATTACTTATTCCTGTTGTGATATGGTCTCGAAAAGGGGCAAGAAATTAAATGAAAAAGAGGTTCTAGTTACTGACTAGAACCTCTTTTTATACACTTAAATTAAATTCCACTCTACAATAAGCCCTAAATGCGTAAGTCCGCCACCAAATCCGTATAGTAAAAGTGTGTCTCCGTTATTTAATTTCCCTTCTTTTATAGCTAAATTTAAAGCGAGTGGAATGGTGACTGAAGAGGTATTCCCCATATATTCCACGCTCGTTAATGTTTTTTGTATTGGAATTTGAGACTTTTCGCAAATAGATTCGATCATTCGTAAGTTAGCGCTGTGGGGTATGAACCAGTCTATATCATCTACTTGCATATTTACGGTATGTAATAAATTTTTTATGCCTTTTGGTACCGTGCGTGTTGCCCATTTATATACTTCTCTTCCATTTTGAACGATTTTTTCATTTGTTTGCAGTGGTGTGCCATTCATAGTAGTAGATAAGTTTGTTCTATATAGATGAATGCCGCCATCACCGTTTGTTCCCATGTGAGCAGCGATAAAGCTTGGGGTGTTTTCATCTCTTTCTAATAAAATAGCTCCAGCACCATCACCGAATAAAATACAGGTCGTTCTATCGGTATAATCAGTAACTTTAGATAATGTCTCTGTCGCTACGACAAGTACTTTTTCATGTGATTCAGAAGTGATTAAGCTATTACCGACGTGTAGTCCATATGTAAAACCAGCACAAGTTGCATTTAAATCAAAAGCTAGTGTATGAGGTATGTTGAAGTATTGTTGTATTTGGCAAGCAACACTAGGGAAAACGTAATCAGCAGTAGTAGTAGCGACAATGATACAGTCGACATCTTCTAAGTTTTTCTTATATGTTGTACATAAATTTTCAATTGCTTTAATGGCTAAGTTTGAGGAGTATTCTTCGCCGCTAGCGATTCTTCTTTCCTTCATTCCTGTTCTTTGTACAATCCATTCATCATTCGTATGGACCATCTTTTCTAAATCGTTATTAGACAATATTTGATCTGGAACATAAGTACCAATTGCAGTAATACGAGATTTAGAATGCATAGGAACATCTCCTAACTTTTATTTTTATAACCTGATACTAATATTAGGTTATAAAAATGTCAATAAAGATTTTTGTTGTATTAAAACGATAATACTTAACTTACTATGAAGGAATTTGGCGAGTGCTGTAAAAATAATATACGAGAAGTTTCTAAAATTGATAATGAAGGGAGTTAAGCTCCTTGAAAAGGATTTTACACATGTTTCCTGTCGTCATCATTTGTAGCTTTATTCTTATTATTTTTCCTGAGAAATCTTATGCTTGTGATTGTATTAAAGTATCAACAGAAGCTGCATTTCAAAAAAACGATGTAGTGTTTGAGGGAAAAGTAATTGAGGTTGGAAGGAAAGAAGAGGTTGGAACTGAAGTGTTATTTGAAGTGAAGAAAATTTGGAAAGGGACAACTTCTTCGCAAATTATCGTATATACAAAGGGTGGTGATTGTATGTTTCGCTTTGTAGAAGGAGGAGGGTACTTAGTATTTTCTACTCAAAGAGGATCAGAAAAACAATTACACACAAATAGTTGTAGTGGAACGAAGAGATTGGATGAGGCAGGGGCGGACAAAGCGGCTTTAAGTCAAATTGCAAAAGAGTCTGTTCCGACGAAGAAAGTGGATTTAAAAGGTGAGATGGTGAGCGGTTTAAATTGGCGGCAAGTTGCTATTATTTCCATTGGTTTGTTATTGATGATTGTTTTTGTTATTTTTATTGTGAGAAAAACTCGCAAAAAATGACGATTAAAGTAAAAATATAACGATTTTCTTTCGTGTGATATAGGTTGTTAAACCTTGTGAAAGCGAATTACTTATGCTACACTTTATGTAACTTAAAATGAACGGAGGGGCTTCCTTTGATCTTAATCAGATTACGTCTCAATACTTTGTGCCAATAATTGAATAGCGCTCAAAGGCTCTGTCTGTGTACAGAGTGAACGGGATTGGTCTGCCTATTTTAAAGGAACCCTTTATTAAGCTTATATGTGAAAAAGAGGGAGGGACGAATACGCCCTCTTTTTGTTTTGCCTTTATAAATAGAATGGGATTGTATAGGTGAACGCTTATTGTGGATACGTATACGATCTTGGGACTTTTTGACTATAAAATAGGATGAAAGCATAGCTTTCTTCTATTTCTTTGGTGAACCCTTATCCGTTTACGAAAACACAGGCAGCGACCTGTGTTTTTTATTTTACGTAATCGAAATGGAGGAATAAATATATGGAAGAAGTATTACAAAGAGCAGTTTTAGTTGGAGTAAATGTAGGTAATGAAGATGATTTTGCGTATTCGATGGAAGAGTTAACAAATCTTGCGGAAGCCTGCGATGTAGAGGTAATTGGGCAAGTAACGCAAAATTTACAACGAGTAAATCCGTCGCATTATATCGGAAAAGGAAAGATTGAAGAAGTTGCAGCGTATGTACGCGAAATAGATGCGAATATGGTCATCTTTAATGATGAATTATCTCCTTCACAAATTCGAAATTTAGAAGAGGATTTAGATTGTAAGGTAATTGATCGTACCATTTTAATTTTAGATATTTTTGCGCAACGTGCGAAAACGAAAGAAGCACAGCTACAAGTAGAAGTAGCACATCTTCAGTACATGATGCCTCGTTTAATCGGTCTTCGTGAATCGTTAGGAAGACAGAGCGGCGGCGTTGGTACGAAAAATAAAGGTGTCGGTGAGAAAAAGTTAGAGTTAGATCGTCGTAAAATTGAAGAACAAATTTCAGTTTTAAATAAAGATTTAGAAGCGCTCGTTGCTCAGCGTCAAACACAGCGAAAGCAACGTAAGAAAAATGAAATACCTGTTGTAGCATTAGTAGGTTATACGAATGCAGGAAAGTCAACGACGATGAATGCAATGCTTGAAATTTATAATGGTACAGAAGAAAAGCAAGTATTTGAAAAAGATATGTTATTTGCGACGTTAGAAACATCTGTACGAAATATTGATTTGCCAGATAATAAATCATTTTTATTAACAGATACAGTTGGATTTGTAAGTAAATTACCACATCATCTTGTGAAGGCGTTCCGTTCAACGTTAGAAGAAGTAGCGGAAGCAGATTTACTTATTCACGTCGTAGATTACGCAAATCCAAATTATGAACAATTAATTGATATTACAAATGAAACGTTAAAGAAAATTGGAGTAGAAAATATTCCAACGATCTATGCTTATAACAAATCAGATATGGTGGATGTTGAAATTCCGAAAGTACAAGAAGACCGCGTGTATTTATCTGCGAAGAAACATGTTGGAATGGAAGAGCTTGTAGAAATGATTCGTTCCCATATTTATAAAGAATATACGAAATGTGAAATGTTAATTCCGTATGATCAAGGACAGGTAGTTTCGTATTTCAATAATCATGCGCACGTTTTATCAACGAGTTATGAAAATGAAGGTACGAAACTAGAAGTGGAATGTAAGACGAGCGATTACGAGAAGTATAAGCGTTTTGCAATTTAATGTAAGAGGCAACCCAGTTTGTGATTGGGTTGCCTTTTTCTATAATGTTTTACTGCTGAAAGTTACAAGGATGCAAGTCAATGATGGGAGTTAAGTTATATTTCTGGAAAAAGAAATGAAAGCAGTATAGAATAGAAATGTTTCAAAAGTCAGAATTTATTACACCTACTGTAATAAATATATTTTTTGTACAGAAAGGAGCGATTCACATATGCAGGCAGTTTCGCAAAAAAACACAGTAGAAACACCGACAATATATCGAATATTATTTGCGATTAGCTTTGGACATTTTTTAAATGATTCGATGCAAGCAGTTGTGCCGGCGTTGTTTCCTATTTTGGAAAAAACGATGAATTTATCCTATATGCAAGTAGGGTGGATTGCGTTTGCGTTAAATATGACGTCATCGATTATGCAACCGGTGTTTGGTATGTATTCAGATAAGAAGCCGTCACCATTTTTATTACCACTCGGCATGTTTTCAAGTATGCTTGGAATGATTGGACTCGCGTTTGCACCGAACTTTATTATTGTTATTATTTCTGTTTTATTTATTGGTTTAGGTTCCGCAGTCTTTCATCCAGAAGGCGCTCGTGTTGCGTATATGGCGGCAGGTGCAAAACGAGGGTTAGCGCAAGCGATTTATCAAGTTGGGGGAAACACGGGGAATTCTTTAGCTCCTATTTTTACAGCGCTAATTTTCGTTCCACTCGGTCAAATTGGTTCATTGGGTTTTACAGCATTTGCAGCAGTAGGAATTGCATTATTAATTTTCGTATCGAATTGGTACAAAAATGAATTAGCAACCGGTGCTGTAAGAAGGAAGAAGAGGGCTGCACTTGAGGCGGAAAATGCAATTGTAAGTACACACATTAAATTCGTTATTATACTTCTTGTTTTTCTTACTTTTGTACGCTCTTGGTACGGTGCTGGTATCGGGAATTTCTATCAATTTTACTTAATAGAGCATTACGGTTTATCTATAAAAAATGCCCAGTATTTCGTATTCGCATTTATGATTGCTGGTGTGTTAGGCACTTTCTTCGGAGGACCGTTAGCAGATCGATTTGGTAAGAAAAATATCATCGTATTTTCAATGTTAGGTTCAGCGCCACTTGCACTGTTATTACCACATGTCTCACTTGTGTGGGTCGTACCGTTATTTTTATGTATCGGTTTTATTAGTTCAAGTAGTTTTAGTGTAATTGTTGTATATGCACAAGAGCTTGTGCCTGGAAAAGTGGGAATGGTGTCAGGATTAATCGTAGGTCTTGCATTTGGACTTGGAGCATTAGGTGCTGTAGTTCTTGGGAAATTAGCAGATATATATAGCCTGCAATTTATTATGCTATTATGTAGTTGTCTACCATTAATTGGACTCACTTCATGGTTACTGCCAAGTGATAAGAAAACGATAGAATAGGGGATGCGCTATGAAATTGTGTGAAAACGTTACGGAATTAATAGGGGATACACCTGTCGTCCGATTATCTAAATTTATTCCGGAAGACGCAGCAGATGTGTATGTGAAACTAGAAATGTTTAATCCATCGCGCAGTGTGAAAGACCGTGCTGCTTATAATTTACTTCACGTTGCAGAAGAAAATGGTCTCATCAAACCAGGAGATACAATTATTGAACCGACAAGCGGGAATACAGGGATTGGTTTAGCGATGAATGCAGCAGCTAAAGGGTATAAAGCGATTTTAATTATGCCAGATAATATGTCAAAAGAGCGTATTAATTTATTGAAAGCATACGGAGCAGAAGTAGTTTTAACACCAGCAGAACAAAGAATGCCAGGAGCAATTGCGAAGGCGTTAGAATTGCAAAAGCAAATACCGAATAGTTTTATTCCGCAACAATTTGAAAACCCAGCTAATCCGAATATTCACCGTTATACGACTGCGCTTGAAATTTACGAACAAATGGATGGAGAGCTGGACGCTTTTGTTGCAACGGCAGGAACAGGCGGAACGATTACAGGGACTGGTGAAACGTTAAAAGAGAAATTACCAAACTTATATATTGCAGTAGTGGAACCGAAAGGATCTCCCGTTTTATCCGGTGGTGTACCAGGTCCTCATAAACTAGTAGGAACAAGCCCAGGATTTATTCCGAAAAACTTAAATACAGAAGTGTATAACGAAATTATTCAAATTGCAGATGAAGAGGCTTTAACGACAATGAGAAACTTAGCTAGACAAGAAGGATTATTAGTTGGCCCATCTTCTGGAGCATCTGTTTACGCTGCAATCATGATAGCGAAACGCCTAGGCGTTGGTAAAAAAGTTTTATGTATTGCGTCTGATACAGGTGAACGTTATTTGAGCATGGGGTTATTTGAATAAAAAGGATAGAAACACCTTAATAGTGAATAGCTGCTATTAAGGTGTTTGTTTTATGGAATGAAGAGGGGGAGAAGAACAATGAAACTATTAAAACCAATCCATGAATATAGTGAGCATATTACGGCGTATAGACGAGCGTTTTTACACTCAGGGGAACAACCACATGGAAGTAGTTCTTTACAAAACTTTGATTCTCTTGATGAATGGTTTGAAAAAGTGAGTAAACAAGAACTAGGAGAAAACTTACTAGCTAATAGAGTGCCATCTAGTCAGTTTTTAAGTTTTGAAAAAGGGGAACTTATAGGTTTTGTGAATATTAGACATAGATTAAATCCAGAATTATTACGGGAAAGTGGTCATATTGGATATAGTGTCCATCCGAATAAACGTCGCCACGGTTACGCTACGAAACAACTACAACTTGCATTAGCTGAAGCGCAAAAATTAGGATTGCAGAAAGTATTAATAACTTGCGATAAATCCAATATCGGTTCTGCTAAAACGATTCAAAAGGTTGGAGGTGTGTTAGAAAATGAAGTAGTTTCTTCTCGTACTGGTGAAGTTATTCAGCGCTATTGGATAGAAATATGATTAAGTAGGAATTTGAAAAGGTAATGCAAGCTGTAATATCGAAATAGATAAATGAAATATAGGGGATTACTGCAATTTTAGGGGGAAATGAAATGGGATTAAAAGAGAAAGCGATAGAGATGTCAGAGATTTATAGGAAAAATCCGAAAGTAGAAGCTATTATTTTAGCGGGTTCAGTAGCTAGAAGGCTTGAAGATGAACATTCAGATATAGAATTACATATTTTATGGTCAACACCGCCGGAAGATGAGGATCGTAGGGCCCCTATTTATCATATTGATGGGAAAATATTATCGTATCATCCGTATGAGGAAGAAGAATGGTCGGAAACGTATTTAACGAAAGAGGGAATTAAATTAGAGATTAGTAACTTTTTAACAGAGACAGTAGAGAAAGTGATTTCGGATGTGGTGGATCAATATGATATAAGTTATGAAAAACAATGTATTGTATCATCCATTCATGATGGTGTTAGTTTGTATGGAGAAGGGAAAGTGAATGAATTAAAAGAAAAAGTAGCGGCATATCCAGATGAACTAGCAAAACGGATGATTTCAGAAAATCTATGGTTAAGTAATCGTTGGCACAATCGAAAGGCGCTTTTAAAACGGAAAGATTGGCTTATGCTTTATGACGTTATTTGCGAAGTACAAAGGAACATATTGGGTGTTTTATTTGGTTTGAATAAAATGTACGTACATCATCCAGCGTTTAAATGGATGCCTAATAATGTGGAACGAATGACTATTAAACCTGAAAAATTATATGAACGTATGGCGGACACATTAATAGGGAATCCAGAAAAAAGTGTGCAGGAGTTAGAGTTGCTAATAGAAGAAGTGTTGCAACAAGTTCATACATACGCGCCAGGAGTAAATGTGGATGAGCAAGAAAAATCTATTTTTTATTTTGTGAAATAGAAAATAGTAATAAGGGGGAAGTTATGGGGTTTTTTAATAGGTTTTTTAAAAAAGTTGAAAAAGTAAATGAGCAAGAAGCTACTCTTCATGAATTAAGTGAAGAATTGTATGTTGAATCACCGGTAGAGGAAGCGACTAGTTACTGGGTATCAATGGCACAAAATATAATTGTTAATGCTGTAAAAGCGGCTGACAATGATGTGGAACGTGCCTTCGTGTTATTGAATTTGAAGAAAGGTGAGGCTTCATTTGATATTTTTTATCAAATAAATGGGCAATTGTATTTCTGGGATCAGCTAGAAAATGAGACGATAAGAAATAGAATTCAGAACGAGTTGTTACCGCAAGCTCCAGAAGTTTCAAATGCAGTAAATGAGCAATTTCGTGGAGCTGATCACCCTATAATTTCGTTCGCACAATTGCAGTTTGAATGGGAAACGAAAGCCTGGTTCTCACATATAATTTGGGAAGATAGCCTTGCTGCTCAATTGCCCAAAACTCAAATTCTAAATGAATGGTTTCGTGTAATTAAAGAAGAAACGAAAAATAGACCACTGGATAGTGATGCGAAATTTTCTTGGTATCCATCAAACTCTTAAAAAATGAATACAGAGAGACAGGTTATGTTTCTAGATAATTTGTATTATTGAATAAGTATCAATAATACGTAATTCTTTTTCTATTGCCTGTTAGAATTCGTTATGTACTAAGCTACTTGTTTTCTAAACTAAAACTTATATTTCGAATTTTCAAATAGATTGTAATACATAAAAATTCGAAATATAAGTTGACACTATTTTTAATGTGTGATAAAAATGATAGTAATCAATTCGGAAAATAATATTTGGGCAATGAAAGGGTATAGTAGTGAATATCTCCCTATTTCAGAGAGCTGATGGTTGGTGTGAATCAGTATATAGATTATTCATGAAGTTCGTCCTGGAGCATCTTTCATAAATCTCATATTTTGAGGAAATGAAAGACGGTAGTTTATACCGTTATCAAATAAAGTGGTGAAGATTTTTTCACAACTAGGGTGGTACCGCGATATTTATCGTCCCTACGTATTTACGTAGGGACGTTTTTTATTTAGGTCCTAACTTTGGTGTGGCTTCATAACTAGGGTGGTACCGCGATATTTTATCGTCCCTACGTTTTTGCGTAGGGGCGTTTTTATTTAGGTGGTTTCTTAGTGTTCTTCACAACTAGGGTGGTACCGCGATAATTTTGTCGTCCCTACGTATTTACGTAGGGGCGTTTTTTTATTATTAGGGAGGAAGTGCACGTATTAGAAAAGAGTATTGATAGAACAATATAAATACCGAATTGTAACAAAGAAAAAGAGATAGAGAGGAGATTAACAAATGAATTCACAGCAATGGACATCGAAATTAGGTTTCGTATTAGCTGCAGCAGGTTCGGCAATTGGTCTTGGGGCGATTTGGAAATTCCCATATATGGCCGGCATTGGAGGAGGCGGAGCGTTCTTCCTAATTTTCATCGGTTTCACATTATTAATTGGTTTACCGCTATTATTAGCTGAATTTGTTATTGGAAGAAGTACACAAAAAGAGGCTGTCGATGCATATAGAGAGATTGCTCCTAAAACGTTATGGCCTTGGTTAGGTAAATTAGGAATTGTAACATGTTTCATATTACTTTCTTTCTACAGTGTTGTAGGAGGCTGGATTTTATTATATTTATGGAATGCAATTACAGGTAGACTATGGGAAGGAAATGGAGCATACGAAGCTACGTTTGGTGAAATCATTTCCAACCCATATTTAGCAGTTGGATCACAGCTATTATTCATCCTTATTACTATTTTCATCGTAAGTAAAGGTGTACAAAATGGTGTTGAAAAAGTAAATAAATATTTCATGCCAGCATTATTCGTTTTATTCTTTGTATTAATCGTTCGTGCACTTACATTAGATGGTGCTGGAGAAGGCGTTCGTTTCTTCTTACAACCTGATTTCTCACATGTAACATCAGAAGTTATATTATACGCAATGGGGCAATCGTTCTTCTCATTATCTGTCGGGGTAGCCGTTATGGTAACGTATAGCTCATACTTACCGAAAGAAGAAAGCTTACCACGTTCAGCATTTTCTATCGTAGCCTTAACTCTTGTTATTACATTACTTGCAGGACTTGCAATTTTCCCAGTTGTGTTCGCATTTGGAATGGAACCATCTCAAGGGCCGGGACTATTATTTATCGTGTTGCCAGCTATTTTCAGTAAAATGGCGTTCGGAAAATTATTCTTCATTGTTTTCTTATTACTATTCTTCTTCGCTACGATTACATCAGCAATTTCGATGTTAGAAATTAGTGTTGCATCGTTAACATCAAAAGGTAAAGGGAAACGTGAAAAAATGGCCTTAATCGTAGGGTTATTAATCTTCGTTGTTGGGGTACCATCAGCATTATCATTCGGTATATTAAGTGATCTGAAGATTTTCGGGAAGACAGTCTTTGATTTAGCGGACTATGCAGTAAGTAACGTATTAATGCCACTTGGTGTATTATTAGTTTCTATCTTTGTTCCTTTAAAAATGAAGAAAGATGTATTAATGAAAGAGCTAGGTGTAAGTAAAAATAAAGGTTATAAACTATTCGTATTATGGTTATTCTTACTTCGTTATATCGCACCAATTGCGATTATTATCGTATTCTTAAATGTACTTGGCATTATATAAAAAGAAAGGTAGCGTATCATACAAAGATACGCTACCTTTTTATTTTGCTCTTTTTTGCAATTCATTTACTGTTACGAACTGATAGCCCTTCTTAGATAAAGAATCTAAAATACCTTCAATCGTTTGTAAATTTTCATTAGACTCATCATACATAGAGTGCAGTAAAATGATAGAACCTGGTTTTACATTTTTATTAACGTATTTAATTTTATCAGCCGCAGATTTAAAAAAAGTATCGGGCTCAAGATCCCATGTGATTGTTCCGATATTGTTTTTATTTAAATAATATGGCAGCCCTATTAACTTCTTACCGTTAGGGGGCCTAAAATCAATTTCGCCTGTAAATCCTGTTTGGCGGATTAATGAATTCGTTTTTTCTATTTCACCTTTAATAAAAGAAGGTGTTTTGAAAACCATTCTATTATGAGAATATGTATGGTTTCCAAGTTGGTGCCCAGATTGCGCGATAGCTTCACCTAACGATAGATTTTTCTCTAATTCATTTCCAATTAAAAAGAAAGTAGCTTTAGCGTTGTATTTATCTAGTAGCGGTAATATTTGTTTTACATTGTTAGTAGGGCCATCATCAAAAGTTAAAGCGATCACTTTTTCATTTGTTTCTACACGTTGTGTTAAATATCCAAATAATTGAAAGCTTCTTGCGTTCATCAATTTGTATGTTCCGAATAATGCCGTGATAATAAAGAATAGTGTAACGATTGTAATGATAATTTTTTTCTTCATAATGTAACCTCACAATGATTTTTGATTCAATTAAAAAGTATTATATCAAACTAAGTAATTTCGTGCTTTAAGAAGGGTGTGGATGCAAGGAGAAGGAATTTATCATATAATAAAATACAAAAGGTATATTAGGAGGTGTTTATATGGCGATTATAATTCAATTGCCAGACACTGCAACGTCTCATGCAAAGCCAAGTATGGAAATGGCGATACTTTGCGTGAGGTAGACAAGTAATATACAATCGCCTATATGAGCTCGTATCATTTTTTATATTTGGCTTTGCACCTTATTGAAATGAACCATAAAAAATAAGGGGCGAGCAGAAATGAAATACGTAAAAGCTAATGCTGTTTTACCGGAGAGTTTAATTACTGAAATTCAAAAGTATATACAAGGTGAAACAATTTACATTCCGAAACAAGAAACGAAACATTATAAATGGGGTACACGATCTGGCGGAAGAAAACAACTAGATGAAAGAAATAAAGCAATTAAAGAAGCTTTTAAAAGTGGGATTGCTATTCATCAACTTGCAGAAGAATATTTTCTTTCTGGGGAAACGATTAAAAAGATTGTGTATTCTAAATAAGAGGAAAAGAGTCTGATTCATATATTACTTTGAATCAGACTCTTTTTGTTTTATATGTATTGGATATATGAGGTGTGAATGGGCATGATAATAGAAAAAATGTGCCGTTTTTTTATTAAATGGTATACAGAGCATTTG
This sequence comes from Bacillus sp. HMA207, assembly GCF_003402455.1. Taxonomy (NCBI): domain Bacteria; kingdom Bacillati; phylum Bacillota; class Bacilli; order Caryophanales; family Bacillaceae; genus Bacillus; species Bacillus sp. HMA207. Next base: position 2,974,434 of record NZ_BEZT01000001.1, on the reverse strand, counting down.
AAAAGTAGAAAGGTGAACATATATGAATCATATTGGACAAATAACGATAGAGCTTTTAGTTGGTTTTTTTGTTCTATTAATTGCTACAAAAATATTAGGGAAAACACAAATATCTCAGCTAACGCCATTTGATTTTATTTCTGCAATCGTCCTAGGTGAGCTCGTTGGAAATTCAATATATGATCCTGAAATTAAAGTATGGTCTATTTTATATTCAGTATTTGTTTGGGTAATTTTAATTTATACTATAGAAGTGATAACACAAAAAGTAAGAGGAACAAGAAGGTTTTTTGAAGGATATCCTTCAATTATTATTCGTAATGGAAAGATTGATCGTGAACAATTAAGCGTAAATCATTTGGATATAAACCAATTACAACAAATGCTTAGGCAACAAAAAGATATATTTTCAATCCGAGAAGTTGAATATATGATATTGGAACCGAACGGAAACATAAGCGTTCTGAAAAAAAGTAAATACGAATCTCCTACTATAAATGATTTAAGTTTAAAACATAAGCCTGTATACTTACCAATTTCATTAATTAGTGATGGAAAAGTAGTTAAGGATAATTTGAGGGAAGCGGGATTTGATGAAGGATGGCTTTATAAACAAATAAAGCAAAAAGGAATTACTAAATTTGAAGACGTATTATATGCGGAATGGAAAACAGATGATGGCTTCTTTTGTCAGGAAATGCAGCGGTAGAGAATAAGTGATATATGTAATGTTTGTTTCTAAGTTATCTTTTACATATCAAAAAACGTAATCATTGTATACAATAAAACTAGATCAACAATTTGTATGGAGTGATAAAGATGGAAGCGTTTATTAGAAGTGATCAATATAATTTTATAAAATCACAAGCTTATATTTTAGCAAACGGGCATGCAACGGCAAATGATAGAGGTGTAATTCAAGCGTTAAAATCGCTTGCGATTGAAAAGATAATACATGTATTTGAGAATTTAACGGATGAACAGAAAGAGTTAATTGATACGGTATTAACAGTTCAAAATAGAGAAGATGCAGAATCATTTTTAATGAAAATAAATCCGTATGTAATTCCGTTTCAAGAAGTTACAGCACAAACATTAAAAAAATTATTTCCTAAAGCGAAAAAGTTAAAACTTCCTGATATGGAAGAAATGGATATGAAAGAAATATCTTATTTAAGCTGGATTGATAAGGGGTCAAGCAGGAAATTTATTATAGCGAAAAATGATAAAAATAAATTTGTTGGTCTGCAAGGAACGTTCCAAAGTTTAAATAAAAAAAGCATTTGTTCGTTATGTCATGGACATGAAGAAGTAGGAATGTTTTTAGTTGAAATTAAAGGCGATGTACCAGGAACTTTCGTTAAAAAGGGAAACTACATTTGCAAAGATGGTGTAGCTTGCAATCAGAATATGAAATCGCTAGATAAATTGAACGATTTTATTGAACGCTTGAAGAAATAACGAGAAAACCTCTAGTATTTAAACTGGAGGTTTTTATTTTTTGAAGAAGTACAATAAGCTTTCTTTGTAAATGTAGATTTATAATGAAATTTGATAAAAATATCTATTATGATACAGTTGCTTATATGCAAGGAGGTAAAACATGGATTACCTTTTATCGAAAGAAAAAGTGAAGCGATGGCCCAAAGATATGATAGCGGCGGGGCGTTGTCATACAGTTGGCCTGAAATCGGATGGCACGGTAGTAGCGGTGGGCCGGAATAAAGAAGGGGAATGTAATGTAAGTGGCTGGCGAGATATTGAAGCAGTCGCAGTGGGCAATGTTCATATGGCAACGAACACGGGTAATGCTCATACAATCGGTCTTACATGTGACAGTACTGCGGTAGCAGTGGGTTGGAATAAGCATGAACAATGTGATGTAAACGATTGGCATAATATTGTAGCGGTTGCGGCAGGGTGGCGTCGTACTATTGGCCTGAAATCGGATGGCACGGTAGTAGCGGTGGGCCGAAATAAAGAAGGAGAATGCAATGTAAGCAGTTGGCAAGGTATTGTGGCAGTCACAGCGGGTGACTGGCATACAGTCGGTCTTAAATTGGACGGCACATTGACGACTGTGGGGAATAATCGATATGGTCAATGCAATGTAAGTAGCTGGCGAGGTATTGTAGCGGTCAAGGCTGGGTATCTTCATACTGTTGGTCTTAAACGAGACGGTACGGTGACAGCAGTGGGGAATGATAAACATAACCAGTGTGATGTAAGTGGCTGGCGAGATATTGTAGCAATAGCGGCTGGTACGAATCATACAATCGGACTTAAATCAAACGGTACCGTGGTGGCAGTGGGTTGGAATGAGTATGGTCAATGTAACGTAAGTGATTGGAGAGATATTGTAGCGATAGCGGCTGGTTGTGCACATACAGTCGGACTAAAATCAGACGGCACGGTGATTGCGGTAGGTAATAATGAATTTGGCCAATGCGATGTAGTTAGCTGGCGCGACATTCGGTTACCTGGCAAATAGTCAATTTACAATAAATCATTAGTAATATTATTCTATTTTAGGAGTAATTATGGAATAGGATATGTAGAAAATAATTAAACTTAAATCTGCTGAATAAGAATCTCTTTTGAAAAGGGATTCTTATTATTTTTCATAAAATGAGGGTGTAAATGGAATTTTTGAACAAATTTTATTTCAAAATTACAGTAGAAGATATAAATTAAAAAGTATAGAGGAGATAAAGGAATGCTTAAAAGGTTTTTACTTTCTTTACCGGATGTTTTACTTATATGTATCGTTCTCTACATAATGTACACAAATTCTTTTAGTTTTGGACAGATGCTAGTAATTTCCATTGCAATCGGAATTATTGGTGGTCTTGCTATTAGAATTTGTAAGGATGTATTCACGTATATAAGATGGACAATTAAACAAAGAAAAAATTGAATATGTTTAATAGTTATTAGGAGGGAATGAAATGACTAAGAAAAAGAATAGAGTGAAAAACGAGATAATACTTTGGTCACTAACAGCAATTGTTCTGTTAATTGTATGGTACTTTTATCAAAAATAAAAACGCAACGTACTAAAAAAGCACGATGCGTTTTTATTATTTTTTTTGCCAATTTTCTTTTATAAAGTCTTCACGCCCAGATTCTTTTTGCTCAGTAGCATATTTCTCTGGATTCTTTTTATAGAAATGTTGGTGGTATTCCTCTGCTTCGTAAAAAGGTGCAGCAGGACGAATTTCAGTCACGATTGGATCTTTAAACATACCGCTTTCTGCAAGAGCTTGTTTTGATTTTTCAGCAAGCCCTTTTTGTGTTTCGTTATGGTAAAAAATAGCGGTACGATAAGATGGACCACGGTCAAAAAATTGTCCGCCATCGTCAGTTGGATCGATTTGTGGCCAATATAAGTCTAGTAATTTCTGATAAGGAAAAATAGAAGGATCGAATGTAATTTGAACAACTTCTAAATGTCCAGATGTTCCAGCTTTTACTTGTTCATATGTTGGATTTTCTACATGACCTCCTGCATAGCCAGAAAGTACTTTATGAATACCAGGAAGTTCATCAAATGGTTTTACCATGCACCAAAAGCAACCGCCTGCGAAGGTTGCGAGTTCGTATGTTTTTTCGGACATTGCTGTAATCCTCCTAAATGTATATGTTTTATATAGTATTATATAAATTGTTTTATTGCGCAATAAAAAAGATTTGAAAATATATGTTTTTTATAAACAAGATCCTCCGCTCACATCAATTAATTGTCCAGTAACCCAGCGGCTGTCTGGAGAAGCAAGAAATGCAGCAGTATCGGCAATGTCCTCTACTTCACCTAAGCGATTGAAAGCGGAAATAGTAGTAGCGTACTGCTTCATCATTGGGTCGCTCAAGAGTTCTGCATTCATATCTGTTTTAATAAATCCTGGAAGTATTGCATTCACCGTTATTCCTCGTGCTCCAAGCTGTTTTGCTAGCGTAAAAGTCATTGTATTAATAGCGCCTTTCGTCATACTATATGCAACAAAATCAGGTAAAGAAATGCGGGTGGCAGCGGATGAAATATTAATAATTCGGCTATTGTCACGTAAACGTGGTAGTGCTAGTTGAATGATAAAGAATGGAGCTTTTGCATTTACTGAAACCATTCTATCAAAAAACTGTTCAGTCGTTTCTTCAATAAAAGCACCAGGACCAATGCCAGCATTGTTTATTAAAATATCAAATTGTGTTTCACCAGTGCGCTTTTGTAATTCAGTATCTAAAGCGTTATAAAGGTTTTCTACACCGTGTAAGGATTCTAGATTTGCGCCGATAGAAAAAGCTTGGCCACCATCTGATCGAATTTCATGAACAGTTTCTTCAGCGTCATCTTTTCGACTACCGTAATGAACAGCAACCAATGCACCGTCATTTGCTAAACGTTTAGCGATCGCTCGTCCAATTCCTCGGCTTGCTCCTGTAACTAACGCTACTTTCCCTTTTAACATAGTTTCCTCATCTCCTCATAAACTTTATAAGCTTTTCTTTATGTAGTAATGCAAACATACTTAAGTAATATATGAGTGTATGTAAGTAATGCATTCCAATTTTGATTTGAGAAAAAATAAATAGAATGAATTTTGATTTTTTTGAAAAAACATATTGACAATGAAAAGAACAACGTCCTATAATACGTGTAACAAATAAAAGTTAATTAAGAATTTTCTAACTTTATATGTTGTATATGCAAAGAAGAGGAAAGTAGATGATTATGATCGTTTCAGAGAGCTACTCCAAGGCTGTGAGGGTAGTAACAATCGAATCATTGAAGATCACCTCGGAGCATCGCTTGCGAAAGGGAAACTGAGTAGAGGGCGGCGGCATCGTCTCCGGTAAAAGGACGGAGGTCTGATTGGACCTACAAAGCTTATATTTCGTGAGAAGTATAAGGAAGCTGAGTGGTAACGCGAAACTCTCGCCTCAGCAATCAAAGCTACTAAATTGTAGTAGTTGATTGCTGAGGCGAGAGTTTTTATTTTTAAAAATAGAAGAAGAGAATGCGTAGAAGAGGAGAGTAAATGATAAAGATTGTTTCAGAGAGCTGCCCCGAGGCTGTGAGGGTGGTAACAATTCACTCATTGAAAATCACCTTGGAGCACTACTTTTGAAAACTAGTAAAAAGTAGCGGGGTTGTTCCCGATAGAAAAACAAAAGTCTAATTGGACTTGCAGAGCTTATATTTCGTGAGAAGTATAAGGAAGCTGAGTGGTACCACGATTCCCTCGTCTCAGCAATGGATTGCTACAAGTATGTAAGTAATCGATTGTTGAGACGAGTATATTTTTAAGGTTTATATACTGAATATTCTGTTAAAAATACTCATCTCAGCAATCGATGTAGAAATAGATTGCAAAAAATAGAGAAAAAAAGAGGAGCGATGTGAGATGGGAAACCAGTACATTTACATGAATGGGGAATTTGTAGAAAAAGAAAAGGCAGTTGTTTCAGTATATGATCACGGTTTTTTATACGGAGACGGTGTATTTGAAGGGGTTCGTAGTTACGGAGGAAATGTATTTTGTTTAAAAGAACATGTGAAACGATTGTATGAATCAGCGAAATCTATTTTACTAACAATTCCAATGACGGTAGAAGAAATGGAAGAAGCAGTTTTACATACACTCCAAAAAAACGAATATACTGATGCTTACATTCGCTTAATTGTCTCAAGAGGAAAAGGTGACTTAGGGCTCGATCCGAGAAGTTGTGTGAAGCCGAGCGTAATTATCATTGCAGAACAATTAAAGTTATTCCCACAAGAATTTTATGATAATGGGCTAAGCGTTGTATCGGTTGCATCAAGACGTAATACGCCAGATGCGTTAGATCCACGTATTAAGTCAATGAATTATTTAAATAACGTACTTGTAAAAATTGAAGCAGCACAAGCAGGAGTGTTGGAGGCTCTTATGTTAAATCAACAAGGATATGTTTGTGAAGGTTCTGGTGATAATGTTTTCGTTGTGAAAGATGGAAAAGTGCTAACCCCGCCATCCTATTTAGGAGCATTAGAAGGTATTACGAGAAATAGTGTTATCGAGCTATGTGAACGACTGAGTATTCCGTGTGAGGAAAGACCGTTCACTCGCCATGATGTATATGTAGCGGATGAAGTATTTTTAACAGGAACAGCAGCGGAGTTAATTCCAGTTGTAAAAGTTGATTCGAGAGAAATTGGAGATGGGAAACCAGGAAGTGTAACGAAACAATTGACCGAAGAATTTAAAAAATTAACGAGAGAAAGAGGAGTACGTGTTCCTGGGCTGACGGAAAGCTTAGCATAAATAAGGAGAGGAGTTAATGGAAATGAAGCAGCAGTATACAGCGTATGAGAAGTTACAGTATGAAGAAATGACAGGCGCTGGGCACGTGATTCAATGTTTGAAGAAATTGGGTGTAACGACCGTTTTCGGCTATCCAGGCGGAGCGATTTTACCAGTATACGATGCGTTATACGAAAGTGGTTTGAAACATGTTTTAACTCGTCATGAGCAAGCTGCCATTCATGCGGCTGAAGGATATGCGAGAGCTTCTGGAAAGGTCGGGGTAGTCTTTGCTACCTCTGGCCCAGGGGCGACAAATTTAGTTACGGGTTTAGCAGACGCTTATATGGATTCGATTCCTTTAGTTGTCATTACCGGGCAAGTTGCAACGCCTTTAATTGGTAAAGATGGATTTCAAGAAGCGGATGTTGTCGGAATTACAGTACCTGTTACGAAGCATAATTACCAGGTTCGTGATGTGAATCATGTATCACGAATTGTGCAAGAAGCTTTTTACATCGCCAAAAGCGGGCGCCCGGGACCAGTATTAATTGATATTCCAAAAGATGTTCAAAATGCAAAAGTCACCAGTTTCTTTAATGAAGAAGTTGATATTCCGGGGTACAAACCAGAACTTGTACCAGACAGCATGAAACTTAGAGAGGTGGCTAAAGCAATTTCAAAATCTAAGCGTCCACTTCTTTATATTGGAGGAGGTGTCATTCATTCAGGTGGATCCGATGAACTCTTCGAATTCGCAAGGGAGAACCGTATTCCAGTCGTTTCAACTTTAATGGGACTTGGTGCATATCCACCGGATGATCCATTGTTTCTAGGGATGCTTGGTATGCATGGGACATACGCTGCTAATATGGCGGTAACAGAATGTGATTTACTACTTGCATTAGGTGTTCGCTTCGATGATCGTGTAACAGGAAAATTAGAACTTTTTTCTCCAAACTCGAAAAAAGTACATATTGATATTGATTCTTCTGAGTTTCATAAAAATGTAACTGTAGAACATCCGATTGTTGGTGATGTAAAAAAAGCGTTACACATGCTGTTACATATGTCTATTTATACACAAACAGACGAATGGCTTCAGAAAGTAAAGACATGGAAAGAAGAATATCCACTTTCTTATAAGCAAAAAGAATCTGAGTTAAAACCACAGCACGTGATCAACTTAGTAAGTGAATTAACGAATGGTGAAGCGATTGTCACAACAGAAGTAGGTCAGCATCAAATGTGGGCTGCTCACTTCTATAAAGCAAGAAAACCTCGGACGTTCCTTACCTCTGGAGGATTAGGAACGATGGGGTTTGGTTTTCCAGCAGCAATTGGTGCTCAGCTAGCTAAAAAAGAAGAACTTGTCATTTGTATTGCAGGTGACGCTTCTTTTCAAATGAACATTCAAGAACTACAAACAATTGCTGAAAATAATATCCCTGTAAAAGTATTTATCATAAATAACAAATTTTTAGGGATGGTAAGGCAATGGCAAGAAATGTTTTATGAAAATCGTTTATCAGAGTCAAAAATTGGATCACCAGATTTTGTGAAAGTAGCAGAAGCTTATGGAGTAAAGGGATTAAGAGCAACAAATTCAACCGAGGCGAAACAAGTGATGTTAGAAGCATTTGCTCACGAAGGTCCTGTCGTAGTTGATTTTTGTGTAGAAGAAGGTGAAAACGTATTTCCGATGGTTCCGCCAAACAAAGGAAATAACGAAATGATTATGAAGAGGTGGGAAGAATGAGTCATACTTTTTCACTCGTTATTCATAACGAGCCAAGTGTCTTATTACGTATAAGTGGGATTTTTGCTCGGCGTGGTTATTATATTTCTTCTTTACATTTAAACGAAAGAGATACTAGTGGTGTTTCTGAAATGAAACTCACAGCAGTTTGTACTGAAAATGAAGCGACATTACTTGTTAGTCAGTTGAAAAAATTAATTGATGTTCTGCAAGTAAATAAATTATAAGGAGTGTATGGAATATGAAAACATATTATGAAAAAGATGCAAATGTAGAGTTATTACAAGGGAAAACTGTTGCAGTAATTGGTTATGGATCACAAGGGCATGCGCAAGCACAAAATTTACGTGATTCTGGTGTAGAAGTAGTAGTTGGTGTTCGTCCTGGTAAGTCGTATGAAGTAGCGAAAGCGGATGGGTTTGAAGTAATGTCTGTTTCAGAAGCGGTTCGAACCGCACAAGTTGTACAAATGTTATTGCCAGATGAACAGCAAGCACATGTATATAAATCAGAAGTAGAAGAGAATCTCCGTGAAGGACAAATGTTACTTTTCTCACATGGATTTAACATTCACTTCGGCCAAATTAATCCGCCAAGTTACGTAGATGTAGCAATGGTTGCGCCAAAAAGTCCAGGTCATCTCGTTCGCCGTGTATATCAAGAAGGAAATGGTGTTCCGGCATTAGTCGCAGTGCATCAAGATGCGACGGGAACAGCGCTACATGTAGCATTAGCGTATGCAAAAGGTGTAGGTTGTACACGGGCGGGTGTAATTGAAACGACATTCCAAGAAGAAACCGAAACGGATTTATTCGGTGAGCAAGCTGTACTTTGCGGCGGGGTAACTGCACTTGTGAAGGCCGGGTTCGAAACGTTAACGGAAGGTGGATATCGCCCTGAAATTGCATACTTTGAATGTTTGCATGAATTAAAGCTAATTGTTGACTTAATGTACGAAGGTGGATTAACGACTATGCGCCATTCTATTTCAGATACGGCAGAGTTTGGAGATTATGTAACAGGATCGAGAATTGTTACAGATGAAACGAAGAAGGAAATGAAGCGTGTTTTGACAGAAATTCAGCAAGGTGAATTTGCGAAGAAATGGATTTTAGAAAATCAAGCAGGGCGTCCGACGTATAACGCAATGAAAAAAGCAGAGCAAAATCATCAATTAGAAAAAGTGGGAGCAGAGCTTCGTGAAATGATGAGTTGGATTCATGCACCGAAAGAATTAGTAAAGAAATAGAGTAAGAGAGTATAAATGAAAAATATGTAAGAGGGGATTTGACAAGATGAGAAGTGACATGATTAAAAAAGGTTTTGATAAAGCGCCGCACCGTAGTTTATTAAAAGCAACTGGTTTGAAAGATGAAGATTTTGATAAACCTTTTATAGCGATTTGTAATTCTTTTATTGAAATTATTCCAGGGCATAAACACTTGAACGAGTTTGGGAAACTTGTAAAAGAGGCAGTTCGTGCGGCAGGTATGGTACCATTCGAATTCAATACAATTGGAGTTGACGATGGTATTGCGATGGGGCATATTGGTATGCGTTATTCTCTTCCGAGTCGTGAAATAATTGCAGATTCAGTAGAAACGGTTGTAAATGCACACTGGTTTGACGGCATGATTTGTATCCCAAACTGTGACAAAATTACACCAGGTATGATGATGGCTGCACTACGTATTAATATTCCGACTGTGTTTGTTTCAGGCGGCCCGATGGCAGCAGGAAAAACATCTAAAGGAGAAGTTGTTGATCTGAGTTCCGTTTTTGAAGGAGTAGGAGCTTATCAATCTGGGAAAATTTCAGAAGAAGAATTAAAAGATATTGAAGATCATGGCTGTCCATCTTGTGGATCTTGTTCGGGTATGTTTACCGCGAACTCTATGAATTGTTTATGTGAAGTGTTAGGTTTAGCTCTTCCTGGTAACGGGAGTATTTTAGCAATTGATCCAAGACGTGAAGAGTTAATTAAACAAGCAGCAGAGAAATTGAAAATTTTAATTGAAAGAGATATTAAACCAAGAGACATTGTAACGGAAGAAGCAATTGATGATGCGTTTGCGCTTGATATGGCGATGGGCGGTTCAACAAATACAGTGTTGCATACATTGGCGCTCGCGCAAGAGGCTGGATTAGATTACGATATGAACCGTATTGATGCCGTTTCAAGACGTGTACCACATTTATGTAAAGTAAGCCCTGCTTCCAATTGGCATATGGAAGATATTGATCGTGCGGGCGGGATTAGTGCAATTTTGAAAGAGATGAGCCGGAAAGAAGGAGTACTTCATCTTGATCGAATAACTGCTACGGGGCAAACATTAAGAGAAAATATTGCTGAGGCAGAGATTAAAGATAAGGAAGTTATTCACTCTCTTGAAAACCCTCATAGTGAGGAAGGAGGATTGCGTATATTAAAAGGCAACCTTGCGAAAGATGGAGCGGTTATTAAAAGCGGTGCAACAGAAGTAAAGCGTTTTGAAGGACCTTGCGTTATTTTTAATTCACAAGATGAGGCACTTGCTGGCATTATGCTTGGGAAAGTGAAAAAAGGAGATGTAGTTGTCATTCGTTATGAAGGACCAAGAGGTGGCCCTGGTATGCCAGAAATGTTAGCACCAACATCAGCAATTGCTGGAATGGGATTAGGTGCTGAGGTTGCATTATTAACGGATGGACGTTTCTCTGGAGCTTCACGTGGAATTTCAGTAGGACATATTTCACCAGAAGCAGCAGCGGGCGGGATGATTGCACTTCTTGAACAAGGGGATATTGTATGTATTGATGTTGAAGAACGTTTGTTAGAAGTAAGAGTGAGTGATGAGGAATTAGAAAAGCGTAAAAAAGAATGGAAACGACCAGAACCGAAAGTGAAAACTGGCTGGCTTGGACGTTATGCACAAATGGTAACATCGGCGAATACAGGGGCTGTTCTGAAAATCCCAAATTTTGATTGAGCCAATTTAAAAGAGATAAGGATGATATATAATGGTGCAAAAGGTAAAGGAGAGAGTGAAAATTGAAGATATCTTAATGGCTCATAATTGCATGAAAGATATCGTTATTAAAACACCGTTACAACGTGATACAGTTTTATCTGAGAAATATGATTGTGACGTTTATGTAAAACGAGAAGACTTACAATTAATTCGCTCTTTCAAAATTCGTGGTGCATACAATTTGATTCAAAGTTTACCGAAAGAAAAGTTACAAAACGGTGTTGTTTGTGCAAGTGCTGGTAATCATGCGCAAGGAGTTGCTTATACATGTAATTTATTGAAGATTCCGTCGAAAATATTTATGCCCACAACAACACCGAAACAAAAAGTATCACAAGTACAATTTTTCGGTGGTGATTTCGCAGAGATTGTATTAGTTGGTGATACATTCGATAGCTCTTTCCAAGAAGCACAGTGTTATTGTGAAGAAAATAGAATGACATTTGTTCATCCGTTTGATGATCCGTATGTCGTTGCTGGTCAAGGGACAGTGGCAGTTGAAATTATGCATGATATGGAGAAACCGGTTGATTATATCTTTACAGCAATCGGTGGTGGTGGATTAGCATCAGGTGTTGGTACATATGTAAAAGGTGTTAGTCCTACTACAAAGGTTATTGGTGTAGAACCGATGGGAGCTGCATCTATGAAAGAGGCTTTTCTTCAAAATGATAATGTCGCATTAGAGAAAATAGATAGTTTTGTTGATGGGGCAGCGGTTAAAAAGGTAGGAAAGTTAACTTTTGAAACTTGTAAAGATGTAATTGATGACATTGTTTTAGTACCAGAGGGAAAAGTTTGTACGACGATTTTAGAACTGTATAAGAAAAATGCGATTGTAGCTGAACCGGCTGGTGCACTCTCTATTGCAGCACTTGATTTATACAGGGATGAAATAAAAGGTAAAACAGTTGTATGTACGCTAAGTGGTGGAAATAATGATATTGATAGAATGCAAGAAATGAAAGAGCGTTCGCTCATTTATGAAGGACTGAAACATTACTTTATCATTGAATTTCCGCAACGTTCAGGTGCGCTAAGAGAATTTCTTGATAAAGGATTAGGACCAGAAGATGACATTACGCGCTTTGAGTATATTAAGAAACATAATAAAGAAAATGGTCCAGCATTAGTCGGAGTAGAATTAAAACATAAAGGAGATTATGAGCAATTAATTACTCGCTTTAAAGAAAATAATATTCAATTTATGGAGCTTAATAAAAACCCTGTTTTGTTTGATTTGCTTATTTAATAGAAGGGAAGAGTTAGCATCTAAATAAAAAAGATAGATACAAGCGAGGAAATATAGTGCTTGTTCTATCTTTTTTATAGTTAAACTAGAACATAAAAGTAGAACTGCTATAGACATTTTATAAATATTCTCTAACAAACTTACATTTTCTAATAAGTCTTTCAGCATGTTTATCACCTATTCTGTAAAGTATATTACAGAGAAATAGATCTTGAACTGTCTAGTTTCGTTTGTTTTTTATTTTCCCTGTATCATCAATTTCTACATCAGTTGAAATTGTTTGTAAATATTGAAGAGCTTTTTTCTTTTCTTCCTCATTTACAGGGGAAACTTGGTTGTTGCGAATGATATAAGGATTGAATGACATTTGGACATCCTTTCCTTTAAAAGTTAAAGTTAATACGCCAGTTTCGGCGCTTTTTCCATTCACATAACTTGGGAATAAAAAGTTACCTAATGAGTAAGCGATAGGAACTTTATTATAATACTCAAATCCTTGTAACCAATGTGGGTGACTCCCGACAATCGCGTTAGCTCCTGCTTCAACCATTTTAGGTACATATTGCTTTTGGTATTCTACCGGACGGTTTGATTTTTCAACGCCCCAATGCATATAGACGATTAAATAGTCTGCATCTTTCTTTTGTTCTTTAATTGTTTTTGTTACAAGATTTAAATCATAGCCATTCGCAACGCCAGGTTTATTCTCACCAGCTACCCAATTAGAATCAGGCATAAATCGAACGAAGGAAAGAAATTTAAATTTTTTCCCTTTTACGGTCATTTCTCGTGCTGTATATGCATCTTTCGCATTTTTTCCGGCTCCAGTGTAAGGGAACTTTAATTTTTCTACGTGAGAAATCGTATCTAATAATCCATCTTGCCCATAATCAAGTGTGTGGTTATTCCCAATATTTACGATGTCATATCCAGTGTTTTTAATAGCTTGTAGTGTAGATGGATCACTTTTAATCCAAAACAGTTGCCCAGGTGATTTCTTTTCTTTCGTTGTAAATGCCGACTCTAAATTCACAAAAGAAATATCAGCTTTTTTTATTTCTTCTTTTACATGTTGGAATGGGTAATCAGCCCCATTCTTTTCGATTATAGGACGTAATTGCCAATCAAACATTGTATCACCAGAGAAGGTGAGTGTGATTTCTTGGTCTTCTATTTTCTTTTCGCTTTTTGAAGCGGTTTTACTAGATTTGTTTTGTAAATCGGGTTTGTCTTTTGCTTTTGAAATAAAAGAGTAATTGATTAATAAAACAATCGGTGTAATGAAAAAGGCTATTAACAAAAATCGTTTTAGTAAAGTTTGCATGTATACCTTCCCTTTTAATATTATCCCGCAATTAAATTAACACTGAATCTATTAAAGGTAATTAAAGTTACAAAAAATAGCGGGTTATGTAGTGGAAAACATTTGTTAATATTCTCAATATTAAGTTAACATATAGATGACCTGTAAATCAATGTATAAACCAAAATATAGAAATAAAGAATTCGAAGGGTGAAGAATGAGAAATGGTTATATTAGGAGCAGTTGTAAATGGAATTTGTATTATATTTGGTACTTTACTTGGTAAATTATTTAGTAGGATTCCAGAAAGTATGAAAGGGACGATAATGCACGCAATCGGTTTAGCGGTTACTGTGCTTGGGCTTCAAATGGCATTAAAAAGTGAAAACTTTCTTGTTGTCATACTGAGTTTAGTGATTGGTACGGTAATTGGAGAATGGTTACAATTAGAAGAAAAGTTAAAACATTTAGGGGATTGGCTAGAAAATAAAGTTGGATCGAAAGGGAAAGGTAGCATATCAGAAGGTTTTGTAACAGCTACTTTAATTTTTGCAATTGGCGCGATGGGGATACTTGGTGCACTTGACAGTGGGATTCGCGGAAATCATGATATTTTATTTACAAAGGCGATTATCGATGGATTTATTTCTATTATATTAACGACAACTCTAGGAATTGGCGTAGTATTTTCGGCGATTCCAGTTGTTTTATATGAAGGTGGTATTGCAGTTTTTGCAACACAAATTAATAGTTTTGTCTCGAAAGAATTAATGAACCAATTTATAGTGGAGATGACGGCTACGGGCGGCATTATGATATCTGCTATTGGATTGAACTTGCTTAGTATTATTAAAATCAAGGTGGCAAATTTACTTCCAGGTATATTGGTAGTGGGTGTAATTGTTTCAATTATTTATGGTTACGGTTTGTTAGTAAATTAGTAGAGGATGGAAACACATATGGAGGAATTTCAATTTACAAAACGTGTGCATAAAATATTGGAGATTGCAGCAAAAGAGAGTGAGTATAACATAATTCACCCAGTCCATCTGTTTATAGGTATGTGTAAAGAAGGTACAGGAGTTTGCGCTGAGTTATTTATGTATTTGTTTCACAAAGTCGGTCCAGATTTTTTAGAAAAACTTTCGTTACGAAAACAATTCGATTTACATAATCAAGAGTATAAAAAAATAGGGCAATATAAACTATCTTATAAGGCGATAGAAATTTTACAAATAGCGAAGAAACGTATGGAACGCTTTCAGCAAGTAGTAGTAAATGAAGGACATGTTATGTATGCATTATTTCGTGTAGATACAAATATTGGTGGATTTATACATACACAAATGCAAAAAGATATATTACGTATTACAGCTGCACCGAGAGACTTAGCGGTTGATTTAAATCGTTTTAAAGCTATTTATAATACATTATTTTGTCATGTAAGAAGAGTTAGTCCTTCTGATTTTGATAAGTTATCACGATTTGTAGTGGATGAATTTGGTGAACGGTGGTTACAGTCGGTTGATTATGGATTTCGGACATATAACGAAAAGTTACCTATCTATATTGCACAGCAGGAGGAAGTAATAGTTGGTTTCGCCTGTTACGATGTAGTGAGGGGAAAGAAAGGCTTGTTTGGTCCAATGGGCATAGCGAAACAAAATCGTGTGAAAGGTGTAGGAAAAGAATTATTGCATCATTGTTTATATAATATGAAGCAAGATGGATATGAATATGCGATTATTGGACAAGCAGGTCCCATTGAGTTTTACGAGAGAAATTGTAATGCTCGTTTAATACCGATAGATAATAAGTAACCAACTTCATATAGAGGAGTTGGTTTTATTATGAAAATGATGTAGAGATGTATTGGTTTTTACTAGAAAATAGCGGGTTTTGTAGTAAATCTTGCATATAAAGCAAATTACTAAACTTTTTACAAGAAAGGGTGTAGAATGGGTATCTAAAGAAAGAAGGTGTGAAAATGGCCAGCTGGAAACGGAATTTAATGATTTGTTGGCTAGGTTGTTTTACCACTGCAGCCGGTATGAGTTTAGTAATTCCTTTCTTATCTTTTTATATTGAGGAATTAGGAGTAACTGGCACTTCAAGCATTGCACAGTGGTCGGGACTTGCATTTGGTGTAACATTTTTAATGGGTGCGATCGTATCGCCAATATGGGGAAAGCTTGGTGATATACATGGACGGAAATTGATGCTTATTCGTGCTAGCCTCGGTATGGCGATTATTATGACGCTTATGGGGTTTGTAACGGATGTGTATCAACTAGTCGCACTAAGATTTTTAATGGGAGCAGTATCTGGTTTCCTTTCAACAGCGATGACATTTATTGCAGCAGAAACTCCGAAAGAACATTCAGGTTGGGCGATTTCCACAATTTCAACTGGTGGTGTGAGCGGTTCGTTACTTGGCCCGTTACTTGGAGGTTATTTGTCTGAGTTAATTGGAATGCGTCATGTCTTTCTTGTTACAGGAGCTTTTTTATTCCTTTCCTTTCTCATCGTTTTTTTCTTCTTGCATGAAGAAAATCACTCTGCTCAAGCAAAAAAAACACAGCCGAAAAAAGTATGGACGATGGTCCCAGCGAAGCATTTAATTATTAGTTTATTTGTAACAACATTTATTATTCAACTTGCTAATATGTCAGTTCAACCAATTGTTACATTGTACGTGAAAAATTTAGTAGGTCCTCATACTGCACATATTGAAACAATTGCGGGTGCAGTTATGTCAGCGACAGGATTAGCAGTTATTTTGGCAGCACCAAGACTAGGAAGATTATCAGATCATATCGGTCCTCAAAAAACGTTAGTTGTAGCGTTGTTTGCAGCTGGAATTATTTTTATCCCGCAAGCATTTGTAACCTCAGCTTGGCAACTATTAATTCTTCGATTTTTATTAGGTATCGCACAAGCAGGATTATTGCCTTCCGTACAAACTCTACTAAAACAACATACACCAACCCATGTTACGGGACGAATATTTGGATATAATCAGTCGTTTCAGTTTTTAGGAAATATGATTGGGCCAGTGCTCGGGGGACAAATTGCAGCGCATGCAGGCTTCCAATATGTTTTCCTCTCTACATCATCACTATTATTTATTGCGTGTATTTGGGTTTATTTTCATAATAAGAACGAAGAAGTATCAGAGAAACAACGTTTGGAAGTTAGTTAACTAAGTGAATGAAAAAGAAAAAGGATGAAGCAACATGTGCTTCATCCTTTTCTTTAAAATCGAAGACAAAGATAACTTAATGTACCAAGCTCGTAACTACGGTGAATGACTTCACCGCTATTTTCACTACTTCCCATAGCGATAAATAAAGGAACAAAATGTTCTGCTCTTGGTACTGCTAATTGTGCATGAGGAGCATTTTTCTCCCAATTAAACAATGCATCTTTATCGTTATTCTGCATATGTTTAATAATCCAATCATCAAATTCAATTGCCCATTTTTCAGGTGTAGTTTGATTCCATTTCAGTGCTCGTAAATTATGAACGGTAACGCCACTCCCGATTACTAAAATATCTTCTTGTCCGAGTCCTTTAAGTGCTTCTCCAATTTCAAATTGTTCTTTTGCAGAAAGGAATGGATTGACTGATATTTGCACGACAGGAATATTTGCTTCTGGATACATGCGGTGCAGGAGTGTCCATGAACCATGATCTAAACCTCTCGTCATATTATGATGGACTGAAATACCTTTGTTCTTAAATTTTGTTTCTAAAATAGATGCAATATGAGAAGAGCCTTTCGCACGATATTTGATTTCGTATAACTCAGGGGGAAAACCTCCAAAATCATAAATTGTTTCATACTCGTTATCTGATGAGGAAATCGTTAATACTTCACTTTCCCAGTGAGCAGTGAAAATAACAATTGCTTTCGGTTTATATGTTTCTCCAAGTATTTTTAAAAATCGTGTATAGTCTGTATCTTGAATAGCGAGCATAGGCGAACCATGTGCTAAAAATAATGATGGCATCATAATAGTAGAAACCTCCTAAAAATTATATAATTACTTTATGTAAGTAACTATATAATTTTATTTTGAATTCGTCAAGAGATTAGTTTAAAAGCAAGTCTGAAAAATACATCATTTGTCATAATGAAAGCAATTACATATAATATAAAATAAGAAAAGTGAATGGATATTCATTTTCTTAAAGCTATACATAATAGAGTTGGGGGCTGACGAAATGAATGTACAGGAAAGTTTCGTTACGGCATTGGATGGATCGGAAATTTATTTGCGTAAATGGTTACCAGAAGGAGATCCGAGAGGAATTATTCAAATTGCACATGGCATGACAGAGCATGCAGGGGTGTATACAGAATTTGTAGATGCTTTATTGGAAGCAGGGTATGGTGTTTATGCGCATGATCATAAAGGACATGGGAAAACAGTAAAAAAAGAAGAAGATTATGGTCATTTTGAACCAAATATAGGGTGGAATCAAGTTGTATCGGATGTTATCTTTGTTTCAGAAAGGATAAAAGAAGAGCAGTCAAGTCCTTTGTTTTTACTTGGACATAGTATGGGTTCTTTTTTATCAAGACGTGCTGTACAACTTAGGGGTGAACTATACGATGGATTTCTGATTTCAGGAACAGGTGGAAATCCAGGGCTTTTAGGAGCTATTGGTCATAAAGTAGCAACAATCGAAATGAAATTGCGCGGGGCAAAAACGAAAAGTCCAATGTTAAACTTTTTATCTTTTGGAAACTTCAATTCGAACTTTAAGCCAAATCGTACAAAATTTGATTGGTTATCTTCAGATAATAATCAAGTTGATAAATATATTGCGGATCCGTTATGTGGTTTCATTTGTACGACGAGTTTTTACCGAGAATTATTTTCTGGAGTATTAGAAGTAAATAAACTAGAAGAATACAAGAAGACGCCAAAGAATCTTCCAATACATATATTCTCTGGTGATCGTGATCCTGTTGGCGATATGGGGAAAGGTGTAAAAGAAGTATATGAAAACTATAAAAAATGTGGTGTGAAAGACGTGACACTACGTTTATATGAAAATGGTAGACATGAAATGTTTCATGAAGTAAATAAGGATGAAGTATTTAAAGATTTAATTTCGTGGTTAGATGCGCATAATAAATGAGAAAGATAATCCCAAACTGTTTGTAATTTGGGATTATTTATTATACAGAAATAGGGGCAATAAATTCTTAAATTCACTTTACTTAATAAAAAATAAATCTTATTCTATAGTCGTTCAAAAAATAAAGAAATATTGTATGAGAGGAAACCTCACTTTTCTGAAGTGAGGTTTTTTGTAGTAACGAAGTAATAGTGAATAAAACTAATTTTAAAAGTAACCTAAAATCAAACTTTTTATAAAGCAACAGATGCTCGTTCATAATAGTAGTATAATAGTGAATGAGGTGTTAATAGAATGGAAGATAGAACATTAGGTTTATTACTAGATGTTGTTGGGGAATTATTTTCAGATGAAATTTCAATTGCTGTTTCGAATACGAAAGAATATATTTACTATCGGCCAAGTAAACGAATTGATTTAAAGATTAGTGTCGGGGATCCTATAAAGGAAGGAACGATTGCTCATAAAGCGATGGTGATGAATCAAAAAACATCTGAGTTTATGAATCGGGATGTTTTTGGTATTCCTTATCATGGAATGGCTGTACCATTTTCAAACAATGGAAAGCTTGAAGGGTGCGTAACGGCAATTTATCCAGCTTTAACGGATGGAAAGTCAGTCGTTACTTTAAAAACAACAGACGGCTGGATTCCGGTTCCTTTTTCAAAGGTTATGTATTTAGAGGCTAAAGATAAAAAGACGTACGTGAATTCAGAAGAGTTATCAGGAACACATAAATACTCTCTGCAAGAATTCGAATACTTGCTTCCGAAAGATTCATTTATTAGATGTCACCGTTCGTTTATTGTAAATGTTAATCATATTAAAGCGATTTATCCTGATACCCATTCTACTTTTGTACTTTCGATGGATAATGGTGAGAGAGTACCAGTTAGTCAATCATACGCTAGTTATTTCCGTAAGCTTCTAGGATTCTAAATTTTTCTGCTTTAGAACCTAGATTTGCTGTTCTGTCTGAATTTTCGGCATTGTATACTAAAATCCCTATTTTGATAGTGTTAATGTGTAAAATAATTATGAATATTCAATGAGAGAGGGATTACATATGGAGAATAATTTAGATAGAATCAGAGATCAACGTCTAAAAGATCGGGTAGTTACACCTGAAGAAGCAGCCTCCTGGATTCAAAGTGGAATGACTTTAGGCTTAAGTGGGTTTACACGTGCAGGTGATGTAAAAGCAGTCCCATTTGCGCTTGTAAACCGAGTTAAGAATGATGAATCTTTTAAAGTAAATGTTTATACTGGGGCTTCTTTAGGCTCGGATGTAGACAAATTATTTGCTGAGGCAGGAATTTTAGGGAAAAGATTACCTTTCCAAGCTGACGCGACTATGCGAAAAGGAATTAATAACGGAGACTTTTTATTTGTGGATCAACACTTGTCTCATACAGCAGAGTTACTCCGCGCTGACGTTCTGGATATAGATTTCGCTATTTTGGAAGCGGTTGCGATTACAGAGGACGGAATGATTATTCCAACCACTTCAATTGGAAATTCCTTAGCGTTTTCCTTAAATGCTAAGTCTATTATTATTGAAATGAATATGGCTCAATCCGCGCAATTAGAGGGGCTACATGATCTATATGAACCAGGTAAACAAGGGGAGAGGCTTCCAATTCCGCTTGTGAAAACAGATGACCGAATTGGAACAATCGGTATTCCAATTGATCCTGAAAAAGTAAAGGGAATTGTGTTTACGAATCAATTGGATTCGCCATCGACAATTGTTCCTCCGGATGAAGAAACTGTTATTATGGCACAGCATTTAATAGAATTCCTTCGAGAAGAAGTTAAAGTAGGCCGATTAACAAATCGTTTAGCGCCGTTACAATCAGGAATTGGTTCAGTGGCTAACGCCGTATTGCATGGAATGTTAGATTCAGAATTTGAAGATTTAGAAGTATATTCCGAGGTTTTACAAGATGCAGTTTTTGATCTTATGGATGCTGGAAAAGTCAATTTTGCTTCTTGTTGTTCTATCACGCTTTCTGAAGAGAAAATGCAACAAGTATTTTCTAACTTTGAAAAATATCGTGACAAATTAATGATGCGTCCGCAAGAGATTTCCAATCATCCTGAAATCATTCGTCGCCTTGGATTAATCTCAATTAATACTGCATTAGAATTAGATATATACGGAAATGTTAACTCTACTCACGTTTTAGGTACAAAAATGATGAATGGTATTGGTGGGTCTGGTGATTTTGCAAGAAATGCACGCTTAGCTATCTTTGTTACTAAATCGATTGCGAAAGGTGGTAACATTTCAAGTATTGTTCCTTTCGTTTCTCATGTAGACCATACTGAACATGATGTAGATGTTATCGTCACTGAACAGGGGTATGCCGACTTAAGGGGACTTGCGCCAAGAGAAAGAGTGGAACTTATTATTGAGAATTGCGCACATCCAATGTATCGTGATCAACTACGTGCTTATTACGAAGAAGCAAAAACAAGAGGTGGACAAACTCCTCATATTTTAGAAAAAGCTTTTTCTTGGCATACGAATTATGCTAAAAATGGAACAATGCTTGAAGCGGTAGTAGAAACTGTATAGGTTTGTATCGTACAAAATAGTAAAATGAATGAGTGAGTTTGAAGATTAAATTTTAGAAAAAGAGAACGCCAACTTTTAGGGATGGCGTTCTTTTTCTTTAAAAAAATTGTTGAAAATTGTACTGGTTATAATAAAGATTTATAAAAATAATCTCTAATTTATGAAAATAAAAGGTTTTTTGAAGTGCTTTCCGAATCAATTTAGTAGTTTACATATCGAAGGTGAGGAAAAAGAATCATGAAGATAAGAGAAGCGTTATTAAGTGAAGCAAATGAATTAAGTGAACTCGCACTACAATCAAAAGCAACGTGGGATTATAGTGAAGAATTCATACTTGCTTGTAAGGAAGATTTAACAATTACAGAAGAATACATAAAAAATAATTTTGTATATGTTTTAGAAAACGATAATGCGAAGATTGGTTTTTTCTCATTTTTACGTAATGATAAAGCTCTCGATTTCTTGTACATTCATCCTGATTACAAAGGAAAAGGTTACGGGAAAATACTTTGGGAGTATGTAATAGAAAAAGCCAATGAACTAGGATTAAAAAGTTTTACGATTGATAGTGATCCGAATGCAAAAGGATATTACTTGAAAATGGGAGCACAGTTAATAGGAGAGACACCATCAACTGTCTTTAAGGGTCGTGTACTGCCTCTTTTGAAATATGATGTGTAAAACTATTAATAGTAGGGGAAGATTAGAATGGATGATGTAAAGGAAAAAAGAATATATGAAGCACTAATAAAATCGTGGTCGATTGAAACAAGTTCAAAGTGGATAATTGAAAACCCAGCAAAGGGACAATGTGGTGTTACAGCTCTTGTCGTTCAAGACATATATGGAGGAGAAATTAAAAAGACAAAAGTAAGAGAGGTATGGCACTTTTATAACTTTATAGATGGGCAGAGATTTGATTTTACAGAGACTCAATTCAATGGGAAATTGAATTATATGGATGAAAAGTCAAATCGGGAAGAAGCATTTGCAGATACAAATGAAAAACAATATAGCATTTTGAAGGGAAAAATAACGAAAGAATTAAAATTATCTTTTGACTCTTAATCTTTAATAAGTTACTATAATGGTGGTAACTTATTAAAGGGAACTTCATAGAGTTGAAAGGGGAAATACTTTTGAAAACAACTTATGTAAACGCTACAATTGTAACGATGAATGAACAAAACGAAGTGATAGAAAATGGATATATTATTGTAGAAAATGATCAAATTATAGATGTAAAGAGCGGAGAATTTGCTAATGATTTTGAAGTAGATGAAGTAATTGACATGAAAGGAAAGTGGGTTTTACCAGGGTTTGTAAATACACATACACACGTTGTAATGAGTCTCCTAAGAGGTATTGGCGATGATATGTTATTACAGCCGTGGCTTGAGACGAGAATTTGGCCACTGGAAAGTCAATTTACTCCCCAAATTGCGGTCGCTAGTACGGAATTAGGATTACTTGAGATGGTGAAAAGTGGTACAACATCATTCTCTGACATGTTTAATCCAATTGGAGTAGATCAAGACGCAATTAAGGAAACGGTATCAAGGAGCGGGATGCGAGCTGCTGTTTCAAGGACTTTATTTAGCTTCGGAACGAAAGACGATGAAAAGAAAGCGATTGAAGAAGCTGAGAAATATGTGAAGCGTTACTATAACGAAAGTGGCATGTTAACTACGATGGTTGCACCACATAGTCCATATACATGTAGTACAGAATTGTTAGAAGAGTGCGCACGGATTGCAGTAGAGAATCAAACAATGGTTCATATCCACCTTTCTGAAACAGAGCGTGAAGTACGTGATATTGAAGCACAGTACGGAAAACGTCCAGTAGAATATGCAGCGAGCTGCGGGTTGTTTAAACGCCCAACAGTTATTGCACACGGTGTAGTATTAAATGATGATGAGCGTGCATTTTTAGCAGAACATGATGTTCGAGTAGCACATAACCCAAATAGTAATTTAAAACTAGGTTCTGGTATAGCGAATGTAAAAGCGATGCTAGAAGCAGGAATAAAAGTAGGAATTGCAACAGATAGTGTTGCATCTAACAATAATTTAGACATGTTTGAAGAAATGCGCATAGCGACTTTATTACAAAAAGGTATTCACCAAGATGCAACAGCATTACCAGTTGAAACAGCTCTTACACTTGCGACTAAAGGGGCTGCTGAAGTAATCGGGATGAAACAAACAGGGTCACTAGAAGCTGGTAAGTGTGCTGATTTTATTACGATTGACCCGTCTAATAAGCCGCATTTACAACCAGCGGATGAAGTGTTATCACACCTTGTATATGCTGCTAGTGGAAAAGATATAAGCGATGTAATTATTAACGGAAAACGTGTCGTTTGGAATGGCGAATGTAAAACGTTAGATGAAGAGCGTATTATATTTGAAGCAAGTCGTTATAAACGAGGTCTGCAAAGATAGATAATTATGTGACAGTTGAAAAAGCTATCCTTTTAAAAGGATAGCTTTTTTCTTGAACGAATAAATATTCAAAAGAATGTCGCATCTTTCTGTTAGTATTTCTGCTATAATATATTACGCTTTATAATATTTTATATTTAAGGAGAACAACTCATGAAGCGAAAAAAGAGCCATTTAATGGTAATGGCACTTGTTACATCTTTATTATTAACAGCTTGTAATAATAAAGCGGATAAAAGTGACATAGAGGTTAAAAAACAAGTGTTAAATGTAACAGTATCAGAAGAAATTCCTTCTCTGGACACTGTGAAAACAACAGATGGTACATCAGCACACATTATGCAGAATATATTTGAAGGGTTATATGTATTAAACGATCAAGATCAGCCTACTCCAGCCATAGCAAAATCGTTTAAAAGAAGTGAAGATGGTAAGAAATATACATTTGACTTGCGTAAAGATGCAAAATGGTCAAATGGGGATAATGTAACAGCAAATGATTTTATATTTGCTTGGAAACGTGCAATTAACCCTGAAACAGCCTCTCAATATGCGTCCATGCTCTTTTATGTAAAAAATGCGAAAGAGATCAATAAGGGAACAATGCCTCTTGATGCACTTGGGGTTAAAGCGATAAATAATTATACGTTAGAAGTTGAACTCGAACAGCCAGTTCCGTATTTTTTACAGTTGTTAGCACTACCTATATACTTACCACAGCATGAATCATTTTTGAAAGAACAAGGAAACAATTATGCATTGGAACCTAGTAATCTCATATATAACGGCCCATTTGTATTAGAAAAATGGAAGCATGAACAAGAGTTTCAATTAAAGAAAAATACTACATATTGGGATCGAAAGAAAGTGAAATTAGATGAAATAAACTTTCATATCCTAAAGGATACAATGACAGCTGTAAATTTATATGAAGCCGGAGATTTGGATCGAGTACCTATTAATTCGCAAGTTGTAGACAAGTATAAAGGGAATAAGGAATTACATATGTCGAGTGATCCTGGAATTGCTATGCTTCGTTTTAATGAAAAAAATAACGCGTTAGCAAATAAAAAGGTGCGTCAATCTATTTCATTAGCGTTAAATAAAGATGATTTCGTTGCTCACTTTATTAATAACGGAGCAAAACCTGCAAGTGGACTTGTACCAGTTGGTCATGTAAATGAAGTGACTGGTAAAGATTTTAGAAAAGAAAATGGAGATATTTCCTCATATGATTTGCAAAATGCGAAAAAACTTTGGGAAGAAGCGAAAAAAGAGCTTGGGGTAGAACAAGTAAACCTAGGGTTCTTAACGTTCGAACAAGATAACGCAATACGTATGGCAGAATATATAAAAGGTGATTTAGAGAAGAATTTGCAAGGACTCGCGATACAAATTAAACAACAGCCATTTAAGCAAAAATTACAGTTAGAACAAATAGGTGATTACGATATAACTATGGCAAATTGGGGACCTGACTATAAAGACCCAATTAGTTATTTAGAGTTATTTACGACAGGGAATCCGAATAATAAAATGAATTATTCTAATGTTCGTTACGATGAATTAATAAAGAAAGCGAAAACGGATTTTGTACTAGATACGGAAAAACGATGGGAAGCGTTGCGAGAAGCCGAGCAGGTATTATTAGAAGATGCTGCGGTGGCGCCGCTTTATCATATTGGCTCAGCATATGTACAAAAGGATTATGTAAAAGGAATTGAAAAGCATCAATTTGGTGGTATTTATACTTATAAGAATGCTTATATTGCTAATGAATAAATACAAAAAACCTTACTTTTTAAAAGTAAGGTTTTTTACACATAAATTCTATTAAACTGATTTTAATAAAGCGTAAAAATTCGTATCATATGGGATATCATCTTGATACATATAATTTTTTAGAACGCCTTCTTTTTCAAAACCTAATTTTAATAGTACTTTATTGGAAGCTTCATTTTCAAGAAATACAATTGCTCCAATCCGCTTTAAATGAATCGTATGGAAACCGTATGATATAACCTCAGAAACAGCTTCAGTCGCATATCCTTTTCCCCAGTGTTCAGGCAAAAAGGCATAACTTATATTGGCTCGTTTATGCTCAGAAGACCAATCGTGAAAACCAATGGTACCGATGAGTTCTTTCTTGTCTTTTAATTCGATTCCCCATTTTATACCGCTTCTTGCATTGTAACTCAACTTAAAGTTATGAATGATTTGTTTCACTTGATCAACATCTTGTAACGGTTTTTGGCCATAATAGCGCAGTACATTAGTATTAGAAAAGCATTGTAGTATACGCGGTGCATCTTCTTCGGTAAGTTCTCTTAAAATAAGTCTTTCAGTTTTTAATAAAGGAAACATATTTTCGCTCCTTTTCACATGAAAATAGAATGTATTTGTTATTATATAATTTAATCTGAAAATAAAGATTATTCAAGGTGTAAGGGTAGATTTGATTTATGATAAACTTAGATGTGGAATATATTTCAAAAAAGAGGTTTGGAAATGGAAAAAAATTCGATATTAATTGTAGATGACGATAAAGATATTATTCAATTTATTAATGTGAATTTAAAACAAGAAGGTTTTAAAGTTTTTAGTGCTCATAACGGAGAAGAGGCTTTAGAAATAATAAATAATAACAGTATTCAACTTGCTATTTTGGATATTATGATGCCTCAAATGGATGGTATAGAACTTTGTAGAAGGATTAGAGAGAAACATAGTTTACCAATTATGTTTTTAAGCGCGAAATCATCGGATGTAGATAAGGTAATTGGATTTAGTACTGGGGCAGATGATTATATTGTGAAGCCGTTCAGTACAATTGAATTTATAGCAAGAGTGAAAGCTCAATTAAGAAGGTATACATATTTCAATCAAAATGCTCCCCAAGTAATGGAAAAGAAAATAAATATTAGAGGTTTAGAAATAGATGAAGTGTCGAGAACAGTAATGTTATATGGAGAGAGAATCAATCTTACGAAAACTGAATATGATATTTTACACTTAATGGAAGCTGCAAGGAATCGTGTGTTCACAATTGAAGAAATATATGAGAGCGTTTGGAACGAAAGAGCCTATGAAAGTAATAATACAGTAATGGTTCATATTGCAAGATTGAGAAATAAAATTGAAGAGAATCCAAAAGAACCGAAGTTTATACAAAATGTTTGGGGAGTCGGATATAAAATTGAAGATTAAATCATTACAATGCATTAGAGCTAAGTTTTTTATCGCATTCATATGTAGCATCTTGTTAGCGACTGTAAGTATAATAGTGTTTCAAATTTTGGTTGGAAATATATATAGTCAGGTTAATGTTTTAGAGGAAAAATATTCACTTTTATATTTTATAGTTTTTTTGATTTTTACTACAACATACTTTGCATTAATGACAAAAACACTGATGAAAAGGTGGTCTCAAATTAACAAGAACGTGAAGGAAATAAGTGACGGTAATTTTGAAATACATATACCTATTTTGAAAAATGACGAGATTGGTGAACTAGCGGCAAATGTTAATAGAATGGCGAAAAGTTTAAAAGAGTCTATCGAGAATGAAAAAAAATCACAGGAAATGAAAAATGAAATGATTAGTAATATTTCTCATGACTTACGAACGCCAGTAACATCTTTAATCGGTTATGCGGACCTGTTAGGAAATAAACTTCATTCGAATGGAGAAGAATGTGAACAGTATGTAAGTATATTAAAGCGAAAAAGTTATGAATTAAAAAATCAAGTAGATGATTTATTAGAATACTGTCAAATAAATTATAGAGAGATTGAATTACATAAAGATGAAGTAGATATGAAAGCATTAATTGAACAAATCATGATTGACTTTGTACCACAATTAGATGATGCCAATATGAGCTTTTATATTAAAAGTGATGAAGTGCTACATGTAGAAGTTGATGTGACACTTATAGTGAGACTATTTGAAAATGTAATAGGTAATAGTATTATGTACGGGAGAGATGGAAAGGGAATTGCAATTGAAATTTTCAATAAAACAATGAATGTTGAAGTAGAAATTAAAAATTTTGGACAATGCATTCCGAAAGAGGACCTTCCTTACATTTTTGAGAAGTTTTATCGTAGTGAAAAATCACGTAGTTCTCATACGGGCGGTAAAGGAATAGGACTTGCAATTTCAAAAAGTATAGCCGAGCTCCATCAAGGGGATATCACTGTACGTAGTAATGATAAAGAAACAGTTTTTACTGTGAAATTACCGCAGTATAAAAAAGTAAGAAAGTCGTAAGTATTTCTTTTATATGTCGTAATTTTTACTTTGTATCATTGAGAAAAAGGATATCAGAGTAGGGATGCGACATGTGGAAGAAATTTTTATTAGTAATTATAGTTTCTTTTTTAATTATAAGTTGGATCTTAGTTTATGTAGCTAATGGTGTTACATCAGTCTTTGTTTGGTGGAGTATACAGGCTTTTAGTGTAATTTCCGTTTTTCTCTTAATAGGATCAATAATAATATTTTTTTGGAAAGGCATTTTTAGAAAGCGGATAGATAGAACGCTATTTTTAATCATTCTGTTTTCTATAATTGGAGCTTGGCCTTTCGGTTGGTTTGCTAATATAGGTAGAATTGCTTACCCAGCAGATATACAATCTATGAGTCCTAAAGTAGTAGTTCGTTTTCCTTTGAAGGAACGAGCATTAATCGGTTGGGGTGGTGATCGGTTAGAAACGAACTATCACGTTATAAAACCAAATGAAAGGTGGGCATATGATATTCTCATTCCACCTGCTGAAGTGAAAAGTAGTAAGTTAGAGGATTACGGAATATATGGAGCAAAAGTAATGGCGCCAGCTTCTGGGACGGTTGTATCAATTAATAATAATGAACAAGATTTAGTTCCGGGATCGGATAATTTTCAGTCAATGGCTGGTAATCATATTTATTTACGACTAGATGAAACGGGCACATTTTTGTTCCTTGGTCATTTAAAGAAAGGCTCAATTAAAGTAAAAGAAGGGCAACGTGTAAATGAAGGGGATATTCTTGCGCAAGTTGGTAACTCAGGAAGTTCAAGTGAGCCGCATTTACATATTCATCATCAAAGGCAAGATCCGTCCAAAGTAAGTATGTTTTTTGCGGAAGGATTGCCACTTTACTTTCGAACTGAAAATGGTGTGATGATGCCGGAAAGAGGGGCATACATAAGTGGTAACTAGAAGAAAATCATTTCATCCAAAAAGGGTATTCCAAATTAAAATTGGAATACCCTTTTTCATTACCCTACAAATGTTTGATACAGTAAGAAGATATTTAAAACGATAACGAGAGCAGCAATTATCCATGCGATAAATGTTGTTATGCGGTGGTTAACGAGTGCACCCATAATCTTTTTATTACTTGTAAACATAATAAGTGGCACTAATGCAAATGCAATACCGAATGATAAGACGACTTGGCTCATGACTAGAGCGTATGTTGGATTTACACCTAAAGCGATAATTACTAGTGGTGGAATCATTGTAATAAATCGGCGTAAATATAACGGAATATGCATGCGAATGAAACCTTGCATAATAATATCACCCGACATTGTACCGACAGAAGAGCTAGATAGTCCTGCTGATAAAAGTCCAATCCCAAATAATGCAGCCGATACAGGACCTACTAAATTGGTAAATTGAGTGTAAGCAACATCTAAATCTTCAACGTGCAAGCCATTTTTAAAAAATAGTGCAGCTGCTACAATTAACATACTTGCATTAATTGCTCCAGCAATAACCATTGCAATAATAATATCGATAAATTCGAAACGAAAAATCTTTTTCTTTTGTTCGTCAGTTGTTCCGACCACACGGCGTTGTGTTAATGCAGAATGCAAGTATATTGCATGCGGCATAACTGTCGCACCTAAAATCCCTGCTGCAAGTAATATACTGTCTACACCTTGGAATTTTGGAATAAATAGTCCTGAAAGAAGGGGACTTAATTCTGGTTTTGCATAAAAAACTTGAATCCCAAAAGCAATTACTACAATGAAAATCATTCCTGTAATAATAGCTTCTAGTGGACGAAATCCTCTACGTTGAAATTCAAGGATAATAAATGATCCGGCTGCTGTAATTAAAGCGGCAGGTAGCATGGGGATTCCAAATAGTAAGTAAAGCCCCAATGCAGCTCCAATAAATTCCGCTAAATCTGTAGCCATAATAACTAGTTCACCTTGTATCCATAAGCCGATAGACACAGGCTTTGGAAAGTTTTCACGAGCTATTTCGGGTAAATTGTTTCCTGTAGCAATTCCTAATTTAGCCGATAAAGTTTGGATTAATACAGCCATTAAGTTAGAAGCGAGTATAACCCATAATAGTAAATATCCATATTGTGAACCAGCTGCGATATTTGTAGCAAAGTTGCCAGGATCAATATAAGCAACGGACGCGATAAAAGCGGGCCCTAAAAATGGTAACAGTCTTTTCCAGCCTTTTGTTTCTCCACTTAAAGCTAAGTGAGCTGATTGTACGGTTGTACTTTCAGAAGGGAGATGTTCATCTTTTGTTATATCTTTATTCATAGTAGTTTTCCCCTTTAAAATGTTAACTTGATGAAATTATTGTATTTATTCTTACTCATTATTTCAATACATTTAAATATGTTATATGATAATTTCATTTGAACACGAAAGTTTCCTTAATGCAAATTATATGCCTTTATGCAATGGATGGTGTGATAACGTAAAATAAATTGGGAGTTTATGGTGTGATGACGTGGGGAAACATAATAAATTAAAGGGTCAATTTTGAAATTTATGTGAACATAAAGCCGATAATCCAGCATATTAATTGATGGAATTGCATTTGTATGATATATAATATATTGGGATTACAACATAACCATAGTGTTTTGATGTGTAATCTTGTTTTTTATTTTTGTTAACTGATAGAAAATAGTATAAAGAAAAGAAAATGGGATTCATTTTCTTATTATATATGTTTTGATATGAACGTTAACTTATACATGATTTTAAAAATTAGATAGGTGGTAGAAATACATTGGCAACTACAAAACCATACAGAGTATTACTATATTACATGTACACAACAATTGAAAACCCAGAAGAATTCGCGGCAGAGCATTTAGAATTTTGTAATTCACTTGAATTAAAAGGAAGAATTCTTGTAGCGAAAGAAGGTATTAACGGAACTTGTTCTGGAACTGTAGAACAAACAGAGAAATACATGGAAGCAATGAACAATGATCCACGTTTTGACGGTATCGTATTTAAAATAGATGAAGCTGATGGTCATGCATTCAAGAAAATGCACGTGCGTCCTCGTCCAGAGTTAGTTACACTTCGTCTAGAAGATGACATTAACCCACACGAAATAACTGGCAAGTATTTAGAACCAAAAGATTTTTATGAAGCAATGAAACAAGAAGATACAGTTATCATTGATGCACGAAATGATTATGAGTTTGATTTAGGTCACTTCAAAGGTGCGATTAAACCTGATATCGAATCATTCCGTGAATTACCAGATTGGATTCGTGAAAATAAAGAAGTACTTGAAGGTAAAAAGATTTTAACTTATTGTACAGGCGGAATTCGTTGTGAGAAGTTTTCTGGTTGGTTAGTTCGTGAAGGCTATGAAGATGTAAGTCAGCTTCACGGCGGAATTGTAACGTACGGAAAAGACCCAGAGGTACAAGGTGAGCTTTGGGATGGACAATGTTACGTGTTCGATGAGCGTATTGCTGTACCAGTAAACCAAAAAGAACATGTTATCGTTGGTAAAGACCACTTTACAGGTGAACCTTGTGAGCGCTATGTAAACTGTTCAAATCCAGAATGTAATAAGAAAATTTTATGTTCTGAAGAAAACGAAGCGAAATATTTACGTGCATGTTCTCATGAATGTCGTGTAAGTCCACGTAACCGCTACGTAATACAACATGAATTAACGGAAGAGCAAGTAGCTGCTGCATTAGAGCAAATCGAAGCAGGGAAGTAAACTGAATTCGTATAATAAAAGGGATACTCCAAGTTTAATTTTGGAGCACCCTTTTTTTATTATCCGGTCCTGTTATTTGTCGGTAAGTCGATATATTAAAAAAATCGCTGATATATTTCGAGTTGCGCCGATATAATGGGAAAATCACTGATAAAAATTCACTTACTGCAGCGGGCCAAGAATTTGAAAATAATCTTCTTTAATTTTTATCTTCTTTCTCTTTAACGGCAGAAAGTACAGTTTGTTTTACCCAAGCTTTTCTTCGTTTATGTTGTAGACCCCATTGGTATAAACTTTGGGATCCTAAAATAAGTGAAATGACAATGCCGCTAATCGCAATTAATAGAGCGAAAAATTCAAGAGGTGACGATATTTTGTTTGAATCGGTGTTTCTTAAAAGGTCAATCATAGTAAACCCTAACATTTGGCCCACTACAGAGTAGAGCGTTAAAATTAATAATAAAAGGCTATCTTTTTTAGAGGCGACATTTTCTTGATATTTAAACAAACTATCAAGATTTTGTTTCGCGTTCGAGTATAGAACCTCAATATTAAAAAGTTTTCTTAAGCGGAAGAAAATATCTTCACTCTGTGATTGGGATACTAATTCTAAAGAAAAATAATTAGCAGTGAACGAATTGATCGAATAAATTAATTTCTCTATTTCATTAGTATCTTGTTCAATATTTAGCTCAGCATAGGCGTTCGCCATTTTTAATAAAACAATTTTATGGAATAGGTTTAATAATAAAGCGTAATAAAATTCCCCGTACATTTGACTAGCAAGTTTAGCGATTTCGCGTTCTCCTTCATTTGTTACACATGTAAAAATATGTTCTTCCATTATGAAATAACGATTTGGAGCCCATCTCTGGTAAGCGTGTTTTTTTAAATAGTCATGAATGTAAGGAAGGTTATTTGCACTCACATATGGCTTACCATCACTTGTTAATCCGGAAAGACTAGAAGTACGATAAACATCCACTTCGTTAAGTTCCATACCTTCTTTTAGTGACAATAAAGTTTGGACGTACATTCTTTGGTCTTCGAAGAAAGGGAAGGTTTGAAAGTATGAACTTCTTAATCTCTTCTTTTCAAAGAAATCAGTTACGCCATGAAATAAATAACCAAAAATGAATTTTTCAACTTGGGAATACTTTTTTCCGTTACATTCAATACAAATAGTCTCATTTGTATCATTTTTAGTTTCAAGTACACGGAAGCGAGCAGCGAATTCGATTGCTTCAGATAAAGTCATGTTTGGAGCAGTGTTTACTTCTGTTCGAATTGTTAAGAAGCCAAGTTCATAAGGACAAAGTGTTACATCAATAGAGTGTATCTTGAATGGGATTGAAATAAGGTTTGTTGTTAAATGTCCAGTTAAGTTAAGGTCCTTTGAATAACGTTGCAAGCCCTTTTGATGCTCTGAGTGAGGAAAGAGAATTTTATTGGTAAATGAAAGATAGTATGCTTCCATATTTTGATGTGAAACTTTAAACTCCCCATAATATGTATTTTCATCATCGAGATGATCGAGCCGAAAAGGACGAAAATCGTTTTTTTGTAAGAAAGGGAACATATTTTGTTCATATCCAGTTTTAAAAGAAAACGGGAATATAAATTGAAATATAGCTGTTGCTACACCTTTTTCCTCAATTGATTGTATTGCCTCCATCTACATTGTGTCCTTTCCATATATGCTATAGAAACAACATGCCCAAATTTATTTGAAAATAACCACTCTTTTATACTCAATTGAGAGTGAAAATTCAGCTTATTTAGCAGGGAACATGTATAATGTTATGTATACTAAAAGTTATAAAATTGTATTTTGAAAAGGGGGATGCTGTATGCGGATTTTAGTATTAGGCGCTGGTGGAGTCGGAGGATTTTTTGGTGGCAGATTAGTCGAGAAGGGAGAAGATGTCACGTTTCTTGTTCGTAGTAAACGGAAAAAACAATTAGAGGAAAGAGGACTTGTAATCCGAAGTGTTAACGGGGATTTTTCCTTCCGACCGAAATTAATAACGAAAGAAGAGCGAACTTCTCCATTTGATGTCATTTTATTTTCAACAAAAGCGTATCACTTAAACGAGGCAATTCAAGATTTGAAGCCGTTTGTTGGCGAAAATACTGTAATCATTCCATTGTTAAATGGTATCGCTCATTTATCGCTATTACAAAAAGAATTCGGCGAAGAAAAAGTAATTGGCGGTTTATGCTTTATCGAGACGACGTTAAACGATCAAGGAGAAATTGTACAAACTAGCGCTGCCAACAGACTTGTGTTTGGAGAAATTAAGTCTCAAAATTCAGAGAGAGTAAAGCATATTTCTAAAGCATTTTCAGGTACGAAATCTAGTTTTGTTTTAAGTGAAAATATTACGCAAGATATGTGGCATAAATATTTATTTATTACTGTAATGTCAGGTGTGACAACGTTAATGCGTGCACCAATTGGACCAATCCGTGAAAGTGAAGGCGGCCGTGATTTTATCCGTAATGTGTTTGAGGAATCTGTACAAATCATGAGAGTATTAGGAGCTCCAGTAAAGGAAAATATTGCCCAGGAACATATGAAAACGATTGATAAAATTTCGTATGATATGAAGTCATCAATGCAACGTGATATGGAAAAGGGTTCGTTTATTGAAGGGAAGCACTTGCAAGGATATTTACTGGATGTAGCAGAGAAATTTTCTATAGCGGCACCATTATTAGAATCTATATATCAAAATTTAAAGGTGTATGAAGAGATGACCTTTAACAAATCTGTAATAGAATTAGATGTATGAAAAAATAAAAAAGATAGCAATATATAAGTGTATTGCTATCTTTTTTATTTTTTTGTATGACAAATTATTTATTTCTTTTCGTTCTATCTGTCAAATTTATTTCCTGTTCACGTTTACCATATAACTGATTAATTTCATTTGCTACTGCATCTAAATATGAATCGGAAAAAATAGGCTTCTTTTCTTTAGACATATGGGTCTCCTTTGCGGATTTTTTAGTATTCATTATGTATATTTCTCAGTGGATTATGCACAATCATTTTAATTTTTTTCTTATTGAAAATTTTTGTTTACTTTTTGAAAATAAAGGAGTATTATAATCCACAGTTTCAATTTTCTAAATCGCTGAAACCGCATGGTACGGGGGACCCGTTTTTACGGATTAGTACATAATCCGATGGGGTGAATCCTTAAAAAAGGTAGGGCTACTCATAGGCCCGAATCCGACAGCTAACCTCGTAAGCGTTATATTGAGAAGGAAGGTGGAGCTTGTGCGACAAAAAAAATAATGTCTACAAGTCTATTTCGCTATGGCTTGTAGACATTTTTTGTTTTCTGAGGAAATAGTTTACTGGCTGTAACAAGCAGAAAAGTTCGTACAAAATTATTGGAGAGTGGACAGCATTGGTTTCATCTATTAAAAGATTTTTAATTGGAAGACCGTTAAAATCAACGGAGCTTGGAGAACAAAAGCTTAATAAAACGAAAGCTTTAGCTATTTTATCTTCTGACGCATTGTCATCAGTTGCTTACGGTCCAGAGCAAATTTTAATTGCTTTAGCAGGTGTTGGAGCGATCGCTTATTGGTATTCCATTCCGATCGCTGTTGGGGTATTAGTATTATTGACAGCCCTTATTTTATCTTATCGTCAAATTATTTTTGCTTATCCGCATGGCGGGGGAGCGTATGTTGTATCAAAAGAAAATTTAGGGATGAATCCAGGCTTAATTGCTGGAGGATCTTTATTAGTTGACTATATTTTAACTGTTGCGGTAAGTGTGTCCGCTGGTACAGATGCAATTACGTCTGCGTTTCCTAGCTTACATGCACACAACGTAATTATTGCGGTTATATTTGTTATATTAATTACGATATTAAATTTAAGGGGAGTAACGGAATCAGCTTCCGTTTTAGCATATCCTGTTTATTTATTCGTTTTAGCACTATTTATATTAATTGGTGTGGGCATATATAATATTTTAACTGGTCATGTTTCACCCACTTTACATGCGCCGATTGGTACACCAGTTGCAGGGATTAGTTTATTTTTATTACTAAGAGCATTTGCATCAGGTAGTTCTGCTTTAACAGGTGTTGAAGCAATTTCAAATGCAATTCCGAACTTTAAAGATCCTGCGCCAAACAATGCTGCAAAAACATTGCTTGCAATGGGTGCATTACTTGCTGTGTTATTTTCAGGAATTGTATTTTTAGCTTATTATTACGGAGTGACTCCGAGTAAAGAAGTAACAGTTGTTTCTCAAATTGCTGAACAAACATTTGGACGTAATTTCATGTACTATTTCATACAAGGTACAACAGCTTTAATATTAATTCTCGCTGCTAATACAGGTTATTCTGCATTTCCTTTATTAGCGGTTAACCTTGCAAAAGATAAATTCATACCGAGAATGTTTACGATTAGAGGAGACCGTCTAGGTTACTCAAACGGTATTATTATACTTGGAGTTGCTTCGATTATTTTAATTGTAGCTTTCCAAGGACAAACAGAACATTTAATTCCGTTATATGCAGTAGGTGTATTTATTCCATTTACACTTTCTCAAACAGGGATGGTATTAAAATGGCTTCGCGAAAAGCCTGAAGGATGGGCTTTAAGATTAACGGTTAATTTAATTGGTGCAGTTATTAGTTTTATCGTAATGAGCATGTTCTTTTTAACTAAATTTGCACAAGTTTGGTCGATTCTTATTTTCTTACCAGTTATTATCTTCTTATTCCATCGAATTAAGAAGCATTATGATGCAGTGGGTGATCAATTAAGTTTAAAAACTTGCGAACCTCTTATTCCAATTGAGGGGAATGTAATTGTCGTTCCTGTAGCAGGTATGACCCATGTAGTAGAAAATTCATTGAACTATGCGAAATCTCTTTCGGCAGATCAAGTTATCGCAGTATATGTTGCTTTTGACAGAGAAGAGGAAAAGAAATTTGAAGAGAAATGGAAGAAGTGGCAACCTGAAGTAAGGCTTGTTACATTACATTCCCATTATAGAAGTATTATTCAGCCGCTAACGAAGTTTATCGATACAGTGCAATATAAGGCGAGTGAATCGAATTACCGTGTTACGGTCGTTATACCACAGTTTATTCCGAAAAAAGGTTGGCATAACATTCTTCATAATCAATCCAGTTTACTCATACGTGCGTATTTACTTTATAAAAGAAATGTTGTTATTACGACAGTTCCATATCATTTGAAAAAATAAGAAGATTTTTAAGGATAGCTTTGTGAAAATGAAGCTATCCTTTTTGTGTATATGCTATGCATAATTGCATATGGGCTTAAAAATTATACTAATATAATTTAATTGGTTATTTGAAAGTAGTGTTTTCTGTTGTGATATGTAGATATTTCAATCGATAAAGCGAATCGGATTATATTTTGAAATAAGGACATGAAAGCTTGAAAATAAAGGGAATGAAAATACTTCTTTACGATATATAAACAGCTGTGTTTAAATGACCTTACAGTACAAAACTTATATGAAAACAAAACGGAATTTCATATTTACTTACGTTATTAAGTTTAAAATGAATAATATTTTTATGTAATATATTCACTGTATTGATGTGGAAAATGAGGGTCGATAGAAAATTTATGCAATGTTATTCATACTAAGCACATATGAAAAGTTTTATAACAATAAGTAAGTACTGTGGCAATAACAGTTGGGAGAGATGGTTCGTACGTCAATCACGGTGAGTACGTCCTCTATTTTAACTATCTTAAATTATATGCAAGAAAATAGAATAATAAAATGCGATAGTAATAGTTGCTAATACATAGGAGGAGTTAAAGTGAAAAAAACTTTAATTACAGGGTTATTGGTTACAGCAGTATCTACGAGTTGCTTCATTCCTGTAAGCGCTTACGCTAAGGAGGGGCAAACGGAAGTGAAAACAGTATATGCGCAAAATGTAATTGCTCCAAATACATTATCCAATTCAATTAGAATGTTAGGATCACAATCACCGCTTATTCAAGCATACGGATTAATTATTTTGCAACAGCCAGACATTAAGGTAAATGCGATGAGTAGCTTAACGAATCATCAAAAGTTTGCAAAGGCGAATGTACGAGAGTGGATTGATGAATATAATCCGAAGCTAATTGACTTAAATCAAGAGATGATGAGATACAGCACTAGATTCAATAGCTATTATAGTAAGCTCTATGAACTAGCAGGAAACGTAAATGAAGATCAGCAAGCAAAATCAGATTTTATGAGTGCATATGGAAAATTACAATTGCAAGTACAGAGCATCCAAGAGAGTATGGAGCAAGATTTATTAGAGTTAAATCGATTTAAAACAGTATTAGATAAAGATAGTAACAACTTATCAATTAAAGCCGATGAAGCAATAAAAACACTGCAAGGATCAAGCGGAGATATTGTGAAATTAAGAGAAGATATTAAAAGGATTCAAGGGGAAATTCAAGCTGAACTAACTACTATTTTGAATAGACCTCAAGAAATCATTAAAGGTTCTATTAATATCGGTAAACAAGTATTTACAATCACAAATCAAACTGCACAAACGAAAACAATCGATTTTGTTTCTATCGGTACTTTAAGTAATGAAATTGTAAATGCCGCAGATAGTCAAACGAGGGAAGCAGCTCTTCGCATTCAACAAAAGCAAAAAGAGTTATTGCCACTTATTCAAAAGTTATCACAAACTGAAGCAGAAGCGACTCAAATTACATTCGTTGAAGATCAAGTAAATAGCTTTACAGAATTAATTGATCGTCAAATTACAACTTTAGAAACGTTATTAACGGATTGGAAAGTTTTAAATAATAATATGATCCAAATTCAAACAAATGTTGAAGAAGGCACGTATACAGACAGTAGTTTACTTCAAAAACATTTCAATCAAATTAAAAAAGTAAGTGATGAAATGAATAAGCAAACAAATCAATTTGAAGATTACGTTACAAACGTTGAAGTACATTAAACAGAAAAATAATTAGCGATATAGGGAGAGAAGAAAAATGACAAAAAAACCTTATAAAGTAATGGCTCTATCAGCACTGATGGCAGTATTTGCAGCAGGAAATATTATGCCGGCTCATACGTATGCAGCTGAAAGTACAGTGAAACAAGCTCCAGTTCATGCGGTAGCAAAAGCTTATAATGACTATGAAGAATATTCATTAGGACCAGAAGGCTTGAAAGATGCAATGGAAAGAACAGGTTCAAATGCTTTAGTAATGGATCTGTATGCTTTAACAATTATTAAACAAGGTAATGTTAACTTTGGAAATGTATCGACTGTTGATGCAGCTTTAAAAGGAAAAGTGATTCAGCACCAAGATACAGCTAGAGGAAATGCGAAGCAATGGTTAGATGTATTAAAGCCACAGCTTATTTCAACGAATCAAAACATCATTAACTACAATACGAAATTCCAAAACTATTATGATACTTTAGTTGCTGCGGTAGATGCAAAAGATAAAGCGACTCTTACGAAAGGCCTAACTAGATTATCAAGTAGTATTAATGAAAATAAAGCACAAGTGGATCAGTTAGTAGAAGACTTAAAGAAATTCCGAAATAAAATGACGTCGGATACGCAAAATTTCAAGGGTGATGCAAATCAAATTACATCTATATTAGCTAGTCAAGATGCAGGGATTCCCCTTCTGCAAAATCAAATTACAACGTACAATGAAGCAATTAGTAAATATAATGCAATTATTATCGGTTCATCTGTTGCGACAGCTCTAGGACCAATTGCAATTATTGGTGGTGCAGTAGTTATTGCTACGGGCGCAGGAACACCGCTAGGAGTCGCATTAATTGCAGGTGGTGCAGCAGCTGTAGGCGGTGGTACAGCTGGTATCGTATTAGCGAAGAAAGAACTTGACAATGCACAAGCTGAAATTCAAAAAATAACTGGACAAATTACAACTGCTCAATTAGAAGTAGCTGGGTTAACGAACATTAAAACACAAACTGAGTATTTAACAAATACGATTGATACTGCAATTACAGCGTTGCAAAACATTTCAAACCAATGGTATA
The DNA here is from genome assembly GCF_003402455.1 of Bacillus sp. HMA207. Lineage (NCBI taxonomy): Bacteria > Bacillati > Bacillota > Bacilli > Caryophanales > Bacillaceae > Bacillus > Bacillus sp. HMA207. Next base: position 2,934,581 of record NZ_BEZT01000001.1, on the reverse strand, counting down.
CAATGGGATCAAAATACAATTCTTTACTTCAAAATGTGGATTCAATTAGTCCAAACGATCTTGTTTTCATTAAAGAAGATTTAAACATTGCGAAAGATAGCTGGAAAAACATTAAAGACTATGCAGAAAAGATTTATGCGGAAGATATTAAAGTAGTAGATACGAAAAAAGCATAATCGAATACGAATCGTTAGAGCGTTAAGTGTTGATGAATGATTTGAAGCTCCTGTTCAGTTGTGAGCAGGAGCTTTTGATATCCTTATAAAGAGAATAGGTGAAAAATATGCAGAAACGATTTTATAAAAAATGTCTTTTAGCGGTAATGATTGCTGGGGTGGCAACGAGTAACGCATTTCCTTTACATCCTTTTGCAGCAGAACAAAATGTAAAGATGCTACAAGAAAATGTGAAAAGCTATTCTCTTGGACCAGCCGGATTCCAAGATGTAATGGCACAAACGACATCAAGCATATTTGCAATAGATTCATATGCAAAATTAATTCAAAATCAACAAGAGACGGATTTAAGTAAAATAAGGTCGATTAATAGTGAATTTAAAGGGAATATGATTCAGCATCAAAGAGATGCAAAAATTAATGCGGCATATTGGTTAAATAATATGAAGCCTCAAATTATGAAAACGGATCAAAATATTATTAATTACAATAATACTTTTCAATCGTATTATAATGACATGTTAATAGCGATTGATCAAAAGGATAGCGGAAAATTAAAAGCGGATTTAGAAAAGTTGTATGCGGATATTGTAAAGAATCAAAATGAGGTAGATGGATTATTAGGAAATTTGAAAGCTTTTCGCGATAGAATGGCGAAAGATACAAATAGTTTCAAAGAGGATACAAATCAGTTAACATCGATATTGGCAAGTACGAATGCTGGTATTCCAGCTCTAGAGCAACAAATAAATACATATAACGATTCGATTAAAAAGAGTAATGATATGGTCATTGCTGGTGGCGTACTTTGCGTAGCTCTAATAACATGTCTTGCTGGCGGGCCGATGATTGCGGTTGCGAAAAAAGATATCGCAAATGCAGAAAGAGAAATCGCCAATTTAAAAGATAGAATTTCAGGAGCACAAGCAGAAGTCGTAATTTTGACTGATGTAAAAAATAAAACAACAAACATGACAGAAACAATTGATGCAGCAATTACAGCACTACAAAACATATCAAATCAATGGTATACAGTAGGTGCAAAATATAATAATTTACTACAAAACGTAAAAGGAATTAGTCCGGAAGAGTTTACGTTTATAAAAGAAGATTTACATACAGCGAAAGATAGCTGGAAAGATGTAAAGGATTATACAGAAAAATTACATGAAGGTGTGGCAAAGTAAACAGTGGACTAGTTCTGCTGTTTATTTTTTTATCCTGTTTTTTGTGAGAGTTGAGCTTGCAATTATATATAAGTTTGTCATGTGTTTTATCCATGTGTGTGTAAAAATCTTTTCGTTATCGCTCCCTTTGATAGAATCCATGTTCATATGGTTTTTTTACCGAATTTTTTAAAAATTAAATTTTATGACTTGATAATTCGTTTAAAATGATTTAATCTTATCTCAAATGATATATTTATCTATCAAAAATACTTTTGTAAAGATAAAGGAGTGATTGAGAATGTTAAACGCCCCATTGATGGTAAGCCTTTAGGTGCAGCAGCATTGAAAAGATTGGGAAGAAATGAGTGAGCTTTCACAATAAAGAACTCTATAATTTGATGTAGTGTTTGATACCTTCGATTAGATTTTTTGAAAAACAAACCAATATTAATTGAATCAAAGTTTAGAAAGTATGGTATGAAAGCAGGTTAGTGAGGGGAATTCAAAACCAATTTAATAAAAGCGAGGTAAATAATATGACTTTTGAAGAAAAATTACAAGCATATGCAGAACTTACGGTGAAAATCGGTGTCAATATTCAACCAGGGCAATACTTATTAGTCAATACATCAGTGGATGCATTGGATTTCGCCCGTATAGTTGTGAAAGAGGCTTATAAGGCTGGGGCAGGGCGTGTTCATGTTAATTTTTCGGATGAAGAAATGGAACGTGCTTACTTTGATTATGCCTCAGATGAAGAATTTAATCGCTTCCCAGAGTGGATAGTCAAAATGAATGATGAGCTGATCGAACGTAAAGGAGCACTATTAATGATAGATGCTACAGATCCTGATAAATTTACAGGTATTTCATCTGATCGTCTAGCTACCTATCAAAAGGTAGCAGGAGCTGCTCTGAGAAACAATCGCAACGCCGTAATGAAGGATTCAATAGCTTGGTCGATGGTAGCAGTTCCTTCACCAAAGTGGGCATCGAAGGTGTTCCCGGATTTAGCAGCAGAGGATCAAGTACCAGCATTATGGGAGGCTATTTTTAAAGCTGTTCGTATTGGTGAAGGCAGTACTATTGAAAAATGGCGTGAACATGTAACAAATTTAGAATCTCGTGCGGTCCTACTGAACAATAAAAAATATATGAAGCTTCACTATACAGCGCCAGGTACTGATTTAACAATTGCATTAGCACCACAGCATAAATGGGTTACTGGAGGTGGTAAAACTCCTGATGATACTATCTTTATGGCTAATATGCCGACAGAAGAGGTTTATACGTTACCGATGAAACAAGGTGTAAATGGCTATGTAAGCAATACAAAACCATTAGTTTATCAAGGGAATATTATCGATGGCTTTAAACTGACATTTGAAGAAGGAAAAATTGTTAATGCTGGAGCACAGGTAGGACACGATTTATTACAAGAGCTTATTAATGTGGATGAAGGCTCTTGCTATTTAGGTGAAGTAGCACTTGTACCACATGAATCACCAATTTCAGCATCGGGAATTTTATATTTTAATACATTGTTTGATGAAAATGCATCGAACCATTTAGCGATTGGTAAAGCTTATCCAACTTGCTTAGAGGGTGGAAGAGATTTAGAAAACGATCAACTTGAAACGTTAGGGGCAAATATTTCAGTAACACATGAGGACTTTATGATTGGCAGCAGTGAGATGGACATCGACGGTATTCTACCAGATGGAACTGTAGAACCAATTTTCCGTAAAGGTAGCTGGGCATTTTAAGTTTTTAATTTGAATAAAGGAGTAGAGTGGATGAAGCGATTAGCATAATCGGTGCAACTATATAGGTTTTTCATCTGCTTTTGCTCAGGCTGAAAACTAGCTCTTTAATTAGAAGTAAAATGCATGCAAAGGAGATAGGCCAATGAATTTCTGGGAATTTGTTTTGATAATTGTAAATTTTAGTCTATTGAGTTGGGTACTGTTAGTAGGCAGAGAAACGAAAAAGTGGTCTAAATTAGCTACTTTGGTTGCCGTTGTAATGGTTACAGTTCAGTTATTGGCAGAAGGTTTTAGGTGGCAGATGATTCCGGCATATATATCCCCAGTTATCTTAATTTTATGCTATTTATTAACTGGGCGGAAAAAGGGTTTTAGAAGTTCGGGTATATTCATAGTTAAGACTTCGTTGCTATGTATCTATTTGTCTGTAGCAGTTGCGCTACCCTTACTTATGCCAGTATTTTCATTTGAAGAACCAACTGGACCACATAGGGTCGGTACGAAGGTATATCATTGGATTGATCATCAGAGAAATGAACCATATTCGAAAAATCCAACCGATCGGCGCGAACTGATGGTGCAAATTTGGTATCCTGCAGCTGAAAAAAGCAAGGGGGATCGAGAACCTTATATTCGTAACATAAATGAGCTCTCCAAGGGATTGGAAAAAACATTGTCCATTCCTGCATTTGCATTCAGCCACATGGAATTGGTAAAGTCTCATTCGTTTATGGATTTACAACTCTCAGACTCAGAGAATCACTATCCCATATTACTTTTCTCTCATGGTTTTAATGGTTTTCGTAATCAAAACACGTTTCAAGTTGAGGAGTTGGCTAGTCAAGGGTACATTGTTCTAAGTATCGATCATACCTTTGATGCTGCAGCTACCGTCTTTCCAGATGGTCGAACTGCTTACGTACAGCCCATCAATTTAACTGATGAAGGGGATAGCCACATAAAATTATGGGAGGAAGATGTCAGCTTTGTCCTTAGTCAGATAGAGAAACTTAACCAAAACGATGAGACCGGCTTCTTTACAGGAAGACTGGATACATCGCGAATTGGAATGTTTGGCCACTCTTACGGTGGAGCTACCGCAGCACAAATACTTGCAAAAGATTCTCGTGTCAAAGCAGCTATCAATATGGATGGTACATTCTATGGGAAATTTTTTCCTGAAAATGGAATTGGAAAACCGTTTCTGCTCATGAGTGCAGAAGAGCCTGATGAAGCAGATCCCTATGAAGTGAGGGAGCGATACGGACGTGGGTTAGCTGGTGGTGGTATGTCAATGCTCATTCCTCATACGGATCATACAAGCTTCACTGATTTACATTTGTTCTCCCCTGTGTTGCAGAGCCCAGGTGAAAATCCAAAGGAAGTTCATCGTATTATCAACGAATTCAGTCTGGCATTTTTTGACCAGTATGTAAAACAGAAGGATGACGGCTCCATCCTTAAAAGGCTGATGACCAAATACCCGGAAGTGAATTTTAAAATAAACCGATAACTTTATGCAGAAAGTAACTCGTACCATTTCCTTTGGCTCTTGTATTTATTACATTAAAGAATTTAATTTCTTCATCGTTATCTAAATAATGAAATGCTAAAAATGAAACATTCAAAGTGCTATCAGTTTCAGTAATATAATTCTTTTTGAAAAGCTACATTCAGCAGCTGGACACTTTATTTGAGATTGTTTATTATAATATCAAATGATATATTTATCTATCAAAAATGACGACTTTATACAGAAAAAGGGAGAGATTGACGATGAAGAAAGACTTGTCAGCGTTGAAGGAAGCGAGATTTAATGCAATTCTTGATTCAGCTACTATATTGCTTGTTGAAAATCCTACTGCTTCGATGAATGAAATTGCGGAATATGCGGGAATTGGAATTGCTACACTCCATCGCTACGTCGAAAGCAGGGAGAAATTGATGCTGTTCTTGGGCCATCGGGCTATACAACTGGTAAGTGATACTGTAAACCAGATTCCACTGGATGAGGAAAGAAGCGAAAACTATATCCCGGAACTCATTGAAGCGTTAATCCCTTTAGGTGACAAAATCTATTTTCTAGGTCATGATGCATCTGTATTTAACAACAAAGAATTAGGTGAAGCAGAAGAGAAGCTGAGGGAACCCTTACGACGCGTTATTGAACTGCTACAACAAAGAGGTTACTTTCAGCAAATGGTTAGCAGCGAATGGATTTTGAATACGCTTTATGCTCTGCTTTTCCATACCTGGGAACAGGTACATGAAGGAAATGTGGCTAAAAAATCTGCTGCAGAGCTTGTTTTAAATACATTTTATTATGGTTTCAAAGCTAAGGATGAATTGAGAGGGAAGTGAACTGATTCACATCCATGATAATTAATATTAATAATATAGAAAGTGAAAAGGAGCAATAGGATAATGAATAAAATCTCTATTGTAAAGGCTGTTCATCAATCCATGGTCGGCGTCCAGCTAAATGTAATGGCATTGGAATACATGGCGTTTCCACTTGCAGGATCTGAGGAGAAGAACACAGTCGATTGGACATTTTGTAAGCTATGGCGGCAGGAGAACAACCGTTTCAGTCATCAATACGCTTATGAAGCTCAAATGGACGGGAAAACTTTAGGGATGATTACTTGCTATCCCATACCCGTTTTAAATCGTCTTGCCTGGCCCACTTTTAAACAGCTGCTTTCGTTCCGAAAGCTGGGTTTTGTTGTTTATAACATTCTGAATATCAAAATGCTTTATTCCATGTTTACCTTGAAGGAGGGAGAAGATGACGAGTTTCACATCGGAACAATTGCCTTACTGCCCGAAAGTCGAGGACTAGGGATAGGTACCAGACTAATTGAATTTGCTGAGGAACAAGCTTCGCTGCAAGGCTTTGCCAAATGCTCTCTGACGGTAAAGAAAGAGAACCAACTTGCCATTAAATTGTATCAGAGGATAGGCTACCAGATTACAGGTGAAATCAATAAACCAAAGTTATCGTTGTACAGAATGGTCAAAAACGTAGAAACTTACAACCGTTTATAAAAAAGTTGTACAGTATTAGGGTAACGCCACATGCCCATAAACTTAAGGATTCAAAATTACCCCAAAGCGAAAAAATGGACATTTTGTACAAGTTAACACAAAATTTTTAGCTTGATAGTGATGGGATGGGGCCTCTATATAAAAAAACACAGTTTACACTCAAACTGTGTTTTTTCGGCGTACAATGATTTATTAATATCTCTTTTTATTTACTTATATACGTACAGCTGTACCACTTACAGCAACCATTAACATTCCATCACGAACAACTTCGTAATCTACATCAATACCAACGATAGCGTTCGCACCTTTTTGTTTTGCAAGTTCTTTCATTTCGTCCATCGCAATATCACGGGCTTCTTTTAGCTTACTTTCATAAGCACCAGCACGGCCACCAACAACATCACGAACTGAAGCGAATAAATCGCGTACAATGTTTGCACCCATAATAGCTTCCCCATTTACAATATCAATATACTCAATAATCTCTTTACCTTGAATTCCAGAAGTCGTTGTTACAATCATGACTGACACTCTCCTAATATATTATAATTTTTGATTAGCTTTCTTATGGCTTTCTTATGCCGTAGAAAAAGTGGTTCTGTTGCCAAGAATACTCGATAGAAACATAGAGCATTTTTGCATTAAAACTTGCAATTGTCTAACATATGTTTTCCTATGACATATGCAATTGAATAAAAGTAATAGAATTATTTAGCATATGTATCGCCATAACATATGCAAGGGATCTGTTAGAAATAAGATAAGCCGCAGTAAGTATCACCGCGCCAGGTAGATATATAGCATAATCCGAAAGCTGGTTCGTATGAAGGAATGTAAAAATTAGAATCGAAATGATAGATGCAATAGCAGTACCAATATAATGTGAAAAACGATTTAATATTATATGACGAAATATAATTTCTTCAAGTATTGGACCGAGAATACCAAATACAAGTAATGTAAATATAAGAGGTATCTCCGCGCCCGTTTCAAGGAGCTGTTCTTGATTCTCTGGCTGACCAAGTGCGAGAAAACGCATAACAGTCTGTTCTACAATTACCGTAAATAAAACCACCAGAGGAACACTTACTATTTTCAAAATTGTCTTCTCTTTAAAATAAGCAAAACTCTCAATAATTTCTTTCTTAAATAAAATTATTCCTATAATAGCAGGTACAGTAAAAGCAATGGCACTAATAATAAATTCTGAGTCAGCTAAATTGCTGTTAGTTAAAAGTGATAGGCCAAATAATATGAACCAGCCAAATTGAAGTAGTGTAAAGATTGTAAAAACTAGTAGCATATTAATTTCTTTTTTATTGGTTTGTATAAATTTCACTTTGTTACCTCCATAATTAAATTACTTAGAATCTTTGATTTTTCTTTCTGCATTATGTTCTCCTTCTAAAATATATTTATATAAATACCGAACCGGACCGTTCGGTTCGGGAACTAATGATACTATAAGTTTCTAGTTTTTTAAACCCCTTTTATAAATTATTAATAAAATAAAAATGGTAAACAACAAATATATTTATATTTCAGTTGCTTATTTACAAGCAAATTTCAGTACTCATTCATTTTTGACAATTAGCTTTTTATAGAATGAAGTGATAAGGCTTTTAACCGCAAGGACTGCGGGAGATACCCTAATATACGAAGTGAAAGTGGGAGTAGTTCAAACACTTTAGCTAAACATATTAATAAAAATTATATATAATAATCATATGTCTATACGTTAAAATTAACTATATTTTTTACACCTCTACGATTTTAGATAAAATTAGTTGTATAATATGACTGAATTAAACAATCGGTCATGTTATTTTGACAGAAAATTCACTTAAGTTATATAGATAATATAATTTGATTAACTTCTTTTCAAACTGTATTGTTTGAGGTTTCCATAAGATAGGGATTGATAAGATATTTCTGTTCCGAACTTATTTATACTTACAAAAAAATTAAGAAAATAGAGGGTAAACATTACCTAGAATATTAGGATTGTTTTCATTAGGAGGATTACAAAGCATGACTAAAGTTGATAAGGTAAAAGAAAAAATTATTGAAACATCTTTATATTTATTTAATACTAATGGGATAACTCGCACATCCATTCAGGATATAATGACAGCTACTGAGTTACCTAAAGGATCTATTTATCGTAGATTTAAAAGTAAAGAAGAAATTGTCCTTGCTGCCTACGACAAAAGTGGTGAGATTATGTGGAGTCATTTTCATAAAGCAATGGAAAATAAAAAGAATGCAATCGATAAAATCCTTGCAATATTCCTTGTATATCAAGATGCAGCTAATAATCCTCCTATTGCTGGAGGCTGTCCATTACTTAATAGCGCAATCGAAAGTACTGGAGTATTTCCAGAATTACAAAAAGCAGCAGCAAAAGGTTATGATGATACAGTAATGTTAATGGCTTCTCTCATAAAGGAAGGAATAGAGAAACAAGAACTTAAAGAAGATATAGACATTATATCGCTCGCTTCTTTTCTTGCATCTTCAATGGAGGGAGCTATTATGGCAAGTCGAGTATCTAACGATAATATACACCATCATTATTTTATTGAACAAATAAAACATCATCTTTTCACTTATTCTAAATAAGTGAGAACTTGCATTGTTTCCATCCAATTTTTATAAAGTTAAATTGAATACATACCCCTTATAAACAGTATCTTCTGTTTATAAGGGGTATTTGAATAGTTTTTAGCAAAGGTAGTCTTTAGATGATGTTTCATGTTTCTTATTGAACGATTTCATTATATATAATAAGCGTAATAGAAGTTCAGTTAAATAAAATTCAGTAGTCGAATTTTTTTGCATAAAGCTGTATAATGCTTGTAACGAAAGGGAAATACAGGAAGGGATTTGTAATGAGTTACTATGGAAAAAGATAAACAACAATTAAGCGTTGAAGTTGCAAGATTATATTATCAATCAGATTATAGTCAGCAAGAAATTGCTAATAAATTAAATATTTCAAGACCGACGATTTCTAGATTGTTAAAGTACGCGAAAGAAAAAGGGTTTGTTCAAATTAGCATCGCTGATCCATTTGCTGATTTAGATAACGTCGGGAATTTACTGAAAGAAAAGTACAACTTGTTAGAGGCACATGTGGTATTTTCTCCAGTGCCGGAATATGCAACGATTACAGAGTATATAAGTAAATATGCTGCTGAGTATATGGAAAAGACAGTTAAAAACGGTGATATTGTTGGTGTAAGCTGGGGCATGACTATGTATGAAATCGCTAGAAAAATCGTACCGCAACATGTAAAAGGGGTAGAGGTTGTCCAGCTAAAAGGTGGTATTAGTCATTCAAGTGTAAATACATATGCGAATGAGACGATAGCTTTATTTGCAGATGCTTTTCAAACGACGCCAAGAAATCTACCTCTTCCGGTTATATTTGATAATGCAGTGACAAAAGAATTAGTGGAGCAGGATCGACATATTCATCACATTATCGAAATGGGAAAACAAGCGAATATTGCAATTTTCACTGTAGGAACAGTGCGAGATGAAGCGCTATTATTCCGATTAGGTTATTTCGATAAGGATGAAACAAATTTACTCAAAAAACAATCGGTCGGTGACATTTGTTCACGTTTCTTTGATGGAGACGGAAATATTAGTAGTGAAGAAATCAATAAGCGTACCATTGGAATTGAGTTAGAGGAACTGAAATTAAAGAAACGCTCTATTTTAGTTGCAGGTGGTAATAGAAAAATAAAAGCAATTGATGGTGCGTTACGTGGCGGGTATGCAAATGTATTAATTATCGATCAGCATACAGCAAAAGAATTGTTACATTATCAAAAAGATTAGAAATAAAGGGCGTTCTCAAGATGTTAATTTTGAGAATGCCTTTTATTTTGTTATGTATGAATGATAGGAGTCTTTTTTGAACACAAATTGCCTTTTTAAAAATAATTATGGATATGGAGATACATACTACCATTGTTAACATAAAAATTTTGATTATATATCTGAAGTGTTCTTTGTTAGAATGCGCTTTATTTGCTACAAGAAAATTACTTTTTAAAAAAAATGAACAAAATTTCAAAAGTATATTTACATTTGTTCAACTAAGAGTTAGAATGAAGTTGTTAAAAGATATGAGGAGTGAAGATAATGAACATTGCAAAGTTAATTGACCATACAATTTTAAAAGCTAATACTACTAAAGAAGATGTTATGAAAGTAATCGAAGAAGCAAAGGAATATAAATTCGCTTCTGTTTGTATTAACCCAACATGGGTAAAATTAGCGGCTGATGAACTAGCTGGACATGATGTAGACGTTTGTACTGTAATCGGTTTCCCATTAGGAGCAAGTACGACTGAAACAAAAGCATTTGAAACAAAAGATGCTATCGCAAAAGGTGCAACTGAAGTTGATATGGTAATCAACGTAGGCGCTTTAAAAGATGGTGACAACGAACTTGTTGAAAAAGACATTTATGAAGTAGTACAAGCAGCAAAAGGAAAAGCTCTTGTAAAAGTAATCATTGAAACTTGTCTATTAACAGATGAAGAGAAAGTACGCGCTTGTGAATTATCAGTAAAAGCTGGTGCTGATTTCGTAAAAACTTCAACTGGATTCTCAACTGGCGGAGCAACTGCTGAAGATATCGCATTAATGCGTAAAACAGTAGGACCAAACGTTGGTGTAAAAGCATCTGGCGGTGTTCGTACACGTGAAGATGCAGACAAAATGGTAGCTGCTGGAGCTTCTCGCGTTGGAGCAAGTGCTAGTGTTGCAATCGTATTAAATGATGCAAAAGGTGCTACAGATAACTACTAATCATTAATGAAGTCAAAAGCGATAGATACACAAAGTAAAGTGTATCTATTGCTTTAATAATTGAAAAAAATGTAAGCGGATACGAATGGGAGGAAACGGCTTATGAAATACTTAATCGGTGTTTTTGGCCTCGTATTGATTTTAGGTATCGCTTGGCTTGCTAGTAATGATAGAAAGAAAGTCAAATATCGCCCAATCATAACGATGGTTATATTACAATTCATTTTGGGGTTTCTATTATTAAATACAAGTGTAGGGAATATATTAATAAGCGGAATAGCAGATGGTTTTGGAGAGCTATTAAAATATGCTGCTGACGGTGTGAATTTCGTATTTGGTGGACTAGTAAATCAAAAAGAGTTTTCGTTCTTTTTAAGTGTATTAATGCCAATCGTATTTATATCAGCCTTAATAGGTATTTTGCAACATATTAAAGTATTACCTATTATTGTGAAATCTATCGGTCTAGCATTAAGTAAAGTAAATGGAATGGGGAAACTAGAATCATATAACGCTGTGGCATCAGCGATTTTAGGACAATCAGAAGTATTTATTTCAGTTAAGAAACAACTAGGGTTATTGCCAGAGAAAAGAATGTATACATTATGTGCATCAGCAATGTCTACAGTTTCTATGTCTATCGTTGGATCATATATGGTGTTATTAAAACCACAATATGTTGTAACCGCTTTAGTGCTTAACTTATTCGGTGGCTTCATCATTGCTTCTATCATTAACCCGTATGAAGTTACTGAGGAAGAAGATATGTTAGAAGTACAAGAAGAAGAGAAAAAGACTTTCTTTGAAGTATTAGGGGAATACATTATTGATGGATTTAAAGTTGCGATTACAGTAGCAGCTATGTTAGTCGGTTTCGTAGCTCTTATCGCATTCATTAATGCAGTATTTAAAGGTGTAATCGGTATTTCATTCCAAGAAATTCTTGGTTATGCATTTGCACCATTTGCATTTATTATGGGTGTACCTTGGCATGAAGCAGTTAATGCCGGAAATATTATGGCAACAAAATTAGTATCAAATGAATTTGTCGCTATGACAGATTTAGCACAAGGAAACTTTAATTTCTCAGATAGAACGACAGCGATTATCTCTGTATTCTTAGTTTCATTTGCAAACTTCTCTTCAATTGGGATTATTGCAGGGGCAGTTAAGAGTTTAAATGAAAAGCAAGGGAATGTAGTCGCAAGATTTGGTTTGAAATTACTATTCGGTGCAACATTAGTAAGTTTCTTATCAGCAACAATCGTTGGCTTACTATTTTAATAGATTCATATAATATAAAAAGGAATGGTGATTGTAATGAGAATGGTAGATATTATTGCAAAAAAACGTGACGGCAAAGAATTAACGACTGAAGAAATCAAATTCTTTATTAATGGATATACAGACGGAAGTATTCCTGATTATCAAGTGAGTGCGCTTGCAATGGCAATCTTCTTTAAAGATATGACAGATCGCGAACGTGCAGATTTAACGATGGCGATGGTTGAGTCTGGAGAAACGATCGACTTATCAGCAATTGAAGGGATTAAAGTAGACAAACATTCAACTGGCGGTGTTGGTGATACAACAACATTAGTATTAGGACCATTAGTTGCTGCTTTAGATGTACCAGTAGCAAAAATGTCTGGTCGTGGTTTAGGACATACGGGCGGAACAATTGATAAATTAGAAGCGGTAGAAGGATTCCACGTTGAAATTACGAAAGAGCAGTTCATTGATATTGTAAACCGTGACAAAGTAGCTGTTATTGGGCAAACAGGAAACTTAACACCTGCAGATAAAAAAATCTATGCATTACGCGATGTAACCGGAACGGTTAACTCAATTCCTTTAATCGCAAGTTCAATTATGAGTAAAAAAATTGCAGCTGGTGCTGACGCAATCGTACTTGATGTAAAAACAGGTGCTGGCGCATTTATGAAAACAGAAGAAGATGCAAAAGAATTAGCACATGCAATGGTACGTATCGGAAATAATGTAGGACGTCAAACTATGGCTGTTATTTCAGATATGTCACAACCTCTTGGATTTGCGATTGGTAATGCTCTAGAAGTGAAAGAAGCGATTGATACGTTAAAAGGTGAAGGTCCAGAAGATTTAACAGAATTAGTACTTGTATTAGGAAGTCAAATGGTTGTACTTGCGAAAAAAGCAAATACGTTAGAAGAAGCTCGTGAAATGCTAATTGAAGTGATGAAAAACGGAAAAGCAATTGAGAAATTTAAAGAGTTCTTAAGTAATCAAGGCGGAGATAGCTCAATTGTAGACAATCCAGAAAAAATGCCACAAGCTAAGTATGTAATTGATGTACCTGCAAAAACTTCAGGTGTTATTTCTAACATTGTTGCAGATGAGATTGGTATTGCAGCTATGTTACTTGGTGCAGGTCGTGCAACGAAGGAAGATGAAATCGATTTAGCGGTAGGTTTAATGTTACGTAAAAAAGTTGGCGATGCAGTAAAAGAAGGCGAGCCATTCGTAACAATCTACGCAAATCGTGAAAATGTAGAAGATGTAAAAGCAAAAATTTATGAGAACATCTCTATTGCTGAAACAGCAGTGGCTCCTAAATTAGTTCATACAGTTATTACTGACTAATCATCATTTCATTTACTTTAAGGGGGAAATAATATGGATAAGAAAAAATATATTGAAGAAGCAAACAAGATGTTATCGAAAGCGTATATTCCGTATTCTAAATTTCCTGTTGGCGCAGCGTTAGTTACGAAAGAAGGGAAAATCTATACTGGTTGTAATATAGAAAATGCTTCTTACGGTTTATGTAACTGTGCAGAAAGAACAGCAATATTTAAGGCAGTATCAGAAGGTGAGCGCGATTTTAGTTATTTAGTTATTACAGGAGAAACTGATGGACCTATTTCACCATGTGGTGCGTGTAGACAAGTAATTGCTGAATTCTGTGATCCGAAAATGCCTGTATTATTAACGAATGTAAAAGGTGATGAAAAAGAAGTGACTGTTGAGCAATTACTTCCAGGTGCTTTCTCAATAGAAGATTTAAAATAAGTTGAAAAGTGAACTGCACCTCCAGTTGTTAGACACGCATAACAATTGGAGGTGCAGTTTTTTTACTTTATATTGCGGTGAATTATTTACTGATATTTTGTCCCCTTTTTCATCAATTTATTATTTTACCACATGTGAAATTTTAAAAATTAAATATTAATGTAGTGTAAGTACAATATAAATTCCCAATTAATATTAAAAGATGATAGGCTATTTTTATAATTGAATTACCTTTCGTACTCTAAAAAACACCCTACCAACAAAGGTTCTCTATCAATATAAAAATCTATACTAATATGGTATAAATTTCATGCTCTATTAAGTATAGAAGGGGTTTATACGATGGGACAATTTCAAAGTAATTTTCAAAGCGCTACACAAATCGCAACGCAAATGAGGGCAGCTTCAGATACAATCCAAAGCGCAACAAATCGTTCTATAAAAAAGGCGACACGTACTACGCTTTCAGTTAATTCAAAAGCACAAGAAGCGAACCAACAAGTTTTAGATTTGACGAAACAATTATCCACCGCCTTTCAACAAGCGGTCGATAACATTCATTCGGTAGCCAAAGAGTTTGAGAGAATGGATCACGAGCTTCACAATACTTTCCGCTAATATGACCACCTTCGTAAAGATAAAACGGTAGGAGGAAAAAAATGGATCGAGATATCAAAAACCAAATTAAACAGTTAAATCAAAAATTACGAAGTGTATTTGAAGAACAGGACCGAAATTAATCCGCGCTTCGAACTCAGGAACAAGCGGAAGCTGATTTTCACGAATTGAAAAATCGAAGCAACCGCTTATTTAACCGTATTTTAGAAACTTGGCACAATGATAAAGAGTTATCTCATTTCTTTATAAATATCCGTCAAGAAGCACAACACATTGAGCGAAAACTTACATTGAATGCAAAAGATTGGAGTACATGGCCGGGGCACCCTAAATACGGTAATGTTCCGGAAATTATAAGACTAGAAATGTTAGAACGTGAAGCAGTGGCTAGAGAAGCTTTGAAAAAATCAATAAAAGAGAGGTTACAATCCATTGAAAACAATAGTTAAAAATATAGGTGGTAAAAAGATAATAGCTACAGCAGAAGAACATTTAGGCCCCCAGATAGAAAAGTTATTGTATTTGCTAACTAAAGTAGAAGATAACAAATTAGTTGATAGATTTTCTATGCAAGTTGGTTGGTCTATTTTTGTTCTATCCAAACGTGAAGATGGGTATCATATTATTGCCCCAGATTATACAAAAAATCCATTTAAGGATACTACAGATGATCTAACAATTGCTTTATGGGTGCAATTAGAACAAGTACATTGTTTACGTCAGTTAAATATTGACGGTGAAACAATAAAGTTTAGCGATAAAATAGTGACTTCAAAAAATGTGTTACAACTAGATGAGGTTTATTTACAAAGAGCTAGGGATTGTGACAAAGGTGATTCTGGTTGGTATATCGGTCCTGTCGATGAAACAGAAGAAACTGACGGTGAATTAGAAGTATATTACGCATATCAGCTACTAAAAATTAGACCTTCAATTATTCAAGTTTTAGCCTTACCTTATGAATATCTGGTAGTTTTTGAGAAAGATAAAATCAAAGCCATTTTAGATGATAATGATGTCGATGTTTGGAATGGAGTTACAAACTAAGATTAGTTAAGTTCTAAAATAATTGAGAGGGCTTAACCGCATGAACTCAAAAATCCCGGAAATTTTAGGAATATTAGACGGTTATGAGAAAAGGGTAATTTTAGTAATTATAGAAACTGAAGCAATGGTTTAAATTAAGCTAGAAACTTACAGGATGGAAAATAATCAATAATGAATAAATTATAAAAGAGCATCCCACCATTAAAAACTGAACTGCACCCCAATTGTTAGACACAGTCTAACAATTGGAGGTGCAGTTTTTCTATGGTTAAATTCACAACTGATGAAAAAATATACATCGTTCAACGTTATTTGAACGGAAATGAAAGTTACCGAGAAATTAGTAAAGCTATTGGTATAAGAGACACCGTAATTTTGAAATGGGTAAACCAATATAAACAAAATGGCTTTTTATTTGAAAATAGGATGTAATATTTTATTCATATTCCGTTCATAAACTTTCCGTAAAATGATTGCAGCGAATATAGAAAGTTTACAACAGGAGGAATAGAATGAAGAAATTATATAATGCGGCATTTATTTACTTAATTATTGGTTTATTATCAGGTGTATTTGCAAGAGAGTATACGAAAGCACAAGGAATTAAAGGATCCACAATGTTGCAATTAGTGCATACACATGTATTAGTGCTCGGTTTTGTATTCTTTTTAATTGCTTTAGCTTTATGTAAAGTGTTTCATGTACAAGAAACAAAGAGCTTTTGTGCATGGTTTGTTGTTTATAATGTAGGAGTAATCTTTACTATTGCTACAATGCTATGGAGAGGTCTTCTACAAGTAAATGGAACTGACTTTTACGGTTTAAGCCATATGGCTGGATTAGGTCATGTTATTATAAGTATCGGGCTCGTTTGGTTTATGATTTTGCTAAAAAAGTCATTTAAATAGATAGGAGTGGAAAGTATGATAGCACTTTTATCAAGTGTCGTAGCAGTTTGTATGGCTGTTGGGGTAATGTTTCTACGTTTTAAAGCAGCGAAAAAGCCGGTAACGAAAAAGAAAATTATATTGCCGCCAATTTTTATGAGTACAGGCGGGATGATGTACTTTTTACCAGAGTTTCGATTAACATCGTTAGAAATAGTCGAGGCAATTAGTATAGGGCTTATCTTTTCTATTTTTCTTATTAAAACAACTAAGTTCGAAATAAAAGGCGAACATATATTTATGAAACCGTCAAAAGCATTCATATTTATTTTAGTAGGCTTATTAGCTGTACGCGTGGCATTAAAGTCATATTTAAGCCAATCAATTGATTTGGCAGAGTTAAGCGGAATGTTTTTCTTACTTGCATTTGCGATGATTGTGTCGTGGAGAATTGCGATGTATCGCTCGTTTACTAAATTAGAAAAGACAATAAACAGAGCTGGAATTTCTATATAGGAAATCCAGCTCTGTTTATGTTTTATTAAAATTCTTTAGCGCGGAACTCATTTGCTTAATTTTAAACGTATTTGAGCATCTTGTAATGCGGCTGGTGTAACGTTAAGACCATTTTGATCAACAATTTTTGTGTTTAATAAAATGGAATCTAAGCTTCCACGAAATGTTTGTGTATAGTTTTGACGCAACATTTGTTGTTCTTGTTTTTCATCAACTGTTAATCCAGTTGCTTTTTCTTTTTTGGACAATTCGTTAATACGGAATAAAATATTTTTCATTTGTTTCACCTCTAGTTAGATTTAATTACATTAGCTACTTACTAATGTATAGTTATTTTAACCTATCTTTTAATAAGTGTCAATGTCTATAAAATGCCTTGTTTTGTAAGTGTATGGGGTGAGAGAGAATGTAAATGACTACTAATACTTGAAATAGAAAAGATGTTAATATACAATACCGTAGTAGGGTATAAAATTGTTGTTTTACATTATGAAAGAAATGAGCACAAAGGAGTATGTAATAATGAATGCAGTAATTTCAAAGAAAGAAACAATCATCTCATATACGATTGCTATTTTATTTATTTTAGCCATGGTAACAGCGGGTGTGTTATTAAATGATCCAGAAGTCATTTTGCCGGAAATAGCGGCGATGGCAATTGCTTTATGGGCGTATCGTGAGCCAGGATGGTTAAGACAACCAGAAAAAATTTTTATTGCACCGTCAATAACAGCTGTAATCGGTTTTATGGTGAATCAAATGGATATAGCCTATTTAGGGAAAGTAAGCTTAACGCTTGTATTCATGATGCTGTTTTTGCGTGTAATTCAATCCAATTTAGCACCATCAATTGCGACAGGTTTATTACCATTAGTAACAAATGCGACGGAATGGTCATTTGTTATCGCGGTCTGCGCTTTAACATTTATATTAATGGTTGGTGTACTTATATTTAAATTGAACAGTGGTCTGGAGCGAAAAGTGAATATACAGTATAAGTATATGATTGTATTTCTAATACTAAACTTTGTGTGGATCAGTTTATGTTGGATAACTGGTTATGAACAATTAGCAGTTATTCCACCAATATTAGTTGTCGTGTATGAATCACTTCAAAAGCCGATGTACAATGAAAAAATGGCTTTTAAACAAATAGTCGTATTAACTGCATCTGCAACTGTTGGAACAATATTGTACTTTGCGATTGATTCATGGATTGTAGTCACTTTATTAAATATGATATTAATGCTTATTTTATTAAAAATTGTTGGTGTACGTATTCCAGCAGTGTATGCATTTCCATTATTGCCGCTCGTATTTCCAGATGGAATGATAAAGATGTTACCAGTAGCTTCATTTGTTGCGGGAGTATTTTTATTTGGTGCAGTACTACTGTATAAAAAGTGGGAGATGAAGCAAAAGGGCATGGCAATGTAGATAGAGTAAAGATAGCTTTAATTAGTAAAATAAATAGACACCTGTGAGTGTCTATTTATTTTATGAAAAATTTAGTTTAATTCATTTAAGTAATGAACAAGTGCCGATGCTTTAGAGAAAAATGGAGAATGATCAGCTTCTAAAGTAATAACTTTCTTGCAAGGTGTTTCTGTATTCATTCGGCGCTGAAAATCAATTGGAATCGCTCTATCTAGAGTCGTTTCAATATAAATGCGATCTATGGCTCCAAAGTTTTCTTCAGATATTTTCAGCTCTTGTTGGAAGGGTCCTAGTGGTTGAGGACGCATTTGATTAAAAGATGCTTCTTTAATAGAACCGTCTTCTGTAGCATTTAAAAATGTTTGTTCAATTAGATTAGGTATAAGTTCAGCAGTCAAGTCATTTTCATTTATAGTGAATTGCGGGCCATCTTCTCCGTCTAATTTACTACCAAGACTTTCTCCGTTTTGTGGTAAAAAGGCACAAAGATATACTAATTTATCGATTTTATTTGGTATAAGTTCAGCAGTTTGAGTAATAACGATTCCACCCATACTATGTCCAACAAGAATAACCTTTTCATTTTGTTGATTTATATTAGCTGTTACTGCATCAACATAGGAATCTAACGTTATATTTTGTGAAGGAGTTGTATCTTTCCCACTTCCAGGTAAGTCTAGTGTAATAACAGTGTGACCTAAAGCCTCTAGTTGAGGTTTTACTAATTCCCATGCCCATTCACCTTGCCATGCTCCATGTACTAAAATGTAAGTACTCATTTAATCAACACTCCTCTAGGGTATATAAGTTTCATCTATTTGTAATATTGATGATGTATACTCAGTGTAAATGAAGTGGTTTCATAAATATAATGAAGGTTATTTATAGATGATATAAATATATTTTATATAAGGAGAACAGAATGAATGTTTTTGATTTTAAAGTCTTTACATATGTGGCTCGTTTAAATAGTATTAGTCTGGCAGCAAAGGAATTACATATGACACAGCCAGCAATAACCCATATTATTAACAAATTAGAGAAACGATATGCTATAACGTTATTTGATCGCTCTAGACAAGGAACGATTCTAACTGAAAATGGCAAAGAATTTTTAGTTGGTGTGAATCGACTTCTAATGGAGTATGAAAAACTTGAGGAAACAGCTTTCCAGTTGAAAAATAAAAGCTTGTATAAAATTGTACTAGCTACGTATCCTTCCGTTACTGTATATTGTTTGGCGGAGTGTATTCAACTAGGGAATATTGATCATAGTCAATATGTACTTGCAGTTCGAGAAGGAAGCTATCAAGAAGTGTTAGATTGGCTATCATCAGGTAGTGCAGATTTTTCTATTTCTATAAAAGAAAATTTAATACAAGGATTTCATTATGATGTCATTGGTGAAGATCCGTATGTTATGGTTTCTTCAAAAAAAGTTCCGCCTAACCTTACTATTAATGATATAAAAAATTATCCTTTTATTATGCCGCTTTCTGGTTGCAAAGAAGTGCTCGAACCGTATTTGATGAAAAATGAAATAACAGTTAATAAAGTGATGGAGTCAGAATCAATTAGTTCAGCATTAGCACTTACTATACAAGTTAATGGCATAACAATCGTTCCGTTATCAGGACTACATAAGCAAATTATTCATGACTTCATTGTACAGCCGATAGAAATTACAATTCCACGACAACTTATTATGCAATGGTCACCTAAAAAAGAGAATGACCCGCTGTTTCTCGCGTTTGTTAAGAACTTATTAGCTCAACTACAGCAAAAGAAAAAATGAATATAATATTACAAAAGGTAAGCTCGTTTCACTGAAGCTTATCTTTTGTATGTATTACCAATAAAGAGCGGTATC
The DNA here is from genome assembly GCF_003402455.1 of Bacillus sp. HMA207. Taxonomy (NCBI): domain Bacteria; kingdom Bacillati; phylum Bacillota; class Bacilli; order Caryophanales; family Bacillaceae; genus Bacillus; species Bacillus sp. HMA207. Next base: position 2,914,166 of record NZ_BEZT01000001.1, on the reverse strand, counting down.
ATAAAGTCCGATTAATATAAGAAGAACACCGGCTACCTGTTGAACGCGTTTGCCAATATTCCTACTTTTTTTAAGTAATGTTCCATTTAATCCAAGATAAGAGATGATGAACATAATTCCAACGATAGGGAGAGCAGTTCCTAGCGAAAAGAATGTTGGAAACAAGTAACCATAATTATATGAGAAAGATAAAGGGATTAACGTTCCAAAAAATAGAACGAACATGGTCGGACAAAAAGCTAAGGAAAAGAAGAATCCAAGTAAAAATGAGCCAGTTTCATTTTGTTTTCTTATAAATTTGATTGAGAAGAAGTTTCTTGCTTTTATAATACCTGCCAACATTAACCCCATTAAAATTAATAGGGGTCCCATCATTTTGCGTAACCATGGGAAATACAAAGTTAATATTTGCTGAATCTCTTTTCCTAAAAACCATACTAATAGTCCAAGCGTCGTAAAAGCCATTATTTTTCCTAAAATGAATAAAAGTATATGTTTCCATACATGTCCTTTTTGTAAAGATTGGTTGCTATAAAGTGTAATAGCACTAATGTTTCCTGTTAATTGACAAGGAGCAAGTGTACCTACAATGCCTAATAAAAACGCAAATAAAAGAGGTACTGATTTCGTAGCATTCGCGGCATCCATTAAAGGAGACATGAGTTGATAGCTCCATTCACTAATTATTGAAAACACGTTATATTCACCCTTCTAATTAATTTGGAATATTCCTTCTTTAGTAAGCTGCTTCCATGTTTTACCCTCATCCGTAGAAAGGAACACATTTGCTTTCATTGTAGCAAATACAATTTCAGCTGAATTTTGAGGGTTTTGTGATATATACATAATTGTATCTTTAGGATCTAAAGGTGGAATTTGTATGTTTGTCTCCTCATTTGTAGCAATTGATTTCTTCGTTACGATTTGCTTATTGATAGGCGCGTAAATAACATCTTCATTACTTAATGTAATTGCGGTCGATTCAAGTGATTTAGCGAATATTTCAAACGTATTTCCGTAATCTGTAGATAAGTAAACACCGTCTTTGGCACTTACTGCGACTACACTAGATTGATTCGGATGTACGGAAAAGGAATGAATCGTACTTGAAAGACCTTTTAACTTACTATTTTCCCAATCTTGTCCGTTGTTCGTACTGAAATAAAAACCTTGTTGTAATTTAGAATTTGGACGCTCATTGTATAAATAAATTGCTTCTGTATTATATCCGACAGCAAGGTTATGAAAATCAGATTCTCCGTAAAATGCTAGCTTTTCAAGAGTATTACCACCATCAGAACTTTTCAATAATCCTAAAGGGTTTTTTAAATTTGCACCTGGTTCAGGGTGACCGCTGGCAAAGAATCCGTTCTTCGTTGCCTGAAATCCCATATAATCATGTAGCTCAGTCTTAGTTTCAAACCATTTGCCATCTTGATAAACTTTTATCCCGCTATGAGTGGCAATAGAAACACCTAGCATATTTCCTGCATAGCCAATTCCATGAATGTGCTCGATTTTTCCAGATGTAATTTCTTTATAGGAGTCTTGCGGATTCGTATTTGCTGTTTTTGTATTTTTTGGTTGAGATTGCGCCGTTCCTTTCTTCACTGGTGCTGTTTCGACGTTGCTAGAACATCCTGAAATTATTAATAAAGAAGTAATTGCTAACCCTGTTGCTACATAATGTTTCAAATTTGTAGGCCCCTTTCCTATATACGTGATTTTAAGTATATGGAATAAATGTCAAGAAATTGTGGAGTGGTATGCATAATTTAGCGTGGAAGGGACCTTAGTAATGAAAATTCTCCTTTGGCTATGAGTACTATTAATTGACGAAAAATTATAACAATAATAGAATGAATTGTATTGATGATTAGTTTCACAAGCATACATAGAACACTAGGGGGATTATTATGAAATCAACATTTTTTGCTCAAAATAGAGAACGATTAGCAAACACATTACCAGAGGGATCTATTACGATATTATTTGCGGGACAAGCACCGCATATGTCAGCTGATGCACATTATAAATTTGTACCGAATCGTAATTTTTACTACTTAACGGGAATCGATGAACCAAATGTTATTTTTATGCTGAAAAAGGTTGGAAGTAGTGTTGAAGAAACACTTTTCATTGAAAAGTCAGATCCAGTAATGGAAAAATGGGTCGGTAAAACAGTTTCTAACGAAGAAGCAGAGAAAATTTCAGGTATAAAGAAAGTTGTATATTTAGATAGCTTTGAAAAGACAATGTCAAATATACTTTTTACAGAAAATGCGAAGCATCTATATTTAGATATAGAACGTCGTGATTGGAATGGTACGGAGACAAAAACATTAGCATTTGCTAAACATGTAAGAGAAAAATACCCACACGTAACAATTGGTAATGTATATCCGAACATTTGTGAATTACGAGTATTTAAAACAGAGGAAGAAATTGAAATTATTAAAGAAGCGATTGCTGTAACGAAAGATGGTATTTACAATGTGTTAAAAAATGCAAAAGCAGGCATGATGGAGTATGAATTAGAAGCTCAATTTGATTTTACACTGAAATCATCTGGCATTAAGCACCATGCGTTCAATACAATTTTGGCGAGTGGGAAAAATGCTACAGTTCTTCATTATGAAGATAATGATGCACAAATTCAAAATGGTGACTTAGTATTACTAGATTTAGGTGCTCAAAAAGACTACTATAACGCTGATATTAGTTATACATTCCCGGCAAATGGAACATTCTCTAGTCGTCAAAAACAAATTTATAATATTGTATTAAAAGCATTAAAAGAAACAACAGCACTTATTAAGCCAGGATTAAAGTTCGCTGCATTAAATGAGCATACAAAAAAAGTACTGGCAGAAGAGTGTAAAGCAATTGGTTTAATTCAAGAAGATGAAGAGTTATCAAAATACTATTATCATGGTGTCAGCCATTTCCTTGGTTTAGATACACATGATGTAGGAACATATAAAGATAGAGTGTTAGAAGAAGGTATGGTTATAACAATTGAACCTGGTCTTTATATTGAAGGAGAATCAATTGGAATTCGTATTGAAGATGACATTCTTGTAACGAAAGACGGGTATGAAAACTTGTCAAAAGATATCATTAGGGAAGTTGAAGAAATTGAAGAATTTATGAGTGTAAATAATGAACATGTAAAAGGAAACCAAGCTGTAGTTAAATAATAAAAGAGTCATCACTAATTTATTTGAACTTTATCTCGAATCGTGGACAATTAAAAAATCCATGATTCGGGATAGGGTTCTTTTCTTCGAAATACTAATCTTTAATTATTAATCCTAATAAAGTAGCAAACTGAACAGCTTGATATGTTGATACTTTACATCCTCTTAAATCGTTCACTGAAACTGTAAGTGTATCAAAGGTAGAAGAACTAATATCTATCCCCTTCAGTGATGTCTGATCAAAATTAGCTTCATCAAGACTACATAATTGGAATTCAACTTTTTTAAGTTTACAGTCAAAAAAATCTGCATTATTTAATGAAGTTTCATTGAAGATGATTTTTTCTAGTTTGGAATTTCCAAATGCCGCTAAATTCAAAATTGAATTCTCAAATTTAACATTTCCTAAGCTAGATTCTGTGAAATTTACTCCGATTAATTTACTGTTTTTAAATTCGACTCTGTGAACAGAAGAATTGCTTAAATTAACATTTGATAGATCACAGTTTTCAAAACAAACATCTGTAATATCAATATTGCTAAAGTCTGTATTAGTAAACTTACAGTTTTTTATCACCGCATCATATAATCGCACTCTATCTACAGATTCATTTTCGAAAGTGGAGTCTATAATTTCACACACTTCCAATGTTGGATCTTCTTCATAAAAAATATCTTGAAAATTCTTTGAAGATAACTCTGTTGAAATTTTTGGTCTATCAATTTTCATCGTATATCAATCCTCTTCTATTTGATATATTTGTGTAATTTGAGTCCATTGTTTCCTTGTGAGGAACATTAGTTCTTATTATACAAAAATCTAAGTTCTTTTGTGAAGAGCATTTTAGCTACATTTTTCTTATTTAATAATAGCAGTGTTATTGTTTCTTAAGAAATAACGTCAAAATAAATATGAAAACGGCTAATATAGTCGCTACAAGGGAAGTATTTTATACTTTTAAAATATTCGCCTCTTGTAATGTCTCCGCTTTTAGTAATCTTCCAATTAGCTTACGTATTATCTAATTACATCTCCTTATTTTCTTGAAAATCAAGTTCTATAATGATTTTGAAAAAGAAAAAGGAGGGATTTTCCATGAAGCGATTTGTATTAACAGCTGTTACGGTCTCTGTAATATTTTTAATTGCTGCATGTTCTTTGGCCACAAATACAACAAATGATCATAAAAATATGAAAGATAAAAAAACAATACAGGCTGAAACAGCTACAAAACCATTGAAGGTTGAAAAAGGACCAGAAGTTACTTTAGTAGCGAAAGAAGAAAAGCAAAAGTTAGGTAACGGTGTTATTGTTCCAGTCTGGACATTTAATGGCTCATCACCTGGTCCAGAAATTCGGGTGAAAAAAGGTGAAAAGGTGAAAGTGACATTAAAAAATGAATTATCTGCACCAGTATCTATTCATTGGCATGGATATCCTGTCCCAAATAACATGGATGGAATTCCAGGCGTGACACAAGATGCAGTTGAACCAGGAAAAAGTTTCACTTACGAATTTGAAGCGAACGTACCAGGAACGTACTGGTATCACTCGCATCAAGATTCTGTAAATCAATTAGATAGAGGTTTGTATGGAGCGCTCATTGTAGAAGATACAAAGGAAAAATATGATAAAGATTACACATTAATGTTGGATGAATGGGTTACAGATAAAGAAGAAATGAATAAGCAGTTAAAAGAAATGACAAAAGGGCAAATAGGTAATAAATCTAAAGGTAATGAAAATGAGGAAAAGAATGATGATAAGAACGGCATGGCTCATTCTGGTATGGACATGGGCAGTGATCAAAAAGACTCTGGCAATATGGCGGGAATGGACCATGGAAATATGAAGATGGAAGGTCATGATATGAGTATGTATGATTTATTCACAATCAATGGAAAAAGCGGTGATTTAGTAGTGCCATTGAAAGTGAATAAGGGAGATAAAGTTCGTCTTCGACTCGTTAATGCTGGTTATCTATCACATGATATACATGTTCACGGTCATGATATAAAAGTAATTGCGACAGATGGTCAACCAATAAATGATCCAAAAGTTATAAAGGATAAAGTAATTTCAATCGCACCGGGTGAACGTTATGATATTGAATTTACTGCTAATAAAACTGGGAAATGGTATGTTGAAGACCATTCGAAAAATAAAGGTGCAAAAGGAATGAAAGCTGTTATTGAATATGATGGCAGCAAAGAGATGAAAGATAAAGCAGACGAAAAAGAAAAATTACCGAAAGTAGATATCATGAAATATGGTACTAAAAAATTAGGAAGTTTCCCGTTAAATCAAGAGTATACTGCCACATATAATATGGACTTAAATACGCAAATGAATGGAAATGAAATGGTATATACAATTAACGGAAAGGTATTTCCGGATATTGACCCAATTCAAGTAAAAAAGGGTGATTTAGTAAAAGTGAAGTTGGTAAATCGTTCTAAAATGGATGATCACCCAATGCATTTACATGGTCATTTCTTCCAGGTGTTGAGTAAAGATGGAAAACCGATAGAAGGTTCTCCGATTGTTAAAGACACATTGAATTTGAGGCCAGGAGAAGAATATGAAGTAGCCTTTGTAGCAGACAATCCTGGTGAGTGGATGTTCCACTGTCACGACCTACATCATGCTTCAGCAGGGATGGTAACGGAAGTGAACTATACAGATTATGAATCTGGTTATGTTCCAAACCCTAATATTCCTAATAAACCAGAATAATGTGAAAATCATGTAGTTTATTAATGATAAAAGCAGTTATCTTAATAGGTTGCTGCTTTTATATGTCATGTTGTGAATTGGGAATATTATTTTTATAAAAGTTTAGATAATACGAGAAGGTTATCCTGTAGAAAGAGTTTACAAGGTGAGAATGTTTTTTGTTATTTAAGAATTAAAAAACATGGTGGTTTTTGATTAGAAGTGGATAAATTTATTGTATTATATTGTAGTTCCACAAGATTGAATACTTATATTTGACCTTTCTTTTATTTTATACTACAATTCGTAGTGTGAAAGGAGAAGTCAGATATTCAAGCAAAATTATGAGTTAAATGAAGAAGGATTCAATTATGATTTTTTTATTTTTGTAGTATTAATTATAGGTGATTATTTTTTCGGTATTTTTTTGGTAATTAAAACTACATTGTGTAGTGTTCGATTGAAAGAATGAGAGGATTTTCAGAGTGTTATGAATTTAAATTTCTTTTATTACTAGATATAGATTATTGTGAATGATTAGAAATTTAATATGGGAAGTAAAAGAATAATTTTGCTGAATGGTTTAAGTGGGAAAAATATAATGATACTTGAATGTGTTTATAGGAAGGTGTTTTGTACTTATGAAAAAGATTTTAGCTAGTGTAGCAGTAGCTTCTGTTACAGGAAGTGTATTTATTAGTACTGCTCAAGCGAAAAATACTGTTATACCAAAAGACACGAAGCATGAGCAAACGACTGATGTAGTAAAATATGAAAATCAAGTAACAGTAAATACAAATGCTCTACGTGTCCGCACACAACCAAATATGTCTAGTGCAATAATGGGACGCGTGTATGAAGGAGAAGTTTTACAAGTTATTGGAGAAGAAAACAGTTGGCTGAAAATTAATCATAAAGGAAAAACTGGCTATGTAAGTAGTGAATTTGTTTCGGGAAATAATGTATCAGCGAAGACAAATGTAAGCATGAGTCGTAGTAAAACTGTAACTGCTAATGTATTACGTGTTCGCACACAGCCAAATACGTCTAGTGCAATAATGGGGCGCGTATATGAAGGGAAAGCTTTACAAGTTATTGGAGAAGAAAACGGTTGGTTAAAAATTAATCATAATGGAGAAGTAGGTTATGTAAGCAGTCAATTTGTAATAGACGGTAGTTCAAATGGAAGCGACAATAACAATGGAAAAGTTCAAGTAGCGAGTGGCAATTACAAAGTTAACGTATCTTCTCTCCGCGTACGTACAGGTCCAAGTACTTCCCATGCAATTTTAGGCTCTATACATAAAGGACAAGTTGTTCAAGTAACTGGTGAAATTCAAGATTGGATCAAAATTAACTATAGTGGACAAACTGCTTATATTAGTAAAGATTATATTTCAAAGAGTGGTTCTAATGCAAATGTAGACCAAACAAATGAACAACAAAAGAATGTTACGGTTCAAACTGACGGCACATACATTGTAAACGCTACTTCTTTACGTGTTCGCACGGGCCCTGCTACTTACCATAGTGTAATTGGTGGTGTATTAAACGGACGAATATTGCAAGTAACTGGCGTTGAAAATGGCTGGTTGAAAATTAATCATAATGGAAGAACTGGTTATGTAAGTAGTGAATATGTAAAATTCGTTAAAGGAGGTACACCATCAAAACCTGAAACTAGTAATCTATCTACTGGGGCAACAGTTGGTGACTACTATGTTAACGTAAACGTGTTAAATGTAAGAAACGGCGCTGGTACAAATCATGGTGTAATTGGTGCATTATCAAAAGGAATAAAAGTACAGGTTCTATTTGAACAAAATGGCTGGTTGAAAATTAATTACAACGGTAAAAACGGTTATGTATCAAGTGAATTTTTATCAAAAACAAGTGAGACTGATGCAGAGAAGTGGCGGCAATCCCAAGAGGTAAATAAAACAAATGACTTTATTCAACCAGCTGCAGGAAGATATACTTCTAGATTTGAGAAACGTGGTGGGAAAATGCATCATGGATTAGATATTGCTGCTTCAGGAACAGTGCCGGTTGTTGCTGCCGCAGAGGGGGTAATCACTCGCTCTTATTATTCTACAAGCTATGGTAATGTTGTGTTTATTTCTCACAATATTAACGGACAAACATATACGACTGTATATGCTCATTTAAAGAGTCGTCCTGTTTCTGCTGGTCAAAAAGTGAAGCAAGGACAACAAATTGGCATAATGGGGAATACAGGACAATCTGAAGGACAGCACTTACATTTTGAAATCCATAAAGGTGAATGGAATGCAAAGAAGAGCAATGCTATGGATCCAAAAATATATATTGGTTAATTGAAAATTTATCCCGCACTAACGGGCAGTAAGCCCCACGTCTCAAAATTCAGCGAAAGCGAAGAAGTTAGGTTGGGGATCAACTGCCCGTAAAAGCCCGATTGGTGAGGGCTGATAATCAGTGGGGATGAACAAAACCCCTACTGATTAAAGTTTCGCTTTATTATTTCAACCTGGAATAGTATATTTTCTCAAGCAAAGAGAATTTCATAGATTTAGAAGTTTTGAACTAACAATTCAAAGTGTTTTTATCTTTGTCTGTTAAGAAATAAAAATAATGAAATCGATCCCCTCTACTATGATGAAATAGTAGAGGGGATCGATTATAGTTGTTAATGTTTATGTTGTTCTTCTGTGGAAGAGGTGGGCGGGATATGCTCTGGGAACGTTACAAATATAGTCAGGATAATTACTACACCAATTGACAGTAATAATGGAAAACGTCGCTGAATAACAGCAGAAAAACTTTCTGATAAAAACTGAATCATACATGACATAGTTATTGTTATAGTAAGTAAAAGGCTAATGAACAATATACTATGAGCTTGTTGAGCATTTAACATTTCTGTAATCATTGCTCCCATCATACTTGCCATTAATCCAGAAAACATTCCTTCTAAAGCAGTATATAGGTGAAAACGTAGACCCACTAAAAAACCGATAAAACCACTAATTAAAATAGCAAGTAAAGTAGAATATAGTAATTCCCCCTTAAAGAGAATGCCTAAATAAAAACCAATACTTAAACCGATACTCATACTAAAAGACATAATAAATACCATATACTCCATTAGGGTACCCTTACGTTTAGAAATATTGGATGTAATAAGAATTGAGGTACAGCAAAGTGTTAAGGTAGTTAACGTATAAGCAAACATTATGATACCTCCTTGTCCTATCGTTCATTTCATCATATGTGTACTTATGATAATTTATATCTGCATATTATCTGCACAATTTCATAGATGTAGGCAAAGAGACGTTTGATTTTGTTGGGGATCCTTTTTAAAAAGAATTATGTAAAAAATGAAATTTATACTTTTGTAATTATTAAATTGACCTAAAGTTATTTTACAATTTTATCTTGTTTTTGGAAAAAAATGTGCTAAAATGAAAGTAAGTAAACACTAACTAACATAATTGTTTTACAATACTAATAAGGAGGGATAAAAAACTAAAATGACAAAAATATCAGCAAAAGAAAGAATATTAGAAGCAGCAATTTCCTTGTTTGGTGAGAAAGGGTATAGTTCGACGACAACCCGTGAAATTGCAGAAAAAGCAAAAGTAAGTGAAGTAACTATTTTTAGACATTTTGGTAACAAGGAGAAGTTATTTAAAGAGGGTATTATTTTGAAAACTACACCTGTTGCAATACTAGCTGATTTAACAACCAAACTAACTGGAGATGTAGAACATGACCTAAATTTATTAGGGAATATTTATATGGAAATTAATATACCGAAGGTTAGTCAAATTTGGGCTGTTCTTATTGAAGCTAGACAAAATGAAGAAATGAAAGGGTTATTTAATGAAATTAATATGCGCTTGATAGATCACTTAGTTACCTATTTAAATAAATTACATGGTAAAGGTGAAATCCCATTGAAGGATTTTAAATTGATTTCTGCTATGTTTTATGGTCAATTATTTACCTACTTAATCAATATGGTGGCAATTGGAAATGATGAGATGAACAATGTTACAAGTGAGCATTTTGTTGCTACCTGCGCATCGATGTACAATAACTATCTTAAAGAGTCAAAGTAAAGTGTAAAGGAGGGGTGAGATGGGAGGAATAAATTTATTTTGTTTCCCATTTGCGGGAGGATCATCAACCTATTATATGCGATGGCAGAAGTATTTGCACCCTGGGATTGATTTGAAAATAATAGAGTTATCTGGTAGAGGAAATAGAATCACTGAACCGTTATATGAAGAATTTGAAGAGTTAATTGATGATGTATATATGAAAATTAGAAATCAGCTACTAGAAAAACCATATGCCTTATTTGGGCATAGTATGGGAAGTTTAATTACATATGAGTTAACAAGAGTTATACAGCAGAAAGATAATAATCTTCCTGTACATCTCTTTTGTTCAGGAAGAAATTCACCTAATAAAAAATCTATAACTTCTATGCACAAATTACCCGATGAGGAATTTAAAAATGAGGTTCTTCTTTTGGGAGGAACACCTAAAGAAGTGTTGGCTTGCGAAGAATTAATGGAGATTTTTATGCCGATTTTGAAATCAGATTTTAAAATTGTTGAAAATTATGAACATAGATTTATATATGGAAATGAAAAAGTCAGAGTTCCTATGACTATTCTTAATGGTATTCAAGACCAGTTAATTGATATTAAAGAATTAGAGGAATGGAGAGAATTTTCTACTGAACAATGTTCTTTTCATTTGTTTAATGATGACCACTTTTTTATAAATAAGCATGTTGGGGACATTACCAAAATTATAAATAACACATTAATTGATGAAAAAAATTATCATCAATTAAAAATAATCTAGGGGTAATCGAATGAAAACATTAATAGAGATGCTAGAATCTAAGAGAGAGATTAAGAATAAAGGTATTACCATAATAATGAATAGTAATACAGAAAAATTTATATCGTTTGAAAATTTATACAAAAAGTCAAAAGGCGTTTTATATAATTTACAAAAAAAAGGTTTAAAGCCCCAGGATGAAGTGATTTTTCAAATAGATGATAATGAACAATTTATGTACTTGTTTTGGGCATGTATTTTAGGAGGGATGATTCCTGTACCTATTACCGTAGGGAACAATGATTTGCATAAAATGAAAGTAGTAAATGTATGGGGGAACCTTTCGAATCCTTATATTGTAACTGATAAAAACACACACCAAAAGTTAAGTTTATTTTTACGAAATTCCGATATAAAAAATAAAGAAAAAATGATTGGTGAAAGGGTTATCTTTATAGAAGAATTAATAAATGTAGTGAAGGAGGGGGTAATTTATTCTTCTAAGCAACAAGATATTGCTTTTATACAGTTTTCTTCGGGTTCTACAGGGGCGCCTAAAGGAGTTATTCTTACTCACCATAACTTACTTACAAACATTAGAGATATTGTTAAAAGAATAGAAGTTGGTGAATTGGATTCAATGTTAAGTTGGATGCCTTTGACCCATGATATGGGATTAATTTGTTGCCATCTTATGCCTATATTTAAGGGGATTAACCAAGTGAATATGAATCCATGGCTGTTTATTCGCAACCCGATTTTATGGTTAAAGAAGGCAAATGAATATAGAACTACAATATTAAGCTCACCAAACTTTGGGTATCATTATTTCTTAAAATATTTTAAAGAAAAATATGCAGAGAATTGGGATCTTTCATGTATACGATTAATTTTAAATGGCGCTGAGCCTATTGCTATTAATACAGTTAATGAATTTTTGAAACGTATGACACCATATGATTTAAAAACCACATCTATGTATCCAGTATATGGAATGGCGGAAGCTACTGTCGGTATTTCGGGCCCAACAATAGATAAAGAAATCAATCCAATCTATTTACAACGTCAAAATTTAAATTTTGGTAAAAAAGTAAAAGAAGTGGGTAGTGAAAGTGAAGATGCAGCTCCATTTGTTGCAGTAGGATTTCCTGTAGATTCTTGTCAGGTTAGAATTTGTGATAATAAAAATAATGTTATGGAAGATATGTATATTGGTAATATTCAAATTAGAGGGGATAATGTAACGCAGGGATATTATAACAATATAGAAGCAACAAATGAAACAATAACTAGTGATGGTTGGTTAAAAACAGGGGATTTGGGTTTTATGATGAATGGTGAAATCGTCATTACTGGTAGAGCTAAGGAAATAATAATTATAAATGGACAGAACATATATCCACATGATATTGAAAGAATGATTGAATCACTACCTTCTATGGAATTAGGAAAAGTTGTAGCTTGTGGAGTGTTTAATGAACAAAAACATACAGATGAATTAATTCTATTTATTTTGTATAAAGGAAAGATAAGAAGTTTTATTCCATTACTTCACCAAGCAAAACAAATTATACAAGAAATGTTTGCGATACCTGTAAAAAATATTATTCCCATAAAAAAAATACCTAAGACGACTAGTGGGAAAGTAAGAAGACTCTTTTTGGCACAATGTTATCGTGAAGGGATGTACACTTTATTATTGGAAGAAATTAAAAAAGAGCAAAATGGGTTGGAATTGATAGATAATATACAAGTTGAGTCTATTGATTATGTTGAAAGAAAAATGCAATCATTGTGGGAAAAGGTTTTCGATAAAACTATTTTAAGACCTACAGATAATTTTTTTGAAATAGGTGGAGATTCTTTAAAGGCCAATTTATTAAATAGTATGATAGAAGAATCATTTAATCTATATATCCCTATAAACAAACTATTTGAGGCTCCTACAATTATTGGGATGTCGAAGGTAATAAAGTTAAGTATGGGTGATGTGATTTCTCAAAAGGGAATAACAGTTAACAAGGGAGCAAAAAAATATGAAGCTTCATTTGCTCAAAAACAGATTTATATGCATAGTCAGTTGTATGACAACAAACTTTTATATAATTTACCGCATGGAATCTTTATAGAAGGAAAGATAAATTATGATAAGTTTCAACAAGTGTGCGAAAAATTAATAGCAAGACATGTTTCATTAAGAACATCATTTTTATGGGAAAATCAAAATCTGTTTCAAATAATTAATGACAAGTTAGATTTAGATGTAGAATATTGTGAAATCAAAGAGACTGAAGTAGATAATTTAATCGCGGACTTTGTTCAAGAGTTCGATTTAAAATGTGCGCCATTAATGCGTATAAAATTGATTAAAATTAATACCAAAAAGTATTTAATACTTTTTGATATTCATCATATGATTGCTGACGGAACAGCAATAAAAAATCTAATTACAGAAGGAATACAGCTATATAAAGGAAATAAATTAAAGCAAGATATTCTGCAATACTATGATTATTTAGAATGGAGAAACTCACCTGAAGAGAAAAAGAAAACACATTCACAATTAAATTTTTGGAAAGAAGAGTTTTTAAATTCGGTTCCCAAATTGAATTTACCTACTGATTTTAATCGGAGTCCTGTAAAAAAAATAACAGGTGAAAAAGTTGATTTATTTCTTACTGAGGAGATGACAAATCAGATAAGAATGTTTTCAAGAGCACAACAAGTAACACCATTTATGTTTTTTCTTGCAGCGTATAATGTATTACTATCGAAATACTCACATCAAAAAGATATTGTTATTGGTGTGCCCGTAGATGGTAGGAAACAACCAGATTTATTTTCAGTAGTAGGAATGTTTGTAAATAGTCTTCCATTAAGGAATTATCCTAATGGAAATAAGCAATTTGATGAGTTTTTAAATGAAGTTAAAGAAAAAAATATAAAAATGTATGGGAATTCAGATTATCCATTTGAGAAGTTAGTAGAACAGCTCGATATAAATAGAGATCCATCAAGAATGCCTCTGTTTGATGTGATGATAAATTATTTAACTCTAGAAAATGAATTGATGGATAACCTAGATGTTAGTTGTAATTTATATGATATAAACAAAAATATTTCTATGTTTGATTTAAATCTAATAATTAATGAAAAAAGAAAAGAATACAGGCTTACTATGGAATATAGTACGGATTTGTATAAAAAAGAAACAGTAAAACTTATGCTAGGAAGATTAGTTAATATTATAGAACAAATTATAGAGAATCCGAAGTTAAAGCTTGAAGAAATTGAACTTTTAACTAGATTAGAGAGAATGAGAATAGTAGAGAACTTTAATAAATCAAAAAAACATATCGTGGCAGATTTTAATTTTTAATAAAAGGAGAATTAATATGCAAGAAAAAAATATTTATTTTTGGTCTCCTATAATGCATTGGGAAAAGAGTGGAAATCGTATTATCATAAATGAATATAATGCACCTACAGTTGCAGTTGAGGTTTTTCCTGAATTTTATTTTTGTACTCAGAATGGAATTGAAATCAACGAACTAATTGATAGATTTTCTAATATAGATGAAAAAGAAATACAAGAATTGATTATGTTTTTAATTGAAAAAAAAGTTTTAATTAAATCTATTTTAAATCCAAAAGATTTGTTTGAATCTCAGACTAAATTATTTCAAAAATACGATGAGAATCTTATGTTTGATAAAGAAAAACTGGATGTTTATACAAACGGACAGTTAAATCGTATGTTTAAAGGTTGTAAAAAAACGAAAATAGAACTACTTAAGCCAAATGACACAGTTCTATCCATGTTTGAAAGGAGATCACAGCGCGTTTTTGACGAGACTACCAAGATATCTCAAGATGTTTTTTCAAACTTATTCGGAGTTCTTCAGCAAATTAAAAACAAAAAAGAAGTTAAGTATGCATATGGTAGTGCGGGAGGATTATACCCAATTGATATATTTATCTATATTAAGAAAAATAGAATTGATGGGGTTAGAAGAGGGTTGTATTATTACCATCCTGTCAGCCATAGTATATATCTTGTTGATGATATGGCTTTAATTACTAAAGATGTACATTTCTATAATAATAAAAATATATTTGAGTCTTCAGCATTTTCTATTTTCATGATATATAATTCTGAATCTTCTATGGCAAAGTACGGTGGGAATGCTTATTCATATGCTTTAATTGAAGCAGGAATTATTACGGCAACACTAACATCTGTGGCTGAGCATCAAGGTATAGGTTTATGTTCAATAGGAGATTTACACTTTGATAAGGTTAAAAAATATTTTAAGTTACAAGGGAATCAAGTGTTACTACATGTTATTGAAGGTGGATTAAAATTAGAGCAATAGAATTTAGGAAATAGGAGAATGTAAACATGAGCCTTGAAACTGTAAACAAAAATATAGATATAGACGAATTAAAAGAAGTTGAAGAGTATTGGGTTACTACGTTAAATGAAATACAACAATGTAAAATTCCAGCTGACAATCATTCGGAAAAATTAGATTTAGGTATTGAAAAAATTCATATTAAAAGCAATGTAGCTAACCTGCTTTTTGAGATGTGCCAAAGTCAAAACTTATCAATATATGTATTTATGCAAACTGTATTAAAAGTTTTAATGTATAAAATAAGTGGGCAAAGAAAAATTACAATAGGAACACCTATGTATCAAAGTGTTGATGAAAATTCACAAAAAATAAATAAACTATTGCCGCTTTACAATATTGTAGACCAAAATCTTAAGTTTAAAGATTTACTTTTAAATGTGAAGAATACTACATTGGATGTATATAATAAGCAATACTATCCTTTGGGAGATATTAGCAAGTCATTAGATTCTAATGAAAAGTTTAATGTTAATTTACTTTTTGAAACAATACATTCTATATCTTATGTGGGTGAGTATCTTTCTAATCAGCCGAGTACATTAAACTTTATTTGTATAAAAGACAAGGATAGTTTTTGGGTTGAATTATTTTATAATAAAATGTCATATAATAAAAGAACAATTTGCAGAATGTTGGAATTTTATCAAAATATATTAGAACAAGTTTTAAATAATATGAATTGTAAATGTTCTAATATCGAATTAGTATCTACTAAAGAGAAGCAAGAAATTGTTGAAGGTTTTAATAGTAAAAACATGCAGTATCAGGTATTAGAAAATAATATATCTGAACTTTTTGAAAATAACGTTAAAATTTATCGTGATATGGTTGCTATCCAGTTTAATGGTGAACAGCTCACATATCAAGAATTGAATGATAAAGTAAATCAGTTAGCAAATTACTTACAGAAGCAAGGTTTGAAAAAGGATATGGTTGTAGGAATCATGTTAGAGCGATCGTTAGATCTAGTAGCCACAATTTTAGCAGTTTTAAAATTAGGATCCACGTATTTGCCAATTGATTTAATAAATCCGGTTAACAGAATAAACTATATGTTAGAAGATAGTGATGCGTCTTTTGTAATTACTAGTAAATTTGCACTAAAAGGTATAAAGCTTAGTACAAATACCATTGTTTTAGATCGAGAAAAATTAGGTTCTGAATCTACAAACTTTAAAAATAGACATGCAGAGGATCTAGGACAAGGGCCAGCTTACATTATTTACACATCAGGTTCAACTGGAAAACCTAAAGGAGTAAGCGTCGAACATAAAGCAGTATGTAACTTCATTGATGGGATGGCTAGGAATATACCATTGAGAGAGAATATGTCAATTTTAGCGTTAACAAGTATTTCTTTTGATATATTTTTTGTCGAAACAATATTTGCTCTAGTAAATGGAATCAGAGTTGTTATAGCAAAGGAAAAACAATGTAGCAATCCTTTAGCTATAAAAGAATTAATCTTCAATCACAAGATAGATATCTTACAGATGACACCTTCTAGATTAAGATTATTACTTGATAATGAGGAATATTCTAAGTGTCTAAAAAGGGTTTCTATTCTTCTTGTAGGAGGAGAAGTATTTTCTTCAAAATTATTAAATGAGGTTAAAACTATAACAGATTCAAGAATTTTTAATTTATACGGTCCTACTGAAACAACAATCTGGTCCACAATTAAAGAACTTACTAATGAAACACACGTAACTATAGGAAAACCGCTTCCACATTATAAATGTTACATATTAAATAAAGAGAAAAATGTACAACCAGTAGGAGAAATTGGAGAATTATATATTTCTGGGGAATGTTTAGCTAAAGGGTATATAAATCTTTCTGAAATGACAAATGAAAAGTTCATTTCAAATCCTTTTGTTTTAGAAGAACGGATGTACAAAACAGGAGATTTAGCTAGATGGCTTCCAAATGGTGAAATAGAATATATTGGTCGAAACGATTCTCAAGTGAAAATTAATGGGTATCGCTTAGAGCTGGAGGAAATAGAGAAACAATATTTAAAATTTGGAGATGTAACAGATGTAGTTGTACTCAAATGGGGAAATAAGGATGGTTCAAGTTATCTTTGTGCATATATTCAAGGCAAAGAAAAAATTTCAATTGAACAGTTGCAAGGTTTTATATCAAGAAATTTACCAAGTTATATGGTACCTAAGGCGGTAATACAATTAGATCAAATGCCACTAACTATTAATGGGAAATTGGATAAGAAGGCACTACCTAATCCTGCCTTAGTTGTACAAAAAGAGTATATAGAACCAAGAGATGATAAAGAAAGAATAATAGCGGAAATATGGGGAAAAGTTTTGGGCTTTGAAAAGATAGGTATTGAAGAAGATTTCTTTATGCTCGGTGGAAACTCTTTAAAAGCTATTCAAATTGTAAACTGTCTAGAGAATGAGTACTCCTTAGGTACTACAGTAAGTACTTTGTTTGAAAATAGAACAATTTCTAGATTAGCTGAATCAATTCAAGAGAAAAAGAATAATAATGAATTAATATCTGCCTATCCAGACCCTTTAAATTTACATAAACCCTTTCCGCTAACTGCTGTACAATCAGCATATCTTTTAGGAAGAGATGATCAATTTGAGTTAGGCGGCGTTTCTACCCATGGTTACTATGAGATAGAAACAACTTTAGATATAACAAAGTTTAATGATAGTTTGCAAAAAGTAATTGAACGCCATCCGATGTTAAGAGCAATCATTTTGCCTACTGGAGAACAACAAATACTTATAGATGTTCCTAAATACAAAATCGAAATAGAAAACATCCAACATCTAGATGCAGTAGAACAAGAACTGATAATTAAAGAAGAACGGGAACGAATGTCCCATTTTATTTTCAAGTCGGACACATGGCCTCTATTTGAATATAAGGCATTCAAAATATCAGATAATAGACATATACTTTGTATTAGTTTTGACGCAATAATAGCAGATGGTATCAGTATGCAAATTGTAGGATCTGAAATAATGGAATTTTATAAAAACCCTAATATACAATTGCCACAAGTAGAGATTTCTTTTAGAGATTATATGTTAAGTTATCAAAAACAAAAGAATACAGATGAATATATGGATGATAGGGAATATTGGTTACAAAAATTAAAGGATTTCCCACCAGCTCCATCGTTACCTTTGTTACAAAATCCAAAATTGTTAACAAAGCCACGTTTTAATAGATTACAATTTAATTTGAATAAAAAGGAATGGGACTCCTTAAAGAACATTGCGAAATCCATGAACATTACTCCGTCAGTATTATTGTGTACAACGTATGCAAAAGTATTAAGTATCTGGAGTAATGTGGAGAGATTTGCATTGAATTTAACAGTATTTAATCGTCTTCCAGTCCATCCAATGATAGAACATGTTGTGGGGGACTTTACTTCGCTATTATTAATGGATATTGAATTGCAAGGGGAAGAAGCATTTAGTGAAAGTGCTCAACGTATTCAAAGATCTTTAATTCAAGCGTTAGATCATAAAAACTATGATGGTGTGGAATTTATTAGGGAATATAGCAAATTGCATGAATTAGGTACAGAAGTGGCTATGCCAATTGTATTTACTAGTATGTTAACAGAAAATAATAAATTTAGTTGGGAAAATTTTGGAGAGGTAAAAATAAGCTCTTTTCAAACTTCTCAAGTATATTTGGATTATCAAGTTATGGAGATAAAGGGAGATTTACAGATTACATGGGATTATGTAGAGGACTTATTTGATGAACAGGTTATTGGATCGATGTTTTCTCAATACATCGATATGTTACATCATTTAGTGGAATCGAAAGATTTAATTCAATTAAATCTTCCTAAGGTTGATGAAAATATAGTTAAGCAGTATAACCAAACCGAGAAAGAAACTGAAAAAACAACATTACACAATTTATTTGTTAGACAAGCACAGAAAACACCAGATTATACAGCGGTTATTATGGAAGAAGAGAGCTTGACATATGAAGAATTACATGAAAAATCTAATCAAGTCGCAAGATATTTACAAGAAAAAGGAGTAGGAAAAGGTTCACTAGTTGGGGTGCTTGCACAACGTTGCCCAGATACGATTGTAAATATTTTAGGGATTTTAAAAACAGGAGCAGCATATGTGCCAGTAGATCCAGAATATCCACAAGAACGTATTGACTACATCTTAAATAATAGCCAATGTGATTTATTATTGACACCGGATGTGTATTCAAAAGAGGGTTTACATTCTTGTTCTATAGAAGATGTGGAGAATGAAAGTAGTCCAGATGATATAGCTTACATTATTTACACTTCTGGAAGCACAGGGAAGCCTAAAGGGGTAATAATTACTCATGAATCAGCAGTTAATACCATTTTAGATATGAATCAAAAATTCCAAGTAAATGAAGATGATCGTTTTATTGGTCTCTCATCTATTTGTTTTGATTTATCTGTATATGACATTTTTGGTGCTTTGAGTAGTGGAGCTTCAATTGTTCAGATTAAGGATCAAAGGGATATTCAAGAAGTCATAGAAACAATTAACAAGTATGGTATTACCATTTGGAATTCGGTTCCGGCTATTATGGATTTAACAATTGAATTTATAGAATCTATGAAAGAATATCAAGATAACGAATTACGTCTTGTATTGTTAAGTGGGGATTGGATTCCATTGACATTACCAGAGAAAATTCGGAAATATTTTGGAAAAGCGCAAATTAATTCATTAGGAGGGGCCACTGAAGCTTCAATATGGTCTATTTATTATCCAATTAATGAAATAAACCCTGAGTGGAAAAGCATTCCATACGGAATGCCATTAGCGAATCAAAAATTTTATGTTTTAAATTATGCAGGACAGGTTTGTCCAGTAGAGGTCGAAGGAGAACTCTATATTGGAGGAATAGGCCTAGCACAAGGATATAAAAATGATGATACAAAAACAAAAAATGCATTTATAGAACATCCTACATTGGGCCGTTTGTATAAAACAGGGGACTATGGAGTGTTAAGAAAAGAAGGATATATTGAATTTTTAGGTCGAAAAGATCAACAAATTAAGATTAGAGGATACCGAGTAGAATTAGGTGAAGTGTCTAATCAATTATTAGAGCATAAGAATGTTCAACAAGCAGTAGTAATAGATCAAGTAGATTCAAACGGGAAAAAATTCCTATGTGCGTATATTGTTGTAGATGATGAAAAAGTCATGGAAACTATTCGAGAATATCTAGCACAAAAGTTGCCAGAATATATGATTCCGCAATATTTTGTAAAATTAGAGCAATTGCCACTGACTCCGAATGGAAAGATCGATCGTAAAGTGTTGCCAGAACCTAAGTTGATAGAAGATGATAAGAGTTTAAATATCGAGTATCCAAATACAGAGATAGAGAAAAAAATCGGTAGTATATGGGAAGGTGTATTAGGTATATCCCCTATTGATATACACAGTGATTTTCTAAAATTAGGCGGTAATTCTATTGCTATGATACAAGTGGTGAATTCCATAAATAAAGAATTTAAAATAAACGTGGGAATTAAAAAGTTTATTGAATTGAGAACGATTTTTAAACTTTCAAAAGAAATTGAATCCTGCAAACAAGAAGAAATAATACATGAAGAACATGATAGTAAGACAGCAGACTGGGAAAATTTATATAATCCTTTTCCATTAACAGAAGTACAAACAGCCTATTGGCTAGGAAGAGAGAATACGTTTGAAATGGGAGGGGTGTCTACACATAGTTATGTAGAAATAGAGACACCAGTTAATATAGAAAGGTTGAATAAAGCTTTACAAGAAATGATTCAACGACATCCAATGTTAAGAGGTATAATTTTACCATCTGGAGAACAAAAAATACTAGAAACTGTTCCAGATTATCTCATAAAGGTAGTTGATTTATCTTATCTTGACGATAAATCAAGACAAGAGGAAATTATTAAGGAACGAAATAAAATGTCACATCATGTTTTTGATAGTAGTCAATGGCCTTTATTTGAATTCCGTGCATTAAAAATAGCAGAGAATCTACATATTCTTTGTGTTAGCTTTGATTTATTGATAATGGATGGAGCCAGTATGATTCATATCTTTTCCAAAGAATTGTTAGAACTGTATTTGAATCCAAATAAGAAGCTTCCTAAATTAGAATTTACGTTTAGAGACTACATTACAGAACATATAAAGTTTAAAAATACAAAAAAATATAGTACGGATAAAGCCTATTGGTTGTCTAAATTGAAGGGTTTTCCTTTTGCACCGGAACTACCAATGAAACAGGAACCAAATTTAATAAAAAATCCAAAGTTTAAAAGATTGGAATATAAAATATCTCGAAATATTTGGAGTAAACTCAAAAAGATTGCACAAAGTTATAGCATAACGCCTTCAGTTTTATTGTGTACGTCTTATGCAGAAATACTTGCAAAATGGAGTAATCAGCCTAAATTAGCTATTAATACAACATTATTTAACAGGGAGCCTTTTCATGAACATGTTAATAGAATTATAGGTGATTTCACAATGATTTCCTTGCTAGATGTTGATTTTAGTCAGGGGGAACTTTCTTTTGCTAATCGTGCACAACAGTTGCAAGAGGTATTAATAGAAGCTTTAGAGCATAAATCGTATGATGGTATAGACTTTGTAAGGGAATTCTCAAATTTTCATAACTTAAATGGAAAAGCAGTGATGCCAATTGTATTTACTAGTATGCTATTTCCAGAAAAAGAAGAGGTAGATTGGACAGACTTAGGAGAAGTTAAATTGGGAGTCAGTCAAACTTCTCAAGTATATTTGGATTATCAAGTTATGGAGATAAAGGGAGATTTACAGATTACATGGGATTATGTAGAGGACTTATTTGATGAACAAGTGATTGGATCGATGTTTTCTCAATACATCGAAATGTTACATCATTTAGTGGAATCGAAAGATTTAGCTCAATTAACTCTTCCTAGGATTGATGAAAATATAGTTAAGCAGTATAACCAAACCGAGAAAGAAACTGAAAAAACAACATTACACAATTTATTTGCTAGACAAGCACAGAAAACACCAGATTATACAGCGGTTATCATGGAAGAAGAGAGCTTGACATACCAAGAATTAAATGAAAAATCTAATCAAGTCGCAAGGTATTTACAAGAAAAAAGAGTAGGAAAGGGTTCACTAGTTGGGGTGCTTGCACAACGTTGCCCAGATACGATTGTAAATATTTTAGGGATTTTAAAAACAGGAGCGGCATATGTACCAGTAGATCCAGAATATCCACAAGAACGTATTGACTACATCTTAAATAATAGCCAATGTGATTTATTATTGACACCGGATGTGTATTCAAAAGAGGGTCTACATTCTTGTTCTATAGAAGATGTGGAAAATGAAAGTAGTCCAAATGATACAGCTTACATTATTTACACTTCTGGAAGCACAGGGAAGCCTAAAGGGGTAATAATTACTCATGAATCAGCAGTTAATACCATTTTAGATATGAATCAAAAATTCCAAGTAAATGAAGATGATCGTTTTATTGGTCTCTCATCTATTTGTTTTGATTTATCCGTATATGACATTTTTGGTGCTTTGAGTAGTGGAGCTTCAATTGTTCAGATTAAGGATCAAAGGGATATTCAAGAAGTCATAGAAACAATCGACAAGTATGATATTACCATTTGGAATTCGGTTCCAGCTATTATGGATTTAACAATTGAATTTATAGAATCTATGAAAGAATATCAAGATAACGAATTACGTCTTGTATTGTTAAGTGGGGATTGGATTCCGTTGACATTACCAGAGAAAATTTGGAAATATTTTGGGGAAGCACAAATTAATTCATTAGGAGGAGCCACAGAAGCTTCAATATGGTCTATTTATTATCCGATTAATGAAATAAACCCTGAGTGGAAGAGCATTCCATACGGAATGCCATTAGCAAATCAAAAATTTTATGTTTTAAATTATGCAGGACAGGTTTGTCCAGTAGAGGTAGAAGGAGAACTCTATATTGGAGGAATAGGCCTAGCACAAGGATATAAAAATGATGATATAAAAACAAAAAATGCATTTATAGAACATCCTACATTTGGGCGCTTGTATAAAACAGGGGACTATGGAGTGTTAAGAAAAGAAGGATATATTGAATTTTTAGGTCGAAAAGATCAACAAATTAAGATTAGAGGATACCGAGTGGAATTAGGTGAAGTGTCTAATCAACTATTAGAGCATAAGAATGTTCAACAAGCAGTAGTAATAGATCAAGTAGATTCAGACGGGAAAAAATTCTTATGTGCGTATATTGTTGTAGATGATGAGAAAGTCATGGAAACTATTCGAGAGTATCTAGCACAAAAGTTGCCAGAATATATGATTCCGCAATATTTTGTAAAATTAGAGCAATTGCCACTGACTCCGAATGGAAAGATCGATCGTAAGGTGTTACTTGCTTTGGAAATAAGAAAAAATAAATTGGAAGAAAAAGCCCCTAAGTTGTTAACACGAACAGAAAATATAATTAAACAGTTAATCGGTGAGGTATTACATGTTGAGGATATTAACTTAAATAAAAGCTTTTTTGAACTGGGAGGATCATCTATACATCTAATTCAAATGCATAGGAAGCTAGAACAATTATATCCTGGGAAATGTAAAATAACAGATATGTTTATTCATAACACCGTATCAAAGTTAGCAAAGTTTATTGATAAAAATGATATTGAGATATCGAAAGCTCAAAATATTTATATTGCTGAAGGACAAATTACAGCATTATTAACACAAAAAATTAGAAGCATTGCTCATAAAGAAAAAGTACAGTTAGAAGATTTATTAATAGCTTTCTCAACGTATTTGTTTACAAAAATAACAAATAAGATGAATATGAAAGTTCAAACGTTATTGGATAGTGAAAATGTAAAAACTATTACTTTAGATATGAACAATTTACATGATTTCAATACTATGTTTAAAGAAATTTATAAGCAGCGTAAGCAAATTATAAACGTAAAGACAACCAATAATAAACATTTGGAAAGTAACAATTTTGATTACCTTATGTATAATCAAACATTCTTGAAGGGGAAAATTGAATCTTTAGCACTGTCTAATACTAGTATAGAAATTAAGGAATTAAATAATATAGTTCATTTTACAATTAAATCTAATAAGGAAAGAATAGCGATGCACACATTACAGGAACTATCTAATATGTTTATCAAGCTAATAGAAATGATAATAAGTAAATATTCCATTAAGGGGTAGGTTTTATGGAAAAGATTGCAATGTTATTTCCGGGACAGGGTTCTCAATATGTTGGAATGGGGAAAGCTCTTTGTGAAGAGTTTTCCCTTGCTAAAATGGTATTTGAAGAAGCGTCAGACGTTTTACACATGGATTTGAAGAAAATATGTTTTTCAGGAGATTCTAAGGTATTAACAAGTACTGAGAATGCACAACCTGCTATTCTAACAACAAGTGTAGCTATGTTTCGTGTATATTTACAGGAGTTTGGTGTTTTTCCTGATTATGTCGCTGGCCATAGTTTAGGCGAGTTTTCAGCATTAACTTGTATGCAAGCAATTTCATTTTCTGATGCTCTAAAATTAGTTAGAACAAGGGGACAGTTAATGAAAGCGGCCAGTGATATGCATACTGGGATGATGTTAGCTATAAATAACTCTGATAAGAATATTGTAAAGGAAGTTTTAGAGAAGTTAAATGAACAAGGTAATCTAGTAAGTATTGCTTGTTATAATTCCCCGACTCAAACAGTTATTTCAGGTGATACGCAGGCCATTCATCAAGTGGAGAGCTTTTTGAAACAAAAAAAAGTTAGTACAAGCTTATTGAATGTTAGTGCCCCTTTTCATTCAAGTTTAATGGAATCAGTAGCCAAAAGTTTTACAAAACATTTAGATAATAATAAATATCATTCATTTAAAGGGAAAATTATTTCAAATACTACAGCTTTGCCCTATGTTAGCATAGAAGAAATGAAAAGGAACCTAACACTTCAAATCACTAAAGCAGTTAAATGGAGTCAAACAATAGGATACCTAAAAAATCAAGGAGTAACGGTAGCAATTGAAATGGGTCCTAAAGGTGTATTAACTAATTTGTCTAAAGGACATGTTCAAGAAATGGAATTTTTTTCTTATGATAAAGGGACGGATAAAAAGCTATTATTTGACAGATTGAATGTTGCTCCACGACCTAAATATTCATTGATAACTAGATGCTTAGGAATGATGGTAGCAACAAAAAACTATAATATGGATACTTCTGAATATATGTCAGAGGTTATTAATTCAATCAGGATATTACGCAATATTCAAGAGGATCTTGAATTAAATGATAAAAAACCATCTATAGAACAAATGCATTATGCATTAAAACTTCTTAAAACAGTATTTGATACAAAAAGAGTTCCTTTTCAGGAACAACAAAAACGTTTTGAAAAATTATATGAAGAAACTGGAGTAAAATACTCTTTTTAATTTGAATTTTCAATGAAGTTTTTAAGGATGGAGGAGAATCATGCTAGATTTTAAGGATATAAAATTTGAAGATCTCATGGACAATAGTTCGAAAAATAAAGAGTTAGATAAAAGTGATAATGATATTGCGATAATTGGCATGGCGGGTATATTTCCATTAGCTGATAATGTTGAAAGTTTTTGGGAGAATATACGTTTAGGTACAGATTGTGTTCATTCTATTCCAAATTTGAGAAAAGAACATGCGGATAAATATTTACATCATGTAAATATATTGAATACAAATGAATATAGATACAAAAAAATGGGTTATATTGATCGGATAGATAATTTTGATTACAAATTTTTTAATTTATCACCTAAAGAAGCAAGTTTAATGGACCCGAAACAAAGATTATTTCTTCAAGTTGCGTATCAAGCTATTGAGCATGCTGGTTATGGAGGGAAAAGGCTGAATGGCACAGAGACAGGAGTATTTGTAGGGCATAGTGAACTAGGCGGAATAAACTATAGAGAAATGATTCAAAATATTGAACCAGATTCATATATGACAGGATTTATTGGGAATTTACCATCGATTATTCCAAGTAGAATATCTTATCTCTTAGACTTAAAAGGGCCAAGCATGTTAATTGATACGTCTTGTTCATCATCACTTACCTCATTATATTTAGCATGTCAGGCTATTAGAAATGGAGATTGTAAACAAGCCATTGTTGGTACTACGCATATTAATTTATTGCCATTTGAAATAGAACAAAAGTTAGGCATTGAGGCTTCGGATTATAGAACGAGATCATTTGACGATGGGGCGGAAGGGACTGGATCTGGAGAGGGAGTTATAGCCATTCTAATAAAGCCTTTACATTGTGCGATAGAAGATGGTGATCATATAGAAGCTGTTATTAAGGGAGGGGCAATTAACCAAGATGGAAATTCAATTGCTTTGACAGCACCAAATGTAGAAGCTCAAGAAAAGGTAATTTGTCAAGCGTGGGAAAATGCTGGAGTATCTCCCGAAGATATTACGTATATAGAAGCACATGCTACAGGGACGTCTCTAGGTGATCCAATTGAAATAGCTGGTTTAGAAAAAGCGTTTGAAAGGTTTACTGAGCGAAAGCAATTTTGTGCAATCGGTTCTGTAAAGTCTAATTTAGGACATTTAGAGGCAGCGGCTGGATTGGCTGGAGTTGTAAAGAGTGTCATGGCCATGAAAATGAAGGAGTTGCCACCTTCAATCCATTTTTACCGTCCTAATCGTAAAATAGAATTTGAGTCATCTCCTGTATTTGTGAATGATTTGTTACTACCTTGGGAAAATGGAGGGAAAGCTAGGGTTTGTGGTGTAAGTTCATTTGGAATGAGTGGAACTAATTGCCATATTGTCTTGTCAGAATGGAATAATGAGAATTCTGTAAATAACCATCAATATAATAACATGTTTCATTTATTAACTATCTCAGCAAAAAGTGAAAAAGCAGTGAAAGAATTAATAAAAAAATACCAAAAATTATTAAATGAAAACCAGTATGACCTTAGAGATTTATGTTATACAGCAAATACTGGAAGAGGGCATTATAATTACCGTCTTGCTATCATATTCCAAAGTGAGGAAGAACTTAAGACAAAATTAAATTTGCTAGTTACTGAAGAAAATTTAAAAAATCAAAAAAAACAAGGGGTTTTTTGGGGGGAATACTCACTAATAAATAGAAGGACAGATGAAAACATAAAAGTTTTAAGTGAGTTAAACATAAAAAAGTCAAGCCAAGAAGCGTTAAGATATATAAATCAAATAGAAAATCCTTATTACGTAAAAGGAAATGAATTGCAAAATATATGTGAATACTACATTGAAGGAGCAGATATTGATTGGGGTTTTCTGTATAAAGGTGAATTGCGGAAAAAAGTAATTTTACCTGTATATGTATTTGACAAATACCCATGCTGGTTAAGTATCCCAGAAAAAAATGACAGTAAAGAGTTTAGTTTGAATATTTCTCATTTACTAAAAGACTCTAAGGTGCCTGCTGATTTAAAAAAAGAAATAGAAAATTTAACAATGAAATGGGATAGTTATATATCAATTAATAACAGTGTTGAGGATATATTAAGTGAAATAAAAATAGTTGGAAAAGATAAACAAAATTATTCTAAAAATGAATTACTTGTAGCAAAGGTATGGGCAGAAGAATTAGGATTAAAGACTATTCATATAATTGATAACTTCTTTGAACTAGGTGGCGATTCAATAATAGCTTTAAAAGTTATCAATAAATTGAATAGATATTTATCTTTAGAGTGGAAAGTTACTGATTTATTAAAATACCCAATTTTTAAAGATTTAATAAGGCATATAGATAAAGACGCTAGTGAAAAAGTTACTAAATTAAAAAATGACATTGAGTTAAGTAAAGTAATGGATTACTACCCCATTTCATCTGCCCAAAAAAGAATATATATAATGGAACAATTTACAAGTGGAACAACAACGTATAATATGCCACAAGCTTTTATACTAGAGGGGAATTTAAATTTAGAAAAAGTAAAACAATCCTTTCTCGATCTAATGGAAAAACAAGAGTCATTAAGAACTTCATTTCAGTTAATTAATGGCCAACCTGTACAAAAAATCCATGCTTCACTGCCATTTGAAGTTGAAGAAATAAAAATTAAAGAAAATATAAATACAACTATTCGGAATTTTATTAGACCATTTAATTTACAAGAACCACCATTATTTCGAGTAGGTATTGGTGAAATAGAAGAAAATAAATATTTATTATTACTAGACATTCATCATATCATTGCAGATGGAACTTCTATGGCGATTTTTACAAATGAATTTATAAAAGCATATTCGGGACAAGAGATTTATAAACCAAATAGACAATATAAGGACTTTACAAATTGGAAAGAAAATATGGTAAATAGTCATGAATATCAAAAACAAGAGGAATTTTATAAAAGAATTTTCTCAGGAGAGATACCAATTCTAAATTTACCGACTGATTTTTCACGGTCTGATAGGCTAACATATAGTGGAGAAAAATTTATTTGCTATTCTTCAAAAGAATTAGAAAGTAAGTTGAGAAAGTTAGCATTAACAGCCGAAACAACTTTATTTACTGTTTTGTTATCAGCTTATTATCTTTTAATGTATAAATATACTCTTCAAAAGGATATTGTAGTTGGCACGTTAATAAATGGTCGCCCACATTATTATTTAGAAAATGTTATAGGGATGTTTGTTGACACAATTCCTATAAGAACTAGCATACAAACAAATCAAAGCTTTTTTGACTTTATGAGAAACACAAAGAAAAATGTTATGGAGTTCTTTGATAATTCGAATTATCCATTCGAAAAAATAGTTGAAAATATAAAAGTAAAACGTGAAGCAGCAAGAAATCCTTTATTTGATACAATGTTTGTACTTCAAAATATGGAGAAACCTAATTTTGATTTTGAGGGTGTTTCTTTGGAAAAGTATCCATTTGAAAATACTACTTCTATGTTTGATATTACGTTGTTTGCTTCTGAACAAGCTCAGGGTATAGAATTTACATTTGAATTTAGTACTCAACTGTTTAAAAGAGAAACAATTAAAATGATGAGTGAACATTATTTGAAGATCTTAGATGATATTACTTCAAACCCTGAAATACAGATTAATGATATTTTGAGAGAAAAGCCTACGCAAATTAATTTAAATGTAGAAAATATAGAGTTTCAATTTTGAATTCATTAGAAAGGTGAATGAAAATGGGTAAAGCAACGAATGATCCGTATGTAACAAATCAAATTTTTGAGAATCAAAAAGGTTATTGGAAAGAAAAACTAAAAGGAGAAGTTGCTATGAGCAGCTTCCCAACAGATAAGTCACGTGTTTTATTAAAAGAATATAAAAAAGAAATTGTAAAATTAAAATTTCCTGATGAATTGGTAAGAGATGTTTTTCGGATAAGTAAAAATTCTGAGTTAGGAACCTATATTTTATTACTATCAGGAATCATGTATTTAGTATATAAATATACTGATAATGAAGATGTTGTTATTGGAACTCCTATAATTAATATGGGAGGGGATGAGAAGACAATAAATCAGTTACTTACTTTAAGAAAGAAAATTAATAGTCAAATAAGCTTTCGAGATTGGATAAATGAAGTTAAAGGAGTTGTAGTGGAAGCATTACAAAATCAAGAAATTCCTTACCAAACGATTTTACAAGAGAATAAAATCTTATTAGAAGATGAAAAAATGCCCTTGTTCCCAATAGTTACATTACTAGAAGAAATACAAGATATAAATTACATAAAGCCGATATTTGCGGATATTGCATTTATATTTAATTTAAACGACGGCATTGAAATAAAAGTTGAATTTAATGAAAACGTATATTTTAGAGAAACAATAGAGGCGATGCTACGTACACTAATATTGTATTATGAGGAGACAACAACAAATCCAGATGTTCTACTAAAAAATATAAATGCTACATCTGAATATGATTCTAACAAAATTTTATTTGAATTTAATTCCAATATAGAGGCGATTAATCAAGAATTTAATGAACCAATTCATGTCTTAATAGAAAAACAAGCAAAATTAACACCGAATAAAATAGCTTTAAAGTTTGAAGAAACAGTACTAACTTTTGAGGAGCTTAATAAATGTGCTAATCGTTTAGCTCAGTATTTAATTAGCGAGTATACCATAGATTCAAATGAGTGTGTAGGTATCTTACTTGAGAGATCACATTATACCATTATAGCAATGTTAGGGGTTTTAAAAGCAGGCGCTTCTTATGTACCTATTGATCCGACTTTACCTACAAATAGAATTAAAAATATTATAGATAATACTGCAATAAAAGTTATTATTTCGAAATCTAATTATGTTCAGATGCTAAATAAACTTCAGTGGGAATGTTTCGAATTTAAAGCTTATGTATGTTTGGATAGTAATAACATTGAAGAAGTGGAAGATACACATAATAATGAATTAATGGATCCGAAATTATGGAATCATATTGGAGCTAGTACAAATAATAGAATAGGTATGGGTGGTTGGATAAATAGTTATACAGGAGAAGAATTTAGTAGGGAGGAGATGGAAGAGTATTCAAATAACGTTTTGAGAAAATTGACTCCTTATTTACATGAAAATATTCGTGTATTGGAAATAGGTTGTGCATCTGGTATTACAATGTACAAGATAGCGCCATATTGTAAATTATATTATGGTACTGATATGTCAAATGTGACTATTGAAAAAAATAAAAACTACATTAAAAAACAGGGTATTGAAAATATTAAATTAGAATGTTTAGCAGCTCATGAAATTGGGCAAATTAAGCAGAAATTTGATGTGATTATTATTAATAGTACAGTTCAATATTTTCCAGGTCATAATTACTTGAAAAAGGTTATAAATATTGCCACAGATATGTTGGATCAGAAAGGTGTTATATTTCTTGGTGATATAATGGATCAGGATAAAAAATCTGAAATGATTGAATCACTTGTTCATTTTTCTAAAAGTAACCCAAATTATAGAACCAAAGTTGATTTTTCATCAGAGTTATTTCTAGCAAAATCTTGGTTTAATGATTTGCAAATAAAAAGCCATATAATTCATTCATTAAATATATCGGGAAAAAATTGCAAAATTGAAAATGAGCTGACAAAGTATCGCTATGATGTGATTTTAGAAGTAAATAAACTCATAGTAAAAGAGTCTAATGAATCTAATCTGTTGAAAAAACAGCATGATTATAAGAAGTTGTTAGAGTATAGTTCTGAAAATCTTGATTTACAGATACAAGAGAATCAAATAGCGTATGTTATTTTCACATCGGGATCAACTGGAAAGCCTAAAGGAGTACAAATACAACATCAGGCACTTACTAACTTTGTAGAAGCTATGAGGAATATATTAAATGAAAAACAAACTACTGTAATGTTAGCATTAACAGGTATATCATTTGATATATTTATTTTAGAATCTTTATATTCATTAGCGGTAGGATTAAAAGTTATAATTGCAAATGAGAAGCAACATATGAATATTAAAGAAATAAATAAATTAATTATGGATAATCAAGTTGATATAATACAATTGACACCTTCAAGATTAAAATTATTAATTGAGGATGCAAGCGGTCTTGAAAAATTAAAAGTAATTATAGTAGGCGGAGAATCTTTTCCAAAAGAATTACTAAAACAGGTTCAGCAGCATACAACAGCTGATATTTATAATGCATACGGTCCTACAGAAGCTACAGTGTGGGCTACATATAAAAAAGTTACTAAAGATACTGAAATAACGATCGGAACCCCTCTTATGAATTATCAGTGCTTTATTGTTAATCCAAATGATTACTTAAAGTTACAACCTATTGGTGGGGTTGGAGAATTAGTTATAGCTGGTAAAGGCTTGTCAAAAGGGTATCTAAACAATCATAAATTAAACAAAGAACAATTTGTTAATAATCCTTTTAGTGAAGAATCCTTAATGTATAAAACTGGAGATTTAGCTCGCTATCTTCCAACAGGAGACATTCAATTTCTAGGAAGAAAAGATAATCAAGTTAAGTTAAATGGATATAGAATAGAGCTAGAAGAAATTGAATCTATATTAAAAAATTATTATTGTATCGAAGAAGCTAAAGTGATAGTGAAACAAGATGAAAAAGCGACTTTATATGCCTTTTTGGTTATAAAAGAGGAAAAAGAGTTTAGTGGTTCAGAATTACGTAAGTATTTGTTAGGAATATTACCGAAATATATGGTCCCATCAAACTTTATATGTATAGATAAAATACCATTAAATGCAAATGGGAAAACTGATCGAAATGCATTATTACAAATACTTCAAAAAAGAGAAAAGAATAAAAGAGTTGAACCAAGTAGTGAAAGAGAAAAACTACTTGCAGACTTATGGGGGAAAGTATTAAATACTGAGTTTATTAGTATTTATGACAATTTCTTCGAACTT
Source organism: Bacillus sp. HMA207 (assembly GCF_003402455.1). Taxonomy (NCBI): domain Bacteria; kingdom Bacillati; phylum Bacillota; class Bacilli; order Caryophanales; family Bacillaceae; genus Bacillus; species Bacillus sp. HMA207. The sequence continues at coordinate 2,881,484 of NZ_BEZT01000001.1, read as the reverse complement.
GGTGGTAATTCTATAAAAGCGATAGAGATAATTTCTGAGTTGGTAGATTTATTCGAGGTATCTATTAATGACGTATATGCATTTCCTACAATTTTTGAGTTTGCAAAGAACATGACTTATAAGCAAAATTATTTAAAAAACAAACTAGATAAAATAACACAAGACATAGGTTTAATAAATCATAACGATATTGAAGCATTAGAGGAATATAAAGATATCTATACTAATGATGTTAAGCGCTATTCTAATGAAGTTCTTTTGTCACAAAAGAATTATAACAATATATTTTTAACAGGAGGAACAGGGTACCTAGGAATTCATTTAGTTAATGAAATATTAAACAGAACAGAATCAACTATATATCTATTAGTCAATTCAATTTCAGTAGAAGCTGCTAAAGAAAAATTAAATAAAAGATTTCTTTATTACTTTAATGAAGAAAATCTATTAAAGAAATATCAATCCAGAATCAATATTATCTTAGGAGATATTACCCAAAATAAATTTGGTATGGAATGTAAGGAATATGAGAAACTGTCTTATAAAATAGATTGTGTTCTTCATAGTGCGGCAAAAATAAAACATTATGGGAACTGGGAAGATTTCCATAATGTTAATATCGAAGGAACAAAAAATGTATTGAAGTTTGCAAAGACAGGTTTAAAAAAAGATTTCAACTATATATCTACACTTAGTATAGCAAGTGGTGGTGATTATGTCATATTTAGTGAATATGACAAAAAGGGAAATCATATGATTGAAAACTACTATTTAAGAAGTAAAGTACTAGCAGAAGAAGCTGTACTAGTTGCAAGGGATTCTGGACTGAATTGTAATATATATCGTTTGAATTCTTTATTTATGAATTATTGCTCCAAAAAAATGCCTTATAATTTTAGAGAAGAAGGCTTCTATATGGTAATAAAGGCAATGAATAATTTAGGAATCTATCCTTTTTTAATAAATCCAGTACTAGATTTATCAGGGGTAAATCAGGTAGCAGAAGCCATAGTAACCCTTTTTAATAAAGAGTGTCTTCAAAATGAGATTTTTCATGTTTTTAACCCTAATAAGATTAGTTGGAATGATATGGGGATTGTTGCTCAATCTTTGGGTATAGCGGTTGATGTTGTTAATTTTGATGATTTTGTTCAATATTTATCTAATCACCTTGAAGACCCAATGAAAAGACAATCTGTAATTCAAGTTTTATTAAATTCATTTTTATTTAGAAATACTAAGGAATCAAATTTTCTAAGAGTGTGTGACAGAACAAATTTAATGTTAGAGCGTTTAGGGTTTAAATGGTTATCAAATCATAATGAATATATAGAAAAATTTTATAATCAATTAGATTAAATAAAATAAATATAGGTTGTTGGTGAGAATTATCAACAACCTATATTTAACTTTAACGATGAGAGCTTTGAAGTATATTATATTGATGCACAAAGAATTTATTTGTTTTAGGTAAAAAAAGTGATAAAATGTTAGTAAGTACTTACTAATATAAATCTACTATCAAGGCACTGTAAGGTAAAAAAATTTAAAGATTGGGGAGATAAGAATGAATAATAAATTAACTCATAGCTTTGCTTTATTTGCTTTAATCTCAGGTTTTTTTATGGCAATTTTAGATTCAAACATAGTTAATATTGTCTTACCTGAAATGACAATCAGTTTTAACACTTCGGTAGAACATATTTCTTGGGTTATAAATAGTTATAATTTAGCATTTGCTGTTTGTTTGTTACCTATGGCAAAATTAGCTGATCGATTTGGACGTAAAAAGTTTTATGTAATAGGTTTATTTGTATTTACAATTAGTTCTTTATTATGTGGACTATCTATTTCATTGGAAACAATAGTCCTATTTAGAGTAATTCAAGGAATTTCAGCAGCTATAATTGTTCCGGTGGCAATGCCTTTAGGTTTAGAATTAGTACCAAAAGAAAAGCAAGGGATTATAGGAGGAATAATGGGGGCCTTTGGAGGACTTGCTGCAGCTATTGGACCGGCTTTGGGGGGAATACTAAGTGATCAATTAAGCTGGAAGTGGATTTTTTTCATAAATATTCCTATAGGATTGATTGCCTGTGTATTAGTATTGATTTTATTTAAAGAATCTTATGATGAATTATCAGAGAAGAAAATAGATTGGTTAGGGGTATTGTTATCTTCTCTATTTTTATTTACTTTAGTTTTAGCTTTATTAAAAGTGAATGACGATAGTTGGAACAAAGAGTATATAATTTTATTATTTGTAATATCTATTATTAGTTTTATAAGTTTTATTAATATTGAAAAAAAATCAAAGTATCCAATATTACCACTTTGGCTATTTAATAATCGTCAATTTTCAGTCGGAAATCTATTGCTATTTATAGTAGGAATGGGTATGATGAATATCATTTTTTTATTATCATTTTTTTTAACACAGGTTCAAGGAATAAGTGAATTGAAAGCAGGTCTGATAATTAGTGTATTGGCCATATTTTCTATGATTGTGACAACTATAATGACACCTATAGCCACTAAAAAAGGTAGTAGATGGATAGGAATGGCAGGAATGTTGTTATTAGCTGTTACTACTTACTCTTTTACTACAATGTCTACAGATTTTACAAGTTTAGATTATATTTGGCGAGTAGCAGTAGGTGGGGTAGGAACAGGATGCACACTTGCTCCAATATCTACTACTGCAATTTTAAGTGTTCCTGTTAATAAGTCGGGTATGGCTTCTAGCATAACAAATATATCTCGTACTATTGGTAGTATATTAGGTGTAGCAGTTTTAGTAGCATTACTAAATAATCAATTGGAATCACAACTAAATCTGGTCAAAAAAGAAATGGTAAACAAAGTTGAACATACAAATATGCCAAAAGAAATAAAAGAGAAATTAATTATAAATGTTCAACAAATAGATAGAAAACATATGAAAGACACATCTTCTAAAGATTCTTTAGAGAAATTTATTTATCAAATAGAAGAAAGAAAAAAAGTTGCTATACATAATACTCCTGAAGAGCTTGCAGAAAAAGTAAATCAAGATTTTGAATTACAAGAAAAAACAATCTCGGATATATATCAGGATGCAAAGAAGCAATATAAAAAAGCGATTACTAATAGTTTTAATAATACGTATAGATATAGTTGTATTATTTTGATTTTAGGAATTATTTTTTCGGTATTTAATACAGCAAAAAGACAGGAATCTGTATATTATTTAAAATCATAAGCAGTTTGTGTAGTACAGATTTTATGAAATTTAATGTGAGGTAGGAGCAGATGCAAATAATCGCCGTAAATATATCAGAGGAGCTTTCTGTCAATGATTTTGAAGAACTTCTTAGCTATGTTCCATTAGAAAAACAAAAAAAAATAAAGAGTTTTTTGCATTTTAAAGATGCAAAACGAACATTAGTTGGAGAAATATTAGTTAGATCTATACTAGGTAAACAATTATCATTAAAGAACAAAGATATTAATATATATTACAATGCCTATGGCAAGCCTTATATAAAGATAGAGGGAAATTATTTCAATCTATCACATTCAGGAGATTGGGTGGTTTGTGCATTTGATTCATCACCAGTGGGAATTGATGTAGAAATTATTAAATTGATAGATTTAAGTCTAGTGCTATCTTTTTTTTCCACTGAAGAAGCGGAATATGTATTTTCCATTAAATCACAAAACGAACAAATTAATAGATTTTACGATTTATGGACTTTAAAAGAGAGTTATATTAAAGCGATTGGGAGAGGGTTATCGATACCTTTGGAGTCATTTTCAATTGATTTAAGAAATTATTTAGAAATAATTAAAATGAAAAGTGTATTGGATAATCGATATTATTATTTAAAAAAATTATTCATAGATGAAAATCATAAATTATCTATCTGTACTATGCATCCACAAATATCTAATGAAATTGTATTTAAAAAGATTAAAGAGATTATCTCTTTAATGAAAGAGAATGCTTAACTAAAATAACGGCTTATACTAAAACAAAATTGCTGTTGGGGGTTTGTGGGGACCTAGAAGAGTGATAAAGAAGTTTCTTTTAATACTCATAGATTAATAACAAAAGAAAATACAGTGTTTTTTTGCGGTTTTTAGTATTTGTTATAATGGAGAATTTATAGCACAAGAAATTATAAATAAAAATATAATTAAAAAATTACTAACGAGGATTATGAAGATAGGGGATTTTTGTTAATTGAAAACAATTAGTATTCCATAATTTTAATTATCGGGTGTGAAAAAAGGGGAAATATGTATGGTTTACTGCCTATCAATCGTACTTAATATTATGCAAGTTGAGTGCGGACAAAATATAAAGATTTAAGGATACATACAATTGTGTGCTTCATGATGTAATAAGTGAGGATATAAGATCATTGTAATAGTTAGGTGTCGTGCAAATATATATAACATAAACATCTTTTAATATTTGTAGAGGTATATTAAAAAGCTTCATTTTAATAAAATCAAAATGAAGATAAATTATCTAGAAATTAGGAGGAATTACGTGAATGAGGAATTAAATTATCTGGCTGAATCCTTTATAGATTGCCAAATAGCTACTGAGAAAATAATTGGGTCAGAATATAGTGATTTTATAGCCCTTGCTAACCTATCAAAAGAACTAGCATCTTTTAATAGATTTACAAATGTAGAAGTAATAGACCTTTGGCGGAAGTATCGGATTAATAAATATATACAAAGAAAATATAGATTAACCCCTCATTATTACAAAGGATTTAAAGAAATAGTAGGATTAGATAACATTTATTTGTGTAAAAAAGCTCAGGGATTTTTTTGTACTTTTCAATTTGGTGATTTTAATCTCATTGATTATCAATTATGTAAAATATTTAAAACAAATGTTTTTTTAACTCGAAGTAAATATTTGAATATTTCCGATTTAAAAAAGATTAAGGAAGATGAGATTTATCCTGGTTTGTTATTTTTAGATAACTTTTTGTGTAAGCGGATTAGTACAGAAGATAATAATACAACTTTTTTAAACCTAACATTTAAATCAGAAGCAATTAATTTATTATGTTCATTAAAAAAACCGTTATGTTTATTGATTGCTGATAAGAATAGAAATGGAGAATCACGTTTGGTAGCCTATAATTTATTTAAATCAATACATGTAGGTCAGAATAAAAAACAAAAATTATTTACATGTATATTAGAACCCTTTAATTTGAAAGTGAGATTATATCCTCATTTATGGGGATTATGGGATAAACTCTACACTTATGAAATAAGGAGTGAGGAAAATCTTAAATTTACAAAATTAGAAGTTGATTGGTTTGATAATGATAAAAGTTTAGGGCTAAATATAAAGACGGGAAATATATTGAATTTGGAAAAAGTACAAAATCTAACCTTAAAGTTCTAGAGCGAGTATAGTGAAATGGATACAACTTGATTGATAGATTTTAAAGAGAGTTAATAATCATGTAGAGAAAGCTCGCTGTTAAAGAGCAAATTATGATTTGTCTACTACAACGAGATAGTTAAAGTATTCTATGGATAAAATGAAAAAAAATTCTAATTTTTTAAAGTTTAATACATAAATTATTGTGGCATTTCCTTACAGTACCATCTTTTTTAGAAAAATGATGGTAAATTGAAGGTAGATAGTATCGATAAAATTAATTGCAATGAAGAGAGTATAAAAAACAATGTAAATGAAAAGATAGTGGTTAAAAAATAGAGAAAAAGACACCAAATTTTATGGTGTCTTTTTTTGTTTAAGGATATCAAAGAAATTGTTATATTATGAGTTTCTATTGTGAAGCCATAAAGAATAAGCGTATAATATTATAGGTCTCCCATTTGCGAGACAAACCGCGAATGATAAATAAGATTGTTGTTTTATCATCGCTTCTAAACATATAGACAATGAAAGTAACACTGGAATACAGATAGGGAGTTATAAAATGAAATTAATTATTGCCGAGAAACCAGATCAAGGGTTGGCTCTTGTTTCACAGTTTAAATATCGCCGGAAAGATGGATATTTAGAAGTAGAAGCGAATGAGTTATTTCCAAATGGAGCGTACTGTACATGGGCAATTGGTCATTTGACGCAGTTATGTAATCCAGAGCATTATCACGCAGAGTGGAAAAAATGGTCACTTGATACGTTACCGATGATTCCTGAACGATTTCAATTTGAAGTAACAAAGTCAAAGTATAAGCAATTTAACGTTGTGAAACAGCTGTTACATAATCCACAGGTAACAGAAATCATTCACGCAGGAGATGCTGGGCGTGAAGGGGAACTGATCGTACGAAATATTATTAATCTTTGTAACGTGCAAAAGCCGATGAAACGTCTATGGATTTCATCTTTAACGAAGCAAGCTATTTACCAAGGATTTAAAAATCTACTTGATGAATCAGATACAATTAATACGTATTACGAAGCATACACAAGATCTTGCGCTGACTGGGTTGTTGGTATGAATGCATCACGTGTCTTTAGTATTTTGTTAAAGAAAAAAGGAATGAATGATGTATTTTCTGCTGGTCGTGTCCAAACACCAACGTTAGCATTGATTGTAAAGCGAGAGAAAGAAATTGAAAACTTTAAGTCAGAGCCTTTCTGGGAAGTGTTTGCAACCTTTAATATAGAAGGAAAGAAATATGACGGGAAATGGGAAAAGGATAATGAATCCCGCTTAAAAGACCCTGATATGGCGAATAAAATTGCGGCATTTTGCCAAGGGAAACCGGCTGTTGTGAAGGAAATGAAAACGGAGCGTAAAGAGTTTCAGCCGCCGCTTTTATTTAACTTATCATCACTGCAAGCAACGGCAAATAAAGCCTTTAAGTTTTCACCGAAAAAGACGCTTGATATAACGCAAGCACTATATCAAAAAGGGATTGTTTCTTATCCACGTTCAGATTCTAACTATGTTACACAAGGAGAAGCAGCGACGTTCCCTGATATTTTACAGAAGTTAAGTCAGTTTGATGAATATAAAGGCTTATTACCGGCTCCGGTTGAATCCATTATGAATAACAAGCGTTATGTAAATGAAAAGAAAGTAACAGATCACTACGCAATTATTCCGACAGAGCAAGTTACAAACCCAAGCAGACTATCAGGTGATGAAAAGAAAATATACGATATGATCGTAAGAAGGCTTATTGCAGCTCATTATGAAGTTGCAATCTTTGACTATACAACAATCATTACGCTTGTAGATGAACGTGCTGAATTCATTTCAAAAGGAAAACAGCAAATTCAAGAAGGTTGGCGTAAAGTTATTTTCCAAGACGATAAAGATGACGAAACCATTCTTCCAATTGTAGCTGAAGGCGAAGAAGGAAAAGTTGTAAAGGTGAAAGTGAAAGAAGGAAAAACACAGCCACCGAAGCGCTATACAGAAGGACAACTTATTACGTTAATGAAAACAGCTGGTAAGTATTTAGAGAATGAAGAGCTGGAGAAAGTATTAAAGAAAACAGAAGGTTTAGGTACGGAAGCGACTCGCGCAGGTATTATTACGATGCTGAAAGACCGTAAGTATATAGATGTAAAGAAAAACCAAGTGTATGCAACTGATAAAGGAAAAGTATTAATTACCGCAATTGGTGACAAAATACTAGCTTCACCAGAAATGACTGCGAAATGGGAACAACGTCTTGCGGAAATTGGTGAAGGTACAGCTTCACCAGCTACATTTATGGAACAGACGAAAAAGCTTTCAGCTAAAATTATTGAAGATGCAGTGGAAATGTCAGAGAAATGGGACTTTACTGGATTGCATGTTGAATCGATTGAGCGAAAAGGATCGAAATTTACAACAGGTAAAAAGGTTGGTAGCTGTAAAAAATGTGATGGCGATGTAATTGATAAGTCAACGTTTTACGGCTGTTCTAATTACAACACGACACAATGTGACTTTACCATCTCGAAGAAAATATTAAGTAAAACAATTTCGCAAAAGAATATGACAAAGCTATTAAAAGGTGAAAAGACCGATTTAATTAAAGGCTTTAAAAAGGGCGAGAAAACATTTGATGCGAAGTTAGAGTGGAAAGATAATAAGATTAATTTTGTGTTTGAGAATTAAGTTGTTTTAACAAATAAAAATATGATAATTAAAAAATATCCTATAGAATAGACGCTTAAAAAAGTCTATTCTATAGGATATTTTTTTGAATAAGTAGTACTATATATTTTTGTTTGAAATGAAATATACAATAAAAAATCTTTATAATTGATAATTATTTATTGTAAAACAATAAATTGTGTATTAAAATCATTATCATAATAAATCAGTGAGATGCTTTTTATAGAAAGGTAACAAAGCTGTTTTTTATTAGAGGAGGTAAAATTATGAACAATCAAAATTTGATTATCGAAAATATGGATAACCCTCATGAGTTGGAGAAGATGTATAGAAAAGATCCGAAAGCTTTTAAAAAATCATTCTCACAAGCATGGGACCAAAAACCTGATTCTCAGGTTCTAGCTGCTTGGTATGAAAGGTTGCATTTCAAGGAGAAGGTAAATAAAGAAAAAACATCTTTGTTTCAAAATGGTTTCTTATTCATGGGCCTTTTAGCTATTTTGGCCGGCATAAGCACTAGAATCATTTTCCACTTTGTTGAGCAGGAAGCAATTGCTCCAATTAATTTGGCTTTTGGTGTAATTCCCTTTATTGCTGCTTATTTTGTTTACAATAATACTCCGAAAAAAAGTATTATTTATTCCCTTGCAGCGTTGTTCCTAATTTCCGGGTATTATCTTAATACGCTGCCAGTAAATTATAAAGACAGTACCATACTTGCTTATTTACATCTTCCTATATTTTTATGGGTCTTAGTAGGGCTTGCATTTACAGGAAATGAATATTCAAAAGGCAGTACAAGATTAGCCTATATTAAATTTAATTTAGAATATTGTCTTCTCTACGGGAGCATGGCAGTGAGCGGAATGATACTTGCGGTATTCACCATGCGTTTATTTAGCTTTGTTGACTTAGATATAGGAGAATTCTATTTTAGTAATGTTGTTTTATTTGGAGCAGCGGCTCTCGCTATTGTGACTGCATACTTAGTATCAATGAATCTTAAGCTTGCTAAAAATATTACACCATACATATCTAAAATTTTTAGTCCTCTCGTCCTGATTACCTTGCTTATCTATCTTATAACGGTAATTTGGGTCGGGAAAAATCCATTCTTGGATCGCAATTTCCTAATGGCCTTCAACGGAATACTGCTTGGCGTATTGGCTGTTACTATATTTTCTATCGTTGAGAGTGACTCGGACGAGAAAAAGAACATTTCAGATTATATAAATTTTTCCTTAATTGTTCTGGCGCTTATTATTGACACTGTCGCATTGTCAGCCATAGTATTCAGACTTTCTTCTTACGGGATTACACCTAATAGACTTGCTGTTTTAGGTGTAAACATACTGGTCTGGGCAAATTTAATTTGGATTATGTTTTCCTATATGCGTTTCTTGCAAAATAAATCAGGACCAAAAGCTATCCAAGATGCCGTTACGAAGTATTTGCCAATATACGGACTTTGGGCAGCTTTCGTTATATTTACGTTTCCTATCATTTTTAATTAGAAAGGATCTGTTAATGTAACGAAAAGTTAATTCTCTATAACATATAAAATTTTTAGAGCCGATCAATTTATAATTGGTATTATTACGTTTGTAGTTTCGGTAATTTCATTTGTATTGATAAATAAGAAGTAAGTGTTGTATGTAGTCTTTCCATAATAAAAAACGTCCCAAAATGGGACGTTTTTTATTATGCATATTGCCGTTTTTTCTTAATAAGCAACAAAACTTGTGACACACAAGCTAGTACCGGTAACTCAATCAATGGTCCAATAACGAGTGCAAGTGCGATAAGAGGTTCGTCTGGAAAAGCGGTCACAGCGATAGCGAGTGCAACAGGTGAGTTTCTTGCTAACGTTGTTAAGCTTAGACTTACTGTATCTTTGTAAGATAAATGCATCATGCGCCCGATAAATTGTCCTAGTAAAAAATTAATGATGAAGAACAATAGAACAGGAACGAGTAATAATAAAACGACATTCATATTTTGCAGTAAATATTTACCTTGTGATGCAAACATCGCTACTATTGCTAAACTTAAAAATATAATTTGAGCAGAGCTGAAAAACGGAATGAGTTTATTCTCGAGAGTTTCAGCTTTTTTCATTTTATTCATAATGAACTTTGTAGCGTGTGCAAGTATAAATGGTAAGACGATTACGATAACAATACTTTCTACTAAAACAGAAATCGCTACAGTTTTCATGACACCAGCAAATAAAAATAAATAAATGGGAAGGAGCAGTACTTGCAAAATTAAATTTACAGGTAAAATTGCAGTAGAAAGTGCTACATTACCTTTCGCTATTTCAGTAAAGATTAAGTACCAATCTGTACATGGAGTAACCATTAACATTATAAATCCAACCCAAAGTGCTGGATGATCGGAAAGAAATAGTGCTCCTAACCCCCAAGCGAGTAAAGGTGTCCATAAGAAGTTAATAGTAAGACTTGTTCCAGCAAATTTTAAATTGCGAAATCCGTTTTTTATTTCTTTTAATGGAATGCTGAGGAATAATCCATATAGCATGAAAAATAAGAAGGGGACAATAAATTTGTCTGAATACGTATGTATCATATTAAATTGTCCGAGTACGATGCCGCATGTAACAGCAAAAAGAATAATAAAAGTTTGAAGCTTTTCTATAGTGCTCATGAATAAATCCTTTCTATATATGAATTTTCCTCTCAAAGTTTATTATACAAGTAATAAAGATGTATTTGGTGTTCAATTGTATTTTAGTTAATATTTTTAATTTGAGATTTTATTTTTTTATTAAAAGTTACTTGACTAAAGTAAGTGGCTATATTACAATCACTTACATAAGGTAATTAAATAACAAAAAGTTGTGATAGCGTAACTTAAGGTATCTATTGGAACTTTTTCTTAGAATAAGAATTTTTATGATGATGAATAATGAATATGAAAAGAAAGATTAGGTGAAGAAAATGGGACTATTTAGCTCATTATTTGGTAAAAAAGAAGAAAATACGAATGTAGAGGGGAATAAAAAAATGTCAAAAGTATTATTTGTAAAAGCAAACGATCGTCCAGCGGAGCAAGCAGTTAGTTCAAAAATGTATGAAACATTTGTAAGTACTTATAAAGAAGCAAATCCAAATACAGAAATTACGGAATTAGATTTATTTGCATTAGATCTTCCTTATTACGGAAATATCGCGATTTCAGGTGGATATAAACGTAGCCAAGGCATGGAGTTAACTGCTGAAGAAGAGAAGGCAGTTGCTACAGTAGATCAATATTTAAATCAGTTTTTAGAAGCTGATAAGGTTGTATTTGCATTCCCATTATGGAACTTTACAGTACCAGCTCCATTAATCACATATATTTCATACTTATCTCAAGCTGGAAAAACGTTTAAATATACAGCAAATGGCCCAGAAGGTTTAGTTGGTGGTAAAAAAGTAGTTGTGTTAGGTGCTCGTGGTTCAGATTACTCTTCAGAGCAAATGGCTCCTATGGAAATGGCAGTTAATTACGTAACAACGGTACTTGGATTCTGGGGAATTACAAATCCAGAGACAGTTGTAATTGAAGGACACAATCAATATCCAGATCGTTCACAACAAATTGTTGAAGAAGGTCTAGAAAACGTTAAAAAAGTAGCAGCAAAATTTTAATTCATGATAGTAAATGGAAAAACCAACATGGATGACCATGTTGGTTTTTTAGTCTATTTTTCATGTTAAAAAATGTATATTTATAAAATAAAAGAAAAGTTCGAAAATAGTATTGCAAAATATTATATAGCAAACTATAATGAGTTCAAGAATAGTTGATACTTAAATTAAATATTCAGAAAATTCAATTAGTTAAAATTGGAAAATGAGATAAGGAAACTTGAATGGGGGTTATATTATGGCGAATAAAGTACCGTTTTCGTTCATAGTAGTTATTGGATTAATGTTATTTGCACTATTTTTTGGAGCGGGAAATTTAATTTTCCCAGCGATGCTTGGTCAATCAGCAGGAGAGAATGTATGGATTGCTAACGCTGGATTTTTAGTAACTGGTGTTGGATTACCATTACTAGGTGTGCTAGCATTTGGTTTTTCAGGTAAAGATGATTTGCAGTCGTTAGCTAGTCGTGCTCACCCAGTGTTTGGGATTGTGTTTACAACAGTTTTATACTTAGCGATTGGTCCGTTATTTGCAATACCGAGAACAGGAAATGTTTCTTATGAAATTGGTCTTAAACCGTTTATGCCAGAAGGAGTAGGTTCTACACCTTTAATTCTTTTCACAATTATATTCTTTAGTATCACTTGTTTTTTTTCGCTAAATCCCGCGAAAATTGTCGATATTGTTGGAAAAATCTTAACACCAATTAAGTTGACTTTCATCGGTATTTTAGTAATCGTTGCTTTTATACATCCGATTGGAGATATGCAAGCACCAGTGGAAGCTTATACATCACATGCATTCTTTAAAGGATTCCAAGAAGGATACTTAACGATGGATACGCTTGCATCATTCGTATTCGGGATTATCATTATCAATGCTATTAAAGAAAAAGGTGCGAAAACGAAAACACAAATTATGGTCGTTTGTGCAAAAGCGACAATTATTGCAGCATCTATTTTAGCAATTATCTATACAGCACTTTCTTATATGGGTGCTTCAAGTGTTGCAAAGCTTGGACATTTAGAGAACGGCGGAGAAGTATTAGCGAAAGTTTCTAACTACTATTTCGGATCATATGGCGGAGTATTATTAGGATTAATGATTACAGTAGCTTGTTTAACAACTAGTGTGGGACTTGTATCAGCATGTTCTTCATTCTTCCATAAGTTATTCCCAAATGTTCCTTACAAAGCAATTGCAATCACGCTATGTGTATTTAGTGCAATTGTTGCAAATGTAGGATTAACACAGTTAATCGCAGTTTCTGTTCCAGTATTAACAGCAATTTATCCACTAGCAATCGTATTGATTTTCTTAACATTCTTCCATTCATTATTCAAAGGAAGAGCTGAAGTTTATCAAGTGAGCTTAATCGTAACATTTATCATCAGCTTATTCGATGGATTAAGTGCAGCTGGAGTTAACATTGAAGTAGTAAGCCAAGTGTTCACTAAATTCCTTCCGATGCAGGAAGTAGGATTAGGCTGGATCTTCCCAGCGATTATCGGTGGATTTATCGGATATGGACTTAGTATTTTAAAAGTGAAAAACCAAGTTCAACCAGCAACTAGAGCGGATAAAAAAATAGGTTAAATAAAAAAAGTTATAGAACTTGTTTCTATAGCTTTTTTTGTTACTATTAATAATGAGAAAAAATAAAGTAGTAGGGGAAATAAAATGAAAAAAACAATTGATCATATCGGAATCGCAGTTCGTGATATAGATAGTACGATACGTTTTTATGAAAATGTGTTACTAGGAACTTTAATAGATCGTTACGTAAGTGAAGCTCCTGGTGTGGAAAGCGAAGTAGCCATTCTTGAAGTGGATGGAGATAGAATTGAATTACTTGCACCGACGAATAATACGACATCTCCAATTGCCCGTTTTATTAAACAAAAAGGTAAAGGTGTTCATCACGTTGCGTATCGTGTCGATGATTTAGATGTGGCTCTAGAAGAGTTAAAAGAACAAGGTATTCGGACATTAGAGCATACACTACGCATTAATAAGCACGGTAGAAGGTTAATTTATCTTAACCCAGCGGATACTGAAGGAACGATTATCGAGTATTGTGATTATCCGGAAGAGAAATAGAAGAGGGATATTTTTTTAAAGGTGTTACGTAATAACGTAATACCTTTTTATTTATGTATTTCACATTTTCTTCACAAATGATTCACGATAACTTTTCTTCTTTGATAACTTACATAAATATATTTTATGATATAATAACAATCGACTTTAAAAATGTAAGTTGTATCTATCATGATAGTTACTATTATATTAGAAGTTTAGAGGTGGAAGAGAAATAAAGAGTTATACTTTCTAGAAGTTTATATTTAATCAGGTTAATATTTCGCCGGAGAATCAAACTTCGGAAGTTAAAGGAATGAAAATAGAGCGATGAGGAAGAAAGAAGTGAAATGAGTATGAAAGTAATGAGAAGATTAGGGACATGGTTATTACTTGCATGTGTGCTTATCATATTGATACCGAAAAGTGCATCTGCTCATGCGTACGTTGTGAAATCAAACCCTACTGAAAATGAAACATTGAAGAAAGCACCATCTGTTGTAAAAATCGAATTCGATGAGGACATACAAGTTTCAAGTTTTAATACATTGTACGTGAGAGATACATCAGGTAAAAGAGTCGATTTAAAAGATGCTCATATTGATAAAAAAAATAAAAAGCTATTAGAAGCTGGATTAAAAGAAAACCTCAAAAATGGTCTTTACTCCATTCAGTGGAAAGTGATTTCAGCTGATGGACATCCAATTCAAGGAGTTATCCCGTTTCGGATTGGATTAGCGGAAGCGGAAACAGACGATATACAAGTGGAAGAGATGGGGTATGTCCCGCAAATCGATATGATTATGGAACGTGGGATTCTATATACGAGTTTCTCGCTATTTTTAGGAGTTCTCTTCTTTAATCTTATTATGTATAAAGGGAATGCAACCTCGGTTCGATCAAGGAGTAAGAACATAATATGGATCTCCTTATTTGGGATATTTATTAGCTTGTTATTCAACCTACCATTGCAAGCGAAAATAAATGCCGATGTTTCGTGGCTAGAAGCATTCAACCCTTTACTATTAAAAGAAACATTACAGCTTTCTGTTTTTGGTTATATATGGATCACTCAAATGATTCTCATTAGTACGCTTATAATTGTTACGTATTTTGCGGTGAAGCATGAGAAGTTTTCGTCGTTTAAAGTATGGAGTATTCCAATAGTGCTGTTTATTGGAATACTTGTTATGAAAGCATTTAATAGTCACGCATATGGTTTAAAGTTTAAAGATATTGCTGTTGTTATGGATTTTTTACATTTATTCGCAGCTTCATTATGGATTGGTGGTTTATCGTCTATTATTCTTCTGTTACGTAAAGAGGATAACAAATGGAATATGTATTGGGATATGATTAAGCGTTTTTCACCGTGGGCAACATGCGCTGTCATTGTGATTTTAATAACAGGTCTTTTTAACAGTACATTTTTTATTCCAACAATCCACTCGTTATTTGATACGAAGTATGGATTAGCTTTACTAGCAAAGATACTTTTATTCGTTTTCATGGGGATATTGGGAATTATTCATTATGTGAAAGGGAAAATGAGAGCGGAGCAAGGATTAGGTGCTACGGTGAAAGTAGAGTTTATCATTGGAATTATCATTTTCGTCATCGTAGCTTTTATGACAAACGTACAAACACCACCGATGCCTCCTACTGGACCTTTTACAGAGAGTAAACAATTAGATAATGGATATGAAATGACGCTAAATGTAAGTCCTAATAGAGTAGGACAAAATATATTCCATATTACTTTAAAGGATGAGAACGGACAACCCGTTACTGATATGGAACAAATTATATTAACGACTCAATCGTTAGATATGAATATGGGAAAAGGATCATTTAAAGTTTCGGCAGTTTCACCGGGAGAATATGAAGCAGAAGGTATGTATATTAACATGACAGGAAACTGGAATATACAAGTACATGGATTAACGAAATCGCTTGATAGCTTCGATACGGATTATAAATTTATTGTAGGTGGCAGATAAAGTAAAACTTTAAGCAGCCCTCATCAATTGGGCTACCCGGCGAATAGCGGGATAAAGAGTAGGTATAGATAAAAAGGAGCTAATTGAAAATGGAACGTATAAAAAAATTAGGAACAACAATGATCGCAACAGCAATTACAATGGGAATGTTTTCGTTACCTGTTAGTGCGCACGTTACTGTGAAGCCAGCAACTTCTGACATCGGTTCTTGGGAGACTTACACGATAAAAGTACCAGTTGAAAAGAATATAGCAACAACAAAAGTTACACTGAAAATACCGTCTGGTGTGGAATTCCAACAGTATGAACCAGTGCCAGGGTGGAAAGTGGAAGAGCAGAAAGATAATGCCGGAAAAGTGAAAACTGTAGTATGGGAAGCAATAGGAGAAGGGATTTTACCCGGTCAGTTCCAGCGATTTACTTTCGTCGCTAAAAATCCGGATAAAGAACAAAAAATAGCTTGGGATGCATATCAACAATATAAAGACGGAGAAATTGTTGAATGGACAGGCGATGAGAAAGCTGAAAAACCGCATTCACTTACTACAATTGCAAAAGGTACGTCATTAACAGGAGAACATGGTGAAGTATCTAATGTAGAAAAGAATGAAGGTACTAGTAATATGCAGTTGATAGCAATTGTTTTATCTATTTTGGCAATTGTATCTTCGGTAGGTGCGTGTGTTTTTGTAGTGCGTCGTAAAAAATAAGATATAAAAAAGAGCCTACAAATAGTAGGCTCTTTCTCATATTTATTTCACTTCAACCTGCTGCCTTACAGCAAGTGTTTTCGGCTTTATATTTACAAAACAAATGCTCACAACAATAAATAATAGGCCAATAAATAAGCTCATTGTAATGGCTTCATGTAAGAAGATTGAACTTACAATAATAGCGATAAGGGGAATAAGGAATGTATAAGCCCCTACTTTACTCGCTTCACCAGCTCCAACGAGTGTGAAGTATGCAAGCCACCCCATTGCAATAACAAAGAATGAAATAAAGAGTAGTACACTAACAAATGGCATACTCCAAGCAATACTAGACCAACTTTCAAATTCTGAGCCAAATCCGATTAAACAAAGACCACCGATAAGAAGCTGAATTGTTACCATCCAAATGGCATTCACACGGTGACCAGTCTTCTTAATGAATACTGTGCCAAGTGCCCAGCCAATCGCACATCCTAACGCGAGAAGGATTCCAATAACAGAAATATGTCCTGTTAAACTGCTTGAGCTAATAACACCTACACCAATAAATCCGAGAACAAGCCCGAAAATTTTCAAGCCGTACATTGATTCTTCAAGCCATATCCACGAGAAAATACCGAGTAAAACTGGTTGTAGAAATACAATGGCGGAAAATAACCCAGCAGGCATATATTGAAGACCAACAGTTTGTAACCCGTAAAATATAATGATGTTAAGTAAAGAAGAAATAACGTATAAATGCCACGTTTCTTTTAAATGTAATTCTTTATATTTGGGTAGAGCGAAAAGGAGTAAAATGAATCCTCCAATTAAAGTTCGAACGCCTGCAAATAAAACGGGTGGTGTATAATGCAGGGCAAACTTAGATAAAGGCCAATTGATTCCCCACATGAAAACGAGAAAGGTAAGGATTATGGCCGTCTTAGTTCGAGAAAGCTGTGTCACGGTAAGACCTCCTTGTTGTTATTCATTTCACTATGATATGATATCGAATGTAATAAATAAAATGAATCTTTTTTATAAGGAGTATAAGTGATTAGTTATGACTATTACACAACTGCAAGTATTAATAAAAACTATTGAGTTAGGTAGTTTTACGAAGGCTGCCAGGGTGTTAAATATGACGCAGCCAGCTGTAAGTCATGCCATTTCAAGTATTGAGTCAGAGTTAGGAGTTACGATTCTTATACGTGATAAACGACAAGGATTACTCGTTACGGATGTAGGAAACAGAATTCTTGTACATATTAGAGAGATTTTGAACGGTGTAGAGAAGATTGAACAAGAAGTTGCGATGGAGAAAGGACACGAAGTGGGGACGATTCGAATTGGGAGTTTTCCGAGTGCTTCTGCACATTTCTTACCGAAAATGATAAACCATTTTAAGGAGAAGTATCCGAGCTTAGAGGTCGTTCTTTGTGAAGGAACAATTAAAGAAGTTGAAGATTGGTTAATATCGAGGGTTGTTGATATAGGAATTGTTATTTTGCCTAATAAAGAGATGGAGATTGTCCCGTTAACGAAGGGAAAAATGGTTGCTATCTTAAGAGAGGATCATCCTCTTTGTAAGAAGGACTCTATTACAATTCGTGATTTGGAGAATGAACCGATCATATTATGTAAGGGCGGATACGAACCACCCATCATTGATATGTTTAAACAAGCCAACGTACCACTTCGGGCTGAGTATGTAATTTCTACCGTTACTACAGCTTTAAATATGATTCAAGAAGGATTAGGCATTGCAATATTAGCTGAATTATCTTTAACGAATTTACCACAGAATGTGCAAACGAGAGAATTGGAACCGCAAGTATGGAGAGAAATTGCTTTAGCTGTTCCTTCATTAAAGGATTCTTCAATCGCTGTACAGCTATTTATTGAAGAATTTCAAGCGCTATTTGCAGAATAAAAAGGGGTGTCTCATATATCATAATGGGGCACTTTTTAATTTGCTTATAAAAAATCTATGAAAAGGATTGACTTATTTTTTATTTGTAACTATAATGATTACATCTAGGTGGTGATTACGATGAAAATTAGTAGCCGCTTTTCCATAGCTGTTCATATTTTATCTATTTTGAAAAACAATCCATCTTCACTTTGTACTTCAGACTATATGGCTGAGAGTGTCAATACAAATCCAGTAGTCATTCGTAAAATCATGTCGTACTTGAAACAAGCTGGCTTTGTTTACGTAAATCGTGGACCGGGTGGCGCGGGATTACTAAAGGATTTACATGAAATCACATTGTTAGATGTGTATCATGCAGTGAACGTAGTCGAAGAAGACAAGCTATTTCATATTCACGAGCAACCGAATCCAGATTGTCCAATTGGGGCGAATATTCAAGCGGTGTTAGAAATTATTTTAATTCAAGCGCAATCCGCGATGGAAGAAGTTTTGAGAAATATTACGATGGGGCAGTTGTTTGAAACTTTGCAAGAAAAAATGAATGTTTAAATAATATTTATATTTTTTTTATCATCAATGTAACTGGTTTGATTACAACGATAAGGTAAGGTGTAAAAGTTATGACTGTAAAAATGAAAGTATACTCAGATTTTATATGTCCGTTTTGTTTTTTAGCAAAAGGTCCATTAGATGAGATAGCGAAAGAGAAAGATGTAGAGATTGAATGGATGCCATTTGAATTACGTCCAAGTCCATATTCAAAAATAGATCCATGGAATGAACCAGAAAAATTAGGTTCATGGGATGCTTTCATTCTTCCGACAGCGAAGAAGTTAGGAATTGATATGCGCTTGCCACGTGTTTCACCACATCCATATACACATTTAGCTTTCGAAGGATGTCAATTTGCGAAAGAACGTGGACTAGGTAATGAGTATCATCACCGCGTATTCACAGCATTTTTCCAAGAAGAGCAAAACATTGAAGATATTGATGTGTTAACAAAATTAGCGGTAGAAGTAGGACTTCCTGAGGCGGAATTTAAAGATGCTTTAGTAACTCGTAAATATAAAGAAAAGCATCAAGAAGCAATTCAACACGCATATGATGAAGCGAATATTATGGCTGTTCCAACTGTCATGATTGGAGATGAAGTCATTCAAGGGCTTGCTAGTAAAGAAACACTAGAAAGGGTCATTGATAAAGAAATTGAAAAGGATAAAACAAATTCATTTGAAGGTATGCAATGTAATACCGATGGATATTGCTAATTCGCTTGTTATGAAATAACAAAATAAATGATAAAACAAACATTTGGAGGAATTAAAATGTCAGCAACTACAACAAACTTAAAAGAAGCAATCGTGAACCGCCGTTCAATTCGTAAAGTAACAAAAAACGATGCAATTACGAAAGAAAGAATTGAAGAAGTGTTAAAAACAGCTTTACACGCACCAACATCTTTCAATATGCAAAGTGGTCGTATGGTTGTATTAATGGATGGAGAGCATGAAAAGTTTTGGGATATCGTTAAAGAAACACTAAGAGCACGCGTACCAGCAGAAAACTTTGAAGCGACTGTAGAAAGACTAAAAGGCTTCCATGCAGGTGTAGGAACAGTTCTATTCTTTGAAGATCAAGCAACTGTAGAAAAAATGCAAGAAAATGCCCCATTATACAAAGATCAGTTTCCATTCTGGTCTCATCAAGGAAATGCGATGTTACAACATACTGTGTGGATGCTATTATCTGCTGAAGGAATTGGGGCGTCATTACAACATTACAACCCAATCGTAGATGCTGAAGTGAAAGAAACTTGGAACATTCCGGCAGAGTGGAGCTTAGTAGGTCAAATGCCATTTGGTGAACCAAACGAACAACCAGCAGAAAGAACGTTCTTGCCTACTGAAGATGTAGTGAAATTTTATTAAGAAATACAATATGTAACGAGAAGGAAGCTGTGCTAAAAAACAGCTTCCTTTTTTGTAGTGGTGTTAATTTATGCGCATTTAGGGAAGAAATATAAGAAATAATACGGTGAGAAGGGAATTAGAAAAATGAATGATGAGAAAAAATATACAGTGGTAGGTACTGATGTTGAGGAAGTAAAGCGTTTAAATAAAAATTCAGGATTAACGTATAATCAAGTGAAAGAAATGTTAGCAAAGCAAATGCAAAAAAAGAAGTAATTAGATTGAAATCTTTCATTTTTTCATTTAGCATTTTGATTGGAGAGAGTTAAGTAAAAGGTAACTCTCTTTTTTGTATAGCTAAGCATCTTATAGAGTGGAGGAAGCAACATGAAGAAATGGGTAAAGGTAACGCTGTCTATCACTGGAGGCATTGTCTTATTAGCGTGTGCCGGCGGATATTACGTGTATAAAAATTATTTTCCAAAGGAACCTGAGCGTATTGTATATGATAAAGAAAGAGTGCTACAACCGATACATAATCAGCTTAAAGGAATCAATATAGAAAATGTAAAGATAAAAGAAAAAGAAGTCGTAAATGCGACTATAGATGAGCTTCAAAAAATGATTGATGATGGAAAGTTGTCATATGAAGAATTAACGAGTATTTATCTCTTTAGAATACAAGAACATGATCAAAATGGAATAACATTAAATTCTGTTACAGAGATAAATCCTAATGCGATGGAAGAAGCAAGAAAGTTAGATCAAGAGCGGGGGAGAAACAAAAAGTCGAATTTATATGGTATTCCTGTCGTTGTAAAAGATAATGTACAGACGGAAAAAGTGATGCCGACTAGTGCAGGAACTTATGTATTAAAAGATTGGATTGCAGATCAAGACGCAACAATTGTGAAGCAGTTGAAAGAAGAAGGAGCATTTGTTTTAGGAAAAGCGAATATGTCTGAGTGGGCGAACTATTTATCTTTTACAATGCCAAGCGGGTATAGCGGGAAGAAAGGACAAAATTTAAATCCGTACGGTCCGATTACATTCGATACTTCAGGATCAAGTTCAGGATCTGCTACAGTAGTTGCAGCAGATTTTGCGCCGCTTGCAATTGGAACAGAAACGACGGGATCGATTGTTGCACCCGCGGCGCAGCAATCAGTAGTTGGGTTACGTCCATCTTTAGGTATGGTAAGTAGAACAGGAATTATTCCATTAGCTGAAACTCTTGATACAGCAGGACCTATGGCAAGAATAGTAAAAGATGCAGCAACGCTATTTAATGCAATGATAGGTTATGATGAAAAAGATATTATGACAGAAAAAATGAAAGATAAAGAAAGGATTGATTATACAAAGGATTTATCAATAGATGGATTAAAAGGGAAAAAGATAGGGCTTCTTTTTTCTGTAGACCAACAAGATGAAAATAGAAAAGCAGTAGCAGAAAAAATTAGAAAAGACCTTCAAGATGCAGGTGCGATATTAACTGATAATATCCAGTTAAGTGCTGAGGGTGTAGATAATTTGCAAACATTAGAATATGAGTTCAAGCATAATGTAAACGACTATCTTTCACAGCAAAAGAATGTACCGGTAAAATCGTTAGAAGAGATTATAGCGTTTAATAAAAAGGATAGTAAAAGACGAATAAAATACGGACAAACATTAATTGAAGGGTCTGAAAAATCTGCTATAACGAAAGAAGAGTTTGAAAACGTAGTGCAAACGAGTCAAGAAAATGCAAGAAAAGAGCTAGATAGGTATTTAGTAGAAAAAGGTTTGGATGCTCTAGTTATGATTAATAACGATGAAGTCCTTCTATCAGCTGTAGCTGGTTATCCGGAATTAGCGGTTCCTGCTGGATATGATAAAAATGGAGAACCAATCGGTGTAGTGTTTGTAGGGAAACAGTTTTGTGAAAAAGAGCTTTTCAATATTGGATATGCGTATGAACAGCAGTCTAAAAATAGAAAATCACCTAGTTTATAAAAGGTTATATGAAAAATAACTGGAATCCACCGAAATTATGTTGGTGGATTCCAGTTAAACGAATCTAACAATATGAAAAGAAAAAAAGGATTCTTCTCAATTAGTAAGAAAGATTGTCTATAGGAGTTCATAAAATGTAATATATTCAATTTCCATCCATTGAAGGGGGAGGTTAATTCTTAATGAATGAAGTAAAGAGTTTTTTTCGAAGTAGAGGGTTTCAACGGTTTCTCGTTTTAATAATAGTAGCGCTTGTATTATACGCATTAAAAAGTATGATTAATTTAATATTAATTACGTTTATACTGACGTTTTTAATGGATCGATTTCAACGTTTTATTTCAAGAAAATTGAAAGTAAACCGGAAAATTGTTATTGCATGTTTATATATAATACTAGTTTCCTTTATAGGCACAACATTATATAAATATTTACCTGTGCTGACGATACAAATTTCACAATTAATTTATCAATTTAAACTGTTTTTTCAAAATCCACCTGATAATGAAATCGTTAAATATGCACTTTCGACAATTAATGGGATGGAAGTATCAAAATATATAGAACAAGGTGTAGACGTCATATATCAATCAATAGCAAATATAGGGAAGGTAAGTTTACAAATATTATTATCTCTAATTTTAAGCTTATTTTTCTTATTAGAAAAAGAGCGTATTATTACATTTACATCTAAGTTTAAAGATAGTAAGTTAAAAATCTTTTATGAGGAAATTGCATATTTTGGTGAAAGATTTGCAAGATCGTTCGGCAAAGTAATTGAGGCTCAGTTTTTAATTGCCATTGTAAATTGTATTCTTACTGTCATTGCATTAATCGTTTTAGGATTTCCACAGCTACTTGTATTAGCTGTTATGATTTTCTTACTAGGGTTGATTCCTGTTGCAGGTGTGATTATTTCTTTGTTTCCACTTTGTATCATTGCTTACAACGTAGGCGGAGTTATGTACGTAGTATACATACTCGTATTCATAACAGTAATCCATGCTCTTGAAAGTTATTTTTTAAATCCGAAGTTTATGTCTGCAAAAACAAATTTACCAATATTCTACACATTTATGATTCTTATCTTCTCAGAGCATTTCCTCGGAATATGGGGGCTTATTATCGGGATACCAATCTTTATCTTTTTATTAGATGTACTTGATATAAATAATGAGGATGCGACTAAAAAATAAGAAATGATAGAAAATCACTAAAAAGTCATAGGAGATAATGAAAATAAAAAGCAATCCAAAATAAATTGGATTGCTTTTTATCTTAATTAAAGAACCGGAGCCATTGTTTCTTTCAATACTTGAACAGAGTGGTCGAATTTTAATTCTTCATCTTCACTTAATTCAACCTCTAAAATTTCACGAACACCGCCGCGATTTAAAACAGCAGGTACCCCGATATAAACATCTTTTTGACCGTATTGACCTTCTAAGTAAGCTGATACAGTTAATACACTATTTTCGTCGTTTAAAATTGCTTTTGTAACACGTAGAAGTGACATACCGATACCATAATAAGTTGCGCCTTTACGCTCAATAATATGGTAAGCTGCATCACGGACGTTTATGAAAATTTTGTCTAAATCTTCTTGATTATACGTGTTGTCTTTTTCAAGCAGTGTTTGTAGTTTTTGGATACCAACGGAAACATGGCTCCAAACTGGAAGTTCAGTATCGCCGTGTTCTCCGATAATATAAGCGTGAATGTTGTGTGGACCAATATCGAAGTACTCACCTAACATATAGCGGAAACGAGCAGAATCAAGCGTTGTACCAGAACCGATTACACGTTCTTTCGGTAAACCAGATTCTTTCCAAGTTACGTAAGTTAAAATATCTACAGGGTTTGTTGCGATTAAGAAGATGCCATCAAATCCGCTATCCATAATACTGCGAACGATTTGTTTGAAGATTTTAGCGTTTTTCTCAACTAAATCTAAACGTGTTTCGCCTGGTTTTTGTGGTAATCCAGCTGTAATAACTACAAGGTCAGCATCTTTACAATCTTCGTAGCTGCCTTTCCATACTCTAGTTGGAGCTGGTGCGAATGGAACAGCATGACTTAAGTCCATTGCTTCCCCTTCAGCTTTTGCCTCATTTACATCGACTAAAACAAATTCTTCAGCTACAGCCTGGTTAATCATGCAGTAAGCATAACTACATCCAACTGCTCCTGTTCCTACTAATACAACACGGTTAATACCTTTTTTCATTTCAAAATTCCTCGCAATTTCATTGATTTTATTATGTAAGATAATACGTCTTACTTCTATAGAGTCATATCTAGTTTATTACATTTTATAAAAGATATTCAAGTATTTGAAAATGTATCCGTGCAAATCAGCGAACAAAACATAGGAATTCAGTGAACCGAATATAATTCAGTAAAATCCTTTGTAAAAGGGGAAATGGCATGGGGAATCCATTAGCAATGGAAGAAATGCTTCATATTATTCATGCAGGGCTTGTTAAAAAGAATAACCCAAAACGGATTACGATTGCAGGTGCAGGGATTTCTGGATTAGTTGCAGGTTCTTTATTAAAAGAGGCTGGGCACGAAGTAACGATTATAGAAGCAAATAACAGAATAGGTGGCAGAGTGTATACGATTCGGGAACCATTTAGTGTGGGTTTATATTTTAATGCGGGCCCGATGAGAATCCCTGACACCCATAAGTTAACCTTAGCGTATATTCATAAATTTAAACTACCTTTAAACCTTTTTATAAATAAAACTTTTGCAGATATCATTTATACGAATAACATTCAAACGAGATTGAATGTGTTTGAAAATGATCCAAGTGTACTTGAATATCCGGTTTTGGATAAAGAAAGAGGAAAAACGGCAGAAGAGCTAATGATTGAAGTATTAGAACCAATACTAAATTACATTAAGAAGGATCCTGATAAAAACTGGCTTATCGTTGAAAAAAAGTATAAAACGTATTCGCTTGGTTCATTTTTAATGGAGTATTATTCAGATGGTGCGATAGATATGATTGGGGTACTTCTTGATATGGAAGCTTATATGGGAATGTCCTTAATTGAAGTATTACGTGAAATGATTTTCTTTACTTCAACAACGAAATATTATGAAATAACTGGTGGAATGGATAAGTTATCGAATGCATTCTTACCACAATTAAGGGAACATATTTTAATGCCGTATAAGGTTGATAAAATTATACAAGAAGATAATAAAGTAATGTTACAAGGAAATCATGAACAAACGTTAGAGCAATTTACAATAACAAGTGATTTTGCTATTATTACAATTCCATTTTCAGCGTTAAGATTTGTAGAAGTTCAGCCATACTATTTATTCTCTTATTTTAAAAAAAGAGCAATTCGTGAATTAAATTATATTGCTGCAACTAAAATTGCAATAGAGTTTAAAAGTAGATTTTGGGAGAAAGCGGGACAGTGTGGCGGTAAATCTATTACTGATTTACCGATACGGTTTACATACTATCCGAGTTATGGCATTCATACTCCAGGACCAGCTATCGTTATAGCAAGTTATACGTGGGCAGATGAGGCGTTAACATGGGATAGTCTCCCGCAAAGAGATCGTATTCGTTACGCATTAAAAAATTTAGCGGAAATATACGGTGACATCGTCTATAGTGAGTTTGTCACTGGAACATCTTTTAGCTGGAGTAAAAATCCGTATTCTTGCGGTGCATTTACAGCTTTCGAACCAGGCCAAGAGCTCGAGTTATTTCCGTATATTACACCACCATCTGGAAAAGTACATTTTGCAGGAGAGCATACGACATTAACACATGGATGGATGCAAGGGGCAATCGAGTCTGGAGTTAGAGTTGCATATGAAGTAAATGAACAGTGAATCTCTTATATTTACAAATGGTCATTCTTTTAATAAAATGATAAATATAAATCGTAATTATTACGCTTTGAATACATTTGAAGTAAAGAAATGGATGGTCGGTTGAATGAATAAAGTGGAGATTCATATATTAGGTGGTTTTTTAGGTAGTGGAAAATCAACATTATTACAAAATTTATTGTTAGCAGAGAAAAAGAAGAATAGAAAAGTTGCAGTATTAATGAATGAAATTGGTGAATACTCAGTAGATACAGATATTATTGGAAAAGAGAATGTTTTAAGAGAACTTCTTAAAGGATGTATTTGTTGTACGTTAAAAGAAGAGCTTGAAATACAATTACATTCGTTATACCAACAAGAAAGACCAGATGTAATTTATATAGAAACGACAGGTGTTGCGCATCCAATTGAAGTGTTAGACGCGTGTGTCTCGCCAATTTTAGCTCCTTTTCTGGAAGTGAAATCAATTGTAGTCGTTTTAGATGCAGTAAGGTGGTTAAATCGAAGTATATTAAGTGCAAATGTACAACAGCTATTGCATGAGCAACTGAAATTTGGTAGTCACATTCTTGTTAATAAAGCAGATTTACTAACAGATGAAGATAAGAATACAGTATTTGAAGAAGTAAAGGCAATAAATGATCATGCGAAAATGTATGAGACAAAGTATTGTAATATATCTTTAAAAGATATAGAAGAAGCAGAATTTCCAAATGATGAGGAACACGAGACACTACATGTCAAACAGCATTTACATATACAAACAATGACATATCAATTTACGAAACCGATTGATCAAGACAAATTATATGAATGGCTTTCGAATTTACCAGATAGTATTTATCGAGTGAAAGGTTTTGTGAAATTCCATGGAGATAAATACCCTCACCTATTCCAATATTCGTTCGGAGTACCAACTTTATTAGAACAAGACTTCGGTTTCCCGACAAATTTAGTAGTAATAGGAGAAGGACTAGATAAGAAACAATTGGCTGAAGGGTTAGAGAAAGTAGAACTTAACTCTAATTAAGGGGAAAAGACTAACTTAAAAATAAGTTAGTCTTTTTGTATGGTCATTACTGAAATGAAACAGTATTTTCAATTGGATTGCAGAATATATATTGATTGTATGTCCGTTTCCATTACATAGGAAGGTGATTATATATTTGTGCCGAATGTAGAGGGTACTACAAGAGTTTTCCATTATCTATCGAATTAGTTAGTCATGATTACGGACAGGGGATTTTGGCGTGTTTGATTCTATCAGAAAGTAAAGTATGGGGAGGATCACAATGTCGATGAAAAAACGTAAGTGGCTAAAAACAATGTTTACTGGTTGTGTTTTAGGTTCATTATTAATAACGGCAGCTTGTTCAGGAAAGAAAACAAGTACAGAGGATGAAAAAACGATTAAGGTAGGAGTCCTTGCTTCTTTAACAGGACCGCTAGAATCGTATGGAAAACAAACAGTGAACGGATTTGAATTAGGGTTAGATTATGCAACTGGTGGAACTGGGAAAGTAGATGGGAAAAAGATTAAGTTTGTTGTAGAAGATACAGAAACGAAAGCGGATGTAGCAGTTAAAAAAGCTACGAAGTTATTAGAAGAAGAGAAAGTTGATTTTTTAGTTGGATCGTCTAGTTCAAGTGATACGTTAGCGGTTTTACCACTGGCTGAAGAATATGAAAAGATTATGGTTGTAGAACCGGCAGTTGCGGATAGTATTACCGGGAAGAACTGGAATAAATATATTTTTAGAACTGGAAGAAGTTCCTCACAAGATGCGATTGCAGGAGCAGCAGCAATTGCGAAAAAAGATGTAAAGATTGCAACATTTGCCCCAGATAACGCTTTTGGTCGTGAAGGGATTGCTGCATTTAAAGCGGGTGCGAAAAAATTAGGTGCGAACATTGTGAATGAGCAATACGCGGATACAAATTCAACAGATTTTACAGCGAATATTCAAAATATCATTAGTTCAAAACCAGATTATTTATTTATCGTTTGGGCAGGGGCAAATTCACCTTGGAAACAGTTGAAAGATATGAATGTGGAAGCGCAAGGTATTAAAATTTCTACAGGTGCGCCAGATATACCAGCATTAAAAACAATGGATGCATTAGTAGGTATGCAAGGTTTTTCTGTATATTATCACACACTTCCAAAAAATAAAGTGAATGATTGGCTAGTTGAAGAGCATAAAAAACGTTTTAATGGTGCAGTGCCAGATTTGTTTACAGCAGGAGGAATGTCAGCAGCAATTTCTATTGTAGAAGCCTTAAAGAAAACAAAAGGTGATACAGATGTAGATACCTTGATTAAGAAAATGGAAGGAATGGAATTTGATACACCGAAAGGAAAGATGAAGTTTAGAGAGAAGGACCACCAAGCGATGCAGACACTGTATTCTATCACATTGAAAAAGCAAGACGGTGTTGATTATCCGGTGCCAGTGTTAGAGCGAGAATTAACGATGAAAGAAACAGAACCACCAGTTCAAAATAAATAGACTGAATTTTCTGTTGTTTTTGTATAAAGAGGGGGGACCCTCTTTATACATATTTCTTTCATACTCACGGCTTTAAAGGGAGGGATTTCGTGACACATTTGCTAGAGACGAAAAATCTTAGTGTATCTTTTGGTGAACATCAAGTTATTAAAGATGTAAATTTAACTGTCCAAAAAGGAAAGCTCATTTCTATTATTGGGCCAAATGGTGCGGGGAAGACAACGTTATTTAATTTACTAAGTGGACAGATTTCACCCACAACAGGTGAAGTGTATTTTAAAGGGCAAGATATTACAAAACTATCGATTTCAGATCGAACACGCTTAGGAATCGGTCGCTCTTTTCAGCTTACAAACATATTCCCAGAATTAACGGTACTTGAAAATGTCCGTTTAAGTGTTCAATCATTCGTACAAGATTACTATAGTTTTTTCCCGAGTTCAGCAAAATTAAAGCAACAAGTTGGAGAGGCGAGACGTTTCTTAAAAACAGTATTACTTCATGAAAAAGAGAACGTATTAGCGAAAGATTTGGCACATGGAGAGAAAAGGAAGCTAGAACTTGCGATGTTATTAGCTTTAAAAACGGATGTGTTATTACTTGATGAGCCGACGGCAGGTATTTCGGTTGAGGAAGTCCCTGCTATATTACAAGTGATTGAAAATATTAAGAAACATCCAGAGAGCACAATTGTACTTATCGAACACAAAATGGATATGATACTAGGTTTGTCAGATCATCTTATCGTTTTATTTCATGGAGAGTTATTGGCTGAAGGATTGCCAGAAGAAATTATGAAAGATGAGCGTGTACAAAGTGCTTATTTAGGGGGATTATATAGTGGCACTATTACAAGTGAATAATATAGAAACGTATTTAGATCAGTTTCATATTTTGCAAGGAGTATCTCTTGCTGTTGAGAAAGGGACGATTACTGTACTGTTTGGTAGAAATGGGGCAGGAAAAACAACGACATTACGTTCAGTGATGGGGTTTCACCGCATTGCAGATGGTGAAATTTATTATGATAGTGCAAAAGTGAGTGGATTACCTACACATTTAATTTCAAGGAAAGGAATAGGGTATGTACCAGAAAATCAAGGTATTTTTCATGATTTGACAGTAGAAGAAACTTTCGCTCTTGCTAGGGGAAAAGGTGAGGAAGTAGAAGGGAAAATAGAGTGGATGCTGGAACTATTTCCGGATTTAAAGCAGTTTTGGAATAAGAAAAGTGGGCTCTTGAGCGGAGGGCAAAAGCAAATGTTGGCTATTTCAAGAGCGTTTATTAATAGTGATGGATTATTACTTATTGATGAACCGAGCAAAGGGCTATCCCCGATAATGGTGGAGAAATTAATGGTAGCTATTTTGAAGATGAAAGAGAAAACAACAGTTTTACTTGTTGAGCAAAATTTTATGATGGCCAGTCAAATTGGCGATTATTTTTACATTATGGATAACGGACGAATTGTTCATAACGGTTTTATGAATGAATTAAAAAAGGATAAGGAAATGTGTCATAAATATTTAGGAATCTCTTAACATGAATCCGAGGTGAAAAGGATGGATGTGTTAATCAATTTATTTGTAAATGGGATTTCAACAGGGATGCTCATTTTTTTGTTAGCATCAGGTCTTTCACTTATTTTCGGTCTAATGAGCGTTTTAAACTTTGCACACGGTGGTTTATTTGCATGGGGAGCATTTACAGGTGTTTGGTTATTTAATATGACAGGAAGTTATATATTAGCTTTAGTTGGAGCAGTAGCCATGGGAATGTTCCTAGGATTTATTTTAGAAAGGTTTCTTATTAGACCGGTATATGGAAATCATGTTCGACAGCTGCTCGTTACGCTTGGAGGAATGCTCGTTCTTAGTGAGTGTATTAAAATATTTTGGGGGCCAAACCCTATTAGTGCAAAATTACCGTTATGGTTACAAGGAAGTTTTACGTTCGGAGGTATTATATTAATTAAATATCGTCTATTCGTTATTTTAATTGGGATAATTATTTACATTGCACTACTATTATTACTCAAAAAGACGAAGATAGGTCTTATGATCCGTGCAGGTGTAATGGATAAAGAAATGGTTCAAGCGCTTGGTATTAATGTAAAAGCGATATTTTCTTTCGTCTTTTTATTAGGGGCAGGGATGGCAGCTTTGGGAGGATTCTTATTAGCACCGTATTCGGGCGTTATTTTCGCCGAGATGGGCATGCAGTATGCAATTTTAGCTTTTATAGTAGTAATTATCGGTGGATTAGGAAGCGTCCAAGGTTCAGCTATTGCTTCTTTAATTGTCGGATTAGCTGGTGCTTTTACAGCGTATTTTATACCAGATTTATCACTTGCAATTAATATGTTAATGTTACTATTTTTCTTAATAGTGAAGCCAACTGGACTTGTTGGTGAAAAGGGGTGAAATGGTGAACAACACATCGGACCGAATTAAAGTATACTTCGGAGTATGTATGCTCATTTGTTTAAGTGGATTTCCGTTCGTAAATGATTCACGGAGCCTGTTAATTTTGTTCACTCAAATCTTCATCTTTGCTATTTTTGCAATGAGTTTTGATGTATTGCTTGGGTATACAGGAATTGTATCGTTCGGTCATTGTATGTTCTTTGGGATAGGAGCATATGGGGTAGCGCTTTTATTTGATCGACAAGGCGTATCAATAACGAACTTTTTAATTGGAATAGTAGCTGCAATTATCGTTTCAGCAATCGTTAGTTATATAATTGGTTTGCTTTCTTTACGATTGAAAAGTCATTTTTATGCAATGTTAACACTTGCTATTTCACAGTTATTTTTCGTACTTGCTGAAAAATGGCGTGGGCTTACTCACGGAGGAGATGGTTTTACATTTGGGGTACCAGACGTATTCCGTGATCGTTTTACGTTTTATTATGTAACACTTATATGTTTACTTATCATTTTTGTTCTGTTACGTCTTTTCACCAAATCTTCTATTGGAAAAGTATTAAAGGCAATTTCCCAAAATGAGCAACGTGTTGAAGCACTAGGATATAAAGTGCTTCATTATAAAATTATTGCTAGCATTGTTGCAGGAGTAGTAGCTGCGATTAGCGGTGGTTTATTTGTTATCACATTGCGTTTTGTTAATACGACTGTATTTTCAATTGAAATGACATTAAATGCATTATTGATGACGATGATTGGTGGGGTTGGAACGTTAATTGGAGCAATTGCAGGAGCTGGAATTATTGAATCTCTAAAATATTATTTATCAGAACTAGCTACAGAGTATCCGATCTTTGAACGATGGACAATTATTCTTGGTTTATTGTACATTATCGTATTGCTAGTTTTCCCGAAAGGATTAGTTGGCACGGTTAAGGGACTGAAGAATATGAAACGGAATAAGAAGGAGAAAAGTGCAGAAGTGGAGCAAAATGTGTGAAAAATCAATTGTATAGAATATGAAAATCCCTCTTTTAGATTCATAAAGGAGGGATTTTTTATTAACCAAATAGTTCATCAGGGATTTGTTTGAAAGAGTTTTGATTTGTAAAAAAATGAACAGCTAATTTCTCAACTGGAACATCTTCAATTGGTACCAATTTATCATTTTTAATCGGCAAAAAGGCTATCCCTTTTCCGTCCTGAATAAACTCTTCCATAAGCGAATAAGAATCTAATTGTTGAAGTTGACGCTGAGATAAATTATTTTCTTTTAGAAATTGTATCGTCTTATTTCTAAAAGGGCACTTTTTGTCATTGCTAACGAAGAAAATTTCTTTTGAATAATCAATGGTACATTTTTCTTTCGCTTTTAATAAGCCTACAGAAATTGAGGTCGTGAACACTTTTTTAAACGATGCGTCAGGATAATCCTCATAAGTTATGACCATATCAACTTTTTGTTGCTGCAGTAATTTTTACAAATGACTACTACTTTCTACATATATTTGATAATTTCTAAAGTTTTCTTCAATACGCTTACTTAAATAATTTGTCAAAATAGATTGTGACGTCGCTATTATATAAGAAGAACCACTCGTTTTAATTTCATCTTTTACTTCTTCTAATAGAGTTAATATTTTATTCGTGTAATCTAATAAAATGTCACCAGCAGGTAATAAGGAAACGCCTTTGTTATCTCTATGTAGTAAAGGTGTTTCTAACTCTTGTTCTAATTTTTTAATTCGCTCAGTTACGTTCGGTTGAACATATCCTAACTCTTTAGCAGCTTTACTAATAGAACCCTCACTGGCTACAGTTTTGAATATAATAAGATCATTTATTTCCAAGTATCTCAGCCCCTTATGCACTATCATTATAAATGATACCAAACATAATTTATACCTATTTTACGTTAGCCACTTATCGATTTATCATAATGTATATAAGATTGAAAGTGAGTGATAAACATGATTGGAATGCAATATAAGGTCATTCTTCCAAAGGATTATGACATGGAAATTATTAAGAAAAGGGTAAAGGATAATGGCTATAAAACTGATGGTTTCCAAGCACTAAATTTTAAAGCTTATTTAATTACGGAAACGGAGAAAGATGGGAATTTTTATAACTGCTATGCACCTTTATATATTTGGAATGGGCATGAAGGGATGAATAAATTTATCTTTGAAGGGTATTACGATAATATTTTACAATCGTTTGGTTGGCAACAAATACATATAGGTGTTCCATTAGTTGTTAATCTAAGTGATGATTTTAAGAAATGTAAGTATGTTGTTGAATACGTGGGGAGTATTTCTCAAAAGAATTCATTGATTGAAACTCAATTTAACTTTTTTAATAAGAATGTCCAGATTACAGAAAATTGTAAAGGGAATGTAATAGTGTATAACCCAGATAAGTGGGGATATAGTCAGTTTGAATTTTATGAAGTAAAGCCTGAAATTGAAGAGATAGAGGATATTACATTATATGAGGTTTTACACATTTCACAGTAGATGCGGAATTGAAATAGAAATAAATTATTTATAAAAAATCCATTTTGATTCAAGTAATAATGTTCAAAATGGACTTTTCTTAATTATCTTATGTATATTCAAAACAAATTACTGCTTTTCTTAATTCTTTATTAAAGAATAAGTAAATACGATCGGCACCATAAGCTTGAAAATAATATCCTGTAACAAATCCAACATATGTAAAGGGATGTCCATATTCATCTTTTGGTATATATAGAAGATTCGTAAAGTCAAAAATTTCGTCTTCGTTATCGCAGTCTTCTAATAATTCTTCACCTTCTTCTGTCATAAAACGAACATCATCTAGGATACCATTTACCACAGGATAATTTAATCCCCAGCCATTTGTTTGTTTTTCAACAAACTCTTGTTCTAATACTTCTACAGATGTTATTTCTTTTCCTAAGCTAGAATAAGGATAAATTTTTTGATTACGTTGAAAATACTCTTTACGGATTTGATAATCTCTTTTATTACTCTCATAGGCTTGTTCTATTATGTCAGAATTATTTTGTTCGATTTCGAAATAATTCCAATCCGCTTCAAATTTATATTTTCCATTAATGACATCGAATCCTAATGTATCTGCTTTCGTAAAATTTGTGTGAAATGGTTTGGTGAAATCACCCACGCAACCATCATGGATTTCTTTTGCTGACACAATATGTACCCATTCGTCCAATTCCGGTTCAATACATTGTAAGTTTATAGAACAAATGGGTAAAAAGTGCTTTTTATGTTGTTCCAAATCATCATAAAATATGTCTTCATATTCAGGGAATGGTTTTATAAATTGTTTAGAAATATGCATGTTCTGCCCACCTTTATATTAGTGATTTGTTTAATTTTATCATTTTATTTTAATTTTTTCTTATTTAAAAATTTATGATACACATAGTTATGGGAATAAAGAGTTCGTAAGTAAGGTGGATGTCTTATTGTTAAAATTTTATCATATGTCGAACAGTTGAGAGATGAAGCAAAGTAAGACTTCATACTTATACATAGCTTTATTACATTCGACACATAACGACAATATGCTGTTCATTTATCTGTTAGTATAATATATAGTTTTTGGGAACTTTTATCATTTTTACATTGGGGGAAGGGAATTTATGTTTAAAAAAATCGCGACAGTCACTTTAGCAGGGACGTTAGCTTTCAGTTTATCGGCATGTGATGAGAAGAAAGAAGTAGCTAAAACTGTATCAAATAATACGAAGGAAGAGCAAAGTAGTGCCAAAAAAGAAAATACGAAGAATGAAGATACAAGAGAATATAATGTTGAAAAAACTACTCAAATTAGAAATCAAAAATTAACAGTCCATAAAGTACAAATAGCACAAGTGGCAGAATATGATAAGCTGGAAAAAGGTAATGAGTTTGTTATTGTTCATGTTACAGTAGAGAATATTGGTAATCAAAAAGTTAGAATTAATCCATTAGATTTTTACCTTGAAAGAGGAGATGGAAGTATCGTGGACCATACATTTTCAACTAGTAATAAAAACGTTTTTAAAATTAAAGATGTAGATCCAAACGGTAAGATAACAGGAGCCATAACGTTTGAAGCGAAAAAAGGTGATTCTAATCTTGAATTAATTTATAGACCTGATGTTATGTCTAAAGAGGAAGTAAAGGTAGAACTTAAATGATATATCCTGTAAAAGCCCAATTGGTGTAAACAAGGTTTTTTATGCAAACTTATACAGGTTTTACATGAAGACGGTATGCTCAAATGAATTTACGTTACGATAAAAGAAAATAATAGATTAGATGGTGTGAATTTCAAACATACTGTTTTGAAAACAAAAAATAAATGCATGATAAGGATTGGCGTTGGAGCTTAATCCTTTTTTTATGAAGATGTAGAGAATGGCAAGTAGACCTAATACTACACGAGTGATGCCTTTAGTTAAGTAAAAGTAAGTTGAGTTATATAAAAAATGTGATTTTCTCTTGCATTACTATCACTTGCGTAGTAAAGTGATAGTAAGATTCACGATAGGAAGTGATCAAACATGCGTGATAATACGATAGGATCATTAATATGGTTACGTTTAATACGATTTACGAACCAAAGTAATCAAATGTCAAATGAGTTTTTAAAACGTTTTGATTTAACGACAGCTCAATTTGATGTGCTTTTGCAAATACGTACGTATCAACCACTAACACAAATGGAGTTAGCTGAAAAGGTAACTGTTACACAAGGTGGCATTTCTCGAATGTTAACTCGTCTTGAAAAGGAAGGGTATATTGTACGAAAACAAGATTGGAAAACGAAAACAATTAGTCTTACAGAGCAAGGAGAAGCAGCTTTAGAGAGAGCATTGCCAGAGCAACTTGCATTTCAATCATCGTTTTTTGATGATGTATTAAATGAAGAAGAGCAGAAAATATTATATGAGCTGATGACGAAAGTTCATAAGCATAGTGAAAAAAAAGAATTACCGCAAGAGTAATTTTTTTTACACTATCAATTGACTAATCAAGTGAAGTTATAGGCAATAGGAAAATACATTTGACTTACAAACGTTTTTAAAAGAGAAACTAATAACACTTCATTAAAGGAGAGAGTAATGATGGAAAAATACCGTATGGATACAAGTAAAGGGATGGAGTTTGGATTATATTCGATTGGGGATCATGTTTTAAATCCGCATAATGGAGAGAAAATTAGTACGGAACAAAGAATTCATGAATTAATTGAAACAGCTAAGTTAGCAGATGAGGCAGGGCTTGATGTGTTTGCTGTCGGTGAAAGTCATCAAACACATTTTACAACACAAGCTCATACAGTTATTTTAGGAGCTATTGCACAAGCTACGAAAAATATAAAAATTGCAAGTTCAGCAACGATAATAAGTACATCTGATCCGGTACGAGTATATGAGGATTTTGCTACAATTGACTTGATTTCTAATGGACGTGCAGAAATTGTGGCTGGTCGTGGATCTCGTATTGGAGGATATAGTTTACTTGGTTATGACGTGAATGATTATGAAGAATTATTCGAAGAGAAGATGGATCTTTTATTAAAAATTAATAACGAGGAACATGTAACATGGAATGGACAGTTTAGAGCACCGCTCGCACATGCATCGGTTATTCCAAGAGCGAAAAATAATAACTTACCAATTTGGCGTGCAGTTGGAGGTCCACCAGCTAGTGCAATTAAAGCAGGACGTGCAGGTGTGCCAATGATGATAACAACACTAGGTGGTCCAGCTATTAACTTTAAAGGATCAGTAGATGCTTATCGTGAGGCGGCTGCGCAAAGTGGATTCAATCCAACAAGTTTGCCAGTTGCAACAACGAGTTTATTTTATACGGCAAAAAATTCACAAGATGCACTTAGTGAATATTACCCTCACATTAATGCTGGTATGCTTACACTGCGCGGTGGTGGGTATCCGAAACAGCAATTTACAAATGCAATAGATTACCGTGATGCTTTAATGGTTGGTAGCCCACAACAAATCATTGAGAAAATGCTTTACCAATATGAATTGTTTGGCCAACAACGCTTTATGGCACAAATTGATTTTGGCGGTGTATCATTTGATAAAATTGAGAAAAATATTGAATTCATTGCTACTGAAATTTTACCAGCCGTTAGAAAACATACAGCAAAATAAATAAAAAAACTGAGAGTTTAATCGACTCTCAGTTTTTTTATTTGTTCTGGAAACATGACAAAAAAATGAACTTTTAGTCGAGGAAGAGGGAAGTTATTTTCTATTTTTGAATAACATTATTTCGAGTTTGAATTTTGGAAATACATTTTTCTCTTGACAAAAAATAAGCATTTATCGAGGTTGCTTTCGAGGACATTTTTTCGGGTAAAAGTCAAGCGTATGAAGAAAAAACGATTGTTTTATAGATATAAAAGTAAGAAGTATATTGAAAAAACACATTTTGCTAATGAGAAAAATCTGCTTCAAAAAAATGACAAAAGACATATTTCAGACAAAATGATGTCAATAATACGTCAAAAATAACCTGAATTTACTATGCAGGTATATTATACAATTCGATTAACGAATAAAACACTACAGAAATAGTGAAAAGGTAAAAAATAGCATTACAATAGTTTGAAAAACTGAAACTTCATATTTTTCGACAATACATACAAAATGTTTTTGTCTTTTCGTATTTCTTAATAATTGAGTTTGATAAGATTGCTCAATTAACTTTTATTATAAAAACTATGAAGGAAGTGATTTTAGTATGGAAACGCTCGAATTGGCACGAATACAGTTCGCATCAACAACGATTTTCCATTACTTTTTTGTTCCGCTATCAATTGGTTTAGCTTTTATTATTGCGATCATGCAAACGTTGTATGTGGTAAAAGGGCAAGAAGTATATAAGAAGATGGCAAAGTTTTGGACGCAATTATTCCTTATTAACTTTGCAGTAGGTGTAGTAACAGGTATTTTACAAGAATTTCAGTTTGGTATGAACTGGTCAACGTATTCACGTTTTGTAGGTGATGTATTTGGTCCCTCGCTTGCAATTGAAGGATTACTGGCATTTTTCATTGAGTCTACATTCCTAGGTTTATGGGTATTCGGTGAGGACAAATTACCGAAGCGAATTCACTTAATGTGTATTTGGCTCCTTTCAATTGGAACGATGTTATCAGCATTCTGGATTTTAACTGCAAGTGCATTTATGCAGTCACCTGTCGGGTATGAAATGGCAGCTGATGGTCGTGCGCAAATGAATGATTTCTTAGCCATTATTCAAAACCCACAACTATGGGTACAATTCCCGCATACAATTACAGCGGCAATTGCAACAGGTGCATTCTTTATTGCTGGTGTAAGTGCATGGAAAATTACAAAAGGACAAGAAACTGTAGTATTTAAAAAATCTTTCCGAATTTCTATCATTGTTGGAACAATTACAACGGCGCTTGTATTATTCTTTGGTCATGCACAAGCGCAACAATTAATTAAGACACATCCAATGAAGATGGCGGCAGCTGAAGCGCTATGGAATACAAGTGAGGATCCAGCACCATTTACAGTATTTTCGAAAATTGATACAGAGAAGAAAGAAAATTCGTTTGAAATTCAAATCCCTTATATGCTAAGTCTATTATCGTATGATAAGTTTAGCGGTCAAGTTGAAGGGATGAATCAAATTCAAAAACAATATGAGGAAAAATATGGACCTGGAGATTATATTCCTCCAGTGCATACAATGTTTTGGAGTTTTAGAGCGATGGTAATGAGTGGAACATTCATGCTTCTTCTAGGAGCTTACGGATGGTTCTTATCAAGAAAAGATCGTTTAGCTGAAAAAACGTGGTATTTAAAATTAATGGTGTATGCAATTTCTCTTCCATTCATCGGTAATACAGTAGGGTGGATTATGACTGAAATGGGTCGTCAACCTTGGGTAGTATTTGGTGTAATGAAAACAGAAGATGCTGTATCACCAAATGTAACATTCGGTGAAGTATTATTCTCACTTATTTCATTCACATCAATGTATTTAATTATGGGTGGAATTTGTGTGTACTTATTCGTTCGTACCATTAAGGGCCACACGAATAAGAAAACGAAAAAGGATTATCAAAGCCATGATCCATTTGATAAGGAGGAAGAGTATGTTATCTCTTAATGAGTTGTGGTTTTTAGTTATTGCAATCTTGTTTGTTGGATTCTTCGTACTGGAAGGTTTCGATTTTGGTGTAGGAATGGTTTCGAGGTTTTTAGGAAAGAATGATTTTGAAAAACGAGTTTACTTAAATACAATAGGACCGTTCTGGCACGCGAATGAAGTATGGCTTGTTTGTGCTGGTGGAGCCATGTTTGCGGCATTTCCGCACTGGTATGCAACTTTATTTAGTGGTTTTTATATTCCATTTGTATTTATGCTTCTTGCTTTAATTTTAAGAGGTGTTTCCTTTAAATTTCGTGCGAAAATAGATAATCATAAATGGAAGAGTGCATGGGATTGGGGGATGTTTATTGGAAGTATGTTACCTCCTATCCTTTGGGGAGTTGCGATTGCAAACTTTATGGTAGGTGTACCTATTGATGAGAGTAAAAATGTTGTAGGTGGCTTCTTGCAATTACTTCATCCATTTGCGTTACTTGGAGGAGTAATGTTTCTCCTACTATGTATTGTTCACGGATTACAATTTCTTACGATACGTACAACTGGTAAATTGAGAGAACGTGCACGAATTGCTGCAATAAAAATTGCACCATTTTCATTACTTACACTTCTTGTTTTTGCTGGTGTGGGGTTATGGAAAACCGACATTTTCACTGCTCATGGAACAGAATGGATTATGGTACCAATCGGAGCTTTTGTAGCACTATTAGTGTCCACTTTATTAAATAAAAGAAGAAGAGATGGTTGGGCTTTCTTTATGACGAGTTTAACAATCATTTTACTAAGTGCGAGTGTATTTATCGGTATGTTCCCACGTGTTATGATTAGCTCTTTAGGAGCAATGAATGATTTGACAATTTACAACGCAGCATCAGGAGCTTATGCATTAAAACTTATGACTTACTTTGCGATTGCTATTTTGCCTTTCGTTATCGGAAGTCAAATATG
The DNA here is from genome assembly GCF_003402455.1 of Bacillus sp. HMA207. Classification (NCBI taxonomy): domain Bacteria; kingdom Bacillati; phylum Bacillota; class Bacilli; order Caryophanales; family Bacillaceae; genus Bacillus; species Bacillus sp. HMA207. Next base: position 2,841,178 of record NZ_BEZT01000001.1, on the reverse strand, counting down.
GAGTTATTATGTATTTAGACAACCTGTTAAGTCAGACAACGATTTGGAGTACTAATGAAAAGAAAAAGAGGACTTCCGTCTTATCCCGGTAGCCGTATTTTATATGTAGCGTTAACGATTATTAGTATTTTAGAAGCTTTTAGTATTATTGCGCAAACAATCTTTTTAGCACGAGCTATTACGTTTTTATTTCATGGAGAGACAGTACAAACAATATTAAGTGAAGTTGTTTATTTTGGTATCGCGTTTGCAGCGCGTAACATAGTAGTTCGAACATCACAAATATTAGTGGAACGTTTTGCTGAAAAAACAGGGTCGTTACTAAGAAAACAATTGATAGAGGCATATTTCACATTAGGTCCAAGGTATGTTCAAACTGTTGGAACTGGTCATCTGGTTACCTTATCAATTGAGGGGATTGAGAAATTTAAAACATATATTGAATTAACGATTCCTAAAATGATTAGAAGTAGTATCGTTCCAGGTCTAATTGTACTATATGTTTTTACGCTAGATATTGAGTCTGGAATCATTTTAGTTGTAACGATTCCTATCGTGATCATATTTATGATTCTTCTCGGATTAGCAGCGCAAAAAATGGCAGATAGTCAGTATGAGATATATCGTGTACTTTCGAATCATTTTGTAGATACGTTAAAAGGTTTAGAAACATTAAAGTATTTAGGGAAAAGTGAACAGCACGAAGGAAAGATTGAAAAAGTAAGTAAAAGATATAGAAAAGCAACGATGCGTACTTTGCGAGTTGCTTTTCTTTCTTCTTTTGCATTAGATTTCTTTACGAGTTTATCAATTGCGTTTGTGGCAGTTGGATTAGGGATACGTTTAATAGATGGAACGATTATACTATTACCAGCCCTTACAATTTTGATTTTAGCTCCGGAATATTTTCTGCCGATTAAACAAGTGGGAGCAAATTATCATGCGACATTAGATGGACAAATTGCGATGGAGCAAATAGAAGAGATTTTGCAACAACAAAAAGGAATACAAAAGAAAGATTTAAATGAAGATATAGTATGGAATGCCTCTAGTAGCTTGAAATTACAAGATATCAAAGTTAATAATACTGAATCTGAAAAGGCTATATTAGAAGGAATTAATTTTACTTGGGAAGGTAACGGTGCTATTGGTGTTATTGGTGAAAGTGGTGCAGGGAAATCGACGTTAATCGACGTATTAGCAGGTTTTTTATCTCCTTCGAGTGGAAAGATGTTAGTAAATGGTGTAGAAGTTGATGGATCTACTCGTGAAGATTGGCAAAAAAATATTGCTTATATTCCGCAGCAACCTTATATTTTTCCGCTTTCATTAAAGGATAACATTCGTTTTTATGAAACAAATGCAACAGATGAAGAAGTTGAAAGAGTTATTAATGAAGTCGGCCTTCGTTCACTCGTTACATCACTTCCAAATGGGATACACGAAAGAATTGGAGAAGGTGGACGTATGCTAAGTGGCGGACAAGAACAGCGTGTTGCTATGGCGCGTGCGCTTTTAAGTAAAAAACCAATCATTTTATTAGATGAGCCTACGGCACATCTTGATATTGAAACCGAATTTGAAATAAAGCAAGCGATGTTACGTTTATTTAATGGAAAGTTAGTATTTTTAGCAACTCACCGTCTACATTGGATGAAACAAATGGACCATATTCTTATTCTAAATAAAGGGGAAATGAAAGAAAGTGGGACGTATGAAGAACTTTTAGAGAATGAGACATTACATTTTCATAGGGAAGAGAGGGGAGAGAAATGAGTAACTGGGTTAAACCTTATATAAAACAAAATAAAGGTAGAATGACTTTAACTATTTTCCTTGGTCTTCTTGGAGTTAGTTCAGGAGCGATGTTACTTTTTATTTCAGGTTATTTGATCTCAAAATCTGCCCTTAGACCAGAAAATGTAATGGCTGTATATGTTCCTATTGTTGCAACAAGAGCGTTTAGTATAGGGCAAGCTGTATTTCATTATATAGAGCGCCTAGTCGGACATGATGTCGTACTACGTATATTAGAAAAAATGAGAACGAGGCTATATAGAATAGTAGAACCACAGGCGTTATTTTTCCGTTCTCGATTTCAAACGGGTGATATGTTAGGAGTGTTATCCGAAGATATAGAGCATTTGCAAAACCTATATTTACGTACAATATTTCCTAGCATATTAGCGTTAGTTGTTTATAGTATCTTCGTACTTGTTATCGGTGCATTTGATTTTGTTTTTGCACTTATTGTAGGTTGTATGTTAGCTATTATCGTTTTTCTTCTTCCGTTTGTATCATTACTTTTGATGAAGAAACATCATGTTACTTTAAAGCAAGGAAGAAACCGTTTGTATCAACAACTGACAGATGCTGTTTTTGGATTATCTGATTGGCAAGCAAGTGGTCGTAAAGATGAATTTATTAATGAGTATGTAAAACAAAATGATCAGTTGTTAAAAATCGAAAAGAGAGTGAAACGCTGGTATCATATTCGGGACAGTATCATTCAATTAGTAGTAGGTATTGTAGTTATTTCGATGATCATATGGACTGGGAATGAAGCGGCAAGTGAACAAATTGCTCCTACAGTTATCGCAGCTTTCGTATTAATGACTTTATCTGTAACAAACGCGCTTATTCCTATTGCAGATGCCATCGATCGAATACCGTCGTACGTAGAATCTACCCATCGTCTTAATGGCGTAGAAAGTGATAGTGTTTTACATGATGAAACGGATTTGCATGGAGAGAAAGATTATATTGAACCAAAACATGTAGATATTGAACTGAATCACGTATCGTATAGTTATCCAGATAGTAATGAGATTGTATTAAAAGATGTATCATTACAAATAAAAGCAGGGAAGAAAATTGCTATTTTAGGGAGAAGTGGGACAGGGAAATCTACTTTACTAAAATTGTTAACAGGGGCGTTAAGCCCAGTAAATGGCCAAGTTGTATTGAATGGTGAACGAGCTCATACGAATCTTTTATCTAAATATATTTCTGTATTAAATCAAAAGCCGCATGTGTTTGATACGACAGTTGGAAATAATGTACGAATTGGCAAACCAGAGGCGACGGATGAAGAGATATGGAAAGCTTTAGAGAAAGCACAATTAGCTTCACATGTTACTTCTCTTCCGGACGGATTACAAACAAAAATGCATGAAATGGGAAAGCGGTTTTCTGGTGGGGAAAGACAAAGGGTTGCTTTTGCTAGAACTCTTATGCAAGAAACACCAATTATTGTACTTGATGAACCGACTATCGGTTTAGATCCAAAAACAGAATTGTCTTTAATCGAAACAATGTTTTCTGCAACGGAAGAAAAGACGGTTATTTGGATTACGCACCATCTTGTAGGAATAGAACATGTAGACGAAGTTATATTCCTTGATCGTGGCCAAATTGTCATGCAAGGTAGTCATAAACAACTTCTGAAAGAAAATGAAAAGTATCGTAAACTTTATGAGTTAGATAAAGGAATATAATTTGAATAAGCAATAATTGTAAAAATAGCTACGCCTAATGGTGGAGCTATTTTTTTGTTAGATTGCAGGTGTATATGATTGTTACGAATTAAAAATGAATTTCATATTATACATATAATGGAGGGGATGTGCATGAAGGAGCAATATAAAATCATTGTTTTAAGTGATGAATTATCAGGGGAGAGGATTCGAAATACGTTAGACAAAAATAAATGTAAAACAATAGTTCATGTTGTAGACGTTTCAGATGTTGTTCGTATAGAAAGTTCTTTTCAATATATAGTCATTTGGAGAGGGGACGCAGAAAAACTTACAAATGAATTGATAAATAGGGGCGTGCAAAGTTCAAAAATTATTAATTTAACAAAATACATGTATGAATGGAAGGATAAATTAATTTCTATCTATCAAATAAATCCGGATCTTATGTCTTTATACATTTCTATGAAAAAAGCAAAGAGTGATCCGACGTATGAATTGTTTGCTACCGGTTTGTCTTATCCACATTGTGGCATAAGTACGGAGCTTCTCTCAAAAAAGTCAATAAAATTAACACTTCCATCGCAAGATCTATACTATGATTATTTAATAGCGTCACAACTTTTATCAAACAATCATTCATTTCAATATTGTTTAATAGGAATAGCCTATTTCTCGTTTTACTTTGATATGTCGTTATCATCTGAATCATATAGAATTCACAAAGTATATTATCCATTGTTTCAAGATGGTCATCATACTGTAGTTCACTCTCCTCTACCCACTGATGGATTCTCACATCTAAATACTCCGAAATCACTTCTTTCTATTTTTAATTTGCATTTTGAATATATTTTATTAGACGAACTAAAAGATGAATCATTGATACTGCCTTGGATAAATGCTGAATGGAATACTACTTCTCTTCATATTCCTTTTGAAGAACACGGGAAAATAAGAGCAGCTTCACATGCTAAATTGGCGTATCCTCATACTTTAGTTGAAAATAAAATGATTTTTAAGAAATATTTAGAATTACTGTTGAAAAATGATATAAAGCCATTAATTGTTGTGTTCCCTGTTACTTCACATTATTTCAATTGTAGTAGTAAGAAATTAAAAGAAGATTTTTATAAAGTTATAAATGATTTTCAAACTCAATATTCTTTTCAAATTATAGATCTATTTGATTCACCATTATTTTGTGATGATGATTTTTATGATAGTGATCATATGAATAAAAAAGGTGCAAATAAAATGTCCGCGTTATTAAATATGTTTATTTAGGAACGAAAAGTATGATATTTTGTTTCATGTTTGCATAAAAGTATATAGGCTCCATACAGTTAAAGTAATGTGATTTTTGTGTCGCGTATATAAATAATATGCGAAGAGGTGAGAGAGTTAAAATGAGAACTCGTATTGAAAGAAATGAAGAGGTGGTAGAGCAACTTCCGTTGGTAAGTGTATTAATTCCTACGTACAATCGTCCTCTTTACTTTGAAAAGGCGTTATGTAGTGTGTTAGAACAAACGTACCCTAATATAGAAATTATAGTTGGAGATGACAGCACGAATGATGAAACAGAAAAAGTGTTACAAAAATACTTATGTGATCATTCAAATATTATTTATATAAAAAATAGATCAACTCTCGGACAATTTGAAAATGCGCTAATGTTATTTAATGAAGCGAACGGTGAATATATAAATTTTTTAATGGATGATGATGTATTTCATGTGAATAAAATTGAAAAAATGATGAAGTATTTTTTCAATGATTTAGATAATGAAATTAAGCTTGTAACATCTCATCGTCAAGTCATTGATGATAAAGGGAAAGAGCTACGACATATTTATTCGACTGTCCGTTTATTTGAAGAAGATACGATTATAGAGGGAACAGAATTAGGAAATAAGGTAATTGTGGATCAAAAAAATTATATTGGAGAACCGACAACAGTTTTATTTCGTAAAAATGATTTACAAGAACCATATGGAATTTTTGATAAGAGGCGGTATTTATGTAACGTAGATATAGCTTCATGGTTATCTTTATTAAGTAAAGGAAAAGCAGTATATATAGCAGAAACGCTTAGTTACTTTCGATTACATCCAGATCAACAGTTAAATGAATCTAATAAAATGATGGATGGGTTAGAAGATTTTTCACACAGTATTATAGCAGGCGAAAAATATGGTTTCTTATCCACTGAAAAAGAGTTAGACAAAGCAATAACTAATTTTCTAGATTATGCAAGAAGGATAGTTCCATCATCGATATTATATACATTAGACTATTACCAAAAAATTAGAGCGAAGAAAATAAACATAGAAAAGAAAAAACAACATATAAATAATAATTCTTCATTACCGAAAGTAAGTATACTTATTCCTGCATACAATAGACCTTATTACTTGGAATTAGCACTCAACAGCGCTTTGAATCAAACATATGAAAATATTGAAATTATTATTTCTGACGATAGTACAAATAATGAAGTCAATGCTATGATTCAACCGTACTTACGTGAATATGAGTGTATTACATATGTTAAAAATGAAACGCCGTTAGTTGCCGAAAACTTTAATAAGTGTGTAGAACTTGCGAATGGGGACTATATAAACTTTTTATTAGATGATGATTTATTTCATCATGAAAAGATCGAGAGAATGATGAAATACTTTTTGACGTTAGAAAATATTTCATTTGTGACGTCATATCGTGAACTGATTGATGAGAATGGAGAGATATTACCACCTTCAACATTAAATATGAAAATCGCGAAAGAAACTACACTTTTTGAAGGAAAAGAATTAGGAAATTATATGTTAAAAAACTTAAAAAATGTAGTTGGTGAGCCGACAACTGTTTTGTTTAATCGGGATTTGTTTGACGGGAAGTTTGGATATTTTAAAGGAAAGGCTTATTCTGCTATTAATGACATTGCAACTTGGCTAGATATGATGAGGAAAGGAAAAGTAGTTTATATGCAAGAACCTCTTAGTTATTTTAGACAACATAGTGGACAAAATCAAAAACAAATGCATTTTATTTTAATGACAATTGAAGAGTGGATTGAATTAATTATAGATGCATATAATAGTGGATTTTTAAGCTCCGAAAGTGAGTATAAAGAGAGTTTATCTTATTGTTTAGAAAATGCGGGATTTATAGTTAAGGATGCAGTAAGAAATGGCGAACTAGATCAAATTTATAATGAAAAGATAAAAAAAGGGTTAAACAAGTTAGTTGCTCATATGTTTGAGAAAGAATCTTGTTATTGTCAATATTGCAATCAACAATTTGAAAAATTTTCACCTTGGCCAGCGCATTATGATTTTCCGAAATATAAATTTGAGATGTGGAATAAAGATACAGGGATATGTCCAGTTTGCAATTCGATGGATCGTGAAAGATTGTATCGTGCGTACATTGAAACGGAAACGGACTTGTTAAATAGAAACTATACAATGCTTCATATTGCACCTGAAGCGAAGTTAAGAGATTGGTTTAACGAGTATAAAAATATTACGTATGTATGTGGTGACTTAGAACCAAAGGATCCATTAATGAAGGAAATTGATGTTACAAGGATTACATATGATAGTAATACTTTTGATGTAATATTATGTAGCCATGTGTTAGAACACGTTCCTGATGATGACAAAGCAATGCGAGAGTTATATAGAGTGTTAAAGCCAAATGGATGGGGAATTATTCAAGTACCGATCGTAATGAATGTAGATTTTATTATAGAGAATGAATTAATTGTAACACCACAATTGAGGAAATTAGCTTTTGGTCAAGAAGATCATGTGAGAATTTACAATCAATCGGGATTTATTCAACGATTAATGAATGCAGGATTTAAGGTAGAATTATATAACATAGCGGAAAAACAAGGAATGAAAAGTGCTAGGAAATTTGGATTATCTGAAACAGATATGCTCTATATTGTCCGAAAATGATAGGAAGGAATAGATAGATATGGAGAATATTCCTTTTTTACGTGCTTCAACTGTACCTGTAAGTGAGTATTTGGACGAATTGAAGGAAATTGATACATCTCACATATATACGAATTATGGACCTATAAATCAACGTTTTGAGGAAACAATTATGTCGTCATTTTTTCAAAACAGGGGAGCTGTTACAACAGTAGCAAACGCAACGTTAGGGTTAATGGCGGCTATTCAACTAAAGAAAAGAAGAAAGGGAAAGTATGCTCTCATGCCTAGTTTTACATTCCCTGCGACTGCCTTAGCCGCTATTTGGTGTGGACTGGAACCTTACTTTATTGATATTTCAATAGATGATTGGTATATGGATAAAACCGTACTTTTGGATAAAATAGAAGAATTAAAAGAAGAGGTTGCGATTGTTATCCCGTACGCCACTTTTGGATCATGGATGAACTTAGAAAAATATGAAGAATTAGAGAAGAAGGGGATTCCGGTTGTCGTAGATGCGGCGCCGGGATTTGGTTTAATGAATGGAGGGATGCATTACGGTCAAGATTTTAGTGGAATGATCGTATATAGCTTTCATGCAACAAAGCCTTTCGGAATTGGTGAAGGAGGGCTCATATATAGTAAAAACGAAGAAGATATACAACATATTAAAAGAATGGGGAATTTCGGATTTGATAAAAATCGTGAATGTACGATGATGGGGTTTAATTGTAAAATGTCTGAATACGCAGCCGCTATTGGGATTGCGACTATAAAAAAGTGGGATCAAAAATTAAAAGAACGCAGCCGTATTTCTGAATGGTATAAACAGTTGTTACAAAATACTGGGTTAATGAAAAAAGGGTGGAAAGTCCAAAAGACAGAAGCAGTTATTCACCAATTTATGCCTATCATTTGTCCAGAAGAAGTTCGCAACATACAAGTAATAGAAGAACTGAAAAAACAGAAAATAGAAGCTAGATTATACTTTTCACCATCTTGCCACCAACAAGTTCTTTTTAAAAACTATAAGTCTACAGATTTAACAAAGACGAATAAAATAGCAAAACGAATCGTAAGTTTACCTTTATGGGAAGGAATGACGAAAGAACTAGTAGAGCAAATTGTAATTTGTTTAGAGCAGAAGGTGGTGTCGGTAGATGAATAGTTTTTATAGTCAAGAAGAACTAAAGAAAGTTGGATTTTTATCTGTTGGGAAAAATGTATTGGTTAGTAAAAAAGCAAGTATATATAATCCGAGTGCTATATCAGTTGGCAATCATGTAAGAATTGATGATTTTTGCATTTTAAGTGGTAAAATCACAATTGGAAGTTATTCGCACATATCAGCGTATACAGCGTTATATGGAGGGGAAGTTGGGATTGAAATGCATGATTTTGCAAACATCTCAGCTAAAACAATCATATATGCAGTACTTGATGATTTCAGTGGAAATACATTAATGGGTCCAACCGTCCCGAATCAATATAGGAATGTGAAAGCAGAAAAAGTTATTTTAAAAAAACATGTGATTATTGGTGCTAATTCTATTATTTTTCCAAATGTAACGGTAGGAGAAGGTACGGCAGTCGGTGCGATGAGTATGGTAAAAGAGAGTTTAGATGATTGGTATATTTACGCTGGAGTTCCCGTAAGAAAAGTAAAACCTCGTCAAAAAAAGATGCTAGAGTTAGAAATTGATTTTTTAAAAGCATTCATTCTTAACAAAAAAGAATGAATGTTTTTTATTTTTATCTCGCTATTTGCCGGGCAGTAAGACCCTACCTCAAAATTCAGCGGAAGTAAAGAAGTTAGGTGGGGATCGGGCTGATAGCCAGTGGGGGATGAACAAAATCCTCACTGATTAAACTTTCACTTTATCCCGCTATTTGCCGATAAAGATTCGACTGGTGAGGGCTAATTAAAGTTTCACTTTATGATAGAGCAGAGAGTATCTTAACTTATTGTGTTTTAAATTTTGCTGACCAAGGCAATACTGAGCCATAGTGAATGTAAAGTTGGAGGGCGAGCGTATATGTTTGATGAGGATGGGATTGTTTTAATTATGGAACCAGCTGATGAAAGAAACTTGAGGAGATTTATTTTTTCAGTGCCAAAGTCAGTGTATGAAAAGAAGGGGCTTACATTACACTATGGAACAGCTATAGGACAAGGATATATGGATATAATTGAAGATATTATAAGCGTACATATAGAAATAGATGTTGTAACGATAATAGGGCATGTAAGAGGGTAAATAGCTATTTGAAAAAGGTTATAAACAATTTAGCTAGAAGTTATGTATAGAGAAAATTACAGACAATTATAAGGACGAAGGGGGTCTAAAATGAAAATAAAATCAATTTTATTAGTATTTATAGTTTCAATTGGTTTAATGGGATGTTCAATAGTGGAGGAAGGAAAGAACTCCATAGATTATGCTCAAAAGGCGACAGATTATGTAAATGAAATAAGTGCATTTGCAAATGATGCGCCAGCATTAGCAGAAAAGGCCATTAATGATAGCGAGGCTCGAAAAGAATTAGAAACGAAGCTTAGTGAAATTAAACAAGATATACCCGCATTCAATGAATTAACGCCACCTGATGTAGCAAAGGATCTTCATCAACAAATCGTCGGATATAACGAAAAATTAAATACGTTAATTGATACGGCGATGACAAAGATAGAAGAAGGGAAAGTGGATGTAGAGCAATTTAAAAACTCTGAGCTTATGCAGACGGTAGATCAAGTTCGAGATTTGAAAGATAAAGTGCAAAATTTAGGTCAATAGTAAAAAGCTCCGTTTGTGATAAACGGAGCTTTTTACTATTGGATACAATAAACGATTACACCAACGATAATAATCATGTTGCCGATGAGTTTACGTTTCGTTATTTTTTCTCCTAGGAAATACCAACCGAAAATTAATATGATGATATAACTTAAGGATTCTAATGCTGATGCTTGTTTTAATGCCATACCCTTCATGGCGATAACATTTAATCCGGCGTTAATTACAAATAAAGAGTAGCCGATAATAACATAAGGATTCACATATTCTTTTATTCTAGAATCGTATTGTTGCAAAGTAGCTTTTTTTAATAATATTTGTGAGTAATTAGCTAAAATTATCCCGAAAATAAATAATAACATATAACTATTCATCTTTTGTCACCACCACAATTCCGACAATAATAATAGCTGCACCAAGTAAATGATTCCACTGAATCGTATCTCCAAATAGAAATACTGACCAAAGCATTGACCACAGTATAATAATTCCGCGATGTGAATATGCTTTTGAAATTTCGAAATGTTTAATTACTTGTTGCCATAAAATTGCATATCCGAATAAAAGTATAACTAGTCCGAAATAAGCAACAAAAAATGAGATGGAAGCAATGGGGAATTTAGCTGCCCATTTCATGTAAACCATAATGATAGAATATATCAAAAAAGCTACATGTAAAAATACGTAATTTTTAATAGTTGGTTTCATTTATTCACTCTCTTTTGCATATAAATATATATTTATACCTAATTTTTCTAATGATAGATATTGGAACGTATTTTGTTTAATCTTTCACATTCCAAATTATATAGTATCATGGCTTTTATTGTAAAACAATAGAAGCTATGCATTCATTTTTTCCAAGGTTCTACAATATGTATCGTTTTATTTGTTGCATCCAACTCTACTTGAACACCGATAGGCATGGTAATCATGGGATGTGTATGACAACAATCGAAGTCAGCTAGAAAAGGAATTCTTTGATTTTGAAGTACTTCTAATAGTATTTCAAAAGGTTTTCGATTTGTACCACAATCATCAAATTGCTCATGTTTTCCAAGAATGATACCTGAAATTTTATCGAATACACCGTTAATTTTAAGTAATGAAAAGCTTCTTTCAATAGTAGCTGCATCTTTTGAACTGTCCTCAATGAAGAGAATGTCGCCTTCTTGAATATGTGGCATATAGGGGCTACCCCAAATTCCTTGTATCGTGTTTAAATTCCCGCCAATAATACGCCCAGTAGCTTTTCCATCAATTACTGAAATCCAATCGTTTGGTCGAAGTTCTTTCTCCTTCGTCTTTTCTTCCCAATTAATAAATTCATCTGACCAAAATAATGGTTGTTTTATATGATAAGGAAGAGAATGATCATGTAGTAAAGTTTCAGCAAAATATTTGTATGTGCAATCAACAAAAGGTTCAAATTCGCCAAAGGAAGGGACGAGAGCTGGTCCATAAAATGTAGGGATTCCTGTTTTGGCGTAAATTGCTAGTAATAAAGCAGTTGCATCTGAATACCCAATCATTATTTTAGGGTTCTTTAGAAAAGCATCATAATCAATATAAGGTAATATTGAATTTGAATTCATCCCACCAATTGTTGACATAATACAAGAAATATTAGGATTTCTTATTAAGACATTTAGCTCCTCAGCACGCTCTTGTATACTACCAGAACGATAAAAATCATATCGACCTGTTAATGAACCTTCTAATATATGAAACCCTTTCTGTTGTAAGTAAGATTTTGCTCGTTCAAATCTTTTTGGAGAAGTGTAGGTTACTGGTGAAGAAGGGGAGTAGATCCCAATTGTGTCTCCGTATTTTAATGATTTTGGAAGTAGCATTTGTATGAATCCCTTCTATTAAATAGTTTATCTCGCTATTTGACGGGTAGCCCGATTGGGGGGCTGATTAAAGTTTCGCTTTATTTACGAGATTTTATTATTGAATATTCTTACGTTTCAACATTGTAAGTTTAACATAAATAAATTAAAATAATCATTGCTGTATATGAATAAATATACCTTTTACCTTGACTGTATAATGGAATTGTTGATAAGGTTAAATGTGAGTGTATAAAAGGTTTGCTAAAGGAGTTTTGAAATGAATCGGTTAAAATGGGGAAGGATGACAGTCCTATTAGTCATTATTTTAGGGATATGTTGGTTCTTATTCCAAGGAAATCAAAAGAGCGTAGCGAATGTAGAGGGACAACCTTTGCAAGTGGCAGAACTACCTAAAGCAGGATTTACTGAAAAAGTAGTCCCGCCAAAGTACATCCCACCAGAAATTAACGCAAAAGCAGCTATGATTATCGATGCGAGTGATGGAGATATTATTTATCAATATAATGAAAATGAAGCTTTTGCACCAGCTAGTATGTCTAAGATGATGACAGCGTATCTCCTACTAGAGAGTATACATAACGGGAAAGTTCGCTGGGAAGATCCAGTGAAAATGAGTGCGAAGGCGGCACAAACAGAGGGAGCGAGAATCCCAGTACAAGTTAATGACACATTAACTGTTAAAGATTTATATCATGCATTAATGATTGAGTCAGCTAATAATTCAGCTGTGGCTTTAGCAGAATATATGGCAAAATCGGAGAAAGATTTCGTTCAGCTTATGGATGCAAAAGCGAAACAGTTAAAAATGTCGGAACATGCTAAATTTGCAAATGCTTCTGGATTACAAGAGCCAGATGGAAGTGAAACAAAAATGACGGCTGGTGATGTAGCACAATTGGCTTATCATCTTATAAAAGATTATCCGGAAATATTAGAAGTGACTCACTTACGTCAAAGTCAGCTAGCATTTAATAATATTAATGTTATAAGCACAAACGACATGTTAAATAAAAATAATAAAAGTTTATATATAGAAGGAATAGACGGACTAAAGACTGGATTTACAGATAGTGCAGGATACTGTTTTACTGGGACTGCAAAGCAAGGTGATAATCGAATTATTACAGTGGTCATGGGGACATCAAGTAAAACAAAACGTTTTACAGAGACAAATAAGTTAATGTCGTATGCATTTGGATTAGTTAATTAAGTAAGTAAAATACGAATCTAGATCGCTACATAAGTAAGACTGTTTGTTGTTACTAATTTTAGATAACAACAAACAGTCTTTTTATTTTCATTTTAAAAAGGAAAAAGAGTCTAAATACAAGTGTTAACATTTGAGTTTATTTGTTGCTGTGATATTATAAAGTTATAAGCTTATTAATAATAAGTTTGAGGGGCGTAATATGATATATACATATGAAATAGCCTCAATTGAAAATTGGAGGGAATTATGATGGCAAAAGATTTTTACTCAGCAATTGAAGACAGAAGATCTATTTATGCGATTAGTAAAGAGCAAGTAGTTTCTGATGAAAAAATTCAAGAAGTGATTTATCATGCTGTAAAACATACACCTTCAGCTTTTAATTCTCAAAGTGCTCGTGTTGTTGTTTTATTAGGAGAACAACATGATAAATTATGGGATATTACGAAAGAAACGTTACGAAAAATTGTACCTGAAAATAACTTTGTACCTACTGAAGAAAAAATGAATGCATTTAAAAGTGGTTATGGAACGGTTTTATATTTTGAAGACAGTGAAGTAGTGGAAGGCCTTCAAGCAAACTTTGCATTATATAAAGATAATTTCCCAACTTGGTCTCAGCAATCATCAGGAATGTTACAATTTGCAATTTGGACAGCTTTAGAAATTGAAGGGTTTGGTGCTACATTACAGCATTACAATCCACTAATTGATGAAGAAGTGAGAAAAGAGTGGGGTGTTCCAGAAAATTGGAAACTCACTGCGCAAATGCCATTTGGTAAACCAGTAGTACAGGCTGGTGAAAAAGAATTCCAACCGTTAGAAAACCGTGTGAAAATTTATAAATAAAATAATTTGATAAAAGGTGAACAGGAATATAACCTGTTCACCTTTTTTTATACATAATAAGGGTTTTTTTGTCCGGCATTTTTCATCTGATTTTTTAATTCATTTTTACGTGTTTCAATAGCGGATACTTTTTGTAATGTTATCATTGAAACGAATTGAATAAAAGCATAGTATAGCTCTATATTTTTTTGTATTGGATCATCTATTATATTTCTCACAAATATGCCTCCTCTTTTTATTCCAATAAAAATCCGTATTAACGGGCAGCCCGAGTGGTGAGGGTTAAAAATTAGCGGAGGATGTATAAAACCCTTACTGATTAAAGTTTCATTTTATAAAATGAAACTTTAATCAGTTCGCTAAAATTCTTTTTTATTAAGATATGTATATAATACTATAAACATCCTATAAATTCCATTATCGGAAAAAGAGAACAGTTGGTATAGTGTGTGTTTTCTTTAAAGGAGAAATGGCTTTTGTGAAATAAATCTTACAATTCGTCAAATTATTTCAAAATTGTAGATAGTATAGAAATTTAGTTTTCTAAAAATATTATACTATTGATAAATAGAGTGATTTTTGTCATGATGAAAGTATACTTTATGTAAGAAGCTTTATAAGGAAATACATACTTGAGTTTGTATTAGGTTAATAGAATTTTTTATAATAGATAGAAAAGGGATATTTTATATTAAAATATTAAATAGAATGTCGAATTTTCATGCGATATATAAGAAATTTGAAAAAAACATTGCAAAAACACTGTGTTTAATGATAAAGTTCACATGAAGTTCACACGGATTTCACTTTGTTCATTTAAAATGAACTCTGTGTGAAAAATAAAACTCTTGCTAAAAAATGGAACTGGATGAATATTTTACTTTGATAATATTGTAAAGTATTAAAGTTTTAGTTTTTTTTAAGAGGATAGTAGGGAAAGGAAGTAAAGACAACTTATGAAAAAAGTAATTGCAGGTTTAGCAGCAGCTTCTGTAGCTGGCGTTGCAGTTCCAGGAATGGATTCTGCTCATGCACAAGTTTCAAATGAAGCGCTAAAAGAAATTAATGGACAAACTCAAACTCAAACTCAAACGACTGTAACTGAAACAAAAACTGTAGAAACAACTTCTGAATTAAAATACACAGTAACTGCTGATGTATTAAATGTTCGTTCAGGTGCTGGTACAGGACATAACGTTATTTCTAAAGTAAAATCAGGCCAAGTGCTACAAGTAGTTGGACAAGAAAATGGTTGGTTCAAAGTAAACGTAAATGGTCAAACAGGTTATGTAAGTGGTGACTTCGTAACGACTGGTGGCAAAACAGGAACGACTGTTCAACAAGGAACAGGTACTTACACAGTAAACGTTTCTTCACTTAACGTACGTACAGGCCCAAGTACATCTCATACAGTATTAGGTTCTGTAAACAAAGGTAAAACAGTACAAGTTGTAGGTGAAGTACAAGATTGGTTTAAAATCAACTTCAATGGTGGAACTGGATACGTAAGCAAAGACTTCGTAACAAAAGGTGGTTCTGCTGTATCTAACGAAACACAACAACCAACTACAAACAACAATACTACAACAGTTCACACTGGTGGTTCTTATGTTGTTAACACTGGTGCTTTAAAAGTACGTACAGGCCCAGCTACATACAACGCTGTAATCGGTGGAGTAACAAATGGTAAAGTATTAAACGTTACTGGCGCTGAAAATGGTTGGTACAAAATTAACCATAACGGCCGCACAGGTTACGTAAGTGCAGACTTCGTTAAGTTTGTAAAAGGCGGAGTAAACAACGTTACAAATAACAATAACAATAACGTTACAAATAACGTTCAACAACCAGGTAAAGACGTACAAAAACCAACAACAGGTGGAGATACATCTTCAATCGCTGGATTCGCTAGATCTTTAAAGGGTAAACCATACAGAACTGCTGGTACAACACCTGCTGGTTTTGACTGCAGTGGTTTTATTTACTATGTATTAAATAAAACAGGTCACAACATAGAGCGCACAAATGTTAAGGGATATTGGGCTCAGTTAACAAAAACTAACAATCCACAACCAGGAGATTTAGTATACTTTAGCAATACTACAGAAGCTGGTGGTTTAACTCATATGGGAGTTTATTTAGGAAATGGTGAGTTTATTAGTGCGGAAACAACTTCAACAGGTGTGAAAATTAGTTCAGTAAATAATTCATACTGGAGCAAACATCTAGCTGGTTACACAAAAGCATACTAAGAAAAAGTAGTTTTATATACTTTTTGTATAGAGAAAAGGCTTTCCAAGGAAACTTGGGAAGCCTTTTTATAGTTGAATAAATTGGAGGTTTAATAGTTTTTATTTTAACTTTCCATTTAAAAATCGATCATATAAGTCATGGAAATAGTTAGGACGAAATAAGTTCGCTGCATGTCCTGCTAAAGGTATTTCCTTATATAAAACGTTGGGTAAAATAGATTTTAAATCAAATAGGCAAGATTTATAGAGATGATCATGCTCTCCCATTACCCATAGTATAGGGTGAGGAAGTGATTTTAATTTAGATTTTAAATCGAATTCTAACCGATGTCGTAATGACTGGGCAATTATGGATGAATGTAATTGTAATCCGAAACGGTAGTAAATATTTCTTGAAATGACTGCGAACGGATTTGCTTTTAGTATACCACTTGGAAAAATAGTATTTGCGTATTGAGAGAGCCATTTAGAGTATTCATCTCCTCGCTTCTCCCAAAAATTTTGAAATACATTATATAAACGAGAAGGGTTATTGTAATGTCCTCCAATATGACAAATACTTAATACTTTTTCTGGATGCATTTGTGCAAAAATTGTAGAGATGTAACAGCCGTAACTTAGCGCACAAATATGTGCTTTTTTAATACCTTCTTGCTCATATAAGTTTAATAATTGATCTACGAGGCGCTGTAATGAAAAGTCGATTGCTTCTCCTTTATCATCACCGTGACCTAATAAGTCATAAGTTATAATGTTGTAGGAGGAAGAAAAACGTTTTTGCTCCTTTTTGAAGGCGCGACGATTGCCAACTAATCCATGAATAAAAATAATTGTTTCCTTTTTAGAATGTATATTTGTTTGCAAAAAGGATACTCCTTTCACTAACTGGAGATTTATATCGTGTTGTAAATTATTTATCTATAATTTACATAGAATAATATTAAGTACCAGGTAATAATATCAGATGTTTATACCTGTTGTAAAGATGAGTTTTTATGTATATTTTGTAAAAATAGAAAAAGTGTGTTTACATTCAGTTTACATTTGTATCGTATTCTAATTTTAGAAAGAACAGTTTTGTTTACCACGAGGAGATGAACAGGAATGGAAGTTAGAAATGGAATGAAGAAAAAAGGGAGTTGGAGGCAGTTTTTACGCCTTATTCAAGATACAAATCCTCCGAAAGGAATTTTAGTTTTTGCGTTATTAATGAGTTTGCTTTCTACGGGAGCGAGTTTATTTATTCCTATGCTTACAAAAGGATTAGTAGATAATTTTTCGCTTTCTTCAATTAGTGCAGGACAAATTGTTGGATTAGTTGCTTTCTTTGTAATGCAAACTATTGCGGCAGGGTTGTCTATATATTTACTAAATTATATTGGGCAGAAGATTGTAGCGGGACTAAGAGAACGTTTGTGGAAAAAGGTACTTATCTTGCCGGTATCTTATTACGATCAAAATAGAACAGGTGATACAATTAGCCGTATGACGAATGATACAGGTGTAGTGAAAACGTTAATTTCTGAGCATTTGTCAAACTTATTAACAGGCGGTATTTCAATTGTTGGATCGTTAATTGTATTATTTGTTTTAGATTGGAAAATGACTGCGTTACTTTTAACGGTTATTCCGTTGTCTGTATTAATTTTAGTTCCACTTGGACGAAAAATGTATAAGATTTCAAAAGCGCTTCAAGATGAAACGGCATCTTTTACAAGTGTGTTAACGCAAGTGTTATCAGAAATTCGTTTAGTGAAATCTTCAAATACAGAAAAAAGAGAATATGAAACGGGCAATACAGGTATACAAAAGTTATTACAATTTGGTTTGAAAGAAGGGAAAGTGCAAGCATTAATTTCGCCAGTTATGTCGTTTGTTTTAATGGCACTACTTGTTATTATCGTAGGGTATGGCGGGATGCGAGTTTCTAGCGGTGCATTAACAACCGGTGAACTTGTAGCGTTTATTTTGTATTTAGTTCAAATTGTAATGCCGATGAGTCAATTATCTATGTTCTTTACACAATTCCAAAAGGCAATTGGTGCAACGGAAAGAATTAGTACGATTTTAGAATATGAAGTAGAAGATCATGAAACTGGTGTGAAAGTGACAAATGCTAAGCAACCGATTGTTCTTGAAAATGTACATTTTGAGTATAACGAAGAAGAGCAAGTTTTGAAAAATATTGATTTCACAATTGAATCTGGGAAAGTGACAGCGATTGTAGGACCAAGTGGTAGTGGGAAAACAACGTTATTCTCATTACTGGAACGTTTTTATGAGCCAACTAGTGGCGCCATTAAATTAGGGGAAGAATCAATTACGAGTTATTCATTAGAGTCATGGCGACGTCAAATCGGTTACGTATCACAAGATAGTCCGTTAATTGATGGAACAATTCGTGATAATATTTGTTACGGTGTTGAGGGCGAAGTAACGGATGAAGAAATTGAAAAAATAGCAGCAATGGCATATGTTGATGCATTTATTCATGACTTACCAAACGGTTATGCAACAGAAGTTGGAGAACGCGGTGTGAAGCTTTCTGGGGGACAAAGACAGCGAATTGCTATTGCCCGAGCGTTACTTCGAAATCCGCAAATTCTTATGCTCGATGAGGCAACTTCAAGCTTAGATAGTAAATCTGAGTCTGTCGTTCAAAAAGCATTAAATAACTTAATGAAAGGCAGAACAACATTAGTGATTGCACATAGACTTTCTACTGTTGTAGATGCAGATAAAATTATCTTTATTGAAAAAGGGAATCTTACAGGTAGTGGTACGCATGATGAATTATTACAGACGCATGATATGTATCGTGAGTTTGCAACGCAGCAATTGAAAATTAAAGAGGGTGCATTATAAAATGAATCATCAGTGGGATTTTACTCCACTGATGATTCATTTTTAAAAAATATATTAGATGCTAAGTAGAAAGGAAATGGTTCCTTTGATACCTAAAATTTTAATAGTAGACGACGATCCACACATTAGAGAACTCGTTTCTGTATTTTTAGAACGAGAAGGTTTTCAAACATATGAGGCAATTGATGGAGTAGATGCACTTCAGAAAATGGATGACGTAAAAGTCGATATGGTTATTCTTGATATCATGATGCCAAATATGGATGGATTTGATGTATGTTTTGAATTAAGAAAATACTATGATATCCCGGTTCTGATGCTAACTGCCAAAGGAGAAACATCACAAAAAGTAAAAGGATTTCACCTTGGGACAGATGATTATCTTGTAAAACCATTTGATCCTATAGAACTAGTAGTGAGAGTAAAGGCATTATTGAAACGTTACCAAATTACAGTTTCGCAATCGATTCAAGTTGGAAATGTATTATTAAATCGTAAAACATTCGAAGTTACATCTGGAGAACAAACGGTTACGTTACCGTTAAAAGAATTTGAGCTGCTCTTTACTTTAGGGGCTAAATCGGGAAGAACTTGTTCGAGAGAGCAATTAATTGAAGAAATATGGGGATATGATTTTGAAGGGAATGAACGTACACTAGACGTTCATATTAATCGGTTACGTGAGAAGTTTCAAGAAGAGCAATCGAAATTTAGTATTAAAACAATAAGAGGATTAGGGTATCGCTTAGAGGTAAGTAAATGAGAAAAAGAAAACGAATGAGTAAGTTGAAGATGCTGAAAGTATTTGGAGCAGTATTAGCGCTCTTTTCTATTCTTACTATCATTTGGTCTATCGCATTTTATGTAGCAACTAGTTTATTGAATGCTTTTGACGTAAACGTATCGCCGTTTGTTGCCTTTCTAATTAGTGATATGGTCGGTTTTGTCTTTATTATTCTTATTTGGACATTGATTGGAATATTAATGAGACCAAAACGAGAGGCGATGATTTGGACTATTATTGAACCGATACAAAAAATTGCAAAAGGAGACTTCTCCGTAAAAATAAGAAATGAAGAAAAGTATGATGGTGAAATTGGCGTGCTCGTAAAAAGTATAAATGATATGACAGATGAACTGAATACGATGGAGAAAATGAGACAAGAGTTTGTATCGAATGTTTCTCATGAAATACAGTCACCGTTAACTTCTATAAAAGGATTTGCTAGAGCACTACAAGACGATAATCTTTCTGAGGAAAAAAGAAAGCATTATCTTACCATTATTGAAACTGAAACAACGAGATTATCTAAACTAAGTCAAAATTTACTAAAGCTAACTCTTTTAGAATCAGAGGAGTATACACCAGAAAGAGTGAGCTATCGATTAGATCAACAATTAAAGCAAATTGTGTTAAATAGTGAACCACTCTGGGCTGAAAAAGAAATTGAGTTAGAACTAGATTTAGAAAAAGTATATGTTATTGCTGACCAAGAAAGTATGAGTCAAGTGTGGATTAATTTAATTCATAATAGTATTAAATTTACTCCAAGCGGTGGTACGATTACTATTCAGTTAAAGGAACATGAGACAGTAGTGGAAGTGCGTATCCATGATTCAGGAATTGGTATATTAGAAGAACAGAAACAACATATTTTTGAGCGTTTTTATAAAGCGGATTCTTCACGAAATCGTGCCTATGGAGGAAGTGGCTTAGGTTTAGCTATTGTAAAGAAAGTACTCGACCTTCATCAAGGAGAGATAAAAGTGGAGAGTGAGGAAGGAAAAGGTACTGAATTTATTGTGCGTATTCCTAATTATGAAGAAAAATAGTGTAGTGATAAAGAACCATTTTTTATTTCATACGCAGACACTCTCTTATGAGGAGGGTGTCTTTATTTTGCATGAATAATGATAAATACGTGTAATGAATGCATAGTAATTTTCTACAGTTACCTACAAGTAACCTACGCACATGAAAGTGCATCATTGCCTTTTTACATAAACATAGATACAATTTTAATATAATACATAACTGAGATGATTAAGGAGTGTTATACTTGGCAGAATTATTACAAGGTAAAAATGCTTTAATTACAGGAGCAGGTAGAGGGATTGGTCGCGCTGTAGCAATCGCATTAGCGAAAGAAGGCGTAAATGTAGGCTTATTAGCTCGTTCAGAAGAAAACTTAAAAGCTGTAGCGAAAGAAGTAGAAGCAGAAGGTGTAAAAGCTGTTATTGCAACTGCTGATGTTTCTTCATACGAAGAAGTAACAACTGCGATTGAAACGTTAAAAAATGGTTTAGGATCTATCGATATTTTAATTAATAACGCTGGTATTTCTAAATTCGGTAAGTTTTTAGAACTAGACGTTGCTGATTGGGAAAAAATCATTCAAGTAAACTTAATGGGTGTATACTATGCAACTCGTGCAGCTTTACCGAGCATGATTGAACAACAATCTGGTGATATCATTAACATTTCATCTACAGCAGGACAAAAAGGTGCACCTGTAACAAGTGCATATAGTGCTTCTAAATTTGGTGTCCTTGGCTTAACAGAATCGTTAGCGATGGAAGTTCGCAAACATAACATTCGTGTAACAGCTTTAACTCCAAGTACAGTAGCAACTGATATGGCTGTAGATTTAGGATTAACTGATGGAAACCCTGATAAAGTAATGCAAGCAGAAGATATTGCAGAATTTATCGTAGCGCAGCTGAAATTAAATAAACGTACATTTATTAAATCTGCTGGGCTTTGGTCTACTAATCCATAGGAATTAAATTTAACTTTAAAAGAAGGGATATCTATTCTGTAAGGGGTAGATGTCCCTTCTTTATTTTTTGTATTCGAGACAGAATTTTCGGTATAATTAAAAGTGAATGGTAGAAAGCATTGGGAAATTGAAAGGGATGGCAGTTGTAAAAGAGTGATGTAAGGAGGAAAAAGGATGAAAAAGAAGTTTCAAAAATTATAACATGTATCGTGTATAACGAGATTAGCTCGTGGACCTCCAATATACATAACACTATATTATATATTAAAAAATTGGAGGATATAAGTAGATGAGAACTGAAAAAGAAATGTTAGACGTAATTATAAATATAGCAAAAGAGGATGAAAGAATTCGAGCAGTTATCATGAATGGATCGCGTGTAAATCCAAATGTGAAAAGAGATTGTTTTCAAGACTATGATATTATGTATGTTGTAAATGATATACAATCTTTTACGTCTAATCATAATTGGGTTCATAGATTTGGAGAAATAATGATAGTACAAATGCCAGAAGAAATGTCGTTAGTTCAACCAGATGAAGATGGGAAGTTTCCGTATTTAATGCAGTTCATGGATGGGAATCGGATTGATTTAACGCTAGTTCCAGTTGAGTTAATAAAAAAGTTCGTTGGACAAGATAGTTTAAGTAAACTGCTTCTTGATAAAGATAATTGTATGGAAGGATTCCCGCCAGCAAGCGATAAGGATTACTTAATAAAAAAGCCTACAGAAAAAGAGTTTTTGGATTGCTGTAATGAATTTTGGTGGTGTAGTACAAATGTGGCAAAAGGGTTATGGAGAGAGGAACTTTCTTATGCAAAAGGAATGCTTGAAGGACCAGTGCGAGATATGTTCATTGTAATGCTAGAATGGCATATTGGTATGAAAACAGACTTTACAGTTAATACAGGGAAGTTTGGAAAGCATTTCGAGCAATATATTGAAGAAGATATGTGGGAGCAATTTAAAAGGACATTTTCTAATGCTGAATATGAAAACATATGGGAGTCATTCTTTGTCATGAGTGATTTATTTAGGGAAGTGGCGAACGAAATCGCTAACACGTATGAATATCAATATCCGCAAGATGAGGATGATAAAGTGACGAACTATTTAAAACATGTGAAAGCTTTGCCAAAAGATAGTACATCAATTTATTAATAATATAAAGTAGTAAGACTGTCCTAATTAAGGACAGTCTTATTTTTGTTTATGAATAACAATTTCTCTAACAAAGTGCAGATGAATCACATATGAAAATTTAGGGAGGTTTTTTATCATGTATTATTTTTATTCGCCACAAATGTTTGCTCCATATCAATGGGGACTAGAACGAGATGTTTCGTATGCTTATATGCCATATAATTCATTTTATTATGGAGACTATATAAACTCATTGCCATACGCATATATCCCTCAAAATTATGAAGTACAAATGAAAGCATATGATCGTGGATCGTGGACACCATTTTCATGGGTTGAAAAATATGCGTACGCATTTTCAGGACCGTATAATAAAGCGGAAGTCGCTCTTACATTTGATGATGGACCAGATTTAGAATTCACGCCAAAAATATTAGATAAGTTAAAACAACATAATGTAAAAGCTACTTTTTTCTTACTTGGTGAAAACGCAGAAAAATTTCCGAACGTAGTAAAGCGTATTGCAAATGAAGGGCATGTAATTGGTAATCATACGTACAGTCATCCGAATTTAGCGAAAGTAAATGACGTTGAGTACCGTAATCAAATTATAAAAACGGAAGAAATATTAAAACGTTTAGCCGGCTATGCCCCTAAATTTATACGTCCACCGTATGGTGAAATACTTGAAAATCAATTGAATTGGGCAACTGAGCAAAATTTTATGATTGTACAGTGGAGTGTTGATACAGTTGATTGGAAAGGTGTAAGTGCCGATACGATTACAAATAATGTGTTAGGGAATTCATTTCCAGGTAGTGTCATACTGCAGCATTCTACTCCAGGTGGGCATTTACAAGGATCTGTTGATGCACTAGACAAAATCATTCCGCAGTTAAAAACGAAAGGGGCACGTTTTGTAACACTTCCAAGTATGTTCCAGACATCGAAAGAAAGAAAGTGAATGTGTTATAAATTTGAAAAATAAAGGTTGTGTCGTATAATGAAAGTGTAAGTTAGGGGGGGATAATTGATTGATGCACTCGTAAACATAGGAATAAGCATATTGATTGGTATTATTTTTATACTTGCGGCAATTATTCTTCAAAAAAATCCACCGACCGATATTAATGCGGCATATGGTTATCGTACGAAACGATCTATGAAAAATAAGGAATTATGGGATGCGGGTAACAGGTATAGTGTAGAAGTGATGAAGCAAAACGGATTTATCATGATGTTAATTGGAAGTGTTATTAGTATACTGTTTAGATATCCACATACAATAATAGCGATTATGGTGGTTATGGTATTGTTAATCATTCGCTTATTTATACGAGTAGAGAACAGATTAAAGACAATTGAACAATGATGATAAGGAAAATAGGACTCTCAGTCAATGATAGATAGGAGTCCTATTATATTTACAAACTATTATTTTTTAGTAGTTCTTTTCCTTGTGCAACAACAAATTCATAGTATGCAAGATCATACGGATAAATATCTTCAAATGTTATCGTAATCGGTTTATTGTTTAAGACTGAAATCGTTTTTAAAGATGAAATCTCTCCATTTAATAGTTGTAGAAAAGAAGTTGCATGTACTTTCATCACATCGTCTACTTCTTCACCTGGTGCGAATGGAAGTGGATTGATGACATTGTGAAAATACATATGACAAAATTCACGATCAGTAAGATTTGAAATTTCATAGTCTATTTTAAAGATTCCTTTGTATACTAAATCAGTAGTTTGAAAGGAAAGCCCCAATTCTTCTTCGATTTCACGAAGACCACCAATTTGTACATCTTCATCATGCATAATATGTCCAGCTGAAGTAATATCCCATATACATGGAGCTTCTTTTTTATTTTTAGAGCGTAACTGGAAATATAAGAATATATCTTTAGCATCTTTTTCTACAAACCAACAGTGAAATGTTTCGTGCCAATCACCGTCACGATGCACTTCATCGCGTAATTTCTTCCCAAGTGTATTTCTTTCAGAATCAAATATTGTTAACCACTCTGTCATTTTAATTCCCCTTTCTGCAAATTTTATTATACAATATTCGTATTGAATTTTGGGAAAATAAAGAAAAAGGGGCGATTATAAGTGGAGATAGAGCGTATGGAAATAAAATCGATTATTTCAACAGAGGAAGAGTTACGAAAAATATTGGGGCAACCAAGTGAGCGAGCATTGAAAAAAGTTATTTCATCATTAGACCACCATTGTGTAGATTTCCTTTCTAAATCTCCTTTTCTAGTATTATCTACTGCAAATAAGTTGGGGGAGTGTGACGCCTCGCCGAGAGGAGACGCACCTGGATTTGTATACGTACTCAATAATAATAAAATTATCATTCCAGAAAGACCAGGAAATCGTCGTATAGACTCCATTTTGAATATTATTTCAAATCCACGTGTAGGACTAATCTTTTTTATTCCAGGTCTTGGGGAGACACTCAGAATAAATGGCCGAGCATATATTACAAACGACGAAGAAATTTTGAAAGAAATGCAGGCGAATGGACGCAATCCGTTACTTGGAATTGTTGTTGAAATAGAAGAGTGTTACATTCATTGTGCAAAAGCGTTTATTCGTTCTAAGATGTGGGAATCAGAATCTTGGTTAAATAAAAAAGAGTTACCTTCAGCAGCAAAAATGTTGCTGGAGCATGCGAAAGTGAATACTTCAGAAGAAGATGTTGCACGTTCTTTAGAAGAAAGTTATACAAAAAGATTGTATTGAAAATTTTATTGATATAGTTTTGTAAGGTGGGTATGTACGGGTTTTAGAATGGGGAATTTATCCCGCATTAACGGGCAGTAAGATTCCTACCTCAAAATTCAGCGAAAACAAAGAAGTTAGGTGGGGATAAACAAAATCCCCACTGATTAAAGTTTCACTTTATATATGAACCGTTGATTTATAAACTGGAGAAATGACAAAATAGGTAAATTGAGTGGCAGTTGCATAATGTTATTGTGAAATATAATAAAAAATTATTTTGAAAATAGTTAGTAAAAATAGGCTTGCTTTTTAAAAAGTTGATAACTATAATAAGTTAACAAATAGACATGAACGAAAAAGTAATGATAAGGACACGAAATCATTTTTACGGTTTACAGAGAGGGAAGTCAAGGGTGTGAGCTTCCTAACACGAGAAATGGTTTTACCACCTTTGAACTTCAATAGTGAACGAGTAATCTAGTAATTATTGGCGGTATCAGCCGTTATCTGAACTTGAGCAATCTAGGAGGAGGTACGTCTAGATTGGAACAAGGGTGGAACCACGAAAACACATTCGTCCCTTTCCTAGGGAAGAATGTGTTTTTTTATAGTATTATAGATTGAAAATTTAAAATAATTAAAAATATTATTGATTTTGTTTTTTATGCGAGTATAATGAGTTAACAAATAAACATGAACGAAAAAAGTAACGATAAGGACACGAAATCATTTTTACGGTTTACAGAGAGGGAAGCCAAGGGTGTGAGCTTCCTAACACGAGAAATGATTTTACCACCTTTGAACTTCAATAGTGAACGAGTAATCTAGTAATTATTGACGGTATCAGCCGTTATCTGAACTTGAGCAATCTAGGAGGAGGTACGTCTAGATTGGAACAAGGGTGGAACCACGAAAACACATTCGTCCCTTTCCTAGGGAAGAGTGTGTTTTTTTATTACTTTGAAAGGAGGTGCGGTAATATGAAACGATTTATAAGTACGGAAATAACCACCACCTGCATGACAAAAAAGCAGAGTAAGGTGATTTATAGATGTAACAATTAAACTTTTAGGAGGAGATTAGAAGATGAATAACGTTATAAATGTTGGGGTATTAGGTTTAGGTACGGTCGGAAGTGGTGTTGTTCATATTTTGAAAGAACATTATAAAAAAATCGCACTTGATACAGGATACGAAGTGAAAGTGAAAACAGTCGTTGTACGTGATTTGGAAAAAGAACGCGATGTTTGTATTGATGGAATTGCAGTAACAAGTCATGCAGATGAAGTTCTAAATGATTCAAATATTGATATTGTAGTAGAGGTAATGGGTGGAATTGAAGAAGCAAAGCAGCATATTGTTAAGGCTTTACGAAATAAAAAGCATGTCGTAACAGCAAATAAAGATTTAATGGCTGTATATGGTGCAGAGCTTCTTCAACTGGCGAACGATAATGATTGTGATTTATGTTACGAAGCGAGTGTAGCGGGCGGTATTCCAGTGTTAAGAGGACTAACTGATGGGCTAGCATCAGATCAAATTGAAAAAATAATGGGAATTGTAAATGGTACAACAAATTATATGTTAACAAAAATGAGTCAAAATGGATGGTCTTATGAAGAGGCTTTACAGGAAGCACAAAAATTAGGCTTTGCAGAATCGGATCCGACAGCAGATGTAGATGGACTAGATGCGGCAAGAAAAGTAGCAATTCTTGCAAACTTAGGTTTTTCGATGAATGTTTCATTAGATGATGTGCAAGTAAGAGGGATTCGAAAGGTCGAAAAAGAAGATTTACAAATGGCTGAAAAGTTAGGATTTACTATGAAGTTAATTGGTAAGGCTGAAAAACAAGGACCAGCCATTCATTTAAGTGTAGAACCGACGCTTTTACCGAGCCAGCATCCATTATCAAATGTGAATAATGAATTTAATGCGGTGTATGTCCATGGCCAAGCGGTAGGAGAAGTAATGTTTTATGGACCCGGAGCTGGGAAGTTACCGACTGGTTCTGCTGTAGTAAGTGATATTATTTCAATCGTTAAAAATATGAATCAAGTTCCGAAAAATAAAAGTGCGTTAAAAGAACCAGTTCCTTATGAATTACAAGGTGATGAAGAAGTAGTTTCGAAATATTTCTTACGTATTTCATTACGAGATGAGCCTGGGATGTTACAAAAAATAACAGAATGTTTCGTTAATTATTCTGTAAGTTTAAAAGAGGTTATTCAATTACCTTTAAACCGTGAACTGGCAGAAGTCGTTGTTGTGACACATCGAACTTCCAAGTATCAATTTGAACGAGTTTTAGAAGCGATAGAAGCTGTCGCAAGTGAAATAAACAGTTACTACATTATTGAGGAGGAAAAACAATATGTATAAAGGACTATTAAAACAGTATGCGTCTTATTTACCAGTGAATGAAAATACACCTGATGTCAGCTTAATGGAAGGAAACACGCCACTTATTCCATTATTAAATATATCAAAACAATTAGGGATTCAGCTATACGGTAAGTACGAAGGAGCGAATCCGACAGGTTCTTTTAAAGATCGTGGTATGGTCATGGCAGTTGCTAAGGCGAAAGAAGAAGGTTCAGAAGCAATCATTTGTGCATCAACAGGTAATACATCAGCATCAGCTGCAGCATATGCGGCACGTCTTGGGATGAAATGTATTATCGTAATACCAGAAGGAAAGATTGCACATGGAAAATTAGCGCAAGCGGTCGCTTATGGAGCTGAAATTATTTCAATAGAAGGGAATTTCGATGATGCACTTAAGGCTGTAAGAAATATTGCTGCAGAAGAGCCGATTACGTTAGTAAATTCAGTGAATCCTTATCGAATTGAAGGGCAAAAAACGGCAGCATTTGAAATTTGTGACCAATTGCAAAATGCACCAGATGTTCTAGCTATCCCTGTTGGGAACGCAGGAAATATTACAGCATATTGGAAAGGTTTCTGTGAATATGAGAAAGAAAAAGGTTATAAGAAGCCAAGAATCCATGGTTTTGAAGCGGAAGGAGCAGCTGCAATTGTAAAAGGGCATGTAATTGAAGAGCCTGAAACAATTGCAACAGCGATTCGCATCGGTAACCCAGCAAGTTGGTCGTATGCAGTAGAGGCTGCCGAGCAGTCTCGTGGTGAAATAGATATGGTATCAGATGAAGAAATTTTACATGCGTATAGGTTATTAGCAAAAACTGAAGGAGTTTTCGCTGAACCAGGATCAAATGCTTCATTAGCCGGCGTAATTAAACATGTTGAATCTGGAAAAATCAAAAAGGGAGAAACAGTTGTTGCAGTATTAACTGGAAATGGTTTGAAGGATCCTGATATCGCTATTTCTTCAAATCAACTAGACATCGCAAATGTGTCAAATGATATAGAACAAATTAAAGATCATATTAAAGGGGTGATTATGTCGTGATACCATTTAGCGTTCGTGTCCCTGCTAGTACGGCGAATGTTGGTCCTGGATTTGATTCAGTTGGAATAGCTTTGTCATTGTATTTAGATGTGGTGGTTAAAGAAAAAGCTGATAAATGGCAAGTAATCCATTCCTTTGAAGAATCAATTCCAGCAGACGATAAAAATTTAATCGTTAGCACGGCATGTAAAGTATGTCCTTCTATATCACCCCATATAATAGAAGTTACTAGTAATATCCCATTAACGAGAGGGCTAGGAAGTAGTGCATCAGCGATTGTAGCTGGGATAGAGCTCGCGAATCAACTAGGCAATTTGAACTTAACTGCTGATCAAAAAGTTCAAATTGCTACAAATTTTGAAGGACATCCTGATAATGTTGCTGCTTCTATATTAGGTGGAACTGTAATTGGAGCACTTGATGGAAAGGATGTTTCCGTCGTAAGAATTGAGAGCAAGGAATTAGGTGTAGTTTCTCTCATTCCGAATGAAGAATTAAATACAGATGAAAGTCGATCTGTATTACCAAAGATGTTTCCGTTTCATGAGGCAGTTAAAGCGAGTGCGATAAGTAACGTATTAGTAGCTGCATTATGTCAAAAGCGGTGGGAAGTTGTAGGTGAAATGATGGAGAGAGACCATTTTCACGAGCCATATCGTTTAGAACTCGTACCGTTATTACCATCTATTCGTAAATGCGCAAAAGAATTTGGTGCGTACGGCACAGCACTTAGCGGTGCGGGACCATCTATTTTTATATTAGCACCATATGAGAAACGTCAAGAAATCGCTGGGCAGTTAGCGAGAGTATTTACAGATATGAAAGTATGTGAGCTTGAAATCGACCATAAAGGTATTATTGTAAATAAGGAAGAGCATATTGGATCGTAAAGAAAGCTGGCATGGCTAGCTTTCTTTACGTTGCAAACCTATTTTAAATTAGGTTTTTTCGGAAGAAAATATAAAACAAATGTTGATTTTGAATAATGTAAGTAAAGAGTGCATTCATTTTGGAGGTGATTACATGAATAAAGAGTCACCAGAAGAAAAAAGAGAGCGTATGAGACAAAGTGAATTAAAAAGTAATCCTACGGGTTCTTTACGTGACGGACTCAATAGAGCGGAAACAGGTAGTCCAGTTGATATAGCAGGCGGTATGAATTGGAAAGGCACAGGAATAATCATTTTAGTACTATTTTTAGGATACATTGTATACACTTATTTTTTCAGTTGAAGAATGCTTGTTAAAATTTTGATTTGCTTAGTTTCATAATTATTGAGAAAAAAACGCAGTTACTGTATTACATATCTTCTAAGCAAGTTATAGTTGTTCATATCAACTTTTAATACTCCAAATAGAGCTAGCAAAATGCTAGCTCTATTATTTTTTGCCACATTCCTGTAACAAAGCACCTGTATATTCATTGGTGGAGGTGCAGAGGATGAAAAAAATGATAGCGATATGTCTTCTTACAACTATGTCGTTTTCGACTTTAGTCGGTTGTGACGTAAAAGGTAGTAATGCTGTACAAGAGTCTAAAATAAAGAAAGCGACGTATAAAGATTTTACTTATGATGTAAATCCAGAAACATTCACATTAACTGTAGAACATGAGGGGGTAAAGGAACAGGCATCACAACCCCTACCGAAAATGAAGGTATCGAATGTAAAAAAAGAAAAGGATCGTACATCGTGGGAATATCCAGATCAAAAAGTAAAAATAAAATTAGAAAAGAAAAAAGACCACTTAAACATTGAAGTGGAATCGACTGGTGCAGAAAGCTTTACATGGCCGAAAGTAGAAGCTGAAAATTATACACTTCCGTTATGGGAGGGTAAGCAAATTCCGAGCAATGATGAGAATTGGAAGAAGTTTTTAAAGGATGATGCATATTCATTTGCTGAATCATTTTCTATGAAGTTTTTCGCATTAAATGGTTCGAAATATTCAATTGTATATATTGCAAAGAATATGTTTAATAATGAATTGAAATTTCATTCGGATCCGAAAATAGGATTTGATTTTACACATGAATTTCCGAGCATAAATAAAAATAAAACATATGGATTTCAATTATATGTGACAAATAATGATGCGGTAAGCATTACTAAACTGTATAAGGATGATATTGTTCAAAAAGGTGAATTTAAAACATTACAAGAAAAGGCTAGAAAAAATAAAGAAATCGAAAAGTTATATGGAGCGGCGCATTTTTATTTTTGGAATCAAAATGGTTTATCAGAAAGTAATATAAATTGGTCAAAACTAAGAGAGCAAATAAATAGCCCGCTGTTTAGTCATATAAAAGAACTTATTCAAAAGAATAGTTCAGAGCCTGGGGAACTGAATGTATTAGATCAAGTAAGTAAACAAGATTTTATTGATAAGTATCAAAAAAATGTTATTTTACGTTATATAAACGAAGTGTTATCTATGAAGGAATTTTATAAAGAGGATATTTTTCAAAACGTTAATCAGGAAGCTAGTGTGCTATTAAAGAAAGGTGTAGGTCACTTAACGAATACAGAATTGTATAGCTTAAATAAGCATTTATTAAAGTCGCTACTTGGTGATGCGGTTGAAGAGGTAAGTAAATGGGGTAATGCAGATGGAACGGACATACTAAAGGAAATGAAAGAGGCAGGAATAGAAAAAGCATGGATTGGTCTGCCGAACTGGGAACAAGGATTTATGCAACCTAATTTCGTGACAAAAGCTAAGGAAATGGGGTATTTAGTTGGTCCGTATGATTCGTATCATTCCATTCACGAAAAAAGTGATAAAAATTGGAACACAGCATCCTTTAATGACCCATCATTATACGAAGAGGCTACTGTAACGAAGAAAAACGGAGAAAAGGTGCAAGGCTTTTTAGGTAGAGGTCGCAAATTAAACCCGACTTTATCGCTGCCTAGTGTAAAGGAACGCATGAATGATATATTACAAAATGGTCCTAAATATAATTCATGGTTTATTGATTGTGATGCGACAGGTGAAATTTACGATGACTATTCAGCGAAACATATAACGACGCAAGAGCAAGATTTAAAAGCACGTTTAAAACGAATGGACTACATTGCGCAAGAAAAGGATATGGTCGTTGGTTCTGAAGGCGGAAATGATTTTGCTAGTAGTACGATTGCATTTGCACACGGGATTGAAACACCTGTTATTAAATGGGACGATGAAGATATGCGGAAAAATAAAACAAGTCCGTATTATGTCGGTGGATATTGGTCACCAAATCAAAATGTGCCTGAAAAATATGCAAAACAAGTACCATTGAAAGAAGAATATAAACAAGTATATTTAAACCCAGTATATTCGGTACCATTATATAAATTAGTATACAATGATTCCGTTATTACAACGCATCATTGGGAATGGGGAAGTTTAAAGGTAAAAGATGAAGTTGGAAATCGAATGCTGTCTGAATTATTGTATAATGTTCCTCCGTTGTACCATTTAGATGAAGTAGAGTGGGATAAGCATAAAAAAGAAATTACAGAGCATCTAAAAGTTTGGAATGAAGTTCATGAAAAAGCAGTAAAAGAAGAGATGACGAATTTTGCGTATTTGTCAGAAGATAAGCTAGTACAATCTGTTTCTTATGGAAAAGATATTAAAATCATTGTGAACTTCTCAAATGAAGACATGGAAATAGAAAAAACGAAAATAAAAGCAAAGTCGGCTTACATTGATAATCAGGGGAAGAAAAGTGTGTATACGCCGTTTGAGAAATAATAAAGTTAAATATACTGTATTCATAGAGATTTTATAATTAGCTGGATTCTTTATTCATATCGTTTGTTAGGAAAAAGACATTCTAATTTAAAATGAAAGAGTTAATAAATTTGTAAATCCGCATGTTGCGAAGTGCTAAATTTTTGAAATTGGTAAATAGTGACTTGCCAAAAATAAGTACGAGAGTATAATGTGAAATGGAATACGTATTGGGTTTAAGTAGTAACCTTACAAAATTGTAAGGTTAGTGAAAGGAAATTCAATATGAAGATAAATAGACTTACATTATACTTGGTAAAGAGAAAGAGAGGCGAATGGGTATGAGCTCTGAATTAGAACAAAATACGAGAAGTAATAAAAAGCGTTCTAAAAGAAAGTCAATAAAATGGTTCATATTAATTCCATTTTTCCTACTTATTTTTGGAGGAGTAGGATATGGTTCGTTTATATATAATAAAGCAAAAGCTGTTGTAAATGATGCGTATGCAAAAATTGATAAGTCATCAAAGCGTGATAAAGAAGTCGAACCTTTAAAGGATAATATTTCAATATTAATCATGGGTGTAGATGGAAGTGAAATGAGAAAAAGCCAATATGGCGAAGCAGTTCGAACAGATGCACTTTTATTAGCAACAATTAATAAAGATGATAAGTCTGTTAAGCTAGTAAGTATTCCACGTGATTCACGTGTTTACATTCCAACTAGAAAAAAATTAGATAAAATTACTCATGCTCACGTATTTGGTGGCGTAGAAAGCACACGCGATACGGTGGAAAGATTTTTGAATGTACCTGTTGATTATTATGTGAAGTTTAACTTTGAATCATTCGTACAAATTGTCGATTCAATTGGTGGTATTGATATTGATGTACCAGTTACTTTCACTGAACAAGATAGTAAAGACCAAGCTGGTATGATCCATTTAGAAAAAGGTTACCAACATTTAAATGGAGAACAAGCTCTTGCACTTGCAAGAACGCGTAAAATTGATAGTGACGCAATGCGTGGACAGAGACAGCAACTTGTAATAGAAGCAATTGCTAAAAAAGCGATGTCTGTTCAATCAATTAGCAAAATGGGCTCTTTACTGGATGCGGTTGATAAAAATATGAAAACGAACTTAACATTTGACGATATGCTGGCCATTACAAAAAATATGGCAGGATCTAATTTGGAAATGGAAAAAATGCAAATAGAAGGTACAGATAAACGTATCGGTGGTATTTATTATTACATTCCAAATGAAAAAAATGTAAAAGATATTTCAAAAAAATTAAATGATCATTTAGGTGTAACGCCAAAATCAGTCCGAAACGAATAATAAAAAAAGATTGGCTTTTGCCAATCTTTTTTTTTGGAATGTATTTGTAACTTTTCTGTAACGATTTTTTAGTTTAGAAAAATTATACTCATATGTATGAGTATAATGGATAGGTAAAAAAGTAAAAGGACATATTCAAAATTTGTGGTAAGGAAAGATATCATATGCAGAAATGGTTAAGCATGATGGGAATTATCTTTATATTGACTGGATGTAAAATGTCTGAAGCTCCAACAAGTCTAATGGAAGCTCCTACAAATGAAAAATGGATTAATGAATTAAAGGAACAAATTGATAAAGATTTACCTGTTAATTATCGCTTACTTACTCCAATGTCTAACAAAGATAAACAGATGATTTGGTCAATGAATTTTAAACAAGATAATAAGAAAGAAGCCATCTTATTTTATAAATTGCCGAATGAAGATCATAGCGTATATTTAGCCGTATATGAAGAAATCGGAAATGGCTGGAGAATAAAGTCCACACATAAATTTGATGGTGGAGATGTAGATATCGTTGAAGTCGGTGATTTTACAGGGAACGGGAAGAGAGAGTTGTTAATCGGAATCTCTGTAAATCGTGAATCGTTAGAACATGTTATGTATGTTTTTTCGGAAGAAAATGAAGAGATGAAGGAAATATATAATCGAAGTTATACGAAGTTATTCATAGAGGATCTAAATGAAAATGGACTGAAAGATATAAGCCTTGTTACATTTGAAAAAGATGAGAAGCTGACAGTTGAGTTCATGGAACAATTTAAGACTTTATCTGAAGTGTCATACGATCCATTTATAAATAGTATTCAAAGAATACAAATGGGGCGTATATCTAAATCACTAAAGGCGGTAGTAATTGATGCAGGAGTTGGCGCTCATTCAGGTATAACTTATGTAGCAAAATTTGATCAGGATCATTATGAAGTATTACCTATAGGTGGGAAAGAAGATTTATTTAATGAATATGTTGTAGAAAGTAAAGATGTTAATGAAGACGGCATTATTGAATTTGTTCGTACTGTACGTCCAAAAGGTTGGGAGGATAAATCACATGGTGATAGTCCGCTTTTTGAACGTTACATACAGTGGAGTGAATCTGGAATTAAACCAATTGAAGAACGATATATAGATATAGAAAAAGGGTATTATATGAAAATTCCTAAAGAGTTAATAGGGAAAATTACAATACCAGATCAGCAAAAAGAATCAAATTCTCAAAAGTTTTTGGATACAAGAACAAATAAAATATGGCTTGAAGTTCATATTTTTAAGCGGAAAGAATGGTTCAATATAAAAGGCTACAGCGCAGCAATTAAAACGGCTTCTCACGTATATGCAGTACCGAAGCAATCGGAATTTGAAAAAGTGAAAGCATATATAAAACCGCTAGCGGATTATCAACAAGAGTAGGAGGTGGGAATTATGTCAAAAATTTTAGTTTTAGAAGATGAATTAACGATCCGTAGCTTTATTGTTTTAAATTTAAAACGTGCTGGATTTTATGTAATAGAAGCTACTACTGGAGAAGAAGCATTACAGATTTTGAGTGAGCAAACTGTTGATATAGCACTGCTGGATGTAATGTTACCGGGGATTGATGGTTTAGAAGTTTGTAAGGCTATCAGGAAAGAAAATAAAAAAATGGGTATTATTATGTTAACCGCACGTGTACAAGATGAAGATAAGGTGCAAGGACTAGGAATAGGTGCAGATGATTATATTGCAAAACCGTTTAGTCCAGTAGTATTAACTGCACGTATACAGTCTTTATTAAGAAGAATAGAAGTACATGAAGAAAAAACGAATATTGTTACGTCAGGTCCATTTTCGTTAAATATTATAGAAGAAAGATTGTATAAAGATGGACAATTAGTCGATTTAACACCTACAGAGTATATGATATTACAGTATTTAATGAATCAGGCTTCAAAGCCAGTTTCGCGTGATGAAATTTTAAATATGATTTGGGGAACCAATTACGTAGGTGAGACGAAAGTAGTAGATGTAAATATGAGACGGTTACGTCAAAAGATAGAATGTAATCCATCAGAACCTGAATTTATTCTTACGGTGTGGGGAAAAGGATATGTGTGGAAGGAAAGTATGAGATGAAACGGAAAGTGACTTTATATTTTATGACGGTCATTACACTTATGCTTGTATTATTTGAAGTTGTATTTTCAGTCTCAATTTATCGATACTATTATAATGGTATTGTGCAATATATAGAGTCTCATGCGAAAACGAGTACACGTTTTTTTTCAGAATACAATTCACTATACTTTATTCGATTACAAGAATATAGTGGTGACATAATTAGTAGCTTTCAATTAGAAGGAACAGAATTACAGTTAATTGATCGTCACGGCTCGGTTATACAATCTTCAAGTGGTGAAAAGGTAGAAGGTAAAGTGAATATTCCACAATCATTATTAGAAGGTGAAATGTATAATCAAGTTACTACGAAAGGTAATAAAAAACAACTAGAGGTGCTAAGCCCACTTATACATCAAGGACAAACTATTGGTGTTTTAAAATATACGACTGTTTTAACAAATGTAAATAAAAAGATTATTGAAATTATTACGTTTACTATTTCTGTAGGTATTGTTATTTCGGGAGTCGCCTTCTTAATTAGTAGACGTTTGGCAAATTCATTTGTTGAGCCAATTGAATCCATTATTCAAGCCTCTTCACAAATTGCAGAAGGCACATTAAAGCAAAAAATTAAAGAAGATTATCCTGGAGAATTAGGTGAATTGGCACATAGTTTAAATTATATGGCCTATAAAATAGATAAGGCTGAGCAGATGAAAAATGAATTCATTGCTTCTATTTCGCACGAAATACGAACGCCTTTAACAGGAATTAAAGGTTGGAGTGAGACGTTAAAAACAGTAGATCATTTAACAGAAGAAGAAATAAAGCAAGGTATGGGCATTATTTCAGGTGAGACAGATAGATTGATTCATTTAGTAGAAGAATTGCTAGATTTTTCAAGATTACAATCAAATCATTTTAATTTATATAAACAAAAGGTGCAGTTGTACGATATACTAGAGGAGACGATTTGGCAATTAACTCCTAAATCGGAAGAGAAGGAAATTCAATTTATTACTACTATAGACCGAATTGAATTGATGGGAGATCGAAATAGGTTAAAGCAAGTTTTCTTGAATATTGTTCAAAATGCAATTAAGTATTCACATAAAAAAAGTACAATACACATTGAAGCGACTAAAATAGAAGGACAAGCAGTGATTAAGGTAAGAGACGAAGGGATTGGAATTGCTAAAGAACATTTACCATATATTGAGCAATCATTTTACCAAATTAATAATCATGCTGCAGGTGCAGGTATTGGTTTAGCTATCGTTAAAAAAATGGTAGAGCTTCATGGCGGTGTGCTTAGTGTTACAAGCAAAGAAGGAATAGGAACAACAATTTTGATAAAACTCCCATTATAATACAAATAAAATCTATTTATATGGTGAAATAAAAATAAATAGATGTATAATTATATTGGGCGATTTATATATAAGATTAATAGGGAGAGGAATTCGATAGAATGGAAAAAGCTTTAAAAATTAAACAAATAGTAGTCGTTTTAATAGCGATTGCCGCAGTAGCTATTGGGTATTACATGTTTCAATCAATTACTTCACCAGCAAAAGCTGTTGCGAAACAAGAAAATGTAGTGCAGCTTGCAAGTGAACAGCCGAAAGTTGAAATGAATAAAACGGCACCAAGTCGTTTTAATGGAAAAGAAAGAAAAGTTGCTTATCTTACATTTGACGATGGGCCAGGGAAATATACGGCTGAATTATTAAATACGCTAAAACAACATGATGCGAAGGCGACGTTCTTTTTAATTGGAGCGAATGTAAAAGAATTTCCTGATTTAGTGAAACGTGAAAATGCTGAGGGTCATTATGTAGGCATGCATAGTATGACACATAATTTCGCAAAGTTATATAAAAATGGCGAGTATGTAAATGAGATGAAAGAAGATCAAGGTTTAATCGCTAATATTATTGGGAAATCACCTAAATTAACACGTCCTCCATATGGTTCGATGCCTGGATTGAATGAAGGTCTTCGAAATAAAGTGGTAGAAGGCGGATTTAAAGTATGGGATTGGACAATTGATTCATTAGATTGGAGATACAATAAAATGCCAGTTGATGCAGCTGCAGCACAAATTGCTCAAAACGTATTAACAAACGCAACAAAACCACAAGAAGTAATTTTAATGCATGATATTCACCCGCAATCAGTTGCTGCTGTGCCAGCAATTTTAAAGGGGCTAAAAGAAAAAGGTTATGAGTTTGAAGCTTATCATGAAGAGAGTCACTTCCCAGTGAACTTCTGGCATGATAACCGTATGTAATGGAGGAATGAACGTTGAAGTATGGAAAAGTAGCAGTAGTTGGAGCATTATCAGTAGGACTTTTAACAGGTTGTTTCGGTGAAAAGCCAGAAGAAAATCTATATACAGCTTTTGAAACAGCAGCAACACAAGAAAAATCTTTAGTGGATGAAGCAAAAAAATTAGAGCAGTTAGAGAAACAAGGGCAAGAATTATATGCTCAAATTTTGCAAGAAGGTAAAGATCATAATGAAGCAGTTGTGAAGAAAATAGAGCAAGCTACTGCAAATGTAGATGATCGTGAAAAAGTATTGAAAAGTGAGAAAGAAATGCTAGAAAAAGCACAGAAGGAAACGAAATCTGTTCAAAGTAATATAGAGAAGATTGAAGATAAGAAGTTACAAAAACAAGCAAAAGCAGTAGAAGAGTCGTATAAGAATCGTTATGATGCATTCCAAAAGATGAATGAAAATTACACGAAAGTGTTAGCAACTGAAAAAGAACTGTATGAAAAATTAAAAGTAAAAGAAACGAAATTAAAAGAAATCGGTGAAAAAGTTAAAACTGTTAATGAATTAAATGTGGAAGCACAAAAGTCGAAAGAGCAGTTTAACAAATTTACAAAAGAGTATAATGACAGTAAATTAGCATTCTACAAAGGTGCAGAAATTAAGATTAAAGATCAGAAATAAAGAAGAATCTAAAGTGTAATAAAAAGCCGGAGAAACATCGTTATAAATGTTTTTTCGGTTTTTTACGTTAAATGAATAGAAAAGACTGGAATTGATATCATAAAAGAGTTATAGTGAGTTATTCTAAGGGAAACATTGTAAAGTAAGGAGAATAGGAATATGTCATATGAATTTTTACTCAAATTAGGTTTAGCACTCTTTTTAGGATTATTCATCGGGATAGATAGGCAGCTAAAGAATAAACCACTTGGTGTGAAAACAAGTATGGTTATTTCTGTAGCAAGTTGTTTAATTACGATGGTTTCAATTGAATCTGTGCATGTATATTCTGTTCCAGGACATACAAATATGGATCCGATGCGACTGGCCGCTCAAATTGTTAGTGGAATTGGTTTTCTTGGCGCAGGTGTCATTTTACGAAGAAGTAATGACGTTATTTCTGGATTAACAACAGCTTCTATGGTGTGGGCTGCTTCAGCTTTAGGAATCGCAATTGGTGCGGGATTTTATTTACAAGCGACAGTTGCTATGGTTTTAATTATTTTAGCGATTAATGTACTTCCGCAACTTGTGAAAATTGCAGGACCGTATTCATTAAGACAAAAGGATTTATCTATAAAAATTACTGTTAAAGAGCATCATGAGTTAGATGGTATATTTAAGCAAATTAAAAATTTAGGCATGCATGTGAAACGCGTGAAAATTAAAGATATAGATAGTGGAGCATTTCAGCAACTAGAGATGGTTATTTTAGCTCCAGAAGATTTATATACAACAGAATTATATAGTTCCCTGAAAGAGATTGATCGAGTAGTTTCAGTTGAAGTGGAAAGTAGATAATTGTGATAAAAAAGAGTGAAGTGAATTCACTCTTTTTTATTTGGATTTTTAAGGAATGAAATTGATATAATGATGAGTAATAAAGGGGGAGAAATGATGGGAATACATATTAGAAGAGCAATAAAGGATGATATACAAGGTATAGCAAAGGTGCATGTCGATAGTTGGAAAGCAACGTATAAAGGGATATTTGCTGACGAAATTCTAGATAATATAGCATATGAGAAACGAGAAAAACAATGGGAAGATATTTTTCAAAAAGAAGGTAATCATCAATTTAGATTTGTAGCAGAGAATTTAAATGGAGAAATAGTTGGATTCATCGATGGGGGGATAGAAAGAACTGATACATATAATTGTGATGGAGAATTATATGCAATCTACCTTTTACAAGAGTATCAAGGAATGAAAATAGGACAAAAGTTATTTCAAGCGTTACTATCAGAATGTGTAAAGAATGATATGCAATCACTTTTAGTTTGGGTTGTTACGAATAATCCTTCTAAAAAGTTTTATGAAAAATTTAACCCTGAAAAAATTGATACGAAATTTTTAGAGAGAGTAAGGGTAGAAGAAACAGCGTATTGTTGGAGAGATTTAAATTTGTTACAAAAACAAACAGCTATATAGATTTATACATATAATAATATTATGTAAATATATCATAGGGAAAGGTATACCTCATTTGGTGTACCTTTTTATTAATCCATCAAAAAATGGATTAATAAAAAATAGTAGGTAATTAGTTTGAAAGCAAGAAATTTTCTAGTGTACTTTTAACTAGATTAAAGAAAAGAAAGAAAAAAATAAAAATTTAATTTGATAAAAAAATTCTGAAATATACTCTTGAATTGAATATCATTATCAATTAGAATCATAATTGATAACGATGTTCAATTATCAATTGTAATATGAAATTCTCATAGCGTTAATATAAAGAGGAGGACCAACATGCAGCATGCGAAACAAATCGCAGAACATGCAACATTACAAAGCTTTTTAAACTGTTATTTAAGAGAAACAGGGAGTGGAGAATGGATTACAGAGGATGAAAGAATGAAGAGTATCTTCAGTAATACGTTGAATAGAGATACAGTCCCCACATATTTATGTTGTCGGCTATCGGCACAGAACGTTACTTTGTATGGAGAAGTTATATATAAATCATCAACAGATCGCCATTTGTTTGGAGAACAATTTTATTATCAAATTGGAGATAGTCATTCTGTTATTACAGCAGATTATGTTACAGTTATTACATTTTTAATAAAAGAGATGTCTATCAACTACGGAGAAGGAACGAATCCTGCGGAACTTATGCTTCGAGTTATCCGTAGTTGTCAAAATATTGAGGAATTTACAAAAGAGAGAATAGAAGATACATCCGCATTATACGGTTTTCATACAACTTTTATAGAAGCGGAGCAGTCTTTATTATTTGGGCATTTAACTCATCCTACACCAAAGAGTAGACAGGGGATATTGGATTGGAAAAGTGCAATGTATTCTCCAGAATTAAAAGGAGAATGTCAGCTTCATTATTTTCGGGCACATAAAAGTATAGTAAATGAAAAATCATTATTATCAGATTCTACAACAATGATTATAAAAGAAGAATTAAGTAATGATGAGATGGTTAGTAAGGAATTTATAGCGAAGTACTGTAAGGAAGATCAATATGCATTAATTCCAATTCATCCGCTTCAGGCAGAATGGCTCTTGCATCAAGCTTACGTACAAGATTTGATAGTTCAAGAATTGCTTGAGTATATTGGTCCTGTAGGTAAGTATTATATGGCAACATCATCACTAAGGACGCTATATCATCCCAATTCGAAGTATATGCTTAAGTTTTCATTTCCGGTGAAAGTAACGAATTCAATGCGTATTAATAAACTGAAAGAACTTGAGAGTGGTCTTGAAGGGAAGGAAATGTTAAATACGGCTATTGGTGAAGTACGAGAAAGATTTCCAGGATTTGATTTTATTTGTGATCCAGCCTTTATTACATTAAATTATGGAACACAAGAATCTGGATTTGAAGTGATTATTCGTGAGAATCCTTTTTATAGTGAACATGCAAACGACGCAACATTAATTGCTGGGCTAGTTCAAGACGCTATACCTGGGGAGCGTACGCGGTTATCGAATATTATTCATCGCCTAGCAGATTTAGAAAGTAAAAGCTGTGAAGAAGTAAGCTTAGAGTGGTTTAGACGATATATGAATATTTCTTTAAAGCCAATGGTATGGATGTATTTACAGTATGGTGTTGCATTAGAAGCTCATCAGCAAAATAGCGTTGTTCAGCTAAAAGATGGTTATCCGATCAAATATTATTTCCGTGATAATCAAGGATTTT
This sequence comes from Bacillus sp. HMA207, assembly GCF_003402455.1. NCBI lineage: Bacteria > Bacillati > Bacillota > Bacilli > Caryophanales > Bacillaceae > Bacillus > Bacillus sp. HMA207. The sequence continues at coordinate 2,798,498 of NZ_BEZT01000001.1, read as the reverse complement.
ATTTCTGTAACTCAATGAAAGAGATGCTTAATAATGAATTAGCTGGTATTGGAGAACGTACTGGAAATTTATATGACGACTATATTGTGGATGAGAGATTTCGTTACTACTTAATTTTCAATCATATGTTTGGCCTCATTAATGGCTTTGGCACAGCAGGATTAATTAAGGAGGAAATTCTTCTCTCGGAATTAAGGTCTGTACTTGAATCATTTCTTCCATATAACCGGGAACCTTCTACATTTTTAAGAGAATTATTGGACGAAGATAAGTTAGCGTGTAAAGCAAATTTACTAACGAGATTTTTCGATGTCGATGAGTTAAGTAATCCATTGGAGCAAGCTATTTATGTGCAAGTACATAATCCACTCGTTAGAGAAGTGGCTGTTCGTTCATAAATAACGTTAAAATTTCACGTAATACAAATAATGGTATTTTGTCATAAGGTGGAGGGTTTTATGAGAGTGGACATGTATCATACGAAAGTATTGAAGGCGCTCGAATCAGAAGATTACATTTCAGTACGAAGAAGAGTGCTACGTCAATTAGTAGAATCGTTAATTTATGAGGGGATTATTACACCGGTTCGCATAGAAAAAGAAGAACAACTTCTTTTTCTAATACAAGGACTTGATGAAGAAGACAAAAGTGTCACGTACAAATGCTATGGCAGGGAACGGATGACATTTGGACGTATTTCGTTAGACTCATTAATAGTAAGAGTTCAAGATGAACAGCAAGAAATACAGTCTGTCTCGCAATTTCTAGAAGAAGTTTTTCGGGTTACTAGTGTAGAACAAGCTAAATTAGATTCTTTTATGCACGAATTAGAACAAACAATATTTAAAGATACGATTGCACAATATGAAAGAAATAATAAGAGAGAATATACTCAAAAATCTTACGATGAGTTTGAAAGCCAATTAATAGATGGCCATCCATACCATCCTAGTTATAAAGCACGTGTTGGATTTCAATATCGTGACAATTTTCAATATGGTTATGAATTTATGCAGCCAATAAAACTCATATGGATTGCAGCACATAAGAATTATGCGACTGTAGGTTATGAGAATGAAGTGATGTATAACAACCTTTTAAAAGAGGAGATTGGCGATCGTAAATTAGAAGAGTTTATGGAACGAATTCGTAATAAGGGATGTAATCCAAAACAGTACGTGTTTATACCTGTTCACCCATGGCAGTGGGAGAATTTCATCATTTCAAATTATGCGGATCATATACAGGGTAAATTTATTATTTATTTAGGAACATCAGAGGACGATTATTGCGCGCAACAGTCAATGAGAACGTTAAGAAATATTACGAGTCCAAAGAAACCGTACGTTAAATTATCGATGAATTTACTCAACACTTCAACACTTCGTACGCTGAAACCATACTCTGTTGTGAGTGCACCAGTAATATCAAATTGGTTAAATGATGTTGTAAGTAATGACGCCTATTTAATGGATGAAGCACGTTTAATCTTGTTAAGTGAGTTTTCAAGTGTAACGTATGACACGAATAAGAAAGCTATATATGGTTCATTAGGATGTATTTGGCGCGAAAGCGTTCATAAGTATTTAGATGCACAAGAGGATGCAATTCCTTTTAATGGTTTATACGCTAAAGAGAAAGATGGTACACCAATTATTGATGCGTGGTTGAATAAATATGGAATGAAGGATTGGCTACAATTACTTATTCAAAAAGCGATAATACCAGTTATACATCTTGTTGTAGAGCATGGCATCGCACTGGAATCACATGGACAAAATATGATTCTAGTCCATAAAGAAGGGGTGCCTGTTCGTATTGCGTTAAAGGATTTTCATGAAGGGCTTGAGTTTTATCGTCCATATTTGAAAGAAGTTGACAAATGTCCCGACTTTACTAAAATGCATAAAACATATGCGAATGGAAAAATGAATGATTTCTTTGAAATGGATGGCATTGAATGTTTGCAAGAGATGGTGTTAGATGCACTATTCCTGTTTAATTTAGGAGAATTAGCATTCGTACTTGCGGATGAATATGGATTGAAAGAAGAACATTTTTGGATGATGGTTGTTGAAGAAATTGAAGATCATTTAAGAATATATCCACATTTGAAAGGTAGATTTAAAAATATTCAATTATATGCACCTACATTCTATGCTGAACAATTAACGAAACGTCGATTATATATGGATGTGGAATCGCTTGTTCATGAAGTTCCAAATCCATTGTATAGAGTAAGAAAACTTATGAAACAAAAATCAATTGTTACAGGGGGAAATTATGCTAATCGTTAATAAACAAGAGTATAGCAAAAGTGATTTTAATTTGAGATTACAAGTTTATGAGGAATTGGAACAATTTCAAGAAGCAGAAGGAAATAGATTTGCACTTTGTCTGAAAGATCCATTCGATATTATTACGCTTGTGTTTTTCTTAAAAGAAAAGAAATCATCAGTATTACTTATACATGAAGATACGCCAAAAGAAACGGTTATTGAAATGGCAAAGCGTGCAAATTGTGTAGGAGTTTTATATGGAGAATATGGCGATTTTACAAAATTAGAAGTAGGGAACTTTTTACTAGAAGAGCCTTCTTTATTGCAATATAGTTCGGGAACTACGGGAGAACCGAAACTGATTCGTAGAGCATGGACGGAAGTTGATACAGAAATTACTGCCTATAATGAAGCTTTAAACTGTGAAGTAGATGAAGTGCCAATCGTTATGGCTCCTGTTTCACATTCATACGGACTAATATGTGGTACGTTATCAGCAATTACGAGGGGGAGCAAACCTGTAATCATTACGAACAAAAATCCTAAATTCGCATTAAATATAGTTCGCAATACAGAAAAACATATCATATATGCAGTACCACTTATGTTACACATTATGGGGAGTTTTCCATTAGGAACGTTCCAGTTTCATAAAATTATGACATCAGGATCGCCTTTGCCAGAAGCACTATTTTATAAACTAAAAGAAATGACAACATATATGATGCAGCAATACGGTTGTTCTGAAGCAGGTTGTATTAGTATATGTCATGATATGAAAAGCCATTTAGATTTAGGAAACCCTCTACCTCATGCAAGTATTAGCATAGGTTCAGATGAAAATGCACCGGAAGAAATTGTCGTGAAAATGAATGATAAGGAAATTTTCACGAAAGATTTAGGTTATAAATCTGAGCGTGGCATTCATTTTATGGGGCGTATGGACGATGTAATTAATGTTTCAGGATTAAAAGTCTTTCCTATAGAGGTAGAAGAAACGATGCTTCGATTGGAAGGTGTGCAAGAGGCAATTGTATATCGAGGGAAACATCCTGTGATGGGCGAAATAGTTAAAGCGAAAGTGATCTCTCATGTTGATCCAGTGAAAATAAGAGAATGGTGTATTCAGCACTTACCTTCTTATAAAGTTCCGTATGAAATTGAAAGTGTAAATGAAATTCCTAAAAATAAAACTGGAAAAGTAAGTAGAAAGTTACTAGAGATGGGAGAGGTTACAACATGAGACGGGAAGCGTTAAAGAATGCCGTGTTAAAAATTATGATAGAAAAAATGGAACTGAAAAATGTAACGCATTTAGAAGAAACGATGCGCTTAAATCAAGATTTATATATAGATTCGGTAATGATGTTACAGCTTATTGTATACATAGAAATGGATGTAAAGCTATGCGTTCCAGAGGATGAGGTAGATCCAAAGGCATTTCTTACTGTAGGATCTTTGCTTGATTTTATGGAGGAGTTAGAGCCGTTACAGGAAGTAAATGTGAATAACTAACCTTTAGGAAAGTGGATGAGAGTATGACTTCAATTAAAGTGCACTGTTTAGTGAGTTGTTTTTGTGAAATTATAAAAAGGCGTAGCGACATTGATTTTCGTCCATTTTATTTTGGACTATGGGATGGAGATTTTGATATAACAGAAGGCGGAATTATTTCATATCACTCTGAAAACATTAACCATGATCATTATTTACTTTGGTTTGAAAAATTGTACGGTATTAAAGTAAACGAATGGTATGATCATGCAAAAGATAAAGATAGCAATGTAGAAACGTTTTTAGAATTAGTAGAAAACAAGCCGGAAAATCGTTATGTCATTGTAATGGTTGATATGTCTCTATTACCAGAGAGGGAAAATAAATTTCATCAAAAACCGTTTCCACATTATTTAATGATATCAAAAACAGAGAAAGAAGAAGAGTGGTTCATGCTAGATCCAGATTTTCGTTGGGAAGGAAATATGGAAAGAGAAAAAGTACTTCACTCTATTCAAGATAACCCATTTGGTGGAGGGTATTTCATTGATATAGAAGGAATTGGGGAGCCAACGCAAGAAATAGTAGCTAGTTATTTCACAGAAACATTCAAAAAGAACGACAATGAACTGACTATGGAACTGAAAAAATTAATTGTAAAAATGGCAAATGAGGAAGAAGGATATGCGCTTTCTGGACTTGTAGCAGCAGTAAAACAAATACCAGTACTTGCAATTCGTAAATATAGTTATGAGCATGCCTTTGCATACTTCCGTGAAACGTTGCAATATTCGGAGCAAGAATTTGATTATTGGTGTGATCGGGTAGAGGATATTGTACAAGGATTTACAAATGTACAGTATCGTGCAATTAAAATGGCAATGACGAATAATAAAGGTATGCTAGTATCAATTATTGAAAAACTGGATGAAATGAATGCAATTGAACTGCAGATTAAGAAGGAATTAGAGAGACAGTTTCTATCATGGAAAGGTATGAAAACAAATCAATCTGTCGCAACTCTTTAATAAGCTAACTGAATTTAAGATAGGGGAGTTTAATGCTATGAAATATTCGCTATGTACCATTTCATTTCGTCATCAATTAATTTCATTTACTGATATTGTTCAATTTGCATATGAAAACGGTTTTGAAGGAATTGAATTGTGGGGGACACATGCACAAAATTTGTATATACAAGAACGCGAAACGACAGAACGAGAATTGACTTTTCTAAAGGATAAAAACTTAGAAATTACGATGATAAGTGATTACTTAGATATATCATTATCAGCAGATTTTGAAAAAACGATAGAGAAAAGTGAACAACTTGTAGTACTAGCTAATTGGTTTAATACGAATAAAATTCGCACGTTTGCTGGGCAAAAAGGGAGCAAGGACTTCTCGGAACAAGAGAGAAAAGAGTATGTGAAGCGAATACGTAAGATTTGTGATGTGTTTGCTCAGCACAATATGTATGTGCTGTTAGAAACACATCCCAATACACTAACGGACACATTGCCTTCTACTATAGAACTATTAGAAGAAGTAAATCATCCGAATTTAAAAATAAATCTTGATTTTCTTCATATATGGGAGTCTGGCGCAGATCCAATAGACAGTTTCCATCGATTAAAGCCGTGGACACTACATTACCATTTTAAGAATATATCTTCAGCGGATTATTTGCATGTGTTTGAACCTAACAATGTATATGCTGCAGCAGGAAGTCGTATTGGTATGGTTCCGTTATTTGAAGGTATTGTAAATTATGATGAGATTATTCAGGAAGTGAGAGGTACGGATCTTTTTGCTTCCTTAGAATGGTTTGGACATAATGCAAAAGAGATATTAAAAGAAGAAATGAAAGTATTAATAAATAGAAAATTAGAAGTAGTAACTTCGTAATGTGAAATGATGTGAGAGTCTCGTTTTAGAGGCTCTTTTTTTATGGTAAAAAATAACCAAAAATTTCCATGTATTTTAATTTGAATTTAACACAATTTATATATAAATAAGGAGGTGATTGGTAATGGCTAGAAATCGTAATTCTAATCAATTAGCATCACATGGAGCACAAGCAGCTTTAGATCAAATGAAATATGAAATTGCACAAGAGTTTGGTGTACAACTTGGCGCTGATACTTCTTCACGTGCAAACGGTTCTGTAGGCGGTGAAATTACAAAACGCCTTGTAGCGATGGCAGAACAACAACTTGGTGGCGGATATACTCGCTAATTGTAGAAGGTTATAGGAGAAAGGAAGGATTCTTCCTTTCTTTTTTTTTCAATTAATTGGTATGGATATATTGTGAACTGGATTCAAAGAATAGGAATAATACTATAATTTCCCCAATTTCTTTTGTTGTGAATGGGAAGTAGTAAAGATGTAATAGCCCTGGTGGAATGAAAAGTTACGTTCCAGCGGGGCTATTATATGGTAAGAAATATATGATGAAAGGTTTCGAAGCCAACATGTTAAAAAAAGAAAACTGTTGTTTAATTGCGCTTGCATCAGTTCCACTTGTTATGACATTAGGGAATTCAATGCTCATCCCAATTCTGCCGACTATTGAAAAGAAATTACATATTTCATCGTTTCAAGTATCCATGATTATTACAATTTACTCTATCGTAGCCATTCTACTTATACCGATTGCTGGTTATTTATCAGATAGATGGGGACGAAAGATGGTAATGGTTCCGAGTTTGCTGATTGCAGCTATAGGAGGAGCGATAACTGGTTGGGTATCTTGGAAAGTTGATAATCCCTACAATTGGATATTGATTGGTAGAGCGATTCAAGGTATTGGTGCTGCTGGTGCAATGCCAGTTGTTATACCGTGTGTTGGTGATTTATACAAAGACGAAAAACAAGTTAGTACAGGTTTAGGAATCATAGAAACATCCAATACATTTGGGAAAGTGCTGAGCCCTATTTTAGGGTCTGCTCTTGCTGCCGTTGTATGGTTCTTACCATTTTGGGCGATTCCAATTTTATGCGTAGTATCAATTGTTTTATTACTTGTTCTAGTAAAGGCAAAGAAACAAGAAGGAGAAGTACCACCACTTAAAGAGTTTATAAAATCTATTCTGTCTACGTTTCGAGAAAAAGGAAGATGGTTAATTGCCATTTTTGCATTAGGTGCAATTATTATGCTTATTTTATTCGGAATTCTCTTTTATTTGTCGACTATACTGGAATCAAAGTATGACATTCATGGTATATGGAAAGGGTGTGTGCTTGCTATCCCGTTACTTGTACTGTCACTTAGTTCATATATGGCCGGTAAAAAAATTGGAGATAATCAAAATGTTATGAAGAAGTGTATCTATATTGGTTTTTTAATGGCAGCTGCATCAGTCATCATTCCTTTATTTATAAAAGGGATTTATTTACTACTTCTTTGTCTCGTTATTATGGGGATAGGGATTGGTATGGCACTCCCATGTTTAGATGCCCTCATTACACAAGGAATTGAAAAGGAGCAAAGGGGAACAGTTACGTCATTTTACAGTTCAATGCGATTTATCGGTGTAGCAGCTGGACCACCTTTATATTCTTTTTTCATGAAAGGGGCGGACCATGAAGTGTTTTATTTGACAAGTATTTTCGCTGCCATTGGTGCTGTCATAGCAATCATTTGGATTAAACCAGCAAAGGATGCAAAGACGGTAAAACAGAAACCAGAGCCTACTTCATAATTTGTAAGAGAATTGCATGATGTTTTGAGTAACATGCAATTCTCTTTCGTTCATTAAGAATAAATAACTTGTTTTAACATATAAAGCGCGACACCCCATATGATGAGACCAGAAAATTTATTTAATAATAAAATTGTCTTTCCGGTTGAGTCTAGTCTTTTTAGAAATTTCCCCGCTAACGCTAAGCTTATAAACCAAATCCAAGAAACGATAATAGTTGCAAGTGTGAAAGCCCATTTTTCACTTCCTATGTATTGAATAGAATTTGTTCCAATTACACCGATTGTGTCTAAAATAGCATGTGGATTTAATAACGAAACGGATGCTGCGAAAAGGATTTGCTTTTTTAAGGGCATACTTTTTTGTTGTTTTACATCGTTGGAAGGGTTACTTCTCCAAATAACAAAGCCCATGTATAGGAGAAAGAAAAATCCAATTATATATAACGAGTTAGTTAGCCAAGAAAAAGTAAGGAGTACAAGGGAGACACCTTGCACTGCAATCAATATGAGTAACGTATCACATATAGAGGCAGTTAATACTACAGGGGCTGCCCTCCAAATGTTTGGTTGGCTCGCACCTTGGTTAAAGACAAAAACATTTTGTACACCTAATGGAATGATAAGTCCAAATGCAAGAATGATACCATGAATAATTGCTTCACTCATCATATTACCTCCTATTTTAATTCATTATGATAGTGTATATTGTATAGAAGAAATGAAAATTTGTATCCATCCATATGGTTGGGGAGGTTACCAACCAAAAAGAATATAAGGTGATATAATGGAAAGATTCGTTTGGAAACCGAATATGTCTCTAGCGACTCCTCTGTATAAACAAATAGAAACGTATATAAAAGAAAGGATCGTTAATGGAGAATGGACCGTTGGAACGAAATTACCTTCACAAAGAGATTTGGCACATACATTTGGTGTGAATCGAAGCACAATTGTAATGGCTTTCGATGAACTAGTTGCAAAGGGATACATAGAAGGGAATGGCAGGAAAGGAACAATTGTTGTAAATAATAATGAGAATGCTTCAACTTACGCACCTCCGCCTAATTGGCAGTCTTATGTAGAAACAGGACTTCATTATCCGAATCTCCCAGCTATTCAGGAGATTAATCAAGCTGAATTTTATCCACATGTAATTCGATTAGGAACAGGTGAGCTCGCGCCGAGTCTCTTACCTGAGAAAAAGATGAAAGAAATTATGAATAAGCTTTTAAAGTCAAATGTGACGCTTGGGTATGAAGAGCCGAAAGGAAATTTTTATTTAAGGGAAAAGATTTCCGAATACTTAAAGGGGCATGGTATATGTGTATCTCCGGACTCTATATTAATTGTTTCAGGAGCAATTCAAGCGCTGCAACTTATCTCTATGGGGCTTCTTCCAAAAGGGGCATCCATCTTATTAGAAAAACCATCCTATTTATATTCGCTTAATGTTTTTCAATCCGCAGGAATGCGTTTCATTGGAATACCAATGGATGAGAACGGTTTAAATACATCATATATTACAAAATATAAGAAGCAATTTAATGCATCTATTTTATATACAATCCCGTCTTTTCATAATCCAACGAACTTTAGTATGAATGCGAAGAGACGAATAGAAGTGATGGAAATATGTAATGAAATTGGATTACCTATTATAGAGGACGCAGTGTATCAAGACTTATGGTTTGATGCACCTTGTTCGAAACCTTTAAAAGCCTATGATAAAAACGGAATCGTACTACATATTGGAAGCATGTCCAAAGTAATTAGTCCAGGGTTAAGAATTGGATGGATTGTTGGACCTGAGCCAGTAATTCAAAGATTGTCAGACATAAAAATGCAAACAGATTATGGTTCAAGCACTATATCCCAGCAAATTGCAGCAGAGTGGTTTACAAATGGTCTATATGATGAGCATTTGCGCTTTGTAAGAAGTGAATTGAAAAAACGAAGAGATTTTATGTTACTAATGTTAGATAAATATCTTCGTGAAATAGCAACTTGGCATGAACCAACAGGGGGATTTTATATATGGGTACATATAAAAGTAACCATTTCATATCGCAGTTTATTTGATAAAGCTCTGCAAGAAAAGGTTTTATTAAACCCAGGTACTTTATATGATAGAAGTGCAAATCAATTTTTGCGCCTATCGTATTCATACGCAACGTTAGAAGAAATTGAAATAGGTATAAAAAAACTTGCACAACTAATGAAAAAGTAAGAGGAGAAAGTAATGAAACAATATGTAATTTGCCAAATGATCAATGGAGAAAAATATTTAGCTGCTTATGCGGAGACGAAGCAAGAAGCGATTGAAAAAGCAGAACTGTTAGGATTAAGAACGGGAAATCGTTACATAGTTATTACTGCAGAGGAAGCCGAAGGGTTAACGTATCCTTAAACAATGTACGAGATTATATAATAATAAATAAGTCTAGTAATATAAGAAATTACTAGACTTATTTATTATTAAGTTGTTAAACGTTCTCGTATTTATACGCAAAGTAATAATATTATGAGTCAAGTTGACGAAAAAATCGATTTGTCTTTCGGTCTTGATTTCCTTTTCTATATTCATCGATATATTGCCTAAAGTTCCAAGCTTGTAAAAATTTATTAGCAGAGTTATAACCAGAATTGTAAAGCCATTCTTTTTCTTCCTTTGTCAGTTCAAAATTAGTACTTGTAATCGTTCCTGTTGGAATTGTAATCGTTCTTGCTTTTGATTCCTTATCTAAATGACGTAAATCATGAGCTTGCATCATTGTTTTAAATAGTCCTTTGAACATGGAAATAGGCTCGTTATAGTGAGCAGGATCAGCTTGAATCTCATCTTTTACAAAATGAAATCCGAAAGTCGGCCAGCGAGGAGTGGTAGGTGAATCGAAGATCCAAATTGGATAATTACTTAGAATTCCTCCATCAACCATATAACAAGGCTGCTTCCATTTTGGAGTTCTCCATTTTACGGGTTCAAAGAAGAAGGGGATTGTACTACTCATTCTTACCGCTTTAGCGATAGAGAAGCGATAATTTAAAAATCCGTAGTTTGGTAAGTCGTCAGGAAAGACAACCATTTTACCATTACTAATATCAGAAGCGATGATTTTGAGTTTGTTTAGATCCGGTAAATCAGTAAATAAATGAACACCTTTTTTTCGAAGTAATTCTTCAATCCATTCTTCTATAAATACATTAGAGTATATACCTAGAGTAGTCCATGCACTTAGTCCTTTTCCGATAAAGGGGATTTTGTCAATAAAGGTTTTCTTCGTAAATTTGTTATAATCGATATCAGTTATAATCGTTTTTAGCTCTGAACAAGAATATCCTGCCGCTACAAGTGCCGCGATAATTGCACCAGCTGATGTTCCAGCTACACGTTCCCATTCATAACCTTTTTCGGCTAATGCGCAAATTGCTCCAACATGTGCAATACCGCGTACACCGCCTCCTTCAAAAACACCATCGATCTTCATTAAACATACTTCCTTTCAAATAAAAGATTTGGAAATGGCAAAAAAGCACGTATTGTACGTGCTTTTTTACAATGGTTTTTAAGTTTACTAGCAGCCTACAAAGCCGCCCCAACAGCTAGCTCCGATGATGATTAGAAGGATGAATAAAACGATTAATAAAGCGAAACCTCCGTAACCACAACCACCACAGCTACCGCCGTAACCGCCGCAACTATATCCGTAACCCATGTGGAATTCCTCCTTATATTAAAAATAAAAATGAACGAGGGGAAAATGTACTGGAAGAACTAAAGAACTATCGTGTTTGTAGGAACAATGTATAGTATGCTTTTTTAAACTTGTTCGCGTACGAAGGATAAGCCCGTTTTTGGGAGGCTTGTTGATTTTGTAAAGAATGAAGTATAATCTTTGTACTATGATATAAATAAGTATGTAAATGTAAGGAGAATTTATGAATAAAAAAATTGAAGTATTAATTGATAAATATGAACTAACACACTTGAAAGAAGAACTTATTAATACTGTATTTCCTTGTATAAAAGTTGTGCCAAAGCAGCAGGGAACTGTTGCGATAGGTAGTTCGAAAATGGGAGGAGTTCCTGATCTACCAGCTTTATTTGAATATCCAAAGCATAAAGGAAATCCACTACAATTTATCGCGCAATTTAACTTAAGTGATTTACAAAACGTTGGTATGAATCACAATCTTCCTAAGACGGGGATGCTGTATTTCTTTTGCATTGAAAATTATTTTGAAGAAAATGTGAATCTAACAGAAGCTGGGCGTGTACTTTATTATGATGTTCCTGTAGAGCAATTACGAAGAGAAAATGAAATACAAGCGAAATATAACCAGTGTGCAATTACTTTTGAACTGACATACAAATTACCAGAACTTTTCATTGAAGATGAGGCTGATTCAGATCGTTTCTTGCAATTACTTGAAGAGCTAATTCCAGATAACTACGATAACCATCAAATGTTTGGTGAGCCATTCTCTGTACAAGAAGAAGTGTTATATGAGACAGGAGAATATATGGGGGTAGACCCGCAGCAAATGACTCTTTTATTCCAAATTGATTCAGATCATAAAAATTGTAATATGGTTTGGGGAGAACTAGGGATGCTATATTTCTGTATTAGTAATGAAGATTTGAAAAATCAACGTTTTGAAAATACATGCTGTGTATTACAAACATGCTAATGAAAAAAGGTTGTTCTTTTAAAAAGAACAACCTTTTTATGTGAATTAGTTAATATGCATAATCTCATATGACCTATACGAAAAAGTATTGTATACTCTGAAACTATACGATACTTTTTCGTATAGTTATAGAATATAAGGAGTGACAAGATGGGAAAGACAAGTAAGTATGTGACAGCTGCCGCACTTTGTTCAACTATAGTAATGGGAGGCTTGCAAGCGTCATCTGTATCTTATGCAGCTACAAATCCGACTACAGTGACAGCACAATCAGATGTAAAGTTATTAGATGATTTCAGAAAAGAATTAAAAAAACAGATTGATAATCGAGAAGAAAATATTACAATCACATATAAAACAAAAGATAGAAATGCTAGAAATATTATGGATCAATTGTATGGTGAGTTTAATAAAATTGTAGATGCTGATGAGTATGTAAAATATAATGTAGCGTCTACTAGATATTCTATTAAAGGAATGCCAGGGGACTATACGTTTACACTGCAAGTAAAATACCGTGAATCAAAAGAACAAACTCAATATGTAAAAGCTCAGGCGAAATCAATTGTTGGATCAATTGTAAAACCAGGGATGGATGAGCATGAGAAAGTAAAAGCTATTCACGATTACGTTGTTAAGCATGTGTCTTATGATACGTCTTATCAAGCGTATACAGCATATGAAGCATTAGCGAATCGTTCTGCCGTTTGCCAAGGATATACATTATTAACGTATGAGTTGTTAAAAGAGGCAGGTATTCAAAACCATATTGTAACAGGCACAGGAAACGGACAAGCTCACGCGTGGAATTTAGTGAACATTGAAAACAAATGGTATCACCTAGATACTACATTTGATGATCCAGTACCAGATAAAGCAGGGCGTGTAACTTACTCATATTTTAACATGTCTGACGAACAGTTAAGTAAAGATCACGACTGGGATCGTAGTAAATATCCAGCAGCAACTACAAGTTATTTTGGTGAATTAACAAACAAAATAAAAGCTGGTAGCTCAAAAACTGTCGTATATGAGCAGATGTTAAAAGAAACAAATTTACAATACTTATCTGCAGAATACGGAGCAGAAAATTATAATGAATTTAAGCAAAAGTTGCAGCAACAGTTTGCAGCCAAACCAGAAAAAGTAGAAGTGCGATATAAGCAGTCCATGGATGGGACGATGCAAGATATAAAGAAAGTATTAAATGAAATAAATTGGCCAAAAGGTGCAAAGCGTGTGTCTTATCAAGTAGCGCCTTATAGTGCATTGGCGGGTTATTCATTAGCGACAATTACATTTACGTATTAAGCAATGGGAAAAAGCACCTGTAAAAGGTGCTTTTTTTATTTATTGATTGATTACTTTTGAATATTAAGAATTATGTGATAAAATAAAAGGATAAGGATGTGAATGTGGAATGAACTTGTTCGAAAGCGATATTTTTACATTGATATATACTTGTTTAGTAATCGGACTTATCGTTTTGTTTTTCATATCATTTACTTTGTTTATTAGAAGAGTATTACAAAGCAGTGCTGCAAAGAAACACCACGTGATTAATATGAACCAGAAGCTAGATCGAATCATTGAATTGTTTGAAAAAGATAAGAAATAGCGATAGAAGAGGTATGAAAGGGGAATGAGAATGGCGAATTATATAAAAGAATTACGTGAAAAAGTAGGACATGATTATGTTTTCTTAAACTTTGCCGGTGGTTGTGTATTTAATAAAGAAGGAGAAGTATTACTGCAAAAAAGAGGAGACTTTAACGCTTGGGGCTTTCCAGGTGGTGCAATGGAGATAGGAGAATCAGCTGCGGAAACTGCAATCCGGGAAATAAAAGAAGAAACCGGGTATGATGTAGAAATAAATGAGCTTATTGGAGTGTATACAAAATATTTTCAATCATATCCAAATGGAGACAAGGCCCAGTCAATTGTGATGTTCTTTTCATTCTCAATAGTTGGAGGTGACAAAAAAGTAGATGGTGATGAAACGTTGGATTTGAAGTTTTTCCCGTTAGACGACATGCCACCGTTATTTTGTAAACAACATGAAGATTGCCTGCAAGATTTATTGGAGAAAAGAGTAGGGGTATATCGTTAACATATAAAAAAGAAGCTAAATGAAGATTAGCTTCTTTTTTATGTTTAATTTATTTCCACCAATCATCAAACATTGACGCTGGTACTTGTCTTTTATGCTCACTCACTGTGTAACGTTTTTCAATTTTCTCTGCAACGTCAGCTGGAACTGCTTTACCTTCTAAATAATCATCTAATTGATCATAAGTAATACCTAACTCTGTTTCATCAGCTTGACCTGGTTTTTCATCTAATAAATCAGCTGTTGGCATTTTTAAGTACAGTCGCTCGTCTGCGCCTAACTCTTGTAATAATGCACGTCCTTGGCGCTTCGTTAATCCCGTTAATGGTAATAAATCTGCACCACCATCTCCGAATTTTGTAAAGAACCCTGTTACAGCTTCTGCAGCGTGATCTGTTCCGATAACAAGTAGCCCTTTTTGTCCACCAATTGCATATTGAGTAACCATACGGATACGTGCTTTCACGTTACCTTTATTGAAATCTGTTAATGATTCACCCAATAAGTTTTCATATTGATTTGAAAAAGCATCAACAGTTGAAGCAATATCAAATGCAACAGATTGATCTGCTTGAATGAATTGTAATGCTAATTGTGCATCATCTTCATCTTTTTGTACTTTATAAGGAAGACGCACGGCGATAAACGTTGCATTACCACCTTCGTTACGAATTTCTTCAACTGCAAGTTGTGCTAAGCGTCCTGCTAATGTAGAGTCTTGTCCGCCGCTAATACCAAGTACAAATCCTTTTGCACCTGTTTTTTTTACATAATCCTTTAGGAAATCAACTCGTTTACGAATTTCAACTTTTGGATCAATTACAGGCTGAACATGTAATGCTTTCATAATCTGTTCTTGTAATGTCATTATGTTTTCCTCCTATTCATATTAAAGCGGTAAATAAGTTTATATGTATAATGGTACATACTTCTATCCTTTATTATTTCGCAAAACTAACGAATATACAATAGGATGTGTGTATGAATATGAATGTAGTCATTATAAATAAAGTGCTACGTATAAGCAATTTTTTTAAACCTTTCAAAAATGTAAGGTTTTTGTCATTTGAATCGATGGAAGGTATTTCCGCACTTTACTAATATAAAAACATAGATAGTAGAAGGGCGGAGAAGTAATATGAACATTAGAGAACTAGCATATCGGAATGTAACCCGAAATAGACGGACATACTCAGCCTATTTTTTGAGTAGTGCATTTGCAATTATGGCCTTTTTTGTGTATTCATTTTTTGCGTTTCATCCGGCATTAAGTGCAGGAGAATTAGGTCAGTACGTATTCGTAAGTATGTCTTTTGCACAGTCTATTATTTACTTATTTACATTCTTCTTTATTTTATATTCGATGGGAATGTTTTTAAAAACGAGAAAGCGTGAACTAGGAATTTTAATGATGCTAGGTATGACGAAATATCAATTAAAGCGTCTGATCTTTTTTGAAAATATTATGATTGGAATAGGGGCAATTATTTTTGGTATTCTTTCAGGTATGTTATTTTCAGGGGTATTACTATTTGTCGCTCCGATGATATTGAAACTAGATATCTCCTTATCCTATTACATACCGATGAAAGCAATTGTTGTAACGGGTATTATGTTTTTTATTTTATTTATGATCATATCATTGTTTAGTGCAGGAATGATTCGTAAAAATAAGATTATGAAGTTGTTTAGAGGATCAGCAGAGGCGAAACCGGAACCGAAAGCATCAATCATTTCTTCAATATTAGCAGTAGTATTGCTTAGTGCTGGCTATGTAGGAGCTCTTCTATCACATGGAGCAATGGTATTTATTATGATGATTCCTGTTACAACGGTAGTTATTATCGGGACGTATTTTTTGTACAAGCAGCTGAGTGTCTTTATTATTCGATTATGTAAAAAAAGTAAACGTTTCTATTGGACACAGACTAATATTATTACGTTATCAGATTTAGCGTATCGTATGAGAGATAACGCAAGAATGTTCTTTATTGTAACCATTATTTCTACTGTAGCATTTTCCGCAATAGGGACATTAGTAGGCTTCGCATCCATGACGAAAGGGATAATGGAGAGACCAATTGCTTTTCATTACCATTCTAAGCAAGGGAATAGTAACGAATCACAACATATACAAATGATTGACAAAGGATTAAAGAAACATAATATAGCAGCTTCAAAAACTAATATTTCGACAAAGAAAACGGAGGAACAGTCGTTAAGAAGCGCCACTTTTATAAAAGAATCAGACTATAAGGAATATGCAAAGTTAACGGGAGAACCATTTAATACTGTAGCAAATAAAGAGGTTGTATTTTTGTCAGCTGATATACCAGGGCCAGCGATGAAAGAAAGAAAAGAAATTACTTTACCTAATATGAATGAAAGTTTAAAGGTGAAAAAAGTTACTTCATCTTCATTGGGGAAAATATTAAGAGGAAATGTTTATGTAATCTCTAATGATCAATATGATTCATTACAAGATGGATTTATAGAGACAAAAGATTATATGTATAAAACTGAAAGAACGAAAGATGAGATTGAAATTGGTAAAGAGCTTACGCATCAAATTAAACCGTATCAAGAATATTCAACGTTTAGTGCGGAAGAGTACGAGCAAAACCAAAGTTTACAAATTGCAGGACCGATTTTATTTGTAGGTTTCTTTATTGGTATAGTATTTTTCGTTTGCGCAGGAAGTTTCCTTTACTTCCGTTTATTCTCCGATTTGGAGGATGATGTTCGCTTGTTCGAAATGATTCGAAAAGTTGGATTGACAAGCAGGGAATTATCGAAGGTAGTTACAATTCGATTGGCGCTTTTATTCTTCGTTCCAATTGGTGTTGCAACATTACATGGGGCAGTAGCCTTAACGGCGTTAGGGCAAATGTTTGAGTACTCATTGTTTAAAGAAAATACAGTTGTATTAAGTATTTTCATAGGTATTCAAGTTGTATACTTCTTACTTATAAGATCCCGTTATGTAAAACAATTGAAAGAGAGATTACGTATGCATTAAATGTGTTTTTTTAACTCGAGTACAAAATTTTCTAAAAAGAGGCAAGTATTGCCAAAAAGTGATAAAATGGAAAAAGCGAGGTGAAAAAAATTAATAGAGAGAAAGGGGGGAGAAATATGAAAGCAACAGGAGTTATTCGAAAAGTAGACGAATTAGGACGAATTGTTATCCCTAAAGAATTACGCGATGTATTGGGAATACAAATCAAATCACCGCTTGAAATTTTTGTAGAAGCAGATAAAATCATTTTACAAAAATATCAACCTTACAATGCTTGCCAAATCACAGGTGATGTTTCAGAGCAGAACATATCATTAGCAAATGGAAATATTACTGTTGGGATAGAGGGAGCGGAATATTTAGTAAAAGAAATAGAAAAGTTTTTAAACAAGAGTGAGGTTTAGTCTTAATTTATATTATTTTTCAAATTACATATCATTCTTTTAAAAGACTGTAAGAGGACCATTAATTGGTCCTTTTATTTTGGTTATTAGTTGAATGACCCAGGCTGTTATTTCCTATAAATCATAGGGGAAATACAAAAGTAGTATAGAGTTAGTAAATGATGTTGAGAAATATTTGAAAAGAAGGAAAACAAAAAGAATAAAACGAATGTTACATTTACACGTATTCAAAAGTGGTCTGAAATGAAAATAATACATTTTCAGGAGGGATTACGATGAGTAGTACAGTGAATAAACAAAAAGGTATACAATTGATTCCATTTACCGTAAATAAGGTTGTAGAACAAGTAAATGAAATTCCACCAGGTGTACAACTGATTCACGCTCCGCAAGTATGGGAAAAGAGTGTGAAGGGGCAAGATGTAGTCGTTGCCGTATTAGATACAGGGTGTGATACTAATCATATAGATTTAAAAGATCGTATTATCGGCGGAAGAAATTTCACAAAAGATTATGAAGCTGATCCAAATGTGTATCTTGATAATAACGGACATGGTACTCATGTCGCGGGGACGATTGCAGCAACTGAAAATGGTGTCGGTGTATTAGGAGTTGCACCGCTTGCTAAAATGTTAGTATTAAAAGTTTTAGCGGGAGATGGTTCTGGAAGTTACGAGCAAATTATTGAGGCAATTCATTATGCTGTAAATTGGAGAGGGCCGAATCAAGAGAAAGTGAGAATTATTTCAATGTCACTTGGTGGTCCGCAAGATGTTCCAGAATTACATGAAGCAATTCAAAATGCGGTAAAGCAGGATGTTCTCGTTGTATGTGCTGCTGGAAATAATGGAGATTGCGATGATGAAACAGAGGAATTAGATTTCCCAGGTGCTTACTCTGAGGTAATTGAAGTTGGTGCTGTTAATTTAGAGCGGAAGATTGCATGTTTTAGTAATTCAAATCAAGAAATTGATCTAGTAGCGCCAGGTGATGAAATATTATCTACGTATCCAGATGGGAAATATGCTGTGTTAAGTGGAACTTCCATGGCGACGCCGCATATTGCTGGGGCGCTCGCCTTGCTCATTAAACAGTGTGAGAAAGAATACGGTCGAAAGTTATCAGAGCCGGAAGTATATGCACAACTTATTAAAAGAACTGTACCTTTAGGGTACGAACGTACATCTGAAGGGAATGGATTAATAGATTTATTAAAAGAATAGCCATATTAAAAAACATCTCATATTCATATGAGATGTTTTTTAATATGGCTCTGTCGCATGTAATACAACTTGTAACAAACCTGGGAATCTAGCATTTAAATCTTCTTCACGAATTGAAATGAAACGTTGTGTTCCTTCAAGGCGTGTGTACATAACACCTGACTCACGTAAAACTTTGAAATGGTGAGATAAAGTTGATTTCGCAATAGGAATGTTTAAAGCACCACAAGATTGTTCATTTTTCTCTAGTAACATATTTACAATTTGTAAACGGATTTGATCGCTAAGTGCATATAAGACAGAAGAAAATTGAATTTCTTCTCGATTTGGATGATAGAGTGTACGCATATTTCACCTACTTGTATAAGTTAAGATATTTGCACTATAACATATAAAGTGATATATTTCTATTGTTCGAATATATTCGAACAATAGAAATATAGGGGGAGAAAAAATGAAGTATACAAAATTGCAAAAGGCAGGACTAAATATTTCAAAGTTGGGTTTAGGTACAAATGCAGTAGGGGGACATAATTTATATGCTGATGTGAATGAAGAAGAGGGAAAGCAATTAGTAGAAGAAGCTATTCAGCAAGGGATTACATTTTTTGATACAGCAGATTCATATGGTTTCGGTAGATCAGAGGAATTAGTAGGAGAAGTATTAAAGGGAAAACGTCATGAGTTTATACTTGCTACAAAAGGTGGAATTCAACCGTTGTTAAATGGAGAAACTTATATTAACAATGAACCAAGTTATTTAAGAAATGCTGTGGAGAATAGCTTAAGTAGATTACAGACTGATTATATTGATTTATATTATTTACATTTTACAAATCCTGAAACAAGTTACATAGATTCAATCGGAGAGCTTACTCGTTTAAAAGAAGAAGGGAAAATTCGTTCAATTGGAATATCGAACGTAAACATAGAACAATTAAAAGAAGCGAACCAAAATGGTCATATAGATGTTGTGCAATCTCCGTACAATGTGTTAGAACGTACGGCAGAGGAAGAACTGTTGCCGTATTGTATAGAAGCGGGTATTTCATTTATTCCATATGGTCCTCTTGCTTTTGGGATATTAGGTGGAAAATATACAGAAGATTTTAAATTGAACGAAGTCGATTGGCGCCAAAATGTAAATCTATTTGAAGAAAATACATATAAGAGTAATTTTAAGAAAGTGGAAAAGTTAAAAGGACTAGCTAAAGAAAATGATATTGAAGTGTCTCATTTAGCGTTAGCATGGTTATTAAATAAAGAAGGAATTGATACAGTTATACCTGGTGGAAAGCGGGCAGAGCAAATAAGAGAAAGTGTGAAAGCGGTAGACGTTTCATTGAATGAAAGAGTCATGAAAGAAATCCAATCT
This sequence comes from Bacillus sp. HMA207, assembly GCF_003402455.1. NCBI lineage: Bacteria > Bacillati > Bacillota > Bacilli > Caryophanales > Bacillaceae > Bacillus > Bacillus sp. HMA207. The sequence goes on along the minus strand of NZ_BEZT01000001.1, from coordinate 2,778,198 downwards.
ATTTTAGAAGATTAGTGAAACAGAGGGATAGTACCCTCTGTTTATATAAGGAGAAGGTCTAAATGAATAGAGTACTAGCTGTATTTTTCACGATAATGTTTATGATCGGTACAGACACTTTCTTAATTTCACCACTGTTGCCGACATTACAACAGGTGTATCATGTTTCAACCGAGTTGTCAGGATGGATGGTGAGTTCGTATGCTTTAGGGTATGCTGGATTTGCGCTTATTGCTGGTCCTATATCAGATGGATTAAACAGAAAAAAAGTGATGGTACTAGGTATGAGTTTTTTTGCAATAAGTACGTTTTTGTGTGGAATTGCACCGAGTTTTTTATGGATGCTAACATTTAGATTTTTAGCAGGTGTAAGTGCAGCTTTTGTATCTCCACAAGTGTGGGCATCTATTCCGCTCCTTATAGAGAAGAAGCAAATTGTGAAAGCAATTGGGGTTGCAACAGCAGGGTTATCAATCTCTCAAATTTTAGGGCTGCCACTGGGAGCTTATTTAGCAACGATACATTATACAATCCCATTCTATTTCATTGGTATATTATCAGCACTACTTGTCATTCTTATTTATGTTGTATTACCAGAAATACAGTCGGTTCATATAGGTGGAAATAAAAAAGCGATTTTACAGCGTTATAAACAATTACTTACAGATTCAAAGGTTTCACTTTCTTATTTTGCATACTTTGTTTTTCAAACCGGAAATTTTGCTGCATTTTCATTTTTTGGTGTATGGCTTTCCATTCAATTTGGCTTACAAGTTCATGAAGTAGGTACAGCTATGCTCGTATTAGGGTTAGGAAATTTAACTGGTAATATTTTTGGTCCTAGAATCGTAAATAAAATTGGTTATAACCTTTCTTTCTATGGTGGAATTATATTTACAGCAGTGCTATATGTATTACTTCCACATGTAAAGAACATTGTATTGGTGGAGTTATCGTTCTTTGCTTTGTTTTTTTGGACAGGAATTTTGTTTGTATTAATGATGAGGCACTTACAAAACATATCTAGTGCAGCAAGAGGAACAGGAGCCGCGCTTGCAAATGCTTCTATGTATATTGGTCAAATGATTGGTGCGGCAATAGCAGGAATGTTATTTGCAGTATCTCACAATTTTATACTTATAGGTAGTTTTACTGCGTTACTATATATAGGAGCTTTATTTTTGTTTAGAAAAAGTGAAAAACTTACTGAAAATAGTGAAACAGGAATTGCATCATAAAGCTTGTATAAATATTTCGCAAATCAGAATTAATAAGAGTGTGAATACATGAATGTGCTTTTAATTAAAGTAGTTACTAAAAGTATAGAAATAGTAGAAGAAATGTATTGTAACAAAGTTATGAGGAATCAAAAAATAAAAATCCCTATAAAGATAGGGATTTATATATCGGCATATAGTTCCTTGGAAAAGGATATACTTAGTTTAGCATATCGGACTACTTATATTTGTGAAATAGATGTGAAAGTAATGTGAAAAATGCCGAAGGAAAAAACTATTTAAATAGAGGGCAATTTAGATGGGGATATGGATTTTACATAAATGTTGTGTTATATTTCTACTTATCTGTTAATAATTACATATTTTAATTTTATTAGGGATAAAAGGGAGAGGTTTAAATGCAATGGTATTTGAAAGCTCTAAAGAATTATGGGAATTTTAGTGGTAGAGCTACGCGAAAAGAGTACTGGATTTTTAGTTTATCCAATATCGTAATTTTTTGGCTACTGTTATTTTTATCATCATTTTCAGAGGTGTTAGTTGCTATTATTGCGTTGCTATTTATGTTAGTAATGATTATACCAAGTTTTTCGGTTGGTGCACGACGATTACATGATATTGGGAAAACGGGATGGTGGCAACTATTAAATTTTGTACCGTTTGGTAGCGTTGTTTTACTTGTATTTTTTATCATTGAAAGTGAAGAAAATGACAATCAATACGGACCAAATCCGCATTCAGATTTAAAAGAAGCGATTTAATAAACTTATTTAGTTTGTAGCATTACTAGTTCAATTATTTTATCTATTATTAAAATGGTTTGCGTGGGCTAATATTATTAGGTTGATCTTTAGGTCTAGATGACTTTTGAAACTGTAAAAATGGAAAGATAAAGGCGGAGAGAATATAGCATGGAAAGAAAAAAATTCTAAATAAAAAGCACTGTTTTAGCTAATGTAGCTAAAACAGTGCTTTTCTCTTTGATTGAACAGTTGCAGCATTTTCATCATGTATACCTGCATCTTTAATAATTCGTTGTTTTGCTTTATTTAATAGATGGTTTACTGCTTCACCAAAATAGTTAGCTTCGCTTTTTGTGCGGGCTTCTCGTAAACATTTATAGTTTTCTAGCAGTTCCTCTTTTTCGGAGTTTGTTAAGAAATCTTCTATTTTCTTTTTTGTCATACGAAACACCCTTTCTCCTGACAAACGACGCAATAGAAAATATTTATTTCTCATTATAACAATAATTTTAAAAGAAAGTATACACTAACGTCGCAATAATTTGTCAATTTCTTGAATCTTCTCATCAGCTTTCCCAATTTGCGTATTTTTAGCCTGTTCGCCACCAAGAGCTTGATGTAGTAAGAAAGTTTGGCCAGAAATAGCAGTTACAATGGATACTTTTATAATTTCTTTTATCGCGGTGACATCGAATAAAACGAGCCCAAGAAGTGCGGCTAGGCTACCAGTAAAAATATCAGTTAAAAATCCAAAATGAAAAAATGTTTTCAAACGGCGTGGAAGCAATAACTTACCTTGGTTATTGATTAGATGGGAAACGAAGCCGGTAATGCCACCAACGAGAACAGCGGTTAGCCATTGATACATTTCCATCGAATCCACTCCTTTTAGTGAATAAGATTCGATTATTTTATATTGATTCCTTTTAATATTTCATATAAGCATATTGAGAAAGTTTGTTTGGGTATATTTTGTATTCAATTTAATTATAACAGAAAATTTCGAAAGGTTTCAGTCTATTATATGAATCATTTTTACAATAATATGAATGCAGAAAGGGGTGCGTGATATGAAGATAGATTATCGAATAAGAAGTGTAGATGGTTATACAAAAAATATAGGGGAATTAGTAAGCATGCTGGAGCATACGAGAGCTGTAACATTAGGCGAAGTAAAAAATTTATCAGTTGAGCAATTAGATTTAATTATGCAGAGCAGCAGAAATTCAATTGGCGCCTTATTAAAGCATATAGCAGCTATTGAAAAAGTTCATCAGCTTATTTCATTTCAAAATCGTGACTTTACAAAAGAAGAATTAGAAATATGGGAAGATGCACTGTATTTAGGGGAAGCGGGTAGAGCGATCCGTGGTCATGAAATACAGTATTATGTACAACTTCTACAAAGTGTTCGAGAAGAATCTCTGAAGTATTTAAGTGAACAAGGTAATGAGTGGCTCATGTCAGAAAGAAAGTGGCCTAACGGTGTAGTATATAACCAGCACTATCTTTGGTTTCATGTGCTAGAAGATGAAATTAGTCACCGAGGACAAATTAGAATGCTCAAAAACAAGTTGTTTGAAAATTACGTTAAATGATGTAGCTTTTTATAGGAGAATTCCATATAATGAGGGTAATTAAAATAAGAACGGGGTGATGTATTATGGCGAAAATAACTTATATGAATAATAAACCAAATACAAAGGTGGATGGAAAGGGCGAAACGATATAAGTGAGCGCACTATCCTTCCACTTAGCTTACACTAGGGAGGATATCAATTTGAATCAAAATATTTTAGAATCGTATGGCTGGGATTCTTTTTTTGAGGAACAAGCTGTAGAGAACTTTGAAGTAGGGCGTATTTTACTTGAGCATAAGCATATATATCGAATTATTTGTAATGATGGTGAATATATGGCAGAACTGTCTGGGAAGTTTCGGCATGAAGCAGTTACGAAAGGCGATTATCCAGCAGTTGGTGATTGGGTGTATATAAAGAAAATAGAAGATGAAAAGAAAGCGATTATTCATCGTATTTTCCAGCGAAGAAGCTCTTTCTCAAGACAAGAGGCTGGAACAAGAACAGAAGAACAGATTATAGCAGCAAATGTAGATTATTTATTTTTAGTGAATGCACTTAATCATGATTTTAATGTTAGAAGGATGGAACGTTATTTATTATTAGCGTATGAAAGTGGCGCTATGCCAGTTATTGTTTTAACAAAGAGTAGTATATGTAATGATATAGAACAAAAAATTGTAGAAACGGAAGCTATAGCAATTGGTGTTCCTATTTTTGTTGTTGATAGTTTAGAGCATACAGGTATTGATTCGTTGAAACAATTCGTTTCTTCAGGGAAAACAATTGCTTTAGTTGGGTCATCAGGGGTAGGAAAGTCAACTTTGTTAAATGCGCTAATAGGAATTGAGGTAGCAAAAACGGGAGATATACGTGAGGAGGATAGTAGGGGAAGGCATACGACAACGCATCGAGAGTTATTTCAATTGCCAAGTGGCGCTCTCGTAATTGATACTCCCGGTATGAGGGAATTGCAACTTTGGGAAGGAAGCGAAGCGATTCAAACAACATTCTCTGATATTGAAGAACTTGCGACAACATGCCGTTTCCGTGATTGTAAGCATGAGAATGAACCAGGGTGCGCGGTGTATAGTGCAATTGAAAACGGACTTATTACGATAGATCGTTTGAAAAGCTATAAAAAATTACAAAGAGAACTGGCGTATTTTATAAGAAAACAAGATGCAATCCTTGCCAGAGCAGAGCGTGATAAGTGGAAAAAACTTTCTAAACAACATAAAAAAATGTAAAAACCAAAGGGTGCCCCTTTGGTTTTTTCTATTTGTAAATTTTATAATAATATTATTTATATATATAGACAAAGGGAAATTAATTGTTTAAACTTTACAAAGTATTCATCATAATAGGTTATGAAAATAATAATTAGGGATTGGGAAATATTCATAATTAACTCAATTTAACTTTTAAATTTGAAAATTAGGAGGTTCATAATGGGTAAACTATTAAATTTGTTTCGTGATATGAAAGTAGCAAAAAAGCTATTAATTTCATTCTTTGTAATTTTAATTGCGGCTGTGTCTATTATCGGAGGCATGTCTTATCAAACAGCCAAAAAGAATTTTGAATCGCAAATTAAGAGTAGTGCCAACGACAATATAAAAATACTGGATAATTTAATCAATCAAATGATTGATGCAAAATTTAATGATGTGAATAATTTTGCACGGGTGATTCAGGGGAATATGTATCAAGGAGATAATCAGGATGAATTAAGAAAAATGTTATCTCAATATATAAATTTAAATAAAGATATTGAACAAGTATATGTTGCCGGAAATGATAAAAAATTTGTACAAGAACCAAATATACAAATGGCAGCAGACTATGATCCAACAGAGCGTTCTTGGTATAAAGATGCGGTTGCAAAACAAGGTGGTATTGTTGTTACTGAGCCATATAAGGCAAAAGGAAATGGACATATTGTCGTAACAATCGCAAAACAAACAGAAGATAAAAATGGAGTTGTTGCGCTAGATTTAAGTTTAGATAATTTATTAAAAACATCAAAGTTAATTAATATTGGTAAAAAAGGATATGCCTTCATTTTAGATGGAAAGCAAAAAATAATTGCTCATCCACAAGAAAAATCAGGGGAAAAAGCGGCTGATTCTTGGGCAAAGAAAATTTATGAAGATAATCACGGTGCTTTTTCATATTCTTATGGCGGTAGTGAAAAGAATATGGTATTTGCTACAAATGTAAAAACAGGTTGGAAAATTGGTGGGACGATGTACTCAAGTGAAGTAATTGAAGCTGCTCAACCTGTATTTTATAATATGTTAATTGTTATGCTTATCTCATTAGTAGTAGGCGGGGCACTTATTTATTTTGTAACACTTTCAATTACGAAGCCTTTAAAGAGATTAGTTGTTACCTCTAAAGAAATAAGCGAAGGGGATTTAACGCAAACAATTGAAATTCATTCTAATGATGAAATCGGCCAACTTGCTAAAGGCTTTAATGAGATGACGAATTCGTTACGGACGTTAATTGGAAGAATTAACGATTCAGCTGGGCATGTTGCAGCGGCATCAGAAGAGCTAACTGCAAGTGTAAGGCAAGCGAGTGAAGCGACTGAGCAAATCACAATCGCAATGGATGAAATATCAAGTGGGGCAACGACGCAAACAACAAGCGTAGAAAATGGCGCTATGTTACTGTTTGATGTAACGGAAGGAATTCAACATGTAGCAAATAGTTCATCATCTATTAATACGGCTTCTGCACATACTCGTGAAAAAGCAGAAGATGGTGGGAAACTAGTAGGAAGAACAGTAAACCAGATGCAGTCTATTGCAGAATCGGTTTCACAATCAGATGCAGTTATACAATTACTAAATAATAAATCAAAACAAATTGGTGATATTTTAGAAGTAATTCAAAATATTGCAGATCAAACAAACCTTCTAGCTCTAAATGCGGCGATTGAAGCCGCAAGAGCCGGTGAGCATGGAAGAGGTTTCGCAATTGTTGCAGATGAAGTGCGTAAATTGGCAGAGCAGTCTAGCGTATCTTCTAGTGAAATTAGTAAATTAATATGTGAAATACAAGATGATATGGGTAAGACAGTCAAATCTATGAATCATGTAAATGAGGAAGTTCAATCTGGACTTGTTATCGCAAATGAAACGAAGCAAAACTTTGCTGAAATCTTACAATCTACAAATGAAATAGCTAATCAAATTAAGACGATGGTTGAAACGGCTAATGGAATGTCAAAAGGGGCAAATGAAGTATCTATTTCGGTAGGACAAATTGCAATGACAGCACAAAATAATGCGACAAGCACACAAAATGTTGCGGCTTCAGCTGAAGAACAGCTAGCTTCGATGGAGGAAATTGGATCTGCAGCAGGCACGTTATCTCAAATGGCTGAAGAGTTGCAAGGACTAATTGAGAGATTTAAAGTTTAATAGAGAACAGACTATCCCCTAGTAGCATTATGCCAATAGAGGGTAGTCTGTTTTATTGTGTAAAATCAAATGGAGATGTAAACTTCCTTTATGACGTTTAAAATGGTATTTTGCATAATGTTTGTCGAAAAATAGAGGTATTTGTTAGCTTTGTGTATAATTATTAACGTATAGAATACAAATAAAAGGAGAGTATTATGGGAGTGTATTGGGGGACAAAAAGACATTCTTGGCTTAGTTACGTCTCATTTTGGCTAAGTATTTCATTTTTTATTGTTTTTCTAATTGAAGTGTTTATATTAAAAACACTTTCGAATAGCTCGGTGCAAATTGTTAAATATTTTTATTTTATATTTGTACCAGTAAATATTTTTCTTAGTTTAAAGTTACTATTTAAGAAGAATGAAAAGAAAGCGTTACCTATTTTTAGTTTCATTGTCTCATTATTATTTGCAATTTTAATAATCGTATTAGTTTTAGCAGCTATAGGGAAGGTCTTTTGAGGGGAGTGGTATAAGTCACTCTCCTTTTTTATTTGTGGTAGTCTTACTATATGTAAAAGTGTGAATGCTGTGAGCTAATAAAAGCAGAGAGTAGACAATATTTGCATGGATTAAAGTCTGTCGTTATTTGAACTTGTAAGAGTGTATGGAGTAATGAGGTAATATACATAATAATGGAGATAGAATTAGTTATTTTATAAGTATGTATGAAGCAAATGAATACGGTAAGAACGTTGATATATGGTACAATAGCTATGGATAGTGATAGAGATAAAGGGTATATAAAATACTCATCGTTTTTTAGTAAGAGAGGGGTTATCTTATGCTATACGAGGATTTGGAGACATTATTTCAAACAGCTCCGAAAGAAGATAGAGGCGGATGGAAATATATAATCCAAGAACAAAATAATACATTTAAAATTGTTGATGAAATACTGAAAAATCAAATGAGTGTCGAATTATATTTTAATGAATACGATGAGGTGAAAATCGCTTTATATAAAGATGGAATTCCCATTACGACTATGCAAAGAATTGCGATTTCAAAAGTTGAATTAGACGAAGATGAAGAAGGTATTCAATTTGTTTTAGAGCGCATGCCTAGTCGAATGATTCGGTTGCAGTTAAAGCCATATTTAGCATTAGAAATGGGACCGTACTGGGAAGTATGTGATGATTGTGAATGAACATAAAAAAGCATCCAATAACATGGATGCTTTTTTATGTTTTTTGAAGTTGTTTAAACGCAATGATTGGAAGTATAACAATACTTACCCATCCGATGATAGGATATAGAATGTGAAGTAAGTCACTGTAACCGATGTAGCTAAAGCAATAACTAATTAGTAAAATGAAGAAAATAATATTGTTATTTTTCCACCCAGTAATAGATTGCATCTGTTTTGTCATTCCGAACACATTACCAACTAAAGTTGTGAAAACTTCACCGAAAATAATGAGAACGAAAAAGAAGTGAAAAGTTGCATTAAATCTTCTTATGACTTCAGCCATTGGGATGTTATATTGGTAAAATTGATCGACTGATAAGATTGCTAAATGGCTGCATAATAAAATTAAAGAAAGTCCAGCACCACCTAAAATCCCACCCCAAAAAATAGCTTTTCGATCCTTTACTTCACTGGCTAATGGGACGAGAACACTTTGGGCGAGAGAAAGATTTAAGGCGACATATGTAATAGGGCTAGTAATCCATTTCATATTCCAGCTCTCTGCAGGAATAGTGTTGTTAATAGGAGTTGTACCGTGAAAAAAGGTTGTAATAGCAAGTCCGATAATAAAAATCATCATAATAGGTACGACAAGTGTATTTACTTCAAAAACACCTTGTAATCCGCGGCTACTTATAATGAGACAAGCGATAACTGTAATAAGAATACCGAGTTGTCTTGGTAAGCGAAGTTGCTCTTCAAATACTGCACCAGCCCCTGATAACATAACGCTCGTTACGCCGAATAAAACGAGTAATAATAATGTGTTTACAACATTCCCAAATACATCCCCAAATAAATATTTGTTAAATTCTTGCGCTGAAAATGCCCCGATTTGTGATGAAAGTAACATCATCTTTGTGCCAAGCCAAATAAAAAAAAATCCACTTACACATATGCCAATTGTCCCGTATAATCCATTTACTGTGAAAAATTCAACAATTTCTCGTCCAGTAGCAAATCCAGCTCCAACGACAGTTCCGATATAAGTAGCGGCTACTTTCTTTGCTACTTGCCATTGTTGATTGTCCATGTTATCCCTCTTTCTACTATGATGAGCTTGATGTACTATTATGCATATGTATGAGCTTGGACAATTAGACGTATGAAGTGTTTGAAAAAATACATGAATTTAATGATATTAGGGAAGCATTAAAGGTGTTAAAACTTTGTTACATATAAGCCAATTGTTCGAAAGGAAAGGGAATGTATGGTAAAATGTAATTAGGTTATTAAAAGATAAACATTACAAAATGATAAGAGGAGTGATTGTATGAGTACGAAAACAAATGTTGTTGAAGTATTAAACAAGCAGGTAGCAAACTGGAATGTGTTATATGTGAAACTACATAATTATCACTGGTATGTGACAGGGCCACACTTCTTTACATTACATGAGAAATTTGAAGAGTTTTATAATGAGGCTGGAACGTATATTGATGAGTTAGCAGAACGTATTTTAGCTTTAGAAGGTAAACCATTAGCGACAATGAAAGAATATCTCGCAACATCTAGTGTCAGCGAAGGGACAAGCAAAGAATCTGCAGAAGAAATGGTGCAAACATTAGTGAATGATTATTCTGCACTTATTCAAGAATTAAAAGAAGGTATGGAAGTTGCAGGTGAAGCTGGCGATGAAACATCAGCTGACATGCTGTTAGCAATTCATACAACATTAGAACAGCATGTATGGATGCTAAGTGCATTCTTAAAATAACGATAAATATAATAGAAACCCATTGAAAAATTATTTCAATGGGTTTTTTTATGATTTTTCAGTTTTCTTTTATGCTATAATATAGTAAAAAGGAGGCGATGCGATGTTTCGCTTTTTCAGAACTGGAAAAGAAGAGCGGGAAATTACGAAAGATGAATTAGAACAAGCGATGGCTCAGTTTTTAGAAACGAATGCTAATATCGTTTATACAGTATTAGTAAATGAAGATTATACAGTAAATTATGATTTGTTAAAACCGTATTTACCTGCATTTCCAACAAATGATTTTCTCATAACGAAGGAAACGCTTGAGGTATTTGAACATACAGCAGAAAATTTAAGCCTAGTGAAAGAAATTGATGTCGTACAAAAAGCAGTAGACCAATACGTAACAGAAAAAGAAATGTTCCCAATTGTTGAAGGTAGCGAAGATCGCCTCATATGCGGAATGAAGCTAGGACCTTACTTAAATCGTAGCTTAAAAAGAGACTTATATATTTCAGAAAAACATTATTTAGTTTCAAGTAAACCAGATAGAAAAAAACAAAAGAGCGGGTAGATGTAATGAAAACAACAATACATATATTGTTGTCTTTTTTTGTTTGTTAAAATATTGATTTTTCAGTCTATTATTATTTATACTAAATGTATTGGACAGGGAAGAGTAACTATTAAGCATCATTTTGAGAATAAGGTATTGTTAGCGTGGGTTATACAAAGTGGTATAAAGATTCGCAAAAAATATTATAAAAGGTTTCGGGGGAATTGGTACATGAAAAATAGCATGACTTACATTCAATTATTAAATGAAACGTTACGTTGTTATGCAAATAAAGGAAGTTTTGAAGCGTACAATTATATAATGGAAAACGCTACAGGTGTAATAGGGAATGAGGCGCAAATATATAATTTTAAGTATGCACTCGCAAGTGCATCGGGACTTGAAAAAGAAGCATTACATTTAATGAGAGAGGCCATTATAGAAAAGGGATTCTGGTATGGAAATGAGTATTTAATTTCCGACGAAGATTTAAAATCACTACATAAATTTGAAGAATTTCATACAATGGTGCAATTATGTAAAGAAAGAGAAGAATTAGCACATAAAAAGGAAAGACCAGATGTGAAATATATATACAGCAAGAAAGAGGGAAATCTACTACTTACATTGCACGGTGACCAAGAAAATATACAAATAGTAGAACCATATTGGAAATCTGTGTTGACACAAGATTATATGTTAGCTTTACCACAGTCTTCACAAATTGAGTTTTCAGATGGATTTGTTTGGGATGATATAGAGAGAGGAAAAGAGGAATTAAAAGAGCATTACAATAAGTTTATAGAAAATCATACAGTAGAAAGTGTAATCATTGGTGGTTTTTCTGCAGGGGCGAGAGTAGCTTTATATACGATTTTACAACAAGATATAAATGTAGATGGTTTTGTTTTTATGGCACCATGGCTTCCCGAGATTGAAGAATGGGATGAGTTGTTAAGAGTGCTGCAGGATAAACATATAAAAGGATATATAGTATGCGGGGATCAAGATGAAGATTGTTTCGAATCCACGCAGCAATTTGTACAACTATTAAGAGAGAAGAATATAGAACATAAGTATAAAGTTGTGCCTGACTTAGATCATGATTATCCTATTAACTTTGAAGAGCTATTAAAAGAAGCTATTGAATATATAGGAAATGAAAACAATAAGTAGTAAGAAAAAGAGATGCATCACATGTGATGCATCTCTTTTTAGAATTATAAATTAAAAGCATTTGCTAATAAGCGATAAGACTTTAATTTATGTTCAAATTGATGAGTAATCGTGACAATCATAAATTCGTCAGTATTGTATGCTTTGCTTAAGTTTATTATTTTTTCTTTTACAGAAGACGGATCACCAACAATCATACGTTGACGATTTTCTTTTATACGGAATAAATCATAAGCGCTGTATGAATAATTTTGAGCAGTTTCAATAGAAGGTGTACCAGTAGTTCGTTTTCCTTGCTCTAATAATAAGATTGATAAATCTAAACTAGAAGCAATTTTTTCCGCCTCTTCATTTGTTTCTCCGCATATAACAAAGATGGCAACGATTGAATTAGGCTTATCTCCTAAAAATGAAGGCTGATATTGTTCTTGGTAAGCCCTCATAACTTCAGGGCCTCCGAAGCCGTTAATAAATTGTGCAAATGCGAAAGAAGCTCCGTTGTTTGCAGCAATTTTAGCGCTCTCTCCGCTAGAACCGAGCATCCACATTTCAGGAGACGTTGGGATAACTGGAGTGGCTTTTAAGTTTGCATAGTGATGGTTTTCTGGTACTTGATCATGTAAGTACATTGCAACGTCTGCAATTTGTTCTGGATATTGATCAAGTGAGACCATTTTCCCTTCTTGAAGTGCGCGAGTTGCTATTGGCATACCACCAGGAGCTCTACCAACACCGAGATCGATGCGGTTCGGATACAATGCTTCTAGAACACGGAAATTCTCAGCAACTTTATATGGGCTATAATGCGGTAACATAACACCACCTGAACCGACTCTAATACGGTCCGTTTTTGCGGCAATATGAGAAATAAGTATTTCTGGACTTGAACCAGCTAAGCTTACGGAATTATGATGTTCGGATACCCAAAAACGTGTGAATCCGAGTTTTTCAACTTCTTGTGCAAGCGTAACTGTATGTGAAAAAGCTTGGGCTGCTGTGCTACCATCTGAAATAGGTGATTGGTCTAATACACTTAACTTGATCATAGAATATACCTCTCAATCTTAATGTACATCCTATTATATATTTACTTATGAAAAATGCGTAGTGAAATGCTCAAAATGAAAAGCGGATAATCTTATTTCCGCTTTTAACGAGAAAATCCGCGTTCATAATGATTCATTTCGACTAGATTTAAAATATATTCATAGTTGTCAATTTCACGTTTTAGTTGTTCACGTTCTTTTTCAGATAGTGTCATATTGCTAAGTTTTTTACATAAGTTTTGTTTCTTTAATTCTAAATGTTTTTTTGTAGCATCATAGTCATAGGTATGTTTCATTTTTAACCACTCCTTCTTTGTAGTTGCTATATTATACGAAGTATAAAGAAAAGTGAGATCTGTCTCTTATGTACTTTTAGTGAATATTCAAATTGCAATGGTGTTATGTTTATGGGGATGTATGAATAAAATGCACTAAACCACTAACGTCCATTTGATGAAGTAAGGGGTGGAATTGTGCAGAAAGATATAATGTATAACACTGAAATGGATGAAGCGTTAAAAGTTATAGATAAAGGATTGAATAAGACGACAAGCCCAAAACAGATTATTGTAGTGGGAGCTGGTATGGCTGGGTTAGTTTCAGCCTCTTTATTAAAGGCTGCAGGACATGATGTGAAAATTTTTGAAGCAAATAACCGGGTAGGTGGCCGTATAGAAACGGTTAGAATGGAAGATACCGGATTATATTTAGATGTTGGAGCAATGAGGATTCCATATTCGCATACATTAACGATGACATATATAAGAAAATTTGGGCTACAGGTGAGACCTTTTATTAATAGGAATGAGACGGATATTATATACGTAAATGGACGGAAAACGACGTTAAAACAATATGAAAAAGATCCAAGTATTCTAAGATATCCTGTGGAAATGAATGAAGTTGGAAAAACGTCAGAGGAATTATTATTGTTAGCGGTACAGCCCATTATAAATTTTATAAAAAAGAACCCAGAAAAAAATTGGGACGTTGTAGTAAAGGATTTTGGAAGATACTCTACTGGGCAATTTTTAAAGTATCATCCTTATCAGTATAATACTTACTTTTCGCCAGTAACAATTGAGATGATTGGTGTTCTATTAGATTTAGAAGGTTTTTTGGAACGATCGTTTGTAGAGACTTTACGCTTTCTATACATTATGCAAGAGGAGAGCGGATTTTGTGAAATTGTGGGCGGGAACGATAGATTGCCAAAGTCATTTTTACCGCAATTAGAAGAGAATATTATATATAATCAAAAATTAATGAAGCTACATCAACACGATAATGGTGTGACAGCTTTCTATCGGAACGAGGAAACTTTTGAATATAGTAGTATTACAGGAGATTTAGTTATTGTTACCATTCCGTTTTCGACAATGCGTTTTGTAGAAGTAGATCCGTTTGATTCTATATCTCATGAAAAATGGAAAGCAATTCGTGAATTACATTATATGCCTGCGACGAAAATAGGAATTCAATTTAAAAGCCGATTTTGGGAAGAACAAGGACAATTAGGCGGCAGAATTATAACAGATTTGCCAATTCGTTATGCCTATTATCCAAGTTATGGAATTGGGCAGAAAGGACCGGCTATGATGTTAGGTAGCTATACATGGTCTTATGACGCGTTGTTATGGGATGGTTTATCAAAAGGTGATCGTATTTATTACGCATTACACAACTTAGCAACAATATTAGGTGGTCAAGTGTATGATGAGTTCATATCTGGAATATCAAAAAGCTGGACATTGGATCCGTATGCGCTTGGAGGATTTGCACTTTTTCAAGCAGGTCAAGAATCTGAGTTGCAACCAGCGATTGTCAAACCAGAGGGGAGAATATTCTTCGCTGGAGATCATACAACGCTATATCACGGATGGATTCAAGGTGCGATTGAATCTGGAATTCGTGTAGCGGTGGAAGTGAATGAGTAAAAGGTTTTCAATTCAGAAAATTCTTTACTATATAACTTGAGATGGATATTATTATATATAAAAGAAATATAGGGAGTGTTTACAGTGAATCCGTTATTATTCGATTTTCCTTCTGAATTTTATACTGACAGGCTTTTTATTCGAATGCCGAAACCAGGAGATGGTAAAGTTGTATATGATGCAATTCAGGCTTCAATAGAAGAACTAAAACCTTGGATGGTGTTTGCACAAAAAGAGCAAACAGAGCAAGAAGTAGAAGAAAGTATTAGAAAATCACATATTCAATTTTTGCAACGTGAGGATTTAAGATTACTAGTATTTTCGAAAGAAACAGGTGAATTTATTGCTTCAGCCGGATTACATCGTATTAATTGGGATATACCTCAATTTGAAATCGGATATTGGATTGATACAAGGTTTAGCGGAAAAGGCTATATGGTAGAGGCTGCGAAAGGTATAACGGATTACGCTTTTTCTGAATTGAAAGCAAACCGTGTAGAAATTCGTTGTGATTCTTTAAATAAGAAGAGTAGAGCGATACCTGAGAAATTAGGTTTTAAGTTAGAAGGTACGTTAGAAAGTGCGAGTGTTGCGGTAGATGGAAACGGATTAAGGGATATGTGTGTATTTGCCATGACTAGAAATACATATGAAAAAGAAGAGCTGTAAGAAAATAGCTCTTCTTTTTATGCATTATGGTACAGGATGTCCATTAGAGCTTTCGAAAATTGTAAACCATTGTTGACGGTCTAAGTTAACTTTTGTAGCAAGAGCGGCAGTTTTTACGCGATCTAATTTACCAGAGCCAACGATTGGCATCATATTAGCTGGATGAGCAAGTAACCAAGCATACATAACCGTATCGATATTAGAAACACCTAGCTCAGTAGCAACTTTTTGCACAGTTTCGCGTACACGTACAGCACGTTCTGATTGACCAGTAAAGATCTCACCACCAGCAAGAGGTGACCAAATCATTGGATTGATTCGTTTTTCTTGGCATAAGTCAATTGTTCCTTTTTCAAAATGCTCAAGCTGCAATGCAGAAACTTCAATTTGGTTCGTAATAAGTGGAAAATCTAAGTACGAATTTAACATATTAAATTGTGAAGGTAAGAAGTTAGATACACCGAAGTGACGAACTTTTCCTTCTTGTTTTAATTGTGAAAATGCCTTTGCCACTTCATTTGGATCCATAAAAGGATCGGGACGATGAATAAGTAATACGTCAATATAATCTGTATGTAAATTGTTAAGTGATGCTTCTACACTTTGCATAATATGCTCTGTACTAGTATTGTAGTGAGGAACATATCGTTCTGGAAATTTCGGTGATGGGGGAGCGATTCCACACTTTGTAATAATTTGCATGTTTTCTCGTAAGGAAGGCTTTAATTGTAAAGCTTCGCCAAATAACCCTTCACACGTATATGCGCCGTAAATATCAGCGTGATCAAAAGTAGTAATTCCCATATCCATACAATCTTCAATGAAAGAAAGTAATTCTTGTTTTGTCATATTCCATTCTGCTAAACGCCAAAATCCTTGAATAATACGAGAAAATTCTAGCGTTTCAGCCATTTGAACTCGCTCCATTATAAGTACCCCCTTGATGAATAATAATGTTTTGAAAAGGCTTTCTTACTACATATTATTATATAGTTAATTAGGTGTACAGACAATAAATATGTTTTGCTACAAAAATGATTTTCTCTATATGTTATAATGTAGAAACATATAGCTATAAGGAGATGTACGAAATGATTCCAGTAACAATATTAACTGGTTTTCTTGGATCGGGGAAAACGACATTATTAAATCGTATTTTATCAGAAAATCACGGTAAGAAATTAGCGGTGATTGTAAATGAAATAGGGCAAATTGGCATTGATAATCAGTTGATTATGAATGTGGAAGAAGAAATTATGGAAATGACAAATGGCTGTTTATGCTGTACTGTACGTGAAGACTTACTTGTTGCTTTAAAACAGTTATTGGACGTAAAAGCAGAAGGGAAAATGGATTTTGATGGTTTAGTAATTGAAACGACTGGCCTTGCAAATCCAGGCCCGATTATTCAAACATTCTTTTTAGATCCAGTCATCCAATCTGCTTACCAAATTAACGGTGTTGTAACGGTGGTAGATAGTTATCATATACATAAACATTTTGAAAAAGGATTAGAAGCAAAAGAGCAAATTGCGTTTGCTGATGTTGTTTTAGTAAATAAATTAGATTTAATTGAAGAGAATGAGAAAGAAAATCTCTTGCATGAAATTCAAGGAATTAACCCGACTGCAAAGTTAATTGAGGCGACTAACTGTGAGGTAGATATACCATCTTTATTACAAATCCAAACGTTTAAAACGAAAGATACGTTGCAAATTTACCCTCATAAAGAACATAACCACTTAGAAGGTGTGAAATCATTTGTATTACGTGAAGAACGTCCGCTGGATTTACAAAAGCTTAATGAGTGGATGTCAGCTGTCGTGCAAGAGCTAGGGGAATATTTATATCGTTACAAAGGAATTTTATCGATAGACGGAGTAGATAAACGTATCGTTTTCCAAGGCGTACATACGTTATTTGCTGCTTCGTACGATAGAGAGTGGCAAGAGGGCGAAGAGCGAGTAAGTGAAGTAGTTTTTATCGGAAGAGATATTAATAAAGAGTGGTTCCAAGAACATTTCGAGGAGTGTGTGAAATAAGTCTGCGTAAATTGTAGGCTTATTTTTTATGAGCATTCTATTAGATTGTAAAACAGAATTAAATAAGGGAAAGAAACTAAAAATTGATAACTGTATAATAAAAAGCCTGTTTTCACAGGCTTGTATTTTCGTCTATTAGTAACTCCATTACAACACCTACAACTGGACCTTCATCATCAATATCCCCATTTAAGCGGAAACCAAATGATTCATACAGTCCCATTGCAAGTTTGTTGTCTGGATGTAAACTTAAGTAAATTATTTTACATTCAAATTTTTCTTGTAAGAATTGAATGAGTAAGCGAAGGAAACGTTTTGCGTATCCTTTTCCTTGATATTGTTGGTCAATCATAAAGCGATCGAGCCATACACTTTTATGTTTTACTGAATACCATCCATACATTGCGTATCCTACAATTGTTTCGCCATCATATAAACCTACTGACGTTCCGTTTCCTTCATATAATGATTCTGCTAAAGAAAACGCGTTACTTTCAATAAATTGTTGCTGATCTTTTGCGACGTCTAAAGCAACTATTGAACGCCAATTTTTTGCTGTTACTTCACAAATGTGAAGATTCATAATTCCAACTCACCTTCTAAATTAATATAGCTTTCAAGCTAATATGGATAATTTTACTTGTTATTTTGGTCAAGTCAAGGATAAATACATAAAAAGGCAGCTGAATAACAGATTCAGCTGCCTAGAAAATATAATGGATTAGTTTGTTGCTTCTTTCAATGTATTTACGTTTTCTTCCATTAAAGTGAAGTAATCTTTATTATTTTTTGCATCATCTTCAGAAATAGTAGCTAAGTGATTTAAGCGTAAAACTTTTGTACCAGTTTCTTTTTGAATTACGGATGCTACTTTTGGAGTAGAGAACGTTTCGAATAAAATATATTTTAGATTATGTTCTTTTACTGTTTTTGTAATGTCAGCAAGCTGCTTTTGAGATGGTTCATCAGAAGCTGAAATTCCAGCGATAGGAATTTGTTTTAGGCCGTATCGTTGTTCCCAGTAACCATAGGCAGCATGAGAAACTAAAATTTCTTTCGTTTTTGCGTTCGCTACAGCTGCCTTAAATCCATCGTCTAAATCAGTAAATTTAGTTTGAAGTGCTGCAAAGTTTTTTTCGAATTCTTTTTTATGTTCAGGTTGTAATTCTACAAGTGCATTTTTAATTTTTTCTGCTTGTTTCATTGCTAGAGTAGGATCTAACCAAACATGTGGGTCTTTATCGTGATGATGTTCATCTTCTTTATGGCCATCTCCATGATCATGATGCTTTTCTTCAGTAGAAGCACGAAGCTCAATACCTTTAGATGCATTTACAATTTTAACATTTTCTTTTTGTAATGTTTTTTCCATTTTTTCAGCAAATGGTTCTAATTCAGCGCCGTTATAAACAAATAAATCGGCTTTTGCAACTTGTACTGTTTGTTTTTGACTTGGTTCAAATGTATGTGAATCTGCACCAGGTGGGTAAATTGCTTCAACATTTACATAGTCGCCACCAATTTTCTTTGCGAAATCAGCAAGTGGGAAAATCGTTGTATAAACTGTTAGCTTTCCATCTTTCTTGGCATTACTTTCTTTTTTATTTGAGCAGCCAGCGAAAATTAAGGTAAAAATAAGTAAGAATGAAAATATAGTCAATCTTTTAGGCATGAAGTTCTCCTCTTTTCTTTTTTACGGATATATTTTCCCCAATTATAGAAGAAAAATATCATTTTAATACAAAACGGAATAATTACGTTTTAGTTTGCGAACTTAGTATAATACATCTTTAATAAAGTTGCAATAAATAATAATCATTCCGATTTGTTTTTGTTATAAAGTTGTCAAATATAGGTGTATTATTTTGCAAATGCATGCATATGTGACAACGCTGTTTTCATATATTGAAAAGGAGGTAAAGAGGGGGATGAGCGCTTGGGTTACTTAATGGAAGCTATTTTATTAATATTAGCGGTAGTATTGCCATTATCTTTCGTATTAATTTTTTTAAGAAGATTAATAAGTAATTTAGGGGACGCTACAACAATAACGAAATTACAAGAGAGAAATGAGAAAAAAGAGTGAGTAAAGCACTATGCGTACGCATAGTGTTTTACTTGTGGTAAAATAAGAGCAGGAAACTCCTAAAGGTTGTATTTTACTGAAGGAGAGAAAAGTAAAATAAGAGGTATATGTATATATGAATAAGCGAACAGCGTTAATACTTGGTGCAAGTGGTTTAGTTGGACAAGAGATAACGCGTCTATTACTTGAATCAGATTACTACGATTCGGTTACTATTTTTGTAAGAGAGCCAATGCAATTGCAACATGAGAAGTTACAGCAGAAACAAGTTGATTTTTCGGTATTAGAGGAATATAAAGAGTTCTTTGCTGTGGATGATGTTTTTAGTTGCTTAGGAACAACAATAAAAAAAGCAAAAACAAAAGCAAATTTTAAAAAAGTAGATTATGAATATACGTTACGAGCTGCTTGTTTAGCTGAAAAACAAGGGGTACAAAATTTCCTTGTCGTGTCTTCTATGGGAGCGAATCCTAAATCATTTTTCTTTTATTCACAAGTGAAAGGGAAAATGGAAGAAGAATTGCAAAAGTTAGTGATCGGTGGTATTCACATTTTTAGACCATCATTATTAGTAGGAAATCGACAAGAATTTCGTTTCGGCGAACAAATGGCTGAAAAGTTATCTCGTATTATTCCTTTTATCTTTAAAGGGGCTTTCAAAAAGTATAAACCAATTTCAGCTAAAGATGTGGCGAAAGGGATGTATATAACCGCGCTGCGAGAAGAATCGGGTATCCATACTTATAATTCAAATGAAATTACAACGATAGAATAAATAAAACCGAGAAGAATGACTTCTCGGTTTTATTTATTCGTATGAATTTTCCCTGGCGCTCGCTTGTATTGATATGGTTCTTGCAATTCAAAGCCAAGTTCATTGGCCGCTATTCTCGGGAAGTACGGATTGCGAAGTAACTCACGTCCGATGAAAATTAAATCAGCTTCGTTATTGTTTAAAATTTGCTCTGCTTGTACTCCGGTCGTAATTAATCCAACTGCACCAGTTGCAATGTTAGCATGCTCTTTAATATGTTTAGCATATTGTACTTGATACCCAGGATAAACATCGATGCTTGCAGGGACAACAGCTCCAGAGCTACAATCGATTAAATCTACTCCTTGTTCTTTCATCCATTTTGTATACTGAACATAATCTTGAACTGTTAACCCTTCAGGATGATAATCATTTGCTGAAATACGGACAAATAACGGTCCGTTCCAAACTTCATTTATCGAGTCAATGATTTCGCGTAAGAAACGATAGCAGTTTTCAGGTGAGCCGCCGTATTCATCCGTCCGTTTATTAGTAAGTGGTGATAGGAATTCATTGATAAGGTAACCGTGAGCGCCATGTATTTCAATAACATCAAATCCAGCTTGTTTTGATCGTACTGCAGCTTGCTGAAAAGCTAATACAGTATTTTTAATTTGGTGTTTGCTCATTTCTATTGGCATTTTCATTGTTTCATTAAATGGAATGGCTGAAGGAGCTAACGCATCTGTTTCTAATTCTGCTTTTCTTCCGGCGTGAGCGAGTTGAATGGCAGCTTTTGCGCCGTTATCATGTATAAAAGTAGTCGTTTTATGTAAGCCTTCAATTAGGTTGTCATCCCAAATACCTAAGTCTTTGTTAGAAATTCGTCCTTCAGCTAACACCGCAGTTGCTTCAACCATAACTAAACCTACTTGGCCAGCAGCGCGAGTTCCATAATGAATGAGATGAAAATTCGTAACGCTGCCATCCTCATTCCCCGAGGAATACATACACATAGGCGACATAACGATACGATTTTTTAGTGTAACGTTCTTAATTGTATAAGGTGAAAAAAGCTTGGAATTCATCAAATAGCCTCCTTGATTGAATTTTCTTATATTTTACCATTCTCTTTTTTGTTTCTCTAATAAAACGCTTATACGAAAAATTTTGTATATTCGTGTTACAATGACTAATATGAACTGAATTGGAGGATGGCATATGTACCAGGCTTATTATGAAAGCGAATTAGGTTTGCTTGAAATTACAGCGAATCAAGAAGGAATTACGTCTGTTATATTTGTTGATGAACGACAAGAAGAAAATAAAAATGAAATGATAGAACAATGTATAAATGAGTTAGATGAATATTTTAAAGGGAAAAGAAAAGAGTTTACGGTCCCGCTGTCTGCGGAGGGAACAGCATTTCAAAAAAATGTATGGGATGCACTTTATACTATTCCATACGGCGTAAGTGCTTCATATTTAGATATTGCAGAGAAAGTTGGAAATATAAAAGCTGTACGGGCAATAGGAGGGGCAAATAGTCGGAATCCAATTTCAATAATTGTTCCATGTCACCGTGTAATAGGAAAGAGTGGAAAGCTTGTTGGATATGCTGGTGGTTTATGGAGGAAAGAGTGGTTATTAAAACACGAAGGTATTTTGAAATGACGTATGGATGGGAAGAGGGATTGTTTTGAAATGTATAAATTGTGGGCAACCTTGCGAGGAGGAACAGTTAAATTGTGCAAGTTGTCAGCGAAACTTGGATAATGAACAAGAGGAAGGTAGCTCGTTAATAGATAAAGAACTGGAAGTATATGTAGGGAGACAATATCCGTATTACAAAAGGAAATGGGATCTTGAGAATAAGCGGATTGCTAGGTGGAGCTGGAATGGTTGGGCTGCTATTTTCAATATAGGCTGGCTAGGATATCGTAAGTATTATGTACCAGCTGCTTTATTTATGTTGTTATTAGTAGCGTGTGATGCATTTTCGTATTATATGGGATTTAATGTAGCGTTGCCAATCATTAATATGGTGCCTCTTACGTTTTTATTACTCATTTTTATTCTGTTTGGAATGGGGATTTTTGCAAATGGATTATACTATCAATTTGCGGAAAGACGTATATACCGAATAAAAGCAAGAGAAATAAAAGATAAATCAGTTGAAAACTATCTAATCAATGATAGCGGCGGAACGAGCAAAATGGGAGCGACAATTGTTACTATTTTAGCAGTTGCTAGCATATTTTTTAGTCATTTCTTTTTTCCGACTGATCGAGACGTTATTCAAAAGGTTCGTACAAGCTCGCTTTATGAATATCCTTTCTTTTCAATAGGTGAATCTTTCGAAAATTATTTTCAAAATTCAGGTTGGATATATTATCGTGGAACGGAAGGGTTAGAATTAGTAGAATTCCAAGGATATAACACCGGAACGCCAAGACAAAAGGTGAAGATTCAATTTGTTGTCGATTATAAATTAGGTGAAGTGGAACCATACTCACTTATGGTTAATGGTGAATCTAAAACTGAAGAAGAGTTTTTGAAGCTGATGGAAGAAATATTTAAAGTTCAAAATCCATTTGATATAGAGGATGGATTACAAGTAAATGCTATTCAAGAAAGCGGCTGGAAAGAAATTTCCGATCGCTTTTTTCTATGTTTGTTAAAATAAATATTTAAAATAATCAGAATCTTTTGTATAATGAAATATATTATATAGGATTTAACTTATACATATAGATTGGGGGAAGGAAGAATGAAGAGAAAGACAACAACAATTGCTGCACTTGCGTTAACGACAAGTGTATTGGTTGCAGGATGTGGGAATGGTGAGAAGGCTTCGACAACGAAGAAAGAATCGAATAAGGGAATGGCCGATAAACAAGTTTTAAATTTGCTAGAAACAGCTGAAATTCCTTCAATGGATACATCTAAATCAACGGATTCTGTATCTTTCCGTGTATTTGTAAATGCAATGGAAGGTTTATATCGTCTAGATAAAGATAATAAACCAACACCAGGTATGGCAAAAGATGTGAAGATTAGTGAAGATAAAAAGACATATACATTTGAATTACGTGATGCGAAATGGTCAAATGGTGATCCAGTTCGAGCACAAGATTTTGTATATGCATGGCAACGTACATTAGATAAAGCATTAGCGGCAGAATATGCATTCATTTTATTTGATGTGAAAAATGCACAGAAAGTAAATAAAGGTGAATTACCAGCAGATCAATTGGGTGTTAAAGCGAAGGATGATAAAACGTTGGTAGTAGAATTAGAGCAACCAGCACCTTATTTTCTTGAGCTTACGTCGTTCCCTACATTTTTCCCATTAAATGAAAAATATGTGAAAGAGCAAGGAGATAAATACGGATTAGAAGCAGATAAATTAGTATATAATGGACCATTTACAATGAGTCAATGGAAACATGAACAAAATTATCAGTTGAAGAAAAATCCTAATTATTGGGATAAAGATACTGTAAAATTAGACGAAATTAATGTAAGTATTGTGAAGGAAACAAGCACGGGAGTAAATTTATATGATAGTGATCAAGCAGATCGAGTTATTTTAACTTCTGAATTTGTTGATAAATATAAAAAGAATAAGCCAGATGAATTTAAAACGAAGTTAGATCCACGCATATATTTCTTACGTTTTAACCAAAAAAATGCAACATTTAAAAACCAAAAAGTACGTGAAGCGATTGATTTAGCATACGATAAAAAAGGAATTGCTGATGTCATTTTAAATGACGGTTCATTGCCAGCATATTTCTTAGTACCTGAAAAATTCACGACAGGTCCGGATGGAAAAGATTTCCGCTCTGTAAATAAAAACTTCCGTGATAGTAAAGATAATGCAGAGAAAGCAAAAAAATTATGGGAAGAAGCGAAGAAAGAGCTTGGTCAAGATACAATTACGGTTGAATTACTAAACGATGATAACGGTAGCCGGAAAAAAGTAGGCGACTTTATTAAGGAAGAACTAGAGAAAAACTTGCCTGGTATTAAAGTAAATTTGAAACAGCAACCATACAAGCAGAAGCTAGATTTAGAAAAGAAATTCCAATACGAATTCTCATTATCTGCATGGAGCCCTGATTATCCGGATCCAATGACTTATATTGATATGTTTGTTACTGGAAGCTCATTTAATGAAATGGATTATTCTAATCCGAAGTATGATGATTTAGTAGCGAAATCAAAAGGAGAGCTATTAAAAGATGATAAAGCACGCTGGAATGCACTTGCGGAAGCTGAAAAAATCTTAATTGGTCAAGACGCAGCAATTTCTCCTACGTACCAACAAAGTACAGCTTATTTAGAGAAGCCGTTTGTAAAAGGCATTGCTAACCATACGTTTGGCGGGGACTTCAGTTATAAATGGGCATATATTACAAAAAAATAGTATAATGAAAGGTGAGTGAATTTTCGCTCATCTTTTATTTGTATAAGGAGGAATTATAGTTGTTAAGGGGAATCAATCATATTTGTTTTTCGGTATCTAATTTAGAAAACTCTATTATGTTTTATGAAAAAGTATTAGAAGGAGAATTATTAGTTAAAGGAAGAAAATTGGCTTATTTTAACATATGTGGAGTATGGATAGCGCTTAATGAAGAGACGCATATTTCGAGAAATGAGATTCATCAATCTTATACGCACATTGCATTTTCTGTTGAACAAGAAGACTTTAAATGTCTAATACAGCGATTAGAAGAAAATGATGTTCATATTTTACAAGGAAGAGAACGTGATGTAAGAGATTGCGAATCTATATACTTTGTTGATCCTGACGGTCATAAATTTGAGTTTCACTCAGGGACACTGCAAGACCGTTTAAATTATTATAGAGATGAGAAACCTCATATGACATTTTATTAGGGAGGGATAGCATTTGCATGCACTTGTAATTGGTGGAACAGGAATGCTAAAGAAAGTTTCTATGTGGTTTTGTGAGAAAGGATTTTATGTTTCTATTATCGGGCGAGATGAAGTGAAATTAGAAAATGTTAAGCGAATGAGTTCTGCACCAGAAAATATTACATGCCTTTCGTTAGATTATCATAATGATGAAGATGTAAAGCTAGCTATTAAAAGTACAATTGAGAAAAATGGCCCAATCACATTAGTTGTTGCATGGGTACACACAAGTGCAAAGCATGTACTATCAAATATTTGTAAAGAACTAGATTTGTCGTCTAAAACATATAGTTTATTTCATATTTTAGGTAGTAAAGCATCACGTATGCCTGCACAAAAAATAGGGAGTACGCGATGTATTTATCATAGAATTATTTTAGGTTTTATTTTAGAAGATACATATGGAAGATGGCTTACTCATGAAGAGATAGCTGATGGAGTTATAAAAGGGATTGAAAGTAAACGAGCGGAGTGGATTGTAGGGAGAGTTGAACCGTGGGAATTACGACCAACATGGTGAGGGGGAGTAAGAAATGAAAACAACTATATATGTAACAAGGCATGGTGAAACAGAGTGGAATGTAGCGAAGCGAATGCAGGGACGGAAAAATTCTGCTTTAACTGAAAATGGTATAGTTCAGGCGAAACAATTAGGGAATCGAATGAAAGATTTACCAATCCATGCGATCTATAGTAGTCCGAGCGAAAGAACACTTCATACGGCAGAGTTAATAAAGGGGGAACGTGATATACCCATTATAGCGGATGAGCATTTCTATGAAATCAACATGGGTATATGGGAAGGACAAACAATCGCGGATATAGAAAACCAATTTCCAGAAGAAGTGCATCTGTTTTGGAATGAGCCACATCTTTTTCAGTCAACATCAGGCGAAAATTTTGAGGCCGTTTATGAAAGAGTAATTGAAGGGATGCAGCTTCTTTTAGAGAAGCATAAAGGACAAAACATATTGATTGTTTCTCATGCGGCAGCAGCAAAATTACTTGTAGGGCATTTCGCGGGAATTGAAATAGAAAATGTGTGGGATGATCCATTTATGCATAGTGCCAGTTTGAGCATAATAGAATTTGAAGAGGGTATTGGTAAAGTGAAACAATTTGCAGATATAAGTCACTTTCAATAAATGTAAAAAAGGCCGCAAAACGGCCTTTTTTGGGTGGTATAAAAACTAGTAGTTACGTTTTTTATACCAGAAGTGATCGAATTTCTTATTTTTGCAAGATGGGAATTTATGTCCGCCTTTGCAATCATTCCATTTGTGTCCGCTATCGTGACAGTCTTTACCATGATCACATGAAT
Source organism: Bacillus sp. HMA207 (assembly GCF_003402455.1). NCBI lineage: Bacteria > Bacillati > Bacillota > Bacilli > Caryophanales > Bacillaceae > Bacillus > Bacillus sp. HMA207. The sequence goes on along the minus strand of NZ_BEZT01000001.1, from coordinate 2,751,734 downwards.
CATCGCAAGAGTGACCGTGTCTGTTAGGGAAGAATTCGCATTTTTTACAGAAACTTCGTTTTGTCCAGAAAAATTTCTTTTCAAAGCGTATGCATTTTGTAATGAATGTACAATGTTTTCTGCGAGTACGTTTTGTAACTAATACGCATTCTTTTCTACGCGTTACTTTCGTAACGAACGTCCATTTTTGAACACGTACACGTGTACATTTCGTAACAAATGTCCATTTTTTTACGTGCGTACATTTTGTAACGAACGTACAATGTTTCACGCGAGTACATCTTGTTCTTGGACATTTACCCCCAGTTGTACATTTACATCCAGTTGTACAATGATGATGAGTGAATTTATCATCATCGCATTCAAAAGTACTTGGATCTTGGTGTAAGAAATCCTCCATCCCAGCACTTTTGATTTCTTCAACAGCTTTTCTAATATCACGTTTCATAGAAATCCTCCTTATCATGTATTAAAGTGAAAAGGTATTCTTTTTCCTTAACATGATATGTATGTAGGCATCTTTCTGAACAGGACAAGAGTGTAATTTTATATAAATAGATGATTGCGGATGTATGGACAAGACAAGGCGCATACATTGAATGAAGAGAACTGAGAAGGGATGAGAAAACATGCTGCCTTCATATGATTTTTTTGTTCATCCAATGTACTTAGTGGAATTGAAAAAGGACATTTGGTCAGATAGTCCAGTGCCAGCAAAATTAACTTATGGAAAAAAGAAGTATGATATTGATATCGTATACCGAGGAGCTCATATTCGCGAATTTGAGAAAAAGTCTTATCATGTTATGTTTTATAAGCCTAAAAAATTTCAAGGTGCGAAAGAGTTTCATTTGAATTCGGAGTTTATGGATCCGTCTCTCATACGAAATAAATTATCTTTAGATTTTTTTCATGATATTGGTGTACTTTCGCCAAAATCACAACATGTATTTATAAAAATTAATGGTCAAATTCAAGGTGTGTATTTACAGTTAGAATCGGTTGATGAAAATTTTTTGAAAAATAGAGGATTACCGAGTGGTTCTATTTATTATGCGATAGATGATGATGCGAATTTTTCATTAATGAGTGAACGAGATAAAGATGTTAAGACAGAGCTCTTTGCGGGTTATGAATTTAAATATTCGAATAAAAATAGTGAAGAACAACTGAGTGAATTTGTATTTCAAGCGAATACTTTGACGAGGGAAGCCTATGAAAAAGAAATTGGGAAGTTTCTACATGTAGATAAATATTTACGATGGTTAGCAGGAGTTATTTTTACGCAAAACTTTGATGGTTTCGTTCATAACTATGCACTATATCATAACGATGAAACAAATTTATTTGAAGTTATACCGTGGGATTATGATGCGACTTGGGGGCGAGATGTACAAGGGAGACCACTTAATCATGAATATATTCGCATTCAAGGGTATAATACGTTAAGTGCAAGATTGCTAGACATACCTGTATTTAGAAAGCAGTATCGAAGTATTTTGGAAGAAATATTAGAAAATCAATTCACAGTTTCGTTTATGAGGCCGAAAGTAGAAGGGTTGTGTGAATTGATTCGCCCATATTTACTACAAGATCCATACATGAAAGAAAAATTAGAAACATTTGATCAAGAGGCTGATATGATTTATGAATATATAAATAAAAGAAGAAAGTATATACAAGACCACTTACATGAATTAGATTAATTTTGAAAGAGATTGAAACGTTATCAATCTCTTTTTTTTGTATAATAAAGATGTATCAATAAAAATGAAGTAATATATTTGATAGAGAATGGGGATGCGGATATATGACGATTAAATGGATTGATTGGGTAAAACAAATACAATCTATAGCTCAAGCGGGTTTAACGTATTCTAAGGATGTGTATGATATTGAGCGTTTCCAGCAATTACGAGATATTTCTATTTCAATGATGTCACATTACACGAAAACAGATTGGGAAGTCGTAGAGAAATTATTTGCACGTGAGACAGGCTATCAAACACCTAAAGTTGATATAAGAGCGGTTGTTTTTCAAAATGAAAAGTTATTATTTGTGAAAGAAAAAAGCGATGGGAAATGGGCATTGCCAGGTGGATGGGCTGATGTCGGTTATACGCCAACCGAAGTTGCAGCAAAAGAGGTTTTCGAAGAGACTGGTTATGAGGTAGATCATTTTAAGTTACTAGCTATATTTGATAAAGAAAAACATCAACCCTCTCCATCGGCGACGCATGTATATAAGATTTTCATTGGATGCGAGATTATTGGTGGAGAAAAGAAAACTAGTATTGAAACAGAAGAGGTGGAGTTTTTTTGTGAAAATGAATTGCCTAATTTATCAATTGCTAGAAATACAGAAGACCAAATTAAAGAGATGTTTGCCTACATGAAGGACCCGCAGAAAGAGAAATTAATAGATTAATCCTGCTTGAATTGTACATATTGTTAAAATGAAGATATTGGCAGATTGCAGCCTTTATGTAATAATGGGATGGTATGTGAAGAAAAAAGGAGATAAAAAAGAACATGTTAGCAAACATAATAGATCAGTTATTGCAATTTTTTGCAAGCTTAGGTTACTTTGGAGTAGCTCTTGCTTTAATGATTGAAGTAATCCCGAGTGAAATTGTACTTTCGTATGCTGGCTTTTTAGTAGCGAATGGTAAAATTAGTTTTGTGGGTGCAGTTATCGCCGGAACGATTGGTGGTACTTTAGCGCAAATCTTTTTATACTGGCTTGGATACTACGGAGGGCGTCCGGTTGTAGAGAAATATGGGAAATATCTACTTATTAATAAACATCATTTAGACATAGCGGAAGGTTGGTTTAAGCGTTATGGAGCAGGCGTAATATTTTCTGCGCGCTTTATCCCAGTAGTACGTCATGCGATCTCTATTCCAGCAGGGCTAGCTAAGATGCCATTAAAACTATTTACACTTTATACGGTTGTAGCGATCATTCCATGGTCAATTCTATTTATATACTTAGGTGAAAAACTTGGTGGGAATTGGCGACAAATTAAAGAGTATGCATCTGATTACACACATTACATAATTATAGGAGCTGTTCTTTTTATTGCTCTATACTTTGGTTTAAAGTATTTCAAAAAGAAAAAAGCAGCGCGTTAAAGTCAATGATTTTTCATTGGCTTTTTTTGTTTGTTTCGGTTCTAAAGAAAAGGAGTTGTCCATAATGTGTAATAATAAAGCGTAGCGGAGGAATGTGATGAAAGGGTCACCGTTTATACGTGGAACGATATTTTTAACGATGGCAACGATGATATCAAAAATGTTAGGGTTTATATATGTTATACCATTTACAGCGATGGTCGGTACGAGTGGTTACGTTCTATACACATATGCATATCGTCCTTATACCATCATGCTCAGTATAGCAACAATGGGATTACCGCTAGCTGTTTCAAAGATGGTATCAAAATATGATCAACTGAATGATTATCATACGGTTAAGAGAGTGTTGAAAAGTGGAATCGTGTTTATGTTTATAATGGGAGTCATTTCGTGTTTTACGTTATATATGCTAGCTCCGCATTTAGCTAAACTTGTCATCGATGGGAATGATCAAACGGGGAATAGTGTAGGAGCGGTTACTACTAATATTCGAATTGTAAGTTTTGCGTTAATACTTGTGCCAGTAATGAGTTTATTAAGGGGCTTCTTTCAAGGATTCCAATCGATGGGGCCTTCTGCATTAAGTGTAGTTGTAGAGCAATTTTTTCGGGTTTTAACCATTTTAATAGGAAGCTTTGTCGTTTTATATGTTTTAAAAGCTTCTGTTTCGCTAGCAGTTGGTATTTCAACGTTCGGTGCATTTATGGGAGCTGTAGGTGGATTAACTGTTTTAAGTGCGTATTATATAAGAAGGAGAAGGCACTTAAAGAAAAAAGAGATGGAAAGTATACCACAAACAACGAAATCTTTTTTCTCATTGTATAAGGAGCTCTTTACATATTCTATTCCTTTTGTTGTGGTGGGCTTAGCAATTCCGTTGTATCAGACGATTGATACATTTACAATTAATAAACTACTTATACAAATAGGGTATATGCAAGGAGAAGCGGAAAAAATTAATGCGATAATTGGTCTTGTTCAAATGGTTGTGCTTATCCCGGTATCCGTTGCGACAGCTTTTAGTATGTCTCTCGTACCAGAGATGACGAAAGCTTACACAGCAGGAAATACGAAGCTATTGTACAAACATTTTACGAGAACAAATGTATTAGTAGTAGCAATTACGGTACCGGCGGCAATTGGAATGATGGTGTTAGCCAAACCTGTATATACTCTTTTATTCGGTGCTGGAAATGATCCAGAGATGGGGAGAATCATTTTACAGTATTATGCTCCTGCTTGCATACTATTTTCTCTTTTTACAGTAACGGCTGCTATGCTACAAGGAATCAATCAACAGCAGAAGACGGTGCTAGGACTAGTGATTGGAATTATTGTGAAGATAGTTTTAAATATTGTATTGCTTCCGTATTTCGATTATGTAAGTTTTATCATTTCAACATACGCGGGCTATACGATTTCAGTCGGGTTTAACTTGTGGATGCTTTATAAATATGTTATAAAGGCAACATAAGCTTTTAAGGCAGAGAGCACTCTGTCTTTTTCTATGTTTATCCCGCTTTAACGGGCAGTGAGACCCTCACCTCAAAATTCAGCGAAAAAAAGAAGTTTGGTTGGGGGCGGATAACCCGTAAAAGCCCGATTTGTAAGGACTAATAATTGGTGAGGATGAAGCCCCCCACTGATTAAAGTTTCACTTTATAATATTTTTCTTATAAAAACGTTTTCAAAATAATTTTTCTATTGAAATTTAAACGTATGTTTCATATGCTGAGAATGGCGGTTTAAAAACTGTGATTTAAGAGAGGTAGATTCCTACATGTAAAAAGAATCGGGGTGATAGTATGTTAAATATATATTTAACAGACCGAAACGGAAAACTACAAGAGATTGAGGAAATGCAAAAGGGGTGCTGGATTAATGTACTTCATCCAACAGAAGAAGAAATTCAATATCTAGTACAAACTTTAAATGTAGACTTAGATTTCATTAAAGACCCTTTGGATGATGAAGAACGCTCTCGTATTGAAAAGGAAGACAATAATACTTTAATTATCGTGGATATTCCGACAGTTAGACATGATGAAGAAGGAAATTCGATTTATGACACGATTCCAATAGGTATGATTGTGATGCCGGATTGTTTTGTTACAATCTGCTTAGAAGAGAATCCAATTTTTGAACGTTTTATTAATCAACGTATTAAAGAATTTTATACGTTTAAGAAGACGCGCTTTGCACTTCAGCTCTTATATACGATTTCTACTTATTATTTAAGATACTTAAAGCAAATAAATCGAAAAACAATTGATTTAGAGCATCAATTAAATCAGTCAATGAAAAATAAAGAGATTTTCACATTGTTAGGCCTTGAGAAAAGTTTAGTATACTTTACAACGTCATTAAAGGCTAATAAAATTGTAATTCAAAAGTTAATGCGTAATAGTACATTTTTAAAAATGTATGAAGACGATCAAGATTTATTAGAAGATGTATTAATTGAAAATAAACAGGCTATTGAAATGGCGGAAATATATAGTCACATTTTAAGTGGAATGATGAATACTTTTAGCTCCGTTATATCAAATAATTTAAATAGTGTTATGAAACTGTTAACGTCAATTACGATCATTTTATCTTTACCGACGATGGTTTCTAGTTTCTTTGGAATGAACGTAAAGGTTCCGTTTGAAGGGGAAGCCCACGGTTTTGTAATTGTACTCATCATATGTGTAACACTATCTTTCACGTTAGCTTTTGTTTTTTGGAAGAAACGTTACTTTTAACGATAAGAAAGCTGCTCTAGCATAGTTATATAACTACGCTAGAGCAGCTTTTTTGCTATGAAATCTCAAATTTTGAATAGAATATAACTTGTACAATGTAATGTATATAAAGGGGATGTATGCCATATAAACCTTGTTCAATTAATGAAATGGGGTTAAAATTACATATTGTTAATGAAAAGTTGGAGGAAATACATCATGGAATTGTTTCAATTACCGAAAGCATTCCTGCAAATGAATACAATTTTTATCTCCATATTGATCGAAGCACTTCCTTTCGTGCTCATTGGTGTATTTATTTCAGGATTCATTCAAATGTTCGTGACAGAAGATATGGTGGCAAAATGGATGCCGAAGAACCGATTTCTGTCTGTTTTATTAGCTACTTTTTTAGGTATGTTGTTTCCAGGTTGTGAATGTGGAATTGTTCCGATTGTAAGACGATTAATTGGAAAAGGCGTTCCACCATACGCAGGGATTGCATTTATGTTAACTGGACCTATTATTAATCCAGTTGTATTATTTGCTACTTATGTTGCCTTTGGGAGTAGTATGCACATGGTATGGTATCGTTCTATTGTAGCGATTATCGTAGCCATTATCGTTGGAATTATATTATCCTTTATGTTTAAAGAACATCAATTAAGAGATGATCACTTCCCAGAAGTGAATAATAAGCGTCCACTGCGTAAAAAAATGTGGGATGTATGTACACACGCTGTTGAGGAATTCTTCTCAATGGGAAAATATTTAGTACTAGGTGCGTTAATTGCAGCAGCGGTACAAACGTTTGTACAAACTTCAACACTTCTTGCTATTGGACAAGGTCCGTTTTCTTCATCAGCTGTTATGATGGGACTTGCTTATATATTATCACTTTGTTCAGAGGCAGATGCATTTATCGCTTCTTCGTTCCAAAGTACGTTTTCAACAGCTTCACTTGTCGCGTTCCTCGTTTACGGACCGATGGTGGATATTAAAAATATGTTTATGATGCTTGCGACATTTAAAACTAAATTTGTAATTGTTGTTATAGTTACAGTTACTCTTGTTGTTTATGCAAGCTCACTACTCATTTATGCGATGGGGTGGTAGGTTATGTTTCGAGCATATATATTATTAGGTTTTACAATATTAATTGCGCAGCTTCATATTTCCGGTAACATTACGAAGTATATCAATATGAAGTATGCCTATTTATCAACAACAGCAGCAATTATTTTAGGTTTCTTAACGATTATACAAATTATCGTCGTTTTCCAAAAAGAGCACCAAAAGGAAAAAGAGAAAAATGATTGCAGTTGTGACCATAGCCATTGCGGGCATGATCATTCAAAAGATGAGAATACATGGTGGAAAAAAGCATTTTCGTACTCCTTGTTTTGTTTTCCAATTATCTCAGGGTTATTTTTCCCAATTGCGACGTTAGATTCGGATATTGTTAAAGCGAAAGGATTTCACTTTCCTGTTGCACAAGCAGAAAGTAAGGATCCATTTATGACAAGACAATTTCTAAGACCTGATACGAGCATTTATTACGGGAAAGAAGGATACCGTGGTGTAATGGAAAAAGGGAAGAAAGAGTTTGTTACGAAAGACAATATTAATTTGAAAGATGAAGACTTCCTAAAGGGTATGGAAACAATTTATAATTATCCTGGCGAGTTTACTGGGAAAAAATTATCTTTTAAAGGGTTTGTTTTTAGGGATGATTCTTCTAAAAAAGAACAATACTTCTTATTCCGTTTCGGTATTATACATTGCGTAGCAGATTCTGGTGTGTATGGTATGTTAGTGAAAAAGCCAGAAGGCGTAGAGTGGAATAATGATGACTGGATTCAAGTAGAAGGAGAGATAACTACTGAGTTTTATCAGCCGTTTCATGCGAATATTCCTGTATTAGAAGTAACAAAATGGAATAAAGTTGAACAGCCGAAAGAACAATATGTATTTAGAGGAGCCGATTGATAAAATCGGTTCTTTTTTGTGGACTAAAAGTTCTGAATGTTGTTAATATTAAACGTGTAGTTCATTTAGTATAGTGATTATTGAAATATTAGGGATAAATCATTAAAGGGGTGATAACAATGACAGAAGTAAAGGGGAAAACAGCCAATGAGTCAAGGGTGTTCAAAACGAGCCGAGTATTCCCAACAGATTTAAATGATCATAACACGCTATTTGGTGGGAAGATATTAGCGGAGATGGATATGGTTGCTTCTATTTCAGCATCCAGACATTCGAGAAAGGAATGTGTCACAGCATCTATGGACTGGGTCGATTTCTTACATCCTGTTCGTTCTTCAGATTGTGTTAGTTATGAATCTTTCGTAATTTGGACGGGAAGAACTTCGATGGAAGTGTTTGTGAAGGTAGTAGCTGAAGATTTAATTTCAGGTGAGAAGCGTATAGCGGCAACGTCATTCGTTACTTTTGTGGCACTTAGTAAGGAAAATAATCCAGTTCCAGTACCGCGTGTTATCCCTGAAACAGAAGAAGAGAAAGAATTACATCGTATTGCTGTGTTACGTGCAGAACAGCGTCATATACGTAAGGCAGAGAGTAAGAAAGTAGCCACATTGTTAACCTTTTGAGATGAATATTTAGCCATTTAAGTTACTATAGCAGTCGGAAATGGTTTTAAAATGAAAAGCGGATACCTAAAAATAGGTGTCCGCTTTTATAGTTTTTTCATCCACATATCATATGACAGTAGCTACTTAGCAGAAGCAAGCAGCACCGACGATGATTAAGAGGATAAATAATACGACTAATAGCGCAAATCCATTACCATGTGCGAAGCCCATTGTTATTTCCTCCTTTTATTTTAAGATACAACATACAATATGCAAATGAGCTATTGTTTGATATGGACATATATCATGCAATGACATATTTTCTTGAATGATAATGTAATAAAAAAGGGAAGATATAGAAATAACAGTAAGTGGAGAAAGGAATTTATCCATGAAGCACTTTTTCGCTATAATCCTTTGTTTAATAGGTGTATTCATTTGGATGAACATCGATGTGGAAATGGGGAAGGAAATGGCTAGTGAATATGAATTAGGACAAGTTCGATTAGGTGAATTTCAATTATATACGAACGGTGAAGAGTTATATAGAAAATTATTTGAGGATATAAACGATGCAGAAAAGTATATATATATCCATTTTTATATTGTAGGAAAAGATGAAATAAGCCAAGAGTTTTTACAGTTATTAGAGAAAAAAGCATCTAGCGGAGTAGAAGTGAAATTGTCAGTCGATCGGATAGGTGGATATAAGCTGAAGAAAAAGGTAATTAGCCGATTAAAGGAAAACGGTGTGAAGTTTACATTTAGTAAAAAACCGAAACTGAAAAATGTGTTCTATTCTTTGCATCAACGGAATCATAGACGTATTGTTACGATAGATGGAAAGGTATCATACGTCGGTGGTTTTAATATCGGAAAGGAGTACCTTGGACAAAATCCAAAGTTTGGGCCATGGCGTGATTATCACGTGCGCATCCATGGTGAGGGTGCAGCGGATATGGAAAGAAAGTTCGCCGAAGATTGGAAAGAAGATACAGGAGAAAAAATGCCTATACATGAAAGTATACCTACATTAGGGAATGTGAAATATCAATATTTATTTTCAAATGGAAAAGGCTTATGGGAAAAGTATGGGGCACTTTTAAAAAAGGCTAAAAAGTCTTTAATTATCGCTACACCATATTTTGTACCAAGTAAAGAAATGGTGCAAGAGTTAAAAGCTGCATTAAATCGTGGTGTTAATGTGAAAATTCTCGTGCCATTTAAAAGTGATGCCATATTGTTAAAACAAGCTGCCTATCCATATTTGAAAGATATGTTACATGCTGGAGCGGAGATTTATCAATATCGAAATGGATTTTTTCATGGGAAAGTAACAATTATTGATGGAGAAATTGTTGATATTGGGACAGCGAATTTTGATAATAGAAGTTTTTATTTAAATTGTGAGTCTAACTGTATCATATATGATAAAACAGTTGTTGATGAAGTATGGAGTCGATTACAGGTAGACTTTCATAAATCAAAACGATTTTCTGAAGAAGATTTTGAGAAAATTAGTAGATGGGATTGGTTTTTAGCGAGAATAGCGAATGTTTTAGCATCATATTTATAGTATATGGACAAAAGAGAAGGGAGGCGCTTTAATGGACTGTATGAAAGAATTAATGAAATATAGTTATATGCTAATATACAAGGTTGGAGAGTATGCTGGAAAGGTCAGAGACGAAGAATTAAAAAATCTATTACAGCACCATTTACCATATATGTTACAAGCATATAATGAACAAGTAAATTTTCAAGAAGGAGAGAATGTGCAGCATATAACCTGTGAAACAATGGAGTTTGATTTGCATGAAATGGGAAAGGAAACAGTTAGTAAATATACAGGGGATATTCATATTGCAACCAGTTATATTGCGCATTTGAAACGATTAGCTTTAAAGTTTGCTCAAGTTGCAGTGGAAGTTGCTAACCCAGAGTTTCGCTCATTTTTGGAAAATTGTTTCCTGAAAATGAACCGTTACGCTTATAGTGTGTGGCAATATGTTATGAAGAAGGAATATAAGATTACACATCTATATGAAAATGAAAAGTTTGCATGAGAAACTAAGGCGAAATGGTATGCGCCTTAGTTTTTTTTACGTCTATTGAGAGAAAAAACTAGTTTTATTGTGTATCGATTGGAAATGAAATATATAAATTAAAATTAGGTTTTGTTATCGGAAAATTTACAAAAATTTACCGTATATTTACTGTTTTTCAATCTCTCCTTTAAAAATAGAGAGTAATATGAGGTTGTACATATTCTATCACAAGGAGGAAACGCAAATGAACAAATGGGTTAAATCATTAACTGCTATGGCACTTGCAAGTTCTTTATTAATGGTAGGTTGTAGTAAAGGTGAGGACAAGAAGAAAGAAGACGACACAACAACACAACAAGAGGACAAAAAGGATAAAGAAACAAGCGGAACCGAGAAGTCTACTGATTCTAAAGAAAAGAAATAAAGTAATAATAAAGCTTCCTCTTATATATGAGGAAGTTTTTTTGTTGTAAATTGACTGAGATTATTGAAAAATAGAAAGAGAATGAAAGAGGGGGAAAACAAATGAAAGTATGTATATTGGGAGCAACAGGACGAGTAGGTTCAAACATAATTAATTTAGCATTAAAGGATTCAGCTGAAGTGACTGCATTAGCGCGTGATTTAAATAGAATAGAAATACAACATGAAAGGTTAAGAGTGATAGAAGGGAATGTATTGAACGAAAATGATATAAAGAAAGCGATAGAAGGAAGTGATATAGTAATTAGTGCACTTGGAACGGATCAAAATGGAACATTAGCGAAGAGTATGCCACAAATTATAAAGAAAATGGAAGAAGATGGGGTTCGTAGGATCATAACAATAGGAACAGCTGGTATTTTACAAGCAAGAACAGATCTAAATTTATATCGTTTTCAATCAACGGAATCAAAAAGGAAAACGACAACGGCAGCGGAAGATCATTTGGCTGCATATAAGGTACTAAGTAATAGTAATAATTTATGTTGGACAGTTGTTTGTCCGACACATTTAATAGATGGTGAGGCGACAGAGGTATATCGAACTGAAAAAGATATATTGCCAGAGGGTGGATCAAAAATTACAGTGGGTGATACAGCACACTTTGCATGGGATCTATGTAAGAAAAATATATATGAAAATAGTCGAGTAGGTATTGCATATTAAAAAACCATCCCGAAGTCGGGATGGTTAAAAGATGATATAACACAAGAAGATGATAATCATAATGATTTGGAGAATTGCTTTCGCTACTGTACTGCTTAAAAAACCAACTACAGTAGCGACTCCAACTAGAAAAGCATCTTTTGGCGATTTTTTATGTACTAGTTCTGTTATAAATACTGATAAGAACGGTATGATAATAAGTCCGAATGGTGGGAAGAAGAACGAGCCGACAATGATAGAAATCATTCCGACACGTTCACCCCATTTAGAACTACCGTATTTTTTTAAGAAATATCCATTTGCAATAAAATCAGCAACGAAAATAAAAAGAGTGAAAATGACTTGAATAATCCAAAAAGAAGTTGTTAATTCGCCTCCATTTATACCGAAATGGTAAATCAAATATCCAGCCCAGACAGCTAGTATGCCAGGGATAATTGGATAAATAAAGGCGAGAAATGAAACAACGAAACAGGCAATGATACAAATTGTTAATAAAACAGTCACTTTATAGCTCCTTTTTAATATCTAGTTTATGTACAGCAACTTTTTTGACTTGATGTCCATCAAGTTCTAATACTTTAAATTGAAAACCAGCGTATTCAATGGAATAGCCAGCTTCAATATTTAAGTCAACTGCTTGAGAGAGAAGCCATCCTCCGATTGTATCTAAATCACTATCATCAATATGTAGGCCAAACATATCATTTACTTCAGAAATAAGCACCTTTCCATCTAAAACAGTAAGCTTAGGTGTACGCTTTTCAATCATAGGTGATTCATCAGCATCGAATTCATCTTGAATTTCTCCAATGATTTCTTCAAGAATATCTTCCATCGTTAAAAGTCCGGCAGTACCACCATATTCATCCATAACGATTGCCATCTGAACGCGATTTTTTTGAAGGTGGACTAACGTTTTACGAATTGGAACTGTTTCAAATACAGTTAGAACAGGATGTATATAAGATTCAAGTGGTTTATAAATACCTTTCGTTTGATCATGGAATACTTCTTTCGTATTGATCATCCCAATGATATCATCTTTATCTTTTTCAATGATTGGATAGCGTGTATATTTTTCAGTAGCGACGATATCCATATTTTCTTCTAACGTATTTTCAGTAGACAAGCAAATCATTTCGGTACGAGGAACCATAATTTCTTTCGCAACTCGATCATCAAATTCAAAAATGTTATTTACATATTTATATTCGGTTTGGTTTATTTCACCGCTTTTAAAACTTTCACCTAAAATGAGTCGCAATTCCTCTTCAGAATGAGCAAGTTCACTTTCCTTCGCAGGTTCTAATCCGAGTAGTTTTGTGAAAAATATAGCTGTACTATTGAGTAGCCAAATGAATGGATACATAATTTTATCAAATAAAATAAGCGGTCTTGCAAATTTGAGTGTGATTGCTTCTGCTTTTTGAATTGCGAAAGACTTTGGAACTAATTCACCTAATACAACGTGGAAAAATGTAATAACACTAAAAGCAATAACAAAAGATAAAGTGTTAGCCATTGTTCCAGTAATATTAATTTTTTCAAAGAGCGGTCGTAGTATATGTTCCACAGTCGGTTCACCAAGCCAACCAAGCCCTAAAGAAGTGATTGTAATTCCGAGCTGACAAGCTGATAAATAAACATCTAAATTAGATAGGACGCTTCTTGCAGCTAAAGCTTGTTTATTACCTTCATTTGCAAGTTGGTCAATTCGACTTTTTCGTACTTTTACAACAGCGAATTCTGATGCAACGAAAAAGCCAGAAATAAGAATAAGTACAAAGATGAGAAAAATATTTAATATGTCCAAGCGTGTTCTCCATTCCAAGGTCTGGAATAAAGATGTCACCTCCTGCAATTATGTTATACTTTTATAATAAATCCAAATGAAAAGAATAGTCAAAGGAAAAGGGTAAATATTGGTATGTTTCTGTAATAGTTTTTGAATTTGCTGTTATTTTGTCCGCTATACAAAAGGAATAACCCCCTACTTTTAGATTATAGAGGGTTATTTTAAATTAAGGTTTTGGAACACTTCTCGTTAAAGTGTATGACTGTTGCTTGGAGTAGTTTGTGGTCCATAGTGTTTGAAGGAAAGAAAGTATGCTATATGGGATATAGAGTAGTAATAAGCCGATTGTAACAATTATAGGTGAATTTCCGCCAAATTGAACGATAAATTGTAACAGTCCATTTGCATGAAAAACGCATTCCATAAAAACGAATGAAAGAATAATGGAACCTAAAATTGATTTATGATTTGAAGTAAGCGCTAAAAACAATGTGTCTACAAGAAAAGAATCATGTTTTATTTCATATTCATTTGTGTTTTTTAAGAAAGGAATCCATTTTTTTACTGCTTGCATAACGATAATCATGGAAGTACTACATACGATGATAAATGATGAGTAGTAAGGAAGGTTTATAAATTGTGCGATGTATAGAAGTAGTAATAAGACTGAACATTGTAATACTACAGTGCAAAAAGAGTAAGGTATCCATTTCAATACAGTAGTAAACTTTTTAAACGAGTTAGGTACTTTGAAAAATAAATGGCCGATACCCAAACTTATGAAAAATCCGATCGCAAGGGTAAAAGTAAAACGAACAATCGATATAAAATATATTTCCCATATGTAAGGGAATAATGGTGTTGAATGATTAGAAGTATGTATCATTTGGTTTGCTGAGAAAAAGATAGATTCATGCATCCAATCAACCTTTGGAATTGATATAGAAGAAAGCTGTGCGAAGTTTTGAAAAATGCTAATAAATCCATTTTGATAAGAGTAATTGTGTGTAATAAAAAGAGCTGGAATAGGACTTATGGCAAAAATAAAAATAACACCAATTATAAATTTACATATATGTGAGCGTAATAAGGACATATAACCACCTACTCTTAGAATATTCAGAAAATTCTTATTCTTATTTTAGCTTTTTTTGAAAGAAGTTACAATATATTTTTCATTTAGTAATTCAGAGAGAAGATTTGATAGCAAAAATATACAAGTGAAGGATTCATGAATAAATTATGACAAGAAAATGAATAATTTTCAGAAAAATAAAATAAATCATTTATTTTTTTCTGAAAATATAATATAGTTATGGCACAGAAAGTATTTTAACATAAGGAGGCTTTTTATGAGGATTAAAGGGAATTACGTGCCGAAAAGGGAAGTTTTACTGTGCTCAAGTTCGATTACGATTGGGGAAGCGTTAGAGCATTTAAATAAAACGGGGTATCGTTGTGTACCAGTTTTAGATGAAAAAAAAGAGAAATTTTTAGGGAATATATATAAAGTAGATATTTTAGAATATAAAGGATCACTTGATGAGAGTGTAATACAATTATTAAACGATAAAGAAGGATTTGTGAGAGAAGATTCATCTTTCTTTAAAGTATTTTTTACAATAAAAAAATTGCCTTATTTATCAGTAGTTGATGAAAAAGGGGTTTTCCTTGGAATTTTAACGCATAAAAAAGTTTTTGAGTTATTAGAGGATGCATGGGGCGTTCACTCTAGTAAATACTCTGTCATGATTGGAACGCAAGACTATAATGGAGCAATCCAAAAATTATCGACAGTTTTAAAGAAATACACTGGTATTCAAAGTTTGATGACTTTTGATAATGATGCCTTATTAGTTCGTAGAATTATGTTTACATTAGGAGAAGAGTTTAACGACGGTGAATTAGAGACATTATTGAAAGATTTAGAAGATCACGGATTTAGAGTTGTGTATGTGGAAGAGATGAAAAATCCACGTGAAGTTGAAACGATAGAGTAACATACAAAAGCCATCTAATTATATTATTAGATGGCTTTTGTATGTTACGTGTATAAAGTTATTTGAAAATAACAATTGAATAATAGGTGAGATTGTAACAATATTTGTGTAAGAGAATAAAAAATGTAGATAATTTCGATTTTCAAAAAAATCAATTTGAAAATATGTTTTTATTTTGCAACTAAATATGTTACTATATGTGTGATAAAAACAAAGAGGTCTGACATCTACACTCCACGTAATAACACTCTAATGATTTGAAAATTCAAAAAAATCAAAATTCAAAATAATAATTGTATTAATGATTAGAGTAAAAATAAGGGGAATGGAGAAATTATGGAGAAAGACACTGCTTTGTAAGGGGCATATTTTATCATCTTGAGCAGAGAGGAGGATGCATAGCATATTGTAAAATATAGAGATAAACAATGAAAAAGTGCTATGCAAATGAAGAGCATGAAGGGACGTTTAAGGCCAGGTGATACGGTAGCAATTGGTTTAATGCTATTTGCATTATTTTTAGGAGCAGGAAATTTAATTTTTCCGCCAGTTTTAGGTCAACAAGCAGGAGAGAATGTTTGGATTGCTACAATAGGATTCCTTGTAACGGGAGTCGGATTACCCCTACTAGCTGTAACAGCTGTCGCGTTTGTAGAGGGGGACTTGAAAGCGCTATCTTCTAGAGTCCACCCTATATTTGCGTTTATTTTCCCATTGATTAGTTATTTAGCAATTGGACCATTTTTCGCGATTCCTCGTACTGGAGCTGTTTCGTTTGAAATGGGTATGAAGCCGTTTTTATCAGAGGCAATGGTTTCAGAGTGGTACATGCTATTTCTTTTCACGATAGTTTTCTTCGGAATAACGTGGTATTTATCATTAAATCCATCTAAATTAGTGGATTGGTTCGGAAAGTTTCTTACACCATTATTAGTATTAATTGTCGCTGTTATTGTCGGAAAGGCAATTATTGATCCAATTGGAGAGCCAGCTGCGCCGTTAGCTGCTTACAAAGAAAATGCTTTCTTTGGTGGATTTATTCAAGGATATTTAACGATGGATGCAATTAGCGCGCTTGTATTCGGAATTGTCGTTGTACAAGTTATCCGCTCTAAAGGGATAAAAGAGAGTAGTCAAATTGCAAAAATAACAGTAGTATCAGGTATTATTGCTGTACTTGGTTTAACGTTAATTTATTTATCACTTGCTTATCTTGGTTCAACAAGTACATCACTTGGTATCTCAGAAAACGGTGGCCTTATTTTAACGAATGTTGTAAATGAGCTATATGGGACGAGTGGTAAAATTTTATTAGGGCTTGTTATTATACTCGCTTGTTTAACAACTTCTGTTGGGTTAACATCTGCGTGTGCAGGTTTCTTTACAAACTTATTCCCAAAACTTTCGCATAAAACGATTGTAACAATGGTATGTGTATTTAGTTTAATTGTATCTAACCTAGGTTTAACACAATTAATCGCAGTAACATTACCTGTGTTAATGATCATTTATCCAGTTGCAATTGTATTAATCGTACTTTCGTATTTCCATAAGTGGATTGGGAAGCGTAATACAATTTATATTGGAGCTATTTTAGGTGCATTGTTAATTAGTTTCTTTAACGGTTTAGAAAGTGCGAAAATTAAAATTGACGCGATTTCTAATGTACTACAAATGTTACCGTTATATAACGAAGGAATCGGATGGTTAATTCCATCATGTATTGGCGGGATTCTCGGTTTCTTCTTCTATAAATCAAATGAATCAAGTGAATTACAAAAGAAAGGTGCTTAGGCACCTTTCTTTTTTTGAAGGGGATTTTTGTATTTTGTCTAAGTAATAATTGGGGGGAATGATAAATGGCTAATTTTGAAGATTTTTTAAATTTGGATTTGAGAATTGGAACTGTAATACATGCAGAGGAATTTAAAGAAGCGAGAGTACCAGCGATTAAACTAGCAATAGATTTTGGAGAAATCGGGATAAAGCAGTCAAGTGCTCAAATTACGAAAAGGTATATTCCAGAAGATTTAATCGGTCAACAAATCGTTGCTGTTGTAAACTTTCCACCAAAGCGTGTAGCTGGATTCAAATCAGAAGTGCTTGTGCTTGGTGGTGTTCCTGAAGCTGATGATGTTGTGTTACTTCAGCCTAATATGGAATTGCCAAATGGAACAAAAATTAGCTAGGGTGAAGGTAGGGGCTAATATGGATATCGGACGAGAATATTTGCAATGTGCGATTTCGAACTTTAAAGCAACAAAGAAACAAGGGGAACGGGCACTTTCTCAATTATCATATGAACAAATACAATGGTCTTCTCATGAAGAAACAAATAGTATAGCGATTATTATTAAGCATCTGCACGGTAATATGCGTTCTAGATGGACGGATTTTTTAACGTCTGATGGTGAAAAAACAGATCGTAATCGAGATGGTGAATTTGAAGGATGCTATCATTCAAAAGAAGAAACCCTTATAGCTTGGCAAGAAGGATGGAAATATGTTTTTAATACGATGAATACTTTAACGCCGGAACACTTATTGAAGACGGTATACATTCGCGGTGAAGCACATACTGTCATGCAAGCAATTGAAAGGCAAATTTCTCATTATGCATTGCATATTGGTCAGATTATTTACATTGGGAAGATGTTAAAAGAAAATGAGTGGGAATGTTTAAGTATTCCGAGAGGTCAGTCTGCGCGTTATGTAGAGAAAAAACGTTCAACATAATAATAAGAAAGAAACCGATAAAAAATAGGAAAAAAGAAAGTCAGCCAAATAATAGATGGTTCTGTAATCATAAGAATACTGCCAAAAATAAGTCCATATATAATAAGAAAGAAATTGAAAAGTGTATTCACAGGGAGAAATCGTGAGACGAACACTTGCTGTCGTTTAAAACAATCACTGTGGAATAAATAAAAGCGGAAGTACCATGTGGCTGTAATAAGGTCTTTCTTTCTCACAATTCTTTTTTTGCATGTATGA
Organism: Bacillus sp. HMA207; assembly: GCF_003402455.1. Classification (NCBI taxonomy): domain Bacteria; kingdom Bacillati; phylum Bacillota; class Bacilli; order Caryophanales; family Bacillaceae; genus Bacillus; species Bacillus sp. HMA207. The sequence continues at coordinate 2,733,284 of NZ_BEZT01000001.1, read as the reverse complement.
CAGATAAATGGTGGTTGCATTTCATTACGCTCCATTTTTTATTTTCATAATAATGTGAGACAAAAGTAGGTACAAAGTGTATGTTCCTATATACGCTCCTGCAATAAGGAAAAATGGATTCAGTAAAATTCCATGAATGCTCGTCATGAAAACTAAATCTTGTATTAAAACATCGTATATATTAATGGAAATAATTGTACCAAGTGCATATAGTGCCAAGTACGCAGAAATATGTAGCACAATAGAGATTTTTGGTTGCTTAGCGGACAAATAAAAAATGAATGATAGAGCGATTGGTAATATTCCTATTAATAGCTTCAATTCATTTCACCTCATTAACAATATAGCCGAAATTTTAACGGTCTATTCTCTAGGGCTTGTACATAACTTGAAATAGAGAGGTGATAGTATGAATCGGGGCTTTTTTTTTATGAAGTTTACAAATATGCGTAAGTTAGTTTTATTTGTTATTACTACAGTGCTAGCGACTTTTTTTCTTATTAGTCTGATGGTAACCTCTATGAAAGAGACAAAGTCAACGTATTTATATAATTGGTTAAATGAGTTATCGATGAATGGTTACATGTATGTACTTGGAAAAGAGAATCATTATTTTACACAGGAGTATCGAAATTTGAATCAAGATTTTTCAATTTCTTCTTTTCTCTTTTCTATGGCTACAAATATTCGCTTTAATGATGTACGCAGTTTTGTCGGGAAAGAGCTCCCGGGATTTGGTAAGTACGATACAGAAATTGTAATTGCGGGTGAGGGTACAAATTATTCTAACTTACCGATAGAGTCGAGTGTTCCTCTTGAAGAAGTAGTGAAGGAACGGACTAGTGGAACTGGACAAGCACCTAAACAAGATACGAATAAAGAGAAAAAACAGCCGTCCCAAACGACTGGGAAGAGACAAGTTGCGTTTATTTATCATACACATAGCTGGGAATCTTATTTACCTTTACTTAACTTAACGAATGACCCGAATCCGAATAAAGCAACGAGTTCTGTGTCGAATATTTCTATATTAGGAGATCGTTTCCGTGAACAACTAGAAGGTGAAGGGATTGGAGCTACTAACGATAAGAGTGATGTTGGTCAAAAGTTAATAAGTAAAGGTTTAAACAGTAATAGTTCGTATAAAATGTCACGAGAAATTGTGCAGCAAGCTATGGCTGGAAATAAAGATCTTCAATACTTTTTTGATTTGCATCGTGATAGTGCCCGAAAGAATGTAACGACAAAAACAATTGGAGATAAATCATATGCAAAGCTTGCATTTGTAGTAGGGAAAGGAAATAAAAACTATGAAAAAAACTTACAATTAGCGACAGCTTTATATGAGGCGATTAATAAGAAATATCCAGGAGTGAGCCGTGGGGTCATTCAAAAAGGGTTCCAGACAGGAAATGGAATCTATAATCAAGACCTATCAGGACAAGCGATATTAATAGAAGTTGGCGGTGTAGATAATACAGAGGAAGAATTGAATCGATCAATTGATGCACTTGCTAAAGCATTTGGTGAATATTTTTGGCAGGCAGAAAAAGTGAATGGATAAAGTGAAATTTAAATTGGTGAGAGACCTCACCTGATGAGGAGGAATTCACAGTATTTTTGAAAAAACGTAAGTGTAATGCTTGCGTTTTTTCTTTGTAATGATGAGACGTCACAGAATAGACATAATTTGTCGTTGTTATAGTAATATCGAAATTTGTCAATTTATAGCAGGAGATTTACAAAGGGATTTTCAGGAAAGTAGAGAAAATCTTTTTATAAGGAAAACTTTTTATGATGAAACTGGTAGGGTGATTGAAGTGATTAGGGAGATCGAAATAGAAGATGCATCATCATTTTTGCAATTAAGTAAGCAATTAGATGAAGAAACGAAGTTTATGTTATATGAACCAGGAGAAAGAAAAACTACAGCTGAGCAACAAGAAAAAATGATCCATCGCTTTATAGAAAATGAATATGCAACAATATTTGTAGCAGTTGAAGATGAGAGGATAGTAGGTTTTATATTAGTGAATGGAAATAACATTCAAAGAAAGAGGCATGTGGCAACCATTGTAATTGGTATTTTACAAGAGTATAACGGGCGAGGTATTGGGACGAGATTGTTTAAAGAGGTTGAGAAGTGGGCAAAATTACATGATGTATGGCGTTTAGAATTAACAGTAATGGCCCACAATACAAGAGCTCAGGCACTATATAAAAAAGCTGGATTTGAGAAAGAAGGTGTCAAAAAAGCTGCTCTTATTATCGATGGAAAGGGCATCGATGAGTATGAAATGGCCAAATTATTAAAATAAGAGGTCGTTATATGAAAAAAAGATGGGCACTACTTGGTATTGTAGCTGCAATAATTATTATTGGAGTAGCAGGAATCAATTATAAAATGTATAAGGATAAGCAGGCGCGGGAAGTAAGTGTAAATAGCATATTTCCGAAAGCGAAAGAAACGATTGCTAATATGGATGGGGATATTGCGGTAATTAATAATCCGAATTCAATGCTTGTACTTGTAAATAAAAGTAGGCGTTTACCAGATGGGTATAGACCGCCAGATTTAGTTATTCCGAAAGTGCGCTACTCTAGTGAAGGGGATCAAGAAAAGAAAAAGATGAGAAAAGAGGCAGCGAGGGCGCTTGAGGATATGTTTCAGCAGGCTGACAACGAGCGTATTTTTCTTTTTGCAGTTTCTGGATTTAGATCTTTTGATCGACAAAAAGCATTAAATACGATGTATAAAAAACAAGACGGGGAAGCAAAAACAGCAATGTCTAGCGCGGTTCCTGGCACAAGTGAGCATCAAACTGGACTAGCTATGGATATTACGTCTCAATCTGCTAAATTTCAGTTAGAGACAGTTTTTGGGGAAACGAAAGAAGGTCAGTGGCTTTCTGAAAATGCCCATAAATTTGGTTTTGTGGTTCGATACACAAAAGCGAAAGAAACGATTACGGGCTATCGGTATGAACCATGGCACGTAAGGTATGTGGGAAATCCACAAGCTACATATTTGTATGATAATCAACTGACACTTGAAGAAGTAACAGAGTGAACAATTGAGGGGAGAGACGTACAATGACGATGTTATATAAGAAAAAAGTACATGCATATATTACAAGAGAACAAGAGGGGGTTATGCAATTACTTGTTTTTAAACATCGTGATATACATGAAGCTGGTATTCAAGTGCCAGGGGGAACGGTTGATGAAGGTGAAACGTTAGAAGCTGCTATATTGCGTGAAGTACAGGAAGAATCCGGATTGCGTCATTTATGCATAGAGCGTTTTTTAGCAGATTACATTATACATATGAAAGAAAAACAGGAGTATGAAAAACGCCACTTTTTCCATGTAACTTTACTAACAGATGTAAAGGATACTTGGGAACATATTGTAAGTGCTGGTGAGGAAGATAAAGGATTAGTATTTTGCTACGAATGGGTTGATATTGCAAAATGCCCTGAATTAGCTGGAAAACAAGGTGAGTTTTTACATTTATTAGATGAAGTATACGCACAGTAATGTAAGAGTCTGAAGCGAAGGCTAATCCGTTTCAGACTTTTTTTATTTTTCGGGAAATTAAAGGTGTTTAAATAAGGATATTGAATTTCTTTAAAGGGATATTAATTTAGGATGTGTTGAGATGAAAAATTGAAAAAGTAAGGGGTATATGCTAAAAAAAGTTCATATAAGGGAGAATATAAATGGAAATTCAGTTTAATCCAATCTTAAAAAAGGAATTAACAATTCAAGATATTCAAAATGAAATGGAATCTGGAAAGCTAACTTCAAAAGAGCTAGTGATGTATTATCTCTATAGAATCGCAAAGTATGATCAAGACGGGCCGAAAATTAATTCAATTTTAGAAATCAATCCAGATGCTATTTTTATTGCAGAAGCGTTAGATTATGAAAGAAAGATAAACGGCGTAAGGGGACCATTGCATGGAATACCTGTTTTGCTTAAGGATAATATTGAAACGAATGACTTCATGCATACAAGTGCAGGTACAATAGCTCTAGAACAAAATATAAGCAGTGAAGATGCATTTCTCGTTACTAAACTGCGAGAAGCAGGGGCAGTGATAATAGGAAAAACGAATATGACAGAATTAGCAAATGCAATGTCTTTTGACATGTGGGCTGGATATAGTGCAAGAGGTGGTCAAACAATCAATCCATATGGAGCTGGCAAGGATCATATGTTTGTTGGCGGATCTAGTACAGGATCTGCAATAGCAGTTGCTGCTAACTTTACAGTAGTATCTGTTGGGACAGAAACCGATGCTTCTATTGTGAGCCCCGCTGTTCAAAATTCTGTAGTAGGTATTAAACCGACTGTCGGTTTAATTAGTCGTAGAGGAATTATTCCATTTACTTATTCGCAAGATACAGCTGGACCATTTGCTAGAACGGTAACCGATGCTGCTATTTTGCTAGGAAGTTTAACTGGAGTGGATGAGAAAGATGTAGTTACTCACAAAAGTGACGGTAGGGCATATCGGGATTATACATCTTACCTTGATGCAAATGGTTTAAATGGAGCGAAGATTGGTGTGTTTAACGATGCACCAAAAGATTATTACGAAAATGGTGAGTATGATGAAATCTTGTTTAAGGAAACGATCCAAGTATTACGTAATGAAGGAGCGACAGTAGTAGAAAATATTGATATTCCTTCTTTTCATAGAGAATGGAGCTGGGGAGTTCCGCTTTATGAGCTGAAGCATAGTTTAGATAACTATCTTTCTAAATTACCTTCTACTATCCCGGTACATTCTATTTCGGAGTTAATGGAGTTTAATAAAAACATAGCAGAAAGAGCTTTAAAATATGGACAAACTAAGTTAGAGGGAAGAAAAGATTTTCCTAATACGTTACGAAATCCAGAATATTTAAATGCGAGATTAGAAGATATATATTTTTCTCAAGAACAAGGCATTGATTTTGCATTGGAAAAATATAATCTTGATGCGATACTGTTTCCTTCCTATATAGGTTCTACTATATGTGCGAAAGCGGGTTATCCGTCTATAGCAATACCGGCAGGGTATATGGAAAGCGGGAGGCCTTTTGGAATTACCATTGCAAGCACTGCCTTTAGTGAAGGGATATTAATTAAATTAGCTTATGCTTTTGAACAAGCGACAAAGCATAGAAAAATCCCCAACTTATCATAAATAGAATAAACGAAGAGGACAGGAATCCCTGTCCTCTTTGTTTTAGTGATTAAATTGAAATATCGTTCTGCTCTGTCTTATGATATTTTAATAAACTAAAAGATAAACAAGCGGAACATAAAATAAGAATAGAAGCGATGATATAAATTGTACGAACACCGAACATATCAGTAATAATGCCAATGATAAGCATAGATAGTCCAGAGGCTGTTGAAAGAAGTGCGCCATGTGCTGTATACATTTTTGATAATAAAGAAGGGGCGACACTTGATTGTAAAACAGTCGTTTGGGAAATATCTCTAATTTGATAACAGGGTCCCATTAGAACACATAGAAAAAGCGCAATAAATCCGCTGCTTGTCATACCATATAAAAATGTAAGAATGCTAAATATAAGAGAGCCAATCGACATAGATCGTATTAAATTGTTTTGAATATAGGAACTCATTTTCCAGGCTAATAGACCACCGATTAACGTGCCAACATAATAACTTGTATTAATATACCCCCACCATTCTTCGCCCTTATGAAGGATAGTCGTAACGTATGCCATCGTAATAGCGCCAATCCATATTGTCCCTGCGAAAGTTTCGATTAAGTCCATATATGTAACGGTACGGAGAGAAGGATTTTGAAATAGGAGTTTCCAACCTTCCAATAAAACAGTACTTTTGGAAGAGGGAGAATCTGCTATTCTTTCAGTATGTATGGAACGTAATGAAAAATGTAATGCAATGCATCCGAAAATCATTAAAATGTTATTAATCATGAGTGTAGAAGTAGCGCCAATGAGAAGAACGACAATACTCGTAAATGAATAAGCAACGGCTTGCACAATTTGTGTTGAAAAGGAAAAGATACTATTTACTTTTACTAATTTTTCTTTCGGTGTAAGGCGCGGAAGAATACCGTATAATAATGGAGCACTCCACCCACTACATAATGAAATGACAAAAATAAAAGTTAATAGAGCTATAATGTTTGTGGATAAGACCGGGAACAAAATCATTAATAATAGTAAAAAGACTGTTTTCAGCCATTGGAGCGTATATAACAACGTATAAGATGGAAAACGATTTATTATAAGTGGTGCAGAGATGTTAGCAATTAGATTTGTGATAACTTGTAATAATGGAAAAAGAGCAGTAATAGTAGCTGATTTAGTTGCTATATAAATATGAGTTGTAATAATCATTACATATACGATGTCAGCGAGAGTAATGCATATTTTGGAACCTAAATAGTAGATTAGTGACAGGTTTCTCAATAAGAATATCACCTCTATAAAAAATAGTATTTAGTAATTTGAATAATTATAATTTAAAAATTAAAATTTTAAAAGAATTTAATTTTTTGTCACTTTTTGAAAGGGATTTTCATGTATAATGAAGAATATATTGATATAGTATTATATTAATGATCATTGTAACAGTGAATATGTACAATAGCTTGTAGCAAACGCCCAAGTGTAAGAAAGGGCGGATAAACCATTCTTTTCTTCATATACATATAGAAAATGAGAAAGAAAGTGAGGGTTGCATATGGATGCTTGGGTAATTTGGTTTATAATAGCTGGTATTTTATTTATCGCGGAAATGTTGTCGATTACATTTTACATGCTTTGGCTTGGAATTGGAGCTGTTGTCGGAGGTCTTATTGCTTTGTTTGCTCCTGATGCACTACTGTTACAAGTTACTGTTGGTGCAATTGTAAGTTTAACTTTGACATTCTTTACGAAAAGAATTTCAAAAAACTTTCGAGAAGCAAAAGGTTTTACTGATACAGTAGATATGCTTGTTGGTAAAAGAGGGCTTGTTATGCAAGCGATTACAAATGAAGCGAATGGTATTGTGAAGGTGGATGGAGATACTTGGACAGCTATTGCAGATTCTTCAATTGATGCTGGAGAAAAAGTCGTTGTTATAAAGAGGCATAGTACTATATTACAAGTGAAAAAGGAGAGTGAATAAATATGGTAGCATTAACGTTAACGATTATATTCGCACTAATTGTAGTTACATTTATCGCATTAACAATTAAAATTATTCCTCAGCAAAAAGTTGGGGTTGTTGAAAGATTTGGTAAGTTTCAACGTATAATGCACCCAGGGTTAAATATTTTAATACCAATTGTAGATCGTGTTCGTGTATATCATGACTTACGCATTCAACAAACGAATGTACCACCGCAAAAGGTAATTACGAAAGATAATGTTCAAGTAGAAATTGATACAATTATTTTCTATCAAATTGTTGAACCAGAACTTGCGACATATGGTATTTCAAACTATGAATATGGTGTTCGTAATATTACTTCAGCAACGATGCGTCAAATCATCGGTAAAATGGAACTGGATGAAACGTTATCTGGTCGTGAAAAAATTTCAACAGAAATCCGCTTAGCGCTTGATGAAGCAACAGAAAAATGGGGCGTACGTATTGAACGTGTCGAAGTTGTTGATATTAACCCGCCAAAAGATGTGCAAGCATCAATGGAAAAACAAATGAAGGCTGAGCGTAATAAACGTGCGATTATTTTAGAAGCTGAAGCAGCAAAACAAGATAAAGTCCTTCGCGCTGAAGGAGAAAAGCAAAGTAAAATCTTGATGGCTGAAGGGGATAAAGAAGCACGTATTCGCGAAGCTGAAGGTATAAAAGAAGCAAAAGAATTAGAAGCACAAGGGGAAGCACGAGCAATTGAAGAAATTGCAAAAGCAGAACAAAATCGTATTGAATTGCTTCGTGAAGCGAATTTGGATGAGCGTATACTTGCTTACAAATCATTTGAATCATTAGCTGAAGTTGCAAAAGGACCAGCAAATAAAGTCTTTATTCCGTCTAATGCAATTGAAACACTTGGTACTCTTGGGGCAATTGGAGAAATATTTAAAGAAAAACAAGCGAAGAAACTACTTTCAAATGATACAGGAAAAGAACAATAAAAGTGAGGAAGAGAAATGGTATACCATTTCTCTTTTTTTGTGTGTATATTCTGAAAAGCTTGTACATATCCATGTATAAAGAAGGTGATGCAGTGAAAAAGTATGCAATTCGAATACATGGGAAGAAGCTGATTTCGTTACTCCTTTTATATGCGCTAATAGTAATTATAATAGCGTCGATTTTGACGTCATTTTTACATACAATGAAATCGAATTATGCAAATCAATGGTTTGGAAAAGTATCGATGCAAGGTTTTGTTCAAATGATAGAAAGTGAGAATCGCTATTACGGATTTGATTATTTTAAGAAGAATAAAAGAGAGTCAGTTGGGAATTTAATGTTCTCTATCGCGACAGATTTGAAAATTAAAGATTTAAGAACATTCGTCGGTAAAGAAGTACCTGGTATGTCAAAGTATTATTCTAATATTATCGTAGCTGGGGAAGGGACAAACTTGACGAATATCCCAAATGAATCTAGTGTACCGATTGAAGAAGTAACGAAAGAACGGGAAATAGCAAAAGATAAAGTTACAGAAGCGGAAAAGAATAATCCGGTTCAGAAAAAGAACGGAGCGAAAAAAGGTGAAAGTGCAGTATATATTTATCATACACATAGCTGGGAATCCTTCTTTCCATTATTACCAGGGGCAACTGATCCATCTAGCCCAGATGTAAATGTGTCTTTACTAGGGAAACGTATGAAAGAGCAACTTGAAGGACAAGGAATTCCGGTAGTTCATGATAAAACGAATATGGGTGATTTATTAGCGAGTAAAAAGTGGGTATGGTATCAGTCATATAAAGCGTCTCATGAATATGTAAAAGAAGCATTAGCACAAAATAATAAAATTGCGTTTCCGATTGATATACACCGTGACGATCAGCGTAAGAAAGTAACAACAAAAGTAATTAACGGAAAATCGTATGCAAGATTATATTTTATAATTGGGATGGAAAATGAAGGCCGTGCTGAAAATGAAAAAATTGCAAGAGCGATCAATAGTTATTTAGATGAAAACTATTACGGATTAAGTAGAGGGATTTTTCCAAAGTATAAAAAAGATGGAAATGGCGTTTATAACCAAGATTTATCGAAAAATGCGATGTTAATTGAAGTTGGTGGTGTTGATAATACGTTAGATGAATTATATAACACAATTGATGTGTTAACAGAAGCGTTTAGTAAATATTATTGGAATGATGCGGAAAAAGTGAATGGATAAGGGACGGGAGACCGTTCCTTTTTTATTTTGGAATCTTAAAATGTGATATAATGGAATTTTATGAATGTTAAATAAAGGGAGAGAGGAACATGCAAATACTACTAATACGCCACGGAGAATCAGAAGCTGATATTTTACATGTGCATGAAGGTCGAGCTGATTTTGAGTTAACTGACAAAGGGAGACAACAAGTACAAAGACTTGTACAGAAAGTGAAAAAAGATTTTTCACCAGATTTCATTTGGGCAAGCACATTAAAACGCGCTCGTGAAACGGGTGAAACATTAGCAGAAGCAATTGGTTGTCCAATTCAATTAGAAGAGGAATTAATGGAGTTTAATAATGGAGTGCAAGCAGGCTTATCATTTGAAGAAGCAAAGAAATATCCAGAGCCAAAGTTTCTTCATGATCGTTTTGAAAACGGGGAATCGTTTATTGAGTTTCGAATGAGAATAGAAGGAATCTTTTCTAAAATCTTGACAGAGAATACATATGACCGAATTGCAATTGTTGCCCATGGAGGCGTAATTAATAGTCTATTACGTGCATTTTTCAAAATGCCAATTTCAATGGACTACTATTTCAAAATGGGAGATACGGGAATAAGTTTAATTGAAATTGAGGGTGAACAAAAAACGGTGCATTTCATTAATGATACGAATCATTTGGACGGGATGTAAAGACTTATGTACAAAGTTGTATTTTTCGATGTTGACGGTACGTTATTAAGTGAGATTGATAGAAGCATGCACGAAAGTACAAAAGAAGCGGTACAAAGATTAATAGATAAAGGAATTCACGTAGTTGTTACAACTGGAAGACCATATAGTTTATGCTCACAATTTAAGGAACTAGGTATAAATACGTTTATTTCAGCAAATGGTGCACATATAAAATGTGGGAAAGAAGTTATACATAAATCAGTACTTTCAAGCGAAATCGTTCATGATATTTCAAATTTTGCTGAATTACATGGTCACAGTGTTTCTTACTTTACAGAAGAATTTGCAATGAATAATATTGCTTCCAAAGATGAACGTGTCATGCGAGCGTTAAATGAAACTTTAAATTTAGAGCAGTATCCTGACAAAGTTAGAAACTTATCAGATGAAATGTATTGCATATGTCTGTATGCTGATGACACAGAAGCTCAAAAATTCATTGAAAGATATCCAGCACTTACGTTTGAGCGTTTTCATGGTTACGTTATAAATGTATTGGAAGATAGTAAAGTATCGAAGCTAACTGCAATTCAAAAAGTATTGGAACATTTAAATATTAGTAAATCAGAAGCCATTGCCTTTGGCGATGGTGGAAATGATATTGAAATGTTGCAGTATGTAGGATTAGGAGTTGCGATGGGAAATGGTGGAGAGGAGTTGAAGAGAAGGGCTGATTTCCTTACAACGAAGGCGAGTGAAGGCGGAATTTCTTATGCGTTAAAGAAGTTGCGCATTATTTAAAACTAATAGTTAGTCAGTGTGAAAAATCCTGTTTTAATAATGGCTTTTGTTAATATGTATACTGTTTTAGGGAATTATTTGAGCTCTCCTACTTACAATTTAACTGCAGAACAAATCCTTTATTTTCGCTTAGCAGGGCTGTTTGGTATGTTGCTGTCACCACTTGCAGGTCGTTTAACAAAGAGGTTTGAAGTAAGGAAAGTTCTTCAAGGAGGATTGTTGATTGCTATTTTTAGTCTAAGTTCAATGGGCTTTGTTTCGTATCTATCTCTACTTGTAATGATGAGTGTCTGTTTTGTAATAGGTATTGCTATATCCGTTCCGTCTTTAGTTTCTCTTGTAGGTCAATTAGGAGGGAAAGCAAGGGGAATAGCAGTATCTATTTATACTTTTATTTTATTTTTAGGTACTAGTATAGGACCTATCATTTCTATTTATCTTATGAAAATAGGCGGTTATGCTCAAACATTTATTTTATTAGGAATGATACTTTTTATTGGTTTTGTAGCTTCTCTATTTATAATTAATGAATGAGTGGAAAATCACTCAAATAAAGGAATGCGAGGATCTTTCATATGCTCGCATAATAAAATATGAATTTGTCCACGATGATGATAAAAGTGTGCAACGATTTCAAGTAACCATTCAAAGCGCGAATAAGAAATACCCCAATAGGCAGTCATAACTTCTGCTAATTCTATTTGGGAGTAGGAAAGAAATGTTTTAGAGAGAAGGTTGTATCCTTCAATCATCGTTTGTTGCATGTGAGCAACTGTTACGGGCGTATGTTCTATATAAAAGGTATGTAATTCTTTTTCTGAAATACCATTTAAAATGAGTAAATCAGCATGACAAATAAGAGAAAGATGTGCACACATTTCAAATAATGATCGTTTTGAGTGAATCGGTTGTATTTTTAAATCGTTTTCACTATATTGGTTAAGCATATAAATAGAAGTATCAATAGCAACTTTTAGTTGATGCAATGCAGATTGAACAAACATTGTAATTCTCCTCGTCTCCGTATATAATAGTTTCTTGAGGATATTATATCATACTCAAAATTCCGAAAATTCTAGTAGTTTGACTAGCATAATGAAAAGTATTATATTGTAAAAGGTCATATGAAACGTGAAATAGAATGGAATGCAATTATTGAGTTAGGAGTTAGACCAATGAGTTTGAAATATGGAAGAGATACAATTGTAGAAATTGACTTAAATGCTGTAAAACATAATGTAAAAGAATTTAAAAAACATGTAAATGATGAAGAAATTAAGATGATGGCTGCTGTAAAAGCGAATGGGTATGGCCATGGGGCAGTTGAAGTTGCCAAAGCTGCAATTGAAGCTGGGATACATCAACTTGCAGTTGCATTTGTAGATGAAGCAATAGAATTAAGAGAAGCAGGAATTACTGTGCCGATTTTAATTTTAGGATACACACCAGTAGCGGCTGTAGAAGATGTAATTCAATATGACGTTATGATGACTGTTTATAGAGTAGAAGATTTACATGGTATAAATGAAATTGCAAACCGTCTTCAAAAGAAAGTACAAATTCAAGTGAAAATTGATACAGGAATGAGTCGTATCGGTTTACAAGAAGAAGAAGTTAAACCATTTTTAGAAGAATTAAACCGTATGGAGTATGTAGAGGTAGTAGGGATATTTACGCATTACTCTACGGCAGATGAAATCGATAAATCATATACGAATATGCAAACAAGTTTATTTGAAAAGGCTGTTAATACAGCGAAAGAATTAGGAATTCAAATACCATATATTCATAGTTCAAATAGTGCGGGATCAATGGAATTAAGTAACACATTTCAAAATATGGTACGCGTTGGAATAGGCGTGTACGGTATGTATCCGTCAAAAGAAGTGGATCATTCAGTCGTTTCTTTACAGCCTGCGTTGTCGTTAAAATCAAAAGTAGCTCATATTAAACATGCGAAGAAGAATCGTGGTGTAAGTTATGGGAATACGTATGTAACAACTGGTGAAGAATGGATTGCGACTGTACCAATTGGTTATGCTGATGGTTATAATCGTCAATTATCTAATAAAGGCTATGCGTTAATTAACGGGGTTCGAGTACCTGTTATTGGCCGTGTTTGTATGGATCAGTTAATGTTGGATGTTTCAAAAGCGATGCCAGTACAAGTAGGAGACGAAGTAGTATTCTACGGTAAACAAGGTGAAGAAAATATCGCAGTAGAAGAAATAGCGGATATGTTAGGTACAATAAACTATGAAGTTACATGTATGCTAGATAGAAGAATTCCGCGTGTCTATAAAGAAAATGACGAAACAACTGCAGTTGTAAATATATTAAGAAAAAACTGAATCATTTCGATTCAGTTTTTTTATTCATATCAAATGCGAATATACCCTCGTTATGTAATACGGAGTAAACTTTGTGAAACACACTTTTTAGTTCATCTAAATTAAACTATCACCGGCAGAGATGACCAGTCCCGCAACAAAGATCTAATATACGAGAGTAGGGAAGAGCATCTTGTAAAACGAGGCTGGGTAGGAGTGTTAAACAAAATGTCTCCAATGTTTATTATAGATGTTTGCTAAAATATCATAATTAGAATAAATTGTTTTTTTAACATATGTATTCACCTAAAAATTCATTAAATTATAATAGTCATGCCTCGTTTTAATTTCAAAACCACATTGTGTATATAGTTTTAAAGCGTGGATATTTTTCGTTTCGACGTCTAACTCAATTGTTGAAACTCCTTCTGTAATAAGGGTATGTACTATATTACAAAGAATATCTTTTCCGTATCCTTTACCTTGATAAGAAGGATGAACGGCGAATCCTGATAGTGTAGTAGATTGCTCTTGTTTAGAAACTGTAATTGTTCCTATCACTTTTTCAGCAATAAGGGCACTGTAAACTTGATGGGAAGATGAATTCATCATTTTTTGTAACCATGTAGCCGTATTTTCTACTGAATCACCAAAAGCTTTACTAGAAATTTTAATAAGGTCAAGAAGTGATTCTGAAGGTGCAAGAGTAAGCTGTATATTATTATCTGTTGTTTTTTGAATTTCGTTTGTTTTGAACGCCATACTATATTCACTATATAAATATGGTAACTTCATATGTTTTACAAATGCATTCCCAGAAATAGAATCCCCATTAATAATAAGAAGAGCTTCATCTGTCGCTCTATTTTGTATTTCTTTCATTGCAGTTTGTAAAAGGATAGTTCCGAAATGTTGTTTTCTAAAATGAGGATGTACAAAGCCTATTAGTTCAAGCTTTGTTGGTCTTTCGAAATCATACATATTTAAAGCGCCAATTAATTGAGTACCGTTATAAAGAAGAAAAACGTTTATATAATCTTCATTTCGATTTTTTAAAAAGTTGATATGTAAATCTGAAGAGTAATCAAGATTATCTTGTTGTCCGCAAATATAAGCTAAATCCTTCATTTGCTGTATTTCACTTTCTGTTACAGAACGCTTTTTCTGAATATCCATTGTATACTCCCTCTCATTTGTATTTAAAAATAGGATGGGTGACTTAACCATTTCTTTAATTCCACATTACCTTGCACAGATAACAGTCGGTATAAATAACGATAAGGCTGTCTATATTCTTCTAAGTGAGGAATAGACATAATTGTTTCGTAACCACTTTTAAAGGCATGTGCTTCTTTTTCGGTAAGTACATATTCTAGTCCGATAAAATCAAACTCTCGCGGAGCAACAGCGTAAGCTTCAGTATCTACTAAACCCGTAATAGTTGTACCGTCAGATAAAAATTGAGTAGGATCCATATCAATTAAGACGAGTGTAGATTCCTTTGGTACGGACAGGGAAGAAAGTTGTGATTCAAAGGTAGGGAATGCATTTTTTATGCTTTCATCATCGGAATAAAACATATTCACAAGCTCTTTACTCACGTTTAAAATATGTGATTGGAATTCATCTAGTGGAACTTGGAACGTGCCAGACGGATTTCCTATGAAATCGGCTTTAAATTTATGTATTTCTGCAAGTCCTTTTCCTAGGCTGAATAAAATAGAATCTGGTTGCTCGATAAAAGATTGAACTGTGTTACCTACTAACTTTTCGACCACCACAAATTCACGGCTATTTAAAACATGTTTTTCTAATATTGTTGGGATAGGAAGATTCGTATGTTCTTGCAGCAATGTATGTACAGTTTCTAAATGATGGACGTTCCTTGGATCAATTCCAAATAGATTTTTACATCCCCACCAAAAATCATTATTTGGTTCTTCATTCATTTTAGAAGCACGAACGATAACTTCTGTATCTTCTGTTTGAACGAGAAAAACATCACTTGCATGATCTTCATAACCTGGGTGCAAGGCTTGAACGGATAGAATAGGTGAATTGAATAGTTGTTGTAACATGAAAAGACTCCTTTTTCTGTAAATTCCATAAATTCATTATATAACAGATGATGAGTTATGAGGATAAAGATAAAAAGATTGAAAGCATACTTACATTTATAGTGAAAACTCATTAAAAATATTATATTTCTCTATTTTTGTATGAATTGTCTAAAAATAATGGTGGTAATACTTGAATGTAAGACTCGTATCTTTAAATCTATGAAGAGTAAAAGTAAAATTAAGCATTCATTTATAAGATTGTGAATCACAATAATGTAGACTATAGAAAATATTTCTCAATAATAAAATGAAGAGAAAAGCATGAAGAAGTAGAATGCATTCATTTATAATAGACTTAAATTAATTAATATAATTAATTGTTAATTTTATTATATTAATTGGATAGGAGAGAATGTTATGGCAAATGTACTCGTAATAAATTTTCCTGGGGAAGGTCATATTAATCCGACTTTAGCTATTGTAAGTGAGTTAATTCAGCGAGGGGAAACAGTTGTTTCTTATTGTATTGAAGATTATAGAAAGAAGGTTGAAGCAACAGGTGCGGAATTCCGAGTGTTTGAGAATTTTCTCTCTCAAATTAATATTATGGAACGAGTAAATGAAGGTGGGAGCCCTTTGACGATGCTATCTCATATGATTGAAGCATCAGAGCGTATTGTTACTCAAATTGTAGAAGAAACAAAAGAGGAAAAATACGATTATTTAATATATGATAATCATTTTCCAGTAGGACGTATTATAGCGAATATTTTACAATTACCAAGTGTTTCATCCTGTACAACGTTTGCTGTTAATCAGTACATTAATTTTCATGATGAGCAAGAATCGAGACAAGTAGATGAAATGGATCCATTATATCAATCTTGTTTAGCGGGAATGGAAAGATGGAATAAGCAGTATGGAATGAAATGTAATAGTATGTATGATATTATGAACCATCCTGGTGATATTACGATTGTATATACTTCAAAAGAATATCAGCCACGTTCAGAGGTATTTGATGAATCGTATAAATTTGTAGGTCCATCAATTGCTACTCGAAAAGAAGTGGGGAGTTTTCCTACCGAAGATTTAAAAAATGAAAAAGTGATTTTCATTTCTATGGGAACAGTTTTTAATGAACAACCTGCTTTGTATGAAAAATGTTTTGAAGCTTTTAAAGATGTTGATGCGACAGTCGTATTAGTCGTTGGTAAGAAGATAAATATAAGTCAATTTGAAAATATCCCGAAAAACTTTAAGTTGTATAATTATGTCCCGCAATTAGAAGTTTTACAGCATGCTGATGTATTCGTGACACATGGTGGTATGAATAGTTCGAGTGAAGCGTTATATTACGGTGTTCCATTAGTTGTAATTCCGGTAACAGGAGATCAGCCATTCGTTGCAAAACGATTGACTGAAGTAGGGGCAGGAATAAGACTTAATCGCAACGAGTTAACTTCTGAATTGTTACGTGAGGCTGTAAAGAAAGTAATGGATGATGTGACGTTTAAGGAGAATAGTCGTAAAGTGGGAGAGTCGCTTAGAAATGCCGGTGGATATCAAAGGGCAGTTGAGGAAATATTCAAATTAAAAATGAAGCCGTACGTAAAGATTAAATAGATGTTAAAAACACACTTACTTTTAATTTGTAAGTGTGTTTTTAGTATTACGCGTTACATGTGTTACATAAAAATAGCGATAAAGGAGAAACTTTTCTGTATATAAATCGATACCTTTGAATTAGTAGTAAAATTACGTTAAAATAATACTAAGAAAATATATAAGTTTTGGGGGTAATGAATGAAGAAAGTATTTGAATACGTATTATTAACAATTGGCTCAATTATAGTAGCAGGTTCATTAGAGCTTATTTTAGCACCTAATGGATTAGTAGATGGCGGGGTAACGGCTATTGCTATTATGGCAAATAAAGTCGCAGGATTGCCGCTTTATGGTGTGTTCTTAGGAATTAATATCCCAATTTTATTATTTACTGCAAAAGTAATGGGAAAGAAATTTTTTATCCGTACATCTTATGCGAATGTAGTTACAACACTCGGATTAATTTATTTAAAACCATTTCCAGCAATTACGACTTCTGAGTTATTAATTGTACTTTATGGTGGAGTACTGTTTGGAATTGGTGTTGGGATTGTTGTTAAAATGGGTGGAGCAATTGACGGTTCGGAAATGTTGGCAGTTTGGATGAATAAACACTTTAATGTACCGATTAGTACATTTTTACTTGCAGTAAATGCAGTTATTTTCATTTTTGTTGCCATTTTATTTTCAATCGAACAAGCGATGTTCTCGTTAGCAATTTTCTATATTGTTACGAAGATGATTGATTTTATACTAGATGGTATTAATCAAGGTAAGAGCGTTATGATTATTTCTGGTAAGAATAAAGAAATAGGCGATTTACTTATGAAAGAATTGCAACTATCTGTTACGTATCTACATGGAGAAGGTGGTTTTTTAGGGGAGCATAAGAGAATCATTTATTGCATTACAAACCGATTCATTTATCCGAAAATGAAAGATCTCGTTCTCTCTGTAGATCCAACCGCTATAATTGAAGCTTCCTATTCAACAGAAACGACTGGTGTGAAACGTCCGGGAAGGAAAGTTAGGTCAGGTGAATAACTAGAAGAAGGCTGTCCAAAAAGTTATTTTGGAACAGCCTTCTTTTTTATTTTGTTGAATTGTTAACATGTTACAAGTTAAACCCAATGTTAACAAGTTTCCTTGCAACTAGGAAACCAAGCGTCTTTCAATAATATAGCCAACGTTTCAATTTTATTTTCCGGAATACTACCAAAGCCGAGTAATACGTATGATTCCTTACGTAAATCATTCACGAAATCATATGGAGAAAGTGGGTATAATTTAACGCTTTGTTTTTTAGCGGATTCAATCAGTTCATTTTCATTCATACTGTTATTTACACATAAAACAATATGAAGTCCGGACTGTTCGCCAAGAATTTGAACATTAGCCCCCATTTCTTTCGTAATGGATTTTACTAACGTATGATGTTTTCTTTTATATAGTGTACGACTCCGATTAAGGTGACGTTCCCAATTCCCGTTTTGTATAAAGTTAGCAAAAGCAAGTTGTTGTATTGTAGAGACTGTTTGTTTGAAAATTCCATGCAGTTCTTGATATGTTTTTAAAAGATGTGGTGGTAAAACAACATATCCCATTCGTAAAGAAGGTAAAAAAGATTTTGAGAAAGTTCCCATATAAATAACGCGTTCATTTGAATCAAGACTTTGTAAAGAAGGAATCGGCTTACCAGCGTAGCGAAACTCTCCGTCATAGTCATCTTCAATAATGTATCCATTGCAATCATTAGCCCACTTTAACAATTCTAATCTTCTAGATAAAGGCATAATAATCCCGAGTGGAAATTGGTGTGATGGTGTAACGTATGCGACATTGGAATTTGTATTGTATAAACTAGAAATATCAATCCCTTTTTCATCCAATAGTATGGGATGAATTTGTCTATCACAGCTTTTAATAATTGCGTGTATACGGTGAAATCCAGGGTTTTCAATGCCGTATTCTTTTGTAGGGCCAAGCAGTTGAAGTAGTAGCCAGAGAAGTGGCTGTGTTCCGGCGCCGATCACAATTTGATCAGGTGAAGAATGTACACCGCGAGAATGATATAAATATGTTGATATATGCTCTCGAAGAGCGAATTCACCTTGAGGATCTTCTTTGGCAAATAGTGCATTTTCGTATGTAAGTATGGATTCTTGTAATGCTCGTTTCCAATTTGTAATCGGAAATGCATTTTGATCAATAAGCCCTTGGCTACAATCATATTCAAATTTTTCTTCTATCAAATTGTTCGTCTTCTTTGCTGCATTTCGTTTTTTATTTGGGATAACGTCAATATCGAAATTTGCTACAAAAATACCACGTTTCGGTTTACTTTCTGCATAACCTTCAGCTAATAACTGTTGATAAGCTGATTCAACAGTAATGCGGCTAATATTAAGTTGTGATGCTAAATTTCTGTGTGAGGGTAGACGTGTGCCAACAGAAATAGTCCCTTGTATAATTTCAGCTTTTATATATTCGTAAATTTGCAAGTAAATAGGTGTGTTACTTTGTAATTGCAATGGGATAGTAAAATCCATATAAAACTCTCCTTTAAAACTGGCCTTATAAAAAACACTTAAACTGCCACTTAAGTAAAGGGCAGTTTCTTTCTATAATAATGATATAACATTTAGAAAATTATTTAAATAGTTAAGGGAGAGTTAAAAATGAATGTTAAAGAAGTAGTAACAGAAGAGCAATTACATGAAGTATTACCTGTTTTACAGCAATTAAGAACGAAACTTTCAAAAGAGGAAACAAGCTCTTTATTTCGAAATATGAAAGAAGAAAATTATAAACTATTTTCGCTGCGTAATGAGGATGGTGAAGTTGTTAGCCTTGCAGGTGTAGCAATTTGTACGAACTTTTATAATAAGAAACACGTTTTCGTATATGACCTTGTAACAGCAGAAGCACATCGTTCAAAAAGACATGGGAAAGTATTACTTTCGTATATAGAGAACTGGGGAAAGGAAAACGAATGTGAGTCTATCGTCCTCACGTCAGCATTTTCAAGAATTGATGCTCATCGTTTTTATGAAAGAGAAGGGTATGATAAGGTGAGTTATTCTTTTCATAAAGAATTATAAAAAATAAGAAGAAGTTGTCCCGCAAAAGTTGGGAACAGCTTCTTCTTATTTTTTAAGTTATTATTAAACCGTAAATAGGTTGTAAGTTATGGTATATGTATTTGAAAAGGTTATATAGTGTATTTTGTCGAATTGTTTTAATTTAATAAAGAGAATGATTGGAGCGCTTATACTTGAAAAAAATAAAGGAACTATCAATCCCTAATGATGCTAGAGTTATCGTCATATCTGATATTCATGGAGAATTAAATCTTTTAAAAGAAGCACTACATAAAGTTAACTTTAAAGATGAAGATTATTTAATTATTAATGGAGATCTTTGCGAGAAAGGACGAGATAGCGTAGGCGTAGTAAACTACGTTATGAATCTTGTAAAGAACAATTCAAAGGTTCACGTTGTTGAAGGGAATTGTGAAGTTATAGTTGATGCTCTTCTAAATGAAAATCCTGATCTTATTAATTATTTATGTATGAGAAAGCACTCGATTTTTAATGAATGGCTAGAGCAATTGGGTTTTTCAGTTCATGAGGGCACTTCAATTCGTGAAGTGAAAGAAGCATTGTTAAGTGAATTTTCACAAGAACTATATTGGCTAACAGAGTTGCCAACAGCGATTGAAACAGAAGATTATATTTTTGTGCATGCCGGTCTAGAAGATAGAGTAGATTGGAAACAAACTGAGCGCAAAAATGCGATAGCAATGCCACAGTTTTTTAATAAATCACATAAAGCAAATAAGTATGTAATAGTTGGTCATTGGCCTGTCGTGAACTATTCTGAAGAAGCACCGTCTAACAATCCAGTTATTGATAAGGAGAAAAAAATTATTGCAATTGATGGAGGAAATGCAATTAAAGAAGCAGGGCAATTAAACGTATTTATTATTCAGAGGAAACAAACGGGCGATACGTTTTCTTATACATATGTAGACTATTTTCCGGAGTATGAAGTAATAGCGGATTTTAATGCGAATTCAGAAATGCAGGGCGGAGTGACATATCCGTATTATTACATAGAGCCTATCGAGAAGATGCAAGATTACACCGTATGTAAACAAAAGGAAACGAATAATTTACTCACTGTAAAAAATGAATATATGAAACAACTTGAGTCAGGTGAATATACAGTGAAAACCGATATTTCTTGTGCGCAAATAAGCGTTAGGAAGGGAGATATCGTTTCTCTCATTGATGATAGCTGTTCAGGATATGATTTAATTAAAAAAGATGGCGTAGAGGGTTGGATAGGGAAAGGGATTTTAGTTGAGATAGAAAAAGTGAAAAATAAAACATTAAGCTGAAATAGGAGGGATATAACCTCCTATTTTTTTAAAGGAGTAGATTGCTTGCTGTCTTTAATAAGTAAATAAATCGTACTCGGCAGAATGATAAGCGTCATTCCTAAAAGAATTGCTAGTATAGCATAACCTCTATAGGGAGCAGAAACGATAAAAGGAAGTATCGCTAAAAAAATACCTGCTATCATCATTGAAATACTACTAATATTTGAAGCTCTTTTTTCAAGGTGCTTATCATTCCATTCTAATGAAACGGTTGATTTAGTCGTATCAATTTTGGAACTGAAATAACCTATTAATATAAATAAAAGCCCTAATGCTAAAAATATGAAATGATCAAGAGGAAGTGAAAAGCCAAGAGCGATGAGGGCGATGACAATATCGACAAAAAATAAGAATAGTAACATTGTGTTGCCGATCCAATGGAGAAATTTCTGGTTACTCGCTGCTTTAGATAAAGCTAAAAATACAAAGAATAAGAAGGAACATATAATTATATTTACGATTACAAAAGTGCTTTTATCCATTGTTGATGTAGGCGTTCCATTGAAGTCCCATTTCGTAACAATATTTGATGGTAAGAAGAAATATAGAATAATATTTGTCGTAATAATAGTGAGAAATATAGCAATACTAAATCGATTATTCACTAAATCACCAGCTTTCTAAATCAATAATTGGTATCTAATAACAAAATTATACAATATAATAAATGATATTAGTTTTGATTTTTCTGAAAAAATATTATAATTATATATGAAATAAAGAGGAATGCAGGAGGGAATTATGCAAAACGTTGTATTAAAGGGGAAGAAAGTTACAATTCGTACAATAGAAGAATCGGATATAAAAACATTATGGAATATCATATTTAAAGAAGAAAGCCCAGAATGGAAGAAATGGGATGCGCCATATTTCCCGTTCTCAATGCAAGAATACTCTTCCTATAAAGAGAAGATGCAAACTCGTTTGCAAGAAGAACCACTGTCAAATTTAATTATAGAAAATAACGGTCAAATTATAGGGACGGTCGGATTTTATTGGGAGCATAAACCGACGCGTTGGTTGGAGATGGGAATTGTTATTTATAATCCAACTTACTGGAATGGTGGCTACGGTACAGAAGCGTTAACGTTATATCGAGATTTATTATTTGAAAAGATGGAAATTGGTAGAGTAGGGCTCACGACTTGGTCTGGTAATGAACGAATGATGAAAGTAGCGGAGAAAATAGGAATGAGCTTAGAAGGTAGAATGCGAAAGTGTCGTTATTATAACGGAACATACTATGATTCTATTCGAATGGGCATGATTCGTGAAGAATGGGAAGCGCTATGTGTAACGAAGGGGTGAGAAAGATTGTACGCTATTATTGCTACATTTGATGGTGTGTTTACTAATAAAATTACAGAACTGCAAAATGAATTAACAAATGTAATTGGAACAAATCAATTAGCTGGAGTAGAACCTCATATAACGATTGCGGATTATAATGAGTTAGATGTTCATTTGTATACGGAGAAAC
Source organism: Bacillus sp. HMA207 (assembly GCF_003402455.1). Taxonomy (NCBI): domain Bacteria; kingdom Bacillati; phylum Bacillota; class Bacilli; order Caryophanales; family Bacillaceae; genus Bacillus; species Bacillus sp. HMA207. The sequence continues at coordinate 2,710,534 of NZ_BEZT01000001.1, read as the reverse complement.
TAGGGGAGTTTGTAGCTATTCAAGAAAATATAGACGCAGTAACTTTTCCTTCTGTTGGAATTTTTCCTACTAATGGAACGGTCTTTCTAGCGCCGACCGTTACCGATGAATTGTTAAAACTTCATTATTCTTATCATGATTATTTTAAAACTTTTCATGACAACCCAAATTCATATTACGTACCGGGAAAATGGGTTCCGCATTGTACAATTGCAAATAGATTACATACAAAGCAGTTTTTAAGTGTAATGGAATATATTTATGGAAAGTTTAATTTTGCAACAGCTTCAATTGAGAAATTAAAATTAATTAAGGTGAATTATGAAAATGGTTTTGCCGTTTCTTCTAGTATATTAGCAGAATATAATTTAAAGAGAATGGAGACATCGAGATGACATATATAATTAGAGAAATGAAGCAAGAAGACATTCACGCTGTACAATCAGTAGCAAAAATAGCTTGGCATGATACATATGAAGGCATTATTCCGAGAGAAATTCAAGATAGTTTTTTAGACGAGGCATATTCTGATGAAAAAATGAAATATCGTCTTAAAAATACACATTTATTCGTTGCGGAAGAAGAGGGTGAAGTAATAGGGTTTGCGAACTTTTCACCTGTTAGACTACAAAACGAAGCGGAATTAGGTGCGATTTATTTGTTACCAGATCAGCAAGGAAAAGGGATCGGAAGTGCTTTATTACAAAAAGGAATTAAAGCATTAAATGGGATACGGAAATTGTACATACATGTAGAAGCAGCAAATGAAAAAGGAAAACGCTTTTATGAAGCGAAAGGTTTTGCTGAATTAGAGCAATTTGAAGAAGACTTTGAAGGACATATGATGCAGACAGTAAGGATGGTTTTATACGTATAAGGAGGACTAGTAATGAAAATGTTTGATTTTAGTGAAAAAGTAGGAAAGCACCTATCAGTATTTGAATCTAATTTCATCATGTCGAAAATATTAAACCATCGAGGAAATATACATATCGGTGCTATGCATTTACACGAGAATGGAATCATCGGTAATCATGAAGCAGTTGTATCTCAACTGCTTCTTATTGTGGACGGGACAGGATATGTATGTGGAGTAAATAAAGAAAAGATAAAGATAGAGGCGGGACAAGCTGTGTTTTGGGAAAAGGGAGAGCTCCATGAAACAAGTACAGAACACGGATTAACAGCAATTGTTATGGAAGCGGAGAATCTTGAACAAGCGATAGTAATGCCTATTATTCAAGGGGAGTTGTGAAAAATGATTGTTAAGGCGAATCAAGAAGATACCAATGAAATATTAAAATATTCGGCTCAATCGCTTTTTGAAGGGACGAGAGGCAATTGTCAATTAAGTACCGAGAAAGCAATTGAGATTACAAAGCCGATTGTAGAAAAAGGAGCATACTATTTAATTATTAAAGAAGAAAATAAAGTAATGGGATGGATATTAATAGGGGAAAATACAGACTATTTTTCTCGTGAAAAACTTGGATTTATATATGAATTGTACGTTTTCCCAGAATATCGCGGGAGAGGATTATCGCGAGAACTGATGGAAGCTAGTATTAAGGAATTAAAGGAGAAGTATTCAGAAATTCGGTTGAATGTATTTGCTGGGAATTTTGCAAAAGAGATGTACGAAGAGTTTGGGTTTGTTGAAAGGCAGGTAATTATGACTTTGAAGTGAGTATTATAGTCTGAATGGGAGGAAAATAATGATTTAGTGGCTACTTTATCGCTGGGATTTAAAGTGAATAAGTCCTTATAAATATATAAAATAGATGGTTTGCCTTTATTTTATAGTAGATTTATAGAGTGTGCTTAAAAAACAAATAAATTAGTATTATACAATATATCGTTATTATAGTAAAAGAGAAATTTTGGAAAAATATCATTTTTTTGTTTAGAAATTTTTAAATTATTGATATAATCAATTTGTAGAATTGATTATTGGTTAATTTTACTATTTTTTAATTTTAAGGGGGATTTAATAATGGCAGGACAAATTCGTATGTCACCAGAGGAGCTTAAATCGAAAGCGACTCGATATGGACAAGGTGCAAATCAAATTGAGGACATTTTACGTCAACTACAAAACTTACAAAATGAATTAAGAGGAGAATGGGAAGGGCGTGCTTTCGAAGGTTTTGACCAACAGTTCAATCAATTAAAGCCAAAAGTACAAAACTTCGCACAGCTATTACAAGAAATTAATATGCAGCTTAATAAAACTGCAGAAGCTGTTGCTAGACATGACGAAGATCTTTCTCGTAATTTCGGTCTACAATAAGACAGATAAAAAGAAATATATAATTTAGCCATGCAACCATACGTTGTATGGCTAAATTACTTTAAAACTAGAGTAAGATACGAAGTCTTTCATTAGATAGACTCGCAGTCGCAGGAGTGATAAGTAGTGAAAAAGTTCAAATGGAGCATCTTGTTGTTTATTATTTTAGCTCTTGTACTATCAACAGGGGTCTCCTATTTAGCATTAAATCAAAATGTTAAGAAAGCTAATGAGAATACTACACCAAAAATGACAGTTGCGTTGGTAAATGAAGATCAGGGCACTGTATTTGAGGGCAATAAAATAGCGTTTGGAGATCAATTTGTTAAAAATGTAAATAAAAATACGAAACAAGAATGGTACGTAGTTAGCCGCGGGGTAGCGGAAAATGGATTGAAAAATAATAATTACAATATGATGATTGTTATTCCAAATGATTTTTCTAGGAAGGCAGTTGCGATTGATTCAGAGATTCCAGAGAAATTAACGTTAAACTACAAAGTAAATGCAACTGGGAATAAGGATTTGAAAGCTGAGGCAGAAAATACAGCTTCTGTTATTTTAGAAGATTTCAATAAGCAAATAATCGACGTTTATTTTGCGAGTATTATCGGTAAGCTACAAGGTGCACAAGATAATATAGGTAAAATAATTGAAAAAGGAAACGTTCAAACAACTATGTATAAAAAAGATATACATAGTCCGTTAGCAAATTACACAAATCAATTTAAAACAGTACAAGATTATACAGGTGTTTCTGTTAATAGTTTCAAAGGATTTCAGGATGTTTTAAAAGGTTTCGGTCAAGCGTTAGATGAAGGGAATAAATCTAACAGTACGTACTTAGATGGTTTTAATAACTTTCAAAAAATGCAAACTGATAACAATTTGTTAGCGAATAATTTCACAAATCAATTCAATCAATATATGAATGATATGAATACAGGCGATGCTTTAAAGCAATTAAGTGCATTGGAATCCGCTAATAAAATTATTTCAAATCAATTTACGTTTTCAGAGAAAGAACCGAATATTTTAACTGATGCTGCAGCGATTCAAAAATATTTAGCAGATGTAAAAAAACAAGTATCTGAATATGATACAGAACTTGCAGGAAAGTTAGAAAGTGATATTCAAGAGACGGTAATTAAGAAGTTAAAGCAATCTATGTCGAATGATGGAAAGCAAGAAATCTTCATAAATACATTAATGAAACAACCAGATGCTCGAATAAAGAAACAAATCGAGAATTTAATTGCGAAATTACCTAGTTTAAACATGGAAGAAATCGGTCAAAGTGATTTGACAGATACAACGAAATTACAACTGCAAAATGTAATTCAATTTACAAAAAAATATAATAAAGAAAATAATTTTTATTATGATCCTGTAAATAAAATATCTTTAGGAAACGCTATTAAAGAAGTAAAGGATAGACTTTATACAGAGGGAATTACATTTAGTGATACTGCGAAAGTAATTAAAATGGAATCTGCACAAACTTTGAAGATAAGTATTCCGAAAGAGTTTGAACTATATGGAAGTACAGAAGCTTTGAAGATTGATGATGTGGATTACACAAGTATGTTTCTGGAGAAAAACGGAGAAATTACTATACCTCCTCGTAATGAAGGGGATATAAAAATTAATCTGAATGTGAAGTTAAAAGATCCAAACATCAATATAGATGTTTTCTCTCCTGTAATGTGGCAGTGGGAATTGAGTGGGACTCATAAACCTGAAAAAGAAAAACCTAACAAAGAAGATAAAGGAACACAAACGGAAAATAGCAAGGTGGAAAATGTGGTTCATAAATCACAGTATGGCATAATGCCGTTAGTACACAGTGCTAAAAACCCTATTATTAAAAAAATGGAAAACACAACAGGGAAAGATAACGGAACTGGAGGAAACCCAGGAGGCGGAACGGGGAAAGATAACGGAACCGGAGGAAACCCAGGAGGCGGAACGGGA